>NZ_JARHUD010000009.1 GCF_029222965.1 Aquibaculum arenosum | reverse complement strand
CTCATTGAACGGGTTCGCCGATCATGCTCGCGCATGATCTCGCACGTTTCGATCGTCTCCAAACCCGATGACCCCAGCAAAGCACCAAAAGCACCCGCCAGAACCAACAAGGCTCAAACGATCATTTAACGAAGAGATCCACGAACAATCGACGCCCCTGTATCGATCCACATCAGACCGGATCGCGACAAACAACGCCGCCCGCGTATCCCTTCCCTCATTCCAACAATGTCAAGCAACCGCGAAGCAAAAGCCCCGCAAAATCTCACCCCATCGGGCACAAGCGACCCCACGACCGATCTCCCGGTCCTGCGGCTCGCCCATCCTAGCGATGATGCCCCCAACAAGCAATGCCTCAAACATCGCCCCGGGAGCCCCGGTCACCGCCCCGCCAGAACCCCTCAAGGACCCCGTCGCTGCGGTGAGCCGGGTTCTAGGCCCATCAGACCAACCACGCAAGACAAAAAATCAGGGGTCCCGAATTTTTCTCCTCACAAAATGCCCAAGGCACGCAATTCCGCCAAAAATGCCGGGGGCGGACCGGCCTCCTCCCCCTCACCGGATGCCAGATCCTGCGGGGCCTGCTCGGGCAGGAGATAGCGCCAGCCCTGAAAGGGGCGCTTGGGCGTCGGCACAACAGACACGAGAGTCGGGTCGAGGAGCAGCAGCGTCATGCTGCGCCCCTCCTCTTCGGCCCCGCTCTCAAGGCCAACGAGCTGCTGACGAGCCTGGATCACGCCACGTATGACCCAATAGATCGAGCCCGGCGCCTCGGGATCGAGCAGTTCGTCCTTGCGCCGGGGCATCATGCGGGTGGCATGCCAGAGCCGGCCGTGTCGGGCGTATCGCCGTTCCTGCCACTGGCGCAGGCTCTCGATGCTCTCCGAGCCCACGGAAAGCTTGATCAGGTGCAGGGACGCCATGGCGCTAGGCCACCGCCTCGCCGTCTGCGGATTGCGCGGCCGGCTGCGGATCAAAGGCGAGCAGTTCCACCCCTTCCTCGACCTGATCCCCGGCACGCACGTGTAGCGCGCCGACCCTTCCGTCAGCGGGCGCGCGCAGACTGTGCTCCATCTTCATCGCTTCCAGCACCAGCAACAGCTGGCCCCGCGCCACCTCTTCCCCGACGGCCACAGCAACCTCGACCACCTTGCCCGGCATGGGCGCCACCACGCCGCTTGCCACGCCCTCCACATCCGCTGCAGCGGCCTGGCGGTCTTCCAACTGCAGGCGCAGGCTCTCTCCGGCGCGCATCAGCGTCAGGCTTTCCCCCTGCCAGGCGACCGCCGCGCGAAGCGTCCTGCCGGCAAGCTCAACGCGCAGCCGTCCCTTCGCTTCCAGGGTCCATTGCAGGGGCAGCAACCTGCCCTGCCACTCCAGCGCCAAGCCCGCCACGCCATAGCGCAGCCCCGCCACGAGCTCGGCCTCGCCCAGCGTAAAGTGCAGCCGGCGTTCGCTTTCGGCGTTCAACCGCCAGCCATCGCTGCTCCACCAGGGCGACCAGGGATCGCCGGAGCGCGCGGCCTGCCCCGCCACCTCCACCCGGCGCCGCTCGGCCTCCGCCGCCACGGCCAGGGCCGCGATGGCGGGATCATTGAGATCGGGCGGCAGGGTGAGCGCCGGCTCGCAGCGCGCAAGAAAGCCGGTATCGACGCCACCTGCGGCAAAATCCGGGTGGCGCGCGATGGCCGCCAGGAAGGTCAGGTTTGTCGCGGGGCCCGCCACCTCGGTGGCTTCCAGACCCGCGCGCAGACGGCGCAGTGCCGTGTCCCGGTCTTCGCCCCAGACCACCAACTTGGCGATCATGGGGTCATAGTAGGGCGTGATCTCATCGCCTTCGCGCACGCCGCTGTCGATGCGCAGCGCCGGATCGCCCTCGGGAAAGCGCAGGTGCGCCAGGCGGCCGGTGGTGGGCAGGTAGCCGCGTGCCGGGTCTTCGGCGTAGAGCCGCGCCTCGATCGCATGGCCGCGCGCCTGGATCGCCTGCTGGCCGCAAGGCAGTGGCTCGCCCGCCGCCACGCGCAGCTGCCACTCCACCAGGTCCAGCCCAGTGATCATCTCGGTCACCGGATGCTCCACCTGCAGTCGAGTGTTCATCTCCATGAAGAAGAAGGCGTCGTCCTCGAGTATGAACTCGACCGTGCCCGCGCCCTCATAGCCGATTGCCTGGGCAGCCGCGATCGCGGCCTCGCCCATGGCCTGACGCAGTGCAGGGTCCAGACCCGGCGCCGGCGCCTCTTCCACCACTTTCTGATGGCGACGCTGCAGGGAACAGTCGCGCTCAAAGAGATGCACCACCTGGCCGCCACCATCGGCGAAGACCTGAATCTCGATGTGGCGCGGCCGGGTGAGATAACGCTCTAGCAGCATGCGGTCGTCGCCGAAAGCCGCCTGCGCCTCGCGCCGCGCCCCTGCTAGAGCCTCCGCGAAATCCTCCGGCCGCTCGATCACGCGCATGCCCTTGCCGCCACCACCGGCCGAGGCCTTCAGCAGCAAAGGATAGCCGAGGGCGTCGGCCTCCTGTGCCAAACGTTCGGGCGCCTGGTCCTCGCCATGGTAACCCGGCACCAGGGGAACCCCGGCACGCGCCATCAGGGCCTTGGCTGCGCTCTTCGAGCCCATGGCGCGGATGGCGTCTGGCGGTGGCCCAACGAAAACCAGGCCGGCTGCAGCACAGGCCTCGGCAAAGTCGGCATTCTCCGACAGAAAGCCATAGCCGGGGTGGACCGCCTGCGCGCCCGAGGCACGCGCCACCTCGATCAAGCGCTCCACGCAGAGGTAACTCTCGGCAGGTGGTGCTGGGCCCAGGCGCCAAGCCTCGTCGGCCAGGTCCACGTGACGTGCCCCGGCATCGGCATCGGAATAGACCGCCACAGTCGCGATGCCCAGGCGCCGCGCCGTCTCAGCGACACGACAGGCGATCTCTCCGCGATTGGCGATCAGCAGCTTATCGAACACGAGCACGCCTCATTGCTTCACCTTGGGAGCGTACAGGTCTGACCGCAATGCGGCCCTGTCCGGCGGCACCCAGTCTGCGGCCTGAACGTCCCTGGCTCAAGCCGGGTCGAGCTGTCACAGCGGCGGATCGTCGGCCAGCTTGCGCACTGTCTTGTTCCGCCGCAAGAACCTGCCCGCGCCTGCGACCCGTCGCGCCAGCCCCCTTGGCAGCAGGTGGGGGACAGCTGGTTCGAGCCAGATGCCGACTTCCTGTACCGCGCCGTCCTCCATGCTGCGCACCACCAGCTCGATGGCGCCGAGGCTGAGTTTGTCGCCGACCGAGCAGTCCTTCCCCAGTCGCGACTGGAGGAAGTCCGAAAGGCTCATCTCCCGCTCGCGCCGAGTAACGGGCAGATCGTAGACGTCAGCCAACGCACCCACCGGGGATGCACCGGGGAAGGCGAAATCGCCCAGCACCGGTTCGCTCCGGCGGCCCGAACGCCTGCGGGACGGCAGAAGCTGCCGGTCGAGCAGCAGCACCTGTTCCGGGGGCGCCAGGGCCAGAAGATAGTCGTCCGGCTTCAGGGACTTCATCAACTGGCGCTGCACGACCGCGTTGTCGCGCAGCACCGCCAGGATGCGCACCCGATCGGGCACTCGCAGATCCTCGATCGGATGATTGGCCATGGGACTGGTCTCGGCTATGCGATAGCCCACCAGTTCGCGGTCAAAGCCGCGCATCAACTCCATGTCGAAGCGCCCCGTCGGCTCCGGGCGCGGCGGCAGCTCGATGTCCAGGCGCCGGGCCAACCAGGGCACGGTCCAACCCTGCAACAGCAGTGAGGTCAGCACGACGATGTAGGCCACGTTGAAAAGGTCGATGCCGTGATCGATCCCGCCGAGCACGGGGATTATCGCCAGAAAGATGGGCACCGCCCCGCGCAGACCAACCCAGGCAATGAAGAGCCGCTCCTCGGGCTTGAAGCGAAAGGGCCAGAGACAGAGGAATACCGCCAAGGGCCGTGCCACGAACATCAGACCGCCGGCAATCAGCAGCGCCGGCACCAAATCCGGTGCCAGACTGCTCGGCGTGACCAGCAGGCCCAGCATCATGAACATGGCGATCTGCGACACCCAGGCGATACCGTCGTGGAAGCGCCGAACGAGCTGGTTCGCACGCAGGCGCCGGTTGCCGGCAATGATGCCCGCCAAATAAACGGCAAGAAAGCCGCTGCCCCCCAATTCCTGGGTGCCGCCGAAGATCACCAGGGCGCCGGCAACGACGAAGACGGGATAGAGGCCCGGTGCCAGTTCCAGCCGGTTGACCACCTGCGCCAACAGCCAGCCGCCCGCCAGCCCGATGACGGCGCCGTAGCCCATCTGCTCGCCCAGGGTCCGGGCCACCGTCCAGCCGATCTCGCCGTCACCGTGGAGCAGCAGTTCCACCAGCGTGATGGTGAGAAAGATCGCCATGGGATCGTTGCAGCCCGATTCGACCTCCAGCGTGGTTCCCACGCGCCGCTTGAGGTCCATGCCGCGCTGATGCAGCAGGAGGAACACCGCCGCGGCATCAGTCGAGGCCACGATGGAGCCCACAAGCAAGGCCGCAAGCGGGGAAAGGTCGAGCACGAGCCAGGCGAAGGTCCCGGTCATCGCCGCGGTCAGGGCAACACCGACGGTGGCCAGCAGCGACGCGGGCGCCCAGGCAATCCGCAGGGAAGAAAAGGAGGTGCGCAAACCACCATCGAAGAGAATGATCGCCAGCGCCAGGCTGCCGATGGCGTAGGCAGTGTTGAAATCGTGGAACACGATTCCGCCGGGACCTTCCTCCCCGAATGCCATGCCCAGGCCGAGGAACACCAGAAGCAGCGGTGCGCCGATGCGCGACGACAGCACCCCGGCGAGAATGGCGACGAGCAGCAAGGCGCCGCTCAGCAGAATGAACTGGTTTGCGAGTTCCATCGACCGGTGTACGGCTCCTGAGCAGCGGTTGTATTGAAAGCGGGGAGACCGTTCCTGCACCGGGAAGGTGCAGGGCGGGACACGCGCCGTCCTTCAAGGAGATAGCGTTGCGGCGCCGTTACTGCCATGCCCGCATGGCGAAAAAACGACCATGTTGTGCAGCAAGCTCGCCGAGGGGCGAATAGGCGCCGGTGAGGCTGCCTTCCAGGCCAAGCTTGTGTGGCTAGGAATCCTTGCCCGGCTTCTTCTTTGTCTCCTGCGGAGGGGCCGAGGCGCGCTGCCGCCGGCGGTGCAGCCAATTCCGGATGCCTCCGGCAATCTCGCGCGAACTGTAGAAGAAGGGAATGCGCGCAGGGCTGTCACCGCTTGGTTCCAACCCCAGCCCAACCGCGAGAATGCGATGGTCATCATCAGCCTCGCGCACGATGAGCTCGACTGGCGGGAGGGTAAGCCGGTCGCCGCGACCCACCGCCCCGCCCAGGCGTTTGCGCAGAAAGTCAGCGACGCTGAGTTCGGCATTTTCTTCATTGACCTCGAATCCATAGCTGCGCGCCACGTCTCCGATCGGGCGCTTTGGATCCAGCGTGAAGGCACCGAAATAGTCCTCATCCGCGTCGCTGAGCTCGGCCGGGCTGGCAAAGAGCCGGTCGAGCAGGCTGATGAAGTTGGGCGGCACGAAAATGTAGACATAATCCCCTGCCCCCAGGCGTCCGGCCTCGTGAATGCGCATGGACCGACCATTGCGCACGATCAGAGATGGGCGCGCCCAGCGGGGAATCCGCTCACCTCGCGCCACCGGACTTTCCTTGGCAATGCGGTAGGTCACCAGTTCGTGGCGGGCGTTGCCCGGCAGCTCCAGTTCGACGCGGTCCACCGGGCCAATCCGGGGCGGCACGATCAGGCCCAACTGCCGTGCCAGCGGCCGGATGGTCCAGCCCTGCACGAGCAGCGAGCTCAGCACGATGATGAACGCCACGTTGAACAGCGTCTGGCCGTTCGGCAAATCACCGATGATCGGCAGAATGCCAAGCAGGATCGACACCGCGCCCCGCAACCCGACCCAGGCAAGAAAGGTTGTTTCCGTTCGGCGAAATCCGAAGGGCAGCAGACAGAGCCAAACCGCCAGAGGACGCGCGAAGAGAATCAGGGCCAGTGCGATCAGCACGGCCTGAAGAGCAATCTGGGGAAACTCGGAGGGGGTCGCCAGGAGCCCCAGCACCAAAAACATGACGATCTGCGCCAGCCAGGTCAGGCCTTCCTGGAAGCGGCGCAGCATGACGGCGCCGCGCATGGGCACATTGCCCGCGATCAGGCCGGCCACGAAGACCGCCAGAAAGCCGCTCCCGCCGAGCATCGAAGCGACAGCAAAATTGCACATCGCCAGGCCGATGACGACGATGGGATAGAGGCCCGTCTCCAGGGTCACGCGATTGACTGTCTGCACGATGAGCCCGCCACCGAAGAGTCCCGCTGCAAGGCCGACGCCCATCTGCAGCAGGAATGCGCTGGCGAAAGTCCAGACGGCGTCCTGAGCGCCGATTTCACCGGCAGCCAGCACACTGACCAACGTCATGGTCAGGAAGATGGCCATGGGATCGTTCGAGGCCGATTCGATTTCCAGCGTGGCGCGGACCCGCTCGCGGATTCGAATGCCACCGACACGCAGCAGGAAGAACACGGCCGCAGCGTCCGTCGAACCGACGATGGCGCCCAGCAGCAAGGCCTCTAACCAGCCGACGCCCAGAATGTAGTAAATCGGCACGGCGAGCAGCGCTGCGGTGATGACAACGCCCAGGGTGGCAAGGATCAGCGCCGGCGCTGCAGCCAGGCGAAAGGTCTTCAATCGCGTGCCGAGGCCGCTATCGAAGAGAATGACAGCCAAGGCTATGCTGCCAATGAAGTAGGCCGCCTCGACATTGGCAAACTCGATGCCGCCGATCCCGTCGACGCCGGCAATGAGACCGATCCCGAGCAAGATCAGCAGCAAAGGCGCGCCGAAACGGAAGGCAACGAGGCTGGTAAAAATGGAGAAGACGACGAGCCCGGCCCCGATCAGTATGGCCAGGAGCATCATGTCTATCATACTTTCACCTCCTGCCCTCTCGTCGTTCGCCGCGCACGCTCCCCTCCTCTTCTAATAGGAAAGTCACGATAGGGAAATCACAGCGCGGAAAAGTGCCATTGAAGGGCGTCATGGCTTTGGCCAGGGAAAGGCTGCAGAATCGTTCCGGCTGCGCGCGATGCGAGAGGCAATAGGCAGTGTGGGAGGCAAGAGTATGACGCAAGACATCCTCGTGGCATTCGACCTGGACCAGGGATCACAGCTGGCCTTGGCCCGTGGACTGCAGCTTGCTGAACAGCGCTCGGGACAATTGACATGCCTGCATGTCCTCGATGAGCGCAAGCCGGAACGCCTCAAGGCGGAAGAAAAACGCCGGGCTCTCGAGGCCATGCGCGCCGCCCTGCCCCCTGCGCGCCGGGATGACGAGAGCATTGTGCTGCGCGTGAGCGAAGGGGCAGTGGAGGAGCGTCTGCTGGAAACGGCCGCACTTGGGGATGTCGACATGATCGTGGTCGGGGCACCGCGCAAGCGGGCAATTGCCGGCTTGTGGCTGGGCTCCACCGTCGAGCGGCTGTTACGCTATGGCCCCCATCCGGTCCTGATCACGCGCCAGGCAGCAGAAGGCCCTTATCACAAACTGTGTCTCGCGCTCGACGAGTCCGCCAGCAGCCGTCAGGCGCTGGCCAAGGCCAAGCAGCTTTCGTTCCTGGGGCCAGAAACCTCCCTTTGGGCGGTGCATGCGTTGCGCGATCCTGGCCGGCCTCTCATGGCCCATGCGGGCATTGAAGGAGAAGCCATTGCCGAGCGCAGTGCGCGGGAGCGTTCTGCCGCCGCGGCGCGGATCGACGCTCAGCTGCACGAAGCCGGCGTGTCCCAGGCCAGCGTGATTGTGCGCGAGGCCGAGCCGCTGGATCTGGTCCAAGAGTCCGTGGAGCACTTCGATATCGAGCTTTTGATCCTCGGCACGCGCGGGTCGAGCGGCGTCAAGCGCCTCCTGCTCGGCAGCACTGCCGAGACCCTGATCGCCGAAGTGGATTGCGACGTGCTGGCCATCCCAGCCGACATGTAGAGTAGCGAGCCGCCACTTCAGAAACTGGGCGGCGTGCAGGCGGTCACCACCACTGCTTCAACCTCGCCTGGATTGCGAAAGCGGTGTGGCAGGCGGCTGTCGAAATAGAAGGCCTCGCCGGCCGTCAGCAGACGCCGCTGATCTCCGACGGTGACTTCAAGAACACCGGCGATCACCACGCCGGCTTCCTCGGCTTCGTGTCGCAGCAAGGAGTCCCCGGTGTCGGCGCCCGGCGCATAGCGTTCCAGGATGACCTGCAGGGCCTTGTTGCTCAGGTCCTCCCCCACCTGGCGGTAGCTCACCTTGCCGCCAGCGATTTCCACCAGTTCATCGGCCGCGAAGAAGACCTGCTCGCGCGGTCTCCGTTCCATGGAGAAAAAGTCGGAGAGACTGAGGGGAAAGCCCGAAAGCACGCGTTTGAGCAGGCCCACCGAAGGGCTGGTGGCATCGCGCTCGATCAGCGATATCACCGCGTTGGAAACCCCGGCGCGCTTGGCGAGTTCACGCTGCGACAGGCCATGCAGCTGCCGCAGTGCGCGCAGCCGCCGCCCAAGTTCCACCTCCTCGTCGACGCTTGGCTCGATCATCTTCTCCGTCGTTTATAGTGTTAACTATCTTAAACGTATAGAGGCCGCATGAGACCCGTTGAAAGCCTTTATGTGAGGCTTTGTCGATTATCATGAGCATGCTAGAGTGATCGAAACACCCTTGTCATCCAGGAGAGGCCCCATGGACGGTTCCGCACTTCCGATCAATCTCGACGCCAAGCCAAACGATCTGGAATCCTTCTGGATGCCGTTTACCTGGAATCGGGAGTTCAAGCGCAATCCGATGTTGCTGGCCTCGGCAAAGGGTATGCACTATCGCTCGGTAGACGGGCGCGACATTCTGGATGGCACGGCAGGCCTTTGGTGCTGCAATGCCGGTCACCGTCGTGAAAAGATCGTCCAGGCGGTGCAGCAAACCGTTGAGCACTTGGATTTTGCGCCGACCTTCCAGCTTGGCCACCCCCTGCCGTTTGAATTGGCCTCGCGCGTGTTGCAGATGCTGCCGCCGGGCTATGATCACATGTTCTTCTGCAACTCCGGTTCGGAAGCGGTCGATTCCGCGCTGAAGATCGCTCTGGCCTATCATCGCGTGCGCGGCCAGGCCGAGCGCACCCGCTTGATCGGGCGCGAGCGCGGCTACCACGGCACCGGCTTCGGTGGCATCTCCGTGGGCGGCATCGTCAAGAACCGCATGTTCTTCGGCCCACTGATCAACGGCGTCGACCACCTGCCGCACACCCATGATCTGAGCCGCAACGCTTTCACCCGCGGTCAGCCGGAGCATGGCGCAGAACTGGCCGATGAGCTGGAGCGCATCTGCACGCTGCACGACCCGAGCACCATTGCTGCGGTGATCGTAGAGCCCGTGGCCGGCTCCACCGGCGTGCTGATCCCGCCCCAGGGCTACCTGCAGCGCCTGCGCGATATCTGCGACAAACACGGCATCCTGTTGATTTTCGACGAGGTCATCACCGGCTTCGGCCGACTGGGCACGGCTTTCGCCACCGACTACTTCGGGGTCAAGCCGGATCTGATCACCTGCGCCAAAGGCCTGACGAACGGCGTGATTCCCATGGGCGGTGTCATCGCCCGCGAAGGAATCTACGACGCCTTCACCGAATGGGCCGACAACACCGGCAACACCATCGAGCTGTTCCACGGCTACACCTACAGCGGTCATCCGGTCGCGGCTGCGGCCGGCCTGGCCACCATGGAGGTCTACAAGGAAGAGGGCCTGTTCGAGCGTTGCGCCGAACTTGCGCCTTACTGGGAGGATGCGGTGCATTCACTCAAGGGAACGCGGCACGTGATCGACCTGCGCAACCTTGGTCTCATCGCCGGCATCGAACTGGAATCCCGGCCGGGCAAGGTGGGTGCACGGGCCTACGAAGCCTTCCGGCGCTGCTTCGACAAGGGACTGCTCATCCGGGTCACCGGCGACATCATCGCCCTGTCGCCGCCGCTGATTGTCGAGAAGGGGCAGATCGATGAGATGTTTGGGACCCTGCAGTCGGTCCTAAACGACCTGGACTGACGAAGCGGGAATCGGGCAGGGGGCGTATAGTCCAGCAAACGAGAGCCACAGCGAGAAACGATCCATGGCGCCCATAGAACGTTCCCACGCGCGGGCCGGACTCCTGCGCCAAATCAGCGCGCCGCTCTACCTGCCGACCGTCCTGACAGGCGCAAAGTCTTTCGCCGACAATCCGGTGATCGGCAGCCCCCTACTTAACCGTTGGGGGCTGCACACCGGGCGAATCCGGCTGGCCCGGGCCATGAGTGAACTGCGCCGCCTGCCTCTGACGCTACGCGTCAGCGCCGAGGACCGGGCCGCCTTTCGCCGCGACGGCTTCATTCTCAAGGAGAACTTTCTCCCCCAGGATCATTTCGAACGACTCAACAGAGAAGTGCGCACCTTTAAGGGCCCGGGCTGGGAGTGTCATCAGGGCGACACCATCACGCACCGCATCCTGCTGGACCAGGAAACGCTCTCGGACCTGCCGGCCACACGGGCCTTCATTGAGCACCCGACCTATCGCCGCCTGCTCGCCTGGAGCGGCGCGCGGGCCGGAGCGCCGGTGTTCTACATCCAGCGCATCCTCAACCATTTGCGCGAAGGCGCGCCCGACCCGCAGCGCCATCTGCACACGGACACTTTCCACCCCACGGTGAAGGCCTGGCTCTTCCTCGACGATGTCGATGAGCGCAAGGGGCCCTTCACCTATGTGCCGGGTTCCCACCGCTTCACGCGTCAGCGGCTTGCGGCCGAGTACCGGCGTAGCCTGACCGCACGCCACGACCCCTTGCGCTACTCGGCCCGCGGCTCCTTCCGCTGGAGCGAGCAGGATCTAGAAGAGTTGGGGCTGCCGGCGCCCAAGGCCTTTGCCGTGCCGCGCAACACCCTGGTGATCGCGGATACCTCCGGCATTCACTGCCGTGGCGAGGCAAGCGACCCTGGTGTGCGGCTGGAGATCTGGGCCTTTTCGCGCATAAGCCCGTTCTGGCCCCTCTCCCTGCCCGCCGTCGGCCCCATCACCCGCCTTCGCGATCGGCTCGTGCGCTCCTACCTCGATCATCAGGACAGCAAGGCCCGGCGTCGCGGAAAACTGCCCTCTTGGCGCCGGGTAGACGGCGAGCGTCTTGCCGGCTTGGGCGACCCGAAGGTCTCCACTGGGGTTGCAACATCGGAGCGTGAGGCCTAGTCCTAGCGCATAGGGGGATGAGTTGGAGCTTGCAGCATCCTTGCATTGGATACCGCGCTCCGCCTCGCAGCAGGCCCAAGGCCAGCGCCAGGCTTCATCACTCCAATCCCCTGCTCGCGCCTGCATGCGGTCACCCAAATGGTAACCGCGTGTCACTCGCTCTCATCGCTTTAGGAGCGCAAGAAACAATCACCACAGGAGCAACGTTTGCCTGCCAAGCTCAGCATGGAGGGCCTATACAAGGTTTTCGGGCCCGCACCGGAAGAAGCCGTAAAGCTGGCCCGCGAGGGGCTGGACAAGGACGAGATCTACCGCCGCACGGAATCGGTGGTCGCCGTCGACAACATCAGCCTCGAAGTTGAATCCCGCGAGATTTTCGTTGTTATGGGTCTGTCCGGCTCGGGCAAATCGACCCTGGTTCGCTGCATCAACCGCTTGATCGAGCCCACCAGCGGATCGCTTGCGATCGACGGCCAGGATGTGCTCGCGCTTGACGAAGGCGGTTTGCGGCAGCTTCGCCTGGCCAAGGTGGCGATGGTGTTTCAGCACTTCGCCCTCTTCCCGCACCGCACCGTCGCCGAGAACGCAGCCTACGGCCTGAAGATCCGCGGCGTGTCGCCGAAGCAGCGGCGGGAAAAGGCGGTCGAGGCTCTTGCCGCCGTCGGGCTGGACGCCTGGGCGGATGCCTATCCTTCCAACCTCTCCGGCGGCATGCAGCAGCGTGTCGGCTTGGCCCGCGCCCTGGCGGTCGACCCAGAGATCCTGCTGATGGACGAGCCCTTCTCGGCGCTCGACCCGCTCATCCGGCGCGACATGCAGAATGAGCTGCTGGGTCTGCAGGAGCGCTACTCGGCAACGATCGTCTTCATCACGCACGATCTCAATGAAGCGCTCACCCTGGGCAGCCGCATTGCCATCATGAAGGACGGAAGCTTTGTCCAGGTGGGACGGCCACAGGAAATCGTGAGCGCCCCAGCGGACGACTACGTCGCCAACTTCACCCGCGAGGTCGACCGCTCGCGCGTCCTGACATTGGGTCAAATCGCTCGTCGCGATCGCCCACTGCTCGAACCGCAGGAAGAGATAGCCGCTGCCTGCCGCAAGCTCTCCGCCTCCGGCGCACAGGCCTTGCTGGTCCAGGACTCGGCACAAAAGCCTCTGGGCTCGGTGTCTGCGGCGCAACTGCTCGCTGCCGACCCCGCCGCGCGTGTTGAGTCGGTCATGGAGCGTCCGGCAATCACGGCGGAGGCAGAAACATCCCTTGCTACCATCCTGGAGACCGGCGGCGCCGGCGCACCAGTGGCACTGGTCGACAAGCAGGGGCGCATTTCCGCAACGGTCGATCCCGGCGATCTGGTGAATGCTTTGGCTGCCGCACGCGCCAGTGAGCAGCCAATCTCCCAGGAGAAGAACGTAACCGCAGGAGTGCACAATGGCTGAGCACACCGGACTTATCGAGTGGTTCAGCCCCTCCACTTACGGAAAGCTGCCCTTCGACGATTGGGTTGAGTGGGTGGTTCGCGACTGGTTGGTGCCGAACTTCCGCCCCGCGTTCCAGGCCATGCAGTGGCCGGTGGATCAGGTCCTGCGAGGCCTCGATGCGGGCCTGCAGGCCATCCCCTTTCCGATCTTTGCGCTGGTGCTGGTGATCGCGGCTTGGCGTTTTGCCGGTGGCGGCGTGGCCATCTTCACGCTGCTGGCCATGCTATTCATCGATGCCATCGGTGTCTGGGCAGAGACCATGACGACGCTGTCAATGATCCTGACCGCAGTGTTCTTCTGCGCCATCGCCGGCATTCCATTGGGCATCGCCGCCGCGCGCAATGACCGTTTCGCCACGACGATCCGGCCTGTACTGGACATCATGCAGACGATCCCTCCCTTCGTGTACTTGGTGCCGATCGTCATGCTGTTCGGGGTCGGCATGGTGCCGGGCGTGATTGCCACAATCATCTTCGCCCTG
Source organism: Aquibaculum arenosum (assembly GCF_029222965.1). Lineage (GTDB taxonomy): Bacteria > Pseudomonadota > Alphaproteobacteria > Kiloniellales > DSM-21159 > Aquibaculum > Aquibaculum arenosum. The sequence goes on along the minus strand of NZ_JARHUD010000009.1, from coordinate 113,187 downwards.
CCCCCGATCATTCGGCTGACCAATCTCGGCATCCGTCAGGTGCGCGAAGAACTGGTAGAGGCAGCGGTGGCTTTCGGCTCGACCCCGAAGCAGATCCTCTTCGAGGTGCAACTGCCCTTGGCGCTGCGCACCATCATGGCTGGGCTCAATCAAACCCTGATGCTGGCCCTCTCCATGGCCGTGATCGCGGCACTGATCGGTGCCGGCGGACTGGGCCTCACGGTCTTCACCGGACTGGGTCGTCTGGATGTGGGCCGTGCGGCCGTCGGCGGCGTGGGCATCGTGCTGATCGCGATCGTACTGGACCGCATCACCCAGGCCCTGGGAGATCCCTCCTTGCGCAAGGGGGACTGGACCTTCAACGGCACCGCCAAGCGTCTGCTTGGACTGGCGCCGCCGGGCCCCGCCCAGCGCTGATCACCTACCCGAAGCCGGCGTAACGGTCCGCCGCCGGCTTCGGGACACCGCAGAGCGGATCGAAACGAGTGATAGAACGGAGGAGAAGCGATGCGACAGATGCGTAAGCGTTTGATGCTGGGGGCCTGTGCAGGGCTGCTGGCGACCGTCGGCATGACAGCCACCGCCGCTTCCCAGGACATGCCCGGCGAGGGCGAAACGGTAACCATGGCGCGTGCCACCTGGGACACTGGTTGGTTCCATACCGAGATCTATGCCGAGGCCCTGCGCCAGCTCGGCTTCGAGATCGACGGTCCCGTGACCCTCGACAACCCGCCCTTCTACCAGGCGGTTTCCACCGGTGACGTGGATCTTTGGGTCAACGGCTGGTTCCCGCTCCACAACACCTATGAGCGCTTCTATGAAGGGCAGGCCGAGCTCGTCGGCTATGTTGCCGAAGGCGGCGCGCTCCAGGGCTACCTCGTCGACAAGAAGACCGCCGAGGAGCACGACATCACCTCGATCGAGGACTTCAAGAAGGACGAGATCAAGGAGATCTTCGACTCCAACGGTGACGGCAAGGCCGACATGGTGGCTTGCCCGCCAGGCTGGGGCTGCGAAGTTACGATCGACCACCACATGGATGCCTACGACCTGCGCGATCACGTCAATCTAATCACCGCGGGCTACGCGGCTTCCATGGCTGATGCGCTGGCACGCTACCAGCAGGGTGAGCCAATCTTCTTCTACACCTGGACCCCGAACTGGACCGTTGGTGTCCTGGAGCCGGGCGAAGATGTGGTCTGGCTCGAGGTGGATCACGCTGACCTGCCGGAGGACCAGAAGGATCTCGAGGATGCAACCACTCTCTCCGGCGTGACCGGCTGCGTGGCCGATCCCTGCAACATGGGCTGGCCGGCCAACGACATCCGCGCCGTGGCCAACAGCGAGTTCCTGGATGCCAATCCGGCCGCCCGCAAGCTGCTGGAAGTCATGGAGATCCCGCTGGATGACATCTTCGCGCAGAACGCGCTGATGAACGACGGCGAGGATTCCGAGGAAGACCTGCAGCGGCATGCCCGCGAATGGGTTGCCAACAATCAGGAAACCTTCGACGGCTGGCTCGAGGAGGCGCGCAGCGCCGCCCAGTGAGACTGAAGGTCTGACGTGAGAAAGGGCCCGCGCCGCGGGCCCTTTCTTTGTGCTGCTCATCCCGATGCCGGCATTACAGGCCCGCCGCCGTCATCGGGTTCTTCAAGCGCGGGCGACAGTAATGGATAACAAGGAGAGGATGCGATGCGACAGATGCGTAAACGAATGATGCTGGGGGCCTGTGCAGGGCTGCTGGCAACCGTTGGCATGGCTGCCACCGCCGCTTCCCAAGACATGCCCGGCGAGGGCGAAACGGTAACCATGGCGCGGGCCACCTGGGACACCGGCTGGTTCCACACCGAGATCTATGCCGAGGCCATGCGCCAGCTCGGCTACGAAATCGACGGTCCTGTGACCCTCGACAACCCGCCCTTCTACCAGGCGGTTTCGACCGGTGATGTGGATTTCTGGGTCAACGGTTGGTTCCCGCTCCACAACACTTATGAGCGCTTCTACGAGGGCCAGGCAGAAGTCGTCGGCTACGTTGCCGAGGGCGGCGCGCTCCAGGGTTATCTCGTCGACAAGAAGACCGCCGAGGAATACGACATCACCTCGATGGAGGACTTCAAGAAGGACGAAATCAAGGAACTGTTCGATTCCAACGGTGACGGCAAGGCCGACATGGTGGCCTGCCCGCCAGGCTGGGGCTGCGAGGTCACGATCGACCACCACATGGACGCCTACGAGCTGCGCGATCACGTCAACCTGATCACCGCGGGTTACTCGGCTTCCATGGCCGACGTCCTGGCGCGTTACCAGCAGGGTGAGCCGGTCTTCTTCTTCACCTGGACCCCGAACTGGACCGTTGGTGTTCTGGAGCCGGGTAAGGATGTGGTCTGGCTCGAGGTCGATCACGCCGACCTGCCCGAGGAGCAGAAGGACCTCGAGGACGCCACGACGCTCCCCGGCGTGACGGGCTGCGTCGCCGATCCCTGCAACATGGGCTGGCCGGCCAACGACATCCGTGCCGTGGCGAACAACGACTTCCTGGAGGCCAATCCGGCCGCCCGCAAGCTGCTGGAAGTGATGGAAATCCCGGTGGATGACATCTTCGTGCAGAACGCGCTGATGAACGAGGGCGAGGATTCCGAGGAAGATCTGCAGCGCCACGCCCGCGACTGGATTGCCGACAACCAGGAAACCTTCGACGGCTGGCTCGAGGAGGCGCGCAGCGCCGCCCAGTGACCCGCACCCGGCCGTAAGCCGGAAGACGTCACACAGGAATGAAGGGGGCTTCCTGCAGAGCGCAGGGAGCCCCCTTCTCCGTTCAGCGCCAAGTTACGGGGCGAAGGTGACGCGCCCCTCCGCATCGATCAGCCACGCGGGGTTCCAGGCAATCTCCCAGGCATGCTCGTCCGGGTCCGCGACGTAGCCCCGGAAGCCGCCATGTGGCGGGGCGTCGGCCGGGCGCAAGAGACGGCCGCCCGCAGACAGAAGGCGCTCCATCACGGGCACCACATCCTCCCGCTCGGGCACATTGTGCGCCAGCGAGGAGGCCCCGGGTCGAGCCGATCCAGCGCGCACCTGGTCGGCTTCCAGCGCAGATTGCAACCAGGTTCCGAGAATGAACCCATTCATCTGATAGAAAGCGATCTCTTCGTTCTCGAACACCGTCTCCCAACCGAAGCCTTCGCTGTAGAAGCGGCGGGAGCGGGCGAGGTCCGTCACGCCCAGAGTGATCACCGAGAGCTGCTGGGGGGGCGGTCACAGCGACTCGCCGTTTCTGCCATCGAACAGAGCGTTGAGCTCGGCCGAGGGAGCAGCGTCTTCAAAGGCTTGGAAAGTACCCTGCCCCGCAACCTCTCGCGCCGCCTTCAGGAAAGCGCCCCAGGCGGTGCGCGCCAGCGAGCCACCGACGCTGATGCGGCGCACGCCCAGTTCGGCCAGTTCCGCCACAGGCTGTCCCAGGGTCAGGACATTCACCGGCTTGGGTGCCACCGCGCGAACCACCGCCTCGATGTCGCCCGCCTCTCGCAGGCCGGGGGCGAAAAGGCAGTCGGCGCCGGCCCGCGCGAAGGTCGTCAGACGACGCAGTGTTTCGTCCAAGTCCGGGCGGCCGGCGATGAAGCCTTCGCTGCGCGCGGTCAGCAGCACCTCGCCGCCGGCTGAATCGATGGCTGCGCGCGCCGCCGCGACACGCTGCACCGCAAGATCAAAGTCGTAGAGCGGGGCCTGCGGGTCGCCGGTCGAATCCTCGATCGACAGCCCCGCCACGCCGGTATCCACCGCGCGCCTCACATTGGCAGCTACACCCTCGGGCGCAACCGCGTAGCCGCCTTCGAAATCCGCGTTCACCGGCAGGTCGACGGCTTCAACAAGTGCCCGCAGGTGCGAGAGGTCCGTCTCCAAGTCCACGCCGGTATCGGGTCGGCCGTGGGCCCAGGCCATGCCGGCGCTGGTGGACGCCAGGGCCTCGAACCCCAAGTCCTGCAGCGCCAGTGCAGACCCTACGTCCCAGGGGTTAGGCATCACAAAGCAGCCGCCTTCATGCAGGCGGCGAAAGGTCTCGCGCTTCTGGGCTATGGTCGGGCGCATGGGCTTCACTCCGGAGCGTGGGGTGCAGCCCCGGATTGAGCCCTGCTACTGGACACTGGAAAAGTGCCAAATCACCTACCGCCGTGGGACCAAAGCAGGTCCCTCGGCCCATAGGCTTATTAAGCGGTGAACGTGAGCCGCTAAAGCTGCAGCTAAACGACCATGACCGGGCATTCAGCCAAGCCGGTCACCTTGTGAGAGACGCTGCCCAGCAGGTAGTTCTCGATCGATCCCAAGCCGCGGCTACCGATCACAATCAGATCGCAATTGTTCTCCTTGCCGAAGCGAATGATCGTGCGCGCCGCGGGGCCCGACTTGACGAAGGCGCGGGCGCCCTCGAAGCTTTCCCCGGCGCAGATGCTTTTGGCGTGCTCCGCCACCTCACGCGCATAACCCCGCATGATGTCGTCCAGATTGCCCGGGTCATCCTTTCGCACCATCGACAGGGATGCTTCCAGCATAGAGTGGTGTCGATAGACGGTGAGGATGCACAGCTTGGCATCGCACAGCCGGGCCAGTTCGATCGCCCGGCGCAGGGCGCGTTCAGCTCCGGCTGAACCATCGAAGGGCACGAGGATGTTCTTGAACATCTTCTGTCTCCTTTCCCTCTCCCCGATCAGTTAAAGGCCATATCACGCAGGAACAGCGCAATCTGGGGGAAGAAGATCAGCGCCACCGACACACCCAACAGGATCACGATGAAGGGTGGAGTGCCGCGGATCACATCCATATAGGGCCGTTTGAAGACGGCGATGGCTGTGAAGATATCGCATCCGAACGGCGGCGTGGCCGAACCGATGGCCACCTGCAGCGTGATGATCGTCCCCACCAGAACCGGGTCGAGGCCAACAGCCTGAACCACAGGCGCAAAGATCGGCACCATGACCAGGATCACCACGATGGGATCGACGAACATGCAACCGATGAAGAAGGCAATCGAGATGACGAAGAGCACCCCGATCTGTCCCATCTCGTTGATGCCCACGCCGGAGAGAATCGCCTGTGGGATCTGCGCAAAGGAGATGATCCAGGAGAAAGCCGCCCCGGCCGCCACCAGCACGAAGACGACGGCGGTGATCAGTCCGGTGGACTTCGCCGTCTGGAACAGACCGTTGAAGGTGAGTTCACGGAAGACGATCATCTCGAGGAAAATGGCGTAGAGCACACAGGCCGCCGCCGCCTCGGTCGGGCTGAAGATGCCGCCGTAGATACCGCCGATGATGATGGCTGGGAAACCCAGCGGCCAGAGCGCATCGCGCAGTGCGCGGAAACGCGTGCCCCAACTCGCCTTCTCTTCCGTGGGAACATTGTTCTTCCAGGCGTAGAACCAGGCATAGATCGAGAAGAGAACAAGAATCAGCAGCCCCGGCCCAATGCCGGCGATGAACAGTTCTGCAATCGAGGTGTTTGAAACCACGCCATAGATGATCATGCCGATCGATGGCGGGATCAGGAAGGCGATGTCAGAGGAGTTGACGATCAGCGCCAGAATGAAGCTGTCCCCGTAGCCCGCCTTCTGCATGCGCGGGCGCAGCGGCGTGCCGACGGCCACAACCGTCGCCTGGGTGGAGCCGGAAACGGCGCCGAACATGGTGCAGGCCGCAGCAGTTGAAATGGCCAAGCCGCCGCGCAGGTGGCCGACAAACGCCATCACCATGTCGATGAGCCTGCCCGCCGACTGTCCCCGGGTCATGATGTCGGCGGCAAAGATGAACATCGGAACCGCGATGAGCGAGGCCGGGCGAATGCCGGCCATCATCTGCTGCACCATGGTCTCGATCTGGCTGAAGTCGCCGAAGATGGAGAGGAACCCCACCAAGGCACCCGCAAGCAGCGGGATCATCATGGGAAAGCCCAGCAGCAGCAGGACGATCATGATGGAGAAGATTGTAAGCCCCATGGTCAGACCTCCATCTCGTCCTCTTCATACCCTTCGAGCACCGCGGTCGAGAGGTATATGTCTTTAGAAATGATGTTCTTGATCGCAGTGAGCAGATACTGGGCACCGGTCATGAAGAAGCCGATGGGCACGATGATCAGCGGAACCCAGACGGGAATCTGGAGTGAGGGCAGCACCCGGCCGCGCCCGGCCTGAGTCAGAATGTACTGAAGCGAATACCAGCACAGTCCGAACATAAAGGCTGCGGTCACGAGTGTGATCACGATCATCAGCAGTTTGCGCGCGCGCCCCGGCAGGGCATCGTAGATCGCCGACATGCGGATGTGCCGGCCCTGACGCGCAGCATAGGAAATGCCGGCGTAGGTGATCAGGATGATGAGAATTCGGTTAAGCTCTTCGGAGAAAAAGATGCTCGATTGGAAGACGTAGCGTCCAACCACATTGGAAATTGTGTTCGCCGCCATCAGAAGCACGCCGGCGGCAAGCAGCACTGCCTCCAGGCGGGCGATGGCGACATCCGCCACCCCAAGCACTCCGGGCAGGCTGGAAACATAGGCCTGTTCGGGCGTTTCACCGGGGCGGACTGGTTCAGTCGGGGGCTGGGAAGGGTCTTTGTCTGACACTGCCGTGATCCTTCGAAACGCCGCGAAGGGCGGGCACCCCACACAGAGGCGCCCGCCACCTCAGTCAGAAATCAGTTGGACTGCGCCGCTTCGAGGTCAGCCTTCATCTGATCGAGAATGGCCTGGCCGCTCTCGCCGGTCATCTCGATGAACGCGGCCTCAACATCCGCCGCCGCTTCCTGGAAGGGCGCCCGCTGCTCTTCCGTCAGCGTGGTGAAGGTGACCGACGGCTTGTCTGCCTTGATCTTCTCGATGGATTCCTCGTGGAGCCCCTGCTGGTACTCAATGATGTGATCGAAGGCGACGTCGATCGCATCCCGGATCATCTGCTGATCTTCCTCGGACAGGCCGTCGAAGAAATCCTTGTTGGCCATCACCGCGGTGGTGAAGTTGTTGTGGCCGATCATGGTCACGTAATCAGTGACTTCGTACATCTTGGTCGACTCGATGTAGAACATCGGGTTTTCCTGGCCCTGGATGATGTTGGTCTGCAGGGCACCATAGACTTCACCCCAGGGCAGCGGCGTCGGAGTTGCGCCGAAGGCCCGGTAGCTCTCCACGAGCAACGGGTTGGTCATCACCCGCACCTTCACCTCGTCCAACTCTTCCGGAGTGGTGAAGGGCTCCTTGGTGGAGATGGCGACCTCACCCTCGGGGAACATGGTCAGCAGTTCCAGCCCCTGCTCGGCATAGAGCTCGGGGAACATCTCGTGGATGGCTTTCGAGTTGCGGAAGAAGTCCACAAGCTCGTCAGTCTCGGCTGGTAGCAGGTAGGGGACGAAGAAGACCTGCGCCTCAGGGATCAGCGAACCGGTGAAACCCGGCGACTGATCGACGAACTGCAGAATGCCAGCCTGGGTCTGCTCCATGATGTCGGCAGACTCGCCCAGAGTGCCGTAGGGGAAGAGCTGGATCTCGTGATCGGAGTTGGCCTCGACCTCTTCCTTGAACTTCTGTGCGAAGATCCCCTGCACCTCGTCCATGGCCTCTTCGAAGGCATAGCGCCAGGTGTCCGCCTGTGCCGCGGTTGCCGTCAGGGCAAATGTCAGCGCAGTGGTGGCTGCTAGACGATAGAGTTTCTTCATGGATTTCTCCTCTGGTTCCGTTCGCACGACCCGGGAAGGGCCGAACCTTCAGGTGAAGTTTGCAGCGGGCGATACCGCCCCGCTCTGGTGCACATGGGGGTACCGCCGTGATTGAACCGAAAGGCAGCTATACAAAAGAGCGACGACGCCCCCCGTCCATTTTTAGTGTTTTACCACCTAAACGATTGCAAGTTAGATCGCTGGTGTCAAGGTGGCGCCTTTACTTGATAGAATTGCATGCAAAATGCGTGAATGGACTACGCGAGTTGGAGTGGACAGCAAATCAATGCACGCTGCATCTTGCCCGCAACAAGTCAGAATAGCAGGCCATCAAGTCCATCCCAGACAAGCTTCGACCCGACGACGGTCAACAGAAGGTAGCACAGCCGATAGAAGATCGTCTGTGACACAGTCCGGTGCAGCAGCAGGCCCACCCCGATCGCGGGCGGAACCAATGGGGCGAGGACCAGCGCAGTCCAAAGCACCCCCGGCGTGAACTGTCCGAGCCAGGCGTAGGGCACGAGCTTCGTCAGGTTCACGAGCGCGAAAAAGACCACGGTCGTGCCCTGGAACAGCGACTTGTCCAGTTGGCGCGGCAGCAGATACATCGCCACTGGCGGTCCACCGGCATGCGCCGTAAATGAGGTGAAGCCGGACATGGCGCCCCAGAAGGTGCCAGAGAGCAGGCGAGGCTCGGGGTCCGGCGCCCCTGCGGCCGCCGGTCGGAACAACCAGTTGGCAACGAAGCCCAGCGCAATCACCCCGACCAAGAGGCGCATGGCCGCGGTGCTGACATACTCGAAGGTCAGTGCACCCAGCAGGATCCCGACCGCCGCTCCGGCAGCCAGGATCGCCAGATGGCGGCGATGCCAAAGTCCCCTATAGGCCCAGAGCGCAAAGGCATCCATCAGGCAGAGGATGGGCAGGAGGATGGCCGCCGCCATACGCGGATCGACGGCCAGTGCCATCAGCGGCACCCCGAGCAGCCCCATGCCGCCACCAAAGCCGCTCTTGGAGATGCCGATCAGGAAAATCGCCGGCACCGCCAGAACGTAGAACCAGGGATCATCGGGCAAGGGCCGCCCCTTCCCGCGAGGCTGTCGCTACTCTGCCGCCTCCTGATAGCTCGTGATGTCCGGACAGGTGCACACCAGATTGCGGTCACCGGCCACATTGTCGATACGTCCCACCGGCGGCCAGTACTTGGCCTCGCGCAGAGCAGTCAGCGGATAGACCGCCCGCTCCCGGCTGTAGGCATGGGACCAGTCTTCTGCCAAAACGCTCTCAGCGGTGTGAGGGGCGTTACACAGCGGATTGTCATCCCGGGGCCACTCGCCCTGCTCGACGCGCGCGATCTCCTTGCGGATGGCGATCATCGCGTTGCAGAAGCGGTCCAGTTCCTCGCGGCATTCGGACTCAGTCGGCTCGATCATTAACGTGCCCGACACCGGCCAGGACATGGTCGGTGCGTGATAGCCGTAGTCCATCAGCCGCTTGGCGATGTCGTCGACACTCACGCCCACGCTGTCCTTGAAGGGGCGCGTATCGATGATGCATTCGTGCGCCACGCGACCGTTGCGGCCCTTGTAGAGCACGTCGTAGTGTCCCGCGAGCTTGTGCGCGACGTAGTTGGCATTGAGGATGGCCACCTGCGTCGCCCGTGTCTGCCCTTCGGTGCCGGTCATGGCGATGTAGGCCCAGGAGATCGGCAGGATCGAGGCGGAGCCCCAGGGAGCCGCCGCGACGGGGCCCGGCCCGCCCTCCGGACCGGCTTCCGGCACCAGCGGGTGATTGGGCAGGAAGGGCTTGAGGTGCTCGACTACGCCAATCGGCCCGACACCCGGCCCGCCGCCGCCATGCGGAATGCAGAAAGTCTTGTGCAGGTTCAGGTGCGCCACGTCCGGCCCGAAGCGCCCGGGCTGACAGAGCCCGACCAGGGCATTGAGGTTGGCGCCGTCCATATAGACCTGGCCGCCCGCCACATGCACCTTGTCGCAGATCTCGATGATGGTCTCCTCGAAAACCCCGTGGGTCGAGGGATAGGTGATCATCAGGGCGGCCAGATTGTCGGCATGCTTGCCAATCTTGGCATCCAGATCCTGCAGGTCGACGTTGCCCTCCTCGTCGCAGTTCACCACCACGACCCTCATGCCGGCCATCACCGCGCTGGCGGGATTGGTGCCATGAGCCGAACTGGGGATCAGGCAGACGTTTCGGTGGCCCTCGCCGCGGCTCTTGTGCCAGCCACGGATCGCCAACAGGCCGGCGTATTCGCCCTGGCTCCCGGCGTTGGGTTGGAGAGAGATCGCCGAGAAGCCGGTCAGGCGGGCCAGCTTATCCTGCAGATCGGCGATGAGGGCGCGATAGCCCTTGGCCTGATCGCCGGGAACGAAGGGATGGATGCCCGCGAAACCCGGCAGGGTGATTGAGAGCATCTCGGCCGCTGCGTTCAGCTTCATGGTGCAGGAGCCCAGCGGGATCATGGAGCGATCCAGCGCCACGTCCTTCTCGCGCAGCCGGCGCAGATAGCGCAGCATCTCGGTTTCGCTGTGGTAGGAGTTGAAAACCGGATGCGTCATGTAGGAGCTCTTACGCACAAGGGCGCTCGGCAAGCCGGCTGACACGCCCGCATCCAGCTTTTCGACCAAGAGGCCGTGATCGGCCGATCCGGCAAAGGCAGCGAAGAGCGCCTCCACCGTCTCGCGCGTCGTGGTCTCATCCAGCGACACACCGACGCGCATGTCGTCAATCGGCCGCAGGTTGATGCCGGCCTCCCGCGCGCGCTGCAGCACCGCAGGCGCATCGCAGGCCACCACCAGCGTGTCGAAGAAGCCCTCGGTCTCGACCTTGCAGTCCAGCCGGCGCAGGCCTTCGGCCAGGATCGCGGTGAGGCGATGCACCCGGCTCGCGATGCGGCGCACCCCTTGGGGCCCGTGCCACACGCCATAGAAGCCCGCCATGACCGCCAGCAGCACCTGCGCCGTGCAGATGTTGCTGGTCGCCTTCTCCCGCCGGATGTGCTGCTCGCGGGTCTGCAGCGCCATGCGATAGGCCAGGTTACCGTGGCTGTCCACGGAGACGCCGATGATGCGCCCGGGCACCGAACGCTTATAGGCCTCGCGCGTCGCCATGAAGGCGGCGTGCGGCCCGCCATAGCCCAGCGGAACGCCGAAGCGCTGTGCCGAGCCGACCACCACGTCGGCGCCCCACTCGCCCGGCGGGGTCAGCAGCGCCAGGGCCAGCAAATCGCTGGCCACGGTGACCAGGGCCTTGGACTCATGCGCCGCCTCGACCAGCGCGCGCAGGTCCTTCGCCTCACCGTAGGTGTTGGGATACTGCAGGATCAGGCCGAAGCATTCCTCGGCGACGAACTCCCGCTCCGGAGCACCGATCTTCAGCGTGATGCCCAAGGGCTCCGCGCGCGTTTTCAAAACGGCAATGGTCTGCGGATGCAGGTCATCGGCCACAAAACAGGTGTCGGACTTTGCCTTGCTCATGCGATGCATGAGCGTCATGGCCTCCGCTGCTGCCGTGGCCTCGTCCAGCAGCGAGGCATTGGCCAGTTCCATGCCGGTGAGGTCACTGACCATCTGCTGGAAGTTCAGCAGCGCTTCCAGCCGCCCCTGGGCGATCTCCGCCTGATAGGGGGTGTAGGCCGTGTACCAGCCCGGATTCTCCAGGACGTTGCGGCGGATCACCGGCGGCGTGAAGGTGTCGTAGTAGCCCAGTCCGATGAGCGAAGTCAGGCGCTGGTTCTCCTCGGCGTAGCCCGCCAAGGCGGCCAGGGCCTGTGCCTCGGTCAGGGGTTCCGGCAGCTGCGGAGCGTCCGAGCGAATCGCCTTCGGCACCGCGCTGTCCACCAGTTGATCCAGGGAGTCGAGGCCTAGTTCCTTGAGCATAGCCTGCACTTCCGCCGCATCCGGTCCGATGTGCCGGCGGGTAAACTCGCCACGATCCTCCAGCTCCGCGAGGGAGCTACGCCTGTCACTCATGATCCCGGCGCTCCTTATTCCAAACCTTTGACGAAGTCGTTGTAAGCCGCCTCGTCCATCAAGGCTTCCAGCTCGCTTTCGTCGGAGAGCGTCATCTTGAAGAACCAGCCATCGCCCTGGGGCGACTCGTTCACCAGATTGGGCGTGTCGGTCAGGGCTTCGTTGGCCTCGGTGACCGTACCCGACACGGCGGCATAAACCTCGCTGGCCGCCTTGACGGACTCGACCACCGCCGCCTCGTCGCCCTTGGCCAGGTCTTTGCCCTCGTCCGGCAACTCCACGAAGACCACATCGCCCAGCTGCTGCTGCGCATAGTCGGTGATACCGACGACGGCCTGGCCATCGTCCTCGACGCGTACCCACTCGTGCTCGTCGCTGAAATAGATCTTTGCCATTGTTCCGTTCCCCTACGTTACGTTCAGCCTCTAAAATAGTTGTGCGGTTGGAAGGGCATCTTCGCCACCTCCATGTCCACAGTGCGATTGCGCACCCTGGCGCTGACCTCTGTGCCGGGCTTTGCCAGTTCGCTGGGCAAGTAGCCCATGGCGACCGGGGCCTCCACCGAGGGGCCGAAGCCGCCGCTGGTCACACGACCAACAGCCTCGCCTGCCTGGTTAAGAATCTCGGCGCCCTCGCGCACCGGCGCCCGGCCGGTCGTGCGCAGGCCCACCCGCTTGCGGCCGGCTCCCTCGGCGATCTGGGTTTGGATGACTGCATCCCCCGGGAAGCCGCCCTCGCTCCGCCGGCGCTTCTGGATCGCCCAAGTCAGGCCCGCTTCGACCGGCGTGGTGGTTTCGTCGATGTCGTGGCCGTAGAGGCACAGACCGGCCTCAAGCCGCAGGGAATCTCGGGCGCCCAGTCCGGCCGGCATCACCTCGCTTTCGGCCAGCAGGCGGCGCGCCAGAGCTTCGGCTTCGCCGGCGGCCACGGAGATCTCATAGCCATCTTCGCCGGTGTAACCGGAGCGGGTGACGCGGCAGCGCAGGCCCTCGACCGTGATCTCGGCCACGCCCATGAATTTTAGCCTATCCACGCCGGGCGCGAAGCGCGACAGCACCGCGGCTGCCTGCGGCCCCTGCAGCGCCAGGAGCGCCAGATCCTCCAGCATTTCCGCCTGTCCGTGCTTGCCCAGACCCTGCTGCAGATGCGCGAAGTCAGCTGCCTTGCAGGCCGCATTGACCACGAGGAAGAAGCCCTCGCCCTCGCGCGCAACCATCAGGTCGTCGAGGATTCCGGCACTGTCATTGGTGAAGAAGGTATAGCGCTGCTGTCCTGGGGCCAAGGTGGCCAGATCCACGGGCATCAGGGCTTCAAGAGCAGCTTCAGCCTGCGCCCCCGTCACCCGCACCTGACCCATGTGCGACACATCGAACAGCGACGCGGCCGCCCGGCAGTGGTTGTGCTCGCCCATGATGCCTGCGGGGTACTGGACCGGCATGGCATAGCCGGCGAAGGGCACCATGCGCCCGCCCAGCTCGCAATGAAGGTCGTAAAGCGGCGTTCTGAGGAGGGTTTCTTCCGGATCGCTCACGCCAAAGGTCCTTTCGACAGAGGTGGCCACCGCCAACCGGCGGCCCTGCGCCCCCTCTGTCCTGGGACCTGAGAGATTCGCCGCGGCGTCGCGGCTTACTCCTTCGGTGTGGCACAACAGCCGGGAACCCTGTCCGGTGCCGCGCCCGCTTTCCAGATGTGCCTACCCTGCCCGGTCCTTTTGCCTGAGAGTTTCCGGGGCGGTTGCTCCTTCGGCGCCCACCGGCACTTCAGGCCAGCGGGTCTCTCCCAAGCAGGGTCATCGGCTATGCGAACGGCGTCACGGTAGACGATGCCCGTACGATGTCAACATTTCCCGCGCCTTGCCCATTGCTCCGTCTGGCGGTCAAGCGTGCCCGGAAGCGGCGCTGAGTTTGCTCAGGTCCAGACCGATTTTGGCGAGGGCGCGCTCCCACTTCTCTTCCACGCCCTCTCCGAAAACCAACGCCTCGTCGGCCGAGAGGGTCAGCCACCCGTTGTCCTGGATTTCCTGGTCGAGCTGTCCCGGTCCCCAGCCCGCGTAGCCCAGCGCCAGCAGGCGTTGCCGCGGCCCCTGCCCTTCAGCGATGTCGCGCAGGATGTCGACGGTGGCGGTCAGGGCCACCTGCTCGCTCACTTGCAGGCTGGATTCTTGGAGGTATTCCGCGGAGTGCAGGACGAAGCCGCGCCCCGTTTCCACCGGACCGCCAAAGTGAATGCGAATCTCGTCCTGGCCCGCAGCGGGTTCGATGCCGAGTTGGGTCAGCAGGTCGGGAAAGGTGAGGGACTCCACCAGACGGTTGAGCACCAGCCCCATGGCACCTTCCTCGTTGTGCGCGCAGATATAAATCACCGTACGCTCGAAACGCGGATCGCCCATGGTGGGCATGGCCGCCAGCAGCTGGCCACCGAGGTAGCCTTCGTGCACGTCGTCGTGTCTTGCCATGACACCAAACTCCCCTTCGCCACACCGGCCGGCGCCCCTGTGGGCAGCGCGACCAGCCGCCGCGGCGCCGACCATTGTTTCCCGGCGCGCGGCACCACATCATAGCACAGCATGTACGCTCTCTGCCGCGGAATACCAGTCCCTGCACCCGGTGGCCGGCCGCTCACGCGCCCCGGCCTGCCGCTGCTGTTGCTCACCCTGCTTGTGGCTCTTCTCGGGTCTTCCGGGAGCGCGCTGGCTGCCGCCGGCGCCTGGGCCGAGAACGAGCACAGTCGGGTGCGTCTCATCACGGAAAGCGAAGCGACGGGCGAGGAGGCCGAGTTGCGTGCCGGCCTGCAGTTCGAAATGGCGCCCGGCTGGAAGACCTACTGGCGCTCTCCGGGCGATGCCGGCTACCCGGTCTCGGTGGACTGGAGCGCGTCGGAAAACCTGGCCGACGTCAGCTTCAACTGGCCGGTGCCGCACCGCTTCGAGCTCTTCGGCCTGGACACCTTCGGCTATGACGAGGAGGTGGTCTTTCCGCTCACCCTCGTGCCCGAACGGCCCGGCGAGCCGATACGGCTGGCGGCACGGGTGGATTACCTGCTCTGCGAGACGATTTGCATCCCCTATGAGGAGGATGTCCGCCTCACCCTTCCCGCAGGCACAGCGACGCCGGGTCCCGAAGCGTTCCTCATCGACCTCTATCGCTCGCAGCTCCCGCAACCGGAAGCCGAAAGCGGCCTTTCCCTCTCCCAGGTGGGATTCAGCGAACGCGACGGCCTGACCCAGCTCACCGCCCGCGCAGAGACGCTCTTCGCCTTCACCGAACGCCCGGACCTTTTGGTGGAGGGGCCAGACGGACTGCACTTCGGCCGGCCCGAGGTGCGCCTCTCCGATGACCGCCTGCGCGCCGATTTCACTGTGCCGGTCAACCGCCAGGGCGACGCGGAGGCCGAGGGTGCGCCCCTGCGCCTCACACTGGTCGACGGCAGTCGCGGGCACGAGATGGAAACCAGGCTGCGCCCCACCGAGGGCACGGGGTCGGGAGCCTTGCCGGCGGAAGGCCGCAGCCTGGCGCTCATCCTGGGGCTGGCGCTGCTGGGCGGCCTCATTCTCAACCTCATGCCCTGCGTGCTGCCGGTGCTCTCGCTGAAGCTGCTGTCGCTGGTCAAACACGGCGGCGGCGCGCCGCGGGCCGTGCGGCTGTCTTTCCTGGCCACGGCCGCGGGCATTCTCGCGTCCTTCCTGGTGCTGGCGGCCGGCGCCATCGCGCTCAAAGCCGGTGGCGCCGCCGTGGGCTGGGGCATTCAGTTCCAGCAGCCGGTCTTCCTGGCCGGCATGGCGCTGGTGGTCACGCTCTTTGCAGCCAACCTCTTCGGCTTCTTCGAGATCCCCCTGCCCGGCGCGGTGGCCGATCAGGCGACGCGCACCCCGACTCAAGGTCTCGGCGGGGCCTTCGCCACCGGGGCCTTCGCCACGCTGCTGGCCACCCCCTGTTCCGCGCCCTTCCTGGGCACGGCAGTGGGTTTCGCCCTGTCGCGCGGCGCGCCGGAGATTCTGCTGATCTTCACGGCCTTGGGGCTGGGCCTGGCCCTGCCCTATCTGCTGGTCGCCGCCTGGCCGCGCCTGGCGACGGCCCTGCCGCGCCCCGGAGCCTGGATGGTCTGGCTGCGCCGCCTGCTGGGCCTGGCGCTGATCGCAACCGCGCTGTGGCTGCTCTCCGTGCTGGCGGTGCAGTTGGGCTTGGCCGGTGCCCTTCTGCTCGGCGCGCTGCTGGCCACCTTGCTGGCCGTCTTCGCCCTTGGCCGGCTGCTGCCGGCGCGTCGGACCCTGCTGCGCGCCAGCGCCCTGCTCGTGGCTCTCGCAGTGCTGGGCTTTGCCGCCTATGGCCCTGCCGCCGACGGCAGCACCACGACCCGCTCCGCAGACCAGCACTGGCAGAGCTTCGATCGCCAGGAGATCGCTGCGGCCGTGGCCAAGGGCCAAACGGTGCTGGTCGACGTCACCGCTGACTGGTGCATCACCTGTCAGGTCAACAAGGCCCGGGTGCTCGACGATGAGCGGATCGAGGCCATGATCGCCGACGAGACGGTTCTGGCCCTGCGTGCGGACTGGACCCGGCCGAATGCCGAGATTGCCGCCTATCTCGCCGATCACGGCCGCTACGGCATCCCCTTCAACGCCGTCTACGGCCCCGCCGCACGCCAAGGCATTCTCCTGCCCGAACTGCTCTCGGTGGAGGGGTTGCGTCAGGCGCTGGAACAGGCCAGCGGAAGCGCAGGCTGAAAGCTTCTGTTGGCAGCGGCGGCCCGGCCGACTATCTCTGTCGGCATAGATCACCCTCACGCTTCACCAACGGGAGAGCGCAAAGATGACCATCAAGGTTGGCGACAAGATTCCCAGTGCAACGCTGCACGTCATGGGCCAGGATGGCCCCGAGGCCGTCACGACCGACGAGCTCTTCGGCGGCAAGAAGGTGGTGCTCTTCGCCCTGCCGGGCGCTTTCACCCCCACCTGCTCCGCCAGGCACCTGCCGGGCTACGTGGAGAAGGCCGAAGAGTTCAAGGGCAAGGGCGTCGATTCCATCGTCTGCCTGTCCGTCAATGACGCCTTCGTCATGGGCGCCTGGGGCAAGGACCAACAGGTGGGAGACAAGGTGCAAATGGTCGCCGACGGCAGCGGCCAGCTCACCGAGTCCATGGGCCTGACCTTCGACCTGTCAGACAAGGGCCTGGGCAAGCGCTCGCAGCGTTACGCCATGCTCGTGGACGACGGCGTGGTGAAGGTCCTGAACATCGAAGACGCCGGCGCCTTCGAGGTCTCGGGCGCCGATACCATGCTCAAGGCCGTCTGAGGCAAAGAACGGGGTTCACCGGCGCCGGCCGCAAGGCTGGACGCCGGTGCTCCTGGGCGGCTGTTCACTGCGGACAGCAAAGCGCTGCAGAGGGAATTGACGCCCCCGCCCACCTGCCTTAGGAAGAGGCGCCTCGCGCAACCCCCTGCAAACCCTCCCCGGGGTGCGCAGAATGCCGACGTAGCTCAGGGGTAGAGCAACTGATTCGTAATCAGTAGGTCGCAGGTTCAAATCCTGCCGTCGGCACCATATTTTTCAAATACTTAGCGCTCTGTCTTTCGCTCCACGCTCAACATCGGAAGGCGCTTTGGGCAAACAGGGGTAACAGCTTACCCCCCTATTCCTGGCTGCGCGACCTTCCAGGCCAGCACCGCCCCCTACCCGAAGCGTTTCACCACCCGCATCACGCCTGGATCATCGGGGCAGCTTTGGGTCGTGAAGCCGAGGTCGGTTGCCATGGTGAGCATGCGGCGGTTGTCGGCGAGGACGTCGCCCCAGACCTCCTCGATGCCGCAGGATTCGGCGTAGGCCAGGATGCGGCGCATCAAGAGGTAGCCCAGGCCCCGGCCCTTGAGGTAGGAGCGCACCGCCACCGCGTACTCCGCCCGGCGGTTCTCCGGGTCTGCCGCCACCGTGACCCAACCCCAGATCTCGCCCGGGTGCTCGGGGTCGAGGGCCACCAGTGCCATTTCGCGGTTGTAGTCGATCTGGGTCAGGCGCGCCGCCGACTCGTGGCTCAGCGCCGCCATGTGCGAGAAGAAACGCATGCGCACGTCTTCCGGCGTCAGGTGCGCAAAGGTGCGCTGCAGCGCCGGCTCGTCTTCGGGACGGATCGGGCGGATGGATATGATCGTGCCGTCACGCAGTTCGCCCTTCTGCTCCAGCGATTTAGGATAGGGCCGGATTGCCAGGCGCGCGCGGGCGCCGCGGGCGGCTTCGGCACCGCTGGGCTTGACCCGCACCCGGGCGTCGAGCGCCACCACCCCTTTTGAGTCCGCGAGCAGCGGGTTGATGTCCACCTCGGCGATGTCCGCGAAGTCGGCGGCAAGCTGCGCCAGGCGCACCAACGCCAGGGCGATGGCATCGAGATCGGCGGCTGGGCGATCGCGATAGCCTTCCAGCAGGCGATAGACCCGCGTTTCCGCCATCAGTGAGCGGGCCAGCGCCAGGTTGAGGGGCGGCAGCGCCACCGCCTTGTCGCGCACCACCTCCACGGCGGTGCCGCCCTGTCCGAAGAGCACCACGGGGCCAAACTGCCGGTCCTCCACCAATCCGAGGATGAGCTCCTGGGCGCCGGGCCGCCGCGCCATGGCCTGGACCGAGAAGCCTTCGATCCTTGCTTCGGGCCGGTTCTGGCGTACGCGCTCCAGCATGGCTTCGGCCGCGCTGCGCAGGGCGTCGGCATCGGCCAGGTCAAGCTGCACGCCGCCAACGTCGCTCTTGTGGGTGATGTCGTGGGAGAGGATCTTGATCGCCACGGGATAGCCGATGCGCCCGGCCGCCGCCACGGCGGCTTCCACGTCGCCCGCCACCTCGGTTGCCACAACCGGGATGCCGTAGGCCGCGAGAAGCTGCTTGGCCTCGGGTTCATTCAGCCACACACGCTCCTCGCGCTGGGCGCGCTGCAGCAGGGCGCGGACGCTCGCGCCGTCGGGCTCCTCGCTGTCGGGGATGGAGGGCGGGGTTTCCATCAGTTCGGTCTGGCTGCGGCGGTAGCGCACCAGATGCATGAAGCCGCGCACGGCGCGCTCCGGCGTGTCGTAGCTGGGCATGCCGGCTTCGCTGAACAATCGGCGGGCTTTCAGGGGCGCGCGTTCGCCCAACCAGGCTGTAAAGACCGGCGGCTTGGCTCTGCGCCGGTCGCGTGGCCCCAGGGTGTCGATCACAGCCTGGGCCGCAGCGGTGGGATCGGCGACCGCCACCGGGCAGTGCATCGCCAGAACGGCATCCACCTCGCGCGCTTCCAACAGCGTCTCGAGGGCGCCTGCGTAGCGCGAACCAGGGGCATCCCCGATGATGTCTACCGGGTTGCCCCGGCTCCAGGTGCTGGGCAGCAGTCCGTCGAGGCGGGTGATCGTTTCCGGTGTGAGTTCGGCCAGATGCCCGCCGCCGTCGATCAAAGCGTCGGTCGCCAGCACCCCCAGACCGCCGCCGTTGGTGAGGATCGCCAACTTGTCTGCACCCCGGCGCGGCAGGGCCGTGGCGGTGGAGAGCGTCTGGGCGGCATCGAAAAGCTCTTCCAGGGTGAAGACCCTGAGCGCCCCGGCCCGACGAAAGGCAGCGTCATAGACCTCATCCGCCCCGGCCAGCGCTCCGGTATGGGAGGTGGCGGCCTTGGCGCCTTCGGCATGACGGCCGCCCTTGATCACAATAACCGGTTTGCTGCGCGCGCAGGCCCGGGCGGCCGACATGAACTTGCGCGCATCGGTGACCGCCTCGACATAAAGCAGCACCGCGCGGGTGCTCGGGTCGACGGCGAGGTAATCCAACATGTCGCCGAAGTCGACATCGGCCATGTCGCCGAGAGAGACCACGTGAGAGAAGCCGATGCCCCGCGGCGTGGCCCAATCCAGCATCGCTGTCACCATGGCCCCGGACTGGGTCACGAAGGCCAAGTCGCCGGGCAGCGCCGGAATGTGCGCGAAGCTCCCGTTCACCCCCAGATGGGGCAGCATGACGCCGACGCAGTTTGGCCCCGCAATGCGCAAGGTGTGGGGCCGCGCTGCGTCGAGCAGCTCCTGGCGCAGGCTGCGGCTTTGCCCGCCAGTCTTATCCTCCTCGGCCGGTGTATTGAAGCCGGCAGTCACCACGACCGCCCCGCGGGTGCCGCGTGCGCCCAGTTCGGCGACGATCCCTGGCACGGTCTTAGGCGGCGTGACGATGATCGCCAGATCGGGGGTTTCCGGCAGCGCCGCGACATCCGAATAGGCCAGCACGCCCTCGATTGCCCGCTCATGGGGATTGACCGGCATCACCGGTCCCTCGAAGCCGGCGTGGAAGAGGTTGCGCGCCACCACGCGGCCCACCGAGCCCTCCCGCCGGCTGGCCCCGATCAGCGCGATGGAGCGGGGTTTGAAGAGTGCGTCGAGATTGCGTGTGGTCACGTCGTGGCCTCCTTTGTGCGTCAGCGCGGGCCGGTTCGACCTTTATAGCAGCAATGCGCCTTGGCCGCTTGATGCGCGTCAAGTGGCCCACGGATGCCGCACTATCCGGTCGCGCTGCTCTCGGCTGGCACCGCGCCGCGTTTGGGGCTGCTGCCTTCGGGAAAGAGCTTCATGATGACGAGCAGCAACGGCAAACCGATCAGGGCCACACCCGCCGTTATGACAAAGAAAGTCGCCCAATCACCGTCCAGCCCGTCCACCATCGCCCCGGCCGAGGCCGAGAACCAGATGCGCGCCAGATTGCCCAGTGAGGCCAGAAGCGCATACTGCGTCGCCGTGTAGGCCACATTGCAAAGACTGGAGAGGTAGGCAACGAAGGCGACGGTCGCCAAGCCGCCGGTGAAGTTGTCCGCCACCACTGCGAGAATGAAGATGGTCATGCTCTGGCCCGAGACGGCGAGCCAGGAGTAGGTCAGGTTGGTCACCGCCGCAGCAACACCGCCGACAAAGAGCGCGCGCAGCGTTCCGAGGCGGTGCACCAAAAAGCCGCCGATCAGGATGCCGATGGCATTGGCGCCCAGGCCGTAGACCTTGCTGACGTCCGCAATGGCGACGAGGTCGAAGCCCATCTCCCGATAGAAGACGCCGGACATGCGTCCGAGCAGCGCGTCGCCCAGCTTGAAGACGAAGATGAAGATCAGGATCAGCAGCCAGCCGCGCCGCTTCATGAAGTCGAGGAAGGGCGCCACCGTGGCGACGTAGATCCAACTCAGGGCATCGCCCAGCTTCTGTCCCACCTGACGGTGGATCCAGCCAGTGGCGCGGCGCTCGCTCTCCACCGTTTCCTCGGGTGGGCGGAAAGGCGGCTCGGGCGAGAGCAGCACCGCCGCCATGCCGATACCGACGGCCAGCGCCAGCACGAGATAGGCAATGTTCCAGCCGAAAGCAGCGGCGAGATAAAGGCCCCCGGCGCCGCCCACCAGTGTGCCGCCCAGATGCCAACCCCAGATGGCCGCGGCCGAGCCGGCGCCGTACTTCTCCGGCTCCAGGATATCGATGCGATAGGCGTCGATCACCACATCCTGGGTTGCAGAACTCGCAGTCACAAAGATCGCGGCCAGGGCCATGGTGAAGAGGCTGATCGCCGGGTCGGTAAACGACATGACCACCAGGGCGCCCATAAGCCAGACCTGGGTGAAAAGCGCCCAGCCGCGCCGGCGCCCGAAGCGCCGCGTGAGGAAAGGCAGCGGCAGCTTGTCGATCAGCGGTGCCCAAAGAAAGTTGATGGCATAGGGCGTTGCCACCAGCGCGAAGAGGCCGATGTCGGTGCGGCTGACGCCGGCATCCCTCAGCCAGATCGACAGATTAGAGAAGACGAGCGGCGCCGGCAGGCCGCTGGCGAAGCCAAGACAGAGGATCGTGGCGATCCGCCGGTCGGCGTAGATCTTCAGGCTGTCGAGCCAATCGCGCATGAGGGCAGTCATGGGCGGGGAGACTACAGCCCTTGCTCGCGTCGTGGGAAGAGGCTGCAGAGATGCGCGGCGCGGAACATCGGCTTAGTCGTAGCGGCGGCGGTCGTCGATCACCTTGCCGTCATTGGGCAGCCCGCCCGGCGTACAAAGCTCCACCTCGCCACGCATCCGGGTTTCAGCCAGCAGGCTCTCGACCACCCGTTCCGCCAAGCCCGCGGAGGCCCCCTCGGCCTCGCAGCGCAGCACCATGACGTCGCTCTCGCCCTTGCGATCGATCTCCAGCCGGGCCTTGGAGAGTTCGGGATGGCGTTTCACGACCGCAGCCACCTGCTCGGGATGAACGAATTGCCCCTTCACTTTGGCGGTCTGGTCGGCGCGCCCCATCCAGCCTTTGATGCGCATGTTGGTGCGCCCGCAGGGGCTCGGGCCATGCAGCACCGCCGACAGATCACCCGTGGCGAAACGGAGCAGCGGATAGGCGGGATTGAGGCTGGTCACCACCACCTCCCCCACCTCACCCTCGGGAACGGGATCGCCGGTGCCCGGGCGCACGATCTCCAGGATCACGCCCTCATCAACCACCATACCCTCCTCGGTCGGCGTTTCGTAAGCCACCAGCCCCAGTTCCGCCGTGGCGTAGCATTGCCGCACGGCGACGCCGCGCTCGGCGTACTCCTGGCGCAGGGAGGGGAAGAGCGCTCCGCCGGAGACGAGCGCCTTCGTGAGGGAAGACAGGTCGAGGCCGAGCTCGGCGCCCTTGTCCAGGATGACCTTGAGGAAGTCCGGTGTCCCGCACCAGCCGGCCGGCCGCAGATGGGCAATGGCCTGGGCTTGCTGGTCACTCGCCCCCACGCCAGCCGGGACCACGGCACAGCCCAGCCGCCGGGCGCCGGCATCCAGAATCCAGCCGCCGGGCGTCAGGTGATAGGCAAAGGAGTTGTGGACGATCTCACCGGCACGAAATCCCGCTGCAAAGAGCGCCCGGGCCATACGGCCATAGTCGCTCTCTCGATCCTCCAGTTCATAGATCGGCCCGGGCGAGACGAAGATGCGCCCGGCCTGACCCGGCGCCACTGCGGCATAGCCGCCGAAGGGCGGCTCTTCGGCCTGCAGACGGGTCAGGTCGGCCTTGCGGGTGACCGGAAGCCCTGCCAGATCAGCACGGCTTTGCAGGCTGTCGGCCTCTACATCGGCAAGCAGGCGCCCATAGGCGGGCGCCTTCGCCTTGGCATGGATGACCTGGGCACGCAGTGCCTTTAGCAGGTCCGTCTCACGGGTTTCAGGATCACGGGTTTCCAAGGCGTCGTAGAAATCACTCATCCCAGCCAACGCTTCCGTCGCTTGTAGTGTTTGACATCGCGGTAGGAGCGGCGTCCGGTGCTCGACAGCCCCAGATAGAACTCCTTAACATCCTCATTCTCACGCAGGGCGGCCGCCTCGCCGTCCATCACCACGCGACCATTCTCCAGGATGTAGCCGTAGCGGGCGTACTTGAGGGCAATGTTGGTGTTTTGCTCCGCCAGCAGGATGGAGACGCCCTCCTCCTCGTTGATCTGCTTGACGATCTCGAAGATCTGCTCGACCAGCTGCGGCGCCAGGCCCATGGAGGGTTCGTCGAGCAGCACCACCTTGGGCCGGCTCATCAAGGCACGGCCAATGGCGCACATCTGCTGTTCGCCGCCGGAGGTGTAACCCGCCTGGCTGCCGCGTCGTTCCTTCAGCCGCGGAAAATAGGAATAGACCATCTCCAGGTCGCGCTCGATGGCGGCGCGCCCGTCGCCCCGGGTGTAGGCGCCGGTCATGAGGTTTTCCTCGATGGTCAGATGTTCAAAACAGTGCCGCCCCTCCATCACCTGGATCACGCCGCGGCGCACCAGATCGTTGGGCGTCAAGTCCTGCACCCTTTCCCCCTCGAGCTCGATGGAGCCCTTGGTGACCTCGCCACGCTCCGCGCGCAGCAGGTTGGAAATGGCTTTCAGCGTCGTGGTCTTGCCCGCGCCATTGGCACCCAGCAGGGCCACGATGCCCCCCTTGGACACGGAAAGCGAGACACCCTTGAGCACCAGGATGACGTGGTCGTAGATGACCTCGATGTTGTTCACCGCCAGCAACGGCTTGTCCGTCGCAGCGGCAGGAGTGTCGCTGCGAAGCCGCTCGGCGAGCGCGGCCTGGCTCATGGG
The DNA here is from genome assembly GCF_029222965.1 of Aquibaculum arenosum. GTDB lineage: Bacteria > Pseudomonadota > Alphaproteobacteria > Kiloniellales > DSM-21159 > Aquibaculum > Aquibaculum arenosum. The sequence goes on along the minus strand of NZ_JARHUD010000009.1, from coordinate 89,457 downwards.
CTGGTTCCTCCCGTCAGGAAAAATCCGGGCGGCCGAAGCCGCCCGGTACACACACCTTACATTTCTTCAGAGCAGTCCCGCAGTTCGATACCCTGCTCCTCGGCATACTGAGCGGCGGAAGACTCATAGGCCGGGCGCAGCTCGTCGTTGCGCGGTTGGATCCAGTCGGACGCCGGCTCCCAGGCCTCGCCGTTCCACTGCTGCACATAGGCGGAACCACCGCCTTCATGGTCCTCGCACGACAGCTGGATTTCGCGAGCGAAGCCGGCCAGGCCCATCTCTTCCCAGCGCTCATCGGTGATGTGCAGATTTTCGAAGCCCCAGCGAACCTCCTCGCCGGTCAAGGGCCGCTCGCCGAACTCGGCTTGGGCCGTGCGTACGGCTTCGGTGGTCAGCGCCGCGTTCAAGACACCGCGATTGTAGTTCACCTCACCGACGCCTTCGCGTTCGCCGTAGCCCTCGTCCTCGTCGTAGAGGAGAGTGAGGATGTCATTGATGGCGGGGAAATCCGTTCCAGTCGCGTGGAAATTGAGCGCCTTGTAACCGGTACCCGCGTTGCCGGCCGGCCGCACATCCGGCTCCGTGCCCGACCACCAGATGCCGATGAAGCGATCCATGGGATAACCAATGGCGGCTGCTTCCTGCACCGCGGTGGAGTTCATCACGCCCCAGCCCCACATCAGAGTCCAGTCCGGCCGCAACTGCCGGGCGATCTGCAGCCAGGTTGCCTTCTGTTCCAGGCCTGGAGGCGCAACCGGGTAAAGTGAAAGCTCGTAGCCCTCCTCCTCAGCCAGACGCTCCAGCGTGGCGATCGGCTCGCGACCATAGGCGCTGTCGTGGTAGACGAGCGCGATCTTCTTGCCCTGCAGGTCGCCGCCTTCTTCTTCCTGGATGTACTGGATCAAGGCGTCTGCCCCGGCCCAATAGGTGGCGGGCGCGGTGAAGATCCAGGGGAAAACCCGACCGTCGGATGCGTCCGCTCGGCCGTAGCCCATGGATAGCAAGGGCACGCGATCCTGAGTCGCGCGCGGGATCAGCGCATAGGTGATACCGGTTGACAGCGGGCTCCAGGCGGCCGGTTCGGAGGGGCCCGCGTCCTTCAGGCGCTCATAGCACTCGACGCCGCGGTCATTGTTGTAGGCCGTATCGCATTCCTCGTAATAGATCGACACGCCGTTAATGCCGCCGTCGCGCTGGTTGAGCATTTCCAGATAGTCGGCATAGCCGTTGGCGAAGGGAATGCCACTGGGTGCGTAGGGACCGGAGCGATACTGCAAGCCCGGGAAATACTGGGCATTATCCTCGTCCTGGGCCTGGACCGACGTCGCTGTGACTGGCACTGCCAGCAGGGCAGCTGCGGCCGACCCGATCAGAAGTCGTTTCAGGGTCATGCTACTCTAACCTCCCTCGGTTGCCGGGATTTTGTCCCCGGCTGGTTGAACCTGCCTCTGCGGCAGGGTTGCTGACGACGGCTAGTAGGGGAAGGGCCAGCGGCGCAGCTTCTCCTTGCCGATCTGCCAGAGTCTCGCGAGCCCGTTGGGTTCGACGATCAGGAAGAACACGATCAGGGCGCCAAAAATCATGAACTCCAGGTGCGCGATCAGATCCACTGGCAGGCGCAGCCCAACCATGGCCGGCAGGTTGCTGAGCGCAATCGGCAGGAGGACGATGAAGGCCGCCCCCAGGAAGGAACCCAGGATGGAGCCCAGGCCGCCGATGATGATCATGAAAAGCACCTGGAAGGAGCGCGTGACCTCAAAGGCCAGAGCCTCGACCGACGCGGTGTACATGAAGGCCCAAGCTGCCCCGGAAATGCCGATGAAAAAGGAGGATACGGCAAAGGCGGAAAGCTTCGCCGCCATCGGGCGGATCCCGATGATCTCCGCCGCGATGTCCATGTCGCGGATGGCCATCCAGGCCCGCCCCAGGGCACTGCGCACCAGGTTCTTCGCCACCAGGGCCAGCGCGGCCGTAAAGCACAAGAGGAAGAGATATTTGTTCACCGGCGTGGCCTCGATGCCGGTGATGTAGAAATTGCCGAAGAGCGCGCGCGGCGGCGCGGTGATGACGCCGGCCGGGTTGTAGTTCGTCCACCAGGGATTCTGGGTGAACATCCAGATCAGGAAGAACTGCGCCGCCAGGGTTGCGATGGCGAGATAGAAACCCTTGATCCGCAGCGAGGGAATGCCGAAAGCAATGCCCACCAGCGCCGTGCCGAACCCGGCCATGAGGAAGATCAGCAGGATGTTCACCTCAGGCATCCAGGTGGTCAGCTTGAAGGTGAAGAAGGCGCCGCAGGCCATGAACCCACCGGTGCCCAGGCTGACCTGCCCGCAATAGCCAGTGAGGATGTTGAGCCCGATCGCCGCGATTGAGAACACCAGGAAGGGCACCAGGATCGAGTTCAGCAGGTAGTTCGTGGCGATGAAGGGGATCACCAGCAGAGCGAAGAGAAAGATGAGCAGGACGCCAATCCGGTCCTGCCGGATGGGGAATATCGCCTGATCCGAGGCATAGTCCGATTTGTACTGGCCGGCTTCGCGGTAGAACATTCCCTCAGACCCTTTCGATGATCTTCTCGCCGAACAAACCCTGGGGCCTGATCAGCAGGAACAGCATGGCGAGCACGTAGGCGAACCAGTCCTGGATCGCGCTGCCGATATAGGTCGACAGGAAGACCTCGGCGATCTGCTCCCCCGCTCCGATGATCAGGCCGCCGACGATGGCGCCGGGAATGGAGGTCAACCCACCCAGAATCAGCACCGGTAGGGCCTTCAGTGCGATCAGGGCCAAGGTGAACTGCACACCCATCTTGCTGCCCCACATCACGCCGGTGACCAGCGCCACGATACCTGCAACCGACCAGACGATGGCCCAGATGGTCTTGAGCGGAATGCCTACGGACAGCGCCGCCTGGTGATCGTCGGCAACCGCCCGCAGGGCCCGGCCGATGCGCGTTTTCTGGAAGAAGATCGCCAAGATTGCGACGAGGGCGCCGCCAACCAAGGCCGCGATCACGTCGAACTGGTTGACCAGAATGCCGCCTTCGAAAGTCTCCTCAAAGATGAAGATCGGCGTGCGCGGAATGCCAATATCGAGCTGCTTGACGTCCGAGCCCCAGAGCGTCTGGCCGAAGCCGTCCAGGAAATAGAAGATCCCGATGGTCGCCATGAAAAGGATGATGTGCGGCTGGTTGACCAGCGGGCGCAGCACGGCCCGCTCAATCGCCATGGCAAGCAGCACCATGACACCGGCTGTTGCGAGAAAGGCCAGGGTCCAGTGCAGCCCCCAGCCCATCAATCCCACCATAGTGAGCGCGGCAAAGAGCACCATGGAGCCCTGGGCAAAGTTGAAAATGCTCGAGGCCTTGAAGATCAGCACAAAGCCGAGTGCCACCAGCGAGTACATGACGCCTTGCAGCGTCCCCGCAATCAGCACCTCGAGGAAGTAACCCCAGGTAAAGTAAAGCTGGGAGTCGATGGCGCTGATGCCCTGCAGCAGCAGCCCAAGACCAATGATTGCCGCGGGCGGGATGATCAGCCAGGGCAGGATCCTCATAGGCACGGTGCTTGTCCCTCCCTCAGTGGCCAACGCCAAGGTAGGCGCGGATCACCTCCTCGTCGCGGCGCACTTCATCCGGCGGCCCGTCGGCCAGTTTCCGCCCATAGTCGAGCACCACCACCCGGTCCGAGATATCCATGACCACGCCCATGTCATGCTCGATCAACGCGATGGTGGTGCCAAACTCCTCATTCACGTCCAGCACGAAGCGGCACATGTCCTCCTTCTCCTCGACGTTCATGCCGGCCATCGGCTCGTCGAGCAGCAGCAGTTCCGGCTCCATGGCCAGAGCGCGAGCCAGTTCCACCCGCTTCTGCAAGCCATAAGGCAGGCGCCCCACCGGAGTTTTGCGGATGGCTTGGATCTCGAGAAAATCGATGATTTGCTCGCAGTACTCGCGGTGGCGGATTTCCTCGCGCTGATTGGGGCCCCAATAGATGGCCTGCAACAGCATGTTGGTGCGCATCTTCAGCAGCCGCCCGGTCATAATGTTGTCCAGGGTCGACATGCCCTTGAACAGCGCCACGTTCTGGAAGGTGCGGGCGATGCCCTGCTTGGCGGCATTGTGGGGGCGCATCTTGCGGCGCACCTGCCCCTTGTAGGTGATGGTCCCGTCCTGGGGATGGTAGAAGCCATTGATAACGTTGAGCATCGAGGTCTTGCCGGCCCCGTTCGGGCCGATGATGGCCCGGATCTCGCCCTTGCGGATGTCGAAAGAGATGTTTGTCAGCGCCTTCACCCCACCGAAGGCGAGAGAGATGTCCTTCACCTCCAGCAAAACCTCATCGAACACGCGCGCGGTGTTTTGCGTCACGCCACCATCCTCTTGTTGGTTCTGGTTGGGGGCCGCAGCGGTCGCAACAGCGCTCATTCCGCAGCCTGTCGGATTGCGGGTTGGACGGGCGGGAAGGTTTCCACATCGGCGATCGTCAGGTCACCGTCGAGACGGCCCTTGCGACCATCCTCGAACGTCACCTCGACGGAGGCGTGCACTTCAGTACGGCCGTCGTAGAGTGCCGCAATCAGTTCGGCATAGCGCTCATTGACGATGCGCCGGCGCACCTTGCGTGTGCGGGTCAGTTCGCCGTCATCGGCATCCAGTTCCTTGTGCAGCACCAGGAAGCGCCGCACCTGGGAGCCGGCGAGCTTGCTGTCCTGCGCCAGATCCCGATTCACCTGCTCCACATTCTCCCCAATGACCGCGTAGATCTGGGGCAAGGCCGCCAGTTCCTGATAGCTGCCGTACTGGATGGAGTTGCGCTCCGCCCAGTTGCCGACCGCCTCCATGTCGATGTTGATGAAGGCCGTGGCGAAGGGCCGTTCGTGACCGAAGACCACGGCCTCCTTGATGAAGGGAAAAAACTTCAGCTTGTTCTCGACGTACTTGGGCGCGAAGAGGCTGCCATCCTGCATCCGCCCCACGTCCTTCGCGCGGTCGATGATCTTGAGATGACCGGTGGCCTCGTCGAAGAAGCCGGCATCGCCGGTACGCACATAGCCGTCCGGCGTCAGCGCCTCAGCGGTGTTCTCATCGTCCTTGTAATAGCCCTGGAACTGACCCGGTGACTTGAAGAGGACCTCGCCGCCCTCCTCGATGCGGATATCCACATTGGGAATCGCCGGTCCCACGGTATCAGCGAAGATGGCGCCGTCGGGCTGGGCTGTGACGTAGAGGAAGGCTTCCGTCTGACCGTAGAGTTGTTTCAGGTTCAGCCCGATAGAGCGGTAGAAGGAAAAGAGATCGGGTCCGATGGCCTCGCCCGCCGTATAGGCCACCCGGATGTTCGAGAAACCGAGCACGTTCTTCAGAGGCCCATAGATCAGCAGCTCGCCCAGCGCATAGTGCAGCCGGGCAGGCAAAGGCACCTTCTCTCCGTTGAGGATCTTCTCGCCGTGACGCTTGGCCAGGGCGATGAAGTGGTGGAACAGGGCACGTTTCATGCGCCCAGCATCTTCCATACGGATCATGACCCGGGTCAGCAGGTTCTCGAAGACCCGCGGCGGGGCGAAATAGAAGGTCGGCCCGATCTCGCGCAAGTCCTGCTCCACCGTGTCGGCGCTCTCAGGACAGGCCATGCAGAATCCGGCCACCAGGCCTTGTGCATAGTTGAGATAGTGGTCGCCCACCCAGGCAGGCGGCAGATAGGCCAGCACCTGGTCCCGGTCGTTCAAGTGGTCGAAGGCCACGGTGTCACGCGCCGCATTGATGCAGCCTGCGGCAGTCAGCACCACCCCCTTTGAGCGACCGGTGGTGCCGGAGGTGTAGAGGATGACGGAGATGTCGCTTCCCCTACCAGCGGCCACGGCCTGCTCGTAGAAATCGGGATGCGACTTGAGAAAGGTTTGCCCTTCCTTCTGTACCGCCTCGTAATCATGCAGGAAGGGCTGATCGTAATTGCGCAGTCCGCGGGGATCATCATAGATGATCGTCTCCAGCGTGCGGCAACGCTCCTTCAGATCCAGGAGCTTGTCCACCTGCTCCTGATCCTCGACCACTGCGAATCGCGCTTCGGCATGGTCGAGGACAAAGGCCATCTCCTCGGCCACTGAGTCCTGATAGAGCGGTACCGGAACGCAGCCCAGGGCTTGCGCGGCCGTCATGGCCCAATAGAGACGTGGGCGGTTATCACCCACGATGGCCACCCGCTCGCCACGCTGCAGTCCCAGCGCCGCCAGGCCACAGGCAAAATCCCGAACTTCGGCGGCAACCTCCTTCCAGGTCGAGGTCTGCCAGATACCGTAATCCTTCTCGCGCATCGCCGGACGGTCGCCACGGACCTCGACGTGATGGGCAAGCAGCTTTGGAAAGGTATCGAGCGACTCCGGCGGCAGGTTCGTTGTGCTCATCGCACTCTCTCCCGCGATGGAGCGGCGCGATCCGCGCGGCATAAGCGCAGCGCGACGCAGCGCTCAAAGGGCGTGGCTGCACGATTGTCAGCGACCATCGCTGGGGACTCCCCGAAAGCCTCTTGTTCTCCCTGTCAACGCACTGCGCCGGCGCCTGTTTCTATTGTAGCGCTTGCAGCGAGCACGCGGCTCCATGAGCCAAGTCCATGCTAGCGCCCTCATTTCTCAGCGCAATAGGGAGTTTTCACATAAAGGCTACGCAGCGCATTGCGCGCGTGCTGATCGTCTCTGATCGGCGGGCCTTGGCTGCGCGAGCCGGAGAGCGTATATATCCGCACACTTCAAGACAGCGGTTTCCCGCCGACATGGTCGCTACCGGTCGCGGGGCGCTAGCCCGACATCGCTTCGCTGTTCAGGTGAGCTTTATCGGTGGAAGCGACCCAGAACCGCCGGTCCCGGCGCGGCTCCCCGTGCCGACCGGCACGGCATAGGAGAGATCCGGTGACCCCAGGACATGACAGCCTGAAAACCCGCCGTACCTTGGACGTCAAAGGCCAGGAGTACGATTACTACAGCCTGGAGGCGGCCGCCGAGCAGATCGGCGACATCAGCCGCCTGCCCTTCTCGCTCAAGGTGCTGCTTGAGAACTTGCTGCGCTTCGAGGATGGCAAGACCGTCACGGTCGACGACGTCAAGGCCGTCGCCGGCTGGCTCGAGAAGCGCCGTTCCAGTCGCGAAATCGCCTACCGTCCGGCGCGCGTGCTGATGCAGGACTTCACCGGCGTGCCCGCCGTGGTCGACCTTGCCGCCATGCGCGAGGCCATGACCAAGCTCGGCGGCGATCCCCAGAAGATCAACCCGCTCTCGCCCGTCGACCTGGTCATCGACCACTCGGTCATGGTGGACGAGTTCGGCAACGCCAAGGCCTTTGCCCAGAACGTCGACCATGAGTTCGAGCGCAATGGCGAACGCTATGCCTTCCTGCGCTGGGGCCAGACCACGTTTGGCAACTTCCGCGTCGTGCCGCCGGGCACCGGCATCTGCCATCAGGTGAACCTGGAGTACCTGGCCAAGGTCGTCTGGAACACCGAGGTGGACGGCCGCAAGATCGCCTACCCCGATACCCTGGTCGGCACCGACAGCCACACCACGATGGTGAACGGCCTGGCCGTTCTCGGCTGGGGCGTCGGCGGCATTGAGGCTGAGGCCGCGATGCTGGGCCAGCCGATCTCTATGCTGCTGCCGGAAGTGGTTGGCATGAAACTGACCGGCGAGTTGAGCGAAGGCGCCACGGCGACCGACCTGGTGCTCACAGTCACCGAGATCCTTCGCCGCCATGGTGTGGTCGGCAAGTTCGTCGAGTTTTTCGGCCCCGGCCTGAAGCACCTGACCCTGGCCGATCGCGCCACCATCGCCAACATGGCCCCGGAATACGGTGCCACCTGTGGCTTCTTCCCGGTGGACGAGGAGACCCTGCGCTATCTGGCCTTCACCGGCCGCGACCCCGAGGTCGTCGAACTGGTGGAAGCCTACGCCCGCGCCCAGGGCATGTGGCGTCTGGACGAAGCGGACCAGGATCCCGTTTTCACCGAGACTCTGGAACTGGACCTCGGCAGCGTCGAGCCCTCGCTGGCGGGGCCGAAGCGCCCGCAGGACCGCGTTGCACTGTCCGACATGGCGCAGAACGCGCAGAAGACCATCACCGATGCCGGTTCGGCGCTCGATGCCTCGGCACCGGTCAAGGATGCGTCCTACAGCCTGCCGAACGGCGCGGTGGTCATCGCGGCCATCACCTCTTGCACCAACACCTCCAACCCCTCGGTGCTGATCGCCGCCGGCCTTCTGGCGCGCAAGGCACGGGAGAAGGGGCTGAAGGTGAAGCCGTGGGTGAAGACCTCCCTGGCTCCAGGCAGCCAGGTGGTCACCGACTATCTGGAAGCCGCCAATCTTCAGGACGATCTCGACGCCCTGGGCTTCGATCTCGTCGGCTACGGCTGCACCACCTGCATCGGCAACTCCGGCCCCTTGCCGGAGCCCATTTCCGAGGCCATCGATGCCGGCGATCTGCACGCAGCCGCGGTGCTGTCGGGCAATCGCAACTTCGAAGGGCGGGTGAATCCGCAAACGCGGCTCAACTATCTGGCCTCGCCGCCGCTGGTGGTGGCTTATGCCCTCGCCGGCGTGGCGACTGCCGATCTGATAAATGAGCCGCTCGGCACCGGCAGCGACGGCGAAGCGGTCTTCCTCAAGGACATCTGGCCGACCAACCGAGAGATCGCGACCGTCCTCGAGCAGTCGCTTTCGCCGGAGATGTTTCGCAGCCGCTATGACAACGTCTTCCAGGGTCCGCCGCAGTGGCAGACCATCAAGACCTCGAGCGGCATGACCTATAAGTGGGATCCGGGCAGCACCTATGTGCGTTTCCCGCCCTTCTTCGAGGACATCACGCCGGAGCCTGGCAGCTACGAGGAGGTGAAGGGCGCGCGGCCGCTGGCACTGCTCGCCGATTCCATCACCACCGACCACATCTCGCCGGCCGGTGCCATCAAGCGTGACAGCCCGGCGGGCCACTACCTGATGGGCTATCAGGTGCGTCCGCAGGACTTCAACTCCTACGGCGCGCGCCGGGGCAACCACGAAGTGATGATGCGCGGCACCTTCGCCAACATCCGCATTCGCAACGAGATGGTGCCGGGCGTCGAGGGCGGCTTCACCAAGCACCGCCCCTCGGGCGAGATCATGCCGATCTACGACGCGGCCATGCAATATCAGGCCGAGGGCGTGCCGCTGGTGATCGTCGCCGGCAAGGAGTACGGCACCGGTTCGTCGCGCGACTGGGCGGCCAAGGGCACGCGCCTGCTGGGCATCAAGGCAGTGATCGCCGAGTCCTTCGAGCGCATCCACCGCTCCAACCTGGTCGGCATGGGCATCCTGCCCTTGCAGTTCCCGGAGGGCGTGGACCGCAAGTCGCTCGGCCTCACCGGTGACGAGGTCTTCGACATCGAAGGCTTCGCCGGCGGCATCACCCCGCGCATGGACATCACCTGCCGCATCCATCGACCGGACGGCTCCAGCGAGGAAATCAAACTGCTCTGCCGCATCGATACGGCCGATGAGGTGGAGTACTACCGCCACGGCGGCATCCTGCACTACGTTCTGCGCAAGCTGAACGAAAAGGCCGCCTGACGCCTTCGCAAGAAGCACAGAATCGGCAACGGCCCGGCTGTCTCTCAGCCGGGCCGTTCTGATTCGGGGTTCAAGGGCCGGTAGCTGGCAGTCCTAAAGCCAGCGCCGCACCCGACGCCGGTAATCCTCATACTCCTGGCCGAAACGCCGTGTGAGGTAGCGCTCCTCGCGCAGCACCACGCCCCGGTGCAGCGCCAGAGCCAGCAACGGCAGAATGAGCAGCGGCCAGAGGCTGTCCGCCAGCAGACCGCTGGAGGCCTGCAGCAGCAACAGGCCGAGATACATGGGATTGCGCGTGAAGCGGTAGACCCCGCCGGTGGCCAGGCGCCGCGTCGGCTTCCAGGGCTCGGCCGGCGTTTGGAGGCGCCGGAAGGCGCGCAGGGCCGAGAGCGCGCCAAAGGCTGCCGCCAGGATCAATCCGAACCCGAGCGGCAAGCGCAACCAAGCAGTCAGGCCACCGCCGAGCCCCAGGGGCAGTGCCCAATGCAGCAAAGCGGAGAGTGCCAGCGCCGCGGCGAAAAGCAGCGGCGGCGGCGCGATCACGCCCGCTGTGCCACGGTCGACGGCGGTCTGCTGCCGCTGTTGGCGCTGCCGACGCGCCATGGCGCCGATCAGCCGCCGGTGGTGCTCATGTGCCGGGCCGCCACGCCGTGCGTTCCCTGCTCCCGGTCGATGATGAAGTCATGGCCCTTGGGCTTGCGCGAGATGGCCTCGCGGATCGCCTGCTCCACAGCCTCATCGGCTTCGCTGGCGCGCAAGGGGGCCCGCAGGTCGGCCGCATCCTCCTGGCCCAGGCACATGAAGAGCGTGCCGGTGCAGGTCAGGCGAACGCGGTTGCAGCTTTCACAGAAGTTGTGCGTGAGCGGGGTGATGAAGCCGATGCGGCCGCCGGTTTCCCGACAAGAGAAATAACGCGCCGGGCCGCCGGTCCGATGGCTGCTTTCATCCAGCGTCCAGCGGGTCGCCAGTTCGCGCCGCACCTCGGTCAGCGGCCAGTATTGATCGAGGCGCAATTCCGGACCGATATCGCCCATGGGCATGACCTCGATGAAGGTGAGATCGAAGCCTTCCCGGCCGCACCAGGCAACCAGTTCGTGGATCTCCTCGTCGTTGACGCCCTTGAGCGCCACGGCGTTGATCTTGACCTGGAGCCCGGCCTGCTTGGCCGCTTCCAGCCCCTGCATAACCTTATCAAACTTGCCCCAGCGGGTGATCGTCTTGAACTTGTCCGGATCGAGCGTGTCCAGGGAGACGTTGATGCGGCGCACGCCGGCCTTGTAGAGCTGATCGGCATAGCGGCTGAGCTGGCTGCCGTTCGTGGTCAAGGTCAGCTCCTCCAGGCCGCCGCCGTCGAGGTGTCGCCCCAGCCGATCGAAAAGCCACATGATGTCGCGCCGCACCAGGGGCTCCCCGCCGGTGATGCGCAACTTGCGCACCCCCAAGCGCACGAAAGAGCTGCACAGGCGATCCAGCTCTTCCAGGCTCAAGATCTCCGCCTTGGGCAGGAAGGTCATGTCCTCCGACATGCAATAGGCGCACCGAAAATCGCAGCGATCGGTCACCGATACCCGCAGATAGGTAATGGCGCGTGCGAAGGGATCGATCAGTGGCGCCGCCGGCGTGCCAGCGGAATCAAGCCCAGCGGAATCAAGCATGGAGCCTCACATTTCTCTCCGTGGTGGCGCTGCCAGTCCGAAGCCGGCAGCGTTCTTTCCGTTCGAATATAACGCTTCTGCCCGGAGATTTCTTCCCCAAAATCATCGTGGTCTTGGCCCTCGACGCCGCTACTCCTCCTCGATCAACCGCAACAGAGTCTCGATGCGCTCCGGCGGGAGCTCGGCAATGCGCTCCGCCAAGCGGTTGGCAAGCAGTGTGGCGCGGTGGTTGAGATTGGCCGTATCGACCCTCACGCGCGGGTGCGACAGATCCGCCAGGCGCTGCAGCGCTTCCGCCTCGTCCCAGATGATGCCGAGATATTGGCAGACGCGATGCACGAAACGTCGGTTTGGCCGGCCGCGATGGCCCCGCTCCAGGGCGGAAAGGTAGGCAGGCGTCACGCCCAGCCCCGCGGCCATCTCGCCCAACGCCAGCCCGCGTTCGCGCCGCAGTTCGCGCAGCCTGGCGCCGAAGGGCGTCATCCCCGCACCTTCTCGCGCTGGCGCCGGAGCAGGAGGTAGAGAGCGCCCTGGCCGCCATGCTCCGGGCGGGCATGGTCGAAGGCGAGTATCTTGTCGCGCATGCCGGCCTGATTGAGCCAGAGCGGCACCTGGCGGCGCAGCACCCCAGCCTCGCCGCCGCGCCCCTTGCCGGTGATGACCAGAATGCACCGCCGGCCAAGCGCCGCCGAGCGACTGACGAAACCGGAAAGCGCCGCATGCGCGTCGGCCTGAGTCATGCCGTGCAGGTCGAGACGAGCCTCGATGGGGAGTCTGCCACGCCGCAGGCGTTGGGCCTTGCGCTTGTCCAGCCCGGCAACATCGCCGTGGCTGAGTTCCGGCACAGCGGGTGACCGCGCCTTGGCCGGCAGCAGGGCACCCTGGGCTGTCGAGCTCTTCAGTTCCGGCCGACGTTCACCGGGGGTCTGGGAGGAAAGCGGTGCGGGCGCCTCGGTCTCAACCGCGCGGGGCCGGGGCCTCAGCGGCTTGGCATCACGAGTGATGTGGCGCCACAGCCGAAGATCCTCCTCGCTGGGCCGGCCCGGTCTGGAGCTTCTTCGCGTGGATGCCACAAGCCACAGCCCCCTAAGCCGGCTCGGTTCCGTCCTCAACGAGGACGATATGCAACCGACGCGGGCCGTGGGCGCCAAGCTCAAGTTTCTGCTCAATATCGCCGGTACGCGAGGGACCGGTGATCATGTTGACCGTGCGCGGCATCGTGCCGTCATAGACCTCCCGCAGGCGATCCCAGACCTCTTCATAGGCACCGGCAACCTGCCCGGCGCGCAACACCACCACATGGGTTTCCGGCAGGAAGTTCAAAGTGGTTGGCGTCTGCGGTCCGGAATGCAGCACCAGAGTGCCGGTTTCGGCTACCGCAGCAAAGGCCGGTGTCACCGATACGCGATCCTCCGGCGCCGCCCGCCCCTCCGAGAGTTCCAGCATCGGCACCTTCTCCGCCCAGGGCAGCGCCTGCAGGTCGGGATGCGGCGCCAGTCGGGCCTGCAGCGGCAGATTGCTCTGGCGCAGATAATCGGCAACGGCGCCCGGCACGTCATCGCTCGAGGCCACACGAGTCACGGTGGCATTGACCCCTTCGGCCTGGTTCACGAAGAGCTGCAGCAAGGCCTCCCCCGAGAGCTGGCCACGCTGCGGGACCGTGCCGCGCACACGGCTGCGCAGGCGGGCTTCAACCGCCGCCTCTGCCCCGTCCCCAGGCTGACGCTTGAGCGAGCGGCGCAGGCCACCCAGGACCGTCTCGCGGGCACTCATGGCGCACCTCCCGACCGCTGTTGCCGTTCGGCCCAGAGCGCCTGGAAGCTGCGGCCGGCCGGCGCCGGCATTTCACGATGCGCGGTCCAGCCCCCCGCAAGAGGCAGGTTGGAGAAGCGACCGCGCTTGCGCCCGGCGCGGCCTAGGAAACGCACCCCAAGACTCGTCGCCCAGCGGTACAGCCGCGGCCGTTTGGCAAGAAACGCCCAGGCTTCGATGCCGATCCGCGCCTTGGGGGGCGTCTGGTGTTGCTCGAACTCCCGCTCGCGCCAATGCCGCATCATCTTCGGCAGGGGGATGCGCATGGGGCAGACCGCCTCGCAGCGCCCGCAAAAGGTCGAGGCATTGGGCAGATGCCCAGCCTCATGCACGCCGATCAGCGAGGGCGTCAGCACCGCGCCCATCGGCCCGGGATAGACCCAGCCGTAGGAGTGTCCACCGACGGCGTGATAGACCGGGCAGTGGTTCATGCAGGCACCACAGCGGATGCAGCGCAGCATGTCCTGGAACTCCGTGCCGAGCATGGAGCTGCGGCCATTGTCCAGCAGGATCACGTGATACTCACCCGGGCCATCGGGATCGTCCGCACGCCGCGGGCCGGTGGAGAAGGTGGTGTAGGAGGAGAATTCCTGCCCCGTGGCCGAGCGCGCCAGCACCCGCAGGATGGTGCTGCAGTCCTCCAGGGTGGGCACAACCTTCTCCAGGCTGGCGATGACGATGTGCGCCTTCGGCAGGGTCTGGGTCAGGTCACCGTTGCCCTCGTTGGTGACGATCACGCTGGTGCCCGTCTCGGCGATCAGGAAGTTCGCGCCGGTGATGCCGACATCGGCATCGAGGTAGCGCTGGCGCAACACCTGCCGCGCCTCGTCGACCAGCTGCGTCGGCTCGGACAGCGGACGCTCGGGCGACAGGTGCCCGTGCACCCGCCGGAAGTCGCTTTCCACCTGCTCCTTGGTCACATGCACGGCGGGCGCAATGATGTGGCTCGGCGGTTCGTTGCGGATCTGGATGATGTACTCACCGAGATCGGTTTCCACCGGCTCGATGCCCTGCTCGCTCAGGAAGTCGTTGAGCGCGATCTCCTCGGAGATCATCGACTTGCCCTTGGTGGCCGTGCGGGCATTCAACGAACGGCAGATCCGCAGAACCGCCTGGCGCGCTTCCTCGGCATTGGCGCACCAGTGCACCTTGCCGCCGTTTTCTGTCACCTTGGCTTCATAGCGCTCCAGATAGAGATCCAAATGCGCCAAGGTATGGTCCTTGATCGCCTTGGCCTCGTCACGAAGCTGCTCGAACTCCGGCAGCCGGTCGGCCGCCTGCTGGCGCTTGTCGATGAAGCCGCTGCGCACATGCCCCATGGCCCGCTGCAACTCGGTATCCTGCAGCGCACGGTGGGCATTGTCCTTGAAGGCGTGAGAGGTTGCCTGCATCGCTCAGCCCTACTCCGCCGCCGGCCGTTGCGGCCTTGCCGGCTCGCCAATCGCCGGCTCGTCCGTCTGCCCGGCCAGCACTTCGGCCACATGACGCACCTCGACGGCCGCACCGCGGCGCTGCAGCTTGCCGGCCATGTTCATCAGGCAGCCCAAGTCCCCGGCGAGCAGCAACTTCGCCCCGCTGCGTTCGATGTTCTCAGCCTTCTTGGTGACGATGGAATCAGAGATCTCGGGATACTTGACGCAGAAGGTGCCACCGAAGCCGCAGCAGACCTCGGCCTCCGCCATCTCGCGCAGTTCCAGCCCCTCCACCGACTGCAGCAGTCGGCGGGGTTGTTGCTTGATGCCCAACTCGCGCAGGCCGGAGCAGGAATCGTGATAGGTCGCGGTGCCGGGCCAGGAGGCAGCCACCCGCTCCAGCCCCATCACATCGGTCAGGAAGGCCATCAACTCCCAAGTCTTGCCGGCCAGGGCGCGGGCCTCCTCCGCTTCGGGCTCACCGGCGAAGATAACGGGGTAGTGCTCATGCAGCATGCCGGTGCAGGAGCCTGAGGGAGCCACGATATAATCCACGTCGCGGAAGGCACGCAGCACCGTGCGCGCGACGTCGCGCGCGTCGCGGCGGTCGCCTGAGTTGTAGGCCGGCTGACCACAGCAGGTCTGCCCTTCCGGCACCACCACGCGACAGCCAGCCTCCTCCAGAAGCTTCACCGCGGCAAAACCGACGCTGGGCCGAAAGAGGTCGACCAGACAGGTGACGAAAAGGCCCACCCGGGGGTGCTCTGGGGGGTGTTCTGGGGCGCGTTCAGGTCGCTGTTCTGGGGCTGGAACCGTGGTCATAGGGCTCATACTCCTGAGGTGCGGGCGAGAATGGTATGATGAATGGGGAATGGCAAGCACCTCCGGGACCGCGACAATCCGCGCCATTGGCCCCGCCGGGAGGCTCGATAGCATCCGCCTCCCACAGATGAGCAGCTTGGCAAGGTCGTGAAAGCATGAACGCAGTCGGAATCGGTCCCCTGGTCTTCTCCAGCGAGCGCTTCGCGGCGATTCTGGGGATCGGCGCCTTCCTGTTCCTGGCCGTGCTGATCGCCTGGCGCCTGGGACGGCGTTTTGAATCCTGGGCCTTCTGGAGCGTCGCGCTGGCTGTCGTCAGCGCCCGCTTGGGCCATGTGCTCGAGCACCTTTCCACCTTCGCACAGGAACCGCTGCGCGCGCTGGCCTTCTGGCAAGGCGGCTTCTCCTGGCCCTGGGCAGTGATACCCTTGGCCGCATTTGCGGTGTGGCGGCTGCCGCGACGGCATCTGCCCTGGGCCGCGGCCCCACTCGCCGCCGGACTTCTCGCCTGGGCCGTCACTCTGCAACTGACCACGAGCCGCGAACGCCCCACCCTGCCCGAGACCCAGTTCCAGCAGATGACCGGGGAGGCCTTCGCGCTTGGCGACGGCTTCGAAGGGCCGCTGGTGGTGAACCTCTGGGCCACCTGGTGCCCACCCTGCCGCCGTGAGATGCCGATGATGGCAGAGGTCGCCGCCGAGGAAGACGGCGTCACCTTCATCTTCGCCAACCAGGGTGAAGAGATGGCGGAGATCCACCGCTATCTCGACGCAGAGGAGCTGAACCTGGGGCTGGTGCTCCTCGACCGCGAACAACAACTGACAGCCCACTACGATGCCCTCGGCTTGCCGGTCACACTCTTCATCGATGCGCAGGGCGACCTCGTGCGCTCGCATCTGGGCGAAATCTCCCGCGAAGTGCTCTTGCGCAACATTGCCGAGATGACCTCCGGCTGAGCGTCAGAACTCCGGGAGTGCGCCTCGCGCTGCGGCCTCACGGATGGCCTGCTTCTGGATCTTGCCGGTTGCCGTGCGCGGCAGGACATCTGTGCAGAACCAGCGCGTCGGGATCTTGAAGGGCGCCAGGCGTTCGCCCGCGAAATCGAGCAGGCTGGCGCGCAGGGCCTCGTCCGCCTCGTCATCGGTCACTATGACCGCGCCGACCACTTCCTGCAGCAAACGGTCCGGCAGGCCGACGATGGCGCATTCGCGCACCGCCTCGTGCAGCAGGAGCTGGTGCTCCACCTCGGTGGAGTAGATGTTCTCGCCGCCGCGCACGATCATGTCCTTCTTGCGGTCGACCAGCGTGATCATCCCGTCCTCGTCCATGACCCCGATGTCGCCGGTGTGCAGCCAGCCCGCGGCAAGCGTCTCGGCGCTGGATTCAGGCTTGTTGAGATAGCTCACCATGACATGCGGCCCCTGGGCCAGCACTTCACCTGCGGTGCCGCGCGGCACGCAGGCACCGGCCTCATCGACGATCTTGACCGCTACGCCGGGTATGGGACCGCCCGCCGATCCGAGTTTGCGCAGCGCGAAGGCATCCGGCAGCACGCTGATGGTTCCGCCGGACTCCGTCTGCCCCATGCCGTGAAAGAGCCCGGCATTGGGAAAGGCCTCACGCAACTCGGCAATCCGCTCCGGCGGCATGCTGGACGCCCCGAAGCGAATGTTCCGCACCGACGAGAGGTCAAACGCGGCGCGGTCCGGATGCTCCAGCATCATCAGCAGCATCGCCGGCACAGCCCCAAAGCCGTCGACCCGGTGGCGCTCGATCAGGTCGAGCGCCACCTCGGTCTTGAAGCTCTCGACGATCAGCGTGCCGCCAATGGCCAGCACGGGATAGAACCATGAGTGGGCAGCGATGTGGAAGAGCGGCGTCATGGCCAGCGTCACACTGCCGGGCATCTCGTAGCCCCAGCCGCGACAGTTCTGGAAGGCACCGGCGATGAGCGTGCGATGGCTGTGAATCACGCCCTTGGCCGCCCCAGTGGTCCCGGAGGTATAGAAGATCGTGGCGGGTGCGTCGGGTTCCACCCTCGGCAAGTCGACCTCCGCCGGCAGCACATCCAGCAGAGCTTCCGGCCGGATCTGTGCCAACGCGCTCTCCAGCGGCGCGTCTGAGATCAGCAGGCTGGGTTGGCAGTCCGTGATCTGGTAGTCGATCTCGCGCCGCCTCAGCTTCGTGTTGAAGGGCACGGCCACCGCCCCGGCCAGGTGGATCGCCAGGTAGGCAATGATGAAGCGATCGCTGTTCTCCATCATCATCACGACCCGGTCGCCGGGCTGCACGCCGTGCCGGCCTGCGAGCGTGCGGGCTGCACCGCGCACGGCCTGCGCCAACGCGCCATGGCTCCATTTTCTGTCGCCATGCACCACGGCAAGATGCTCAGGCTCGGCTTTGCCCGACAGGATCAGCTCGGGAAAGCAGGCCGCGCGCCAGTCTGCCAGGCAGGCCTCTAACCACTCGACCTCGCGCGCTGCTTCCTGGGAAAGGCCGGTGCCCGCTTTACGCAGTGACGCCGATATCATCGCTGATCCTCGCCTGCCCGAACAAAGCGAAAATCATTGGGATCCACTTGGCGCAGGCGCGCCCAGTACTCGCCCATGCTCCAGGGGCTGTTGGTGGTGACGCGACCCGAGGTGTTCTTGAACCAGCTGGTGGAGCCGCCCAGCGACCAGACCATGCGGCTCAGACGTTCGTCAGCCTCGCGGTTGTAGGCCTCGAAGGCCTCGGCTCGGCACTCCAGTACCTCTGCGCCAGCTTCTGTTGCCATGTCGAGGCACTGCACGATGTAGCGGCTCTGGATCTCGGAATGGATGATGGCCGATCCGCCAAAGGCGAGATTGGTGTTGGGGCCGTAGAGCATAAAAAAGTTGGGAAAGCCGGGCACCGTAACCCCGAGATGCGCCCGCGGATTGTCATCCCCCCACAGCCCGCGCAGGCTCTGCTCCTGCCCGTTCATCACCTCGAATGAGGAGAGCATGCGGCTGGCCTCAAAGCCGGTGGCAAAGATGATGACGTCAAACTCATGCCGCTCGCCATCCCGGGTTTCGATGCCTTCTGGCAGGAGTTGGGCGATGCCGTCCGTCACCAGGCGCACATTGTCGCGCAGAAAGGTCTTGTACCAGTTGTTGTCCAGCAGCAGCCGCTTGCCATAGGGAGGGTAGCCCGGGGTCATCTTCTCGATAAGATCGGGCCGTCCTGCCAGTTGCCGGTGGATGTGGCGCAGCATCATGTCGCGCAGCCGTGCGCTGCGCGCGTTCAGCGCATCGGGGACCTCCTGCGGCCACTCCGGGTCTTGCAACAGGGCCGGAAAGGCATAGTCACCGTAGTTCCAGTTGAAGATCAGCCGCTTCCAGGCGAGGTAGGCCGGAAGCGCCTTCTGCCGCGCGATCTCCGCCGCCGGCACCTCGGCCAGATAGTGGCGGTTGGGCATGACCCAGTGTGGTTGCCGCTGAAAGACGGTGAGCTGGGCGACCTCCGGCGCAATCGTCGGCACCACCTGCATGGCACTGGCCCCGACACCGATCACCGCCACCCGCTTGCCCTTCAGGTCCAGCGCCGGATTCCAGCAGGCCGTATGCACCAGCGGACCGGAAAAACGTTCCAAGCCAGGAATTCTGGGCCAGGCGGGGCTGTTGAGCTGCCCCACGGCACTGACCACTGCATCAAAACTTTCAGTCCGTGGCGCCGCCCTGCCGGTCTGCGTGGTGACGTCCCAGCGACAACGCTGTGCGTCGTAGTCGCAGGCCAGCACTTCGGTCCCAAAGCGGATGTGCGCCCGCAGGCCGAAGCGCGTGGCGCAGTCCTCCAGGTAGTCCGCGATCTCGGCCCGGCGCACAAAGTAACGGCTCCAGTCCGGCTTCTGAGCATAGGAGTAGGAGTAGACATAGCTGGGGGAATCGACGCCGCAGCCGGGATAGAGGTTCTGTGCCCAGGTGCCGGCGCAGTGATGATCCCGCTCGAACAGCGTGACCGCATAGCCGGCCTCCAGCAGTTCGCGCCCCATGGCAATGCCGGAGGCCCCGGCACCGATTACCGCGACCCGCTTCTGCTCCGCCGCTTTCGAGTGAGAGCCCCGCGGACGCGAGTGCGGCTTGTCCGCCAAAAGGTCGGACTGGTCGAGCAGCATGAGATGTTCTTGCGCTTCGACCTCCGTGCCCAGGCAGGCGGTGACCAGCAGCCTTGCCAGCCTGCTGTCGCCCCCGAGCCGCGGCGTGGGGCGGCCTGCTGCGGCCTCCTCGGCCGCTGCGACCCCGATTGCTTCGGCCAGTTCGTCGGAAATGCGTCCGCGCCCCCGCTCGGCCACCTCCGCCGACAGGCGCCGGGCCAGTGCCTCGTCCCACCGCAAGGTGGCTACAGCCGCCCCCAGAGCGACGATCTCCTCGGCCCCGCCAAAGTTCACGGTTGGCGCGACGGCCTCAGCGGCCGCCTGTGCCTTAACAGCGCTCACCCGCGATATCCCACCAGGTTCAGACCAAGCTGCGCGATTTCGTCGGCGAGTTCCTCAGGCGAAAGGGGACCGTCGGGCGAGTACCAGCGGTGCACCCAACGCACCATACCGGCAATGCTGAGTGCCGCCAGCTTGGGCTGGCTCACATGGAAATGCCCCTCCTCACAGCCCTGGGCAACCAAACCGGCCAGGAGGTCGTTGAAGGAGCGCTCAATCTCGCGAATGCGGTTCAGGAAGCTTTCGGAAAGATTCTTTTCTTCCTGGAGATAGACGCCGCTGGTCACCTGGCGGTCGATGTTCTCCAGCGTGAACTCCCGCAGGAAGCCCGCAAGCTTGTCTGGAACCGGCTGGTCGCTGGCTACCACTGCCTCGATGTTGGCGCGCAGTCGGGAGGCCGACTGTTCATAGACTGTCTCAAGTATCGCCTGCTTGCTACTGAAATGACTGTAGATAAATGGTTTGGCCACCCCAATATCCGCAGCAAGCGCATCCACTGTGGTGCCGTCGTAGCCGCGCTCGTAGAACAGGCGCACCGCCGCGTCGACGATGCGAGCGCGCTTCAGGGCGTGCAATTCCGCGCGCAGGCCTTTCGGCTGCTGGTCTCGCGTCCTCGTCGTCATACCGTCCCTCGTGCCAGAATTTGATAGACTAGGTCGCGGTCCGCGCCCTCGCCCCCACGCTTGCCGCCGACCCAGCCGGTATCCTCCGGACGCGGCACGGCCACGCCGGGGACCACGGAGACAGAATCGAAAACGACCGTGCGCCGGGCAATCTTCCAACAACCGTCGCGCCGCGTCACGATATCCACGTAGCGACAGGCGATCGTCATGTCCAAGCTCTTGTCGGCCGGCATGTCCAGCTTGCCCACGAGGGCTTCCAACGCGCCTCTGCTTTCCACAGGGTACTTTTGCATGGCGATACAGTAAGTTTCGGCCAGTGCCTCATCCTCGGCCAGAAAGTCCACCAGGCAGTTGGTCACCGCGTGCATGCTGAAGGGGATGCTGCTGTGGCGCTCAGCGATCCAGGCGATGAGGGCATCGACACCTCCCTTGAAGCTGCCGTGATCATCGTAGGCATCGGGGTGGAAGACATCGCGAATGGCCCCGAGGTCGAGCCGGTCGATCGCGCGGCACCAGCGCTTGATCAGATCGCGGATCTCCTCGCGGGCGAGCAGTTTGGTCATCTCATCGGCCATCGCGCCTACTCTTTATTCTGAATTCCTACTGTTTGGTAGCGCAGCGCTGCGGGGGCACGCAAGCGCCATGTCCCGCGCCGAAGGCACCCCTTACCGCCAAGCACGGGGCCACACTCTGGGCCAGCATGGAAGCTGCGTTGCGAGGTTTCAACTCAAGGGGACTTGCTCTAGGCTCCTGCCGGTCAACGATGTTCCATAGAGGTTATGCATGTCCTTACTGCGCTTTGGCCTGCGCTCCGCCCTGTTTGCCGCGCTGATCGTCCTG
Organism: Aquibaculum arenosum; assembly: GCF_029222965.1. Lineage (GTDB taxonomy): Bacteria > Pseudomonadota > Alphaproteobacteria > Kiloniellales > DSM-21159 > Aquibaculum > Aquibaculum arenosum. The sequence goes on along the minus strand of NZ_JARHUD010000009.1, from coordinate 68,249 downwards.
TTGCCGTTCACCGCGCAGGCGCAAAGTGGCGCGCCCTTGCAAGAAGACGAGGTACGCCGCTTCCTGGCGACGCTGGACGCGCTCGAGGAACTCGGTCAGCGCTACGACGAGAGCGATTTCGACAACATCGAGATCAACCCCGACGATGGCTTTGCCCCCATGGCCGCCTCGCTTGAAGAGTTCCGCGACCACGAAGGCTACCCGGAGTTCCAGGCCATTCTTGCCGACCAGGATTACACGGACGAGGACCGCTGGGCCGAAGTCGGTGATCGCACCCTGCGCGCCTATATGGCGCTGCAAATCCGCGAGCAGCACCCGAACATGCTGCAGGAGATGACGGCGGCCTTGGAGCAGATCGAGAATCAACCCGGCGTCAGCGAGGAGCAGCGCGCCAGCATGCTGGAGATGATGGGACCGGCCGTGGCGATTGCCCGCTCCATCGAGCAGGTGAGCGACGAGGATCTACAGATGGCCGAAACCATGCGCCCGGAGATCGATGCCGTCGTCGACGCCCCGGACGCCATGTGAGCGAGAGAAAGTACAGCCTTGAGCTACAGTGAAACCACCCGTTCCATTCAGGTGACGGTCGAGCCCAGGTTCCTGGAGGATCAGTCGCAGCCGGAGAATCACCACTACGTCTGGGCCTACCAGGTCCGGATCGAGAACCACGGCGCAGAGGCTGTGCAGTTGCTCAACCGCTATTGGCGCATCACCAATGCCAACGGCCTCACTCAGGAAGTCGAGGGTCCAGGCGTTGTGGGCGAGCAGCCGCATCTGGCGCCTGGTGAGAGCTTCGTCTACACCAGCGGCTGCCCGTTGCCGACAGCCAGTGGCATCATGCAGGGTCGCTACGAAATGCAAAGCGACCGTGGGGAACGTTTCTGGATCGCCATTCCAGCCTTCTCTCTGGATAGCCCGCATGAAGCCGTCCGGATCAACTAGTTCAAAACACTCGACTTCGTGTCCTGACAGCGCGGCATAGGAGGCCGCCAATGACAATGACTTCGGTGAAGACCTCGCCCTCGGGCCCGTCCGACGATTCACTGACCGACCGGCCGAGCCGGGAGGAAGCGGAGGCCGCCGTCAGGTTGCTGCTGCGCTGGGCCGGAGACAATCCCGAGCGCGAGGGCCTGCGCGACACGCCGGCCCGGGTGGCGCGTGCCTATGAAGAGTACTTTGCCGGCTATGCCATCGATCCGGTGGAACTGCTGCAGCGCACCTTCGCGGAAACCGACGGCTACGACGAGATGGTGCTGCTCAAGGATATCGGCTTCGAGAGCCACTGCGAGCACCATCTGGCGCCGATCATCGGCGTCGCCCACGTGGCCTACATGCCCCGTCGACGGGTGGTCGGGATTTCGAAACTGGCCCGTGTCGTCGAGGCTTATGCCAAGCGGCTGCAGATTCAGGAGAAGATGACGGCCCAGATTGCCAACACGCTGCAGGACGTTCTGGATCCCCTGGGTGTGGCCGTGGTGATCGAGGCCGAGCATCAGTGCATGACCACCCGCGGCATCCACAAGCCGGGGGTCAACATGGTCACCAGCCGCATGCTCGGGCTGTTCCGCAACAACGCCTCGACCCGGCGCGAGTTTCTCTCCCTGGTTGGCCATCGCGGGTCTGCCGGTTAGGCGCGCGCGGGGCGTTTCGCCGGATCGCCCGCGATGCCCGATCTCAAGCCCGTCGTCTTCGTCAATGGTGTCATCCTCTCGGTCCTGGCGCTGATCATGCTGGCGCCCGCCGCGGTGGACGCCAGCTTCGGGGACGACGACTGGCCGGTGTTTCTGCTCTGCTCCGGGCTGACGCTGTTCATCGGCGTCGGCATGGCCTTGGCGAGCCGGGGCAACCGCCCGCAGCTCGAACTGCGCCAGGCCTTTATCCTCACCGCAACGGTCTGGGTGGTGCTGGCGATCTTCTCCGCCCTGCCCTTCACCCTGGGCAGCACGCAGCTCAGCTACACCGACGCCTTCTTCGAGGCCATGTCGGGGATCACCACGACCGGCTCGACGGTGATCGTCGGCCTCGACGGTACGGCTCACGGGATCCTGCTCTGGCGCGCGCTGCTGCAATGGCTGGGCGGCATTGGTATTATCGTCACCGCGATCTCGGTCCTGCCCATGCTGCGCATCGGCGGCATGCAACTCTTCAAGATCGAAGCCTTCGAGACCGACAAGGTCCTGCCCCGTGCCGCACAGATCGCCGGGCAGATCGTAGCGGTCTACATCTTCGTCACCGTCCTCGCCGTGGCGACCTACTTCCTCTTGGGCATGAGCGCTTTCGACGCCGTGGCCCACGCCATGACCACCGTCTCGACGGCCGGCTACTCCACCCGCGACGCCTCTTTCGCTGCCTTCCACGAGCCGGCGCTGGAGTGGGCGGCGAGCCTTTTCATGGTGCTCGGCTCCATGCCCTTCGTGCTCTACCTGCGCAGCCTGCAGGGGGATTGGAGCACACTGCTGCGCGATGAGCAGGTGCGCGGCATGCTTTCGATCATGGCGGTGGCCATTGCCGCGCTCACGCTCTGGCTCTTCTTCACCATGAGCCATCTGCCGCTGCTCGACGCCCTGCGCCTGACCACCTTCAACGCCATCTCGATCATGACCGGCACCGGCTATGCCACCACGAGCTTCGATCTTTGGGGCGGCTTTGCCGTGGCGGTTTTCTTCCTCCTGATGTTCATCGGCGGCTGTGCCGGCTCCACCTCCTGCGGCATCAAGGTTTTCCGCTTCCAGGTGCTCTATGCCACCTCCATGACGCAGTTGAAGCGGTTGATGCAGCCGAGCGGCGTCTTCCTGGTGAACTACAACGGCCGGCCGGTGACCGATCAGGTCAGCGCCTCGGTGATGAGCTTCTTCTTTCTCTTCATCTTCTGCTTTGCCGTGCTGGCGGCAATCCTGGGTGCGATCGGCCTAGACTTCGTGACCGCCGTGTCCTCCGCCGCAACCGCCATGGCCAATGTCGGCCCGGGCCTGGGGCCCATTGTCGGCCCGGCCGGCAACTTCTCGCCGCTGCCGGACTCGGCCAAATGGCTGCTATCCGCCGGCATGCTGCTGGGCCGGCTGGAGATTTTCACTGTTCTGGTGCTCTTCATGCCGAGCTTCTGGCGCAGCTAACCCCCTACCCCCCCAGACCGGAGGATCCATGACCGACGCGACGCTCGACCCGAAAGAGATGATTGCCAGGCTGATCGCCTTCCCCACGGTGTCCAGCCGCTCCAATCTCGACCTGATCGATTGGGTTGAGGAACGGCTCACGGGCCTGGGCGCGCGCTGTCGACGCACCGCCAACGCCGAAGGCACCAAGGCCAATCTCTTCGCCAGCATCGGCCCCGACATCCCCGGCGGCATCGTGCTTTCGGGCCACAGCGACGTGGTGCCGGTGGAGGGCCAGACCTGGTCGAGCGATCCCTTCACGCTCACCGAGCGCGACGGCCGTCTCTATGGCCGTGGCACCGCGGACATGAAGTCCTTTCTCGCCATCGCGCTGGCGTTGGCGCCGGAGTTCGCCGCGCGGCCGCTGCGCCGCCCGATCCACCTCGCCTTCTCCTACGACGAGGAGGTCGGCTGCCTGGGCGTGGGCAGGCTGATCGAGGACATGACCGCAAACCTGCCCTTGCCCGACCTGGCGATCATCGGCGAGCCCACGGACATGCGCCTAGTGACCGGGCACAAGGCCATCCATGCCTTCCGCACCAGCATCACCGGCCGTCCGGCCCACTCCAGCCAGCCGCACCGCGGCGCCGGGGCGATCTTCGCCGCCGGGCGCATGATCGAGAAGCTCTGGCAATTGGGCCAGGAGAAGCGTCAGGAGACCGATCCCCGCTTCGAACCGCCCTGGACCACCGTACAGGTCGGCACCATCGAGGGGGGCACCGCGCTCAACATCCTGCCCGGCGCCTGCAGCTTCGTCTGGGAGTACCGCAGCCTGCCCAGCGAGGACGCGACGGACATCCACCGCCGCATGGAGGCCTTCGCGCAGGAGGAGGTGCTACCGGCCCTGCGCGAGTTTGCTCCGGAGGCCGACATCGTCACCGAGCCCATCGCCGCTGTCCCGCCGCTGAGGCCAGAGCGCGAGGGCGCGGCCGAGGCCCTGGTGCGCCGCCTCACCGGCGCCAACGAAAGCCGCATGGTGGCCTTTACCACCGAAGGCGGTCTGTTCCAGCAGGCGGGGCTTTCCACCGTGGTCTGCGGCCCCGGCTCGATCGATCAGGCGCACCAGCCCGACGAGTTCATCGAGCTGTCCCAGGTGGAGGCCTGCACCGCCTTCCTGCGCCGTCTGGCCGACTGGGCCTGCGAAGTGGAGTAGACCGGATCGCATTTGATCCGAACTATCCGGTGTTCGGATCAAATGCGTGAATCCGCTCTACATCAAAATGTTAACGCGCTCGAAGCTCACCTTCTCAGCGGTGGCGGCGGCGCGGGTTCGGCGCGGTCATAGCCGTCGCTGGCGAAGCTGCCGCCCTGGTAGCGCTCGTTCACCGGATCGTCGGTCACCTTCGCCTCCAGCGCCGCGGCAAAGCGCTCCGCGTCATCAAAGGGCGGCAGGTCGAGACCGTCCCGGTCATCTCGGCCCCACCAGCCGCGGCTGTTGGCGCTGGCGCCCCAGAGCAGGCGGCAGCCCAGCGGCTGTGCGGCCAGGCAGGCCTCGATCATCGCCATCATGTCCGGCAGGGCGAACCAGGTGCTGAGGTTGCGCGCATCGCGCGGCTCCGGCAGGGCACTGCCGATGCGCAGGCTGGCGCTCTCCACGCCGTGCTTCATCCAGTAGGTGCGCGCCAGCAGTTCCACATAGGCCTTGGAGAGGCCGTAGAAGCCGTCGGGCATCGGCGGATCGGCCACGTCCAGGCGCTGGCTGCGCTCGTAGTAGCCAATGGCGTGGTTCGAACTGGCGAAGATCACCCGTGCCCCGCTGGCCCGCGCCGCCTCGAAGACGTGGTAGGAGCCGCGCAGGTTGGCGTGCAGAATTTCCTCGAAGGGATACTCCACCGGCAGCCCACCGAAGTGCAGGATCGCATCGACCTCGCGCGCCATCTCCAGCACCGCTTGCTTGTCGCCCAGGTCCGCCTGCACCCGCTCGGCCCCCGCCGGCTCTTCGGGCAGCGGCTTTATGTCGCTCAGCACCAGGCGCTCGGCCTTGTCGGCGAAGTGCTGCGCCAGGTGCTGGCCGAGAAAGCCGGCCGCGCCGGTGATCAGAATCGCTGTCATCATCCCTCCAGAAGGCTGCTGCGCCCATGCTGCCGCAGGCGCCGGCGCCGGAAAAGCCACTTGCCCGCAAGCGCGCCGCCTCGCGCGCCTTGACAGCCCCTCCGCCGCCGCTTAGACAAACGCCCGCCGCAGACATGCGGGCGCGTAGCTCAGCGGGAGAGCACTGCCTTCACACGGCAGGGGTCGCTGGTTCAATCCCAGCCGCGCCCACCATTCCCCGGCATTATCCAATCCGATCAGGTCATGCCCGCTTGCGCGGCCGTCCGCCCTTGCGACCATTCTCGCGCGCCGCCGCCGCCTTCGCCGCAGAGGTCGAACTACCCGCATGGCGTGCGAGCGCCTTTCTCATCCAGTCGCGCGTGCCGAACACGCCTGCCACGAGCGCCGGAACGTAGAGATCGACGTCAAGCTTGGGCCAGTGCAGATTGAAACCCATGCCATCGACCTGGACATCCGCGAGATCTTCGGGGCTGGCATCGCTCAGGTCTTGAACGAGATCGGTCGGGAAGAGGTAGCTGCAGCCGTTCACCAATTCGACCGTCACCCGCCCGGTTTTCCGGTCGTACTGAGCGGACCGGGCCCGAGGCTCCGTTTCCAGCATCGCTTGGCCACGGGCTTCCGCAGCCGCGAACTCCGCGTCAGTCACCTGTGCCATGGATACGCTCCCATTCGTTCATAAACTCATCGCGGCGTTCGACAACCTCTGACATCAATCGCCGAATTTCCGCCGCCTTGATGCCCACGACAGAGACCAACTCTGGTCGACCGTCCGGCCCGAACAGATTCACCTTTGCCTGTCCCGCTCCGGTGATATGTATATGCGCCGGGGTGAGGTCAGCGGTGTAAATCACGAACCTGAATCCGTGCGCGCGGTGAACGACGACCATTGACGCACCACAATCCATCTGATGGGTTTTTCAAGACATCCCAGGAAGATCACGCATCCGATCTGAACCGGGCTTCGCATTCGCCGGAGAAAAGAGCCGGCCGTGAAGAACTGCCTTTAACCGCTTGAAACTTCTAAAATCACGCCTATATCTATGATTGTGATCCCGAGTACGGGGCAGTTGCCCGGGGTTTCTTCGTACATCGTCTGAACAGGCGCTCGCCGGCTGGCAGTGAGCGCAGCCTTTTGGTTGCGCACCCTGCCCAGGGCGGAGCGCCGGGCCGGCTGCTTTTCGAAGCAGCCGGCCCTATTGTTGTGGGAGGTGGAGGCGTGGCACGGCGCGGCGCGATGGGTCTCATTTGTCGGAACTGCGAAGCGAGGCTGCCCGCCGCAGCGCATCGCTGCCCCTGGTGCCACGCGCCGCGACAGCCTTCATCTTCCGGTGCGGCCGTTTTGCCACCCCGGGGAAAGGAGTCCGCATGACCAGCAACAAAAGATCGCAGTCTTCGGGGCGCGGGTGGCCCGTGCTCCGGCACCTTGCGTGGCCAGCGGTGGCAACCCTGGCCAGCATCGTCATGTTCTTCACCTACGAAGCCGTTGCGCGCGAGATCGGGCTGGAGCAGGAAACTCTGCGCCGGGCCGCCGGCAGCGTGTCCTATTTCGCCTGGGCCTGGCTCGCAGGGCGGCTGGTGGGACTGGCGCTGGAGCGTTCGACCACGACGGGTCGGCGCGTGCCCCGGCTGCTGAAGGAACTCGTCGCCGCGGCCTTCTTCATCGCGGCGCTCGTGGCCACGATCATGCTGTTCCTCGGACAGTCGATGAGCGGCGCGCTCGCCAGTTCCGGCCTGGTGCTGGCGGTGATCGGCTTCGCCATCCGAAACGTGGTGGCCGACGCCTTCTCCGGCATCGCGCTCGGACTCGACGCACCCTACCGCATCGGTGATTGGGTCGACATCGACGGCGCTTCGAAGGGCCGCATCATCGAGATCGGCTGGCGAACCACGCGGCTGCAGACGCGCGATTCCACCTACATGATCCTGCCCAACAGTCAGATCGCGCGCCAGCGTCTGACCAACTACAGCGCTCCGCGCCGCAACTATCGGGCACAGCTCCAGATTCTGCTGTCGCACGAACTGCCGATTCCCGAGGCGCGAAACCTGCTCGCGGGTGCGGCGGCGCGCTCAGAACTGGCGCTGAAAGACCCCAAGCCCGATGCCCGTGCGGTGGCCTATGAACGCTCCGGCATCCGCTACACCGTGCGCTACTGGGTGCCCAGCTTTGCGGAAGAGATCGACTGCCGGGACTCGGTGCTGGGTCATATCGACGCCGCGCTGCGCGAGGCCCAGGTGCCGCCGGCCCTACGCCCCGCCGAGATGTCGTGCGAGCAGGTCGCCGCTCTGGCGCGGCGCACACCCAGCGCAAGCGGGACTGTCCAGGGTCAGGAGCGGAAGAGGCACGTTGCCCCGGCGTCGCATTGACCCGGCCTCTCATTGACAAGCATGCCGCGTACCAGCGTTTTGCCATATGGAGTGATGTGGGGAAGACGCGATGCACGAACAGGATGAGAGCAAAGCCCTGGCGGAACTGCTGGCCCGTACGCCCAAGGTCGACTGGTCCATCAAGGTTGTCGATGTCACCGGCGGCGCGGTGATCGCCTCCGCGGCGCCGGAGCAGAACTTGAAGACCGCCAGCCTGGCCAAGGTCTTCCTGCTGCTGGAGGTGGCCGCCCGCCTGGAAGCGGGATCGCTGCACGCGGACGAGCCGCTCGATCGCCGCCGTGTGCCCCGAGTCGCGGATTCCGGCCTCTGGCAGCACCTGCGCAGCGACAGACTGCCGCTCGCCGATGCCGCGCTGCTGGTGGCCACGGTCAGCGACAACTGGGCCACCAACGCCCTGCTGCAGCGGGTGACGCTCGCGGCCGTGCAGGCACGCGGGCGCGCCCTGGGGTATCCGGAAAGCCGCCTGGAAGACTGCGTGCGCGACGACCGCAGGCCGGACGACCCGCCGACGATCAGCCTGGGCCGCGCCGCAGACTGGGCCGACCTCTTCGCCCGGCTGCACCGCCGCCAGCTCGTCTCACCGGCCGTCGACAGTCAGGTCGCGCAGTGGCTCGCCTGCAATGTCGACCTCTCCCTGCTCGCCGCCGCCTTCCACCTCGATCCCCTGGCGCACGAGGTAGGCGCCGCGCACTTGCGCCTCTATAACAAGACCGGCAGCGACAGCGGCGTGCGCGCCGACGCCGGCCTGATCACCGGACAGCGCACCCTGGCCTACTGCGCGATCGCGAACTGGCACCCGGAGGAGGATTGCCTGGACGGTGTAATGGAGACGATGCGGGGTGTTGGGGAAATCGTGCGGAAATGCGTGGGAGCTTGGGCGTTGGAGTGAAGGCCGGAACCTGCTTCAAACTTGGTGCAGTCGCCTGCGAATCTCCCAGCTCTGCTCCGGCGTCAGATCCTCAACAGGTGTAAGGCAGAGTGCGTCAAACTCCCTGAGGGTGCGCATTGTCATCACTCCCGCTTCATGAAGTCCCTGCGCCGTTTCGTGAACGGCAGCGAGGGCCTCCGTGCTGTACTGTTTTGCCGTTCTCTCCGTTGCCCCCTGGTTGCTCGGTCTTCGGCGCCCAGACACCTCCTGCTGCAGTTATGGCCAACTTTAAATCGTAGACCATGACGCAGGATAGCGAAGTGGCGCAACAACACCCCTGGCCGCTCCCGAGCGCCTGGTTCATCATCCGCCGAACTTCTCCATTCCTTCCCGGAGCGCCCATGTCCGAGTTCGCAGACGATGCCATGCGCCTGACGCCCTATTGGTGGGAGGGGCTGGAGCTGCTGCCGGATAAAGGGCGGCCGCTGCCCGATCGGGCGGAGGTGGTGGTGGTCGGGGCCGGCTATACCGGGCTGAATGCGGCGCTGCAGATCGCGCGCGGCGGGCGGCGAGTGCTGGTGATCGATGCCGAGGCGCCGGGCTGGGGCTGCAGCAGCCGCAATGGCGGGCAGGTCTCTTCCGGCCTCAAGCCCGATCGCGCCCGCCTGACCCAACGCTACGGCGCGGAGCGGGCGGCGGCGATCCTCGAGCTGGGCCGCGAGTCCCTGGCCTGGACCGGGCGCTTCATCGCTGAGGAGGGGATCGACTGCGCCTATCGGGTCTGCGGCAAGTTCCACGGCGCCCACTCGCGAGCCGCCTTCCAGCGCCTGCTGCGGCGCTACGGCGAGGGGCCGGAGCTGGATCGCGGCGAGATCCGAATCGTGCCGCGCGAAGAGCAGCGCGAGGAGATCGGTACCGACGCTTATCACGGTGGCCTGGTCTTCACCCGCCACGCCAGCCTGGACCCGGCGCGCTATCTGCGCGGACTGCTCGCCAAGGCACAGGCGGCCGGTGCCTCGGTGGTCGCGCCCTGCCGCCTGGAGGAATTGAAGCGCGAAGCCGGCGGCTGGCGGCTGCAGACCAGCACCGGCAGCCTGCAGGCCGAGGAGGTCGTGATGGCGACCAACGGCTACAGCGGCCCGGCCCAGCCCTGGCTGCGCCGGCGGGTCATTCCCATTGGCAGCTACATCATCGCCACCGAGCCGCTGGCCCCCGAAGTCATGCAGCGCCTGATGCCTCGGCAGCGCACGGTCACGGACAGCCGCAAGGTGGTCTACTACTATCGCAGCAGCCCCGATGGCCGACGCATCCTCTTCGGCGGGCGCGTCTCCCACGGGGAAACTGATGCGCACACCAGCGGGCGGCGGCTGCACCAGTCTATGACGGCGCTCTTTCCGGAGCTGCGCAAGACGCGCATCACTCACTCCTGGTCCGGCTTCGTCGCCTACAGCTTCGACGAACTGCCGCACATCGGCCGGCACGAAGGCCTGCACTATGCCATGGGCTATTGCGGCTCCGGCGTGGGACTTTCCGGCTATCTGGGCATGAAGCTGGGCCGGCAGGTGCTGAGAGAAAGCGACGGCGCCACGGCCCTGGACGGACTGGACTTCCCCACGCGGCCCCTCTATCACGGCCGCCCATGGTTCCTGCCTGTCGCGGTCTGGTACCACCGCACTCGCGATTCCCTCGGTTTCTGACGGAAGCTCTGCATGATCAACAAGATCCGCCGCTCGATCCCCGAGGCGGTCGAAGACATCAAGGACGGCGCGACGCTGCTCATCGGCGGCTTCGGCGAGGCCGGCAGCCCGATCGAGCTCATCCACGCCGTGATTGACCAGGGCGCGCGCGAGCTCACTGTGGTCAACAACAATGCCGGCAACGGTCAGGTGGGGCTCGCGGCACTGATTGCCGCCGGGCGCGTGCGCAAGGTGATTTGCAGTTACCCGCGCTCCTCCCACTCCCGGGTCTTCACCGAGCTCTACCGCGCCGGGAAGATCGAGCTGGAACTGGTTCCGCAAGGCACGCTGGCCGAGCGCATCCGCGCCGGCGGCGCCGGCATCCCGGCCTTCTACACCCCCACCTCGGTCGGCACGCCGCTGGCCGAGGGCAAGGAGGAGCGCGAATTCGACGGCCGGCGCTATGTGCTCGAACGCGGCCTGCGCGCCGACTTCGCGCTGGTGAAGGCCGAGCGTGCGGATCGCTTTGGCAACCTCGCCTACAACAAGGTGGCGCGGAACTTCGGGCCGATCATGTGCATGGCCGCCGAAACCGCCATCGTGCAGGTGCGCCGCCTGGTGGAACCGGGCGAGATCGATCCGGAGCAGGTGGTCACGCCGGGCGTCTTCGTGAAGCGCCTGGTCGAAGTGCCCGAGCCTCTGGTGGAGTCTGAACTGGTGGCGCAGGGAGCAAGCTATCCATGAGCGAAACGCAAGCAAAGCGCCTGGGACTGAGCCGCAAGCAGATGGCCTGGCGCGCGGCGCAGGATCTGCAGGACGGCGCGGTGGTGAACCTGGGCATTGGCATGCCGGAACTGGTCGCCAGCTACGTGCCCGACGGGCGTGAACTGCTCTACCACAGCGAAAACGGCCTGCTGGGCTTCGGCCCCCCGCCCCCGGCCGGCCAGGAAGACCCAGAGCTGATCAATGCCGGCAAGAAGCCGGTCACTCTGCTGCCCGGTGCCTCTTTCTTCCACCATGCCGACAGCTTTGCCATGATCCGTGGCGGGCACATCGACGTTTGCATCCTGGGGGCCATGCAGGTGGCTGCCAACGGCGACATAGCCAACTGGTCCACCGGGGCTGCCGATGCCGTGCCGGCAGTGGGCGGGGCGATGGACCTGGTGGCCGGCGCGCGCGCCATCTGGGTGCTGAGCGAGCATACCACCCGCGACGGGGCGCCCAAGCTGGTGGAGCAGTGCAGCTATCCGCTGACGGGCCAGGGCGTGGTGCGCCGCATCTACAGCAACCTGGGACTGATCGAGGTCAGCGAGACTGGCTTCCGCCTGCTGGAGATCGCACCCGGCATTTCCGTGGAAGAACTCCGCGCCCTGACCGGAGCACCGCTCGAGGTGCCCGACAGTCTGCCGCAGATCGACGCGCCGGAACTCTGACCGGCGCCGAAGCACGCCATCGAACGAAAAAGCCTCCGGGAACCGCAGCCCCCGGAGGCTTATTCGTAGCTGTCGCCAGACTCAGTGCGCGAGCACGGCCAGCAACAGCAGGGCGACCACGTTGGTGATCTTGATCATCGGATTGACCGCAGGGCCTGCGGTGTCCTTGTAGGGATCACCCACCGTATCGCCGGTCACCGCGGCCTTGTGGGCTTCGGAGCCCTTGCCGCCGTGATGACCGTCCTCGATGTACTTCTTGGCGTTATCCCAGGCCCCGCCACCGGCGGTCATGGAAATCGCCACGAAGAGTCCGGTGACGATCACGCCCAGGAGCATGGCGCCCACCGATGACAGTGCGGCTGACGTGCCGGCAATCGCCCACATGATCAGGAAGAGCACGATGGGCGAGAGCACCGGGAGCATGGAGGGAATCACCATCTCCTTGATCGCCGCCTTGGTCAGCATGTCGACACAGCGGCCGTACTCCGGCTTGGCCGTGCCTTCCATGATGCCCGGGATTTCCCGGAACTGACGACGCACCTCCTCGACCACCGCACCGCCGGCCCGGCCGACCGCCTGCATGCCCATGGACCCGAAGAGGAAGGGCAGCAGACCGCCGATGAACAGACCCACCACCACCCAGGGATTGGAGAGGCTGAAGTTCACCTCGACCCCCTGGAAGAAGGGATAGTCGGCTGCATTCTGGCTGAAGAAGGCCAGATCCTCGGTGTAGGCCGTGAAGAGCACCAGCGCCCCGAGACCGGCGGAGCCGATGGCGTAGCCCTTGGTCACGGCCTTGGTGGTATTGCCCACAGCATCGAGCGCATCGGTGGTTTCTCGAACCGACGCTTCCAGGTCGGCCATTTCGGCAATCCCGCCGGCATTGTCCGTCACCGGTCCATAGGCATCGAGCGCCACGACCATGCCCGCCAACGCCAGCATGGTGGTCACGGCAATGGCGATGCCGAAGAGGCCGGCAAGGAGGTAGGTCACGATGATGCCGGCGACGATGATCAGCGCCGGCAGAGCCGTCGCCTCCAGCGAGACCGCAAGCCCCTGGATCACGTTGGTGGCGTGCCCGGTCTCTGACGACTTGGCCACAGAGCGCACGGGCCGGTACTCGGTGCTGGTGTAGTATTCGGTCACCACAATGATGAGACCGGTTACCACCAGCCCGGCAATGCCGCAGAAATAGAGACTCCAACCGGTGAAACTGCGCCCGGCCACTTCGTAGCTGGTGCCCAGCCCGACCAACAATGCCGTGGCCGGAAGCAGCAGCACGAGTGAGATCACCGCAGTTGCGATGAAGCCCTTGTAGAGCGCGCCCATGATGTTGTTGCTGGAGCCCAGCTTGACGAAGAAGGTCCCGGCGATGGACGCCAGAATGCAGACCGCACCAATCATCAGCGGATAGAGGAAGATGCCGGTTTCGGCACCGAAGTAGATCGAAGCCAGCACCATGGTCGCGACCACGGTCACCGCGTAGGTCTCGAAGAGATCGGCGGCCATGCCGGCGCAGTCGCCGACGTTGTCGCCCACGTTGTCGGCAATCACGGCCGGGTTACGGGGGTCATCCTCGGGGATGCCGGCCTCAACCTTGCCCACGAGATCGGCGCCTACATCTGCACCCTTGGTGAAGATGCCGCCGCCGAGTCGGGCAAAGATGGAGATGAGCGAGGCACCGAAGCCGAGCGCGACAAGACCGTCGATGATGGCGCGCCCCTCGGCGCCCAGGGCCAGCAGCAGGACGTAGTAGCCAGCCACGGACAGCAGCGCGAGACCCGCCACCAGCAGGCCGGTCACCGCGCCCGAGCGGAAGGAAATGGCCAGCCCCTGTGCCAGTCCCTGACGGGCCGCCTCGGTGGTACGCACATTGGCGCGCACCGAGACGTACATGCCGATGTAGCCGGCTGCGCCGGAGAGCACCGCGCCGATCACGAAGCCGAGCGCGACCTCGATGGACAGCAGAAGTGCGATCACCACAAAGAGCACCGCGCCGACGATTGCGATGGTGCGATATTGGCGGTTCAGGTAAGCGCGGGCGCCTTCCTGGATGGCTGCGGCGATCTCCTGCATGCGTTGGGTGCCGGCGCTGGCCGACAGAACGGAACGAGACGCCCAAACCCCGTAGGCCACACCGATGAGGCCACACAGGATGACAAACGTGAGAACCATGCCCCCTCCCTAGTTTCATGCTTATTGCGCCGGCTTGCGACTTCTGGATCTGGGTCCAACCGGCAGGAACAACTGCGAGAGCTTTGTGTCTCCGGAGCCCCGGGACAGGGAAACGATGGCAGAAGCCTTCACGGGCCGCAACATCGATTATGGTATCTTTCCGGGCACTTGCCGCCGCACGAGCGTCCAGGCTTGACGCCGGGCCCTGCCAGACTAGGCTCCGCAGGCCGTCACGCAGACGGCCATTGCTAGGGATCGACGATGGCGGAAGAGACGGCCCAGCCCACACACAGCGGCGCAGCAGAACACGCGAATCGGCGCCTTGAAGGACGGGTCGCGGTTGTGACCGGGGCCTCGCGCGGATTGGGGCACGCGCTCGCGGCCTGCCTTGCTGCGGAAGGCGCGCAGTGCGTGCTGATCGGCCGCACAGTGGGTGCGCTCGAGGAACTGGACGACGAAATCTGTGCCGCCGGCGGGCGCAAGCCCCTGCTGGTGCCATTCGACTTGCGCCAGGGCGAAGCGATCGACGCCCTGGGCGGAGCGCTGAACGAACGCTACGGCACGGTTGACCTGCTCATCGGCGCAGCCGCCAGCCTGGGCACACTCTCGCCGGTCGGCCACTTCAAACCCTCGATCTGGGACGACACCCTGAAGGTCAACTTGACCGCCAATTGGCGCCTGCTGCGCAGTCTCGATCCGCTGCTGCGTCAGGGCGGCGGCGGTCAGGCCACCTTCATCACCTGCCCGCGCCCCGCCGAGGGGGAGGCCTTCTGGGGCCTCTACAATGCCGGCAAGGCCGCCCTGGAAGAATTGGTGCGCAGCTATGCCGCCGAGAATCGCAAGTTCGGCGTGCGCGCCAATCTTCTGATGCCCGGGCCGTTTCGCAGCGGCCTGCGCACCCAGGCCTTCCCCGGCGAGCCGGCCGAAAGCCTGCCGACGCCTGAGGCGATGGCCCGGGCTTGCCTGCCGCATCTGCTCCCGGATGCCCAGGACAACGGCAAAATCATACCTGTATCCGCTACTTAACCACTATTCTTAAAGCAAACTCGGAGGAACTGAATATGAGCATCGAACGCATCGAGGTCGGCAAGCGCATGAGCCAGGCCGTCGTACACGACAACACCGTCTATCTCGCCGGCCAGGTCGCGCATCAGAACGCCGGCAAGTCCGTAGCCGAGCAGACTCAGGAGATCCTGGAAAACATCGATCGACTGCTGGCAGAGGCGGGGACCGACAAGACCCGCTTGCTGTCGGCGCAGATCTGGCTCTCCGAGATCAGCAGCTTCAACGAGATGAACGAGGTCTGGGACGCCTGGGTCGCCGAAGGCAACGCCCCGGCCCGCGCCTGCGTCGAGTCGCGCCTGGCAGCGCCCAAGTTCACCGTCGAGATCATGGTGATTGCGGCGAAGTAATCGCGACCGGAGTCGGAAACGGCCTCCGGCAGTCGATCAAGCTGCTGGAGGCCACCTCCACCGCACTACCGGTTCCAAGTTCGGAACCCACTTCCCTTCCGTGTCGTTTGCCCGGTAACTCCTGACCGACGCGGCCTGTATGCCGCATGAGAAGACAGGGAGAACCGACTATGCGAACGACCGTTTTTGCCGCCTGCGGGGCGGTTCCCGCTCTGACGCTGCCTTCTGCTGCCGCCGTGGCCGCCGAGGAGGCCAGTGCCCGTTTCATCGACCGTGAGAGAGAAGAGATCGGCGAGGCCCGGCTGACGGAAGGGCCCAGGGGTGTGCTGATCCAGCTGCAAATCGAAGGCCTGCCGGCGGGGCCGCACGGCCTGCACCTGCATGCCAATGGCACCTGCGAGGATCACGACGAGGGCTTCCAGGCTTCCGGGAGCCACATCAACCCCGAGGAGCGCCCGCACGGGCTGCTCAATCCCGACGGCCCCGATCACGGTGATCTGCCCAACATTGGCGGAGCCGGCGACCGCATCGCCTGCGCCGTGGTCGAAGCAGCCTCCTGATTCCGGTCAGACAGCCAGGGCGATCAGCCAAGCCAGTGTAAAGAGCAGCACGGCCGCCAGGGCATAGGCGAGTTGTGCTGCGCTGCCCAAGGGAACGCGCGGGCCGATCTGGGCCAGAAGGAAGCCTCCGCCGGCACCCGCGGCGAAGCCGGTGACGTGCGCCAGCACATCGGTGCGCTCCCCACCGACACCCAGGTAGGCCAGCAGCATGGCGCCCGCGGCAAAGGGCAGCCAGCGGCGCAGGCCGCGGAAGCGCGCCGGTGCCTGGTGCCGCCAGGACAGGGCACAAAGCAGACCCAGCGCGGCAAAGACTGCGGTGGAGGCGCCGATGGAGGTCTGCTCATTGGACCGCAAAACCGCCGCCAGCAGATTGCCCACAGCACCGCTCACCAATATCGCCAGCCAGGCCAGCCCCCCGCCCAACAGCTGTGCGAGCAGGAAGCCGAAGAAGCCGCCCAGCGCCAGATTGCCCAGGAGGTGCGTGCCATCTCCGTGAAGCCCCAGGGCCGTCGCCGTGCGCCAAAGCTGCCCATCCAGGATCAAGCCCGCCTGCGCCGCGCCCGCAGACAGCCAGTCCAGGCCAAAGGCATCGCGCAAGGCCGCGCCGTGCAGGAAGAAGAGCACGCAGGCGTAGGCCAGCACTCCCAGCAAGGCCTCGCGACCGGGACGGATGGTGGGCGCAGCCGGGGTCTGGTGGCTGTTCTCCTTCACATAGGCCCCAATCTCGCGCTCAGCGGATGCGGCGTGGTGTGGCGCGACCGAAAGTGTGATCCATTCACCGTCGCGATGCAGCCGGCTGGTGATGCCCATGGCGGCCAGCACCAGGGCATAGCGCTCGGCCTCGCTGCGCCGACGGGAGCGGCGCACCACAACCCAAGGATCGCCCCACAGACCACCGCCCCAGGCCCCGCCACCGGGATTGCCGCCGAAATCGCTCACATGACCCCTTTCGCTTTGCCGGCCCGCTGCTCCACACTGGTGTCATCCTCTCATGACTCGGCCGGCGTCGGCCAGGAAAGGAGAAGCCGTCATGCCCGACGGTGCCGACCAGCACCCCCTCCAGGTCATCGAGCGCCTTTCCCAGGTGTCAGCTTCCGAGTGGGATGCCTGCGCCGGTGCGCGCTGCCCCTTCGTCTCCCATGCCTTTCTCTCCGCACTGGAGGAGACGGGCTGCGCCACAGCCGAGACTGGATGGCTGCCACAGCATTTGCTGGCGCGCGACTCCACGGGCCGCCTCGTCGGAGCGGTGCCGCTCTACCTCAAGAGCCATTCCTTCGGCGAGTATGTCTTCGACTGGGGGTGGGCCGATGCCTACGAACGCGCCGGCGGACGCTACTACCCCAAGCTCCAAGCCTGCGTGCCTTTCACGCCGGTCACCGGACCACGCCTGCTGGTTCACCCGGAGGCGGACCAGTCGCAGGTGCGCAGTCTGCTGATCGCCGGGCTGGAGGAGGTGGCGCGGCGTCACAGTGTGATCAGCCTGCACGTCACCTTTCCAGAGGAAGAGGAGTGGCATGCCCTGGGGGAAGGCGGCTTCCTGCAGCGCATTGGCCGGCAGTTCCACTGGCACAACGACAACTACGGCGGATTCGACGACTTCCTGTCTGCGCTGGTCTCCCGCAAGCGTAAGGCGATCCGCAAGGAGCGCGCCAAGGTCGCGGAACTAGGCCTGAGCTTCCGCGCCTTGACCGGCCCTGACATCCAGGAGCGGCACTGGGAGGCCTTCCACCGCTTCTATCTGGACACCGCCGACCGCAAGTGGGGTCAGCCCTATCTCACCCTCCCCTTCTTCCAGAGCCTGGGGGAACGCTTGGCGGAGCGCGTGGTGCTGATCGTGGCGGAGCGCGGCGACGAGCTTCTGGCCGGCGCACTCAATCTGGTGGGGGACGGCGTACTCTACGGCCGTAACTGGGGCTGCAACGAGGCGCACCGTTTCCTGCACTTCGAAACCTGCTACTACCAGACCATCGACTACGCCATCGCCCGGGGCCTGCGCCGCGTCGAAGCCGGAGCCCAGGGTGAGCACAAAGTACAGCGCGGCTACCTCGCCACGGAAACCCGGAGCGCGCACCTGATCCGCGATCCGGCCCTTGAGCGCGCCGTGGCCGATTACCTGCGCCGCGAGACCCGCCAGGTGCGCCAGGAGATCGAGCTGATCAACCGCCACCACAGCCCCTATCGCGGCCTCTCGGAGTAGACCGGGAGGCGGGCACTGGCCAAGCCTCCCTTGGGCAGGTATGCGGGGGGCCATGGCCAGTCTAGAGATTCACGAGGCGGCGGACGATCCGCAGAAGATCCTGCGTCGGGTGTTCGGCTTTTCCTCCTTTCGGGGATTGCAGGAGGCCGTGGTGGAGCAGGTCTGCGCCGGCGGGCATGCCCTGGTGGTGATGCCCACGGGCAGCGGCAAATCGCTCTGCTATCAGATTCCGGCCATCGCCCGTCCGGGCACCGCCATCGTGGTGTCGCCACTGATTGCCCTGATGCAGGACCAGGTGGCGGCGCTGCGGGAGCTGGGCGTGCGCGCAGCGACCTTGAATTCTGCCCAGGATGCCGAGCTGAGCCGCCAGGCGATAAGGGCCATGCAGCAGGAGGAGCTGGACCTGCTCTACGTGGCCCCGGAGCGGCTGCTGATGGACAGCTTCCTGGAGCTCCTGGACAACTGCCGCCTCAGTCTGTTCGCCATCGACGAGGCCCACTGCATCAGCGAGTGGGGGCACGATTTCCGTCCCGAGTACCATCGCCTGGGCCTGCTGGCCGAGCGCTTTCCCGCCATTCCTCGGGTTGCCTTGACCGCCACGGCCGATGCGCCGACGCGCAGGGACATCATCGACCGACTGGCGCTCCATGACGGGCGCGATTTCCTGGGCGGCTTCGACCGCCCGAACATTCGTTACGGGGTGCAGCCCAAGACCACCGCCCGGCGCCAGCTCTTGGACTTCGTCAAGGCCCAGGGCGGAGAAGCCGGCATCGTCTATTGCCTGTCGCGTGCCCGCACGGAGGAGGTGGCGAGCTGGCTGACGGATCAGGGCATCTCTGCCCTGCCCTACCACGCCGGCCTGGCCCCCGAGGTGCGCGCTCGCCACCAGGAACGATTTCTGAAGGAACCCGGCCTGACCATTGCGGCCACCATTGCCTTCGGCATGGGCATCGACAAGCCGGACGTTCGCTTTGTCGCCCACCTCGATCCGCCGCGCAGCCTGGAGGCCTACTATCAGGAAACCGGTCGCGCCGGGCGCGACGGCCTGCCCGCTGAGACACTGCTGCTGTTCGGGATGCAGGACATCGCCCAGCAACGCCGTATGATTGAGGAGAGCAACGCCCCCGACGCACGCAAGCGCCTTGAGCACCGCAAATTGGATGCGCTGCTGGGCTATGCCGAAACCACCCGCTGCCGGCGCCAGGTCCTGCTGGACTACTTCGGCGACAGCTGTGAGGCCTGCGGCAATTGCGACACCTGTCTCTCGCCGCCACAAACCTTCGACGGCACCGTCGCGGCGCAGAAGGCGCTGTCGACCATCTATCGCACCGGGCAGCGTTACGGCAGCGCCCATGTCATCGACGTGCTGCTGGGCAAAACCAGCGACAAGATCCGCGCGGCCGGTCATGACCAGCTCTCCACCTTTGGCATCGGCACCGATTTCGATGCCAAAGCCTGGCGCTCTATCCTGCGCCAACTGGCCAGCCTTGGGCTGCTGCACATCGATTTGGAAGGCTATGGCGCGCTGCGCCTGACGGAAAAGAGCCGACCGGTGCTGCGCGGCGAAGAGCAGGTGTCATTGCGCCGCGAAGTGGGCGCCCGCCGTAAAGCAACCGCCTCCGGCGGCAGCAGCGGTGCAGCGGCGGCAACGCTGGAAAGCGAAGCCGAGCGCTCGCTCTTCACGGCATTGCGTGCCAGGCGGCTGGAATTGGCGCGCGAGGTGAACCTGCCGCCCTACATGATCTTTCACGATTCGACCCTGGTGGCCATGGCTCAGAGCCGTCCAGGCAGCCGAGCGGCCCTCGGCCAGTTACCAGGTGTGGGGGAAAGCAAGCTCGAGCGCTATGGCGCGGCCTTCCTCGAAGTCATCGCACACGCGGATCAAGGCTGAGCAAAAAGCCGGAACACGGAAGCAAGTAGGGGGCGGGACAGGGGACCTCGTTGCCCCGCCCCCCGATCCCGGCCCTGGAACGGAGCCGCCGCCCCGAGCCATCGGGCTGCGATAGCTGGTTCTGGCCGCGGGCCGAGAGGTAACAACTGGGATCATTCTATCCCAACGCTGGCCCGGAAGATAGCAAAACGACTCGCCTCGGAGCGATTTCCATAACATGCGCTTGGCGGTTATACTGGCCCAGCAAACTGAAGGAGTCTGAGCCATGGCACATGACCTTCGGGCTGATTTCCACAGTCTCACCGCCGCGCTCCCGCCCTTATCCCGCCGCGGCTTCGTTATGACCGCAAGCGCTGCAGTCGGCTTCGCCGCCGCAGCAGGCCCGGTGTCTGCTGAGACGGTGATCAAGACCGATACGGACGGACTGGAGGCCGGCGACAGCGCCTTCACCGCAACGGACGGCACCGAAGTGCCGGTCTATTTCGCGCGGCCGGTCGACGATGATTCGGCACCGGTCATCCTGGTGATCCAGGAGATCTTTGGCGTGCACGAGCACATCAAGGATGTCTGTCGCCGCCTGGGCAAGGCGGGCTACTTCGCTGTGGCGCCGGAGCTTTACAACCGGCAGGGAGACCCCAGCGGCTATGACGACATCCAGACCCTGCTGAGCGAGGTGGTCTCGCAGGTGCCAGACGAACAGGTGATGTCCGATCTCGACGACTGCGTGGCCTGGGCAGCCGCAGAGGGTGGCGATACGGAGCGCCTTGGCATCACCGGCTTCTGCTGGGGCGGGCGCGTGACCTGGCTCTATGCCGCGCACAATCCCGATCTCTCGGCGGGCGTTGCCTGGTATGGACGCCTGGTGGGAGAGACCAGCGACACCACCCCGCAGCATCCAATCGACGTCGCAGCCGACCTGAATGCCCCTGTACTCGGCCTCTATGGCGGTGCCGACAGTGGCATTCCCGTGGACACAGTCGAGGAGATGCGCAGCGCGCTGGAAGAGGCGGAGCAAAGCTTTGAGATCGTTGTCTATCCCGACGCTCCGCACGCCTTCCATGCCGACTACCGCCCGAGCTATCGCGAAGCGCCCGCCCAGGACGGGTGGGAGCGCCTGCTGGCGTGGTTCGACCAGCATATCGCCGCCGCATAATCCCGACTCGCGCACCACAGCTGCAGGGCACGACTTCACCTCAAGCGCATTGATCCGTAGCGTCTCGACAGCCGGCGCTCAGGCATTAGACTGGCCCCCAATCGCCGGCATGGCCTGAAGAGCCATGCCGGCATCGCAACGATGTGCATGAGGGAGAGCGCCGGTGGCTCTGGTCCAGTACCTGACGAAGATCCAGTTCGATTTCGGGGCCTTGCAGCTCCTGGGCGACGAGTTGAAGGCCCTTGGGGTCAACCGTCCGCTCCTGGTCACAGACCCTGGGCTGGTAAAGCTCGGATTGGCCCAGAAGGCTCTGGACGCCCTGCCCCCGGAGATGACGGCGACGATCTTCGACCAGACCCCGGAGAACCCCACCGAGCAGGCAGTGAACGCTGCCCTTGAGGTCTATGCCGATGCAGGCTGCGATTCCGTGGTGGCTTTCGGCGGAGGCTCTTCCATCGACCTCGGCAAGGGCGTTGCCCTGATGGCCAACCACCTGCCGCCCATGGAGCGCTATGCCGCCATCCTGGGCGGTGCCGAACTCATCACCAAAGCCGTAGCGCCACTGATTGCCGTTCCGACCACCGCCGGCACGGGCAGCGAGGTGGGCCGCGGGGCGATCCTGACCCTCAACGACGGCCGCAAGCTAGGCTTCCTTTCGCCCCATATCATTCCACGGGTGGCGATCTGCGATCCCGAGCTCACGCTCGGCCTGCCGCCAGGCCTCACGGCCGCCACGGGCATGGATGCGATCACCCACTGCATCGAGACCTACCTCAGCCCGAAGGACAACCCGGTGGCCGAGGCCATCGCCCTGGACGGTCTGCGTCGCGGCATCCGCCACATCCGCCGCGCGGTGGCCGACGGCCAGGATCGCGAAGCCCGCCGCGAAATGCTCTGGTCGGCAGTCATGGGTGGCCTGACCTTCCAGAAGGGTCTGGGCGCGGTCCACGCCATGTCCCATCCCCTGGGCGGCATCCAGGACCCGCGCCTGCATCACGGCACGCTGAATGCCGTCATCCTGCCGGCCGTGCTGCGCTTCAACGCAGGGCACGTCGGCAACAAGTACGACGTCCTTGCCGAGACCATGGGCCTGCCCCCTGGCAGCAACCTTGCCGCGGCCATCGAAGACCTCAATCGCGAACTGGGCCTGCCGGCCAATCTGAAGGAAATGGGCGTGCCCAAGCACGTGCTGCCGAAGATGGTCGAGGGCGCACTTGCCGACCACAGCAACGCCAGCAACCCGCGCCAGGCGACCCGCGAAGACTACGAGGCGCTCTTTGCCGAAGTCTACGGCTGAGCCCGACACTTCCAGATTCTAAACCCAAATAGGAGACGCGCTTAATGCTGTTGATCGGACGCGATCTTTCCCCCTTCGTGCGCCGCTGTGCCGTGACCCTTGACCTCTACGGCATGCCCTATGAGCGGGCAGAGCTGTCCACGGCCACGGATCTCGAAGCGATCCGCCAGCACAATCGCCTGGCGCGCGTCCCGGCCCTGGCGCTGGACGACGGCGAAACCTTGATCGACAGCACCGCGATACTGGACCATCTGGATGAGCAGGCGGGGGATAAGCGCCTGACGCCGGCCAGCGGCGCCGAGCGTCGTGTCGTGCTCCGTGCCGTCTTCCATGCCATGGGAGCCGCGGAGAAAACCATTCTGATCGCCTATGAGCGCAATCCGGCGATGCGCGATGAGGCGCACATCAGCGAGAAATGGATCGAGCGTCTGTCGGGTCAGGTCCGCGGCGGCTTGGCAGCGCTGGAAGCGATGCTGGAGAATGGCGACCATCTGGTCGGCGGCCGCATGACCCAGGCAGATGTGACCACCGCCATCGTCTACGACTTTATCGGTTTCATGGTGCCGGCCCTGGTCGAGGAGAAGTCTTTCCCCAAGCTGGCGGCCTTGACTGCTCGGATGTCCGAACTGCCGCCGATGCAGGCAACCTCGCTGGACAAGTACCGCAAGTCCTGACGTCCGCTCAGTCGATGGACAAGTACCGCAAGTCCTGACGTCCACTCAGTCGATCAACGAAAAAGGCCACAGCGTCCAACGGTCGCTGTGGCCTTTCGCTTGAGCGATATGAGGGAGCGCAGATCGGCTCCACCCGCCCCCGGTGACGATCAGTTCTGCTGCACCAGGGTATAATCGAAACGGTTGCCGGCGCCGACTTCGATGGTGTGAGTCAACTGGCGACCACCATAGTCGGCCGTAACGAAGTACCAACCCGCCGGCAGAACCAGATAGGGGTTGGCGCCGCTGACCTGATGGAGCACGTGACGCTTGCCCTCGGTATCACGGCCATAGGTGTGGATCTTCCAGTCGATGGCATCCTTGAGCGCGGGGCGCCCGATGCCCGGAATCACGCTCAAGGTGATCTCACCGGCATTCAGGTTGACCGTGTGCGCGATTTCGCCGCGCCCGCGCACCTGCACGACCTCCTGCTTTAGCATCGCGCCGTAAGCCGTGGTCAGCAGATAGTCCCCGCTGGGCACGCTGAATTCAGCGATGCCGCCCGAGCTTTCCGCAGCAAGGTCCGCCTCACCGCCGCCGCCCAAGGTGTGAAGGGTGAAGGAGACATTCTCCGGAATTTCGGCTGCCCCTTCATTGATGATGGCGCGCACAAGAAACGCATCGTCCGTGCGCGCCGCGGTCTGTGTGTCACCGCTAGCTTCCGCCGTCATCGTCGTCAGCGCAATGACCGCGCCGACAGCAGCGCCGGCGAGCGACCTCGATCGAAGCATACCCGAGCCCCCTTTTTAGCAGTGCATCCTAGGTACAATGCCTGCGAATCCGGCGCAATGGCTTATCGACATTCCGCGGCAGGCCGCCGCAAGCACCGGATCGAACGAATTGCGCCCGAGAGAACCGCTCAAACGGATCTCTCGGGCGCCTGCATCTGCTTGAAGGCTAGGTCCCGGACCGGGCTGGTCCAGGCACCATCAGGCTTAGAACAGCCCTTCGATCCGGCCCTCTGAATCCAGATGAATGGAGTTTGCTGCCGGAACCCGCGGCAGACCCGGCATGGTCATGATGTCACCGCAGATGGCGACCACGAACTCCGCACCGGCCGAGAGCCGCACCTCACGCACCGTCAGCGAGTGATGCGCTGGGGCCCCCTTGAGGTTGGGGTCGGTGGAGAAGGAGTACTGGGTCTTGGCCATGCAGATTGGCAGATGACCGTAGCCCGTCTCCTGCAGTTCGCGGATGCGGTTGCGCACGCTCTTGTCCGCCTGCACTTCCGAAGCCCCATAGAGGTTCGTGGCGATGGTTTCGATCTTGTCCCACAGCGGCATGTCGTCGTCGTAGAGCGGGGCGAACTGGTCGGTGCCGCTTTCCACCAGGGCTACGACCTTCTGCGCCAGTTCCTCGGTGCCCTTGGAGCCCTCGGCCCAATGGGAGCAGACCACCGCCTCGGACCCGAGTTCCTTGACCACCTGGCGCACCACTTCCATCTCCGCGTCCGTATCAGTGATGAAACGGTTGATCGCCACCACCGCCGGAACGCCGAAGGACTTCACATTGCGCAGGTGCCGCGCCAGGTTGCTGCAGCCCTTCTTGACGGCCTCGACGTTCTCCTTGCCCAGGTCTTCCTTGGCCACGCCACCGTGCATCTTGAGCGCGCGGATGGTGGCAACGACCACCGCCGCGTTTGGCTTCAGGCCTGCCTTGCGGCACTTGATATCGAAGAACTTCTCCGCACCCAAGTCGGCGCCGAAGCCGGCTTCGGTCACCACATAGTCGGCAAGCTTCAGGGCCGTCTGCGTGGCAATCACGGAGTTACAGCCGTGGGCGATGTTGGCAAAGGGGCCGCCGTGAATGAAGGCCGGGTTGCCTTCCAGCGTCTGCACCAGGTTCGGGGAAATGGCATCCTTGAGCAGCACTGCCATCGATCCCGGTGCCTTCAGATCGCGGGCCAGGATCGGCTTGCGATCCCGGGTGTAACCGACCACGATCTTGCCCAGGCGCTCGGTTAGATCCTCCAGATCGGTGGCCAGGCAGAAAATCGCCATGATCTCCGAGGCCACGACGATGTCGAAGCCATCTTCGCGTGGGAAACCGTTGGGGGTGCCGCCGAGCGAGGTCACGATGGAGCGCAGGGCCCGGTCGTTCATGTCCATCACCCGGCGCCAAGAGACGCGTCGGCTGTCGAAGCCGAGCTCATTGCCCCAGTAGATGTGATTGTCGATCAGCGCCGCGAGCAGATTGTGGGCGATGCCGATGGCGTGGAAATCACCGGTGAAGTGGAGGTTGATGTCCTCCATGGGCACGACCTGGGCGTAACCGCCACCGGCCGCGCCACCCTTCATGCCAAAGCAGGGGCCAAGGGAGGGTTCGCGCAGGCAGACGGCCGCGCGCTTGCCGATGCGGTTGAGGCCGTCGCCCAGGCCCACGCTGGTGGTGGTCTTGCCTTCGCCTGCCGGCGTCGGCGTGATCGCCGTCACCAGCACCAGCTTGCCGTTGGGCCGGTCGGCGAGGCCCTTGATGAAGTCGAAGGAGACCTTCCCCTTGTAGGGGCCGTACTGCAGGATCGCGTCCTGCGGAATGTCGAGCTTGGCGCCGATCTCGGCGATGGGCTGCAGCGTCGCTTCGCGGGCTATCTCGATATCGCTCTTGGGCATCAGACCTTAATCCCTTGTTTTCCCGGCCACCGCGGCAGAATCCCGACGGTGAACCCGGACGCTAACCGCCCCCTGCAACCTGCACAGTCCAAGGACCGACGGGCAGGACGCGAAAAGCGCCATGACGGAACTCGACTACTCGGCAGCCTGCACGGCCTCTTCGCGCAGTCTCTGCGGGCGCGGCAGCAGCAGGGCGGCGGCCACGACGCCCAGCGCACAGAACGTCAAAACGACATAGAGCCGATCAAAGCCGGCGTCAGGACTGTATCCCCAGGCCGCCAGAGGCACGGCCGTGGCGCTGACACCCAAGGAGAGCACGTACTTGACGCTGTAGACGCGCGCACGCCAGTGGGCCGCTGCGTAGCGGGCGACGATTGCGTCCTGGATCGGGATGACGCCGAAGGTCGCGATCATGAGGACCAGCGCCACCGCCATGGCTGCCCAGGCATCACTGATCAGCAGCAATAGCAGCAGGGGCACCTGCACGCCGCCTAGCAAGAGCATCAACACACGCGGCGAATAGCGATCGGCCGCAGGTCCGGTCACGAGCTGTGTCATGGAAGCACCGGCGAAGATCAGCGAGGCAAGGCCCGCCGCACCAATCAGACCGCCCAGGTCCGGTGCCGCGAAGTTGGCCTCCACGATCTTCGGCATGACGATGGTCAGGACGGCAAAGATCACCCCGCCCAGCAGCGAGGAAATGGCCAGATAGCTGAAAACGCGGATCAGCAGCTCGCGCCCCGGTGCAGCGCCCTCGGTCACTGCCGGGCGACGGCGCTTCACCACCGCCACCTCATCGGGAACCAAGAGGAGGAAAGCCAGTCCCGTGATGATCGCCAGGGCACCCGGCACAATGAACGCAGCCTGCCACCCCAGCCAGACGGTGAGCGCGCCGGTCAGGATTGGTGCCGCGGCCACACCCATGTTGCCCCAGACCCCATTGATGCCGAGCAGGCGCCCTACCTTCTCCTGGCTTTCTGCCACCATGGCGATGCCCACGGGGTGATAGATGGCGGCAAAGGCACCCATACAGAATAGGCCCGCGGCTAGGTGCCAGGTGCTGCTGGCCGTCGCCGTGAAGACGGACGAAGCACCCAGGCCCAGGAACATCAGCGCCATCATGTTGCGCCGGCTCCAGACATCGCCGAGCCAGCCGGCCGGCAAGGTGAACGCCGCGAAGGCAATGAACCCCGCCGTGGCAGGCATCAGCAGGTCGCCGTAGAAGCCCTCCCCGCTCAGTTCCAGTGCCACCGCCACCGTGGGGTAGATCAGCATGAAGAAGTGGTCATAGGCGTGGCCGACATTGAGGAAGAGAAAACGAAGACGCGGGGCAGACATTGAGCACTCCACTGGCGACCGGCCAAACGGGCCGGCAGGCGATAGACTGGTAATCCGTGCAGGATAGGCATCGAACCTTCGGCAGTCTCGCGCTACTCTGCCACACTATGTCGATGAACGGACAGATTGCACCAGACTACCCGCAGACCCGCGCTGCACTGCAACGCCTGATCTCCGACAGTCCCGGACCGGTGCAGCCCTATGCCCGCGACTATCCTGCCGGCTGGGACACGGGTCTGCACAGCCATCGCCGCGCCCAACTGGTCTTCGCCACCAGCGGTGTGATGACGGTCAGCACGCGCTCCGGCCTCTGGGTCGTCCCGCCCCAGCGCGCGGTCTGGGTGCCTGCCGGTGAAGGTCATGCGCTGAAGATGCACCGGCCCGTGCAGCTGCGCACACTCTATCTCGATGAAAGCATTGCAGCCGATCGCCCCCGGCGCCCCCAGGTGCTGAGCGTGACCCCCCTGTTGCGCGCGCTGGTGCTGCGCCTGATGGACCTGCCGGCAGAGGCCACCCGGGAAGGCCCTGGCGCACGGCTGGTTGCGGTGCTCTTGGATGAATTGCGTCGCGGTGCGGAGGCTCCGATGCACCTGCCCGAGCCGCAACATCCGAGCTTGTGTCGGATCTGCTCCGCCTTGCGGGAGCAGCCGGCGGATCGCCGGGAGCTCGCGGATTGGGGCCGGCTGGTCGGCGCCTCCCCTCGTACGCTGGCCCGGCGCTTTCAGGCGGAAACCGGCATGGGCTTCGCAGCCTGGCGCCAGCAGGCTCGCCTGCTGGCAGCGTTGCCGCTGCTGGCGCAGGGCCAGGCGGTGACCTCCGTCGCGCTCGATGTGGGTTACGACGGACCGAGCGCCTTCATCGCCGCCTTCCGCCGGAGCTTCGGGGTGACCCCGGGGCGTTACTTCGCCAAAGACAGCGTCAGCGCCGGCGAGGCCGGCGCATCCTGATCGACGAGGTTGAGCCGCAGAACCAGGAAGGGCGCCGCCCGGCCGGAAGAGTCCCCCAGTCCCCGCGGCACCCGCCCTTCGGCGTCGAGCGGCAGGTAGACCATCCGCACCGCATTGCCCAGATTGCCGCCGATCAGCGCCAGGCGACCACTGTATCGGCCGACAACGAGGTCACAATGCATGCCACGGAATTCGCCCAGTTCCTCGGCCCGTTGGGCCACCCGCTGCAGCCTCTCGTCAGCAGGCCTTGAGCGGTCGGCGCAGAGCAGGTCGCCCGGCGCGGGCCGGTGGGCTTCCAGATCTAGTGGGGTGTAGAGCGCCCGCTCGCCCCAACGCTGCTCCATGTGAATGGCGTGGTCGAGATAGAAGCTGTGGGCGGCACTCCAGCGGAAGTCGCCTCGGTCGACCCCGGCGCTGCGCATGAGATAGGAGATGAAGGCTGCCGACCAGGGCAGCGGCCGCCAGACTTCCGCGTCCGCCTCGCGATAGCGCGCGCGCTGGTTTTCGACGTACTCGGGCCAGGTGTCCCGCTCCTCGCGCACGGCATTCCAGTAGCCCTGCACCAGATGGAAGACGCGGGGGTCGTCCTCGGATAGCGCCGGGCGCAGTTCCACCCGCTCCGGCCCGCGCAGGTCGGTGATCCCGCCGCCGAAGGCCTGCCACTCACGCTCGGCCAGATCCACCAGCCGCTCGCGCAGGCTTTCCGGGTAGGGCACCGGCGGCGCGTCCAACGGCGGTCTGGCCGTTTCACAAGCCGCGAGCAGCAGCGCGCAGAAGCCGAATGTGAGCCAGCGCAGGCCTCCGGGAAAGATCACCGATCACGCCACCGGTTCGGTCAACGCCGGTGCATCTGCCAGCCAGCGGTCGAGAAACGCGGAAAGCCAGTCACCCAGCGGCTCCAGATGCACGTCGCGATCCGCAAGCTGCCGCTCACGGGCATGGGCCCCGGGATTGTCCAGCATATGCGCCGCCTCGCGCAGCCACCCGGCCTGGATCTCCTCGGTGATCTCAGGGTGGAACTGCAATCCGAAAGCCCGGCCATAGCGGAAGGCCTGGTTTTCGAAGTGCTGGCCGGTGGCAAGCAACTCGGCCGTGTCCGGTGCGGCAAAACCCTGCAGGTGCCAATGATAGACCATCAGATCCGGCGGGATTAGGTCACGACCGGCCGCTGTCGGGGCAATGGGATAGAAACCGATCTCACTTAGGCCATCCGGATGCGGCCCCACCGAGGCGCCCAGCGTGTGCGCCAGAAGCTGGCTGCCGAGGCAGATGCCGAGAAATGGCTTGTCCTGCTGCAGCCAGCCCTCGATCCAGGCCAGTTCGTCTCGCAGATACGAGAGGTGTTCTGCCTGCTCAACCATCTGCACACCACCGTAGATCACCGTCGCCGCGTAGCGCGACGGATCAGGGAGCGGCTGTCCCTCGGCGACATAGCAGGTGTCCAGGGCAAAGCCGCGTTCGCGCAATTCCTGGGTCACGCGATCCTCGCGCTCGTTTGGCATGTGCCGGACTAACAGAACCTTCTCGCTCATCGCCGCCTCTCACAATCCGCTCACTGCCGAGAAGCTGCCGCAAGCAGCCGCTCGGCACAATAGGCGGTCGCGCAACCGGAACCGCAGCTGATGCATGGCTCTTCCACCCTGCGAGCAGGGGTGTTACAGCTTGTATAGACAAGTTGCCAAGGAGGCCCGCGCCGTGATCGAAGAGACATTTCTGCTACGTCCCGGTACACTCTCCTTAGCCGACCTCCATGCCTTCTGGCGCCGCGCACGTCCGGTTGAGCTGGACCCGGCGGCACACCCGGGCATCTCAGCTGCGGCGGACACGGTGGCACAAATCGTCGCCGAAGGCCGCCGCGTCTACGGCATCTCCACAGGCTTCGGCAGTCTCGCCCGTGAGTCCATTCCGCGCGAACAGGTGGCAGAGCTGCAGCGCCGCCTCGTGCGCTCGCATCAGGCCGGCGTCGGCGACCCGCTGCCGGAGCGCGTCGTGCGCCTCATTCTGCTCCTGAAGCTGGGCTCCCTGGCCCGCGGTCATTCCGGCGTGCGACTGGAGACCGTGGACCGACTGCTCGCGCTGCTGAACGCCGACGCCCTGCCGGTGATCCCGGCTCAGGGTTCGGTCGGCGCCTCCGGTGACCTCGCTCCCCTGGCGGCTCTGGCGGCACCCTTGATGGGCGAAGGCGAACTGCTGCTGCGCGGCCGGCGTTTGCCAGCGTTTGAGGCCCTGGCAGAGCTTGGCTTGGAGCCGCTTGAGCTTGCGGCAAAGGAAGGACTGGCCCTGCTCAACGGCAGCCAGGTCTCCTGCGCGCTCGCGCTGGATGGCCTCTTCCGCGGGCTCGACGTCTTTGCCGCGGCCATCGTCGGCGGCGCCATGAGCACCGATGCCGCCCTTGGCAGCGACACCCCCTTCGATGCGCGCATCCATGCCATTCGCGGGCAGCCCGGACAGATCGCCGTGGCGGGCTGGCTGCGCGAATTGCTCGCCGGCAGCGCCATCCGCGGCTCGCACCTGGAGTGCGACCGAGTGCAGGATCCCTACTCCCTGCGCTGCCAGCCGCAGGTCATGGGCGCGGCCTGGGACCTCCTGGGCCAGGCGGCCGCCATGCTGTCCCGCGAGGCCAATGCCGTATCGGACAACCCGCTGGTCTTTCCCGATAGCGGCGAGATTCTCTCCGGCGGCAACTTCCACGCCGAGCCAGTGGCCATGGCCGCCGATATCATCGCCATCGCGCTGGCGGAAACAGTGTCACTCGCGGAACGGCGCATTGCCCTGCTGACCGACGCCAGTTTCAGCAACCTGCCGCCCTTCTTGGTGGCGGAACCCGGCCTCAACTCCGGCTTCATGATCGCGCAGGTGACCGCCGCTGCGCTGGCCAGCGAGGTGAAGCTGCGTGCGCACCCTGCGAGCATCGACAGCCTGCCCACCTCGGCCAATCAGGAAGACCACGTCTCCATGGCCACCCACGGCGCACGCCGCCTCGGCCCACTGTCTCAGGACGCCGGGCGCGTGCTTGCCGTGGAACTACTCTCCGCCGCCCAGGGCCTCGACCTGCGCGCGCCCCTGACCACATCCCCACGCCTGGATGAGGCCCACGCACTGATCCGCAAGCAGGTCCCCATGCTCCGCGAAGACCGCCCCCTCACGCCGGACATCGAAGCGGTGTGGGCCCTGGTCGAAGGGGGCCGCTTCTTCGAACTGTTGTGGCAGAGCGAAACGGCTGATCCTTTTGTCGCGCGCTGACCGAACTGCACACTCAGCGAAGAGCGCAGTTCATCTGAGTCAGGACGACTCTCGCGGGCCGTAGGACTTGAAGCGCTCCATCACCCTCTCGATCTCCGCGTCGGGAAGGATCGTCGGGCCGCCGATCTGCAGGGTACCGACATACTGCCGTGCCAGCAGTTCCACCTCACCGGCGAGCCAGAGCGCCCGCTCCAGGCTCGGGCCGAGCGCGATCATGCCGTGGTTGGCGAGCAGACAAGCCAGGCGTCCGTCGAGGGCCGCGAGGGCGTGCTGCGACAGGGTTTCGGTGCCGAAGGTCGCATAGGGTGCGCAACGGATGGTCGGGCCGCCGGCCGCGGCGATCATGTAGTGAATGGCAGGGATCTCGCGGCCTTGGATCGCCAGCATGGTGGCATAGGGCGAGTGGGTGTGAACCACCGCGTTGATCTCGGGGCGTGCGCGCAGGATATCGCGATGAAAGCGCCACTCGCTCGAGGGGCGGTGGCGGCCCTCGTGGCTGCCGTCAAACCGCAGGAACACGATGTCTTCCGGCTGCAGGCGCTCGTAAGGCAGGCCGCTGGGCGTGATCAGCAGACCCTCGCCCCAGCGCAGGGAGAGGTTGCCGGAGGTCCCCTGGTTGAGGCCGCTGGCGTTCATCGCGAGGCAGGTCTCGATCAGGGCCTGACGCTGGTCGCGCTCTTCCATTGTTGCTCTTCCAGGCAGTGGCAGGCCACGGCAAGCAGGGCGGCAGGTACAAGACCTGCTTGCACCTACCGCCCTCTTACCGTGCTTGGGCTACAGGCTACTCGAAAACAGCCGTCGCCTGAAGTCACCCACGACCCGACCTCAGAAGGAAAAGGACAGGGTCGCCAAGCCGATTGTGTCCGCAGAACGGCCGGCCACGTGGCCCGGCTGCAGACGGTGCATCGCACCGACCGATGCCCGAGCCCCTTCGAAGGGCGTGAAGCCGTAGGCCGCCTGCAAGTTGATCTCCCGCCCGCTCGGCTGGGGGTTCAGCCGCAAGCGGCGATAGCCAATGCTCCCGTCCATGTTGCGGCTGCTCGGCACATTGAGATCCACCCGTCCGCTTTCCACGCGCAGCGGCTGGGACACGGCGATGCTGAAGGCATCGTCATCGGCGAAGAGTTCCCGCTGCGACAGTCCGAC
This sequence comes from Aquibaculum arenosum, assembly GCF_029222965.1. Classification (GTDB taxonomy): domain Bacteria; phylum Pseudomonadota; class Alphaproteobacteria; order Kiloniellales; family DSM-21159; genus Aquibaculum; species Aquibaculum arenosum. The sequence goes on along the minus strand of NZ_JARHUD010000009.1, from coordinate 36,002 downwards.
ACCGAAGGAACTGGTGATGATCCCGCTGCCGCCTTCGACCATGCCATCCTGGGTGAAGGAGGTCTGACCCAAAGAGCCGCTGAAGGTCAACTTGGCCGTGCGTGTGATATCGAAGCTGGCGCCAAGATTGGCGAAGAGGGTGTCCGAGCGAGTCTGCTCACCGAAGGCGCCCTTCGAGACCGTGCCCAGTAGGGAGCCCTTCTCCGATAGCGCGCCCAAGGCAATCGACACGGACCCGCTGTCGGTGAAGCTGGTTTTGAACTCACCGATTGCGCCGGTAACGCTCGGCGGTGATTCATAGACCGAAACCCGATCATTATCGATCTCGCCGGTGAAGACGCCCAGGCGGAAAGCGGAGTTCTGGCCAACTGCAAAGCCGACGGTGGAACCGTAACCCGACTGCATCAGACCCAGATGAGGCTGATCGAAGGCCTCGCCTTCCACCATGGGCACGCCAGCGAAGCCCTCTTCGCGCAGGCCGAAGCTGCGCCCGACGTGGGGATTGAGCGAGAATTCGATCTCGCTGCTGCCACTGGAGAAGCCAAAGGACATGCGCGAATAGGGGCTCGAACCTAAGCCCGGGTCCGATGCATTCAAGCGCGTGGCCGAGGTAATGGAGAAGGGTCCCTGCTCGATCGTGCGAACCGAACGCTCCTCCACGCCGCCGAAGAGCTTCAGGCGATGCAGGGCATCACGGGCCGTCTCCTTCGGCTTGCCCGTGGTCAGCTGGTCCATGTCGAACTCAAAGCCGCGGTTGTAGGCATCGAGCCCCAGCACGGCCTCATCCTGCAGCGCCACGGCAATGCCATCGCCAAAAGCCGGCGAGGCATGCAGCGCCGTGGCATCGAGGCTGATGCTGCCGCCATTGATGCTGTTCGAAGTCGGCACGGCAACCTCACCCAGGGGTTGGGTCGCCCTTTCCAGATTCAGCAGGCCATGACCGTAGAGCGCAGGATCGCCGAGGTCCGTGGCGGACTCAAAGAGTATCTCGAGTATGTCCGGCGCCTCGAGGTAGGGAAAAGCCTGCTTGAGAATGGCCACGGCGCCGGAGACGTAAGGCGTGGCCATGGAGGTGCCGCTCATGTTGCCGTAGGTTGCTTCGCCCGGCACATCGCTCGGGATTGTGGAGTAAATATTGCTGCCCGGCGCCACGAGGCACCATTCCGCAGCCTGGCCGCAGGCGTTCGAGTAGCTTGCAAGCACGATGTCTTCGCCCACTTGCTCGGCCGAACCAACCGCCACCCAATAACCTTTCAACTCTGGGAAATGCAGTGGCAGTGCCGCAGGGATGCTCGGTTCGGAAAGACTTTCATTGCCCGTTGCAGACACAGAAATAATACCTGCTTCCACTAACTGATGTGCAACCTCAATTTCATCCGGGATCATCGATTCCCATTCTGATCGCGCATTCAATACATTTATAAATTCTTGCGGATACCCCCAACTGTTATTAACGATATGTGCGCCCTGCTCCAATGCATAACGCCAAGCGGTTGGACCAAGGTCTGCTCCGCTGCCATCTGCGTCGAAGGCAACGATAGGCATTATCCGCGCATCGTATGCCAGACCGTGCATGCCCCGCTCATCCCGGCGCGCACCTATGATGCCCGAAACATGGGTTCCGTGCCCGTTCAGGTCTTCCACCTCGTCGACATCCGGGAAAGCGTTGTGCGGGGCGATGATTTTTGCTGCGAACTCCGGATGGTTCAGGTCCAGCCCTGTATCCACCACCGCAACGACCACACCCTCGCCCGTGAAACCACGGGCGTAGGCGGAAGACGCGCGCACGAGCGCATGCCCCCCATAGCCGCCGTCGGCAGCGTTGTACTCGGGCGTTTCATAATAGGCAGGCGGATCGGGAATAGGTTCCGGTGGCTCCTCTGGCTCGTCCCCGTCATCATCGTCTCCACCGGAACCGCCGCTCGAACCGCCGCCTCCGCCAGCGATGGCAATGGCGCCTGCTCCCGCAGCCACAGCCAGACCGCCGGCGACGAGTGCCGTGTTCGACACTGCCGCACCCCCGCCTGCCAGAGCGCCCGGCCCCGCCACGTCCACGGCGATCTGATCGATGGTCATTTCGAGATAGGGGCGCAGTTCCTTCGCGCGCGCCGCGATGCCCGCAACCGCCTCCGGCGTCTGGCGCATCTCCTGTTCCATCAAGGCCAGGAAGTCATCGTCGACCAGCGTGTAGGCCTCGTCGATGAGATAGCCGTTGTTGGCGTATTGCTGCCCCGGACCATAGATTGCGTCTTGCGCCTGTGCTTGCTCTCCAAGCAGACCTTCCGCCGTGCCAGACAGGCACAACGCCACGGCCGCCGTAAGGAACAGCGCGCACTTTCCCGATCCCATCAGTCACCCCCCGATAGACAAACTGGCGCAAACTACGATACGCGCTCAGGCGAATCGAATCTTACGTATGGCTGTTCTAGCTTGGCAACTCATAGGCTACACAACGTCCGCTGGTGACACTCGCCTGCTGATATCGGTTGGGCCTACCCCCGCCCGAGCCACTCCTGCAGCTCGCTCTCGGCCTTCTCCAGTGCGCTGTAGTTCAGCAGCTTGCGCAGCATGGCCACCGTGACGGCGCGGCTGCGGAGGTTGAAGCGGCCCTCTTCCTGGCCGGGGAGGTGATAGACCTCCAGCTTGTCGTAGAGCTGCTGCAGGCGGTTCTGTACGCTGCGCAGGGAGAGGTGGCGGCGGCGCGCGATCGCCCGGTCGGTCAGGCCCAGTGCGATGTCCACCAGAATCTCATACTCGGCATCGGTGAAGCCGCGCGCCTGCCCCAGACTCCTCTGCTGCAAACCGCGCACCTCACGGTCGATCACGCATTGGCTCTCAATGAAGATCGAGCGCAGCGCCAGCTTGAGCCGCTCGTCGGAAGCGGACTTCAGCACATAGCCATAGGCGGCGCCGTCCGGCACGATGCGCGAAACACCGCGGACATAGGCCTCGTCCGAATAGTTGGACCAGAAGAGGATGCGGGTCTCGGGCCGCTCTTTCCAGATGGTGCGCGCCGCCTCGATGCCGTTGCGCACCGCCATTTGCAGGTCGAGCACGATGTTCTCGAAGCCGTACTGGCGCGCCAGTTCTTCGCCCTGCGTGCCATGCTCGGCTTCGGTCACGCTGTCGCATTCCGGCAGCGCCGCCCGAACGGCCTCGTGCAGGTAAGCACGGTGCAGAGGATCGTCCTCGACGATGAGTATCTTCACGACGCCCCTCCCCGCACGGCAGCTGGCGGCAGGACCACGCGCACCTGGGTGCCCTTGCCGCCCGACCCGGACGAGAGGGAAAAGCGCGCGGAAATCAGCCGAGCGCGCGTCATCATGTTGTCGATGCCGCCGCCCTGACGGCGCTGCTGCGCCCCGGCACCCTCGCCGTTGTCCAGGATGTCCAGTGTCAGGCCATCTGGGCGCAGCAAGAGCCGCACATGAATATGCGCCGGTGCGGCATGCCGCACAGCGTTGTTGATCGCCTCCTGCGCGATGCGAAAGAGCGCGATGCTGACCGACGGATCCAGCGTGTCGCAGGCGCCGTCGGTCTCGTCCGACACCTCCCAGGTGACGGCGAGGCCGCTGTCGCGCACCGAGCGCTCCAGGTGGTTCTCCACCGCCTGCCCCAGACCGAAAAGCTGCAGCACCGACGGCCGCGCCTGTTCGATGATGTTGCGCAGGTCCTGCATGCAGTCCTGCAAACTGCGGCTGAGCGGCTCCAACGCTTCGGCGGTGATGTCGCCCGTGCGCGAGAGGCTTTCGACCCGCCGAGTGAGGCGCGTCAGATCGGCCAGGGTCTGATCGTGCAGGTCCATGCCGATGCGCTGGCGCTCCTGCTCCAGAGCTTCTGTTAACTTCAGCGCCCCTAGGCGCAGGCCCTCTTCACGCGCGCGCACCTCTGCCTCGACGATGGCGGAGCGCTGAGCCCGCTCGGCGGCCTGCAACGCAAAGAAATAGGGCGACAGCATATCGGCCACGGCACGGGCGTAGGCCACCTCCTCCATGCCGTAGAGGCCCGCTTCCCGCGACGAGCAGGACAAGGCGCCGATGATCTCGCCCTGAACCTTCATCGGCACATGAACCCGGCTGCGCAGCGCGTTCTCTAGGATCGGTCGCGTCAGGGCGCCGGGAAAATGGAAGCGCGGGTCGACGCAGGCGTCGTCGGTTAGCAGGTGGTCGACTTCGCCCCACAAGAGCATGCGGATGGGACTGTTTGTGACGGGCTCGGCCTGCATCTCGCTCCAGAGGGTGCGGATGCCCGATTCATAGGCGGTGTGGCACGCGCCTTCCGGTGTCATCAGGCAGACATCCAGGTGGTCGTGCGGCAGTATGTGCGCCACCTCGGCGGAGACGGCATGGATCGCGGCGCCGAAATCCAACTGCCCGGCCAACAGGCGGGAGATTTCGAGATAGTGATCGATCAGGACTGCAGGCGCCACACGCGATCTGCGGTGCACCCTGCTGTCCTGCTTCTGTCCCGCCCCGGCCGCCCGGCCGGCAAGCGCCTTCATTGCAAAGGTTCCTCTCCCACGGATGCTTGAGACCGACAGTAAGCGCTGTTGCCCGCCGGTCCGTCTTGCGAGATCCCGCAAGGTTTGCGCCAAAAGGCGCAGCGTCTTTGCCGTTATGCGCCTGTACAGGCCCGATAGCCTATTCCATCCTGCCTGCCAATGAGGGGACGGGCTGCAATCGCAGGTGCCGGCGCCCTCGCCTACCCCCTTGGCGCCGCGACGACGAGTCTCGCGCACGCGTCAGGCGGGCCACCCAGGGAGGAAAAGCGAGAGATGAAGAGACAAAGTTTGCTGCTGGCCGGCGCAGCCGGTTTGTGCTTGGCCATGCCCCTGTCCGCGCAGGCGGATACATCGGACAAGAGCATCGCGCTGTCGAACAACTACGCCGGCAACTCCTGGCGCCAGGCCATGCTGACCAGCTGGGAAACGGTGACCGGGCCGGCTGTCGAGAACGGCATCGTCGCCGCTGCCGATGCTTTCACCACGGCTGAGAACCAGGTGACCGAGCAGGCGGCACAGATTCAGAACCTGATCCTGCAGGGCTACGATGCCATCGTGATCAATGCCGCCTCGCCCACCGGCCTCAACGGCGCGGTACGGGAAGCCTGCGATGCCGGCATCGTTGTCGTGTCCTTCGACGGCGTCGTCACCGAGCCCTGCGCCTGGCGGATCGCGGTCGATTTCCACCAGATGGGATCCGATCAGATCGCCTATCTGGCGGAACGGCTGCCCGATGGTGGCAACCTGCTGGAAATCCGCGGCCTGGCCGGAGTGTTCGTCGATGACGAGATCTCCGCCGGCATCCATGCCGGTGTGGAGGAACACCCGCAGTTCGAGATCGCCGGCTCTGTGCATGGCGACTGGGCCCAGGACGTCTCTCAGCGCGCGGTCGCCGGCATTCTGCCGAGCCTGCCCGAGATCGTCGGCGTGGTGACCCAGGGCGGTGACGGTTACGGCGCCGCACAGGCCTTCGCCGCCACCGACCGTGAGATGCCGATTATTGTCATGGGCAACCGCCACGACGAGTTGACCTGGTGGAAAGAGCAGAAGGACGCCAACGGCTACGAGACCATGTCGGTCTCCATTGCTCCGGGCGTCTCCACACTGGCCTTCTGGGTGGCTCAGCAGGTGCTCGACGGCGCCGAGGTGCCGAAGGACCTGACCGTGCCCTTCCTGCGCATCGATCAGGACAACCTCGAGGAAAACCTGGCCAACACCCAGGAAGGCGGCGTGGCAAACGTCGAGTATACCCTCGAAGACGCTCAGGACGTGATCGCCGAAGCCCAGTAACGCATCGGTACATTGCTTGCGCCCGCACGGCCTGCCACGGGCCGTGCGGGCCTTTCGCACGACAAGGCAGCGCATGACCCCGGACACAGCCCCGCCCCTGATCGAAGTGGAGCAGGCTCGCCTGCGCTTCGGCGCCGTGAAAGCGCTGGACGGCGCCACCCTGCACATCCGTCCCGGCGAATGCGTGGGGCTTGTCGGGCACAACGGCGCCGGCAAGTCCACCATCGTCAACGTGATCAACGGTGCGCTCACACCCGATGAGGGCACGCTGCGGGCCGAAGGCGCGCCGGTGGAGCGCTACGGCATCAAGGCCGCCCACGCGCTCGGCGTGCGCTGCGTCTTTCAGGAGCTCTCGCTCTGCCCCAATCTCACGGTCATCGAGAACACGCGGATCGTCCACCGCGAGCTCGGGAGCGGTCGCGGGCTTGGTTGGCGCAGCACGGCGCGGCGCATCATCGAGCGAAGCCTCGATGAGATATTTCCGGGCCACGGCATCGACAGCCGCGCCACGGTGGGCAGCCTGTCGATCGCCCAGCGTCAGATGGCGGAGATCGCCATGGCATTTTCCGACGCCGGCGCGCCGCCGCGGCTGGTCATCCTGGACGAGCCCACCTCATCCCTCGATGCCACCCTGGCCGGGCAGTTGCTGGCGCAGGTGCGCCGCTTCGTGGATGCCGGCGGCTCGGTCATTTTCATATCCCATATCCTGCACGAGATTCTCTCCACCTCCGACCGCGTGGTGGTGATGAAGGACGGCAACGTTGTTGCCGAGCGACCGGCCGGGGGCTTCACCGCCGACAGCCTGTTCGAAGCCATGGGCAGTGTCGCAAAGCCCGAGAACGCAGCCCAAGCCAGGCGAGACCTCTCCTCAGCGCCGGTGCTGCTGGAGCAGCGCGGGCGCGGCCTCCCGTTTCGCGCCCATCGCGGTGAATTGGTCGGGCTGACAGGGCTCAGCGGCCATGGTCAGACCGAAATGCTGTTGGAGCTTTACCGCCAGCGCAGCGGTGACTGGCTGCCACTGCGCGACCCGGCCGTTGCCTTCGTTGCCGGCGACCGGCGGGTCAACGGCATCTTCCACCTCTGGAGCATCCTGGAAAATTTCGCCGTCGCCTCGCTGGGCGATCTGACGCGCCGCGGCCTGGTGAACGACTCCGCAGTGGCCGACAAGGGAGACGGCTGGAAGCGGCGCATCGAGATCCGCACCCAGGACATGAACAACCCCATCCTCTCGCTCTCCGGCGGCAATCAGCAGAAGGTGCTTTTTGCCCGTGCCCTTGCCACGCGAGCGCCGGTTGTCCTGATGGACGATCCCATGCGCGGCGTGGACGTGGGCACCAAGCGCGAGGTCTATCAGATCCTGCGCGAGGAGGCCGCCGGCGAGCGCACCTTTGTCTGGTACTCCACGGAAACCGAAGAGGTCTGCCTCTGCGACCGGGTCTACGTCTTCCGTGAGGGCGAAATTGTCGCCGAACTGGTGGGCGAGGAGATCAACGAGGCCAACATTCTTGCCGCCTCATTCCAGGGAGAGGCGGCATGAGCCTGAGACCCTCCGTCGACGCAATGCGCCTTGTGGTGCCCACGTTGGCGCTGACCGCCCTGCTGGCCGCTGTGTTCTGGCTGCAGCCGAGGGCCATGAGCTACATGGGCCTGAACCTGCTGTTCAATCTCGCCGTGCCCATCGCGCTGGCGACCCTGGCCCAGATGTTCATCCTGGCGGTGAACAATCTCGACCTATCGATCGGCGCCTTCGTCAGCTTCGCTGCCTGCGTCAGCGCCACCTTCCTGCAAAGCACGCCCCTGATCGGGGTGCTCATCCTGCTCGCCGCCATTGCGGCCTATGCGGCCATTGGTGCGGTGATCCACCTTCGCAACCTGCCCTCCATTGTCGTGACTTTGGGCATGAGCTTCGTGTGGACAGGCCTGGCCGTGCTGCTGCTGCCGGCCCCGGGGGGATCGCCACCGGACTGGGCACGCTCACTGATGACCACCAAGCCGCCCCTGGTCCCCATGGCCATTGTGGCCAGCGTGATCATCGCGCTGATCGCGCACCTGATCGTCACCCGCTCCTCGCTGGGCGTGCTGATCCGCGGTGTCGGCGGCAATGAGCGTTCGGTGGAGCGGGCCGGCTGGTCAGTGCTCTGGGCCAAGACGGCCGCCTATGCTCTGGCAGGAACCTTTGCAGTTGCGGCAGGAATAGCCCTGGTGGGCCTCACCACTTCCGCCGACGCCAACATCGCGCTCCGCTACACGCTGCTCTCCATCGCCGGGGTCATTCTGGGCGGCGGCGAGTTCGTGGGCGGACGCGTTTCCCCGGTCGGGGCAGTGATCGGCGCCCTGACGCTCACGCTTGCCGCCTCCTTCCTCTCCTTCATGCGGATCTCGCCCGACTGGCAGATCGGCGCCCAGGGAGCCATCCTCATCATCGTGCTGGCGCTCAGGCTGTTCCTTAACCGATTGGAACGCCAGGAGGGTCGGGCATGACGCACGCCGCAAAGCTGCTGCAGAAGCCTTGGATTTGGGCCTACCTGGCCGCGATTCTGGTCTGGATCCTCACCGTTTCCGTCACCGGAGGCTCCAGCGCCATTGGCCTCACCCATGCGGCCTTCACCTTCGCCTCCTTTGCGGTGATCGTGGGCACCGGTCAGATGTTGGTGATCACGCTTGGGCCAGGCAACATCGATCTCTCCGTGCCCGCCACCATGACTCTCGCCGGGACCGTTGCCCTAAAGGTCATGGCGGTCGACAACACCATGATCCTGCCCGGCCTGCTGATCGCCATTGGCATCGGAATCGCGGTGGGCAGCGCAAACTACGCGCTGATCAAGCTGCTGCGCATCCCGCCGATCATCGCCACGCTCTGCATGAGTTTTCTGGTGCAGTCGACCGCAATCTGGACCAATCGCGGCCTGCGCGTGAAGCCGCCGCCGGCATTGGCGGAGTTCGCCACCTCCAGCCCGCTTGGCATTCCCAACGTTGCATTGGTGGCGCTGCTCATCACCCTCGGCGCCTGGGTGCTGCTGGAACGCAGCCTCTACGGCCGCTGGATCACTGCGATCGGCCAGAGCATGGCGGCGGCGCGCATGGCCGGCATCCCCGTCGACGGGGCGCGCGCGCTGACCTACGTGATCTGCGCCGTGCTGGCGTCGGTCGCCGGCTATCTCCTCGCCAGTTTCTCCGGCGGCGCTGCCCTCAACATGGGAGCCGAGTACCTCTTGATGTCAATCGCCGTGGTGGTGATTGGCGGCACCTCGGTGGCCGGTGGCTACTCGAACGTTCCGGGCATCTGGGGCGCGTCGCTCTTCATGTTCTTGGTGGTGTCCATGCTCAACACCTACGGCTTGGGCGCGGGCTTCCGGATGATCATGACCGGCGTGATCATCATCGCCGTCATTCTGCTCGCCAGCCGACGCCAGACTTCCTCTCCCTGATCCCTCTCGCAACGGACGCTTTCAGCCATGGCCGACTTCCCTGAATACGAGGTCCACGACCCGCGCTTCCGCTACCTCGTCCTGCCCAACGCGCGCCTGGAGGAGCTCTATCGTGGCTGCCGCTGGGCGGAGGGGCCGGTCTGGTTCAACGATGCCAACCAGCTGCTGTTCAGCGACATTCCCAATCAGCGACTGCTGCGCTGGGAGCCAGAGGGGGGAGTTTCGGTTTTCCGCCAGCCCTCCAACTTCACCAACGGCAACACGCGCGACCGGCAAGGGCGGCTGGTATCCTGCGAGCACGGCACCCGGCGGGTCACCCGCACCGAGATCGACGGCAGCGTAACGGTGCTGGCCAATTCCTATGACGGCAAACGGCTCAATTCGCCAAACGACGTGGTGGTGCGTTCCGACGGCTCAATCTGGTTCACCGACCCGACCTACGGCATTCTCTCCGACTATGAGGGCTACAAGGCGGAGCCGGAGCAGGCGAGCAACAACGTCTACCGCATCGATCCCGCCAGCGGTGCCTGCCGCGTCGTGTGCGACGACTTCGGGCAGCCCAACGGCCTCGCCTTCTCGCCCGATGAGCGCATTCTCTACGTGGCCGATTCAGCCGCCAGTCACGATGAACGGGCGCCTCGGCATATCCGAGCCTTCGATGTCGACGAGGCCGGGACGCTGAGCAATGGGCGGGTTTTTGCGGAAATCGATGCCGGCATACCCGACGGCTTTCGCCTGGATACCCAGGGCAATCTCTGGTCCAGCGCCCGGGACGGTATCCACTGCTTCGCGCCGGACGGCACACTGCTGGGCAAGATTCTGGTGCCCCAGTTGGTGGCGAACCTCACCTTCGGAGGTCCGCGGCGCAACCGTCTCTTCATCACCGCCACGGAGTCGCTCTATTCCGTCTTCGTGGCCGCGACAGGCGCCCAGGTGCCCTGATCGCATTCCTTCTTGAGGGCCCGGAATCAGAAAGGGCGCCCGAAACGGACGCCCTTTCCTTGTTACGCCAAGTCAGCCGGTTCAGGCTGCCTTGAGGTTCTCCGCCGAAGACTTACCACGACGCGGATCAACCTGCTCTTCGTAGGAAACCTTCTGACCTTCGGCCAGGCTGCTCATGCCAGCGCGCTCAACCGCGGAAATGTGGACGAAAACGTCCGGTCCGCCGGCGTCCGGCTGAATGAAACCATAACCCTTGGTGCTGTTAAACCACTTGACGGTACCAACAGGCATGCCGTCCTCCGTTCATCGAGTTAAACTGCGCCGTAACACCGTTAGCGGCGCATCAGACTGTCTCTGGGAAAAGCGCGATCGAGAACCCAGAGGGTAGAACGGGTCGGCAGATCAGAAGCAGAATGACTAGGCTAAGATAGGCGCTACAGCGTCCACCGCAAGGGAATTCTTTTGGCTCCTGCGGCGGGCTTGCGGAAAAGCCGCCAAAAGCCGGGCTACTCCGCCGCAATCTGCCGGGCGATGATCAGGCGCTGAATATCGCTTGTGCCCTCGTAGATCTGGCAGACTCGCACATCGCGGTAGATGCGCTCCACAGGGAAGTCCTCCAGATAGCCATAGCCACCGAAGACCTGGATGGCCGCAGAGCAGACCTCCTCGGCAATCTCGGAGGCATGGAGTTTGGCCATGGCGGCTTCGCGCAGACAGGGCTTGCCCGCATCTTTCAGTGCGGCAGCGTGTAGTGTCATCAGTTCTGCTGCATGAATCTTGGTGGCCATGTCGGCGAGGCGGAAACCCACCGCCTGATGCTCGACGATCCGCTTGCCGAAGCTTTCCCGCTCGCGCGCATAGCTGCAGGCGTGCTCATAGGCGGCGCGCGCCATACCGACCGATTGCGCGGCAATGCCGATGCGGCCGCCCTCCAGGTTGGCGAGTGCGATGCGGTAGCCTTCGCCCTCCTCGCCCAGCATCAAGTCGGGCGTGAGTTCCAGATCCTCAAAGACGATTTGACAGGTGTCGGAGGCGCGCTGACCCAGCTTCTTTTCAACGCCGGCCACTTTCCAGCCGGGGCTGTCGGTGGGAACGATGAAGGCGGAGATGCCTTTTCGGCCCTTCTCCGGATCGGTCACCGCGAAGACGATGGCCAACTTGGCGTTACGTCCGGAAGTGATGAACTGCTTGGTCCCGTTCAGGATCCATTTGTTGCCCTCCCGCCGTGCCCGGGTCTTGATCGCCGCGGCATCCGAGCCCGCCTGGGGCTCGGTCAGGCAGAAGGCGGTCAGCGCTTCACCGCGCGCCATGGGCTTGAGGAAGCGTTCCTTCTGTTCCTCACTGCCGAAGCGCAGCACCGGCAGGCAGCCGACGGAGTTGTGCACGCTCATGATGGTGGAGCAGGAGCCGTCACCGGCGGCGATCTCCATCAGGGCCGCCGCGTAGGACAGGGTGTCGGCGCCGGCGCCGTCCCAGGCTTCAGGCACTGTCATGCCCATGAAGCCCAGCGCCGCCATCTCCTGCAGTGCCTCGGCCGGAAAGCGGCTTTCCCGGTCCCATTCGGCGGCAAAAGGGGCGAGCCGGTCGTGGGCGAAGGTCCGGGCCGTTTCCCGGATCATCTCCTGCTCTTCGCTCAGCAACATGGCGGCCCTCCCTGCCTGCATCCCCTCACCAGGGGATCACGCTCCCATCATGGTCGAAAAAGCCGCCGCTGTCTGCGGGCTGCAGGCGCTCGAACAGGCGGCGCAGGTCGGCAGCCGAGCTGTCGGCGGTCAGAGGCGCAGACGCCCCACCCATGTCCGTACTGACCCAGCCGGGATGCACCGAGACCACCGTGATCTCCTGTGCTGCAAGATCGACGGCAAGGCTGCGGGTCACCATGTTCAGGGCCGCCTTGCTGCTGCGATAGAGGTAATCGTCGCCGCCGCTGTTGCGCGCGATGGAGCCCATCACCGAGCTGACGTTGACAATGAGGCGCTGCTCGCTCAGCGCAACCAAGGGGGCGAACTGCTCGGCCATGCGCAGCGGCCCCATGACATTCACCGCCATGACGCGGGCCCAGTCGTCGTAGTCGACCGCCCCCAGGCCCCCTCGTGCCCCGCGCGCTCCGGCGTTGTTGATCAGCAGGTCGACAGGCTGATCGGCCAGGCTGCGGGCCAGGGCAGAAACCTGCAGCGCATCGGTCACCTCCAACCGATGCAGGGACAGGTCACCCTCCAGCGCACGCAGCTTGGTCGCCTTTTCGGGATGGCGGCAGCAGGCGTGAACCTGCCAGCCCTCGGCCAGGAAACCGCGCGTGAGAGCAAGGCCGATCCCTCGGTTCGCTCCGGTTAAGACAACGCTTGGCAAGAGACCTCCTCGTGCCTGCCAATGAAACAGGCGGCGAGCCTATCCCCTTAGCTGCCGCCTGTCATGGAGCTCCGGTCTAATTGTCCATGCCGGGCAGCTTGACGTCCGAAAGGCTGGCGTAGACGCGGGCCACGGTGGAATCGTCGCACCGTCCGAGTCCGATGCCCGCAGCCGCCAGATACTGCTGCAGCGCCGCGGCCGAGAGCGGTGCCGGGAAGCGCTGCTCGCGCGCCGTATCGGTGACGATTCCCAGGTCCTTGACGAAGATCTCCACCGCGCTGCGCGGATGGGTGTCGCCGGCAATCACATTCGGCATGCGGTTTTCAAACATGAAGGAGTTCGCCGCCGAGGTGGTGATCACGTCATAGACCTGCTGCAGGTCCAGCCCTAGCTTCGCCGCCAGGGACATGGCTTCGGCGGCGGCGCAAAGATTGACGCCGGTCAGCACCTGGTTGACCAACTTCATCGAGGAGCCCGGGCCCGATTCTTCTCCGAAGCGGAAGACGTTGCCTGCCATCGCCTCCATGGCCGCCTCGCACTTGTCGAAGGCCGCCTGCGAGCCCGAGGCCATGATGGTGATGGTCCCCTCGTCCGCGCGGACATTGCCGCCGCTGATCGGCGAGTCGAGATGCAGCAGTCCCATCTCCGACAGCCGCCGGCCCAGATCCTGCGAATAGGAGGGAGGCACGGTGCTGCAGACCATGACCGTGGCGCCGGGCGCAAGGCGGGCCGCGCAGTTTTCAGCGCCGAAGAGCAGGTCTTCCACCTGGTTGGCATTGACCACCACGAGGATCAGCAGGTCAGCCCCTTCGCATGCGGCACCAGCCGAGCTCGATACTGGATCGCCCAAAGCCTCAAGCCGTTCAGCCACGATATCGACGCCGGTGGTGGGAATGCCGGCTTTTCGCAGGCAGCGGGCCATGCCCAGCCCCATTGCGCCCAGTCCAACCAGCACTGCCTTCTCGATCTTCTCCGCCATGCTTTCTTCCTCCTCTGTCTCGTGCGTGTTTTTGTCCGATGAATGATGCTTGGCGCATCCTATCGCGCTTTATGCACTTTCAGCAAAGAGCTCACGGCCGATGAGCCAGCGTCGGATCTCACTGGTGCCAGCACCAATTTCGTAGAGCTTGGCGTCGCGCAGCAATCGGCCGGTGGGATAGTCATTTATGTAGCCATTGCCGCCGAGAATCTGGATGGCGTCGAGCGCCATCTGAGTCGCTTTTTCCGCCGCATAGAGGATGGTGCCGGCGGCATCCTTGCGCGTTGTCTCGCCGCGGTCGCAGGCCTTGGCCACCGCGTAGACATAGGCCCGGCAGGCATTCATCGTCGTGTACATATCCGCCAGCTTGCCCTGGACCAACTGGAACTCGCCGATGGCCTGCCCGAACTGCTTGCGTTCATGAATGTAGGGCACGACCACATCCATGCAGGCCTGCATGATGCCGATCGGCCCGGCGGCCAGCACAGCACGTTCATAGTCCAGTCCGCTCATCAGCACGTTCACGCCCTTGCCCACGGCACCCAGCACGTTCTCTTCCGGCACCTCGCAGTCCTGGAACAGCAGCTCGCAGGTGGGTGAGCCACGCATGCCGAGCTTGTCCAGCTTCTGGGCGATAGAGAAGCCCTTGAAGCCCTTCTCCACCAGAAAAGCGGTAATGCCGCGCGGGCCGGCCTCGGGGTCGGTCTTGGCATAGACCACGAGGGTCTCCGCCTCGCTGGCATTGGTGATCCACATCTTGTTGCCGTTCAGGATCCAGCGGTCGCCCTGCTTTTCGGCGCGGGTCTTCATGGAGACCACGTCGGAGCCGGCCCCCGGTTCGCTCATGGCCAGCGAGCCGACGTGCTCGCCGGATATCAGCTTCGGCAGATAGCGGCGCTTCTGCTCCTCGGTGCCGTTGCGGCGGATCTGATTGACGCAGAGGTTGGAATGCGCGCCGTAGGACAGACCCACCGACGCACTGGCCCGGCTGACCTCCTCCACAGCCACCACATGCTCAAGATAGCCGAGCCCCGAGCCGCCGTAGTTTTCCTCTACGGTGATGCCGTGCAGACCCAGGTCTCCCATCTTCGGCCAGAGGTGGCGCGGGAAACGGTCTTCCCGGTCGATCTCGTCGGCAAGCGGCGCAATCTCCTCGGCGGCGAAGCCGGCCACGCTTTCGCGCAGCATGTCGGCAGTCTCACCCAGGTCGAAGTTAAGGCTTGGCAGGCGATTGGGGATCATGCTCGCTCCTTTCGGGTTGGCGCCCTTGCTCTCAACCGGCGCGATGGATGCCAGGATGGCCTTCGATGCACATCATGGTCTGCTGCATCTTGGCACAGAGGCTCTCGCGCCCCGCTTTGGAGGCATAGACCTCCACGTCACAGATGGTCAGGCGCCGGCCGGGCTTGATCACGCGGCCCAGCGCGCGCAGCGCTTCGCCGTCGGCCGGCGAGAGGAAGTTGATCTTGAACTCGACCGTCATCACGGAGGCCTCCGGCGAAAAGAGGCTGTAGGCCGCATAGCCGCCCGCGGAGTCGGCGATGGTGGACAGCACACCGCCGTGGAAAAAACCATGCTGCTGGGCCAGTTGCTCAGAGAAGGGCAAATCGATGGCCACCTCGCCCGGCGCCACCTGCGCAATGCGCGCGCCCAGCGTGGCCATGATCTTCTGACGCGCAAACGAATCGCGCACCCGCTGCTCGAAGTCCTCATCATGCGGCGTCCACTGGCTCACAACCGGCCTCCCCTTTTGCCTAGCCTGCTTTCGTAGCGCGGCGGGCGCCCAGGGTCATCAACAGACTGCCGGCATGCCTTCCTTCGGAGGGCAGCCCATCGGGTTGCTGGACGCCTTTCGTCGCGACTGTTACTTGAACGCCCAGCCTTCTCTGCCTTCGGGAACACCGCAGTTTGAGCCCGCTTCGCCGCCTGTACGACTGGACACTGCGCATGTCGGCGCATCGTCATGCGCTGGCCGTGCTTTTCCTCATTGCCGCGATCGAGGCTTCGGTTTTCCCGATCCCTCCGGACGTGCTGATCATTCCGATGATCCTGGCAGCACGCGAGAAGGCTTGGCTGATCGCCCTGGTGGCAACCGCCGGCTCGGTGCTCGGCGGTTTCCTCGGCTACGGCATCGGCTGGGGCCTCTTCGAGACCCTGGGCAGACCGGTGCTCGAGTTCTATGGCTATGCCGGCAAGTTCGCGGACTTCGCCGCCGCCTACAATGAATGGGGCGCCTGGATCGTGGCCGGCGCCGGCTTCACGCCCTTCCCCTACAAGGTCATCACCATCGCCAGCGGCGCCACCAACCTCGATCCCTGGGTTTTCGCGCTGGCATCCCTCGTGTCCCGCGCCGGGCGCTTTTTCCTGGTCGCAGCGCTGCTCTACTGGTTCGGTCCGGCGATCCGCCGCTTCATCGAAGCCTGGCTGCCACAGTTGACGGCGCTTTTCTTCCTTCTCCTGTTCGGCGGCTTTCTCGCCCTGCGTTATGTCTTTTGAGCGGCCGCGCCAGCGCCTATGCTCTCCGATATGAAGCCCACCGCCACCCCGACCCGGTTGCTGCCGGCGCTCGTCCTGCTGGGCAGCGGCGGCGCCCTCCTTGGCGCACTCTTCTTCCAGTACGGCATGGACCTTGCACCCTGCGCGCTGTGCCATGACCAACGCTATGCCCACGTCGGCGCCATGCTGGCCGCGCTGCTGGCATTGCTGAGCGCCGGAAGGCTGAGACTGCTGCTGACGGGGGTGGCCGGTCTCGCGTTGCTGACAGGGGCTGGGCTCGCCGGCTATCATGTGGGCGTCGAGCAGGGCTGGTGGTCCGGCCCTGCTGGCTGTTCGGCCCCGGCCTTCGATGGCCTGAGCATCGATGAACTGCGAAGCGCCCTGGAAGCCGCCCCGGTGGTGCGCTGCGACGAGGTGCCCTGGTCCTTCCTAGGAATATCCATGGCAGGCTACAACTTCCTGCTCTCCCTCGCCCTCGGCCTGCTGGTCTTGGGCGGAGCAGCCCGACGCTGGAGAACGGCATGAGCGAGCCCGACGCCCCGGACACCGCAAAGAGCAAGTCGCCGCGACGCGCCTATCGACCCGGCGACCTGGAACCGCAAGAGCGGCTGGAACGTCTGCTGCGCGTCGACCATGCCGGCGAGTACGGGGCCAAGCGCATCTATGAGGGTCAGCTTGCAGTGCTGGGCAGCGGCAAGAGCGGGTCGGTGCTGCGCCACATGCACGAGCAGGAAGTGGCGCATCTGCGCACATTCGAAACCCTGCTGCCCGAACGCCGCGTGCGTCCCACATTGCTGCAGCCGGTCTGGCACATAGCCGGCTTCGCGCTCGGCGCCGCCACCGCCATGATGGGCGAACGGGCTGCCATGGCCTGCACCGTCGCCATCGAGGAGGTGATCGACGAACACTATGCCGAGCAGGCGCAAGAGCTGGAGACTGCCCCGGAAGAGGCGGAGCTGCGCGAGACCATCGAGCGCTTCCGCGCCGAGGAACTGGAGCACCGCGACATCGGCCTGGAGCACGAAGCCGAGCGGACCCCGGGCTACGAGGTGCTCTCCGGCCTGATCAAGGCAGGCTCACGCGCAGCGATCTGGCTGAGCAAACGGGTATAGGGCGCGGGCTCAGGCCTCCAGTTCGGAGTCCCAGTAGAGGAAGTCGGACCAGCTTTCGTGCAGGAAGCCCGGCGGGAAACCGCGGCCGTTCTCCTGCAAGCGAAAGGTGCTGGGCGGCTCTGGTTCGGTCATCAAGGTCATGCCGCATTCGCGCAGCAGCTTACTGCCCTTCTCCAGATTACAGTCCTGACAGGCGGTGACCACGTTCTGCCACGTGGTGCGCCCACCGCGTGATCGCGGCAGCACATGGTCGAAAGTCAGGTCTTCGGAGCGATAGCAATCGCCGCAGTATTGGCAGCGGAAACGGTCGCGCAGGAAGACATTGAAGCGGGTGAAGGCCGGCCGCCGGTCCAGATGAACATATTCCTTGAGGGAAATGACGCTGGGCAGGCGCATGGCGAAGCTGGGTGAGTGCACCTCCCGATCGTACTCGGACACGATGTTCACGCGCTCGAGAAAGACGGCCTTGATCGCGTCCTGCCAGCCCCAAAGCGACAGGGGGAAGTAGCTCAAGGGACGAAAGTCCGCATTGAGAACAAGGGCAGGAAAACTTTCGGCCGTGGCCACGCAGATTCCTCCTGCTTTTGCCCGGCCAGAAGATCACCGGACCCTGTTTTCTTACTCCGCCCCTCGGTTATCCACAAGATGTTGTGACGCTGGTCACAAAGTCTTCATAGAGCCGCCCAAGCCCTAGCGTCAGCCCTCCCGCAGCACCTTGAGCAGGAAGCGTGCCGCCAATTCCAGCCCCGGCTGATCGATGCCGTGCCCCAGGCCTGGACGGGCGTGCGCTTCCACCGGGACCTCGGCAGCGCGCAAGGCTTGCTCCGCCGCGCCCATGGCAGCGAAGGGCACCACCTCGTCCGCTTCGCCGTGGACCAGCAGCACCGGCGGGCGCGCGGTCACGTCGTCGGCCAGGCGTTCCGGCGCGATCAAATGACCCGAGCAGCCCACCACGCCGGCCAAGGGCTCCGGCCGCCGCAAGGCGGTGTGCAGGGCCATCATGCAGCCCTGACTGAAGCCGAAGAGCGCAACCCGGTTTGCCGCCAACCCGTGGCGCTCCATCTCCGCATTCAGAAAGCCGTCGAGCGCCGTGCGCGCAGTCTCGGCACCGGCCAGCATGGCGGCGGGAGAGCGATCCTGCAGGCTGAACCACTGCCGACCCATGGGCGCCATGTCACAGGGCTGCGGCGCATCGGGGGAGACGAAGGCCGTGTCCGGGAAGAGCTGGGCCAGCACCGGCGCCAGGCCGATGAGATCGTTCCCGTCGGCCCCGAGGCCGTGCAGGAAAACCACCAGACTGTCGGCCTTGCCGCCGCTGGCCGGTTCGTGACGGGGGCCGGTAAGCTCGATCGAAGGGGTCATTTAGCGTCTCTCTGAGGTGGATCGGGTCGGAGTGCGGAGTTGCTGCGGTCCCGTGTGGCGAAGCCTACAGGAAGCGTCAAGCCACCCCGGAGCCTTCCGCCCCGGCCGGCAGCATGGCGAAGCGTCGATAGTGCCACAGCATGCGCGCCGCCACGGCCCGCAGCGGCTTCCAGTCTTCGGCACTGGCCCGCAATGCCTTTCCGTTGGGCCGCTCGGCAAGGCCGCGCAAATTCTGCAGACCCAGCATCAGGCCCACATCTTCACCGGGGAAGACATCGGGTCGCCCGTGCGAGAAGAGCAGATAGCACTCCGCCGACCAGCGCCCGAGCCCCTTGACCTGCACCAGACGGTCAACGGCGGTTTCGTCATCCAGGGCATCGAGCTCCGCGAGATCGAGTTCGCCGCTCTGCAGCAGTTCAGCAAGCGAACGGGCATAGCGCGCCTTCTGGCGCGACAGCCCGGCACCGCGCAGGCTGTCCTCATCGAAGCTGAGCAGGCGTTCCGGCTCCAACGGTGCCGCCAGCGCCTCGAGGCGACTCCAGATTGCCGCCGCAGAGGCAAGCGAAACCTGCTGTGCCACGATGATGCGCAACAGCGTCTCGAAACCCGGCGGCCGATAGCGCAGCGGGGGCGGACCCGCCTCTTCCAGTGCGCGCGCAAAGTCGGGATCCATGGCAACCAGCTGGGCCACGGCGTCGGACAGCGTGTCTTCGGTGATGCGTTCGATCTGTGTCATGCAGGCAGTTTAGCCGAAACCACCCGGCCCTGTCGCGGCGGACCTGCCGCGGCGCTGGACGCTGCAGCCGCCGCTCGCTATGTCGAGACCATGCCCGAGACCACCCGCTTCGCGCCCTCGCCCAGCGGCCAGCTGCACCTGGGTCATGCCTATGCCGCGCTCTTCGCCGCCCGGGCCGCGCAGGGCGGGCGCTTTCTGCTGCGCCTGGAAGACATCGACCGGAGCCGCTGCCGTGCCGAGTTCGAAACCGCGCTGCTTGAAGACCTGGCCTGGCTGGGCCTGCGCTGGGAGGCCCCGCCGCTGCGGCAGTCCGAGCGCTTAACGGCCTATCGCGATGCCCTGGAGCGCCTGCGCGCGCTGGGTCTGGTCTATCCCTGCTTCTGCACCCGTCGCGCCATCGCCGAGGAAATCGCCCGGGCCGACAGCGCGCCGCACGGTCCCGACGGGCCGCTCTACCCCGGTCTCTGTCGTGATATCTCGGAGCGCGAACGGCGGGAGCGTCTCGCCGCCGGCGAAAGCCACGCCTGGCGCCTGGACGTGGAAGCGGCACGGCGGCGCTGCGGGCCGCTGACCTGGCTGGACCTGGAGGCCGGTGAGCAGGTGGCGCAGCCCGAACTCCTGGGCGACGTGGTGCTGGCCCGCAAGGATGTCCCGACCAGTTACCATCTGGCCGTGGTGGTGGACGATGCGGCGCAGGAGATCACGCTGGTGACGCGGGGAGTGGACCTGTTCCACGCCACGCATATGCACCGCCTGCTGCAGGCGCTGCTCGAACTGCCCGTGCCGCGCTGGCACCACCACCGCCTCATCACCGACGCAGACGGCGAACGCCTGGCGAAGCGGCACAATGCCCTGTCACTGAGGGCCCTGCGCGCAGCCTGCCACAGCCCGGCGGAGGTCCGAGCCATGGTCGGGATGGACTGAAGGTCGTGCCGCCCTCGGCCTATGCGCCGGTGAAACGAGGCGGACGCTTTTCCAGGAAGGCCGCAACGCCTTCGCGATAGTCTGGGCTGCGGGCTGCTTCGCGCTGCAGGTCGCGCTCCAGATCGAGCTGTGCATCCATGTCGTTTGTGGCTGATTCCTGGATTGCCCGCTTGATCAGTCCCAGTGCCCGGGTCGGCTGCGTCGCGAGGTGGGCGCAGAGCTTTTGGGCTTCCGGCATCAAATCTGCATCGTCATGGACCTGCCAGATCATGCCCCAGGCTTCGGCCTGCTCGGCGGAGACCGGGGTGCCCAGCAGCGCGAGCGCCTTGGCCCGAGCTTCGCCCACCAAGCGCGGCAGGCTGTAGGTGCCGCCGCTGTCGGGCACCAGTCCGATCTTGCAGAAGGCCTGGATGAAGCGTGCCGAGCGTGCCGCCAGGACGATGTCGCAAGCCAGCGCCACGTTGGCGCCTGCGCCCGCGGCCACGCCGTTCACCGCGCAGAGCACGGGCTTGGGCAGGGCGCGCAGGCGCCGCACGAGCGGATTATAGAGCCGCTCCAGCGTCGCCCCCAGGTCGGGCGCCTCGCCATCGGTCGGGAAACTACGGTCCGAGAGATCCTGTCCGGCGCAGAAACCTCGTCCCGAGCCAGTCAGGAGCAGGGCGCGCACTGCGGCGTCCTGTTCTGCCCGCTCCAAAGCTTGGATCAGGGCCCCGTGCATCGCCTCGTTGAAGGCATTGAGCTTGTCCGGCCGGTTCAAGGTGATGACGGCATAGCCGTCAGTCACCTCGTAGGTGACGGGTTCAGTCTCCACGCTGGTCGTCCTTCCCTATGGGTGCGCAGTCGTCGATGAAAGCCGTGACCGCCGCCAGCACCTCCGCTGCGCGCTCGCGATGCGGAGTGTGGCCGCAGCCCGGCAGGTCGAGGCGGCGACAGGGACCGGAGACGCCCGCTTCAATCGCATCGATCTGCGCCATGGTGCCGTATTCGTCGTCGTCGCCCTGGATCAAAAGGACCGGCGCCGTGATGTTCGGCAGGCAGTCTTCGATGTTCCAATCGCGAAACGCGGCGCTCAGCCAGATGTCGTGCCAACCGCGAAAGGTGGCTTCTGCATCGCGGTGATAGCGCGCCATGCGCCCAGCCAAATCGCCCTCAAAGAAGGCTTTGCCGGCCGCGCGGATGCCAGCAAGCGAAATCTCCTCCACAAAGACATGCGGCGCCATGGCCACAAGTCCCGCGATGGGGCGTTCGGCGAGCGCCGCATGGAGCAGGGCGATGGTCGCGCCATCGGAATGCCCGACCAGCAGCGGTCGCTCGATCCCCAGGCGGTCCAGCAGTTCCGGCAAGGCCTCGAGTGCCTCCTCGTGCAGGTAGCGCGCGGTGCGTGGTTCGCCCAGCGGGTCGGAGCCGCCAAAGCCGTAGCGCGACCAGACCAGCAGGGAACAGCCGGTGGCCGCAGCCAGCGCCTCGGGGAAATCGCGCCAGAGCCCGACCGAGCCCAATCCTTCATGCAAGAGCACGATGACCGGCCCCTCGGGGCGCCGGCCCGGCAGCAGTCGGTACTCCAGGGCATGTCCCCGGATCGTGATGTGATTCAGTTCCGTCACGCTCACCTCGGGATTCGTCGTCGCCCGATCCTTGACCAGACGCGCCGGGGGATCAACGATCCCGACACGACAGGCCCGCCGACTGGATTCCCGCCAGCACAACCACCAGATGGAAGTCATGGACACGCTTGAAGCTCTGCTCTCCCGTCGCTCCCCCCCTGCCCTCATGCCCGACGAGCCGCCGGAGGCGATGGTGCGCCGGGCGCTCGAGGCAGCGATCTGTGCGCCGGATCACGGCAAGCTTAGACCCTGGCGTTTTCTTCTGCTACGCGGAGATGAGCGTCAGCGGCTGGGCGATGCCATGGCGCAGGCTCTAGCGGCACGCGATCCCGAAGCGCCGGAAAGCATGATCGAGAAGGAGCGCAACAAGCCGCTGCGTGCGCCCTTGATCATCACCACGGTGGCCCGCCTGCAGCCCAACCATCCCAAGATTCCGGTCGAGGAACAGCGCCAGGCCGTGGCCAGCGCCACCTTCTCCATCATGCTGGCCATCCATGCCGAGGGGTGGGGCTGCCAGTGGAAGACCGGCGTGGCGGCGCGCGACCGCCGGGTGCTCGACGCCCTGGGCCTGGAGGCCGACGACGAGATCATCGGCTATCTCTACGTGGGCGCCCCGGCAGGCGTCGCCCCGCCGCGACGGGCGATGGAGGTGGACGACTTCCTGCTGCACCTGCCGCCGGAGGGCTGACCGCCCCGAGCCCGTCTCAGCGCGCCGAAATCACCCCAGCGCCTTCGACGCAATCTCGTAAACGTCACGGGAGAGCTTTGGCACGGCCAGGATTCGCTGCAGCTCGGCTTTCATCTTCTCCTGGCGCCCCGCATCGAAGCGCCGCCAGCGGCCCAGCGGCGCCAAGAGGCGGGCGGCCACCTGGGGATTGAGCGCATCGAGCTTTAGCGTCAGTGCTGCGTGGAAGGCGTAGCCGCTGCCGTCGGCCGCGTGGTAGCGCAGCGGATTGGCGGCGATGAAGCTTCCGATCAGGGCGCGCACCTTGTTCGGCCGCTCCAAGGAGAAAGCCGGGTGCTGCATCAGTGCCTTCACCCGTTCCAAGGTGTCAGGCAGGTCGGAGACGGCCTGGAGCGCAAACCACTTGTCCATCACCAGGGCATCGTCGCCAAAGCGGTTCTCGAAATCGTCCAATGCCTCCTGGCGCTCGGGCAGATCGAGATCCACCAGCAGCCGCAAGGCCGCCATGCGATCAGTCATGTTGTCGGCCTGGCGATAGTGCTCGATCAAACGCACGCGCTCCTGCGGCTCGGCCTCGGCAAAGACCGAGAGGTAGGACAGCGCCGCATTGCGCAGGGCGCGCCGACCGGCCGCCTCGGCATCGGGGCTGTAGGGCGCGCTGTCGTGGAGACGCTCGTAGAGTTGCGCGAAATCCGCTCGCAGGGCTTCGGCCAGCGCTCGCTTGAGCGCCCCGCGCGCCGCGTGGATCGCCTCCACGTTCACCACCTCCATGCGCTCGGCCACATAGTCCTCGCTGGGCAGCGCCAGCGCCTCAGCGATGAAGGCCTGCTCCAGCCGTGAATCCGTCAGGATGGCGCGCGTGGCCTCGATGAAGGCCGGATCCACGGAGGGTTCTTCGCCGGCGCGCCAGGCCTCGCTCCCCTCCAGCATCAGCGCGGTGGCGAAATCCTGCCCGGCCTCCCAGCGCACGAAGGGGTCGCTGTCGTGGGCCATCAGGAAGGCCCGTTCCGTCCCGCTCTGCTCGGCCCGGACGGTGATCGGCGCTGAGAAACCTCTGTTGAGCGACACAGCCGCCGGCTTGGGCAGCCCCTCGAACCGGAAGCTCTGGCGTTCCTCGCACAGCGGCAGCACCAGGGTGTCGCTCGCCGGTCCCTCGCCGAGCGTGAGCGGAATGTCGCGGCCCTGCCCGTCCAGCAGGCCGATCGCCAGCGGAATGTGCAGCGGCTCCTTCGTCTCCTGCCCCGGCGTCGGGCGTGTGGTCTGGGTTACGGTCAGGTCGTAGGACCCGCGTTGCGCATCGTAGCACCCGTTGACCTGGACCTCTGGCGTGCCCGCCTGCCCGTACCAGCGCTTGAAGCGCTCCAGATCGACGCCGTTGGCATCCGCCATGGCGGCCACGAAGTCGTCGCAGGTGACAGCCTGGCCATCATGCCGCTCCACATAGAGCTTCATGCCCTTCTGAAAGCCCGCCTCGCCCAGCAGACCGTGCAGCATGCGGATCACCTCCGCGCCCTTTTCGTAGATGGTGGCGGTGTAGAAGTTGTTGATCTCGATGTAGGAATCCGGCCGCACCGGGTGGGCCAGCGGGCCCGCGTCCTCGGGGAACTGGGCGGCGCGCAGGCGGCGGACGTCCTGGATTCGCTTGACCGGCCGCGAGCGCATGTCGGAGGAGAATTCCTGGTCGCGGAAGACCGTCAGCCCCTCCTTCAGGGAGAGCTGGAACCAGTCGCGGCAGGTGATGCGGTTGCCGGTCCAGTTGTGGAAGTACTCGTGCGCCACCACGGTCTCGATGCCGGCATAGTCGGCATCGGTCGCCGTTTCGGGATCGGCCAGAATGTACTTGTCGTTGAAGACGTTGAGCGACTTGTTCTCCATCGCCCCCATGTTGAAGTCGCTGACGGCGACGACGTTGAAGAGGTCCAGGTCGTATTCCAGCCCGAAGCGCTCCTCGTCCCAGCGCAGCGAGCGTTCCAGCACATCCATGGCATAGCCCGTGCGCCCCTCCTTGCCGTGCTCCACGAAAATGCGCAGACGCACCGGACGGCCGGAGCGGGTTTCCACCACACGCTCGTTGCAGGCGAGATCGCCCGCCACCAGGGCGAAAAGATAGCTGGGCTTGCGGAAGGGGTCCTCCCAGACCGCATAGTGGCGGCCGCCCTCCAGGTCTCCCTCCTCCACCAGGTTGCCGTTGGACAGCAACACCGGGCAGGCGGCGCGCTCCGCCCGCAGGGTGGTGCGATAGGTCGCCATCACGTCGGGGCGGTCGAGGAAATAGGTGATGCGCCGAAAGCCCTCGGCCTCGCACTGGGTGCAGAAGACATCGTTCGAGACATACAGCCCGGAGAGCTGGGTGTTCGCCTTGGGATTGATCGCCGTTTCGATCTCCAGGGTGAAGGCTTCGGGCGGCTCATGCAGCGTCAGGCTATCGGCGTCGAGGCTGTAGGCGCCATCGGGCAAAGGCTCGCCGTCCAGGCTGATCGCGCGCAGGTCCAGCTCCTCACCATGGAGCACAAGCGGCCGGATGCCCTGGCTGCGCTCATGGTCGCTGCGCAGCGTGAGGCGCGAGCGCACGGTCGTCTCTTCGGCGCCGAGTTCGAACGCCAGGTCGACGTGTTCGATGCGATAGTCGGGCGGGCGATAGTCTTCGCGACGGATGACCTGCGGCTGCTGGCTCGTCATGGTGGCTTGGCTCCAAAAATTCCGAAACCTGGAAAGACTGTCTCAGCCGCGCGCACCGGAAAAGCGGCGCGCGGCGTAGGGCGTGATGTCGATGTCGCTCGGCTGGCCGGCGGCAATTCGCGCCACCAGATCACCGGTAATGGCGGAAAGCGTCAATCCCAGATGGCCGTGCCCGAAGGCATGGATGATGCGGGGATCGTGGGCCGAGCGGCCGATCACCGGCAGGGAATCCGGCGTCGAGGGCCGCCAGCCCATCCACTCGCGGGTCACCTGCTCCCCAAGCCCCGGCAGCAGCGTCTGCGCTCGCGGCAGCAGCCGGCGGATGCGCCGATAATCCGGCGCAGCCTCGATGCCGGCAAACTCAACACCGCTGGTCAAGCGGATGCCGTCGGCCATGGGCGCCAGCACGAAGCCCTCGTCCACGAAATAGGTGGGCCGGCGCAACTCGACATCGTTCTCGGGCTCGAGATTGAGGTGATAGCCGCGCTCGGTGTCGAGCGGTATGCGCTCCCCCCATTGCCGCGCCAGGCGGGCCGACCAGGCTCCCGCGGCGAGAACCACCAGATCGGCCTCATGCCGGCCCTGATCGGTGACCACCACGCGCCGCTCGCCGTCGGGTCGCTCGATGGACTCCACCCGCTCTTGCAGGATGCGTCCGCCGTTGCGCAGCACCGCCCCGGCATAGGCCTGGGCCAGTCCGCCAGGATCGCGGCAGGAGGCGGCCTCGCTCGAGAGGATGCCGCCGGCAAAGTCGGGCGCGATCCCGGGCTCCAGTTGCCGGACTTCCTCCGGTGACAGGACTTCGAAGGCACTGTCGTTCGCCCGCATAAGCGCTTGGTCGGCTGCGGTTGCGTCGAAACTCGCTTGGCTGCGGTAGAGCTTGAGCCAACCCACCGGGCGCACCAGCTCTTCCGCACCCGCCAGCTTCAGCAAAGGCCGATGGGCGCGATAGGCTGGGTTCGACAGGGCCGAGAGGTCACGCGCGATCCGCTCCACGCGGCTGGGCCGACTGGCCTCGAGAAAGCGCAGCATCCAGGGGGCAAAGCGCGGCAGATAAGACCAGCGGATCTTCAGCGGGCTCATGGGATCGAGCAGCATGCGCGGCACGCTGCGCCAGAGTCCCGGCGTCGCAGTAGGCACGGCGGCACCGGTGACGATGCCGCCGGCGTTGCCGAAGGAGGTGGCAGTGCCCGGCGGACGCGGATCCACCAGCGTGACGCGAAAGCCCCGCTGCTGCAGTTGCAGCGCGGTCGCCGCGCCGACGATACCGGCGCCGATCAGCAGACAATGAGGCTCGGGCGGCAAGGAGGGCGCGGCGGTCGACATGAAGCGGGACTGTCCTTGGACGAAGAGGTCGGCGCCGCAACCATAGCGGACCAAGCCTGCCGCCGTCGACCGGCACTGTGATACAGCCATTGCGCGGGACCATTGCGCGAGGAGGTGGCTTGACCCTGTACCTCCGGGGGCGGCAGTCTCAGGGCCTATCCATTGCCCCGGTGACAGCGTGTCAACCTCTCCCCTCGCTTCCAGTCCGATTCCCGGCGGCCGTCCTGCGCGGCCCGACGCGGCATGACGTCCGAAGAGGTGGGCCAGAGGCCCGCACACCGCCCAAGCGTACCGGCCTGGCTGCCCTGGCTGATCTGGTCTCTTGGCGCGCTCTTCTTCTGCTACGGATTCTTCCAGCGCATGGCGCCCAGCGTGATCATCGATCCGCTGATGCGCGATTTCGCCGTGGGGGCGGCGGTGCTGGGCAACCTCTCGGCCATCTACTTCTATGCCTATGCCGGGCTGCAGATACCGGTGGGCCTGCTGGCCGATGCTTGGGGGCCACGGCGGCTGCTGACCGCTGGTGCATTGTGCTGCGGCGCCGGCAGCCTGCTCTTCGCGCTCGCCCCCGACCTGAACATCGCCTATCTCGGCCGCCTTTTGGTGGGCGTGGGCGCGGCGGCCAGCTTCGTGGGCACGCTCAAGTTGGCGACCAACTGGTTCCCCGCCTCGCGCTTCGCGCAGCTCACCGGCATGACCATGGCCGCGGGCATGCTGGGCGGGGTTGGCGGGCAGGTGCCGCTCGCGGCCGCGGTCGAATCGTTCGGCTGGCGCAGCACCCTGGCGGCAGCTGCGCTCGGCGGCCTGATCCTGGCCATCCTCATCTGGCTGATCGTGCGCGACCGCCGGCCCGATGCCCCGGCCCCGCGCTTTACCGGCGGCGCAGCGCCGCGCGGCGGCCTGCGCCTGGTCCTGCGCATGCCGCAGCA
The DNA here is from genome assembly GCF_029222965.1 of Aquibaculum arenosum. Lineage (GTDB taxonomy): Bacteria > Pseudomonadota > Alphaproteobacteria > Kiloniellales > DSM-21159 > Aquibaculum > Aquibaculum arenosum. The sequence continues at coordinate 8,660 of NZ_JARHUD010000009.1, read as the reverse complement.
GTGGCTGCTTGCCTTCCTGGGCGGGGCGATGACCGCCCCCATGCTGGCTTTTGCCGGGCTCTGGGGCGTGGCCTGGCTGATGCAGATCCACGGCATGACCCGCCCGGAGGCCGCAAGCCACACCTCCCTGCTGCTGATCGGCTGGGCCATTGGCTCTCCCTTGGCCGGGGCGCTGGCCGACCGCATCGGACGCCGGCTGCCGATCCTGCGCGCGGGAGCCCTGATCGGCCTCTGCTGCCTGATGCTCCTGCTCTACGTCCCGGGCCTGCCCAGCCCGATCTTTCTGGCCCTATTCCTGATTGCGGGCATTGGTTTGAGCGCCACGGCCGTGACCTTCGCGGTGGCGCGGGAGATCACGCCCACCCATGCGGTCGGTGCGGCATACGGTCTGCTCAACGGTGCGGTAGTGGGCGGTGGAGCGCTCTTTCAGCCGCTGCTGGGCCTGCTGCTCGACTTGCAGTGGGACGGCCACATGGTCGAGGGGGCTCCGATCTACAGCGCCCGAGCCTTCGATCTTGCATTCCTGTCGCTTGCGGTGTTCCTGCTGCTGGCCCTGTTGGCAAGTCTGCTGCTGAGCGAAACGCGAGAGAAGCGATGATAGATGCCGAGAACGCACCGGTCTTCCTGCGCCGGGTCTATGAAGCCGGTCTGGCGGCCGTGGACCCGGCACAGATCGTGGGCCCAGCTTTACCGGAGCGGCCGCGCGGGCGCTGTGTGGTGGTGGGCGCCGGCAAGGCGGCCGGTTCCATGGCCCGCGCCGTGGAGCAAGCCTGGGACGGACCGCTGGAGGGTCTGGTGGTCACCCGCTACGGCCATGCCGTTCCCACCGAGCGGATCGAGGTGGTGGAAGCCTCCCACCCCGTTCCGGATGCCGCCGGGCGCGAAGCGGCGCAGCGCATGCTGGACCTGGCACGCAGCCTCGGCCCCGACGATCTTCTGCTCTGCCTCATCAGCGGCGGCGGCTCCGCGCTGCTGGCGCTGCCGGCCGAGGGCCTGACACTGGAGGACAAGCAGGCGGTCAACCGCGCGCTCCTGGCCTCGGGCGCCGCCATCGGCGAGATGAACTGCCTGCGCAAACACCTTTCGGCCATCAAGGGCGGGCGATTGGCTGCGGCAGCCGCACCGGCGCGGGTGGTGACGCTGGCGATCTCGGACGTGCCGGGCGACGGACCGGAGGTCATCGCCTCCGGCCCCACGGTGCCCGACCCCACCAGCTTTGCCGATGCGCGGGCGGTTCTGGAAAAGTATGGGATCGAGCCGCCGGCCTCGGTCGCACGCCATCTCGCCGACGCCAAGGAGGAGACGCCGAAAGCGGGTGATCCGCGCCTGGCGAAAAGCGACTTCCGGCTGATCGCCCGGCCGCAGGACATGCTGGAGGCCGCAGCGGATGCTGCTCGCGAGGCGGGAATCACGCCGCTCATCTTCGGCGACGCCATCGAGGGCGAGGCCCGCGACGTGGCCAAGGTGTTCGGCGGTATCGCGCGACAGGTTCGCCTGCACCACCAGCCCGCGCCACCGCCCTGCCTGCTGCTGTCCGGCGGTGAGACGACAGTGACCCTCAGCGGCAAGGGGCGCGGCCAGGGACGGGGCGGCCGCAACAGCGAGTTCCAGCTCAGCCTGGCCCTGGCGCTCGAGGGCCTGCCGGGGATCTTTGCCCTGGCCTGCGACACCGACGGGATCGATGGCAGCGAGGATAATGCGGGCGCCTTCATCACGCCCGACAGCCTGGCCCGGGCCGAAGCGAAAGGCCTTTCGGCCAAGCAGGCGCTGGCCGGCAATGACGCTTACAGCCTCTTCGCCGCGCTCGACGACCTGCTTGTCACTGGACCGACACTCACCAATGTCAATGATTTCAGGGCTATTCTAGTGTTATAGCCTACAACACAACATTCCGGGGCTCCTGCATGAGACGCGCACGAAACGCCAAGATCGTCGCCACCCTTGGGCCGGCGAGCAGCGATCCCGAAGCAATTCGCCGGCTCTTCGAGGCCGGTGCCGATGTCTTCCGGCTCAACTTCAGCCACGGCACCCAGGAAGACCACCGGCGAAACTTCAACACGCTGCGCGCGCTCGAGCGCGACAGCGGGCGGCCGATTTCCATCCTGCAGGACCTGCAAGGCCCCAAGCTGCGCGTCGGTCGTCTTGAGGGCGGAAAGGTCACGCTCGAAAAGGACAGCCACTTCCGGCTCGATCTGGATGAGACGCCCGGCACGGCCGAACGGGCCCCCCTGCCCCACCCTGAGATCTTTGCCGCCCTGCAGGAAGGCGCCACCATTCTGCTCGACGATGGCCGCCTCTATCTGGAAGTCATCGAGGCCGCAGCGGATCACGCCAAGACCCGGGTCGTCGTGGGAGGCATCCTGGGCGAGCGCAAGGGCGTCAACGTCCCCTCGGTGGTGCTGCCGATCTCGCCACTGACGCCTAAGGACCGCGACGACCTCGCCTTTGGGCTGGAGATGGGCGTTGACTGGGTGGCACTCTCCTTCGTGCAGCGCCCCGAGGACGTGGCCGAGCTGCGCAAGCTCGTGGCCGGCCGGGCCGCCATCATGATCAAGGTGGAAAAGCCTGCCGCCGTGGATTGCCTCGAACAGCTGCTGGAACTGGCCGACGGCGCCATGGTCGCGCGCGGTGACCTGGGGGTCGAGATGGCCCCCGAAGAGGTGCCCGGGATCCAGAAGGACATCATCCGGGCCTGCCGCCTGGCCGGCAAGCCGGTGGTCGTGGCGACCCAAATGCTGGATTCCATGGTCCATGCCCCGGCACCGACCCGCGCCGAAGCCTCCGATGTGGCCACCGCCATCTACGACGGGGCCGATGCGGTGATGCTCTCCGCCGAGTCGGCCGCAGGCGACTATCCGGTGGAAGCGGTTGCCATGATGTGCCGCATCATCGAGCGAACCGAACGCGACCGCTCCTATCGCGCCATCGTCGAGGCCCTGCACCCCGAGCCGGAGCCCAACGCCGCCGACGCCATTTCCGAGGCCGCGGCCCAAGTGGCGATGACCATTTCGGCGGCGGCGATCGTCACCTACACCACCAGCGGCTCCACTGCCCTGCGCGCGGCCAGGCGCCGCCCCACCGCCCCCATCCTGCTGTTGACGGCGCAGCGCAAGACAGCCCGGCGCTTGGTGCTGCTCTGGGGCGCGCATGCGGTGCACACTGCCGACATCTCCTCCTTCCCGGAGATGGTGGAAAAGGCGGCCTCCATCGCCCGGCGCGAAGGCTTCGCGGAGGCTGGCTCCAAGCTGGTGATCACCGCCGGGGTGCCCTTCGGCACCCCCGGCGCCACCAACGTGCTGCGCATCGCCTGGGTGGAGTGAAGCTAGCGCAAATCGATCTACCCGGCCTTTGCCGGAGCCACCCGGCGGCCCTCCAGCAGTGACCCCGTGGTGAAGAAGCCGACGCCCAGCCAAATGCAGGCGAAGGTGATGGCATGCGCCTGGGTGAAGGCCTCGCCGAAAGCCAAAACGGCGAGCAGGAACTGCATGGTCGGGGTGATGTACTGCATGATGCCGACCGTGCCCAGTTCCAGCCGCCGGGCCGCACCGGCAAACCACATGAGCGGCAAGGCCGTCACCGCGCCCGCTGCCAACAGCAACAGGTCGAGCCGCAGGGAATATCCTGAGAGAAAGAGGCTCTGGCCCTGGACCTGCACCCAGATCAGGTAAAGCAGTGCGGGCAGGAAGAGCAGCAGCGTCTCCAGGAAGAGGCCGTCGCGCGCGCCCAGGGCCATCTGCTTGCGCAGCAGGCCGTAGAAGCCGAAGCAGAGCGCCAGTCCCAAGGAGATCCAGGGAAAGCCGTCGTTCTGCGCCGCCAGGTTCACCACGCCCACCGCCGCGATGGCGATGCCGATCCAGCGCAGGCGCCCCAGGCGCTCCCCGAGAAAGACCATGCCGAGCAGCACGCTGACCAGCGGGTTGAGATAATATCCTAGGCTGGCTTCCAGCAGGCGCTCGGTGACGATGGCGATGATGAAGATCAGCCAGTTGAGCGTAATCAGGATCGTGGAGCCGCTCAGCAGGAGCACCGTGCGCCGCTGCCGCAAGGCGGCACGGATCGGCCCGTAGCCCTTGGCGTAGATCACGAGTGGCGCCAGGAACACGGCAGACCAGACGATGCGGTGCGCCAGCAATTCCAGGACTTCCACCGCCTCCACAGCGCGAAAATAGAGCGGAAAGAGACCCCAGGAGAGGAAGGCGGCCAGCCCGAGGGCGAGGCCGATGCTGCGATTGCGCTGGGCCGAGAGTTCTGCGGCGCTCACGCCCTCCGCTCCATCAGCGAACCGACGATGAAGCAGACGACCCCGACCCAGATGAAAACGAAAGTGACGGCATGCACAGAGGTGAAAGCCTCGCCATAGACCAGGACGGCCAGAAAGAACTGCAGTGTCGGCGCGATATACTGCATCACACCGATGGTCGCCAGTTCCAGACGACGCGCCGCCGCCGCGAACCAGAGCAGCGGCACGGCGGTCACCACCCCTGACGCCATGAGCATGAGATCGCTGCCCGGAGCCGCCGCAGACAGAAAGGCCCCCGTTCCCTGAGCGTTCATCCAGAGCAGGAAGGCCAGCGCCAGCGGCAACAGCAGGATGGTTTCCAGGAAGAGGCCGTCGCGCGCGCCCAGCGCCGTCTGTTTGCGGATCAGGCCGTAGAAGCCGAAGCAGAGCGCCAGGCTGATCGAGATCCAGGGAAAGCCCTCGTGCCTGAGCGCGAGATTGGCCACGCCGATTGCCCCCAGGGCCACGCCCAGCCAGCGCAGGCGGCCCATCCGCTCGCGCAGGAAGACCAGCCCCAGCAGCACGTTGATCAGGGGGTTGAGATAATAGCCCAGGCTGACTTCCAGCAACCGATCGCTGACGATCGCGATGATGAAGATCAACCAGTTGAGGGAGATGAGCAGAGTTGAGCCGGCAAGGGCCAGCAGCGTGCGCCCGTCGCGCAGGGCCTGGCGCACCTTGCCCATTTCATTGGCCAGGATAACCAGCGGCGCCAGCACCAGCGCTGACCAGACCACGCGGTGGGCCAGCAGCTCATAAGGGTCGACCCAGGCGACCTGGCGGAAATAGATCGGTGCCAGGCCCCAGAAAATGAACGTGGCCAGCCCGAAGCCGACCCCGATCGTTCTTTGCCGTTCTATTTCCGCTGCCGTCACCCGCCGCCTCTTGTCCCCTGCTTAACACTTCTGCCGCGGCGCGACTTTAGCGTGCGATGCAGCAAAGCTCACCCTGCCGGCCGACATGCCAGCCATGCGGCATGCGGGTCGGCAGGGCGGTCAATCAGGCAGCTTAGGCAGGGAGCAGCGGATCGGCCCGCCGGCACTAAGGCGGGCCGCTTCACTAACTGCCTCAGGCGGCGCGGGCGGGTTCTTCGACTGTGTTCGCCGCTTCCGGGGTGCCGGTCCAGGTCATCTGGTTGCGGTTGGCGGCGCGCGGCTGGAACATGATGTCGGCAGCAACCGCCGGGGCGTTCAGCGGCTGCGGCTGGCGCTTCGTGACCTCGGCGGACATTTCACCGCGCAGGTAGGCCTCGATATCGCCCGGCTCGATGCCAATGTCGGCCAGCATGCGCCGGTCGAGGGTCGCCAGTTCGCGTGCGGTGCGGCGGCGCACACCCAACTCAGACAGTCGCTGGCGCAGACGGGTCATGGGGCCGGGCTCGGCCGATTCCGGCAGGCCCACGGCCTTGCGCGCTGCAGCCTGAACTTCGCCGACACCGATGCCGATATCAGCCAGTTCGCGGATGTCCAGCTTGGAGAGCTCCTTCACCGTCTCGCGATAGAGCTTCTGCTTCTTGGCCGCCTCGGAGCGTCCGGCAAGACCGAGCTGCCGCCCGACCCAGCTCGCTGCGCTGGTGATCATGGCGGAGACAGCCTTCGCGCGCAGGACTTCGGCCTCGCGCATCACGCCTTCGAGCTGCCGCGTGGTCAGGTTGGAGAATTGGTAGGGAGTCTGTTTGGCGGTTTCCAACGCCGCCAATTCCTTTTCGGTCATCCGGGTCATCGTCTCGTGCCTTTCGTCAAGCATCCGGCGGAGGGGCCGGTTATGGGCGGTATGTTTCCTCGCCCCTGGGGTTCGCCCATGATCTAGGCCTCTTCAGCCCTGCATTCGAGCGGCTTTATTGCACCGCAGCATTGCGGGCGCAGCATGGCATGCGTACACGCGATTTTCCTGCCTGACAGGCCCCGGCGATGCTTCCATCGCACCGCCATCTGCACTAGCTTTTGCCCATGACAGATCACACGACACAGGCGATCCGACTGACGGCCCTGCGCGGCGAGCTGCGCAACCGCGGCCTTGATGGTTTTCTCGTTCCGCGGGCGGACGAGTTTCAGGGGGAGTACGTGCCGCCATCGGCCGAACGCCTCTCCTGGCTCACCGGCTTCACAGGCTCGGCCGGCTTTGCCGCCGTGCTGATGGATCGGGCCGCGCTCTTCGTCGACGGGCGCTACACGCTGCAGGCGGCGCAGCAGTGCAATCCCGAACTCTACGAGATGCGCCACGTCTCGGAGCAACCGCTCGCCGCCTGGCTGCGCGCGCATCTGGAGGGCCGGCAGCTTGGCTACGACCCCTGGCTGCACACCGAGACCCAGGTCCGCCGCCTGACCACGGCCTGTGAGCGCGCCGGCGGCTTGCTGGTCGCCTGTCCCGACAACCCGCTGGATGCGGTCTGGACCGACCGCCCGGAGCCGCCGATCGGAGAGATAACGCTGCACCCGCCGGCTTTTGCCGGTCGCAGCACGGCGGAGAAGTACGCCGATGTCGTCGCCAACCTGCGCGAGGCCGGCGCCGAGGCGGCCGTGCTGACCCAGCCCGACTCCCTGGCTTGGCTGCTGAACGTGCGTGGCAGCGACGTGCCCCGTACGCCCCTGCCGCTCTCCTTCGCCATCGTCTACACTCCCGAGGCGGCACCGCAGGAGGAAGGCACCCCGGCCCCTGCCGGTAACGCGGAAGGCCGCATCGAGTGGTTCCTCGAACAGCGCAAGCTTCCCGAGGTGTTGCAGGCGGAACTCGACCCGCGGGTGGTGCTGCGCTGGCACAGCGAACTGGGCGAGGCCCTGGGCGGCCTGGGCGCGCGGCGCATCCTGGTGGATCCCGACAGCGCCGCCGCCTGGGTCTTTGACCGGCTGCGCGGCGGCGAGGCTCAGATTGTCGAGGGCGCCGACCCCTGCGCCCTGCCCAAGGCCTGCAAGAACCCCGTGGAGCTCGAGGGCACCCGGGCCGCCCACCGCCGCGACGGCCTGGCCGTCACCCGCTTCCTGGCTTGGCTGGAGGCGGAGACCGCACGCGGCGCCGTCACCGAGATGCAGGCGACGGAGCGGCTGGCCGCTCTGCGCGCCGAGCAGGAGCACTTCCGCGACCTCTCCTTCGACACCATTTCCGGCTCCGGCCCCAACGGCGCCATCGTTCATTACCGCGTCACGGAAGAGAGCGACCGCACCCTGGGCCAGGGCGAGCTCTATCTCGTAGACAGCGGCGGGCAGTACCTCGACGGCACCACGGACGTGACCCGCACCATCGCCATCGGCACACCCTCGGCTGAGATGCGCGAGCGCTACACCCTCGTCCTGAAAGGCCATGTAGCCCTCGCCCGCGCCCGCTTTCCCGTGGGCACCAGCGGCAGCCAGCTCGACATCCTGGCGCGCCGCCCGCTCTGGGAGGTGGGGCTGGACTTCGACCACGGCACCGGCCACGGCGTCGGCAGCTACCTCTCGGTCCATGAGGGGCCGCAGCGCATCTCCAAGATGCCGAACAACGTAGCGTTGCGCCCGGGCATGATCCTTTCCAACGAGCCCGGCTACTACAAGACCGACGCCTACGGCATCCGCATCGAGAACCTGGTGGCCGTCACCGAGGCCAACCCGCTGCCTGGCGGCGAGCGGCCGATGCACGCCTTCGAAACCCTCACCCTCGCCCCCTTCGACCGCCACCTCATCGACCCGGCCCTGCTGACGGAAGCAGAGCGCGCCTGGATCGATGCCTACCACGCCCGCGTGCGTGAGAGCCTCACGCCGCTGCTGGATGCGGAGACGGCCGGGTGGCTGGAAGGGGCGACGGCGCCGTTGGTGGGGTGAGGTGGGCTGCGACCGCCGAACCAGCATGAGGACGCAAGACGGCATGCGCGAGTTGAATGAAATCCTGGACCGGGTAGAGCCGCGCTTCGGCTCCCGGTCACGCGCCTATGACTGGTACCGCTCCGAACCGCTGCCCGGCTTCAACGGACAGACCGCCAAGCAACTCGTCCAGGCGGGAAAGGTAGCAGCCGTGATAGCGTACATTGAGGCGGTCGACGCCGGCGTGCATGCCTGAATAAGTGCGTGGTTCCAGCGGTAGACTTAAGTAGCGCGGTAACGCGAGACTGCCGATCTCTTGCACGTGCTAGCAGGCTGCTGAAGAAATCGCCGGAGAGCGATCTGGGCACCTCTATTAACCTCGCGGCGCTGGCCTGTTTATGATTCACTGGGCTGGTGGACGCGCGGGGAGGCAAGGTATGGCGAAAGCTCCGGGATTGTTTGACGTGGAGGAGCGGCTGCAGCGCCTGAGCGACATTGGCGATCAGCTCGAGGCCTTTGCAGCGGTGGTGGATTTCGAGATATTTCGGGCAGACTTGATAGCAGCGCTGGGTTATAGCGATGGCGCCAAGGGCGGCCGTCCGCCCTTT
>NZ_JARHUD010000008.1 GCF_029222965.1 Aquibaculum arenosum | reverse complement strand
CAGAGAGGACCGCCGACCTCCATAGCCCCGCCGAGGCTGCAGGGTAAGGCGAGCGCAATACTGAAGCACGGCGCGGCTTGGCTGCTTCAGAACATCAAACCCGGTTGTTAGAGGTCCTCAGCTGGCGCAGCATGCCGATGATGGGCGCGAATCCCACGCCGCCGGCGATCAGCACGAGGGGCCGCTGCGGCCGACCATGCAGGCAGAAGGTGCCGTGCGGTCCGTCGAGGTAGGCGCGGGTGCCCACGGGGATGCTGCCGATCTGCCGGGTGAAGTCGCCGCTCTCCTTGATGGTGAAGGCAATTTGGGGGCGCTCCGCCGGCGCCGAGGAGATGGAGAAGGGATGCTCGGTGAGACTGAAGGCGGAGTGCCCGAGGTTGAGCCAGGCGAACTGGCCGGCCTCGAAGGGCGGCGCCTTTCCGTCCTCGGGCTCGAGCCGGATCTCCCACATGCGCTCGGCCACCGGCCGGTTGCCGATGACACGCCAAGGGGTGCCGCGCTGGGCCAGCGGCTTGATCAGATAGACCTGGACCAGGGACAGGAGCGCAAGTCCGGTCAGGATCAGCCAGAAGCCGGCCAGCCAGGGATTGTCGCTGTAGGTGCCCACCCGCAGCGTGTGGTGGGTGCTCAGCACCGCAATGGCAGCCGCACCCAGGCCGTGGCTCAACCGCCAGGCTTCGTAGGGCAGGGGCAGCAGGTCGCGAAAGATGCCCAGGGGGACGAGCAGGAGCAGGAGGACCCAGGCGATCACCCCGCTGCGCAGCCCCTGTGAACTGAACATCCGCACCAGACTGGCCAGCGCCGCATCGGGGCTCTCGGCCAGGCGCGGCATGGCGTAGAGCAGCGGATGCACAAGGATGAAGGCCAGCAGGCTGAAGGCGATGAGCTGGTGAAAGCGCATCACCAGGTCGATGCCGACCCGCCCGGACAGGGAGCGGAAGCGCCCGGACAGCAGGAACTGCGCCAGCAGCATGGCAAAGCCGACCAGCACCAGGCCGGAGGAAAGCTCGCGCCAGAAGCTGCGCGCGGGCAGCCTCTGCAGCCAGGCCAGCAGCAGCGGCGTCAGGGCGAGCACCCCGTAAAGCCCGATCAGCAGGAGGGGGGGGAATGCCGGGGCGGCGGGCCTGGGTGCTGTGGGGCTGACTCACAGGGCGATCTCCTGGCGTGTGGCGCCGGTTTGGTCTGCAATTGAGCAGGAACTTGGCAGAGAAGTTCTTCCGCCGGCAAGACTGTCAGCCAGCCGCTGCAGGAACTTGGCGCAGGTCACCTGATGCTCCGGCACGGCCTGGGCGAGACTGTGCAGCGTGGTGGGAGAGCAGGGTCGTGGTGCGTCGGCATGGCGATAGAAGGTTTCGACGCAGGCCGCGAGGCTGTGGGGATCGGCCGAGACGTTGAGCGAGGCCGCAGTTGTCACCAGCCGCAGGTTTCCGCGCTGCTGCCAGCGCTGCGACAGCCCGGCCAGCTTGCGGCCCGCAAGGGCGATATCCCAGCGACCCGGGCAGAAGGCCGTGGCGCATTCGCCGACCTCGAACGCAAGCCCGTAGCTGGCACCGACGGCTGCCAGAAGGCCGGCCAGTTCGCCGTAGCCGGCGTCCATCGAGAAGTCCGCCGGTGCCACCCGGGCCAGGGCCAGTTGCAGCGTACCGGGACCCACCGGGCAGGCGCTGCCGCCGCTGCGCCGGACCAGAAGCGGCCAGCCTGCCGCCTCCAGCGCGCTTCGGGCCCGGGGCAGGTCGGGGAGGCGCGTATCGCTGTGCCCCAGGATCAGGGCCTGCGGCGCCTGCCAGGCCAGGAGGAGCACCGGGCGTTCCGGCCCGAGTGCTCCCGCCAATTGCTCCTGACGCTGCAGGCCCGCTGCTGCCGTGGAGAATCGCTCCTTCAGCAGCAGCGGTGGATGGCCCTTAACCACTCTCCAGCCGGGCGATCACCGAGCCGGGGCGGACCGTGCCGTCCTTGGGCACGACAATCCGCAGCGTTCCGGCGGCCGGTGCCGCGATGTCGAAGCTGGACTTCTCCACCATCAGCTCGGCCAGGGTCGCGCCCTCCGGCACCTCCGCGCCGTCGCTGTAGAACCAGTTGGCAACGATGCCCTCGGGCGTCTTGTTTGCGTCCCAGAGGTCTTCGGGAACGGTGACATCCGTCATCTCAGCCAGCCTTCCCCAGGGTGATGCGCGTCGCTGCCGCAATGGTCTCCGCGTTGGGCAGGACGAACTGCTCCATGGGACGGCTATAGGGGATCGGCACGTCGGGTACCGCCAGGCGTTGCGGCGGCGCCTTCAGCAGGCCGGGATCCTTCTCGACCACGCTGGCGATCACCTCCGCTGTCAGGCCGTAGCTGCGGTAGTCCTCGTCGACCACCACCAGGCGCCCGGTCTTGGCGACGGACTGCAGAATGGTCTCGCGATCGAGTGGCACCAGTGAGCGCAGGTCGATCACCTCCGCATCGATGCCATCCTTTTCCAGGGCGCGGGCCGCGTCCATGGCACGATGGACCATCATGCTGAGCGTGACCAGGGTCACGTCCTTGCCGGCGCGCACCACGCGGGCTTCGCCGAAGGGCAGGGTGTAGGCCTCCTCCGGCACCGCGGTGGCCGCCTCCTCGGGCGAGGCCATCCAGGCCAGGCCCTGCAGGCCCTTGTGGAACATGAAGACCACCGGGCTGTCGTCGCGGATCGCGGCGGCCATCAGGCCCTTGGCGTCATAGGCGTTGGAGGGGGCCACCACCTTCATGCCGGGCAGGTGGGCGAAGGTGGCGTGCAGGGTCTGCGAATGCTGGCCGGCATCGGAGTAGCCGCCGCCCGTGGCGGTCATGATCACCATGGGGACTTTGCAGTTCCCGCCGGAGAAGTAGGTGTTCTTGGCGGCCAGATTGTAGATGGAATCCATGCACACACCGAAGAAGTCGACGAACATCAACTCGACGATCGGGCGCATGCCGGCCATGGCGGCGCCGACGCCGGCGCCGATGAAACCGGTCTCTGAGATGGGGGTGTCACGCACCCGCTCCTCGCCGAATTCGTCCAACAGCCCGGCGGTCGCACCGAAGATTCCGCCGTAGGTGCCGATGTCTTCGCCCATGACGAAGACGCTGGGGTCCGTGCGCATTTCCAGAGCGATGGCTTCGGCCATCGCGCGCGAAACGGTCAACTGACGATTGCTCGACATGACGCTCTCCTTGAAGGGCTGGCCGCTCAGGCGAAGACGTGGGTCAGGGCTTCTTCCGGCGCCGGATAGTCGGCGGCCCGGGCGAAGGCGTAAGCCTCGTCCACCTCCTGCCTGGCGCGATCGCGAGCGGCGTCGGCCTCCTCGGCCGTGATCTCACCGCCCTCCAGCATGGCCTTGCGCAGACGCTCGATCGGGTCCTTGGCCTTCAGGGCCTCGACCTCGCCCTTCGGGCGGTAGAGTTCCGGATCGCCCTGGAAGTGGCCGTAGTAGCGGTAGGTCTCGACCTCGATCAGGCTCGGCCCCTCGCCGCGGCGCGCCCGCGCCACGGCTTCCCCGGCCACCTCGAAGAGCGCGAGGGTGTCGTTGTCGGCCACGTGATGGCCCGGCATGCCGTAGCCGGCGGCGCGCTGGCTCGTGTCGGCAATGGCGGTGGCCTTGCTCTTGGGCACCGAGATGCCCCAGGCATTGTCCTCGATCACGAAAACCACCGGCAGTTTCCACAAGCCTGCCAGGTTGAGGGCTTCGTGGGTGGCCCCCTGGTTGGCGGCACCTTCGCCGATATAGCTGACCGAAATCGCGTCGCTGCCCTTCAGCTTGGCGGCCAGGGCCGCGCCCACGGCGGGGCCGGTGCCCTCGGCGATGATGCCGCTGCAGGCGAAGTTCACCGCCGGGTCAAAGAGGTGCATATGCCCGCCGCGGCCGCCGGACAGGCCGCTCTTCTTGCCGAAGATCTCGGCGGTCATCCTGTTCAGATCGACGCCCTTGGCAATCGCGACATGATGCGGACGATGGGGGGCGGTGACCGTGTCCTCGGGGCGGAGATGCACGCACACCCCGGCGGCGCAGGGTTCCTGCCCGGCGGCCAGGTGCATTTCCCCGGGCACCGTTCCGGCGCCGATGTCGAACTTGGGCTGTTTTCCCTCCATGTAGACGGTCGCCATGGTGTCCTCGTAGTAGCGCGCCTTCTCCATGGCCTCGTACATCCAGAGCAACTGCGCCTTGCTGGGCATGGGCTTCCTCCTTGGGTTCTTGGTGGAGCCTCTGTTCTCGCCATTGCGGCCCGGGCTCTTGGACGCTTTCAGTATGAACGCGGTTTGACGGGATGGAGTTGATATCGGTCAAAAAGCGTATGATGCGGAGACGAGCAATTCATGCGCGTGCCGCACCGACGAAGGTTGCGACGATGAAGGCCAGGCTGGCCGCCAGAAGACCCGGGATTGCTGCCAGGCCAAGGGCCACCGCGACGTCGACTAGGGAACGGAGGTCGCTGAGCGCTGCGTGGGTCCAGGTTGGGATCAGGGGCGTGATCAGGGCGGTTACGACGGCACCCACCACAAGGGCGATCAGCAGGCCGCCGCGCAGCCCCTGCCCCCGGCGTAAGGCGCGAACGATTGCCAGCAGCACGCCGAGCGCAAGCAGGAGCATCAGCACCACGGCTGGCCAGAACAGCGCGCCAAGACTCTCGCGGGCAATGGCGAATAGGACGAGGGGGTGCATGTCGGACATAATCTTCGCTCCCTGCTTCAGGCCAGGCCGCGCAGCATGGCGCGGTAGGCGCCCTGCAATCCCTTCTCCTCGATCAGCCAGGAGACCCAGAGCTCTTCCAGCGGTGCGATGAAGGGAAAGGAGGGGACGAGCTGTCCCTCGTAGTCGAACTCGATCAGCATGGCGCGGCCGTATCGGGTGACCAGGGGGCAGGAGGTGTAGCCGTTGTAGCTGGCCTGCGGCTCCCTGCCATTCAACTCGTCGATGAAGTTTGCGGCCACGACGGGCACCTGCCATTTGACGCTGGCGGCCGTCTTGCCGCGCGGCACGCCGGCCACATCTCCGAGCGCGAAGACATTGGCAAAGCGAGCGTGGCGCAGACTGTGGCGTTCAACTTCGACCCAGCCGTCGCCGGCCAGCGGTCCCTCCTGCCAGGGCAGCGGGCTGTTGCGCACGGCCGCTGGCGCGCGCATGGGCGGCACCACATGGATGAAGTCGTAGCCGAGCGTGACCTCACCGTCGGGCGTGGCATAGGTCGCTTCGCGCCGTCCCGGATCGATCGCCGTCAGCAAGTGGGAGCGGTTGACGGCGATGCCGCGCTCGGCAAAGAGCTGCGACACCTTGTCGTGCACCGGAGGCACGGCAAAAACCACATCGGAATGGGCGTTGTAGATCAGTTCCACCCTGCTGCGCCGGTCCGCCCGGCGGGCCTTGTCCTCGGTGATGAAGGTCATCTTGAGGGGCGCTCCGGCGCACTTCATCTCGCCGTCCGGCCGACCAAAGAGGCCGACGCCGCCGTTTTCGACGAAGCGATCCATGGCCGCCGCGGTGGCTGCAGCCGCAGACGGACCAGCATAGACGCTGCCGATGCCTTCGCGCCCGATCAGCGCCTCTTCCATGCCCGCGATGGCCTCGTAGTCGAGCGCGAGGCCGGTGGTCACGAAGAGGAAATCGTAGTCAATCTCCTGGCCGGAGGCGGTGACGATGCGGTTGTCTTCCGGTTTGAAAGCGGCCACGGCGTCCTGGATCCAGTCCACCCCGGCAGGCACGTAGGTGGCGGTCCGCTCGATGACCGCTTCGGGGCGCCAGAGGCCTGCAGCCACCAAGGTAAAGCCGGGCTGAAAGTAGTGATCACGCCGCGCGTCCACCAGCGTGATGCTGGCGTTGGGTGCTTGGCGACGCAATCGCGCGGCCAGTGAGAGACCGGCGGCCCCGGCCCCCGCTATGGCTATGCGAACGCTCACCTCGGCGGTGGGCGCCGCCGCGGCCGGCCGGCCCAGGCTGGCCAGGGCGGCGGCGCCGAGGGAACCCAGAAGGAACTGACGTCGCTGCATGGCGCATCTCCGCTTTGACCGGGCCCGCAGTCGCGCACCCGATGGTGCCGTAGAGCTGACCATTGCAGCCAAAGCGAGCCATCACCTTGATCTGCCGCAAAGACCCACGGCCGAGCCGGGCCGCTGCGCTGCCCCTTCGTTCGCAGGGGGCGGATGTCCAGCTGTGCAGGCAAGATAGGGCTGGCTGATGTCGTTCAAGTGGGCGAGGGAAGCATCGTCGCTGGGCGAGCGCAGAAACAGGAGATCAGGTTGAACGCAAAGCACCTCCTCAAACTTGTGACGGCGATCTTCCTGTGTGCCGCCGTGCCGGCGCTGGCCGATCAGGACAGGGACAGGAAAGTGGCCGGCACGCTGCAGTGGGGAGAGGAGTCCGTCCCCCTCACTGACGTGCGCTGCGGCGAGCGCGAGGACGCCTTCCGGATGCGTGCGGAAGGCAAGGGTTTGCGCCTGACTTTGAGCTTTGCCGGATTGGCGGATGCGAAGGAGGGAAAGCTGCCGGCCCTGAGTGCGGCAGTGCTTCAGTTCTCCAAGGACCACGCCTTTGAGCAGGCGATGTTCGCCATGTACGATTCCCTGGGTGACATGAGCCAATACAGCGCCGGTCTGGAAGGGGCTAGCGGAACCCAGCACCTGCGCGCCGGCAACGGCCCAGCCTTCGATCGCCTTCCCGAGGGCATGGACATCACCTATCAGTTCCGCTGCACGCGGTAGCCCTTCCGGAAGCGAATTTCACCGCTGTAGGGGCCTGTGGTCACAATGTCCTGCTTGCTTTACGGTCGCCCTTCGGATCACGACCTGAGACGAAAAGGCATCCAGAATGAAACGCGGCTACAAGGACCTGCTCGCCGAGGCGGAGCGCGAGATCACCACGCTATCCGCCGCCGAAGCCATCGCCCGCCACGGCAACGACAGGGTCTGCTACGTCGACCTACGCGACCCGCGCGAATTGGCCCGGGAGGGGCGGATCCCCGGCGCGTTCCATTGCCCGCGCGGGATGCTGGAGTTCTGGATCGACCCGGAAAGCCCCTACCACAAATCGATCTTCGGTGAGGCCAAGGAGTTCGTCTTCTACTGCGCCAGCGGCTGGCGCTCGGCGCTGGCGACAAAGACGGCGGCGGAGATGGGGCTGGCGCCGGTGGCGCACATCGGCGGCGGCTTCACCGCCTGGCGCGAGGCGGGTGGCGCGGTCGAGGCACCCAAGGGCTGAACCCGCTTTGCCGTGGCGCAGCAGCGCGGGGAGCGGCTAGTTTGTCGCGTCGTGTGGGACTGAGACGTTTGGGGAGAAGGGTGTGAGTGCAGTCGCCGAGGCGGCCTTTGTGGGCGTGGATTGGGGCACCAGCAGTTTCCGCCTCTGGCTGATGGCGGCCGACGGCCGGCCCCTGGCCACGCGGCGCAGCGAGGAAGGCATGCAGCATTGCGCGGCCGGCCCAGGCTTTCCGGTCGTTCTGCAGAAGCATCTGGCTGCGGTCGAGGCGCCGGCTGACCTCCCGGTGCTGATCTGCGGTATGGCAGGAGCGCGGCAGGGCTGGGTGGAAGCCGCCTACCTGCCCACGCCCGCGGCGCTGGCCGAACTGGCCGGGCAGGCCATTGCGGTTCCGGTCGAGGGGCGTGATGTGCGCATCCTGCCCGGTATCGCCCATGCCGTTGAACAGGCGCCCTCGGTGATGCGCGGCGAGGAGACCCAGCTGCTGGGCGCCATCGCTGGAGCCGACGCCGCGCGCTTTTCGGGCCTGGTTTGCCTGCCGGGCACCCACTGCAAGTGGGTGCAGATCGAGGCCGGTCAGATCGTCGCCTTTTCCACCTTCATGACCGGCGAGCTCTATGCGCTGCTCGCGCAGCAGTCGATCCTGCGCCATGCCCTTGACCCTGAGGCTCCGGCCGGATCCGGCGAGGATCCCGGATTTCGCAACGCCGTGACGGCGGTGCAGGCTGATCCCACTGCCGGCTGGGCGAGGCTCTTCGGCCTGCGGGCGGGCCAGCTGCTGGGCTTCGCGCAGCAGGCCGAGGGCGCAGCTCGGCTCTCCGGTTTGCTGGTGGGTGCCGAGATTGCCTCCGCACGCGCGCTCTATGGTGGGCCGGGTGACATCACCCTGCTCGGTTCCGGACGCCTGGGGGAGCTCTATACCACTGCCCTTGCCGAATGCGGCTATAGGGTGCGCAGCGTCGATGCCGAGGTGGCGGTGCGTCAGGGATTGGCCCAGGCGGCGGCGCAACTCTGGCTCAAGGGAGCAAGCGCATGACTAAAACGCCGCCCTGGCCTGCCTTCCAGCGCGACCTCGTCGCCATCCTGCGCGGCCTCGGACCCGACGAGGCGGAAGCGGTGGTGGAAGCCCTGATCGAAGAGGGCTTCGAGGCGGTGGAGATTCCGCTCAATTCGCCGCAGCCCTTCCACTCGATCGAGCGGGTTGCCAGGCGCTTCGGCGGGCAGACGTTGATCGGTGCCGGCACGGTGCTGACGCCCGATGACTGCCGCCGCCTTGCCGAGGCGGGCGGGCGCCTGATGGTCAGCCCGAACACCGACCCGGCCGTGATCGAGGCTGCCTGTGCTCAGGGACTGATCGCGCTGCCCGGCGCCTTCACACCCAGCGAGGCGCTGCTGGCCCTGCGCAGCGGTGCAGCGGCGCTCAAGTTTTTCCCGGCCAGCGTTCTGGGGCCGGCCGGCATCGCGGCCATCCGTGCCGTGCTGCCGCCGGAAACCTCGCTCTGTGCCGTGGGCGGCGTGTCGGAAGCGAACTTTGCCGACTATGCCAAGGTTGGCATCCGCGCCTTCGGCCTGGGCTCCAGCCTCTACAAGCCCGGCGACAGCGCAGCCAGTGTGCGCGAGCGAGCCCGCCGGGCGATCCAGGCCTATGATGAGGTCTTTGGCTAACGCCCCGTAATTCCCGGGAAGGTGATCAACAGTGCCAGCGCGGCGATCTGCAGCCCAATGAAGGGCAGCAGCGCCTGGAAGATGTGGCCCAGCTTAATCTCCGGCGGCGCCACGCTCTTCAGGTAGAAGGCGGCCGGCCCGAAGGGCGGCGACAAGAAGGACACCTGCATGTTCATGCAGAAGAGCACGCCGAACCACACGGGGTCGTAGCCCAACTCGACGATGATCGGCACGAAGATGGGCAGGGTGAGCAGGGCGATGCCGACCCAGTCCAGGAACATGCCGAGCACGAAGAGGATCAGCATCATGAAGAGCAGCACGAAGAGCGGCTTTTCGGAGATGCCGATGATCAACGAGCTGACGAAGTCGATGCCGCCCATCAGGTTGAAGACGCCGACGATGGCGCTGGCGCCGATGCCGATCCAGACAATCATGCCCACGGTGGCGAGGGTTTGCATGGCGGCGCCGCGCAGCAGATCGAAGGAGAACTCGCCGCGCACGATGGTGGCCAGGATCACCCCGGCCGCGCCGATTGCCGAAGCCTCGGTCACCGACGCCAGCCCGCCGTAGATCGAGCCCAGCACGAAGGCGACCACCAGCAGCGGCAGAATCAGACCGCGCAGCAGCGCGATCTTCTGCTTCATCGGCATCACTTCCGGGTCGGGGTCGGGCACGGTGTGGGGCGAGAAGTAGGCGCGTGCCAGGACGTAGAGGACATAGAAGCCCGCCAGCATCAGGCCCGGCAGGAAGGATGCGGTGAAGAGGTCGCCGACCGAGACGTTGGCCGCGAGACCATAGATGATCAGCACGATGGAAGGCGGGATCATGGTTCCCAGCGCGCCGCCGGCGCAGACCACGCCGATGGCAAGGCTGCGGTCGTAGCCCAGCCGCAGCATCTGCGGCAGCGCCAGCAGGCCCAGCAGCACGATCTCGCCGCCGATGATGCCACTCATCGCCGCCAGGATCACCGCCACGAAGATCGTTTGGATCGCCACGCCGCCGCGCAGGCGGTTGGAAATCAGCTTCATGGCGTCGAAGAGATCGCGCGCGATGCCGGAACGGTCGAGCACCGCGGCCATCAGCACGAACATCGGCACCGAGACAAAGACGAAGGAGGTGACGAAGCTGAACACGCGACTGGTGATCAGCGGCACCGCCATGGGCCCGAACCAGCCGACCGCGAAGAAGAGCGCCACCAGCAGCGTCACCAGCGCCAGCGGCATGCCCGTCAGCAGCAGGGTCAGCAGCATGACGAACATCAAGAGGGTGCCATAGCCTATGCCCAGCGCCTTGAGATTGAGCGTGAAATCCAGCAACTCGGGCATCTAGGCGGTCCTGTTGTCGCCGCGGCGATGCCGGCGGGCGTGATTGACGGCCAGGACCAGGAACTGCAGCGCCAGTCCGATCAGGACCAGGAAAAGAAAGCCTTTGATCAGGGCCGGAGTGGGAGGGTTCCAGGCCGTGCCGGTTCCCTCCATGCGGAAGGATCCCGAAGGGGTCCAGAAGGCCTGCTTGACCATCAGCCAGGCCGCCCAGGCGAAGAAGGTCGCCGCGCCGGCGCTGATCAGGTAGATGACGATGTCGAAGCGCCTGCGCCAGGCTGGTGACAACGCGTCATAGATCAACACGACGCGGATGTGGCTGTTGCGCGATGCGCAGAACAGCCCGCCGTAGACGAAGGAAACGGCGCACAGAAAGATGCTCGT
This sequence comes from Aquibaculum arenosum, assembly GCF_029222965.1. Classification (GTDB taxonomy): domain Bacteria; phylum Pseudomonadota; class Alphaproteobacteria; order Kiloniellales; family DSM-21159; genus Aquibaculum; species Aquibaculum arenosum. The sequence goes on along the minus strand of NZ_JARHUD010000008.1, from coordinate 157,355 downwards.
CTCGTGCACCCAGAGGGTGGGCTTGTTCAGCGCATAGCGCATGAAGATCTCGAATACGAGAATGATCGCGGCCAGAACGATGGCTGCCGCAAAGACATAGCCGATCCGTTCTATGACCCGGCCGAGGATGCCGGCTTCCGGGGCTGTCTTGCCTGCCCCCTCGCTGGTCGCGCTGAGCTTTGGGTCGAGCTCTTCCGGGGGCCTTGGATCGACTGCCATGTCTCGTTCACCGTCTGCAAAGCAAGGCCCCGGCCAACGCGATCGCGCGCGGCCGGGGCCTGCCAAAGGGGACCCTACTCGTCGCTGAGCAGCCCTTCCTCGCGGAGGAACTTGGTCAGAGTGTCATAGACCTTCTGAGCGTTCTCCGACTCGGTGGCGATTTCCTCCCACTCGCCCATGGCGATCGAGCGGAAGCGGGCACGCTCCTCGGCCGGCCAGTCGTGTACCGTGGCGCCCTGGGCCTCGGCTTCCTCGATGGCTGCGGCGTCCTTGGCATCGACGGCTTCCATCTGGCGCTGGGCCAGGTCGGCGACCGACTCCTCGAAGATCTGCTGGATGTCCTCGGGCATGGACTCCCAGACGCCACGGTTGATCGAGAGTTCGATCAGCGGCATCGAGTGGAAGCCGGGATAGACCGGGTGCCGTGCGATCTCATGCAGCCCCTGGTCCTGATTTACGTGGAACACGCTGTAGTCGGCCGCATCCACCACGCCCTTATCCAGGGCGGTGAAAACTTCCGAGGTGGGCAGGTTCACCGGCGAAGCACCGGCAGCGCCGAAGACCCGCTGGACCAGGCCGGCCGGGGCACGCACTTTCAGGCCGTCCAGATCATCCACGCCGTCAAGCGGCACGTCCGAAACGAAGGCTTCGAGGCCCGGCGTCGTGGCGCCAACGAAGTAGGTGCCGTAGGGCTCGACCAACTCGTTCATCAGCTCCTTGCCGCCGCCCTCGTTGAAGAACTTCAGCATCTCGCGCGGGTCCGACCAGGCGCCCGTCGGGTTGCCGATCAGGCCGAAGGCCGGGTCCTTGCCGGCGAAGTAGGAGGTGTCGGTGACATGACCGTCCAGGATGCCCGCGCCCACGGCGTCGAGCGTCTCCTGGAAGTCGACGACCGAGCCCACCGACATCATGTTGATCTTGACGCGGCCGTCGGTGCGCTCGCCCACCTCTTCGGCCCAGCCCTGCCAGAGCTGGTAGTTGGGGTCGCCCGCCGGATCGCTGGACTGAATCTGCAATTCGAAGTCCTGCGCCATGGCGACCGTGGAGACGCAGGTGAGAAGCGCGCCGGCCAGAAGGCCTTTTCCGAGTGTGGATTTCATAAGTCTTCCTCCCAAATTCTCTGTTGTCGCTTTGTGACTCGCGTGAGCAGCACAAGCATGCGGCGGATACTAGCCCTTGCGTTCCTGTTCCGCCACATCGGCAGCCAAGCCAGCCATCGGAGTGGCTGGATGGGTCTATCCGTCGAGATCAGCTGGAACTGCCAAGGGCCGTGGACTGCCTCCGGAAGCGATTGGCCGCTCCCTCTTTGCGCTATTCATCCGACGATTGCTTGCCAAGAGTTTGATGCCCTGTCAACGATTCTGCGTGTGATGGTTGTGAGGCGAACTGGTGCGGCTTGGCACTCAAGCTGGGTACAATCTGGCCTGCGCGGCTTACCAAAGAACCGCGTTCCAGGCATTCATCGGACAATTACTTGCCAAGCCTTTCCAACGCGCCCTAAGCTGCGATGGAGCAATGGCCTTGCGCCGGATGGAGGACCCGATGGGAGATACTCGCGCACACAAGAAGTTCCGCTCGCAGGAGTGGTTCGACAATCCCAACAATCCAGGGATGACCGCGCTCTATGTCGAGCGCTATCAGAACCAGGAGTACACCCGCGACGAACTGCAGGGCGAGCGCCCGGTCATCGGCATCGCCCAGACCGGCAGCGACTTGGCCCCTTGCAACAAGATCCACGTCTTCTTGAAGGAGCGGGTGAAGGCGGGCATTCGTGATGCCGGCGGCATCCCCATGGAGTTCCCCGTCCATCCGATCCAGGAAACCGGCAAGCGGCCCACCGCGGCGCTGGACCGCAACCTGGCCTACCTCGGCCTGGTCGAGGTGCTCTACGGCTATCCCATCGACGGCGTTGTGCTGACCACCGGCTGCGACAAGACCACGCCGGCCATGCTGATGGGTGCAGTGACGGTGGACCTGCCGGCGATCGCGCTCAACGGCGGGCCTATGCTCGACGGCTGGTGGAAGGGCAAGCGCGCCGGCTCGGGCACCATCGTTTGGGAAAGCCGACGCCTGCTGGCCGAAGGCAAGATCGACTACGACGAGTTCATGAACCGCGTCTGCGCCAGCGCGCCCTCGCTCGGTCACTGCAACTCCATGGGCACCGCCAGCACCATGAACGCCATGGCCGAAGCCCTGGGCATGACGCTGCCGGGAAGTTCCGCAATCCCCGCGCCTTTCCGCGAGCGCATGGCCATGGCCTATGAGACCGGCCGGCGCATCGTCGAGATGGTCTACGAGGACCTTAAGCCCTCCGACGTCCTCTCCCGCCAGTCCTTCGAGAACGCCATCGTGGTGAACTCGGCCATCGGCGGCTCCACCAATGCGCCGCCGCATCTCCAGGCCGTGGCGCGCCATGCCGGCATCGACCTGCACGTCACCGATTGGCAGAAGATTGGTTTCGAGGTGCCGCTGCTGGTGAACATGCAGCCGGCGGGTGAGTATCTGGGCGAATCCTTCTTTCGCGCCGGCGGCGTGCCGGCGGTGATGGGCGAGCTGCGCAAGGCGGGCTACATCCGCGAAGACGCGATGACGGTGGCCGGCAAGCCGATGCGCGAGACATTGGCCAACTGGGAGAGCCAGGACACAGAGGTGATCAAGACCTGCGCCGAGCCGCTGCGCGAGAAGGCCGGCTTCCTGGTGCTCTCGGGCAACCTTTTCGACTCGGCGCTGATGAAGACCTGCGTGATCTCGGAGGACTTCCGCCAGCGTTATCTCTCGGAGCCGGGCAAGGAAAATATCTTCGAGGCCCGCGCCGTGGTCTTCGAGGGGCCGGAGGACTATCATGATCGCCTCAACGACCCCGCGCTCGAGATCGACGACCGCACCATCCTCTTTATCCGCAACGTCGGCTGCGTCGGCTACCCCGGCTCGGCCGAGGTGGTGAACATGCAGCCGCCGGATGCGCTGCTGCGCGAGGGCGTCACCCATCTGCCCACCGTGGGGGACGGGCGCCAGTCAGGCACCTCTGAAAGCCCCTCTATCCTCAATGCCTCGCCGGAATCGGTGGTGGGCGGCGGGCTCGCACTGCTACAGACGGGCGATCGGGTGCGCCTGGACCTCAACAGGTCGACCATGGATGCCCTGGTGGACGACGGCGAGTGGGAGGCCCGACGCGCCGCCTGGACGCCGCCGGAGATCAAAAACTATACTCCCTGGCAGGAGATCTATCGCGCCAATGTGGGCCAGCTCGCCGAAGGCGGCTGCCTGGAACTGGCGACGGCCTACCAGCGGGTGGCCCGCAACCTGCCGCGCGACAACCACTGACTCGTGGCTCATGGGCGCAGGGGAGTTGATCTCGCCCCTGCGCCTGGGCTTTGAGAGAAGCGAGAGGGACGCCAGCCATGCCCTGCCTGCTCGCGTTTGGTGACAGCAACACCCATGGCCTGAAGCCCATTGTTCGGCGCGGCGACTATGCCCGCCATGGCCCGCAGGCGCGTTGGCCCACGGTCTGCGCCGCAGCCCTCGGCTCGGAGTGGTCGCTGGTGGAAGAGGGGCTGCCGGGGCGTACCACCCAGTTTGACGATCCGGTGATGGGCGCGCACATGAACGGGCGTAACGGCCTGCACATGGCCCTGCTCAGTCACGGTCCCATCGATCTCCTGGCATTGATGCTCGGCACCAACGACTGCAAGACCCGCTTCGCCCCGACGCCTGAGCGAGTGACGGCCGGGATTGCCGGCCTGCTGGACATCGCGCTCTGGCCAGATATTCAGGCGCGGCACGGCGGGTTCGAGATCTTGCTGATTTGCCCGCCTTCGGTGGAGGAAACCGGCGTGCTGGCCGGCGAGTTCTGGGGTGCAACTGCGGTCAGCCGGGAGTTGGCCACCCACTACAGCACCCTGGCGGATGCCCGCGGACTCAAGTTCCTCGATGCCGGTTGGGTTGCCACCGTAAGCCCGACTGATGGTATCCACCTGCAACCCTCGGCCCACCAGGCGCTGGGCGCGGCCGTGGCGGAGTCCATCCGCCGTTAAATCCCCCGGATTCGAGTGGGTAGGGCAGCCGGTGACGCATGAACTGGCTTCTGGCCGCTGGGGAAAGCGCGCGCCCGCTCCAGCTTATGAGGCAATCTCATAATGCGGCGAGATTTGCTCTTTTGACAGCAGAAATTGGCGCTCCTACGCTGAATACTTCAGCAATCTATCCGTAAGAATAAAAGTAAAAACGGTAGATTGATGAGGTGACGAAAGGTTCATGCTGTCGTGCTGTTGCCAAAAACAACGCCGATTTGCAGGAATAGAGCTTAGGCCTGACGGCAGTTTTGATGCTGGGTATCGGTTAATCATTCAATTGTATCTCGCCTGTTCTTCTCCTTGTCACAACGAGCAGGGCCAGGCGATGCCGGGAATGGTTGTTAGAACACCTTTGCTGCCGTCAAGAGATTGCGCTTGGAGCGCTGGACAGAAGGACGGGAGGGAGAAAGCTGATGACGAGACGAAACTTCAGGTCTGCCCTGGCCATGGCAGCCGGAATGGCCGTGATCCTTGGTGCGGCCGGCGCTGCAGGTGCCCAGTCGATTACGGTGGTATCGGGTGGGGGTGCCTACTCCAACAGCCAGGTCGAGGCCTATCATAAGCCCTTCATGGACGAGGCGGGCGTGACCGTGAATTCCGCTGACTACAACTTCGACCTCGGTCCGATCCGGGCCCAGGTAGAAGCCGGCAATGTCCATTGGGATGTTGCGGATGTGGAGGAGCACCAGGCCATCCGAGGCTGTGCCGAAGGGCTGTTCGAGGAAGTGGACGTCACCGCCATGCCGGCGGCGGCGGACGGCACGCCGGCCGAGGACGACTTTATCGAGGGCACCTTCAGCGAATGCGCCATCGGCACGATCATCTTCTCGACTGTCTATGCCTATGACGAACGCCAGTTCGCTGAGCAGGACGAGAAGCCCTCGACTCTGAGCGATTTCTTTGATGTCGAGAAGTTTCCGGGGCGCCGAGGCATCCAAAGCAAGGCGCAGGGAACGCTCGAGTTCGCGCTTATGGCCGACGGCGTTGCGCCGGAGGATGTTTACGATGTCCTCAGCACCGAGGAAGGGATGAACCGGGCCTTTGCCGTCCTGGAGAAGGTGAAGGACGACGCGGTCTGGTGGGAGACCGGGGCGCAAAGTGTCCAGATCCTGGCAGACGGCGAGGTGGCCATGACCGTCTCCTGGAACGGGCGGATCCAGTCAGCGATCGACGAAGACGAATTGCCGGTGAAGATCGTCTGGGACCACCAGATGTGGATGCTGAACATGTGGTCCATTCCCAAGGGGGGTGAGAATGTGGAGCTGGCACGGGACTTTATCAGCTTCGCCTCGCAGCCGGAGCGGATGGCTGAACAGACGAAGTACATCCCCTACGCCCCGGTGCGCACGTCGGCCCTGGAAACGATCCCGGACGAGATCGCGCGTACCTTGCCCACGCACCCGGACAACTTCGCCAACGCCTTGAAGTTCGATGCGTCCTGGTGGGCGGATCACGGAGATCGCACGGAGAATCGCTTCACCAGTTGGCTTGCGCGCTAAGCTAGGCAGAGGCCGGGTGGGGCTTGACGTCCCACCCGGGTCGGCTTCTTGCGGGGGGCTTCCTTGTCCACCACTTTGACAGAGGGCGCGGCGCCCGTCCTTGACGCGTCGCTGAAGCGCCGGTTGCGGCGGACCACCCGCCGCCACAGGCTTCGAGCCTTCGCGCTCACCATGCCGTTGCTGGCCTTTATCGTCGTATTCTTCGCTCTGCCGCTGGTCGACATGATGGCCAGAAGCTTTTACGACCCGAAGGTGGCCGATTCCCTGCCGGAAACCATGAGAGTGCTGGACACCTGGGACTTCGAGGGACTGCCGCCGGAAGCCGCCTATGCGAGCGTTGCAGGTGAACTGCTGGACCTCAACGAAGCGGGCACGCTTGGTTCTCTTGCCCTGCAGTTGAATCACGAAATCGCCGGCGCGCGCACCATCCTGCTGCGGACGGCCAATGAGCTCGATGGCGACGACGCGGCGGCGGACGGCAGCTTTCAGGATCGCTTGATCTCGATCCATCCGCAGTGGGGCGAGCAGGAGTTCTGGTCGACGCTCAAGATCATGGGGGAGGCCTTCACGCTCCGCCACTATCTCGGTGCCTTTGACCATCGCTACGATGCGATGGGCGAAATCGTGGCCCGGCCGGAATACGAGCAGATTCACCTGATGCTCTTTGGCCGAACGCTCTGGGCCAGCGCGCTGATCGTGCTCCTGACCCTGCTGCTCGGCTTCCCGATCGCCTATCACATTGCCAACAGCCCGCCACACGTCGGCAACCTCTTGCTGATCCTCGTGCTGCTGCCGTTCTGGACGGCCTTGCTGGTGCGCACGGCCGCCTGGATCGTGCTGCTCCAGCAACAGGGTGTGCTCAACGACCTTTTGGTGGCGCTCGGCCTGATCTCCGATGATGGGCGGCTGCGCATGATGCACAACATGACCGGCACAATCGTTGCCATGACCCACATCATGCTGCCCTTCATGGTCTTGCCGCTCTACAGCGTGATGAAGAGCATACCGCCGGTGCACATGCGCGCGGCGGCGTCTCTCGGGGCACCGCCCTTTCTGGCCTTCGTGCGGGTCTATCTGCCCCAGACAAAACCCGGGATCGGCGCCGGCTGTATTCTCGTTTTCATCCTGTGCATCGGCTACTACATCACGCCGGCGCTGGTTGGGGGGCGCACGGGCCAGTTCATCAGCAGCTTCGTGGCCTACCACATTCAGCAGTCCCTCAACTGGGGGCTGGCGGCGGCCCTGTCCGGGGTCATCCTGGTCGCGGTGTTGCTGCTCTATCTGCTCTACAGCCGCGTTTTTGGCGGCGACAGCATACGGCTGGGGTAGGGCGATGGCTGATCAGAACGACCACTATGGCCTGCGCTACAAGGTTTGGCGCGTCGTCTACCGCCTGCTGTGCGTGTCGGTTTATGCCTTCCTGATGCTCCCGATCCTTGTGATCATTCCGCTTTCCTTCAACGCTCAGCCCTACTTCACCTTCACCCGGGAGATGCTGACCTTCCAGAGCGACGGCTTCTCGATCCGCTGGTATCAGGAGCTCGTGACCAATCCAAATTGGCGCCTTGCCATCGGCAACAGCCTGGCAATCGCACTGGCAGCAACGGCGCTTTCGACCTTTCTAGGAACGCTGGCGGCGCTGGGGCTCAGCAGTCCCTACATGCCCTTTCGCAAGAGTGTCACCAGTGTGGTGCTGCTCCCGCTGATCGTGCCCCTCATTGTCGTGGCGGCGGGCACCTATTTCTTCTATTCGCAGATCGGTTTGGCGCAGACCCTGCCCGGCATCATCATCGCGCACACCATGCTGGGAACGCCCTTCGTGGTGATCACCGTCACCGCGACGCTGTCGGGTTTCGACCGGGGTCTGCTCAGGGCCGCCGCCAGTCTGGGCGCGACTCCATTCAGAACTTTCTTCAAGGTGGTGATGCCGCTGATCAGCCCCGGCATCTTCTCCGGCGCGCTCTTCGCCTTCGTGATTTCCTTCGACGAGCCGGTCATTGCGCTTTTCCTTGCCGGGTTCGATCAGCGCACCGTGCCAATCCAGATGTGGTCGGGGATCAGGGAACAGTTGAGCCCCGATATCCTGGCCGCCGCAACGTTGCTGATCGTCCTGTCCGTCCTGTTGCTGTTGACCGCGGAATGGCTCCGCCGCCGCTCGGCCCGCCTGCGGTCCGGCCAGTCGTGATATCCATGCAGGCGCAACAGCGGTCGCCGTCAGTTCCCGGCAGAGGCGAAAGGGACGGTCACGGGATCGGCATTGTCCCGGTTGGCAAAAAGCCACTCCCGAAAGGCCTTCGCCGCTGCGTGGGTGGCGCTGCCCAGCGGTGGGCTATCCAAGAGGTAGTAACCGCTGTCGTCGTGCACCGTAATCGCGGAGAGCGGCACCAACCGCTCGTCGCGCAGGTCATCGGCGATCACGGCCAGGGGGCAGAGGGCGACGCCCTGGCCGGCCAGTGCGGCGGCGCGCAGCAGATTGAAGTCCTCGAAGACCGGTCCGTCGATGGCCCCGGGCAGCGGTCGATCGGCCCGGACGAACCAGCGCTGCCAGCCGCCCACGCCAGAATCGTGCAACAGCAGGGCATCGCTCAGGTCGTAGTCCTCGCCGCGCCGCATGGTCGCGGCCAGCGCAGGACTGCACACTGGAGCGCTGGCGCCGGGCAGAAAGGGCGTGGCGCGTGCGCCGTCCAGGCGCGGCGGCCCTGCCTTGGAAAATATCAGGGCCAGGTCCACGTCGGCGAAATCAATTGCCTGGCCATGCAGGGCATAGACCACCCGCAGGTGCACCTCCGGGTGCCGCCGGCGAAAGTCGGTGAGGCGGGGGATCAGCCAGCAGACGGCCAGCGAGGGGATGGCGGCGATCACCAGGCTGGGGGGATCCTTGGCCTGGCGTGCCCGACGGCAGGCCGCGTCGATCTCGGCGAAAGAGTGCGTGAGCGTTTGCGCCAGTGCCGCTCCATGCGGCAGCAGGCTGAGCCGGTTGCCCTTGCCGCGAACGAAAAGCGGCGCGCCCATCCAGTCTTCCAGGTGGCGGATCTGATGGCTGACGGCCGATTGGGTGACGCAGAGTTCTTCGGCTGCAGCGGAGAAGCTGCCATGTCGCGACGCAACCTCGAAGGCGCGCAGGGCGGTGAGCGGCGGATGCATTTCGATCGCCCCAGCATTATGAAGCAAACTCATGCTGGCACGAGAAAGGTTCCTTTGACAAGGCGACTGGATCTACCTCAGTCTTGAATAAAACTTGATGCAAACGGGGTGCAGAGATGGAGCGCGAGCGCTTTCAGGACTATCGTGGGAACGGTGAGAAGGTGCAGCCGACCTTCTCGGCCGCGGAGATGCAGCGCCGGCAGGATGCCATCCGGCGGCACATGGCGGAGGCGGGCATCGACGCCGCGCTCTTCACCTCCTATCACAACATCAATTACTACTCCGACTTTCTCTACTGCTACTTCGGCCGCCGCTATGGCTTGGTGATCGACCATGAGACGGCCACGACGATCAGCGCCGGGATCGACGGCGGCCAGCCCTGGCGGCGCAGCTTTGGCGACAATGTCACCTACACCGACTGGAACCGGGCCAACTACTTCCACGCAGTGCGCAAGCTGGTGGGTGGCGCCAAGCGCATCGGCATCGAGTTCGACCACGTCAACCTGGAGCTGATGCAGCTGCTTGAGCGGGAGTTTCCCGGCGTCGAGTTCGTCGACATCGCCGCCCCGGCCATGCGCCTGCGCATGATCAAGTCCCAGGAGGAGATCGCCCACATCACCGAAATGGCGCGCATCGCCGATCTGGGTGGGGCGGCCTGCGTGGAGGCGACGGCGGTGGGCGTGCCGGAGCATGAGGTGGCGCTGCACTCAACGGCAACGATGGTGCGGGAGATCGCACGGTCCTGGCCCCATGCCGAGCTGATGGACACCTGGACCTGGTTCCAGTCCGGCATCAACACCGACGGCGCGCACAATCCGGTCACCAGCCGCCGCATCCAGCGCGGCGACATCCTCTCGCTCAACTGCTTTCCCATGGTGGCCGGCTACTACGTGGCCCTGGAGCGCACGCTCTTCGCCGAAACGGCGAGCGATGCCCATCTGCGGCTCTGGGAGTTCAACTGCCGGGTCCACGATCGGGGCAAGGAGCTTCTGGTCCCGGGCCGGAAATGCTCGGACATCGCCATGGAATTGAACGCGCTCTACGCTTCGGAGGACCTGCTGCAGTATCGCTCCTTCGGCTACGGGCACTCCTTCGGCGTGCTGTGCCACTACTACGGCAGGGAGGCGGGCCTTGAGTTGCGCGAGGACTGCGAGACGGTGCTGGAGCCGGGCATGGTCGTTTCCATGGAGCCCATGATCACCCTGCCGGAGTCCCAGCCGGGCGCCGGCGGCTATCGCGAGCACGACATTCTCGTGATTACCGAGGAGGGCAACCGCAACATCACCGGCTTCCCCTACGGGCCGGAGCATTTGATCGTTCCGGGCAAGGGCGGGTAAGGCGGTCGCTCGGCTGGGGGGCGCTACTCGCGCAGGTATTCGATGTCGCGGCCTTCGTAGTTCAGGATCATGCGCAGCAGCCGCTCGCTGCCCGGTTCGTACCAGAGGCGGGAATCCATGTCGTCGCCTTCGAGGCTCCAGTGCTCGGCTTCTATCGGCCCGGTGGCCGGAGTCTCGATGGACTGGGTGCCGTGGGTGTGGACGGCAGGCTCGCGCGGCTTGCCGTTGCGCGGCGAGATCAGCACCGGAGCCTGCAGTGAGGCCTTGCGCCAGCCGCTGCCCGGCATGGCGTCGCGGGGGATTTCGTAATCCCGCCCCTGATTGTCCACCAGATAGATGACATCGCCCTCGGCGCGCGCGGTGATGCTGCGTCGGCGCGGCTCATAGTAGCCGCTCTCGTTGGCGATCTCGAGGCTGTGCAGGAGACCCTCGCGATAGACTTCGGTGCTCGATTGTCGAATACGGGTCACCGGCACCGGCCCGATCCGCACCGTGGCCTCTCCCTCCTGCTGAGCGACGACCTCCGAGCCCTGCCGGCGAACGCGCAGAAAATGCTGGCCGATGGTGGCGTTACCCAGGCGGATGGCGAAATAGGTTTCGTCCACCACCTCGGGCACCGTGCCCCAGGCTGCGGGCGGCATCAGCGCCGACAGTCCGGTGGCGGCGAGGCCGAGGAGGAAGGGTCTGCGTGCGATCATGCTGCATGAGATCGGCTCGCCCGCGCCAAGGTCAAGAGCAAGCAGGGCAGCTTTGTGCCAGCTCATCCATTCCGGCGCCTTGACCTCGCCCCATTCCCGGTTGAGATTGCCGGCCATGTCGAAGGACGAGACCAGCTCCCCGGTGAAGGCCAAGCCGTCGGCGCAGGGCGCAAAGCAGCAGGAGCGCGAGGCGCGGCTGGCCGCCGCCTTGCGCGAGAACCTGCGCAAGCGCAAGGCGCAGGCCCGTGCGCGGGTCGAGCGGGCCCCGTCCTCGGACGAGGGGAAATCCTGACCGCGGCTCGCGCGGCACCACCGATTAACAACCTGCCCGGAACTCATGGACCGAATTCTCATTCGCGGCGGCCGTCCGCTCAACGGCGCGATCCAGATCAGTGGATCGAAGAATGCCGCCTTGCCGCTGATGGCGGCTGCCCTGCTCACCTCCGAGCCGCTGCGCCTGAGCAACCTGCCGCGCCTGGCGGATATCGCCTCCATGCGCCAGCTGCTCGCTGGCCTTGGGGCGGAGGTTGCGGAAGTGCAGCCCGCGGCGGGGGAGCAGGGGCAGGTGCTCGAGATCCAGGCGAGCCATGTGGCCTCCCAGCGCGCGCCCTACGATCTGGTGCGCAAGATGCGTGCCTCGGTCCTGGTGCTGGGGCCGCTGCTGGCCCGCTTCGGGCAAGCCGAGGTGTCGCTGCCGGGCGGCTGCGCCATCGGCACCCGGCCGGTCGACCTGCACCTCTCGGCCATGGAGGCCATGGGTGCGGAGATCGCCATTGAGTCCGGCTATATCCATGCCAGCGCCCCCAAGGGCCTGACCGGCGCCGAGGTGGTCTTTCCCACCATCTCCGTCGGCGCCACGGAGAACGCCATGATGGCGGCCGCCCTGGCCCAGGGGGAAAGCCGTCTCGTCAATGCCGCGCGCGAGCCTGAGATCAGCGACCTTGCCGTTTGTCTGCGTGCTATGGGGGCTGAAATCGAGGGCGAAGGCAGCGAGATCATCACCATCCGCGGCTGCGGCAGCTTGCAGGGGGCGAGCCATCCGGTGATTGCCGACCGCATCGAGGCGGGAACCTTCCTGATGGCCGCAGCGATTACCGATGGCGAGCTGCGCTTGGTCGGCGCCCAGGCGGCGCACCTGGAGCGGCCGATCGCAGTACTGCGGCAGGCGGGCGTCACGGTGGAGGAAAGCGATGGCACCCTGCTGGCTCGACGGCGCAATGGTCGCCTGCGCGGCAGTGACGTGATGACGGAGGCCTTTCCTGGCTTTGCCACCGACCTGCAGGCGCAGTTCATGGCGCTGATGACCACCGCCGAGGGCGCGTCGATGATCACGGAAACGATATTCGAGAATCGTTTCATGCATGTGCCGGAGCTGATTCGCATGGGTGCGGACATCACGATACACGGGGCTTCTGCCCTTGTACGCGGGGAGCGGCGGCTCACTGGGGCCGAGGTGATGGCCACGGATCTGCGGGCCTCCGTGTGCCTCGTGCTGGCCGGATTGGCCGCAGAGGGTGAAACTGTGATCAACAGAATATATCATCTCGACCGAGGCTATGAGCGAATCGAGGCCAAGCTGGCCGCTTGCGGGGCGGAGATTGAACGATTAACGAGCTGACTGACACGCGGATGGGAGAGGGGGCGCCGCCGGCGCCCTTGAAACTGCGCGCGCATGGCGTGGCGGACATGGATGTGATTGCCGCCTGCGTCCAGGATGGGCTTGTGCCCTTGCGCGACATACGCTGGATGAAGCGGGAGAAGCGCTTCGTCATGGTGCTGAACCGCTTCCTGTGGGAGCGGGCGGGCAAGGACGCGCTGGATGTGGATGGCGGCGCCGAGGGCACGGCCCAGACGCAAAGTCAGGGCGAGAGCGGCGCCGACGCTGCTGGTGGTGCTGCGGGCGATGCCAGCTTTGAGGATGCCGACCCCCGGCCGGTCAACTGGCGCAGCAACGCCGCGCTGGTCTTCGACAAGGTGCGCCGCGTCCAGACCCAGGGCGTGGACCTCACGGCGCGCGACCAGTTCCTCAATCTCCTGACCATCGCCAGTGAGCCTAAGTGCATCACGTTGCACTTCTCCGGGGGCGCGCGCATCCGCCTCGACCTGGCGGACATCCGTTGCCACCTCACCGACCTGGGCGAGCCCTGGCCCACCTGGTCCGTCCCCGAGCACCGCGAAGCAGCGGAGGCGGACTGAGCCCAGGCTGCGGTCTATGCGATGCGCGTGGACTCCAGATAGTCCTCGTCCAGTTCCAGGCCCAGCCCGGGCTCCTCGCTGAGTTGTAGCCAGCCGTCCTCGCCGGCGATCAGCGGCTCGACTAGCGGGAAGTCGCGCCGTTCCGGCGTCCAGGCCGGCGGGTCAAAGGGAAACTCCAGATAGCGTGAGCCGGCGCAGCCGGCGGCCAGATGAGCGTTGGCGAGCAGCCCGATGCCGTTGCCCCAGGTGTGCGGCGTGAACTCCAGGCCGCACGCCAGTGCCTGCTCGGCGATGCGGCGCAAGCCGGTGATGCCGCCGGTCACCACGGCGTCGGGCTGCAGCACGTCGAGGCAGCGCCGATCGACCAGCTCGCGTAGTTCGTGCAGCTCCCGGGTCATCTCACCCCCGGCAATGCGTACGCTGGTGCTTTCCCGCAGACGCCGCATGCCCTCGTAGTCGCCGCGATGCAGCGGCTCCTCCATCCAGTAGACATCCAGGCCTTCCAGTTCCTTGGCCACCGCTTGGGCCTGTTTCAGGCTCCATGGCTGTGCCGTGTCCCAGGGCATCCTCCAGCCCTGATTGCAGTCGACCATGAGGGCCAGGGAATCGCCCACGGCGTCGCGCACCGCGGCCAGCACGTCGATGTCGTCGCGCCAGCGCTTGCGCTGAAAGCGGATCTTCAGGGCGGTGAAGCCCTCCTCGGCGACCAACTGCGCCAGATCGGCCAGTTCCTCGGGGTCGCGCAGGCTGCCGGAAGAGGCATAGGCGTGTACGCCATCGGCGCGCCCCCCCAGCAGCCGCCAGAGCGGCTGTTCGGTGATCTGCCCGAAGAGATCCCAGAGCGCGATGTCGAGCGGCCAGCAGCGGCCGTAGTGGAAGGAAAGGTTCTCGATCACCCGGAAGTGACGTTCCATGTCGCGTGGGTCGCGGCCGATGAAGAGCTCTTCGTGGCCGGCGAAGCCCGCCATGGCATCGCCCGAGCCCACGCCCACCAAGCCCTCGTCGGTCTCAATGCGAACCAGGTGAACGTCGAAGTGGCGCCGCACCCGCGTGTCCCAGGAGGGATGGAAGGGTGGATCCAGTTCAAGCCGATGGCGACTCTGTTCGATGCGGGTGATCTTCATGGCCTCGCCCCTTGCAACCCGGTTCGCCGCGCATTTGTGAAGCCTGCGGCGTGGCGAGGCAGGGGTCAACGCACTTTCAACCAAATCGCGCATCACCAGCACTGGACAAGGTGCCTTGTGGCGTCGCACCGTGGTGTTCTGGAGCGAGGCACGCGCGTGAAGCCGCGCCAGTATTGTGAGGGACCAGGCGCATGCCCGCAGCCAATGCCGTCGCGTCGATCGAGGCCGTTTCTCCCCGCCTACACTTCGGCGTCGGCAGCCTGGTGCGTCTGCCTGCCATCCTGGCGCAAGACTGCGGCGCGGTGGCGCGCGTGCTGTTGCTGGTGGACCCCGGTGTGGCGCGCAGTGGGGAGCGCGCGGCCGACGCGCTGCGACAGGCCGGTCATCAGGTTGCGGTGATGACGAATGTGCGCAGCGATCCCCTGGCCGAAGACATCGATCTTGCTGCAGCCGAAGCGCGGGATTTCGGGGCGCAGGCGGTGGTCGGCTTGGGCGGTGGCTCGGCACTGGACATGGCCAAGTTGGTCGCGGCAATGGCGCCAGCGACTGACGGGGTCGCCGGCTACTGCCTTGGTGCGCAGGCCTTTCCTGACGGCGCCCTGCCGATGGTGCTGATCCCCACCACCGCCGGCACCGGCTCGGAAGCCACGCGTACGGCGATCCTCACACTCGCGTCCGGCGCCAAAGTTTGGGCCTGGGGCGAGGGCTTGCGCGCCCGTGCCGCGCTGTTGGATCCGGAACTCACACTTACCCTGCCGCCGGCGCTTACGGCGGCAACCGGCGTCGATGCCCTGGTCCATGCCATTGAGGCTTTCACTTCGCGGCGCAGCCATCCCCTGGTGGGCGCCCCGGCCCTGCAGGCCATCCGCCTGGTGCGCCGCGCCTTGCCACGCGCCCTGGCAATGCCCGAGGACCTGGAAGCTCGCGGGGAGATGCTGCTTGCCTCCTGGCTGGCGGGGCAGGCCATTGATCTGGCAGGGACTGGAGTGGCCCATGCACTGGGCCACGCGCTGGGAGTTTTGGGACATGTGCACCATGGCCGCGCGGTAGGGATGAGCCTGCGGGTTGCGCTCGCCGGCAATGCGGCTGCGGCACCTGCGGCTCATGCAGAGGTAGCCCGGGCGTTTGGGCTGGAGGGAGGAAGCGAGACCGATCTCGCGGGCCGTCTCGCCCCTGCCTTCTCAGCTTTTCTCCAGGAACAGGGACTGGATCTAGCGCTTCCGCCCGGTCTGGAGGCGTCGCAACTGCTGGAGGTGGCTTTACGGGAGGAGAACCAGCCCATGCTGCAGGCCAATTGCCGCATCTGCACCCCGGAGGATCTGCGCGCTCTTGTATACGCCCTGCAGAGCGAGCCGCTTTGATGCACGAAACCTAACGATCTTCATCCAGCATCAGGCGCACAAGTTCTGCCTGGCGCGTCACGCCTGTCTTCTCGAAAATCCGGTGAAGGTGCGTATGGGCGGTGGACACTGAAATACCTCGGCGGCCCGCCGCAGCTTCGCGCCCGTCGCCCTTGCGGATTTCAAGGGCAAAAGCCGCCTCCGCCGGCGTAAGCCCGTAGCGCTCCTGAAGAGCGGCACAGCGATGATCGGCATCCAGATCGGGATCCGTGATGATGGCAATGACCGCGGGACCGAGAAGGTCCAGGCAGGTCTGAGCGCTCGCTGCTGCGCCTTCCCTTAGGGGTAGCAGCGCCAGCTTCAAGGCAGAGCGTTGCCCGTCTCGAGGCACGTTGATGGTTTCTCCTGTTCGCTCGGCCACGGCCTTTCTTGTCCTCAGGCCCAGCAGTTCGAAGAAGTCATCGCTAGCTCGGCCAGAGGTATCGACGATCCGGGAGGCGAGTCCGTTGGCAAAAAGGACGTGTCCCGCAGCATCCAGCAGGACAAAGCCCTTTCGAAGGTGCTCGAGTGAACGCAGCGCCGCGGCCTCGCGCAGACGCAGGGCGCTCGCCTGCTTCCGAAGTTCGATCGCCCGCGCGATGTGCCGCACCACGATCGCTACGGTCTCGACCTGTTGCTGCTCGAAGGGCTGATCCTGCGCGGGCGCTTCTCGATAAAGCCCCAGAACGGCTTGTGCGCCGCCGGATGCGGCCACGTTTGCAAGAAGCGCAGCGGAACCCAATCCCATCGGCCTGAGCAATTCGTTGAAAACCGCAGAGCGCCTCAATGCCGAAACAGGGACGAGATCTTGCAAGCTGACGACATCTCCCACGTCAACAGCGGATAAGTCCGAGAACAGTGTCGTACGCCCCGCCCAATCGTTTCTGAATTTCAGCAGATCGGCCGGGTCCGTTCGAGGAGCAATGGCGGATACTCGACCGGTCAGGGGGTCGAAGAACCCGATTGCTGGGACATCAACTCCGGCAAGTTCTGCCAGGCGAAGGAGTACCTGAGGCCAAAGTTCGTCATCGAAGACGGTTTCGTAAATCAGACCGATGAGGTTTGGGAGCTGATTTGCCATGTGTAGCGCCAAGACACGAATAGCTGCCATCAACAAACATATTGTGCACAGTATCGACCGTTCGGTCGATGATCGCTCGTCATAAAGATGCTAAGCAAGTTCGAGAATGGTCTGCCGAGGAGTCAATGGTGCAGCCTGCAAGCGGATTGGTGCTAAGCACGATAGTCGCATCGGTGATCCTGGCCGTCATGACGAGTGCCGCAAAGGCGGAATTCGGCGACTGCACGCAAGAGTCCTATCGGTTACGATTTGACGACCGACTGGCTGGGACGGGTTTTACTTGTGAGGAACGGCTGCGTGTGCCGGTGGCTACCGAAGAGGGCATACGCCACATTCGCCTTGTGCATGACCTTCATGCGGGGTGGGCCTTGTCACCGGGCGCGCTGGCAGACTACGAGCGCGGAATTCGCGGAGCTGTGGCGGCGCTCGCAGAAATCGGTCCGTTTCGCATGGATGACGTGACGATCCTTCTGATCGACGGCCTTCCGCCACGCGAGGAGGGAGATAGCGAAGGGTTCAGCAACATTGCCGGAAGCGCTGGCGCCAGCGATGGCGAATGCCGCATCTCCGTTCATCTTCTGACGAGCAGCACCGCTGTTACTGAAGCCGCGCCGGTGACCGCCCACGAGATTTTTCATTGCGTTCAGTTCGCGACTCTTTCGTCCGCCCAGATGAGCAGCGGTCGAGCCGGCACTGGTTCGGGCGGTGATTGGTGGCTCGAAGGATCGGCAGATTGGTTTGCCGGTTTGGCGGTTTCCGATCGCGAGGAGCTTTCGCGCCTTGTCGCCGCTTTCGATAGATTGTCTGCGGATACACCGCTGTACGAGCTGGCATATCCGGCCTCTGTCTTTTTCTTCTGGCTCGGCGGAGAACGCGGTTCGAGCGGCATTCTCCCCTTCCTGCAGCAGATGGCCGGCAGTCCGGCTGCCTCCGCGCAGCGGTCAGCGATGCGGGCGGTACTAGACGCCGACGAATGGCTTGCGTTCGCACAGGCCTACCTGGACCAGGATATCACTTACCCCGACGGCGGTGCGCTGCCGAGCAACCCGACCGAGGGCGATACCTGGCGCTGGTCCGAGACGCGAGTTGAACCTGTGATACTCGAGCCCTTCGTGCTGCAGCGGGGCTGGATCGAGTTTGAGTGTGGCCGATGGCGGCCGAGTGCTGATCCGGCACAGGCGCATGCTGTACGTTCGCTGGCGGAGACGTGGGGCGCGCTGCCGGAGAGAGTCGAGTCGCGAGCCGGAGACAGTAGCCGATTTCGCTTCGCGGGATTTGCGGCAGGCAACAGAAATCTTCAGCTTCGGATCACGGGAGAACTGGAAGCGGGCTGCGGGTCGTGTGGCGACCTCGATGTTACCGATGCCTGCGTCGTGGGGGCCTGGACACAAAGCGGTGGCGGGCCAATCGCCTGGATGCAGCGAGAACTCGAAGGTCTCGACATTCCTCGGGGTGAGCGCCGTAATGTCGTCAGACTATTCGGGTCCGATGGCACCTTCTGGACGGGGGAATTGACCGCTGACCTCACGTTCGAGGCTCTCGATGACTCGACGGGTGGAGGGGAAGTACACGGGCAGACAGCAGGCCGCTGGTCGACTGGCGAGGGCAGACTCAACCTGTGCCATGATCGCGCCGCCGTGGCGGGCGAGATATCGATGACCTATCCGGATGGTCAAACCATCACGGCGGCGGTTCCCACACCCTCTACGCCAGAGGTGGTCTCAATGGATTACATCTGCACGGAGACCACCTTGGAGACGCGGCTTTCCATCCCGGGTGTCTCCACGCCGATGGAAACGCAGTATCGGCGGACCGGCGATCTTCCGGGAGTGGAGGGAGGGTTTGTCGAGCCATGAGGCATACTTTCCATGCGAACTGGTTCCACCGCGGGTTACTGGCAACAGTCTGTCTGGCGGTGCTGAGCCAGCTTCTTGTCGGGCCGGCGCTGGCACTGACGTGCCCCTATCCGGAGCGCAGCGTAGAGCGCATGCTCGCCTCCCACGATGGGAGACCCGGAACCTACTTCATCGCCTACGGCACTCTTGTTCCCACTGAGCCCATGCCCGCATTTGATCACGACACCCAGGGTCGCGCCCCTTTTAATGCTCGCTTCGAAGGCCACCTAGCGCGCCCCAGCGGTTTTGACATCCGGGCGGCTTTCGAGGTCACTGTCAGATCCTCGTGCATATACCACGATGCGTGTGGAAGCGTGCCAACAGGCCCAGACCCGGCACTGATGTTCATTCGCCAAGAGGAGGGCCAATTTGTCTTCCGCGCCACTCCCTGTAACGACGACCTTTTGTTCAGTCCGACAGAAGGCGAGCTCTCGCGCGCTATCGCATGCCAGGATGGCAAAAAGTGTGTCGCGCCATAGCCATGGGACGGAGGAGGCGCTTGCGATTAATACTGCTTGCCTCGCTATTTCTCAGCCTGTCGGCGTACACAAGCAATGCTGACAATATTCAGTTCTTCCAGCCCTCCGGAACAGCTGCACCGGAACTCCTGTTCGGCGCTGACGCGCGAAGTCTCACAGGCCAAGTCGAGCAGGCGCTGATCGAAGCAACGGGCTTTGCCAATCTTAAGTCTTTCGCCGTTCACTGGGATCGTCCGACATTTCGCTGCCTGACCAAAAGCTACGAGCAGTTTCCAGACGTAACGAATGGCGTCTGCCTTGTAGAGGCCGACGCCTTTCAGGTGAGGGCCACAGCCCTCATCGTAAAAAGGAGCAGCGGCTTCGAGGTGTCGATCCTTGATCTTCTGGTCGAGTAGATGCTCTGCAGATCGGCCAAACAGTTGTGATCGGGGCTACATCAAATGGTTGGTCTGAGGAGGGCATCATGAGGTTAGTCAGGTTCTGGGCGGTACTTGTGGCTGCTGTTGTCGGCTCTTGCGCTTCGGCGGCGCTTGCACAGGATGTGGCCGGAGCGGGCGATCATCCGCTGGTCGGCCGCTATACCGGCTCCGAAATCAGCTTCTACGAGAAGCGTGCCTATGATGAGGTCGCGCTGCCTAACCGGATTGTGCCGGCTGGTGAAGATCGAACCCCGGAAGCCTGGACGATGGAAGTTGCCGGCACGGTGACCTCGATCCGCTACGACGGTCCCGAGGGGCGGTCCGGACTCGAGGTCATGCGCAACTACCAGCAGGCGCTGGAAGCCGGCGGCTTTGAAACGATCCTCTTCTGCGTGCGCGACGACTGTACCGAGCGCGGCGGCATCTCGTCATTCTGGGACAGCGCCCGCGGCATCATCGGGATGCCGACCACCTGGGACAGGTCGATTTATTTTCTGGCGGGCAAGGACGGAGTGTTTGTCAGTATGCTGTCGGTAGAAACTGGGTCGGGCGCAGCGGTGATCCCGCATGTGGCACTGACGCTTGTTGAAACGGACGAGATGGAAGCTGACCAGATCATGTTGGTGGAGGCCTCTGCCATGGAGGAGGCCTTTGCAGCGGACGGACGCATTGCGGTTTATGGCATCTATTTCGACTTCGATTCCGCCGACCTTCGGCCGGAGTCCGATGCACAGCTTGTTGAACTGGTGCGCTTTCTTAAGGAGGACCCGAGCCTCGAGGTCGTGATTGTCGGCCACACCGATTCCTTCGGCGGCTTTGACTACAACCTCGCCCTATCGCAACGGCGGGCCCAGGCGGTTGTTGACGCACTGGTGGCTCGCTACGGCATCGCCGCCGCACGCCTCATCCCCGCGGGCGCCGGGATGGTCGCCCCCGCCTCGACAAACAGGACCGAAGAGGGCAGGGCGCTAAACCGGCGTGTGGAGATCGTCGAGCTGCTTGCTGACGACCGGTAGTATAGCTGTTTGAGCCCTGCCCTCAGTAGAGCCGTGTGCGGTAAGCTTCTTCCAGGCGCTCTTCCTGCTCGCGCGCGTTCAGGCCCTGGATCTGGTCGGCCAGGATGCGTCCGAGTGAGGGCAGTGATTTGCGGTCCACCTGGCTCTCCTGGGCCCAGAGCTTGGAGCGGATCAGCGCCTTGCCGCAGTGCATGTAGGCCGTCTCGACCTCCACCAGGATGGCGCTGACGGCCGGTTTGCCCTGCACCGCCAGATCGGCCAGCACCTCCGGGTCGGTGACGATGCGCCCGCGGCCGTTGATCCGCAGGGTCTCGGTCATCCCCGGGATCATGAAGAGCAGCCCGATGCCTGGGTTTTCCAGCAGGTTGGAGAGACTGTCCACGCGGCGGTTGCCGGGCCGGTCGGGGATCAGCAGGTGCCGGTCGTCCAACACCTTGACGAAGCCCGGCGGGTCGCCGCGGGGGCTGACATCCTGCTCCCCGCGGGCGTTTGCCGTGCCGATGACCACGAAGGGCGCAGCGGCGATCAGCGTGCGGCAGTGCTCGTCCAGCCGGTCGATCTGTTTGCGTTGGGCTGTTTCGCTGGGCTCGCCGTAGTGCGCGCGCAGCGACTGAACGCTGTCGATCGCGCTCATCCGAAGGCCTGAATGCCGGTCTGCGCCCGCCCCAGGATCAGGGCATGGACGTCATGGGTGCCCTCGTAGGTGTTGACGGCCTCCAGGTTCATGACGTGACGGATGACATGGAACTCGTCAGCGATGCCGTTGCCGCCGTGCATGTCGCGGGCGACGCGGGCGATGTCGAGGGCCTTGCCGCAGGAGTTGCGCTTCGCCAGGGAGATGGCCTCGGGCATCATCTTGCCCTCGTCAATCAGCCGGCCGATGCGCAGGCAGGTCTGCAGGCCGATGGTGATCTCGGTCTGCATGTCGGCCAGCTTCTTCTGCATGAGCTGCGTGGCGGCAAGCGGGCGGCCGAACATCTGGCGGTCCAGGGTGTACTGCCGCGCGGCGTGCCAGCAGAACTCGGCGGCGCCCAGTGCGCCCCAGGCGATGCCGTAGCGCGCCCGATTGAGGCAGCCAAAGGGGCCGCGTAGGCCCGAGACGTTGGGCAGCAGGGCGTCTTCCGGCACCTCGACATTGTCCATGACAATTTCGCCGGTGGTCGACGCGCGCAGCGAGAACTTGCCTTCGATCTTCGGCGCGGAAAGGCCCTTCATGCCCTTCTCCAGCACGAAACCGCGGATCTTGCCGTCCTCGGTCTTGGCCCAGACCACGAAGACATCGGCGATCGGCGAGTTGGTGATCCACATCTTTGTGCCGTTCAGCACATAGCCGCCGTCCACCTTCTTCGCGGTGGTGCGCATGGAGCCGGGGTCGGAGCCGGCGTCGGGCTCGGTCAATCCGAAACAGCCCACCCATTCACCACTGGCCAGCTTCGGCAGGTACTTGTCGCGCTGCGCTTCGGTGCCGTAGGTGTGGATCGGGTGCATGACGAGGGAGGACTGCACGCTCATGGCGGAGCGGTAGCCGCTGTCCACCCGCTCCACCTCGCGGGCGATCAGGCCGTAGCAGACGTAGTTGACGCCGGCGCAGCCGTACTTCTCCGGGAGAGTCGCCCCCAGGAAGCCCAATTCGCCCATCTCGTTCATGATCTCGCGATCGAAGCGCTCATGGCGATTGGCTTCCAGGACCCGCGGCATCAGCTTATCGCGGCAGTAGTCGCGGGCTGCATCGCGCACCATGCGCTCATCTTCCGTAAGCTGCTCGTCGAGCAGGAGGGGGTCTTCCCATACGAAAGGCGTGGCGGTGTCGCTCTTGATCTTGTCCTGGTCCTGGGCCGGCTGGGCGGCTGGGCTCATAACGCGGGTCTCCGTCGATGATTGACCTTGAACGGGTGTTCCTGCCGGACGCTCGCAGCGCGGCCCGGATCGGCGAGACGGGGCTCGCGATCGCGCGGCTTGCCGGCGCCGGACCTCGTCCGCAGTAACGGCAGTGCACAATGGCATAGCGCCCGCGGCCCGGCAAGCAAGCGGCCCAGCCCGCAGCGGCGCTTGACCGCAGGCGTCAGAGGCCGGGCACACCCTTGGTGGTCGAGTACTCCCAGTGCAGCTCCTCGTCCGGATGGACCAGGGGATGAATGGCGTGGGCGGCGCTCGCAGCCTCGGCAAAGCCGGTGAGGATCAGCTTCAGCTTGCGCGGATAGTCCGCGATGTCGCCGATGGCGAAGACGCCGGGCAGGGAGGTCTCGCAGGTGGTCGGATCCACCGCGACCTGCCCCTTGTGCAGTGCCAGCCCCCACTCGGCAATGGGTCCCAGGTTCATCGACAGTCCGAAGAAGGGCAACAGCGTGTCCGCATCCAGGCGCCGCTCCTGCCCGTCCAGGTCCCGGGCCACCACGGCCGAGAGCTGTCCCGCCGCGGTGTCGCCTTCCAGGCGGTGAAGCTGGCAGGG
Source organism: Aquibaculum arenosum (assembly GCF_029222965.1). Lineage (GTDB taxonomy): Bacteria > Pseudomonadota > Alphaproteobacteria > Kiloniellales > DSM-21159 > Aquibaculum > Aquibaculum arenosum. The sequence continues at coordinate 134,347 of NZ_JARHUD010000008.1, read as the reverse complement.
CACCACAAGCTCGACTTTGCCCGCCTCGGCCAAAGCGTGCAGCCGGGCCACGGATTCCGGCGCGCCGCGGAACTTGGCGCGGCGGTGGATCACGTAGACCTTCTCGGCAATGTCGGCGAGCAGAATGGACCAGTCGAGCGCCGAATCGCCGCCGCCGGCGATCACCACCCGCTTGCCGCGCAGGCTCTCGGGTTGAGTGACGGCATAGAAGACTGAGCGGCCCTCATAGTGCTCCAGGTCGGCCAGCGGCGGCCGGTTGGGCCCGAAGGCGCCGGCGCCGGCAGCGATGATCACCGCCTTGGCCTGGATGACCCGGCCCTTGGAGGTGGTGAGCCGCCAGCCCTCGTCCCGCCGCTCGAGCCCAACCACGCTCTGCCCAAGGTGATAGCCCGGCTCGAAGGGCGCGGCCTGTTCGCGCAAGCGCTCGATCAACTCTCCAGCGCCGATGCGCGGATAGCCGGGGATGTCGAAGATGGGCTTTTCGGGATAGAGCGCGGCGCACTGCCCGCCGATCACATCCAGGGGATCGATCACCTGGCAGCGCATGCGCAGCATGCCGCATTCGAAGACGGCGAAAAGTCCGACTGGACCGGCACCGACGATGGCAACATCGCTGTACAAGGGCTGCGCGGGCATGAGCACTCCGAAGCGGGGTCGCACTGGGAAAGGGTTGAGCGCGGGGGGTGCCCACGCTGGATCGGAAGATGGCCGGGCGGAGCCGGCGATGCAACTCCACCGGCGCGCAGGCGCGTGGTGCGTGCCGAGGCGTTGGTCGTTCTTGGGCGTTGCGATGACGCTGAAGCCCCGTGTAGAACCGCCCCATGCCGCAGTCGCCAGTACCGGACCCGCTCACTTTCGATCTGCCCGACGAGGCGGCAACGGCCGCGCTTGCGCAGCGGTTGGCGCCACTTTTGCACGTTGGCGACGTGATCGCGCTCTTCGGGGACCTGGGTGCCGGCAAGACGGCCTTCGTGCGCGCCCTGGTGAATGCTTTGCCCGGACCGGCGGAGGAGGTGCCAAGCCCCACCTTCACCCTGGTGCAGACCTATCACCGCGGGGAACTGGAGCTATGGCATTTCGATCTTTATCGACTCGAAGCCGCCGATGAAGCCTGGGAACTGGGACTGGAGGAGGCCTTGGCCGAGGGTGTGAGCCTGATTGAATGGCCGGAACGGCTGGGGGCGGCACTGCCGGCTGAGCGCCTGGAAGTGTGCCTTCAGCACGCGGGGGAGGGTCGACGGGCCAGCCTTTACGCCAGCGGCGCATGGCAGGCTCGGTTGCGCGAATGGCAGGAGGGGCTGGCGTGACACCCACGCGCAGGGCCGCGGCCGGAGACTTTCTCGCTGCGGCTGGATGGACCGGCGCCGATATCCGGCTGCTCGCCGCCGATGCCTCTTTTCGCAGCTATCATCGGGTGACGGTGGGAACACGACGTGCCGTCCTGATGGATGCGCCCCCGGATCAAGAAAAGCCCGAGGCGTTCCGGCAGGTGGCGGAGATACTCGCCGCCCTGGAGCTTTCGCCTCCACGCGTACTGGCGGCCGACCTGGAGCAGGGGTTTCTGCTGCTGGAAGATCTGGGCGACCGAACCTTCACCCGGGCACTCGCCGAGGGGGCGGATGAAAGCGCACTCTATCAACTGGCTACCGACACGCTCATCGTGCTGCACCGCCGTTGGGACCCGTCGTTGGGCGCTGGGTTGTCGGCCTTCGATGCGCGCTCCTTACCGCTGGAGGCAGAACTGCTCCTGGACTGGATGCTGCCCGCCTTGACCGGCCGTGACGTCGACGCCCTGATGCGCGAACGTTTCCGCGAAGCCTGGGAGGCGGTGTTGCCGCCGGCTTTTGCTTTGCCGCCCACCCTGGTGCTGCGCGACTACCATGTGGACAATCTGATGGTGTTGCCCGATCGGCCCGGGGTGACGGCCTGCGGGCTCTTGGATTTCCAGGACGCGATTTTGGGGTCGCCGGCCTATGATCTGGTCTCCCTGCTGCAGGATGCCCGGCGCGATGTGCCGGCGGAGATCGAGCGCGCCATGTTTGAACGCTACTGCGTTGCCTTTGCCGGCGAGATCGATCCGCAGACCCTGAAGGCCGCGTATTGGGTCCTCGGCGCCCAGCGCACGGTGCGCATCCTGGGGGTCTTCGTGCGGCTCGACCGCCGGGACGGCAAGCCGGGTTATCTCCGGCACGTTCCGCGCCTGTGGCGCCTGCTGGATCGGGCCCTGGAGCGGCCGGAGCTGGCACCGCTCAACGACTGGTTTGCGCGTTATCTGCCCGGCGAGCTGCGCCGGGTGCCGGACAGGGGAGCCGCCGCATGATCCGACCCACCCGCGCCATGCTTCTGGCCGCCGGCCGAGGCGAGCGCATGCGCCCGCTCACGGACAAGACCCCCAAGCCTTTGCTGCCCGTGCAAGGACGCTCCCTGGCTGAACGCGCGCTGGACCGGCTGGGCGAGGCCGGTGTGGAGCAAGCGGTGGTCAATTTGCATCATCTGGGTGAAGAGCTGCGCCGCAGTCTTGCAGAGCGTAATCGGCCTCAGGTGATCTTTTCGGAGGAGTTGGACCTGCTCGATACCGGCGGCGGCGTTGCAAAGGCGCTGCCGCTGCTGGGCGATACAGCCTTCTTCGTGGTCAACGGCGATGCGCTCTGGCTCGATGGGGCGAAGCCGGCACTCCGGCGTCTCTGCGAGGCCTGGGATGAAGCGCAGATGGATGCGCTGTTGCTGTTGCAGCCGACGGTCTCCGCACTCGGTTTCGAGGGGCTGGGAGATTTCTTCCTCACGCCGGACGGCCGGGTGCGGCGCCGGATTGAGCGCGAGGTGGCGCCCTTTGCCTATGCTGGGGTGCAACTGGTGCATCCGCGCCTGCTCCGGGACGCGCCGTCCGGCGCCTTTTCCTTCAATCTGCTCTGGGACCGCGCGCTGGAGAGCGAGCGTCTTTGGGGCCTGCGCCATGAGGGGCCCTGGTATCATGTGGGCACGCCTGAGGCGCTGGCCCTGGCAGAGCAGGAACTGACCTATGAGTTGGGTGCGCCGCGCCCTGAGCGCGCCGATTGACGACTGCAGAACTGTCCCAGGTCTTGCGTCCGGCAGTCTGCAGTCCCAAAACAGTGGCCGTGACCCCGGCGTGAGATGCCGTCATCGCGCGCGAGAAGCATCCTGGACGGAACCTAGACGAAACATGGGGGAGAAGTGGCTTCGCCAACCTCCCTACAAAAGTATCCGAGTAAAGGTATCAGGAGAGTGTATTCATGACCCCGAATGAGATCGCCAAGGTTCAGAGCTATCTGCGCCGCACCTTCGAGAGCGACAGCATCTCCATTCAGGCGCCCGCCAAGGCCGGCGCGCCCATCGAAGTTTACTCCGGCGAGGAGTTTGTCGGCGTCCTGCACCGCGATGAAGAGGACGGCGAGGTCTCCTACGACCTGCACATCTCGATCCTGGCCGAAGACCTGGAGTGACGCACCGGCCTTGATGAGCGGCCAGGCTGAGCGCCTGGACGATACACACATGGCAGGCGTGGTGCCGGCCGTGAACAAGAGGGGAGGAGGGCGTTTTCCGTGTACCTGGCAGCCAACCTGTCGATGCTGTTCGACGACCGGCCCATGAGCGAGCGCTTCGGCGCCGCGGCTGCGGCCGGCTTCTCAACTGTGGAGATCCAGTTCCCCCACTTCCATACGCTGGAGGAGCTGCAGCGTGCGCGTGACGCGGCCGGGGTGGACATTGTGCTGATCAACGTGCCGGCCGGCGATCCGGAGGCGGGTGAGGCCGGGTTGGCCAGCTTGCCCGGCCGTGAGGCCGACTTCCGCGCGGCAGTGGACACCTGTCTCGACTACGCCCGCGGCCTGGGCGCGCGCAAGATCAACGTCCTGGCCGGCAAGCCGCCATCCGATGCACCGCGCGAGGAAATCTGGAAGACCCTGATCAGCAATCTGCGCCTGGCCGCCGACCGGTTGGGCGAGGCGGGTCTGGCCGTGCAGGTGGAGGCGATCAACCCGGTGGATGTGCCGGGCTTCTTCCTGAACTCCCTCGATTCTGGGTTGGAGGCGCTGGCCCGCGCGGAGCGTGAGAATCTGCAGCTGCAGTTCGATTTCTACCACATGGCCATCACCGAACCCTCACTGAACGAAGCGATCACCCGTGCCGGGCACCACATCGGCCACGTGCAGTTTGCCGACAATCCCGGCCGGCATGAGCCGGGGACGGGCACATTGGACCTGCTCTCGGCCATCGCCGCTCTGCGGGCCACGGGCTATGACGATGCACTGGCGGCGGAGTATCGGCCTGCCGGTCGCACGGAAGACGGGCTGGGCTGGATGGCGGACTTCACCCGCGCCATCAGCTGAGGCGCCGGAACGGGGACTGGTGCAGCGGTGACCCCTTAGCCGGTGCGCACCCGCGTCACCGCGGCGTCCCAGCCCTGCAGGAGCTGCTTGCGGTCCTGCTCGGCCAGGCGCGGCTCGAAGCGGGCTTGGTGGCGCCACTGCCCGGCGATCTCCTCGAGCGAGCCGTAGAGCCCGGCCTGCAGGCCGGCCAGGTAGGCCGCGCCAAGCGCCGTGGTTTCCGGCACCTCCGGCCGGTCCACCGGGATGGCCAGGATGTCGGCCAAGAACTGCAGCATCCAGTCATTGGCCACCATGCCGCCATCGACCCGCAGCGCCTTGGGGCGCACCCCGTCCTCGGCCATGGCCTCGAAGAGGTCGCGGGTCTGGTAGCAGACTGATTCCAGCGCCGCGCGGGCGATCTGTGCCGGCCCGGTATCGCGCGTCAGCCCGAAGAGCCCGCCACGGGCCGCGGAGTCCCAGTAGGGGGCGCCCAGGCCGGTGAAGGCCGGGACGAGGTAGACTCCGGCATTCGACTGCGTGCTGCGGGCCAAAGCCTCGGTGTCCGAGGCGCGCTTGATGATGCCCAGGCCGTCGCGCAGCCACTGCACCGTGGCGCCCGAGATGAAGATCGAGCCTTCGATGGCGTAGGTGGTCTTGCCACCGATGCGGTAGCAGATGGTGGTCAGCAACCGGTTGCGCGACAGCACCGGCTGATCCCCGGTGTTGAGAATGACGAAGCAGCCGGTGCCATAGGTCGACTTGATCGAGCCTTCGCTGAAGCAGGTTTGGCCGATGGCAGCCGCCTGCTGGTCGCCCGCCATGCCCAGGATGGGGATCGGGCGCCCGAAGAGTTCCGGGTCTGTGGTGCCGAAGTCGGCGGTGCAGTCTTCCACCCGCGGCAGCAGCGCTTCCGGCACCCGGTAGAGGCGCAGCAGCTCCGGGTCCCAGGCCATGTCGTGGATGTTGTAGAGCCCCGTGCGGCAGGCGTTGGTGGCGTCGGTGGCGTGGACCCGGCCGCCGGTCAGGCGCCAGAGCAGGAAGCTGTCGATGGTGCCGAAGGCCAGGTCGCCGCCCTCAGCCTTGAGCCGGGCGCCGTCCACATTGTCCAGTATCCAGGCGATCTTGGTGGCGGAAAAGTAGGGGTCGATGCGCAGCCCCGAGCGCTCAGCCACCATCTGCTCCACCTCGGGGCTGCGCAGCTTATCGCAGAGGGCGGCGGTGCGGCGGTCCTGCCAGACGATGGCGTCGTGGATCGCCCGGCCGCTGTCGCGCTCCCAGACCACACTGGTTTCGCGCTGATTGGTGATGCCGATGGCCCGGACGGTCAGCCCCTTGGCCTCGGCATCGCGCAGGGCGGCGCGGCTGACTGTCAGGGTGCTGGCCCAGATTTCTTCGGGGTCGTGCTCGACCCAGCCGTCGGCAGGATAGATCTGGCGGAACTCGCGCTGGGCGCTGGCCCGCGGCCGGCCGTCACGGTCGAACACGATTGCCCGTGTGCTGGTCGTCCCCTGGTCGATTGCCAGAATGCAGTCTTCCGCCATGCCACCCTCGTCCCTTGCTTGCCGGCGCCTGAAGCGCGGTCTTTGCCTGCCGTTATCTTCGATAGCGAAAGGCGGGCGTCAACCGTTACGGTTTCCCGCCTCGGTCCCGCCTCACGTCCGCTCGCACTCCTGCCCCGGCTGGCATGAGACTGTCATCGTGTTTTCACTTTCGAACAGACTTTTGTTCGCTTAGATTTCATTTTCCGCAAGAGAAGCGCGCAATCGGCGCGTCGTGGCGAACCTTGTTGGGTGCGAAATAAGTGGCAGAGGCGCAGACCTTCGATCTTCTGGTGATCGGCGGTGGCATCAATGGCGCGGGCATAGCGCGCGATGCCGCCGGCCGTGGTCTGCGCGTGGTGCTGTGCGAGCAGGGGGATCTGGCCGGCGCCACCTCTTCGGCCAGCACCAAACTGATTCACGGCGGCTTGCGCTATCTCGAGTACTACGAGTTCAAGCTGGTGCGTGAGGCCCTGCGCGAGCGCGAGGTGCTGCTGCGCGCGGCGCCCCACATCGTTTGGCCGCTGCGCTTCGTGCTGCCGCACGATGCCGGACAGCGGCCGGCCTGGATGATCCGCCTTGGACTCTTCCTCTACGACCACCTAGGTGGGCGCGAGCGCCTGCCGGCGTCGCGCAGCCTAGACCTCCGACGCAATGCGGCCGGCGAAGCGCTCAAGCCCGCATTCGGCAAGGCCTTTGAATATTCGGACTGCTGGGTGGAGGATGCGCGCCTTGTGGTGCTCAACGCCCGCGACGCCGTTGAGCGCGGCGCCGAAATCCGGGTGCGCACGCGCTGCACCCACGCCCGTCGGGTGGAGGGCGGCTGGGAAGCGACCCTGGAGGGCCCCGCTGGGCGCCAACAGGTCTTCGCCCGTGCGCTGGTCAACGCGGCCGGCCCTTGGGTCAACAGCGTTCTCGGCGAGACCATCGGCCTGGAACGGCCGGGAGGGGTGCGCCTGATCAAGGGCAGCCACATCGTCGTGCCGCGTATCCAGAACCACGACCGCGCCTACATCTTCCAGAACCCCGACAAGCGCATCGTCTTCGCCATCCCTTACGAGCAGCGCTTCACCCTGATCGGCACCACGGACATTCCTTACGACGGGGACCCGGCTGCGGTGGCGATCGACGAGGACGAGACGCGCTATCTCTGCGAAGCGGTGAACCGCTATCTGCGCAGCAGCGTGAGTCCGGGCGATGTGGTTTGGAGCTATTCCGGCGTGCGGCCGCTCTACGACGACCGCAACGCCAATGCCTCGGCCGTAACGCGGGACTACGTCTTCGACCTCGATGGCGACGGCGCAGAGCGGGCGCCGCTGCTCTCGATCTTTGGCGGCAAGATCACGACTTACCGCAAACTGGCCGAACACGCCCTTGAGCGCCTGCAGCCGATGCTGGGCGTCGAGGCGGCCGCCTGGACCGCGCAGGCGCCGCTGCCCGGTGGCGACATGCCCGGCGCTGATTTCGACGCCTATCTACAGACGATGCAGCGCCGCCATCCGGCCTTCTCGCCCGACCTGCTGCGCCGTTGGGCACGCGCCTACGGTACCCGCGTCGAAGCCCTGCTGCAGGGCGCCAGTTCTCCAGCCGCTCTCGGTGAGGACTTCGGCGGCGGTCTCTATGAAGCGGAGCTGGATTACCTGCTGCGCCAGGAATGGGCGACCACGGCCGAAGACGTGCTCTGGCGCCGCTCCAAGCTGGGATTGCACCTGCCCGAGGGGACGGCTGAGAAGGTGGAGCGCTGGTTCCAGGGCACGCCCGACGTTCCTGCGAGGAAGTTGGTGCAGGGAGCATCGCTGCCGTCCTGACGCCGTAGGCTTTTGTTGCCTTGGCACTGGCGTTGCAACTGCCCGTTTACAAGATTCGCGAAGCGGCTGTAGACTTCCTCCCGTGTTATGATGAGGCGGGCTGCCTAAAGGAACGCACGCAAGATGCGTTGGCCAACCTTCATGCAAGCTTTGGGAGGGGCACGCGTGACGCACTCGCTGACTGCACTTCCTGTCACCGCTTCAGGTGGCAGCCGCATCTGCGGGCGTGACGCTTGACGATGGCGTCCGGGCAGGAGCCGGCTCTCGTCTGCAGCAATGTCAGCCGCTGGTTCGGGGGGCTTCATGCCCTGAAGGGCGTGTCGGTGACAATCGGCAGGGGGGATATCTTCGGTCTCGTCGGGCCCAATGGGTCTGGCAAGACCACCCTCGTCAACGCCATCACCGGCTTCTATCCGCCGCAAGAAGGCTCCATCACCTTCGAAGGGCGCAGGCTCAACGATCTGAAGCCCCACCACATCGCCCGCTGCGGGATCGCCCGCACCTTCCAGAATGTGGCGCTTTTCCGCGGGATGACGGTGCTCGATAACATCCTGATGGGCCGTCACATTTTCATGAATCCCAACCCGCTCGCGTCCCTGTTCTACTGGTGGTGGGCGCAGCGCGAGGAGATCGCGCATCGGCGGAAGGTGGAGGAGGTGATTGACCTTCTCCAGTTGGAAAGCGTGCGCGACGAGCATGTCGACGTCATTCCCCTGGGATTGCAGAAGCGTGTGGAACTGGCGCGCGCGCTCTGTGCCGAGCCACGGTTCCTGGTGCTCGACGAGCCGATGGCCGGCATGAATCAGGAAGAAAAGGAATACATGGTCCGTTTCATCCTCGATGCGCAGGAGGCGCTCGGGCTGACGGTGCTCATCATCGAACATCACATGGATGTCGTGACGGCGATCTGCGGGCGGATCCTCGTGCTGAACAATGGCGCGGCGATTGCGGAAGGTCCTGCACGGGAGGCGATCGCAGATCCGCAGGTGGTGGAAGCCTACATCGGCAAGGCGCGAGATGTTGCTTGATGCGGAACAGACCGGGTCGGCGGCGGGCCTGCATCCGAACTGGAAGGCGGATGACCACCTGATTGCGGTACTCGCCCGCAATGCGCACGAACATCCCGACGAAGTGGCCTTGCGGGAACGCGATCAGGGAATCTGGCAGGAATACACCTGGGCCGATTATCTCGACGTCGTGCTGGCCTTTGCCGCGGGCCTGGAAGCAGAGGGTGTCTCACCCGGCGACATCATGATGGTTATCGGCGACAACCGGCCGAACCTCTACTTCGCCATGCTGGGCGCCATCGTCCTGCGGGCCATCCCTTCGCCGGCCTATCCCGATACGCCACCCGGTGAGATCGCAGACCAGCTTGCTCGTGAGGACATTGAGCTGGCCATGGGAGAGGACCAGGAGCAGGTCGACAAGCTGCTTCTTGCGCGTGAGAAGCATCCCGCGCTGCGCCTGATCGTTTACGACGACCCGCGCGGCCTGACGACGTCGCCACCGCCCGGAACGGCAGCCTTCGAGGACATCGCGGCTGCGGGACGGGAGCGTCTCGAGAAGGAACCGACCTTGCGGGATGCCCTTCTTGCACGGCCAAACGTCCATGATGTCGCGATTCTGCTGCACTCCTCCGGCACCACCGCCACGCCCAAGGGGGTGCCGCTCAAGCATGGGCATCTGCTCGCGGGCGTACGCAATGCGGCTGCTGCCGGCTACTTCCGGCAGGGCGAGGTGCATATGGCCTATCTGCCGACCGCCTGGGTCGGGGATTTCGCCTTCTCGGTGGTGGCGGGGCTGGAGTTGCGCTTCATCGTCAACATTCCGGAATCCCAGGAAACCGCACTGCATGATCTGCGCGAGATCGCACCGACCCTCTACTTCTCCAGTCCGCGTGCCTGGTCGTCGATGCTGACGCGGGTCCAGGTGGGGATCGCGGAATCAACTCCCTTCAAGCGCTGGCTCTATCAAGTCTTCATGCCCTTCGCGGTCGAGTTGGAGCGCGCGCGTCTTAAGGGGCAAAAGCCGGGGGTCATGGCGCGCCTCAGGCGCGGCCTGGGGGAGTTTTTGATCTATCGTCCCATTCGCGATCAGCTGGGCTTGTCCCGCGTCGAACGGCCCTACACGGCCGGCGAGGCAATCGGTGAAGATGTCTTCCTCTTCTTTCGGGCTCTCGGCCTGGATCTGAGGCAGTTCTACGGACAGACCGAAACCTGCGCCCTGGCCGTTGCCCAGTCGCGCGAAGACATAAGCCTGACCTCGGTGGGGCGCCCCTTCCCGGGCATCGAGGTCAAGATCGACGATAAAGGCGAGATCCTGATTCGCGCCGACAATGTGTTCGACGGCTATTTCCGGGACGAGGCCGCGACCGCCGAGGCGCTACGCGATGGCTGGCTTCACACGGGAGATGCGGGACAGTTCGAAGAAGACGGCGCGCTGGTGGTTCTGGGGCGCGTTTCTGAGATCGTGCATACCGCAGACGGACGCCGCTACATCCCCACCTACATCGAGAACCGACTGAAGTTCAGCCAGTTCATCAAGGATGCCTGCGTGATCGGTGCCGCTCGGCCCTTCATCTCGGCCATCGTGTGCATCGATTTCGAAGCCGTGGGACAGTGGGCACAGGAGAATGGTATCTCCTACACATCCTATGCGGACCTCTCCCAGAAGCCCCGCGTCTATGACCTGATCCAAGGCGTTGCGCAGGATGTGAATGGCAAGATGCCCGAGGGCCTTCACGTCGCCCGCTTCGTCAATCTCCACAAGGAATTCGATCCCGACGACGGGGAGGTGACGCGCACCCGCAAGCTGCGCCGGGAGCTGATCGACGAGCGCTACGCGGACATCATCACCGCCATCTACGACGGGCGGGATGAGGTCGATTACGAGGCGCACATCACCTACGAGACCGGCCAGACCGGCGTCATTGCCCGCAGGCTGGCCATCCGGACCACAGAGGGGGGCGGGTGATGTACTACTTCGCCGAGCTCGTGATCAACGGGGCGCTGACCGGCCTCATGTACAGCCTGGTCGCCCTGGGCTTCGTGCTCATCTACAAATCCTCCGGCGTCCCCAATCTCGCCGCAGGTGCGCTGGTCATGATCGGGGCCTACATGGTCTGGCTGTTGTCCAGCTACGGGCTGCCGCTGTTTGTCAGCATCCTTCTCGGCTTGGCGATCATGTTCGGGCTCGGTCTGCTGATCGAACGCTTGCTGCTTCGACGCATGGTGGGCCAGCCGATCATCATGGTGGTGATGCTGACCCTGGGGTTGGAAATCCTGCTGCGCGGTCTCGGTCCGGGACTTCTTGGGGCCGCTCCCAAGCCCCTTGACCTGGGGATCGGGCTTGCTCCCATCATCGTGGGCGACATCTTCATCAACCGCTCCTACCTGATCGGCGGCGCACTGGCGCTTCTGATGATCGGTGCTGCACTGCTCTTCTTCCGCACGCGCCTTGGGACCAAACTGCGCGCGGTGTCCGATGACCACGTATCGAGCTGGGCGGTGGGCATCTCGGTGGAGCGAGCGATCGGCGTTTCCTGGGGGCTTGCGGGTATCGCTGCCGTTGCCGCGGGTGTGCTCTGGGGCTCCGTTCAGGGCGTGGACTGGACCCTCTCGATGCTGCTCTTTCCGGCAATCGCCGTGGTCATCCTGGGCGGGATCGACTCCATCCTGGGGGTGCTGGTGGGGGGCCTCATCGTCGGCATGCTGGGCAGCATCATCCCAGGCTACGTGGACCAGATCGTGGGCGGAGGTACGCGCGACGTGGTCACCTCGCTGATCATCCTGATCACCATCATGGTGCGTCCCTACGGCATCTTCGGTCGCGAAGACATCGAGAGGATCTGAGCCTTGTTCTATCGGCTGGCCGGCGTCCATCACACACGTTACCAGAGCGCACGGCGGCTCTGGCCGGTCCCGGCCGACCGTTGGCAGGTGCTCTTCCTGCTGGCGCTGGCTGTCGTGGCGCCCTTCTTCCTCTCGAATCTCTATCTGGGCAGCTATCTGCTGCCTTGGCTGATCTGGAGCGCCGCGGCGCTCTCGCTGACCCTCCTGATGGGAACCGCGGGCCAGCTCCACTTCGGCTTTGCCGCTGTGATGGCCATCGGCGCCTACAGTTCGATTCACCTGGTGCGCTTTGGTGTGCCCTTCGAGATTGCCCTTGTTGGCGCTGGAGTGACGGCTGCCGTCATCGGCTCGCTGTTCGGCATGGCGGCACTGCGGGTCAAGGGGCTCTATCTCGTCATGGCCACCCTGGCCATGCAGTATCTGGTGGACTGGGTCATCATCAATGTGCCGGCAATCTCCGGCGGCGCCCAAGCCACCTTGCGCACACCCACCGTCTCCTTCCTTTTAGTGCCGGTCGACTCGCTGGTTTCCCGCTACTACCTGGCGCTGATCTGGGTTGTGCTGGTGACGCTCTTCTTTCTCAATGTGAAGCGCACCTCATTCGGCCGAGCGTTGGTCGCCATTCGGGACAAGGATTTCGCCGCAGCGGTGATCGGGGTCGACCCCTTCCGCACCAAGCTGGTGGCCTTCTTTACTTCGTCCTTCATGGGCGGGGTATCAGGGGCGATCCTGGCCTTTGCCTACTACCGGGCGGTCACGCCGGAGCAGTTCTCTTTCAACGTCTCGATCCAACTGGTCGCCATGGTACTCGTCGGCGGCCTGGGGAGCGCCGTGGGCGGGTTCCTGGGGGCCGGCTTCGTGCTGTTGATCCCCATTTTCCTCACCAATTTGGTGGCATGGCTCGCCGGCGCCGGCTGGATTGCGATCTCGGCCAATCTCATCGCCCACGTACCCCTGATGATCTATGGGGCCCTGATCATCGGTTTTCTGCTGTTCGAGCCTCTGGGCCTCGCCAAAATCTATGACAATATCCGCAAATACTTCTTGGTCTGGCCCTTCCGCCATTCCAGGAGTTGAAGACCCCATAATCCCGAACCCACGAAAGAAAATGGGGATCAGCAAGAGGAGGAAAAGCCGATGAATAGATACAAGAACGGACTCATGGCAGCGAGTTTGGCTGCAGCGATGGCGACGGCCGGCAGTGCCGCCGCACAGGAGGACGCGATCAAGTTCGGCCTCCTGCAGGACTTTACGGCCGTCTACACCTTCGTTTCGGGTGAGTACAACCAGGGACAGCGCGATTACCTGACCCTGGTCAATGAGGAAGGCGGCCTCGACGGAACGATGATCGAGGCCATCGTACGCGACCACGGCAATGAGCCGCAGCGTGGCATCGAGGCCTACAACCGGGCGAAGGAGGAAGGGGCCGTTCTCTTCGATTTCTTCTCCACCCCGGTATCCCGGGCACTGGTGGACAGCGTGCTGGAAGACGAGGTCGTTCTGATCACCGCCTTGCACGGGCGCGGCGACGCCAGCGACGGGGAAACCTTCCCCTATGTCTTCCCCATGATGGCGACCTACTGGTCGCAAGCCACGGTGCTGGCCAACCATATCGAAGAGAATGAGGGCGGACTCGAAGGCAAGAAGATCGCGCTGGTCCACATCGACTCCCCCTTCGGCCGGGAGCCGCTCCCGGTCCTGGAGGCGCTGGCCGAGGAGGAGGACTTCGAACTGCGCAACTTCCCTTATCCCAGCCCCGGTAATGAACAGTCCGCCACCTGGACCGAGGTGCGCCACTTCCGCCCGGACCATGTCTTCATCTGGGGAGCCGGCGGAGGCCAGCCGGTCTCGGTGCGCGAGGCCATCCGTAACGGCATCTCGCCGGAAGACATTTACTCCGTCGTCTGGCTGGCCGAGACCGACGCCGAGAATGTCGGCGCCGACACCATGGCCGGCGTCAAGCGCTTCGAGGCCACGGCCAGCGGCACCGACACCCCGATCCTGCAGCGCATTCAGGAAAAGGTGATCGACGCCGACCTCGGCGCGGGTGACGCCGCAAACGTGGGCACCAGCTACTACAACGTGGGTGTCGCCTCCATGGCGGTGGCCGTGGAGGCCGCGCGGCTGGCACTGGAATCCGAGGGCGCGCCTCTGACCGGTCCGAAACTGAAGGCGGGCTTCGAGATGATTTCCGACTTCGATGCGGAGGGCCTGATGCCGCCCATCACCATCACGGCGAGCGATCATCAGGGCGGTGGTGCCGGGCGTGTGTCCCAGTGGAACGGTGAGCGCTGGGAGCCGGTCTCCGATTGGACGGCAGCCTATCAGGATGTCGTGCAAGTCGAGATCGAGGAGGGCGCCGAGGCCTTCCGGCAAGGCAACTGATCATGCCCCGGCTCGCCCTGTCCAATGTGGAAGTCGTCTATGACAAGGTCTTCCTGGCGATCAAGGGCGTGTCGTTGGAGGTCGAGGAGGGCGACATTGTCGCCCTCCTGGGCGCCAACGGCGCAGGCAAGAGCACCACTCTGAAAGCGATCAGCGGTCTGCTGGGGCCGGAGCGGGGCGCGGTCACTCGCGGCGAGATCGCATTCGGTGACCTCGACCTGCTCTCGCTCGGCCCGCCCAAGCGTGTCGAGGCCGGGCTGGTCCATGTGCTCGAGGGGCGGCGCATCTTCGGCCACCTCACACCGGAGGAGAATCTGCTTGCCGCCTTTCCGAGCGGCAGAAGCTCGGCGCGCTTCACTGAACTGCGCGAGCGGGTCTACACCTACTTTCCCCGCCTCAAGGAGCGCGGACGCGCCAAGGCCGGTTACCTTTCCGGCGGCGAACAGCAGATGCTGGCGATCGGCCGTGCGCTGATGACCGAGCCGCGCTTGATCATGCTGGACGAACCCTCCCTGGGGCTGTCACCGCTGCTGGTGCAGGAAATCTTTGCCATCATTCGCGAGATCAACGAACGGGAGGGCGTCAGCGTTCTGCTGGTGGAGCAGAATGCCAACGCTGCCCTGGAGATCGTGCGCCATGCCTATCTGGTCGAGAACGGCCAGATCGTGATGGACGGCTCTGCCGAGGTTCTGAAGCAGAATCCGGACGTGCAGGAATTCTACCTCGGTGGCGGTGGCAAGGTGGATTACCACGCGGTGAAGCACTACCGCCGCCGCAAGCGCTGGCTGGCCTGAGTGACCTTGATAAGCCCCTTGCGACTCGGATTGAGCGCTGTTCCGTCTAACCGGCCTGCATGAGGCGCCGTGCGCCCTCTTGGCCGACCATATGGTCTTGTTATCAAGATCATATGGTCATACACTTCCGTCGTACGAAAGGAGCGTCCGAATGGAAAATCTCATTGCGGATCGGCCTGTCGTTGACCGACAAGCAGTCGCCCTTAAGGCCTTCGCGCGCATCGCGGGGAATTGGTCGCTCAGTCTTCGGGAGGCGGCAGCGTTGGCCGACATGTCGGAGTCGACCTGGAAGCGCGCAAGAAGACCGAGTTACGCAGGCGATTTGACAAAAGACCAGATGCTGCGACTGAGTGCACTGATCGGCTTGTATAAGTCTCTGGAGCTCTATTTCGATGAACCCCTCTCGCGGGAGTGGGTCAGGCTGCCGAACCGCGGCCCGGAGTTCGAGGGTCAGCGGCCGATCGATGCCATGGTGGCGGGCGGGCTGCCGAAGATCATGCGTGTACGGGCCTACATGGATGCGCTGCGGGGTGGAGTGTGAGGCTCACGTCGGTCAACGATCGGGCCTTGGTTCGACTGATCCCCGAAACGCATCACAAGCCGCCGGTGCTGCGCGGACTTGTTGAAAGTGACGAGGAAGCCGCAGCCCTTGCTGAACTCGAGGGCGAGACGAGTGCACGCCTGATTGCTGAACGCGAAGGCACTCCAACGCTCGATCGCCGCGAACTGGTCTTTGCCCGGCGGTTGCATGATCTTGCACTCTACGGCCAAAGCCACATCAACGCAGCTTTCACCTACACGCGGCCGACCGGCAACCGCTTTAATAGCGGTGATCGGGGGGCCTGGTACTGCGCCTGGGACATGCTGACGAGTGCCCAGGAGGTGGGCTTCCATAGAACGCGCGAACTCACCTATATCGGCCGTTACCATCACGAAGCCCGCTATGTGGAATTGCTTGCAGATTTCATCGGCGACTTCCCCGATCTGCACGGGGACGCCGGGCATGCGGTGCTCGACCCCGATCCTGAGATCGGCTACCCGGCGGGACAGTTGTTCGCTGCCGGTCTACGCCGGAACGGGCACCGGGGGCTGATCTACCCGTCTGTGCGCCACGTCCGCGGGCGCTGCTTCGTCGCATTCGACCCCGGCATCATACAGAACGTCCGCCCGGGGGCGAGTTGGACACTCGTCTGGCGCGGCTCCCCGGAATTTTTGATCGAGGGATGAAGAGATCCCGAGGCAGTCTTCCCTGTCACGGCGGCCGGGGTGGACCGCGAATCCCTGATGTCAGTCATGCTATGATGCCGTTGTTCTTGCCCGATGAGCGAAGCTGATCCAGTTTACCAGTGAATCGGCAAGGGCAGGCGTTGATAGAACTTTGAACAGCATGGAAAAACTGGATCCCCGCCTCTCCATCGCCCCCATGATGGACTGGACGGATCGCTATTGCCGAGGGTTTCATCGGCTGCTGACGCGTCGGGCGCTGCTCTATACCGAGATGGTGCCGACGGGTGCGATCCTGCGCGGGCAGCGGGAGCGTTTTCTGGCCTTCGATCCCGCCGAGAGGCCTTTGGCGCTGCAGCTGGGTGGGGCCGATCCGGGCGCGCTGGCGGAATGCGCGGCCATCGCCGAGGACTGGGGCTATGACGAGGTCAATCTGAACGTCGGCTGCCCCAGTGACCGGGTGCAGAATGCGCGCTTTGGCGCCTGCCTCATGGCCGAGCCGGAATTGGTGGCGCGCTGCGTTGCGGCCATGCAGGCGGCGACACGGCTGCCGGTGACGGTGAAGCATCGCATCGGCATCGACGAGCAGGACAGCTACGAAGCCCTTCACCGCTTCGTCGATCTGGTGGCCGCGGCGGGCTGCGAACGCTTCATCGTCCACGCCCGCAAGGCCTGGCTGCAGGGCCTCAGCCCCAAGGAGAACCGCGAGATCCCGCCGCTGCGCTACGAGGTGGTGGCGCAGCTGAAGCAGGACTTTCCCGCGCTCCAGTTCATTCTCAACGGCGGCCTGCAGGACCTGGACAGTGCCTCTGCGCATCTGCCGGGGCTGGACGGGGTCATGCTGGGCCGGGCCGCCTATCAGGATCCCTGGGTGCTGGCCCGGGTGGACTCCCGCTTCTTCGGCACGCCGGACCCCTGTGCCGAGCGGGAAGAGGTGGTCGCGGCCCTGCGGCCTTGGCTGTGGGCGCTGCAGGAGCAGGGCGTGCCGGTCAAGGCGGTCACGCGGCACATTCTCGGCCTCTTCAACGGCGTGGCCGGAGCGCGGGCCTGGCGGAGGTGCCTCAGCGAGGGAGCGGCGGCAGGCGCCGGCCCGGAGGTGCTGGACCAGGCCTATGAGGCCATCCAGACAGCGGCACTGCGGCGGGCCGCATGAGCGAGGCGGACGGGCGCACGGATCGGCCGGGGGGACGGGACGCAGGCGGCGAAGAGCGGCCGGCGGTGGCCATCCTGCTGATGGTCGTCGCCATGTCCGTCGTGCCCTTCATGGACGCTTTCGCAAAGCTGCTGAGCCGGGACTTGCCGGTGGAGCAGGTGGCCTGGGCGCGCTTCGTCTTCGGGCTGCTCTTCATCCTGCCCTTTGCGCTCTATCGCTACGGGCCGCGCGTCACCTTTCGTCCCAAGCAGCCGGCGCTGCAGTTCCTACGCGGCCTGCTCACCGCGGCCTCCTCGCTGTTCTTTTTTGGCGCCATCTCCATGGCACCCATCGCTGACGCACTGGCCCTGGTCTTCATTGCGCCGCTGGTGGTCACCGCGCTTTCGCCCTTCGTCTTGCAGGAGCGCGTCGGCATTCACCGCTGGGCGGCGGTCTGGGTCGGCTTTGCCGGGGCGCTGATCATCATCCGGCCGGGCTTCGGATCGATCGACCTGGCGATGCTGCTGGCCGCCGGTGCGGGCGTGTCGCACGGGTTCTTCCTGCTGGTCACACGACGCCTCTCACGCTCCGGGCCGCCGCTGGCGACGCTCACGGTGACCACGCTGGTGGGCGCTCTGGTGCTGGCCTTCCTGCAGCCCTTCGTCTGGACCATGCCGGCGCCGCATCACTGGCTCTATCTTGCCGCCATGGGCTTCTGCGCAGCGCTGGGCCACTTCCTGCTGATCAAGGCTTTCGAGCAGGGCACGGCAACGCTGCTGGCACCCTTCGGCTACACCGAGATCGTGGCGGCGACGGCGCTGGGCTATTTCGTTTTCGGTGACTTCCCGGACCGTATCACCTGGCTGGGTATTGTGGTCATCATTGCCAGCGGGCTCTACATCACTTTCCGCGAGCGGGTGCGAGGCCGCCTGCCTGCGGCGCGGCTGCGGAAGTAGGCGCCGCCGCATCGGGTCGCGGCAGTGGCCGCCGGGCCTGCAGGCGGAGTTTCGCCGCCCAGCGCAGCCAACGCAGCGTGCGCCCGGGCGCGCCGAGATAGCCGTAGTCGCGCAGGATCAGCAGCATAAAGAAGACATCCACGCGGCGCGGCCGGGTGGGACCGTGCAGCTCGATGCGGGTGAACATGGGGATGGAGAGGTCGCCCAGGTGCCCGAAGGTGGCGGCCTGCTTCAGCGGCAGCAGCGGCATGCTGAGAGTAAAATGCCCGGCCTTGCTATGCTTGTCCCGCTGCTCCAGCCGCCCGCGCAGGCTGTTCCAGAAAAGCCGCACCCCGTCGGCCTTGATCGAGAAGCCCTTGGGCAGCCAGGCGCGCAGCAGGCTGCGAAGCTGGCGCAGGCTCTGCTCTAGCCTGGCGTGATCCTTGGGCGTGAAGCGGGCCTGGCGGTTGGCCTCTTCCTGTTCGGCCACCAGCGCCCGGGTGCGGGCGGTTACATGCGGATCGAAGGTCGCCGGATCCTGGCGCGTCACCTCGGCTCCGCCCAACTCCAGGCAACTGTAGGGCTGGTGCAGCCGGGCCGGCGCCCCCCAGAAGCGCCGCAGATCGGCATAGCGCACCTTGAAATCGTTGGCCCAGTCGGTGTCGGCGCGGCGAAAGACCACCTGGCTGGCGAAGGGCACAAAATCGTCGGCGCCGATCAGGCGACAGGCCTTGGCGGCGGCGCGCACATAGCCGCGCTTGCCACCGCGCTCGACCCGCTTGCCGTTCTGCCAGTAGGAGTTCATGGGGCTGGCCGGCGAGTAGCTGCGCAGCAGCACACAGCGCTTGCCCAGGGCCGCGCGCAGAGCCCCCAGGCGCCGCAGGCTGCGGTCATCGGGCTTGGCATCGTTCAGATTGACGATCAGCGCCTCGGGCGTGTCCAGCAGCAGGATGGAATCGTTGTTCCACAGCGCGATCGACAGGACCTGCAGGTCGGGGGCGAGGCGCAGCCATCCTTCTTCCGGCAGGCGTCGGGTGCGATAGCCCAACTCCTGCAGGTGCCCCTCCATGCCCATGGAGAGGAAGGGCGGCAGCAGGACCTGCGGGTCCGCGCCCTGGTCGCGCAGCAGGCGCAGGCTGGGCGGGTGATAGTGGTCCGGGTGCTCGTGGCTGATGTAGAGCCAGGGGGAGGCCGCCAGCCGCGCGATCTCGGCCGGGCCGGGATAGTTCTCGATCCACCAGCTGCGCCAGTAGGTGGAGCCGGTCAACCAGGGATCCGTGGCCAGCAGCGGCGCGCCGGCCGCATCCTGCAGCAGCAGGGTTGCATGTCCTATGGTCTCAAGCCGCACCCACAGACTCCTTTACCGGCGACGCGGGGCGCATCCTACTGCCGCTGCCGGGGGATAAGAAGCCCCACTTGCCGCCGACGCAAGCAGCCCTTACCAAGGGTGAAGAAGAATGCACGAGGAAACGCCATGACCAGCCCCACCGCGGCCGAAACGCCGACCTTCGTCAGCCACCTCGAATGCTCTTGGACCGGCAAGCGCTACGAGGCCGGACGCCCGCACAACCTCTCCGAGGCGGGCAAGCCCCTCTTGGTGCGCTATGACCTGGAGCGCTTGAAGGCGGCGGCGCGCAAGGCGGACCTGGCGGCGCGGCCCTTCGAGGGCTTCTGGCGCTACCGCGAGTTCCTGCCGGTACAGAAGGCCGAAAACCGCATCAGCCTCGGCGAGGTGGTGACGCCGCTGGTCGACCTTCCGACGCTGGGCGGCGAGGCCGGCACGCTCCTGGTCAAGGACGAGGGGCACCTGCCCACCGGCAGCTTCAAGGCCCGCGGCCTGGCGCTGGCGGTCTCCATGGCGAAGGAGTTCGGCCTCGAGCACCTGGCGATGCCGACCAATGGCAATGCCGGCGCGGCACTGGCCGCCTATGCCCGACGCGCCGGACAGCGCGCCACGGTCTTCTGCCCGGAGGACACGCCGGAGATCAATGTGCGCGAGATCGCGGCCCAGGGCGCCCGGGTGTGGCGGGTCAACGGCCTGATCAACGACTGCGGCAAGATCGTCGGTGAGGGCAAGGCTGCGGCCGGCTGGTTCGACGTCTCCACCCTGAAGGAGCCCTATCGCATCGAGGGCAAGAAGACGATGGGCCTGGAACTGGCCGAACAGCTCGGCTGGGAGGTCCCGGACGTGATCTTCTATCCCACCGGCGGCGGCACCGGCCTGATCGGCATGTGGAAGGCCTTCGACGAACTGGAGGCCATGGGCTGGATCGGGGCCAAGCGCCCGCGCATGGTGGCGGTGCAAGCCAGCGGCTGCGCCCCCATCGTGCGCGCCTGGGAGGCCGGCGAGGAGACGGCGCCGCTGTGGGAGAATGCCCACACGGTTGCCGCCGGCATCCGCGTGCCCGTGGCCGTGGGCGACTTCCTGATCCTGCGCGCCGTGCGCGAGAGCGGCGGCTTCGCCATTGCCCTCGACGACGCTGACATCATGGCGGCACGCGCCGAGGTGGCCGAGGCGGAGGGCCTGCTGCTCTGCCCCGAGGGGGCTGCGACCTACGCCGCCTGGAAGCAGGCCCGGGCCGACGGGCGGGTGCAGCCGGGCGAACGCGCCGTGCTCTTCAACTGCGCCACGGGCTTGAAGTATCCGCTGCCCGATGTAACCCGCAGCCTCGACCGCCACGCGCCCATCGACTACGCGACCCTGTAGTGCGAGGCGGGTCAACATCGCCTCTTCCTCCTCGGCCGGGAAATGCCGCCGGAGCCAGCGTAAGCCCGGGCATAATTGGCACCAGAGAAAGGGCTCCAGCGGTCCTTTCGGCCGGACCGCTTCCGGGCTAACCAGGGCGCTGCAACTGCGGGAGCGAGGCATGAGCGAGATCACCATCGTGCCGCCGGAAGCGGCGCACCGGCCGGACTGGGAGCGGCTCTATGCCGGCTATGCCGCCTTCTACCAGGTGGAGCAGAGCGCGGAGATGCGTGCGCGGGTCTGGGGTTGGATCCAGGACCCGGACCATCCGGTGGAGGGGCAGCTGGCGCTGGATGCGGCCGGGTCGCCCATCGGCCTCACCCACTTCCGGCCCTACAGCCGGCCGCTGATGGCCTCGACCGGCTGCTTTCTGGACGATCTCTTCGT
Organism: Aquibaculum arenosum; assembly: GCF_029222965.1. GTDB lineage: Bacteria > Pseudomonadota > Alphaproteobacteria > Kiloniellales > DSM-21159 > Aquibaculum > Aquibaculum arenosum. The sequence goes on along the minus strand of NZ_JARHUD010000008.1, from coordinate 113,222 downwards.
CGATCCGGCGGCGCGCGGCTCCGGCGCGGCCCAGGCGCTGATCGAGGCGGTGGCCGAGATCGCACGCCAACGCGGCTGGAACCTGGTGCGCTGGATCACCAAGGAGGACAACTACCGCGCCCGGGCCGTCTATGACCGGCTGGCCCGGCGCACGGACTGGGTGACCTACGACCTCACGCCCTGATGGTGGGCGAGAGCGAAAGCCGTCCCTCCGGCGCCACCCTGGCGCTGGTGCCGCTGCTGGGTTTGCTCTGGGGCTTCAACTGGCCGGCGGTGCGCATTGCGCTGGACGAGATCGCGCCCTGGACCCTGCGGGCGGCCGGCATGCTCTGTGCCGGCGCCTTCCTGGTCGTCCTGGCATTGCTCACCGGGCGATCCCTGCGGGTGTCGCGCTGCCAATGGCCGCAGCTCATCGTCACCGGCCTGCTCTCCATCGCCGCCTTCAACATCCTGCTCGCCTTCGCGCAGCTCGTGGCGCCCACCTCGCGCATCGTCATCGTCACCTTCACCATGCCGATCTGGGCTGCGCTGCTGGCCGCGGTGGTGCTGGGTGAAGCACTGGACCGGCGGCGCCTGCTGGGCCTGGGCCTCGGACTGGCGGGCTTGACCGCGCTGGGTTGGCCGCTGATCGTCGGCGGCGGGCTCTCGCTCGGCCTGCTCTATGCGCTGATCGCGGGCGTCGGCTGGGGCGCGGGCACCGTGCTTCTGAAGCGCTTTCCCGTCTCGGCACCCGCCATGACCGTGGCCGCCTGGCAGCTCCTGCTGGGCGGGCTTTGCGGCACGGTCGGCATGCTGATCTTCGAGGGTGTGCCGCGCCCGGCGCCGCTGCAGAGCGCGACGCTGTTCGCCTTCGGCTATCACGTGATCCTGGCCCAGGCGCTGGCCTACTTCATCTGGTTCGGCGTTCTGCCCCGCCTGCCGGCGGGGGCCGCCTCCATGGGCACGCTGATGGTGCCGGCGGTGGGTGTGCTGGGTTCGATGATCTTCCTGGGCGAGCGCCCGGGGCTGGGCGACTGGCTGGGACTGGCGCTGGTGTTGGCCGCGGCGGCTACGATCCTGCTGCCGCCTCGGGCGGTGGCCGCCCCTCAAGCCAGGCGCGGATGAGCGCGCGCAGCCGCTCCCGGCCGAAGCTCGGGAAGTGCCCGCCGTGGACTACCTGCACCGGCAGCTCCAGCAGGCGCTCCAGGGAGCGGCGGTAGGCCGCAAGTTCGGCGCCGCGGCAGTCGTCCACCAGCGGTCCGTCGTAGATGGTGTCGCCGGAGAAAAGAATGCCGCTGGCGGCCTCCCAGAGCGCGATGGAGCCGGGCGAGTGGCCGGGCAGGTGCAGCACCTCGAAGTGGCGATCGCCCAGGTCGACCACGCTGCCTTCCTCCAGCAGCCGCGTCGCGGGGGCCGGGGCGATCTGGTAGGCCCCCTCGTCCCAGTCGCCGGGCGGCAGCGCCTCGAACATCTCCTTTGTGGCATAGGGATCGGCCAGGGTGGCCTTGCGCTCCGGCCGGGCCAGCAATTCGGCTTCGGCCGCGTGGACGGCGCGCTCGGCGAACTCGTGATGGCTGCCGATGTGGTCGAAGTGCGTGTGGGTGGCGACCGCCAGCAACGGCCGTTCCGCCAGCAGTGCCACCTGCCGGCGCAAGGACACCAGGCCGCTGCCGCTGCCGCTGTCGATCAGCAGGTCGCGCTCACGCCCGCGCAGATGCCAGATGTTGCAGCGGTAGAAGGGCTTGATGTGCGGTTCGTAGATCCAGGTCAGGCCGTCGGGCAGCCTGCGGGTCTCGTACCAGCTTTCGGCGGTGGCGATGCGCATGGGCGCAGTATAGCAGGATGGAGGCGGTGCGCAGGCCCGGTGTGGCGCATGGCTGTCGACGACAAGGCGCCGCCCCTCCCGGTCATGACCGCGGGCGCCGGGGCTGCTACAAATCGGGTATCTGAGACACCGCCATCGGAGAGCCACCCATGACAACCGCGCGCACAGTCAGCTTCACCCGCATGGAAGAGGGGACGCGGGAGGACTACGAACTGCTCGACCGCCTGGCCGAGGAACAGACGGCGGCCCTCCCGGACCGGGTGCTCGAGTCGCTGCGCGGTCTCGCCGGCTCCTTCGACGGCTATCCCGTCGACCGCCTGACCCACTCGCTGCAGAGTGCCACCCGGGCCGCGCGCGACGGGCGGGATGAGGAGTATGTGGTCTGCGCCTTGCTGCACGACATCGGCGACATGCTGGCGCCCTGGAACCACAGCGACTTCGCCGCCTCCGTGCTCCGTCCCTACGTCTCTGAGGAGAACTGGTGGATGGTGAAGCACCACGGCATCTTCCAGGGCTATTACTACTTCCACCACCTGGGCGGCGACCGCAACGAGCGCGAGCGCTACCGCGACCACCCCTGCTATGAGCGCACGGTTGAGTTCTGCGCGCTCTATGACCAGAACTGCTTCGACCCCGACTACGACCACCTGCCACTGGAGCATTTCGAGCCGATGGTGCGCCGCATCTTCGCCCGCAGCCCCTTCGCCGGGCAGAACGTCACGGCAGCCTGAGCGGAGCTCACGCCACCGTCTTCGCCTTGTAGGCGCAGAGGTCGTTCACGATGCAGGCGGGGCAGTCGGGCTTGCGCGCCTTGCAGATGTAGCGGCCGTGCAAAATCAGCCAATGGTGGGCGTGCAGGCGGCGGTTGGGCGGCACCACCTTCTCCAGTTTGCGTTCCACCTCCAGCGGCGTCTTGCCCGGTGCCAGGCCGGTGCGGTTGCCGACGCGGAAGATGTGGGTGTCCACGGCGATCGTCGGCTGCCCGAAGGCGATGTTGAGCACGACGTTGGCGGTTTTGCGCCCCACGCCCGGCAGCTTCTCCAGCACCGCGCGCTCCTGCGGCACGACGCTGCCATGCTCCTCCACCAGGATGCGCGAGAGCTTGATGACGTTCTTGGCCTTGGTGTTGAAAAGGCCGATGGTGCGGATGTGTTGGCGCACCCCCTCCTCGCCCAGGGCCAGCATCTTCTCCGGCGTGTCCGCCACGGCGAAGAGGCCGCGGGTTGCCTTATTGACCCCCACGTCGGTGGCTTGAGCCGACAGCACGACGGCCACCAGCAGGGTGTAGGGATTGCTGTACTCCAACTCGCCCTTGGGCTCGGGCAGGGCGGCGGCGAGGCGGTCGAAGAAGGCGACGATATCGGCCTTGCGCATGGGGACTTCCGGTGTTGGTGACGATCTTTGCGAGGTGAATCGAGGCGAGATGAAAACGCACGGCTGCGCACGATAACGCGGCTTTGCCGTTTGGGCGAGCCGGGCCTATGTTAGGCGACATGAGCCAGCAATCGCCAGACGGCGCGGCTGCGGAAGAGCTGATCTTCGACGCCGTGCTGACACCGCACCGCTCCCTCTCGCCGCGGGGGTTCTATCTTCTCATGGCCGCCGTGGCCCTCCTCGGCTTCAGCCTGGGGTTGGGCTTCTTTCTGATCGGGGCCTGGCCGGTGATCGGCTTCATGGGGCTGGAGTTCCTGCTGCTCTTCCTGGCCTTCCGGGTTAACTATCGCCGGGGCAGCAGCTGTGAGACCCTGGCGTTGACGCGCCAGCGCCTCGAGGTGCGCCGGATCGACCATCGCGGCCGGGCGCAGTCCTGGAGCTTTCAGCCCTATTGGCTGCGCGTCGAGTTGCTGCCGCCGCACGGCCCGGACCCGCAGCTTGCGCTGACCAGCCACGGCCGCCGCCTGATCATCGGGCGCTTCCTGGCGCCGGCGGAGCGCATATCCCTGGCGGAAGCGCTTCAGCGCGCCATCCTGCGCACGCGGGCGACGGTCTGACCCCTGCCATGACCACGTCCCTGCTGATCTTCGACTGCGATGGTGTGCTGATCGACAGCGAGGCGCTGTCAGCGCGGGCTTGGTGTGAGGTGCTGAGCGACTGTGGCGTGGCTTACGACGAGGCCGAGATGGCGGCGCGCTACACCGGCTACACCGATGCCATGCTGGCAGAGGCCGTGGGGCGGGAGCGGGGGGTAACCCTGCCTGACGACATCCTGGCGCGCGTGCTGGACCACAGCCTCGGCCTCTTCGCGCGCGAGCTGCGGCCGATTGCCGGCATCACCGAACTGCTGGGCGATCTGGCGGGGGCGCGCTGCGTTGCCTCCAACTCCAGCCGGGCGCGGCTGCGCGAAACCCTGCGCCTGGCGGGCTTGTCGGAGAGCTTTGCGGCAGAGGCCGTTTTCAGCGCTGAGGAAGTGCCCCGACCCAAGCCGGCCCCCGATCTGCACGCCCACGCCGCCCAGCGCATGGGATTTGCGCCGGGGGAGGCACTGGTGATCGAGGACAGCGTGACCGGGGTGCAAGCGGCGCGGACGGCCGGCATTCCGGTGATCGGTTTCTTGGGTGCCAGTCACAGCCTGCCGGGGCAGGGCGAGCGCTTGCGCGCCGCGGGGGCGGGCTGGATTGCCGAGGATGCGCAAGACCTGGCGCGGCTGCTCGTCCGCGATGTGGCGCGCCGGCCGCTTGAAGTTCAGCCCTGAGGCGAGTGCTCCGGTCGCCGGAGCAGCCGGCTTAGCGACACCGGATCGGCCAGCAGGGCCGCCTCTTCCTGCCGCTCCAGGGCTTGGCCCGTTGCCTGCTTGACCAGAGCGCGGCGCAGCAGGTCGGGCGCCGGCGGATCGTCGGCGGCGGCGACCAGCGCGCGGTGCAACAGCAGCAAACGCCGGTCGCGCAGCAATGCCTGCAGTCCGCCATCCGGCAAGTCGACCAACGGGTGCGCATCGAGTTCCCGCGCCCGCTGGAGCACCCGAGGCGGTGCGCTTTCCTCGGGAATGAGGAAGAGGCCCAGAGCCCGTGCCGCCCGCCCCAATCCCGGGCTCGAGCCGAGCCAGAGCGTCACCGGCGCCAGTAGCAGGCCGAGGACAATGGGCGAGAACCAGAGAGCCAGGCCGAGCGGCATCATCAGCAAAAGCAGTGCCGCGACCAGGCCGGCCAGGAACTGCGCCCGCGTGGCGGCGAAGGCCAGGCCGAAGGGCAGCATCGCCCCATCCTCACGGTGCTGGCTGCTCCAGCCGCCGTCGCGTCCGCTCAGCACCTCGAAAACGAAGCGCACATGCCAGACCAGCATCACCGGCGCCAGCAGGATCGAGGAGAACATTTCCAGCAGTGTGGAGAACAGCGCGCGCACCGAACCGCCGACGAGGCGCCGCTGCGGCGACAGCAGGAGCAGCAGGAGACCCAAAACCCGCGGCGCAAAGAGCAGAACCGCAATCACGCTGACCAGCGGCAGGGCACTCGCCAGCCTCGGCGCGGCATCGGCGGTCGCGGCGGCCCCCCCACTCAGCGACAGGCCGGCGGCGATGCCAAGGCCCAGCAGCAGGAAGGCCAGCCAGAGCGGCGAGGCGAGATAGGCCATGATTCCCTGGGCCAGATGCAGGCGACTCACCCAGTGCAGTCCGCGTGCCGGCAGCACCTTGGCATGCTGTAAATTGCCCTGGCACCAGCGGCGGTCGCGCATCGCATGGTCCAGCGCCGTGGGCGGTGGCTCCTCCCAACTGCCGCCGAGGTCGGGCGCCATGCGCACCTCCCAGCCGGCCCGTACCAGCAAGGCGGCCTCAACGAAGTCGTGGCTCATCACGTGGCCGCCGAAGGGCTTGCGCCCCGGCAGCTCCGGCAGGCCGCAGCTTTCAGTGAAGGCGCGGGTGCGTATGATCGCGTTGTGGCCCCAGAAGTTGCCCTGTCCCAAACCCCAGAAGGCCATACCTTCGGCCAGAACCGGGGTGGCGACCAGGCTCGCCCACTGCTGCAGGCGGGCAAAGAGACTGGAGCGGTTGACGAGGGTCGGCGGCACCTGCAGCAGACCCAGCCGTGGGTTAGCTTCCAGCCGGCGTGCCATGGCGATGAGTGTGTCGGGCGCCATGAGGGAGTCGGCATCCAGCACCACCATGGCCTCGTAGTGCGCGCCCCAGCGCCGGCAGAAATCGGCGATGTTGCCGGCCTTCTTGCCCAGGTTCTGGCTGCGCCGCCGATAGTGCAGCGTGCCGGCGCCCTTGAGCAGCCGGCGCGCCGCGAACCAGGCGGCCTCTTCCGCCACCCAGACCCGCGGGTCGGTGGTGTCGCTGAGGACGAAGAAGTCGAAACGCTGGCCTTCAGGGCGTCGGGCCAACCCCTCGTACATGGCTGCGATGTTGGCGAAAACCTGGTTGGGATCCTCGTTGTAGACGGGCATCAGCACCGCCACCCGCTCCGGAAGCGGGCCATCCGGCGTGTCTGGGTTCAAGCCCGGCTGTGGCCAGCGCGTGAGCGCGGCAAAGAATCCCACCAGCACATTCCAGAAGGACAGCGCCAGCCAGAAAGTCAGAAAGGCAAAGAGAGCGGTGTAGAGCCACTCGGCCGGACCCGGCTGGGTCAAGCCCAGCGCCTCCTGGAAGGCCACGGCCGCCAGAGCCGTGGTTGCCAGGCTGCCGCCCAGGACCGCCAGGCGACGCAGGGCGGCGGTGATCGCCAAACCGCGCGTTTCCATGACTTCAGCTCAGCCGCACCCGGGCGCGTTGCGGGAGGCGCGGGAGAGAGGGTGCCGGCAGCAGGTCGCGCAGGCTCCAAGCCTGCAACGGCTGTTCCGGCATGGCACGTGGGCGCACCGGCGGCGCCGGATCGGGCAAGGCAGCGTAGAGCCGGCGCAGATCTTCGACCGGTAGCGGCCGTGTCGCCAAGAAGCGTTCCGGCCAGCGTGCGGCGACCCCGCTCAAGGCAACGGCAGCCTCAGCGGCTGCCACGCTGCGCGCGGTGCCGGCCGTGCTCGGCGCCTCGATGCGCATGGCCTGGGCGTCGAACCATTCCAGGAGCTGGCGTTCGTAGGCAGCCTTCAAGCTTTCCCCGGCCAGGCGGTGCCGCTCGATCCGCGCCTGGAGTGCGGCCTGATCAACCGCCGCCTCCACGCCAAGAAGGGTCAGTCGCTCGCGCAAGGGTGCGTTGGCGCGTGAATAGGGAATGGGTGGTTTCATGCAGTTGCGTTGAATCCCATGGGTTGTTGCTGTGCAGAGTATTTGCGTGATGAAACACGGAAGCGGACGGTTTGGCTCCGACCCCTGGACGGAACGGTGTACTCCGCCCGCTACAGGAGATGGCGTGGCCCCGGTGTGCATTTCTATGACCTTGTTGGGACATGCGGGGCGTCACGCGTGCGATGCCCTTGATGGGCTGCTTTGCAGCGGGCTGAGAGCGCAGATGGTGGTGATCCTCCAGCCCCGAAAGGTCGCGCTCACACAAGCCCGTGTCGGCGGCGGTGCTGGTCTCGCAAGCGCAGGGCCGCTATAGCAGGGCCTTGTTCACAAACGGCTTCTTCAGGAGGAGACAACAGCCCATGGCCGGAAAGATCGACGCACGCCTCGCCGAACTGGGAATCGAACTGTCGACGCCCGCGGCCCCGGTGGCGAACTATGTTGCCTTTGTGAAGAGCGGGAACCTCGTCTTCCTCTCCGGACAGCTGCCGTTGGTTGGCGGCAAGCCCAGCCATACCGGCAAGGCCGGGGCGGAGCAGAGCGCTGAGGAAGCTCAGGCAGCGGCGCGCAACTGCGCCATCAATATCATCGCCCAGCTCAGGGCCGCCTGTGACGGCGACCTCGACCGGGTCAAGCGCGTGGTGCGGTTGGGTGGCTTCGTTGCCTCGACACCCGACTTCGTGGACCAGCCGAAGGTGGTCAACGGTGCCAGCGACCTGATGGTCGAGGTGTTCGGCGATGCCGGTCGCCACTGCCGCACAGCAGTGGCGGCGCCCTGCTTGCCGCTGGACGTGACCGTCGAAGTGGATGCGGTCGCCGAGATCGAGTAGGCCCGAATTGATCCTCGGCACCACTCCATGGGGTGCCGGGGGTCAGGCGCGGCCCGTCGGCTCCCCGTCGGCGAAGAGATCGGTGCGCTGGTCGATGATTTGCTTGCCCTTGATCACGGTGAAGGACACCGCGTCCTCCCGTGAGGCAAAGCAGTCGGCGCGCTGAAAGACGCGCTCCATCTCGCGGTCGGTGCCGGCATCCTTGCGGATCGTGCCGGCCACCCGCCATTGCCCGTCCTGCTGCACCGGGGCCGGTTCGATGGTCAGGCCCTTGTAGTCGAGAGGTTCAGCCTCTTCCGAGGCGGCAGCTGCGGGCTCGCGCGCCGGGCCGCCGCCGAACAGTCGTGACAGAAATCCAGTCATGGCCGCAGTAAAGCACGGCGCGGCCTACATGAACAGTTTCTCGGCCTCGCCGTCCATGTCGGCATAGAGGCCGGCCACCTGCTCTTCATAGCCGTTATAAAGCCGGGTCGGCACCTTCTCGTCGGTGCCCAGGATCTCCTCCTCGGCCTGTGACCAGCGGGGGTGAGGCACCTCCGGATTAACGTTGGCCCAGAAGCCGTACTCGTTGGCCGCAATGGTCTCCCAGAAGGTGGTCGGCCGCTCTGCCAGGAACTCGATGGCAACGATCGACTTGATCGACTTGAAGCCGTACTTCCAGGGCAGCACGAGCCGCAGCGGCGCGCCATTTTGTGCCGGCATTGGCTTGCCGTAGATGCCGCTGGCCATAAACGCGAGCGGGTGGCGTGCCTCGGCCAGGGTCAGGCCTTCCTGATAGGGCCAGGGATACCAGCTCGCGCGCAGGCCGCGCATGGCTTCTGGCTGTTCGGCCGTGGTGAAGCGCAGATAGCGCGCTTCCGCTTTGGGCCGGGCGAGTGCCACCAGATGCGACAACTCGAAGCCCGACCAGGGCACCACCATGGCCCAGGCCTCGACGCAGCGGAAGCGGTAGACCCGCTCCTCCAGCGGCATGTGTGCGAGCAGTTCGTCAATGTCGAAGCTGCGTTCCTGCTCGACCAAGCCGCTCACAGCGACGGTCCAGGGGCGCAGCTGCATTTCCTGCGCCTGGCGCCAAATGTTCTTCGAGGAGCCGAACTCATAAAAGTTGTTGTAGGTGGTAGCCAGCTTTTCCTCGGTCAGCTCGCGTTCAACCGCATAGGCTTCGTTGCGGCGCACGGGATAGAGGCCGGCCGAGGGCTCCTGGCTGCCTTCCTGCGCCAGGGCCCGGGCGCCGGGGCCCATCAGACCGGCGGTCAGGGCCAGTGCCGTTCCGGCTCCTGCCTGCGTGAGAAAGCGGCGGCGCTGGCGATAGATCGATTCGGGGGTGACCTGAGATTCCGGAATGTCCCAGTCGGGACGGCGCTTGATCCACATGACGGACCTCCCATTCGTGGGAGTGTAGCACAGATCGGCGCGGCGAGCAGCATGAAGCTGTGGTCAGCACTGGGCGTGCCGGGTCCATTGAGTCTCCGCGCCCCAGCGCGGGCTCAGCCTTGCTGCGCCCAATCCTGCGGCGACCAGCCCGGGGGTGCCAGCTCGAAGCCGGAAAATTCGAAGGCCGGGGAGACGGTGCAACCGACCAGGGTCCAATCGCCCAGGCTGCGCGCGCTCTGCCAGGCGTCCTTGGGGATCACGACCTGCGGCCGCTCACCGGCAGCGAGATCCGTCCCCAGAACCAGCCGGTGGCTGCTGGCCCCGTCCTGGGACAGCCCAAGCTCCAGCGGGGCCCCAGCGTAATGATGCCAGATCTCGGTGGCATCGACGCGGTGCCAGTGGCTGGCTTCGCCGGCTGCGAGCAGGTAGTAGATCGCGGTGCCGGCCCCGCGCCCGCCTTCGGCCGGTTGGTCGCGCCAGGTTTCGCTGAACCAGCCGCCCTCGGGATGGCGCTGCATGTTGAGCCTGAGCACCAGATCGCGCGCAGTCTCCGGCAGATTGGCGTGGTCAATCGTGCTGCTGCTCATCCGCGGAAGACGTCCTTGCGCGCTCGTACCTCGGTGAAAACCTGCACCGGATCGCCGTCGGAAATGGACAGGGCCTGCGCCAGGTCAGGATCATCGGCTCGCAGGAAAGGGTTGGTGTCCAGTTCCTCGCCCAGGGTCGAGGGCACGGTGGGTTCGCCGCGGGCGCGCGCCGCGTCGACTTCTGCCGCCCGCGCCTTGAGGGCACTGTTGTTGCCTTCCACCGACAGGGCAAAGCGGGCGTTGGCCTGGGTGTACTCGTGGGCGCAGTAGACCTTCGCGGTCCGAGGCAAGGCCCGCAGCTTTTTGAGCGATTGCCACATCTGCGGCGGCGTGCCTTCGAAAAGACGCCCGCAGCCCAGGGCAAAGAGGGTGTCGCCGCAGAAGAGCGCATCGGAGTCGGCAAACCAGAAGGCAATGTGCCCGCGGGTGTGGCCGGGAACGAAGTACACCTCTGCTTCCGCCTCGCCCACTGTGACCTGGTCGCCTTCGCGCACCTCGACGTCGATGCCGGGAATCCGCTCTGCATCGTAGGCCGGGCCGATGATGGTGCAGCCCGTGGCGTCCTTGATCTCGAGGTTGCCGCCCACGTGGTCGCCGTGATGGTGGGTGTTGAGGATATGCGTGATCTGCCAGCCGAGGCGCTCGGCTTCCGCCAGCACCGGCTCGGCCACGGCCGGGTCGACCACGGCGGTGGCGCCGCTGGCCGGGCAATGGGCCAGGTAGATGTAGTTGTCGTTTAGGACGGGGATTTGGTGGATCTGAAGCTGGGTCATGCTTCATAGATAGCAAAGCCACCGCGCTGCTCCAACCCGCGCCGTGCTCGTGCTAGCCTTGCGCCATGTCCAGCGATGTCCTTGGCCTTTCCGAGTTCTACCGGACGCACACCGGGCAGGTGGCGCGGCATCTTATCCGTCGCCAGGTGCGGCAGCGCTGGCCCGATGTCTCGGGTTGCGTGGTGCTTGGCCTCGGTTTTGCCACGCCCTACATGCGGCAGTTCCGCGACGAGGCGGATCGGGTTCTCGCCTTCATGCCGACGCGCCAGGGTGTGATGCACTGGCCGGTCGAAGGCCCTTTCGCCAGCACGCTGGTGGAGGAAGGGATGCTGCCCCTGGCCGACTGCTCGGTGGATCGGCTTTTGCTGGTGCACGCGGTGGAGCACAGCGAGTCGCTCGACGCGCTGCTGCGCGAGGCCTGGCGGGTTCTCGATGGCGAAGGACGGTTGCTGGTGGTGGCCCCCAACCGGCGCGGGCTCTGGGCGCGCTTCGATCGCACGCCCTTCGGTCATGGACGGCCCTACAGCCCGTCTCAGCTATCGCGCCTGTTGCGCGAGCACCTCTTCACGCCCCTGGAGGCGCGCGAGGCGCTCTATGTGCCCCCGACCTCCTGGCGCTGGCTCTTGGGTACGGCGCCGGCCTGGGAGCGGCTCGGACAGCGCTGGTTCCCCCAAGTCGCCGGGGTCAATCTGCTGGAAGCGAAGAAGCAACTCTATGCCGTGCGGCCGCTGGCGGCGCGGCAGCGGCGCAAGCGGGCGTTTGTCCTGCCCATGCCTGTCAGTGCTGCACCCAGCCCGGCGCGGCGGAGCGCGCGATAGCCCAGATCGTATTTCATCCGCGCCACCTCCGGGTTCAGGTTGAAATCGAAAACCGTTAAACATCAATGTGATAAAACCAGTTTGCGTCGCTGCTCCGATAGCTCTGTGATTTCGATCAGGGAAGCTTGGCTCTGGTGTTATTCTTACCGGCTGGTACCAGAGTTTCTTGCATGCCACTGGTTTTTCGTGGAAGCATGCGCGCCTACAAATGACCAACACACGGGAGGTATGGAATGCTCCGGAGAACAATGCTCGGTTTGGCTGGTACGCTGGCGCTCGGCGTCGCTGCTACGGTGACGATGGCGCAGCCAGCCCAGGCCTATCCCGATCGTCCGATCACCATCATCGTGCCCTGGGGTGCCGGCGGTGGCACCGACGCCACGGCGCGCATCATCGCCTCGGTGCTTGAGGGTGAACTCGACACCTCGGTCAACGTGGTGAACCGCACCGGCGGTTCCGGCGTGGTGGGTCACACCGCCATCGCCGAAGCGGACCCGGACGGCTACACCCTTGGTCTCGCCACGGTCGAGATCAACATGATGCACTGGCAGGGTCTGACCGACCTGACCTGGGAGGGCTACACCCCCCTCACGTTGATGAACGAGGACCCGGCTTCCGTGAACGTTCCGGTTGATTCTCCCTATGAGACCCTCCAGGACCTCCTGGATGTCATCGAAGAGAACCCGGGCGGCTTCCAGGCCTCCGGCACCGGCCAGGGCGGCATCTGGCATCTGGCGCTCGCCGGCATGCTCTATGATCTGGGCTATGAGCCCGACGCCGTGGGCTGGGTTCCGAGCGACGGCGCAGCTTCCGGTCTGCAGGACATGGTCGCGGGCGGCGTGGACCTGGTTCCCTGCTCCCTGCCGGAAGCCCGTTCTCTGATCGACGCCGGGCGCGTGAAGTCCCTCGGCCTGATGTCGGAAGAGCGTGCGGACCTCTATCCGGACCTCCCGACGCTGAAGGAAGAGACCGACAGCGACTGGACCATGGGTGCCTGGCGAGGCATCGTCGGGCCGAAGGGCCTGCCGCAAGAGGTGGTCGATACCCTGATCCCCGCTCTGGAAGCCGTCTATAACAGCGACGACTACCAGGAGTTCATGGCCTCGCAGGGTTACGGCATCCGCTGGGCCGCGGGCGACGATTTCGCTGCGTTCATGGATCAAAGCAACCAGAGCATGGGCGATATCATGGAAGCCGTCGGCCTCCGACAGGACTGATCGAGACAAGGACCACCGCCGCTTCGGCGGCGGTGGTTCGATCGGATACCCGCAGATGCGCTTTAACGATATGATGCTCGGCGCGGTGCTGCTGGCGTTTGCCGTGGTCCTCGCCGGGTTTGCTATGACCTTTCCTGCCATTCCCGGGCAGCGCTTTGGGGCGGGCCTCTTTCCGCTGCTGATCGCGCTGGGCTTTGCCGCCTGTGGCATCGCGCTGGTGCTCCAGCACCTGCGCAGTCCTCATGCAGGCCGCGAACCCCTGGTGATGCGCACGGAGTGGACGCAGAAGCCGGGCGCGATCCTGGCGGTGCTGATCACCATCGCTGTGATGATCGGCTACATCCTGCTGTCGCGGCCCATCGGCTTCCTGCCGATCATGGCCTTGATGACGTTGATCCTCTTTCGCCTGCTCCAGGTGCCCTGGTGGCAGGCCTTGCTCTTTGCCGTCGGCGGCACCTTTGTGTTGGACCTGATCTTCCGCAGTCTGCTGATGGTTCCCCTGCCTTACGGCATCATCCCCTATCTGCCCTGGTAGTCACGATGGACCCGATTAGCCAAGCTTTCGACCTCGTCCTGCAGTGGCAGGTCGTTGGTGCCGTCGTCGCCGCAGCCATTTTCGGCCTGCTGGTCGGCGCCATTCCCGGCCTTACGGCGACAATGGCGACGGCGCTGCTTGTGCCCTTCGCCTTCTTCATGGACCCGGTTCCGGCCGTGGGCATGATGGTGACCTGCGCCGCCATGGCGATCTTTGCCGGCGACATACCCGGTACGCTGTTGCGCATCCCCGGCACGCCGGCTTCGGCCGCCTATGCCGGCGAAGGTTACGCCATGACCCTACGGGGTCAGGCCGAACTGGCACTGGGCGCCAACCTGCTCTACTCGGCGCTGGGCGGCCTCTTCGGCACTGCGGTGCTGATTTTCGCTGCACCCACCCTGGCGGAAATTGCCCTCAATTTCTCGTCGGTGGAATACTTCTGGATGGCCCTGCTCGGGCTGACCTGCGCCGTCTTCATCGGTGCCTCCTCGCCGCTGAAGGGGTTGATCAGCCTGTTCATCGGTCTGTTCGTGGCCACCATCGGCCTCAACAACCCAGCCGGCGTGCCGCGCTTCACCTTCGGCTCCTCCGACCTGCTGGCGGGCATTGACTTCATCCCGGCAATGATCGGGCTGTTTGCCGTCTCCACCGTGCTCAGCACCGTGGCCGCCGGCGCGCCGGCCTGGGAGGTGGCGCAGAAGGGCATGGGCAACATCTTCCGCTCGTGGGGCACCTTGTTGCGCACCTACTGGCGTCAGCAGTTGCGCGGCAACGTCCTGGGCACGACCATCGGTGCCCTGCCTGGCGCGGGCGCGGACATTGCTGCCTGGGTGGCCTATGCGATCAGCCGACGTTTCTCGCGCCAACCGGAGAAGTACGGCACCGGCCATGTGGAAGGCATCGTCGAGGCGACCTCGGCCAACAACGCCGCCGTATCCAGTGCCTGGATCCCGGCTTTCGTCTTCGGCATCCCTGGCGACACCATCACGGCGATCGTGATCGGCGTGCTCTACGTCAAAGGCCTCAATCCGGGGCCGACGCTCTTCCTGTTCAATCCGCAGACGATCTATGCCGTCTTCCTCATCTTCATCCTGGCCAACCTGGTCATGATCCCGCTGGGCTGGCTGGTCATCAAGCTGACCAAGCGCCTGTTGCAGGCGCCGCGCCGCATTCTCATGCCGCTGATCCTGGCCTTCTGCATGGTGGGGGCCTACGCCTCCAACAACTCGGTCTACGGCATCGTGGTGATGCTGGTCTTTGGGGTGCTGGGCTTCTTCATGGAAGAGAACGACATCCCCATCGCGCCCTGCATCCTGGGCATCGTGCTGGGTCCGCTTCTGGAGGATCGCTTCATCTCGGCCATGATCCGCGGTGACGGCTCGCTGCTCTTCTTCTTCGAGCGCCCCATCGCGGCTGGGCTGGGCGTTGTGGTGCTCAGCATCTGGGCCTTTTCCCTCATCGGCTGGCTGCGTCGGCGTCGCAAACTGGCGCAAGCACCAGCCGGGTAGGGCGGGCTCATCCCTCCCGCGAGCGGATCGGGGGCTTTAGGGAAAGGCGGCGAGGCCGGTGGTACCGGCCTCGCCGAGTTCAGGGAGAGGGCCCGTGGCTCGGGAGGTTCGAGACCACGGGTACTTGGCAAACCCGGCCCGCCCCTTTTTTGTTTCCATTCGTCCTTCTGGGTAAGGTTTTCCCTACTGCGCGGCCACACCCTGGGCGCCCGCGAGTTGGCGCGAGACCAGGCGTGCGTAGAGCCCGCCACGGTCCAGCAGGGCCTCATGCGAGCCGCTTTCCACGACCCGTCCCTGGTCCAGCACCAGGATGCGGTCGGCATCGCGCACCGTCGACAGGCGGTGGGCGATGACGATGGTGGTGCGTGTGGCCTGCAGGCGGGTCAGAGCCCGGCGGATTGCCTGCTCATTCACGGCATCCAGATGCGAGGTCGCCTCGTCGAGGATCAGCACCGGCGCATCCTTCAGGAAGGCGCGGGCGATCGCGACCCGCTGGCGCTGTCCGCCGGAGAGGCTGGTGCCCCTTTCTCCAACCGAGGAATCGAGACCCTCGGGCAGGGAGTCCAGCAGGTCCTGCAGCGCCGCCTGCTCGACCACCTGCAGCAGCGCCGCCTCGTCGGCCTCCGGCCGGGCGATCAGGATGTTGTTTCGCAGGCTGTCATTGAAGAGATAGGTGTCCTGCGCCACCAGGGCGATGTTGCGGCGAAGCTCGTCCAGGCGATATTCCGGCAGGGCATGGCCGTTGAGCCGGATGCTGCCGCTGTCCGGGTCCCAGAAGCGCATGAGCAGTTGCGCGGTGGTGGTCTTGCCGGCCCCGGAAGGCCCGACCAGGGCCACGGTCGCCCCCGCCGGAATGTCGATGTCCACGGCCGAAAGCGCCGGCGTGTGGCTGCCGGGATAGGCGAAGGTGACCGCGTCCAGGCTGAGAGCTGCTGGACCGGGCTGGGCCGATACCCCTGGCCCGTCGGTAACCGGCACCGGCTCTTCCATCAGCGCATGGAGGCGCCGGGTGGCTCCCAGGGTATCGGCAAGCTGCCGGCCGATCTGCGCGATCTCCGACACCGGTAGGAAGGCGGCCATAGCCAGGATGGCGAGCAGCGGCAGCAGGCCGGGATCCAGGGTCCCTTGCGTCGACAGCGCCGCGCCGGTCACCACCACTGCCAGGCCGCCCAGACCGGTGAAGACCTCGAGCAGCGACTGCTGCAGCGTCAGCTCCCCGAAGAAAGGCAGCCGCAGGCGGATGTAGTTTTCTGAGAGACTGTCCAGGGCGTCGCCTCGCGCCCGCTCCTGCTGAAAAGTGACGATTTCGCCCAGCCCCTGCACGGAATCCACGGCAAAGGCCCCGAGTTCGCCGGCCGCTTCCCGTGCCTCGGAGCCCAGCCGGTCCACCCGCTTGCGCAGCAGGAAGGGACTGAGGGCGGCCGCCAGCAGGAAGGGGAGCAGCGCCAGCGCCACCCAGGGGCTGGCGCTGGCCAGGATCACCAGCACCAGGGCGGGCACGAGTATGGCAACGAAGGCAGGCGCCACGGTGTGGGCGAAGAAATACTCCACCAACTCGATGTCGTGGGTGGCCAGCGCTGTGAGGTCGCCCGTGCGCCTGCGCACCAAATAAGCCGGTGCCAGGGCGTCGAGTTTGCGGAACACGGCCACCCGCATCTCCGCCAGCAGGCGGAAGGCCATGTCGTGCGCGATCCAGGACTCGAGCCAGTGCAGAATCCCCGCCAGCGGCGCCACCAGCGCCAACGCCAGCAGCAGGTGCCCGAAGGGCTCGCCGTTCTTGAGGTTGAGCACGACCAGCGCGCTCAGCACGCCGACGCCGATAAAGGCGAAGACTCGGGTGACGCCGAAGAAGAAGGTGGCGGCCAAGCGACCCTTCCAGGGCAGGATGAGCTGCATCAGCCGCCCCACCAGCTGATACCAGGTCAGGCCCTCGGCCTTGATGATGCCTTCGGTGGGGGCGCTCGATGGCCCGCCGCCTTGGGCCAGGGCTTCACCGGCCCCGGGTGCAGGCTCTGCTTCGCTTGCGCCGGTTTCGAAGGTGAGGCCGCTCTCCGCTTCTCGCGCCTGTTCGGCCATCAGGCGGGCATAGACGCCGCCGGCCTGCATCAAGCCGTCGTGCGGGCCGCTTTCCGCCACCCGGCCGCCGTCCAGCACCAGGATGCGGTCGCAGTCGATCACACTGGACAGGCGGTGAGCGAGGATCAGCGTGGTGCGCCCGCGCATCAGGCGGTCGAGCGCTTCCTGAATCACCGCCTCGTTCTCCGCGTCCACGGCGGACAGTGCTTCGTCCAGCACTAGGATTGGCGTGTCGCGCAGCAGCGCCCGGGCAATGGCAAGCCGCTGGCGCTGCCCGCCCGAGAGCTTGATGCCTTTCTCTCCCACCAGAGTCTGGTAGCCCTGGGGCAGACCGGCGATGAAGTCGCGGATGTTGGCGGCGCGCGCCGCGGCCTCCAGTTCGTCCTGGGTTGCCTCCGGGGCGCCCATGCGCAGGTTCTCCTCCACCGTGCCGTGGAAGAGGAAGGCATCCTGGCTGACCACGGAGATGAGCGAGCGGATCTCGTGGAAGGGCAGGTCCTTCAGATCCTGCCCGCCGAGCAGCACCCGTCCGGCTTCTGGGTCGTAGAAGCGCAGCAGCAGGCGGACGATGGAGGACTTGCCGCCGCCCGAGGGGCCGACCAGGCCCACCCGCTCGCCTGGCCGCACGGCGAAATCCAGGCCCTCGTGGATGATGCGGCGGGTGCCGGGATAGCGAAAGCGCACCGTCTCGAAGGTGATCGAGGGCTCCAGGGGCGCATGCGGCCGCGCCGGCGCGTCCTCTACCTCCGGCTCTTCGTCGAAGATGCGATAGATGCCCTGGGCCGCCGCCATGCCCACCATGCCCTGGTGCAGCACCGAACGCAGCTCGCGCATGGGCCGGAAGATCTCCACCCCCAGCATGAGGATGATCAGGAGCCCGGTCAGTTCCAGCGCTCCGCTCTGCACGCGCCAGGCCCCCAGGGCCAGGGCGGCAGCCGCGCCGCAGGCAATCGCGGTGTCGGTGATGCCGCGGCCCAACACATTGCCGCCCAGCACCCACATGGTGCGCTGAAACAGCTCCCGGGCCTGGACCGCCAGATGCTGCGCGCGGGCGCCGCTTTGTCCGAAGGCCTTCAGCGTCGCCAGGCCCTGTATGGAGTCGAGGAACTCGGCGGCAAAGGCAGAATAGGCCTTCTGCAGTTCGCGTGAACTCTCGGCATCGCGCTTGTGCCAGAGCGCTGGGGCAAAGAGCGCGATCAGCGCGAAGAGCAGCATGACGCTGGCCACCGCCAGGTCAATGAAGGCAATGCCCACGAAGATGAGCAGCGGCGTGAGCAGGGCGATCAGGAACTGGGGCAGGTACTGGCCAAAATAGGTTTCCAGCTGTTCCACGCCGTCGATGAGCGAGGCGGTCAGCGCGCCCGAGCGCTGCCGGCCGACGGCGCCCGGTCCCAGGGCCGCGATGCGGTCGTAGATCGCCCGGCGCAGGCGCTTTTGCACCCGGGCGGCGGTCTCATGCGCCAGCATGACGCGCCAGTGCTCGAAGGCGCCACGCAGCAGCATCACCAAAGCGATGAGGGCAATGGGCAGCGCCAGGGCGGCCAGCTCGCTGCCGGCGAAGACCTCGCCGATCAGCCAGCCCAGCAGCCCCAGCCGCGCGACGCCGAAACCCACGGCCAGCAGACCGATCAGCACTGCCCAGAGCAGGCGCAGTCGCAAGCCCTTGGTGAAGGCCCAAAGCCGTGGCTCGAAATGCATCGCTCGCTCCGCCTGCTGTGCTTTCTCTATTGCCGGCAACCATAGCGCCCCAGGCCCAAGGGAACACCCGCCTTCTCCGGTCGCTTGGCGTGGCGAAGCTGTCGAGCAGGCTCCCCGGCGGTGCCCCGGCTGTGCTAGACAGGGGCGGCATTCGAGAAGCAGGGAGCAGCAAGGCTATGAGCGGAAGCACAGCAATCGTCGGCAGCGGCCTGATCGGCCGGGCCTGGGCCATCGCCTTCGCACGCGCCGGCTGGACGGTGCGGCTCTGGGACCCGGTGGAAACGGCGCCGGCTGAGGCAGTCGACACCATCGCCGGCCTGCTGTCCGATCTGGCGGCGAATGACATGCTGCGCGGCCAGGACGCCAGCAGGGTGCTTGGCCGAATTGCGCCAGCGCCCAACCTCGCCGCCGCGCTGGAAGGCGCTGACTGGGTGCAGGAGAACGCGCCCGAGAAGCTCGAGATCAAGCGCGCGCTCTGGGCCGAGATGGAACCCCTGGCTGGGGCTGACACCATTCTCGCCAGTTCCACCTCGGCCATCGTTCCCTCGCTCTTCACCGAAGGGCTGGCCGGCCGTCACCGCTGCCTCACAGCACACCCAATCAACCCGCCCTATCTGGTGCCGGCGACGGAACTGGTGCCCGCGCCTTGGACCAGTGCCGAGACCATGGAGAAGGCCGAAAGCGTGATGCGCGCCATCGGCCAGGCGCCCATCGTCATGCGCAAAGAGATCGACGGCTTCGTGATGAACCGCATGCAGGGCGCGCTGCTTGAGGAGGCCTTCCGCCTGGTGGCCGACGGGGTGTGCGGCGCGGAAGATGTGGACGTTGGTATCCGCGAGGGCCTGGCCCTGCGCTGGGCCTTCATGGGACCCTTCGAGACCATCGACCTCAATGCACCGGGCGGCGTGCGCGATTACGCTGAGCGCTATCAGGGCCTCTATGAAGGTATCTTCCCCTCGATGCAGCGCCGCGTCGACTGGGCCGGACCGGTGATGGAGACCATCGAGGGCGAACGCCGCGCCCGCCTTTCAGAGACCGAACTGCAGGAGCGCCAGCGCTGGCGCGACCGCCACCTCATGGCGCTGCTCCGGCACAAGGCTCGGGCGCGCGACGACATTGGCGAGTGACGAGTTCGCTGCGTGATCGGGGCCGAACGGGCTCGTGATTATGTCGACTCGAGGCGGTGGGTAGCCCTTTGTCCCGCCCGCCCTTGCCCAGGAATGGCCACAGGCGCCAAGCCGGTCTGCCCGACCAGGAGGGCGTCAGGTGGTCAGGTGTAGCCCATTGTATTTGAACGAGATTTTCTCCGAATGCATCTGGATGGGCTTTTCTCCGGCGTGGCCTCGTCGGACAAAGCCTCCCTTGCATTAGGGCGGTGGGGGCGCTATTCGCTACGGCCAAGTTTTCCATCCCCCGCGCGCAGGGACTTCCTGACTCCTTATGCTCTCCCGCATCCTTGGCTTCCTCTCCGCCGACATGGCGATCGACCTCGGCACGGCCAACACGCTGGTCTACGTGAAGGGGCGCGGCATCGTTCTGAACGAACCCTCGGTCGTGGCCATCGCCGACGTGCGGGGCAAGAAGCAGGTCCTGGCCGTCGGCGACGAGGCCAAGCTGATGCTTGGCCGTACCCCGGGCAACATCCAGGCCATCCGCCCCTTGCGTGACGGCGTCATCGCCGACTTCGAAGTGGCGGAGGAGATGATCAAGCATTTCATCCGCAAGGTGCACAACCGCCGGACCTTCACCAGCCCGCAGATCATCATCTGCGTGCCTTCGGGCTCCACGGCGGTGGAGCGCCGCGCCATCCAGGAATCGGCCGAGGCCGCCGGTGCGCGCCGGGTCTTCCTGATCGAGGAACCCATGGCTGCGGCCATCGGTGCCGGACTGCCGGTGACCGAGCCCACCGGCTCCATGGTGGTTGATATCGGCGGCGGCACCACCGAAGTTGCCGTGCTGTCGCTTGGCGGGATCGTCTATTCGCGCTCGGTGCGCGTGGGCGGCGACAAGATGGACGAGTCCATAATCGCCTACATCCGGCGCAATCATAATCTGCTGGTGGGCGAAAGCTCGGCCGAGCGCATCAAGAAGCAGATCGGCTCCGCCTGTCCGCCGGAAGACGGCGAGGGCGGCACCCTGGAAATCAAGGGCCGCGACCTGATGAACGGCGTGCCCAAGGAACTGGTGATCTCCGAGCGCCAGGTTGCGGAAGCCCTGGCCGAACCGGTCAGCGCCATCATCGAGGCGGTGAAGGTGGCCCTGGAGCATACCGCGCCGGAACTGGCGGCGGACATCGTCGACAAGGGGATCGTGCTCACCGGCGGCGGCTCCATGCTGGGCAATCTGGATTTCGTGCTGCGCGCGGCGACCGGCCTGCCGGTCTCCATCGCCGACGATCCCTTGTCTTGTGTCGCTATTGGAACCGGACGCTGCCTGGAAGAATCGGTGGCGCTGAAGAACGTTCTAACCACCGTTTACTGACCGATCGTCTACTGGACGGCGCGCCGCCAGAATCGCGCCGGCGCGGTGACGCTTCGTCAAAAACGAACAGGCCAGGGGCTTCCCCTCGGCGCAGTGATTGCTTAGCCTTCTACACCGATTCGGGTCCTCAACCGCCTTGATCGGATGATCCAGTTTCCGGAGGACGTTTTGCCCAAGCGCAGTGGCACCGTAGCACGCCTGACCTCGCCCGTTAGGGCTCTGGTCCAGCGCTTCGGGTTTCTGCTCTTGATCGCCGCCACCATCGCCACCCTGGCCTTGGGCAAGGCTGACACGCTGCTTGTCGAACGCGCTCGCATCATGGTGGTGGACAGCATGGCGCCGGTGGTGGCGCTGCTTTCCGAGCCGGTGCAAGGGGTCGAGCAGGCCATGACCGGACTGCGTGAACTGGCCGAAGTGCGACAGATCAACGAAAGCCTGCGCGCCGAGAACGAGCGCCTCATGGCTTGGCACCACAAGGCCCGACAGCTCGAAGCGGAGAATACGCGGTTACGCCAGCTGCTCAACCTGCCGCCGGACCCCGGTGCGCGCTATGTTTCCGCCCGCGTGATCGGCGACAACAGCGGCGCGTTTGCCCGCTCGGTCCTGGTGGCGGCGGGCACCGAGGATGGCACGGCGGAGGGGCACGTGGCGCTCTCCGGCGAGGGACTGGCCGGGCGTGTGGTCGAGGCTGGCGAGCGGGCCGCGCGGGTGATGTTGATCACCGACATCAGCAGCCGCATTCCCGTCAGTGTCGGGCTGACCGGCGAGCGGGCGGTCATGGCCGGAGACAACAGCGCCCAGCCGCGAGTGCTCTACCTGCCGCCGGGGCATCAGGTCGCTCCAGGCGACCGGGTGGTGACCTCGGGCCATGGCGGGGTCTTCCCACCGGACATACCCGTGGGCGTGGTTGCGGCGGTGAGTGAGCAATCTGTCCGGCTGCGTCCCTATGTGGACTGGACGCGCCTGGATTACCTGCGACTGGTGGACTACGACCTGCCGGGCCTGATCGCTCCCTTGACCGACGGTCAGGCGGCAGCAGACGAGTAGGGTGGACACTGCCATGGCACCAGACTTGGTGCAGCGGCTCAACACTCTGGCCAAGGCGCTGATTCCGGCGCTGCTGACCGCCTTTCTGGTGGTCTTTGTGGTGGTGCCGCTGCGTGCGCCGGAGGTGGCGCCGCTGGTGCCGGCGCTGGGCGTGGTCGCGGTTTATTACTGGTCCGTCTTCCGGCCTGATCTGATGCCGGCTTGGCTGATCTTTTTGCTCGGCCTGTTCCAGGACCTGCTGACGGCCGCCCCGCTCGGAACGGGCTTGCTGGCCCTGGTGGCGATCTATTTTCTGGTGGCCAGCCAGCGGCGGATCTTCGTCAATGCCAGCTTCCTGCTGCTCTGGGTTGTTTTCGCGCTCTTTGCAGCCCTGGCGCTTACCTTGGCTTGGCTGGCCGGATCGCTGCTCGTGGGAAGTTGGGGGGATGCGCGCTTGCTGTTGCTGCAGTATGCCTTGACCGTGGGTGTCTACCCCTGTCTGGCATGGCTGTTCGGCAGAACGCAGCAGCTGCTGCTGTGAGCGCTCCCGGCGTGATCGATCAGTCGCGTGAACCCATAGCGTCAGACCAGGCATAGGAGGACCAAGCGGCCGTGGAGAGGTCCCGAAACGAGGAACAGACCCGCTACAGCAGTTTCAGCCGCCGCAGTTTGCTGCTGGGCGGTGGCATGCTGTTGGGTCTGGGCACGCTGGTGGGCCGCTTGTATCAGCTCCAGGTTGTCGAAGCCGAGCGCTATCGTCTGCTGGCCGAGAACAACCGCATTTCGATGCGGCTGCTGGCGCCGCCGCGCGGCGAGATCATCGATCGTCAGGGCATTCCCGTCGCCATCAACCGGCAGAACTATCAGGTCCTGCTGGTGGCCGAGCAGGCGCGCAACTATCGACAGGTGCTGGACCGGCTGGGCGGCATTGTCGAGATCACCGAAGCCGATCGCGAGCGCATCGACCGTGATGTCAGTCGCGTGCGCTCCTTCGTGCCCGTACGCGTACGCGACAATCTCAGCTGGGACCAGGTCAGTCGCATCGCGGTGAATGCCCCGGAGCTGCCGGGTATCAGTATCGAGGTGGGTGAAACCCGCCATTATCCCTTCGGCGCCGTGCTCTCCCACATCCTGGGGTATGTGGCAGCGGTCTCCGAGCGCGACCTAATCGAGCAGAATGATCCCCTGCTGCAACTCCCTGGCCTGCGCATCGGGAAGAGCGGGATCGAGCGCACCCACGACGAGACTCTGCGCGGCGCGGCCGGCACCAGCCAGGTCGAAGTCAATGCCGTTGGCCGGGTGATGCAGGAACTGACGCGCGAGGAGGGCCAGCCGGGGCACATGGTGGAACTCACCGTCGACACCATGCTGCAGAACTACGCCCAACAGCGCCTGATGGGCGAGCGCAGCGCCTCGGCCGTGGTGCTGGACGTCACCAATGGCGACGTCTTGGCCATGGCCTCGGTGCCGAGCTACGATCCGGAACCCTTCGGGCGCGGCCTCACCGCGGCCCAGTGGCGCGCCTTGACTGAGGACCCGCTCAATCCGCTCAGCAACAAGTGCATCGCAGGGGCCTATGCGCCCGGCTCCACCTTCAAGATGGTGGTGGCGCTGGCGGCCATGGAACAGGGTATCGATCCCGGGGAACGCGTTTTCTGTCCCGGCTACTACGAACTGGGCAACCACCGCTTCCACTGCTGGAGCCGCGGCGGACACGGCCACATGAACCTGCAGGATTCTCTGATCCAGTCCTGCGACGTCTACTACTATGACGTTGCCCGGCGTCTTGGGATCGAAAGAATCGCCGCTATGGCGCGCCGCTTGGGGATGGGGGTGCCGGTCGGCATCGATCTCCCAGGCGAGCGCGAGGGGCTGGTGCCCACCGAAGACTGGAAGCTGGCGACCATCGGTGAGCGCTGGCAGGGCGGCGAGACACTCATCTCCGCCATCGGCCAGGGTTTCATGCTGTCGACGCCCTTGCAGCTGGCGGTGATGACGGCACGCCTGGTCAATGGCGGCAGGGCCGTGGTGCCCCATGTCACCCGGGCCATTCATCGTCCGGGCGGCATCGAGCCCACAGTCAAGGCGCCGCCGCCGAGCCTGGGCATACCCGAGCGTCATCTCGACATCGTGGTCGAAGCCATGGAGGAGGTGGTGCTGGGCCGACGCGGCACGGCCCGCGGCGCGCGCATCGACCTGCCGGGGCTGGAGATGGGGGGCAAGACCGGCACCAGCCAGGTGCGACGCATCAGTGCCGCCGAGCGGGCCGCCGGTGTGTTCCGCAACGAGGATCTGCCCTGGCACCGCCGCGATCATGCGCTTTTCGTCGGCTTCGCGCCGGTCGGCCGGCCGCGCTACGCCTGTGCCGTGGTGGTGGCGCACGGCGGCGGCGGCTCGGCGGTGGCCGCGCCTATTGCCCGTGATCTGCTGATCGAGACCCAGCGCCGAGATCCGGCGAGCCGTGAGGGCCCCTCCGGCCCGATCGCGGCGCTCGGCGGTCAGGGGTAGGAGGCCGCCTCGGTGTCAGCTCTCGACGACATGCGCCTGCGGCGCAACCCGGAAACCCCGCTGGCCCGCAAGCTGCTCTATCTGAACTGGGGGCTGGTTCTGTTGGTCCTGGCGCTGGCCGCCGTGGGCACGGCGATGCTCTATTCCGCCGCCAACGGAAGCTTCGAGCCCTGGGCCTGGGCACACATGGCGCGCGTGGCCGGCGGTTTGCTGCTGCTGCTGGCCGTGGCTCTGACCGACATCCGCCTCTGGTTCCGCGCCGCCTACCCCTTCTACGCACTGTGCCTGCTGTTGCTCATCATCGTCGAAGTGAAGGGTATGGTGGGTATGGGGGCGCAGCGCTGGATCAACCTCGGCTTCATGCAGTTGCAGCCATCGGAGTTGATGAAGGTGGCGCTTCTGTTGGCTTTGGCGCGCTACTTCCATGGCATTGCACATCGGGACCTGCGTCATCCGCTCTACTTGCTGGTGCCTCTGGCCCTGGCGCTCACGCCGGCGGCGCTGGTGCTGCGCCAGCCGGATCTCGGTACCGCCGCCATGCTGCTGATGGGCGCGGGCACGCTTTTCTTCCTGGCCGGCGTCCGGCTGTGGAAGTTCGCGCTGGTGGCGGCGGGCATCGGCGCCCTGGTGCCCATCGCCTGGAGCTTCTTGCACGACTACCAGAAGCGGCGGGTGCTGGTTTTCCTCGACCCCTCCACCGATCCGCTTGGCGCCGGCTACCACATCACCCAGTCGAAAATCGCGCTGGGCTCTGGCGGGCTCTTCGGCAAGGGCTTCCTCGAGGGCACGCAGGGCCACCTCAACTTCCTGCCGGAGCGCCAAACCGATTTCATCTTCACCATGCTGGCCGAGGAATTCGGTCTCGTGGGTGCCCTGGTGCTGCTCGGGCTCTATCTGCTGGTCTTCATCTACGGCGTCGCCATCGCGCTGTCGGCCGGCAGTCAGTTCGGCCGCCTGCTGGCCATGGGGCTCACCGCCAACCTGTTCTTTTACGTCTTCATCAATATGGCGATGGTCATGGGCCTGTTGCCGGTGGTGGGCGTGCCGCTGCCCCTGGTCTCCTATGGTGGCACGGTGATCCTCACCACCATGCTCAGCCTGGGCCTGATTCTGAACGTGCGCATCCACCGCGACTACCACATTCCCCGCCGCGGCCTGCGCAACGCGCCTTGAGATTTGGGCACATTTCCCGGCAGAAAAGCCCTCGACAAGCCGCCGACCAGTTGCTATCTACCGCGCCGCAGCCAAGACGACCCGTGGGCGCATAGCTCAGTTGGTAGAGCAGCTGACTCTTAATCAGCGGGTCCAAGGTTCGAGTCCTTGTGCGCCCACCACAACTTCAGAATATCAGGCACTTACAGAAAGCGGCGTCTCAGCAGAGGCGCCGTTTCTGTTTCGGGGTACCTGGAGTAACAGTGTCGGCACCGCCACCATCGCCCGCGCGCGTGAAGGTCCTCTTCAGACAGCAAAAGTGGCCCGCAGCACGGCCGCGGGCCACTTCGGCAGGCGCGCCCGAGAAGTACAGGCCGCGCCCTAGCAGCGGCTATTCGGGTGCTCACTGACTTACCTCAGGCCATTTGCGATGGCATGGCAGCAATTCGCAGGCTGGCCACGCTTACTTCCAGTCCGAGCCCTTATCCTGGAGCAACCGTAAAGTGGTGGGTGGGAGAGCGCCCTGCCGCGTGAAGCGCCCTCCCTCATAGACCATCTCCGCCGCTTCGGCGCCTCGCGTACACAGCACGGGGCGCAGCATCAGGCGAGTCAGGAAGCGATCGCTTTGCAGCCGATCGCAACGGCGTGAGATGAAATCATAACCCTCCCGTAGGAAGGGCAGCGTGTGGTCAAAGCCCTCCAGACGGGGAACCGGAGTGGCGACGGCCATTTCCTTTCTCCTGCCGGGAGCGGAGGAGACCAGGTAAGGCCGATATCGCTATTCAATCACGCCGCACGCAAGCCGATCACCCGCGTCGCCGCTTGGCTGGCTCGTGTAGTCATCCTCGCCCGCGTGCACCATGAGAGCACGGCCGCGGATCGCGCTATCGCCGTCCAAGGTCACCATCGAATTGAAGACCTGCGCCCTGAGCACACCGTCTTCGCCAACATACTGGTTCGGCATGTCGCCGGCATGGCTGCCACCTTCGACAAGATAGCCATGTTCTGCGTCGGTCGGGTTGTAATGGCCGCCAGCCGACTCGTGGCCCGTCTCATGATCGCAAGCGCCTTCCTCATGCACATGGAAGGCTACCCACTGAGCCTCGGGCAGGTTCGAAACCTCGACTTCGATCAAGACGCCGTTCGACGTCTCTGTCAGGCTTGCGCTACCGTTTCCTTCGCCCTCGGCGTCCACAAACTCCGCAGTCGCGCTGGCTGCCTCTTGCGCTACGGCGTGCGGCGCCAGGGCGAGCGCGAAAACGGCGGCAAGGGGCATGACTTTCATGGGGATCCTCCTGTGGCTGCTCCAGAACGAATCGCTGCGAGGCGATCTGCTCTCCTGGTAAACCCTCGAGCCAGTGGGAGGTTTCAGACGTCCGACAAAAAGCCGACCACATCCTAACGCTTCTTTGGCGACTTGCGGCGCTCACTGAAAGTGCGCCTGACCCCGGCGGTGCAGCCTGATAACAAGGAAGGTCTAGAGCGGACCGCGTTTGATCTGTAACGCGCAGCGTTCAGATCAAACGCGTGAATCCGCTCTGAATCAAACGTGCAGAGCAGATCGACTCAAACCGGGTCGCTTCGCGAACCCGATTTGAGTCGATCTGCTCTAGAGTTGGACCGGTGGACAGGCCTTCCACACCAATGCCTTTTGGAGAAAAGCGTGCCCACCAGCCGTGAACTCGGCCTCATCTGCGGGAAGCTACCCCCAGGCCCCAACAACGATATCTGTGACATCCCCGGTGTAGGCGTCGGGCACTGCACCTTGCGTGAGGGAGACATCAACACCGGTGTCACGGCGATCCTGCCCCATGCCGGTAATCTCTTTCGGGAGAAAGTGGTCGCCGCGAGCCACGTCATCAACGGCTTCGGCAAGAGTGTCGGCCTCGTCCAACTGGATGAACTCGGCACGCTGGAAACCCCGATCCTTTTGACGAATACCCTTTCCGTTGGCACCTGCGCCACGGCTCTGGTGCGCCATGCAGTGGCCCGCAACCCCGACATCGGGCGCACGACGTCGACGGTGAATCCGGTGGTGGGCGAGTGCAACGACGGGCCGCTGAACGACATCCAGGCGCTGGCGATCAGCGAAGATCACGCGTTGCAAGCCATTGAGCGTGCAGCAGGAAGTCCGGTCGTCCAGGGCTCCGTGGGCGCTGGAACCGGCATGACCTGCTTCGGCTACAAAGGCGGGGTCGGTAGTGCTTCCCGACGACTGGGGTTCGGCGAGGAAGCTTTTCACATGGGCATCCTGGTGCTGTCGAACTTCGGCGCCCCCGGTGATCTGGTACTGCCGGACGGGCGCCGCGCCCCACCGCCTCCCGTGCAAGAAGCGGAGGAAAAGGGCTCCATCATAATCGTCGTGGCAACCGACGCCCCTCTGGAACATCGGCAGCTGCAGCGCGTGATAAAGAGGGCGGGCGCCGGCTTGGGGCGTCTCGGCTCCTTCTGGGGCCATGGCAGCGGCGACATTGCGATTGGCTTCTCGACCGCGGCCATTGTGCATCACGACGAGACAGAGGTGCTCTTGTCAGCGCGCTATCTGCGCGAGGATTGCCTCGATCTGCTCTTTCGCGCCGCCGCAGAGGCAACGCAGGAAGCGGTGCTCAATTCGCTGCTGGCCGCAGAACCGATGGTCGGCAGAGGCGGTGTTGCGAGAGGGAGCCTCGGTGAGGCGCTGCAAAAAGACTTGGCCAAGGGCCAGCGGCCCGACTAGAATCCGCAATCGGGTGCCAATTCGGCAATTCCCGCATACCGCGTTCACTCACTGAAACGGTCAGATGCGCCTGCGAGAGTGGTCCGCCGTGCCCTCCCGCCCATGAGCACCGTTGATCACGTTCCGGATCGTACTGCATGACTTCGCTTGTCGAGATTGATCAAGAAACCTTTGGTGTGGACGTGGCGCTGGCCTACGCCACCTTTGACAACCTGGCCGGACGGCCGGTCTATGCGCGCGCCGCTGCCTTCCTGCATCCCGATGCAGCCCGCTGCTTGGCGCGTGCTTGCGAGCTTGCCGCCGCTCTCGGCTACCGCATACGCATCTATGACGCCTTTCGGCCCCGGGAAGCGCATGATCAGCTTTGGGCCGTGCGCCCCGATCCTGAGTTCGTGGCAGATCCCGCGCAGGGCTCCGATCATTCGCGCGGCGTGGCAATCGACTTAACCTTGATCGATCAGGATGGACGGCCACTCGACATGGGCACGGCTTTCGACGCCTTCGAGCAGTCGTCCTACCATGGCTCGACCGATATTTCTCAGCAGGCGCAGCGCAACCGCTTCACCCTGCTGGGGATCATGACCGCAGCGGGATGGCGTCACAATCCAAACGAGTGGTGGCATTACCAGCTCCCCGACGCGCGAAGCTATCCCTTGCTGAGCGACGCCGAGGCAAATACCGGATTGGCTTAACTCATCCAAGGTTGCGGTCGATCCGCTCGCGACTTCAAGCGTCTTCAATGCCTTGAAGAAGCCATCTGTTAACGGGAGGTAATCAAATGAAAACGAGAGTGCAGAAGCTGTCCGCCTCGGCGGGCCTAGCCGTGCTCGCAGCCGGAATGCTGAGCTACAGCGCGCTGGCAGCGACACCCCAGGACGTGCTCGTCATCGGCAAGGCCGAGGATCCGCGCACCCTGGATCCGGCGGTGACCATGAGCAACAACGCTTGGAGCGTCACCTATCCGGCTTACCAGCGCCTGGTCACCTATAAGGTCGAAAATGGCCAGGGTTCTACGGAAGTCCAGGGCGAGCTCGCGGACTCCTGGGAGGTCAGCGAGGACAACCTGACCTGGACCTTCGAACTCGGCGAAGGGCACCACTTCGCTGACGGCAGCCCCGTGGACGCAGACGCGGTGGTTTTCTCCTTCGAACGGCTGCTCGAGATGGAGCAGGGTCCTTCGAGCGCCTATCCGTCGATCGAGATGATTGAGGCCGTGGATGAAGACACCGTTCGCTTCACTCTCAGCGAACCCTTCGCCCCTTTCCTCTACACGCTCGCCAACAACGGCGCGGCGATCATCAACCCGACCGTGATGGATCATGAGAAGGACGGCGACTACGCCCAGGCCTACCTCTCCGAACACACCATGGGATCGGGAGCCTTCCAGGTGGAGTCCTGGGAAAAAGGCCAGCTGATCGTCATGACGCCCAATCCTCATTTTGCCGAGGAGCCTGCCTTCAAGAAGGTCGAGATCCGCATTGTCAAGGAAGCCTCCGCGCGACGGCTTCAGCTCGAGAATGGCGACCTCGATATTGCCGAGCACCTGCCGGTCGACCAGATCAGCGCGCTGCAGGAAGCCGAGGGCGTCGAGGTCGGTGAGTGGCCGAGCTTCAGCGTTACCTATCTCTATCTGAACAACGAGCGTGGGCCTCTCGCGAATGAGGCGGTGCGCGAAGCCGTTTCCTACGCACTCGACTACAACGGCATCATCGATGGGATCCTGCTCGGCAACGCGACCCAGATGCGCGGTCCCATTCCGCAGGGAATGTGGGGTCACGACGAAGAGCTGATGCAGTACAGCTACGATCCGGAGCAGGCCAAGGAGCGTCTCGAGGAAGCCGATGTCGGTGGTGAGACGATCAGCTATCTCTATGCGTCGAACGATCCGAACTGGGAGCCGATCGGCCTCACCGTGCAGGCCAATCTGGCGCAGATCGGGCTGAACGTGGAGATGCAGCAGTACGCCTATGCCACGATGCGTGATCGCCTGGATCGGGGCGAGTTCGACATTGCGGTCGGAAACTGGACCCCCGACTTCTCCGATCCCTACATGTTCATGAATTACTGGTTCGACAGCTCCCGGCACGGCCTGTCGGGCAACCGGTCCTTCTATACCAACGAAAAGGTGGATGATCTGATCCGGGACGCTGCGCGCATCTCCGATCAGGAAGAGCGCGAAGCGAACTACCGGGAGGCCCAGAAGATCGTTGTGGAGGAGGATGCCTACGTCTACCTCTTCCAGCGCAACTATATGCTGCCCATGCGCGACAATGTCGAAGGCTACGTCTACAATCCAATGCTGCTCGACATCTACAACATCGCGACCATGAGCAAGAACTAGCACCTGCGTGCGGCGGAGGGTCAGTTCTCCCTCCGCCGCTCGGTTCTTTTTCTGTGCCTGAAGTGATCCGGCGCCCACATGTCCTTTCTCTACGTCATTCGCCGACGACTCATCTTGCTCCTCCTGGTCGTCATCGGCGTGACGATCATCACCTTTGCCATCTCGCACATGATCCCGGGCGATCCCGCGCGTCTTATGGCGGGCGATCGTGCAACGCCGGAGATCGTTCAGAGCATGCGCACGCGGCTCGGTCTCGATCAGCCGCTGCATCTTCAGTACCTGAACTACGTCGGCAGTCTGCTTCAGGGTGATCTCGGCACCTCGATACGCACCGGCCGGCCCGTCGCGGATGACCTCGTGCGCTTCTTCCCGGCAACCATCGAACTGGCCGCCGTTGCGCTGTTCTTTTCGGTGTTGGCCGGCGTGCCGCTTGGCGTTGCCTCGGCCGTCTATCGGAACCGCTGGATCGATCAGGTCAGCCGAACGATTTCGGTAACCGGCATATCCACACCCGCCTTCTGGCTGGGACTGCTTTTGATCATGCTGTTCTACGGGCGCCTCGACTGGCTGCCCAGTTCCGGCCGGCTGGGTGGTGATGTCACAGCGCCACCCTTCGTGACAGGCATGCTCTTGATCGACACGCTCCTCGCCGGGGATCTCGCGGCCTTCCGCAGCGCGCTATCCCACATTCTGCTGCCCGCCTTTACCCTGGGCTTCGTTCACCTCGGCGTCGTCACGCGACAGATCCGCTCGTCTATGCTCGAGGTTCTGCAGGAAGACTATGTGCGCACGGCCAAGGCGGGCGGGCTCTCCCGCCGCCAGATCATCTTCGGCCACGCTCTGCGCAATGCCCTCATTCCCTCGGTCACGATGCTGGGCCTGGCGTTTGGCGACCTGCTCTATGGTGCGGTGCTGACCGAGACGGTCTTCGCATGGCCGGGCATGGGCAACTACGTCGTGCAGTCCATCCACGCCCTGGACTTCCCGGCGATCATGGGATTCACCGTCGTGGCGTCCATAGCCTACGTGCTGATCAATCTGCTCGTCGACCTGACCTACATGCTGCTCGACCCTCAGATCCGGAGTGTCGGCTGATGATCAGTGTACGCAAGGGCGGCCTGCTCGACGGGGGCTATCTCTGGTACCAGGTCCGGCGCAGCCCGCTGATGGCCGTCGGTACCCTCCTCATCCTGACCGTGCTGATTTGCACGGCCTTCGCCCCCTGGATCGCGCCACACGACCCGAACGCCATCAATCTTGTTAATCGCCTGGCGCCGCCCTCCTTTGAGCATCCATTCGGGACCGACGAGGTCGGGCGGGATCTCTTCTCCCGCGTCATCTATGGGTCACGCGCTTCAGTCGGCATCGGGCTCGCCATCGTCGCGATCTCCATGACCATCGGCTCGGCGATTGGCGCTTTCTCCGGTCTCGCCGGCGGTCGGACCGATACGGTCATCATGCGCGTGATGGACGTGCTGCTCTCCTTCCCGCCGCTGGTCATGGCCATGGCGCTGGCGGCGGCCTTGGGGCCCAGCCTGTTCAATGCGATGCTGGCGATCGCCGTGGTGCGAATACCCTTTTACGTCCGCCTTGCGCGAGGACAGGCCCTTGGGCTTCGCGAGCGGCCCTATGTGCGCGCCGCGGTGACCTTCGGCGCCCGGCCGCTGGGCATCGTGCAGCGCCACATCTTGCCGAACGCGCTCGCGCCCATCATCGTCCAGTCAACGCTGGATATCGGGCTGGCCATTCTCACCGCCTCGGCGCTCAGTTTCATAGGACTGGGCGCGCAGCAGCCGACGGCGGAATGGGGTGCCATGGTCTCGACCGGTCGCCAGTTTCTGTTGGACCAGTGGTGGTACCCAACCTTCCCAGGTCTCGCCATTCTGCTTACCGCCGGCGGTTTCAATCTGCTGGGTGACGGCCTGCGCGATCTTCTCGACCCAAAAACCAGGGCACGATGAAGGGAGCCTGGGAATGACGAGCACGCACACGGCCGACGCCCCCATCGACCTTCGCGACCTCAAGCTGGAGTTTCCCACCTACGGCGGGGCCGTCAGGGCGATCGACGGCGTGTCCATCACGGTGGGCAAGGGAGAGGTGGTCGGCCTTGTCGGAGAATCCGGCAGCGGCAAGTCGGTGACCGCCATGTCGATCATCCGACTTCTTCCGCCGGACAGTCAGCGTGTCGTGGGCGGGCGCATCTCGGTCCTCGGTCGCGACATGCTGAAGCTCAGCGAGGGCGAGTTACAGTCGGTCCGTGGTGACGACGTTGCCATGGTCTTCCAGGAGCCGATGAACGCGCTCAATCCGACCATGCGCATCGGGGACCAGCTTCGCCAAGTCATTCGCCGGCATCAGAAGGCCACGGAAGCCGAAGCGACCGCACGGGCGCTGGAACTGTTGCGCGACATGCGCATCGGCGACCCGAATCGGGTGCTTCGAAACTATCCCTTCGAGCTTTCCGGCGGCATGCGCCAGCGTATCCTCCTCGCCATGGCCTTCTCCTGCCGTCCCGACGTGTTGATCGCCGACGAACCGACGACGGCGCTGGATGTCACGATCCAGGCCCAGGTGCTCGCCCTGATGCAGCAGAAGGCGCGGGAAACCGGCTCGTCCGTGCTCTTCATCACCCACGACATGGCCGTGGTGGCACAGCTCTGTGACCGGGTTCACGTCATGTACGCGGGCCAGGTGGTCGAGCAGGGCACGACAGAGGAAGTACTCTACACGCCGCAGCACCCCTACACACAGGCGCTCCTGCGCTCCCTGCCCGAGCTGGCGGAGCCGCAGCAACCCTTGCCCACCATTCAAGGAATGGTGCCGAACCTCATAGACCCGCCAGCGGGCTGTCGCTTTCGCGAGCGTTGCCATTTTTCCCATCAGCGGTGCCACGAGATGCCAGATATGCTCCAGGCGTCTGGAACGGGGCGCTCTGCGCGTTGCTGGCTGCTCGATCCCGACAATCCGGAACGCGAGGACGCGCTGGAGAAGGGGCGCCAGGCACAAGTGCCAGCGCCGCTGCCGCCGGCGGCTGCCCAGGATGGCGACTCGCTGCTGGAAGTGCAGGACCTGAAGGTTCGCTTTCCGGTCGGGGCGGACTGGCGCGGTCGGCCACGCGCCTTCGTGCACGCACTGAATGGCGTCGACCTTGTCCTGCGTCGCGGCGAGACGCTCGCCGTGGTCGGGGAGTCGGGCTGCGGCAAGTCAACCCTGGGGCAGTCCATCATGGGACTGCTCGCCCCGACTGCGGGGCGCGTGGTCTTCGCCGGGAAGGACCTCCACAATCTGCCGCCACAGCAGATGCGGGAGCTTCGGCGGCGTTTCCAGGTCGTCTTTCAGGATCCTCAGTCATCGCTCAATCCACGCATGCCCGTGTGGAAGGCGATTACGGAGCCTCTGCTCGTGGCGGAGGGTCTGTCGGCAAGGGCGCGCCGCGATCGTGCCGCTGAGCTCGCGCGTCAGGTTGGACTGAACCCGGACCATCTGGAGCGCTATCCTCACGAATTTTCCGGCGGCCAGCGCCAGCGCATTGCCATCGCGCGGGCCCTGGCCCTGCAACCGGACCTGCTCGTGCTCGACGAACCGACGAGCGCGTTGGACGTGTCCGTTCAGGCCCAAATCCTGAATCTTCTCCTTAGGCTAAAGCAGGAATTTGGCCTGACCTACCTCTTCATCACCCACGATGTTTCGGTCGTCCGTCACGTGGCCGATCGGGTGGCCGTGATGTACCTGGGGCAGGTGGTTGAACTCGGGCCTGCGCAGAAAGTGATAGAGGCACCGCAGCACCCCTATACGCGCACCCTCTTGCGTTCGGTTCCCGAGCTGTCGCGGCGACGAGAACTGGCGCCCGCAGATCTGCACGGAGAGCTGCCGAACAACACGCGCTTGCCTTCCTCCTGCTTCTTCCGGGAGCGCTGTCGCTACGCCGCCGCGGGATGCGGTGAGCCGCAGTCGCTTACGGCTGCACCGGATCAGCGCCTTGTGCGCTGCCACCGGAGTGCGGAGCTGCCACCCTGGCCTGATGAGCAGCTGGGGGACGCCGGCCAGACCCCCGAGATCCCGGCGCCGGAGTCGACGGCAAGCGCCTGAGCGCGCCTTGGCAGCGCCGATTTCCCGCCCTGCATCGCCGCCGCCATCGGAGCGCGAAAATTTTTCTACTGATCAAGCTAAGATTGTTCTGATCTGCCCTGCGTTTCACGCAGTTCTCTTTCGCCGTGTCCATCCCACTTTCAAGCCCAAGTGCCTTGAGCCTGTCCGAGCTGCAGCCCGGATTGGCCGAGGTCGTGCCTCTTGAAACGCAAGGGAAAGCTGAGCCAATGAACAAACTGAAACTGGCCGTCATCGTGGGCAGCAATCGCAGCGAGTCGATCAACGCCAAGCTCGCAAACGCCCTGATCGGGCTGGTCGAGGATCGCGTGGATGCGCGGCTCATACAGATCGACGACCTGCCGATGTACAACCCCGACCTTGAAGGCGCGCGCCCCGAGGCGGTGCAGCGCTTTACGCGGGAAGTTGCCGCGGCCGATGCCATCCTCGTTGTTACCCCTGAGCACAACCGCTCCGTCCCCGCTGTCCTCAAGAACGCCATTGACTGGGGCTCCAAGCCGGCCGAGAACAATGTCTGGAAGGGCAAGGTTGCCGCCATCACCGGCACCTCTCCGGGCGCCATCGGCACCGCGGTTGGTCAGCAGCACCTGCGTCAGATTCTGGGCATCCTCGGCAGCCTGGTCATCGGCGGCGAAGCCTACATCTCTTTCAAGCCGGACCTGCTCGACGCCGAGGGGCGCTTTGGGAACGAAAGCACCCGCGCCTTCCTCGGCGCCTACATGGAGCAATTGCTTGAGCTTGCGGGCCGGATTAGCGAGGCGCCCGCCAAAGCGGCCTGACCTCGCCGCTCTCCGGGTGGTCGGTTGAATATTCAGCCGGCTGAGGGCAGGGCAACAGCGTGTCGGCCAGCCTTGTGCTGGAACCGAGGCGCCGTCGCTCGCGTTGCCTTGCGAGGAAGCCCTCTCACCCGCAGTCCGTCGCGTGCGGACGGGAGCGTCCGGCTTGGGTCCGTCCGAGCTTTTCGAACTCTGTCTTGCCAGCCTGCCACCTGTGGTGCCAGGAACGCTTTGGCGTGCCTGGGTGCTGGCGCCGGAGACGCTGGTGCCGCTGCTGGCCCTGCTCGCTCTGCCCTGGCTGCCCGGCCTGCGCGCGCGGGTGGGGGGTGGCGAGCGTTGGTCCTGGCTTCTGGGATGCCTGCTGCTCGCCGTCTCGCTGGTCTCGCCGCTCTGCCGCCTGTCGGCGACGCTGGCCTCGATGCACATGGTGCAGCACCTGTTGGTGATCCTGCTGGCCCCGGCTGCCATGGCGCCCCTGCTGCTGCGCATGCGCCTGCCGCTGCCCCGCCCAGCGCTGACGACGCTCCTTTTTGGCGGCCTGATCTGGTTGGCGCACGCGCCGCCAATCTATCAGGCGGCGCTGCTCTCCCCGACGCTTCATTTGCTGCTGCTGGCCGCCAGCCTCGGCCTGGCGCTGCTCTTCTGGTGCACCGCACTGGCCGCCGAACCCCTCAGAGGGATGGGCATGGTCTTTGCCACCATGCTGCACAGCGGTCTGCTGGGGGCGCTGCTCACCTTCTCGCCGCGGCTTTGGTATCCCGTCTTCGGCAGCGGCCCGCTGGCCTGGGGTCTCACACCTCTGGCAGACCAGCAGCTCGCCGGCCTGATCATGTGGGTGCCCATGGCGCTGCTGCTGTTGCTCGCCGGGTTTTGGATCGCCGCCAGGGGCCTGCGCCACCAAACTCTCCACTGAAAATCCGCGTGCCCCTCAGGCGCAGGGCGGCAGGAACAGCACTGGAAAGCCGACCCACAGAGTGGCGGCCAGGGCCGAGAAATGCAGGATCAGGCTCACCCGCCGCATGAAACTGGCATGTTCGTTCTCGGGGTGGCTGCGGTGGGTGCGGTGGATCAGCAGCGCCAGACCTGCCAAGTGCAGCAACCAGATGATCACCAGAACCAGCGTTGTGGCGTTCAGCCCGAAGGGCCCGGCCGGCAGATCGAGCGCCAGGGCACAGCCTACAGACTGCAGCGTATAGAGGCTGACGAAACAGCTTGCCCAGATCAGGTAGCCGGCGATCAACCCCAGCAGCGCGCGCGGGCGCAGGAAGGCGGCCGCGCTCATGGCGCCAGGACCCAGGGCAGCAGCATGATCGCCGCGAGGATCAGTAGGCCCGCCCCGCTCGTGTAGTCCCACCAGAGCTGCAGCACGCGCAGATCGAGCTGGCGCAAAGCGGAGACGAAGCCGGCGCGGCAGCGCAGCAGCACGAAGCCTGCCATCACCACACCCAGCAGGCAGTGGAAGGCGCCATAGCCGGCCAGCACCGCGGTCACGGCGAAGTAGGCGTGGGTCTGCGGCGGTGGTGCGCCCAGCGGGATCGCCAGCAGGGCGCCCGCGGCCAGCAGGCCAGCCAGCAGGAGCACCAGCAACCAGATGCCGCGCATTCCCGCTGCTGCCCGTCTGTTCGCGGCCAAGGCGCCCCGTGCGGCGAGGAGCCCAACCAGCAGGGCAAGCGCGCCGAGCAGCGGGATCAGCGGCTGCAGTTCGATAAAGGCCGGCGGCGGCCAGTTCGGCGCCACTGTCCAGAGGAAGAGGTAGCCGAACAGCAACGCGGCCAGGACGGTGCCGTCGGCCACCAGGGTGAAGAGCAGGCCCCACCAGCCGGGCGCTGCGGGCACCGCGGCCTGTGGCAGCAGCTTTATGCCTTCGCCGGCTCGCAGCGGCTCCGGGTCCTGCCGCCGCCCGTGCGACCAGGCCCAGCGCAGGAAGACGCCCAGCGCGAGCAGCGCGCCGACCGCCGCCAGCGGGTAGAGCTTGAGCAGAAAGGAGAGAAAGAAGACCCCAGTGAAGACCGCGCCGAGGAAGGGCATCCAGTTGGGGGCCGGCAGTTTGACGATGTGCGCCGGGCGGCCGCTGACCACCTCGACGGCCAGGGTTTCGCGCCCGTCCGGCCGCGGTATGGCGAGCAGGCCTTCTCCGGCGGCCAGCGCCCGCGGCAGGTCCGGAGTGTCGTGCAGGGGCTCCCGGCTCTCGACCCGAGGCAGAGAGCCGAAGTTGTAGCTGGGCGGCGGCTTGGGCAGTGTCCACTCAAGCGTGCCGGCGCCCCACGGATTGCGCGGCGCGCGCTGGCCGATGCGAAAGTGCAGGAAGAGGTCCAGCAGGACCAGTGCCACGCCGATCGACATGATGAACCCGCCCACCGACGACAGCAGGTTGAGCGTCTCCCAGCCCAGCCCGCTGTCATAGGTGTAGACCCGCCGCGGCATGCCTTTGAGCCCGGTCAGGTGCATCATGAAGAAGGTCAGGTTGAAGCCGATGAATATCAGCCAGAAGGCCACCACCCCCAGGCGCTCGGAGGGCATGCGTCCCGAGGCCACTGGCAGCCAGTAGGTGAGCCCGGCGAGCAGCGGGAAAACCATGCCGCCGACCAGCACGTAGTGCATGTGGGCGACGACAAAATGGGTGTCGTGGACCTGCCAGTTGAAGGGCACCAGCGCCAGCATAACGCCTGTCAGCCCTCCCATGACGAAAACCACCAGGAAGCCGAAGAGGTAAAGCATCGGCAAGCGCACATAGGGTCTTCCCGCCATCAGCGTGGCGATCCAGGCGAAGAACTGGATGCCGGTGGGGATCGCAACCAGCATGGAGGCGGCGGAGAAGAAGACGAGCGCCAGGTGCGGGATGCCGACCGTGAACATGTGGTGCACCCAGAGCCCGAAGCTGATGAAGCCGGTGGCGACGATGCTGGCGACAATCCAGCCATAGCCGATCATGGGATGGCGGGCGAAGACCGGAATAAGCGTCGAGACGATGCCGGCGGCTGGCAGGAAGATGATGTAGACCTCGGGATGGCCGAAGAGCCAGAAGAGGTGCTGCCACAGCAGCGAGTCACCGCCGCGCGCCACCTCGAAGAAGGGCCAATCGAAGGCCCGCTCCAGTTCCAGCAGGATGCTGCCCAGGATCAGTGGCGGAAAGCCAACGACGATCATCATTGCCGTTACCAGAATATACCAGGCAAACAGCGGCATGCGGTCCAGGCTCATGCCGGCGGTGCGGATGCGCAGCACCGTCACGGTGATTTCGACCCCGGCAGCGAGCGCAGAGACCTCGACGAAGGTGACGCCGATCAGCCAGACGTCCGAATTGATGCCGGGCGTGTAGGTGCTGCCGGACAGCGGCGTGTACATGAACCAGCCGCTGTCCGGCGCCAGGCCCAGGAGCAGTGCTGCCAGCAAGATCATGCCGCCGAAAAAATAGCACCAATAGCCAAATGCGCTCAGCGCCGGGAAGGCGAGGTCGCGCCCGCCCAGCATCTTGGGGAGGAGATAGAGGGCAAGGCCCTCCAGCACGGGGATGGCGAAGAGGAACATCATCACCGTGCCGTGCATGGTGAAGATCTGGTTATAGGCCGCGTGTCCCAGGAAGGCGCTTTCGGCGGTGGCCAGCTGGGCACGAATCAGCATCGCCAGCAGGCCGCCCACCAGGAAGAAAAAGAGGCCGGTGTAGATGAAGCGCAGGCCAACGATCGAATGGTTCACCGAGGTCAGGCGACCAAACCCGCCTGGCGTGCGGAAATCGACGTCAAGCCGCCGGTGGCGCTCGATGGGGCTGATGTGCGACCTGCTCACCTTGGCCCCTCCAAGTGGTTAGCAATGGCTTCGAGCGTCTCCGGGTCCAGGTGGTCGTGGCGCGGCATACGATTGCCCGGCTTCAGGTCTTGATGATCACGGAGCCAGCGCAGCAGCGCCCCCTCCGCATTGGGCAGGGTGCCGGCGCCGAGCGTGGCTCTGTGCGGAAGGTCGGCCAGATTGGGTGCCGGCGTTGCCCCGCGCGTGCGTGGGTCGAGGCTGTGGCAGACCGCGCAGTGCTCCTGGAAGGCGGCAGCCCCTGGCGCTTCGGCGCTGTCCGACTCTCGGGTTGGGGACAGTAACGCTAACCGCTCCTCCAGGGCCTCTGTCTCGTGTGCCTCGATCAGCAGCGCCATGCGGCTGTGCTGGGCGCCGCAGAACTCTGCGCACTGTCCCCTATAGACGCCGGCTGCCGGCGCCTCGAGGCGGATCACGTTGGTGTGGCCGGGCAAAGCGTCGATCTTACCGCCGAGCCGCGGTACCCAGAAGCTGTGGATCACGTCCTCAGCTCTAACGGTGATGTCCACCGGCCGGCCGGCAGGGATGTGGATCTCATTAGCGGCGTGCAGCGGTCCGTCCTCGGCGTCGGGATAGGTCACCTCCCACCACCACTGGTGTGCGCGCACCTCGATGCGATAAACCTCGCGCTCGCCCGGCAGGGGCAGGAGGGCGTGACCGGCACCGATGCCCCAGATGAGCAGTGCGGCGAGCACCGCAGGGGTGAAGACCAGGCCGCCGCCGACGATCAGCAGTCGCGGGGTGATCCCGCTGCGCCGCGCGCCGCGGCCATAGATGGCGTAGAGTGCGAGCGCGACCACCGCGCCGAGGATCAAAAAGCTGCCGCCCAGCATTACCCACCAGACCCCGGCGAGGGCGTCGGCTGCAGGCCCGGCGGGATCGAGGGCCGACATCGGTCCGTCGGTGCAGCTGGTAAGCACGAATGGGAGTGCAACGACATGGCGGAAAGGCGCGAGACGTCCGAGCATGGGCTGGAGCGGGTGGCCACACCGCCGCCGGAGGAGGGAACCGGCACGATGGTGGCGGTGGCCGGCCACCCGCTGCATCCCATGCTGATCACCTTTCCCATCGCGCTGCTGCTCTCGGCCTTGGGCAGCGACCTGGCCTTCTGGTGGACGGATGATGATTTCTGGGCACGCATGTCGATCTGGCTGCTGGGCGTCGGCACCGGCATGGGGGCGCTGGCCGGGCTCAGCGGCACGGTGGAACTGCTGGCCGTGTCCGGTATCCGGCGCCGCGCGGCGGGCTGGAATCACTTCGTTGCTGCCGTAATGCTGCTGTCGGTCGGCTTCACCAACTGGGTCTGGCGCATCGAGGATCCGGCCGCCGCCGTGCTGCCCTTGGGTATCGGGCTGTCGGCGCTGGGCGCGTTGCTGGTTTCCATCGCCGGCTGGCTGGGCGGCAAAT
Organism: Aquibaculum arenosum; assembly: GCF_029222965.1. Taxonomy (GTDB): domain Bacteria; phylum Pseudomonadota; class Alphaproteobacteria; order Kiloniellales; family DSM-21159; genus Aquibaculum; species Aquibaculum arenosum. The sequence continues at coordinate 72,532 of NZ_JARHUD010000008.1, read as the reverse complement.
TGGTCTTCGAACACCAGGTAGGCGTTATCGACGAGGAGGGGGATTAGCGGTTCGGCGCGCATCACAGCGGCTTGCCCAGAACCAGCCAGAGCACCGTCGGGATCAACAGTGTCGGCGCCAGCAGCAGCGAAAAATGCGCCGCGCTGGAGCGCAGGCCGGGCGTGTCGCCCAGCACCGCCAAGACCCGGCCGCAGTAGAGGTGAAAGAGCACCATCAGGCTGACCGCAACCAGCTTCAGGGCCATCCAGGCACCCGAAACCCCCGTCGCATAGACCAGTGCACTGCCGGACAGGATGGCCAGCACCGCAGCCGGCGAGGTCACGGCGACGAAGGTAACGCGGGTCATGACCCTCAGGCGGCGAAAGGACTGTCCACCCGCCGTGTCGGCATGGGCGGCAAAGAGCGCGGGCAGGTAGAACAGCCCGGCACACCAAACCAACAGCGTGACCATGTGCAAGCCCTTGAGCCAGGCCAAGATACGCTCCCCATGCGCGACGACCGCGATCCTGCCGCCATCATCCCCAATGGTTCGGAGGCGCTCCCGGTTCCCGTTTCGGCTGAAGGCGGGCCGGAGATTTGGAACAAGGCTGCGGCCGAGCCTGTTTAATTGTCAGCAGTATCGTCTCAAGCGACGAGCAAGGAGGAGCAGATGAAGGGCACACCGCCCGAATACCGCGACCAACCTCATCGCGAAGAGGATCCCGAGCATCCTCCCCCTGCGGAGGCACGTCAGGGGGCCACACTCGGCCACATGCGCTGGGTCCTGCGCATCAGCATGGTTCTTGCCGCCATTGGCTTGATCGCAGCGTGGCTGCTGCTGTAGCGCGCTCAAGGCTCCGGGGTCACCGACGCCTCCTCCGCCACTACCCTCTGTCCATTTAGCTCTGCCCCCTCGGCCTGGCGGCGCCACATGGCGGCGTAGAGGCGGTCGCGAGCCAGGAGTTCGTTGTGGGTGCCACGCTCGGCGATGCGGCCAGCGTCGAGCACAACGATCTCGTCGGCATCCACGATGGTGGATAAGCGATGGGCGATGACCAGCGTCGTGCGTCCCTGGCTCACCGCGCGCAGGGCGGCGAGGATCTCCTGCTCGGTCTTGCTGTCGAGCGCCGAGGTGGCCTCGTCGAAGACGATGATCGCCGGGCGTTTCAGCACCATGCGCGCGATGGCGACCCGCTGTTTCTCACCGCCGGACAGTTTGAGGCCACGCTCGCCCACGGTGGTCTCGTAGCGCTGGGGCAGGCTCTCAACGAAGGCATCTAGGCTGGCGATACGCGCCGCCTCCTCGATCTCCGCCCTGGTGGCCTCTGGGCGACCGTAGGCGATATTGTAGGCAAGGGTGTCGTTGAAGAGCACTGTGTCCTGAGGAACGATTCCGATGGCGGCTCTCAGCGAGGTCTGGGAAACATCGCGGATGTCTTGCCCGTCGAGGCGCACCGCGCCTTCGTCCACATCATAGAAGCGGAACAGCAGCCGCGAGAGGGTTGACTTGCCCGCGCCGCTTGAGCCCACAACCGCCACGGTCTGCCCCGGCTCGATAGCGAAGGTGACGTCCTTCAGGATCGGGCGGTCGGGGCTGTAGCCGAAGCCCACGCACTCGAAGGCCACCCGCCCGCCGCTGACTTTGAGGGCCGGTGCACCGGGCGGGTCGGTGACCTCCTGCTCCACACGCAGCAGGGAGTACATGGTTTCCATGTCCACCAGCGCCTGCTTGATCTCGCGATAGACGAAGCCGATGAAGTTGAGCGGCTGCGCCAGTTGCATCATGTAGGCGTTGACCGCGACGAAGTCGCCCACCGTCATGGTGCCGGCCTGCACGCGCACCGCGGCCAGCAGCATTAGGCCGGTGACGCCGAAGCCGATGATGATTGCCTGACCGATGTTCAGCAGCGAGAGACTGGTTTTGGAAGCAGTGGCGGCCCGCTCATAGGCGCGCAAACCCTCCTCCAGTCGGGCGGATTCCCGGCTCTCGGCGGTGAAGTACTTGACTGTTTCGTAGTTCAGCAGGGCGTCGATGGCGCGCGTATTGGCCTGCTGGTCGCTCTCGTTCATGGCCCGGCGCAGCCGCAGCCGCCACTCGGTCACCCGATAGGTATAGACGATATAGATGCCGACGGTGGCGAAGGTGATTGCTGCCACCTCCCAGCCATAGAGCCACCAGAGGATGGCGCTGGTCAGTCCCAGTTCGACGAAGGTCGGCAGAATCGAGAAGAGCGCGAAGTTCAGCAGCGTCTCGATGGCCTTGGTGCCGCGCTCGATCACCCGCGAGAGGCCGCCGGTCTGGCGTTCGAGATGGAAGCGCAGCGACAGGGCGTGCAGATGCTGGAAGGTGCGCAGGCCCGCGCGACGCACCGCCCGTTGGCCGACGCGGGCAAAGAAGAAGTCGCGCAATTCCTGAAAGGTGAGCGAGAGAACCCGCCCCGCCCCGTAGGCCAGGATGATCCAGACGGGCAGCAGCAGTTCGGAGCGCAGATCGACATCTGCTTCGGCATAGGCGGTCAGCGCGTCGACCGCTTGCTTGTACAGCAGCGGCACCAGCACGATCGCGACCTTGGCCAGGACGAGGCAGACGATTGCTGCGACCACGCGGCCGCGCAAGGCGCGCTCATCGTCGGGCCAGAGTTCCGGTAGCAGATCCTTCAGGGTCTGCCAGTGACTGCGATCGGCTGGGGAAGGGGGCATGTGCTGGCGGGGCATGCCTAGCAGATGAGGTTTGTCCGGTGAAATTCAATAGTTCCAGTGCTATCGAAATCTAAACATGCATCTGGTTGCACACGCCAATTGGGTGTAGATGATCTGTCTGGGCAGTTTTCGAATGAGGTGCAACTTCCCGGGTGAGAGAAGAACAAGCCAGCAAGAAGGCGATGGCGCCAATGACAGGGCGGGTGGAGCGGAGACGGGAGTGGGCGGTGGCTTTGGCCGTCGGCCTCGATTTCCTTATTCTTATTCCCTATTTCATCGTCGGCTTCATGGCCATGTCCTGGCCGATCATCGCCGAAAGCCTGCGCGGCAGTCTCTTGACGGTCGTGGGCATCGTCTCACTGATCACCCTGCGCCGGATTCACCGCGGCAAGCTTGGGCGGTACGAATACGGTTCCGGAAAGCTCGAGCAGGCCATCACCATCCTGATCGCCTGCCTGTTGTTGCTGGCGGCGGGATTGCTGCTCTGGCGCATTTCCGGCCTCGCGCCCCAGCATCGACCGAGTCCCTTTCTCGCGACGTCGGCGGTGATGCTGGTTTGCCTCAATGTGGTGCTGAACGGGATACAGCTCTTCTCCCTCTATCGGGCCAGTCGCGATGGCGGCTCGATCATCGTGCGCGCGCAGTACCATGCCCGCTGGGTGAAGACTGCCGCCTCGATCTTCGTGGTGATCGCCGTGGCGGTGGCGATGATCACTTCGGACCCGCAGGTGGCACGGTTGGCGGAGCAGATCGGGACGCTCTGCGTGATCGTCATCATGGTGGGAACGGCTGTGGCCATGCTGCGTGCCGCCCTGCCGGATCTGCTCGATCGCTCCCTGCCGGAGACGGCCCAGCATGCCGTTAACCGAGTCTTAGCTCGCAACATCGAGGCCTTCGAGCAGCTCGGTCGCATTCGAACGCGACGGGCCGGTGAAACGCTACATGTGGAGATGGAACTCTTCCTTGATGGCAAGCGCCCCTTGGCCGAGGCCTCCGCGTTGGCGGAAAGCATGAGTCAGCAAATGATGGAAGAGATCCCCGGCGTCGATCCCGTGATCGTGCTGCGTGCCGTTCCGAGTGAAGAGGTGAGATAGGATTTGGGCAGGTGATGGCAAGCGCCTTGCGTGTGCATGCCGCTCTCAGGGCGCGTAAGGCTCTCAGGGCGTGTAAGGAAGACACTCACGCCGATGCCGAGGCCGCCTTCGACCTCACGCCGCCCGCGTGACGCGGCGCGGGCTTCTACCGGCACGCTGCTAAATTTCGCTGACGCAAACGCGGTTGCGGCCGGAGTTCTTTGCGTCATAAAGCGCGACGTCCGCTGCCAGCACCAGGCGATGCCGGGTTTCTGCATCGCTGCGGTGCGGCCGCGTCGCGGCAACTCCCAAGCTGACGGTTACGATGCCTTCCGGGTTCAGGCTGTGGGGCAGTTGCAGGCCAGTGATCCGCTGGCGCAATTGCTCTGCCATTGCTTCGGCCCCCTGGAGGTCAGTGGCGGGCAGAAGCACTGCAAACTCCTCGCCGCCGGTGCGCGCAGCGAGGTCCCCCGGTCGCTTGGCGATGCCATCGATCGCCTTGGCCACGGCCGCCAGGCACTGGTCGCCGGCTGGGTGGCCATAGTGATCGTTGTAGCGCTTGAAGTAGTCGATATCGAGCATGACCAGGGAGAGCGGCGCTTCCTCCCGCAGGGCCCGTGCCCACTCCGAACGCAAGCGCTCCTGAAAGATTCGCCGGTTCGCGAGGCCGGTGAGGCCGTCCGTCGAGGCCAAGTTGGCAAGCTCCTGGTTGGCCAGGCGCAGGGATTCGTTCAGGTCGGCAACGTAGCGTGACTGGAAAACGAAGGCCGCGCGCTCCTGAAAGAAGCGGGCGGCGGCGAGTTCCGCGGCCAGCCATGGGCGGGAACGTCCGCGCACCGTTTCCCGCCAAACGGCGGATGAAGCGCGCGGGTTCAGCTTGCCTGTCTCCTCGTCCAGGAATGTCGACTCGTGGGGATTGCCGACCCATTTGATTTCCTCGATCTGCTCCGCCAGAAACCAGAGAACCAGGGCTCGGGTATTGACGGAGAGGCGAATGGCCAGCACGCCGCCAGCCCGGGGCGTAAAGGCGCGTGCCGCAGGTACATCCCGTGCCAGGCAGTGGGTGGCGTAGAAGCCCTCTTCTCCCATTTTGGCGGCCAGGGCGTCGCGCAGATGCAGGATGGCGGCATCACCTGGATTCGTTCCGTAGGCCGCAACCTTGTCCTGGTAGGTCACCGCCACGCCGTGGGCGGGGACGACGTCCAGCAGTTCGGAGCCGCGACCCAACAGTGCGTACTCGTCTTGGTCCATGGCAACGATGCTGCGCAGCAGAGCGGTGCTGGCGGCATCCATCTGCGCCTTCTTAGAAAATGCCGCTTCGCGTTGCCGAGACTCGATCTGCCGGCTAAGCAGTTCCGCGATGTGGCAGCACTCCTCCTGTGTCTCGTAGGGGATGACCCGCGACGTGCTGTTGTGGCAGGCGATCAAGCCCCAGAGTTCGCCTTCCACCAAGAGCGACAGCGACATATATCCGCTGACGCCCAGGTTGCGCAGATACTGCAGATGCACCGGCGCAACGCTGCGCAGCAGGGAATGGCTCATGTCGAGCGACGGCTCGTCACTCCCATTCAGGGCGCGCAGCGGCGCAGGCTTGTAATTGACGTCGGGAATGAGGCGGAACCTGCTGGTTCTGTAAAGTTCGCGTGCCTGTGTGGGCAGGTCCGAGGCTGGGAAGCGATGGTCCAGATAGCTGCTCAGCTCGGCTGTCTTGGATTCGGCCACCACCGTTCCCGTGCCATCCTCGAGGAAGCGATAGAGCAAAACGCGGTCATAGCCGGTGATCTGACTGATCGCCCGGGTCGTCCTATTGAAGGCGTCATCGAGGCTCTCGGCGGAGGAGATGCGCTCGATGGTCCCGCGCAGACGGGACAGCAGTCGGGGGGTGCTGTTTTGGTAATCTGCTGGAAACGCCTCCGGGTCCTTGGCGGGAATGAACTCGACCACCACGGGGCCGTCACTGTTGAGGATGTGCGCAAGCAGAACCAGCGGGCCACGAGGAGAGCCATTCAGGGTGGTCAGGTAAATAGGTATGTGGGAGAGGGGTTCGCCGCTGCGTGCGATCAGGCTTTCCAGAGAATCACCGGCAAGGTCGGCCAGAGCGCCCCCTTTGGCGGCAATTTCTTTGCCGAGAAATCCGCCGAAATCCCCTGCGGCCATCGTGATCTGATCACTTTCCCGATCGACCACCGTTAGTAAACCGTATGGCTGTATTGCGCTGGGGCGAAGCATCAGCTCTCGCGCACAGGCTTCTTCGACCCCATCTAAAAGCTCAGCCATTGAATGTTCCTTGTGTCAATGTTCCGGCCGGCCGCTCCGCCAGCCTGGATGGCACAAAAACAGGATTCCCAAAATCAGCTATCTCGCTACTGGATATGTTAGTCATTGTAGAGCGAGACGCCACAGCTTTTAGTCGAATTTCATTGGAGGCGCCTAGAAAGGGGCGACGCGCCCTTTCCCCAGCTACTCACTGTAACGCAAATTGTTTTAAGATATGTCAGGGTGCGGGTAAATCTCTCATAAATTTTATAAGCTGGCTGATGGTTAACTCTGAGCATTGGTCACTGTGAGCCGGTCTGAGAGCGCTGGTCGGAAAGCCGTCTCAGTAGGCGCTGGAAGGGATAAGTGTTTGGACGATATATAGGTACAATTTTATCTTTATTTTTGTCACCGCATTGCCTTATGGTTTGGCAAGGGAGATTCGCTCTCTGCGGATGTGAACAGTGGGGCAGCTTCAGTAGCCGAAATGATGCTCGTCATGTTGGCCCTTTGGGTCTTGATCCTCCTCATACATCTGGTCCTTGCCGGCCAGCCCTTGAGCGCCGATGCCCAGATCGCGCTCAGCATGACGTTGTTCGTCGCCCTGATCGTGATTGGCCGCCTTCCGCGCACCAGCTTCTTCCGCGTGCTGTTTTGCGGCGTCGCCAGCTTCATGGTGCTGCGCTACCTAATCTGGCGCACTCAGAACACCATTCCTCCTGTGGAGGATATCTATGCCTTCGTGCCCGGCGTGGTGCTTTATGGGGCGGAGGTCTACGCGATGCTGATGTTCTTCATCAGCCTGTTCATCGTCATCGACCCAATGCGCCGGCCGGTGGCCAAGCTCGACGATGACCCCTCGAAGGCGCCCAGTGTCGATGTCTTCGTCCCCACCTACGATGAAGACCCTCACATTCTTGCCGCAACGCTCTCGGCCGCGTCACGGATGCGCTATCCCCAGGGCCGAATGACGGTTTATTTGCTGGATGACGGCGGTACCGATCAAAAACGCCGCGCCTCGGCAGATGCGGTCAAGCGCGGGAAGCTGCTCGAGGAGATGTGCCGGGAACTGGGCGTCGTTTATCTGACGCGCGAGCGCAACGAGCATGCCAAGGCCGGAAATCTCAACGCAGCCTTGCCCAAGACCCGCGGCGAGTTGATCGCGGTGCTCGATGCCGACCACGCACCGACGGAAGACTTCCTGGAAAACACGGTCGGGCACTTTGCTGACAAGCCTAAGTTGTTCTTGGTCCAGACCCCTCACTTCTTCATCAACCCGGACCCGCTGGAGCGCAACCTCAACACCTTCGATTACATGCCGGGTGAGAACGAGATGTTCTACGGCGTGATTCAGCGTGGTCTCGATCGCTGGGGCGCGAGCTTCTTCTGCGGTTCGGCGGCCGTGTTGCGGCGCCAGGCTCTGGAGCAGGTGGGAGGCTTCTCCGGTCGCACCATCGTGGAGGACTGCGAGACGTCTGTGGATTTGCACGCACTGGGCTGGGAATCGTTATACATCGACAAGCCCATGATCGCGGGGCTGCAGCCGGAGACCTTCAGCTCCTTCATGAGCCAGCGCATTCGCTGGGGTCAGGGGATGGTGCAGATCTTCCTGCTCAAAAATCCGCTGTTTCGGCGCGGCCTCGATCTTGGGCAGCGTCTGGGCTACCTCTCCAGCAACCTCTTCTGGTTCTTCGGCTTCGCGCGGCTGACTTTCTTCCTGATGCCGCTGTTCTATCTCTTCTTCGGCCTGGCGGTTTACAGTGCCACCGCGGCGGAGTTCCTAGCCTACACCACCTTCTACATCGGCGTGACGCTCCTGACATCGAGCTACCTCTTCGGCCGAACGCGCTGGCCGCTTCTGTCAGAGCTTTACGAGTTCATTCAGGCAACCTTCATGGCCCGGGCGCTGATCTCAGTGATGCTCAAGCCGACCGCGCCCTCCTTCAACGTCACGGCGAAGGGTGAGACCGTCGACAAGAACAAGCTGTCGCAGCAGGCCAGGCCGCTCTTCATCATCACGGGCTTCCTCACGCTTGGCCTGATTGCGACGGTCTGGCGCTACTTTGCTTATCCCGACACGCAAGACATCGTGCTGGTGGTCGGCGGCTGGAATCTCTTCGGCTTCCTGTTGGCCGTCCAGGGCTTGCGCGTCGTCTGCGAGCGCAAGCAGGTCAGGCGGGCGCCGCGGGTCCAGATCGAGGAGCCGGTCGCGCTGATGATCGGTGAAGAACGGCGCCTCCCGGCCTATATCGTCGACGCGTCCATCATGGGCGTGAAGGTGCTGCTACCACGCGGAGCGGCGTCCCAGGAGGAACTGGAATCGTATCCGCTGGCGGTGTCCTTCGTCAAACCGGGTGAGGAGGCGTCGGGACGCCTGCGCATTCAACTGCGAAACGTTCGGGTGGAAGAAGAAGGTATCGCCATCGGGGCCGAGTTCGTCGAGCCCACCGGTGCGGAATTCGGGATGATCGCCGAGCTGATCTTCATCAGCAGTAACCGGTGGGTTGCCTTCCTGGAGGGGCGGAGAGCCCGATCGCCGGGTGTTGTTATGGGTGTACTGCGCTTCCTTCTGGGATCTGCGCTCTCGATCTACTACGTCGCTCGCTTCCTCCTAAAGCTACAGGACGCGCCTTCTCCGCGCGGTTTCGATCCGGTGCTCGAGGTCAGCAAAAAGGATGTCGGTCACAGCCGCTTCTCCCACCATCCAATGGAGGCTGCGGGATGACCGGATTTGGGGGATGGCACATGACCCGGCTGCGTTCGGCGTTTCTGGGTGTTGCACTGACAGCCCTTTGTGGCATCGCGTTTGCTCTTGGCAGCGCAAACGCGCAAGCGCAGACCCTGATTCCCTTGCCACCACTCGATGCGAACGAGATGGAAAATGGGCAATCTGGCGCTACTGGGGCGCTCGGCGATCCTGATGCGGACCTTCGCGTTCTGCCGCAACAGCAGCGGCAGGGAGGTTCCGGCCAGGAATCGCAGGTGCAGACAAACGTGGAGCGTGAAGCACCGAGCGTGCGCGATCCCTATGTCCTGCAAAGCGATCCTCGTATGGAGGCGCAGCGCGGCGCAGCTTGGCGCTTTCTGCCGCTCGAAGGGAATCTGCCGGACGACAATCGAGAAGTTCTCCTGGAGCAGCAGGAGGCCGAGCGCCGCTTTACGGTCACCCTGCCGGCGGAATCAGTGGTCGCCGACTCCCGCATTTTCATTCGCTATCTGAACTCGGTCGAGGTTCTGCCCGCCGCCTCTCGTCTTGACGTCGCCGTCAACGGTCGCTTGGTTGCCAGCTTCGCGCCGCGTGCCGTTTCCGGAGCGCAGGACATACGGGCAGATCTGCCCGAGGGGCTGCTCCGGCCAGGGCCCAACGAGGTTGTGGTTCGCGCGCGACAGAACCACCGCGTTCTCTGTTCGATCAATGGCATCTACGAACTCTGGAGCGCGGTGGACGCTCTGGCCAGCGGGATCGAGGTGCGCCTGGCCCAGCCTCTGGCTCCCCCCTCCCTGGCGAGCTTTGACTATGCCCTGGCCTCGGGCATAAACGGGCCGCGGCGGCTTACTCTGCTGGCGCCCTCCAACAGCCCGGCTGAAGACTGGGTTGCCGACGCTCTTGAGCTGGTCCAGGGCGCAGCCCGGCGCGCACCAGGAGACCTGCCGGACTTTCAACTTGTGTCGCTTGAGAGTCTGGAGCGCGCTGGCCGCCCTGCAACGGCGCTGCCGGTCTTTGATCGCGATGCCTTACCCGGCGGCATGCTGGCGCTTTTCGGCACCGCCAACGAATTGAGCGGAATGGTCCCGCGTGAGATCATGAGCTTCGTCTCGGGTCCGTACGTGGGCGTACATAATCTGGGACGTGGCGACGGCAGCGCGGTGCTCATCTTTTCCGGACAGAACCGGGAAGAGGTGAGTGATGCGATTGCCGCCTGGGCCTCGCAGGAGCTCGAGATGCCGGCCCGCTCCAACGCCGTGATCTCTGATCTCTCACCGGCTCTGCAACGCCCCCGGCCGCCGCGCAAGCCCATCCAAGGTGGCGAGAGTGTCACTCTGGCCCAGCTCGGGACCCCGGAAACCGAAGTGGGCGGACTGCGCCGCTCGATCAAAACGGAACTTCTGCTTCCGGATGACTTCTTCGCGGCCAACGATGATGCCGTCACCTTGAAACTCAACGCCTCCTATGCGCCTGGGCTGGACCGGAACAGCGCGCTGAACATCTTCGTCAACGGCACCGGTTCGGCCCTGCTCGGCTTGAACGACCCCCAGGGCGAGGTGATGAACGACAGGCTCATCAGCTTGCCGCTGCGCAACTTCAAGCCGGGTGTGAACGAGATTGAGTTCGAGGTGAGCCTTCCGGCTCTCAATGCCGACAATCAGGGCTTCTGTCCGCCCGGCACCATCAACATCGACCAACCGCCGCGCTTCGTCTTGCATCCCGACACGGAGCTGACATTCCCCGGCTATGCCCGACTGGGGCATTTGCCGGACCTGGATCTCTTCGTGAAGCGGGGCTTTCCCTACGTGAACAACGGACAGCCGGTGCTGAGCGATCTCTATATCGCGGTGCGGGATCTGCAGACGATCAACTCAGCCTTGGTGGTTGCGGCAGCGGTGGCGCGGCAGGCGGACGACCGGCTGCGCTTGCGTCCGACCTTCAGCTATCCGGACATGTCTTCGCGCAACCTTCTGGTCGTGGGGCCGACCAACAACCTGCGGCCGACAGTCTTCGCCAACGCGCCTTTGCGCCAGCAGGACATCGTGACTGCCTGGAACTACCATCGTCCGATCGATCCTCTGGTGTCGGATGAACGCGAGATCGCGGCCACCACCGCCACCGAGTCGCTGCTGCAGCGGATCGAGGCGATGCGCAGTGGCGTGCCGCAGGAGCGCATTGTCGCTCAGAGTTTTGACGAGAGCGACGAAGCGGATGAAAGCACGCCGCGCGAAAGCTGGCGTCGCGGTTCGCGCGAGCAGGAGGACTCGGAGCGGAGCTGGTATCATCGTCTGGTCAGCCTGCTCCCCGCGCTGGCCCAGAGCATGCAGGCAGAGCAGGCCGCCCAGCGGTTTCTGAGTGGAAGCAGCGGCGATGTGACCGCAGTCATGATGCAGTACGAGGCCTACAGCTCTCCCGGGCGGACCGTGACGCTGGTCACCGCGCTCGACAGCCGACTTCTGCTTGCCGGCGTCAAGCGACTGGTGCAGCCTGACTACTGGGTGAGCTTGAAGGGAGACTTGGCAGTATGGGGGCCGCAGCCGCAAACGCTGGGCACGGGCGCAGTGGGAGAACCCTACACGGTGATGCCGCCCACCACATCACTGGGCAATCTGCGTCTCATTCTGAGCAACTGGCTGTCGCGCAACGTGCTGGCCCTGCTGGTGAGCACGGGCATGATTGTCTTCCTGCTCAGCGCGGTGACCTACATGCTGCTGCGGATGGATCGCCGCCGTCGTGATCTGGGTTAAGGCTTTTTTGGGTGCCATGGTGATGGTGGTGGGGCTGTCCGCTATGAGCCATGCGAGGGATTCGCTGCAACGCTCCTGGGAGGTGTTCCAGGAGGTTCACGTGGCGGCGGATGGGCGCGTGGTCGATGACGGCAATGCGGGCATCTCCCATTCCGAAAGCCAGGGTTACACTTTGCTGCTTGCGGCCGAACTGGACAGTCCCGGCGTCTTTGCCCGGGTCTGGACCTGGACGCGCAACAACCTCCTGATCCGCGACGACGGGCTGGTGGCCTGGCGCTACGATCCCGAGTCCCAGCCGCCGATCACCGACGTGAACAATGCGTCCGACGGGGATCTGCTGATCGCGCACGCCCTCTCGCTTGCTGCAAAACGCTGGCAACGACAGGACTACCGCGAGGCAGCGGAGGACCTTGCGCTGGCGATCCGCAACAACCTGGTGCGCGAGGTGGGGCCCTATACGCTGCTGATTCCCGGGAGTGAAGGTTTCGATCAGGACGACGGTCTGGTGGTGAACCCCTCCTACTGGATTTTTGCTAGCCTGGAGGAGATGCAGGAACTCGATCCCGATCCGACCTGGCAGGCCCTGATCGACAGTGGGCGTGAGCTCTTGCGCGATCTGATCGCCACTTATCCCTTGATCCCCGACTGGGTCGTCGTGCAAGCCGATGGCAGCTTCGCTCCCACCGAGGACCTGCCCTGGGAGTCCGGCTATAACGCGCTGCGCGTGCCGCTCTATTTGGCGGGTGGCGGGGTGGAAGAAGCTGAAGTCCCGGGCGCCTTTGCGCGCTCCTGGGGCGATGAAGGTACGCCTTTCCCGGTCATTCAGCCGCTGGATGGCGAGGCAGAGGTAGAATTCAACGACGATCCCGCCTACGATGCATTGCGGCAGTTGCTTGCCTGCGCAAGGCAAGAGCAGGGAGTGGGACAGCGGAGTCTTTCACCAGAAAGCTTTTACTACCCCGCGACTCTCCTGTTGTTGTCGAATCTGTACAGAGACCGCGGGTTTCCGGAATGCTGAGACGCTGGTGCCGATGGTTGATCGCGATGGGCATGCTGGCGCTGCCCCTTATGCTTGGGCAGCCGAACCAGTTGCATGCCCAGAACGAAGAACCGGAATCGACCGAGGAAACGGTGGCGCCGCAGGTCCAGGAGGAAGCCGAATCGGAGGAGGATAGCGGGGCATCCGACGGCTCGGGTGAGAGCGCCGCGGCGCAGGCCGAAGAGGACGACGCGCTGGATGAAACGGCGCTGCGCTACTACGCGCGGATGCGCGATCTGGAGCGGCTGGAAGCCGAGATCCGCCGGCTGCGCTCCATCGATCCCACCTGGCAGCCTCCGGACGACCTCTTCAATCCCGATGCGGGCGGCGGCTTCGACGAGTCGCCGCTTTGGAATCTCTTTGCCGAGGGTCGCTATGCCGAGGTGCGCGAGAGCATTGCGGAGTTGCAGCAGACCTCCCCGGGCTATTCCCCCTCGGAAGAACTGTTGGAACAACTCGATCTGGCTGAAGCGCAGGAGCGTCTGCGTGCGGCCGCGCAGGCGGAGCAGTGGGGCCGGGTTATCGAACTGTCGCGCGAAGAACCGGCATTGATCAGTTGCGAGCGCGTCGATAACGCCTGGACAGTGGCTGAGGCCTTTGTGCGCATGGAGCGCCCGAACCAGGGCGCTGAGGTCTATCGCGGCATCCTTTCCACCTGCAACGACGAGAGCGTTCTGCTTGCCACTCTGCAGAAGGCCAGTGAACTGCTGGACGATGAGCGGCTGATTGCCCTCGACGCCCTGGTGGAACGTCGTCTGGGGCAAACCGAGGAGGCCGCGCGCGTGCGCGAGGACCTACGTCGCGGCCGCCTCGCCGAGCGGCTTTCCGGCGGCGAGGATCTGGCGCCGGAACTGCTGCAGGGCCTGCAGGGCGAAGCCCGTGAGGGGCAGGACGCCGAACTGGCCCTGACCCTTGGTTGGTACTTTGCCGAACGCCGTTCCTGGGCCGATGCCAACTCCTGGTTTCAGGCGGCGCAGGATTGGGGTGCTGGCATCGATGCCGTGGAAGGACGGGTGCTGGCCCTGATGCGCTTGGGACGAACCGGCGATGCCGAGGCGCTGGCTTCCCGGCATGCCAGTTCTTCCCCGGCGATCTACCGCAGCTACATCGGCCTGTTGACTGGAAGGCTTGGGGGTGACGGCAAGCCGGTGAACCTGGAGGTGGCTGCAAAGCTTGCCGAGTACGCGGAGCGCAATCGCGATGCCTCGACGGCTTTGGCCTTGGGGTGGGCTGCCATGGAACTGGAGGAACCCTATGCGGCGGAGGCCTGGTTCCGGCAGTCTCTCAACTGGCGTGAAAGTGAGGATGCGGCTGTGGGCCTGGCAGTGGCCCTGCAGCAGCTGGGTGATCAGGCTGGGTTCGATGCGCTGGCAGCGGAATGGGCCGGCCGATCCTCGCGCATTGCCGAGATGCTGGGCGACGGCGGCGGGGGCGCACCAAGTGCCGCAGCCACGGCCCTGCAGCGCGGCCAGATCGCAAGTTGCCTGCAGCTGACTAGCGGGCCGTCGCTCTCCGGCGGTGACCGTAGCGTTCGGGCCTGGTGTCTTTTGGAAGCGGATCGAAGCGCCGAAGCCATGGCCACCTTCCAACAGGTGATGGCCGAGGCGCGCGACGAGGAGGCCTATGCCCAGGCCAGCTATGGCTATCTCCTCACACTGCTGCAGCGTGGTCAGGTGGACGAGGCCATGCAGCAGATGCACGCCCTGCCCATGACCGCAGAGCAGAAGCAGGAGGTTTTTTCCCAAGCCATGGCCAACATGGCGTCAGCGGCCTTCGACAACGGCGACTATCAGCAGTCCTTGCGACTGATGGAGGCGCATCAGCGTGTTGCGCCGCTGCCGCGCTATCTCGCGGAGCTCCAGGGCTGGGCCTATCTGAATTCCAACCAGTTCGAGAGGGCGCGCACGACCTTCAAGCGCCTGGACCAACAGATGAGCACCCGTGATACGCAGTTGGGCTTGCGGCTCCTCAAGGAACGTGAGCTGAAATGACCCGTACTCATTCATTCATCGCCACATTTTTGGTGGCGCTCCTGCTCGCGGCCTGCCAGTCCGGTCCTCCACAAACGCTGGAGCAGCGCCTGTCGCCCTATCAGTGGGACGGGTTGGAGGTTTCCAAGTCGCTGTTTCTCTTTCCGCCGGAAGATGCCGGATCGCTGATCGGCGTGTCCCAGCGGCTCTGGGACAACGGAATGGAACAGCGCCTGGGGCTGGCCAGTGACAGCTACCTGCCCGGTGATAACTACATGTCGCTGCGCTTCTTCACCAAGGGTACCGATGCGGCAGACTGGTTCGCCTTGAAACGGCACAGCCTCTCGCGAACTCGCTATTCCCAGGCACGGATCCAGCGCCGGCTGCAGGAGGAGTTTCCCGGCATTCGGGCGGAGATCCAGGCGGCACCCCGCAACAACCGCTATGGCAGTTATGTCTATGCCACAGCCCGTCATGGCGATCAGAGCTGCGTCTTCGCCTGGCAGACGCTTGATCACCCGACCAGGACCCTGCCGACCTATATGAGCGCGCTGGAGATGGAGTATCGGCGCTGCGGTGGCTCGGACGTGCCACCCGAAGCGCTGCTCTACGGCTTCGAGAATGGGGCCGTGCGCATGGACACCGGGGTTCTGCCTCTGTGGGGAGGAGCGGTGCCCAACTCGGGAACCTCCTCTTACTACAGCGACCTAGGTACATCCTATGCGCCGGTCCCGGTCCCCAGCGTCGAGGCGCCGCAGATTGCGCCCCGGACAGCACCTCGCGTCGCAGCGCCAGCCGCGACTCCCGCCTGGCGGCCGCCGGCTCAATCGGCGCCCAGAGCCAGCACACCGCCGGTTCGTTCGGCGCCTGCACCCAGAGTCCAACAGCCGGCGCCGCGCCAGGGCGTGATGCCTTTGCCCAGATCTGTGGCGCCGCGAGAGCCGCCGCCTCCGGCCTCCGCCTCGCCGCCGGCCCAGAGCAGAAGTGTCGCGCCGACGGTGCCCAGCGGGCCACGCCAGCTCTCTCCCTGGATCCACGAACAGAGCCGGCCCCTGCAAAAAGCGCCCGATGCCCGCAGCGGTGCCTTCCCCCTGCCGCAACAGAGCAGCAGCCGGGCGCCTGAGCCTCAACCTCGCCCACAAGCCACGGCCTCGGTATCCCAAACGGGTGCCGGGGCTTTTCCCTTGCCGGGGCCCGGCTCGACCGCTGCGGCCCGGTCGCAACGCCAGCAAGTCCCCGCGCGTCCGCCGGCACCCCGCACGGCGTCTTCCGGAGCAGGTGGCGGCTGGTCGGTGCAGGTCGGTGCCTATAGCCGCGAAGCCATGGCCCGCGACGCGGCCACATCCGCTGCTTCTTCGCTGTCCCTGCCAGGTGGGCATGTCTCGGTGCCGCAGGTGCGGGTGAACGGCCAGACCCTTTACCGCGCCCGCCTGGCCAGCCTGGCGGAAGCGCAGGCACGGCAGGCCTGCAGCAGCCTCAAGGGGCGCGGCCGCGACTGCATGGTGGTGCGGCCCGGGGCCTGAGCCTGTTGCCGGCTGACCGCTGGACCATTCGGCGCGGCTGTGCCACAGCAAGTTCATGAGTGAATTAGGAGAGGGGACGGCTTCGGCGCTGCGCCGCGCCTGGCTGCAGGGGATGCGCGAAGCCGGCGGCACGCCTGCGGCGGTGCTCGGGGCCGGCTACATCGGTTTCGGCGCCCTGGCCCGCGATGCCGATTTCTCACTGCTGCTGAGTCTGGTCTCGACCTTTGCGATCTGGGCGCTTCCCGGGCAGATCGCCCTGATCGAACTTTACAATCTCGGCACGGCGGCACCGGCTCTGATCCTGGCGGTGATGCTCACCGCGGCGCGCTTCTTCCCCATGACCGCTTCACTGCTGCCCAGTCTGCGCCACCCCCGTTGGCGGGCGCCGCACTATTATCTGGCCGGTCACCTGGTCGCCATGACCGGCTGGGCCGTGGCCATGCGGCGCTTTCCGCAGATGCGCCGGGTCGAGCGGTTGCCCTATTTTCTCGGTTTCACCGTGCTGCTCTGGCTGGCCTGCGCCGCTGGAACGATCATCGGCTATCAACTCTCTTACCTCTTCACCGACCTGGTGACTCTGGGGCTGGTCTTCCTCAACCCCATGTATTTCTTCCTGGTGCTATGCGGCGAGACCCGCAGTCGCCTGGGCGTGACCGCCCTGCTGTGCGGCGCCATCGCCGGGCCGCTGCTGCATCTTCTGGTGCCGGAGTGGAGCCTGATCCTGGCCGGTGTACTGGGCGGGACACTCGCCTTTCTCCTCCTCGAAACCGGGCAGCGCCGCTCGTGAGTAGCGATTGGTCGCTCTGGGGTTTGGTGTTGGCCTGTGCTCTTGCGACCTACTTCTGGCGCGGCACTGGTGTGTTCGTCTCGGGCCGGCTCGACACCGATCGGCCGGTGTTCCGCTGGCTTGCCTGTGTTGCTTACGCGACCCTGGCGGCGCTGATTGCCCGCATCGTCTTCATGCCCGCCGGCATCCTGGAGGAAACGGCGCTCTGGCAGCGCCTGCTGGCCAGCGCGCTGGCTCTGGCCGTCTTCCTGCTCACGCGCAAGAACCTCTTCCTGGGCGTCATAGCCGGGGGCGCCGGCCTGATGCTCATAAAGGTGATGAGCGACGGCGTCGTTTCGGGCCTGCACTGGTAAAGGGTCCGGCGCCGGGGCTAAACTCGCCGCGCGGCTGCCCGCTGCCACACTCAGTTATCCACGGCCCGGAGGCTCTATGTCCTGTCTGCTCGGTTCCCCGCTTCGCCTGCGCGATGTCACGCTGTCCAACCGCGTCGCCGTTTCGCCCATGTGCCAGTATTCGGCGCGCGACGGCTTCGCCGGTGACTATCACTTCGTTCATCTCGGACGCTTCGGACTTGGCGGCGCCGGTCTGGTCTTTACGGAAGCGACGGCGGTGGTGCCCGAAGGGCGGATCACCCACGGCTGCCTCGGGCTCTGGCAGGACGAGCAGATTCCCGGCCTGCACCGGATCACCCAGTTCCTGAAAGCCCACGGCACGGTTCCGGGGATCCAGCTGGGCCACGCCGGTCGCAAGGCCAGCATGCAGCGGCCCTGGGAAGGCAATGGCCCCCTGGACGAGTCCAACTTTGCCCAGGGCGAGCGCACCTGGGAAACCATGGCACCCACCGCCATACCCATGGACGAGGGCTGGCTGGTGCCGCGCGAGATGGAGCGCGCCGATATGGAGCGCCTGATCGCGGCCTGGGTCGCCGCGGTGGGGCGGGCCGAAGAGGCGGGCTTCGAGGTCATCGAGCTGCACGCGGCCCACGGCTATCTGCTGCACTCCTTCCTCTCGCCGATCAGCAATCGCCGCGAGGATGCCTATGGCGGCGATCGGGAAGGCCGGGCGCGCTTTCCGCTCGAGGTGGCCGAGGCGGTGCGCAAGGCCTGGCCGGCTGGCAAGTCGCTTTTCGTGCGGCTTTCCTCCGTCGATGGGATCGAAGGGGGCTGGCAGCTCGAGGACACGGTCTGGCTCGCCGGGCGCCTGAAAGAGATCGGTGTCGATGTGATCGACTGCTCGTCCGGCGGTCTGGCCGGCTCCGCTACCGCGGCGCGGGTGAAGCGCGGTCCCGGCTTCCAGCTTCCCTTCGCCGAAACGGTGCGGCGTGAGGCGGACATTGCCACCATGGCCGTCGGCCTGATCCTGGAGGCGAGACAGGCCGAGGCGGCTCTGGCCGAGGGCAAGGCGGATATCATCGCCATCGGCCGCCAAGCCCTGGCGCACCCGAACTGGGCGCTTACGGCCATCGGGGAGCTGGAAGGTGACGTCCCCGAAGGCTTCCAGCGTTGGCCGCAGCAGGCCGGCTGGTGGCTGGAGCGCCGTCAGCGCGCGCTGATCAAAAACTAAACTGAAGGGCGCCTATTGCCCGGCCTCGGCCTGCCGGTACAGCCCAGCGAGTCCGGCGCGGTTGGCCGGGCAGACGCCCCGGTCCGTGATGAAGGCGGTGACGAGCTCCGCCGGCGTCACGTCGAAGGCGGGGTTGGCGGCGGCGCTGCCGTCGGGCGTAACCTGCACCTCGCGGATCCGCCCCTCCTCGTCCCGACCCCAGATGTGAGTGACCTCGCGGCTGCTGCGCTCCTCAATGGGGATGTCGCGGCCGCGTTCCACCTGCCAGTCGATGGTCGGGTAGGGCAGGGCGACATAGAAAGGCACGCCGTTGGCCTTGGCGGCCAGCGCCTTCAGGTAGGTGCCGATCTTGTTGCAGACATCGCCATTGGCGGTGGTCCGGTCGGTGCCGACGATGCAGAGGTCCACCAACCCCTGCTGCATCAGGTGGCCGCCCGCATTGTCGGCGATCACCTTGTGCGGCACGCCGTGGCGGCCCAGTTCCCAGGCGGTCAGCGCGGCGCCCTGGTTGCGCGGCCGGGTCTCGTCGACCCAGACCTCCACTGGAATGCCGGCGTCATGGGCCATGTAAATGGGCGCCAGGGCCGTGCCCCAGTCCACCGTCGCCAGCCAGCCGGCGTTGCAGTGGGTCAGTACCCGCAAGGGCTCGCCGCTGGACTTGGCTTCGGCGGCGGCACGGAACAGCGGCAGGCCGGCTTCGCCGATGCGCCGGCAGAGTTCCACATCCTCGTCGCAGAGCCGGGCGGCATGCTGCCAGGCAGCCTCTGCGCGCTCATCCACCGGGAGAGGCGCGACCGTGCTGCGCAGCGCGTCCAGCGCCCAGCGGAGATTGACGGCCGTGGGGCGGGTGCGTAGCAGCCGGGCGTAGCCCCCTTCAAGGCCGTCGTCGCTGGCGTCCCGGCGCAGTCCCAGCGCCAGGCCGTAGGCGGCGGTGGCGCCGATCAGGGGAGCGCCGCGCACCACCATGCGCTCGATGGCCTGGGCGGCGGCCTCCAGATCCTCGAGCGTGAGTACCTCGAAGGCATGCGGCAGGCGGGTCTGGTCGATGACCTGCACCCGGTCGTCGCGCTCGCTCCAGATCGTGCGGTAGTGGCGTCCGTCCACCTTCATCGCTTCAGTCCCACGCTTGTCTTGCTTCAGGGACCTGTTGTGGGCGCGAGGAAGGCTGCGTTCAAGTCTCTCGGGGATGCACCACGGCCTCTTCCGTCACCACGCAGTCCATCGGGATGTCGTGGGCCTGCGGATAGATGGTGGGGATGGCCGCCAGGGTGAAGCCGACACCGAAGACACGCGGGCGCTGGGGCAGGGCGGCAAGGGTACGGTCGAAGAAGCCCCCGCCGTAACCCAGGCGATAGCAGTCGGGGTCAAAGCCGATCACCGGCGAGATCACCACGTCTGGCGTGACCTCCTCGGCACCTTCGGCCGGAATGGGGATGTTCCAGACGCCCCGCTCCAGGGGCGCTCTCGGTTCCCAGGTGCGGAAGATCAAGGGCGTGGCCTTGGCCACCACGACCGGCAGTGCAGCGCGTCCGCCCCCGGCAATCACCTGCTTCAGCAGGCCGCGCAGGTCCGGTTCGCCGCGGAAGGGCCAGTAGGCGCTGACCGTCAGGCCGGCTGGGTCGCCGATGGCATCGGCCAGTCGCTCGGCGATCGTCGCACCCCAGGCCTTGCGTTGCTCCAGGGGCGCAGCCAGGCGAGCCTTTACCAGCCGATCCCGCTCCGCCTTGCGCCAGCGCTGCACGTCGGCCTTTTGGCTGGGGTCGGCCGTGTTGGCGAGGCCGCTGTAGGCCGGGTCCACTTCATGCATCAGGCAGGGCGGGGAGGCATAGCCGGCCGGAGTCTCGTCATTCGGGTCACTCATGCTGCTGCTCTCGGGTGCGGGTGAAAGGGGTGCCGCGCTAGGATGCGGGCGGGAGTTCGACTTCATGGTCCGGGCGGTGAAGGCGCTCGCCCTTGCTCAGCAGGTGGCCGCTCTGCACCGCAACACCCAGCTCCAGGCTGTCGGCGATGCGGTGCGCACGCTCCACGAAATGGGCTGCCGCCACCGGAGGGCAGACATCCGCCGCCGTCTGCTCAAAGAGAGCGAGCCAGCGATTGAAGTGTCGGCTGTCCACCGGCAGGGGGGCGTGCTTTTGCATTGGCTGGCCGTGATAGCGCCCGGTCATCAGCGCCACCGATGACCAGAAGGCAAACATCCGTTGCAGATGATGCTCCCAGTCCACGATCCGCGCTTCGAACACCGGGCCGAGCAAGGGGTCGCTGCGCACCTGCTCGTAGAAGCGGCGCACGAGCGTCTCGATCATCGCATCATCGATGCCGGTACGCTCGATGATTTCTTCCGTCAGCTGGATGCGGCGCTGACTGGCTGTACCGGGATTGGTTTCGCGACTGGCGGCCATGGCGTCCTCAGGCGTCGTTAAATCGGTATTTGAGATACCTATTTATCATGCCATACTGACAGCTGCCAAGAGATTACGGATGCAGCCATGCGCTTGACTTCTTTCACCGACTACGGGCTACGCGTGCTGATGCGCCTGGCTGGAGCGCCGGGAACGCGCTTTACCACCGAGGCCCTGGCCCGCGAGTTTGCCGTCTCACGCAACCATCTGGTCAAGGTGGTGGGAGAACTGGTGCAGGCCGGGCTGGTAGAAAGCCGCAAGGGTGCGGGCGGCGGCATCCGGCTGGCCGAGGGGGCAGACAGGGTGAGCCTGGGGGCGGTCATCCGCCGCCTTGAGGGTGATGCGCCGCTGGTGGAGTGCTTCCGGGACGACGGCGGCAGCTGCACCCTGACCCCCGGATGCTTGTTGCGCGGGCGATTGAGCGCGGCGCGCGAAGTCTTCTTGCGCGAGTTGGACAAGACGCCCTTGATTGATTGTGCCTGGCCGCCAGGAGGAGGCGGGAATGTCGCGGATTCACCTCAAGCGCGTCTATGATCCCGCGGCCCATGACGATGGTCTGCGCGTGCTCGTGGATCGCCTCTGGCCGCGTGGCGTAAGCAAGGAGCGGGCGGCGGTGGACCACTGGGCCAAGGACCTGGCGCCGTCGAGCGAACTGCGGCGCTGGTTTCATCGCAATCCCGAGGCATGGGACGCCTTTTTCGCGGCTTACCGCGCTGAACTGAGCGGGCGCGACGACGATCTGCGCGCCCTACAACGCCGCGCCGACCAGCGGCCGATCACGTTGCTCTATGCGGCGCGTGATCGCGAGCGCAACCATGCCAGGATCCTTTCCGACCTGCTGGAGGGCCTCGACTGAATGCCTGCGAAACGCAGAACGGCTCCTTCCACACCGGAAGGAGCCGCTCGGCAGGTCGTGATAAGAACCGCAATCAGCAGTCGAGGGTCGTGCGCCGCTCCCACTCGGTGAGATGACGCGCGTAGTCATTCCATTCGGCCATCTTCAGCTTGATGAAGCCGTCGATCACGTCGTTGCCCATGTGTTTGCGGAAGACATCGTTGGCTTCCAGTTCGCGCAGCGCGTCGAGCAGGTTGAGCGGCAGCTTCGGCACGTTGTTGTAGAGGTGGCCGTCCGTGTACATGTTCACGTCCAGGCGCTCCCCCGGATCGCGCTTGTTCTCCAGGCCATCCAGCCCGGATGCAAGCATGCCTGCCTGCATCAGGTAGGGGTTCGCGGCGCAATCGGGCAGGCGCAACTCCAGCCGGTTTGAGTCCGGGATGCGCACCATGTGGGTGCGGTTATTCCCGGTGTAGGTCACCGCATTGGGCGCCCAGGTGGAGCCCGATGCGGTGGTGGGGGCATTGATGCGCTTGTAGGAGTTGACCGTTGGGTTGGTCAGCGCGCAGAGCGCCGGGGCTGAATGCAGCAGGCCGCCGAGGAAGTGATAGGCGGTCTGGGACAGGCCCAGTTCACCATCGCCCATGAAGAGATTGGTTCCGCCTTCACGCTGGTCCCACAGCGACATGTGCGCGTGGCAGCCGTTGCCCGTCAGGTCGATGAAGGGCTTGGGCATAAAGGTGGCGCGCAGGCCGTACTTCTCTGCCAGAGTCTTGGCCATGTACTTGAAGAACATGGTGCGGTCGGCGGTGATCAGGGCATCGGCGTAGCCCCAGTTCATCTCGAACTGGCCGTTCGCGTCCTCGTGGTCGTTCTGGTAGGGCTCCCAGCCCAGTTCCTGCATGGCGTCGCACATCTCGCGGATGAGATCGAAGCGCCGCATCAGGGCCTGGGGATCATAGCAGGGCTTGATGGCGCAATCCGCCGTATCGGCAAGCGCCGAGCCGTCGGGGGTGATCAGCGAGAACTCCAGTTCCACGCCGCTGCGCATATAGGCGTTGTGCTTGCCGCCGGCTTCGATGACGCGCTTGAGAACGTTGCGTGGCGCCTGCTCCACCGGTTCACCGTTCATCCAGAGGTCGCCGGCAACCCATCCGACTTCCGGTTGCCAGGGCAGTTGGATCAGGCTGTCGGGATCGGGCACGGCCAGGATGTCGCCGTCAGCCGGCGACATATCAAGCCATGTCGCGAAGCCGGCGAAGCCGGCGCCATCCTCTTCCATTCCAGCGATCGCGACGGCTGGAACCAACTTGGCCCGCATCGAACCCTTGAGGTCCGCGAACGATACAAGAAAATATTTGATACCTCGGTCTTTGGCAGCCTGTTCCAACTTACTTGCCATTGTCGTGTCCCTGTTCTGAACGACGTTCTTACGATTGCGAAACGCCCTCTCCGGCGCTCACAGTGCCGGAGAGGGCGGTGAAAGGCCGGGCAGGAACCCGGCAATAGCGGAGGGCGCCGAGGGCTGAATGGCACGATACGCCCACGAGAGCCCTATGCCTTAAAAGCCGCCCTGGCCCGGGATCCACCCGGTCCCGGCCAGAGGCACCCGAGCCATGGCGGCGGACTCGATGGTGGTGGCCACCAGGTCTTCCGGCTCCAGGTTGTGCAGGTGCGACTTGCCGCAGGCCCGCGCGATGGTCTGTGCTTCCAGCGTCAAGACCGCGAGATAGTTGCGCAGGCGACGGCCTGCCGCCACCGGGTCAAGACGCTTGGCCAGTTCCGGATCCTGGGTGGTGATACCGGCGGGATCGCGGCCCTCGTGCCAGTCGTCATAGGCACCGGCCTCGCTGCCCAGAGCGGCATATTCTTCGGCCCATTGCGGGTCGTTGTCGCCCAGAGCCACCAGCGCGGCTGTGCCGATGGCAACCGCATCGGCACCCAGCGCCAGCGCCTTGGCCACATCCGCACCGTTGCGGATGCCGCCAGAAACGATGAGCTGGACCTTACGGTGCATGCCCAGATCCTGCAACGCCTGGACCGCGGGGCGGATAGCGGCGAGCAGGGGAATGCCCACATGCTCGATGAAGACTTCCTGGGTCGCGGCGGTGCCGCCCTGCATGCCGTCCAACACCACCACGTCGGCGCCGGACTTCACGGCAAGTGAGGTGTCGTAGTAGGGCCGGGTGGCGCCGATCTTCACGTAGATCGGCTTTTCCCAGTCGGTGATCTCGCGCAGTTCCAAGATCTTGACCTCGAGATCGTCCGGGCCGGTCCAGTCAGGATGGCGGCAGGCGGAGCGCTGATCGATGCCCTGAGGCAGGGTCCGCATTTCCGCCACGCGCTCGGAGATCTTCTGGCCCAGCAGCATGCCGCCGCCGCCCGGCTTGGCGCCCTGGCCCACCACCACCTCGATGGCGTCGGCCATGCGCAGGTCGTCGGGGTTCATGCCATAGCGCGAGGGCAGCAGCTGGTAGACCAGCTTGTCGGAATGACCGCGCTCCTCAGGCGTCATGCCGCCATCGCCGGTGGTGGTGCTGGTGCCCATCGCCGAGGCGCCGCGGCCAAGGGCTTCCTTCGCCTGGGCAGAAAGCGACCCGAAACTCATGCCGGCGATGGTCACCGGCGTCTTCAGTTCGATCGGCTTTTTGGCGAAGCGCGTGCCCAACACCACGTCGGTGCCGCACTTCTCGCGATAGCCTTCCAGGGGGTAGCGCGAGATGCTTGCGCCCAGGAAGAGCAGGTCGTCGAAATTGGGCAGCTTGCGCTTGCTGCCGGCGCCGCGAATGTCATAGAGGCCGGTGGCGGCCGCGCGACGGATTTCGGAAAGCGTGTAGTCGTCGAAGGTCGCCGACTGCCGCGGAACGGTGGTTGGAATCTTGGCCGTGGTCATCAGTAGGCGCTCACATTGTCGACCTTGAAGTTGTAGAGGCTGCGCGCGGAGCCGTAGCGGCGGAATTCGCCGATATCGACCTCTCCGGTCGCGCCGGCCGCGTCGATCAAGGCGGCCAGTTCCTCGCGGTGCTTGTCCTCCATCGGCTTCTCGACGCAGTCAGCGCCCAGGCTGGTGACCGCACCGCGGACGTAGATCCGTGCCTCGTAGAGGGAGTCACCCAGCGCCTCGCCTGCATCGCCGAAAACGACAAGGCGGCCGGCCTGGCCCATGAAGGCGCTCATGTGGCCGATGTCGCCTTTCACGACGATGTCGATGCCCTTCATGGAGATGCCGCAGCGCGCGCTGGCGTTGCCGTCGATGATCAGCAGGCCGCCGCGCCCGGTCGCGCCGGCGGACTGGCTGGCGTCGCCCTTCACGTGCACCACGCCCGACATCATGTTCTCGGCCACGCCGACGCCGGCATTGCCGTGAACGGTGATCTTGGCCTGCTTGTTCATGCCGGCGCAGTAGTAGCCGACATGGCCCTCGATATCGATGTCGAGCTCGGCATCGACGCCCGCCGCCAGGGCGTGCTGACCCTTGGGATTCTTGACGATCCAGTGACGGTCGTTGCCCGGGTCGCTTTGCTCATGCAGCGCCTGGTTCAATTCCCGCAGGGAGGTAACGGAGAGGTCCACAGTTGGCATTCAGCGCTCCCAGAAATAGGGGGTGGAGGGCTTGGGCTCCCACACACGGGCCTTATCAATGCCCGGCAGGTCGGTCAGCACCTGATACTCCGAGCCGAAAGCCACCCAGGCATCGGTCTCCGCCAGAACGGCGGGTTTGCAGGAAATCGGGTCGCGCAGCACGCCAAATCCGCGGCCGGTCCCGACGACGAAGGTGTAGAAGCCGTCCAGGTCATCCAGCGCGTGCGTCAAGGCGTCACCGAAGCTGTCTCCCTGGTTCATGCGCCAGGACAGATAAGCCGCAGCCACTTCCGAGTCGTTCTCCGTGCGGAACTCCATGCCCTCGCGGCGCAGGCGGCGGCGCAGGTCATTGTGATTGGAGAGCGAGCCATTGTGCACCAGGCACTGGTCGTTGCCGGTAGAGAAGGGGTGCGCACCGTCGACGGTGACCGCGGACTCCGTGGCCATGCGGGTGTGGCCGATCCCGTGCGTCCCCTGCATCCGGCTGAGCCCGAAGCGCTTGGCCACGTTGGCCGGCAGGCCCACATCGCGGTACATCTCCACACGCTCGCCCCGGCTGGAGATCACCAGATCCGGTTCGGCGGCAATGACGGTTTTCACCTGCTCCAGGGAGCTTGCCGGCACCAGGGCCAGGACATGATTGCCGTGCCCGGTGATACGCACATCGCTGCCCAGACGCGCGCTGAGGCTTTCAAAATCCGGTTCGGCCGCATCGCTGCGAATCGTGAGCCGGACCATGCCGTCGATGGGCTCGCCATAGACCGCAAAACCGGCGCTGTCCGGGCCGCGATCCGTCATCTTGACGAGCATGGTTTCCAAATGGGCACCCAGCTCTGGCGCCAGGCGCTGATCCTTAAGATAAAGTCCAACAATACCGCACATGGCGCAGTCCTCCAGCATGAGGCCTGCGAGCCTAGCGGCTCGGGCCGCCCTGTCAATAATAAGAAAGTTGTTTTCCTGTCAGGAAACGCGGAGCAGAGCGGCCGGATATGTCCGGGGGATCAACTTCGCGGATAGATGATGATCGACAGCAGGCGCAGCGGCAATTCCTCGAGGGTTTCCGGCCCGTGCGGTGCGGCCGCATCGAAAAAGAGGGAGTCGCCGGGGCCCATGTCGATCACGCGGTCGCCGTGGCGATAGCGCACGCGGCCTTCGAGCAGATGGATGAACTCTACACCTTCGTGCCGGAAGCTGCCGTACGGCTGGGCGCCCTCGCTCAGGGTCACCAGATAGGGCTCCACCGCAATGTCGCCGCCCAGAGAGTGGCCGAGGAGTTGATAGCGGTGGCCGGCCTTGCTGCCGCGCCGCTCGATGGTGACGCCCGCGCCGGCCGGCACATAGGAGGCGTCTCGACGTTCCTCGAATTTCTCGAAGAAGGCGGTGATGGGCACGTTCAAGGCGTGCGCCAGGGCCTGCAGGGTGTTGAGGGAGGGGCAGATGCCGCCGTTCTCGATCTTGGAGAGCATGCCGGCGGACAGCCCGGCCTGCCCGGCCAGTTCCACCACGGTCATTTCCTGCTGCTTGCGCAGACTGCGCACCTGCACGCCGATGGCTTCCTGCAGGCCGCCGTCGCGCGCGCGGGGCGCATTGGAGCCCGTGGTCAGATCCGGCTCCTCGCCGTTGCGCGGCGCCGGTTTGACCGGTGTCGACTTGCTTGGCGGCGGTTTGGCGGCCCGGTGAGTGTCCTTTCGTGTCCGCACCCCTGACTCTTTGCTCAACGCGAACTCCCCTTTACCTATTCCTCTTATAGTATGGCGCGCAGCGACGGGGGAAGGTAAATCCCCCGGCTCGAACCACTTGGGACTATAGCAGAAGCGATGATCCCTTGCGCATTTCATGGGCGTCGCTGGCAGCAGGAGGGTGCCGGCCACGTGACTTGGCGCAGCACGCGGCCGCCACGTGAGATCAGCTTCCGCTTGTCGGGCCGCAGGATCGTGCAGTACCCATAACCCGTTGACAGCGTGCAAGCTCCTGTACAAGGGTTTCAGGCTCCGACACATGATCGGCGAAGGCGCCCGCGCGCCGAAGACAAATCGCACAAGGTCGCAGCAAGCGGCTGCACTCAACCGGGAGGAACGAAAGATGAAGACCACCGCGACGGCTTTGGCTGTGGGTAGCTGTGCGTTCGCTCTTGCACTGGCGACGAGCAGTGCGATGGCGCAGGCAGAGTATCCGGAAGAGCCCATCACCTATGTGATTTCCTTCAACCCTGGCGGAGAATCCGACGTCACGGCCCGTTTCCAGGAGCCGCATCTCGAAGAGAGCCTCGGCGTCGATGTCGTCGTGACCCATCGGCCCGGCGGCGGCGGGGCCGTGGCCTGGAGCGACTTCCAGCGCAGCGCCGAGCCGGACGGCTATACGCTCATCGGCGTCAACCTGCCGCATATCGTGGCCCAGCCGATCCTGCGCGACGATGCGGGCTACGACACCTTCGATTGGGATATTGTGACCTGGTTCCACTTCACGCCCAGCGCTTTGGTCGTCTCCAAGAGCAGCCCTTTCGAAACGCTGGAGGACCTGGTGAGTTATGCGCAGGAGAACCCCCAGGTGGTGACCTTGGGCGGCAGCGGCACCTTCAGCGCCAATCACTTGGAAACCCTGCGTCTGGAGAATGAGGCCGAGATCGATCTGACCTATATCCCCTTCACCGGCACCGGCCCGCTGCCCTCGGCGCTGCTGGGCAACCATGTCTCCGCCTTGATGAGCTACACGGTGCTTGGCCTGCAGATGCCCGATGAGGTGCGCGTGCTGGCCGTCGCGGCCGAGGAGCGGGTTTCGACCTTGCCGGATGTGCCGACTTTCCGTGAACTGGGTTACGACATCGTCGGTGGCGCCTATCGCGGCGTTGCCGCGCCCAAGGGCACCCCGCCCGAGATCCTCGAAACCCTTGCCGAGGCCTTCGGCGAGACCAATGAGGCGATTCGGGAAAAGCAGGAACCGCTTGGCTTCGTCATGACCCATGAAACCGGGGAAGATGCGGTCGACCTGGTGGAAACCATGCGCCAGGCTTACGGTGACGTGATCGAGGCGGAAATGGGTAACTAGCCCGGATCACGACCAGACACGGGGCCGGGCAGGCACGATGGAGCTGTTTCTCGAGGCGCTGGTATCGATCCTGCAGCCGCACATGCTGCTGGTCATCTTCATCGGCGTCACCGCGGGGCTTTTCGTCGGCGCGTTGCCCGGCCTGACCGCCACCATGGCGCTGGCGGTCCTGCTGCCCTTCACCTTCACCATGGACGCTCTCCAAGGTCTCGTGGCCCTGGGCGCCGTCTATATGGGCACGATCTATGGCGGCTCCTTCGCCGCCATCCTGGTCAACACGCCGGGAACGCCCTCGTCCATCGCCACCACTTTCGATGGCTATCCCATGGCCAAGCAGGGCCGGGCCTATGAGGCGATTTGCGCCGCCACTGTGGCCTCGGTGATCGGGGGGGTGCTCGGGGTCTTGGCCCTGCTGCTGCTGGCGCCGCCGCTGGCGCGCATGGCGCTTTTCTTCGGGCCGGCGGAGATGTTTTGGGTCGCCATCCTCGGCCTCACCTTGATAGCGGCCCTCTCCGAAGGCTCCCTGCTCAAGGGCCTGTTGGGCGGCTGCATCGGCATGATCCTCGGCACCATCGGCGTCTCGCCCGTGGGCGGGGAGAGCCGCTTCACCTTCGGCATCCCGGCCATGCAGGGCGGGGTGGAACTGATCGTGGCGCTGATCGGGCTCTTTGTGGTGCCCGAACTGCTCTTGATGGCAACCCGCGGCCGCGCCGCCATCGATGCCGCCGGCATGAAGACCGGGGCGCGCGAAGGCATGGCGATCTTCCTGCGCACCGCGCGCGCCGTGCTCGCCAAGCCCGTGAACCTCATCCGCTCTGCCGTGATCGGACAGGTGATCGCCATCATTCCCGGCGCCGGCGGCTCGATCGCTTCGCTGGTCTCCTACGATGCCGCGCGGCGCAGCTCCAAGCGGCCGGAAACCTTCGGGCGCGGCAATGTCGACGGGCTGGTGGCCTCGGAAACAAGCAACAACGTCATGGTCGCCGGCAGCATGGTGCCGCTGCTCACCCTGGGCATTCCCGGCGCTCCGCCGGATGCGATCATCCTCGGCGTGATGATGCTGCACGGTCTGCGCCCCGGCTTCGAGCTCTTCAGCACCAGTGGCGTGCTGACCAACGGCTTCATCCTCTCCATGGGCGTGGCAGCGCTGCTGATGCTGCCCGTCGGCCTGCTGGGCGGGCGGGTGATCTATCGCATCGTGGTGGGCACGCCCTACTTCTTCCTCGTGCCCAGCATCGCCCTGGTGACGATCCTTGGCACCTATGCCCTGCGCAACTCCATGGTCGACGTGCTGATC
Source organism: Aquibaculum arenosum (assembly GCF_029222965.1). Lineage (GTDB taxonomy): Bacteria > Pseudomonadota > Alphaproteobacteria > Kiloniellales > DSM-21159 > Aquibaculum > Aquibaculum arenosum. The sequence goes on along the minus strand of NZ_JARHUD010000008.1, from coordinate 43,030 downwards.
ATGCTGGGCCTGGGCGTGGTCGGTTACCTGCTGCGCAACATCGGCATCGGATCGGCCCCCATCGTCCTCGGCCTCATCCTGGGCGGGATTGCCGAGATGGGCTATGTGCAGTCGGTGCTGGGCGGCATGGCCTACAGCGTGCCGCAGCTGCGCCTGGTGGAAAACCCCCTGTCGCAGATCCTGGTGCTGCTCGTGGTGCTCGCCGTGGGCGCCCCCATGGTGGGCGCCTGGCGCCGGCGGCGGGTCGGCAAAGAGCGGGACGCGGGGGGCGAGACATGAACCTGCGGGTCAACAGCGATCTCTGGGCCGGCTTCCTCGGGCTCGTCTTTGCGGCGGGCTTCTGGTTCTCCATGGGCCGCCTGTCGAACCTCAGCGCCGTCTTTCCCGAGACCATCCTGCTGCTCACCGCCGTGATCTCGGTGGCGCTGCTGGTCAAGGGTCTCCTCAATCCCGACATGCGGGTGCTCTTCGAGGAGGGCAACCGCCTGCGCCTGGTCGTCGTCACCCTGATCCTCTTCGCCTGGTGGTGGGGCATCGGCTTCCTGGGCTTCGTCGCCGCGAGCCTGATCGCGTTCTTCCTTTTGGTCTGCTACCTGGCCGCGGCGCAGCGGCAGGTGACCTGGAAGCTTGCCGGCATCTGGGCCTGTGTGGTGGTGGCGGAGGTTGCCTTCTTCTATATCGTGTTCAACAAGCTGCTCTATGTGCGGCCCCCGCGCGGGCTGCTGTTCTGATCCAGGCGGAGACAAAGATGAGTTATCGCATCGCGCTGATCCCGGGGGACGGGATCGGCCAGGAGGTGATCCCCGAGGGTGTGCGGGTGCTGCAGGCCTTGGCCGGCGATTTCGGCTTTGCGCTGGAGTTCGCCGAGTTCCCCTACTCCTGCCAGCACTACCTGGACCACGGCGCGATGATGCCGCCCGACGGGATCGAGCAGCTCAGCCGCTTCGACGCCATTTTCCTGGGTGCCGTGGGCGCGCCTGGCGTGGCCGATCACGTCTCGCTCTGGGGCCTGCTGGTGCCGATCCGGCGCGAGTTCGACCAGTACGTCAACCTGCGCCCGGTCAAGCTGCTGCCCGGCGTTCGTTCGCCGCTGGCCGACCGCAAGCCGGAGGAGATCGACTTCCTCGTGGTGCGTGAGAACACCGAGGGCGAGTACTCCACCATCGGCGGGCGCGTCTTCGAGGGCACGGAGCGCGAGGCCGTGCTGCAGCAGTCCGTCTTCACCCGCCACGGCGTTGACCGCATCCTGCGCTATGCCTTCGAGGCGGCCAAGGCGCGGCGCGGCAAGCTGGCCTCGGCCACCAAGTCCAACGGCATCATCCACACCATGCCCTACTGGGACGAGCGGGTGGCGGCCATGGCAAAGCACTATCCGCAAGTCGAGGTCAGCCAGTTCCACATCGACATCCTGACCGCCCACTTCGTGCAGCATCCCGACTGGTTCGACGTGGTGGTGGGCTCCAACCTCTTCGGCGATATCCTCTCCGACCTGGGCCCGGCCTGTGCCGGCGGCATCGGCATCGCGCCCTCGGCCAACCTCAACCCGGAAAAGCGCTTCCCCTCGATGTTCGAGCCGGTGCACGGCTCCGCTCCCGATATCGCAGGGCAAGGCATTGCCAACCCCATCGCCACGCTCTGGACCGCGCAGATGATGCTCGACTTCCTGGGAGAGGCGAGGGCGGCCGCCGCGTTGATGGGCGCCATCGAGGCGGTCTGCGCCGAGGGCAAGACGCTGACCCGCGATCTCGGCGGCACGGCTTCGACCCGCGAAATGACCGATGCGGTGCTTGCGAAGCTGTAGGGGCAGACCTCAGGCCGTAAAGATGCTGCGCCCGTCGACCACGCTGCGCAGCACCTGCCCCTGCACCGGATGGCGGTCGTAGGGGGCGTTCTTGGATTTCGAGAGGAAGCGGTCGGGATCGATCACCCAGGGGCGCTCCGGATCGAAGAGCACCAGGTCCGCCGGCGCGCCAGGGGTGAGCGCGGCGTGGCCTTGCAGGATGCCGGCCGGGGTGGCCGTGAGCCGGCGCAGCAGGTCCAGCAGCGACAGCCGCCCCTGATGCACCAGCGCTAGGGACAGCGGCAGCAGCGTCTCCAGACCGGCCATCCCCCACTCCGCATGGGCGAAGGGCAGGCGCTTGGCGTCCTGGTCTTGAGGTGCGTGGTCGGAGCAGATGGCGTCGATGGTGCCGTCGGCCACCGCGGCGGCAACCGCTTCCCGATCGGATTCGCTGCGCAGCGGCGGCATGACCTTGGCGAAGCTGCGATAGTCGCCCACCGCGTTCTCGTTCAGCGTGAAGTAGTGCGGCGCCGTATCGCAGGTGACCGCCAAGCCCTTGGCCTTGGCGCGGCGGATGGCTTCCACGGCCTCTGCGGTGGAGATCAGGGATGCGTGGTAGCGCCCGCCGGTCATCTCGACCAGACGCAGGTCGCGCTCCAGCAGCATGACCTCGGCCAGGGGTGGGATGCCGGAAAGCCCGAGCCGGGTGGCGAGCTCGCCGCCGTTCATCATTCCGCCGCTCAATGCCGGTTCCTGCGGCAGTTGCAGGATCACCGTGTCGAAGGCGGTGGCATAGGAGAGCGCGCGGCGCAGCACCTGCGCGTCGGCCAGGGGCTTCACGCCGTCGGTGAAGCCGCGGGCGCCATACTCGTGCAGCAGGCCGATTTCGGTGATCTCCTGCCCCTCCAGCCGGCGGGTGAGGGCGGCGTAGGTGTAGACCTTGACCAGCTTTTCTTCGCGCGCACGCCGGGCGACGAACTCCACGCCGGCCACGTCGTCCACCGGCGGGTCGGTGTTGGGCAGGGCCACCATTGAGGTGATGCCGCCGGCCGCCGCCGCGCGGCTGGCGCTGGCGATGGTCTCCTTGTGCTCCTGGCCGGGCTCGCGCAGCTGCACGCGCATGTCCACAAGGCCCGGCGCCAGGCAGGCGCCGGCGCAGTCGACAGTGGCAATGCCCTCGGGCACCCCCTCGTTGAAGAGCTGCGGGCCCAAGTCGGCAATGCGGCCGCCTTCGGTCAGCAGCGCGCCCGGGGCATCCAGGCCACTCTCCGGGCAGAGCAGGCGGGCGTTCAGGTAAGCAACGCGCGCGCTTCGCGCTGGTGCAGTCGCTGACTCCTGGACCATCAGGCGCGTCCTTCTTCCGGCGGGGCCGTGCCGCGCAATAAAGCGTGCAGGCAGGCCATCCGCACCGCCACGCCCATGGCCACCTGGGTGCGGATCAGGGAGCGGTCGATGTCGTCGGCCAGCTCGCTGTCGATCTCCACACCGCGGTTCATCGGTCCCGGGTGCATGATCAGCGCATCGGGCTTGGCCAGGGCCAGCTTCTCCCGGTCCAGGCCGTAGAAGCGGAAGTACTCCCGCACGGAAGGCACGTAGGAGCCCTGCATGCGCTCGTTCTGCAGGCGCAGCATCATGACGATGTCCACATCGGCGAGCCCGGTGCGCATGTCGTGATAGGCGGTGACGCCGAAGCGTTCGATGCCCGAGGGCAACAGCGTCGGCGGCCCGATTACCCGCACGCGCGCGCCCATGGTGGTGAGCAGGTGGATGTTGGAGCGCGCCACCCGGCTGTGCAGCAGGTCGCCGCAGATCGCCACGGTCAGGCCGGCGAGACGGCCGCGGCGCTGGCGGATGGAAAGCGCGTCCAGCAGTGCCTGGGTCGGATGTTCGTGGCTCCCGTCGCCGGCGTTGATGACGGCGCAGTCCACCTTCTCACTGAGCAGCGACACCGCACCGGAGTCCGGGTGACGCACCACCAGCAGGTCTGGGCGCATTGCGGTGAGCGTCATGGCGGTGTCGATCAGCGTCTCCCCCTTCTTGATCGAGGAGGAGGCCACCGACATGTTGATCACCTCGGCGCCCAGGCGCTTCGCCGCCAGCTCGAAGGAGGTGCGGGTGCGCGTCGAATTCTCGAAGAAAAGGTTGATGACCGTGTGTCCCGCCAGTAAGGCGGAAGGCCGATGCGCGCGCGGGTCCTCTGCGGCATAGTGATCGGCGAGGTCGAGAAGAAAGGCGATTTCGCTCCGGCTCAGGCCTTCGATGCCGAGCAGGTGGCGGTGCGGAAAGCCGGAGCTTCCGACTGAGGTCTGTGCCGCTGTCATCGAGGGGCGGTTATCGCACCGCGGCGCGCAGGGTGCAAGGCGCCAAGGTGCAAGCATGAGAAGGGGCGGCGTGGGCGTGAGGCAGGACGGGTGAAGGGCATCAGGGGGCGAGTGCGCCGCTTCTACCAGCGGCAAGGCCGGCGCATCCGCAAGGCCGCCCTCATTCTGGTTGTGCTGGTGCTGGGCCTGCCGCTGCTGCTGACGCTGACCTATTCCCTTGTCCCGCCGCCGGGCACGCCCTTGATGATCCTTAGGCTCTTCGAGGGGGAGGGGCTGGCAAAGCGCTGGCGCTCACTGGAAGAGATCTCTCCCAACCTGCGCTTTGCCGTGATCGCCGGCGAGGACAACCATTTCTGCAGCCACGGCGGGTTCGACTTCGCGTCCTTGCGTGAGGCCTGGTCCGAGCGCCAGTCGGGCGGGCGCTCGCGCGGCGCCAGCACACTCTCGCAGCAACTGGCAAAGAATCTCTTTCTCTGGCCCGGCGGCGGCTTCCTGCGCAAGGGCGTCGAGGCCTACTTCACGCTCTATCTGGAAACCCTGCTCTCGAAGCAGAGGATCCTGGAGCTCTATCTCAACGTCGCTGAATGGGGCCCGGGCGTCTATGGTGCCGAGGCGGGCGCGCAGGCACACTTCGGCAAGGCGGCGGCCCATCTCTCCAGCCGGGAGGGTGCCCTGATGGCTGCCGTGCTGCCCAACCCCCGGCGGTGGGCGGCCGGGCGGCCGAGCGACTACATCTCGCGCCGCGGCGGCACGCTGCAGACCCGGGTGCAGCAGTTGGGGCCGCTGCTGGACTGCGCGCGCTGAGCCGCCCTCAAGCGCCCTCCGGCACCGCTTCGAAGGCGCGGTCGTGGGTGAGCGCCGGCACCATGCGCCGGGCTTCGGCGACCAGCGCCGGGTCGATGCGGGCCGTTACCACGCCGGGTTCCGAGCCGGCGTCGGCCAGGACCTCGCCCCAGGGCGCTACGACCAGGGAATGGCCGTAGGTCTGGCGGTCGGCGACATGGGTGCCGCACTGCGCCGGAGCGAAAACGAAGCAGCCGGTCTCGATGGCCCGGGCGCGCTGCAGCACATGCCAGTGCGCCTGTCCGGTGAAGGCGGTGAAGGCTGCCGGCACCGAGATGAAGGAGGCCCTTGCCTTGGCGAGATTGCGGTAGAGCGCGGCGAAGCGCACATCGTAGCAGATCGTCAGGCCCAGGCGGCCCCAGGGCAGGTCGGCAACCACGGCCTGCTCGCCGGGCCGGAAGGTGTCGGACTCCCGGTAGCTCTGTCCGTCGGGGATGTTGACGTCGAACATGTGAATCTTGTCGTAGCGCGCGGCGACCTGCCCCCGGGGGTCGAAGAGCATGCTGCGGTTGGCGGCCTTGTCCGGGCCGAGGCGCACCGACAGCGAGCCGATCAGCAGCCAGATGCCCAGTTCTTGCGCCAGTGCGGAGAAGGCCGGGATCGCGGGATGGCTTTCCTCCGGCAGTGCCGCGGCCAAGGTGGCCTCGCGGCTGGGCGACATCAGCGTTGTGTTCTCCGGCGTGAGCACGAAGTCCGCGCCCTGTCCGGCCGCCTCGCGGATCATCTGCGAAGCGGCGGCGATGTTGTCCGCGAGGACGTCGCTGCTGTTGGTCTGGACCAGGCCGACGGTGAAGGCCTCGCTCATGCCGCGCTTCCCTGCAACAGGGGATCGAGATCACCCTTCTGCTCCAGGGCATAGAGCTCATCGCAGCCGCCGACGTGGTGCTCGCCGATGAAAATCTGCGGCACGGAGTTGCGCCCGCCGGCCCGCTCGCGCATGGCCGCGCGTACCTTGGCGCTGCCGGCGTCGATCTCTTCGTAGGCGACGCCCTTGCGGTCGAGCAGCTTCTTGGCGCGGCTGCAGAAGGGGCAGAGGAAGGTGGTGTAAATCTCGATCTTTGGCATGGTGTCCTGTCGATTCCGTTCAAAAAGATACCGTCACCATATAGGAAGCCCGCGCCGCAGCGAAACCGGCGGCGGTGTGTATGGGGAGCAGTTCAGTCCCGCGCAGGGCGCACCACGCGGGCCAACGTGAGCACGTCGACCGCCCGGGCATCGGCACGATAGAGCGCCCGGGTACAGGCGCTCAGGGTGGCGCCGGTGGTGTAGACATCATCGATCAACAGCACGTGCCGGCCGTCCAACTGCGCCCGGTGCCGGGGATGAACCGCAAAGGCGCCGGCCACGTTGCGCCTGCGCTGTGCCAGAGAGAGATGCCCTTGGGAGGGCGTGTTGCGCCGGCGCAGCAGCAGGTCGGGCACCACGGCGCAATTGCTGCGCCGGCCCAGCGCCTGCGCCAACAGTGCCGATTGGTTGTAGCGCCGGGCGAAGAGCCGGCGCGGGTGCAGTGGTACCGGCGCCAACAGCTCGGCGCGGCGCAGCAAAGGGTCTCCGGCTCGAGCCATCCAAACGGCCAGGGTATCTGCCGCTTCGGTGTAGTCCGCGTGCTTGAAGCGCAGGATCATGCCTTTGCTGGCATCATCATAGGCCAGCGCCGCTCGGGCCTTCTCCCAGGGCGGCGGCCGGCGCAGGCAGGCGCCGCAGAGGCTGCCGTCCGGCTGGCTGTGCGGGAAGGGCAGGCCGCAGGCATCGCACTGCGGGTCGGCAAGCAGGGTCAGTCCCTGCCAGCACGCGGGGCAGAGCGTGCGCACCTCGGTGACCACGAGGCCGCAATTGAGACAGCGTGGCGGCAGCACGGCATCGAGCAGGCCACGCCCCGCAAGACGCAGCAGCCGCAGCGCCTCCCGGGACTTGGCCGTGTTCATGCCCCGCTCATGCCGGGCACATCCGGGCTTTTCCCCGGCCGGTCGCTGCTTCATATCTGGGGGTATGAGCGAGATGTTGGTTTTCGATCGGGCGGCTGTTCGCCGCAACCGGGATAGGGCCGCGCCCGACTGGCCGAACCACGATTTTCTGGTGGCCGAGGCGGCCGAGCGCCTGCTCGAGCGGCTGGAAGAGGTGCGCCGCAGCTTTCCCCTTGCGCTCGACCTGGGATGCCACGGCGGCACCCTGGCGCCGCGCCTGCTGGGACAGACAGGTGTCGAGCGGGTGGTGCAGTGCGACCTCTCGCCGGCCATGGCGCGGCAGGCTGCGACCAACGGCCAGCCGGCGCTGGCAGCGGATGAGGAGTTTCTGCCCTTCGCGCCGGAGAGCTTCGATCTGGCGGTCAGCCTGCTGTCTCTGCACTGGGTGAACGACCTGCCCGGCGCCCTGCTGCAACTGCGCCGCGCCTTGAAGCCTGACGGTCTTTTTCTGGGCGTGATGCTGGGGGGCGACAGTCTCCATGAGCTGCGCGCTTCGCTGATCCTGGCGGAGAGCGAACTGCGGGGCGGAGCAGCGCCGCGTGTCTCCGCCTTTGCCGAACTGCGTGACCTGGCGGGGCTGTTGCAGCGCGCCGGCTTTGCCATGCCGGTGGCCGATCGGGAAAGCCTTGCCGTCACCTATGCCGACCCCATCAAGCTGCTGCGCGAACTGCGCGGCATGGCAGCGGCCAATGCGCTGATCGAGCGGCCGCGAGGCGGTTTGCGGCGGGATGTACTGGCGCGGACCTTCGAGATCTATGCGGAGCGTTTCGGCACGAGCGAGGGGCGGCTGCCGGTCACGTTCGAGTTTCTTTGGGCCGTGGGGTGGGCGCCCCACGCCGAACAGCCTAAGCCCCTGCGGCCCGGCAGCGCCGCCGCCCGTCTGGCCGATGCGCTGGGCAGCGCGGAACAGGGCAGCGGCGTCCCCGTCGTGCCGCCGGACAAGCATTGAGCGCTGGAGGCGTGGCGCCATCATCTTCTCCGCAATTCAAAACAGCATATAATCTCCCTATAATTACTATAAGGGGTGATGTGCCATACGCAAGCGTCGCTCAAACAAGCCATCGACGCGGCAAGGGAGCAAATGCGGCCTTATTTTAGAACTGTTCTAAAAACAGCTTGTGTCGGCTTCGCCAGACCCCATATCTGATTCAGAACAAGGCGCGCCGGCGAGGTTCCTGTTTCGCTGGTGCTTCACTGAAGTGAAGGAGGGTAATCATGGCTTTGAACACCGGTATGTCAGAGGAAGATCGTAAGGCCGTGGCGGCGGGGCTGTCCCGCGTGCTGGCCGACAGTTACACGCTCTATCTCAAGACCCACAACTTCCACTGGAACGTGACCGGCCCCAACTTCCAGTCGCTGCACAACCTTTTTGAGACGCAGTACACTGAACTGGCCGCGGCCGTGGATGAGATCGCCGAGCGCATCCGCACCTTGGGCCAGCCGGCACCGGGCAGCTACAAGGCCTTCGCCGAACTGACTTCCCTGCAGGAGGCCGAGGGCGTGCCGAGCTGGAAGGAAATGGTCGAAGCCCTACTGGCCGACAACGAGACCACGGCGCGCAGCATCCGTTCTGTCTTCCCGACGGCGGAAGCGGCCAATGACGAGGCCTCCCTCGACCTTCTTACCCAGCGCCTGAGCGCGCACGAGAAGGCAGCCTGGATGCTCCGCGCCCACCTGGGCTGACCGGGAAGTCCTCAATCGCGATCGAGGGCGTCGCTTTCGCCATCGATCGCGTCCTGCAACTGGCGCATGAAGACCGCCCGGTTCAGGCCGGGGGGGATGGGCGGCAGCACCTTCAAGCGAATGGTGCCGGCGCGCTTGTTGAAGGCGCGTCGGCCCCAGTAGTGTCCGGAGTTGAGCGCGATCGGAATCACCGGCTCGCCCAGCGCCCGATAGAGTGCCGCGATCCCCGGCTGGTAGCGGCGGCGCTGGCCGGGGGCGGTGCGGGTTCCCTCCGGAAAGATCACCACTTGCCGACCGGCGTCCAGGCACTCCCTGGCCTGGCGCAGCAGCCCCTGCAGCGCCGCAGCACCGCCCGTGCGGTCAACGGCGATCATGTCCAGGTGGCGCAGATACCAGCCGAAAAGCGGGATGCGCAGCAGTTCGCGCTTCAGCACCATGGCCGGTGCGGGCAGCAGCAGCATGAAGATCAGCGTGTCCCAGGCCGACTGATGCTTGGAGGCGATGACGGCCGCGCCCTGCGGCAGCCGGTGGCCCCCCTCGATGCGATAATCGAGGCTGCAGATGACTCGCAGGCCGCCATAGAGCAGCCGCACCCACAGCCGTCCGCCGGCCCAGAGGTAGCGCGGCGGCAGGGCGAGCAGCGGCAGGTAGACGATCGCCAGGGTCAGGCTGAGCAGCATGAAGTATAGGTTGAATAGCAAAGATCGCAGGGGAGTCACGTGGAGGACCCTCCCCAGAGATTAGGGCTGAATTCTTCCGGCAACCTGCGCAAGCTCGCCGCCAGGTACTTGAGGTACTCCATGGTGATCAAGGTGGCTGTCGGCCTGTGTTGCCACCAACGATCCAGCCGCGTGGTTTCCGCCAGCACCGGCTCCTCCAGGATCTCCACGCCCGGCAGGTAGCGCGACAACTCGAGCCGCGCGCGGGGCATGTGATAGGCTGCCGTGACCAAGCGCAGGCTGCGGATCTGGTGTGTGGCCACCCACACCGCGGTTTCTTGTGCATTGCCGATGGTGTTGTCGGCCTCGTAGCCGAGCTCGATGCAGCAGCGCATTTCCTCCGGCGAGCGCTGGGCCAGTGCCAGCAGTTCTTCTACTTCCACGCCACGATAGACCCCGGAAATCAGCAAGCGTTCCGCCCGATCATCGGCGAGCAGCTCGAAGCCGCGGTCGATCCGTCCCGCCCCACCGGTGAGCACCACGATCGCGTCGGTGACGTGCTCGGGCGCCTGAGCGGTTCGGGGCAACTGTGCGGCGAAGTGAAACAGGCCGGCCAGCACGCCAAGCAGCACCAGCAAGGGCACCAGCCAGGCAAGGACGAAGAGCAGGCGTGTGATACGGCGTGCCGGCATCAGGGCATCCGGCCGAGGGTACGCAAGACGGTCACGCGCGCGGTCAGCCAGGCGATGCCGGCGGCCAGCAGCGGCAGCAAGGCGAGCAGCACTAGGAGTACGGGGCCGATTTCGAAGGCGGGCAGCAGCGCCAGAGTGGTGGGCGAAACCGCCCACTGCAGTGCCCCATAGCAGAGCGCCGCCACCGCCAGCCCGAGCAGCCCGCCCTTGAGGCCGAGCCAGAGGGCGTGGGTCTGGAAACGCCCGGCGATCTGCACGTCGCGTGCGCCCATCAGGTGCAAGAGTTCGATGACCGGCCGGTGGACCGCCAGGCCGGTTCGGGTGACGAAGACCACGGTCACCACCGCCGCGGCGCCCACCAGCAACAGCAGAAAAAGCGCCAGGATCTCGAGGCCGCGTGTCAGGTTGAGCAGGCCGCCGATCCAGGCCTGATGATCGTCCACCTCGGCATCGGGAAACTCGTTCTGCAGCCGTTGGCGCATTTCGGCTGCGAGCGGGGCGGGATCGCCGCTGTGCCGAACGGTGATGAGGGTCGGCAGCGGCAGGGCGGCATCATTTGCCGCTGCGCCCAACCAGGGTTCCAGCAGCGCGGCCGCCTCTGCGCGCTCCAGCGTCTCCACGCTGCGCACGGCCGGCAGATCACGCAGGAGCGCCGCGGCCTGCTCGGCCCGGCTTGCCGCTGTCGGGGCATCCTCACGCACCAGCGGCGGAAGCTGTACGGTGATCTGCCCCGAAAGCCCGCCGTTCCAGCGCGCCGCCGTCTGCCGCAAGGCGTCGGCCCCGACGAGAGCCAGGGCAGCGAGGAAGACCATGAAGGCGATTAGCCAAGGCAGAAAGCGGGCGGAGGCGTCGCCGGCAAGCGGCAGATCGCGCCGGCTGAGCTGGGTCAGTTCCGTGTCGCTCATGCCGGCCAATGGCCCCGTGATCCAGGGGAAAGCGGCCCAAGCCCTTCGCGTTCTTCGCCCGGCTGACCGGCAATCTGGCCATCCTCTAGGCGCAGCACCGGATGGCCCAGCCGCTCCACCATGGCCAGGTTGTGGGTGGCGAGCACGATGGTGGTGCCGTTGCGGTGGAGCTCCTGAAAGAGGTGCATCAGCCGCTGGCCGATGCGGTCGTCCACGCTGCCGGTGGGCTCGTCGGCGACCAGCAGATTGGGCCGGCCGACCAAGGCGCGGGCGATGGCCACGCGCTGCTGTTGACCGCCGGACAGCGTTTCCGGCGCGGCCCTCAGGTGATCGGCCAGGCCGACCCAGGACAGCAGCTCCTCCACTTTGGTGCGCAGGCTTGATTCGCGCTCACCGGCCAGACGCAGCGGCAGGGCCACATTGTCAAAGACGGAAAGGTGGCTGATGAGGCGGAACTCCTGGAACACCACGCCGATCTGCCGGCGCAGCCGCGCCCGTCCGTCGCGCGAGAGACGCGAAACGTCGCGGCCGAAGAGGGAGATGCGCCCGGCGCTGGGTTTCTGGCCCAGGTAGAGCAGCTTGAGCAGCGAAGACTTCCCGGCGCCGCTGGGTCCCACGAGGCAGTGGAATGATCCCGGCTCCAGATGCAGGGACAGGCCCGTGAGGATCTCAGGCCCCTGGCCATAGCGCAGGGTGACGTCCTCGAAGCGAACCAAGGGCCGGAATCCTCAGCTGGTTGACGGAAAGCCGCAAGATGGCACGGGGCCGAAAAGAGGTAAAGGCGCGCCATGCGGGCGCGTGTCACCCTCTTGGCAAGCGCGATCTCCGCGAGGCGTGAAAGGGATGAATGATCAAGACAGGAGGCGTGTCGTTTGCGAGAGCGTGGGCGGCTCGGTGCCACTCGGCTTGCGTCGCTGCGAGCGGCGCGATTATATGGCATTGTAACTAATGCAAACCGCGAACCGGGTGGCCGTGACACAAGCGATGATCCTGACCTGTCCCGCCTGCGACACCGCCTTCAAGGTGCGCGAGAGCGCCGTTACCTCGAAGGGGCGCAAGGTGCGTTGCAGCGCCTGCGGTCATGTTTGGTTGGCGACACGCCTGCCGGTCCCGGTTTCGCCGCGTCCTGCCGAACCGGTGTCCGAGTCGCAGGATTGGCAGTCCGCACCTCACTATCCAGGCCCCCACTTCGAGCGCGGCCAATCGCGCAGCGAAGCCCGTGTGCGCCTTGCCGGGGCTGAGCCGCCTCAAGGCCAAGGCATGACGGAATGGCAGGTTGCAGAGCAGGCCGAGCGGGAGCAGCACAAGCGACCGCGGCGGCGCAAGCTCTTCTTCCTGCTGTTGCTATTGTTCATTCCCCTGCTGGCGTGGCTTGGGCGCGAGCAAATCGTTAGAAGCGTTCCCGGCACCAGCGGCCTCTACGCCGCCTTGGGTGTGGAGGTAGCCTCTCCGCTGGATGGGCTCTCCCTGCAGAACATCAACCTTCTGCGGCGCAGCCTGGAGGGGCGTGACATGGTGGTGGTCGAGGGGACCGTGTCCAATGACGGCGATCGTGACGTGGCGCTGCCGCCGCTGCGTGCACATCTCCTCGATCGCTCTGGCAACCGGGTCCGCAGTTGGACCTTCGAGGCGGAGCGTTCGCGCTTGGCTGCCGGCGACAGCGTGTTGTTCCACACCCAAGCGGAAGATACCCCGGACGCGGTCACCATCGACCTGGATTTTCTCGATTCCGACGAGTCGGGAACACCCCGGGCCGGCTCCTGACCGCAAACGGCAAGCCAGCACATTCTCACCTCTCTACTATCCTGATGCCGGCGACATTCCAGTCGCAGAGGCGACAGGCCGCTTCCGCTGGGGCGCTGCGGCGTGGGGAAATGCGCGTGTTTGCGGCCCACCGGCTGGTCGCATTTAGGAAAGTTTCGGTCGCTATGTTGACAGGTTCGACAGGAATCCCTAGCGTCGCGCCATACGGCAATCCAGCCGTCGTAACGGCCCACGACCGTCAGGGGGCTCTTGCGCACAGCCGATGCACCGCGATTGGTGGTTGAGCGCAGCGTCCTTTTTTCTCCGTGAATGATGGTCGAGTGGCGAAACCGCACAGCGTGGTAGCGCGGAGGCGGCCTCTCCGAGGGGAGAGCCGGAAAGGCCTGCGTGACGCCGGTGGTCCCACGGACACCAAATCCACGCCGGGCCGATTGCGTGCATGCAAACTAGGGGAGGCGACATGCAGACCCTCAAGTCACGTTCGGATTCAGATCAGTCTTCGTCGAAAGTTGGCGGAAAGCAGAACTTCAACAACATCTACAATCAGGATGATCCACGCTCCTACTACCGCACACTGGGGCCGTTGGATTATCGGGTGGCGGACTATGCCCGCCCCATTGTCGAGGGCTGCCTGCGTGCGCTGTCGCAGATACGCGGCAAGCAGCGCCTGACCATCCTCGATCTCTGCTGCGGCTATGGCATCAATGGCAGCGTACTGCGCCACAGCGTGACCATGGCCGACCTTTACGATCACTACAGCGATCCGAAGCTGGATGGTCTGCCCAGTGAAGAGTTGGCAGAGGCTGATCGCCGCTTCTTCGCCCGCAACCGTCGCAACGGCTCCGCAGAGCTGGTGGGTGACATCGTCGGGCTCGATGTTGCTGACAAGGCGGTGCGCTATGCCGAAGAAACGGGTCTGATCGACCGTGGCGCGGCCATCAACCTGGAGCGCGAAGACCTGCCGCAGCGCCTGGCGCAGGAACTGGCCGAGGTCGACATCATCACGGTGACCGGCGGCATGGGCTACGTCACCGACGTGACCTTCCGCAAACTGCTTGAGGTGACGCCGGAAAAAGCGCGGCCCTGGATCCTGTCCTTCCCGCTGCGCGGCCTGGACCTTGCCCGATTCGACCGAGCCTTTGCTGACTTTGGGCTGGAAACCGAGGCCTGGGACAATCCGATTCCCCAGCGTCGCTTTGCCGACGACAACGAGCGTGAGCGCACCTTGCAGCGCTTGAAGGAGAACGACATCGACGCGCGTGCTGAGCAGCGCGACGGTCGGCTCTATGCTCACTGCTATCTGGCACGCCCAGCGCAGGAGAGGGTTTCCCTGCGCGGCCTGGTGGACCAGGCCGTGGCTGAAGCCGAGGACTGAGTGTTACGGACCACGCCTCCTGAGGGCGTGGTCCGCTCTACGTCTTTACCAATGCAATCCGGTCTAAGCAGCCATTAGCTTCAGATAGAGGCTGCGGTCGATGTTGCCGCCGGAGAGGATGACGCCAACCTTGCGCCCGGCTTGCTGCTCCCCCTCTTGCAACAGAGCCGCGAGGGCGGCGGCGCCGGCGCCTTCGGCCAGGTTGTGGGTGTCGCTGTAGTAGGCCTGCATCGCGGCGACGATCTCGGTGTCGCTCACGGTCACGATGCGCGCCACGCCGTCACGGATCATGGCAAAGGCATCCGGGTCGGGGATGCGCGTCGCCATGCCATCGGCAAGGGTGTTCGATGACTCGGTCGGCACCACTTCGCCGGCGCCATAGGACAGCGCATAGGCCGGCGCACCTTCCGCAACCACGCCGATGACCTCCGTCTTCAGGCCAAGCAGATCGCGCGTGCGGATGATGCCGCAGAGTCCCGAGCCCAGCCCAATGGGGCAGTAGACAGCGTCGAGCTCGCCGGCGCCACGAAACAGCTCCAGGGCATAGGTGGCGACGCCGCGAACCAGCTGGGGGTGGAAGGAAGGCACCATCTCCAAGCCGCGTTCGGTGGCAATTTCCTGGGCTTTCTGGCGGGCTGCCTCGAAATCGCGACCAGCCTCCACGAGTTCGGCACCGAAGGCACGCATGGCTGCGTTCTTCTCCACGGAGTTGCCTTCCGGCACACAGATGACCAGCGGCACGCCGACCCGGCGCGCGGCGAAGGCCAGCGACTGTCCATGATTGCCTCGGGTGGCGCTGACGATTCCGGCCGGCGGCGGATCCTGGCGCATGCGCCAGTCCATCCAGGTGAGGCCGCCACGCACCTTGAAGGCGCCGATGGGGCTGTGATTCTCGTGCTTGACCCAGACCTTGCAGCCAGCGCGCTCGGCCAGCAGTGGCCAGGCGATCTGGGGCGTGGGACTCATGGCCGCATGGACCAGGTCGCGTGCTGCTTCCAACTCCGTGAGATCGAACACTCTCTTTCCCCAGCTTTTGTTTAGATCACAGGCGCGTCAGACCAAATACACGTGGCCGCCGGCGAGATCGTGCAGCGCGGCGACCACGCGAAGCCGACCCTCGCGCACGCGCTGCGGCAGGATCGCGCCCTCGCTTTCTAGGAGACGGGCGTTGCGCCGCGCGTTCTCGCGTATGGCTTGATCGAGCAGTTTTTCGCCGTTCGCGCCTTCATCCTGTTGCCCGTTCAGATCGCGGACCACCGGCGTGATGCGGCCCACCAGCTTGTCGAGCTCTCCGGGAAAGCGAGCGTCACTTTCAACCGCATCCACCGCCGCGCTGACGGCGCCGCAGCCGCTGTGGCCCATGACCATGACCAAGGGAACCTGGAGGTATTCGACTGCGTACTCGATGCTGGCCAAGCCGTAGTCAGTGACGAAGTTGCCGGCCAGGCGGATGGTGAACAGCCCGCCGGGTCCCTGGTCGAAGACCAGTTCCGGCGCCACCCGGGAATCGGCGCAGGCCAGGACCACGGCGAAGGGCGCCTGGCCCGTGGCCAGTGCTTCGCGGTCGGCTGCCGGACCGTGCAGGTGCAGGTTCGCGGCATAACGGGAATTGCCTTCCATCAGGCGTTCCAGAGCCGCATCGGCGCTCAGGCTGGTGGGGGGAACGCCACTGGCCGCCATGAGCGCGTGCGGCAGGCCGGGCAAGAGCGCGGCCGCCCCGGCCGTCGCCAGCAGTCCGCGTCGTGTGAACTTGAACTGCATCGCTTCGCCCATCGCCCGTTCCCCCCGGTTAATTTTTGCGCGATTGATTTTTTGTTAGTACATCGCCTCCAGAACCCGGTCCGGCGGCGCGTGACCGTCGACGAAGGTCTTGATGTTGATCAGGACCTTTTCGCCCATGGCAATGCGCCCCTCGATGGTGGCCGATCCCATGTGCGGCAGCAAGACAACATTCTGCAGCTTCATCAGTTTGGGATTGACCGCAGGCTCGTGCTCGAAGACGTCGAGGCCGGCACCGGCCAGATCACCGGCGCCCAGCATGCGGGCCAAAGCGTTCTCGTCGATCACCTCACCGCGGCTGGTGTTGACGATGCTGGCGTCAGGCCGCAGCAGCTTCAAGCGCCGCGCCGAGAGAAGATGATAGGTCGCGGGAGTGTGTGGACAGTTGACCGAGATGATGTCCATGCGCGCCAGCATCTGGTCGAGGCTTTCCCAGTAGGTGGCCTCCAACTCGGTCTCGAGTGCTTCATGGACCCGCCGCCGGTTGTGATAGTGTACCGACAAACCAAAACCGCGCGCGCGCCGGGCGACGGCCTGGCCGATCCGGCCCATGCCGATGATGCCCAGGCGCTTGCCCCAGATGCGGTGGCCCAGCATCGAAGTCGGGCTCCAACCGTGCCACTTGCCGGAGCGCACCAGCCGCTCGCCCTCGCTCAGGCGGCGGGAGACGGCCAGGATCAGGGCCATGGTCATGTCCGCGGTGTCCTCGGTCAGGACGCCCGGCGTGTTGGTGACGGTGATGCCGCGTTGGCGCGCGGTCTTCAGGTCGATGTGATCGACACCGGTGCCGAAGGAGGCGATCAGGCGCAGCTGCGGCCCGGCGTGGCTCAGCACAGCGGCATCGATCCGGTCGGTGACCGTTGGCACCAGCACGTCGGCTACCTTGACCGCATCGATCAACTCCGCCTGGCTCATCGGTGTATCGTCGAGATTCAGCCGGCAGTTAAAGAGCTCCATCATCCGAGTCTCGATGACGTCCGGCAGGCGGCGAGTGACGATAACGAGGGGTTTGTTCATAGGGAGGATCCGCGTTCCTTGGCTGTGCCGGCGAGCGCCGCAATCGGCACCGGGACAGCTATCCTAACCGAGGCTTCGCCGGGCGTGTAGCAGTCACCGCCGGCTTTTGTCCATTCTCGACCCTTGACCGGAACGCGGCGGCGCGCCTAGCTAGCCCACATGCGCCTGCTGTTGTCCTTGTGCCTTTTCTCACTTCTCCTGCCCGCGCCGCTCTTCGCCCAAGCGGCTGACGGCGATCCGCCGGCTGTCAGTGAACCCCAGGAGGTCGTGCGACCGGGGCGCACCGGCCTGCCTTTGCCACGTTTCGTCTCGCTGCGCGCCAGCGAGGTCAATCTGCGGGCGGGACCGGGCTTCCGCTATCCCGTCGAATGGGTCTACCGCCGCAGTGGTCAGCCGGTCGAGGTGATCGACGAGTACGAGACCTGGCGGCGGATTCGCGACTGGGAAGGCACCGAGGGCTGGGTTCACCAGTCGATGCTGCAGGGTACGCGCACCGCCCGGGTGACCAGGGAAGGCCTGCTGCTGCGCCGGGACGCGGGCGACGATGCGCCGCCGGTGGCACGCTTGGAGGTGGGCGCGATCGGCCAGCTGCGCGGATGCGAGCGGACCTGGTGCCGCCTGGACTTCGCCGGGTTGCAAGGGTGGTTGCCGCGCGATGGTTTCTACGGTGCCTATATCGACGAGGCGTCGCTGGAGTGACTCACGGGTCCGGGCACCCACAGTCTCAGGGCCTGCGGCACCGTTTCAATCTTGGCCGGCAAGCGGGCAACGATGTCGCCGTCTGCCTGCAGTGGCTCGCCAGCTGGACCGTCAATGTGGATCTCTCGGGCGGTCAGGGTCTGAACGTCGCGCAGTTTCGGTAGCAGACCGAACAGCAGCGCCGCACCGTAGCGCAGCACCTGCAGGCGGCCACTGCGCGTCAAAACCACGACTTCGAGATCGGGCTGCGTCAAATCGGCAGCCGGCGCCATCAACAGCCGGCCGCCGTAATAGCGGCCATTGGCGACCACAGCAGAGGCCGCCGCGATGCGTCGGCCGTCGCACCGCAGGTCATAGCGGGGGAAAGAATAGTGCCCCAGCAGCTGCAGCGTCTTCAGCACATAGGCCAGCTTGCCCAGACGGCGCTTGAGGGGCAGGTTTACATCGGCGACTACCTGGGCATCGAAGCCGACACCCGCCATCATCACGAAGTAGCGGCCGTTCACCCGACCGAGGGTGATGGGCCGGGCATGCCCGCCGCAAATGTAGCGCCCGACACTCTCCGCATCGCAGCGCAGGCCGATTTCCGCCGCCAGGACGTTCGCCGTGCCCAGCGGCAGGATTGCCAGCGGCAGCTCCCGGGCCGAGGGGTTGGCCATGAGGCCGTTGATCACCTCATTGATGGTGCCATCGCCGCCGGCCGCCGCCACAATCGTGCCGGGCGACGGCTGCAGGCTGGCGACCAGACGCTCCGCATCGCCGCGCCGCGTAGTGGGCTGATCCTCGATTTCCACGCCCTGCCGGCGGAGGGCTGCGAGGAACCCGGCGTAGCGTCGGCGTCGGCGCTGACCGGCGATGGGGTTGTGGATGATGAGCAGGCGCTGCGGCTGCGCAGCAACCGTGGGACAGGGTGGGACAGGCCGGTCAGGAGGCGCGCTGGTCACCGGGTCTGCTTTCGCGGCGTGTCGGGTCGGGCTTTCGTCGGCTGCAAAGCTGCTCTAGGCTGATGCCGAACGAAGGAGAGCATCGCATTCTTCCATGACGTGTGGGACTCGCGTTACAGTGATCCCTGGGTTCAACCAAGCGGAATCGGGCCTCAACCGTTTCGCGCACAGGTGAGGTAGCACATGAAAGTCAAAGCAGTAATGTTCGGCCTGCTCGTCGGCACCGCGCTGACCGGCATGCAATTCGATGCTTCGGCGGAGACGCTGCGCTTCGCAAGCCAGAGCGACGCACTGACTCTCGATCCCCATGCGCAAAACGAGGGGCCGACCATCACCATGGCGCAGCAGATCTACGATCCGCTGGTGATCCGCGCCGACGATATGACCGTGCGTCCCGGGCTGGCGGTGTCCTGGGAGGCGATGGAGCCCACGGTGTGGGAGTTCAAGCTGCGCGAGGGCGTGAGCTTTCATGATGGCAGCGCCTTTACTGCAGAGGATGCGGCCTTCTCCCTCGACCGTGCACGCGTTCCCCCGTCCGATTATCGCAACTACGTCTCCTCCATAGAGGAGGTGAGCGTGGTCGACGAGCATACGCTGCGTATCACGACCCAGGCGCCCAATCCGATCCTGCCGCAGCAGCTGACCAACATCGTGATCATGTCCAAGGCCTGGGCCGAGGAGCACGGGGTCGAGCAGACCCAGAACTATGCGGAAGGCGAGGAGAACCACGCTGTCCGCAATGCCAATGGCACCGGTGCCTTCAGGCTGGAGTCCCGCGAGCCCGACGTCCGCACCGTGCTGGTGCGTAACGACGACTATTGGGATCGCGAAAACCTTCCCATGGAAGTCGAGCGCGTGGTTTCGACACCGGTCTCCTCCTCGGCGACCCGCGTGGCGGCGCTTCTGTCCGGCGAACTGGACCTCATTCTCTATCCCCCGGTGCAGGACTTGCGGCGGCTGGAGCAGAGCTCCGACATTGCGGTCAAGAACACCCCGGAGAACCGCACCATCTTCCTGGGCCTGAACCAGGGCGCGGATGACCTCGAGAGCGACTCGGTGGAGGGGGAGAACCCCTTGGCCGACAAGCGGGTGCGCGAGGCAATCAACCTGGCCATCGACGTGGATGCGATCCAGCGCGTGGTGATGCGCGGACAGTCCGTGCCGGCGGGCTCGATCTCCCCCACCTACATCACCGGCTACAAAGAGTCCTTCGACGAGCGGCCGCCGCATGACCAGGAGCGGGCGAAAGAGCTGCTTGCCGAGGCCGGCTACGAGGAAGGTTTCGAGATCGACTTCGCCTGCCCCAATGATCGGTACAATAACGATGAGGCGATCTGTCAGGCCATCGTCGGCATGCTGGGTCAGGTGGGCATCGACGCCAACCTGAATGCCCAGACCCGCTCCTTGCATTTCCAGCAGCTCCAGAATGGCGAGCTGGATTTCTACATGCTGGGCTGGGGCGTGCCGACCTTCGACAGCGAGTACATCTTCAACTTCCTTTACCATACGCGCGACGGTAACCGCGGGTCCTGGAACTTCACCGGCTTCTCCAGCGAGCGCATGGATGAACTGGTGGAGGGGATGGCCGGCGAGACCGACCTGGATGCGCGCAATGCGCTGCTCGACGCGGCCTGGGAGATCGCGCTCGACGATCTCACCTATGTCCCGCTGCACCACGAGGTGCTGAACTGGGCCATGCGGTCCAACGTCGACATCCCGATACGCGCCGACAACTCGCCGCGCTTTGCCTCGGTCACCTTCAAGTAGGCAAGGGCCGACAGAGGGGGCGGTGCCGGTCGAAACGGACCGAGCCGCCCCCATCCTTGTCATCCGGTCCCCCCTGCGGAGCGGTCTGTGATGTTCGCCTTTCTGGTCCGACGCCTGCTGCAGTCGATCGTGGTGATGCTGGTGGTCGGGCTGGTCGCCTTCAGCCTGTTCAACTTCGTCGGCGACCCCATCCACAACATGGTGGGGCAGGAGGCGACGACCGAGCAGCGCGAGGAACTGCGTGAGCAACTGGGACTGAACGATCCCTTCCCGTTGCAGTTCGCGCGCTTCGTGGCCAATGCGGCGCAAGGGGAGTTCGGCATCTCCTATCGCATGGCCCGTCCGGTCGACGTGGTGATTGCCGAACGCCTGCCGGCCACTTTGGAGCTGGCTTTCGTCTCCGCTTTCTTCGCCCTGTTTCTCGGCGTCAGTGCCGGCGTTTACGCCGCGCTCAACCGCTACGGCTGGACCAGCCGGCTGGTGATGACCATCTCGCTGATCGGCGTATCTCTGCCGACCTTTCTCATCGGCATCCTGCTGATCTGGATCTTTGCGGTGCAGCTGCAGTGGCTGCCGTCGTTCGGGCGTGGCGACGTGGTCCAGGTTGGCGCCTGGCGCACCGGCTTCCTGACCGAAAGCGGCCTGCGCGCGCTCATTCTGCCGGCGATCACCCTGGGCCTGTTCCAGCTCACGCTCATCATGCGACTGGTGCGTGCCGAGATGCTGGAGGTGCTGCGCACCGACTACATCAAGTTTGCCCGCGCCCGCGGCCTGTCCAACCGGGCAATTAACTTCGGGCATGCGCTCAAGAACACCCTGGTGCCGGTCATCACCATCACCGGCCTGCAGCTGGGCTCGATCATCGCCTTTGCGATCATCACCGAAACCGTGTTTCAGTGGCCCGGTGTGGGACTGCTCTTCATCATCGCCATCCAGTTCGTCGACATTCCGGTCATGGCGGCCTACCTGATGCTGATCGCGCTCTTCTTCGTGGTGATCAACCTGATCGTCGACCTACTTTATTACGCCGTGGACCCACGTCTGCGCGTCGAGGCCGGTTCGGCCAGGGCGCACTGAGGAGGTTGACGCATGTCTGTTCCCGGACGCAATAGCCCCACCTCCGTCGCCCGCCACCCTGCGGAGCGAGCCGGTCGCCCGCCCTCGGCCCTGGCGCGCCTGCGTGACAGCGACCTCTGGTATTCCTTCACCCGCTCGCCGATCACAGTGATTTCGGCTCTCATCGTTCTGCTGTTCTTCCTGGGGGCGCTCTTTGCCCCCTGGATCGCACCCTATAACCCCTTCGATCCCGCCTCGCTCAATCTCATGGACGGTTTCACGCCGCCGATGGGCGAGGCCTTTTCCGGCAACAGCTACCTGCTCGGCACTGACGATCAGGGTCGCGATGTGCTTTCAGCCATTCTCTATGGCGCGCGCATCAGCCTCTTCGTCGGCTTCTGTGCGGTGCTTTTTGCCATGGTGCTTGGTATCAGCCTTGGCCTCTTGGCCGGCTACAAGGGCGGTTGGATCGACAGCCTCATCATGCGCATCGCCGATGTGCAGCTTTCCTTTCCGGCGATCCTGGTCGCGCTGCTGATCTTCGGCGTGGCCCGCGCCACTCTGCCGCGCAGCTTCCAGGAGGACATGGTGATCTATGTCCTGATCGTGGCCATCGGGCTGTCCGACTGGGTGCAGTATGCGCGCACGGTGCGCGGCACCACCATGGTGGAGAAAAACAAGGAGTATGTTCAGGCCGCCCGCGTGATCGGCGTGCATCCGATGCTGATCATGCTGCGTCACGTGCTGCCCAACGTCATGGGCCCGGTGCTGGTGATCGCCACCATCGGCCTGGCGCTGGCGATCATTGCCGAAGCGACCTTGTCCTTCCTGGGCGTAGGCGTACCACCGACGACGCCCTCGCTGGGCACGCTGATCCGCATCGGCAATGACTATCTCTTCTCCGGGGAGTGGTGGATCACGCTCTTCCCCGGTCTGGCCCTCATCCTGCTCGCGCTGTCCGTCAACCTGCTGGGCGACTGGCTGCGTGATGCTCTGAATCCAAAGCTGCGCTGATGAGCAGTGCAGTGAAAACCCCTCTGCTGCAGGTGCGCAACCTGCGGGTCGAGTTCCCGACACGCCGCGGCGTCCTGACCGCGGTGGACGACCTCTCCTTCGATATCCATGAGGGCGAGGTATTGGGTGTCGTGGGCGAGTCCGGGGCGGGCAAGTCCATGACCGGCACGGCGGTCATCGGCCTGCTGGAGCCGCCTGGACGTATTGCCGGGGGTGAGGTCCTGCTGCGCGGCCGGCGCATCGACAATCTGCCTTACGAGGAGTTGCGCCGGATCCGGGGCAAGGAGATCGGCATGATCTTCCAGGACCCTCTCACCAGCCTGAATCCGCTCTACACCGTGGGGCGCCAGCTTGTGGAGACGATCCGCACCCACAGCGACCTCAGCGAGGGCCGTGCCAAGGCCCGGGCCGTCGAGTTGCTGGCCGAGGTCGGCATTCCGGCCCCTGAACGACGGGTGAACCAGTATCCGCATCAATTCTCCGGCGGGATGCGCCAGCGTGTCGTCATCGCTCTGGCGCTTTGTGCCAATCCGCGCCTGGTGATCGCCGATGAGCCGACCACGGCGCTGGACGTTTCGATCCAGGCGCAGATCATCTCCCTGCTCAAGCGCCTGTGCAGCGAGCATGGTGCCGCGGTGATGCTGATCACTCACGACATGGGCGTGATTGCCGAGACAGCGGACCGGGTGGCAGTGATGTATGCCGGCCGGCTGGCGGAGATCGGTCCGGTGAAGGACGTGGTCAAGCACGCCCGCCACCCCTACACCCACGGCCTGATGGGCTCCATTCCCATCGTCGGGCAGGACCTTGACCGTCTGACCCAGATCGATGGCTCCATGCCACGCCTGAGCGAAATTCCCCCGGGCTGCCCCTTCCATCCACGCTGTCCGCGCGTCTTCGAACCCTGCGACCAGGAGCGACCGGACCCGATTCCCGTCGAGAACTCCGAGGTGGCCTGCTGGCTCTATGACGACAAGCGCAGCGGTGGAGGTGGCCATGGTTGAGGTGCGCCCCTTGCCCTCCGCTGACAGTCCGCTGGTGGAGGCGGTCGACCTTGCCAAGCATTTCGACGTTTCGCCGCCCTGGCTGACTCGGGTGCTGGAGCGTCAGCCGCGCACGCTGCTGAAGGCCGTCGACGGGGTCAGCTTCGCAGTTCCGCGGGGCAGGACCTTCAGTCTGGTGGGAGAATCGGGTTGCGGCAAATCGACCGTGGCCCGCCTGGCCGTCGGTCTCTACACTCCCACCGCTGGCCGCTTGGTCTTCGATGGCACCGACCTGGCCGGCCTGAACAGCCGAGCCGCCATGGCGCCCGTGCGCCGCCGGCTGCAGATGATCTTCCAGGACCCCTTTGCCAGCCTCAATCCGC
Organism: Aquibaculum arenosum; assembly: GCF_029222965.1. Lineage (GTDB taxonomy): Bacteria > Pseudomonadota > Alphaproteobacteria > Kiloniellales > DSM-21159 > Aquibaculum > Aquibaculum arenosum. Next base: position 19,402 of record NZ_JARHUD010000008.1, on the reverse strand, counting down.
GCTGGCGCGTGCGTGACATCGTCGCTGAGCCGATCCGCGCCCATGGCCTCTTGAGCGAGACCCGGGCGATCGATCGGCGGGTGGGCGAATTGCTGGAGCTGGTGCGCCTGACCGCAGCGGATGGACAGAAATACCCGCATGAGTTTTCGGGCGGGCAGCGCCAGCGCATTTCCATCGCCCGTGCCCTGGCCAGCAACCCCGAGTTCCTGGTCTGCGACGAACCGACCTCGGCGCTCGACGTTTCCGTTCAGGCACAGATCCTCAACCTGATGAAGGATCTGCAGCGTGAGCTCGGACTCACCTATCTCTTCATCAGCCACGACCTCGCCGTGGTCTATCACATCTCCGACTACGTCGGCGTGATGTACCTCGGCCGTCTCGTGGAATGGGGTGAGGCGCGCAGTCTCTTCCGCAAGCCGCAGCACCCCTACACCCGCATGTTGCTGGACGCCATTCCCGACCTGGAGATGACCGGCCGGCGGCGCATCCCGGTGCGTGGGGAGGTGCCGAGCCCCATGAACCCGCCCAGCGGCTGTCATTTTTATCCCCGCTGTCCCTTCGCCAACGAGCGTTGCCGGGCGGAGGTGCCGCTTTCGATCACCTTGCCTCATGGCGGCGAGGTGCGCTGTCATGCCGTGGAGGAGGGGCGGCTGACCGAAGCAGCCGTGCGTCAGGCGCTGGGCCGCGGCGCGTCCGCGCCTTGATTTGAGTCAAGGGGTGCAGTCTGCAACTGCAGTAGCTAGGATCAGTGATCATCGACAGCGACGCGGAAAGCGTCGGGCATCTCACCGCAAGGAGCGCAACAATGGGTTACAAGAATCTGCTGGTGCAACTCGACACCACCAGGGCCTGCCAAAAGCGTGTGGCTGCGGCCCTGGAGCTGGCACAGCGCTTCGATGCCCATCTCGTAGGCCTCTATGTCAGCCCGGAGCTCAGTGTGCCCAGTTTCATCGAGGCGCAGCTCGGCGAGGAGGTGCGCACCATGCAGCTTAACCTGCGACGCGAGCGCGCCGAGGAGGCCATCGGGTCCTTCGAGGAGGCCGCGCGCAAGGCCGGCGTGACGGTGGAAAGCCGCCGCCAGGCCGCCTTCCTGGATGAGATCCCCGATGTCATTGCACTGCACGGGCGCTACTCGGACCTGGTGATCCTGGGGCAGCAGGATGAGGATGATGAGGAGTCCTTGCCCTCGTCACTCACCGAGGAAACGTTGCTCAGCGTGGGGCGTCCGGTGCTCATGGTGCCCTACATCGGCGCGCCGGAGGGCTTCGGCCGGCAGATCACCCTGGGCTGGGACGGCAGCCGTGAAGCCGCGCGCGCCGCCAGTGACGCGCTGCCCTTCCTGAAGCGCGCCGATGCGGTGCGGGTGCTCTGCGTCAACCCCAAGCGGGGGATCGGCGGACACGGCGAAGAACCGGGTGCGGACATTGCGCTCTCGCTCGCGCGCCACGGCGTCAAGGCCGAGGCTCAGCATGTGGTGAGCCGCGAGGTCGAAGTGGCCGATCTGATGCTCTCTCGCGCGGCGGATCAGGGTACCGACCTGATGGTGTTGGGCGCCTACGGCCACTCGCGTATGCGCGAACTGATCATGGGCGGCGTCACCCACACCCTGCTCCGCAACATGACCGTCCCCCTGCTTATGTCGCACTGACGTGAACGGTTGAGACGGGGCGTTTCGACACGAAGGACACCAAGGGTTTCACGAAGTTCACGAAGTCTCATCCAGTTGGTAGGTGGTTGAGGAAATAATCTTTGTGCACTTCGTGCTATTCTTTGCGACCTTTGTGTCTGATTCCCTATTCGATCTCAGAAAAAAAACGCCCCGGGGGTGGTCCGGGGCGTTTCTCATCGAGCAGGTGGAGAGCTCGCTCAGTTCTTGGACTTGTCCACCAGCTTGTTCTCGGAGATCCAGGGCATCATGGCGCGCAGCTTCTCGCCGACTTCCTCGATGTTGTTCTCGGCAGCGCGGCGGCGCATGGCCTTGAAGGAAGGCTGGCCCGCCTTGCACTCCTGCACCCAGTCGCGGGTGAAGCGGCCGGCCTGGATGTCGTCCAGCACGCGCTTCATTTCGGCGCGGGTCTCTTCGGTGATGATGCGCGGGCCGGTCTTGTAGTCGCCGAACTCCGCGGTGTTGGAGATGGAGTAGCGCATGTTGGCGAGGCCGCCCTCGTACATGAGGTCGACGATCAGCTTCACCTCGTGCAGGCACTCGAAGTAGGCCATTTCCGGGGCATAACCGGCCTCGGTCAGGGTCTCATAGCCGGCGGTGATCAGCTCGCAGAGGCCGCCGCAGAGCACCACCTGCTCGCCGAAGAGGTCGGTCTCGCACTCTTCGCGGAAGCTGGTCTCGATAACGCCGGCGCGCCCGCCGCCGATGGCTGCGGCATAGGAGAGGCCGATCTCATGGGCATTGCCGGACGCGTTCTGCTCGACTGCGAGCAGGCAGGGCACGCCGCCGCCGCGCACGTATTCGCTGCGCACCGTGTGGCCCGGGCCCTTCGGCGCAACCATGAAGACGTCCAGGTCCTTGCGCGGCTCGATCAGGTTGAAGTGGATGTTGAGGCCGTGCGCGAAGGCAATGGCCGCGCCTTCCTTCATGTTCGGGCCCAGGTCGTCCTTGTAGAGGTCGGCCTGCAGCTCGTCGGGAGTCAGCACCATCACCACGTCGGCCCACTTGGCCGCTTCGGCCGGGGTCATGACGGTGAAACCGGCGCCTTCCGCCTTGGCGGCGGTGGCCGAGCCGGCCCGCAGGGCGATGCGCACGTCGGCGACGCCGCTGTCACGCAGGTTCATGGCATGGGCATGGCCCTGGCTGCCGTAGCCAACGATGACAACCTTCTTCCCCTTGATCAGGTTCACGTCGGCATCGCGGTCGTAATAAACGCGCATGGTTTGGTCCTCTTTCCTGAAACGATCGTGCGAGCCCTGGCGCGGGCGGATGCAGTTATTGCGCGGGCCTTCTAGCCCCAGTTTCCCCGCCGCGCAACGATACAGCGCGGCATGGCAGTCATGAAGGGCCGCTCATCTCCAAATCTTGCTCAAAGTCCCTTCGGCCCGCGGGCGATGGCGACAACGCCGGTGCGGCTGACATCCACCATGCCGAGCGGGCGCATCAGCTCAACGAAGGCGTTGAGCTTGCCGCTGTCGCCGGCGATCTCGAAGGTGAAGTGCTCATGGCTGCTGTCCACGGCGCGGGCGCGAAAGATGTCGGCGATCCGCAGCGCTTCCACCCGCTTTTCGCCGCTTCCCACCACCTTCACCAGGGCGAGCTCGCGCGGTACATGCGGGCCCTGTCGGGTGAGGTCGGACACGCGGTGCACCGGCACCAGACGATCGAGCTGGGCCTTGATCTGCTCGAGCACCTGGGGCGTGCCGCTGGTGACGATGGTGATGCGGCTGAGGTGAACCGCCGGGTCCACCTCGGTCACGGTCAGCGATTCGATGTTGTAGCCTCGACCGGAGAAAAGCCCGATCACCCGGGCGAGCACGCCGGGCTCATTGTCCACCAGGACCGCGATGGTGCGCCGTTCGATCGGCGGCTTGCTGTCGTTGTCGATCATGTATGCCATCTCGTGGAGCGACGGCCGAAGCCGCCGCGAATGAAAGGGGGCCGCTTGCCGTGCTTGGAGCTCAAACCAGAACCATACCCTGCTCGGATATGGGCTTGGCGGCCTGATCGTCGGGGCCCAGCAGCATCTCGTAGTGGGCGGCACCGGAGGGGATCATGGGGAAGCAGTTTTCCTCCTGCGCCACCCGGCAGTCGAAAATCACCGGCCGCGGCGTGTCGATCATCTCGCGGATCTTGTCGTCCAGTTCCTCAGCCTTGTCGCAGACAATGCCCACGGCGCCGAAGGAGTCCGCCAGCTTCACGAAGTCCGGCAGACTGGCGCTGTAGCTTTCCGAGTAGCGGCCGCCGTGCAGCAGCTCCTGCCACTGGCGCACCATGCCCATCCACTGATTGTTGACGATGAAGATCTTCACCGGCAGCCCGTACTGTGCCAGGGTCGACATCTCCTGAATGTTCATCAGGATCGAGGCTTCGCCAGCAATGTCGATGACCAGCGCGTCGGGATGGGCCACCTGCACGCCAAGCGCCGCCGGCAGGCCGTAGCCCATGGTGCCCAGGCCGCCCGACGTCATCCAGCGATTGGGGTCCTCGAACTTATAGTATTGGGCCGCCCACATCTGGTGCTGACCCACCTCCGTGGTGATGTAGTGGTCGCGCTCGCGGGTCAGTTCGTAGAGGCGCTGAATGGCATACTGCGGCTTGATCGCCGTGCCCTTCTGCTCGAAGGCAAGGCACTTGCGGTCGCGCCAGCCCTCGATGCGCTCCCACCAGGATGACAGGGCCTTCTGGTCGAGCGTGGCCTTCTGAGTCTTCCACTCTGCCAGCATGGCCTCCAGCACGTTGCCGCAATCGCCGACGATGGGCAGCTCCACCAGCACGTTCTTGTTGATGGAGCTGGGGTCGATGTCGATGTGCACCTTGCGGGAATTGGGCGAGAAGGCGTCGAGCCGGCCGGTCACGCGGTCGTCGAAGCGCGCGCCAACGCAGATCATCACGTCGCACTCGTACATGGCCAGGTTGGCTTCGTAGGTGCCGTGCATGCCCAGCATGCCCAGGAACTGCCGGTCGGAAGCGGGATAAGCGCCCAGACCCATCAGGGTCGAGGTAATGGGCGCGCCGCTGGCCCGCACCAGCTCGCGCAGGGCCGCGGTGGCTTTGGGGCCGGAGTTGATCACCCCGCCGCCGGTATAGAAGATCGGCCGCTTGGCTTGGCGGAGCAGGACAATGGCCTCGCGCACCTCGTTGCTCTCTGCGTCACGCCGCGGACGGTAGCTGCGATGGGTGACGGCTTCCTTCGGCGTGTAGTTGCCGCGGTTCTGCACCGTATCCTTCGGCAGGTCGACCACGACCGGACCCGGACGCCCGGCCTGGGCCACGTAGAAGGCTTCATGCAGGGTGCGGCTGAGGTCGTCGGCGCTCTTGACCAGATAGTTGTGCTTGGTGCAGGGGCGCGTGATCCCGGTGGTGTCGGCCTCCTGGAAGGCGTCGTTGCCGATCAGGTGTGTGGGCACCTGGCCGGTCAGGCAGACCACCGGGATGGAATCCATCAGCGCGTCGGTCAGGCCGGTCACCGCATTGGTGGCCCCGGGGCCCGAAGTCACCAGCACCACACCCACCTTGCCGGTGGAGCGCGCATAGCCTTCGGCGGCGTGGACCGCTGCCTGCTCGTGCCGCACGAGGATGTGGCGAATGGAGTTCTGCTGGAAGAGCGCGTCGTAAATCGGAAGTACCGCGCCGCCGGGATAGCCGAAGATGACCTCTACGCCCTGCTCCACGAGGGCCTTGATCACCATCTGTGCACCGGTCAGTTGCTCGGTCTCCGTACTCTGTTCGCGCGTCATCTCCATCAGGTCCCAATATCTATGGCCGCAAAACTGCGATCCGTTTCACAGGAAAAGCGCCGGGGCGGCCACTCTCTGGCCCCCGGCGGCAAGCGCACCCTAGCCACTCAGGGGGGGAGGGTCAACAGAAATTGAAGAATTTTATTAAAGGTATCATCGCTATTCCTTTCAGAAAATTGCTGCTTAAGCGGGAGAAGTGATCGTTTCCGTCCGATCACCTGCCCGCGCAGCCAGGTGGTCTGTCGCTTGGCATAGCGTCGGGTTGCAGCCTGTGCTGCTGCGATGGCGTCCTCGCGGCTGCAGTCGCCCGCAAGATAGGCCGCGAGTTCCGGCACACCGACGGCTTTCATGGCGGTGGAGGTGGCGGGAAGGTCCAAGGCCAGCAGCGCCTTCACCTCGTCCAACGCCCCTGCATCGATCATCGACTGGAAGCGCTGCTCGATGGCCTGATTCAAGGCCTCGCGCGGCGGCAGCAGCACGATCCAGGCAAAGCGCCAAGGCGCGGGAGGGGCAGCGGTGCTGGCCTGCCAGGCCGACAGGGGTCGGCCGGTGGCTTCCAGCACGGCCCAGGCCCGCAGCAGACGCTGACTGTCATTGGGATGCAGGCGGTCGTGCATCTCCGGGTCGCCGGCGGCCAGTTCCCGGCGCAATGCGTCGCGCTCACCTGCCGCCAGGCGCGCTTCGCCGCGCGCCCGCACCTCGGGGGGCACCGGCGGAACCGCCGCAATGCCCTCCTCCAGCGCCTTGAGATAGAGCCCCGTCCCACCCACGAGGATCGGCAGGCGCCCAGCGTTCCGGGCCGCCTCCATCTCGGCCAGGGCCAGTTCGCGCCAGCGCCCGGCAGAGCAGCCCTCCGCCGCCGGCAAGGTGCCGTAGAGCCGGTGCGGCGCCCGCTCCAGGTCGGCGGTGTCCGGGCGCGCGCTGATAATCGACAGCTCGCGATAGAGCTGCAGGGCGTCGGCGTTGATGATGGTGCCTTTGCGGGCTTCGGCCAGGCGCACCGCCAGGGCCGACTTGCCGCTGGCCGTGGGGCCGGCGATCACCAGTGCCAAAGGCAAGTCTTCTGTTCCGTTCGTCACTCGCCCGTCCTGTTTTAGCTGCCCCATGCTGAGCAGGGTGCTTGATCTGCCGCCGGCAGCCCTTTAGCTCAAGGCCATGACACAGGTTCTCACCGTCATCGACGACCCGCAACGGGCGGAACTGAACGCGGCGCACATGGAAAGCCTGCGCGCTGCACTGGCCATGGCCGGGGCCATACCCGGTGAAGCCGATTGGCTCTGGGAGGGGGTGGCCTGCGACCTGCCTTTCACGCCCGCCCCCGATCACGTCGGCCTGGAGGCACAGCTGCGCGCCGTGCTGGGCGATGCGCCGCTGGACCTTGCCATTCAGCCGGCGGCCGGACGGCGCAAGGCGCTGCTGGTGGCTGATCTGGAGTCCACCATCATCGCCCAGGAAATGTTGGATGAACTGGGCGAACTGGTGGGCAAGCGCGCTGAGATCGCCGAGGTGACCGCGCGCTCCATGCGCGGCGAGTTGGGTTTCGAGGAGGCTTTGAACGCGCGCGTGGCACTGCTGGCTGACCTGCCGGAACGGGTGCTTTCGGACACGGCCGCGCGCATGAGCGTCAATCCTGGCGCGGCGAGCCTGGTGGCCACGCTGCGCCGCCAGGGCGTGCGCTGCGCCCTGGTCTCGGGCGGCTTCACCTGCTTTGCCGAGCCCATTGCGGAGCGGCTCGGTTTCGAAGTGGTGCGCGCCAATTGCCTTGAAGTGTCGAATGGGCGGCTGAGCGGGCGCGTGGTGCAGCCCATTTTGGGCCGCGAAGCCAAGCTCGAAACACTGCAGGAGCTCTGCCGCGAAGGCGACATCACCCTGGCCGAGGCCGCTGCCGTGGGAGACGGCGCCAACGACCTGGCGATGCTGGAGGCCGCGGGGCTGGGCGTTGCCTACCGCGGCAAGCCGCTGGTGCGTGAGCGCGCTCGCTTCCGCCTGGATCACGCCGACCTGACCGGCCTGCTCTTCCTCCAGGGCTACCGGCGCGAGGAGATCGTGGCCGGCTGAGCAGTCAGCTAGGCGTCGTCCCTGTTCTGATCCCACCAGTCGTAGACAGCGGTCAGCTCCGCTGCATGAGCGGCCTCGGCCTGCGGGCCCGTGGTGGGTCCCTCGTAGCGCCCCAGCTCCTGCAGCAGGTCGAAGAAGCCGCGCTGCGGAAGCGCGCTGCTCCGGCTCACCACCACCGAAGCCAAGAGAGGCCTTCCGACTGCGTGGTCTGCGCGTACGCTTGCCTCCAGGCGCTCCGCCAGCCGGCGGATGCGCTGTGGACCGGGCTGCGAAAGCGCTGCGGCCAGTTCCGCATAGGTGATGCGGCCGCGGTCCTTGGCGATGGCGCGAAGAGTCTGACACAGCTCCGGATCATCATTCGTCAGAGGATGCATCGGGTTCGAATTCACCACTTCCCACACTTTCACCCGACCGGGCGCTTGCTCTATGGTACCCGCAGTCGCCTGCGCTGCCGCCTTCTGTGCTGCGCGGGCTCCAGAACAACAAGACGAGAGGATGACCCATGACGGCCCAGCTCAATCATTACATTGCCGGACAGCCACAGGAGGGCAAGAGCGGCCGCCGCTCCGATGTCTTCAATCCGGCGACCGGTGAGGTGGCGGCACAGGTTCCCTTGGCCAGCACCGCCGAGGTCGATGCCGCGGTGCGCGCCGCCGCCGAGGCCCTGCCCAAGTGGGCCGCCACCCCGCCGCTCACCCGCGCCCGGGTCATGTTCAAGTTCAAGGAGCTGATCGAGAGCAACCGCGATCGCATAGCCGAAGCCATCAGCCGTGAGCACGGCAAGGTGCTGAGCGACGCCGCCGGCGAGGTGACCCGCGGCATGGAGGTCGTGGAGTTTGCCTGCGGCATTCCGCATCTGCTCAAGGGCGAGTTCAACGAGAATGTCGGCACCAACGTCGACAGCTATTCCGTGCGCCAGCCGCTGGGCGTGGTCGCCGGCATCACCCCCTTCAACTTCCCGGCCATGGTGCCGATGTGGATGTTCCCGGTGGCGATCGCCTGCGGCAACACCTTCGTCCTCAAGCCCTCCGAGCGCGACCCCAGCGCCCCGCTGATCCTGGCCGAACTGCTGGCGGAAGCCGGACTGCCGGCTGGTGTCTTCAACGTGGTGCATGGCGACAAGGAAGCGGTCGACGCCATCCTGGATCACCCGGAGATCCAGGCGGTCAGCTTCGTCGGCTCCACCCCCATCGCCGAATACGTCTATCACCGCGGCACGGCAAACAATAAGCGCGTCCAGGCCCTGGGCGGCGCCAAGAACCACATGATCGTCATGCCCGACGCCGACATGGATCAGGCCACCGATGCGCTCATGGGCGCCGGCTATGGCTCGGCCGGGGAGCGTTGCATGGCGGTTTCCGTGGCGGTTGCCGTCGGTTCCGCCGGCGATGCCCTCATGGAACGCCTGACGCCGAAGGTGCAGAACCTGCGCATCGGCCCCTATTCCGATTCCGAGGCGGAGATGGGCCCGCTGGTGACCAAGCAGCACTACGAGAAGGTGAAGGGCTACGTCGACATCGGCGTCGAGGAAGGCGCCAAGCTCGTGGTCGACGGCCGCGACTTCAAGATGCAGGGCTACGAGAACGGCTACTTCATCGGTGGCTGCCTCTTCGACGAGGTGAAGCCCGACATGCGCATCTACAAGGAGGAGATCTTTGGTCCGGTCCTCTCCGTGGTGCGGGCCGAGAGCTATGACGAGGCCGCCGCGCTGGTGAACGCCCACGAGTACGGCAACGGCACGGCGATCTTCACCCGCGACGGCGATGCTGCCCGCACCTTCGCCAGCCGCGTGAACGTCGGCATGGTGGGCATCAACGTGCCGATCCCGGTGCCGATGGCCTTCCACTCCTTCGGCGGCTGGAAGCGCTCGCTCTTCGGCGACCACCACATGCACGGTCCCGAAGGCGTGCGCTTCTACACCCGCCTCAAGACCGTGACCTCGCGCTGGCCCACCGGCATCCGCGCCGGCGCCGAGTTCGTCATGCCGACCATGAAGTAGGCCTGACAGGCCGATAGGGCAGGGGTTGCGCCGTCCGACGGGGCGCGTGCAGTCCCCGCCGATCGGCCCCGAATCCGTGGGACTGTTACGCGCTGCGGCCTTCCGTTCTGCCAGGATGTGTTGTTGAATTTTGACTTGTCAACAATCCCTGGTATAAACGGTTCCATTATGACCGACTCGCCACTCTATGCTTCCGACATGCGCCGGCCGCTATCCTTGGCGGAGCAGATTGCCAATCATGTGGCCGAGATGGTGCTCAAGGAAGAGTATCGACCGGGGGAGAACATCCCGGAGGTTCGGCTGGCGAGCTACTTCCAGGTGAGCCGCGGCCCCGTACGGGAAGCGCTTCGGATTCTGGAGAAGGAAGGGGTGGTGACCATCAACCCCCGGCGCGGGGCGCAGGTCACCAAGCTTTCCGTCGACGAAGTGAGCGAGGTCTTCGTGATCCGCGCCACGCTCTTCGGGCTGGCGGCACGGCTCTTCGCCCAGTTCCACAAGCCGGAGACGCTGGACAGGCTGGAACGGCTTCTCGCCGAGATGAAGCGGGAGGTGGAGGCCGGTGGCGATCTCGGCACCCACGTGCAGCTTTCGCGGGACATGGCCGACCTGATTCTGGAACACTGCGGCAACCGCCGCCTGCGCGACATGGTCACTCAGCTTGCGCGCCAGATCCTGCGTTACACGCGGTTGGGCCTGGCCAGCGAAACGCGGCGCCGTCAGTCCTTGAGTTCCTGGCAGACCATGGTCGAAGCCATTGCGGTGCGCAACGGACAGAAGGCGGAACGCACCGCCGCGCAGATGGTGACCAACTCTCAGGAGCATGCCATGCGCATGCTGGCCCTGCAGTCACCGGACGAGTAGCGGCAGCGCACCGGGTGCTGCGGGCAGCTTCACACACAAAGAGGCCGGGAGCGTTGCTCCCGGCCTCTTTGTATTCTGTGGTGTGCCTCAGGCCGCGGCGGCAGCCGGGCGATGGAAGGGGCGATCGCCCTTGATCGTCGTGCGGTACATCAGCCGGCGGCTGCCCTTCTCGTCGAAGGGGCAGGCGCGATGCATGGCACTGCGGTTGTCCCAGAAGACCAGGTCGCCCGGCTTCCAGGCATGGCGGTAGGTGAAGGCCGGTTGTGTGGCGAACTCGGTGAGCTCCTTGAGAATCGGCCGGCTCTCCTCCGGGCTCATGCCTTCGAAGTGCGAAACCAGGGCGTAACAGAGATAGAGCGCCTGGCGCCCGGTTTCGGGATGCGTGCGCACGCAGGGCTGGGAGACCGGCGGCACCTTGGCCTTCTGCTCCTCGGTCAGCGGTGGCCGATGGGTCAGGAAGGTCTCATAATGATAGTTGTAGTCATGCACGGCCCGGCGACCGTCCAGCCAGCGCCTGCGTTCCTCAGGAAGGGCGTCGTAGGCCGCGTACATGCTGGCAAACTCGGTCTCGCCGCCCTCCGACGGGCATTCGAGGCAGTAGAAGGCGGAGCCGAGGCTGGGCTCCTCCATGTAGGAGAGGTCGGAGTGCCACAGCTTGGCGCCGCCATGTGCGCCGATATGACGGCCGTTCTCGACAATATTGGAAACAATGAAGATCTCGGGATGCTCGGGCAGGCAGAACTGCTTGAGCACATGGTTCTCCAGCGGGCCGAAGCGGCGGCTGAACTCAATGTGCGGCTCCGGCGGGAGCTCCTGGCCCCGGAACAGCAGCAGCGAGTGTTCGCACAGTGCCTTGCGGATGGCCTGTAACTGCTCCTCGCCGACGGGCTTGGATAAATCGGCGCCGCCTACCTCCACACCAATGGCGGGGGTGATCTGCCGAAAGTTCAGTCCGGCCTCTTTCCATTCCTGAGTCGCGTTCATTGAGTGTCTCCTCCGTTAACGCCGGTTCGATGAAGCGACCGGCTGTGGTTCACGCCTAGCAAGAACGGCAGCATCAAGTCAACAGAGCGATTGTCAACAATTCTAATGTCCATTGAGTGGTTGACACTCACATGGCTGCTATGAACAATCGCCCACACGATAAATTGGTGCCAGGGCCGGCTATGCAGCAGGAAACCTGACCCACAAACCTGAAAGCTGGGAAGGATACGTTCATGCAGAGATTGCTAGGTTGCGCCCTTGCAGCAACACTTCTGGCGAGCGGCGCGACCGCGGCATTCGCCGAATGGCCAGAGCGGCCGATCCAGATCGTCGTGCCCTATGGCGCCGGAGGCGGCAGTGACGCCACGGTGCGCCTGTTCCAGCGCGTGATCGAGGAAGAAAAACTGCTGCCGCAGCCCTTGGCCGTGATCAACATCCCGGGCGCGGGCGGCCGCACCGGCTCGCGCCGGGTGGTCGAAGCGGAGCCGGACGGCTACACCATTCTCAGCAACCATATCACCCTGCTGTCGAGCGAGGCTTCCGGCTTGGCCGATTTCGGTCATGAAGACTACGAACCGGTGGCGTCCACGGGCGGTGTCTGCTTTGTCGCGATCGTGCCGGAATCGGCTCCCTATGAAACTCTGGCGGATCTGCTCGACGATGCTGCCGAGCGGCCGGGCGAGATCGTGTTCGGAGCCAACCTCGGTGCCATGAACCATCTTGGCGGTCTGCTGCTGCAGGACGCGCAGGGGGGCGCCAGCTTCCGTTTCGTCCAGATCGGCGGGGACGCTGACAACTACACCGCGGTGGCGGGCGGCACGACCCACGCTTCGGTGATCTCCACCGGGCAGTACAAGGCCTCGGGCGGACGCGGCATCAAGGCTCTGGGTCTGCTTGCCGAGGAGCGTCATCCGGAAATGCCGGATGTTCCCACGGCGATGGAGCAGGACGTGAATGCGCAGTTCTGCTATGACTACTGGTGGTTGGCACCGGCAGGCACGCCCAGTGACGCGGTGGACACCATGGCAGACGCTCTGGAAGCGGCCATGGAGAGCGAGCGTGTGCAGGAATCCTTCCGCGAGCGAGCCTACACCAACGTTTTCCGCCGTGGCGAGGCGTTCAAGGACTTCATCGCGCAGGAGTTCGAGCGTATCGCGCCGGTCGCCGTGCGGGCCACGCAGGCTCAGTAGGGAGCCGAAACGTGGGTGCGGGAAAGGGCCGAGACTGTGTCTGAAGAGCGGGCAGAGATCGCCGCCGGCCTGATCCTGGCAGTCATCGGGGGCGCCTGCGTCGCGGCGGCAATGGCCGCGCCGCAGCCCGGCCTCGACCCGCTGGGGCCGGGCGCACTGCCCATGGCGGCGGCACTGATCGTCATTCTGCTTAGCCTGGCTATGATTGGTCAGGCTCTGAGGCGCAAGCGTTTCGAGCCATCGGGCTCCTTCGCGGAAACCGCAGACGGCAGCGCGGCGCGCCAGCCACCATCGCCGCTCCCCCTGCTGCTGGTTTCTCTCGTGACGCTGCTCTACGTAGCAGCCTTGGCCTTCCTGCGTCTGCCCTATTGGGGCGCGACCCTGGTGTTCGTCACCATCACGGTCTGGCTGCTATCAAACAGGCGCATCGCCGCTCTGCCCAAGGCCTTGGCCGCCGGCGTCATTCTCGGCTTCGGCTGCGACTACCTCTTCACCCAGATCTTTATCGTGGACCTGCCCTGAGGCCCAATGGACGGACTTCTCCAAGCTCTGCCACTCGCGCTGTCCCTCGAAGGTCTGCTCTTCACCTTGATCGGCACCACGCTGGGTATCCTGGTCGGCTCCATTCCGGGGCTGAGCGGGACAATGCTGATCGCGCTCAGCCTGCCGCTCACCTTCACCATGTCGCCGGCGCTCGCGCTGATGATGCTGGTGGGCATGTATGTGGGATCCGTTGCCGGCGGCTTGATCAGTGCCACGCTGCTGCGCATGCCCGGGACCCCGGCCTCGGTGCTCACCACCCTGGACGGTTACCCCATGGCGCGGGCGGGGCGGCCCGGCCGCGCTTTGGCGCTCGGCATCACGGCCTCCTTCGTCGGTGGGCTCGTCTCCTGGGTGGCACTGATCCTGGTGTCCCGGCCGCTGGCCGATTTCGCACTGCGCTTCACCCCCTGGGACTACTTCGCCTTCATTATGGTGGCCATGGTGCTGATCGCCAGCCTCAGTCGCGGGGCGATGGTCAAGGGTTTGCTCTCCGGCTTTCTGGGCATCCTCATCGCCATGCCGGGGTCGGACCCCTCCACCGGCATGCCCCGGCTGGCTTTCGGCAATCGGGCCATGGAGAACGGCTTTGACGTCCTGCCGGTGCTGATCGGTCTTTTCGCCGTCAGCCAGATCATGCGCGGGCTGACCGAGCATCTCGGCGTGGCCGAGCGGATCGAGATCCGGCGAGAGCGGGTGACGCTGAGCCTCGCCGATTGGCGGCGCCACGGCGGCAACATGCTGCGCTCCTCCACCCTGGGCACGCTGATCGGCATTCTGCCCGGTGTCGGCGCCAATGTTGGCTCGGTGGTGGCTTACTCCACGGCGCGCAGCTTCTCGAAGGAGCCGGAGCGCTTCGGCACCGGCTCGGAAGAGGCCGTGATCGCGTCGGAGGCAGGAAACAGCGCGACCGTCGGGGGCGCGCTGGTGCCGCTGGTGGCGATCGGCATTCCGGGCAGTGTGATCGATGCCATCCTGATCGGGGGCCTCTACCTGCACGGCATCGTCCCCGGACCCATGCTGTTCAGCACGAACCCCGATGTGGTCTACGCCATCATGATTTCCTGCCTGGTGGCCACCTTGATGATGTTCGTGCTGATGACCGGCCTGGTCCGTCACCTGCCCAAGCTGGCTAGGGTCGATCGCAGCCTGCTGCTGCCCGGCATCCTGGTCTTCTGCATCGTCGGCAGCTATGCCGCCACCAATCGCTTCTTCGACGTCTGGGTCATGCTGGCCTTTGGGGTGCTCGGCTTCTTGCTGGAAAAGGCGCGGGTTCCCCTGGCGCCGCTGGTGATCGGCTTCATCCTGGGGCCGCTGGCCGAGGCCAAGCTGCGCACCGGGCTGATGATCACGGCCGGCGATCCCTCGCCGCTGGTCACGCAGCCGCTGCCGGCTTTTCTCATGGGAATCGCCCTGCTACTTCTGCTCTGGCCGCTGCTCTCCAGGCTGCTGCCGCCGCGGCTCAAGCCGGGTGCGCGGCCGGCTGGTGGCTCGGGCCCCGCCTGAGTTCCGGCTCCGGCCGCATCCGAGGGCGTCCTTCCCCGATCACGTTTTCCGCTTCTACCAGGGTAGTCTGCATCATGTTCCCGTTACCAGGCGGCGGCTCGCTTGCCGCACTTCCCCCCACGATCGCGCAGCGGGGGCGTCAGCTTGGTCCCGGTTTCGGGCTGGCGCTGGTCGTCGGGCTTGCGGCTGCCTGGATCGGGGATCATCACGGCGGGCCGGTGCTGCTTTTCGCCCTGCTGATTGGCATGGCGTTCAACTTTCTCTCAGACGATGCGCGCTTTCGCGCGGGCATCGCCTTCACATCGCGCACGGTGCTGCGCCTGGGCGTGGCCCTGCTGGGGGCGCGGATCACGCTCGAGCAGATCCTGTCGCTCGGCGTCGTGCCCAGTCTTGCCGTGGTGCTGGCGGTTGTGGGCACCCTGTTGTTCGGGCGCTTTCTCGCCCGTCGGCTGGGGCTGGGGGAGGAGCAGGGGATCCTGACCGGCGGGGCGACGGCGATCTGCGGCGCTTCGGCGGCGCTCGCCATCTCCTCGGTCATGCCCAAACGCGCTGAGCTGGAGCGCAACACCGTCTATGCCGTGGTGGCGGTGACCACGCTCTCGACCTGCGCCATGGTGCTCTATCCGGCATTGGTGGCGCTCGTCGGCTTCGACGAGACCACCGGGGGCGTTCTGATCGGCGCGACGATTCATGACGTGGCCCAGGTGGTGGCGGCCGGCTACACGATCTCCGATACGGCCGGCGACACCGCGACCTTCACCAAGATGATGCGCGTCGCCATGCTGGTTCCCGTCGTCTTCCTGCTCTCGCTCTATTTCAAGCCGCGGCGTTTGGCCCTGGGGGAGGCGGCGCAGGGGCGTCTGATCGGCCTGCCACTCTTCCTGGTCGCATTCGTGGTCTTGGTGGGGATCAACTCACTGGGCTTCCTGCCGGCCAGCCTGGCGCAGCCGATGATCGATACCTCGCGCTGGTGCCTCGTGCTGGCCGTAGCCGCACTCGGCATGAAGACCAGCCTGAAGGAGATGACGCAGCTCGGCTGGAAGCCCTTCATCCTGGTGGTGAGCGAGACCTTGTTCCTTCTGGTCGCGGTGCTCGGCTTCCTGCTGCTCGCGAGCGATCTGTGATAAGGCACGCGTTTCTGGTCCCAAAGTAGACAGGGGGCGCAGACGGAATAGGTAGGACGCGCGGACACTCCATACATTGGGGGCAGGGGTAGCCACGGAGGTGGAGGCATGACCTCGATCTTGAACGCCCGCACAATACCCATTGAAATTGCAAAGTATCAAAAGGTTTCATGCCTTGCTCCTGAGCTCTCACGCACTCTGCGTCTTGGGGAAGGGGCGGAACCCATGGCAAATGACGTCAAAGCGGCCGCGCTCGATCTTCGCGGCGAATTGCCGCCGCGCTTGCGCAAACTTCTCGATTACTGGCAATTGCGCCGCGGCGCGCGTCGGGCGCCCACCAAGATCGAGATGGACCCGGCGGATTTCTCTTGGGCCCTGGCTTTTACGCTCCTGGTGGAGGTCGAACGGGGCGAGGTTGGTGAGGGCAAGATCGAAGAGGACAGGGCGGAAACTTTTCGCTATGCCATCGTCGGCGAAGGGGTGCGCTACGTTCATGGGCACAGCCTCAAGGGCCTTGCCCCCACGGATCTCAGGCCGCGGGCATTTGGCGAACTGATTCAGCAGCATTATCGCGCGTGCAGTGAAAGCTGGCAGCCGCTGGCGCACAGCCTTTTCGTTAGTTCCCACAGCCAGCTCGGCCGGTACCTGCGCCTTATCCTGCCGCTCAGCGATGCGTCGGGGGAACGGATTAGCCACCTGCTCGTGGTGGAGAACCATGAGCATGAATCCCGCTGTCGCATTGCGGGCTGTTTGCCACGGGTTGCAGCCAACTGGCACGATGGCGATGCCGCGCATTAGACCGTGAAACCTGTCCGGTTGGACAACCCACCCCAAGGGTAGGGTTGCGTGAGTCTGCAGGACTTCCGGTCGACGTGCGACATAGTTTAAGCTTAAACTATCTCCGCTCTGTCTCTCACATTGGGGCAGCGAACAGCGGAGAGCGCCATGCGTATTGCCATCGTCGGCGGCGGGCCGGCCGGACTCTATTTCGCCATTCTGATGAAGAAGCGCCATCCGGCCTATGAGGTGACGGTCCATGAGCGCAATCGCGCCGGCGACACCTTCGGCTGGGGCGTGGTCTTCTCCGACAAGACGCTGGAGAACCTGGAGGGCGCGGACGAGCCCAGCCAGCGCCGCATACTCGACGCCTTCGCCCACTGGGACGACATTGACATCCACTTCAAGGGCCGGCTGATCACCTCAGGCGGGCACGGCTTCTGCGGCATCGCCCGGCAGCGCCTGCTGGCGATCCTGCAGGCGCGGGCCGAGGAACTGGGCGTGGAACTCCGCTTCGAAACCGAGATCGAAGGCGAGGTGCAGGCGGCCTTCCCGGACGCCGACCTGATCGTGGCGGCCGACGGCATCAACAGCCGGGTACGTCAGGCCCATGAGCAGCACTTTCGGCCGGACATCGAATTGCGCAAGTGCAAGTTTGTCTGGCTGGGCACCCGCAAGCTCTTCGAGGCCTTCACCTTCATCTTCGAGCAAACCCAGTGGGGCTGGTTCCAGGCCCATGCCTACCGCTTCGACCGCGAGCATTCGACCTTCATCGTCGAGACCCGCGAGGAGACCTGGCGTGCCGCCGGGCTGGACCAGGCAGACACGGCGGCGACCATCGACTTCTGCGAGCGGCTCTTCGCCCCCTACCTCGACGGCCATGGCCTGATGGCCAACAGCCGACACCTGCGCGGCTCCGACTGGATCTCCTTCCCGCGCATTTCAAACAATACCTGGGTGAAGGACAACATCGTGCTGATGGGCGATGCGGCCCATTCGGCGCATTTTTCCATCGGCTCCGGCACCAAGCTGGCGCTGGAGGATGCCATCGCCCTGGCGCGTCATCTCGACACTGGCGAGGGTTCGCTCACGGACAGGCTGGCGGCCTACGAGGCGGAACGGCGGGTCGAGGTGCTGCGGCTGCAATCGGCCGCGCGCAACTCCACCGAATGGTTCGAGAACGTGGCGCGCTATGCCAGCCTGGAGCCCGAGCAGTTTGCCTATGCCCTGCTCACCCGCTCCCAGCGCGTAAGCCACGAGAACCTGCGACTGCGCGACCGAGGTTATCTCGAGGGTGTCGAGCGTTGGTTCGCCGGCCGCGCCGCCGCGCAGGTCGAGGACAAGCGCGTGAGTAGGCAGGCAGCGCCCGAAAAGGAAACGCCTGCCGCCATTCCACCCATGTTCACGCCCTTCCGCCTGCGCAACATGGCGCTGCCCAATCGCGTGGTGCTGTCCCCCATGGCGATGTACTCGGCCAAGGAGGGGACACCCAATGACTTCCACCTGGTGCACCTAGGTTCACGCGCTTTGGGCGGGGCCGGGCTGATCTACACCGAGATGACCTGCGTCTCGGCCGAGGGGCGCATCACGCCGGGCTGCTGCGGCCTCTATGACCCGGAACACAGCCGCGCCTATAAGCGCCTCGTCGATTTCATCCACGGTCATTCGCCAGCCAAGGTCTGCCTGCAGCTCGGCCACGCCGGGCCGAAGGGCTCGACCAAAGTGCCCTGGGAGGGGGCTGACCTCCCGCTCGACGAGGGCAACTGGCCGCTGTTGGCGCCGTCTCCCATTCCCTGGAGCCCGGCCAACCAGACGCCGCGGGAGATGACGCGCGCCGACATGGACCAGGTGATCGCCGACTTCGTGGTGGCCGCGGAACGAGGGCTGGAGGCCGGATTCGACATGCTGGAGCTCCACGCCGCGCATGGCTACCTGCTGTCGAGCTTCATCACGCCGCTGAAGAACCGGCGGCAGGATGCCTATGGCGGCGACCTGAACGCACGGCTGCGTTTTCCCATCGAGGTCTTCGAGGCGATCCGGGCCGTCTGGCCGCAGGAGCGGCCGATGGCGGTGCGCGTTTCCGCCAGCGACTGGGTCGAGGGGGGAATCGGGGCCGATGAGGCCGTGGAGATCGCCCGGGCCTTCAAGGCAGCCGGTGCCGACCTGATCGACGTTTCCGCCGGCCAGACCTCGACTGAGGCGAAGCCCATCTATGGCCGCATGTTCCAGACCCCCTTCTCCGACCGCATCCGCAACGAGGTGGACATCGCCACCATGGCGGTGGGCAACATCTACGAGACCGACCACGTCAACTCGATTCTGGCCGCGGGGCGGGCCGATCTCTGCGCCCTGGCGCGGCCGCATCTGGCCGATCCCTTCTGGACACTGCACGCCGCCGCCCAACTTGGCCACGAGGGGCAGCAGTGGCCGCCGCAGTATGAGACCGGCCGCGCGCAATACCTCCGCAATCTGCAGCGGGCCCAGGAAATGGCCATCGCCATCTGAGTGCTGGGGGGATTTGTTCGAGGTCGCGGCGGAACCTTGGGGGGTGCCCCGAAAGCGCCTGTGACAAGCGCCCGTTTGAAGCGCTAGCAAGCGGTCTGTTCTTCGCCACAAGAGTCACCTCTGTCGGCAGGCAACAGGTGCTGTGGATCATCGGGATTTCGGGAGTTCATGCGCCGCTGCATCATTCACGTGGGCATGCCGAAGGCCGGCAGCACTACGCTCCAGCACTTCTTACGGCGCCATCGCAAATCACTGCTGAGGAAAGGGGTCTTCACCCCGCTCTCTGGCAAGCGCCGGCTGTATCGCGAAGTCTACGATAGCCTGGCGCAGATCGTGTACTGAATTTTCAGCAAAAGCGGTGACGGTTTCAGCGGTCATGGCACGCTGGTGATGTGAAACTCACCGGACCCTCAGGAGGGGTGCATGCCATGACCAGAATTGAACGTAAGAGC
>NZ_JARHUD010000007.1:206644-219616 GCF_029222965.1 Aquibaculum arenosum | reverse complement strand
CGGTGTTCACCACCGACAGCCGCCCGACAAAGATACCGTCGCTATCACCAGTCATAGCGACAGGGAACAACACTCACATCAAACCGTCAGCACCAAAATCGGCGGCGCTCACCGGAGGGTTACGCAGTTCGGACGAGCGCCGCAGGCCAGGTACACTGCTGCGACACTGGCCGCACCCTCCCCTACCACACGGCGGACGTCGCGGCAGGTAAATCCATTGCAGAGGCAAACGTACATTCAGCACCTTGCGACAGGTTATCAGTTGCAATCACATTAAGCGTGATGCGAATGACTGTCAATTGCGCAGCTTAGGACTCAATCGGATGTTCGCGCTCTTTACTGACTTCGGCTGGGCCGGACCCTATGTGGGGCAGATGCACGCGGTGCTTTCCGCGCAGTGCAGCAACCGACCAATCGTGGACCTGCAGCACGATGCGCCAGCTTTTGAACCCCGGGCTGCGGGACATCTTCTGGCCGCTGTCGTCAAATCTCTGCCGGCCGAGTGCATTGTCATCGCCGTCGTTGATCCAGGTGTGGGCTCACAGCGCCAAGCGATCCTGCTCGAGGCCGGAGGCCGAACCTATCTAGGACCGGACAACGGCCTGCTCACTGCCCTGGCGCTGCGCGACCCCAGGGCGCGGGCCGCGGTGATCGAGTGGCAACCGACGGCCCTATCAGCCAGCTTCCACGGCCGAGACCTCTTCGCTCCGGCCGCTGCGCGCCTGGCCAACGGAAAATCTCTGCCGTGCCGCCCCTTGCCGCTTCATGATCTGGTGGGCGCCGATGGACCAGAGAGGCTTGCGGAGGTGATCTACATCGACGGCTACGGCAACTGCTGGACCGGCCTCCCGGCGGAGGATCTGGCGCCCGATTGTCGGATCCTTTGTGCCAACTCGTCCTTCGCCCGCGCGTGCACCTTCTCGGACGTGGAAATCGGCCAGCCCTTCTGGTACGAGAACTCAGCCGGTCTGGTCGAGATCGCCGTCAATCAAGGTTCTGCCGCAGCCGCGCTCGGGCTGACCATCGGCAGCGCCATTGAAGTGCGCCCCGGAGAACGGCTGTCTCAATGAAGGGCTTCTGAGGTGGACTGCACGCGATGACAATGCTTACCCGCGGCCTGTTGCTGGGCACCCTGGCAATGGCGCTCCTGGTCACGGCCTCCAATATCCTGGTGCAGTTCCCGGTCAATGATTTCCTCACCTGGGGCGCGTTTACCTATCCGGCCTGCTTCCTGGTGACGGACCTTTGTACGCGCACCCTAGGGGCCGAAAGGGCTCGCAAGGTGGTCTACGTGGGCTTTGCCGTGGCCGTCGTGCTCTCCATCGCGCTGGCGACCCCGCGCATTGCAATGGCCTCCGGCGCTGCCTTCCTGACCGCGCAGCTCTTGGACGTCGCGATCTTTGACCGGCTGCGGCGTGCAGTCTGGTGGGTGGCGCCCCTGGCCTCTTCCCTCTTCGCCTCGGCAATCGACACAGCCCTATTCTTCTCTTTGGCTTTCGCCGGCACCGGCCTGCCCTGGGTTACTCTGGCCCTGGGCGACTATGTGGTGAAGCTGGCCATCACCCTTATCATGCTTGTGCCCTTCCGGGCCTTGATCTCGACCCTGCCCAGTCGCGAACGCATGCAGGGGACCGGCCTGTCACCCTGACGCCCGCATTGCCGATGTCGGCCCAGGTTTCGTTGAGCCCAGCCGGTGGTTCCCCCTGACAATGAGCGGGGGCAGCGCGAGGGTGGGACCGAGCCAGACGAACGGCGGCAGCAGGAAGGTGAGATTGACGGGCATGACACAGAGCCGCCCTCTCCTGCCCCCGGTCGTCGCCGTGACCAGCCCGACGACTGCACGCATCGTCGCCCGCTGCGCCGCAGAACTGGCGAGGCCTGCGCTGCTCCTCTGCCCGCAGGAGGCGGCGGCCTTCGGCGGCCCGGCCTGGTTTCGCGAACTGGTCGATGCTGCCGCCCGACAGAGCGGTGCCCAACTGTTTGCCGGCCTGGATGCCGGAAGCGATGCCGGAGTCGCAGTGGAAGCCCTGCACCTCCGGCTGGATGTCGTGATCTTTTCCGGACCTAAAGGCGCCACCGAACGCCTTCAGCGATCGGGGGAGAACTTGGGTCAGCGGGTATTGGCTAAGATGCCCAGTGCCCTGCATGTCACAGGTCGGGACAACCTCGAAGCCGCCTGCCGCGCCTGGCTCGAGCAAAGGTGAACCGCCGTCGATTGCATCCCCTGAAGCCATGGGCTATTCCACGGGGCGGACTTTCGCGGGCGCCTGCGGCCCCGCTCTTGCTTGCGTCACAACTCAGCGTGAAAGGGATATAACCATGCGGGTCCACCAACGCGTAAAGCGGATCCTGAGGCACTACGAAAGCGACAACCCCGGCACCAAGGCCAACCTGGCGCGCATCCTGACGCACGGCCGCCTCGGCAACACCGGCAAGCTCGTGATTCTGCCTGTGGACCAGGGCTTCGAGCATGGGCCGGCGCGCAGCTTCGCGCCCAATCCCGACGGTTACGACCCCCACTACCACTACCAGCTCGCCATCGATGCCGGTCTCAGCGCCTTCGCGGCACCGCTGGGCCTGCTGGAGGCCGGTGCCGACACCTTCGCCGGCGCCATCCCGACGATTTTGAAGCTCAACTCCTCCAACAGCCATGCCACCAGCAAGGATCAGGCGATCACCGGCAGCATCGGTGATGCGCTGCGCCTGGGCTGCTCGGCAGTCGGCTTCACCATCTATCCCGGCTCCGACGACTGCTTCCCTATGATGGAGGAGATCCGCGAGCTGGCCGAGGAAGCCAAGTCCGTCGGTCTGGCTGTCGTTATCTGGTCCTACCCGCGCGGCGGCAACCTCTCCAAGGAGGGCGAGACCGCCATCGACGTGACGGCTTACGCGGCGCACATGGCGGCCCTACTCGGGGCTCACATCATCAAGGTGAAGCCGCCGACCGATCACATCGAGCAGGAGGATGCCCGCAAGGTCTACGAGAAGCAGGGCGTCGACATCTCCACACTCTCTGCCCGCATCGCTCATGTGATGCAGTCCAGCTTCGCCGGGCGGCGCCTGGTGGTCTTCTCCGGCGGCGGTGCCAAGGGCACTGATGCCCTGCTGGACGAGATCCGCGCCCTGCGCGACGGCGGCGCCTCCGGCTCGATCATCGGCCGCAATTCCTTCCAGCGGCCGCGCGAAGAGGCCCTGGCCCTGCTCGAGTCCGTGATCGATATCTACCGCGGAAAGGCGTGACGGGCCGAAATGGCCTCCGCGCCGCACTGCCGGCTCTGTCTGGTGACACCGCCCGAGCTTGTCTCGGGCGGTCTTGCCATTGAGCACTTTTTGGAGTCCTTTGCTGCGGCCTTTACGGGCGGGGATGTTGCAGCGGTCATCCTCAGCGGTGCCTCCTCTGCAGAGGCACCGCCCGTCACGCTGATTGAACCACTGCGCGACATCGCCCAGGCGGCGGATGCGGCCTTTCTCCTGCAAAGCGATGTCGATGCGGCAGCCAGCTATCATTGCGACGGCGTTCTGGTTGCAGCCGAACCTGCCTCCATACGCGCAGCCCGCTCCCGCCTCGGGTCGCAGTACATCGTGGGCGCTGATTGTGGTACATCCCGGCACGCAGCCATGATCGCAGGCGAGGAAGACTGTGATTTCGTGGTGCTGGACGCCGGCGACCCCGAGCTACTGGCTTGGTGGGCAGAGTTGATGGAGCTACCCTGCGTCGCTTGGGGCAGAGTAACCCTTGAGAACGCGCCCGCCCTAATTGCCACTGGGATCGAGTTCTTGGCCGTGGGTGATGCGGTTTGGAATCATCCGGAAGGCCCGAAAGCCGGCGTGTCAGCCTTCAACGCCCTTTGTGCGGCTGCAGTGCCCCCGGGATCATAGAGCCTCTTTCAGGCAATCAGCTCAGACAGCGCGGGCGAGCGCCAGGGCCTCGCCATAGTCGGCCGCGTGCACCAGGCGGCCGCTCTGGGGGCCCAAATCCATGCGCTGAAGCACCGCCGCGACTTCCGGCTGAACCGAGGTCACGATCACCTTGGTGCCGTGCGCTGCTGCCCGGCGCACCAGACCTGCTAGGGCTTCGGCGCCACTAGCGTCGATCATCGGCACCTCCCGCATGCGCAGGATGAAGACTCGCGGCGGCTCGCCGACGCTGTCCAGAAGATCTCCCACGGTCGAGGCCGCACCGAAGAACAGCGGACCGCGCATCTGGAACACCTCAACGCCGGACGGCAGGGCGTCGCGCTGGTCATAGGCTTCGGGGTCGCGCTGGAAGTCGTCGATGTCCCGTTGCAGGACGGCATCGCCCTTCTCCACGGCCACGAGCCCGGCCATGCGGTGCAT
This sequence comes from Aquibaculum arenosum, assembly GCF_029222965.1. Classification (GTDB taxonomy): domain Bacteria; phylum Pseudomonadota; class Alphaproteobacteria; order Kiloniellales; family DSM-21159; genus Aquibaculum; species Aquibaculum arenosum. The sequence continues at coordinate 215,278 of NZ_JARHUD010000007.1, read as the reverse complement.
GAAGAGAATGGCTGCCAGTACGACGCCGACCTGGATGGCAACCGTCAGGTCCACCAGGACGGTCAGCAGGAATGTGAGCACCATGACGAGCCTATCGCCCAGAGGCGCGCGCAGCAGCAGGTGAGTGAGCTTTCCGACTTCGCTCATGTTCCAAGCCACCACCACCAGGATCGCAGCCAAAGCAGCCAGCGGCACCCAGTAAGCCAAAGGCGCCAGCAGCAACATGAACAGCAGCAGGAAGACCGCGTGCAGGATGCCCGAGACGGGGCTGCGCGCGCCGGCGCGGATGTTGGTGGCCGTGCGGGCTATGGCGCCGGTAGCGGGCAGGCCACCGAAGAACGCAGAGCCAATGTTGGCCACACCCTGGGCCATGAGTTCGCAGTTCGACCTGTGTCGCCGTCCCGTCATGCCGTCTGCAATCACAGCGGAGAGCAGGCTTTCGACACCCGCCAGGAAGGCGATGGTAAAGGCGCTGGGCAGTAGAATGCCCATGCGCTCCAGAGTGATTTCCGGCCAGACCGGCGCCGGGAGGCTGCTGGGAATGCCGCCGAAGCGGCTACCGATGGTATCGACCGGCAGCCCGAAAATCAGCACGATCAGCGACGCTCCAGCAACCGCAAGCAGGAAGCCAGGAAGTTTCGGCGCCCAGCGGCGCAGCCCCAGAATCAAGGCGAGGGAAGCCCCCGCCAGCACGAAGGTGATCAGCGAAAGACTGTCGCGGGCAGCCCAGAAGACCCCTAGTCGCTCCAGGAAATCGCCGGGCACGCTGTCCAGCGATAGCCCAAAGAAGTCGCGGATCTGGCTGCTGAGGATAATCAGGCCGATGCCGGCAGTAAATCCGATCACCACCGGCTCCGGGATGTACTTGATCCAGGTGCCCAGGCGCGCAATGGCCGCAACGATCAGCATGGCCCCGGCCATCAACGTGGCCAGAACCAGCCCGTCATAGCCGTGCTCGGCAATAACATTGAAGACAACAACGACGAAGGCCCCGGTCGGGCCGCCGATCTGGAAGCGGCTGCCGCCCAGCGCGGAAATCAGGAAACCGGCCACAACAGCAGTGACCAGTCCCTTGTCCGGCGTGGTGCCTGACGCGATGGCCAGCGCCATGGCCAGCGGCAACGCCACAATGGCCACCGTGAGGCCGGCAATCAGATCATGCCTGAGATCGCCCATCCCATAGCCCTGACGCAGGGTGGTGATCAGCTTGGGGACGAAGAGGTGCCAGGCAGGCGAAGCGGTGGGCGTCGGTCTTTGTGTTTCAGCCATGATCTGGGAAGCAGGAGAAAGGCGTGCCCGGTTCCGTTTCTGGAACCAGCCCGCGCTGGGTGCAGCAGGAGCGGTGTTGATACCCCACGCTGCCACGCACTACCCCCAGAGGCCAATGCAAAATTCACAACACTGTTGTGTATTATGAAATCCTGGCTTCCTTCAAAGGCGGCTTTGTTAGACACGAAGGGCAGGAAGAATGGCACGAAGTGCACGAAGGCCTTTCACTCAACCGGGCTTGAGACTGGCGTGCTCACCCCCTGGCGAACTTCCTGCATCCCTTGGTGTGCTTCGTGTCGGAGCGAAACAGGAAAGGCCCCTGGCGCCGTTCCGACACCAGGGGCCTGATTCGACCGACACTGTTCGTAAGCGCCGCTGCGCCGCGCGCTACCGCTCCAGCGGCTTGTACTTGATGCGGTGCGGTTGATCCGCTTCCGCGCCCAAGCGCCGTTTCCGGTCCGCCTCATAGTCCTGGTAGTTGCCTTCGTACCAGACGACCCGGCTGTCGCCTTCGTAGGCCAGGATGTGCGTACAGACGCGGTCCAGGAACCAGCGATCATGGCTGATGATCATGGCGCAGCCGGCGAAGTCCAGCAGCGCCTCTTCCAGCGAACGCAGGGTGTCCACGTCCAGGTCGTTGGTCGGTTCGTCCAGCAGCAGCAGGTTGGCGCCGGATTTCAGCATCTTGGCCAGATGCACCCGGTTGCGCTCACCGCCGGAAAGCTGACCCACCTTCTTCTGCTGATCGCCGCCCTTGAAGTTGAAAGCGCCGACATAGGCCCGCGAAGGCATCTCGCGCTTGCCGAGCTGCACCACGTCAAGCCCGTCGGAGATTTCCTCCCACACGCTCTTGCCGGCATCCAGGGAATCGCGGGACTGGTCGACGTAACCGGCCTTTACCGTATCGCCGATCCGGATCTCACCGCCATCCGGCGTCTCCTGACCCACGATCATGCGAAACAGCGTGGTCTTGCCGGCGCCGTTGGGGCCGATGATGCCGACAATGCCGCCCGGCGGCAGCTTGAAATTGAGATCCTCGATCAAGAGGTGGTTGCCGAAGCCCTTGCGCAGGTTGACGGCCTCCACGACCAAGTCACCCAGGCGCGGACCCGGTGGAATGGTGATGCTGCCCGGCTCCGGCGCCTGTTCGTTACCCTGGCGCAGCAGCTCCTCATAGGCCTGGATACGCGCCTTGGACTTGGCCTGGCGCGCCTTGGGCGACTGCCGGATCCACTCCAACTCGTGGTTGACCGTGCGCTGGCGCGCCTTTTCCTCGCGCGCCTCCTGCTCCAGGCGCTTGCGCTTCTGTTCCAGCCAGCCCGAGTAGTTGCCCTGGTAGGGAATGCCGCGCCCGCGATCGAGCTCCAGGATCCAGCCGGCGACATTGTCGAGGAAGTAGCGGTCATGGGTCACAGCCACGACGGTGCCGGGATACTCCTCCAGATAACGCTCCAGCCAGGCCACGGACTCGGCGTCCAGATGGTTGGTCGGCTCATCCAGCAGCAGCATGTCGGGCTTTGACAACAGCAGGCGGCAGAGGGCCACGCGGCGGCGTTCACCGCCGGAAAGCTTGGTAACCTCCGCCTCGCCCGGCGGGCAGCGCAGCGCGTCCATGGCGATCTCGACGCGGCGCTCCAGATCCCAGGCGTCGGCTGCCTCGATCTTTTCCTGCAGGTCCGCCTGTTCAGCCAAGAGCGCATCGAAGTCGGCGTCCGGATCGGCGAAAGCCTCGCTGATGGCGTTGTAGCGATCCACCAGTTGCTTCAGATCGCCCAGGCCGTCCATGACGTTGCCGGCTACGTCCTTGGTGGGATCGAGCTCCGGCTCCTGCGCCAGGTATCCAACCTTGACGCCCTCGGCGGCCCAGGCCTCGCCGTTATACTCGGTCTCGATGCCGGCCATAATCTTGAGCAGCGTCGATTTACCGGCGCCATTGAGACCCAGCACGCCAATCTTGGCTCCCGGCAGGAAGTGCAGATGGATGTTCTCCAGCACCTTCTTGCCGCCGGGATAGGTCTTCGAGAGACCCTGCATAGTGTAGATATACTGATAGGACGCCATAGGGCTCCCCTCACCGTTTCGCTGCTGTAGAAGGTCAGACCGGATCGCGTTCAACCTGAACCTTTACGGTTCTGATTTATCGCGTGTATCCGCTCTACTCTCAAAGTTCTAAAGCAGATTTACGCATCCTCGCGTATCGCAAAGCGTTTCGGACAGGACGCGATCTGCTTTGATTGCCGCGCATCCTAGCCAGAGAAGGCCAAGGGTCAACGACACTTCCCCGCCGGCGAGAAAGTCTGCGACGACGCTTGCCAGAAAGTCTGCTTGGCAATGCGAAACGCCCGAACCCTGCAATCAGGTCCGGGCGCTTTCGCGGTTGGGGCGATCTGGACCTTACAGGCCCCGCCGAAGGCTCATCAGGCCGCTTCGGAACTGCGATCGCGCGATTTCACCACGTAAGCGACGGCGCAATGCTCGGCGCAATAGGGCTTGCCACCAGCAGCCGGCGCCTCACAAAAGTGGAAGTCGGGTGTTGCCGGATCGCCGATCGGCCACTGGCAGCGCCGTCCCGTGGACTTCTCCTGCTGCTGCTGCACCCGCACCATGGGCGGGCGCCGCCGCTCTTCTTTGGCTGGCGCAGCCGGCATTGGCGGTGGCGTCTTCAGCACCGGTGCCGGCTTGCGGGCCGGCTGAGCCGGCTTGCTGTCGCGGCGAATAGGTGACGGTCGCGCCGGCAGGTTAAGGCGGTGCGCCTTGCCCACCACCGCGTTCTTGGAAACACCCAGTTTCTTGCCGATGGCGGAAGCGGAATGGCCGGCATTCCACAGCTGGGTCAGTTCCTCGATTCGTTCTGGCGTCCAAGCCATGCCATGCTCCCCACATGTTGAGGTCGTCGCCGACGAGGCGCACTATATTCGGGCTCCTGCGGGGAGTCGAGTCGCTTGGCACAATATCTTGTGGAAAACTTACGGCGGGCCGGCAGGTCTTGCGTACGGCGCCTGCTGGCCGCTTTCTGCAAGGCTGGGGGCAACAATTCAACCGCCTCCTGAGCCACGCTTCAGCTACCTTGGGGCGCATCAGTAGCATCAGGAGCGGCGAGCTGCGGCCCGGCCGACATTGCCCCAAGTGACGAGCGTGACATCAGCAACACCGGCGCCGGCCAGTCGGCGACGAGCCGTAGAACTCATCATCATTCTCGGCGCCATGACGGCCTTTGCGCCGCTGTCGATCGATATGTACCTGCCGGCCTTCCCAACCCTCCAGGAAGCCTTCGATACCACAGCCGGCCGCATCCAGCTCACGCTGTCCTCCTTCTTCATCGCCTTTGCCTCTGGGCAGATGCTCTACGGGCCCCTGGCTGATCGTTTCGGTCGCAAGAAGCCGGCGCTCTTCGGCCTCGGACTCTTCGTCCTCACCTCCATCGGCTGCGCATTTGCCGCCACGGTGGAGCAGTTGATGGTGTTGCGCTTCCTGCAGGCGCTGGGCGCCGGGGGCGGCGTGGTGGTGGCCCGCGCCATGGTGCGCGACCTCTTTCCCCCGTCGGAGGCTGTCAGTGTTTTCTCGCGCCTGATGCTGGTCATTGGCATTGCGCCGATGCTCGCCCCGCTCTTGGGTGGTTACCTGCTGATCTGGTTCGACTGGCAGGCGATATTCTACTTTCTGGCCTTGTGCGGCCTGCTCTGTGCCCTGGCCGTCCAGTTTCGACTGAAGGAGAGCCTTCAGCCGCACATGGCGCAGTCTCTGTCGCCCCGTGCGATCGCCATCGCCTATGGGCGCCTGCTGGCCGACCGCCGTTTCATCGGTCCCGCCTTGGTGGGCGGCCTCTCCATAGCGGGCATGTTCGTCTACATCACGGCCTCGCCCTTCGTGTTCATCGAGGTGCTGGGATTGTCTCCCGAAACCTATGGCTGGGTTTTCGGCCTCAATGCCTTCGGCTTCATCGCAGCCTCTCAGGTGAATGCCCGCCTGGGCCGACGCTTTGGGCCGGATGGGGTGCTTTCGGTCTCGAACCTGGTGCTGGCGCTGGTGGGGCTGGCGCTGATTCTCGGTGGCGCGCTGGGCATCGGTGGACGCTATGGCGTCTTCCTGCCGATCATTGGCTATATCACCTGTCTGGGCTTCATCATGCCGAACACAGCCGCCCTCGCGATGGCGCCTTTCGGCCGCAATGCCGGTTCAGCCTCCGCCCTTTTGGGAACCCTGCAGTTCGGGCTCGCCGCGGCGGCATCGGCCATCGCCGGCACCTTCTCCCACGAAACGCCTGCGGCCCTGTCGCTCATGGTCGCGGGTCTAGGCTTCTGCGGAACCCTTGCCTACTTCCTGCTCTGCCGAAAGGCCCGGCCCGTCGTCTGAAAGCAGGCGCTCACAGCTGGGTCATGAAGCGCTCCAACCGCTCCAAGGCACCGTCAAGCACAGCATCGCGTTTGGCGAAGCAGAAGCGCACCGCCGTGGTGACCTTGTCCTCGGCGTAGAAGGCACTCACAGGAATGGCCGCCACCCCGGCCTCCCGCACCAGACGCTCGCAGAAGGCCACGTCATCGCTCAGCCCCAGAGGCGCGATGTCGACATTGAGGAAGTAGGTCGCCTGACAGGGCAGAACGGTGAATCCGAGCCGCTCCAGGCCCGAGGCGAAGCGATCGCGCTGTCGCTGGAAGTCCTGGCGCTGCCCGAGAAAGAAATCCTCTTCCTTGCCCAGGCCATAGGCCACGGCTGTCTGGAGGTTGGGCGGCGTGGTGAAGGTCAGGTACTGGTGCGCGCGGGAAATGGCGGCATGCAGTGGCGGCGCCGCTGCGACCAAGCCGACCTTCCAGCCGGTGAGCGAAAAGATCTTGCCGGCAGAGCCGATCTTGACCGTGCGCTCGCGTAAGGCCGGCACCGAGAGCAGGCTGGTGTGGGCGACATCGTCGAAGGTGATGTGCTCCCAGACCTCATCGCAAACCACCGTGGCATCATACCGCTCGACGAAATCGGCGAGCAGGTCGATGTCTTCGCGCGCCAGCACCGTGCCGGCCGGGTTCAGCGGCGTGTTGAGCAGCACGACGCGCGTCTTATCGCTGAAGGCCGCTTCCAGTTGAGCGGCATCGAAGCGCCACTGCGGCGGCTGCAGCGTGACGAAGCGCGGCACGCCGCCGGCCCGCAGAACCAGCGGCAGATAGGCGTCGTACATGGGCTGGAATAGCACCACTTCATCGCCTGGCTCGATCAGCGCCAGCAGCGATGCCGCCAGGGCCTCGGTGGCGCCAGAGGTCACCAGAACCTCGCGCTGCCAATCCAGATCGACGCCATGAAATCGCTGATAATGTGCGGCAATGGCCTGGCGCAGCTCGGGCAAGCCGAACATCGGCGGATACTGGTTCCAACCATCCACCGCTGCGTCTGCCGCCGCACGGCGCACGTCCTCGGGCCCCGGATCGTCGGGGAAGCCCTGGCCGAGATTGATGGCGTCGTGCTCCCGAGCCAGCTGGGACATGGATTCGAAGACCGTGGTCGGCAGCGAGGCGAAGAGCGAGTTCATAGCGCGAAGGTCCGGTAGCAATGCGTGGATCGGCGCCAAGCATGGCGGTGAGCAACCGGAAATCAAGGGTCGGGCCCTGGTGCGGGTCCCGCCCGTCTACTGCAACGGCGAGGGCTCCGCTTCCCCCTCGAGATCAGCGGCGGTCATTTGGGTGGGGCCGGCATGATGATGCACCAAGCGCCACTCCCCCTCTTCCTGCACGAAGACATTGGTCGCCAGCAGCAGCCCTTTGCCCATCTGCTCATAGCACAAGACCATGGCGCTTTCCGGCGACAGCGGCACCACGCGCGGCTCGCGGCAGCGCAGGGCTTCAGGCACACCGCCATTCTCGATGATGGCCTTCCAGCTTTCCATGACCGCTTCCCGTCCGATTAGCGGCGCCCAGCCTGGATGTGCGCAGGCCACTGGCGCTTTGCGTGCCCAAAGCCCATCCATCGCCTGCAAGTCGCCCGCGCGAAAGGCCTCGTAGAAGGCATCATTGGCGAAAAGAATGACAGCTCGCTCTCGCATAGATTTCTCCAGCCTGCGTCGCAGTTGGTACGCCCCCGAAAAGCATCAGTTGCGACCATTGCGAGCTTTGCCTAGAAGTAGGGTTCGGTGTCACTCGAGAAAAGAGCACCACGCTCATGTTCGGGCGAGCGCGGAGGCGTCTCCGGCAGAGGAAGAGCGATATAGCGCGCTAGGATACCGCTCTGCGCCTCCGGCACTGCCCCGGACGACCGAATCAATACGTTGCAAGAATAGAACGGGATGCGGCCGAATGCACAGAACGCTCACTTGGACCGCCGGGTTCCTTTTCCTCACAGTCGGAGCCAGCCACGCCGCCGACGACGTGATGATTGTCTACGACGGCTCCAACTCCATGTGGGGCCAGATCGACGGCGCGGCCAAGATCGAGATCGCCCGTGAGGCCATGGGAAGCCTGCTGGGGGAATGGGCGGACGGTACCAACGTGGGCCTGATGGCCTATGGGCATCGGCGGGAAGCCGATTGCGGCGACATAGAGACCATCGTCCAGCCCGCCCCACTGGAGCGTGACGCCTTCATGGAGCGCGTGCAGGCGATCACGCCACGCGGCAAGACGCCTCTTACGGCCGCAGTTGAGGAAGCCGCTCAGGTGCTGGCCTTCCGGGACAACCCGGCGACCGTGATCCTGATCACCGATGGCGTCGAGACCTGTCAGCGCGATCCCTGTGCCCTCGCGGATCAACTGGAAACCGCTGGCGTTGGCTTCACAGCTCATGTGGTCGGCTTCGACCTGAGCGGCGAGGATCAGGAAGCGGTTGCCTGCCTGGCGGATCGGACCGGCGGTCGCTTCTTGGCAGCCGACAACGCCGATGAACTCAGCAGCGCGCTGGGTGAGGTTGGCGAGACCCTGGCTCAGGCCACCGTCGAGGAACCCGAGCCGGAACCCGAGCCGGAGGAACCGGCCCTGCCCTCTGTTGAGGTGACTGCGCCCGAAACGGCGACAATCGGCTCGACCGTGGAGGTCGAGTGGAATGCTCCCGAGCAATCAGAGCGTGACATGATGACCATTGTCCCACTCGGCACCGAAGACGGCGAGGTCGGGAACTACATCCGCGTCCGGGACGACAGCGCGGGCACGCTGCAGGTTCCCGCCAATACGGGATTCTACGAGGTGCGCTATGTCGTCAATGACGGACGCGGGACCGCCGGCTCGGCTGAGATTGAGGTGGTGGATGCGGCCATCACTCTGGAAGCGCCTGAGAACGCCACCAGCGGCGCAGCCTTCGCCGTATCCTGGTCCGATTCCATTCATCCGCAGGACTACGTGACCATCGTCCCCATGGGCGCCGAGGAAGGCGAGAGCGGTGCCTACATCCGCACGC
>NZ_JARHUD010000007.1:0-206544 GCF_029222965.1 Aquibaculum arenosum | reverse complement strand
GGGACAACACAGAAGGCTCGCTGCAAGCCCCGGCTCAGCCCGGGCTTTATGAGGTCCGCTACATTCTGAACGAGGGCAGGAAAACGCTGGCTTCTGCAGCGATCGAGATCGTCGAGGCTGAAGCTTCGGTTTCGGCGCCTGAGCAGGCAACCGTTGGCGCCGCCTTCCAGGTCAGCTGGTCAAACTCCATCCATCCGCAGGACTACGTGACCATCGTCCCCATGGGCGCCGAGGAAGGCGAGAGCGGTGCCTACATCCGCACGCGGGACAACACAGAAGGCTCGCTGCAAGCCCCGGCTCAGCCCGGGCTTTATGAGGTCCGCTACATTCTGAACGAGGGCAGGAAAACGCTGGCTTCTGCAGCGATCGAGATCGTCGAGGCTGAAGTCACGGTTTCGGCGCCCGCGCAGGTTGTGACTGGCGCAAGCTTTCAGGTCAGCTGGACCAACCCCATTCATCCACAGGACTATGTGACCATCGTCCCCATGGGCACTGGTGAGGGCGAGTATGGCAACTACACGAGGACGCGCGACAACACGCAGGGTTCCGTGACCGCGCCGGCCACTCCCGGCCTCTACGAGGTGCGTTACATTTTGAACGAGGGAGGAAAGACCCTGGCATCGGCGGAAGTCGAGGTGGTCGAAGCAGGCATGGAACTGTCGGGACCGGACACCGTGCGCGCCGGCGATCAGTTCCGGGTGGCCTGGACCGGCAGCGCGCCGAGCCCACGCGACTACGTCTCCATCGCGCCTCTCGGCTCGGACGACGGCGACTACGAGACCTACGTCCGTGTGCGCGATGCTCAAGAGGCTGATCTGACCGCCCCGGAGACAATGGGCTTTTATCAGCTCCGCTACGTCCTGGACGAAGGTCGTCGCGTGCTCGCCCGCCACGACCTTGAGGTGGTTTCGGCAACAGCCGCCCTGGACGACGGGGGATCCCTCAGCGTACCCGAGACGGGCACACCCGGAGAGTCCATAGCGGTGACCTGGCAGGCCGAGGACAACGGAAACGACCGTCGCATCGCCTTGGCTCAAGCCGATCAAGCGGATTTCACCTGGATCGAGATGCAATCGGCAAGCGGGGAGGAACTGACCTTCACGCTGCCTGATGCCTCCGGTACCTACGAATTCCGCTTGCTGGACATTTCCGAACGCAAGGTGCTGAGCCGCGCCATCATTCAGGTGCAGTAGGCCTGCCGGCGGCTCCCCAGTCTTTTTCGGGGGCCGCCGGCTCCACCGCGCTGGGTCCCGAAAAGGCCCAGATAAGGTTGCGCACTTTTCCTTGACGAACCGCGGCCGGGAGCGTTTTGCTGCCCGTCCCTTCACCATCTAACGGATCCCGCCTCATGCTCGATACGCACGGTGCCCTCATCTACACCATGGTCCTCGCCTCAGTGGCGGACCAGGAAATGAACGACCGTGAAATCCGCATGATGAGCGAGATGATCCGACTCCTGCCGGTGTTTCAGGAGTTCGAGTTCGACCGCTTGAGCCCGACAACGCAGGCCTGTGTCGAACTGCTGCAGGATCCGGACGGCATCGACACCGCCCTGGATGCAATCGACGAAGCGCTGCCGGAAAGCCTGCGGGAAACCGCCTATGCCTTGGCCTGTGACGTCGTGGCGGCCGACGGCACAGCGACCCAGGAGGAACTGCGACTGCTGGAGATGCTGCGCCATCACATCGGCGTTGGCCGGCTGGAAGCGGCGGCCATCGAGCGCGGCGCGGGCGCACGCTTCCGCACTGCCTGACGGCGCCCCTGGCAGCCACTCTGGCAGACGGCTGCTAATCCTTTGTTATTTCTAATTTTTCTGTTGCCAGCCTCTTTCTAGACCGGGCAAGATTCCTGTGCGTTGATGACGGCTCGACACTCAGGGAGGTTCCGGATGTCCGCACTGGCGCTTCAGTTGAAAGACTATCGGCTGACCACGGCCGAGATCCTATATCACATGCCCGATCACCCGCATCTGCTGCAGAGCTACGTCTGGCAGGATTACGACATTTCACCGGAGTTTCCGCAGTTGCGGCGATTCCTGGACTTCTGGAGCCGGAATCTCGACGGCAAGCTGCACAGCGTCAAGGTGGACAGCCAGAAGCTGATCGGACAGAGCGAGTTGCGCCGGGCCGATTGCATGCTTTCCCTGCACTGAGACCGGCGCGCCCTCCAGTGACCTGACCCGGCCGCGGCATTCCGCCGCGCCGGTGCCCCCGTGGCCTGCTTGCCCTGCCGCAAAGCGCGGCTAGACTGCCGCGCATGTCCACCTCAGGTCACACTTCGTCCATCGACGCCACCCTTCGGTCTGGCGTCGATGCGCGTAGCCAGCCACGCGCCGTGGCGCTGTGGCTCGGCTTTTCTGCCGCCATGGTCTTTGCCATGGCTGTCATCGGCGCCATTACGCGCCTGACGGAATCAGGTCTCTCAATCATGGAATGGGCGCCGATCACCGGCACCCTGCCCCCGATGTCCCAGGCGGAGTGGCAGAGGGTCTTTGACCTCTACCGCACAATCCCGCAGTACCAGTTGCTGAACCAGGGAATGACCCTGGAAGAATTCCAGACCATCTTCTGGTGGGAATGGATCCACCGCCTCTGGGGTCGGCTGATCGGTCTTGTGTTCTTCGTCCCGCTGGTCTGGTTCTGGCTGCGTGGACGCCTTCCTGCCTGGATCAAACCCCACGCGATCATGCTGCTGGCGCTTGGAGGGCTTCAAGGCTTCATGGGGTGGTTCATGGTGACGAGCGGCTTTGCCGATCGTACCGAGGTGAGCCAGTACCGCCTCGTCCTGCACCTGGGACTGGCGGTCTTCATCTACGCCTACATGCTCTGGCTGACGTTCCGCTTGCTGGCACCCGCACCAACGCGCAGCGCGCCGGAAACCCGAAGCCTGCGGCGCTGGTTGGTGGCATTGCTGGTGTTGATCTGCATCACCCTGGTCTCCGGCGGTTTTGTTGCCGGGCTGCGGGCCGGCTTCACCTACAACACCTTCCCCCTGATGGATGGACGGGTGATTCCCGGCGGCTATGGCATGCTCCAGCCCTGGATAGCCAACCTGTTCGAGAACCACGCGGCGGTGCAGTTTAACCACCGCCTGCTGGCGACACTGACGCTCATTGGCGCGGTAGTATTTTGGGCCTATGCACGCCGTCAGACTCTCCCCGCCGCGGCGGCCAGGGCGATAGCTGCCATCGCCGGGATGGCGGCGGTCCAGTTCCTCTTGGGCGTCACCACCCTGCTGCTGGTGGTGCCTGTTAGCCTGGGCGCCCTGCATCAGGCCGGGGCGCTGATCCTCCTCGGCCTGACCCTATTGGCGCTGCATCTGCTGCGCCCGGCCGAAGCCGGACGCAGCAGCCGGGGCTCATAAGCCCGGTTACTCCGCAGCCTGACGCAAGGCCATAGGATCGTAGGCCAGGTTGGGGGCAAGCCAACGCTCGGCCTCCTCCACGCTCCAGCCCTTGCGGTGGGCGTAGTCCTCGACCTGATCGCGCTCGATCCGGCCGACACCAAAGTACTGGCTTTCGGGGTGGGAGAAGTACCAGCCCGACACGGTCGAGGCCGGCTGCATGGCGCAGGATTCCGTGAAGGTCACACCGCAACGCTTCTCGGTCTCCAGCAGCGGTAGCAGTGTGCGCTTTTCCGTATGGTCCGGGCAGGCCGGATAGCCCGGCGCCGGACGGATCCCGCGATACTTCTCCGCGACCAGATCCTCATTGCTCAGATCCTCGTCCGGTGCATAGCCCCAGAACTCCGTGCGCACGCGCTGATGCAAGCGCTCGGCAAAGGCTTCTGCCAGACGATCGCCCAAGGCCTGGATCATGATGGCCTCATAGTCGTCCTGGCGTGCCTTGGCTTCGGCCACACGCTGCTCGATCTCCGGGCCGGAGGTGACGCAGAAAGCGCCGAGCCAATCCGGCGGTCCGTCGAGCGGGGCAACGAAGTCCGAAAGGGCCAGATGCGGGCGCTCCCGCCCCTCTCGCCGGGCGATTTGCTGACGCAAGTGGAACAACCGCTTCATCTCCTCGCCCGATTCCGGATCGAAGAGAAGGATATCGTCCCCGTCCGAAGCCGCGGGCCAGAAGCCAACCACCGCCTTGGGGCCGGGCCAGGATTCCGCAACCATGCGCTCCAGAATCTTCTGCGCATCGTTGAAGACGCTGCGAGCCGCCTCGCCTACCTTCTCATCCTTCAGAATCGTCGGATAGCGCCCGTGCAGTTCCCAGGTGGAGAAGAAGGGTGTCCAGTCGATACAGGATATCAGCTCTTCCAGATCATAGCCCTGGAAGTCCCGCAGACCTTCGAAGGTCGGCCGCGGCGGCGTGTAATTCGCCCAGTCCAGTTTCAGGGCGTTGGCGCGGGCATCTTCGATCGGCAGACGCGTGCGCCCACTGCCCTTCTTGGCGTGGGACTCGCGCATCTTCTCGTATTCCTGCGCGATGTCCTTTACGAAGGGCTCGCGCAGCGTCGGAGAGGCCAGGCGGCCGGCCACGCCCACGGCACGGCTGGCGTCCAGCACATGCACCACCGGACCCTTGTAGTTGGGCGCAATCTTGACGGCAGTGTGGATCTTGCTGGTGGTCGCCCCACCGATCAGCAGCGGCAGTTCAAAGCCCTCGCGCTGCATCTCGCTGGCGATGTAGCTCATTTCTTCGAGGCTGGGCGTGATGAGACCCGACAGCCCGATGATATCGACCTTCTCCGCCTTTGCGGTCTCCAGGATCTTCGCGGTGGGCACCATGACGCCGAGGTCAATGACCTCGTAGTTGTTACACTGCAGCACCACCCCGACGATGTTCTTGCCGATGTCGTGAACGTCGCCCTTCACGGTGGCCATAAGGATGCGACCCTTCGTGTCCTTGTCGCCCTCCTGCTTGCCCGCCTCGATGAAGGGCAGCAGGTGCGCCACGGCCTTCTTCATGACGCGCGCAGACTTCACCACCTGCGGCAGGAACATCTTACCAGCGCCGAAGAGATCGCCGACCACGTTCATGCCATCCATCAAGGGCCCTTCGATCACCTCGAGCGGCTTTTCATGGTTCAGGCGGGCTTCCTCCGTGTCTTCGATGATCCACTTGTCGATGCCGTGCACCAAGGCATGAGACAGGCGCTCATTCACCGGCAGCTCGCGCCAGGAAAGATCCTGCTCCTTGCGCGCAGAACCGCCCTCGGAGCGATAGCGCTCAGCGATCTCCAGCAGGCGTTCGGTTGCCTCGGGGTTGCGGTTAAGGATTACGTCCTCGCAGGCTTCCCGCAGTTCCTTGGGAATGTCCTCGTAGACCGTGATCTGGCCCGCGTTGACAATGCCCATATCCATGCCGGCACGAATGGCATGCAACAGGAACACCGAGTGCATGGCCTCACGCACCGGCTCATTACCGCGGAAGGAGAAGGACACGTTGGAGAGCCCGCCTGAGATATGCGCGTGCGGCAGGTTCTCACGGATCCGAGCGGTGGCATCGATGAAGGCACGCGCGTAGTCGTTGTGCTCCTCGATGCCGGTGGCCACGGCGAAGATGTTGGGATCAAAGATGATGTCTTCGGGCGGCAGACCGACCTTGTCCACCAGCAGGCGGTAGGCCCGCTCGCAGATGGCGTACTTGTGATCGGCAGTGGCAGCCTGGCCTTCCTCGTCGAAGGCCATCACCACGACCGCAGCGCCGTAACGCTTGATCAGGCGCGCCTGCTCCAGGAAAGGCTCCTCGCCCTCCTTCATGGAGATGGAGTTGACGATGGGCTTGCCCTGCACGCACTTCAGGCCGGCCTCGATCACCTCCCACTTGGAACTGTCGATCATGACCGGCACGCGCGCGACATCGGGTTCACCGGCGATCATGTTGAGGAAGCGCGTCATCGCCTGGACGGCGTCGATCATGGCGTCATCCATATTGACGTCCAGGATCTGAGCGCCGTTCTCGACTTGAGCACGGGCCACCTCAACGGCGGTGGCGTAATCCTCAGCAGCGATCAGCTTCTTGAAACGGGCGGAGCCGGCGACGTTGCAGCGTTCGCCGACGTTGACAAAACGTCCGGTGGTCATGCTGCCTCCTCTTCTTCATCACGGGGCAGAATAAAGGGCTCAAGGCCGGAAAGCCGCATCCAGGGCTTCACCTGCGGCACACGCCGGGGCGCCTTGCCCTCGACGGCCGCCGCAATGGCCTTCAAGTGTTCCGGGGTGGTGCCGCAGCAGCCGCCCACGATGTTCAGGAGTCCATCCTTGGCCCAGTCGGCGATGTGCTCGGCCATCTCGTCCGGTCCCAGATCGTAACCGCCGAACTGGTTCGGCAAGCCGGCGTTGGGATGGGCGGACACAAGCGTATCGGCGATCCGGCTCAACTCGGCCACGTGCGGGCGCAGCTCCTTGGGGCCCAGGGCACAGTTCAGTCCGACCGAGAAGGGGTCCACATGGCGCACGGAATGCCAGAAGGCTTCCGGTGTCTGTCCCGAGAGCGTACGGCCGGAGAGATCCGTGATCGTGCCGGAGATCATGATCGGCAGCGCATCACCCAACTCGTCGAACAGACCGGTCAGCGCGAAAAGCGCCGCCCGCGCGTTGAGCGTGTCGAAGATCGTTTCCACCAGGATCAGGTCAGCACCACCTTCGATCAGGCCTTTGGCGGCCTGCCGGTAGTTCTCGACCAACTCATCATAGGTCACGTTGCGGAAGCCGGGATCCTCGACATCCGGGGAGAGCGAAGCCGTGCGAGACGTCGGGCCGATCACGCCGGCCACGAAGCGCGGCTTCTCCGGCGTTTTCTCCGTCATGGCATCAGCGGCCTCACGCGCCAGCTGCGCCGCCCCACGGTTCAGATCATCCACCGCCGATTCCAGGGCGTACTCCGCCTGGCTGATCGCGGTGGCGTTGAAGGTGTTGGTCTCCAGAATGTCGGCACCCGCCTCGAGGTTCTCGCGGTGGATGTTGCTGATCAACTCCGGGCGGGTAAGCACGAGCAGATCGTTGTCACCCTTCAAGTCCCGCGAGTGGTCACTGAATCGCTCACCACGATAGTCCTCCTCTTCCAGGCCAAGTCCCTGGATGGCGGTGCCCATCGCCGTGTCGAGCAGAAGTATCCGTTCCTTGGCAGCTGCGTGCAGCGCCTTTCTTCGGGTCTTTCGATCGGTCATGAAATTCAATGTAACTCCGTGATGATGGGATCGAGGCGCAGGGCCGAAGACGGCACCACGCTCTCATCGCTGTAGGCACCTGCTGCGCGGGCGGCGGCATTGATCGGCCGCAGCCCATCGTCGGCGAGCAGGCGCAAGCGTCGGTCAAGCGCCGCAGTGTCTTCGGGGGTATCGCCACCCCCGATCAGGTTCGCGCCTTCGCTTTGGACGGCCCGGGCGAGCCAGTCGCCGCGAGCCCGCGAACCGGTGCGATAGATGATCGTGCCATCGGCCTGCTCCAGGGTGTGGCTCGAGTAGGCAGCGCCGGGCGTGCTCTGGAGATAAAGCGGTGCCATGGCGCCCAGTTGGCGCCGCGCCTTCTCCGCTCCGCGCAGAAAGAGGCAAGCGCGACCAGTCCCCGGTGTCACATCCAAGGCAATCCCGTCGGCGCCACCAGCGATCAAACCTTCGGCCTGAGTCGCCACGGCAGCCTCGATCTCGCCTGCCGGAGCGTCCCAGCCCTGGTCACGTACCAGCCCCAGCACGAAGCGTCGGCGGCCGCGGCCGGGGACGGAATCCACAGCCTCGCAGGCGACCTGCGCCGCGGCAAAGTTCAGGTAGAAGGCCTGGTCGGCCAGCCCTGCATCCTCCAACGAGAGCGGCGAAGCATCGAGCGTATGACTGCGCACCACATCGGCGCCCGCACGAAGAAAGGCCTCGTGCACCGCCTTAACCCAAACCGGCCGGGTGAGGCACAGCAGTTCCAGCCGCCCTTCGTGCCCCCAGAGATCGCGCTCAGGGTCGATGGGCTGCTTGCGCAGCTGGCGGCTGACCGCGCCGTCCGACAGCAGCACGCGCTGCGCCAGTGCCTCCTCCAGGCGTCGCATGTCAGGCTGCCTCTTGCAGATCGGGCCGGATCCCCAGCAGTCGACAGATCGCCAAAGTCATCGGCGCCTTGTTGAGTGTGTAGAAGTGGAAATCTTCGATGCCCTCGGCGCGCAGATCGCGGCAGAGATCGGCTGCGATGACGGCGCCCACCTGGCCGCGGGTTTCCGGATCGTCCTCCAGCCCGGCAAAGCGCTCACCGACCCAATCCGGCACCGTGGCGCCGCAGCGCTCGGCAAAGCTCTTCACCTTGTTGAAGTCGTGCACCGGCACGATACCCGGGACCAAGGGCTGCGTGATGCCGGCGCGCACCGCCCGATCCCGGAAGCGAAGAAAGTCATCGATATTGAAGAAGAACTGGCTCACCGCCCGGTCGGCACCGGCATCGAGCTTGCGCTTGAGATGCTCCAGTTCCGCTTCCATGGACGGCGATTCCGGGTGGCCTTCAGGATAGCAGCCCACGCTGATATCCTCGGCGCCCATGCGCCGCAGTGAGGCCACCAGTTCCACCGCCCCGGGATAGCCCTCCGGATGCGGGCGATAGGGCCGCGCCATATCGGGCATGTCGCCGCGCAGGGCCACGAAGCGCTTCACGCCGGCGGCCAGCCAACTCTGCAACTGGGCATCCACTTCGGCCCTCGGCTGCCCCACGACGGTGATATGGGCGGCCGGCTCCATGCCGGGCGTGTCCTGCAGAAGCTGCAGCCCCTTGTTGCTGGACTCGCGCCCTGAGCCGCCAGCGCCATAAGTCATGGAGGCGAAAGCAGGGCGCAGCGGCGCCAGCTTCTTTGCCGTCTCGGCCAGTTGTTGCTCTCCCGCCGGCGTACGCGCCGGAAAGAACTCGAAGGAGAATCGCATCAGATCACCTTCCTCGCAGTTTCTGCGTTATCGGAGTTGAGACTGTCATTGGCGGGCCGGCGCCCGAGCCAAAGGCCGACGGTTAAGGGACCGCCGGCTAGGGAGTGCGAACGTTCCGCCACCAGACCGGCTTCGCTCAGGAAATCGGTCATCCCGGCATCGGAGAAACCCAGCCAACGATGGGCATGCTCGCTGCGCAGTTCAGCGCGTTCGTGCGGCAGGAAGTCGACGACCACGAGCCGCCCTCCCGGCCGCAGCACCCGCGCCGCCTCCTGGATCGCCGCCACCGGGCGCTGGGCGTAGTGCAACACCATGTGCAGCGTCACCACGTCGAAGCGCCCCGCAGCGAAGGGGAGAGCCGTCATCTCGGCATGGCGCACCTGGCAGTGCCGAAGACCGGCCCGGAACAGATTGGCCCGGGCCACGGTCAACATGTCGCGCGAGAGATCGATGCCGATGGCACTGCGGGCATGATCGCCCACCAGCTTGAGGACATGCCCGGCGCCGGTGCCCACATCGAGCAGGTCATCAACCGGCTCGGCCAGGACGATCTCCCGCAAAGCGCTGTCCACCGTGTCGGTGTTTGCGTGCAGAGCCCGCAGCCGGGTCCAGTCCGTGGCGTTGCGGCGAAAATAGGCGGCAGCCTTTACTGCCCATGCCTCCTGAACCGCCTGAAGCCGCTCCAGGTCACGGGCGTGCATCGGGTCTTCCGCCGGCAGCAGGTCGACGAGTTGGCGGGACAGTTCAGCTCCCAACCCACGATCCGCGAGCCGATAGTAGGCAAAAGACCCCTCTTGGTGCCGCTGAAGCAGACCTGCCTCGACCAGCAGCTTGAGGTGGCGCGACACCCTGGGCTGGGACTGGCCAAGAATCTCGACCAGGTCACTGACCGTGAGCTCCGCATGGGCACAGAGTGCCAGCACACGCAGCCGTGTCGGCTCCGCCGCTGCCCTCAGCCCCTGCAACAGCACGTCCATCGCTGGTCCTCGCTCTCTCATATAAAGATATCTTTATACCCTTATGCGGCCGACTTCAAGGGGAGCAAAAGGGGTCCTTGGACATCGGGTGCATCTCTGCCCTGTCAGTGTTTGAGCCCCTGAGCGGTTGCACCGAGGGGGCCGATGGTCGATATGACCACTTCGTAATGGCAGGAGCGGAGAATGACCGGAGCAGGCGAGAAAGCGGCGCAGCAAGGAACCCCAGAGGCAAGCACCGTGGATCGAAGTGATCTGCGCGACGCTCTGGGCAGCTTTGCCACCGGCATCGCCATCGTCACCAGCATTGACGAGACCGGTACGCCCGTGGGCGTGACGGTTAACTCTTTTTCGTCGGTCTCCATGGACCCGCCCCTGGTGCTCTTCTGCCTGGATCGGGGCGCCTTCAGCCTGCCCACCTTTGTCTCGGCGAGCCACTTCGCCATCAACATCCTGGAAAGTGCACAGGCTGAACTCTCCAAGCGCTTCGCCACCCCAATGGCCGACAAGTGGGCGGGGCTGCGCTGGACCGCAGGCTCTGGAGGCATTCCACTTATCCCCGGCTGCGTCGCCTGGCTGGAGTGTGCTCGCCATGAGGTGATCGAGGCCGGCGACCATTTGATTCTGGTCGGCGAGGTCATGCGCGTGCGCAACGAAGCGGAGCGTGATGCACTGCTCTACAAGCGCGGCCGCTACGGCCGTTTCGTCAGCGCTTAGAGACGCCTCACATGCGCTTGATTCGCCACCCCCGTGCAACGCCAGCTGAGTGCCGCAATGCGGTCGCGGTCATCGGCAACTTCGATGGCATCCATCGCGGACACATGCACCTCCTGGAGCACGCCCGTGACCTGGCGACAGCGCGGAACGCGCCCTGGGGCATGGTCACCTTCGAACCGCACCCAAGGCGTCTCTTCGCCCCCGACCTTCCGCCCTTTCGGCTGACCCCACTGCGAGTGAAGGCCCGCCTGCTGCAAAGCCTGGGCGTCGAGGTGCTCTGGGTATTGCGCTTCAATCGGGCACTGGCCGGCTTGACGCCCGAAGCCTTTGCCCGAGAGGTCTTGCATGAGGGATTGGCGCTCAAGCATGTGGTGGTGGGCGCGAACTTCCGCTTCGGCAATCGGCGCGCGGGAGATGTGGACGCGCTGAAACAATACGGGCAATCATTCGGTTTCGGCGTCAGCGGCCTCGGCATGGCGTCCGCACCAGGCCAGGCGCAGGAGGTCTACTCCTCCAGTCTGGTGCGTGAGTACCTGCAGGCCGGCAATCCCACCCGCGCGGCGCTGTTGCTCGGCCGCTACTGGGAGATCGAGGGCCGGGTGCATCATGGCGCCAAGCGCGGCCGCGAGCTGGGCTTCCCCACGGCCAACATCCTGCTCGGGCGCGATACGCTGCGCCCTGCCTTTGGCATCTATGCCGTGCGCGTGGCCGTGGAAGGCGCCCCAGGGGAAGGTCGCAGGACGACCCGCTGGTTGCCAGGCGTAGCCAATCTCGGCATCAGCCCCATGTTCGATTACGCCGAACCGTTGCTGGAAGTGCACCTGATCGACTATCAGGGCGACCTATACGGCCGTCATTTGCGAGTGGCCTTCATTGACTATCTGCGGCCCGAAGCGCGCTTTGACAGCCTGGACGCCCTGAAGGACCAAATGGGCGAGGACTTGCGTCGCGCCCGCGCCACACTGGCCTGGGAAGACTGGCAGGGCAACTGGCCCGCCAGTTCCTTCCTTCCCCTGCGACCCGGCGAAACCTGATCGCCCTGTTCTGAACTCAGTAGAGCAGGTCGCGTAGCCCCAGGCTGATAAAGGGCAAATAGGTTATCGCCAGCAGACAGCCCAGCACGATCAGGACAAAGGGCAAGAGCGCCGGCACGATGCGATCGATGGAGATGCGTGCCACCGCACAGGCCGCAAAGAGGTTCACACCCAAGGGCGGCGTGAACATCCCCAGGGCGAGGTTCACCACCACGATCACCCCGAAATGCACCGGGTCGACGCCATAGCTGATCGCGATGGGCGCCAGGATTGGTGCCAGCACCAGGATCGCTGCCGAGGTCTCGATGAACATGCCCACGATCAGCAGCAGGACATTGACCGCGAGCAGGAAGCTCCACTTGTCATCGAACCACTCGGTGGCGAGGTTGCCGATGGCGGCCGGGATGCCGGCACGTGTGAGGATGAAGGAGAAGAGCGCGGCCGCTGCGATGATGAACATCACCACCGAGGTGGAGATCATGGTCTCGCGCAGAATGCGCGGCAGATCACCCAGCTTGAGTTCGCGGTAGAACACCAATCCGACGGCCAAGGCGTAGAAGACCGCGACGGCCGAAGCCTCCGTGGGCGTAAAGACGCCGCCATAGATGCCGCCGATCACCACCACCGGCATCAGCAGGGCCGCCCCCGCCCGCTTGAGGGCCGTTCCCAGATCCAGGCGGTCCTCACCGTCGCGCTTGCCGTAGCCGCGCAGGCGGCACCAGAGCGCCAGGAAGATGATCAGCGACAGCCCCACGAAGAGGCCCGGGCCGATGCCGGCGATGAAGAGCTGGCCGATCGATGTATCGGTCGCCACGCCGTAGAGAATGAGCGGGATCGAAGGGGGAATCAGCACGCCGAGTTCGGCCGAGGAGGCCTGAATGGCCGCGGCCGTGTTCCGCGGATAGCCGTGGCGCACCATCGCCGGTATCAGGATTGCGCCGATGGCGAAGGTGGTCGCCACCGAAGAACCGGACACCGAAGCAAAGATCATGCAAGTGAGCACGCAAGTGCAGGCCAGGCCGCCCTGGATGCCGCCGATGATCGACTTGGCCAGATCCACCAGGCGGGCCGATATGCCGCCGGCCGACATCAGGTTGCCGGCCAAAATGAAGAAGGGGATGGCCATCAGCGGGAAGGAATCGATGCCCACGAACATGCGTTGCGCCACCAGCAGCAGGGGCAGATTGCTGAAGAACTCAATGCCGATCACCCCCGCCATGGCGAGGGACACGGCCACCGGCACGCCGGCCAGAAACAGAATGGCCAGAGTTACGAAGATGGGAAGGCTCACGCGGCGCCTCCCGCTTCCTCGTGCATGTCGTCAATGCGCGCTGGAACACCGTCGCGCAGCATTTCGCCAAAGCGCGCGATCAAGGCCAGCATCGAGAAACCGGCTCCCACGGGCAAGGCGGCATAAAACCATGCGATTGAGATCTCGATGCCTGCCAGATTCTGGTTCTGCACTCGCTCCGCCATGGCGATGCCGTACCACCCCAGGACGGACAGGAAGACAAGGCACACGAGGGTGATGAGCCCGTGCATCACCAAAGCGGTGCGTCCCTGAACGAAGCGGTGGACCAGATCGACAGCGATCATCGATCCCTGCCGAAAGGCGGCGGCGATACCGAGATAAACGCCCCAGATCATCAGGGAGCGCGCCATGACCTCGGACCAGGTCGAGGGCAGCCCCAGCACGAAGCGGGTCAAGACCTGATAGAAGGCAAGGGTCACGGCAATCGCCAACAGCAACGCCGCGATGTTATGGGCCAGCCGGGTGGTGAGACGTTCCACTCGAAGCAGCAGATCGATTATCACGGTCTATCCACCAGGTGCGTGCAGAAAAGAGCCGGCCGCGCGACGCCTTCGCCATTGAAAGCGGCGCGCAA
The DNA here is from genome assembly GCF_029222965.1 of Aquibaculum arenosum. Taxonomy (GTDB): domain Bacteria; phylum Pseudomonadota; class Alphaproteobacteria; order Kiloniellales; family DSM-21159; genus Aquibaculum; species Aquibaculum arenosum. The sequence goes on along the minus strand of NZ_JARHUD010000007.1, from coordinate 193,093 downwards.
CCGGCTCCAAGGCGTCGATCACCTATTCAGGCTGATCACTCGAAAGCCTGGATCCGCTGGATCAGCTCATCGCCGTTGTCGGCGATGAAGCTTTCCCACGCCGGTGCCGCTGCTTCCTGGAAGGGAGCCTTGTCCACCTCGGTGACCACGTCCATGCCGTGTTCACGGAAGAGCTCGATACCGCGGGCCTCGTCCGCCTCGACACGCGCACGTGTGGCTGCCGCAGACGCAGCAGCGGCCTCATAGAACCAGCCCTGCTCTTCCTCGGAGAGGCCGTCGATCACGAAGGGCGAGGCCAGGACGATCGCCGGCGAATAGACATGGCCGGTCAATGAGACGTGATCCTGCACCTCCCAGAACTTGGCGGCAGCGATGACCGGAATCGGGTTCTCCTGCCCGTCCACGGTGCCCTGCTGCAGGGCCGTGTAAACCTCCGGCCAGGCCATCGGCGTGGGGGCCGCGCCCATGGCTTCAAAGGCACGCATGTGCACCTGGTTCTCCATGGTGCGAACCTTCAGTCCATCCAGATCCTCCGGCGCATCGACGGCCCGCTGCGAGTTCGTCAGGTGGCGGAAACCATTCTCCGACCAAGCAAGGCCCACCAGATCCTGATCGCGCATGTTCTCGAGCATTTCCTGCCCGATTTCGCCATCGAGAACCCCGCGGGCATGCTCGTAGTCGCGGAACAGGAAGGGCAGATCGAGGACCAGAACTTCCGGCGCGAAATTGCCCAGCGGGCCGCTGGAGGTGATCACCAGGTCCACGGAGCCGATCTGCAGGCCCTCGATCATGTCACGCTCGCCGCCCAGGGCGCTGCTGGGATGCTCGACGACGGTGAACTTACCGTCGGACAGGCGCTCCAGGGTTTCGCGGAAGGCGACAGCGCCGTCACCGTAGTGAGAGTCCTGCGCCAAGGGATAGCCCAGGCTCAATTCCTGCTGAGCGGTGGCCACACCGCCGGTGACAAGGATGGCCGCCGCTGCGGCAAGACTAGCAACGTACTTCATCTCAGGTGGTTCTCCCCGTATTTTGGATTATTCGCTAACAGAATGAGGCAAGCGCTTAGACGCAGCGCCCACCGTCCACCGGCAACTCGATGCCAGTGATGAACTCCGCCTCTTCCGAGGCCAGCCAGAGCGCAGCCCGGGCAATGTCCAGCGGCTTGCTCATGCGTCCCAAAGGAATGGTCGCGACGAAGCGGGCCCGGTTCTCCGGCGTGTCCGGCACGCCCATGAAGTGCTCGAGCAGTCCGGTTTCGCCGATGACCGGGCAGATGGCGTTCACCCGGATGTTATCCGGCGCCAGCTCCACGGCCATGGACTTGGAAATCACGTTGGCCGCACCTTTGGAGCCGTTGTACCAGACCAGGCCGGGGCGCGGTCGGATGCCTGCCGTGGAGCCTACGTTGATCACCGAACCGCCGCCTTTGGCGCGCATGGCCGGCACGGTCGCTTTGGCCATGAGATAGATCGCCTTGACGTTGACGGCGTAGACCTTATCGAAGGTCTCCTCATCCACCTCCAGCATCGACTGGTTGCGGTGGGTGATGCCCGCATTGTTGACGACGATGTCCGCCTCGCCGAAGGCCTCGCGCGTGGCGGAGACGATGGCATCGATGCCAGCAGCGGTCGAAACGTCTCCCGCAGCAGCAATGGCAGCAGCGCCGATATCATCGGCAACGCGCTTGGCTTCCTCAGCGCGGATATCGGCGACACAGACCTTAGCCCCCTCCTCCGCGAACAAGCGGGCAATGCCTTCGCCGAAGCCGCCGCCGGCACCGGTGACGATGGCAACCTTGTCCTTCAGTCTCATGCAGCGTTCCTCGCTTCCATCTTATGTTGCAGGATCATCCTCAAGCAGGGAGAGCAAAACAAGCCCGTTCCCAGGCCGGTCTCACGGTACTTCCCGATCACTTCCAGCTTGTTGGCCGATCTTCGTCAGGCTCTTGCGGTCCAGCCTCGGCGAGAGCAGCACACGGGCACCGGCCTCCAGGCCACGCAGCACCGCTGCAAAGCTGCGCGCATCGGCCAGCGGCGCCGTCAACAGCCACCGCTCGTCCGGCCGCTGCGGCGCCGCTGCTGCCGCAATCTCTGTTTGGAGACAAGCGGCGTCCCACTCCATCACCAGGCCCTCCAGAGCCGTCATCCCGCGCGGCTCGCCCTCGAACGGCTGCCGTTTCTTCAGAAAGGCATAACGCAGGAAGCGTGGATCGGGTGGCAGCGTGGCCAGACCGCCGCCGCGCAACAGAGGCGCGATCAGATTGCGCGGAAAGGGCAAGAGATCGGTCAAACGGTCAACGGCCACCGGCATATCGGCAGGACAGGCACGCAAGAGCCGCAGCACCTTGTCGAAAAGCGGCGTTGGATTGGAGGTCACCAGCAGCGTCGGCGGCCTCTCGGCAAGACGCGTAGCCAGCTCCGCTTCCTCCTCGCGCGGGTCCAGCACCAGCAGGCGCAAGCCCAGGCAATCGGCAGCTATCAACAGTTCGATCTGTGTCGGACTGTTGGGCAGAAGCACGGCCACCCGGTCGCCGTGGCCCAGCCCCCCTGGCACCACTTCAACCAGTCCTGCCGCCAGCGCCCGGCCGGCCTGCACCAGGTCCGGGGCCGATGTCGTGCGGCCGAGGAAGTCCACACTGCCTCGACCCGAATCAACATGGGCCTGTAGCGCCCTTGGCGCCTGACGACCCGCGGTCACAGGTCCAGAAGCAGGCGCTCGGGATCCTCGATCGCTTCCTTGACCTTGATCAGGAAGGTCACCGCCTCGCGACCATCGACGATGCGGTGATCGTAGGAGTGCGCGAGATACATCATCGGCCGAATCTCCACCTGCCCCTTCACGGCCATGGGCCGCTCCTGGATCTTGTGCAGGCCGAGAATGCCCGATTGCGGGGCATTGAGGATCGGCGTGGACAGCAGCGAACCGAAGACGCCGCCATTGGTGATGGTGAAACTGCCGCCCTGCATTTCCTCGATCTTGAGCTTACCGTCGCGCGCGCGGCCGGCAATCTCGCCCAGCGAAGATTCGATCTCGGCGAAGGACTTGCCGTCGCAATCACGAATGATGGGGACCATCAAGCCCTGGGGTGTCGAGACCGCCATGCCGATGTCGAAGAACTTGTTGTAGACAATCTCATCCCCGTCGATACGGGCATTGACCGCCGGCACCTCCTTCAGCGCCGCCACCACGGCCTTGGCGAAGAAGGAGGTGAATCCCAGCTTCACGCCGTGCTTCTTCTCGAAGCCTTCCTTATGCTTGGACCGCAGGGCCATGACCGCGCTCATATCCACCTCGTTGAAGGTGGTCAACATGGCCGCCGTGTTCTGCGCTTCCTTCAGGCGTCGGGCAATGGTCTGGCGCAGTTTGGTCATGCGCACCCGCTCCTCGCGCTGCGAGGAGTCGGCGGGAGCCGCCGTCGATTTGGGCTCAGCACTGGACTGAGAGGCCGCGGTCGGTGCCGGCGCTTGCGCCGCCTGCACCTGCGGCTTCGCCAGCAACTCCTTGCGCCCTTCCACCACGGCCAAGACGTCTTCCTTGGTCAAACGTCCCTTGGGACCTGTGGCAGGGATGCGCGCCGGGTCCAGGCCGTGCTCGGCAACCAGATTGGCCACCGCCGGCGAAAGGGTCATGCTCGAGCTTCCGCCCGCGCTCTCGAGGAAGCTCTTCAAGTCGCGCGCCGTGATCTTGCCGCCTTCACCGCTGCGCGGCGCTGCACTGGGATCAAGGTCGCTTGACGTCGCCTCTGCAGGGGCTGCTTTCTCGGGCTGAGATGTCTCGGACGCCTTCGCTTCGGGTTCCGCCGCGGCGGCGGGCTTGCTTGGCGCAGACTTCGCGCCTGCTCCGCCGGCGGTAACAGAGCCCAACACCTCGCCCGGGCCCACAGTGGCGCCTTCGGCTGCATCAATCCGGGTAAGCACACCGGCCACCGGTGCATTGACTTCCAGACTGACCTTGTCGGTTTCCAGCTCCACCAGAGGCTCGTCCGCGCCCACGCTGTCGCCTTCCTGCTTCAGCCACTTCGCGACCGAAGCCTCCGCCACGGACTCGCCAAGCGTCGGCACGACCACTTGCTGTTCCTCGCCGCCACCGGCATCCTCTTCGCTCGGCGCGGCCTCGCTCGCCTCTTCCTCGGCGGGTTCTGGTGCAGCGGGCTCGGCCTTCTGCGAATCAGCCGCCGGCGCCTGTTCGGCAGGCTTGTTTTCAGCGGGCTTGCCCTCGCCTTCACCGATGCGGCCCAGCAGTGCATCGACCTCGACGTTGGCGCCCTCTTCCGCCAGGACCTCGCTCAATACACCGGCTGCGGGCGCATTCACCTCGAGCGTCACCTTGTCGGTTTCGAGCTCCACCAAGGGTTCATCCGCGGCCACACTCTCGCCGGGCTGTTTCAGCCATTTGGCCACTGTAGCCTCGGTGACAGATTCGCCCAGCGTCGGGACCCGGATCTCGGTTGTCATGATCGCTCTCTTGTCCTTGGTTCGTCCGATGGCTGCGTTGATAGAGGGCTACTTGGCCGCTGTGCGCTGTTCCTCGTCGGCGGCACGACGGGTACCGATCCGACCGACCCGCGGCATGCCCACGGTGAGCGCCTCTTGCAGGAGCTGGTTCTGTTCGGCCACGTGCCGCTGGAAGCGCCCGGTGGCGGGCGACGCCGCGGCCCGCCGACCGGCATAGCGCGGCCGCGACTTCTTGAAGCCGATCTCTTCCGCCGTTTCCTCGATGAAGGTCTCGACGAAGGACCAGGCGCCCATGTTGCGCGGCTCCTCCTGGCACCAGACCAGCTCGCAGTGACGGTAGGGCTCGAGCCGTTCCTGCAAGGCATCCCAGGGGAAGGGGTAGAGCTGCTCCAGGCGGATGAGGTGCACGTCCTTGACCTGATGCTTCTCCTGCTCTTCCAGCAGGTCGTAGTAGACCTTGCCCGAACAGAGCACGACTTGCTTGGCATCCTTCGGCTTGCTGGGCAGCTGGGGCTGCACCATGACCCGATGGAAGGAACTGTCCCCGGTCATGTCCGACAGGTTGGACTGGCAGCGCTTATGCCGCAGCAGCGATTTCGGCGTCATCACCACCAGCGGCTTACGGAACTCCCGATGGACCTGGCGGCGCAGTGCGTGGAAGAAGTTCGCTGGCGTGGTGCAGTTCACCACCTGGATATTGTCTTCGGCGCAGAGCTGCAGGAAGCGCTCCATCCGGGCAGAGGAATGCTCCGGCCCCTGCCCTTCGTAGCCGTGGGGCAGCAGCATGACCAACCCGGACATCCGCAGCCACTTGGCCTCGCCGGAAACGATGAACTGGTCGATGATGATCTGGGCACCGTTGACGAAATCACCGAACTGCGCCTCCCAGAGCGTGAGCGCCTTGGGTTCGGCCAGCGAGTAGCCATACTCGTAGCCCAGGACCGCCAGTTCGGACAGCGGGCTGTCAACGATCTCCAGCTTGGCCTGATCCGCCCGGATGTGCTCCAGGGGCTTGTAGACCTCTTCGGTCTTCTGGTCGATCAGCGAGGCATGACGCTGAGAGAAGGTGCCGCGGTTGCTGTCCTGCCCGGACATGCGCACCGGATGGCCTTCTATCAGCAGCGTGCCGAAAGCCAGAGCCTCCGCCGTCGCCCAATCAACCCCGGTCCCGCTCTCGAAGACCTTGAGCTTGTTGTCCAGCTGACGCTGGATCTTGCGATTGACGTTGAAGCCTTCCGGATAGCTGCACAGCGCTTCACCGACTTCCCTGAGCTGCTCCTCGGACACGGCCGTACGTCCGCGACGCGGATCATAGCCGCGTGCAGCCTTGAAGCCGCTCCACGCCCCCTCCAGCCAGTCAGCCTTATTCGGCTTATAGGATTTGGAAGACTCGAATTCCTTATCCAGCCGGTCGAACCACTGCTGCACCAGCGCATCTGGCTCCTTCTCCGAGACCACCCCCTCGCTTGAAAGCTGTTGGGCGTAGATGTGACGCGTCGAGGGATGCCCCTTGATCCGCTCGTACATCAGCGGCTGGGTGAAGGCCGGCTCATCGCCCTCGTTATGGCCGAAGCGGCGATAACAGAACATGTCGATGACGACGTCCTTCTTGAACGTCTGCCGGAACTCCGTGGCGATGCGCGCCGCATGGACCACGGCTTCGGGATCGTCGCCGTTCACGTGCACAATTGGCGCCTGGATGATCTTGGCCACATCCGAGCAATAGGGGCCGGAGCGCGAATTGACCGGATTGGTGGTGAAGCCGATCTGGTTGTTGACGATGAAGTGGATGGTGCCGCCGATGCGGTAGCCCTTGAGCTCGGAGAGATCGAGCGTCTCGGGCACCAGCCCCTGGCCCGAGAAGGCCGCATCGCCGTGCAGCAGAAGGGCCATGACCTTGGTGCGGTCGCTGTCGCCGCGCTGTTGCTGCTTGGCCCGCACCTTGCCGCAGACCACCGGGTTCACCGCTTCCAGGTGGGAGGGGTTCGCGGTCAGGGACAGATGGACCACGTTGCCGTCGAACTCGCGATCTGCCGAAGTGCCAAGGTGGTACTTCACGTCGCCGGAGCCACCCACGTCCTCGGGGTGCGCGGCGCCGCCCTGGAACTCGCTGAAGATCGCCTGAAACGGCTTGGCCATGAAGTTGGCCAGCACGTTCAGGCGACCGCGGTGCGGCATGCCGATCACCACTTCCTCAAGCCCAAGCTGACCGCCGCGCTTGAGGATCTGCTCCAGCGCCGGGATCATCGCCTCGGCGCCATCGAGACCGAAGCGCTTCGTGCCGGTGTACTTGCGGTCCAGAAACTTCTCGAAGGATTCAGCGGCCGTCAGGCGCTCAAGGATGGCCCGCTTGCCGGGAATGGTGAAGTCGGTCCGATTATGGTCTCGGGTCTCGATGCGCTCCTGGATCCAGCGCTTCTGGTCCGGATCCTGGATGTGCATGAACTCCACGCCAATGGAACCGCAATAGGTCTCGCGGAGTGCCTGCACGATCTCCCGCAGCGTGGCGATCTCCATGCCCAGCACATTGTCGATGAAGATCGGCCGGTCCATGTCGGCATCGCTGAAGCCGTAGGACTTCGGATCGAGTTCCGGATGCGGCTCGACCTCGACCAAGCCCAGGGGGTCCAACTGAGCCTCAAGGTGTCCGCGCACGCGATAGGCGCGGATCAGCATGAGTGCGCGGATCGAGTCCACGGTTGCGGCGCGCACACGGGGATCGTTGATGTCCGCAGGGACAGCGCCGGGCGGCAGCATGGGGCGTGGCGAGCGCGTTGGCCGGGTGTAGCCGTCGGGACAGCCTTGAGCGCCGGCATCGCCGGGTTCCGCCCCTTCCGGCCAGTCCACTGCCTCGTTCAGGACCGATCGGGCATCCTCGTCCAGAGCATCGAAGAATGCTTTCCAGTCCGCCCCCACGGCATCAGGATAACCGAGATAGGTGGCATAAAGCGCCGTCAGTTCGGGCGCATGAGGCCCCATCAACTGCACGTCACCACTCGCCTGTTGCTGCGCCATCGCTTCTTTCGGCGCGGGACCCGCAAGGGCGGCCGCGCCGCCTCCTTCCAATCAAAGGCCGGGGAAGCCGAATGCAACTCCCCCGGTCTCATTTAACACAGTGCGCGCTACTTACCAGCGGCCTGCATGGCCTTGACCATGGTGCTGCCCAGGCTGGCCGGTGAGTCGGCCACGAAGATGCCTGCCTCCTGCAGCGCCTTGATCTTGAAGTCAGCGGTGTCGTTGCCGCCCGAAATCACCGCACCGGCATGGCCCATGCGACGCCCCGGAGGGGCCGTGCGACCGGCAATGAAACCACAGACCGGCTTCTTGGTTGCTGCGGCAGCCAAGTACTCGGCGCCCTTCACCTCGGCGTCACCGCCGATCTCGCCGATCATGATGATGCCTTCGGTCTCATCGTCGTCGAGGAACATCTCGAGACAATCGACGAAGTCGGTGCCGTTGACCGGATCGCCGCCGATGCCGATGCAGGTCGACTGCCCCAGCCCTGCTGCCGTGGTCTGGGCTACTGCCTCGTAGGTGAGGGTGCCGGAGCGCGAGACGATGCCGATCTTGCCGCGCCGATGGATATGACCGGGCATGATGCCGATCTTGCATTCATCCGGCGTGATGATGCCCGGGCAGTTCGGCCCGATGAGCCGCGCCTTGCTGTCCACCAGGGCGCGCTTCACCTTCACCATGTCCAGCACCGGAATGCCCTCGGTGATGCAGACCACCAGTTCGATTCCGGCATCGATGGCTTCCAGGATGGCGTCGGCTGCGAAGGGCGGCGGGACGTAGATCACGCTTGCGTTGGCGCCGGTGTCGTTCACCGCTTCGGCCACGGTGTTGAAGACCGGCAGGTCCAGGTGCTTGCTGCCACCTTTGCCCGGCGTCACGCCGCCGACCATGTTGGTGCCGTAGGCAATCGCCTGCTCGGAATGAAACGTCCCCTGCGCGCCGGTGAAGCCCTGGCAGATGACCCGGGTGTTCTTGTCGACCAGAACGGCCATCAGTTCGCCTCCTTCACTGCGCTCACGATCTTCTCCGCCGCATCGGCGAGGTTGTCGGCCGACACGATGGGCAGGCCGGACTCCTCCAGGATCTTCTTGCCGAGCTCCACATTGGTGCCTTCCAGCCGCACGACCAGCGGCACATGCAAGCTGACCTCGCGCGCCGCGGCGACCACGCCCTCGGCAATAACATCACAGCGCATAATGCCGCCGAAGATGTTGACCAGGATGCCCTCGACGTTGGGGTCCGAGAGGATGATCTTGAAGGCTGCGGTCACCCGCTCCTTGGTGGCACCACCGCCGACATCGAGGAAGTTCGCCGGCTCACCGCCATAGAGCTTGATGATGTCCATGGTGGCCATGGCCAAGCCGGCGCCATTGACCATGCAGCCGATGTTGCCGTCGAGCTTGATGTAATTGAGCTCGTGGCGCCCGGCCTCGATCTCCATGGGATCTTCTTCATCCTCATCGCGCATTTCGGCGACGTCGGGATGGCGGAAGAGCGCGTTGTCGTCGAAGCCCATCTTGGCATCGAGGGCGATCACCGCCCCCTCGCCCGTGACCACCAGCGGATTGATCTCCATCAGGGAGACATCGAGCTCAGTAAAGGCCTTGTACATGGCCGCAAGGAACTTAGCGGCCGCGCCCACCTGCTTACCTTCGAGGCCCAGCGCGAAAGCGATCTTGCGCGCCTGGAAGGGCATGAGTCCGACGGCCGGATCCACGGGCTCCTTGACGATCTTTTCCGGATGGGAGGCTGCCACCTCCTCGATCTCCATCCCGCCTTCCGTGGAAGCAACCACCGTCACCCGGCTGCTGGCGCGATCCACGAGCATGGACAGGTAGAGCTCACGAGCGATGTCGCAGCCTTCCTCGATATAGAGGCGCTTGACCTCCTTGCCCGCCGACCCGGTTTGCTTGGTAACCAGAACATGGCCCAGCATGGCACCGGCGTTCGCGCGCACTTCCTCGATGGACTTGCTGACGCGCACACCGCCCTTGCCTTCAGGGTCATCCTGGAAACGACCCGCGCCGCGTCCGCCGGCGTGAATCTGCGACTTGACCACCCAGACGGGGCCGCCGAGTTCCTTTGCGGCCGCTTCCGCTTCGTCCGGCGTGTAGGCGACATGCCCGCGGGGCACTGCCACACCGAACTTCGCGAGCAAGCTCTTCGCCTGATACTCGTGAATATTCATGCTGTTGCGCTCATTTCTTCCAAGGAAAGTTTAGAATGAAGCTGTCGAGACACGCTCCGCCCCACACCCATGTTTTTCGGCGCCTTCGCCTCCCGGTGGCACTTTAACAGCCTGTCGAAACGGCGCAACCGGCGCCGGAAATACCTGGGTTCGAGACGGAGTGTCTCGCCACATGCGCTGGATCACGCGCCTTCGAGATTCTTGCAGGCGTCGATCAATCCACGCACCGCATTCACCGAGTGGGTGAAGCCGTCCATTTCGGTTTCGTTGAGTTCGAGTTCCACGATCCGCTCAATGCCATCCGCACCGATCACCGCCGGCACGCCGACATAGAAGCCGTCCACGCCGTATTCGCCGGACAGATAGGCAGCGCAGGGCAGCACGCGCTTCTTGTCCTTGAGGTAGCTCTCCGCCATGGCAATGGCCGAGGAGGCCGGGGCGTAGAAGGCAGAGCCGGCCTTCAGCAGGCCCACGATCTCGGCGCCGCCATTGCGGGTGCGATCGACGATAGCGTCGAGCTTTTCCTGAGTGATCCAGCCCATCTTGACCAGATCCGGCAGCGAGATGCCGGCCACGGTGGAGTGGCGCACCATCGGCACCATGGTGTCACCATGGCCGCCGAGCACGAAAGCCGAAACGTCTTCCACGGAAACCTGCATCTCCTCGGCCAGGAAGTGGCGGAAGCGTGCGGAATCGAGCACGCCAGCCATGCCCACCACCTTATTGTGCGGCAGGCCGCAGGCCTCGCGCAGCACCCAGACCATGGCATCCAGCGGATTGGTGATGCAGATGACAAAGGCATCCGGCGCATGCATCTTGATGCCCTCGCCGACCGCCTTCATGACCTTCATGTTGGTGGCCAGCAGGTCGTCGCGGCTCATGCCCGGCTTGCGCGGAATACCGGCGGTGACGATCACCACATCCGCGCCGGCAATGGCCGAATAGTCGCTGGCGCCGGAAAAGTTGGCATCGAAGCCTTCGACCGGGGCGGACTGGGCAATGTCCAGCGCCTTGCCCTGGGGAATGCCGTCGACGATGTCGAAGAGCACGACGTCGCCCAGTTCCTTCAAGCCCGCCAGCAGGGCCAGCGTGCCACCGATGTTGCCTGCGCCGACCAGCGCGATCTTGTTGCGTGCCATGGAAAACTCCCCGGATTCGAGGCCGCTTCGATTAGGGGTCGAGCGGCTATCATTGCGCCGAAAAACGCGGAAAATGGACCCCCGCTGTTTACGACCTTTGCCGGTTCGACACAAGGCGGCGTCGCCTTCTGACTAGCGGCCCGGCGGTCAGGATCAGGCGCCGGCCGTGGACAGTGGGAGCGCCGGCGAGAGGTGGTTGCCCGCAAAGCGATCAGCCTGATCGAACTGCAAGGTGGCCAGGCGCCGATAGAGGCCTTCGGGTTCCGCCATGAGCGACTCGTGGGTGCCGCTTGCCACCACACCTCCGCGATCCAGCACCACGATGCGGTGCGCGCGCTGAACTGTGGCCAAGCGGTGGGCAATCACGAGAGTCGAGCGACCGCGTGACAGTCGATCGAGCGCGCCCTGCACCATCCGCTCGCTCTCGGAATCCAGGGCCGATGTCGCCTCGTCAAGCAGGAGCACTGCCGGATCGCGCAGAATGGCCCGAGCAATGGCAAGGCGCTGGCGCTGACCGCCGGACAGGCGCACGCCGCGCTCCCCCAGGAAGGTGGCGAAGCCCTGCGGCAGGGCATCCAGAAACTCCGTGCAGCCGGCGGCCTCTGCCGCTTCGCGCACTTCGTCATCGCTGGCGCCGGGGCGGCCGTAGCGGATGTTCTCCCAGGCGTCGGCGGAGAAAATGACCGCATCCTGCGGCACCAGACCGATCCTTTGCCGCAAGGCCTGGGGATCGGCCTCGCGCAAATCGACTCCGTCGAAGAGAATGCGCCCCGCCTGGGGGTCGTAGAAGCGCAGCAGAAGCTGGAAGACTGTCGACTTTCCGGCCCCCGATGGCCCCACAAGCGCCACGGTCTCGCCCGGCTCCACCGCCAGATCAAAACCTTCCAGCGCCGGTGCATCCGGCCGAGCAGGATAGCGGAAAGCCACGGACTCGAAACGAACGGCGCCTACGGGCGGCTCCGGCAGGGCCACCGGCTGAGCCGGAGCGGCAATCTCCGGCTCGGTGCGCAGCAGCTCAATGAGCCGTTCGGTGGCACCCGAAGCGCGCTGCAGATCGCCGATGACTTCGCCAATCGCCCCGAAGGCGCCGGCCACCACCACGGCATAGAAGACAAAGGACGCCAGTTCGCCGCCGCTGATACGGCCGTTCAGGACATCGCGCCCACCGATCCAGAGCACCGCAGAGACCGCACCGAACACCAGCAGGATCACCAAGGCTGTCAACCAAGCGCGGGCACGGATGCGGGCCACGGCGGTGGTGAAGGCTTCCTCCACTCGCCCGGTGAAGCGGGCCCGGTCCAGGTCCTCATGGGTGAAGGCCTGCACCGTGCGGATCGCGTTCAGCGATTCGTCTACATAGGCTCCGACATCGGCGATGCGATCCTGGCTGTCGCGCGACAGGCGTCGTACCCGGCGCCCGAACAGGAGAATAGGGAAGACGACGAGTGGCGTGACCAGCAGCACCAGCCCCGTAAGCTTCGGCGAGGTGATCAGCAGCATGATCAGACCGCCGGCAAACAGCAGTGTGTTGCGCAGCGCGATGGACACCGAGGTGCCGACCACGGTCTGCAGCACGGTGGTGTCCGATGTCAGCCGGGAGAGGACCTCGCCGGTGCGGGTGGTCTCGTAGTAGGCTGGGGAAAGCCGGATCACGTGGCCGTAGACCGTCTTGCGTACGTCGGCAATGACCCGCTCGCCGATCCAGGTCACCAGATAGTAGCGGCCATAAGAAGCGAGCGCGAGCACGACCACCACGCCGAAAAGCCCCAGCACCGCCCGGTCGAGCCGTCCCGTGTCGCCGGCGGCAAAGCCCTCGTCCACCAAACCGCGCAGTCCGGTGCCAATGGCAAGCAATGTGCCAGCCGCGATCACCAGCGCCACCATCGCGCCGGCAACCTGCAGCTTGTAAGGTCTCACGAAACGCCAGAGATAGGTCAGGACCCGAAAGTCCCGCCCAGTCGGTCGATCGAACTGCTGACGCGCCGCGGCCGTCGCGGCTTCCTGGATGCGTGCCATCGGCACCTGTTCCGGCTGATTGCAAAAGGCCCACAGCGGAGATCCAGTCTTCAGGCTCCGCCTGGCGCGGCTGCTAGATCGCATGCCCAGCGGCAGGGAGCAAGGCGGCCTTGCAATAGCCCCGTCCCTTGGTTACAAGGCGCGCGACTTACGGAGGTGCGCGATGAAACAAGGTATTCATCCTGACTATCATGAAGTGACCGTCATCATGACCGACGGCACCGAGTACAAGACCCGCTCCACTTACGGCAGCGCGGGTGACACGCTGCGCCTCGACATCGACCCCAAGACGCATCCGGCCTGGACCGGCGTTCACCGGGTGTCGGATCGTGGCGGCCAGGTGGCGAAGTTCAACAAGCGCTTCGGTGCCTTCGGCCTCAAGAACGACTGATTGCGCGGAACCGGGCCACGTACTGGCTCGGTTTCTTCGCACAGCACACGCAGCAGGGCGGCCCTTTGTGGCCGCCCTTGTTGTGTTCGGTGTTGTGTTCGGTGACCTGTGCCGCTTTTTCGCGGCACTGGAAAGCCATTGCCTCTGCCGCACTGGACTCGATACAATCTTATGTAGAGATTTTCAGTGCGATGCGCTTTGATCGTTGCGGATCGCTGCGTCTATGAACAATCGACGGGTCGCAGGGGTGGGGTTGTGACAGCGAACAGGTGCAACACAGCAGAGGGCACCGCACCCTCCGCACAAGGCCAGCCGCCGGAATTCCTCAGCGAACAGGCGTGGTTCCTGGCCCAGTTCAAGCCGAACTGTCAGCACATCGCCGAGCGCAACCTGCAGCGCCAGCACTTTCCAGTCTTCCTGCCGCAGCAAAGGGTCACCCGCCGCCAGCGCGGCCGCTTCGTCGAAGCGCTGCAGCCGCTTTTCCCGGGCTACCTCTTTGTCTCCTTCGATCCGGCCAGCGGCGGCTGGCGCAAAATCAACGCCACCTACGGCATCACCCGCCTGGTCGCTTTCGGGAACGATCCGGCCCCCGTGCCCCCTGCCCTCCTCGCCGAGCTCATGGCCCGCTGCGACGGCGAAGGCCAGCTCCAACCGCTCTCCGCCTTTACCCCGGGCGACGAGGTGCGCGTGACCAAGGGCCCCTTCGCTGACTTCGTTGCCCGGATCGAAGAGCTCGACTCGCAAGAGCGCGTCTGGCTCCTCCTCGACATCCTGGGCCGCCCTACCCGAGTCTCTGCGAGTCTGGATGCGCTGCAGAGCGTGTAAGGCTGTTGCGAGTGGGGACTGGTAGCTTCGACACGAAGGGCACCAAGAGTTGCACGAAGTGCACAAGAACCTTCCTCGTGGGACTTTGTGAAAGCCTTGGTGCCCCTCGTGTCAAAAGAACCCTACAGACCATCGGCAACCCCTTCGGACCAAGGGTGTACCCATGTCGATGTCAGTCCAAGGCATTGCTTTTCTCCAAGGTGTCGCAACCCATGAGAATCATAACTGGCTGAAATCACTGAACTTAATTTTCGGTCGAGCTCTCACGCGCGAGCAGATGAAGTGAACAGGCTTGAGATGCCCGCAGAGGCCAGGCAGGCCCTTGCGCAGGCCCAAGGTGCTTTTGGCCCTGCGCTCATGGCAATGTACTTGCATGGCTCAGCAGTGGCGGGCGGCCTCCGTCCCCAAAGCGATGTAGACCTGCTTGCTGTGGTCGACCAGCCGGTCACTCAAGCAAAGCGCGAATCTCTGGTGGCATCATTGATGCACATTTCAGGGCGCCATCCCGCAGCCCCGAATGGCCCGCGACCGCTCGAACTTCTCGTCTTTCACCACGACACTCTCAGGTCAGAGGCGTATCCACCACGCGCCGAGCTGGTCTACGGTGAATGGTTGCGTACAGCATTTGAGGCTGGCGCGCGGCCGAAGGCCGTGGTCGATCCGGAATTCACCTTGCTGCTGGCACAAGCCCGCCGTGAGGCCAGAGCGCTACTGGGACCCGATCCGGCCGAGTTGTTGCCATGCATTCCGGAAGCCGAAATCCGCCGAGCGATCGGAGAAACACTGCCGGCACTTCTCGATGCGCTCGCCGGCGATGAGCGCAATGTCCTTCTGACACTCGCAAGAATGTGGCGGACGGTGGAGACAGGCGACTTCGTGCCGAAGGATGTTGCAGCGGATTGGGCAATAGCTCGCCTGCCCACGACGGCTGCTGAACTGCTCGTTTACGCGAGAGCGGGTTACCTGGGCGAACGGAAGGACGAGTGGTCAAGCCGGCAGAAGGAGGTCCAATCCCTGGCCAACCATTTCTGCGCGCGCATCACCCAAAACCTGTGAGCGGGCTTCGCGTTACCTCAGTGTTACCTAAGGGTTGCCCTACTGGCAGCGCGTGCTGCGTCTTCTGGACGGTGAGCGAATGAGCGAACTCTGTCGAGAGTAATGCCGGTGGTTGATCGCGGTGCATTATGGTAGGTTACATGAAACTTCATCGCGGATATGTACCATGGCAACAGCATCCAATTCGAAGTCCGTGCAGGCTAAGGTTCGCCAGCACCGCGAGCGGCTGCGTGCGCAGGGTTTGCGGCCCGTCCAAATTTGGGTTCCGGACGTGCGAGCGGCTTCCTTCCGGGAGCAGGCGCATCGCCAGTCGAAGGCGGTCGCCGAAAGCAATCTCGCGCAAGAGGATCAGGCTTTCATCGACGCGGTGTCCGCTTGGGACGATGAATGAGGCGCGGCGAGATCTGGACCGTTTCTGGCGGCAGGGACTATGTGGGGAAACCTCGCCCGGTCGTGATCGTTCAGGACGACAACTTCGACGCAACCGACTCCATCACGATATGCGCCTTCACCACCGATCCCACTGACGCCCCGCTTTTCCGCCTGATGGTTGAGCCGAACGAGCGCAACGGCCTGCGCTTCGCTTGCCGGCTGATGGTGGACAAGATCACCACCGTCCCCAAGGCAAAGCTGGGCGCGCGTGTCGGACGGCTTGATGACGAGGACATGGTGCGGATCAATCGGGCCATGACCGTGTTCCTCGGCATAGCCGCTTCGCCGCGAACCGGAAGGAAAACCGAGGCGTAAGATCGGCCCGAGATGCCTTTCGGAGAATGAACAAGACAGAAAATGGCGCGCCCTGCAGGACTTGAACCTGCGACCTAGTGCTTAGAAGGCACTTGCTCTATCCAGCTGAGCTAAGGGCGCTTTGGCCAGGGTGGCGGGCCTGGCGGGGTCAGTGGGTCCAGCGGTTCAGGCGGTCGACGCGGAAATTGTCGGCGTAGGCCTTGGGGCGCAGCGTGCGCTCGCGCGGCCGCTCAACGCTGTACATGTAGCCATGCTTCTCGGCATAGGCCACGGCTTCCTCCGCGGTCTCGAACCAAAGGCGCAGCTGCTGGCGCGTGTCGGGCGAGGAGGTCCAGCCCATCAGCGGCTCGATGCTGCGTGGCGCGGCGGGCTCGAATTCCAGCACCCAGCGCCGGGTGTTGCCGCGGCCCGATTGCATGGCCGTCTTGGGAAGCTGGAAGATCCGCACCTGCATGGCTCTTTCCGTCCGTTCAAGGTTCCGTGGCGGCATGGTCGGGGCGGCCGGATTCGAACCAGCGACCCTCTGCTCCCAAAGCAGATGCGCTACCAGACTGCGCTACGCCCCGCGCGCCGCACTTCGCATCGGGGTTTAGGCCCTCGCCGCGCCAGGGTCAAGCAACCAGCGCCGCTATTGCGCGGCCCGTTCCTCGGGCGCCAGGCTCGCCTGCACCCGCTGCTGGAAGTAGGCGACGGCGGGTTCGTGGCGCGGGCTGAGCGGGCCCGGGCTGTAGGCGCCGGAGGCATAGTTGCGCTGCGTCTCCTCGCAGATGCCGAAATCCTCCTCCACGATCGCACAGTTGCCCTCGATGGTTCGCTGCCGCGCCTCGGTCCCCTCGGCGCTGCTGTCCGCAAAATAGAAGTGATAGACGAGCTCCGTGCGCTCCGGCCCCAGCGGGTTGATCCGGCTGGTGTTCATGCCGCCCGGGAAGGTGGAAAGCGTCCAGTTCGGCCACATCCACATCCACTTGCCGCCATAGAAAGAGCCCTCTTTCTGAGGCGCCGTCATGCGGATCATGCTCTGGCGCACCCGGGTCTCGAAGCCCTCGAATTCAATGGTGCGCAGGAAACCCGGGTGAATGCCGGGGATGTGATACCCTTCAACGAAGTTGTCGGTGTAGGTCTTCCAGTTCGCCGCCATCACGAAGCGCCGGGTTGCCAGCGCGGTGAAGGATTCGAGCGGGTGGTCGGCCACCTCTTCCGGCAGATCGCCCAGCTGCTCCAGCAGATCCTGTTCCGGCTCGATGGCGAGGAAGAGCAGGCCGCGCCAGCTTGCCACCGACACGGGCTCGAGCGGCCAATCCTCCAGGCGGAAATCGGGATACTCGCCAAACCAGGGCGCCTTCTGCAGCCGTCCCTCCTGGTCATACACCCAGTTGTGATAGGGGCAGCGCAAGAGGTTGCAACGCCCCTGCCCTTCCGCCAGCAGGCGGGCACCGCGGTGGCGGCAGAGATTGTGGAAGCCGCGCAGGACACCGTCGCGACCGCGCAGTACGAAAAGGTGCCACCCGGCCAGCTCGACAGCGAGATAGTCGCCGGGCGCAGCCACCTGACTTTCCGGACCCAGCAATTGCCAGGAGCGGCGAAAAACCGCCTGCCGCTCGGCGACGTACACGCCTGGATCAACATAGAAGTGCGCCGGCAGATTGCGCTGCAGCGAAGCTGTCATCCACGTCTCCCTGATTTCAGTGCGGCGGCAAGTCTCTGGAAATCGTGCCAAAGTTACAATGCGGTAGGGCGCCGGGAACCGCGGAAACAGGTAGCGATTCCAGCTTCGCATGGAACCTCGCCGCAGCCCCGTTGTTGCTGTGATTGGAGATTGATCGCTTTGGAGGTGGGGCAATGTCCAACTGGAGGTATCGGTCCGAGCGTCTTGGCATGAGGCGCCAGCTATCTGTGAGGCCGTCATGCTGATGAAGCGTACATCTTCCGTGACCCGTCCTCTAACCGGCACCAAGACGCGGCGCCTGGCTGCGCCCGTTGCAAGCATCGGCACCATCGACCGGCGGACCTTCTTGAAAGGCTCCGGCATGGCGGTTGCGGGACTGGCCGCATTGGGCACATTCGCGCCGACCCGGGTGCGTAAGGCTCCCGCGCAGGAGCCGGCCCCGACCGGCGCAATCGAGGAACGCAAGACCGTCTGCCCCTACTGCGCCGTCGGCTGCAGCATCATCGCCGAGGTGCAGAACGGCGTCTGGATCGGCCAGGAACCCGCTTTTGCCAGTCCCATCAACATGGGCACGCACTGCGCCAAGGGTGCGGCGGCGCGGGAAGTAGCGCTGGGCGAACGCCGCCTGAAGTACCCAATGAAGTTGGAGGACGGCCAGTGGCGCCGCCTCTCCTGGTCGGAGGCCGTTGAGGAGGTCGGGGATCGGCTTCTGGCCATCCGTGAGCGCGAGGGCCCGGAGGCGGTCTACTGGTTGGGTTCGGCCAAGTTCTCCAACGAGCAGGCCTACCTGATGCGCAAGTTCGCCGCCTTCTGGGGCACGAACAACGTCGACCACCAGGCGCGGATCTGCCACTCCACCACGGTCGCGGGCGTTGCCAACACCTTTGGCTACGGCGCCATGACCAACAGCTTCAACGACATCCACAACAGCAAGGCCATCTTCCTGCTGGGCGGCAACCCGGCTGAAGCCCACCCCATTTCCATGCTGCACCTGCTGCACGCCAAGGAGCAGGGGGCGCACTTCATCGTCGTCGACCCGCGCTACACCCGCACCGCGGCTCACGCCACGGAGTATGTGCGGATCCGGCCCAGTACAGATATTGCCTTCCTCTGGGGCGTACTCTGGCACATCCTGCGCAATGGCTGGGAGGATCAGGACTACATCGCAAGCCGCGTCTACGGCTTCGACGAGATCCGCGCCGAAGTCGAGAATTATCCGCCCGACGTGGTGGAGAACATCACCGGTGTTGCGCCCGACCAGGTGGAACGCGTGGCGCGCATTATGGCGGAGAACCGGCCAGGAACGCTTGTCTGGTGCATGGGGCTCACCCAGTCCACCAAGGGGCACGCCAACACCCGCGCCGCCTCGATCTTCCAGCTCGCACTCGGGAACATCGGCGTGTCCGGGGGCGGCACCAACATTTTCCGTGGCCACGACAATGTGCAGGGTGCCACCGACTTGGGGCTCGATTCCAGCACCCTGCCCGCTTACTACGGCTTGAGCCAAGGCGCCTGGCAGCACTGGGCCCGGGTCTGGGACGTGGATTACGAGTGGCTGAAGAGCCGCTTCACCTCGCAGGAGCTGATGGAAACAACGGGCATGCCGGTGTCCCGCTGGTTCGACGGCGTGCTGGAGTCGGTGGAGAACCTGGACCAGCCAACGCAGCTGCGCGGGATGGTGTTCTGGGGACATGCGGTGAATTCCCAGACCCGCCAAGCCGATGCGAAACGGGCACTGGAACAGCTCGATACGCTGCTGATCATCGACCCGCATCCCACCCTGGCCGCTGTGCTGGGAGAGCGGCGCGACGGGGTCTATCTCCTGCCCTCGAGCTACACCATGGAGATCGCCGGATCCGTCACCAACTCCCAGCGCGCCGTGCAATGGCGCGAACGGGTTATCGAGCCGATCTTCGAGTCCAAGAGCGACTATGAGATCACCTATCTGCTGGCCCGCAAGTTCGGTTTCGCCGATGAGCTCTTCAACCAAATCACCGTCGAGAACGACCAGCCGCTGCCGGAAGACCTGCTCCGCGAAATCAACCGCGGCACCTGGACCATCGGCTACACGGGCCAGAGCCCGGAGCGCCTGAAGCGCCACATGGAGCATCAGGACAAGTTCGACACCACCACCTGTCTGGGCATGAGTGCGCCAGTGGAGGGCGAGTACTACGGCCTGCCGTGGCCCTGCTGGGGCACGCCGGAACTCGGCCACCCAGGAACCCCGCTGCTCTACGATGCGAGCAAAGCCGTTTCCGAGGGAGGGCTGCCCTTCCGCGCCCGCTGGGGCGTGGAGTATGAAGGCGACAACCTGCTGGCTGAAGGCAGCGCGCCACCGGATTCAGAGATCTCGGACGGCTACCCCGAGATCACCCTCGCCATGCTGAGCAAGTTCGGCTGGAATGGGGAATTTCGGCCCCAGGAGGCGCTGGCAATGATGGCCATCGCCGCCGAATCCTATGAACCCAGCTTGCTGGAGCTCTCTGACGAAGAAGCCGAGGATCGCCTGCGCCAACTCCTGGAGGAACAGGATCTGCGCCTGTCCCCAGAACAACGGCGCAGTACCGCCCCCGGTGCTGACGGTAGCAGCCTGCAAGAGCAGGCCATCACAAGCTATCAGACCAACCGTCCACCCATTGCAGAGAATCCGCAGAAAGAAGAATCGGACGATTCACAATCAGGAGATACGCAGCAACAGACCGAGGACGGCTTCGGCGAGATGGAGTTCGGCGGCGGCAATGATTCCGAAGAGGAGGCGCCGCTGAATGAGAACCCCTTCACCGAAGCACTGCTGCGCATCAACTGGAAGACTGACCTCTCCGGCGGCATCCAGCGCGTGGCGATCGCGCACGGCTTGGCACCTTTTGGCAATGGTAAGGCGCGCGCCGTGGCCTGGAATTTCCCGGACCCCGTGCCGATCCATCGCGAACCGCTCTATACCACGCGCCGTGACTTGCTTCCCGAGTATCAGACCTACGAAGACCGGCGCGACTATCGCCTACCGATCCTCTACCGCACCATCCAGCAGCGGGATTTCTCGCAAGACTTCCCGCTCATCCTAACCAGCGGCCGACTGGTTGAGCATGAAGGTGGCGGCGATTCCACCCGGTCCAACAAGTGGCTGGCAGAGTTCCAACCCCGCATGTTCGCGGAGATCAATCCCAGCGATGCTGCAGCGGCCGGTATCGAGGCGGGCGCTGAGCTGTGGCTGCACACGCCTGAGGGATCGCGGGTGCGCGTGCCAGCCCTCATCACCAACCGCGTGGGCCGCGGCACGGTCTTCATGCCCTTCCACTACGGTGGCTGGTTCCAGGGTGAGGACATCAGCGGCCGCTATCCTGCAGGCACGGTGCCCTATGTTGTGGGCGAAGCCGCCAACAACGCCACCACCTATGGCTATGACGCCGTCACCCTGATGCAGGAAGCGAAAGCCACCCTCTGCCGCATCGAACCCGCATAAGGAGCCCGAAATGGCCCGAATGAAGTTTCTCTGCGACGCCGAACGCTGCATCGAGTGCAACGCCTGCTCCGTTGCCTGCAAGAACGAGCACGAGGTGCCCTGGGGCATGGTGCGCCGGCGCGTGCTCACAGTGAACGACGGTGAGGAAGGGCAGGAGCGCTCTCTCTCCATTGCCTGCATGCACTGCACCGATGCGCCCTGCATCGCCGTCTGCCCGGTCGAGTGCATCTACCAGAACGACTACGGCATCGTGCTGCACGACAAGGATCTCTGCATCGGCTGCGGCTACTGCTTTTATGCCTGCCCCTTCGGCGCGCCGCAGTTCCCGCAGCAGTCCAACTTCGGCAGCCGCGGCAAGATGGACAAATGCACCTTCTGCGCCGGTGGCCCGGAGGAACCCGGCTCCGAAGCTGAACTGCGCAAGTACGGCCGCAATCGCATCGCCGAAGGCAAGCTGCCGCTCTGCGCCGAGATGTGTTCCACCCGCTCGCTGCTTGCCGGCGACGGCGACCAGTTGTCTGAGATCTACCGCGAGCGCGTCCAGCGCCGCGGCTACGGCAGCGGCGCCTGGGGATGGGAAACGGCCTACTACGGGCCGCGCACGGGTAGCTAAGAGGAGCTGGGCCAATGGCACGTGCCTTCGGAGGCATAGCGGCGGTGGTGTTTATCGCCCTGCTGGTCTGGACGCTTTATGCCGGCTTCGTTTCCAGCGACCGGGTGGTCCCAACCGATGGTGTGATCGGCGGCGGCGCACCGGATCCGGTGGCGGAGAACGCTGCGGACTACGCGACCCTGATGGAACGCGCGCAGCTGCAGCGCTGGCGCGGTGAAACCGGCCCCTCGCCGGAAGGTGAGCAGACTGCCCTGGAGAATGGCGAGCAGCCGGCCGGTCAGGCACCGGAAGAGCGGGTGCAGCTTTGGCTGTCGCGCACCGAAGCGCAAAGCGACCTGCTGCAATCCCGGCGCTTCGTGGAGGGGCAGACCGCGCTGCCCGGCGAAGTTCTCGGCGTCTTCTCCCAGCCTCAGGGCAGGGTCTGGCGTGCCTTCCGCAACAACTGGGTGGTGTTCGGCGGCGGCGTCTACATTTTTGGAATCAGCGCGCTGCTGGCGCTGTTCCTCGCCTGGCGCGGTCGCGTGGAGGTAGAAGAAGGCTTCTCCGGCGAAAGCGTTCTGCGTTTCAATGTCTTCGAGCGGGCCAATCATTGGATGACGGCCGTAAGCTTCGTCCTGCTGGCGCTGACTGGCGTGGTGATTCTCTATGGGCGCGACTTAATCCGCCCCTGGCTCGGCCCTCAGACCTTTGCCGACTTGGCCAGCGGCAGCGCTTGGCTGCACATGATGTTGATCCTTCCCTTCACCATCGGATTGTTCGTGATGCTCTTAGCCTGGGTCGCGCAGAATCTGCCGAAACGGGTAGATTGGGAATGGCTGAAGCGCGGTGGCGGGATGGGCAGCGAAGAATCTCTCAACCCACCCGCTCCAAAATTCAACGCCGGGCAAAAGATCGTTTTCTGGGCTGTCATCCTGGGCGGCTCGGTGCTGGTGGCCAGCGGCCTGAATCTGATGTTCCCATTCCTCTTGCTCGGCTACAGCGGAATGGAGATCAGCCAGACGGTGCACGTTATCACCGGGCTGCTGATGATTGGACTGATCATCGGCCACATCTACATCGGTACGATCGGCATGGAGGGTGCGTTCGACGCCATGTGGTCCGGCCGCGTCGATCGCAACTGGGCCAAGGAGCACCACAGCCTCTGGTTCGATGACCTGCTGGCCAAGGGCAAGCTTCGCTCCCACGCTCACGCCTCGACCGAAACGCGCAAAACCGGATGAGCCCTGCTCAGGAGGATCCAGTGAAGGCCTTTGTCGGCGGTGTGATCATTGCCTGCGTGCTGGCAGCAGCGACACTCTTCATCTACTCCAGCTTTGCCATCGACAGTGCCGGCGGCTATCGCCCGGCTGCGACTACGCACCTGGATTGAGCCCGCAGCGTCAGTCAGCTAAGAAAAAAGCCTCTCCCCACCATCGATGGGGAGAGGCTTTCTCTATTCGCGTAGCCGGGTCATTCCGCCGCTATTGGCATGAGAAGGTCGCTTCCATGCGCTCGCCCTCGACTTCGCGGTTCAGAAGGACAGCGTCGCGGTCGAACTCTTCGTCACAGTAGTCGTCCGCCTGCTCCTGCACCTCCTCGAAGCCACTGTCATCCTGATAGGAGTAGCTGACCGTCGGCGAGGAAGCCTGACTGCGATAGGAGCTGGACGAGCCACCGCAGGCGGCAAGCGCAATGGCCGAGACGGCCAGTGCGGCCCAGGTGATTTTGGTACGGTCACGCATTCGACTCTCCCTGTTACAGGTGTGTGCCTGGCACAAGGAGATAGGGCGGGATGGCAATTCCGCCCAACGACAGTTCTATGACCTTATCCGGACCAAGTGCTGGCCGGCATGCCCGTGTTACGCGAGGCTGACCGGCCGCTGCTTCGCCAGCTTGTCGAAAGCCACCAGCGTTTCCAGCAGCTCCTTGAACTGATGCAGCGGCACCATGTTTGGACCGTCGCTTGGCGCGTTGTCCGGATCCTGGTGCACCTCCATGAAGACCGCCGCCACACCGACGGAAACGGCGCCGCGGGCCAGGACGGGCACGAATTCCCGCTGCCCGCCGGAGGTCGCCCCCTGCCCGCCCGGCTGCTGCACCGAATGGGTGGCATCGAAGACGATGGGGCAGCCGGTCTGCGCCATGATCGGCAGGCCGCGCAAATCGGTCACCAGCGTGTTGTAGCCGAATGACACGCCGCGCTCGGTCAGCATGACGCGCTCATTGCCGGACGCGCGCACCTTCTCGGCCACGTTGCGCATGTCCCAGGGCGCCAGGAACTGGCCTTTCTTCACGTTGACCACGGCGCCGGACTGGGCGGCGGCGACCAGCAGGTCGGTCTGCCGGCACAGGAAGGCCGGGATCTGCAGCACGTCGACGCTCTCCGCGACGGCGGCGCACTGGCCTGCCTCGTGCACGTCGGTCAACACCGGGCAACCATAGGTCTCGCGCACCTCGGCGAAGATCGGCATGGCCTCCTTCAGCCCGATGCCGCGCTTCGAGTTGAGACTGGTGCGGTTGGCCTTGTCGAAGGAGGACTTGTAGATCAGCCCGACCCCGAGTCCGCTGCAGATCTCCGTGAGCGCTTGCGCCATCTCCAGGGCATGCGCCCGGCTTTCCATGGCACAGGGACCGGCGATGATCGCCAGGGGAAGGTCGTTGCCCAGGGTCAAGGACCCGATCTTCACGTGAACCGGGGCACGCGGGGTGGAACTGCTCATGCTCTGTCCTCTCAGGCGCTACATCAGGCGCGATTGCTCGACCGCGGCCCGGATGAAGGAGGTGAATAGCGGGTGCGGCGCAAAGGGTTTCGATTTGAGTTCGGGATGGAACTGCACCCCGATGAACCAGGGATGGCCGGGCACTTCGACGATCTCCGGCAACTCGCCGTCCGGCGAGAGGCCCGAGAAATGCAGCCCGACACGCTCCAGTTCATCCTTGTAGTTGACGTTGACCTCATAGCGATGCCGATGGCGTTCCTGAATCTCGCCCATGCCGTAGATCTCGTGCACCTTGCTGCCCCGCGCAAGGACCGCCGGATAGGCACCCAGACGCATGGTTCCGCCCAGGTCGCTGTCCGCACCGCGCCGTTCCACCTGGTTCTCTTTCGTCCATTCCGTCATCAGGCCGACGATGGGCGGATTGGGCAGGCCGAACTCACTGGAGCCGGCGCCTTCCAGACCGGCCAGATGGCGCGCAGCTTCGATCACCGCCATTTGCATGCCAAGGCAGATGCCAAAGTAGGGCACCTTGCGCTCGCGCGCGAAGCGGGCTGCGGCGATCTTGCCTTCAGTGCCCCGTTCGCCGAAGCCGCCCGGCACCAGGATCCCGTGCACGCCTTCCAGCTGCTGCAGATGGCCTTCCTGTTCGAAGATCTCCGCATCCAGCCAGTTGACGTTTACCCGAACGCCGTTGGCGATTCCGCCGTGAATAAGGGCTTCGGCCAGCGATTTGTAGGCATCGATCAAGCTGGTGTACTTGCCGACCACGCCGATGGTGACCTCGCCATCAGGATGGCGCACGGTGTCTGTGATGCGGTCCCAGATCGTCAGATCGGGCGCGCCGGTCTCGAGTTCGAAATGCCGACAGACGACGGCATCCATGCCCTCTTCATGATAGGCGCGGGGCACCGCGTAGATGGTGTCCACATCCAACGCCTGGATGACGGCATCCTCCCGCAGATTGCAGAAGAGCGCCAGCTTGCGTCGGGCGTCCTTGTCGATGGGATACTCGGAGCGGCAGAGCAACACGTCCGGCTGGATACCGACCGACTGCAACTCCTTAACGGAATGCTGGGTCGGCTTGGTCTTCAGTTCACCCGCGGACGAGATGTAGGGCAGCAGGGTGAGATGCATGAAGAGCGAGCGCGAGCGCCCCAGCTCATTGCCAAGCTGCCGGATGGCTTCCAGGAAGGGCAGACTCTCGATATCGCCCACCGTTCCGCCGATTTCGCAGATGCAAAAATCTTCATCCACGAGGTCGGAGCGAATGAATTCCTTGATGGCATCGGTGACGTGCGGGATGACCTGAACGGTGGCGCCGAGATAATCGCCGCGCCGTTCGCGCGCGATGATGCGGCTGTATATCTGGCCGGTGCTGACGCTGTCGCTACTGCGAGATGTGACCCCGGTGAAGCGCTCATAGTGGCCCAGATCGAGGTCGGTCTCGGCCCCATCGTCAGTGACGTAAACCTCGCCGTGCTGGTAGGGACTCATGGTCCCCGGATCCACGTTGAGGTAGGGGTCGAGTTTGCGCAGCCTCACCGTGAAGCCACGCGCCTGCAGCAGCGCACCCAGGGCCGCTGCCGCCAGCCCCTTCCCCAATGAGGATACCACGCCGCCGGTGATGAAGATAAACCGCGTCATGGGCCTCCCTTATCCGCGCAAAAGCCGCACTCGGCAAGCCCCCAGAGCGGGACTCTCCTGAGCGCGCGAGATTTCAACGGGTCCTGTCGGACCGAAACCGAACTAATCGAAGCCCATCGCTCAGCCCTATGCCGGACGAAACAGTTGTGGGCGGGCTGACGCCGCGATGGGTAGTGTCCTTGCTGCCGAAGCCGAGGGTTACTGAACCGGGACTGCCGGCGCTTCGGGCTGACCCTCACCCGAAGGCTGCGACTCGATAGGAGCCGGCGCCGAGGGGATCAGCGGCGTATCGACGATCGAGCGCTGCTGCGTTGTGCCGCTGGCCAGGATGGTCAGCAGAATGCTGGTCACCATGAAGGCCGCTGCCAGAATTGCCGTGGTGCGGGTCAGGAAGTTTGCCGTGCCACGACCGGACATGAGGCCGCCCATGCCGCCGCCACCGCCGGAACCACCGCCGATTCCCAGCGCTCCTCCCTCGCTGCGCTGCATCAGCACGACACCAATCAGCGCCAGAACGACCAGGAGATGGACAACGAGTAGAACCTGCATCATGGCGAAACCGCCTTCTCTCAACGATAAGCATGCATCACGCCCCGCGCCCTGAACGGGCGCCGGGTTGCTGCGCGCGGATATAACTGCTCTGGGCCGCGCGTTCTAGGGGCAAGCGGTGGCGATGGCCCAAAAATCTTCGGCCTTGAGGCTCGCGCCGCCCACCAAGGCCCCATCCACATCGGCCGTGCCGAGCAGCTCCGCCGCATTCGCCGGCTTCACGGAACCGCCGTAGAGTATGCGTGTTGCCTGCGCTGTCGCGTCGCCGCGCAGGTCCGCCAGCACCTTGCGAATCGCCCCGTGCACCTCGGCGACATCCGCAGATGTGGCTGTGAGACCGGTGCCGATCGCCCAGACCGGCTCATAAGCAAGAACCACCTCGCCCGATCCCCCGGCGGACGGCAGGGAGTCCCGCACCTGGCTCTCAATGACATCCAGTGCGCGGCCAGCATCGCGCTCTTCGCGCGTCTCGCCCACGCATATGACTGGCGTCAGTCCAGCCGAGAGAGCCGTAGACGCCTTTGCCGCCACGTCTTTGCTACGCTCTCCATGATCCTGGCGCCGCTCGGAGTGGCCAACGAGCACGAAAGAGCAGCCCACATCTGCCAGCATCGCAGCACTGGTATCGCCGGTATGCGCCCCGCTTTCGGCCGCATGACAATCCTGCCCGCCCATCGCAATCTCGGCGTCGCTGGCGGTCGAGCGCAAAATGGGCAACAGCACGAATGGCGGGCAGATCAGCAGATCGCAAGAGGGTGGCGTCCCGGCCAGGCGGGCTTCTTCCAACTTTCCGGCCAGCGCTTCCGCCAGCGCCAGGCCATCACGGCTCAAACCGTTCATCTTCCAGTTACCGGCGATCAGCTTGCGCCGCATCGGCCCCCTCCTCTTGCACCAGTCAACCACACTGCAGACAGCTAGGCTTTAGCATGTGCCGCCCCTAGCTGCCAGTCGGCACGATGGCACTTGCCGCAAGGGCCTCTGCTATCTGTTGCCCGGAAGCGGCACGCTCCTTAGGATGCCGCGGCACCCGCACTGCAGGCGGAGCGCATTACACAGTTGGGCGGAAATTCATGGGCAAGCTGCGCGGCGTCGTCGCCAAGGTATTTCTCTACGTTCTCTTTGGGTTACTGATCCTCAGCTTCGCCGTTTGGGGCATCGGTGACATGTTCCGAGGACGCACGGCCGCCCCTGTGGTCGCTGAAGTGGGCGAGCAGGAAGTGACCCAGGAGGAGTTCCGGCGGGCTTTCAGCAGCGAGTACAACCGTTTGCGCCAGATGCTCGGCGGCGAGTTCGATATCCAACAGGCACAGGCGCTCGGTCTGCCGCAGCAGATTCTCAACAACCTCGTCAATCGACGCTTGTATCAGGCACACGCTCGCGAACTCGGTCTGACCGTGACCGACGACCAAGTGCGACAGGAGATCTTTGCCGTTCCTGCGTTCCAGAACGAACAAGGAGAGTTCGACCGCTTCCGCTACGAGCAGGCCCTGCGCATGGGGCAGCTGAGCGAAGCGGATCTGGTGCAACAGCTTCACGATGAGATACTGCGCAGCCGTCTGCTCTCTGCCGTGCTCGGTGGTGTGGAGGCCCCCTCGGCTCTGGCAGGAGGGCTCTATTCCTATCGCAACGAGCGCCGTGCTGCCGACTATGTCGTGGTCGAGCCAGACGCAGCGGAAGCACTCCCCGAACCGAGCGAGGAGGAACTGCAGGCCCACTATGAGAACCTCGTCGACCAGTTCCAGGCGCCCGAGTACCGCGAGGTAAGCTGGCTGCACATCGATCCCGCCGCGCTCGTGGCGGGTGAGGACTTCTCCGAAGAGGAACTCCGCGCAGCCTACGATGAGCGGATGCATCTCTATAGCGAACCGGAACGCCGCCGCGTCGAGCAGATCCTCCTGGAAGACGAAAGCGAGGCCGAAGCTGCTCGCGAACGCCTTGTCTCCGGCGCAAGCTTC
The DNA here is from genome assembly GCF_029222965.1 of Aquibaculum arenosum. GTDB lineage: Bacteria > Pseudomonadota > Alphaproteobacteria > Kiloniellales > DSM-21159 > Aquibaculum > Aquibaculum arenosum. The sequence continues at coordinate 164,676 of NZ_JARHUD010000007.1, read as the reverse complement.
TCCGCCGTGGCCGAGGACCTGACGGGCTCCGCGCCGATCGACCTGGGTCTGGTGGAACGCGAAGACATGCCCGAGGCACTGGCCGGTCCGGTTTTCAGTGCCGAAGAAGGAAACGTCACTGAACCGGTGGAATCAGCCTTTGGCTGGCACCTCATTCGCATCGTCGAGGTCCAGGAGGAAAGCGTACGCCCCTTCGAGGAAGTGCGGGACGAACTCGGCGCTGAACTGAGCGAACACGAAGCGATTGAAAGCGCGATCGCCCTCGCCAACCGGCTCGATGACCTCCTGGCGGCGGGTGCGGCGATCGAGGAAGCGGCAGCCGACTTAAATCTGCACCTGCATGAGGCAGACGCCATCGACCGCTCAGGCGAAGACCGTCAGGGCGAGAGCGTCGAAGACGTGCCGGCGCGTGAGCGCTTCATCGAAACCGTCTTCTCGACCCAGGCCGGAGACACCAGCCTGTTGGTGGAAACCGAGGCCGGCGGCTATTTCGTACTCAGAGTGGACGGCATCATTCCGCCGGCCGCGCGGCCCTTCGAGGAGGTCCGCGAGGACGTGCTCGCCAACTGGCAGGCGCAGGAACGTGAAGCCCTGGCCTTCGAACGAGCCGATGCGCTGGCCGACCGACTGCACAATGGCGAGTCGTTGAGCGCGGTTGCGGAAGCCGAAGGGCTCGAGCTTCAGAGCGCACCCAACGTGCATCGACAGGGCAGCGACCCCTCTCCGGAACTGGTCGAACAGCTGTTCGAGGCCAACGTGGGTGAGGTGATCGTCGCTTCCGGCCCCGAATGGCCCCTGCTCGCGGTTCTGGAAAGCATCGAGAGTGCCGATACCGAAACGGCCGAGCAGGCCTTGTCTGAGCTCCGGCAAGAGACCAGCAGTCGTTTGCGTCAGGACATGGAGCAGTCTTTCCGGCTGGCACTCGAGACGGAGTATGGGGTTACCTTCAATCAGCGGCGTATCGACGACGTCCTTCTGGAATTCTAGAAACCGTGCAGATTCATCCTGATTTCGAGAGCTTTCGCGCAGCCTACGATGCCGGAAAGCCGCAGGTCGTTTGGACCACGCTCGTTGCCGATCTCGAAACGCCGGTTTCCGCCTTCCTGAAACTGGCCGAGGGGCAGCCCTTCTCCTTCCTCTTCGAGTCGGTGGAAGGCGGCACGACCATTGCTCGCTATTCCTTCATCACCTTGAAGCCTGACCTGGTCTGGCGCTGCCGCGGGCAATCGAGCGAGATCAACCGGCGGGCGCGCGTGCAGCCCGATGCCTTTGAGGCACAAAGCGGTCATCCGCTGGAGAACCTTCGCGTGCTGTCGCGCGAATGCCGGGTTGAAATGCCGGCACACCTGCCGCCGATGGCAGCCGGACTGATCGGCTACGCCGGCTATGACATGGTGCGCCTGATGGAGCGCCTGCCGGACAAGAACCCAGACGTGCTCGGCGTGCCAGACAGCATCTTTGTCCGTCCAACCGTCACGGCCATTTTCGATCGCGTCGAGGACCTGGTGACTGTGGTTTCGCCGGTCTGGCCCGATGGGGAGCGCTCGGCCCAAGCGGCCTACGACCTGGCCTGCGAGCGGCTTTCGGAAGTGACAGCGGACTTCGAGCGCTCCCTGCCCTATCGCCGGGAGCGGCATGAGGACGCCGGTGAACTGCCGGAACCCAGTTCAAATCTCAGTCCCGAGCGCTTTCACGAGATGGTGCAGCAGGCGAAAGATTATATCGCCGCCGGCGACATCTATCAGGTCGTCCTCGCCCAGCGCTTCTCCGTGCCCTTCGCGCTGCCGCCCTTCCAGCTCTACCGCGCGCTGCGGCGCCTGAACCCTTCACCCTTCCTGTTCTATCTCGATTTCGGGGACTTCTCCGTCGTCGGCTCCTCGCCGGAGGTGCTGGTCCGCCTGCGCGATGGTGTGGTTACGATCCGGCCACTGGCCGGCACCCGCAAGCGCGGTGCCACACCGGACGAGGATCGCGCCCTGGCCGAAGAACTCCTCGCCGATCCCAAGGAGCGTGCCGAGCACCTCATGCTGCTCGACCTTGGACGCAACGACGTCGGCCGCGTGTCCCAGGTGGGCAGCGTCCGCGTGACGGAGCAGTTCGTGGTCGAACGCTACAGCCACGTCATGCACATCTCCTCCAATGTCGACGGCCGTATAGACCCACGCTATGATGCTATCGACGCATTGGTGGCAGGCTTTCCGGCCGGAACCGTATCCGGCGCGCCCAAGGTTCGGGCGATGGAGATCATCGAGGAATTGGAACCCGACCGCCGGGCAACCTATGCCGGTGCATTTGGTTATCTTGGTGCCAATGGAGACATGGACACCTGTATCGGACTGCGCACGGCGCTGGTGAAGGACGGCATGCTGCACATCCAGGCTGGTGCCGGCATCGTGGCCGACAGTGATCCGGAGAGCGAGCACCAGGAATGCCGCAACAAGGCCCGCGCCCTGATCCGCGCCGCCGAGGAAGCGGTGCGATTTGCCCGGCGGGGATGACCTCATCTTGTCCCGCCGCCGGGATGATAGGTCATCGAGGGTGATTCAACAGGGCTTCCAAAACATGGTCAACGCGCTGCAACACCCACCGCTCACCCGCAACGCCGAGGGTGCTTTGCGCCGGGTGGGGGTGGAGATCGAGTTTGCCGGTCTTGATGCGCTCCAGGCGGCCAACTGCGTGCGCGAACTCTTCGGTGGCCGCCTGGTCGAGCACGACCCCTACAGCTTTCAGGTCGAAGACACCTGCTACGGCGACTTCGAATGCAAGCTGGACAGCCATCACGTCCACACTACCGAGGAGGATAGTCGCAGCCTAAAGGACCTGCTGTTCGGGCTGGTGGACGACCGCCAAGCCCAGGACCTGGCGCGCAAGGCTGGAACCTTCATCGGCGACATCACCCGCTATTGGCTGCCGGTCGAGATCGTCGCCCCACCGGTGGCCTACACTGAAATGCCGGCTTTCGATCGCCTGGCCGACGCGCTCACCGAGGCCGGGGCGGAAGGCACACAGGAATCGGTGATCTACGGATTCGGGATGCAGTTCAACCCCGAGGTGGCCTCATTCGAGGCCGAGTACCTGCGACGCCACATCCAGGCCTACTGCCTGGCATCGGAGTGGCTGCGGGCCAGCATCGAGGTTGACATGACCCGGCGCCTTTTGCCCTTTGTCGACCGCTTTCCCAACGCGTACCTGCGCCTCATCCTGAAGGAGGACTACGCGCCGGACCTGGGCGAACTGATCGATGATTTCCTGGAGCACAACCCGACGCGCAACCGCGAACTCGACCTCTTGCCGCTCTTCCGTTTTCTTGATGAGAAGCGCATAGCCGACGTGGTCGACATGACCCTGGTGAAGGCACGCCCCACTTTCCACTATCGTCTGCCGAACGCATCGCTCGGCATGGAGGGATGGTCCGTGGTGCAGGAGTGGAACCGCTGGGTGGCCGTGGAGCGACTGGCCGCGGATGGCGAGCGTCTGGGCGCCATGATGCAGGCCTGGCACGAGAACGATGACAAGCTGATCTCCGACGACTGGGCGAAGCTGTCCCGGCGTTGGATGGAGAACGGCGGCTCTTGAGAGCACCGCTGATAGCCGTCACGAGTTCCCGCCGTCGCGCCCTCTTCACGGCCGTGATGAACCGCATTGCCCTGCTGCGGGCCGGCGCCCGCAGTGTGCGTGTCTATCCTGGAAAGCAGGTTGACCTCAACAAGGTGGATGGCCTGCTGATCGGGGGCGGCGACGATATCGATGTGCGTCTCTATGACCAGGACCTCATCCTGGAAACACGCCTCGACCCCGAACGAGACGCCCTGGAGATGGAAGCCCTGGCCCTGGCCGAGGAGCGCAATCTTCCCGTGCTGGGCATCTGCCGCGGCGCGCAGATCATGAACGTCTACTACGGCGGCAGCCTGCTGCCCGACATTCACGCGCTCTTCGAGGATCTGCCGCGCATGCGCACGGCCCTGCCCCGCAAATGGATCAATCTGCGCATCGACAGCCGGCTGCACGGCATCCTGGGCCGCGAGCGGCTGAAGGTGAATTCCCTGCACCATCAGGCCGTGGACCGCCTGGGCCGCAACCTGCGGGCCATCGCCCGTGACGATTCCGGCATCGTGCAGGCCATTGAGAACGACAACCACTCCTTCCTCATCGGCGTACAGTGGCATCCTGAACTGATGCCCTTTCACCGCGGTCAGCAGGAACTCTTTCGGCGGCTCGTTGCAGCCGCTCGGGGGCCCTCGGGATGACCCAGCCGGAGAGCGAAGGCGGCCAGGCCACGCCAAGCGCGGCTCGAAACCTGCAGCGCCTGCGTCAGGCCATGGTGCTGTTGATCCTGGCAGGCGTGCTGGGCGCCTGGTTCTTCTTCGACCTTGGCGACTGGCTCAGCTTCGAGCAGTTGGCCGAGCGCAGCCAAGACGCACGCGCGGCGCTCGACGCGCGCCCCGTGAAGATCACGGCCCTATTTCTCATTTCATTGGTCCTGGTCACCCTCTTTTGCATTCCGGCGGTGGCGATCCTGCAGATCTTCTCCGGATTCCTCTTCGGTCCGCTGGCAGGAACGCTGCTGTCCGTCCTGGCCCAGACGCTGGGCGGCGCCCTGGCCTTCCTGATCGCCGGTCACACCTTCCGCGAGAGCTTCGCCCGCCTGATCGGGCCCTATCTCGGAGGACTCGAGGCCGGGTTTCAGGCCAATGCCTTTACCTACATCGTCACCCTGCGCATGACGCCCGTGATGCCCTACTGGGTGGTCAACATCGCCCCCAGCCTGCTCGGCGTGCGTTTTCGACCCTTCGTGCTTGGCACGCTTGTTGGCGCGATCCCCCTGACCTTCGTCTATGCCACGTTCGGAGCCGGCCTGGGAGAGGTCATCGATGCTGGGGGCACGCCGGAGCTGGCAGATCTCTTGACCCCCAAGGCCATCGCGCTTGTATGCGTGGCCCTGCTCTTTGCGCTGGCGCCCATGCTGCTGCGCCGACTGATGGGGCGGAAGGTTAACCCGCGCCCGGAACCGCTATCAGACGGGGAGGAGACTCCTCGGAGTTCACACGAACCACCGCGCTGACAGGGACGAGCTGGAAGCCCTTCGCCGACAGGTCCGGTAGCCACCCTGCAAGGGCGTCCAGTGTCTCGTCATAGGGATGGCCAATGGCTATGGCGACGCCGTCACGGCGCGCGATGCTCTCAGTCTCTGCAAGCTGCTGGCGGATGAAGTCGCGCGAGACCTCGTGGTCGAGAAAGACGTGACGCTCCGCCAGCGGCACCCCAAGCTCTTCCGCCAACACGGGTCCCTTCGTCTCGGCCGAGGTGCGGGAATCGAGAAACAGCAGCCCCCGCCGTCCCAACTCGGCCATGACCAGCCGCATTCCGGGCTCGTCAGCGGTGAAGGCGCTGCCCATGTGATTGTTGACCCCGACATAACCCTCGAGCCGGTCGAGGCTCCAGCGCAGGTTGGCGCGCTGCTTTTCCTTGGCATCGGAGAGCAGGAGCGCCCTTGGTCCCGGATCGAGATGATTTGAGGGTTCCATGGGCAGATGGAGCATCACCTCGTGCCCCGCTGCCCCTGCAGCCTTGCTGTAATCAGCCAAGCCGTCGGCGTAGGTCATGAAGGACAGGGTCAGCGGACCCGGTAGAGCCATGGTTCGGCGCGTTGCGGGCCGATTGAGTCCCAGGTCATCGATCACCACCACGATGCGCGGCCGCCCCTCAGCCGCCGCCACGGGCACAGCGTGCTGCTGCCAGGTTGCCGGTTCCTGAATCATCGGCGATCTTGCGAAGCCGAAGGACGCCGGTGCTTCAGGCGGCGAAGGCATGCGCGCCAGCGGTGTCGGCTGCATCGGATCGGGCGGCGGCAAAGCCAGGACCGTGCGTTCAGCCGCAAGGACCGGTGCTAACGGCTTGGGTTCTTCGCGCTCACTGCCGGCCAGGGCGCCCAATGCAGCGCCCAGACACGCCAGACCCAGGATCGCACCGCGCACGACGCCCTTCGGTACTCTGATGGGCATGAAAAAATCCGCCTTCCAACTCCTGCCCCGCCAGCGAGGCCCTTAGCCCAGTGTAGCATGCTTGCTCTCCGACAGGCTCGCTTCCTCCGCGTCGAGACCTGCTGTTGTGCTGGCGCTTTCTTGCCCTTTGCTGGGTTGCTATAAAGGCGGGCCAGCTCGCGGCCCCGCCACGGGCACCGTCAATGGACCGTTTCATGATCCTGCTGATCGACAACTACGACAGCTTTACCTGGAATCTCTACCACTATCTCGGCGAACTGGGTGCCGAGGTGGTGGTGCATCGCAATGACGCATTGAGCGCCGCAGAGGCGCTGGCGCTCAAGCCGGAGGCGATCGTTCTGTCTCCGGGCCCTTGCGACCCCGACCGGGCGGGTATTTGCCTCGACTTGATCGCGCAGGCCGCCGGACAGGTGCCGCTTATGGGCGTTTGCTTGGGCCACCAATCCATCGGCCAGGCACTCGGCGGGCGCGTCGTCAGGGCGCCGCAGCCGCTGCACGGCAAGATGAGCCGCATCACGCACAACGGTCAGGGCATCTTCGCCGGCCTGCCCTCGCCGATGCAGGTAACCCGTTATCACTCCCTGACCGTGGAACAGCAGAGCCTGCCGGATACGCTCGAAGTTACGGCGCGGACGGCCGATGGCGTGATCATGGGCCTCCAGCACCGTGAACTTCCGATCCACGGCGTCCAGTTTCACCCCGAGTCCATCGCTTCGGAACACGGCCATCAGCTCCTGCGGAATTTCCTCACGCTGGCCGGCCGGGCCTGAGAAGAAGCCAAGGAAGAAGCCATGCCCGCCGACATGCCCGACTTGAAAGCCCTGCTCGCCGAGGTGGCGAATGGGCGCAGCCTCTCCGAGACAGACGCCCGCCGCGCCTTCGACATCATGATGGCGGGTGACGCCACGCCCTCCCAGATGGGCGGCTTCCTGATGGCCTTGCGCGTGCGCGGCGAAACCGTAGCCGAGATCACCGGGGCCGCGCGCGCCATGCGCGGACGCATGACCGCGATCGAAGCCCCTGCAGGCGCCATCGACACCTGTGGCACCGGCGGTGACGCCAAGGGCACCTTCAATATCTCGTCGGCCGCCACCTTCGTGATCGCCGCCTGCGGGCTGCCCGTCGCGAAACATGGCAACCGCGCCCTTTCCTCAAAGAGCGGCGCCGCCGACGTCCTCTCCGCTCTCGGGGTCAATGTTGATGCGGACATGGCGCTCATCCGCAAGGCCTTGTGGGAAGCCAACACCTGCTTCCTCATGGCGCCACGCCATCACAGCGCCATGCGTCATGTGGGGCCGACGCGGGTCGAGCTCGGAACCCGGACAATCTTCAACCTTCTCGGGCCCTTGTGCAGTCCGGCAAAGGTAAAGCATCAGCTCATGGGCGTGTTCGATGACGTGTGGCTGGTCCCGCTGGCCGAGGTGCTACGAGAACTGGGTCATGAGCGCGCCTGGATCGTTCACGGTGAGCATGGCTTTGACGAGCTGACCACGGCCGGGGCCACCTATGTGGCCGAACTGAACCGGGGTGACATCCGAACCTTCGAGGTGACACCCGAGGATGTCGGCCTGCCACGTTGTGCACCCGATGACCTGGCCGGTGGCGACGGGCCGGAGAACGCCGCGACACTTCGGGCGCTCTTGGCCGGACAGCAGGGGCCGCTGCGCGACACCGTGCTGCTGACGGCCGCCGCCGCGCTGGTGATCGGCGGCAAGGCCCAGGACCTGCGCGAGGGCATTGCGCAAGGGGCCCGCGCAATCGACGAGGGCCACGCGACGGCCGTTCTGGAACGACTGGTGGCGATTACCAATGAGGGGGCGCGGGCATGAGCGACGTCCTGGCTCGCATATGTGCAGAAAAGCGCGAAGAGGTCGCCCGCCGCAAAGCAGTCCGTTCGCTCGCCGAGGTACAGGCCGCTGCGGAGGCGGCCGATCGGCCGCGCGGCTTCGTGGAAGCCTTGCGTCGTCGGGCGGCAAGCAATGGCTACGCGCTGATCTGCGAAATCAAGAAAGCATCACCCTCCAAGGGATTGATCCGAAACGATTTCGATCCGCCTGCACTGGCCCGATCCTACGCGCAGGGTGGCGCGACCTGTCTTTCTATCCTGACCGACACACCCTGGTTCCAGGGCCGTGACGAGCACCTGCAGGCCGCGCGCGCCGCGGTCGATCTGCCGGTCCTGCGCAAGGATTTCATGCTCGATCCCTATCAGATCGTCGAGTCCCGCGCCCTGGGTGCGGACTGCATCCTGCTCATCATGGCGGCGCTGGAGGACGGACAGGCAGCGGAGTTGGAGGCGGCTGCCTTTGACCTGGGCATGGACGTCTTGGTCGAAGTTCACGATGGTGAGGAGCTGGCGCGAGCCCTGAAACTGCGGTCCGCCTTGATCGGCATAAACAACCGCAACCTCAAGACCCTGGACGTCGATCTCAAGGTAACGGAAGAACTGGGACCCGAGGTCTCGGAGACGCGCTTCCTGGTCGGCGAAAGCGGCATCTATGCGCCGGAGGACATTGCACGCCTGCGCCGGGCCGGGGCCCGCGCCTTCCTGATCGGGGAATCGCTGATGCGCCAGGATGACGTCACGCAGGCCACGCGGAAACTGGCGGCAAGCGACGAGGCGGCGGCATGAGCGAGTTCACCCATTTCGATGCGCAGGGCCATGCGGTCATGGTGGACGTCTCCGACAAGCAGGAAACGGAGCGTGTCGCTGTCGCAAAGGGCGAGATCGTCATGCAACCCGAAACGCTGGCACGGATCCGCGAGGGTGGCGTGAAGAAGGGCGATGTCCTCTCGGTGGCGCGTCTGGCCGGGATCATGGGCGCAAAACGCACGCCCGACCTCATTCCCCTGTGCCACCCCCTGGCCCTGACCAAGGTGACCGTAGACCTGGCGCTGGCGCCGGAGCGCAACGCCGTGGAGATCACGGCCACCTGTAAACTCAAGGGACGCACCGGCGTGGAGATGGAGGCGCTCACCGCCGTGAGCGTCGCTGCGCTTACCGTCTACGACATGTGCAAGGCCGTCGACCGCGGCATGCGGATCGAGAACGTTCGTCTGGCGCATAAATCAGGCGGAAAATCCGGTGTTTACGAGGCATCGTGATGATCTCGGTTGAAGAAGCACGCGCTCGCATCTTGGAGGCCTTCAGCCCGCTGCCCACGGAGGTCGTGGCCATTGATCAGGCCCTGGGGCGGGTGCTGGCCACACCAGTGACCGCTCGGACCACGCAACCCCCAAAGGCTGTCTCGGCGATGGATGGCTATGCGGTCAAGGCTGTCGATGTGGCGCAAGTCCCCGTGCGCCTGCGCGTGGTGGGTGCCGCACCCGCCGGCGGTGATCACGAAGGAATCCTGCAATCCGGCGAGGCCGTGCGCATCTTCACTGGCGGCCCCCTGCCGCGCGGCGCTGACGCCATCGTCATTCAGGAAGACACGGACAGCGGTGAGGACAGCGAGGGCTCCTGGGTCGAGGTCCGCGTCACCGTTCCCGAAGGGCACTACGTCCGCCCTGCCGGACTGGATTTCTCGGCCGGCGATCGCGGCCCCGCGGCCGGACAGCGGTTGGGCGTGCGGGACATTGGCCTGGCCGCGGCCATGGATCAGCCGTGGCTCACGGTTCATCGCAAACCGCGCGTGGCGATCCTGGCCACCGGCGACGAGGTGGTCATGCCTGGTGAGCCGCGCGGCCCCAATCAGATCGTCAGTTCCAATGGCTTGGCGCTGCAGGCGCTGGTGCGCTCCTGCGGCGGAGAAGCGCTCAACCTGGGCATCGCGGAAGACAATCGGGATTCACTGCTGCGGCTCGCAGCCGGCGCGCAGGGTGCTGACCTGCTGGTAACCACCGGCGGCGCTTCCGTGGGAGAACACGATCTCATCCGCTCAGTTCTCGGCGAGGACGGGCTGGAGCTGAACTTCTGGAAGATCGCCATGCGCCCGGGCAAGCCGCTCCTCTTCGGGCAGCTACGGGAAACGCCCCTGCTGGGTCTTCCGGGCAATCCCGTTTCCTCGCTGGTCTGCGGCCTGATCTTCCTGCGCCCGATCCTTGCCCGTCTGCAGGGGCTCGACAGCGATGAACGGACCGTGACAGCCCGCCTGGGCAAAGCGCTGCCGGCAAACGATAAACGCCAAGACTATCTGCGCACCCGCCTGACCGAAGAAGCCGACGGCAGCTTGATCGCCCTGCCCTTTAACCGCCAGGACAGTTCCATGATGGCCACCCTGGCCCAGGCCGACGGCCTCTTGATACGGGCGCCCTTCGCCCCCGCTGTCGAGCCCGGTGAGCTGGTTTCCGTGCTGCCGCTGGCTGAAACGTGGAGCGGACTGTAACATAGCCCACGCTAAATAATGGCTCTCGGGGAGGTGATAAGATGACCAGGCACCGCAAGGCACGTCGCACTTTCTTGCAGGCCAGTGCCCTGGCGGCGGTCACATCCCTTGCACTTAGCTGGGGCGCCGGCGCGGCACAGGCTGAAGGCAGCAGCTACATTCTCGCCACCGCCACCACCGGTGGCACTTACTATCCCGTGGGCGTGGCGCTGGCCACTCTGGTGAAGATCAAGCTCCAAGCCTCCGACGGCATCGACATGTCGGCCATTTCCTCGGCAGGATCGGCTGAGAACATCCGCATGATGCGCAGCAACGACGCACAGTTTTCCATCCTGCAGGGCCTGTTCGGCGTCTATGGCCGTGATGGGATCGGCCCACTGGAGCAGGAAGGACCGCAAGCCAATCTGCGCTCGATCACCGCACTCTGGCAGAATGTCGAGCACTTCCTGTTGATCAAGGATCTCGCCGAAACCGGCACAATCGAGGACATGAAGAACGTCTACGGCCAGCCCTATTCCATGGGCGCGGCCACCTCGGGCACGCGTTTCTCGAACGAGTTCATTCTTGGCAATCTCGGGATCGACCATGGTCAGTTCGAGCAGGTGCACAAGGGCTATGGTTCCTCCATCGACGACCTGCGAAATGGCGTCATCGTCGGCACCAATCCGGCCGCTGGTCCGCCTGCCGGCGCGGTGACCCGGGCTTTGGCCCAGATGGGCGACGACATCGCGTTTCTCCAGTTCACCGAAGAGCAGGCCCGCGCCGCCGATGGCGGGAACACGCTCTACAGCCCCTACACCATCGAAGCCGGGACCTACCCTGGACAGGAAGAGGATTGGCGGACGATCGCCCAGCCCAATTTCTTGGCAGTGAACGCCGATGTGGCAGAAGAGCACGTCTATCTCATCACCAAGACCATCTACGAGAACCTGCCCTTCCTCATCAACATCCATGCCGCCACCGATGAAATGTCGCTGGAAACGGCTCTGACCGGCCTGCCCTTCCCGCTGCACCCCGGTGCTGCGCGCTTCTACGATGAAGTTGGGATCGACATTCCGGAGCACCTGCGCCCGCAGTGAGGGCGTGGCGTAACGAGGGGCTGCCGCAATTCCCTGTTTCATCTGGAATTGGCGAAAGCCGCATCAGGCTCTAGGTTGAAAGGAAGCCGCCGGTCGGGATCGGCTCGGGGGCACGGGCAATAAGCAAGAGGAACACTCTCCATGGAAATGAGCGGCGAACAGCGTATTCCGGCACCGCGCCAGGTGGTGTGGGACGCGCTCAACGATCCGGAAGTGCTCAAGGCCAGCATTCCCGGCTGTGAAAGCCTGGAGCAGAACGAGGCCGGCGATGCCTTCGACGCCAAGGTACGCGCCAAGGTGGGGCCCGTCAGCGCGCGCTTTGCCGGTTCCGTCATCTTGACCGACATCAACCCACCGGAAAGCTACACCATCAGCGGTGAAGGCAAGGGCGGTGCGGCCGGCTTCGCCAAGGGCGGCGCCAACGTCAAGTTGACCGAGGAAGGTGCAGAAACGCTGCTGTCGTATGACGTGAATGCCAAGGTGGGCGGCAAACTGGCCCAGCTTGGCTCGCGCCTGATCGACGGCACTGCCCGCAAGATGGCTGACGACTTCTTCGCGCGCTTCTCGGAGATTGCGGCTGAACGCGCCGGTGGGCCCGCGCCCTCCGGCACAGCAGCGGCAGCTCAGCCGGCAGAGCCCGAGCCCACGGCGTCCGCGGAGCTTCCAAAGGCAGAACCCGCCGCAGAGCCCACGGAATCTGCAGTCGGTGCGGCAACGCCACAGCCACAAGCCGCGCAGCCCACGGAATCGGCGGAACTGCCGAAAGCCGAAAGCGCTGCGGAGCCCACCGAGTCCGCAGTCGGAGCCGCAGCGCCGGAGCCACAACCGGAGCCCGCACAGCCCACACCGGAACCACAGCCTGTTGGCGCCGCGGAGACCGCACCAGGCGCGAAAAAGGAGCCGACCACGCCGGCTGCCGGCCTGCCGCCGGCTGCATGGATCGGTGTGCTGGTGGCAATCATAGCCATTTTGCTGTTTTTGATTCTCTGATCTGGCCCCCGCACTCCGGGTGCCTCTTGACCGCCGAGAAACCGCGCAACACACTCGCAAACAGGGATACCCCGGCCAGCGGGATACCGAACAACAAGACACTCTGTCGGCACAAGATCGACCGAGTCCCCGAACATCAGGAGGGAGACGGATGCCTAGCCTTTCCATGACGATCAACGGCAAGCAGGTGACGAAGGACGTCGATCCGAACACGCTGCTTGTGCAATTTCTGCGAGAGAACCTCTCGCTCACCGGCACCCATGTGGGCTGTGACACCAGCCAGTGCGGCGCCTGTGTCGTGCATGTGAACGGCAAGTCCGTAAAATCCTGCACCATGCTTGCTGTCCAGGCTGAGGGCTCGGATGTCACAACCATCGAAGGCCTGGCCCAGGGCGACGAGCTGCACCCCATGCAGGCGGCCTTCCGCGAGCACCACGGTCTGCAGTGCGGCTTCTGCACGCCCGGCATGGTGATGAGCGCCGTCGATCTGCTGCAAAACAACCCGGACCCCAGCGAAACCGAGATCCGGGAATGGCTGGAAGGCAACATCTGCCGTTGCACCGGCTATCACAACATCGTCAAGGCCATCCAGGCCGCGGCGAGCGAGATGAGGAGGTGAGCCCATGCCCGAGAACGGAATCGGCGCCCCGGTAAGGCGTAGGGAGGACAAGCGTTTCCTGACCGGAAAGGGACGCTACACCGACGATATCAATCGCCCCGGCCAGCTATACGCCTACTTTCTGCGTTCGCCGGTGGCCCATGCCAAGGTGACCCGCGTCGAGACGGCCCAGGCCGAAGCGGCCCCGGGCGTGGTTGCGGTTTTCACAGGTCAGGACATGGCGGCCGACAACGTGGGCTCCCTGCCCTGTGGCTGGACGGTCACCGATCGCCACGGCGAGCCTCACAAGGCGCCGCCGCACTATCCGCTGGTACGCGACAAGGTGCGCTACGTCGGCGATCACGTGGCAATGGTGGTGGCTGAAAGCTATGCCCAAGCCCGCGATGCCGCCGATCTGATCGAGGTGGACTACGACGAGCTTCCCGCCGTGGTCGACACCAAGGAGGCAATGTCCGGCACCCAGATTCATGACGAAGCGCCTTCCAACCTCTGCTTCGACTGGGAACTGGGCGACAAGGACGCCGTGGAGCAGGCCATGAGCCAGGCGGCGAACGTCGTCGAGCTGGATCTGATCAACAACCGCCTGATCCCCAACGCAATGGAGCCCCGCGCGGCCATCGGTGATTATGACAGCGGCACCGACAGCTACACGGTCTATTCGACCAGCCAAAACCCGCACCTGTTGCGGCTGATTCTCTGTGCCTTCGTGCTGAACCTGCCGGAGTCCCGGGTGCGGGTGATCGCGCCGGACGTGGGTGGCGGCTTCGGCTCGAAGATCTACGCCTATGCCGAGGAGACCTGCTGCACCTGGGCGGCCAAGAAGGTCGGCCGGCCGGTGAAGTGGACGGCCGAGCGTGGCGAAGCTTTCGTCTCCGACGCCCACGGCCGCGACCACGTCACCAACGTGAAGCTGGCGGTGGATCAGGAAGGCAAGTTCCTGGCCTTGAAGGTCGATACCACGGCGAACGTGGGGGCCTATCTCTCCAGCTTCTCCACCTGCGTGCCCACTTATCTCTATGCCACCCTGCTGGCCGGGCAGTACGCCACCCCGGCAATCTATGCCAATGTGAAAGCGGTTTTCACCTCCACAGCACCGGTGGATGCCTATCGCGGCGCCGGTCGCCCGGAGGCCACCTACCTGATCGAACGGGTGGTGGAAGTGGCGGCCCGCCAACTGGGCATGGATCCGGCGGAGCTGCGGCGCAAGAACTTCATCAAGCCCGACCAGTTCCCCTACCAGACCCCCGTGGCACTGACCTACGACATCGGCAACTACGAAGCCTCGCTCGACAAGGCTTTGGAGATGATCGACTACAAGGGCTTCCCGGCACGCAAGGCCGAGGCCGAAACGCGCGGCAAGCTGCGCGGCATTGGCCTTTCCGCCTACATCGAGGCCTGCGGCATTGCGCCCTCGGCCGTGGTGGGTGCATTGGGCGCCGGCGTGGGTCTCTGGGAATCGGCCCAGGTCCGCTTCAACGCCACGGGCACGGTATCGGTGATGACCGGTGCGCACAGCCATGGCCAGGGTCACGAAACCAGCTTTGCCCAGCTCGTGTCCGAGAAGCTCGGCATTCCTTACGAAAACGTGGAGATCGTGCACGGCGACACGGGCGCGATCCCCATGGGCATGGGCACCTACGGCTCCCGTTCGCTCGCCGTGGGCGGCTCGGCCATTGTGCGGGCCTGTGACAAGATCGTCGAAAAGGGCCGCAAGATCGCAGCCCACCTGCTCGAGGCCTCGGTGGACGACGTGGAATTCAAAGACGGCCAGTTCACCGTGGTTGGCACCGACCGCTCCAAATCAATGGGTGAAGTGGCCTTCACGGCCTATGTGCCGCACAACTATCCGGAAGGGGTGGAACCGGGCCTGGACGAAACGGCGTTCTACGACCCGCTCAACTTCACCTACCCCGCCGGCGTGCACATCGCCGAAATCGAGGTCGACCCCGACACCGGCATCACGCAGATCGTGGACTGGGTGGCCGTGGACGACTTCGGCCGGGTGCTGAACCCCATGATTGTCGAGGGTCAGGTGCATGGCGGCATCGCCCAGGGCGTAGGCCAGGCGCTGCTCGAGAACTGCGTCTATGACAAGGAAAGTGGCCAGTTGGTGACTGGTTCCTACATGGACTACACCATGCCGCGGGCCGACGACCTGCCCTCATTCCGGGTTGGAATGACTGTCACAGAGTGCACCCACAATCCGCTCGGCGTGAAGGGTTGCGGCGAGGCCGGTGCCATTGCCGCCCCGCCGGCACTGATCAACGCCATCACCGACGCAATCGGTGAAGAGATCGACATGCCGGCCACCGCGGAAAAAGTCTGGCGCGTCTGCCAGGCCCGCTTCGCCCAGGCAGCCGAGTAAGGAGGAGAAACGAGAATGTACGCCTTTGAGTATCACAAGCCCTCCTCGGTCGAAGACGCCGTGGCAGCGCTGAGTGGCAAGGACGATCCGAAGATCGTGGCTGGCGGCATGACCCTGCTGCCGACCATGAAGCAACGGCTTGCCGCACCCAGCGATCTGATCGACCTCGGTGGCATCGCGAAGCTGGTGGGTGTGCGCGAGGACGGCGGCGCACTGGCCGTGGGTGCCATGACAACCCACGCGGCTGTGGCCGGCAACGATCTGGTAAAGTCCCGCATCCCGGCGCTGGCTAACTTGGCCGAAGGGATTGGCGACCCGCAAGTGCGCAACCGCGGCACCATCGGTGGTTCGGTGGCGAACGCCGACCCGGCGGCGGACTATCCAGCCGGTCTCGTTGGGCTCGGTGCGACCGTGGTCACCAACAAGCGGGAAATCGCTGCCGACGACTTCTTCACTGGCCTGTTCGAAACGGCCCTGGAAGAGGACGAGCTGATCACCTCGGTGCGCTTCCCGGTGCCGCAGAAGGCAGCCTACGCCAAGTTTGCCAACCCGGCGTCGCGCTATGCGATTGTCGGCGTCTTTGTCGCGCAGACCGACGGCGGCATCCGTGTGGCGGTCACCGGTGCCAAGGGCAGCGTCTTCCGCGTTGCCGAGATGGAGCAGGCGCTGTCCGGGAACTTCTCGGCCGACGCCGTGGCTGGCATCAAGGTTCCAGCGGACGAAATGAACGGTGATCTCCACGCCTCAGCCGAATACCGGGCCCACCTGGTGACGGTCATGGCAAAGCGCGCAGTGGCCGCTGTGGGCTAACCGCCTCGGCAGCGAAACGCATCAGGGCCCGTGCCTCAGGTGAGGCGCGGGCCCTTTTTGTTGTTTGAGACTATTTCTGTACGGTTGGGCGCTCAGCCTTCCAGGATCGCCGGATCGAGCTGTCCGGTGAAGACCTCGGCCGCGGGGCCGGTCATCTCCACATGGCCGTCACTCTCCCGCCAGGCCATCCGCAGCGTACCGCCTGGCTGATGCAGCAGGGAGCTGCGCCCGGAGATCAGCCTACGCCGCACCGCGGCCACGATCACGGCACAGGCCGAAGAGCCGCTAGCATGGGTCGCCCCGGCGCCGCGTTCCCAGATGCGGTGCTTCAAAGCACCGTCGGGCAGGACCTGCACCACCTGGACATTGGTTCGCTCGGGAAAGAGCGGTGCATGCTCGATCTGCGGCCCAAGAGCGGCCAGATCGATTGCATCCGCATCCTCGACGAAGAAGACCACATGCGGATTGCCCATGGAGACCGCCACGGGATCGGACAGCGGGCCCAGGGCGAAATCCAGGTGCAGGGTGTCCATCTCCCGCGCCAGCGGAACATCCTGCCAATCCAGGCGCGGCGGCCCCATGTCGACGGAAATCAGGCCATCGCCCACGGCACGCGCGTGCAGCTCGCCCACCAGGGAGCGGATGACCACCCTGTCCTTTCCGGTTTCCCGGAACAGCAATCGCGCGACACAGCGCGTGGCATTGCCGCAAGCCTCCGCTTTGCTGCCGTCCGCATTGAAGAAGCGCACGGCCACGTCAGCCCCCTCGGGCGGCGGTAGCAGGATCACAACCTGATCGCAGCCGATTCCGAAATGCCGATCCGCCACCCGGGCGAGCTCAGCCTGACTCAGCTCCAGCGGGCTGGTCCGGGCATCGAAGACGACAAAGTCATTGCCCAGGCCGTGCATCTTCCGGAAGGCGAGCGACTCACCTCCCCCGGTGATTTCAGCCGCCATGCGCCCAGGCCCAATAGAGCTCGCGCGCCCGGCCATAGATCGGCCCCGGCTGCAAATCCCGATCCTCGATGCGGGTGAAGGGCAGCACTTTTCCGTAGTTTCCGGTCTGGAATACCTCGTCGGCCTCTAGGAAATCCTTCCAGGTAAGCGTGCGCTCATGGACCGTGATCCCCGCCTCGCGCAGCAGCTTGATCACCCGCTGGCGGGTGATGCCGTTGAGGAAGGTGCCGTTCGGCACCGGCGTGTGCGCCTCGCCATCCTTCGCCAGCCAGATATTGGCCGAGGTGAGTTCGGCGACATTGCTGTTGGAATCGAGCATCACCGCATTGTCGAAGCCGCGCGCACGGGCCTCGCGCAGTGCGCGACCACTGTTCGGATAGAGGCAGGCTGCCTTGGCGTTGGTCGGCGCGGTCTCGATGGTGGGGCGCCGGAAAGGCGAAAGCGTCACCGCGCCGCCCATGGGCTCCGGCAGTGTCGAGTCATAGATCGAGAGGCAGAAGCGCGTGGTCTCCGGATCATTGTCCACAAAGCCGCCCTCGGCCCAGTACATCGGCCGGATGTAGAGCCCAGCACCCTTCTCGAACTTTGCGATGCCGTCCTGGCACAGCTCGAAGATCTCACCGGCGTCGTGCAAGGGCTTCAGGCCCATGGCGCGGGCCGAGTTGTTGATGCGCTGGCAATGGATATCCAGATCCGGCGCCACCCCCTCGAATGCCCGCGCCCCATCGAACACGCAGGAGCCCAGCCACATGGCATGAGTCATCGGCCCCACCAGCCCGGGATTGCCCTCCAGCCACGCGCCATCCACATAAGTCCAGGTTGTCATCACTCACCTCATAAAGCCTCTCGCAGCAGCATAGCTGCTGGAACCGCGCACGCAATCCGCGGCTTGTCGGGAGAGACCTGGAACAGTGCCTGAAGCATCAGTAAGCTCGCAGCATGACTGAAACGATCTATCACGTGTGTCGTGCCGAGGACTGGGCTGCGGCCGGGGCCAACGGTGGTTATTGCGGCTCGGCCGATGATCTGCGGGACGGCTTCATTCATTTCTCTACGGCCGCGCAGGTGCGCGAGAGTGTTGCGAAGCATCGGGCCGGACAGGAGGGGTTGGTCATTCTCGCAGTCGAGGCCGAGGCGCTGGGCAACGCTCTGAGATGGGAGCCGTCGCGCGGCGGTCAACTCTTCCCGCATCTTTACGGGCCCTTGCCCCCGGAGGCTTTGCGCTGGGAGCGCCCCCTGCCCCTGGGTCCGGATGGACACATCTTCCCACCGCTTGAGGCCTGAGCCATGGCGCTGACGGATCAGGCGCTCGCCCTCCTCCACCGGCTTGATCCGGAGCGAGCGCATCGCCTGACGGTGCAGGCGCTGGCTCTGGGGCTGGGGCCGAGGCAGAAGCAAGCCGACGACCCCATCCTGCGCACGACGCTCTTCGGCCGGGAACTGGCCAATCCCCTGGGCCTGGCGGCTGGTTTCGACAAGCATGCCGAGGTCATGGCGCCGCTCCTGGCCGCGGGTTTCGGTTTCGTCGAGGTAGGCTCCATCACACCGGAGCCGCAACCCGGCAACCCACGCCCACGGGTCTTCCGCCTCCCGGAAGACGGTGCCGTGATCAATCGCTACGGCTTCAACAGCCGCGGCGTTGAGCGCGCCGCTCGCCGCCTCGCCGGCTATCGCACCGCCGCGGGACGCGGTTTTGTCGGGGTCAATCTCGGCAAGAACAAGCAGACCAGCGATGCGGCCAAGGACTACGCCCGAGGCGCCGCGCGGCTGGCCATGCATGCCGACTATCTCGTGATCAACGTGTCTTCGCCCAACACCCCCGGCCTGCGCGCACTGCAGGGGCGCCAAGAGCTGGAAAATTTGATTGCACGTGTGCGCGCGGCCCTGCCCGACCCGGCGCCGCCGTTGCTGCTCAAGATCGCACCGGACCTGACGGAAGCAGACCTGGAAGACATCGCCGCTGTGGCCCTGGACGCGCCGCTGGACGGGCTCATAATCTCCAACACCACCATCGCCCGGCCAGCCAGCTTGCGGAGCGCGGTCAAGACGGAAGCCGGCGGCCTCAGCGGCCGGCCGCTCTTCGGCATGTCCACCGAGGTCCTGCGGCAGGTCTATCGCTTGACCGGCGGCGCCCTGCCCCTGATCGGGGTCGGGGGCATCGGCAGTGGCGCCGATGCCTATGCCAAGCTGCGCGCCGGGGCCAGCGCGGTGCAGCTTTACACGGCGCTGGTCTACGAAGGGCCCGCACTCATCCAGCGCATCAAGGCGGAACTGGCCGAGTGCCTGCGCCGTGACGGGCTGTCCGATCCGGCCGATGCCGTGGGACGCGATGCCGGCAGGTGACCGCTCGCGCGCGCTGCAGATCATTGCGCTGGCCTGTCTTGCGCATGTGCTGAGCGTCGCGCACCACGCCACCTTCCCTGCCCTGATCCCACTCTTCCAGACCGAATGGGGCCTCAGCAACAGCGAGAGCGGCTGGATCAGCGGCATCTTCTTCGCGGGCTACCTGCTGGGCGTGCCGGTTCTGGTGCCGGCGACGGACAGCCTCGATCCGCGCCGCATCTACATCGTCTCCGCCCTGGTCGGTGGACTGGCGACCCTGGCCTTTGCCTGGCTCGCCCAGGGCTTATGGTCGGCCCTGGCGCTGCGCGCCCTGGCCGGTCTCGGAATGGCCGGCACCTTCATGGTGGGTCTGCGCCTGGTGACCGATCGCTTGAGCGGGCGCTGGGAAAGCCGCGGGGCTTCCTGGTATCTGGCCAGCTTTTCCATCGGGCTTGCCTTCTCGACTCTCTTGGCCGGCGAGTTGGCAGCCCTTGGCGGCTGGAAGCTCGCCTTCCTGATCGCAGGGCTGCTCAGTGCAGGTTCCGTGCTGCCGGCGCTGCTGCTGCCGCCGGTCCCGCAGGTGCGACGAACCGCACCGGTCTCCCGCCCGCTGGACCTGCGCCCCGCGCTGCGCAACCGGACGGCGCTCGGCTACAACATCGCCTATGCCTGTCACACTTGGGAACTCTTCGGCTGGCGATCCTGGTTGGTCGCCTTCCTTGTCTTCGCCTTTGCCTGGCACGGTCAGGACAGCGTTGCCGGTTTCGAGCCCACCCAGTGGGCGAGCCTCTTCCTGATGCTGGGGCTGCCGGCGTCCATTCTGGGCAACGAGGCAGCTCTGCGCTGGGGCCGGCGCAGGACACTGACCCTGGTGATGCTCGCCTCGGCAGCTTTGGCCGCCGGTCTCGGCTTTGCCTCCGTGCTGCCGCCGGCGCTGCTGCTGTTGCTCGTGGCCTGCCACGCGATCCTGGTCATGGCGGACTCCTCGGCGCTGACCGCCGGGGCCGTGGCGGCAGCGACCAGCCGCCGGGGTGCCACCATGGCGGTGCACTCGCTGCTCGGCTTCACCTTCGCCTTCTTCGCACCCCTGGCTGCTGGCCTGCTGCTGGATCTGGGTGGCGACACGCCGCTGGGATGGGGGCTTGCCCTGGCCAGCCTTGGACTGGTGGCAGCCTGCGGGCCCCTGGCGCTGCGCTATTCAGCCAGGCATCAGGCATCGCCCGCGGCTTGAGCGAAACGCTCCATGGCCTTGGCGAGTTTGATATCCAGTCCAGTAACGCCGCCGGCGTCATGAGTGGCCAGGGTGACCTCGACTCGATTGTAGACGTTGAACCATTCTGGATGGTGGTCCATCTTCTCAGCCGTGAGCGCCACCCGCGACATGAAGCCCCAAGCTTCGTTGAAACTCCTGAAACGGAAGGTACGCTGGATCGCATCTCGCCCTTCGACCTCGCCCCATTCCGGCAGGTCAGCGAGGGCGGCGGTGCGTTCGGTTCCGACCAGCTTTTCACGCATGGTGCAGCGCTCCTTTTTTGAAGGTCTCGATCAACAGGACGTGGCGGCCGGCCGGAAAGCGGTCAAGGAAAGTCTTTCATGCTTTTGAAGAGAAACATCATGGTCGAGTCTGGATTTCTTCATTCCCACGGTGCTCCGCCCAGCCTCGTCGACATGGATGCCATGGCCCGCGAGGCCCTGACGGCCGTTCCGCAGGAGCTCCGACGCTTTCTCGGCGACGTGACGATCCGCGTAGACGACTTTCCCGACGACGAGGTGCTGGAGCAGCTCGACTGCGAGTCCCCCTTCGACCTGCTCGGCCTCTATCGGGGCGTCGACCTGACGCAGCGCAGCTTCTCCGACCAGCCGCAGGATCTGGACGTCATCTTCCTCTATCGCCGCCCCATCCTCGACTATTGGTGCGAGACCGGAGAGGACCTGACGCGCATTGTCCGCCACGTGCTGATCCATGAAATCGGCCATCACTTCGGCCTGTCCGACGAGGCCATGGAGCGGATCGAGCAGGAAGTCTGAGCCTGCGGCTTGGGCCGCCGCCACAAGAGCGCCATATCCAGGCCATGGACATCGGCATCGCCTCCCTGCTGGCCTGGAAGGGCGTCATCGTTGGCGCCTGGTTTCTAGCCTTCTTCCTGGCTGAGCGGCTCCGGCCCGCCGCGGCACCCCTGGCGCAGCGAGAGCGCGAGCCGCGGGGCGGTACGCCGCGCCTGGGCCGCAACGCCGGGCTTTGGCTGCTCAATACCGGCCTGTCACCGCTGCTGGTGGTCCCGATCACTGCCTGGGCGGCCAGCCAGTCGCTCGACTGGCGACCCTCGGTCTGGAGCGGCTGGGGCGGTCTGCTGCTCGACCTTCTGCTGCTGGACCTGCTGATCTACTGGTGGCACCGAGCCAACCACGAGATCGCCTTCCTGTGGCGCTTTCACGAGGTGCACCATCGCGACCGCTTCCTCGACGTCACCTCGGCGGTGCGCTTCCACTTCGGGGAAGTGATTCTCTCGGCGTTGGCGCGCGGCGCCGTGATCTGGCTGCTGGGTTTCCCGCTGCACTCGGTGCTGGTCTTCGAGGCCGTGCTGCTCCTGGCCTCGATCTTCCACCATTCCAACCTGCGCCTGCCGCGCGGACTGGAACGCTCCCTCTCCGAGGTTATCATCACGCCGGAGCGGCACTGGGTGCACCACCATGCCATACGGCAGGACACGGACTCCAATTACGGCACGGTCTTCGTGATCTGGGATCGGCTTTTCCGCTCCCTCAACCCCAACCCTCGCCGGCTGGACATGGTGATTGGCGTCGAGGGACGCGGCGAACAGACGCTGCTCGCGCTTCTGCTCCAGCCCTTCCGCCGGAACTCTGACGTCAATTCGTCCGATCGAAACCGGGCGCCCGGATCCCCGGCAGATTCTGCACATTGAAGACGGAGGGGTTGGGGCGAGTCTCGTAGTCGAGCTCGTGCAGTGCCACCTGAGTGCGCACCCCCTGGGTATCCACCACCTCCCAGAGCACCAGCTCCAACGGCTCCTGCTGGAACACCAATTCGATGGTCCCCTCTTCCGGTGAGTCGCTCTGGCGCAGCAGGATGGAGAGGTAGTCCTCGTCCTGTTGCACGTTCAGGATATCGAGCCCGTCCTCCAGATCGATGTCCTCGCGCAGGAGCAGCCACAGCGGCGTGCGGCTCAGCGGCACCATGGTGGCCTGCTCCAGTTCGCGATCATAGATGACGAAGTTCATCCCATCGGCGACCAGAAGCGTGGGTTCGGGGGCGTCATAGTCGAAACGGATACGCCCCGGTCTCCGCAGGGCAAAGTCCCCTTCCGAGCGCCCACCGCGGGAGGTGGTCTGCACGAAACGCCCCTGCAGGCTATCGATTTCGTTGAGGTAGCCCTCGACGGCTTCCAGGCTGTCTTCCGCCTCGGCCGGCGCAACCTCCTCCGGCACCGACAGGCTGGGCACGTCCTGCGCGTCATCACTCTCCTGCGCCCCCGCCGCACCGAGAGGCAGCAGGAGTAGGACGAAAAGCGACAGGGCTGTCAGCGAAAGCAGGCTCTTCACGGGCAAGGCCCTCCATGCAGGCGATGGTGACGGTTCTTCAACTCAGTGGCACGTTGGGCAGCGAAGGTGCAAACCTCATGGCAGATTCACGGCACCTTTGCGGCGTTGCCTCAATCAAAACCACGTTCGCCCAACAGCACCTCGCGTTTGCCGACATGATTGGCCGCGCTGACGATCCCCTCGGCTTCCATCTGCTCCACCAGGCGAGCCGCCCGGTTGTAGCCGATCTGCAGCTGGCGCTGGATGAAGGAGGTGGAGGCCTTGCGGTGGCGCGCCACCACTTCCACCGCGCGGCGGTAAAGCTCTTCGTCCGGGCCGCCCTCGCCGCCACCGAGGCCGGGAATGCCCTCTTCTTCACCTTCCGGTTCGTCGGTCAGGCCCTCGACGAAGCTCGGCTGCCCCTGCGCCTTGAGGTGGGCCACGACGGCTTCCACTTCCTGGTCGGAGACAAAGGGCCCATGCACGCGGGTGAGCCGCCCGCCGTG
The DNA here is from genome assembly GCF_029222965.1 of Aquibaculum arenosum. Classification (GTDB taxonomy): domain Bacteria; phylum Pseudomonadota; class Alphaproteobacteria; order Kiloniellales; family DSM-21159; genus Aquibaculum; species Aquibaculum arenosum. The sequence continues at coordinate 141,159 of NZ_JARHUD010000007.1, read as the reverse complement.
GGCCATGTGCAGCATGTCGCCCTGGCCCAGCAGATGCTCAGCACCGGACTCGCCCAGGATGGTGCGGCTGTCGATCTTGCTCGTGACGTGGAAGGAGATGCGGGTGGGGAAGTTGGCCTTGATGGTGCCGGTGATGACGTCCACCGAAGGACGCTGGGTGGCCATGATGAGGTGAATCCCGGCCGCGCGCGCCATCTGGGCCAGGCGCTGGATGGCGCCCTCCACCTCCTTGCCGGCCACCAGCATGAGGTCGGCCATCTCGTCGACCACCACCACCACATAGGGCAGCGGCTCCAGGTCGAAGGGCTCCTCCTCGTGGATCGGCTGGCCGGTGTCGGGATCGAAGCCGGTCTGTACCCGGCGGGTCAGCACCTCGCCGGAGCGCCGCGCCTCCTCCAGGCGGGCGTTGTAACCGTCTATGTTGCGCACACCCAGAAGCGACATGGCGCGGTAGCGGTTCTCCATCTCCCGCACCGCCCACTTCAGCGCCACCACCGCCTTTTTCGGTTCGGTCACCACCGGGGTCAGCAGGTGCGGGATGCCGTCATAGACCGACAACTCCAGCATCTTCGGGTCGACCATGATCATGCGGCAGCGCTCGGGCGGCAAACGGTAGAGCAGTGAGAGGATCATGGCGTTGATCCCCACCGACTTGCCGGAGCCGGTGGTGCCGGCGATCAGCAGGTGCGGCATGCGCGCCAGATCGACAGAGATCGGCAGGCCGCCGATGTCCTTGCCGAGCACCAATGGCAGGGCCGCCTTGCTTTCAATGTAGTCGCTGCTGGCCAGCAGTTCGCGCAGATAGACCGTCTCGCGCTTGCGATTTGGCAGTTCGATGCCGATGGTGCTGGTGCCCGGAACCACGGCGACACGCACCGATGTGGTGGACATCGAACGCGCGATATCGTCCGAGAGTGCCACCACCCGGCTGGTCTTGGTGCCCGGCGCCGGCTCCAGGTCATAGCGGGTGACCACCGGGCCCGGACGGACCTTCACGATCTCGCCGCGCACGCCGAAATCCTGCAGCACGCCTTCCAGAAGGCGCGCGTTTTTCTCCAAGCCGTCGCGGTCAAGCTGCCCCCCGTCTTTGGTGGGCTCCGTCAGGAGCGTCAGCGGCGGCGGTTCGTAGCCGCCATCGCTGAAGGCGAGCGAGGTCTGCTCGTCTCCCCGCTCACGCCGCGGCGCCTTGGGGCGTTGGCTCGGCTCGGCCACCAGGCTCGGCGCGGACTCGGACGCGCTCGCCGCGGGAGACGCAGGGGCAGTGGACTTGGCGGGCTTGCGCTGGCGGCGGGCGGGCGCCGGACGCGCAGGCTTCTGCGCTTCAGTGTCACCCTCCTGTACATCCGCTGGCCGGCGCCGATTGAGCAGACTCGCACTTCGACCCACGCCACTGCGCAGATACCCAAGGGCGCGGCTGCTGCCCCGCCCCACCCCACGGCCGACGGCCCGCCATTCACCCAGCCTGAAGGCAAGTGCGAACACGCCCAGCCCCAGCGCGAACACCCCCGCAAGCAGCGCGGGGATCACCGGCGATACGGCAAAGAGACGCAAGGCCTGGGACAGCAGCAGCAGGCCGAGCCAGCCACCCAGGCCGCTGCGGAGCGGCCAGCCCTGGGTGGCGGGTACCACCGTGAGCGCCAGAGTCGCCGCCATCAGAGCCACCACGGCGGCCAGCAGGCGCAAGGTGAAGCGGCTGATGGCGTGGCTGCGCAGCAGGCGCCAGCCCCAGGCGATGGGCAGAAAGGCCACCAGAAAGGCGCCGAGCCCGAAACTTTGCAGCAGCAGATCGGCGGTATAGGCGCCCAGCAGGCCCAGCGGGTTGCCGATCTCCTGCGCGCCGGCTCGGTTGAGCGATGGATCGGCCGGGTCGTAGCCCAGGCAGACAATCACCAGCACAAAGCCGAGCAGCACCAGGCTCAGGCCCAGAGCCTCTATCAGTCGCTCACGCAGAAAGGAGACCGCCCCGGCCGGCAGCAGACGGAAGGACTTACCCCGTGCCGCCGTGCGACCGCTCGCGTTGCTTGCGCCCCGTGCCGAAGCCACCGCGCCTACCCCAGCACCTCGATCAGGCGATCGAGCGCGGGTTCGGTCACCTCCGGTCCGTAGACCAGGGCCACCCGGATGAAGCGTTCACCGGGGTTACCGTCGGGCAGCGGTCGGGCGCAGAGGTAGCCTCCGGGCAGCGTGCGGATGCCGGCCTCCTGCCACAGGCGCTTGGCCGCGGCCTCACCGTCGCCCACCTCGAGCCAGAGAAAGAATCCGCCCGCCGGCTTGGTCCAGCCGAAGCGGTTGCCCAGCTTGCGTTCGGCCAGAGTGAAGAGATTCTGGTAGAAACCGCGCGTTTCGGCGACATGGGCCTCGTCGTCCCAAAGCGCGGCGCCTGCCTCAAGGATCGGCACCGGCACGCCCGCTCCACCGTATCGGAAGAAGGCATCGATGGCATCCACCATGCCCTGCTCCCCGGCCACGAAGCCGCAGCGCAAGCCCGCGGCGCTGGAACGCTTGGACAGGGACTGAAAGCTCAACACCCGGTCAAGCGACCCGCTGTCGGCCGCAGCCTCGAGCACACCGGCCGGCGGGGTGTCGGTGTAGACGTCGGTGTAGCACTCATCGGCGGCCAGGGTGAAGCCATGCTGTCGTGCCAGAGCGATCATGCGGCTCCACTGCGCCTTGTCCGCCACCGCCCCTTCGGGATTGGAGGGCGAGCAGAGGAAGGCGATGGCGGTGCGGTCAAGAATATCCGGGTCGAGCGCACTGAAGTCGGGCAGGAAGCCCGTTTCGCGGCTCACCGGCACGAAAACGGGTTCTGCGCCCGCTGCCACGGCGCCGCCCACGTAGACGTGATAGCCCGGCGCGGGAATCAGGACCTTGGTCCGCCCCTCGGCCGCGCCGAGATTGATTGCCGCCAAGGTGGCGAAAAACAGTCCCTCGCGGCTGCCCGGGATCGGCAGCAGGTGACGACCTTCCTCGATGAAGCCGGCAGGCAGCCCGTAGCGCCGGTTGAGCCAGCCCACGGCGGCCTTGCGATAGCTCTCTGGCCCACGGAAGGGAGGATAACGCGACCAGTCGCCCGGGAACTGCGCAATCGCCTTCGCAACCAATGGCGGTGCTGCAAGCTGCGGATCGCCTATGGAGAGATTGATCGGCTTGCCGTCAGGCAACGGAGAGCGGCCGGGCTCCACGCCCTCGAGCAAGCGCGCCAGCCGCAGGAAAGGATGAAAGCTGCGCGGGTCGACACGCAAGGGTCCTTCGTCCCCGGCCACGGCCGCATTGGCCGGCGGCGTACTGGATCGACTGGCTTCGGTCATGCTGGCTCCTCAACTGGCCGCAACAAGGCGTGGCGCGTGCCTGGGACAAGACGTGAACAGGGTAACCGCTTCATGCGGTCATGGAAACCTGTAGTGGCCAGCCCGCAGCGACTCCCAAGATTTGGGAAGAACAAACGCGAAATGTTCCTTAATCCCGGGGAGCCTATTGCAGGCGTGGCTGAATCCCACGGCGGCGCCCGCTCGAGCGGATCTCGTTTAATCTGTAACGCGCAGCGTTCAGAACAAACGCGTGAATCCGCTCTGAATCAAGGGTGTAGAGCAGATTCACGTCTCAAATCGCTTCGCTTCGCGAACCCGATTTGAGACGATATGCTCTAACAGCGCCGCCGGCGATGCTGCTCGCTCCGGCTCTCAGTGCAATTCGATCCAGATCGTCTTGAGCTCGGTGTACTTCTCCATCGAGTGGAGCGACTTGTCGCGCCCGAAGCCGGACTGCTTATAGCCGCCGAAGGGCGTGGTGATGTCGCCGCCGTCGAAGCAGTTCACCCAGACCGAGCCGGCCCGCAGTGCACGTGCCATCTTGTGCGCCTTGTTGATGTCGCGGGTCCAGACTGCCGCTGCGAGACCATAGATCGTGTCGTTGCCGATACGCACCGCCTCGCTGGCGTCCTTGAAGGTTAGGACCGAGAGCACCGGACCAAAGATTTCCTCCTGGGCAACACGCATGTTGTTGCGCACACCGTCGAAGATGGTCGGCTCGACATAGCAGCCGCCGGTTTCGGCAAAGGCCTGCTTGCCGCCCAGCAGGAGCTTGGCGCCCTCTTCCTGACCGATTCCGATATAGGACATCACCTTGTCGAGCTGCTCCTTGTCGACGATGGCGCCCATCTGGGTCTGCGGGTCCAGCGGGTTGCCGAAACGCATGCCGGAGGCAACCTTCTGCACCTTCTCCAGGAACTCGTCCTTGATCGTCTCCTCGACCAGCAGACGGGAGCCGGCGTTGCAGACCTCACCCTGATTAAAGAAGATGCCCCAGGCGGCAGCACTGGCGGCGGCGTCCATGTCGTGGGTGTCGGCCAGCACGATGTGCGGGGTCTTGCCGCCGCACTCCAGGGAGACGCGTTTCATGTTGGTTTCACCGGAGTAGCGCAGCAGCAGCTTGCCCACCTCGCCGGAGCCGGTGAAAGCGATGGAATCCACGTCCATGTGCCGGGCCAGGGCCTTACCGGCCTCGGGGCCGTAGCCAGTGACCACCTGGAAAACGCCCTCGGGCACGCCGGCCTCGGCCGCGAGCTCGGCCACGCGGATGGCGGTCAGGGAGGACTGTTCGGCCGGCTTGATGATCAGCGAGTTGCCGGTGGCCAGCGCCGGGCCGATCTTCCAGGCCGCCATCATCAGCGGGAAGTTCCAGGGCACGATCGCCCCGACCACGCCCACCGGCTCGCGCCGCAGCATGGCGACGATGTTGTGGGCGGTGGGCGCCACCTCGTCATAGACCTTGTCGGCGGCTTCCGCGAACCAACGGATGCAGTTGGCCACGCCCGGAATATCGATGTTGCTGGAATCGTTGATGGGCTTGCCCATGTCCAACGTCTCCAGCAGCGCCAGCTCGGTGCGGTGCTGCAGGATCAGGTCGGCGAACTTGAGCATGACCCGCTTGCGCTTGGCCGGTGCCAGATCGGCCCAGCGGCCATCCTCAAAGGCAGCGCGCGCCGCGCGCACGGCGCGGTCCACGTCCTCCTCGCCGCAGCGGGCGACCTTGGTCAGCAGACGTCCATCAATCGGGCTGGTGCAGTCGAAGGTCTCGCCGCTGGCGGAATCGGCATAGCGACCGCCGATGAAGGCCTGCCCCCGGATGTTCAGGCCTTGGGCCTGCTCCTGAACGGCATCGAGGGAAAGAAGCGCAGACATGGGAAGTCTCTCCTCGGAAATAGAGTGGAACGGGGCTGGCGTCGCCAGTGCCGGACAAAGGCTTCCAGACATCGGCGCGTCTCGGCCGGACGATAGCGCTGCCCATGGGGCGCAGCAAGCGCAGCCCACACCGCCGAAGGCAGCTCTCGAGCGCGCGCTCCATGGTCTTGGGAGAACAGCCCGGATGCCGGCCCAGATGCCGGCCCAGATGCCGGCGTTGACAAGCCGGCGCCCCTGCGCCTAGAAGGTCTCGCCGCAAACGTCGTGGTGGACAGCCGCTCGTTTTGCGGAGGGGTGGCCGAGTGGCTGAAGGCGACGGTTTGCTAAACCGTTATAGGGTTAACCCCCTATCGTGGGTTCGAATCCCATCCCCTCCGCCATTTCGCAGAACCCGCTACAACACGAGACGCTTCGCTTCTTGCGCTGAAAGTGAACGCAGCTGCAAACAGCCATTCGGCCCAAGACTAGTTGCCAGTTCTTAAGCTAAATCTTGAAGCGCGTTCATTTTTGATTATATTGAAGACATTCCCGTCGATGGAGGTTTTGCTATGCCCCGCACGACGACAATGACAGTGCGCCTCAGCGGAGCGCTCAGCGAATTCGTTGCCAGCAATGTCAGCGAGACCGGCGCTTACGAGAATGTCAGCGAATACATTCGCGACCTGATCCGCCGCGACAAGGAACGGACAGAGCAGGAAGCATTCGACCGGCTGAAAGCCGAGCTCGCTCATGCCTTCGCAGCACCGCAATCTTCGTACCAGCCGCTCACCGCCGCAGAGGTTATTGCTCGTAACAAGGCATAACCGGGCATGGCCGCCGTCCGCATTCAAGAGGCGGCGTCTTACCGACTTGACGAGATTTATCGGTATACGCGCTCTCGTTGGGGCTCCGACCAAGCCGACCGCTACATCACCGGCATGTTCGCGGCTTTCGAAGAGATCGAATCCCATGGCGTAATCTCAAGGCCCGTCCCGGCAGAGTTCGGTGTCGCGGGATTCTTCTTTCGGTATGAGCACCATTTTGTCTACTGGCGCAGGCTCTCCAACGGCGACATCGGAATTGTCACCATCCTCCATGCGCGGATGCACCAGATCGAGAGGTTCCGCGAGGATTTCGGATCCCTTTAAAGCTCATGGCGCTTGGGAAACAAATGACAATCACGCGATGCAATGGAGCACAACGGTTATTGGATGAAGCCATCCGGCTGCATAGCCAAAGGAGTGCTCCCTGCGAACGTTAGCCTTCGACGTCGCTATCATGCTCCCAGTCCCCGCTAAATTGACCTTTCACAAAGAAGAATAGAGAGATATTTACCTTCTTACCTTGCGCGCCCATTGCCTCGGCGAGCGCACCCTGCGTAAGCCCCAGCGGCTTCTTGAACTCCTCGGCAGTATCTGCTGCTTCACCTGTAGCTGCCCACGACCATCGAGCTCAACACCCTCCTCCGGCACCAGCGAAACCTTCCCCCCCAAACCGCGTTTCCGCTCCAGGCGATTGCGCTTTGTACGCGTCCACTGCACTGCGCCGGCCGGACCGCTTGCAGCCAATCCGCACCATCAAACGGGGGAGGAGCGCGCTCATGTTCTTTCAGCCGATCAAGACACCCGGCATCGCCCATGTGGCCTACATCCTGGCGGAGGACGGCATGGCCGCCCTCGTGGACCCGGGTCGCGACGTGGAGCGCTATCTCAAGGTGCTCCACGACAACGGGCTGCGGCTGCGCTGGGTGCTGGAGACCCATCGCCAAGAGGATTTCGAGATGGGCGGTGCCGCGCTGCGGACGCTCACGGGCTGCGAAATCCTGGCTTGCGATCATGACATCATGGCTCATGCGGACCGGCGGCTGCGCGATCGCGAAACCATGCCGCTCACCGGGGGCATGACGCTGCAGGCCCTGCACACGCCCGGGCATACGCCAGAAAGCATGTGCTTTGCCATCAGCCTCGACGCCGCACCGGATCGGCCCTGGGGCGTGTTCACCGGCGACAGCCTCTTCATCGGTGACACCGGACGCACCGATCTGCCGGACGCCAACAAGACGGCCGAGAACGCCGGCCTGCTCTATGACCAAGTGCACGCCAAGATTCTGTCGCTGGGCGACCAGGCCTTCGTGCTGCCGGCACATGGCGCGGGCTCGGCCTGCGGCGGCAACGTTGCCGACCGTGACCACTCAACCATCGGCATCGAACGGGTCAGCAACGCTGTCGCGACCAAGAGCCGGGAAGACTTCATCCGCCACAAGACCGGTGAAGGCCTGGCGCGGCCGCCCTATTTCCGCCTGATGGAGGAGGTGAACCTGCAGGCCGGTCGTCCCTTCGACGACCTGCCCCTGGCATGGCTGCAGCCGGAAGCGTTCGCCGAGCTCTGCGGCGAGGCCCTGGTGATCGATACCCGCGAGGTGGAGGCCTTTGCTGGTGGGCATATCGGTGGGGCCTACAGCGTCTGGCTGTCCGGCGTGGCGCGCTACGGCGGCTGGATCGCCGAGGAGTCCGCATCCATCCTGCTGGTGGCCGACAGTCCCGCGGCCGCCCGCGAAGCACGCCTCTCGCTTGCGCGCATCGGCTTCGACAATGTGGCCGGCGCGCTGGCCGGCGGCTTCGAAGCCTGGCGCGACGCCGGTCTGCCCATCGAGACAAGCGGCACGACAGCACCGCGCACGCTGGCCGATCGCCTGGATGAGGTGACGATTCTTGACGTGCGGGAGGCCGGCGAGTTCGAAGAAGGCCACATCCCGGGCGCCGAGAACGCTTTCGTCGGTCATCTGGAAGAACAGTTGACCGAGCTTGAACGGAGCCGCGACGCGCCCCTCGTGGTCACCTGCAGCGTCGGCCATCGCGGCAGCCTCGCGGCCAGCATCCTTGAGCGCAACGGCTACGCGAACGTCTCCAACCTGCTCGGCGGCATGACGGCCTGGACGGCGCTGAACATGCCTGTGGAAGGCACCTGACGGGTTGGTCTAGCTAGCCGGAAAGTCGTCCAGATCAGGCTCCGCACCAGCAGGTCTTGCAGACAAATTATTGACCACGCGCAGGAATCCGGCTTGGATGACGCCTGCGCCAAGATCGGGCGCAGCCTGGGCCAGAGCGACAGAGATCGCCTGAGGGCCCTTGAACAAGGAGGATAACGCCTTCAGGGAGGATAGAATGAAGCTCATACCCCTTGCTGCGATTGCGGCCGTATCCGGGCTCGCAATTGCCGCCAGTTCCGCACAGGCACAACAGATGCGCCTGTCGCACCAGTGGTCGACGGCAGACGTCCGCCACAAGGTCGCCCAGATGGTGGCCGACGAGGTTGCCGCCGCCGATGTCGGGCTCGATATCCGGATTTTCCCGTCCGCATCGCTTTTCGCAGCCAGCGAACAGTACCTGCCGCTCAGCCGCGGTCAGCTCGACATGTCGGTCTTTCCGCTGTCCTACGCCGGTGGCCAGCGGCCCGAGTACAATCTCACGCTGATGCCCGGGCTGGTGCGCAATCACGATCATGCCTCGCGACTGAACCATTCGCCCTTCATGGAGGCCATCGAAGAGGTGATGGCCGAAGATGACGTGATGGTTCTGGTGCACGGCTACCTCGCAGGTGGCTTCGCGGCCAAGGACGGCTGCATCACCGAGCCGACTGACATGGAAGGTCGCACCGTGCGCGCTGCGGGTCGGGCCTTCGAGCAGATGCTGGCGTCAGCCGGGGCTTCAGTCTCCTCCATGGCCTCCTCCGAGATCTACAACGCTATGCAGACCGGGGTCCTGGACGCGGTGAACACCTCTTCCTCGTCCTTCGTCTCCTACCGCCTCTACGAGCAGGTAGACTGCTTCACCCCGGCGGGCGATGTGGCGCTCTGGTTCATGTACCAGCCCCTGCTCATGAACAAATCGACCTTCGAGGACTTGAGCGAGGAGCAGCAGCAGGCGCTGCTGGACGCCTCGGAGAAGGCCGAGGAATGGTACCTGGAGCAGGCCAAGGTCGATGACGCCAAGGCGGTCGAGGTCTTCCGCAACAACGATGTGGAGATCGCCGAGATGACCGAGGAGGACTTCGAGGCCTGGCGTGAACTGGCATCTCAATCCGCCTACGCCAGCTTCCTGGACGAGGTGCCAAACGGGCAGGAGTTGCTCGATCTGGCCTTCGAGGTCGAATAAGCGAAGCCTGCGCGGGCGCCCGGCCCATGATCATCGCCGGTATAGGCCGGCAGCTTGGGCGCCCCGCAGCTGCGCGACGAGAGTCTGATACTGCCCCACGCTGATGCAGGGGTACCGGGCGCGCAGAGCGCATTTCATCTCGACCTGATCCAGGCCGGAACTTCATGACACAAACTTCCCCGACCAACGCTTCCCGCGGCGCAGTCGATACTCTGCTGCGCACCATCGGGTGGATTTCCACCGTCTGCGGCTGGATCTCAGCGCTGATGATTCTCAGTTCGGTGCTGATCACCTGTCAGATGATTTTCGTACGATTCGTGCTACGCCAGTCGACAATCTGGCAGACTGAGATGGTGATCTACCTGATGGTCGGGGCCACCATGCTGGGCCTGCCCTACGTTCAGAAGCTGCGCGGGCACGTCAACGTCGACCTCCTGCCCATGTGGCTGCCGCGCGGGCCACGCACGGTCTTGGCGCTGCTGGTGCTTGGGCTGGGCATTGTCGTGCTGAGCATCATGGCCTGGTACGGATACGAGAACTGGCATATCGCCTGGGAACGGGGCTGGCGCTCGCCCTCGGTCTGGGGGCCGCCGCTGTGGCTTCCCTATCTGCTGCTGCCGGTGGGTTTTGGGCTCTTCATCTTGCAGCTCCTGGCCGACCTGCTTGCCCTCCTCACGGGCCGCGACACGCCCTTCGGCCTGGAGGATAAGTAATGGACCCGCTCACGCTCGGGGCCCTGGTCGCCCTGGTCACCGTCGCGGTGCTTTTCTCGGGCGTGTCGGTTGCTACCGGACTGCTGATCGTCTCAGCGGGCTTCCTGCTCATCTTCGACGGCATGCGCTCGCTTGAGCTGCTGCCCGAGATGTTCTTCGGCAAGCTCAATTCCTTTGCGCTGCTGTCGATCCCCATGTTCATCATCATGGGTGCGGCGATCTCCTCCACCCGTGCCGGCGCCGACCTCTACGAGGCGCTGGAACGCTGGCTGACCCGCGTGCCCGGGGGGCTGGTCATGTCGAACCTCGGCGCCTGCGCCCTCTTTTCGGCCATGTCCGGCTCCTCACCCGCCACCTGCGCGGCAATTGGCAAGATGGGTATTCCGGAGATGCGCAAGCGCGGCTACCCCGACGAGGTGGCGGCGGGCTCCATCGCCGCGGGTGGCACCTTGGGCATCCTGATTCCGCCCTCGGTCACCATGATCGTCTATGGCATCGCCACTGAGACCTCCATCGGCCGCCTGTTCCTGGCCGGCGTCATCCCGGGATTGCTGCTGGTCGGGCTCTTCATGGCCTGGTCGGTCTGGTCCACCTGGCGCAAGCACGCGCTCTATGCCATCGCCACGCGGCGCTATGACCTGAGGCAGAAGCTGGAGATCCTGCCGCGGGTCCTGCCCTTCCTGCTGATCATTCTCGGCGTGCTCTATGCGCTCTACGGCGGCATCGCCACTCCGTCGGAGACCGCGGCAGTGGGCGCGCTGCTGTGCCTGATCATGGCGGTGATCATCTACCGCATGTGGGCCCCGCGCGCGCTCTGGCTGGTCTTGAGCAGCGCCACGCGCGAAAGCGTGATGATCCTCTTCATCATCGGCGCGGCCGGGGTCTTCAGCTACATGCTGTCCTCGCTGTTCATCACCCAGTCGATCGCAATGTGGATTTCGGACCTGGATGTGAATCGCTGGGTGGTGATGGGCGCGATCAACGTCTTCCTGCTGGTCGCCGGCTTCTTCCTGCCGCCAGTGGCGGTCATCGTCATGGCGGCACCGATCCTGCTGCCCATCATCCTGGCGGCGGATTTCGACCCCTACTGGTTCGCGGTGATCCTGACCATCAACATGGAGATCGGCCTGATCTCGCCCCCGGTGGGCCTCAACCTCTATGTGATCAATTCCATCGCGCCGGAGATCAAGCTCAAGACCATCCTCATGGGCTCCCTGCCCTACGTGGGCTGCATGATCCTGGCCATCCTAATCCTCTGCCTCTTCCCCGGCCTCGCCACCTGGCTGCCGGAGGCGGTGATGGGACCCATTCGCTGAGTCACCTGTCAGCCGTCGGCGTGAACGTCAGCAGTATCCGGGGAAGCCGGGTTCATCGGGAAGAGAGAACTCGGCCACGATGGGGACCTGATCGCCGCCGCTGCGACGCACATCCCCCTCGATACGAACAGCACCGTTTTCCACAACGATCATGGGTTCCGCTCTGGTTTCCGGCGTCACATCCCCGCTGCGATAGTTGGTCTGCGGATCCGTCGCAGCGCTGACGGTTTGTACTCCTGGACGGCTTCTGTCCCGATCCACCTGTAGCGCGTAGACCATGACATCACCCGTGTCATTCAGCGCCGCCACCCGGATGGCGACCGTGCTTCCGTTCTCGACACCTGGTTCCGGCTCACACCAGTGGGACGCCGTCAGATCGTACGACTGCCCGTCGATCGTCATGCTGCCGACCGTTGCCGGCCCATTGCCGGAAAGGTGCTTGGCTTTCGCTCCCTTGTTGGACTGGGACACAGCATCCGGCTCCGACTGTTCGGCGCTGCTGTCCGCGCCTCCCGAGGCAGCAAGGATCAGACCAAGGGTGGCGACAGCCGCACCTTGGCGCGCCCACATGAGGGCTGAAAGTCGTGACTTCGTCATGATGGACATTTCTCCGATGTGAAGCTGGCCGCCCGCAGGCGGATTTGGGACCGCACGGCCCGTCCCGGGACGCCCAAGGTGGAAATAGGCCCCGAAAGACCCAGGAACTGTGAGTTGAAGTCATCGCGCGGCTTTGCGGCCATGTCAGCGCGTGAGGTGGTTTAAAAGCGACCGATACTCGCTTTCGTTTATCCACACCCGCTCAAAGCTAAGCGGAGACGGCCACATCAATGGCGTCGGCGTACCGGGATACTCGCTGTTGCCCTCCGAGTAGGATTTGTTCTGGCCCGTCATGCCGTCCGCAGCAATGCGGAAACCCTCGATGGTCGGATCGGCATAGCCGTCCGCGGTCAGTCCCATCTCGTTCAGATCATCGATATCCCCGGGTTTGTGCTTCAGGCCGTGATAGTGCCCGATCTCGTGGACCAGAGATTCCGCCTGGTGCGAAATGGGAATGCGGATGCCATCGACGGAGGTGGCGATGCTGAGCGTGATTCCCCGATCGGCTTCGTCGGAGAAGCGCGTGTGCACGGCACCGCCGGAGTAGTCGAGTGTGCCAAAGGGAACCAGAACGACGAAGACATCCTGCGGGTGAGAAACGATGTGGGGCGAGTTGCGCAGGTCGGCCAGCAGGTCCTTCATGGGTGTCACGCCGCTTCCAGGCCTGGCGTCTTCAACGTTCGTGAAGGCCGTGCGCACCTCGCGCACCGGGAAAAGCTGCCGTGTGAATTCCGCCGCAGCGCGCGCCACCCCCTCGGCGACCAGCCAGTCCTCGCTGGGAACGCCATCGGCCCAGGGGCCGACGGTGAGAAATGCAAAGCGCAGCGTCAGCGGTTGTGGATCCGTCTGCCAGATTTCGAAGTCCCGTTCGACAATCACGTCTGCCGGATCAAGCGGCCCCGGGAAGGGATCGTGTGCCGCCAGACGCGCTTCGGCCACGGGCGGCGAGACGCCTGTCCTGGCGGGAAGCCAGCCGTAGACGTTGATGGTATGCGCGGCCTGCCGCCGGTGCTGATCGTTGAACTGGTCAGGCCGATGCAACCGGATTTCCTCAGTGGTCGCCGTGCCGCCGAACTGCGGTTCGACGCGGCGCTGATGCTCGGACACGACATTGAGGTCCAGGGTGATCGGGAAGGATGTGGGCTGCCAATCCGCGTGGATATGCTCATGCTCTTCCCAGTTGGGATAGATCCGGATGGCGGTGGGTTTTTCCGTTACCAGCGGCGCGTCGCGAACTGTCTGGTAGATGTGCATCTCCAGAGGCGGGTCGTCGGAATTGTTCTGGAACTCCAGGTCAAGGATCGTCGAGAATCGCCACCAATGGTCGGCGCCGAGAGTGGTTTCACCGTCTCTTGCCCGTATGCCGTCCGCACCGCCCTTCAGCCTGGCTTCGTATTGGACACCCGATTCCAGATCGCTGTCGGGGGAGAAGGCGAAGCGGTTGCCGCCCTTGGAGGCGATCTCACCGGAAACCTCGATCTCGTTGCCCGCCCGATCGCGGGTGGTGAGCGTAAAACCGCGCCTGAGGCTGGCGAAGTCCACAGGGGTGGTGAACTCCCACTCTACCGACGGCCTCTCGAAGTTGACATTCTCGCGCGCGTGACTGGGCGTTACATCCACCACCTCGAGGGGGTCGTCAGGCACGCAATCGTCAGGGTTCGCCTCCCAGGACTCTGCATCACAGACCCAGCCCCGCACATCGCCGATACGGCCCGTCAGATCCGACGACGAATATCCCCGGTCCCTATGGGTGCGCGATTCCTGGACACGGGCGGCAAACTCTATCCTGTATCCCTCTGCACGCCGTGTAAGGTGCAGTTTGCTCAGAATGGGCAGTTCGGTTTCAAAGTACTCCTCTGAACCATCCGTGCAGCCGGTGCGATCAGGCTCGAACATGTGGCACAACCAAGTCACTTCAAACACGGCTTTGGGGGCTTCAAGTTCCGTGCCCAACGCCTCGCCGCCCTGTTCAGGTGGAAAGGCGGCGCCCAGCGTGAACACGTGCTCGCCATCCGTCTGTAGCCGCGCGTTGTACATGCGGAAGCCATGCTGGCCGGTGTACCTTTCCGGGTCGATCCGCAGGGTGGCGCCGCGGCCCTCCGTAAAGTCGGTCACCTGCAGGGAGCCGGTTCCGGACAGGCGCGCGCCCCAGTCGCCGCTCACCTCCATGCCCCAGACCACCTCGACAAAATCGTAGGGCGTCTCGCCCAGCATCGACTCGAGCACTGCCTCAGGCAGCGTGCCGGTCATGTCGAGTTCCATGTGCTCGAACATCTGGTTGACGGGCCCACCGGAAGGATCGGGCAGCGGAATAGGCTTGTATTCCTCCACACTCTCAAATTCCGCTTCGGGTATTTCGAGAGTCTGCTGGGCTTGCGCGACAGGGCCTGCCGCCACCAACGCGAACATCGCGAGGGCCCAGATCGGAGCGCGCATCATCCTACGGCCCGCCTCAATCGTTGGAACGGGAGGCAGGACTGTTGGGCTCTTCCTCCCCAAGGTCGGTCTCGAACCGCCCTGCCACCCGGATACAGGCTTCGGGGTCGATACTTCCCTTCATCAGCGCGCTGATCGGGCAAAGGCTTGCTTCAAACGTGCCTTGGGCAAACCCGCCGCCCTCGACGATCTCCAACTGGTCGAATGCAACGACAGCGTCAGTCCCAACCTCGTGCGTTGAGACATGAAACCCTGTCTTTTCGCCAAAGTTCTTGTGGTAGGATATCTCGGCTTCGTGCTGACCGTGCAGCAACTCATCCTTGTTCTCTGCCGAGAATGGGGGCAACTCGATGGTCAGGCCGCCTTGGCGCAGAATCTTCTCTGCATCCGGGTCGACGCCCATGATGCGCAACGCAATCTTTTCTTCCCCATCGCCACCCAGCATCTGCGCCAGCGGATTGGCGGCGGCATCGTCGCCCATCATCTCGGCCATCTTCTCCAGGCGCTCTTTCATCTGCTCGCGCTGTTGCTCCCCGATGGCTCCCAAAGCGTTCTCCATGGTCTGCGCATCTGAATGCGGTCGCCAGGCCGCGGACGCCATGTCGTTGCCATCGACCTCACCGGAGATCGTGAGCCAGCCGCGTTCCGTGCCGTCAACGGTCCCGTCTATCGAGCCGAGCACGGTCATGGACCGAGAATCCTGCGAAACCGCGGGAGCGGCGAGAAAGGCTGAAACCGAGATCACGGACAGAATGGCCAGCGGGCCCGCTCTTGTGGCGATACTGGTGAACTTCATGAGTTTTTCCTCTGGGGGGGTTGGTGAAGCGCGAGAACGGTGCGCATCAAAAGCGCTCGAGCGCGCGGCGGGCAGTCGGGCTAAAGTTCCCGTCATCCAGATCGACAACACGTTGGAGGAAGGCCAGCCACTCCGCCTTGGCCTCTGGATCCTGAGCAAACCACCCGGGGCGCATCAGCATGGGCCGCATGTAGGGCTCCAGTGCGAAGTCATAGCTCGCGGGCTTGTCTTCCGCGAAGATTGTCGGGGCGTAGGTGCCGATGACGCCGGCAACCGTGTTGGCCTCAAGGCTGGCGAGCGCTTCCCCGTTGCGGGCCAAGTGCGGCCCCAAGTAGTCCAGATCGATTGCCGCGCTCTGAATTGCTTTTCCCATCATGATGGCGGCGGCCTCACGTGTGGCCGAGCGCTCGAGCCCCGGGGTGGTGCCGCTTGCGATCGCAATGGCCGTGGCCGGGTTGATCGCCCACTTCGCCATATGCTCCGAGAAGCACACCTCGATGGCATCTACCACCTGCGGTGCAAACTCGGACGACGACATCAGGGGTGCGAGCAGCGCCACCGGCAACTCCGCTTCGCTCGGATCGGCCGCTTGCCAGATCAAGTCGACCGCCTCGCCAACAAAGTAGCCCGGATCGAGAGCCGCCAGACGAGCCGGCGTCTGGCGAAGCGACTTGGCTGCCGCTATCCGGGCCTCAGGAGCCGCAGCAGCATCTGTGAGCAGGGCAAAAACCGGGCGCAAGGCAGCGGGCGCATCGGCATCGGGGTTGCGTTGCAGAAACAGGACTTGTCGCGCTGCGCCAATGGCGCGGTGCATCGTCGTTGGCCCGGCCTCGATCAGTTCGGTCATGGCACGGGAGAAGATCGACGAGCTTTCATCGCGCAACGCGCTCTCGAGCAGAGAAACGCCTTGCCGGATTGGCTGCTCGCCCTCAAGCCTCCTGATCTCTTCCAGCATACGATCCGTGGCTTGCTCAGGAGACATCGAACTCTCAGCAAAACGGCTGATCAGCTGAAAGCGCGCTGGCCCTTCCAGGGGCTCGATGGCCAGTGCAGCATCCAGTGCCGCCTCGCTTCCGATCCGCGCGAGTGCATTCCGGCTCTGCTGCGGGCCGGCGGCCTCACGACTGCCGAGAACGTATTCGAGCCTTTCGGCGTCATTGAGAAACGACAGGCCATCCAGGTGCTGGAGAAAATGGCGGGTCGCCGCTTCACCGTGAGCGCCTTCGAAGACCGCCTGGTCCAGCGCAGCCTGCACCGGCGACGGCAGTGCTCCCAAGGTCATCAATCGTTCGGCATGGTCCGGCTCCGCATCGATCAGCGACATCAAATCTCGGGCCAGCGTTTCATTGCCGATGTCCACCTGGACCGCTGCCTCGAGCAAACCGGCATAGGATTTGTCTTGCGTGGCGAAGTCGGGATCGAGGATTTTGCTGCGCAGCAGGTCAATTGCTTCAGGGGCCTGCATCGCATGCAATGCGGACAGCGCACTGAGCCGCAACTCGTCAATCTGCACGTCGGAAAACTGGGCGCTGTCGCCGTGCTCGACCACGAAACGCACCGTATCGCGTGCAGGCAAAGCGTTCGGCCCCATCTCGATCAGTGCCTGCAAGGCCATGAGCCGCCGCATCAGGAGCGGCGCACCGAGATCCTCCGCATGGTCTATTGCGGATTTGCCCCGCAGGCGCGCTTCCGGGTCATGGCCGGGAACAGGCTGTTGCAATGCAGTTTGCGGATCGGGGGGAGAGTAGCTGTCGGCCGAAAGCGCTGCCAGGTCGCTCAGGATGATGACCATAATGGCCACGGCCAAAGCACGGGACTGACGAAATGAGCGAGATGAGCGCGTCATTGTCTGCTCCTGTTCAGCATAGGCATTGGCGGTCTGGCGTGGGCTGTGTGCCCGGCCGCATGCCTATGGTGAGCACTTCGATGGAGCGACTTTGATTGCGACCGATGGTTCGAGGCGATGCAGCGCTTACAATCTCGAAGCCATCGCTGTGATGGGGACTCCCCCCATGCTTCGGCTTGCTGCACCGGGATCGGCCCAACACGAAGGAAGCCTAACATCCTCTACCAGGCCTTTCCCCCTTCGTTCGAACAGGTCGCAAGCAGAAACTGACTCGACGGTTTCCGCTGCCTGGCTTGCGCTGCGCGGCTCACAAACACGGGTGCGACCTGGAGGCGAATGCGATAGTTTGCGCTGGGCGAGCAGTGCCAGCCTCCTCGGGGATGCGGGATTGAGTAAGGTTAACCTTCAGGCGATCGAAAAGGCGGGCCCAGCGTGCCGGCGATGAAGCGCCTGCTTCTCCTCGGCAATCTGCTGGCCGCGCTGCCACTGGCTGGAGTGGTGACCTTCGAGGTGCTTGCCGACCGGCAACAGGTCATCGCCGATGCCGGCACCGATGCGGCCAACCTGCGCGATGCCCTCACCGAACACACTCGGCAGACCTTCTCTGCCGTCGACATTGCGCTGCGCGGGGTCGCTGAGAATATCGACAGCCGCGCGCCCGCGGCGGAGGATACGCACGACATGCTGCGACTGCGCCAAGAAGCCTTCAGCCCGGCCTTCGCGCTTTTCCTCGTGGATAATCGCGGCCAGCTGGCTGCAACCTCGCGCACGCCGGATCCGGAATCGGTCGATCTCTCGTCACATCCCTTCTTCACGGCACACCGAGACAACCCGAACCAGGGTCTCCACGTCGCGCCACCGCGCCTGGGCGAAGTGGGGCATGCGGCTAATCGCTGGATCATGAACGTCAGCATTCGCCTCGAGGACGACGAGGGCCGCTTTGCCGGCGTGGCGGCTGCGGCCATATCCCTAGCCTACATCAGCAACTTCTATGAGGCGCTGCGCATCGGGGAGCTCGGCGTGGTGGGGCTGCTGACAAGCGATGGCAGGGTGGTGAGCCGCAATCCCTTCGACGAGAGCCTCATTGGATTGCGCCAATCCGACATCACCTTGCCCATCGACACGCTCGCGGCCGGCGAAACCGGGATCTTTCGCGGACCGCTCGCCGAAAATGAGGCAGGAGAATGGAGCATCGCCTACGCCCAGGTGCCCAACCTGCCGCTCGTGGTCTACACCGCAATCTCCCTGGACGAACGGTTGAGCCATTGGCAGCGTCGCGCTCTCCTCGACGTCGCCGTTGGGCTGCTGGCCATCTTGTTGCTCGTTGGACTTACCTGGATCTTCATCCGGCGCATCGGCGAGCGAGAGCGCAGTGCAGCCGAACGCATTGCGAACCTGAACGCCCTCACGCAGGCCTCAGCCGGCCTCCTGGACTCGCGGAGCATCCAGGATGCCCTGCAGAGGGTTGCGGACCTGGCGCGCGAGCTGGCACCCAGCCATCAGGCAATCGCGAGCATCGTCCTCGACGATGGGCGCAAGCTGCTGCGCAGCTCGCTCTCCGACAAGTATGCGGCCTGGCGGGACTACAGCGCGCTGCCCGACGGCAGCGGCATCTATCGACTGGTGCATGCCACCAATGAACCCATGCGGCTCACTCAGGAGCAACTGGAGGCACATCCAGAGTTCCGGCGATTCGGCAGCGAAGGGGACAAGCATCCGCCCCTGCGTGGCTGGCTTGCAGTCCCCCTGGCCGCGCAGGATGGCCGCAACCTTGGATCGCTGCAGCTTTCCGATCGCGAGAGCGGAGAATTCACCGACGAGGACCAGATCCTTATCCAGCAGCTCGCCAACATTGCCACCGCGGCCATTCAGAAACTGCGCTTGACCCAGGAACTCCACGAGGCAGCCACTCAGGCCGACCGGCTGCGCGCCGATGCCGAACGGGCGCGCCGGGAAAGCGAGTCCATATTGAGATCAATCCGCGACGGCGTCTACGCGGTGGATCGGGCTTGGCGCTTCGTCTTCCTGAACCGACAGGCCGAGCGCTACCTGGATCGCAAGGCCATCGACCTGATCGGCCAGTCGATCTGGGACGCCTTTCCCGAGGCCCAGAACACTCTGCTTTATAGCGAGTATCGGCGGGCCGTCCGGGAGGGCGTGGATGTCGAGTTCAACCTCTACTATGAAGCACTGGGCCGCTGGTTTGAAGTCCGGGGCTTTCCCCACGAGCATGGCTTGACGGTCTACTTCCAAGACATCACCACCTGGGTCACGCAGGAAGAGCAGCTGCGCCAGGCACAGAAGATGGAGGCCGTCGGCCAGCTCACCGGCGGGATTGCGCACGACTTCAACAACCTCCTGACCGTTATTCTGGGCAACGCCGAGGCGGTCACAGAAATGCTGCCGAAAGATAGCGAAAGCCGCCATCTGGTTTTGCTCATCAACCGCGCCGCTGGACAGGCCGCGGACCTGACCCAGCGGCTCCTGGCCTTCTCCCGCCGACAGGCGCTCGATCCAAAATCCACAGACGTCAACCAGCTTATCCGCGAACTGGAACCGCTGCTGCGACGCGCCCTGGGCGAGCGTTACAGCATCGAGCCCCTGCTGGACCCGAATGCGCCAACTGCGATGGTCGACCCGAACCAACTGCAGAATGCCCTGATGAACCTGGCGCTAAACGCCCGCGACGCCATGCCCGACGGCGGCAGCCTGAGCGTCGAGACCGCAGAGGTGACGATCGACCAAGAGGATGCCGATACTCACCTGCTGCCCGCTCCAGGCACCTACGTCCGCATTGCCGTGGGCGACAGCGGTAGCGGTATGGTGCCTGAGGTACGCGCGCGGGTGCTCGAGCCCTTCTTCACCACCAAGGCCATCGGCGAGGGCACAGGGCTCGGTCTGCCGATGGTCTATGGCTTTGTGCGCCAGTCCAACGGCCACATCACTATCTACAGCGAACCAGGCGAGGGTACGCTCATCAAACTCTACATTCCCTCCGTCGACTCGCAGGACAAGGCACTCGCACAGAGCCCCACCCGACAGGAGATTCCTGCCGGCCGCGAGACCATTCTCGTGGTGGAGGACGATGCCATGGTGCGTGAGTTCACCGCCCTGACTCTCAAGCGTCTGGGCTATGCCGTGACGGCCGTGGCCGATGGACTGGCAGCGGAAGCCGCATTGAAGGAGGGGGCACGCTTCGACCTGCTGCTCTCCGACGTGATCCTGGCCGGCAGCATGAACGGCCGGCAGGTGGCCGAGGCCGCTCAGGCGATTCAGCCCGACCTACCGGTGCTTTTCATGTCCGGCTACACGGAGCAGGTGATCACCCACCACGGCCGCCTCGACCCCGGGGCACGGCTGCTGCAGAAGCCCTTCCGTCGCGCCGAACTGGCACTGAAGGTACGCGAG
The DNA here is from genome assembly GCF_029222965.1 of Aquibaculum arenosum. Lineage (GTDB taxonomy): Bacteria > Pseudomonadota > Alphaproteobacteria > Kiloniellales > DSM-21159 > Aquibaculum > Aquibaculum arenosum. Next base: position 120,734 of record NZ_JARHUD010000007.1, on the reverse strand, counting down.
GCCATCGAGGACGCACGCAAGGCGTCCTAGACGGAATTCACGTGATTGTTTCAGCCTGCGCCTGGGCAATCAGCTCATAGGAACGCAGCCGATCTTCGTGGTGGTAGAGGTCGGAGACGATGATCAACTCGTCGGCACCGGTTTCGGCCACCAGATCGGCAATGCCTGCCCTCACCGTGGAGGGCGAGCCGATGATCGAGCGTGCCAACATCTGCATGGCCTGGGCCTTTTCCATCGGGGACCAGTAGCTCTCGATGTCGTCAATGGGCGGCTTGCTGTAGAGCCGCGTGCCGCGCACCAGATCGACGAAGGACATCTGCTGCGTCGTCGCCAAGCGGCGCGCTTCCGCATCGCTATCGGCTGCAATGATGTTGACGCCCACCATGGCATAAGGCTGCTGCAGCTGCTTCGAGGGTCGGAAGCGGCTGCGATAGATCTCCAGCGCGGGCAGCAAAGCCTGCGGCGCGAAGTGGGAGGCGAAGGCGTAGGGCAGCCCGAGTTCCGCCGCTAGCCGAGCGCCGAAGGTGCTCGAGCCCAAGATCCAGAGCGGCACCTCCGTCCCCTCCCCCGGCACCGCATGGAGAAACTGTCCGGGCTGCGGCGGAGCCAGTAAGGCCTGCAGTTCCAACACGTCCTGGGGGAAGGCCTCCGACGCCGCCGGAGAGCGGCGCAGCGCCTGCAGGGTCCGCTGGTCAGTGCCTGGCGCGCGCCCCAGGCCCAGATCGACACGACCGGGAAAGAGATGCGCCAAGGTCCCGAACTGCTCGGCAATCACCAGCGGCGAATGATTGGGCAACATGATGCCGCCGGCACCCACACGAATCTTCTCAGTGCCGCCGGCGATGTGCGCCAGGACGACGGACGTCGCGGCACTGGCGATGCCGGCGATGTTGTGATGCTCGGCTGCCCAGATCCTCTGATATCCCCAGCCCTCGGCGTGGCGCGCGAGGTCGCGGGCGTTGTTCAAGGCGCCGCCGGCGTTCGTTTCCTGAGTGATGCGGACCAGATCGAGAATGGAAAGGGGAATCATGCGCAGCCCTTTTAGCGTTGAGGACAGGGGACGGGATCGGCACCCGTCAGACATGTGGGAAGCGTCAGGAGCGCTGCAATGTGCGTAAGGCCATGGCTGTCATGACCAGGGCCAGCCCCGTGAACAGCAGGTTGATCCCCACCAACAGGCCGAGGACCCAATCGGCCGAGCCAGGCAGGCCGAAAACAATCAGCAGCCCTAGTACCAGATCGATCACGCCGCTTACCAGCATCCAGGTCCAGCCGCGCGCCATCGTGCTGCGGTAGCGCGCAGCGGCGCCCAGCTTGAACAGCCCGGTTGCCAGGAAATAGGCTGCGAGAATGATCGTCAGCGTCAACACACCGGCGAGCGGTCGCCAGAGGAGCGTGGCGCCGGCCAGCAGGAACACCACCGACATAAGCAGGTTCGACCAATAGCCGGGCTCGCTCGAGCCGGAGCGGAACACCGCAAAAATCCCGAGCGCCCCCGCGATCAGCAACAGCCACCCCAAGAGCAGGCTGATGGCCACGGCGGCAAAACTCGGTGCAAGGATGGCAAAGAGGCCAAGCAAACAGAGGACGGCACCGTAGAGGAGAAAACCGGTGACGTGCCGCCGGATCGTATCGGCGTCTCTCGGCAGGACGGTGCGCATGGTGCTCTTCCCAAGTCTGGTGCAGGAACAGGGGCTCAGCATGGCGGCTCCCGGAACCAATGGAAACCATCTTCACCAACCTGCAGCCCAGATCAGGCGCTTGCGCTTTACCATCTGCTCGCGGCACTCTTGCTTCCACACAGGAGAGGGAGCGCGCAATGGCAAGAACCGGTGGAGTACGTTCGGGCGGACGTCTTGAGGGAAAGGTAGCCTTCATCACCGGTGGCGGCGGCGGCATCGGCCGCGCCACGGCCGAGCGCTTTGCCGCCGAAGGCGCCTGCGTCGCGCTGGCCGAGATCAACGCGCAACTGGGAGAGGCCGCCGCCGAGTCCGCGCGTGCCGCCGCCGATTTCGGCGGGCACGCGCATTTCATCCACTGCGATGTGACCGACCATGCCTCCGTGGAAGCGGCCGTTGCCGAGACGGTGAAGCGCTATGGCAAGCTGGACATCCTGCACAACAATGCCGGTGGCTCCACCAAAGAGGATGGTCCAGTTACGGAGGCGCCCGAGGAGGAGTTCTGGCGTGTCATTCGCCTCGACCTCTATGGCACCTTCCTCTGCTCAAAGCTGGCCATTCCCGAGATCATCAAGGCCGGCGGCGGCTCGGTCATCAACATGTCCTCCAATGTGGCCTTGATGGCCGTGCCGGGGCGCGACTGCTACACGGCAGCAAAGGGCGGCGTCGCGTCCATGACGCGATCCATGGCCGTTGAATATGCGCCCCACAAGATACGGGTGAACGCCATCGCGCCCTCGGTCACGCTCTCCGACCGGGTGAAGAAGTTGATCGATGACAGCGCGGGCATCGCTGATCTGGCACGCGCCCATCTGTTGGGCCTGGGCGAGCCGATCCATGTGGCGGATATGGCGGTCTATCTCGCCTCGGACGAGTCGCCCATCACCACCGGGCAAATTCTCTCGGTGGACAGCGGCGTCACCGTCGCCTGAACCCATCACCCACGCCATCACGTCAGGAGACACTGCCATGACCGAGAAAGCCAAGACCGACGCCTGGACCTTTGTCCATCACCAGGCATCTGAGGCGGAATGGACGCCGGGCCTGCGGGAAATCTTCGACTACCGCGATCTCGGCATCAAGGAGGGCACCAAGGGCGACTATGTCGCGCACGTGATCCGCGCCAACGGCCGCAAGAGCGCAGACAAAGTGCAGCGCTGGCACATGCATGACTGCACCTTCCAGTTGGTCTACGTCCTGAATGGCTGGGCGACCTTCGAGTACGAAGGCCAAGGCGTTCACACCATCCGCAAGGGCGACACGGTGCTGCAGACCCCGAAGATCAAGCACCGCGAAATCGACTGCTCGGAAGATTTCGAGGTGCTGGAGATCGTCGCGCCGGCCGACTTCAAGACGATCACCCTCGACGATGAAGAGGTGGCGGCCGCCCAGTAAGTCGGCACAACCAACGCGGTGGGCACACACCGGGCGATCCGGTTCAGGACCGCCCGGCCAAGGCCTCCTGCACGTCGCGTTCGCGCCGCCGTTCGCTGCGGATCATCAACCAGCCGGAGACCACCACCGCCAGGCTGACGATCAGCACGATGATCGTCGCCAGGGCATTCACGTCCGGCGATACGCCCAGGCGGACCTTGGAAAAGACCACCATCGGCAAGGTGCTGGCCCCCGGTCCGGAGACGAAGGAAGCGATCACAAGATCGTCCAGCGACAGGGTGAAGGCCAGGAGCCAGCCGGCGACAAGCGCCGGTGCAATGATCGGCAGCGTAATGACCAGAAACACCTTCCAGGGCCGCGCCCCGAGATCGAGCGCTGCTTCCTCCAGCGAGCCGTCCAGGGAGGACAGCCGCGACTGAACGATCACCGCCACATAGGCCATCGAAAAGGTGATGTGGGCGATGGTGATGGTGGTCACTCCGCGCCCCGAGGGCCAGCCCACCACACTCTCCAGTGTCACGAAGAGCAGCAGCAGCGAGAGGCCGGTGATCACCTCCGGCATAACCAGGGGCGCAGCGATCATCCCGGTGAACAGCATCCTGCCGCGAAAGCGCCCGAAGCGCGTGATCGCCAGCCCTGCCAAAGTGCCCAGCGCAACGGCGAAGGTGGCGTTGACCGCGCCGATGCGCAGCGACAGCAGCGCCGCATCGATGATCTGCGGGTCGCGGAAGAGTTCGCCATACCAGCGGGTCGAGAAGCCCCCCCACACGGTGACCAGGCGGCTGGCGTTGAAGGAGTAGATGATCAGCGACAGGATCGGGCCGTAGAGGAAGGCAAAGCCGAAGCACAGCGCGGAAAAGAGAAACCAGTTGCGCCGCCTCATGCCCCCTCCCTGCGCAACTGCATGCGCTGAAACATCATGATCGGCACCACCAGCACCAGCAGCAGGGCGATGGCCACCGCCGAGGCCACTGGCCAATCGCGGTTGCCAAAAAACTCATCCCAGAGCACCCGGCCAATCATGAGACTGTCCGGCCCGCCCAGCAGCGAGGGGATGACGAACTCGCCCACCGCCGGAATGAAGACAAGCAGGGAGCCAGCAATGATGCCCGGCACCGACAGCGGCAGCGTAATGGTGGCAAAGGCTTTCCAGGGTCGGCAGCCGAGATCCTGCGCCGCTTCCACGAGGTCACCCGGCAGGCGCTCCAGCACTGCGTAGAGCGGCAGGATCATAAAGGGCAGATAGGAATAGGTAATGCCGATATAGATGGCGAAATCGGTGTTCATCATCTGGATCGGCTGGTCGATCACCCCGAGCCCGAGCAGTAAATTGTTGATCAGACCATTGTTGCGCAGGATGCCCATCCAGGCGTAGACGCGCAGCAGGAACGAGGTCCAGAACGGCAAGATCACCAACAGCAAGAGGATGTTGCGCAAGGCCGGCGGCGCCTTGGCCATGCCATAGGCCATAGGATAGCCGATCAGCAGGCACAGCAGCGTGGAGACCCCGGCCAGCTTCAAGGAATTGAGGTAGGCGACAATGTATAGATGGTCTTCCCAGAGGAAGCGGTAGTTATCCAAGGTCGCCTGCAAAGCGCCGTCCGGCCCGAACAGCGGCGTAAAGGGCGGCTGGGCGATCAGGGGTTCGGCCAGGCTGATCTTCAGCACGATGGCAAAGGGCAGCAGGAAGAACAGCAGCAGCCAGAAGTACGGAACGGCTGTGACCGCGCCCTTTCCACGCGTCCAAAAGCGCGGCTTGCGCCGGGTCTTTGGGAATGGGCGACGGGGATCGGGTGTGGGCTGCGCCGTCGTCATTCGCTCAAGACCAAGGCGGCCGAAGACCGCCACCCCAGGTAGACCATGTCATCCCAATCCACCTCACGCTCAGTGGAGTGCAGCGTATTCGCGGTGCTCACCTTGACCAGGCGGCCCCCATCGAGCTCGACACGATAGACCGAGAGGTTGCCGAGATAGCCGAGATCACGCACCTTGCCGCGCAGAACATTGGGCAGGTCGAGCGGCTCGCGAGAGATGGAGATCTTCTCCGGCCGCACAGCAACGCATACCTCCCTGCCCGGCGGCAGTTCGATCTCCGAGCGCACCTGCAAGCTGATACCAAGCACCGGCACGTCCACCGTGAGCGCCTCGCCCTCCCGGCCGGTGACCTTGCCGTCGAAGAAGTTGATTGAGCCGATGAAGTCGGCGGTGAAGCGCGTTCTGGGGTACTCGTAGATCTCGGTGGGCGTGCCGACCTGCGCAATCTGGCCGCGGTCCATCACAGCGATGCGCGTGGACAGCGACATCGCCTCCTCCTGATCGTGGGTCACCACGATGAAGGTGATCCCCACCTCCTCCTGGATGGTCATCAACTCAAACTGGGTTTGCTCGCGCAGCTTCTTGTCCAACGCCGCCAGCGGCTCGTCGAGCAGAAGCAGCTTCGGACGCTTGATGAGGCAGCGGGCCAAGGCGACACGCTGGCGCTGTCCTCCCGAGAGCTGGTGCGGCTTCCGCTTTGCAAAGGGCCCGAGCTGAACCAGATCCAGGGCCTCGGTCACGCGGCGCTTGATCTCGGGCGCCGGCACCCGGTCTTGCTTGAGTCCGAAGGCCACATTCCCCGCCACAGTCATGTGCGGAAAAAGCGCGTAGGACTGGAACATCATGTTGACCGGGCGCTCATAGGGCGGCGCGTCGGTCATATCGCTCCCATCGAGGTAGATGTGCCCCTCGCTCGGCTGCTCGAAGCCGGCCAGCATGCGCAAAAGCGTGGTCTTGCCGCAGCCCGATCCACCCAGAAGACAGAACAGTTCCTTGCGATAGATGTCGAGGCTGACGCCATCCACCGCGACGAAATCACCGAAACGTTTGACCACCCCTTCGATGCGCAGAAAGGGCGGTGTATCGGGCTGCTGCCAACTGGTGCTGCTGCCACCGCCTGTCGCCTGGGACACTCTGCTCTCCCGCAATCCACAAAGCAAAAGGGGACGAGGGCCGCTTGGACCCTCGCCCCCGCTCACATGGCGCTGTTGATTGTGCCAGCCACCTGCCGGTCGCTCTGCCCGGCTATTGCCCGGTGCGGACCCGCGTCCAGGCCCGGGTGCGCAGGCGCTCGAAGCGTGGCGTGATCACCTCGGCGGAGAACAGCCGCTCCTTCACCTCATCGGTGGGAAAGACTGCCGGATCCTCGGCAATCTCCGGATCGACATGATCCAAGGAAGCCGGCACGGCATTGGCATAGACCACGTAGTCGGTGATGTCCGCCATCACCTCTGGGTCCAGGAGATAGTTGATGAAAGCGTGCGCGCCGTCCGGATTGGGAGCATCGGCCGGGATGGCCAGCATGTCGTACCAGAGGATCGTGCCTTCGGAGGGGATGGTGTATTCGATCTCCACGCCCTGCCCAGCTTCGGCAGCCCGATCACGCGCCTGGAAAACGTCACCGGACCAGCCATAGGCAACGCAGATCTCACCATTCGCCAGATCGTTGATGTACTGGGAGGAGTGGAAATAGCGAATGTGCGGGCGAAGCTCCATCATCCGCTCTTCCGCTTCGGCCAGATTGTCCGGATCCTCGTCATAGGGATCGTGGCCGAGGTAATGCAGCAGAACCGGGAAAACCTCGGAAGCGTCATCCAGGAAGGCAATACCGCAATCGGCGAACTTTTCCACCACTTCCGGCTCGAACAGCATGGCGTAGGAGTCCACCGGGGCGTCCGGCATCCGCTCTTCGATCATCTTCACATTATAGCCGAAGCCGTTGGTGCCCCACATGTAAATGGCAGCGTGCTCGTTGCCCGGATCTGCCAGCTCGCCCACAGGCCGCAGCAGCGTTGAGTCGAGATTGTCCCAGTTCGGGATCTTGCTGCGGTCGAGCTTCTGATAGATGCCGGCTTCGATCTGACGTGCGAGATAGGGAACGGCCGTCGGCACGACCACGTCGTAGCCCGAGGAACCTGCCAGCAGCTTGGCTTCCACCACAGAGTTGCTGTCGTAGACGTCGTAATTGACCTTAATGCCGGTTTCCGCCTCGAAGTTGGCGATGGTGTCTTCGGCGATATAGTCAGACCAGTTATAAACATTGACCGTGTCTTGGGCCTGAGCACCCGCCAGCCCCCCGGCAAGGCCAAGTGTCAAGGCTGCTGTCCCCACGCCCGCGCCTAACGCAAAACGGCGGGCTGTTCGGCCGCCGATGGTGATTCGCTTTTTGATCATCATGTTCCGTTTTGCCTTCCCTGTTACCCTCGGTGGCGAGATCGCTCGCGGAACCCTCAGCCTTGAGCCTCAATCTGCGGGCCCTAAGCAAGCCATGTCTCGACCCTTGCGTGCTGCATTCTCGCCTCGGGAGACTGCCGAACGCAAGCCTTCAACGCGCGGCTTCCAGCAGAAGAATGCGCCGTTCCAGGGCGTGGTAGCCCGACTCATCTGCAGAACCCACATCAAGGAGAATGACCTTGTTCGACAGGCCGGCCTGGGTGAGCACCGCCGCCACGGCCTCGGCGCGCCGTTCTGCCAGGCGCCGATTGTACTGACCGTCTCCTTGACCGTCGGCCTGCGCAATGATGCAGAGCTTGAGATCAGGCGTAGCGAGATAGTCGGGTACAACCCGCTCTAGCCGCCTGCGCTCGCGTTGCGTGAGTTCAGCGGAATCCGCAGAGAAGCCGATGACGACCGGCGGTCGTTGCGGCTGTTCAAGGGCGCGGTCACAAACTGCGTGGGCACGCACCGCGTGGGACGCGACAAGGATCATCGCAATCGCGGCGGCAAGGGTCAAAGTGCGTCGCATCAACAGATCTGATTTCTCGCCATCGGCCCGCTGATCGGGCCGCAGAAGCATCATGCAAACATCGGATTGGGGCAACCCCGGGGCAGCCAGGATGTGTGCCACGCCGGTTTTCGACACATTTGACAGGGCTCCCGCAAGACACCCCAGGCCTTGACGATCTGGGCTCGCCGGGCCACCAACGGGCATGCCTGGGCAAAGGAAACTCGCCTTGAGTAATGCTGCTTCCAAGGGCCGACTGTCCTTCAAGCTAATTCTGTTCGATTTTGACGGCACGCTGGTGGACAGCCAGGCGAACATCCACCGCTGCATGGCCCAGGCCTTCGCAACGGAAGGCCTGCCTCCGCCAACGCTGGCAGAGGTGCGCCGGGTGGTCGGACTGTCGCTCGAACTGGCGGTGGGCAAGCTGCTGGGCGAAGCCCTGCAAAGTCGCACCGCCCCTGTAACCTCCGCCTATCGTGAGGCCTTCTTCGCTTGGCGCCAGCATCCGGACTATTGCGAGGAGCTGTTTCCCGGCGCCCGTGAGACCCTGCTGCAACTCGATCAGCCGGACGTCTGCCTCGGCATCGCGACGGGAAAAAACCTTCGTGGTCTGCACGCGGCACTAGAGAAACACGCCCTGTCCGACCGGTTCATCACGCTCCAGACCCCGGAGCATTCGCCCAGCAAACCACATCCCGGAATGGTGCTGCGCGCCCTGGCAGAGACCGGTTTCCAGCCACAGGATGCGGTGCTCATCGGTGACACCACCTATGACATCGAGATGGCTTGCAATGCCCGCATCTCGTCGCTCGGGGTGGGCTGGGGCTATCATGCGCCGGAAGAGCTGCGCGCGGCCGGTGCGCGCGGCATCGTTGAGGATTTCACCCGCCTGCCGGACGCACTGGCGGGGCTGCAGGAGACGAGCACATGAAACTCGGCTGGATCAAATGGGCGCTGCTCCTGGTCATCGCCATTCCCGTGGCGGTTCTGGTGGTGGGATACATCATCCTGACAAGTCAGGACTTCGAGGAGATCCGGCGCCTTGCCGAGAACGAAGTCCAGAAGGCGACGGGCCGCGAGCTGCGGATCGAAGGTCCGATCGACATCGCACTTTCACTCACGCCTGCCATCCGCCTCGAGGGCATCCGTTTCGCCAATGCGCCGGACGGCAGCGCCGAGGATATGGCGCGCGCCGAGCGGCTGGAGGTGCAGGTCGCTCTCCTACCCCTGCTGCAAAGCGAAATCGAAGTGCAGCGCTTTGTTCTGGTGGATGCCGACATCCTACTGGAAACCGATGCCGAAGGGCGCGCCAACTGGGACTTCGGCCAGGACACGACCGAGGGCGAGGAACAGCCTGCTGAACCTGCCTCCGATGACGGGACGCAAGGCGAACCGCAGCTTCCGCGCCTGGAAGCGGTGACCATCGAGAATGCGCGCGTGACCTGGCGCGACGGCCGCAGCGGCGAAAGCCTCGCATTGTCCATCCAGGAAGCGCAGCTCAGCGAGACCGAAAATCAGCTCAACCTGCAGATCTCGGGCGCGTACCAGGAACTGCCCTTCGAACTCGAGGGGCAGGTCGGCGCGCCTGCGATGATTCTGTCGGGCGCCGACGTCCCTGTCGACCTGGAAGGCCATCTGGCCGAAACCACTTTTGCCGTGGAGGGGCTGCTCACCGCTCCGAACGAAAACCCGGGCGCCGACCTGCAGATAACGCTGGACGGCAGCGACCTTCCCGCCTTGTCCCGTCTCGCCGGCCAGGACCTACCGGATATTGGGGACTACAGCCTCGCGGGCCGCTTCAGCTACAGCGGGAACGTCCTGACCTTCGAAGCCGTGGAGGGCAGCCTGGCCGAGTCCAGTTTTCAGGCTGACGGCCAGGTGGCCGGCCTGAACGAGGGGGTACCGCGGGTCGAAGCTCGTCTCCGTGGCGAAGGGCCGGCGCTGGAAGCATTGGCCGCTCTGGGAGGCGCCGAAGCACCGCCGCTTGGCGCCTGGATGCTGGACACGGCGTTGATCGCCGCTCCCGACGGTGTCACGCTTTCCGATCTATCGGCCCAAGTCGGCGAGAACGCCCTAACCGGTCAGGTTGAACTTAGTCTGGGCGGGGAGCGGCCGCGCCTGAACGCCCGCATCGCTTCAGACTTTCTCGATCTCACGGCCCTGATGCCCGAGGGCAGCGAAGAAGGCGGGAGCGAGGGCAGCAGCGGCGGCGGCGAGGATTCCCCTTTCGTCATTCCCGATACGCCCTTGCCACTGGACGCGCTGCGTACGCTCGATGGCGAGGTGGAACTGCAGGTGGACCGTCTGCGCCTGCCGGATGAACTGGAGCTCGAGTCGATCGACGTTCTGGCGCGCCTCTCAGCCGGTGACCTCACCCTTGAGCCGCGCAATCTCTCCTTCTACGAGGGGCAGCTCTCGGGACTGCTGCGCCTAGACGCCAGCCAGCAGCCGCCGGCACTGGTGAGCGACCTCACGCTGAGCGGCCTGAACCTAGGGCGCTTGATGAGCGAACGGGAAATCAGCGACGCCATGCAGGGCCGGCTTGATGCGCGCATCGACCTCGCCGGGCGCGGCAACAGCCCGCGCGCGCTTGCCTCTTCGCTCAACGGCGAGAGCGAGTTGGAAGTGGGTGAAGGTGTGATCTCCAACCGGCTGCTGGCGATCGTGGGCTCCGGCCTGAATGAGATCATGAACCCGCTGTTCGGCGAACAGGACACCACCTCGCTCCATTGCGTGATCAGCCAGATCACCTTCGAGGATGGGGTGGCCACCAACCGCGCCGCGCTGATCGACACCAGCACCTTCTCGCTGGCCGGCAGTGGACGGGTGGATCTCCGCGATGAATCGCTGGACATGCACTTCGACACCTCTTCGCGGGTGCCGGCACTCGTGAGTCTCGCCATACCTTTCAATGTACGCGGGACCCTCAAAGAGCCGCGCTTTGCGCCCGATCCGCTGGGCACCGCACAGCGGGCGGCCGAAATGGCGGGAATCGCGGTCGCGCCGCCGGCAGCGCTCTCTGCCATGCTGGGCATGAGCGAAACCGAAGCCGAGAGCGAGAACCCCTGTGCGGTCGCGCTGGAAGCCGAGGGGGCGGAACCCGCTGAAACCTCTGCGCCGCAACAGCAGATCGAGGATTTGGGCCGCCAGTTGCAGGAGAACTTGCCTGAGGATCTAGAGGGGGCAGGCGATGAAATCGGCCGCCAGCTGCGCGGACTCTTCGGGGACTGAACAGAATGCAGCAAACAAAGACCAAACGCTTCTACAAGCACGCAACGGCAAGCAAGACCCGGGACGGGTGGCTGGTAGAGCTTGATGGTCGGCCGGTGAAGACCCCGGCCAAGGCACCTTTCCTTCTGCCCACCGCCGCCCTCGCCCAGGCGGTGGCAGAGGAGTGGCAGGCGCAGGGCGAACGTATTGACGCCGGCCGGATGCCGCTGACCTCCCTTTCCTTCACCGCCATCGATCTCGTCGCCGGTCAGCGATCTCAGATCACGGAGGAGCTGGCCGAGTTCGCCCAGACGGACCTGCTCTGCTATCGCGCCGAGCACCCGGAATCACTGGTCTGCCGTCAACGCGACAGCTGGCAGCCCTTGCTGGACTGGGCAGCCTTGACCTTCGACGCGCCCCTGGCGGTTACCAGCGGGATCTATGCCATCGAACAAGACGGCGCCTCGTTGCGTGCGCTGCGGCGGACGATCGAGCGACACGATGATTTTGCGCTCGCTGCCTTGGCAGCCGTGGTGCGCCTGAGCGGGTCTCTGGTCATCGGTCTGGCCGTCAGCCACGCGCACATCGATGCTGCGGCCGCCTTCGATGCGGCAGAACTCGATCAAACTTACGAACTGGAACACTGGGGAGAAGACGCAGAAGCCAAAGCGCTTCGGGATGCGCTGCAGCAAGAGCTGGCAGACTGCGAGCGGTTCCTCGCGCTTCTGCGACAGTAGCATCAACCAGCGCTGATGCTTGTCTGGACTTTTGGGGTATCAGATGATGGTGGTGGCATCTGCCAGGGTCCGTGAGCCGTGCTCGCGGTCAAGGTGATGCGGGCAATCCAACCGGTCTGCTGATCCCTTCTTCAAGGTTCAGCAGACCGGAGACTATTAGTGTGGGGGGCACGGCACCGCACGCGACCGCGCCCGGAAGCTCAACGCGGTGCCATGACCATGGTCATCTGGCGACCTTCCATCTTGGGGGTCTGCTCGACCTTTGCAGCCTCGCCGACCTCGTCGCGCACACGATTGAGCAGAGCCAGGCCCAGTTCCTGATGCGCCATTTCACGGCCGCGGAAGCGCATGGTGACCTTGACCTTGTCGCCCTCCTCTAGAAACTTCGCCACCGACCGCATCTTCACCTGGTAATCGTGCTGGTCGATGTTCGGGCGCATCTTGATCTCCTTGACCTCGATGACCTTCTGTTTCTTTCGGGCTTCATTGGCCCGCTTCTGTGCCTCGTACTTGAACTTGCCGTAGTCGAGGATCTTGCACACGGGCGGGTCGGCCATGGGCGAAATCTCGACCAAGTCCAATCCAGCGTCTTCCGCTCGCAACAGCGCATCGCGCGTTGCGACAACACCCACATTCTCTCCGGTCTCGTCGATCAGCCGCACCTTCGGGATGCGAATCTGATCGTTGACGCGCGGTCCTTCGCGGGAAGGCGCGGCGTCCATTGGTGGTCTGGCTATGGAAGCATCTCCTCAAATTGCATTGACCGGCTGCGAAACCCCCAACAGCCAAGAGCGCAACCCAGCCATTGTTCGGCAAGAAAAGGGTTACGCCATGGGCCGCAGGTCGGGCGCCGCAGCTTCCGTCTCTAGTGTAATGAGCGCATCGTCGAGCGCAAGAGTCTCCTGCGCCTTACTACCAAGGCGGCGCAGGGTCACGCTGCGCTGTTCCGCCTCGCGCGCGCCAACGACAGCGATCACCGGAACCTTGGCAAGGGAGTGCTCGCGGACCTTGAAGTTGATCTTCTCGTTGCGCAGATCGGTCTTAACCCGCAGCCCCCGCTTGGCCATCGCCGCAGCCACCTCCTCGGCATAGGCGTCGGCTTCGTTGGTGATGGGCGAGACCACCACCTGCAACGGCGCCAGCCAGAGCGGGAACCGACCGGAGAAGTTCTCCACCAAGATGGCCAGGAAGCGTTCGAAGGAGCCCAGGATCGCGCGGTGCAGCATCACCGGGCGGTGCTTTTCCCCGTCTTCACCGATGTATTTCGCATCGAGGCGTTCCGGCAGCACGAAATCCACCTGTAGCGTACCGCACTGCCAATCGCGCCCGATGGCATCCTGCAGCACGAACTCCAGCTTGGGACCATAGAAAGCCCCCTCCCCCGGGTTCAGGCTGTACTCCAGCCCTGCCGCCTCGGTCGCCTCGATCAGCGCCTTCTCCGCCTTGTCCCAAATGGCGTCGGCGCCGGCGCGCTTTTCCGGACGGTCGGAGAACTTCACCTTCACGTCGGTGAAGCCGAAGTCGGCATAGATGGATTTCAGCAGGTCGCAGAAGCGCTCGGTCTCGGAGACGATCTGGTCCTCGGTGCAGAAGATGTGCGCGTCGTCCTGCACGAAGGAGCGCACGCGCATCAGCCCGTGCAGGGCGCCGGAGGGTTCGTTGCGATGGCAGGAGCCGAACTCCGCCATGCGCAGCGGCAGGTCGCGGTAGGAGGTGATGCCACGCTTGAAGATCTGCACGTGCCCCGGGCAGTTCATCGGCTTCACCGCCAGGATGCGGTCTTCGCTCTCAGCAATGAACATATGCTCGCGGAACTTCTCCCAGTGGCCCGAAGCCTCCCAGAGTGAGCGGTCAATGAGCTGCGGCGTCTTGACCTCGACATAGTGGCCAGCCTCCAGACGACGGCGCATGTAGGCCTCTACCGTGCGATAGAGCGTCCAACCGCGCGGGTGCCAAAAGACGCTGCCGACTGCCTCTTCCTGCAGATGAAAGAGATCCATTTCCCGCCCCAGGCGGCGATGGTCGCGCTTGGCGGCCTCCTCCAGCATGGTCAGGTGAGCCTTGAGGCGCTTCTCGTCCTCCCAGGCCGTGCCGTAGACGCGCTGGAGCTGCTGGTTCTTGGCGTCGCCGCGCCAGTAGGCGCCGGACACCCGCAGCAGCTTGAAGGCATGCCCCAGCTTCTTGGTCGAGGGCAGGTGCGGCCCGCGGCAAAGGTCCAGCCACTCGCCCTGGCGATAGATGGAGATCACCTCTTCGCGCGGCAGCGTGGCGATGTGCTCTGCCTTGTACTTCTCGCCGATCTCGTTGAAGAAGCGGATGGCATCGTCGCGCTCCCAGACCTCACGGCTGATCGCCTCGTCCCGGTCGACGATCTCGTGCATGCGCCGCTCGATCTTCTCCAGGTCTTCCGGCGTGAAGGGTTCGTCGCGCGCAAAGTCGTAGTAGAAGCCGTCGGCCGTCGCCGGACCGAAGGTCACCTGCGTGCCGGGATAGAGTTCCTGCACCGCCTCGGCGAGCACGTGCGCTGCGTCGTGGCGCAGCAGCTCCAGGGCATCATCATGGTTGCGGGTCACAATCTCCAGGCGCGCGTCCTGCTCGATCGGGCGCGTCAAATCGCGCAGCTCGCCCTCGACCTTCATCGCCAGCGCGGCCTTGGCCAACCCGGGCCCGATGGCCTCGGCGACCTCCTGCCCCGTCACCGGCCCGTCGAAGCTCTTCACCGATCCGTCCGGTAACGTAATCGCAACCATGCCTTAGTCTTTCCTGCCTTTTGGGGACACCATTAAGAAGCCGGATCAAAGGAGTCTTGACCGGCACTGTCAAGCAAGGGAACGCGGGGATATTCGGCGCAGCTCAGCGGCCATCCCGCCGGTCGCTCATCATCTCCCGTGCCGCCTTGGCAAGAAAGCCCGAACGATTGAAGCCGTGGCGGCTCGCATAGGCATCAATGGAGGCCAGAAGGTCCTCCGGGAAGGTGACGTTGACCCTCACGGCGCGCATACGCACCTCCGGCGCCGGCACCAGCACTGCAACGCCCTCGCGGTTCTCGGGGTCCGTCATCACCCGGTCCAGCTCCGAGGGCTCCGGCACGGGCTCACCGTCAGCCGCGAGCCCTTCCACATGCAGCGCCAGGGCTTCCTCAGCCATGGCCCGCGCCTCGGCCAGGTCCCGGCCCGCGGTAACGCAGCCGGGGAGGTCCGGGAAGGAAACGCCGAAGTCGCTGTCGGCTTCCTTGTGGATCAGGGCGATGTAATAGCGCATGTCGTTACCGGAGCTTCAGCCCCGCCTGTCTTTCTATGGAGCGCAGCGTGCCGAACGGCATATCCCGCTGTGGATGGGGAACTGTGACAAGTCCCTGCTTTACCGGGTGCTTGAACTGCTTGTGGCTGCCGCGTTGTCGCACCTCATACCAGCCATCCGCCTCAAGGCGCTTTATGACCTCACCGCTTCGCATGTGTATTTATATGCATTGGCGAAATCCATTTCAATTGGCGTTGCCATCTCAAGGCCCCGGTGTCGCGAGCTGCTTACCGCGTTGCACGGAAGTAGATTTGGGAGAAAACCCTTCACACAACCCGGTCATTGCGAGGAGGCGAGCCGACGCGGCGATCCAGGGCCACAGGTCAGCCGCCCTGGACTGCCGCGCTCCCTGCGGTCGCTCGCAGTGCTGGGTGGAGAGACAGTGAGGGATGGCGTCGTAACCGCGCAGGAAACGCACGGCCGGTTTCACTCCCGCCGTGCGCGGATTAGACTGGGGCAACACAGACGAGGAAGTCCGGCATGACCGGTTATCAGGAAATTTTGGCCCGGCGCATTGACCAGGCGCGCGGCGCGGCTGCGGCCGATCTCGTGGTCAAGGGCGGGCGCTATCTGGATGTGGCGCGCGGCGTGCTGGAGACCGGCGACCTCGCCATTTGCGGCGACACCATCGTCGGCGTCGGGCCGGACTACCGCGGCACCTGCGAGAGCGATGCGCGCGGCCGGATCGTGGTGCCCGGCTTCATCGACACCCACGTCCACGTCGAAAGTTCGATGGTGACACCGGTGGAGTTCGGCCGCTGCGTGCTGCCGCGCGGCACCACCACGGCGATCTGCGACCCGCACGAGATCAGCAACGTGCTGGGCGCGGAGGGGCTGGAGTACTTCCTGCAGGTCGCGGGCAAGATCCCGCTGGACCTCTTCGTGCAGCTTTCGAGCTGCGTGCCGGCGACGCACCTGGAGACCAGCGGCGCAGCCCTGACGGCGCAGGAGCTTTCGCGCTGGCGCGATCACCCACGCAGCCTGGGCCTGGCGGAGATGATGAACTTCCCCGGCCTGCTGGCGAAGGACCCGGGCGTGCTGGACAAGCTGGCGGCCTTCGAGGGTCGGCATATCGACGGCCACGCTCCCATGGTGAGCGGGCGCGACCTCTGCGCCTATGCCGCCTGCGGCATCCGCAACTGCCATGAAAGCAGCAGCCTGGCCGAGGCCGAAGAGAAGCTGTCGCGCGGCCTGCAGGTGCTGCTGCGCGAGGGCAGCGTTGCCAAGAACCTCGACACCCTGATCCCGCTCCTGACCGAACGCACCTGGCCCTTCCTGGCCTTTTGCACCGACGACCGCAACCCGCTGGATATCGAGCGCGAAGGGCACCTGGACTACCTCATCCGCCGCGCCATCGCTCTGGGCGCGCCGGCGCTCGACGTCTACCGCTGTGTCTCCTGGGCCGCCGCGCGCCACTTCGGCCTTGCCGACCGGGGCATGGTGGCACCAGGACAGCGCGCCGACCTGGTGCTGCTGGACGACCTGGAGACCTGCGCGGTCAGCCGGGTAATCGCCGCCGGCCGGCCGGTGGACGAGGCGCTGCTGGCCGAGGACCCGGGCATCGCGCCCGTGGGCTACGGCTCCATGAAGCTCGCGCCCGTGACCGCCGAGGCCTTCGACGTGCCCGTCGGCCTGCCGCAGCCGGTTATCGGCATCATCCCGCTCTCCCTGGTGACTGAGCGCCTCGACCTGGCGCTGCCGGAGCGCGGCGGCCTGCGCCTGCCCGATCCCGAGCAGGACGTGCTGCGGGTTGCGGTGGTGGAGCGTCACCGCCACAGCGGCAACATCGGCCGCGGCTTCGTAAAGGGCTTCGGCTTCCGCGAGGGCGCGCTCGCCGCCAGCGTCGGCCACGACAGCCACAACGTCACCGTGATCGGCGCCTCTACGCGCGACATGGCCGTGGCGGTCAACCGTCTGATCGAACTGGGCGGCGGCTTCGTGGCCGTGCGCGACGGAAAGGTGCTGGCCGAGCTGCCGCTTCCGGTGGCCGGCCTCATGTCGGACCGCCCCTTCGCCGAGGTGGCCGCAGCACTGAAGCCGCTGCAGGCGGCGACGCAGGCCATGGGCTGCCCCCTGCCCGACCCCTTCATCCAGATGGCCTTCCTGGCCTTGCCGGTCATCCCGCATCTCAAGATCACCGACCGCGGCCTGGTCGACGTCGACCGCTTCGAACTGATCGCCGCCTGATCCCCCTCTTTCCAGACGAGTAGACCATGAGCGATACCCCCGACTTACCCGAGCCCGCGTTCCTCGACCGGGGCGACGGCCACCGCCTCGCCTACCGCCGCACCGCCGGGACCGGCCCGGGTATCGTCTTCCTTGGTGGCTTCAAGTCGGACATGACCGGCTCCAAAGCCCTTGCGCTGGAGGACTGGGCCAAGGCCCGCGGCCGCGCCTTCCTGCGCTTCGACTACCTGGGCCACGGCGAATCCTCCGGTGGGTTCGAGGAGGGGACCATCGGCCGCTGGGCCGACGACGCCATCGCCGCGCTCGACGCCCTGACCGAAGGGCCGCAGATCCTCATCGGCTCCTCCATGGGCGGCTGGATCATGCTGCTGGCGGCACTGGCCCGGCCGGAGCGCGTGGCCGCCCTGGTCGGCATCGCCCCCGCCCCCGACTTCACCGAAGACCTGATGTGGGCCGAGTTCTCGGAAGAACAGCGCGAACAGCTCCTGCGCGACGGCCGCCTGCCCCTGCCCTCGCCCTACGCCGAAGAGCCGACGGTGGTGACCCGCCGCCTGGTCGAGGAGGGCCGCGACCACCTGCTGCTGCGCGGCGGCATCCCCCTCACCTGCCCCTTACGCATCCTCCAGGGCCGCCGCGACCCCGACGTCCCCTGGCCCCACGCCCTGCGCCTGGAAGAGGCCTACGCTGGCGAGGACGTGAAGACCGTCCTCATCAAGGACGGCGACCACAGGCTGTCGCGAGAGGAGGATTTGCGGGTACTGAAGGGGGTGTTGGAGGGGCTGGTGGCCAGCCTGGATTAATCGGGGCGACCTCTCCTGTACTACCGCTTAGTTGCCACTGATCTGCTCCAACACCGCTGCCACGATCGCTTCCGGCCGATCCTCCTGCACCAGGTGCCCCGCGCCGGGCACAGGCACGCAGGTCATATTGTCATTTAGCTAAGTGACTATATGATAAGAACCATGGACAGGGCAATACAGATCAAGGCCATGGCCAGCGAGGTGCGCATGGCAGTCCTGCGCCTGCTGGCGGAGCCAGAACGGCACTTCGGTCAGCAGTGGTCGGCAGACCCGGTGGATTTCGGCGTCTGCATGAGCCTGATCGCCGAGGCGCTGGGCATCGCCCAGCCCACGGCCAGCCGGCACTTGGATATCCTGAAGCAGGCCGGTTTCATCACCGTGCGCCGGCAGGGCAAGTGGTCTTACTGCCAACGCGACGAAGCGGCGATCCGCGACTACCTGGCCTGGCTGGAAAGTGAACTTACCGCCGCAAGCTAGAGCGTGCGCAGCAGCGCCTGCAGCCCTTCACGGTAGGTGGGAAAGGCCAGCGTCACCCCCAGCACTTCTTTGATGCGACGGTTGGAAACGCGGCGGCACTCGGCGTAGAAGCTGCGCGCCATGGGGCTGAGGTCGGCGCTCTCGAAATCTTCGACCGGCGGCGGCGGCCGCTGCAACAGCTCCGCTGCATAGGCCACCACCTCGGCGGTGCTTGCCGGAAGGTCGTCGGCCAAATTGAAGTTCCCGCTCTTGTCCGGCTGCGCCATGGCGGCGGCCAGGACGGTCACCAGATCGTCCACATGGATACGGCTGAAGACCTGGCCCGGCTTGACGATGCGCCGCGCGGTGCCGGCCTGCAACGCCTCCAGCGCATTGCGTCCGGGGCCATAAATACCGGCGATGCGGAAGACGGCTGAGGTGGCACCCAGTTCCTGGGCCAAGGCGGCCCACCCGGCCTCCGCCTCGACACGGTGCTGCGCACGGGCACTGCCCGGAGCCGGCGGCGTGGTCTCGTCAACCCAGGCCCCCTGTCGGTCGCCATAGACGCCGGTGGTGGAGAGATACCCCAGCCAGCGCGTGACCCCGTCATGGTCCAACGACCGATGCAGCAGCGGCAGGACGATGTCGCGGCCCTCCTGCGGCGGGATGGAGGAGAGGATGAAGGCCGCCCCCTGCAGCTCCGGCAGCGCCGCCTCGGCGAGTGTGCCGTCCGCGAAGCGATGGGCCTGGATGCCGCGGTCGCGCAGCCGGCGCACGCCCTCCTCACTGCTCACGGTCCCGGCCACCCGCCTGCCCTGCCCCTGCAGGCGCGCGGCGAGGCAGCTCCCCGTATAGCCGAGGCCGAAGATGAAGGCCGAATGCGCCCTGCTGTCACTCATGGCCGGTCCGAGATGAAAAAAGTAGCGTCTAGCCCTTGCCGTAGAGTTCCTTCGCGCGCCCCTCAAAGGCCCCCACCATGCGGCGCACGGCCTCGTTGAACAGCGGCTGCATCACCTTCTGCAGCAGGCGGGAGCGGAACTCGAAATCCACGTAAAAGTCCAGCAGGCAGCCCTGCTCGTCGGGCAGGAAGAGCCAGTGGTTGTTCAGGTACTTGAAGGGACCGTCGATGTAGCTGACGTCTATGCGCAGATGCTGGTCGGCCTCGTCATGCAGCACCACGCGGCTAGTGAAACGCTCCCGCACCATCTTGAAGCCGACGGCCAGATCGGCGGTGACCGTCTTGCCCTCGCGCCGGCGAATGCGCGCCGCCAGGCACCAAGGCAGGAACTCGGGATAACGCTCAATGTCGGCCACGAGATCGAAGAGTTCACGCGGCTGGTACGGCATGCGCCGTTTTTCGGCATGAGTTGGCATAGAAGTGGGACTTTAGCCTGCAGCAGCGAGCTTTGCCTCACGCGCGGCGCGCAGGCGCTCGAAATCTTCGCCGGCGTGATAGGAACTGCGCGTGAGCGGCGAGGCGGACACCATGAGGAAGCCCTTGCCATAGGCCCGGCGCTTATACTCCTTGAACTCGTCCGGCGTGATGAAGCGGTCGATCGCGTGGTGCTTTGCCGTGGGCTGCAGGTACTGGCCGATGGTCATGAAATCCACATCGGCCGAGCGCAGATCGTCCATGAGCTGCAGCACCTCCTCGCGGCTTTCGCCCAGGCCGACCATGATGCCTGACTTGGTGAAGATCGAGGGATCCATCTCCTTGACGCGGTCCAGCAGGCGCAGCGAAGCAAAATAGCGCGCGCCGGGACGAACCGACGGATAGAGCCGCGGCACGGTTTCCAGATTGTGGTTGAACACGTCGGGCCGCGCCTCGACCACCACCTCAAGCGCGCCGTCCTTGCGCAGGAAGTCAGGCGTCAGGATCTCGATGGTCGTGGCAGGCGAGGCTTCGCGGATCGCGCGAATCGTCTGAGCGAAATGCTCGGCGCCCCCGTCGGGCAGGTCATCACGATCCACCGAGGTGACCACCACATGCTCCAGAGCCAGCTTGCGCACCGCCTGACCGACGTTGGTCGGCTCGAAGGGGTCCAGCGCATTGGGCCGGCCGGTGGAGATGTTGCAGAAGCTACAGGCCCGGGTGCAGATCTCGCCCATGATCATCATAGTTGCGTGCTTCTTGGCCCAACACTCCCCGATGTTCGGGCAGGCGGCTTCCTCGCACACCGTGGCCAGCTTGTGCTCGCGCACGATCTCTCGGGTCTCGTTGTAGGCGCGCGATACCGGCGCCTTGACGCGCAGCCACTCCGGCTTGCGGCGCTGCACGGGATTGTCCGGCTTGTGCGCCTTCTCGGGGTGACGCAGCCGGGGCTTTGCTTCGATGTCTGCCATGGCTCTAGAAGTGGATGGCCCGCCCGTAGGCGTCAAGCACGCTCTCATGCATCATTTCCGAGAGCGTGGGGTGCGGGAAGACACTGTGCATCAATTCGGCCTCGGTGGTCTCCAGGTTCATCGCGACAACATAGCCCTGGATCAGCTCTGTCACCTCGGCGCCGACCATGTGGGCGCCCAGCAACTGGCCGGTCTTGGCGTCGAAGACGGTCTTGACCAGCCCGTCCGCATCGCCCAAGGCAATGGCCTTGCCATTGCCGATGAAGGGGAAGCGCCCGACCTTCACCTCACGCCCGGCCTCTTTGGCCTGTTTCTCGGTCATGCCCACGGAGGCGACCTGAGGATGGCAGTAGGTGCAGCCGGGAATCAGGTTCTTGTCGAGCGGATGCACCTCCTTGCCGGCAATGGCTTCAACACAGAGCACGCCCTCATGGCTCGCCTTATGCGCCAGCATGGGCGCGCCGGCCACGTCACCGATGGCATAGACGCCCGGCTCGGCAGTGCGTCCCAGACCGTCGGCCACGATGATGTCGCGCTCCACCTTCACCTTGGTGCTGTCCAGGTTCAGGTTCTCCACATTGCCGACCACGCCAACGGCGGAGATCACCTTCTCCACCTCGATGGTCTGGCTCTTGCCCTTCTCGGCCTCGACCGTGCAGGTGACCTTGTTCTTGCCCTTGTCGAGCTTGGTCACCTTGGCAGAGGTCAGGATCTTGATGCCCTGCTTCTCCAGGCGCTTGCGGGCATGGGCCGCGATCTCTTCGTCCTCGACCGGCAGGATCTGCGGCAACACCTCGACCACCGTCACCTCGGCGCCCAGGCTGCGGTAGAAGCTGGCGAACTCGATCCCTATGGCGCCGGAGCCCACGACCAGCAGCGACTTCGGCATGCTCTCGGGCACCATAGCCTCGAAGTAGGTCCAAACCTGCTTCTTGTCCGGCTCCAAACCGGGCAGTTCACGCGGGCGCGCGCCGGTGGCCAACACGATGTGCTTGGCCTGATAGCCGGCCTCCTTGCCGTCCTTGCCCTTCACTTTGATCTTGCCCGCACCGTCGAGACGGCCCTCGCCTTCGATCACCGTGACCTTGTTCTTCTTGAGCAGGTGCCCGACGCCTGAGTTCAGCTGCTTGGAGACATTACGCGAGCGCTTGACCACCTTGGCAATGTCGAAGCCAACCTTCTCGGCCGAGAGCCCGAAATCGCCCGCGTGCTGCATGTGGGTGTAGACCTCGGCACTACGCAGCAGCGCCTTGGTGGGGATGCAGCCCCAGTTGAGGCAGATGCCCCCCAGGTGCTCGCGCTCCACCACTGCGGCCTTCATACCAAGCTGTGCCGCACGGATGGCGGCCACGTAGCCTCCCGGCCCGCTGCCGATCACCACCAGGTCGAAACTTGTGTCTGCCATCCTTGGCTCCCCTCGCGCTTAGAGCAGCATGCTGAGCGGGTCTTCGATCAGCTTTTTGAAGGCGGCGAGGAATTCGGCACCCACCGCACCGTCGACCACGCGATGGTCGACCGAGAGCGTGCAGCTCATCACCGTGGCGATCGCCAGCGCGCCTTCCTTGACCACGGCGCGCTGCTCGCCGGCGCCCACGGCCAGGATACAGCCCTGGGGCGGGTTGATGATCGCCTCGAACTGCTTCACCCCGAACATGCCCAGGTTGGAGACCGAGAAGGTACCCCCCTGGTACTCCTCGGGCTTCAGCTTGTTCTCCCGCGCCCGACCTGCCAGGTCTTTCATCTCGCGGGCGATGGTGGCCAGCCCCTTGCCCTCCGCCTGCTTGACGATGGGGGTGATCAGGCCGTTGGGTGTCGCCACGGCCACGGAGATGTCCGCATGCTCGTAGAACAGCATGCCGCTTTCGTCGTAGGAGGCATTGGCCGCCGGCACCTGCTTCAGGGCCAGCGCCGCCGCGCGGATGACGAAATCGTTGACCGAGATCTTGGTCTCGCCATTGGTGCGCTCGTTGAGCTGCTTGCGGGTGGCCAACAAGGTGTCGAGCTCGCAGTCGACCGTCAGGTAGAAGTGCGGCACCTGCTGCTTGGACTCGCTGAGCCGCTTGGCAATGGTGCGACGCATGCCGCTGAGCGGCTCCTGCGTGTAGGCCATGCCCAGCATGTCGGCCAGCTGCTTGGCACTTGGCCCTGCAGCGGCTGGGGCGGCTGCCGGTGCCGCCGCGGCTGTCTGCTCTCCGGCGGCTGCTTGTGGCTGCTTGGCATCGCCGGCAAGGGCCGCCTCGATGTCCGCCTTGACGATCCGCCCTTTGGGACCACTGCCCTGGAGGCTCGCCAGGTCGAGACCGGCCTGTTCAGCCATGCGCCGGGCCAGGGGGCTGGCGAAGATGCGCTCGCCGTCCGCGCCCTTGGGCGCCGGCGGGGCTGCGGGCTGGGAAGCCGGCTGCGCTGCGCCACTCTTTTCGGCCGCGGCCGCCTTCTCGTCGGAAGAAGCGCTCTCCTGCGCCTCTCCAGAGTCCTTCGGTTCCGGCTTCTCCTCTGATGCCTCGGACTTGGCCTCAGCCTGCTTCCCACCGCCGGATGACTTGAGGGCGCTCTCGTCCTCGCCCTCCTCCAGCAGGACGGCAATGGCCTGGTTTACGGGCACGCCCTCCGTGCCCTCCTCCACCAGGATCTTGCCCAGGCGGCCCTCGTCCACCGCTTCGACCTCCATGGTCGCCTTGTCGGTTTCGATCTCGGCGATGATGTCGCCGGCCGCGACCTCGTCACCTTCCTGCTTGTGCCATTTCGCCAACTTGCCCTCCGTCATGGTGGGCGAGAGCGCGGGCATCAGCACCTCAATCGTCATGGTCTTGGTTCCCCGAATTCAGCGGTAGCAGACCGCGCGCGCAGCCTCGACAACGGCGTCGGACTGCGGCAAGGCGAGTTTCTCGAGATTGGCGGCGTAAGGCAGCGGCACGTCAACGCCGGTCACTCGGCGCAGCGGCGCATCCAGCCAGTCGAAGGCGGCTTCCATCATCACGGCCGCAATCTCCGAGCCGATACCGGCCACCGGCCAGCCCTCTTCCACGGACACGATGCGGTTTGTCTTTTTGACCGATTCAACGACAGTGGCCGTATCCAGGGGTCGCAGGCTGCGCAGGTCGATCACCTCGGCCTCGATGCCCTCCTCGGCCAGGGCCTCGGCGGCCTCCAGGGCCTTCCCGACCATGATGGAGAAGGCGACGATGGTGACGTCCTTGCCCGGACGCACGACCTTGGCCTTGCCGATGGGCACCAGCCAGTCCTCGCTCTCCGGCACCTCGAAGGACTGACCGTAGAGGATCTCGTTCTCCAGGAAGACCACCGGGTTGGGGTCGCGGATGGCGGACTTCAGCAGCCCCTTGGCGTCGGCCGCCGACCAGGGCGAAACCACCTTCAATCCCGGCACATGGGCATACCAGCTGGCGTAGCACTGGGAGTGCTGGGCCGCCACACGGGATGCAGCGCCGTTGGGGCCGCGGAAAACGATGGGGTTCTCGATCTGCCCGCCGGACATGTAGAGCGTCTTGCCCGAGGAGTTGATGATCTGATCCATGGCCTGCATCGCAAAGTTGAAGGTCATGAACTCGACCACGGGGCGTAGGCCATACATGGCGGCGCCGGCCGCCAGGCCGGTGAAGCCATGCTCGGTGATCGGGGTGTCGATGATCCGCTTCGCCCCGAACTCCTTCAGCAGGCCCTGGGTGACCTTGTAGGCGCCCTCGTACTCGGCGACCTCCTCGCCCATGACGAAGACACGTTCGTCGCGCCGCAGCTCCTCGGCCATGGCGTCACGCAGCGCTTCGCGCACCGTCTGCTTCTTTGTGGGGCCGTCCCACTCGGGCTCCGGTTCCGGCGCAGCCGCAGCTGGCTCGGGCTTTTCGGCCGGCGCCTCAGATTTGGCCTCGGACTTGGCCTCTGCGGCCGGCGCCTCACTCTTCTGTTCCGCCGCCTTGCCGCCGCCCTCGCCTGCACCTTCCAGAGCGGCGCTGTCCTCGCCCTCTTCGAGCAGGAGCGCGATCACGCTGTTCACCGCCACAGCGTCCGTGCCTTCCGGAACCACGATCTTGCCCAGCGTGCCCTCCTCGACCGCCTCGACCTCCATGGTCGCCTTGTCGGTCTCGATCTCGGCGATGACATCGCCGGCACTGATCTCGTCACCTTCCTGTTTCATCCACTTGGCCAGCTTTCCCTCGGTCATAGTGGGGGAAAGCGCCGGCATCAGGACTTCGATCGGCATTCCATCGCTCCGCGAGTGGCGAGCGCGCTGAAGATCGCGCTCCGGTCAAGGGCGTGCAACAGGCCGGCGGTCATTCCGCGGCCTGGGTCTCGATATAGACGTCGGTGTAGAGTTCGGAGGGATCCGGCTCCGGGCTGTTCTGAGCGAACTCGGCCGCCTCGCCCACGATCTCCTTCACCCGCTTGTCGATCTGCTTCAGCTCGTCCTCATCGGCCTTCTTGTGCTTGAGCAGCGTCTCACGCAGGCGGTCGATGGGGTCGTGCTCGCTGCGCATCTTCTGCACTTCCTCGCGCGAGCGGTACTTGGCCGGATCGGACATGGAATGACCGCGATAGCGGTAGGTGAGCATCTCCATCACGTAAGGCCCCTTGCCGGCCTTGACGTGCTCGATCACCTCGCGGCCGGCCTCGCGCACGGCCAGCACGTCCATGCCGTCCACCTGGACACCGGGGATGCCATAAGCCTGTCCGCGATTGTAGAGCTCCGTGGACTTCGCGGAGGAGCGCTCGATAGAGGTGCCCATGCCATACTTGTTGTTCTCGATGACGTAGACCACCGGGAGCTTCCACAGCGAGGCCATGTTGAAGGACTCATAGACCTGCCCCTGGTTGACAGCGCCGTCGCCCAGGTAGGTGAGGCAGATGCCCGGCTCCTCATTATACTTCATGGCGAAGGCAATACCGCTGCCGATCGGCACCTGGGCACCAACGATGCCGTGGCCGCCGAAGAACTTCGTGGCGCGACTGAACATGTGCATCGAGCCGCCTTTGCCCTTGGAGTAGCCGCCGCGGCGGCCCGTGAGCTCGGCCATGACGCCCTTTGACTCCATGCCGGTCGCCAGCATGTGGCCATGGTCGCGGTAGCTGGTCACCACGGCGTCATTCTCATCGATACAGGACTGCAGTCCCACCACGACCGCTTCCTGCCCAATGTAGAGATGACAGAAGCCCCCGATCAGACCCATGCCGTACATCTGCCCCGCCTTCTCCTCGAAACGGCGGATCAGCAGCATGTCCTCGTAAAGCTTGAGAAGGGTGTCCTGGTCCATGTTCTTGGCCAGATCCGCCTGCCGAGCCGTGGCACTCTTGCCGCCTTTGGCAGCTCCACTCTTGGAAGTCCCACTCTTGGCGGGGCCGCTTTTGTTCGCGGCGGCGCGGCTGGATTGGGACCCACTGCTCGCGTTTTGGCGGCTGGTTGAACTGCTGCTCTTGCGCGAGCTACGGCTGCTCTGTCCGGTACCTGTCGCCATGGGCGCCTCCCAAGGGTGCTGCGGCGGGCTTGGCGCGCCGCTTTCCGATCATGCTACGGGCAGCACGTTAGGAGGAAAAGATGTAATCCGCAAGCAAAGGCGTAACCATCTGAAATGGTGCAATAAAAGGTGTTTTAACTTTCTATTGGTTATCTAGGTTCTGCTCGGGCAAATAAATTACAGCTTCGTCCTCTCTCAGGTAATTCAAGAGAAGGCGCGCGCGCTCTTCAAGCAAGTCTGGATCAAGGCTTTCTGGGCGCAAAAGTGAAACCCGCCGCTCCCAGGTTTCACGCTGATCGGCAACCTCCGCAGCCAGAGACCTGGTCTGAGTCAACTCCTCATTGAGCCGCTTGTAGGCCAGCAACCCGCGCTCTCCCTGCACAGCATGGAAAGCGAAATAGGCAACGGCCGCGATGGCAAGTGCCTGAGGGGCAACATGGCCCAGGGTCTGACGGATGTCGGTGAGCAGTCTCATCCAGCCAGAGAATCACGCCGCGACTCGGCCGTCAAAGGAAAAAGGCGCCGCCAGTGGCGACGCCTTCTTGAAAGTCGAAGCGGAGCAGATCCCTCCGCCCTCTTAACCCCTTACAGGGGCTTTTTGATCTTGCGGCTGAGCACGCCGATGATGCCTTCGCGGAAGGCCAGCACACCGATGACGAAGATCACGCCCTGAATGATGGTCACCCAGGCTCCGAAAGTCGCCAGGTAGTTCTGCATGGTGATGATCACGGTCGCTCCGACGATGGGCCCAAAGATCGTGCCCATACCACCCAGCAGGGTCATCAGCACGACCTCGCCGGACATCGCCCAATGGACATCGGTGAGCGATGCCAACTGGAACACCAGCGCCTTGGTGCCCCCGGCCAACCCGGCAAAGGTGGCGGAAATCACGAAGGTGGCCAGCTTGTAGCGGTTGACCTGATAGCCCAGGGAAACCGCTCGCGGCTCGTTCTCGCGGATCGCCTTGAGCACCTGCCCGAAGGGCGAGTGGACGATGCGGTAGAGGAAGAGGATGCCGAAGAACACGATCGCCAGCACCAGCCAGTAGATCGCGCGATCGGCTTCCAGGCTGATGAAGCCAAAAAGCTCTCCGCGTGGCACTGCCTGGATGCCATCCTCACCGCCAGTGAACTCTGCCTGCAGGGCAAAGAAATAGACCATCTGCGCAAAGGCCAGGGTCACCATCGCAAAGTAAATGCCCTGCCGCCGGATGGACAGATAGCCGAAGATCAGCCCCAGAAAGGCCGCGACGACCGTTCCTGCAAGGATCGAAAGCTCGGGAGTCAGGCCCCAAACCTTAGCAGAATGGGCGGCAATGTAACTGGCCGAGCCGAAATAGGCCGCGTGCCCAAAGGACAGCAACCCGCCAAAGCCCAGGAGCAGATTGAAGGCACAGGCAAAGAGCGCAAAGCACAGCACCTTCATCACGAAGACGGGATAGAGGAAAAAGGGTGCCAATACCGCGATGGTCAGAAAGGCGGCGAAGAGCGCCAGATGATGCCGCGGCATGCCCTGCGCGTAGGACAGGGATTTGGGAGTGATTGCCTTTGCCACTCTAGTCTCACCAGCCATCACGCGGTCCTCCCGAACAGGCCTGCCGGCTTCACGAGCAGAACGATTGCCATGATGACGAAAATCACAACGGAGGAGCCTTCGGGGTAGAAGACACGGGTCAGGCCCTCAACGATGCCAAGCCCGAAGCCTGTGAGGATCGCGCCCAGGATCGAGCCCATACCGCCGATCACCACCACGGCGAAGACCACGATGATCAGCTCGGCGCCCATGTTGGGGTTCACCGAATAGATCGGCGCCGCCAACACACCGGCGAAGGCGGCGAGCGCCACACCGAAACCGTAGGTCAGGGTAATCATCCGCGGCACGTTGATGCCGAAGGCGCCAACCAACGTCGGGTTCTCCGTACCGGCCCGCAGGTAGGCGCCCAGCCGAGTTTTCTCGATCATGAACCACGTGCCGAAGCAGACGATCACCGATGCCACCACGACCCAGCCGCGATAGTTCGGCAGGAACATGAAGCCGAGGTTCTGCCCACCCGAAAGCTGGGAGGGAATGTTGTACGGCAGGCCGGAAATGCCGAACTCATTGCGCAGAAGACCCTGCAGGATCAGCGCCAGACCGAAGGTCAGCAACAAGCCATAAAGGTGGTCCAGGTGGTAGAGCTTGGAGATCATCAGGCGTTCAAGCACGATGCCGAACGCGCCGACGATGATGGGGGCAAGCAGCAGCGCACCCCAGTAGCCCACACCCAGGTACTGCAAGAGCAGATAGGCGACGAAGGCGCCCAGCATATACTGCGCCCCGTGGGTGAAGTTGATGATGTTCAAAAGGCCGAAGATGATCGCCAGCCCAAGACTCAACATCGCGTAGAAAGACCCGTTGATTAGCCCCAGCAGAAGCTGGCCGAACAGGGCCTGTGGTGGAATTCCCAGGAGCTCGAACATGCGCGCGTCTCGCGAGTATGATCAGGAAAAGACGGGGACGCGCCAGATACGACGCGCCCCCGGATACCGGTCGCTACCGATTACTCAACCAGCGGGCAGTTGCCCTCTTCCATCGGCCGGAAGGCCGAATCGGCCGGGATGGTCGCCAGAACGTCATAGTAGTCCCACGCACCCTCGGACTCGTCGGGGCTCTTCACCTCGAAGAGGTAGAGGTCGTGGATCTTGCGGCCATCGGCGCGGATCTCGCCCTCACCGAAGAGCGGGTCGCTGGTCGGCGTCGACTTCATCGCCGCCATCACCGGCTCGGCATCGGTGGAGCCGGTCTCTTCGACCGCCTTCAGGTAATGCAGGACTGCCGAGTAGACGCCGGCCTGAACCATGGTCGGCATGTCGCCCTTGGCTTCCATGAAGCGCTCGGACCAGGCGCGCGTCTCGTCATCGAGATCCCAGTAGAAGGACTCGGTCAGCACCAGGCCCTGCGCTGCCTCGAGGCCGAGCGCATGCACGTCGGTCAGGAAGATCAGCAGACCAGCAAGCGACTGCCCGGCCTGCGTGATGCCGAACTCGGCCGCCTGCTTAATGGTGTTGACCGTGTCGCCGCCGGCATTGGCGAGACCGATCACCTGCGCGCCGGAGGACTGCGCCTGCAGCAGGAAGGACGAGAAGTCCTGACCCGGGAAAGGATGGCGCACGGTGCCGACAACTTCGCCGCCATTGGCCTCCACCACAGCAGCGGTGTCACGCTCCAGAGAATGGCCGAAGGCATAGTCCGCGGTCAGGAAGAACCAGCTCTCTCCACCCTGCTGGACCATGGCACTGCCAGTGCCATTGGCCAGGGCCCAGGTATCATAGGTCCAGTGCACGGTGTTCGGCGAGCAGGCCTCACCCGTCAGGTCAGATGTCGCCGCGCCCGAATTGAGCATAAGCGCGTTGGAGTCGCGCAGCACTTCATGCACCGCCAGAGCAGCGGACGAGGTGGGGACGTCGAGAATGACGTTCACGTCTTCGTCATCGATCCACTGCCGCGCGATATTCGAGGCCACGTCGGGCTTGTTCTGGTGGTCGGCGGAGACGATTTCCACGTTGATGCCCTTGGACGCAGCGTCGAAGTCCTCGACGGCCATGCGTGCCGCGATCACCGAGCCTTCGCCGGACAGATCGGCATAGAGACCGGAACGGTCGTTCAGGACGCCGATCTTGACGTCGATGTCCTGCGCCAGGGCCGAGGTCGCCATCAGCGATGCGGCCAGGCCACCCACAATCAGACCAGTTTTCTTCATACCTTAAACCTCCCTTGCGGGGCCGGTCGGCCCCCTGTTGTCGGGTGCAGACGGCACCCTGCTCCATCACACACCCAGATAGGCGTGCAACTTCTCCATGTTCGCTTCGAGATCCTCGTTGGGAATCATGTCGACCACCTTGCCTTGATCAACGACATAGTGGCGGTCGGCGACCGAAGCTGCGAAACGGAAATTCTGCTCCACCAGCACGATGGTGTAGCCATCCCGCTTCAACCACTCCAGGGTCCGTCCGATCTGCTGCACGATCACTGGCGCCAAGCCTTCGGTGGGCTCGTCCATCAGGATCATCTTTGCACCGGTGCGCAGGATCCGTCCGATGGCCAGCATCTGCTGCTCACCGCCGGACAGTTTGGTGCCCTGGCTGTTGCGCCGTTCTTTGAGGTTCGGAAAGAGCTCGAAGATCTGCTCCACCGACATGCCACCCGGCTTCACCTGCGGCGGGAGCATCATGTTCTCGTCCACGGACAGGCTGGCAAAGATGCCCCGCTCTTCCGGGACATAGCCGACGCCGAGGCGGGCGATGGCGCGCGCCGGGAGCTTGATCAGCTCAGTCCCGTCAAAGACCACCGACCCCTTCCGCTTGCCCAGAATACCCATGATGGCCTTGAGCGTCGTGGTCTTGCCGGCGCCGTTGCGGCCCAGCAGGGTGACCACCTCGCCCTGACGCACATCGAAATTGATGCCGTGCAGCACGTGGCTCTCACCGTACCAGCCCTCCAGGTTCGAGACCTTCAGCAGGGCGCCTTGCGTGTTCGCGTCCCTGCGCTCTTGCAGCATAGCGTCAGCCATGTCCGGCTCCGATATAGGCTTCGATGACCCTCGGGTCCTTGGAAACTTCCTCGTAGGGGCCTTCCGCCAGGACCTTACCCCGAGCGAGCACTGTGATCCGATTCGACAGGTTGGCCACCACCGAGAGATTGTGCTCGACCATCAGGATGGTGCGGTTGGCAGCGATCCGCTTGATCAGCGCCGTGATGCGCTCCACGTCCGCCTCGGCCATGCCAGCCATGGGCTCGTCGAGCAGCAGCATTTCCGGGTCAAGCGCAAGCGTTGTCGCAATCTCCAGCGCGCGCTTGCGGCCGTAAGGCAACTCTGCAGCTTGCACTTCGGCAAACTCGGTCAGTCCGACATCCGCCAGAAGTTCCGCGGCGCGGTCATTGTACTGATTGAGCACCGTTTGCGAACGCCAGAAATCGTAGCTGTCGCCGCGCTTACGCTGCAGCGCAATGCGGACGTTCTCAAGTGCCGTAAAGTGTGGAAAAACGGCGGAGATCTGGAAGGAGCGCACCAAGCCAAGCCGCGCAATATCCGCCGAGGCCATGCTGGTGATGTCATCGCCCTTGTAGGTGATCTTGCCGCGCGTGGGCTGCAGGAACTTGGTCAGGAGATTGAAGCAGGTGGTCTTGCCCGCCCCATTCGGCCCGATCAGGGCATGGATCGAGCCCCGCTCGACCGAGAGGTTGACGTCGTCGACAGCGACGAAGCCCTTAAATTCCTTGGTTAGCCCTACAGCCGTAAGAATGGCGTCTGCTGCCATTAAGACATCCCTCCCAGTCACTCCCGCAGCGGATACCTAGCGGGATTCTGACGCCCGCGCCACCCGCCTCGTTGCGCCGGGTGGGGATTAATGACTTCAGGCGGGTTTGACAACAGGCGACATGCTATCGTTCGCAAACGACGTGCGTTTTCATGCAGAGAGTGACGCCCACGAGTGCTGAACAACCTTCGTTGCCATACTGGCGAAGATTGGGCTTTGTGCGAACTACGGAAATGCCGTATAATGACGCATGGCTAACCGCTTCGACCCGGCCAAGGACGCCCTTAACAGGAAAAAACACAATCTGCCTTTGTCTCTCGGGTCCCGGATCTTTGAGGACGACAGTCATCTCGTCCTGCCTACCTTCCGACCGGAGGATGGCGAAGAGCGCTTCAAGGTGGTTGGCGTGGTGGAGCAAAGCATGTTCACAGCGGTTTTCGTTTGGCGGGACGCCGAGCCTCGCTTCATCTCAGTTAGAAGGAGCAACAAGCGTGAAGAGAAAGCCTATCGCGATCCCGGCTGATCCCACCGACCCGGAGGATCGGGACGTCACGACAGAGGGCTTGAAGCGCGGGCAGCGGGCGCGGCTGATCCGCATGACCCGAACGGAACTGGGGCTAACGCAGACGGAGTTTGCACAACGGTTTCAGGTGCCGGTGGGCACCCTGCGCGACTGGGAGCAGGCGCGGGTGATGGCACCGGATTTTGCCATCGCCTATATCAAGGTGATCGCTCAGCATCCGGACATGGTGGCAAAAGCAGTCGCGTAGCCGCGCCGGCCGCGACCAGAGCACCAGCAAACCTTTCCCACTTTTCCAGACAGTGCCGCGCGGGCGGCGGCCTCGACGCCCATCTTTCGTGTACTGTGCCCTGGTGAAGCTGGAGAACTCGCCAGGGGCACAGGCGGGGGCAGATGGGACTCCTGCGCATTCTGAATTCAGAGCTATTTGGCTGACCACTTAATCTGGAACTCGATCTCTTCCTCCCCGGCTTCCCGTTCATGCTCGATGTTGTAGGTCGCGCGAACAGGGACCGAGACCCTAGCGCGATAGAAAGAAACGAGGGGGCGATGATGCCAGAAACTACTAGCTTGATTGCTTTCGCGCTCATCGCGCTCGGGATGGTGCTCACGCCCGGCCCTAACATGGTCTATCTGATTTCAAGGTCCATCTGCCAAGGCCGCATGGCAGGCTTGATCTCGCTGGGAGGCGTCGCCCTCGGCTTTGTCTTCTACATGATGTGCGCTGCATTGGGGATCACCGCGGTCGTCATGGCCGTTCCCTTTGCCTATGATGCGTTGCGTTTCGCCGGCGCACTCTATCTGCTCTATTTGGCATAGCAGACGGTGAAGCCAGTCGGAAGGTCGCCGTTCCAAGTGAAGAACTTGCCGAAAGACAGCCCCCGCAAGCTGTCGTGATGGGTTCTCTGACCAATCTGCTCAATCCTAAGATCGCCGTCATGTATCTATCGCTGCTGCCGCAGTTCATAAGCCCCGAGCATGGTAGCGTGCTGGCTCAATCCTTGATTCTCGGCTTTATGCAGATCGTCATAAGCGTGAGCGTCAACACAATGATCGCCGTCGCGGCCGGAACAATCGCGGTCTTTCTCGCCAGCCGCCCAACGTGGCTTGTCGTGCAAAGGTGGCTGATGGGCACGGTTCTGGCGGGCCTTGCCGTGCGCATGGCTACGGAAGCGCGCCGCTAGATTTAGTCAGGAATTTCGCGACAGTCACTTTTAGCCCAAAATAGATAAGGAGCTGTGATGTTGGACGGATTATTGCCTTGGTTACCCGGTTTCGCTGCCGCCTATGCGATCCAGGCGGTCGCGGTTGCCTCGCCTGGCCCCGGGGTCGCCCTACTAATGGGGCTGGCGCTGTCACGGGGACGGGCGTCGGCGCTCGCTGCATCGTTGGGCATCGCAGTCGGGGCGGCCAGCCTCGCGCTGGCCACCACCCAAGGGCTGGGTTTGGTGATGGAGCGGGTGGGCTGGCTATCAACCATGATCCGCGTCGCCGGGGCCTGCTACCTGATGTGGCTGGCAATCAACGCCTGGCAACGAGCGTTGACTCCACCAACAATAGGGATCGCACCACCCCTCGGTGCGGGCGGGATGGCGCGATCCTTCGCGACTGGGCTCATCATGCAGTTGACCAACCCCAAGGCCATCGTCTTTTGGTTGGCCATTGCCACCGTCGGGGCCACCCAGAACGCGCCAGCGGGCGTGGTCGCCCTGTTCGTGGCCGGTGCCTTCGCTTTGTCGCTGGCTGGCCACGGTGTCTATGCGGTGCTCCTGTCGTCGCGTCCCTTCCGGCTAGCCTATGACCGGGCGCGGCGGTGGATCGAAGCCGGGATCGGTGCCTGTCTGACCTGGTTTGCATTTCGCCTTGCGACCGAGAGGGGTTGAGATCATTTCCGTCTGCCCTTGGGTTGCGACAATGGTGAAACCGGGCCGCTTGATCGGCGAAGGTCCAGGATGGATACCGTCAGTCACATCACCGGAGCAGGGCAGGCGAGAATCAACCTGCTGGGGCCTGACGGCGGTCCCGAGATCGTGTCTAGCGTCGGCATCAAGCGTACCGACCTTCGGCGGCTCCTTGCCGAGGTGAGAGAGCGCCGCAACCACTTTCTTCAGGAATGGGAGCGAATTCATGGCCAACCTGACCGACGCGCAGTTTGAGGCGGCCGAAGCGCGCGGTCGCACGATTCTCGAAACCGAACCTCGGGCAAGGTCCGCGCGCTATGACCGCAAGAGCGGGCGTGTTGTCATCGATCTGGTGAACGGCTGCACCTACGCCTTTCCCACACAGCTCGTGCAGGACCTGCAAGGGGCCAGTAACGATGATCTCGCCAACGTCGAGGTCGAGGGGCTTGGTTTCGATCTGCACTGGCCAGCGCTGGACGTGGACCTCTACGCTCCCGCCCTGATCGCCGGTATCTTCGGGACACGCGACTGGATGACGAAGGAACTGGCCCGGAGAGCAGGACAGGCCAAGTCGCCGGCTAAGGCAGCGGCGGCGCGTGCGAACGGATCGAAGGGCGGCCGACCGCGAAAGGCGGCAAAGGTCTAGTCGGCGTAAGACTAAAGTACAGAGCAGATTGCGTTCAGGTGAGTCTACCTGAACGCAATCTGCTTATCTTATGAAGATCCCGGTTCATTGGTAGAAGATGAACCACCGCCGGCGCCTGGGGTGCAGGCACCTAGGTTGACGCCTGCACCCCAGGCCGCCAACCCAGCCTTTTACCAGGTCGGCAGGATCGTCCCCTCGAAGGTAACGTCGATGAACTCCCGAACTTCCTCGGAACTGTAGATGTCGATGAAGCGGCGGATGGTGGGGTCCTCCGCCCGATCCTCCCGCACAGCCCAGACGAGGGTCCAGTCGGACTCCTCACTTTCGATGATCAGCGAATCGTGCGGATCGAGCCCCGAGACCACAGCGTAGTTCAAGGTGATCACCGAGGCATCGAGGTCCGAAAGCGAGCGCGGCAGCTGCGCCGCATCCAGTTCCACGAAGCGCAGGTCCCTGGGATTCTCCGCTACATCGAGGATCGTTGCCGTCGCCCCTGCCCCCTCGGCCAGGGTGAGCAGACCGGCCTCGCCGAGGAGGAAGAGCGCCCGTGCCGCGTTGGTCGGGTCATTGGGGATGCCGATGGACGCGCCTTCCGGCAGCTCCTCGATGGTGTCCGCACTTTCCGAGTAGAGCGCCATCGGCACCACGATCGAGGAGTCGAGCGGCACGATTTCGTAGCCGCGGGCTGCGATCTGATTGTCGAGGTAGGGCTTGTGCTGGAAGTTGTTGGCATCGATGTCGCCGTTGTGCAGTGCCTCGTTGATCATGGTCCACTCTGTGAACTCGATGATCTCCACGTCGAGGCCTTGCTCGGCAGCCAGGCGGGCCGCCTCATCGAGCACCTGCCCATAGGGCCCGGCAGAGACGCCCACCCGCAGGCTTTCGGCCGCGGCGGGGGAAGAAAAGACGAGCGCCGTGGCGAAGCCGGCCGCCACGAAGGAAGCGCCGGAAAGCAGACGCGTCAGCGATACGGAAACAGAAAAGAAAGCCATCGTGCAGTAATCCTCTTGAAGGCAGGCGCCAGGGGAGCCTTCCCCAGACGCGTACCTATCGTTCTTGAGAAGCAGTCTGTTGAGGTCGCTGTAGCGGCCGTCCGGGGCCGGACGGCCAAGGCATGAGCGTCGCCGCCAGGCAGGTGGCAGCGCAGCGCGATGCAGCTATTCTAGAAGTGATGGTATCGCATGGCGGCGTCTCCCCTCAGCCAGTCACCGGGCGAGACCACGAACCACGTCGTGGCGCTTTAGCATTTGATCACGCGGTGCAAGCTGCCCTCAAATCCCGCGAGCCGATCATGGAGCCACCCAGCCGTGAAGGCAGGCGCAGCTTTGCCAGAGTTTAGATCGCTGTCAAGAGTCGGAAAGCTGAAGGTCCGCGAGGAAGGCTGAGCGCGCGGAGGTGGCGGGCGCCGTTGCGCAGGCAGCCGCCCGCACCTGCGGTAGCTGGTCCTATGCAGGCAAGGATGCCTGCATTCGTGGAGGCCCCGGCCGGCTGCACCGGCAGTGCCAACAGGCAGCGGCGCCCGAGGCCGCAGGCTGCCAGCCTGCGCTGCCCTGGAGCATCTGCGGCGAGATCAGGGAAGTAGCGTCAGGGGAATAGCGGCGCCGTCCCCCTCCTCCCCAACACGGGCGATACAGGTGGTGACGAGGCAACGAGCACCCCGACGACACGCCCCCGCATCATCAAGAGCGCAGCAAAGGACGACGGAATGGACCGGAAAAGAATGGTGCCCAGGGGCGGAATCGAACCACCGACACTGCGATTTTCAGTCGCATGCTCTACCAACTGAGCTACCTGGGCGCCGGCCACCGCGGTGGCGACGGCTGGGTGTATAGGAGATGACCGGGTAGCTGTCCAGCCTCTTCGACGCATTTCTCGCGCCGAACTCCGGCGACGGCTACTGCAGTGTCAGAGTGACGGTTTCGCGCACCTCACCACGACGAAAGGTTATGTAAAAGCTCTCCTGCGGACGGTGGAGATGGACGGCGGTGTTCACGTCCGCGGCTGAAGCGATGGGCCGCCCGGCGATCTCCACGATCAGGTCGCCTTCGCGCAGTCCGGCACGCGCCGCAGGGCTCTCCTCAGTGACACGGCTCACCACAGCGCCGGCAGCCAGTACCTGTTCCTCTCGCGAGGGATCACGCACCCGCAGGCCACTGTTGCCGCGCAGCACCTCGCCATGCTGTTGCAGGTCCATGCTAACGCGGCGCAGCAGTTTGGCGGAGACTGCGAAATTCACACCCGCATTGGTATCCGCGTCACTTGCAAAAATGGCGGAAACCAGGCCCGCGAGACGCCCCTCGTCATCCACCAAAGCCCCGCCCGACATGCCGGGATTGATCGCCGCGTCGGTCTGGATGAAGTCTTCTATCGCATTGAACCCGGTACTCGTGCGACGCAGGGCCGAGACCACGCCGCAGGTCACGGATAAGCCGAGCCCAAAAGCATTGCCCACGGCACAAACCGGATCGCCCAGGTCCATATCCATCTCCAGCACATCGGCCAGCATAGGGACCGGGAGGTCGGTATCTATCTTCAGCAGGGCGATATCGCTGTCGGAGTCGACACCAACCAGTTCCGCAGGACGCAGCCTGCCATCGGCCAGGCGCACATCGATGGATTCGGCATTGGCGACGGCATGGTAGGCCGTGGCGAGATAGCCTTCGGGCGCAATGGCAACGGCGCTGGCCTCCGGCGCAACGCCCGGAGGCAACTCTGGCGTACCGCCCTGGGGGTGCCCGGGCCAGACCGGCAGCACCGAGACCACGGAGTCCATGATTTCGCTATCAAAGGCACTGGCATCGCCATGGCCCCCGACCGGCACCAGCAGCAGGGCGAGAGCCAGGGCGCCGCGGCGCAACGTAAGTCCGCTCACGATTGGCCCTCCTTCCCATCTTCCTCGAAGAAGCCACTTTCGGGCTGATCCTCCGTTGGAATGCGATAGCGCTCACCGAGCCAGCGGCCGAGATCGATCTGCGCACAGCGTGCGGAACAGAAAGGACGCCGCTCCCGGACGGATGGCTTGCTGCAGATGGGACAGCGCTCGCCCGCACTCTCGTTTTGAAGGCGGTTGGCGGCGTGTCGGCGCGGAAAGGGCAGGATGCGATCGCTCATGGCATCACTCTATCACAATTTCCGCCAGTTCGACTGCCCTGCCCGGCTTGATATCGCACGCGAGGGCGCGGCCGCGCCGGGTCTCGATCGCAGCCCGTGCCGGGGCCGCCGGACCGCGCAAAGCTGCCTCCACCGCCGGTGCTACATGCAGCCGTGGGCGCGCCGTCGGCGGCAGAGCGCGGACCCGCCGCAGCAGTTCATAGGCGACAGCCACGGGATCGCGCGCCCAGCCCCCGCCGCCCAGGCCGCATCGGCGGCCCAGCAGCTCGTGCAGGGGCGGCCGGCTGCGCCGCCGGGTGAGTTCGAAAAGCTGACCGCGCGGCGGGAAGAGTTGCACCGGCTCCGGATCCCCCTCCAGAGCCTTACGCAGGAATTCCGCCAGCCGTTGCCGCTCCTCCCGCCCGGGCATCTCGAGAAAATCGATCAGAACCCGCCCGGAAAGATCACGCAGACGCAGTTGATGGGCGATTTCCCGGGCCGCTTCCCGGTTGACCTCAACGCTGCGCCGCGCCCCCTGCCCGCCGTGCGCGCCCGCATTGACGTCGATGGCCGTCAGGGTGCGCACCGGCTCGATCAGCAGATTTCCACCGCCCGGCAACGGCACCAGGGGCTGCACCAGGGCCTCCACTTCAGCCTCCAGCGCATTGCCAAAGCTGCTGCCCTGCCGATCCAAAATCAGTCGATCGCGCAGCTCGGGTCGGTCACGCAGGGCGCCCTGAGCGGCGGTGAAGGATTCAAGATCATCGAAGATCACCTCGTCGGGCGGCTGCTCGTCGCTGCGCAACAGCTCCAGCGGGTCGTCTCCAGCACGCAGCAGACAGGGCGGCTTACGCGCTGCATCCTGCTCTGCCCCCTCGGCGCCGGCTGCAACCGCGAAGGCGAGACGCGCGCCCTTGTCGTCGCTGGGGGCACGGGTGATGCGCACCCGCAGCGCTTCGCCCTCGGTCGGGCGACGCTTGCTGCGGCCCAGGGGCAGCAAGCCGGGACGCTCCAGGCCAATGTCGACGAAGGCCGCGTTGAGACCGGCGTCCAGCGCCTGCACCCGGCCGAGCAGCAGATCGCCTGCGGCCCCAGGTCGGTCAGCGCGCTGCACACGCAGCCAAAGCAGGCGCTCCCGTGCGTCGAAGCGGAAGACCCGGGTCTCCCCGGGCAAGCTGCTGATCAGGAGTCGTCCGCTCACGCCTTCCAGCCAAGCCCGCACAGCATTGCCGCCGTTTCCGCCAGGGCGAGACCGACGACGTTGCTATAGGAGCCACGAATCCATGGAATGAAGGCAGCCGCCCGGCCCTGGATGGCATAGCCTCCTGCCTTGCCATGCCATTCCCCGCTATCGATGTAGCGGTCCATTTCTCGGGGCGTCAGGCGCTTGAATTGAACCACTGTGGTCACACGCCGCCGAGCCTGGCGCCCATCGGGTGCAAGCAGAGCAATCCCGCCGATCACGCGATGGCGCCGGCCGGACAGAAGCTGCAGACAATCCAGAGCCTGCTCCTGCGTTTCGGCCTTGGGCAGGATGCGCCGGCCGAGTGACACCACAGTATCGGCCGCGAGAATGAAGCTGTCGGAGTTCATGGCAGCCACCGCCTCGGCCTTGCTGAGGGCCATACGGTCGGCATAGTCGGCGGGCAGTTCGTCGGCGCCAGGCGTTTCATCCAACGCAGCCGGCACAACCCGGTCCGGTTCGATATCGATTTGCCTGAGCAGTTCCAGCCGCCGTGGAGACGCAGAGGCGAGCGCCAGTGGCGGCACTGTCATGAGCGCGCTCCCGCCTTACTTGAAGCGGAAGGTGATGCGACCCTTGGTCAGGTCGTAGGGGGTCATTTCCACGTTTACACGGTCACCAGCCAGCACACGGATGCGGTGCTTGCGCATCTTGCCAGCGGTGTGGGCCAGCACCTCGTGGCCGTTGTCGAGCTTCACGCGAAAGGTGGCGTTGGGCAGCAGTTCGGCAACTGTACCCTGGAATTCCATTAAATCTTCTTTGGACATGCCTCTGATCTTGCTGATTTCACGCAGGACGAACGGTGCGTCCCAGATGGGCCGCCACCGCGTTCCTGCATATATAGCCTTTCATTCACTGCGCCACAATCACTCCAAAGCGGCAGGCCCCAGAAAGCGCCCGAACAGACTTACAAAAAACAGATGGTCTCTTTTTGGGACGAAATACCCCCGGAATGCCGACAGGCGCATGCGGTTCTGCGACGCACGCGCAGGGGCATCACGAATATAGTCAACATTTCGGCCCTATCTGCCCAGAAAATGCTCGCCTGCAACACCGTCTTGCGATATACCGCGCTTCCGCTCCGCCCCACGGAGCTGCGCACAGAAGCGAGCCCCGGCCGACGGCACAGTGAAATGCAGCCCGGCCGAACAGCAGAATGAAGAGGCAAGTCATGGCGAACCGGATGCTCCAGTTCACGCAGGTGCAGCGACACATGCCGCCCAAGCGGGAGGTGACACTGCGTCGCAGCGACTTCGGCGAGATCTATGACGAGTTCGAGCCGCAGTCGGCGGCCGAGCAGGCTTCGCGCTGCTCGCAGTGCGGCGTGCCCTTCTGCCAGGTGCACTGCCCGGTTCATAACAACATCCCCGACTGGCTGATGCTCACGGCGGAGGGCCGCCTGCAGGAGGCTTATGAGGTCAGCCAAGCCACCAACAATTTTCCCGAAATCTGCGGGCGCATATGCCCGCAGGACCGGCTGTGCGAGGGCAACTGCGTCATCGAGCAGGCCGGCCACGGCACGGTCACCATCGGCTCGGTGGAGAAATACATCAACGACACCGCCTGGGAGCGGGGCTGGGTCAAGCCTGTCAGCCCGCCGCAGGAGCGCGAGCAGTCGGTGGGCATCATTGGCGCCGGCCCGGCCGGCCTCGCCGCAGCCGAGCAACTACGCGCCAAGGGCTATAAGGTAACGATCTATGACCGCTATGACCGCGCCGGCGGGCTGCTGATCTACGGCATTCCCAGCTTCAAGCTGGAGAAGGAAGTGGTGGAGCGCCGCACACGCCTGGTTGCCGATGCCGGCGTGACCTTCAAGCTGAACTTTGAGGTGGGGCGCGATGCCAGCCTTCCGGAGCTGCGCCTGCGGCATGACGCCGTGCTGATTGCCACCGGCGTCTACAAGGCGCGCGACGTCATGCTACCCGGCGCCGGCCTCGACAACGTGCTGCCGGCCATGGACTACCTGACCGCGTCCAACCGCAAGGGCCTCGGCGATGAGGTCCCTGCATTCGACGACGGCCGACTGGACGCCGCCGGCAAGGATGTGGTCGTGATCGGCGGCGGCGACACCGCCATGGACTGCGTCCGCACGGCGGTGCGCCAGGGAGCGCGCTCGGTCAAATGCCTCTACCGCCGGAACCGGGCCAACATGCCGGGTTCCCAGCGCGAAGTCGCCAATGCCGAGGAGGAAGGTGTCGATTTCGTCTGGCTGGCGGCGCCCGAGGCCTTCGACGGCCGTGACGGCGTGGCTGAAGTGCGCGCCCTGAAGATGCGCCTGGGGGTGGCCGATGCCACCGGCCGTCAGGCGCCGGAGGTCGTTGCGGACTCTGGATTCACTTTGCCGGCACAGATGGTGGTCAAGGCCTTGGGCTTCGATCCTGAGGATCTGCCGACCCTGTTCAACTGCCCCGAACTGGAAACCACCCGCTGGGGCACGGTGAAGGTCGCCTACCCCAGTCTCATGAGCAATCTCGACGGAGTCTTCGCCGCCGGCGACATCGTGCGAGGGGCCTCCTTGGTCGTGTGGGCCATTCGTGATGGCCGCGACGCCGCCGAGTCCATCGACCGCTATATCCAGGCCGGCGCCCAGAGCGGCACGCACGCCGCCAGCGCCGCCGCGTAATCCCCTTCGACCGGAAGGCTGAACAGCATGCCGCACGACCTCGACACGCCCCTCGCCCAGATCCGCGCCCAGGAAGCCGAGGCTGAGCGCCTTACCCGCATCGGCCTATACGATCCCGCCGACGAACACGACGCCTGCGGCGTCGGCATGGTCGCCGCGCTTGACGGTAAACCGCGTCGCGACGTCGTGTTGGCAGGCATCGAGGCCCTGAAGGCGGTCTGGCACCGCGGCGCCGTGGATGCCGACGGCATGACTGGCGACGGCGCCGGCATTCACGTCCAGATCCCACACAATTTCTTCCGCGAGCACATCGAGCGCACCGGCCACCGCGCACGCGACCGGCAGATCGGCGTCGGCATGGTCTTCCTGCCGCGCACCGACATGAACGCCCAGGAGCGCTGCCGCGTCATCGTCGAGCGGGAGATCCTCAACTCCGGCTACACCATCTACGGCTGGCGTCAGGTTCCCACCGACACCACGGTCATCGGGGAAAAGGCGAGCGCGACTCGCCCGGAGATCGAGCAGATCATCATCGCCAATTCCAAGGGCGTGGATGCGGCTCAGTTCGAGATCGACCTCTACATCATCCGCCGCCGGATCGAGAAGGCGGTGGAGCAGGAGTCGATCAAAGAGTTCTACATCTGCTCCCTGTCCGGGCGCTCCATCATCTACAAGGGGATGTTCCTGGCAGAGCAGCTCTCCACCTTCTACCCGGACCTGCTCGACGAACGCTTCGTTTCCAACTTCGCCATTTTTCACCAGCGCTACTCCACCAACACCTTCCCCACCTGGCGACTGGCCCAGCCCTTCCGCGTTCTCGCGCACAATGGCGAGATCAACACCCTGAAGGGCAACGTGAACTGGATGACGGCGCATGAGTGCCGCCTGGAGAACCGTCTGCTCGGCGAGGGGATTTCCGATGTGAAGCCGGTGGTACAGCCGGGCAGTTCCGATTCCGCCGCCCTGGATGCCGTCTTCGAGCTCATGGTCCGGGCCGGGCGCGATCTGCCCATGGTCAAGACCATGATGATCCCGGAAGCCTGGTCGTCAGACCAGGCCATGCCGGACGATTGGAAGGCTCTCTACTCTTACTGCAATGCTGTCATGGAGCCTTGGGACGGACCGGCGGCGATCTGCGGCTATGGCGGCCGCTGGCTCGTGGCCGGCATGGATCGCAACGGCCTGCGCCCCTTGCGTTTCTCCGTCACTGCCGACGGGCTGCTTTTTGCCGGCTCCGAGACGGGTATGGTGCGGATCGACGAGGCCCAGATCGTCGAGAAGGGCCGCCTCGGCCCCGGTCAGATGCTCGCCGTCGATCTGCAGGAGGGGCGCCTCTACCACGATGGCGAGATCAAGAACCGCCTCGCCGGTCAGCACCCCTACCGCGACTGGGTTGGCTCCATCACTGTCATCGACGACTTGATCCGGCCGGATGCGGGTGAATCCGTTGCGCTCGACCGCGACACCCTGCGCCGCCGGCAACTCACCTACGGCATCTCCATGGAGGACCTGGAGCTCATCCTCCACC
This sequence comes from Aquibaculum arenosum, assembly GCF_029222965.1. GTDB lineage: Bacteria > Pseudomonadota > Alphaproteobacteria > Kiloniellales > DSM-21159 > Aquibaculum > Aquibaculum arenosum. Next base: position 77,555 of record NZ_JARHUD010000007.1, on the reverse strand, counting down.
CCATGGTGGAGACCGCCAAGGAAGCGGTCGGCTCCATGGGCGACGACACCCCGCTGGCGGTGCTTTCCGATCGCTACCGCGGCCTGCACCACTTCTTCCGCCAGAACTTCAGCCAGGTCACTAATCCGCCGATCGATTCCCTGCGCGAACGTCGGGTCATGGCGCTGAAGACCCGCCTGGGCAACCTCGGCAACATCCTGGCCGAGGACGAGACCCAGTGCCGCCTGCTGCAGCTCGATTCGCCTGTGCTCTCCAACGCCGAGTTCCTGGCGATGCGCGACTACATGGGCGAGACTGCAGCGGAGATCGACTGCACCTTCGATCCCGAGGGTGGTGATACAGCTCTGCGGCAGGGCTTGAGCCGGATCCAGCGCGAGGCTGAGGACGCCGTGCGCGGCGGCAAGACCCACGTCATCCTCACCGACGAGCACACGGCGGCCGACAAGGCGGCCATCCCGATGATCCTCGCCACCGCGGCGGTGCACACCCATCTGATGCGCGAGCGTCTGCGCACCTTCACCAGCGTGAACATTCGCTGCGGCGAGTGCATCGACGTGCACTACTTTGCCGTCCTGATCGGTGTCGGCGCGACGACGGTGAACGCCTACCTGGCCCAGGACGCCATAGCCGACCGCCACGCGCGCGGTCTCTTCGGTGACATGGACCTGACGCGGGCGGTCGAGCGCTACATCCAGGCGGTCGATGAGGGGCTGCTCAAGATCATGTCCAAGATGGGCATCTCGGTGATCTCCTCCTACCGCGGCGGCTACAACTTTGAGGCCGTCGGCCTCTCCCGCACCCTGGTGGATGAGTTCTTCCCCGGCATGCCCAGCCGCATTTCCGGCATCGGCCTGACCGGCATCCAGGGCATGACCATCGAGGCGCATCGCCGCGCCTGGTCACAATCAGTGATCGTGTTGCCGGTGGGCGGCTTCTACCGCTATCGCCGGGGCGGCGAGCACCATGCCTGGGAAGCGGGCCTGATCCACACCCTGCAGGCTGCGGTCGCCAACGACAGCTACTCGACCTACAAGAAGTTCAGTGAAGGAAACAGCAAGCTGCCGCCCTCCTCGCTGCGCGATCTGATGGACTTCAAGAAGGAGAAGCTGACGCCGATCTCGGTGGAAGAGGTCGAATCGATCACTGCGATCCGCAAGCGCTTCGTTACGCCCGGCATGAGCCTGGGCGCACTCTCCCCTGAGGCGCACGGCGCCCTCAACATCGCCATGAACCGCATCGGCGCAAAATCCGACAGCGGCGAAGGCGGCGAGGATCCCTCCCGCTTCACACCCCACCCGAACGGGGACAATGAGAACTCCGCCATTAAGCAGGTGGCCTCCGGCCGCTTCGGGGTGACGGCCGAGTACCTCAACCAGTGCCGTGAGATCGAGATCAAGGTGGCCCAGGGCGCGAAGCCCGGCGAAGGCGGCCAGCTTCCCGGCTTCAAGGTGACCGAGATGATCGCAAAGCTGCGGCACTCGACGCCGGGCGTCATGCTGATCTCCCCGCCGCCGCACCACGACATCTATTCCATCGAGGATCTGGCTCAGCTCATCTACGACCTGAAGCAGATCAACCCGGACGCCAAGGTCTGCGTGAAGCTCGTGGCTCGCTCGGGCATCGGCACAATCGCGGCCGGCGTGGCCAAGGCCAAGGCGGACGTCATTTTGATCTCAGGTCACAACGGCGGCACCGGTGCCAGCCCGCAAACCTCGATCAAGTATGCTGGCGTGCCCTGGGAGATGGGTCTGACCGAGGTGCACCAGGTGCTCACCCTCAACCGCCTGCGCCACAAGGTGCGCCTGCGTACCGACGGCGGCATCAAGACCGGCCGGGACGTGGTGATCGCGGCAATGCTGGGCGCCGAAGAGTATGGCGTCGGCACGGCCTCCCTGGTCGCCATGGGCTGCATCATGGTGCGCCAGTGTCATTCCAACACCTGCCCCGTGGGCGTGTGCACCCAGGACTCCGCCCTGCGGCAGAAGTTCGTCGGCACGCCGGAGAAAGTGGTTAATCTCTTCTCCTTCATCGCCGAGGAGGTGCGCGAGATTCTCGCCGAGCTTGGCTTGCGCTCTCTGGATGAGGTTGTGGGTCGGACCGATCTGCTGAGCCAGGTCAGTCGGGGTGCACCGCATCTCGACGACCTCGACCTCAACCCGCTTCTGGCCAAGCCGGACGGTGGCGGCCTGCCGACCCATTGCACCTTGGAGGGGCGCAACGAGGTCCCCGATACCCTGGACGCCCAGATGATCCAGGATGCCGAACCGCTGTTCCGCGATCGGGAAAAGATGCAGCTCCAGTACACGATCCGAAACACGCACCGGGCTATCGGCACCCGGCTGTCGGCCATGATCACCCGGCGCTTCGGTATGCAGGGCCTCCAGCCTGGCCACATCACCGTGCGTCTGCGTGGCTCGGCCGGTCAGTCACTAGGCGCCTGGGCGGTCCAGGGTCTCAAGCTCGAAGTCTTCGGCGATGCCAATGACTACGTGGGCAAGGGCCTGTCCGGCGGCAGCATCGTCGTGCGGCCCATGACCAAAAGTCCGCTCAGCACCCAGGACAACACCATCATTGGCAACACCGTGCTCTATGGCGCCACGGCCGGAAAGCTCTTTGCCGCCGGCCAGGCGGGCGAGCGCTTCTGCGTGCGCAACTCGGGCGCCGTGGCGGTGGTCGAGGGCTGCGGCTCCAATGGCTGCGAGTACATGACCGGCGGCACGGTCGCCATTCTGGGCGGCGTTGGCTTCAACTTCGCGGCTGGGATGACCGGCGGCATGGCCTTCGTCTACGATCCGGAGGAGAAGCTGCCCCTGCGCATCAACGCCGACAGCGTGATCTACCAGCGTATCGAGACACCACACTATGATTCGCTGTTGCGTGAGCTGATCGCCGAGCATGTGCGCGAAACCCAGAGCAGCTTCGCCGAGCGTCTGCTGATCGATTGGGAGCGGGAACAGCCTCACTTCTGGCAGGTCGTGCCCCAGGAAATGCTGCACCGCCTGGAGCACCCGGTCTCCCTGGAGGCGCGGGAGAAGCGGGCATAAAGGCCCGCTCCTCTACTTAGGCGTAGCTGATCACCGAATGAACTGATCCAGATAGTCTGCACCGAGCCCCACCTCTTCGTAGTGGCGGCGGCACATGTCGATCTTGGCGAAGACGTCCTCGAAGCCGGTGTGATTACCGTCTTCGTCCACGTAGTACATGCAGCCGGAGATGTTGAAGAAGGTGATCATCTCCTCCACGTCGTCGGGCACGACCAGCGTGTGGGTTTCGCCCGGCGGCTCGAAGACGTAGTCACCGGCGCGCGCCACCCAGTCGTGCTCGCGATAGTACCAGGAGCCTTTCAGCACGAAACCGTGGACCGGTGCCGGATGCAGGTGGCGGCTCAGCACGCCCGCCTTGCGCACCCGCAACAGGTTGCACCACTGTCCGGCCACGGTGTTGAGCATCAGGGGCCGGAACCAGACGTTCGGTGCCTGCGGCACCCAGACACGCTCATCTTCCGGGATGGCGGTCTGCACGATTTCCTTCGGCGAAAGCGGATGGGTCGATGGGCTCATCGGGACCTCTCAAAGCAGTGGCGCGTGGACCGGGCGTCCGGGAAGGCGCCCTCCTACGCAGGGAAACTCAGACTGTCAGATAGCCCCCGTCCACGGGCAAGACCACCCCGTTGACGAAAGCGGCGGCGTCGGAGCAGAGGAAGGCGACCGCGCCGCCGATATCCTGCGGCGTCCCCCAGCGCCCCTGCGGTGTTCGGGCCAGGATGGCGGCATTGCGCGCTTCATCCTCCTGCAGGGGGCGGGTCAGGTCGGTCGAGATCCAGCCAGGGGCCACGGCATTGACCCGGATGCCTTCGGCGGCCCAGGCGGCAGCCAACGCCTTGGTCAACTGGGCCACGCCGCCCTTGCTCGCTGTGTAGGCCGGCACCATCGGGCCACCGAAGAAGCTCAGCATCGAGGCGGTGTTAACGATCGCGCCGCCGCTTTTCGTCAACAGCGGCCGGCAGGCCACGCACAGGCGCATGGTGCCGGTGAGGTTCACCTCCACCACCTTCTGAAAGGTCTCGACATCATACTCCGCCCCGCCGCGGCCAATGATGCCGGCGCAGTTCACCAGCGCATCCAGGCGGTCGAGACCGGAAACCAGCGCGTCCACCGCCGCCTGATCGGTAACGTCCAGATGGGTTGTCGTCATGCCCGGGCGCGCCGGAGCATCGAGCGGATGAAGACCAGCCGCCAGCACCTCCCATCCGGCTTCGAGCAGTCCTTCTGCTATCCCCAGGCCAATGCCCCGGGTTCCGCCGGTGACCAGTGCCAGCTTCTTGCCGTCGCTCATTTCTTCACTCCTGCCGCCGCACGGGCTCGCTGTTCAATCTCCTCCCAGGCCCCCCGGCGGATGGCCGCAGACGGCGCGATCCAGGAGCCGCCAACGCAGGCAACATTGTCCAGCGACAGGTAGTCCGGCGCGCGCTCGGCGCTGACTCCACCGGTGGGACAGAAGCGGCAATCGGGAAAGACCGGCTGCACTGCCTTAAGCCAGGCAATGCCACCCGCGACTTCGGCCGGGAAGAACTTCATATCCCTATAGCCTGCTTCCCGCAGAGTCATCACCTCTCCTGCAGTCGCAGCGCCCGGCAGAAGAGGTGGCATGTCTTCCGCTTGCGCCGCCTGCAACAATCCGGCTGAGGCGCCGGGGCTGACCGCGAAGGCCGCGCCGATTTCGGCAGCGGCGTGCAGCTGAGCGCGATCTAGCACGGTGCCCAAACCGACCAGCGCGTCGGGAAGTGCCTGAATCATGGCCCGCGCGGCATCCAGGGCTGCCGCCGAGCGCAGGGTGATCTCGATCACCGGCAAGCCCCCGGCCAACAGAGCCTTTCCAAGTGGCACCGCATCCTCCACCCGCTCCAGCGTCAGCACGGGTATCACCGGAGCCCGATCCAGCAGACCGGCCATGGCGAAGGTCATGCCTCGCTCCTTTGGGCAAGAAAGGCTTCCACCTCGGCGCGTCTGGGTATGGGCGCCACGGCACCGTAGCCGGTGGTGGACAGGGCGGCGGCGGCATTGGCATAGCGCGCCGCGTCGAAAGGATCCGTTCCGCGCGTAAGTTCGGCCAGGAAGGCGCCATCGAAGCAATCGCCCGCGCCGCTGGCGTCCACGGCCTCCACCGGGAAGCCCGGGACCAGCGCGCGCCGCTCCCCCGTGGCAAGCAGCACTCCCTTGGCCCCCAGCTTGAGCGCGACCAGACGACAATCCAGACCCAGGTAGAAGTCGACGATGGCCTCCGGATCGCTCAGCCCAGTCAGGGCGAGCGCGTCATCCAGCCCTGGCAGTGCGACGTCCACTCCACGTATGGCTTCGTGAATGACGGCCCGCGCACGGGGCAACGGCCAGAGCTGCCGGCGCAGGTTGGTATCATAGGAGATGCGTCCGCCGGCCGCGCGCACCTCATCGATCGCGCGAAACACGCCGTCGCAGGCCCGGTCGGAAATGGCCTGGCTGATGCCAGAGACATGAAGGAAACCGGAGTTGCGCAAGACCGGCAATGGCAGATCCTCGGGCCCGAGACGACTGGCGGCTGAACCCGCGCGGCAGTAGGTGAAGGCGTGGCCGTCGGGGCCGTGGGTGATGAAGTATATGCCCGTGGGTGCCTGCGCAAACCGCACAACACCACTGCAATCCACACCTTCCTCAGTCCAGAGCTCCTCCAGTGCATCGCCGAATGGGTCGTGACCCAGCGCGGTCACGAAGCCACAGCGCGCGGATTGACGGGCGGCGGTAATCACCGCGTTCGACGTGTCGCCACCGAACCCCTGGAGATAGTTGCGGCGCTCGGCCGAGCCCGGCACTTGGCTGAACTCGACCATCGGCTCGCCTAGGCCCACAATATCGAATGGCTCCACTTCCCCTCCCCTTGTAGCAACTGGCGCTAACAGCTTGGCGCCTGAATAATTTTTTCCATCCGGTAGTTCGTCAAGCTTTCCCCTCTACAGGGGACACTTTGCGCGGCAATCGTCCGAAACCCCTGCCGTTCGAAGAAGCCGCGCGCCGTGATGCTGGCTTCCGTAAACAGTTGAGGCGCGCCTCGCTGAATCGCAGCCTGCTCGATGGTTCTGAGCAGGGCTGCGGCCACGCCTGTCCCGCCAAACGAGGGATGGACGAACAGCATGTCGATGTGGCCGTCCGGCTCAAATTCAGCGAATCCCGCAGGAGTATTGTCGACCAACGCCATCCAGATGGCACGGCCTTGCCGCCGCTTTATCCAGGAATCCTTGTTCACTTGCGCCCAGGCATTTACTTGCGCGGGCGTGTAATCTGCCGAAGCCGTTTCCTGAATCGCCCGAAGGAAGATCTCGATCGTCGCATCGAGGTCATCACGCACGTAGGGCCTTATAACAAGCAGACTGCTGCTCAAGTGAAAACCATCCGCGGAAAGTAGAAGGACACGAGCCAGTTGGGCGCATCCACGATTTCGCTGATCCGCAGGTCGCCACAGACACTACAGAGCATGTAGGCATCCACGGGGGTCATGCCGTGCTGTGCCGCCAGCAAGTCGATCATCCGGCGCACCGAATCCTTGGCGGCCTCCATCAGATCAGGACCGATACCCGTGGTCACCTCGTAGCCGGCCTCGTCCAGATGGCGGGTGACCGGCCCCGGTGTGGTGAAGCGCGGTGTTGCGGGTGCAGCACCCTTCATCAGCTCGAACTTCAAGGCGACGCTCATGGGGCTCTCGATGGCCGTGCCGCAGACCTCCCCGTCTCCTTGGGCCGCATGGGTGTCTCCCACGGAGAAGAGCGCGCCGTCCACCTCCACCGGCAGATAGAGCGTGCTGCCCTCCGCCAGGTCGCGCACGTCCATGTTGCCGCCCACCCGGCGCGGCGGAACGATGGAATGGGTCCCAGCCTCGGCCGGCGCAACGCCGATGGTCCCGGTGAAAGGCTTGAGCGGCACACGCCCGCCCGGACCGTAGAGTGCCGGCGCCAGGCTCTGAGCATCATATTGCCAAAGGTGCAGTGCCGGATCAGGGAAGTCGTCCGCCAGGAGGCCGAAACCCGGGATGCAGGCCGTCCAGCCCCATCCCGAGGGCTTGAAGGACAGAAGTGTCACCTTCAGCGCATCGCCCGACTCTGCGCCTTCGATACGAACCGGGCCGGTCACCGGATTGATACGGTCGAAATCGAAGCGGAGGATATCGCCCGCCTCGGACTGCGGATTAAGCTGTCCGCCCGACGCATCAAAGACCTCGAACTCCACGCTTTCCCCAGGCGCTATGGCCAGCACCGGAGGATTGGCGTTGCTCCAGCCACAGTGGGAGTGATTGCGATGAATGGTGTGCCTGCCGCAGCCGCTCATGATGCCCTCACCTCCTGCCTTCCTTTCCGCCCGATTATTCACAGGCGCCAAATGGAAACCGCGTGGTTCAGATAGTCCGCATTTGCGTCTAGCATGCCACGGGACGACAGAAAGCCGAAAGGGCGCAACGCATGAGCAATCAGAGCATTCAAGCGGATCTGGCAATCACCAACGCACGGCTGATCGACGGCAGCGGTGCCCCGGCGCGCCGCGGTGGCATTGCCATACGCGATGAGCGCATTGTCGCCCTGGGTGACCTCCGGAACGTCGAGGCAGGTACAGAGATCGATGCCGTCGGCAAGGCGGTCTCGCCGGGCTTTATCGACGTGCACACCCACGACGACCGCGCACTGCTCGCTGATCCGGAGATGACCTGCAAGGTCAGTCAGGGTGTCACCACGGTGGTCGCCGGAAACTGCGGCGTCAGTCTCGCGCCCCTGACCATCAGCAAGCGTCCGCCCCCGCCGCTCGATCTGGTCAGCGAGTCGGCCCAGGGGTTCTTCGGCACCATGCGGGAATACTTCGCCGCCCTGGACGACGCACCGGCCGCGGTCAATGCCGTGGCCCAGGTAGGGCATTCATCACTGCGTGCTGGCGTCATGGACAGCCTCGACCGTCCAGCCGATGCCGGAGAGATCAAGCAGATGCGCGCGCTGCTCGAGGAGGGCTTGGAGGCCGGCGCCATCGGCATGAGTACCGGGCTCTTCTATGCGCCGGCCAAGGCCGCACCCACCGAAGAGGTGATCGAACTCGCCAAGGCACTTGCCGGCTTCGGTGCAGTGCATACCACCCATATGCGCGACGAGTCTGCCCTGGTGCAGCAGTCCCTGGAGGAAACCTTCCGCATCGGCCGGGAAGCCGGCGTGCCCGTGGTCATCTCCCATCACAAATGCGCCGGGAAGCACAATCACGGCCGTTCGGTCGAGACGCTCGCCCTAATCGACCGCGCCCGCAAAGTGCAGGAACTGAGCCTCGACGCCTATCCCTACGTGGCGGGCTCGACGACGCTCGCCAACGATCTGCTGCACGAGTCGAGCAAGGTGGTGGTGAGCTGGTCCGAGCCCCACCCGGAGGCCAGCGGCCGCGACCTGGCGGAACTGGCCGCCGAATGGGGTGTCGATCAGTCCGAGGCGGTACAGCGCCTGCTGCCGGCCGGCGGCATCTTTTTCATGATGGACGAGGCGGACGTCCGCCGGATTCTCGCCTATCCCGGGACCATGATCGGCTCCGATGGCCTGCCACACGATGTGCACCCGCATCCCCGTCTCTGGGGCACCTTTCCGCGCGTGCTCGGCCACTACGCCCGGGACGAAAAGCTCTTCTCCCTGGAAGAGGCCGTGCACAAGATGACGGCGCTGTCCGCAGAGCGCTTCGGGCTGGCCAACCGGGGCCACCTTGCGGTCGGAGCCTACGCCGATCTGGTGCTGTTCGACCCAGACAGCGTGGCCGATCGGGCAACTTTCGATGCACCCAAAATGCCTGCCGCGGGGATCGAGCAGGTCTGGGTCAACGGCGTGAGCGTCTGGAAGGACGGCCGGCACAGCGGCGCCCGACCGGGCCGCGCCCTCCGACGTGGCACGGAATGAAAGTCAGTGGTCTGCCATGTGGCGCAGGTAGGCGATCACTGCGTCCAACTCTGCCTCGCTCAACATTTCTTGACTGAAGGCGGGCATCTGCATGCCGGGCCAACTGCGCAGCGCGGCCGGATCGCGCAACAAACGCCGCAGTCCCTCCTCGGTGAAGTAGCGCGTGGGATTGGCCGGCTGATTGAGATCCGGTCCCTTGGTGGCGCTGCCGGCGCCGTTGAGGGTGTGACAGGCCATGCATTGGGTCACGAAAACCTCCTGGCCGGCCCGGGCGGGATCCTCCGCCGGCAGGTCATCGGCCACCGCGATTTCCGGCCAGCGCGTCGCAGCTGGCGCCACGTTGCGGACCTGCACCACCGCGTAAGGCCACTGTTCGCTTCGGATGCCGCTCTTCTCGGCATCGGTCCAGACGAGATAGAAGGGACCGGCGCTGATCTGTTTGCCGGGCAGAGCCGGCCAGGGGGCATCTGGCGGCTCGATCGCCAGCCAGGCCACCGCGCTCTCCTCGCCATCGCCCAACAGCAGCGCCGCAGGGATCAGAGAGGCGAAGCCGTCGCTGGCGATGAATTCAATCTCCTCATCCGGCGAGACGGAATGGGCCGATAGGAGGTCCGCCATCGGCAAGGCGCGATACTGCATCGCCTTCCTGTAGGCCACGTCCTGCTTCAAGGAGAGATCCTGCGTGTCCGGGCGCCCCAGCAGTTCCTCGGCGCTCAGAATGATCCGCTCGCCGGCGATCTCCACCGCAAGCTCCGGCGTGGCCTGGGCCGCCGATGGAGCCAAGAGCACAAACGTGAACAGCAGGCTTCGCCACCAAAAGCCTTCACCCATCGATCCCATCCCACTCTAACAATCACGATTTGGAGCATGAAGCAGTTGCCTATACCATGCTTGTGCACAACAAGGGCGCCGCAAGGCGACAGGAAAGGAAGGAAGCATCGCGATGGCCATCAAGGACCTGCTGGTCGCCTATCAGGGTGATGAGGATTCGAAACACGCGCTTCGATTCGCCCTGCAGATGGCGAAGAAGTACGGGGCAAGTGTCACCGGTGCCTATGTTTTCGCGCCGGAGCAATACGAGAGCCAGATCCGCCACTGGATTGGCGCCGACTTCCTCAAGCAGATGCGCCAGGTCCAGTTGGAGGCTGTCGCCGGCATTGAAGCCTCATTTCTTGCAGCGGTGCAGGAAACCGCGCCCGAGGTTCCTCATGAATGGGTGTCGGCCAATGGGCCTCCCGGCCTCACTCTGGCGCGCATGTCGCGCTCCTTCGACATGCTCATCACCGGCCAGTTCGAGGGTGCGGTGCGCATGGGCGGGCGCGCGGTACAGCCGGAGGAAGTGATCGTACGCTCCGGCAAGCCGCTGGTGATGGTTCCCAAGGGCTATTCCATCCGACCCTTCAAGGAGGAAGCGGCGGTGGCCTGGGACGGCAGCCGTTCCGCCACGCGGGCGCTGACTGACGCCATGCAGATCCTGGAAACCAAGAAGCGCCTGGACGTGGTGACCGTCAACAGCAGCAGCGAGGAAGCGATTCTCGGCTGGGCCGGCGAGCACGACATCATCGCTCACCTGAAGCGCCACAGCATCGACGCCCGCCATGTGCCGCTGGAAATCAAGGGCAGCCTGGGCAAAACGATTCTTTCCTACTGCCAGGAAAGCGATCCCGACGTGCTGGTGATGGGGGCTTTCGGCCGCGGCAAGCTGGGTTCCCTGCTCTTCGGCGGTGTGTCCCAGTACATCCTCGAACATCAAACCGTGCCGGTGCTCATGTCGCACTGACCGGCGCGCTCGCGCCAGCGTCGGAGGCTCCGTCCCTATTGGCCCTTTCGCGTCCCCGTCGGCCTTGCCTATAGTGCGCGCCGTTCCGGCGGATCCCGCCATGGCGCATGGCAACATTGGCGAACGGGAGTGAAGAATGGGCCAGTTCGGTGTTGGTCAGGGCATCAAGCGACTGGAAGACGTTCGTCTTCTGCGCGGTGAAGGGCGTTATCTGGACGATGTCAATCTGGACGGTCAGGCACACGCCGTCTTCGTCCGCTCGCCGCACGCCCACGCCGAGATAACCTCGATCGACACAGAGGATGCGGCCGCCGTCGAAGGCGTGCTGGCCATCTTCACCATCGCCGATCTCGACGCCGATGGTATCGGGACAATCCCCTGCCTAGCGCCGATGAAGGGCATCGACGGCGAGCCGGCCCGCCAGCCCCCGCGCCCGGCCCTCGCCAAGGGTCGCGTACGCCACGTGGGCGAGGCGGTGGCCCTGGTGGTCGCTGAGACCCAAGAAGCGGCAGAAGAGGCCGCCGAGTTGGTGATGGTCGACTACGAGCCGCTGCAGGCGGTCATTTCAGCGCCTGACGCCCTGGCCGAGCGGGCGATTCAACTCCACGACGCGGCCCCCGGCAACCTGGCGCTGCACTGGCGACAGGACAACGGCGCCAACATTGAGGACGCCTTTGCCAAGGCTGCCAAGGTCGCCACGGTCGACCTGATCAACAACCGTATCGTGGTGAACTCCCTGGAGCCGCGCGGCGCCATCGGCGACTACGATCCGCAGAGCGAACGACTGACGCTGGTCTCGGGCAGCCAAGGCATCTTCCGGCTCAAGGGGCAGCTCAGCGAGAACATCTTCAAAGTTCCTGAGGAGAAGCTGCACATCATAACGCCCGATGTGGGCGGCGGCTTCGGCATGAAAATCTTCTGCTACCCGGAGCAGGTCTGTGTGCTCTTCGCCGCGCGGCGGCTGCAACGACCGGTGAAATGGACCAGCTCGCGTGGCGAAGCCTTCCAGTCCGACATTCAAGGCCGCGACCATGTGACCAGGGCCGAAATGGCCATGGACGCAGAGGGGCACTTCCTGGGCCTGCGCGTGCGCACCCAGGCCAATCTGGGCGCCTATCTCTCCAACTTCAGCACCTACATCCCCACTGGCGCCTCCACCCAGATGTTCACGGGACTCTACAAGATCCCGGCCATTGACGCCGAGGTGCGCTGCGCTTTCAGCAACACCGTTCCGGTGGATGCCTACCGCGGCGCTGGCCGCCCGGAGGCCGCCTATCTGATGGAGCGGTTGGTGGATGAAGCTGGACGGGTCGCGGGCCTGGATGCGCGGGAGATTCGCCTGCGCAATTTCGTGCAGCCGGAAGACCTGCCCTACAACTCCGGCATGGGCCCAGTCTACGACAGTGGCGACTATCCGCGCCTCCTGAAGCAGGCCACCAAGCTGGCCGACTGGGAGGGCTTCGCGCAGCGTCGGGCCGAAGCACGCAAACAGGGGAAGTTGCTCGGCATCGGGCTTGCCTCCTATGTCGAAGCCTGCTCCGGCATGGGGCAGGAGGAAGCACGCCTCACCCTGGACGAGGACGGCGGCATCACCCTGGTGATCGGGACCATGACCAACGGTCAGGGTCATCACACCGCCTATGCCCAGCTCCTGAACGACAAGCTGGGCGTGGATCCGGAGAAGGTTCGGATGATCCAGGGCGACAGCGACATCGTAAAGAAGGGCGGCGGCACCGGTGGGTCCCGCTCGCTTTTGATGGGCGGTGTTGCCATTAACCGCGGCGCTGACCTCTTGATCGAAGAGGGTCGCAAACTCGCCGGCCAACTGCTCGAAGCCGCAACCGCGGACATCGAGTTCGTCGACGGCACCTTTTCCATCGTCGGCACCGATCGCCGCGTCTCCCTTGAGGGCCTGGCAAAAGCTCTGGGCGAAGGCTCTATCCCCGGCGCCGACGACTCACTGAAGGCGACCGGCGACTACACGGCCGAGGCACTCACCTATCCGAACGGCACCCACGTCTGCGAGCTCGAAGTGGATGAGGATACCGGCGTCACCAAAGTCCTACGCTATCTCGTGGTCGACGACTTCGGCACCGTGGTGAATCCGATGATGGCCGCCGGTCAGGTCCACGGCGGTGCCGCCCAAGGGCTGGGGCAGGCGTTGCTCGAGCACACGGTCTACGACGAGGAAGGCCAGCTTCTGACCGCCTCCCTGATGGACTACTGCCTGCCGCGGGCAGACGACATGCCGCCGATCGAGGTCAACCTTGTCGAGGATCTGCCCTGCAAGACCAATCCCATGGGAGTGAAGGGTGCGGGCGAGGCCGGCGCAATCGGTGCGCCTCCGGCAATCATCAACGCGCTCATCGACGCGCTCTCGCCCATCGGCCCGGCACAGATCGATATGCCCGCCACACCGGAGAAGGTCTGGCGCGCGATCCAGGAGGCCCGTACCGCCGGGCGGGCCGCAGCAGAATAAGGATACCCCATGGTCACTGACCCCACTTTCAGCCCTCTGCCAGACGAGGCCTCGGCGGAGGACCTGCTGGCCGTGCTGCGCTCACTTGCCGAGCAGGCCGGCAAGGTGGTGCTGGAATACTATGCCCAAGGCGACGCCGTTGAGGTACGGGACAAGGATGACGCCTCGCCGGTGACGGCCGCAGATGAAGCCTGCGAACGCTTCATCCTGCAGGCGCTGAAGCAGATCACGCCCAGCATTCCGATCATCTCGGAAGAAGCTGCATCGGCCGGCGAACTGCCCGATGTGGTCAAGGGGGGGCGCTTCTGGTTGGTGGATCCGCTGGACGGCACCAAGGAGTTCCTCTCGCGCAACGGCGAGTTCACCGTGAACATCGCTCTGGTGGACGCCGGCCGCCCCATCGCTGGCGTCGTGCATGCACCGGCGCTTGACGCCACCTGGATCGGTGCGCGGATCAACGGGCAGTCCCAGGCCGCCTATTCGGAAGGCGACGGCCCTGGTGTGGCGATTCGCGTCCGCGCCTGCCCGAACGATGGCGCCACTATTGTGGCCAGCCGTCGCCATGGCTCAGGCGGTGATCTCGACCAGTTTCTCGCACGCTTTACGGTGAAGGACCGGGTCTCTGCAGGCTCGTCGCTTAAGTTCTGCTTGATTGCCAGCGCCAAGGCGGACATCTATCCCCGCTTCGGGCGCACCATGGAATGGGACACGGCGGCTGGACAAGCCGTTCTGGAAGCGGCTGGCGGTCGCGTGGAAACGGTAGACGAACAGCCCCTGACCTACGGCAAGCCCGGTTTCGAGAACCCCCACTTCATCGCCTACGGCAGCCCTTGAGGCTGGTCTATCCTTTACGCTAGCACTGAGAAGTCATGTCCCTAAAGTCTCCGCAGATAACCGTCATGACCCGTGCGGCCTTCAAGGCCGCGCGCCACCTGAAGCGCGACTTCGGGGAGGTGGAAAACCTCCAGGTATCGCGCAAGGGTCCGGCAGACTTCGTCTCCACTGCCGACCTCAAGGCGGAGAAAATCCTGCGCGAGGAGTTGAGCCGCGCACGGCCTGACTATGGCTTCCTCATGGAAGAGTCCGGAGCCAGCAGTGCCCAGAATGGCGAAACGCGCCGCTGGCTCGTCGACCCGCTCGACGGCACCACGAACTTCCTGCACGGCCTGCCGCACTTCGCCATTTCCATCGCGCTGGAGGAAAAGGGCGAGGTGATCGCCTCGGTGATCCTCGATCCCATCAAGGACGAACTCTTCGCCGCGGAGAAGGGCCAGGGCGCCTTCCTCAACGACCGGCGCATCCGGGTCTCCGGCCGCCGCCGCTTCGACGAGGGCCTCTTTGCCACCGGCATTCCCTTCAAGGGCCGCGCCGGCCACAAGGCCTTCCTCGAAGAACTGGAAAAGGTAATGGCGGCGACGGCCGGCGTGCGACGCTGGGGCACTGCCGCACTTGATCTCGCCTATGTCGCGGCCGGCCGCTACGAAGGCTTCTGGGAACGCGGCCTCAAGTCCTGGGACATCGCCGCTGGCATCCTTCTGGTGCGCGAGGCAGGCGGACAGGTGAGCGAGATCGGCGGACGGGCCATGACCCTAGACAGCGGCTCCATCCTCGCCGCCAACGCCCAGTTACACCGCGACCTGGGCAAGCTCCTCAACCAGCCTCTCGATTGAGGGCGGGCAGCAGCCGGTTTCTGTGCGTGCAGAGTCGCCGGCTCTTCCGGTCAGCGCCGGGGCGGCCTGCCGCCAAGATCGCGTGAGATATCGGCCGCTGCCCGCTGCAGCTCCGGCAGCAGGAGTTCGTGCAGCCGTTCCTCGCTGAAGCGCTCGGTGGGCATGGTCACGCTGAGCGCGCTCCTGACACTGCGATCCGCCTCGAACAGCGGCACCGCCAGGGCACAAACCCCCGCATGCCATTCGCTGCGGTTCGTGGCATAGCCCTGTTCGCGCACGCGAGCCAGTTCACGCAGCAGATCCTCGCGCCGGACCAGCGTGTTCTCCGTGTAGGGGATCAAAGGCTCGGCAACATGCTCCTCAAGATCGCTTTCCTTGCGGTAGGCCAGAATCGCCTTGCCCATTGCCGAACAGAAGGCGGGTGCGCGTAAGCCCACATAGGTCTCCACGCGAATGGGCTGCCGGCACTCGACCTTTTCCAGGATCACGACCCCGGAGCCCTCGAGCACCGCAAGATGCGGGCTTTCGTTCAGTTCGGCGGCCAGTGCTTCCATGCGCCCCAGCGCGACTTCGCGCGGCGAAATCCGCGCCATCGCGCGCACCCCGATCTCCCAGCTGCGCAGGGACAGCCGATAGCGGCTGTCGCGCACCGACTTCGTAACGAAGCCACAGTCGACCAGCGTAGCGAGAATGCGAAAGAGCGTCGGGCTGGTGAAGCCCAGATTTCGCGAAAGCTCCGTCAGGCTGGCTGACTCCAGGTGCGACAGGGCCTCGAGAACTTCCAGCCCCTTACCGAGGGTTGCCGTGTGGTACCCCGAGCGCGGGCGGGTGACGACCGGATCGGTCGCGTCGATTGACAAGTTCATACCCGCAGCCTACCACTTTTATTGAATAACAAAAACTCTTTTCATTATTCGAAAACATGTATGTCTCCACCACAAGAGACACGTACACAGGAGGAAGCCCATGACCTCGATATTGACGCCCGAGCAGAAGCGCTCTTTCGAAGAGGACGGGCTGGTTTTCGTGCGCGGCCTCTTCGATGCGCAGGAAACCGGATTGCTGCGCCGTGCGATGGAAGAGGATCCGGCAATCCGTGCCCACATGATCGACCGGGCAGATGCCGATGGTGCGGCCACCCGGATCAGCCTATGGAACCGCGCCGGCAACAGCGTCTACGGCCTGGCGGCACGCTGCGCGCGCATGGTCGACACGGCCGAGGATCTATTGGGTGAGGAGGTCTATCACTTCCAGTCGAAGCTGACCGCCAAGGAGCCGCGTGTCGGCGGCGCCTGGGAATGGCACCAGGACTATGGCTACTGGTACTACAACGGCTGCCTGCGGCCGAACATGCTGAGTTGCATGATCGCTCTCGACAGGACGGACCGCACGAACGGCTGCCTGCAGATCGTCAAGGGCTCGCACCACCTGGGCCGCATCGATCACGTGCCGGTCAGCAGCAAACAGAATGCCGCCGATCCGGAGCGCATGGAGCACATCCTGGAAAAGCACGAGGTGGTCTATTGCGAACTGGACCCTGGCGATGCGGTCATCTTTCACTGCAATGCCCTGCATCGCTCCGACCAGAACCGATCGGACAAGCGCCGCTGGACCCTGCTGATCTGCTACAACGCCGCAAGCAACGACGCCTATGTCCGGGAGGATGACCGCTCCTACGTGCCCCTGGACCGGGTGCCCGACTCGGCGATCAAGGACGCCGGTCTCGCCTTTGCCGGTGACGGTCTCGAACACTTCGCCAGCAAGCCCTACGTCCCCGATGTGGCCCGCAGCGCGGCAGCGGTGGCCAGCGGCGAGATGTAACCCGGCTACCAGCGCCCGCGCCAGGACAGCCAGGCCAGGCGTGGCATGCGGCTCGGCGGCGCCAGCCCGGCGCGCGGGTCGAAGGGGTTGTAGTCTGCGGCGGCCAGACGCTTGAGATAGAGCCGCGCCAGGCTGCCGTGCAACAGAACGGGCTTGGCCATTCTGGCATCCGGTACCAGTTTCGCGGCTTCGGACAGATGCTCCTCGGCCCGCTGGGCCAGACGCATGGCCACCCCCGACAAGGCTTCCTGGGGCCGCAGTTCGAAGAGGTCCTGCCGGTTCACGCCTGCGACGGCGAGATGGTCCTCCGGCAGATGGATCCGCTTCTGCGCGGCATGAAAGGGCACCGCGCGCAGCAGACCGACGCTGGAGTAGGCAATGCCGATATGCCGTGCGGCACGATGCAGCGCTTCATGGCTGTCTGCTGGCAAGCCCATCAGCTCCAGAGCCGCGCGTAGAAGGTCCGCGCCCGTGGCTTCGGCGTAGCGCTCGAAGGCCGTCAGGTCTGCGGGAGCCTCACCGGAAAGGTCCGCCTCGCGCGCATCGATCAGCCGTTCCAGGCGCGCGCGGTTCAGCCGACCTTGTTGTGCTGCCGGGTGCAGGACCTGGATGACGTAGTGCTCCCGCGGCGTGCCTTCAAACAGCCCCTCGACCGACTCTCGCCACCACTGCAAACGGATCTGGCCGATGATGGCCTCACTGACCACCTCGGAGGTCTTGGCGATTTCATGGTTGAAGGCGAACAGCCCCTGGAGTTGGTCGCGCAGGCCCGGCGCTGCAAAGAGACTGAGCAGATAGCGGTCGTGATCGTGGTGGCGCAGCTCCAGGGCCGCGGCCGGCAGACGCTCACCTTCGCTCCCGCTCCTTCCCGGGCGATGCTTCGCTGACACGGCCTAACCCTCATCCTCGCTGTCTTCGGGCAGCAGGGCCTCGCCGAAATCCTCTTCCAGGCGATCGACCGCTTCTGCTTCTTCCTCATCGCGCTCCGCCGGCGGCAGCAACCCGCGCTCGCCGAGTGCGGTGATGGCCGGACGTGTGTCCAGCAGGCCGGCGGCCTTCAGTTCCTCGATTCCCGGCAGGTCTTTCAGGCTCTCCAGCCCGAAATGATCGAGAAAGACCGGCGTCGTGCCCCAGGTCAAAGGCCGTCCGGGGGTCTGACGCCGACCACGCGGCTTCACCCAGCCGGCTTCCAGCAGGGTGTCGAGCGTCCCCTTGGACAGGGCGACACCGCGCACCTCTTCGATCTCGGCCCGGGTCACCGGCTGGTGGTAGGCGATGATCGCCAGCGTGTCCAAGGCAGCCCGGGAGAGCTTGCGGCGCACCTCGCGCTGCAATGTCATCAACTCGGCCAGATCGGCCGCGGTGCGGAAAGCCCAACGACCGTCGCTCTGCCCCAGCACCACACCGCGGTTCGCGTAGAGCGTCCGCAGCTCGTCCAGCAGGTTCTCCAGATCGACGCCTTCGGGAAAGTAGCGCGCCAGATCCTGAACGCGGCGCGGTTCGGCGGACGCAAAAAGCAGGGCTTCGAGCAGGCGCAGATGCTGGAAGCGGTCTGCCGTCACGACGTCTCTCCCAGCCCCTCCCCGCTCGCAGCCGTCCGGCCCCGCAGGCGGATGGGGCCGAAGGTCGAGGTCTGCTGGATCTCCGCCTTGCCGTCCCGGCAGAGCTCCAGTCCCGCGACCAGCGTGCTGGCCACCGCCGAGCGCCACTCCAATCCGTCGCGCAGGTCGGGGGGCAGGAAGGTGGTGAGATCGCGCCACTCCGGCATGGTGCCGAGCAGCTTTGAAAGGCGGCGAACCGCCTCCTCCACGGAGTAAAGGTTCCAGTGCAGGATGCGCAGGCCCGGTGCCTGGGCCTGCCGACCCTTCAACGCGCCGTAGGCGGAGAGCAGGTCATAGAGCGAGACATCGAAGACGGGGTGGGTTACCTCGCTCTGCCCTTCCGGCGCTCCCCGGGCAAAACGCTGCTGGCCGAGTTGCGGCCGGTCGGTCAGCGCGGCACCGCGGTCCTGCATCGCCTGCAAGCGTTGCAGATGGAATCGCAGCGCGGCAGCCATCTCGGCACCGCTGGGCCGCTCCTCCTCGCTCTCAGGCTCCGGCAGCAGCAGCTTCGACTTGAGGTAAGCGAGCCAGGCGGCCATCACGAGATAGTCGGCGGCCAACTCCAGGCGCAGCCGTCGCGCTTCGCGCACGAAGGTCAGGTACTGCTCCGCCAGTGCCAGAATGGATATGCGGGTCAGGTCGACCTTCTGCTCGCGGGCCAACTGCAGCAGCACATCCAGAGGCCCTTCAAAGCTGCCAAGATCCACCACGAGGCCATCACCGCGGGGCGGGTCCGTTCTGCTGTCCTCGGCGAAGACCTCAGCGCTCATGTCGCGGCTTTCAGCAATCGCCTCAGTTCATCCAGCCCCTCATCCCGATCAAAGGATTCGGGGCTTCTCACGGCGGCGCTGGCCCGGGCAAAGCGGGCCTGGCAGGACGCTGTCATGGCATCCACCACCCCCGCGACCTCCTGCATTTCCGCCTGGTCACCGCTACAATGCAGCACAAGATCGCAGCCGGCCGCCAGCGAGGCTGCCGCACGCTCGGCCTGGGACCCGGCAAGCGCTTCCATGGTGATGTCATCGCTCACCAGAAGGCCGTCGAAGCCGATTTCCTTGCGGATGATTTCCTCGATGATCCGCGGTGACTGAGTTGCGGGCCGCTCGGCATCCAAGTCGCTGTAGACGATATGCGCGGTCATACCCCAGTGCTCGTCCGCCAGGGCCTGGAAGGGCACGAAGTCCGTCTGGGCGAGTTCCTCATGAGCCGTTTCCACCCGCGGCAGGGACAGATGGCTGTCGACAGTGGCCCGGCCATGGCCGGGCATGTGCTTGACCACCGGCGAGACACCGCCGGCTCGCAGCCCCGAACAGGCCGCCTGCCCAAGGGCAGACACCAGACCGGTATCGCTGCCGAAGGAGCGATCGCCGATCACGCTATGAGATTGCGGATGCAGCAGGTCGACGCAGGGCAGACAGTCGACGTCCAGGCCAAGAGGAAGCAGCGTCTCCGCGATCAGCCTTGCCTGCAGCCAAACGCTGCGCTGCGCCGCCTCCGGGTCTACAAGCGCGAGCGCGCCGTGCTGCCCCATGGGAGGAAGGTCTGGCCAGTGCGGCGGCCGCAGGCGCTGCACGCGCCCGCCCTCCTGATCGATCAGGATCGGTGCATCCGCACGGCCCACCGCCTCACGTAGCGCCTGGGTCAGCGCCCGAATCTGCTCCGGAGTCTCGACATTGCGCCGGAAGAGAATGAAGCCCAAGGGATCGGCATTGCGAAAGAATGCCCGCTCCCAGTCGGTCAGGTTCGGCCCGCTGGTTCCGAACAGCACCGCGCGGGGCGCATTCCCCCTATCCCCCTGCCCACTCATCGGGCACGCACCAGGCAGTCTTGCTGCGCGGCCTGCAAGCGGGAACAGAGCTGGTCGGCCGCTTCGCGTGTCGAAACAGGGCCGGCCTGCAGGCGATAGAAGGTGCCACGCTCGCCTAGGTCGGCTTCTTCCACCTGTAAAGTCAGGTCGCCCAACACCTCGGGATGCCGCTCCTGCATCCGAGACCACTCGCGCTCGATGGCGTCGCGGTTGCCCACGGAGGCCAACTGGATCACAAATCCCCCCGAAGCGGGTTCTGCCGCCTGCTCCGCCGCGGGCTCCTCTTGCTCGACAGTCGCAGCAGGCTCCTCGGTTTCATCAGCCGCATCTTCGGTTGCGGGCGCTTCAGGGGACGGCTCCTCCTCCGCTGGCGCCTCTGCGATCTCGCTCACCATGGAATCCAAAGATAGCGGCTCGTCTGCTTCCTCGCCGGGCGCAGCAGCGGTTCCCTCA
Organism: Aquibaculum arenosum; assembly: GCF_029222965.1. Classification (GTDB taxonomy): domain Bacteria; phylum Pseudomonadota; class Alphaproteobacteria; order Kiloniellales; family DSM-21159; genus Aquibaculum; species Aquibaculum arenosum. Next base: position 57,006 of record NZ_JARHUD010000007.1, on the reverse strand, counting down.
GCGTCCGCCGCGCCCTCAACGGAAACATCCGCTTCTTCGCCGCTGGCATTGCTTGCAGGGGCCGCCTGTTCGGCCTCGGTGGACTGCGAGGTCGTCTCGCTTTCCGGCTCCGGGGGTCGTGGCTCTTCCGGTGGCGGCAGCAGGCGTTCCACGCCCTCCTCCGAGCGCTCACGGGGGTTCAAGACCAGACTGTCCTGATAGGGCACCTCCATGCCGCCCGGGGATTCCGGCCGCTCCTTCTCGGGCGTGCCAGGCGCCGTCACCAGTGGAAGCTCCTCGGGATCGGGATCGCTTGTGCCCCAAGTATAGGCATAGACCACCAGTGCCCCGAAACCGAGCAGCACCAGCCCGGCTAAAGCCACGCGCAGCGGACCAATGCGGCGCCGACGCCGCTCCGGCTCGGGCTCCTCATCCGGATAGTGCTCGTGTGCATAGGTCGTGCTGCGTTGGCGATAGGCGGGATCACCACGCAGCTCAATGGGAGGCCCATCGTCCCAGTGGTTGCGGCCGTCGGACGGCATCAGCGCATCTCCTCCACCGGCTCAACGCCGAAAATCAGCAATCCGGAAGCAATCACAGCGGCCATGCCTTGCAGCAGGGCCAGGCGAGCTGCCGTGAGTTCCGGATCCTCCGGTACCAGAAAGCGCAGCGTCGTGTTTTCCTTGCCCTTCGTCCAGAGTCCATGAAAGGCCGCTGCCACTTCGTGCAGATAGAAGGCTATCCGGTGCGGCTCATAGGCTTCCGCCGCACTCTCCACCAGGCGCGGCCAACCGGACATCAGCTTGATAAGCGCAACCTCGCTGGGATCCGTCAGGCGGTGCAGCGGCCCCTCGGCCAGGGCACGCGGATCCCGATCGATGGACGGGAAAGCCTCACTGGCGTGGCGCAACACGGAGTGCGCGCGGGCGTGGGCGTATTGGACATAGAAGACCGGGTTATCCTTCGACTGCTCCAGCACCTTCTCGAGATCGAAGTCCAGCGGCGCGTCCGGCTTGCGGGTCAGCATCATGAAACGCAGCACGTCCTTGCCGACCTCCTCCACCACGTCGCGCAGAGTGATGAAGTTGCCGGAGCGCTTCGACATCTTCACTTCCTCACCGCCGCGCATCAAGCGAACGAGCTGGCATAGCACCACATGAAGCTTGCCCTCCTCGCTGGTGAGGGCCGCCACGGCTGCCTTCATGCGTTTGACGTAGCCACCATGGTCGGCACCCCAGACCTGCAGCATCGTGGGATAGCCACGGCGATACTTGTCGAGATGGTTCGCCATGTCGTTGGCGAAATAGGTCCAGGAACCGTCGGACTTGCGGATCGGACGATCGGTGTCGTCGCCGTAGGCGGTGGCGCGAAAGAGCGTCTGCGGCCGCGGCTCCCAATCCTCCGGCGCCTTGCCCTTGGGCGGCTCCAGTACACCGGTGTAGATCAAGTCGCGCGCCTGCAGAGTCTCAATCACGGCATCCACGGCCCCGGCCTCGACCAGCGCCCGCTCGGAGACAAAGAGGTCATGCTCGATGCCAATGGCCTGCAAGTCGGTGCGCACCAGAGCCATCATCACGTCGATAGCGAAAGCGCGTATTTCCGGCAGCCACTCTTCCTCGGGCCGGTCGAGCCACTTCTTTCCGTCGCGCTCGGCCAGGGCGGCGCCCACCTCCTTGAGATACTCTCCCGGATAGAGGCCGGGCGGGATTTCCGCGATGGTTTCGCCCAGCGCTTCGCGGTAGCGCAGGTAGGCGGAACGGGCCAGCGTATCCACCTGGCCTCCGGCATCATTGACGTAGTACTCGCGCAGCACCTTGTAGCCCGCCTTCTCCATGAGGGAGGCCAGGGCATCTCCCACCACGGCGCCGCGGGCATGCCCGACTGTCAGGGGACCGGTGGGATTGGCGGAGACATACTCCACGTTCACGGCCTGACCACCGCCCATGTCACTGGAACCGAAGGCCGAACCCGCGCGCAGAATGCCGGCGAGCTGGCGATACCAAACGTCGTCGCCCAGGCGCAGATTGATGAATCCCGGCCCGGCGATCTCGACACTCTCCACACCCTCGAGGCGGCGCAGCTCTTCCGCCAGCATCTCGGCCACATCGCGGGGCTTACGGCCCGCCGGCTTGGCCAGCACCATGGCCGCATTGGTGGCCAGGTCACCATGGCTCGGATCGCGCGGCGGCTCGACCGTCACCCGAGAGAAATCGAGCCCCTCGGGCAGATTGCCGGCGGCCACCAATGCTTCAAGGCGATCTCGAACGATGACCTGAAAGTCTTTGAAGAGATTCATTCTTTATAACCGGAGATAGGGGTTGAAGAGTTTTTCATGGGATTCCAGTGCGTAGCGATCGGTCATGCCTGCGACATAGTCCGCGACAACGCGTGCCTGTGTCGATTGCGACTGAGCGGACTCGACCTCCAGGCGCCATTCATCCGGCAAGAGGTTGGGTTCCGCCAGATAGATATCGAACAGCTGGCGCAGCACACGTCGTGCCTTGGAGGTGAGCCGGTTGACTCGATAGTGGCGGTACATCCGCGCAAACTGGAACTTGCGGACGGGCCGCAGTTTTTCCTGCACCTCCGCGGAAAAGGCAATGAGCGGGCGGCCTGCCTGACGCAGTTCATCGACTGAGGCAGGCTTGTCCTCGGCCAGCCGCTTTCGGCTTTCCCGCAAGAGGTCGTCCACCATGACACCGATGAGTTCGCGCACCGCCGCGTGGATCTGCCGAGCCTGCTCGACGCCAGGGTAGGTCTGTTCCACACGGACGAAAACCTCACCCACCAGCGGCAAAGTCCGACACTCTTCGACCGAGAAGAGCCCGGCGCGTAACCCATCATCCAAATCGTGGTTCACGTAGGCGATATCATCAGCCAGTGCAGCCACTTGCGCCTCGGCGCTGGCGTGGCCGTCGAGTTCCAGGAACCACTGTGCGTCGAATTCAGCGATCGTCGGGCGCGGCCGGCTGACCGGACCATTGTGCTTTGCCAGACCTTCCAGGCTCTCCCAGGTGAGATTCAGACCGTCGAAGCTGGGGTAGCGCTCCTCCAGTTGCGTGACCACACGAAAGGTCTGCTCGTTGTGGTCAAAACCGCCGTGCGGCTCCATCGCTGCCTTAAGGGCATCCTCACCGGCATGACCAAAGGGCGTGTGGCCCAGATCGTGGGCCAGGGCGATGGCCTCGGCCAGATCCTCATCCAACTGCAAAGCCCGCGCCACCGAGCGCGCAATCTGCGCCACCTCCAGCGAGTGTGTCAGGCGGGTGCGGTAGTAGTCCCCTTCATGATAGACGAAGACTTGGGTCTTGTACTGCAGCTTGCGGAAGGCCCCGGCGTGGATGATGCGATCCCGGTCTCGCTGAAAAGCGCTGCGAGTCAGACTGGGCGACTCATCCACCAGGCGACCGCGACTGCGCGCGGCATGGCAGGCATAGGGGGCAAGTGAGGAAGTGGACATGACGTTGCGGACACTACGCGAAGGCACCGCAAGCGGCAATCGGCGCCGCACCCGAACCGGGCCATCTTCATGAAGGTTTCGACCCGCCACCCCGACGAACGGCCGCGCTGCGCCTGGGTCACCGACGATGCGCTCTACCGGGCCTATCACGATGAGGAGTGGGGCCGGCCGGAGCATGATGGGCAAAGGCTGTACGAGATGCTCAGCCTCGAAAGCTTCCAGGCCGGGCTTTCGTGGCTCACCATCCTGCGCAAGCGACACGCATTCCGTTCCGCCTTCGCCAATTTTCATCCGAGTACAGTGGCTGCCTTCGACGAGAACGACGTCGCTCGTCTGCTCAATGACCCGGGCATCGTGCGGCACCGCGGCAAGATCGAGGCCACCATCTCAGGTGCCCGGGCCTGGCTGGAGATCGAAGCCAGTCATCCGGGCGGCTTCTCCGCCTTCATTTGGCAACACCGGCCACCGCACCCCCATCGCTCCGAGGACGGCAGCGGTCTGCCAGAGGCAACGCAACTCAGTCGTCGCCTGAAGCAAAGCGGCTTTCGCTTCGTCGGCCCGACCATCACGCACTCCTTCATGCAGGCTGCCGGGCTGGTGCAGGATCACGACCGACACTGCTTCTTGCGTAAGGACTGAAGCATTGGGACTTCCGCCGGTCCTGGCGGCGGCGTTGTTCGCCCCCGGCGCGACTGTTATACAGCGAAGAGCCACTTATCCTCACGGCGCGAGCCCGTTCCTCCCAGCCGAAACCCGCGGCCTGGCCGCTGCCTCTCCCGGACGAAGAAGATGCGACGCAAAAGGATCTACGAAGGCAAAGCCAAAGTTCTATTCGAGGGCCCGGAACCGGGAACCCTCGTGCAGTACTTCAAGGACGACGCCACGGCCTTCAACAATCAGAAGAAGGGCACGATCACCGGCAAGGGCGTTTTGAATAATCGCATCTCCGAGTACCTCATGATGCGGCTCGAGAGCATTGGCGTGCCCACCCACTTCGTTCGGCGCCTGAACATGCGCGAGCAACTGGTTCGCGAGGTTGAGATCATCCCGCTGGAAGTGGTCGTGCGCAACGTGGCCGCGGGATCGCTCTCGAAACGGCTGGGGATCGAGGAAGGCACCGCCCTGCCCCGCTCCATCGTTGAGTACTACCTCAAGAACGATGCTCTGGGAGACCCACTGGTCACCGAGGAGCACATCACCTGCTTCAACTGGGCGGGGCCACAAGATCTCGACGAAATGATGCAGATGGCGCTGCGGGTGAACGACTTCCTGACCGGGCTGTTCCTGGGCGTCGGCATCAAGCTGGTGGACTTCAAGCTCGAGTTCGGGCGTCTCTGGGAAGAAGATCAGATGCGCATCGTCCTCGCGGACGAGATCAGTCCCGATAGCTGCCGCCTCTGGGATATCAAAACCAACGAGAAGCTCGACAAGGATCGCTTCCGCCGTGACTTGGGGAAGGTCGAGGAAGCCTATCAGGAAATCGCCCGACGCCTGGGCGTACTGCCTGAAGCGGGGCCGCTGGACATGCAGGGCCCCAAGGTCATGCAGTAGGCGGACGCCAACATGCGCGGCCCGCTGCTCGCCTTGGCCGCCGGCCTGATCTTCATCGTCGGCACGGCGGCACTGGTGCTGGATTTCAGCCGCGACCTCGATCTGGGCCACGATCTGCGCTATCTCGGCCCTCTGGCCTTCATCCTCATCGGTGCCGGTATCTTGATCGGCTTTTTCCTCTGGATGCGCAGCAAGCGTTGACGTCGTGGCTGTCAAACCGATAGTCGCGACCAACATTCCGAATCAGTCGAGCCAGAGCGAGTCCGGATGTGCTGGCCGACGCTCTTGTCGCAGGCGAGCCACCGCTTCGGCAGCCGTTTGGGCGTTAAGGCGCGCCCGCGCAGCCGCTTCGGCTGCCGCTCGCGCAGCGGCCTGAGCCTCGGAAGTCCCCAGGAGGCGCGCCCGATCCTCTGCAGCCCCCGCAGCCCAGGCGGCCGCTTCCGCAGCATTCTCTGCCCGTGCCGCCGCCAGCGCTGCGGTTGCCGGATCGTTGGCGATGCCCGCCTCTACGGCCGCCTCGGCGGCAGCCGTTGCCATGGCCCGCGCCTGGCTTGCTTCGGGGATCGCCTCTGCCGCGCCATCGGGTGCCACTGTGCGACCCAAGGCCGGGGAAGCACCGCGCTCGGGCACGGTTTCGGAGGCGCTGGTATCCGGGCTCAGCCGACCCGCCGCGATGCTTCGAGCATTGGACAGGCTCAGGCTCCCGCCGATTGGGGTCGCATAGAGTTCGGCTGATTGCACAACAGCAGGCGCCAGGTTCCCGGGCCCGATGGCGGCGCCACGGTCAGGGTCCACGACCAGGCAAGCGATGCCGCCTGCGACCAACACTCCCATGCGGCGCGCGACGCGAAGGCACCGGGTCCTGCAGCCGATTCCAAGCATCACTCCCCCTTGCCTTCGACCTTACCGGAAGGATCACGCTGCACCGCCCTGACCCGACTGTGCCTGCCGCACATCACAAAGCCGCATGGCTCTGTTCTCACCGTGCGCCGCTGCTTCATAGAGCGTGGTGAACCCTCGCCTATTCCAGAAGACCACCCACTCGAAAGAACGCGGCGTCGATCCTTTCGAGCAGACCCCTGGCCACCGAATCAGCGGGATACTCCCCGGCGTGCAAGCGACAGGAGGGTGGTTTTGGGCGATCCTGCAGAGCGACTCATAGAAGAGGTGCGCGGCCTGAGGCGCTATGCCCTCGCTCTAACTGGCAGCGCCACCGACGCGGACGATTTGGTTCAGGAGAGTCTTCAGCGGGTACTGGCTGTATTGCGCAAGGGTGCAAAGGTGAACAACCTACACGGGTATCTCTACTCAGTGGCACACAATACCTGGATGGAGCAGCGTGCGCGTCCCTCCGGAGCCTTTGCACACCTGTCCCTGGAAGACCTGGACTTGCAGCTTCCGCTGGCCGCCAACCAGCCGGCTCGCGCAGAATGGCACGCCATGGCCCAAGCGCTTCAGGCGCTCCCACGAGAGCAGCGCGAGGTTCTGCTGCTAATCGGTCTCGAGGGTTTTTCCTACAAGGAAGCCGCAGCCCTGCTCTCCGTTCCCATTGGCACCGTCATGTCGCGCTTGAGCCGGGCGCGGGTGGCTTTGCGACACGCGCTGGACGGCAAAAGGACTCACCAGCGGAGAGCGCAATGAAAGAGCGCTTTCGTCTCCTGCCTGGCGGGCCGCTCATCGGTGAAGCGCAGATTCTGGCCTATGTGGATGGGCAACTGCCGCCGCGCGAACGGGCAGAAGTGGAAAGCGCCCTCGCCACCGACCCAAAGGCGGCCGAAGAGGTGGAAGCCTATCAAACGCAAAATCGCCTGCTGCACAGCAGCTTTTCCGCCCGACACCTCCCCCCACCGCCGCCCAACATCGAGGCGCTGACGCAGGCGATCGCTGACACGCGTGCCTCCAAGCCGAGGCGGCACGGACCACTGCAGGCGGCGGGCTTCCTCCTCGCCATGTTGCTGGGGGGCCTGGTCTTCCAGGTTTGGGAAGAACACGATGAACTGCAGGACATCGCATTCTTTCAAGAAGAGCCCTCCCTTTCGCTGCTCGGCGCCTTCAAGGACTGGAACGAAGGTCCGGCACAGCCCTTGCACCTGCGTTCCCAGGATCTTCCGAGCATCGCCCCCTCCTCGGCCGTCAACGCCATTCCCGATTCCCGTGGTCGCGCGCCCGATCTGCGCAGCGAAGGGCTGGAACTGATTGCAGCACGCCTGCTACCAGGCCGACAGGCGGGGGCCATGGAACTGATCTACGAGACCCCCGAGCGCGCCCGGGTCTCGCTCTACTTCGGACCGACGCGCGAACGCGGAAACCCCCGCTTCTCGCTGCTGCAGGAAGGTGCCATGACTCTGCTCTTCTGGCATCAGCAGGGCCGCAGTTTCGGTTTGGTCAGCGAACTCGGTCGCGACAAGCTCCTCGCCGTCGGCAGCGCCGTGCAAGCCGCCTGGCGCCATCAGCCTGCGCCGGCCACTGGGCTCGACGGCGCAGCCAACTCCCCCGACTCCCTCCTGTAATCGCAGAGACGTCGGAGCAAGCCGCAGAATCTTCGGTTACTCTGAATGTTTGACGCATTTGCTTCGCCATAGCCGCATTCGATCAACAGCACTACCGGCGCCTCGCAGGCTAACTTGCGCTGCACGAGGCGATCGCTGGAGGAGAGGACACCATGGCGTTGAATGCACACCAAACCCAGGGGCTTGGCATCGACGGTCAGCAGCGCCCCGCGTTGCTGCGGGAAGACGCCTGGCTGGAAGGGCGTTGGACTGGCGCTGACGGTGATGGCCGCATCGAGGTCACCAATCCCGCCGATGGCTCGTTGCTTGGCACGATCCCCGATATGGGCACCGCCGAAACCAAGCGCGCCATCGAAGCGGCCGCCGCTGCCTGGCCGGCCTGGCGCGCACACCTGGCCAAGGACCGCGCAGCGATCCTGCGCCGCTGGGCCGATCTCATGGCTGAAAACCGCGAGGAACTTGCACGGCTCATGACCCTGGAGCAGGGCAAACCCATAGCGGAATCGCGTGGTGAGATCGACTATGCCGCCTCCTTCCTCGAGTGGTTCGGGGAGGAGGCCAAGCGGATGTACGGCGAGACGATTCCTTCCCACCTGCCCGGCAGCAAGATGATCGTGACCCGGGAACCCATCGGGGTGACCGCGGCGATTACGCCCTGGAACTTCCCCTCGGCCATGATCACGCGGAAGGCGGGCGCGGCGCTGGCGGCCGGTTGTCCCATGATCGTGCGTCCGGCAACCGAAACCCCCTACTCGGCCCTGGCTCTGGCGGTCCTGGCCGAAGAGGCGGGCTTACCGGGCGGCGTCTTCCAGGTGCTCACGGGTTCAGCCCGGGCCATTGGCGGCGTTTTGCTGGAATCGCCCAAGGTGCGGGCGCTTTCCTTCACCGGTTCGACCGAAGTCGGGCGCAAACTCTTTGCCGGCTCGGCCGACAGCATCAAGAAGCTGTCGCTGGAACTGGGCGGCCACGCGCCCTTCCTGGTTTTCGAGGATGCAGACCTGGATACGGCGGTTCAGGGCGCGCTTGGCGCCAAGTTCGCCACCAGCGGGCAGGACTGCCTGGCGGTAAACCGTCTCTTCGTCCAGGACAGCATCTACGACGCCTTCGTGGAGCGCTATGCCGCCGCAGTGGCCTCCTTAAAGGTGGGTCCGGGATTTGAAGAGGGCATCGACATCGGCCCCCTGATGAACGAGGCCGCGGTGGCAAAGTGCGAAGCCCATGTGGCCGATGCCGTGGAGAAGGGGGCGCGTCTGCTGATGGGCGGCCGCCGCCACCGGCTCGGCGGCACCTACTTCGAGCCGACCCTGCTCGCGGACGTCACCGAGTCCATGGCCATCTTCCGTGAGGAGACCTTCGGCCCCGTAGCGCCCGTGCTGCGCTTCCACGAGGAGGCGGAAGCCATCGCCCGGGCCAACGACACGATCTACGGCCTGGCGTCCTACGTCTATAGCCGCGATGTGGGGCGGGTGTGCCGCGTGGCCGATGGCCTGCAGTACGGCATGGTCGGCGCCAACACGCCCAAGTTCACGGGCGCGTCCATCCCCTTCGGCGGCATGAAGCAGTCGGGCCTGGGCCGCGAAGGCTCGCGCCACGGCCTCGATGACTACAGCGAAATCAAATACCTCTGCCTCGGCGGCCTTGGCGCCTGAGGACACCGTAAAGGAGTGACTGTCATGAACGAATCAGCCCGCAACATCAGCCTGGAGGAGATGGATCGCCGTTCCGTGCTCCATCCCTTCACCGTGCTGCGCGACCATGCCAGCGGCAAGCTGGGCGATCCCCGCATCGTCGAAAGCGGTAAGGGCGTCTTCATCAAGGACAGCAAGGGCACGGAGCTGCTGGACGGCTTCGCCGGTCTCTACTGCGTCAACATCGGCTACGGCCGCACGGAAGTGGCCGACGCCATCGCCGAGCAGGCTCACAAGCTGGCCTACTACCACAGCTATGCCGGCCACTCCTCAGAGCCGCTGATTCGCCTCTCCGACCGGCTGGTTTCCATGGCCCCGGGCGACATGAGCAAGGTCTTCTATGGCCTCTCAGGCTCGGACGCGAATGAGACCAACGTCAAGCTGGTCTGGTACTACCACAACCTCAAGGGCCAGCCGGCCAAGAAGAAGATCATCAGCCGGGACCGCGGCTATCACGGCTGCTCCGTCATCTCCGGCGGACTGACGGGTCTCAGCTTCTATCACAACGCCTTTGACCTGCCGACGGGGCCGATCCGCCACACCGGTGTACCGCATTATTACTGGGGCGCGAACGAGGGTGAGAGCGAAGCAGAGTTCGTCGCCCGTCGGGCCCGTGAGTTGGAGGAACTGATCCTGGCCGAAGGGCCCGAGACCGTGGGCGCCTTCATCGGCGAGCCGGTGCTGGGCACCGGCGGCATCATCCCGCCGCCCGAGGGCTACTGGCAGGCCATTCAGGCGGTGCTGAAGAAATACGACGTGCTGCTGATCGCCGACGAGGTGGTCTGTGGTTTCGGCCGCACCGGCGCCGGCTTCGGCTGCGACAAGTACGGCATCGAGCCGGACCTGATCACCATCGCCAAGGGCCTGACCAGCGCCTATGTGCCGCTCTCCGGCTCCATCATCTCCCGCCGGGTCTACGAAGTGATGGAAACAGCCGCAGACAGCCTCGGCGCCTTCTCCCATGGCTACACCTATTCGGGGCATCCGCTGGGGGCCGCCGCGGCCATGGCGACGCTCGACATCGTCGAGAAGGAAGACCTGCCCGGCAATGCCGCGCGCACCGGCGCGCACTTCCAGCAGAAGCTCAAGGAAGCCTTTGCCGACCACCCGCTGGTCGGTGAGGTGCGCGGTGTCGGCCTGCTGGGTGCCGTGGAGTTCGTCGCCGACCGGGAGAAGAAGGAGCGTTTCGACGGCGCGCTCAAGGTCGGTGCGCGGGTTTCCGGTGCCGCGCTGGCGGAGGGTCTCATCGCCCGCGCCATGCCGCACGGCGACATTCTCGGCTTCGCACCGCCGCTGGTGATCACGCCGGCCGAGGTCGACGAGATGGTTGCCCGGGCACGACGCGCGGTCGATAAGGTCACCGACGAGCTGGTGCGCGACGGCCAGTGGCAAGCCAAGGCCTGACGCACGCTGCATAAGCTAGAGGCCCTTCACCCCGCCGCAGTATGTTGGCGGGGTGAAGCCTTGGGAGGCAGGAAATGACCATCAGGATCCTGACGGAAGGCGAGCTGCGTTCCTGTGTCGATATCGACCGGGAGGCCATGGAAACGGTGGCATCCGGCTTTCGCGGACTCGGCGAAGGCCGAGCAGTATTGCCGCCGATCCTGCGCCTGGACGTGGAAGACGCGAACGGCGAGATGGACGTCAAGACCGCTTACGTGCCCGGCCTCGACTCCTTCGCGCTCAAGGTTTCCACCGGCTTCTTCGACAATCACAAGCTGGGCCTGCCCTCCCTCTCCGGCATGATGACACTGATCTCCGCGCACACCGGGCGTGTGGAGGCGGTGCTGCTCGACAATGGCTACCTGACGGACGTGCGCACGGCCCTGGCCGGCGCCATTGCCGCCGACACCCTGGCCCGCCGCGATGCCAAGGTGGCCGGCATCTTCGGAACGGGTCTGCAGGCGCGGCTCCAGTTGCGCGCGCTGGCGCTCGTTCGCCCCATCGAGCGGGCTCTCATCTGGGGCCGCGATCCGGAGAAGGCCGCGGCTTGCGCGCAGGAGATGGCAGCGAGCCTGGGCATCCCGGTTGAGGCCTGTGCCGAGGGCAGCGCGGTTTGCGCCGAGGCCGACATACTCGTGACCACAACGCCGGCGCGCAGCCCCATCCTGCAAGCCGAATGGCTTCGGCCAGGTCAGCATGTGACCGCCATGGGCTCCGACGCCGAGGGCAAAAACGAGGTCGACCCGCAGGCCCTGGCCCGCGCCGAGCGGCTTGTGGTGGACCGCGTTTCGCAGTGTGCCCGGCTGGGCGAGTTGCACTACGCCCTGGAAGCCGGGCTGGTGGAGGAGACACAGGCCGTCGAGCTGGGCGACATCCTCGTCGGCAAGGCCGAGGGCCGCTGCTCAGACGAAGAAATCACCTTCTGCGATCTGACCGGCACCGGCGTGCAGGATACAGCCATTGCGCTCTTCGCCCACTGCCGCGCGCAAGCACGCGGCCTGGGCGCGGCCATCGAGGCATAACCGAAGGCTTCAGGCTGCCTGCTTCGCCTTGTTAGAGAGCTGCGCCAACTGATCCATCAACTGGCGCACGCCACGCATTCTGGCTTTCGCACTGTCCCATTCACGGCGATAGACCAGCTTGCCGTCGGGGCGTAGCTGAACCTTGCCCTTCTGGCGCTGGATGAACTGCACCAGCGGTCCGGGGTCAGCAATGGCTTCCTCTCGGAAGGTCAGCACTGCCCCCTTGGGCCCAGCGTCCACCCGCTCAACACCTGCATCCCGGCAAAGACGTTTTACGGCAATAACTTGCAGGAGGTTCTCAACCTCATCCGGCAAGGGCCCGAAGCGGTCGATCAGCTCGGCGGCGAAGGCATCGATCTCCGCCCGATCCACCAGTGTCGACAGGCGGCGATAAAGGCCTAAACGCAGATGCAGGTCGGCCACATAGCTGTCCGGGATCAACACCGCCGTGCCCAGATTGATCGTGGGTGTCCAAGTGGCCTCCGCGGCCGCGGCGGCCTTGGCCGCATCGCCACCGCCTTCCGAGCGGGCGCGCGCCTCGGCGACCGCCTCCTCCAGCAGCTGCTGGTAGAGCTCGATGCCCACCTCCTTGACGTGACCCGACTGTTCTTCGCCCAGCAGGTTGCCCGCCCCGCGAATGTCCATGTCGTGACTGGCCAGGGTGAAGCCAGCGCCCAGGCTGTCGAGGGTCTGCATCACATCCAGGCGCTTCTGCGCCGCGGGAGTGAGGATGCGCCCCTGCGGCAGGGTCAGGTAGGCATAACCGCGCTGTTTGGCCCGGCCGACACGCCCGCGCAGCTGATAGAGCTGCGAGAGACCGAACATGTCAGCCCGGTGAATGATCAGTGTGTTGGCGGTGGGAATATCCAGGCCGGATTCCACGATGTTGGTCGAGAGCAGGACATCGAAGCGGCGCTCGACGAAGCCGGCCATCACGGCTTCCAGCGCGCTGGCCGAGAGCTTGCCGTGGGCGACGGCGATCTTCACCTCCGGCACCAGCTTGCGCAGCCGCTCCTCCAGCGCCGCGAGATCCTCCAAGCGCGGCGCCACATAGAAGACCTGACCGCCGCGGAAGTGCTCGCGCAGGATGGCCTCGCGCACGATGACCGGATCATAGGGCAGCACGAAGGTGCGCACCGCAAGCCGGTCCACCGGCGGCGTGGCGATCAGGCTCATCTCCTTCACGCCGCTCATGGCCAATTGCAGGGTGCGCGGGATCGGCGTTGCAGTGAGCGTCAGCACATGCACATCGGCGCGCAAGGCTTTCAGTCGCTCTTTCTGCTTCACACCGAAATGCTGCTCCTCGTCGACGATCAGCAGGCCCAGGTCGCTGAATTTGACCGACTGGGAGAGCAGTGCGTGGGTTCCGATCACGACGTCGAGCTGCCCTTTGGCCAGTTCGTCGCGCGTGGTCGCCGCCTCCTTGCTGCTGGTCAGGCGCGAGAGCTGGCCGATGCGCAGGGGCAGGCCGGCAAAGCGTTCGCGGAAGCTGGCGTAGTGCTGGCGCGCCAGCAGCGTGGTGGGCACCACGACTGCCACCTGCTTGCCGGTCATGGCCACCACGAAGGCCGCGCGTAGCGCCACCTCGGTCTTGCCGAAACCCACGTCGCCGCAGACCAGGCGGTCCATGGGCTTGCCGCTGGCCAGGTCCTCCATCACATCGGCGATGGCCCGCAGTTGGTCTTCGGTCTCGGGATAGGGGAAGCGGGCTGCGAACTCCTCATAGAGCCCTTCCTGCGGCGTAATCTCTTCGGCCTGCTTCAAGGCGCGCTCCGCCGCCACCCGCATGAGCTGCTCGGCCGCCTCTTGGATGCGCTCCTTGACCTTGGCCTTACGCGCCTGCCAGTTGCCCTGCCCCAGGCGGTCCAGGTCAACCACGCCGTCCTGAGAGCCGTAGCGCGAGAGAACCTCGATGTTCTCGACAGGCACATAGAGCTTGTCGTTGCCGTGATAGACCACACGCAGGCAGTCGTGTGCGGCGCCGCCCACATCCAGGGTTTCTAGGCCTTCGTAGCGGCCGATGCCGTGGTCCACATGCACAACGTGATCACCTTCCTCCAGGCTGGAGACCTCGGTGAGGAAGTTGTCGGAGCGTCGGCGTTTGCGGGTGGCCCGCGCGATGCGCTCGCCCAGCACATCCGATTCAGTGAGCAGCGACAGGCCGTCGTGGGTGAAACCATGCTCCAGCGCCAGGGTGACGAGCGCGACACTGCCCACCGGCTGTGCCTGCGCCTCGGCCCAATTCGAGACTGTGCTCAGCCCCTCCAGTCCGTGCTCGCCGAGCAATCCGCCCAGACGATCACGCGCGCCGTCGCTGTAAGCCGCCAGCAGCACCCAGCGCCCGGCTTTGCGTTCCCCCTCGATCCAGGCGCAGACCGCCTCGAAAGCCTTGCCTTCCGAGGTCGCCCGCTCGGCCGCAAAGTCCGGGGCACGCCGTCCGCCGGCATCGGCATGGCCTTTGGCCTCCTCCGGCAGGTCAAAGGGTGTGAACTCCGCATGGGCGCGCGCGGAAAGCTGCGCCTCCCACTCCCCTTTCGACAGGTACAGCCGTTCCGGCGGCAAGGCGTTATAGGCGCTGCCTTCGGCCATATCGGCCCGTGCGAGCTGCACCCGCGCCTGATGGAAGTCGGCGATCTGTTCCAGGCGCGTGTCACGCACCGCCTCGGCCTGGTGATCCAGGGTGACCGGGGCGTCTCCAACGTAGTCGAAAAGTGTTTCCAGCCCCTCATGGAACAGCGGCAGCCAGTGCTCCATGCCCGGATGCGGCCGGCCCTCGCTGACCGAGGCGTAGAGCGGATCATCCCCCTGCACAGCCCCGAAGGCTGCGCGATAACCTGTGCGAAAGCGCGCAATCGACTCCTCGTCCAGCACGGCCTCGCTGACCGGCAGCAGCGACAGGCGCTCCGCCGGCCCGGTCGAAAGCTGGGTCAGCGGATCGAACCGCCGAAGCGACTCCAGCTCGTCGCCGAAGAAATCCAGGCGCAAGGGCTCTTCGCTGCCCGGCGGGAAGAGGTCAAAGATGCCACCGCGCAAAGCGTACTCGCCCGGCTCGCCCACCGTGCCCACGCGCTGATAGCCGTTCTGCGCCAGGAAGGCCGTCAGGCTCTCCGGCTCCAGCCGGTCCCCGGCAGCGGCCACAAGCGCGCGCCCTTCGAAATGGCCGCGCGGCGGCACGCGCTGCAGCAGGGCATTGACGGTCGTGAGAACCAAGCCGGCAAAGTCGCCGTCGCGCAAACGCGCCAAAGTGGCCAGGCGTCGGGCGACGATATCCCGGTGCGGGCTGACCCGGTCGTAGGGCAGGCAGTCCCAGGCCGGAAAGGTAAGGATCTCCAAGCCGGGCGCAAAAAAGGCCAAGGCCTCCTGGAGCTGGGCCATGCGGGCATCGTCACGACAGACATGCACCTGGAGTCCCGGACCGTCCGCCGCCTCGGCGAGGAGCAGGGCATCGAGACCTTCCGGCGCATTCGCCACCCGACGACCGCCGGGCGAGCTCAGCAGTTCTTTGAGAAACACGCTATTTTCAGCCGCTTTGAGGTGTAAACTTGAAGTCCCGCATCATCTTCATGATGTCGGTGTCGTACTCCGGCGGCGGAACATCGCGCCCGATGATCCAACCGTAGAGATCGGGGTCGGGCGCGCGCAACAGGGACTCCAGCCGCTCCAACTGCGCCGAATCAAGACTCTCGATATGGCGATCGGCAAAGCCGCCGACGAGCAGATCCATCTCACGCGTGCCCCGATGCCAGCAGCGCCACCGCAGCTGTTTGCGGCGAATTTCCGTCGACGTTCCTTGGGACGTTCCTTGGGACGTGCCTTGGCTCATGCTTTCCTTCCTCGCTCGGAGATAGGATATAGGCCGAACGCCCCGACCTGTCATTCCCAACCCGCCGGATGCCTCGTGCGACCCGATAACCTAAATCCCCTCTTTGCGGAGATCACGACGCTCCCCGGCGTGGGACCGCGGCTGGCGAAGCTTTTCGAACGGCTTGCGGGGCCGCGGGTGATCGACCTCTGCTGGCACCTGCCCAGCGGCCTGATCGACCGTCGCTACCGGCCCAGCCTGGCCGAGGCCGTTCCTGGACGCATCGCGACCGTGAAGGTCCGGGTGATGGCCCATCAGGCGCCGCACTCGCCCAAAGGGCCCTGGAAGGTACTCTGCACCGACGGGACGCGGGACATCGACCTGGTGTACTTTCGCGCCAATCAGGACTGGCTGCGCAAGCTCCTGCCCGATGGGGCTTGGTGTGTGGTCAGCGGCAAGCTGGAAAGCTACAACGACCGCCTGCAGATGAATCGTCCCGACCATGTGGTGCCGGTCGATGAGGCGGAGTCCCTTCCGGCCGTGGAGTCGGTCTATCCGCTCACCACCGGGCTCGTCGCGCGCGTGGTGCAGAAGGCCGTCCAGGCGGCCGTGGCACGGGCACCCGCGTTACCGGAATGGCACGACGCCTCGATCCTGAAGGCCCGCAAGTGGCCGGACTGGCGTAGCGCGCTGGAGGCGGCGCATCACCCGGAGACTGAAGCTGACTTGCTGCCGGAAATGCCGCCGCGCCAACGACTGGCCTACGATGAGCTTCTGGCCAATCAGCTGGCGCTGGCGCTGATCCGCCTGAAGCAGAAGCGCGCCGCCGGCCGCAGCCAGAAGGGCGACGGGCATCTGGTGGAGGCCGCACTGCAGGCCCTGCCCTTCCCCCTGACCGCTTCGCAACGCACGGCCTTTGCGGAAATCGCCGCCGACATGGCCGAGCCGCACCGCATGCTGCGGCTGCTTCAAGGCGACGTGGGCAGCGGCAAGACCGTGGTGGCGCTGCTCGCTATGCTGACAGCGGTGGAGGCGGGGCAGCAGGCGGCGCTGATGGCGCCGACGGAGATCCTGGCGCGCCAACACTTCAACACCATCGCCCCCCTGGCCACCGCAGCCGGCATCGGGATCGAACTCCTGACCGGGCGCGACAAAGGCGCGGCGCGCAAGCGCGCCCTGGAACGCCTGGCCGACGGTCGTGCGCTGCTGGCGATCGGCACCCACGCCCTGTTCCAGGATGATGTGCTGTTCCGCGATCTCGGCCTGGCGGTGATCGACGAACAGCATCGCTTCGGCGTGCATCAGCGCCTGCAACTGGCGGCGAAGGGCAAGGGCGTGGATGTTCTTGTCACGACCGCAACGCCAATTCCGCGCACCCTGGTGCTGACCGCCTACGGCGACATGGAGGTCTCGCGCCTGACGGAAAAGCCCGCCGGCCGCCAGCCCGTCGACACCCGCACCCTGCCGCTGGAGCGCCTTTCGGAGGTGGTCGGGGCCGTCGGACGCGCCATCGAACAGGGCGCCAAGGTCTACTGGGTCTGTCCGCTGGTGGAAGAGTCCGAAGCGGTCGATCTGGCGGACGCCGAGGCCCGCTACGGCGCTCTGACCGAGCGCTTTCCCGGCCGCGTGGCCCTGGTGCATGGGCGCATGAAGGGACCGGAGAAGGATCGGGCCATGAAAGCCTTCGCCGAGGGCCCTGCCGATATCCTCGTCGCCACCACTGTGATTGAAGTGGGCGTCGACGTGCCGGCCGCCACCGTCATGGTGATCGAGCAGGCCGAACGCTTCGGCTTGGCGCAATTGCACCAACTGCGTGGACGGATCGGCCGGGGCGGCGGGCGCTCCACCTGCTTGCTGCTCTACCGTCCGCCGCTGGGCGAGACGGCGCACGAGCGGCTGAAGATTCTGCGCGAAAGCGACGACGGCTTCCGCATCGCCGAGGAGGATCTGCGCTTGCGCGGCGCCGGTGATTTGCTGGGCACGCAGCAGTCGGGCCTGCCGCGTTTTCGCCTGGCCGACTTGGCCGAGCACGCCGACCTGCTGCCCATGGCCCGCGATCACGCCCGCCTGATCCTGGAGCGCGACCCCGACCTGCAAGGCGATCGCGGCGCCGCACTCAGAACCCTGCTCTATCTCTTCGAACGCGACGCGGCCGTGCGTTACCTGCGATCAGGGTAAACTATCGCACTGCCGCCGCCTGCTGGATGGCGGGCAACAGGCCCGGCGCCTGAAAGCTCGACGTTTGCGCCGATCCTGCACAGGCGGCATCGGCGGCAAGCTTGCCGTACTGGTAGCAGGTTCTTTGGCCGGCTGTTGTATGGCCAACGACGGTTTCCATGGGATGGGTGATCATCCAGCCATGCATCTCCCCGTCGCGCAGCGTCCACTCCGAGGCAAGCATCTCACCTTGATAGCTCCTGGCCGTTTGAACGCCAGGTGAAACCGTCTCGATCACCGTCGTTGAAACGGACTCGTACACCCCGGGCATGGACGCATAGGTGATGCTTAGACTGTCGGAAAACTCCTGTCCTTCGCCGTAGTCGGCGAGGCTGAGGCTTGTGTAGGTAACTCTGCCCGTCTGGCCGGTGGTCTGCATGACCATCTGCCCTTCGACGCTCAGTTGCCCTATCAAGCGGCCCCCATTCATCGTTCCATCGACCCGTCGGCGCTCACTTCGAATAGTGGTCTGGCCATTACCCGCTACATGTTGACTGGTGACCATATTCCCCGCTGCAACAAACTCTCCCTCCGGCCAGCCGTCCACGCAGTCGCCCTCCAGCAGTTTCGCGTTCAAGGAGTCGACTGATAGCAAGTAATGCTCGCTGCGCATCGCTTCCTCGTACTGCTCCCGCGTCATCTGCTGCAAGATGAGCCATTCGGCCTCTTCCGCGAGATCGCAGTCGAGCGCTCCGGCTGTGGACAGCGCGCTTTCGGGATCGGCACTGAATACGGCGTGGCGCTCGATCAGTTGTGCCTGGTAGGCACTGAAGCGCGGATCGGCGAGCGCGGGGTGGTTCAACAGGGCCGGGTTCTTCTCCACCTCGGGCACGGCATCGATATCGTCTATCATCCCCATGCCGTCGGCCGCCTCCATCGCCAGCATTGCAATCGGCAGACCGGCCGCGCCGGTGGGAACGCAGGCGGGCAGCAGGCAAAGGAGAGAAAGCGCGCTGAGGCTCTTTAGCTGCTTCCGGTTCATTACGCTTATCCTTGTTTGAACTATCAGTACCCGATGCGCCCAGGGCGCGGCTGAACCTCGCAGCCTTTTTCATGGATCACCGTCTGCACGGTGTTGATTTCTCCACGAATGTCCGCAAGCGCCTCGTTGTCCGGCTTGTGGAAGGGATCGTTGAACCAGTAGGGGTCCCCGCCAGTGAGAGCCTCGCGGTCAGCGTCGGACAGTTCGTACATCCGGGAAGCCAACTGCTCGCAAGACATCTCCAGGTAGGGTCCGGCGTCATAATGCACGTACTCGCTTGGACCCCTGCGTTCCTCCATGGGCGTACAGCCCACCAACAAAGCAAGCGACGCTGCGCCGGACAAGGGAATCAGGCGGCCTGCATAAAGCTGCCCAAGCATGGATTGCGCCATTTCTCGGTTCTCCAACTGGCTCTCGACCGCGCGCACCGCTCCGGTGCGCGTTTGCCAGTGATGGCCGAAAAAGGGGGAATCGGCCTCCCCCGTTCGGGGGAGATATCAGGCCGGAAGAGGTGATTCGGCCTCTCGTCCGCGGGAATAGTTCAAAAGGAGATGGCTGCCGCCCGTTGAACCAGGGCGACCAACTCGGACTGCCGGTTCGTATCCGTCTTGCTGAAGACGACCTTGAGGTGACCGCGCGCCGTTTCCCGGGTGATCCCCAGGTTGTCGGCCGCCTCGGAGAGGCTGGCCCCGCAGGTCAGTTCCAGCGCCAGCGCAGCCTCGCGCGCCGTCAAGCCGAAGAGACTGGCAAGCAGTGCGCTTTTCGGCATCGCCCTCTTGTCCAGGTCCACCAGCAGCAGCAGCACCTTGCCGAAGAAGAAGGGGCTCGCCGCCTCGGCTGGAATGGGCAGCACCTCGATGAGCAACGGATGGCCGAGCGGGCGTTCAACGACCACCGCCGGGTCGGGCTGCGGCCCCAGCCTGAGGCAACGGTTCAGCAGTTCCTGCAGGCACCGGTTCGCCGACGGCGATTGCGCATAGACGGCCCGGTGGCGGATCCCGATCCCCCTGCCCAGAAGCCGTTCTGCGTTGCGATTCAAGCCCATGACGCCGCCGCGCGCATCCACCAGGATGCCGCCGTTTCCCAGGGCGTCGAGCACTTCCAGCCCACCCTGGCCCGCCGCCGAACACAGCTTCTCCGCCAGCGTCACCGACTGCGCGAGGTGACCGGTCAGCTGCAGGAAGAGCCGGCGTTCCTCCTCGCTGAAGGCGCCCTGGCGCTCGGAACGGGACAGCGACAGGACATACTGCTGCTCATGCGTCCGGAAGGTGATACCGGCCCACCACAGCATTCCATGACGGCGATAGAGCTCCTGATAGAGGGGATGCTTGTCATGCTCGTCCGGGCGAATGATGTCCTGCTCGAGCACAACCGCTTGCCCCCGGTCCACCAGCGGCCAGCCGCGTTCGGCGCGTATGTCCCGCTCATACCAGCCGTCCCGCACGAATGCCTGCAGGAAGTCTTCCATGCCGGGCGTGCTGGGAAGGTTGACGGTGTTGTGGGCCGCGACACGCGGCACGGTGACAGCCGAATAGGCCCCGAGGGAATTGCAGAGGTCGCTCAGACCTTCCTGCCAAAGATCGGCACTGAAGCCGGCCGTGTAGATCTTGTCGACCGCTGTTGCGACCGATTTGGGCAGATCCTGTACCCCCACCGATCCTCCCCCTCGAAGCTATGCTGCTGCTTAGCTTACTCGGTTATGCGCGGTTTGGCAGCAGAAAGCCGGAATCCGGGAATCTCGGATCACGCCTTCTGCACGCCCCGGCCGCCCACCAAAACCCAGAGCACCGCACCCGCTGCCAGCAGGATGGCCGGCAGGGTCACCAGATTGAGCCACTCCCAGCCGATGCCATCGAAGAGCGCCCCCGAGCTGAAGGCCGTGAGCGCGACGGTGCCGAAGACGCAGAACTCGTTGAGGCCCTGGGCTTTGGCCTGCTCCTCAGGACGATAGGTTTTGGTCAGCAGGGTGGAGCCGCCGATGAAGAGGAAGTTCCAGCCGACGCCAAGCAGGATAAGGCCGAGGGCGAAGTTCATCACCTCGATGCCGGTGAGCGCCATGACGATGCAGCCGAAAAGCAGAGCCGCCCCGGCCAAAAGCACCTTGGGCAGCCCAACGCGGGCGATCAGCGAACCGGTGAAGAAGGACGGCAGGTACATGCCCAGCACATGGAGCTGGATAACCAGCGCCGCCGTTTCGAAGGGATGCCCACAAGCAACCATGGCCAGCGGCGTTGAGACCATCACCAGGTTCATGGTGCCATAGGCGACCATGCCGCAGAGCACCGCGACGATATAGCGAGGCTGTTTTGCGATGGTGAGCAGAGAACGACCCGAAGCGCCCCGCACACGCGCCGGCGGCCGGGGAATGCGGATGAACTGCAGCACCAGGAGACTGAAGAGGCCTAGAACCGTGATCGCCGCGTAGCCGCCCGCGAAGGTCACAGGGGCGAAGAGGTCCCGGGTCTGCTTCGCCGTCTCCGGCCCGGCGATGGCGGCCAGAACGCCGCCCGCAAGGACGAGCGAGATTGCCCGACTCTTGAACGTGTCGCTCGCCGTGTCGGCGGCCGCAAAGCGGTAGTACATGGAAAAGGCGCTGAAGCTGCCCAGCAGAAAGGAGCCGATGGACAGCATCGTGAAGTCCGCCCGGAACACTGCCCAGGCGCAAAGTGTCCCGCCCAGCATCCCCATACAGGCCCCAAGGGAGAAACCGGCCCGCCGGCCGAACCGCTGCATGAAGAAGGAGGCGGGAATCGTGGTGACCAGAACCCCGAGGAACTGCAAGGCCAGCGGCAGAGTCGCCAGTGAGGGCTTGGCGGCGATCATGCTGCCCACCAGCGCGGAGATGGTCATCTGCAGCGACAGGCAGGTCATCGCCAGCGCCTGACAGAAGGCCAGCAATGCGACGTTTCGAACCGAAGGGTCTTTGAAGTCGATGGACATGATCACCGGAGCGAGCTGACAGGGGAGCAGCCGAAAGTGCCCCAAGTGGGGCGTGCGATTGGCTAGCAGCATTGAGTTTCGCCAGAGCCTATCCACTCAGCCCAATCGGTCCAGCGCCAAGTTCTCCTAACTGCGTGGCCGCTCGCTCTTGGGGTCGTAGAGCGGCTTGACGCTGGCCTCGGCGGGGAACAGCTCCCCGGCGATCTCGATGGCATAATCCGCCTGCTTCAGTGCCGGCAGTGCCGTGCCGGGCGGCACGCTGACATAGCCGAGGCCGATGGCGGCCCCCAGATGGTGCCCGTAGTTGCCCGAGGTCAGGCGCCCCACGATCTCGCCATCCCGCCGGATCGGCTCATCGTGGTAGAGCAGCGGTGCCGGATCCCGGAGTTTGAACTGCAAGAGGCGCCGCTGCAGCCCTGTCTCACGCTTGTGCAGCACCGCCTCGCGGCCAATGAAATCGCCGAACTTCGAGGGCGTCTTGTCGACCTTCACCGCAAAGCCCAGGCCGGCCTCCAACACGTGATCCTCATCAGTCACATCATGCCCGAAGTGCCGGAAAGCCTTCTCAATCCGGCAGGAATCCAGGGCGTGCATGCCGCAGAGCTTCAGCCCAAAGCCCTCCCCGACCTCCATCAAGGCTTCGAAGGCGCTGCCGGCCATTTCGCTGGGCACATAGAGCTCCCAGCCCAGTTCGCCGACGTAGGTGATGCGATGCGCCCGGGCGAGCACGGAGCCCAGTTCAATGGTCTGCGCGCTGGCGAAGGGGAAGGCCTCGTTGCCCAGGTCCTGGTCGGTCACAGTCTGGAGCAGCGCGCGCGCCTGCGGCCCCATGAGGCTCAGCACCGCCTCTCCGCTGGTGACATCGACGACGGCGCAGCGCGCCTCCTCTGGAATCTGGCGCTGCAGCCATGCCAGATCCCGGATGCCCGAAGCGGCAGCGGTCACGACCAGATAGGAGGTCTCGCTGAGGCGGGTCACGGTCAGATCGGCCTCAATGCCGCCGTGGCGATTGAGCCACTGGGTGTAGACCACCCGCCCCGGCTCCACGGCAACGTCATTGGCGCAGACGCGCTGCAGCACCGCTTCGGCATCGGGGCCCTCGACCCGGAACTTGGCGAAGGAGCTCATGTCAAAGAGGCCAACCGTTTCGCGCACGGCGCGGTGCTCGGCTGCAGCATGCTCGAACCAGTTCTGGCGCTGCCAGCTATATCGGTAGACCGGCTCCACGCCGTCGGGCGCAAACCAGTTGGCCCGCTCCCAACCCGCCGTTTCGCCGAAGCAGGCGCCCTGGGCCGCCAGGGCGTCGTGTAACGGTGTGCGGCGGATGCCGCGGGCAGTGGCAAACTGCCGATAGGGGAAGTGGTCGGCATAAAGCAGGCCCAGGGTCTCGGACACGCGGGCCTCGAGATAGCGGCGGTTGTTCTGGACCGGATGAAGGCGGCGGATGTCCACGTCCCAGAGATCAAACGGCGGCTCGCCGCCGTCCATCCACTCCGCCAGGGCCTTGCCCGCGCCGCCGGCCGACTGGATGCCGATGGAGTTGAAGCCGCAAGCCAGGAAGAAATTGCGCAGGAAGGGCGCCTCGCCCAGGAGATAGCGACCGTCGGGCGTGAAGCTCTCCGGGCCGTTGAAGAAGGTGCGAATACCCGCCTGGGCCAGGATCGGCAGACGCTCGACGGCGCGCTCCAGGATGGGCTCGAAGTGCGCGAAGTCCTCGGGCAGTTCGTCGAAGCAGAAGTCCTCGGGGATGCCCTGCCCGCCCCAGGGCTTGGCCTGGGGTTCGAAGCAGCCGAGAACGATCTTGCCGGCATCCTCCTTGTAGTAGGCGCACTCGTCCGGCACGCGCAGCACCGGCAGGTCGCGCGGCAGGTCTGGGATGGCGTCGGTGACGATGTAGAAGTGCTCGCAGGCGTGCAGCGGCACATCGACGCCGGCCATGCGGCCGATCTCCCGCCCCCACATGCCGCCGCAGTTCACCACGAAATCGGCTGCGATCTCGCCCTTATCCGTCGCGACGCCGGTGACGCGACCATCGCGGCGGTGCACGGTCGTCACCCTGGTGTTTTCAAAGATCGACACGCTGCCGGCCCGCGCCCCCTTGGCCAGGCCAAGCGCAATGTTCGCCGGGTCGGCCTGGCCGTCCTTGGGCAGGAAGGCGCCGCCGTGGATCTCCTCGCCGGCAAGCAGGGGGTAGGCTTCGCGCACGTCGCTTGGTGTGAGGACCTGTACCTCGAGGCCGAAGGTCTTCGCCGTGGAGGCCGAGCGCTTGAGTTCTTCCAATCGCTCCCCGGTCAGGGCGACCGCAAGCGACCCATTCTGCCGGAAGCCCGTGTCCAGCCCCACCTCATCACCGAGACGCGCGTAGAGTTCTGCCGAGTACTTGGCCAAGCGCGTGAGATTCAAGCTCGAGCGCAGCTGTCCGATCAGCCCCGCCGCATGCCAGGTGGTGCCGCTTGTGAGCTGCTTGCGCTCCAGCAGAACCACGTCCTTCCAGCCGAGCTGCGCCAGATGATAGGCGACGGAACAGCCGACAACGCCTCCGCCGATGATCACGGCGCGGGCCTGGCTCGGAAGCACAGACATTCAGAGGTCCTTCAGAAGGAACAGCAGGCTGGCGGCGTTCAGCGGGGAAGCGCCAGCCGGCCGGTCAGAGAAGAGCCGGAGGCCGGCTTATAGCGCGAAGGAGGTGCCGCAGCCGCAGGACGCGGTGGCGTTCGGATTCTCGATGCGGAAATAGGCACCCATGAGGTCGTCCACAAAGTCGACCTGGGAGCCGCCGAGCAGGTCGAGCGACACCTCGTCGATCACCACCTTGGCGCCGTCCCGCTCGAACACGCGATCCTCTTCAGTGGCCGTGGAATCGAAGGCGAAATCGTATTTGAAGCCCGAACAGCCCCCGCCCGAAACCGTGATGCGCAGCATGGTATCGGGATTGTCCTCCTGCGCCGCGAGAAACGCGATGCGTTTGGCGGCACTCTCGCTCAAGGTCAGTTCCGGTGCCTGGGTAATCGTGCTCATACCACTCCTCTTCCGCCGTAGCAGCGCGAACGGCCATTGTTCTACCAATGTAAGGACCCTGACCGGTGAGGGGAAGGGGCAGTGCACAGACAGCCGGCGCGCCGGACCGGAGCCCGCGCGGCTGGAGCGGCCCTGGGCGACAGTGCTAGACTGGCGCCACTCCTTCTCCTGTAGCGGACTCCCAGATGAAAATTGCTTCCTGGAACGTCAACTCCATCAAGGTGCGTTTGCCCAACCTTCTGCGCTGGCTCGAGAGTTTCGCACCGGATGTGGTCATGCTGCAGGAAACCAAGTGCATGGCAGACGCCTTTCCGACCATGGAGTTGGAGGCTGCCGGTTATCACAGCGCCGTGGTCGGCCAGAAGAGCTACAATGGCGTGGCCCTGCTCTCGCGCAACCCGCTGGAGAACGTGCAGGAGGGCCTCCCAGGCGACGCGGAGGACAGCCAGGCCCGCTATCTGGAGGCCACCACCGCCGGCCTGCGGGTCGCTTCCATCTACCTGCCGAACGGCAATCCGGCACCCGGCCCGAAATTCGACTACAAGCTTGCCTGGATGGCGCGCCTGCGCGCGCAGGCGGCTGCATTGGCCGCACAGGAGGTGCCGGTTGTGCTCGGCGGCGACTGGAACGTCATCCCCCAGCCCGTAGACTGTCACGACCCAGCGGCCTGGGAAGGCGATGCGCTCTTCCGGCCGGAAAGCCGCGCCGCGTTCCGCCGGATCGTTCATCTCGGCTTCACCGATGCCTTCCGGGCGCTGCATCCCAACGCAACGCACGCCTACACATTCTGGGACTATCAGGCGGGCGCTTGGCAGAGGGACAACGGCATCCGCATCGACCACCTGCTGCTCTCGCCGCAAGCGGCAGACCGATTGGAGGAAGCGGGCATCGACCGGGATCCGCGCGGCTGGGATAAGGCCTCGGACCACACTCCGGTCTGGTGCCGGCTGCGCCACCCCGCATGAGCCCGGCGCCCGGATCTCGACGGCGGCTGCGGGCCTGACCCCATGGCCTTCCTACCGCTCTTCGACCGCAATCCCCGCGTCTTTCTCGCCTACCCCTGGGTGACCTGGGGGATGATGGCCGTCTGCATCTATGTCTTCGTTCAGCAGACCGGCTCCGGGCAGGCGACCTACATGGACGGCATCTTTGGCTATGGCCTGATCCCGGCGGTTCTGAGCGGCGAAGCGCATCTGTCGGCGGAACTGGCCGGCGCGCCGTCTTTGCTCACCCCGATCACCTACCAGTTCCTG
Organism: Aquibaculum arenosum; assembly: GCF_029222965.1. Taxonomy (GTDB): domain Bacteria; phylum Pseudomonadota; class Alphaproteobacteria; order Kiloniellales; family DSM-21159; genus Aquibaculum; species Aquibaculum arenosum. The sequence continues at coordinate 31,141 of NZ_JARHUD010000007.1, read as the reverse complement.
CACGGCAGCTGGATGCACCTAATCGGCAACATGCTGTTCCTCTTCGTCTTCGGCGACAATGTCGAAGACGCCATGGGGCACCTGCGATTCCTTGCCTTCTACCTCATCTGCGGCGTGGCAGCGGCGCTGGTGCACTTTGTCGCCTTTCCCGGTTCGACCGTGCCCGTGGTGGGCGCGAGTGGCGCGGTTTCGGGGGTTCTGGGGGCCTATCTGTTGCTCCACCCTCGCGCCAAGGTGCTGGTACCAATCATCATCATTCCGCTCTTCCTGCCGGCCTGGCTGCTGCTGATCTTCTGGTTCGGCTTTCAGGTGATCGGCGCACAGGGTGGGCCGGAAGCCGACGGCATCGCCTGGTGGGCGCACATCGGCGGCTTCCTGGTCGGCATGGTGCTGGTGATCTTCTTCCGGCGGCGCACCGTTCCCCTGTTTGGCTCGGGTGAGCCGCCCAAGGGCCTGCGTCTGCGCAGCGCCGCGGAGCGAAACCGGGCCGGTCAGTCAAGAAACCGCAAAACCAAAAAACGTCCCTGGGGATAATCCGTGAAACCGTTACCTGAAACCGCCGACCTCATCGTCATTGGCGCCGGCGCCGCCGGCTTGGCCGCAGCGGCACGCGCCCGCAGCCTGGGGCTGGACACGTTGTTGCTGGAGGCCGGGCCGCGCATCGGCGGGCGTTGCCACACCGACATGGACAGCCTGGGCCTGCCCTGGGACCGGGGTGCGCACTGGATGCACCAGGCTCTCAGCAATCCTTTCGTCCAGCATGCCCGGGCGCGTGGCCGCGCCTGGTCCGATAGTCCGCGCAAGGTGCGCCACTGGCTGGCCGCGGAAGGCCGCTGGGCCACGCCGGCGGAACAGCAGGAGATCGATGCCTATGTCGAGTCCTGCTATGCCGCGGTCGAAGCCGCCGCCACCGCTGGCCGCGAGGCATCGCTGGGCGAAGTCATGCCGCCGCACCCGCGCTGGCGCGCCTATGCCGAAGGCTGGCTCCAGGCCATGAACGGCGGGGAAGTCGAAGAGATCTCCATTCAGGACTATGTCCGATTCGAGGAGGATGGCGCCAACTGGCCGCTGCAGGATGGCTACGGCAATCTGCTGGCCGAACTGCACCGCGATACGGCCGTGGAACTGGACACGCCGGCGGAACGGATCGCCTGGTCGGCGCAAGGCGTCACCGTCACCACATCCAGGGGACAAGTGACGGCTGAACGCGCAATTCTGGCGCTACCGACGCCGGTGCTGCTGCGCGATGGTCTCTTCGAACCGGCCCTTCCGCCCGCAAAACGCGCCGCGGCCGCCGCGCTGCCGCTCGGTCGGCACGAGAAGCTGGCCTTGCGCTTCGACGAGGCGGCGCTGCCGGAGGAGCCCCATTGGTACTTCCACCGCGTCGGACCGGAACGCGCGGCGCTCAACGGCATCATCCGTCCCTTCGGTCGCCCGATGATCCTGCTGCACATGGGCGGCAGCCTGCTGCGCCACTGGCAGACTCCGACGCCGGCCGACACCCTCGAGCCAGTGTTGGACCTTCTGGAAGCCATACTGCAGCGCCCCCTGCGCCCGCACATGCAGGGCTGGTCGGCCACCAACTGGGGCGATGACCCGCGCTTTGGCGGCAGCTATTCCAGTGCTTTGCCCGGCCATGCGGCGGCACGGCATGAACTGGCAGAACCGCTGGGTGGTAGGCTCTTTTTCGCCGGAGAGGCCTGCAACATCCCCGCCTTCGGGACAGTCCACGGTGCCCACGCCAGCGGGATCGCGGCAGCCGAGGCCGTCGCCCAAGCCGCCGGGGTTCCGGTCAGCCCTTCGCCGGCATGAGGCGCACGCCGGGCCGCAGATTGCGGTAGGTCAGGAGGCTGTGGTCCACGGGGTTGGGTCCGGGGGCCGCAGCGACGATCACCCGCTCGGCCACCGGCTGGAAGTGGGCGCGGAAGTGGACCGAGGACTTCACGGCCACGATCGGCCGCTCCGTCGGCTCCACGCCCAAATGGCGGAACATCTCCATGTCGGCTGCCTGCACCTTCTTCGAGGCCACCGCAACCTGAACGCCGTTCAGTTCCAGCAATGCCATCGGCCCCAGGCGCATGCGCGCCCCCTCATAGAAGGGGCCCGTGCAGGTAAAAGCCCCATCACCCAGCCGAAGCACCTTGAAGTCGGCCACCAGTGGCTTGTGGCCCGGCTGACCGCTTTTCGCCCCCAACTCAAGGCGCACGGTCGAATCTGCGCCCGCCATGTGCGCCCGCTCGGCGCTTTCGCGGTCGATCAGCAGGCCGAGCACTGCACCTTCGGCGCTCTGCTCCACCAGCGCTTCCAACAAGCCCACGGTGTCGCCATCGCCCCCGGCGCCGGGGTTGTCCTGGGTATCGGCAAGCACCACGGGCTTGCCTGGTCGGCCTGCAGCAATGGCGCGCGCCTCGCGCACGGCCTCGGCGGCCGGCAGGATGTCCCCGCCGAAAGCCGCCTCCTGCTCCGCCACCATAGCCTGGATACGATCAGCCGCGCGCTCCGCCGCAGCCGCGTCGCCACCATAGGCGACCAGGCTCGGCCCGCAGTGGTGAATGTCAGCCGGACCGAAACCGCAGGCAAAGGAAATGCTGGCAAGCCCCTCTTCCGCCTCGATTTCTTCCAGCGCTGCATAGATGGAGGCTGCCGGTTCGATCAGGGTGCAGCCGCCGGTCAGCGGGATGAGGAAGGGCAACTGGCGGTAGGCCTTGGCGTAGTGTCGCCCCTGCAGCAGGCCTGAGAGCAGGACGAAAGCACGCTCCCCTGTCTTCGCCATGTCGACGTGCGGATAGGTCCGGTAAATCACCAACCCATCGGACAGCGCCACTATCTCAGGCGTGACGTTGGCGTGGAGATCCAGGCTTGTGACCACGGGCAAATCGCGCCCCACCGTGGCCCTCACCCGGCGCAGGATCTCGCCCTCCCCGTCCTGGAAATGCTCCGTCACCATGGCGCCGTGCAGGTCGAGATAGACCGCATCGACCCCGCGCAGCCCGGCAAGGTCGTCGATGATCTGACCACAGATGCGCTCGAAGGCATCCTCGGTCACATAAGAAGAGGGAGATGCGGCCGCCCAGGTCAGCGGGACAACCTGGTGCCCCGCTGTCCGAGCAGCCTCCGTGAAGCCCGCAATCGGCAGATTCATGCCGGCAACCGCCGCCAGCACCTCCTCGCCCCGACTGACCGGCGGCCAGCCGCCGCCCTCGGCAAAGGCGGCATAATCCGCCTTGGTGGGCGCAAAGGTGTTGGTTTCGTGCTGGAACCCGCCGACAGCGATCTTCACGCCGCGTCTCCCCCCTTGTGGCTATACTCAGATATCGGCGTAGCAGTGGGTTTCCGCCGCACCGCCCGGGTGCGTCACCGCCCCCTTCTCCGCCGAACCGACGGTCTGGGCATAGCGCCAGAGCGCGCCGGACTGGAAGTCGTGTTCGCGCGGCGCCCAATCCTTGCGCCGTTCCTCCAACTCCTTCTCCGAGACCTCGACATCAAGAATCCCCTTCTCGGCGTCGATGACGATGATATCGCCGTTCTTCAGCAGGCCGATGGGACCGCCAACCGCTGCCTCCGGGCCGACATGCCCGATGCAGAACCCACGGGTGGCGCCGGAGAAGCGTCCGTCGGTGATGAGAGCGACCTTATCGCCCATGCCCTGGCCATAGATCGCCGCGGTGGTCGCCAGCATCTCACGCATGCCGGGGCCACCCTTCGGGCCCTCGTAACGGATCACGAAGACGTCACCTTCCTTGTAGCGGCGCTCCTGCACCGCCTGGAAAGCCTCTTCCTCGCTGTCGAACACCAGGGCGGTGCCGCGGAACTTGAGGTTTTTCATGCCCGCGACCTTCACGATGGCCCCTTCCGGCGCCAGCGTGCCGCGCAGACCGACAACACCGCCGGTCGGCGTGATGGGATGGCTGGTCGGACGCACGATGTCCTGGCCGCTCGGCAGTTCAACGCCCTTGAGGTTGTCAGCGATGGTCTTGCCGGTGACCGTGATGCAGTCGCCGTGCAGATAGCCGCCGTCCAGCAGAGCCCGCATGAGGACCTGTACGCCGCCAATCTCGAAGAGGTCCTTGGCAACGTAGCGACCGCCCGGCTTCAGATCGGCAATGTAGGGAGTTTTCTTGAAGATCTCAGCCACATCGTGAAGATCGAATTCGATCCCGGCCTCGTGTGCAATCGCCGGCAGATGCAGCGCGGCGTTGGTTGAACCACCAGAAGCGGCCACGACCATGGCGGCGTTCTCCAGCGACTTGCGGGTGACGATGTCGCGCGGCCGCAGGCCAAGCTGCAGCAGGCGCATCACCGCCTGCCCCGAGGCCTCGGCATAGGCGTCGCGGCTTTCGTAAGGCGCCGGGGCGCCGGCAGAACCAGGCAGTGCAAGTCCGATGGCCTCCGAAACGCAGGCCATGGTGTTCGCGGTGAACTGCCCGCCGCAAGAACCCGCCGAGGGACAGGCCACGCATTCCAGGCTATGCAGTTCCTCGTCCTCAAGATTGCCAGCCTGGTGCGCGCCGACCGCCTCGAACACGTCCTGTACGGTCACGTCCTTGCCCTTGTGGCGGCCGGGCAGGATCGACCCGCCGTACATGAAGATGCTGGGCACGTTGAGGCGCACGATCGCCATCATCATGCCGGGCAGAGACTTGTCGCAGCCGGCCAGGCCGACCAGCGCGTCGTAGCAGTGGCCGCGCATGGTGAGTTCGACCGAGTCAGCGATGAGATCACGGCTTGCCAGCGAGGACTTCATGCCCTGGTGGCCCATGGCGATACCGTCGGTGACGGTGATGGTGGTGAACTCGCGCGGCGTGCCATTGGCCGCCTTCACGCCCTTCTTGACGACCTGTGCCTGGCGCCCGAGCGCGATGTTGCAAGGGGCCGCCTCGTTCCAGCAGGTGGCGACGCCGACGAAAGGCTGGTTGATCTCCTTCTCGGTCATCCCCATCGCGTAGTAGTAGGAGCGGTGCGGGGCCTTGCCGGGTCCGACCGAGACGTGGCGGCTGGGCAGGCGTGACTTGTCGAAACCGACATCTCTCGAATCGAGCGGCATGGACATTCCCTCTCGTCCTTAACGTTGCGTAAAGGTCTATTCTCGTTGTTGTCGGACCGAAGTCCGAGCTCGGATGAGCCTAGCCAAGGCCGCCCCCTCCCTCAAAGTCTTTTCGAGGCGACACCTTTGCGGGCATTGCTGGCGTTCTACAGGGCAGCGAGTCGCTTGAGGCTGGCTTCGAGTTTCTCGCGGGCCCGGGCGGCGTCATCGCGGCGACTATGCTGTTCAGCGATCACGGTCTCCGGCGCTTTCGCCAGGAACTGCTCGTTGCCCAACTTGCCATCGATTTTTGCGATCTCTTTGCCAAGCTTCTCGATCTCCTTCTGCAGCCGAGCGCGCTCCGCTGCTATGTCCAGCACCTCCTTCAAGGGCAGACCGAAGGTCGTCTCGTCGATCACGAAGCTGACCGCATCCTGCGGCAGTTCCTCCACCGAGGTTTCGATCCGTTCCAGCCGCCCCAGGCGCATGGTCAAAGAGCTGTGCGCTGCCAAGCGCTCGGCAGTCGCCTCGTCGGCATCCTTGGCCAGCATGACCGGCTTGGCGGTGGGTGGCAGATTCACCTCCGCGCGCAAGGCCCGCACCTCGGTGATCAAACGAATCAGCCAGCCGATCTCCGCTGCGGCCTCGGGATCGCGCAGGGACTCGGAAAGCCGCGGCCGCTGCACGCCCATGAGAAGCGTTCCGTCCCCGAAATGCTCCCAGAGCTCCTCGGACACGAAGGGCATGAAGGGATGCAGGAAGCGCAGGAGCAGGTTCATCGCCCAGGCCATGGTCGCCCGCGTCTCCGCGGCGTAGTCCTCCTGCTCCAGCAGCGGCTTGGCGAACTCGATGTACCAGTCGCAGAATCCGTTCCAGATGAAGCGATAGAGCAGGCTCGCCGCCTCATCCAGGCGATAGCTCTCCAGGGCGCGTTCCAGCCCGCGCTCGACCTCCACCAGTTCACCCACCAGCCAGCGATTGACGCTGTGCTTGCAGTCGACCGGATCAAAATCATCCGACAGCGCCGCGCCATTCATCTGGCAGAAGCGCGCTGCGTTCCACAGCTTGGTGGAGAAGTTGCGGTAGCCTTCGATGCGCTGCGGATCCAGCTTCACGTCGCGCCCCGGCACCGCCATGGCCGCCAGGGTGAACCGCAAGGCATCGCAGCCGTACTGGTCGATCAAATCCAAGGGATCCAGCACGTTGCCCTTGGACTTGGACATCTTCTGGCCGTGCTGGTCGCGCACGAGAGCGTGGATGTAGACGTCCTTGAAGGGCACGTCGCCCATGAAGTGCATGCCCATCATCATCATCCGGGCGACCCAGAAGAAGATGATGTCGAAGCCGGTGACCAGAACATCGCCGGGATAATAGCGGGCCAGGTCGTGCACCACCGCCGGGTCTTTCGACGGCCAGCCCAGCGTTGAGAAGGGCCAGAGCGCCGAAGAGAACCAAGTGTCGAGCACATCGCTGTCGCGCTCCAGTGCCACCTCTTCCCCGTAGTGAGATTTGGCCGCGGCCTGCGCCGCCTCCTCTGACTCTTCGACGAAAACCGTGCCGTCCGGCCCGTACCAGGCCGGCACCTGGTGACCCCACCAGATCTGGCGCGAGATGCACCAGGGCTGGATGTTGCGCATCCACTCGAAGTAGGTGTTCTCCCACTGCTTGGGCACGAAGCGGGTCCGTCCCTGCTCCACCGCCTCGATGCAGGGCTTGGCCAGGGTGGCGGCATCGACATACCACTGGTCGGTCAGCCAGGGCTCGATGGCGACATTCGAGCGGTCGCCGTGCGGCACGACATTGGCGTGCTCCTCGACCTTCTCCACCAGGCCCTGCGCTTCCAGGTCCGCGACGACCCGCTCTCTCGCTGCATAGCGGTCGAGCCCACGATAGGCTTCGGGCGCGTTCTCGTTGATGCAGGCATCGCGGTCGAAGATGTTGATGAGCTCAAGCTGGTGGCGACGTCCCACCTCGAAGTCGTTGAAGTCATGCGCCGGTGTCATCTTCACCGCGCCGGTGCCGGTTTCCGGATCGGCATAGTCATCGGCCACGATGGGCAGGCGCCGGCCGACCAGCGGCAGGATGGCATGCTTGCCGACGAGATCGGCGTAGCGCTCATCCTCCGGATGCACGGCGATGCCGCTGTCGCCCAGCATGGTCTCCGGGCGCGTGGTCGCGACCACGATGAAGCGCCCCTCTTCCCCTTCCACTGGGTAGCGGAAATGCCAGAGCTTGCCTTGGCTCTCGACCTGCTGCACCTCGAGATCGGAGATGGCGGTGTGCAGCTTGGGGTCCCAATTGACCAGCCGCTTGTCGCGGTAGATCAGCCCTTCCTTGTGAAGCTGCACGAAAACCTTGCGCACGGCTTCCGACAGGCCGGCGTCCATGGTAAAGCGCTCGCGCTCCCAATCCGCAGAGGCGCCAAGGCGGCGCAGCTGCCGCGTGATGGTGCCGCCGGACTCTGCCTTCCATTCCCAGACCTTCTCCAGGAACTTCTCGCGGCCCATCTCGGCGCGGCTGAGATTGTTGCCTTCCGCGGCAAGCTTGCGCTCCACCACCATCTGGGTGGCGATGCCGGCATGGTCGCTGCCCGGCTGCCAGAGCGCGTCGCGTCCGCCCATGCGGTGCCAGCGGATGAGGATATCCTGAATGGTGAAGGTCAGCGCGTGGCCCATGTGCAGGCTGCCGGTGACGTTCGGCGGCGGCATCATGATGACGTAGGGATCGGCCTTGGACTCGGGCACGCAGGCAAAGAGCCCGCTGTCCTCCCAGCGTTGATACTGCTTGGCTTCGACCTCGGCCGGTCGATAGATCTTGTCGAGCTCTGCCATGGCAGCAGCTACCTCACTTCACTCTTGGGGCCGCAAAGGCGGCGATAGGACTTTGCGATGGCGCAGACGCGCCAAGCCGGTCTCGGAGCCGGGAGGATCAGCGGCGGCGAGACTCGATCACCAGGCGCTGAACCTCTTCACGGACGACATCCTCCACCAGCGCCGGCAGATTCTCGTCCAGCCAGGCCTGCAACAGCGGAGTGAGCGCCTGGCGCACCAGGGCATCCAGGGTCTGCCCTTCCATCGCGGGGCCGGCCTGGGACTTGGCGTTGTCGTTGCCGAGATTACGCGATACCTCGGAAAGGGCCGCCACCGCGGCCGCTGCCGTCTGTGCGGACACCAGGCCCTCACGCGTGCCGGCGGCTACGCCGCTGTCTGACGCGGCCTGCTCCGCCGCGGCGTTCGACTGTTTGGCCTCAGATAGCTGCTCTTCAGCCTCAGTGGATTGCTGTGCGGCATCCGTGAGAGAGGCGGCGCTTGCTTCCACGGTCGGGACCTCTTCTGCAGACTCCACCCGCTCGGTCAGATCGAGGATGTCTTCCTCGTCCTCCTCGCCGACAGGCTCCGGTACCGGACGCGGTGCCGCTGCCGGTCGAGTGTGCTGCGCCTTCTCGTCCTCGGTGATGATCCGGCGAATGGACGCCAGGATATCTTCCATGGAGGGTTCGTTTTGCCCGCCGCTTTGGGCCATGCCGCACTCCAGTCTAAGCTTGCGCCACGCATACGGGCGCCCGCATCGGGCTTACCCTATTCGTTGGGCACGCTCAACCCGTACCAGCGGTCACGCACCGCCCGATAATCCAGTTCCGGATCATAGAGCGGCACGTCCAGGCCCAGATCACCCGCAGTCAGGCGACCGACGGCGGCCAGCAGGCGAAAGCTGGCGACCACCTCATCGCGTTGCGCCCGCACCCGGTTGACCTGAGCATCGAGCAGCTCTTGTTCCTGATCGAGCACGTCGAGCACGGTGCGCGCGCCCACGGTCGCCTCTTCGCGCACGCCTTCTAGGGCAATTTCGGCTGCCTGGATCTCGGCATCGAAAGAAACGATCTGCGCCCGGGCCGATGCCAGCGCCTCCCAGGCCGAGATGGCTTCCTGCTCGACCGCGCGGCGCGCCTGCTCCATCTCGAGGCGACGCTGGCTCGTGGTCTGCTTCGCCTCACGCACCTGGCTGGACACCAGGCCCTGCTGGTAGATGGGCACTGTCACTTCGGCGATCAGGCTCAGGCTGCTGGTCTTGACCCCACGCCCTTGCATGTCGCGGCCTTCGCTGGCCCCAGCGCGCAGGTTGACCTCGGGCAGCAGCTCGCCGTAGCGCTCACGGATCGCACGCTCAGCGGCGCGTTCGAAAAAGCCCGCCGCAACAACCTGGGGATTGGCAAGTTGTGCCTGCTCTGCCGCCTCAAACTCCGAAGCCGGTAGCTCACGCACCGGCTCGGGCGCCTCCAGGGTTCCGACGGGGATCCCGGTCACTTCACGAAAGATGGCCCGGCTGCTGCGCAGCTGCCCTTCCGCGGCGATGCGTTGGGCGGTGGCGCGCGACAGGCGGGATTCTGCCTGCGCGACGTCCGTGCGCGTGGTCTCGCCTACTTCAAAGCGGTCGCGCGCCGCTGCCAACTGGCGTGAGATCACCTGCTCACTATTGATGTTGAGTCTCACTTCGGCTTCGTCGCGCCAGACGTCCATGTAGGCGATGACTGCATCGAGCAGGACAGCCTGCTCGGTGTCGACCAATACGGCGCGCTGTCCGAAGACTTGGTTTTCTGCGCGGGCCACACCGGCTTCGGTGCGCCCGCCGCGATAAAGCGGCTGCACCACACCCAATTCGGCACTGCGCTGGCGGCGCGTTTCAGGATCCCAGCCGCGACCCGCATCCACGCTCTGTCGGTTGAGTCCGGCACTCGCGCTCAGTTCGACGCGCGGGCGCCATCCGGACTGTGCCTGGGGGACGGCTTCATTCGTCGCGCGCAACTCTGCCTGACCGCCGAGCAAGCGAGGATTGTTCAGATAGGCTGCCGAAAGAGCGTCTTCGAGCGTCTGCCCAAGTGCAGCACCCGGCAGTGCTCCCAGAAGCGTGCCAGCGAGGAACAGGCCAAGGCGAGTACGACGCCGGCTCGCTCGTATGTCGCTCATTCGCCAAGTCCCCTTTAATGTTCCGCTTGCGCTTTCAACCTATCATTCCGGATTCAGAAAACAAAGCTGCGTGCCTTGCGCAGGCTCTCGATCACGGGTGTGGCTGCATCGAAGAGGATCCGGCTGGAGATTGCGCCATCTTTACGAAAGAGTCGCGCGCGCCCCATGCTGGGCGTCTCGCGCACCACCGTCACCAGCCGGCCACCCTCGACAAGCTGTTCGCTCAAAGCGGGAGGCACCTCTTCGACACCGCCATCGATCAGGATAACGTCATAGGGCGCCTGAGCCGCATATCCCTCACGCAGGGAGCCATTCACTACGACGGCATTGTCGATCTCGAGCTCTTCCAAGAGTGCCTCGGCCTGCGCGGCCAGGGACGCGTTCTCCTCCAGCGCCACCACGCCGCTGGCCAACTGGGCAATCAGTGCCGCAGCGTAACCGGTGCCAGCGCCGACCACCAAAACGGACGATCCGGGATCGATCTCCGCAGCCTGCAGCAGCCGCGCAAGCACCATCGGCTCCATCAGCCAACGGCCTTGGCCCAGTTGCAGGTCCTCGTCGATGTAAGCGTGACCGCGCGCGCCCTCGGGCACGAAGCGTTCACGCGGCACGCTTTCGAATGCGGCAATCACTCCGGGATCGGTGACGCGATTGGTGCGCAGTTGCCCGTCCACCATATTTCGGCGCGCGCTGGCGTAGTCCACGGCCTTCGTCCCTCGTCTGTCCATAGTCCCGGCGCGCCGCACCGAAGCGCACGCGCCCGCCTCCGCCGCCTTATAGTGACCGCACGGCGCCAAGACAACGACAGCAAGATTCACAGGCGCGCCAAAGCCCGCCACAACGGGCATACGCCGGAGCGCGGCAAAAAAGCCCCTGCCCTCTTGACCGATCCCGAAGCAGGTGCCACTAACCCGTCGCGCGAGACGCCGCCGGCCCGGTGGCAGAGTGGTTATGCAGAGGACTGCAAATCCTCGTACGTCGGTTCGATTCCGGCCCGGGCCTCCAGCCGTTTGTTGCTTAAACGCAAGCGGTTGCAGAAGGCAGCGAAAGTCTTTGCAGGGGGGCTTGGCCTTTGCTATAAGCCCGCCGCGGCGGCCAGAGATGGTCGCTCCCTGATCCGCGGTAGCTCAGTTGGTAGAGCAGGTGGCTGTTAACCACCGGGTCACAGGTTCGAGTCCTGTCCGCGGAGCCAACAAAATCAGGCACTTAGCTTATAGAGGGTCGGTCACCACCGGCCCTCTTTTGCTTTCTGGGGCACATTTGGGGCACGTCGTTGGCAAATTTTTCAAGCAACCCCCTGAACTCAACGCCTCTGTGAATCACGCCGCCGGGCGTCCCCTGCTGCTTTCTTGGCGCAAGGCGGCCAGGATACGCAGGCTGGCGCGGCCGTCGCCGTAGGGGTTGGGGAAGGCGCGCTGTTCGCCCCTCGGCAATGGCGCTGCTAGATGCTGCCTGACACGGAAGACGATGTCTTCCGGCTCCAGCGGAAGCAGCTCAGCGCAGCCGGTCGCAAGCCCCTCCGGGCGCTCCGTGACCGCCCGCGTCACCAACAGCGGTACGCCGAGACTCGGCGCCTCCTCCTGCAGCCCACCGGAATCGGTGATCAGGAGCTGCGCGTGTTGCATCACGTAGACGAAAGGCCGGTAGGAGAGCGGTTCGCTCAACAGGACATTGCCCGCACCCTTTAGCCGGTCGTGGATCGTCTGCCGCACGGCTGGATTCGGATGCAGGCAGAAGACAAAGCCCACCTGCGGGTGCTGTCGTGCCAGGCGATCCAGAGCCAAGCAAAGTGCCGGGAGGCGCTGGCCGAGGGCTTCACGGCGATGACTGGTGATCAGCACCAGCCCCGGGTAGCGCTCGAGAAAAGTGCTCAGGCCTGCAGGCAGCGCGGGCGGAGAGCAGCGTACGGCAGCGGCCACCTGCAGCAGGGCATCGATGCCGCTGTTGCCGGTGACCCGGATGCGCTCGGGCGGCACGCCCTCCGCGCGCAGGTTCGCCGCCGCCTGGCGCGTTGGTGCGAAGTGGAGCTCTGCGAGCAACGTGAGGATGCGGCGATTGAGTTCCTCCGGAAAAGGGGCCGAGAGATCGTGACTCCGCAGGCCCGCCTCCACATGGCCAACCGGAATGCCGCGATAAAAGGCGCAGTGAGCGGCGACCTGGGCCGTGGCCGTATCACCCTGAACCAGCACCCAATCGGGCCGCACCTCCTCAAGAACGCCGTCTATCCCGGCGAAGAGGCGCGCAGAAAGCTCGGCCAGGCTCTGGCGCGGGCGCATCACCTTGAGGTCGAAATCCGGCGTAAGGGAGAAGTCGTTCAATGCCTGATACAACAGGCTGTCGTGCTGACCGCTGGCAATCAGGGTCGCATCAAAGACAGCGTCCTTGCGAAGCGCCTGGACAAGTGGGGCCAGCTTGATAGCCTCCGGGCGCGTGCCGGCGAAGAGCGCGACCTGCATGCCCCAGCGCCTCCCTCGCCCGAAGCATCAGAAGAGATACCATCCTCTTTTATACTATTTTGATTAGCATTGTTCTCCGCGTAAAGGCCAATAACAAGCAAGAAGGGGCCGCCCCGCCGGCGACCCCTCCCAAACTCTCAGTGACGTAACTGGCCTCAAGCGGCCAGGCTGTCGAGTTCCTCCAGCAGGGCCTTGCCCATGTCCTCGGTGGAGACCAGCGTCGCGCCCGGTGACATGATGTCGGCCGTGCGGATGCCGCGCGCGAGCACCTGCTGCACCGCTTTCTCGATCAAGTCGGCATCCTCGCCGTGATCGAAGGTATAGCGCAGCGCCATGGCGAAGGAGAGGATGGTGGCCAGCGGATTGGCCTTGCCCTCGCCGGCGATGTCCGGGGCAGAGCCGTGCACCGGCTCATAGAGCGCCTTACGCCGGCCGGTGTCGTCAACGTCGCCGATCGAGGCCGAGGGCAGCATGCCCAGCGAACCGGTCAGCATCGCCGCCTCGTCGGAGAGAATGTCGCCGAAGAGGTTGTCGGTGACGATGACGTCGAACTGCTTGGGCTGGCGCACCAACTGCATCGCCGCGTTGTCGGCGTACATATGCTCCAATTCCACGTCGGAGAAGGACTCGCCGTGCAGCTTGGTCACCTCCTGGCGCCAGAGCACGCCGGATTCCATCACGTTCGCCTTCTCACAGGAGGTCACCTTGCCACGACGCTTCCGCGCCAGCTCAAAGGCCACCGCGGCGACGCGACGGATCTCGGAGGTGGTATAGACCTGCGTGTTGATGCCGCGGCGCTCACCATTCTCCAGGGTCTCAATCCCACGCGGCTCACCGAAGTAGACGCCGCCGGTCAGCTCGCGAATGATCATGATATCGAGGCCGGAGACGAACTCGGGCTTCAGGGAGGAGGCCTCGACCAGTGCCTCGAAGCAGAGCGCCGGGCGCAGGTTCGCATAGAGCTGCATCTCCTTGCGCAGACGCAACAGGCCGCGCTCCGGCTTGCGCTCGAACGGCAGTTCGTCCCACTTGGGCCCGCCGACCGCACCGAGGATCACAGCATCGACGTTCAGCGCCTTGTCCATGGTGGCGTCGGCAAGCGGAATGCCGTGCTTGTCGATGGCCGCGCCGCCGACCAGATCCTCTTCCACGTTGAAGGAGACGGCGCGGCGCTTGTCCATCCAGTCGACGACGCGGCGCACTTCGCCGATCACTTCCGGACCGATTCCGTCACCGGGCAGGACGAGCAGGGACTTGTTGGCGGGCATGGGGCTTGGTCTCCCGAGGCTTGCTGTTTCTGGGTCGAAGTGCTGGCTGCGGTCGACACCCCGCACTCTGCACGAGCCCAGCCGCGCTGCAAGGCGCCGTCGTCAGCCAAATTCGCGTTGTGCTCTAGCCTATGGGCCCCGCGGCGACAAGCTTCATGCCGCCTGATCCGCTCGCCACCTCAAGGCTTCCTTGGCGATCACCGGCCCTTGAAGTCCGGCTTGCGCTTCTCTGCGAAAGCGCGTGCGCCCTCCTTCTGATCCTCGGTGGCGAAGAGCAACTGGAAGGCCTTGCGCTCCACCATCATCCCGGTGGCCAGCGAGGCATCCATGCCGGCCAGCAGCACCTCCTTGATCTGCGCGACAGCGAGCGGCGGCAGGGCGGCAATCCGCCGAGCCATCTCCAGCGCCCGCGGCAGCACCTCCGCATCCGGCACCACTTCACTGGCCAGCCCCATGGCCCCGGCCTCGATGCCGGAAATCGGCTCGCCGAGAAGCACCAGCTTCATGGCCCGGAACTTCCCCACCGCACGGGTCAGTCGCTGCGTGCCGCCGGCACCGGGCATCAGACCGACGCGCACCTCCGGCTGGCCGAACTTCGCGTTCTCTCCGGCGACGATGATGTCCGCGTGCATCGCCAGTTCGCAGCCACCGCCGAGCGCGAAGCCGTTCACTGCCGCGATCACCGGCTTCGGACAGGCCGTGATGTTTTCCCAGAGCTTGTGCGTCTGGCGCTGCATCTGCTCCACCGCCGTGAGCTCGGCGAACTCCTTGAGATCGGCACCGGCGGCAAAGGCCTTTTCATCGCCGGTCAGCACCACGGCGCGCAGGTCGCTTTCGCGGTTGAGATCGCGAAAGGCTTTCGAGAGCTGACGCCGCACCTCCATGTTGAGGGCATTGCGCGCTTCGGGCCGATTGATCCGCAAGAGGGCGACACCGGCTTCGGGTGTCTCTCGCACGACTACGCTCACGCCTGTCCTCCATCTCTATCCAACAAAGACTTCACGGCCAGCAGCGGTGAAAGCTTGTGGTTCAGATTCAATGCCGTCCCGTCTAGGCTAAGCCAAAGCGTCCCACAAGGCTCCCACGCCGAGCCCCTGCCCTTCAACCTGCCGCATCATGAGGAGACCCCAAGCCATGGCCCTCGACGAAGACACGCTCGAACAGCTGCTCGATACCGTGCGCCGCTTTGTGCGCGAGCGCCTGGTGCCCAATGAGGAGCGAGTCGCCGAGGAGGATGCCATTCCCGCCGAGCTCGTGCAGGAGATGGCTGAGCTCGGCCTCTTCGGGCTTTCTGTTCCGCAGGAATACGAAGGCCTGGGTTTGACCATGAGCGAAGAGGTCAAAGTGGCCTTCGAACTGGGGCGCACTTCCCCCGCCTTCCGCTCTCTGCTCGGCACCAACAACGGCATCGGTTCCCAGGGCATCGTGCTCGACGGCACCGAGGAGCAGAAGCACAAGTATCTGCCGAAACTGGCCCGCGGCGAGATCATCGGCTCCTTCGCGCTGACCGAACCCGACAGCGGCTCCGACGCCTCATCGCTGCGCACCACGGCACGGCGTGACGGCGACCACTATGTGCTCAACGGCACCAAGCGCTTCATCACCAACGCACCGGAAGCGGGTCTCTTCACCGTGATGGCGCGCACCGACACAGCGCAAAAGGGTGCGCGCGGCATATCGGCCTTCCTGGTCGAAGCCGGCACGCCGGGGCTGCGCCTTGGGAAACCCGATAGAAAGATGGGCCAGCGCGGCGCCCACACCTGCGACGTCATCTTCGAAGATTGCCGGGTGCCGGCGGAGCAACTCTTGGGTGGCATCGAAGGTCAGGGCTTCAAGACAGCCATGAAGGTGCTCGATCGTGGGCGCCTGCACATCTCTGCTGTTTGTGTCGGGGTGGCCGAGCGACTGATCGAGGATGCCCTGTCCTACGCCATCGAGCGTAAGCAGTTCGGCCAGCCCATTGCTGAGTTCCAATTGATCCAGGCCATGCTGGCCGACAGCCGAACGGAAGCCTATGCCGCCCGCTCAATGGTGCTCGACGCCGCCCGTCGCCGTGACGCCGGCGAGACGGTCACCACGGAGGCCAGTTGCTGCAAGCTTTTTGCCAGCGAGATGGTCGGGCGCGTGGCCGATCGCGCGGTGCAGATCCACGGCGGCGCCGGCTATATCGCCGACTATGGGGTTGAACGCTTTTATCGTGATGTGAGGCTGTTCCGGCTCTATGAGGGCACCTCGCAGATCCAGCAGCTCGTGATCGCCCGCAACATGATACGTGAACACAGCCAGTGATCGTCTGATCGCTGTGAACCGCAAAGGGCGTGCCCCGACACCCCATGTAATGTAAAAGATACTTACATGTAGCGGAGGACGGGCGTTCATTGATGGTTTGGCCCGGATGAGTTTGCAGCGATGAGCTTACAGAGATGAGTTGGCAGGGTCGCAGACGCGACGGCTATCACCATGGCAATCTTCGCGAAGCCTTGGTTGCAGCCGCGCTGGAGCTGATGGAAGAGAAGGGACCGAGCGGCTTCACCTTCGCCGAAGCGGCCCGCGCCGCCGGCGTCAGCGCCGCAGCGCCCTATCGTCACTACAGCAGCCGCGACGATCTCATGGCCGAGGTGGCCCGCCGCGGTTTCGAGCGATTCACCCACCAACTGGCTCAGGCCTGGGATGACGGCCAACCGCGGCCGCTGGAGGCCTTCTATCGTGTGGGCCAGGCTTATCTGACCTTTGCACGCAAGGAGCCAGCCTACTACACGGCCATGTTCGAGGCTCAGATCCCGCCGTCCTATAATCGGGAACTGCAGCAGGCGGCGGACGCCGCCTTCGGCGTGCTGCGCGATTCCTGTCAGGCCCTGGCCGCGACGCTGCCAGCGGACAGGCGCCCGCCCTCGCTGATGATGAGCCTGCATATCTGGTCGCTCGCCCACGGCATCGCGTCGCTCTTCGGGCGCGGCGACAAGGCCCGACGCAGCCTGCCCATGGCGCCCGAAGATCTGCTAGAGGCCGGCGTCCTCGTTTATCTTCAAGGGCTTGGTTTCGGCGATACCGGGACCTGAGGGGCCACCTCGCCCCGCTGCGGCTCGGGCCTACGATTTTCTGTTCCGACCCCGCTTGACAGCCGCGCAGACATGAACCACCTATGTTAATGTAATAAACATTCACATTAGGAGAGTGCCATGGATGTGGCTGCACGAATGGATGATTACGGCCGCCCCGCGTGGCTGGGCGCAATGGTCCTGGGTTTTATTGTTTTCTGGCCGCTGGGTCTCGGGATCCTGGCCTATCTATTATGGAGCGGACGCATGGGATGTTGGAAAGGTGGCCCCGCACGCGGGCGATTCAAGCGTGAGAATTGGTGGGGGCAGAAGGAAGCCCGCTCCAGCAGCAACGCTTCGAGCGGCAACAGCGCCTTCGATGAGTATCGTGAGGAGACACTGCGGCGCCTCGAGGAGGAGCAGCAGGAGTTCTTCCAGTTCCTGGAGCGCCTGCGCAAGGCGAAGGACAAAGCCGAGTTCGACGAGTTCATGGCCGAGCGGCGGCGTGCCGGTCCGAGCGCCGGCTCCGGCACTACCGGAACTCAGAACCCTGGCGACGGGCCGATCCCGCAGCCTCAGGGCTGAGCCGGCCTTCCTTCGGCACTCGTGATTGTTGGCGCGAGGCCCCGGCTTTCCAGCCGGGGCCTTGGGTCGTATCGGCCTCCCTGACCCCTCTGCCTGGTCAATGCTATGCTGCTGCGCTCACGGCCAAGGGGGAACCCCGTATGCAACTTCCCGTCCGCATGTTGATGCGTCTCGTTATGCGCCTGCTGCGCCAGTCGGGCGCTGCCCCCTCTCGCCGTGGCCGGCGACGGCAGAGGCGCCGATAGGCGAGAAGAAACGCCCTCACACAAGAGTGATCAGCCTTCTTTCTGTGTGCTGATCTCGCCAAGCACGCCTTCGAGATAATCCGCCATCAGGCCTTCGGCCTGTGCGCCGAAGATACGAATGCGCCCGGTGTGCATAAGCAGCAGCAGACCGGCCGCATGGGCAAAGCAGTTGACGGTCACGCGCTGCGCCCCTTCCCGGGGTGCGCCCAGCGCTTCCGCAGCCGCCGTGATCGGCGCCAGTGCAGCAATCAAAGCCGCGTTCAAGGCTTCATCCCACTCGCGGCCCAGCCCCGCCGGTTTCATCCCGCCGC
The DNA here is from genome assembly GCF_029222965.1 of Aquibaculum arenosum. GTDB lineage: Bacteria > Pseudomonadota > Alphaproteobacteria > Kiloniellales > DSM-21159 > Aquibaculum > Aquibaculum arenosum. Next base: position 13,251 of record NZ_JARHUD010000007.1, on the reverse strand, counting down.
GGAAGAGATAGAACCCCAGGTCAAGTTCCCCTGCGTATTGGGCGTAGTACCCAAAGAACGCCATTCCGGCCCGGCGGAGCCGATCGGCAGCGTGGGCGTCTTTCGGCGCCGCCTTAGCCACAGCTTCGCCAAGCCGGCCCAGCGACTCCTGCAGCAGTTCGGCGTAGATCGCTTCCTTTGATTGGAAGTGGAAATAGAGTGCCGCCGGCGTGTAGCCCGCCTCGGCTGCAATTAGGCGCAGGCTCGAGCCCTCCAGCCCTTCCCGTGCAAAGACCTTCTGTGCCGCGTCCAGGATCAGCCGGCGCTTGTGCGCACCCACCGCCCGCTGCCGCTCCGCCTGCCGTTGCTTCATCCCAAGCTCCTCCTCGCTTGACAGTTTTCTAACGCTGTTAGATTTTACAAACAACCGACGAAGAGGAATGCGCCATGCTGATGTCTGCCGCCGACTACCGAGACTCTCTGCGCCACTACAATCCGCGCGTCTTCATCGACGGCGAGGCGGTGGAAAGCGTTGCCGACGAGCCGCGCCTGGCGCCGGGCATCAACGCTGTGGGCGTGACCTACGATTTCGCGGTGGAGGAAGAGAAGAAGCTCCTCATGACCGCCCGGCAAGGCACGTCCGGGCAGACGGTCAACCGCATGCTTCACATCAACGAGTCGTCGCAGGACCTGCTCTACAAGCTCGAGGCCGTGCGTCTGCTCTGCAAGGAAGTGGGCTGTGCGCAGCGCTATCTCAGCCACGATGCCCTCAATGCCATCTTCCAGGCGACGCATCGGGCGGACGCCGAGCATGGCACCGACTATCACCAGCGCTTTCTTGCCTATCTGCACGACGTGCAGGAGCGGGATCTGACACTGGGCGCAGCCATGACCGATGCCAAGGGCGATCGCTCCAAACGCCCCGGCTTGCAAAGCAATCCGGACGTCTATGTGCATATCAAGGAGCGGCGGCCGGACGGTATCGTGATCCGCGGCACCAAGGCCATCGTCACCGGCGCGCCCTACATGCACGAGTTCCTGGTCATGCCCTGCCGCACCCACACGGCCGAGGATGCAGACTTCGCCGTGGTCTGCGCCGTGCCGGTGGACGCGCCGGGCGTGACCATTGTCGCCCGCCCCGCCGGCCGCCCGGGTGAGGCCGCAGCCAAGTTCTCCGCCAAGTACGGGCAGTCGACGGGCGTGGTCATCTTCGACGACGTCTTCGTGCCGCACGAGCGCGTCTTCCTCGCCGGCGAGCACGAAGAGGCCGGCTTCCTCACCACCTCTTACGCGACTCACCACCGGCAAGCTTGCATTGCGGCACGGGCCGGTTTCGGTGACCTTCTGATCGGCGCCGGCGCCTTGATGATCGAGGCCAACGGGCTGGACCCGAACCGCCACGGCCACATCCGCGATGCCATGGTGGAACTCATCACCATCACCGAGAGCTTCTATGCCTGCGGCATTGCGGCCTCGGTCTACTGCTCAAAAGATCCGGCGGGCTCCGTCATGCCCGATACGGTCTTCTCCAACATCGGCAAGCTGCTGCTGGCGACGAAGATCTACGACATGCACCGCCTGGCGCACTATGTGTCCGGCGGCCTGATCGTGGCGCTTCCGGGCCCGGACGAGGACCACAATCCCGAGACCCAGGCCTCTCTGGCGGCGGTGCTGGGCGGGCGTGACGACATTCCCGCCGCGCAGCGCCTGGAAGTCTCCCGCCTGATCGAGGACCTCACGGCCACCAATCAAGGCGGCTGGTACTCCGTCATTTCCCTCCACGGCGGCGGTTCGCCGGAAGCGATGAAGCGCGAAATCTGGCGCAACTACCCTGTGGGGGAAAAGGCGGAACTGGTCGAACGACTGCTCGACCGTGGCGTGCTGGACCAGGGGCAGCGGGTCTCCAAGCAACCAGGGCGTTGCTGCGTCAAAGGCTGCGAGGTGCCGGATCCGCCGCCTGCCGCGAAGTAGCCGCCGGCAGCGACCCGCTCAGTCCGGAACGGCTGCCCGCGCCACGATCGCGTCAGTGTCGAGACCCTCGGGCAGCGTCCCGAAAGCCTGCCCCCACTCCCCGCTCAGGCGCGAGGCCGCGAAGGCGTCGCTCACCGCCGGCGCGGAATGGCGCGCCAGCAGCGAGCCTTGGAGCGCGAAAGCCATCATCTCCACCGTGCGCCGCGCCTGGCCCTCCGCGCGCGGCAGGTCGGCAAGCCTCTGGCTCAAATCATCTATGAAGGCGCGCAACCGGGCGTCGCCACCGAGCCCGGACCGGACCTCGTCGAGGAAGGCGTCGCGGGTTTCGGGTTCACGCTGCAAGGAGCGGATCACATCCAGGCAAATGACATTACCCGTCCCCTCCCAGATGCCGTTAAGCGGCGCCTCGCGGTAGAGCCGGGCCATGAGATGGTCCTCGATGAAACCATTGCCGCCATGGCATTCCAGCGCCTCGGCCACAAAGGCCGGCGCACGCTTGCAGGCCCAGTACTTGGCCATGGGCGTGGCGATGCGCGCCAGCAGGCGCTCGCTTTCGCTCTCCTGCGTGCGGTCCTGCGCCTGGGCCAAGCGCAGGCTCATCCACATCATGGCCTCGGACTCGACGGCGAGGTCAGCCGCGACGTTGCGCATGATCGGCAGATCGACCAGGGAGCGCTGGAAGGCCCGGCGCCTGCGCACGTGATGCAGCGCGTGGGACAGCGCCTGCCGCATCAACCCTGATGAGCCAACGGCGAAATCCAGCCGCGTCAGATGCGCCATCTCGATGATGGTGCGAATGCCGCGACCCTCCTCGCCCACCATGTGCGCGTGCAGGTCATAGAACTCCACTTCGGACGAGGCGTTCGACTTGTTGCCGCACTTGTCCTTTAGGCGCTGCAGCTTGAGGCGGTTGCGGGTGCCGTCGGGCAGCCAGCCGCAGGCGAGAAAGCACGAGAGCCCCGTTTCGGTCTGGGCCAGGGTCAGGAAGAGATCGCTCTGCGGCACCGAGAAGAACCACTTGTGCCCGGTGAGGAGGTACTCGGCACCCGGCCCGCTGCGAGAACTGGCCGGGCGGGCCGTCGTCATGGTCGCCCGCAGGTCGGAGCCACCCTGCTTTTCCGTCATCGCCATGCCAACCGTTGCACCGCGCTTTTCCGCAGCGTGGAGCGGGCGCGGGTCGTAGCTTCGGGAGAGGATACTGTCCTGCCACTGCGCCTTCAAATCCGGCTGATGCTCCAGCGCCGCCATGGAGGCATAGGTCATGCCCATTGGGCAGCAGATGCCGCTTTCCCCCTGGTTCCAGAGATAGCTGAGCCCGGCACGCGCAACCTGAGTACCCGGCCGGGACTCGGTCCAGGCCAACGAATGGGTCTCGCAGTCGAACATGAGCGCCATCAACTCATGCCAGGCCGGATGAAACTCCACCTGGTCGATGCGCTCGCCGAAGCGGTTGTGGGTCTTCAGTTCGGGCAGGTTGCGATTGGCCTGGCGGGCAAGCTGCTGCACCGCAGCCGAGCCCACGCGATCTCCGGCACGCTGCAACCTGTCTTCAGCCCAGGAAGCACCGAAGGTGCGAATGGCATCCTGCAAGGCGCGATCGCCGGCAAAGGCGTTGTAATCGGATAGATCGCCGGTCTGGTTGAGCACCTCGTGCGTGGCGAAACCGAAACTCTCCGTCTGCACTGCCGACATGTGCGCCTACCTCCCTGCTTTGTCCTCATGTAGCCTAGCACAGTGAAACCGGGCGACGGCCAGCCCGCGCGGTTGCCGGATCGCACATCCCTCCAGGTAATGCGGTTGGGAAAAGGCGAGCGATCCGATGAGCCGAAAGGGGGACGCCATACCTGCGACGCTGTGACCACATCCAACGCATGGTAATCTCAAGATGGTGGCCGCACATAATCACCAACGTGAGTTACATTTGATTGAGATCGCTGCGGCGAACCGGTCCAGGAACTTTGATGAGTACGACAGCTCGCCGGACGAGGGAAAGGAGCAACGATGTCTACAGCCGCAGAGATCAGCAAACCCAGCGTTCATGCGCATTTCGACGAGAAAACGAACACGATCAGCTACCTCGTGGGCGATCCAGAAGGCGCAGTTTGCGCCGTGGTCGACCCCGTCCTGGACTTCGATCCCAAGGCCGGACGCACCTCGACCGCCTCAGCTGATGCATTGATCGAGAAGGCGCGCGCGCTCGGTTGGACCGTCGAGTGGATCCTGGAAACCCATCCCCACGCCGACCATCTCTCGGCTGCGCCCTACATCAAACAGCACCTGGGCGGCAAAATCGCAATCGGCGAGCATATCCGCGAAGTGCAGCAGGTGTTCCGGGACATCTTCAATCTGGAAAAGGAGTTCCTGGCCGACGGCCGTCAGTTCGATCATCTCTTCGCCGAAGGTGATCGCTTTACCATCGGCAAGATCGAGGCTTCGGTGCTGCACACTCCCGGCCACACTCCGGCCTGTCTCACCTACGTGATCGGCGATGCAGCATTTGTGGGGGATACGCTTTTCATGCCGGACTACGGCACTGCCCGCTGCGATTTCCCCGGTGGCAATGCGCGCCAGCTCTACCGCTCCATCCGGAAAGTGCTGTCGCTGCCGGACGAGACCCGCATCTTCCTCTGCCATGACTACCCCCCCGAAGGCCGCGGGCCAACGTGGGAGACGACTGTCGCCGAGGAGAAGCGCAAAAACATCCACGTGCATGCAGGGGTGACAGAAGACGAGTTCGTGCGCATGCGCGAGACCCGCGACGCCACACTCTCAATGCCGACTCTCATCCTGCCCTCGATACAGGTCAACATCCGCGCCGGCGAACTGCCACCTCCGGAAGACAACGGCACGCGCTACATGAAGCTGCCGATCAATCAGCTATAGACGCCGCGGGCGCGCAAGCAGTGTCTACAGAAAACATCGGCGTTTTCTGACGCCACCCAAGAGCGGATCGCGTTTGATCTGTAACGCACAGCGCTCAGAAACAAACGCGTGAATCCGTTCTGATCCAAGGGTGTAGAGCAGAGTGACGACTCAAATTGGGTCGCTTCGCGAACTCGATTTAAGGCTCTGATCTACCCCCGTTCGTGCCGGCCTTCCTCGATTTCTTCGATGATCTTCGCGGTGAAGGCGTCGAGGTCGTCCGGGTTCCGGCTCGTCACGATTCCGTTCGAGACGACCGCTTCCCGATCCACCCAGTTGGCGCCGGCGTTCTTCACGTCGGTCCGGATCGAGTGGTAAGAGGTCATTTCACGCCCCTCGACCACCCCTGCTTCGATGAGCAGCCAGGGCGCGTGGCAAATCGCGGCGACAATTCGACCATTTCCCACAAAATCACGAATGAGCGAGAGAGCTGAGTCATTGACCCGCAGGAGGTCCGGGTTGATCTGCCCGCCCGGCAGAACGAGAGCATCGTAGTCCGAGGCCTGGACAGTAGAGAGTGCCTTGTCGGCCTCCACCTCGGAGCCCCAGTCGGTCTTGTCCCATCCCTTGATGGCCTGTCCGTCGGGAGTCACGACATGCACCGTGGCGCCGGCGCTCCTGAGCTTGTCGCGCGGCACTTCGAGCTCCGACTGCTCAAAACCGTGCGTGGCGAGGATGGCGATCTTTGCGTTGCTGATAGCGGGCATCCTGTCGCTCCTTTGGCATCTTCCTGCCGCGCTGCCGCGGCTGTCATTGCCCAACGCGGGACAACGCCATGCGTTCCGGATGCCTGTGCAGCACCTTCAGCTTCGGAAGCCCGCCTCCAGCACTACTTGCCCTGCATATCCTTGTTGAGTTCCCCGGCATACTCCTTGAAGTCGACCTCCAGAGTATAGCGCGCGGCATTGAGATAACGCTTCGCGACATTGCCGCGGTGACGTTCGATCTCCTGGTCCATCTCCTCCTTCGGCGGGAGGGTAATTTCGCCGGACAGGACCTTGGCCATCCAGCGTGCCTGGATTTCGACCAGAGGAATCGTCGGCCCAACCGGCTGGACCAGGCCGGTAAAGAACAGCCCCGGATGGTCGCGCGAGACGATCCGGCGATAGAGCGCCGGCGGGCGCGCATCCTGAATGCTGAAGACCCCCGGATCCAGGAAGGGAAAGGTGGTTTTGTAGCCGGTGGCGTAGATGATGGCGTCAACCTGCTCGCGCGTGCCGTCGGTGAAGAGCACCTCCTCCCCGTCCAGCAGCTCCACGTTGGGCTTCATGCGGATCCAGCCATGCCCGAGGTAGGACAGCAGATCCTGGCTGAGCGTTGCGTGCTCGCGCCAGATCGGATGCTCCGGGCGCGGCACGCCGAAGCGCTCCTGGTTGCCGATCGCCAGGCGGGCGACGTGGCGCAGCAGACCGCGGGCCATGGGCACCGGCAGCTTCAGCTTGCGCACCATAAAGCCGAGCCAACGGTCCGTGGGCAGGCCGGCGATGTACTTGGGCATGATCCAGGCACTGCGCCGCGTTGACAGCAACACCTGCCGGGCCCGACGCGCCAGATCCACGGCGATATCCACTGCCGAGTTGCCGATGCCCACCACAAGTACAGTCTGATCCTCATAGGGATCGGCCTTGCGGTAGTGATGCGAATGGCTTTGCGTCCCGGAAAAGTCGCCCGGGAAATCGGGATACTTCGGATCCGAGAGATGGCCGTTGGCGATGATCACCGTTCGATAGCGGCGCACCTCGGCGGGTGCATCAGGGGCATCGACCGCCCGCAGATGCACGTTCCAGCCGCCCTCTCCGTCCGGTTCCACCCGCTCGACCCGCGTGCGAAAGCGGATGGAGTCATGGAGGCCGAAGGTTTCGGCATAGCGCTCCAGGTGCTCGAGCACCTGCGCGTGCGACAAGTAATCAGGCAGGTCATCGGGTATTTGGAAATCGGGCCAGGCGAGGCTCTGACGGCTGGAGTCGATATGCAGACTGCGGTAGGCAGAGGAGGTGCCACTGTCGTTCTCGTAGCGCCACATCCCGCCAATATTTGACCCGAGGTCGTAGCAGTCATAGGCAACGCCTGCGTCCTTCAGGGCCTTGCCCGCTGTCAGCCCAGAGACGCCGGCTCCGATGATGCAGATGTCGGCGGCTGCGGACACGCCGGACATCACTGACACCTGATCACGACTGTTGAGACCATCCATCGGCTCTCACACTCCCAACTCAAAACAACAGAGAACATGCTTCGTGCAGTGGTTTCAGGCCCGCACATGGTCGCGCAGAATGCTGTCGAAATCGGGATCCGGCAGGAGGGGTGGATCCAGTTCGACCTCACTGACGAACTCTCGCGGCCAGCTCGCAACCACGCGCTCCAGCGCCGAGTCGGGCGCCACAGACAGCAGTTTGGCCGCCTCGCTTCCGGCGACCCGCCCTAGGGCCGCGGCGATGTCGGCGACGGAGACAGTCAGCCCAGGCTGGTTGACCGCCCGGCCTTCACTGAAGCACTCCGCCGGCACATCGTGGAGACGCAGCAAGTTCTCCGCCACTCGGCCTGCCGACACCACGGGAAAGCGGGTGTCCCAGCCCAGCGGAGAGGTGATGGCGCGCCCGGCCAGGGGTTCACGCGCCAGGGCACCGATAAGGTCCGACACGGCTCCGCTGTGCATGCCACCGCCAGCCTGGCCCGGCCGGATCATCACCACCGGCAGCCGCAACGACCTGCCATCCACCAAGCCGTGGCGCGAGTAGTCGTTGATCAGGAGTTCAGTAATCGACTTGGCTGTACCATAGGAGGTTTGCGGGCGCTGCGCCTGCCAGTCGTCGACCCGTTCGGGAAGCCGGCCGCCGAAGACGGCAATCGAACTGGCATAGACGAAACGCGGCCTCGCCCCTTGCCGGCGGCAGGCCTCCAGCATGCGGAACGGCAGCAGCATGTTGACCGCCCAGCCGGTGTCAAAATCCCGTTCGGCATCGAGCGTCAGCGTGGCAGCCAGATGAAAGACGCTGTCGACGTCGTCCGCGAAGAGCCCCTCTACGAAATTCGTATCACGCAGGTCGCCGGCCCGACTTGTCAGCTTGATCGAGGCATCGGTCTCGCGAACAAGCTTCTCGAGCACCGCTGCGTCCCGGTCGACCAGCAACAGTTCCGTGATGGCGCGCGGCGTGCCATCTGCATCCGCAAGCTTTCCCTGCTCCACCAAACGGGTTACCAGCCGTCGGCCAATAAAACCCCCGGCGCCTGTCACCAGCACCCGCATCTGCACCTCCTGATTCGACGAATGTCGCACACCGGCCAAGGGCCCGACCGAGCGGGCATGCGGGTGCGACTCTGGTGGCCGGGAGGGTGCCAGCAGCCCCACCCTTGGGCAAGCAACCAACAGGCGCAAAAGCCATGGGCCTGACGAAGCCTGCCATGACCCGCCGAACTTTCCTTTCACGGCCGAATTTTCGCAGGAAGGTCTTGCAAGGCACGTCCGGCCCGGCTATCTCAGGCGCCACAGCGGCCATGGGTCTCAGCACCCCAGACGTCCCCTTCGTCTAGAGGCCTAGGACACCGCCCTTTCACGGCGGCAACAGGGGTTCGAATCCCCTAGGGGACGCCACCTTCTTGGGTCGTTTCTTCCATAAAGCAAGTATACCTCCAAACAAAGGCGGCCTCCGCTCTTGTCCAGCGGGAGGGTTATTGTGTGCTTGGAGCTGAAGCGCGCATTCGATTTTAAAACCTTGTAGTGCAGATTGCCTGCAATCCCGCTTGGATGCCGCTGCCGGTAATCATCCTCCCAAACGGATTCATGGGGCCGAGCTTGTGGTTTCAAGCTGACTGCAGCGCCTGCTATAAGGGTGGCCGGCGCGGCTGAAGGCGCCCGTACAAGGAGGCTGCTTGATGGAGCTCTTCGTCGGCGCGCTGATCGTCGCCGTGATCCTTATCGCTTATGCTTGGTATGTCGTGTTGATCCGGCGGCGCAACCGGGCGCTCGAAGCGCTTTCCTCAATCGACGTGCAGCTACGCAAGCGCCACGATCTCTTGCCGAACATCCTTAAGCTGGCCCAAAGCTTCATGAGCCATGAGCGCGACCTCTTGACCCGGGTCACCGAACTGCGCAACGAAGCGCGCAAGACCTATGATGCCAGCAACCCCGAAGCCGTGCGCCAGCATCTCGAGGCAGAAGGCAAGCTGCAGTCCGGCATGCGCCAACTCTTCGCTCTGGCCGAGAATTATCCAGAGCTGCGCTCCAGCCAGACGGTTCTCGAGGCCCAGCAGAGCTTCGCCTCGGTGGAGGGTCACATCGCCGCCGCGCGGCGCTTCTACAATTCAGCCGTGACCGAGCTCAACAACGCCGTGCAGATCTTTCCGGGCTCACTGATCGCGCGCCAGGTGGGCGTTCGCCCCCTACCCTTCTTTGAGCTCGAGGATGCGCATCTGCGCGAACCTGTCGATGCCGGCGATTACCTGGCTGTGCACTGAAGCAGTTGCTCATGGAAGACTATGAGAGCTTCTACGAAGCCAGCATTGCGCCTGAGATCCGACAACTTGAGATAGAGCGTCGACGAACGGTCAAGAGAGTTTTTGCGCTCGGCGCAGTCATTCTGGTCGCAATACTTGTCTTCGTCTTCCACACGCAAATCTCCGCCGCTGTCGGAGTCGGCGACGGTTTTGTGAGAATTGCAGCGCTCTTGGCCGGTTTTGGCGCAGTTGCCTCGATCTTTCATCTTCAGAGCAAGATGCGTCGGAAGCTCAAGACGGCGCTGGTTGAGCCCACCTGCCGCTTCCTTGGCCTAGACTACAGCCTCGATGCCGGCCGTTTCCCCCTACCCCGCTTCGTTGATGTGAAAATTCTCCCGGTCCACGACCACGTTCACCTGCAGGATCACATCAGCGGAGCGCATGCGGGGGTGGACTTCGAGCTCTGCGAGGCTGCGCTCACCAAAAGGGTTGAAAGAAGCGACGGGAAGGGGGGAACGAAGACGGAAAATCAGTCGGTCTTTCAGGGGCTGCTATTGATCTATCGCTTCCCCAAGCCTTTCACCGCCCGTACCCTCGTGCTTCCCGACAGAAGCTGGCTCGGAAACAGGATCGCCGGTTTCAGGCATGGAGAGCGAGTCAGGCTGGAGGATCCGCGATTCGAAAGGATCTATGAGGTCTTTTCGGATGATCAGGTAGAAGCACGCTACCTTCTGACACCCGGCTTTATGGAATGCCTCACGGACCTGGCGGATCATCTCGGCGCCTCGGGCGCCCTTTCCTTTGCCTTCGAGGCGCAGAACCTTCTGATCGCCTTCCATAGCAAGCAAAAGCACTTCGAAGGAGGCAGCCTCTTCACCCCTCTGGAAACGCCCGAGCGAGCAAAGGCGTTACTGCAGGAGCTGAAGCTGATCTATGAACTGATCGAACGGCTCAAGCTCACCGACCGCAGCCATCTCTAAAGTAGAGCCGCCTGCTACTCGCACCCCATCGGCCACGTCATGATCGACGTGTGACCTCGGCAGCGCTCGGCAGGCCCAGGCGCCGCGCCGCGATTTCAAGGAGCGCGCAGAGAAGAAAGCCAATCGACAGACCCGAAGCGTTGTAGACGAGGTCGATCCAGGTGGCGCTGCGCCAGGGCAGGAAGAACTGCACCGCCTCGATGACCAGACCGAAGGCGAACAGCAGTCCAAACCAGACAAGGCGTCCCCGCCAGGTCGGAGCCAGCAGGAAGACAAGACACTGCGCGCCAACGAAAGCCGCACCGTGGACCAGCAGCGAGCCACTTTGCCGCGCGAGAGCGGGCGGCTCGATGGCTGCACCGACCATCAGCGCCAGCAAATATCCCGCGAGCGCGAAACCGGCGACAACCCGGAGCCGCCCGGCTTGGCCCATACCCTGGGATCGGCCGGACCGGCCGTCGTCTCGTCCCGCCTCAGCCATGCGCAATCGCGGTACGTCGCCAAAAGGCCGAGTCATTGCGCATCAAGTTCGCTCTGCACGAGCCGGGCGGGTATGAGATCGAAGGGTGCATAGGCGTCACTCTGTTCGGGGTGAAGGCGGCGGGCATAGACCGCCGCAACCTCGATGACGACCTTTACATAGTGGCGGGTCTCGTCGAAGGGAATGAGTTCGATCCAATCAAGCAGACCGATCTCATCGCGACGGGGGTCGCCGTGCGCAGCCAGCCAGGCATCCACTCTCCCCGGTCCGGCGTTGTAGGCCGCCAGCGCCAGGGGAAGGGAACTGCCATAGCGCTGCAGCATCTCTTCCAGATAGGCGCGGCCCAGGCGCAGATTGTAGGCCGGGTCAGCGGTCAGGCGGGCGGGATCGTAAGCTTCACCCAGGCGGGCAGCCACGTCGGCCGCGGTCCCGGGCATGAGCTGCATCAAACCCCGCGCCCCCACCGGACTGACCGCTTCCGGATTGAAGGAGCTTTCCTGGCGGATCAGTGCCAGCAGCAGCGGCCGGCGCCGGTCAACCGGCAGCCCCATGCGCGGAGTGGGATAGAGCAGGTCCGGGAAGGTCCAGCCGGCAGAGTACGCCGCCCGCGCGGTGCGGATCGCTTCATCATGCCGACCGATCTCCTGCGCCAGGTCACCCAGGAGATGCCAGGTCCCGGCTTCCTCCATGCCATTGCTGCGCAGATGCCGGAAGAAGGGTGCGACGAGATCCCGGCGCCCGGCCGCTGCCAGGCGGCGAATCACCCGCACCATGGGGCGGGCATCGAAAGCCGAACGAGCTGCATGGCCGACCTCCCAAGCGTCACCGTCCGCCTCGCGCCATTGACTCGCATCGCTGCGCAGGGCCCCCATCAGTCCGTAGAAGGTGCCGCTGTACTGCGCGGCCACGTCGAACCACTGCTGTCCCCAGTCCGGGCGCCCACTGGCAAGTGAGGCTTCTCCGCACCAGTAGGCTCCCCGGGCAATCGCACCGGCGCCGCTGCCCTGGTGAAAGAGGCGGTCGAAATGGCTGTAGGCCGTGTCCGGGTCGTCCAGCCGCCGTAGTGCGATCCATCCCGCGAGGAACTCGGCCTCGTCATAGGCCAGGCCCTCCGGGATTCCGTGTCGCGCGGCGATGCGGTAGGCCGCGTCTGCATCATCCGTCGCCAGAAGACGGCGCACCGCACGCCGGCGCACCTGCCAGCGGTCCGCCGCCTCGCGGGACAGGACCACTGGCGGCGGATCGAGCAGATCCATGGCCGTCTCCTGCGGGTCGCGCTGCATGCGGTACCAGGCGAGATCAAAGATCAATCCGCTCTGCCGCAGAGTCTCCTCCGGAATTTCGTTGGCGAGCGCCTCTCCTTCGTCGTCGAGTATCTGTAGGAGCACTCGTGCCCTGAGGAGACGATGCTGCTCCGCATCGATCGCGCCGACAGCACTGGCGTCGTCCAGAGCCACCAAGGCGGCCTTCTTCTGATTCGCCCGCAGCAGCCGCTCAACGCGGATCCGGTGGTCCACCGCTTCCAGGTGCCCCCCGTACTCGGCCAGGATTGCAGCATCACTTACAGTATCGGGATTCAGGTCGCGCCAGGCCCGGCGCGCCTCGGCAATGGCGGCCGCATCCTCTCCAGCCCGGCGCAAGGCACGGGCATAAGCGAGCGCCGCCTGCGGTGTGACGGGCGCGAAGTCGGAAAACCATTCCAGGGCGGCGCGATCGTCGATCTCGTGGGGCAGACGCTCTTCGACGGCACGCTGCAGGCGTTCTTCCTCCGGCCAGTCGGCATGGCGGCGCAGGAAGTCCTCCAGAGTGGTGCGCGCCGCCGCCTCGGGTCGGCGAGTCAACAGGCGCCAGAGCGCGATGCTCCGGTCGAGCGGATCAAGTTGTGGCAGGCGTGCTTCAAGCGCATCGCTGCGCCCGGCTTCGGCGAGCACCAGGGCCTCTGCCAAAGCATGCCCCGATTGCTGCGCTGAGACTGAGGCCGGCAGGGCGCCGGCACAGGCCAACCCCAGAACGAAAAGCAGCACCCGGCGGAGGGCGCTGCGGTGGCTGCCAACTTCATCAGAGACGAACCCAAGCCTGATCACGCGGCCTCCTCCCTTAACACGCTGACGTTGGCGACAGTCCATCGCGCAGCTTTGAGCTACTGTGGGTGCGGAACCGCCTGACCCGCAGCGCCCAGGCCCGCAGCACTCAGGCGTCCGTGCGCCAACTCTGCGCCACACCCAGCGCCAGCAGCACCAGCCAAGTGACGGTCACGGCGGGAAGCTGCAGGCTGAAATCACTGAGCGCATGCACCCCAACAAGCAGGCTCGCAGCCACAGCGGTCAAGGGATAAAAAGCGTCGCGGCGACAACCCAAATAGGGTGTCCACTTAACCTTCTTGACTAACGAATGACATGACGGTTTCGATGGGGCGTCTCCCCATGTTGCGGTAGCCGAGATGGGGTCTTTCGGTGTTGTAGTGGAGGAGCCAGGCATCGAGATCGG
>NZ_JARHUD010000006.1 GCF_029222965.1 Aquibaculum arenosum | reverse complement strand
GCCGACGCCGCCTGACGGCGGCGGGCGGGGCGGGCGCTTGCGCTCACTCGAAGGCGCCACGCCCGCCCCGCCAAACCAACAGCGGCCATGAACGCATTTTGCAGAAAATTCTGGACACTACTCAAATGCCCGCGATTCGCGATCTTGCGGCCACCAGGAGGTCTTTCCGCCTGCTTGTCGTTGACCGGCAATTCTCAGCCTGTATAGGGTTTTGGCGCTTAATCACGAAGCCCACACAAGCCCTTGGAGAGCAATAGATGGCTATTCGATTCACGGCCCTTCCCGTGCTTGCGGCCGCTGCTGCATTCGCTTTTGCGCAGCCCGCGGACGCCCAAACCGAACTGCGTTTCGGCCACGCCAACGGCGAGGGCGAGATTGCCGCTCAGCTGTTTGAAGACTTCGCGGCCAGCGTCGAGGAGCGCACGGACGGCGAGCTCACCATTCGCATCTTCCCCAACGAGCAGCTCGGCACCGAAAACGAGCTGGTGCAGCAGGCGAAGGCCGGTGGTGTCGACATCTCTGCGCCCTCCATGCCGTCCGCCAGCCTGCTCGTGCCGCAGCTGGAGATGCCCAGCGCGCCCTTCCTGTGGGACAGCTGGGAAGAAGCCCATGCTATGATCCTGGGCGATGCCATGCAGCCGGCCTTTGACGAACTGGCGGAGGATCACGGTCTGATCCCGCTCACCAAGGTCTGGTACTGGGGTTGGCGCAACTTCACCTTCTCCGACACCGAAGTGCGTGAGCCCGCCGACATGGCTGGTCTGAACGTCCGCGTGCCTGAGCAGGCCGTCTGGGTGGCCATGGTGGAATCCTTTGGCGCCTCGCCAACCCCGGTGTCCTTCGCCGATGTCTACTCGGCGCTGCAGCAGGGTGTGGTTGACGGTCAGGAGAACCCGATCCCGACGATCTATAACCGCCGCTTCTACGAAGTGCAGGACTACATCGTCATGTCTCGGCACATGCTGCAGAACAACATGATCGTGATGAACAAGGCACGCTTCGACTCGCTGTCCAACGAGCACCAGCGCGTCCTGCTGGAGGAGGCCGCGAAGTACTCGGCGATGAATACGGCCATTCAGCAGCGCCTGGAGCAGGAAATGCTGGATGAGATCGAGGCCGAAGGTGGCACCACGATCATCACCGACCCCGACCGTGGCGCTTTCGCCCAGGCCCTGAACGATGCCGATGCCTACACGACTATGGCTGAGCGCTGGGGCCAGGAAAACTTCCAGCGGCTGCGGGACGCGATCGAAGAGCTTCGCTCTCGTTAACTAACGCAGGTGCGGACCGGCCTGTATCTTCATGGGTGCAGGCCGGTTCTCCAAACGGGTGGGCGGGACGAAGATTTCGGCCGCCCCCTTTCGTCTTTCAGGTGTGACTTGAGGTCCGGATGTCGTCCCTCCTGCTGGCTGTGCTGCGCCGTGTCGACGATGCGATCGCGCTCGTCGAGAATGTCCTGATCTCGGCGCTTTGTGCCGTTCTGGCCATCCTGCTCTTCGGCAATGTGGCGCTGCGTTATCTCTTCCGCAGTCCAGTCACCTGGATTGAGGAAGTGGTGGTCGCTGCCTTCGTCTGGATGATCTTCATCGGTGTCAGCGCGTGCGTGCGCAGCCATCAGCACCTGCGCATCGATGTGGTGCCGCGCCTGCTGAGCGGGCCGGCGAAAGGCATTCTGGGCCTGCTTGGGCTCCTCTGCATGGTCGTCATCGTCGCGGCCATGGGAAAGTTCGGCTATGACTATGCCGTCTTCGTCTCGGGCAACCTGACCCCCATCCTCGGCATTTCCGCGGCCTGGCTTTACATCGGTCTGCCCTTGGGCATGGCCTTCACCGCCGTACATCTGCTGAGACAGTTTTTCGACGAAGGGCCCTCGCGGGTGCTCGAGTCTGTTCTGGAACGCGAGGGCTGATCCCGTGGCGCTGCTGCTTCTGACCTTCGTCGCCCTGCTGACGATCGGCCTGCCGATTGCCTTCGCCATGCTCGGCTCGGCGATGCTGGCGATCTGGATCGACGCTTTTCCCATGACCGTCTTCGCCCAGCGCGTCTCTTCGGGCGTTCAATCCTTCCCGCTGCTGGCCGTGCCGCTGTTCATCCTGGCGGGGAACCTGATGAACCAGAGCGGCATGAGCGAGCGCATGTTCGCCTTCGCGCGCGCCCTCATTGGGCATGTGCGCGGCGGTCTTGCACAGGTGAACGTGGTTGCCAGTGTGTTCATGTCGGGCATCTCAGGCTCCTCCCTGGCCGATTGTGCGGCCACCACGCGCGTCTTCGTGCCGGAGATGGAAAAAGCCGGCTATACCCGCTCCTTCAGCGTGGCCCTGACCGCCTCTTCGGCCACTCTGGCACCGATCATTCCACCCTCGATCCTGCTGATCATCTACGCCTGGGTCGCCAATATCTCGATCGGCGATTTCTTCATCGCCGGCATCATACCGGGGCTCTTGATCGGGGCGGTGCTCTTGGGCGTCACCGCGCTGATGGCGCGGGCGCGCAACTTCCCGGTTGAGGGCAGTTTCTCCCGCAGCACTCTGCGGCGCACCTTTGGGCAGGCCGGCTGGGCCCTGCTGTTACCGGTGCTGATCGTTGGCGGCTTCCGGGCCGGCATCTTCACCGCGACGGAAGTGGCGGCCGTGGCGGTGGCCTATTCCCTGTTGGTGGGGGTGCTGATCTATCGCACGCTGGACTGGCGCGGCATCGGCGCCGCGCTGCTGTCCACCGCCCGCGACACGGCCTCCATCCTGTTGCTGGTGGCTGCGGCCTCGCCCTTTGCCTGGGTGCTGGCGATGAACAACGCGCCGCAGGTCATGCTGGGCTTCATCACCAGTATCTCGGACCACCCGGTGGTGGTCCTGCTGCTGCTGAACGTGATGCTGCTGGTGCTCGGCACCTTCATGGAGACCCTGGCGGTCATCATCATTCTGGTGCCCATCCTGATCCCGCTGCTCAACATGATGGACATCAGCCTGGTGCACTTCGGCATCCTGATGATCGTCAACCTGCTGGTCGGACAGCTCACACCGCCGTTGGGCGTGCTGATGTTTGTGTCCTGCTCGATTGCCCGGGTTAGGATGGGCGCCTTCCTGCGGGAGGTCTGGCCTTTCCTCCTGGGGCTGCTGGCCGCGCTCCTGGTCATCACACTGGTCCCCGCGCTCACGCTCTGGCTGCCGGCGACCCTGCGCTAATTGGATTGCTCAAGGAAAGGACCCAGGCATGGGACGTATCGAGCGGATCGAGATTCGGCCCTTCACCTTTGAGGTGGAGAACCTGGGCCTGGAGAGCAGTGCCGGCGCGACCTACAACATGGTTTGCAAGCCCGGCGAGCGGATCACGGTTGAGCGCTATGCCGTGGCGATCTTCACCGATGAGGGCGCTTGCGGCGAATATGTGACTCACTGGGTCGGCACCCGCATCGCCCTGGAACAAAGCCGCGCCCTTGCGCCTTTCCTGCTTGGCCGCACCACGGGCGAGCGTGAGTGGCTCTTTGACGAAATGAAGCGCGAGCTGCGCCAGTACGACCACATGGGCCACGGCCCACTGGACATCGCGCTCTGGGATCTGCTGGGCAAGGAGACGGGGCGCTCCGTCTCCGATCTGCTGGGCCGTTACCGCACGCGCCTGCCGGCCTATGCCAGCACCTACCACGGTGATCATTCCGGCAGCCTGGACAGCGCGGCCGCTTTTGCCGACTTCGCGCTGGCCTGTCAGGCGATGGGCTATCCGGCCTTCAAGCTGCATGGCTGGCATGACGGCGATGCCCGGCGGGAAGCGGAGAACGTGCTGGCGGTGCGCAAGGCGGTGGGCGACGGCATGGCCCTGATGCTCGATCCGGCCTGCCAGTTGCGCAACTTTGCCGATGCGCTCTACGTCGGTCGCGCCTGCGACGAGGCCGACTACACCTGGTACGAGGACCCCTTCCGCGACAGCGGCGTCTCGGCCTTTGCGCACAAGCGGCTGCGCGAGCGATTGAAAACCCCGCTCTTGATGACCGAGCACGTTCGCGGCATCGAGCCCAAGGCCGATTTCCTGATTGCCGGCGGCACCGACATCCTGCGCGCCGACCCGGAGTATGATCTCGGCATCACCGGCACGATGAAGATCGCGCACCTGGCCGAGGCCTTCGGCGTCGACGTGGAGATCCACGCCTGCGGCCCGGCGCACCGCCACTGCATGGCGGCGTTGCGCAACACCAATTACTACGAACTGGCCCTGGTGGGCCCGGGAAGCCCCAATGCCGTGCCGCCGGTCTATACCTGCGGCTACTCCGACCAGCTCGATGGGGTGGGCGCGGACGGCTGCTTTCCGCTTCCCGAAGGGCCCGGCCTGGGCGTGAGCTACGACTGGGACTTCATCCGCCGGCACCAGACGGCAGAGTTCGTCATCACGGCCTGAGGCTCATGCATTCACACGTCTGGCTTCAGGTCTTCCGGGAAGCGCCGTTTCAGGCGTTCGAAGAGCTGGTCGCGGACCTGGCGATAGGCGGCGAGGCGGGTTTCGCGATTGCCCTCCACCAGGGAGGGGTCGAAGGTGTTCCAGAACTCCACATCGCAGGCCATGGTGCGGGTCATCTCCACCGCCGAGTGCTGTGCCTCGGGTGAAAGCGAGATAATCAGGTCGTAGGAAGTATCCTCCAGGTCGTCGAAGGTCTTGGAGCGGTGGCTGCTGCGGTCGATGCCGATCTCTTCCAGTACAGCAACCGCGAAGGGGTCGATGGGGCTGGCGCGCACGCCGCAGGAATCCACGTAGATGCGGTGCCCCAGCAGGTGCTTGAGCAGCGCCTCCGCAATGGGCGAGCGAATAGCGTTCTCGGTGCAGGTGAAGAGGACGGCGTCCGGCTGATCGGCCATCTCAGCCTCGGATGTGCAGGACGCAGAGCAGGGTGAAAAGGCGTCGGGCCGTCAGCTCGTCGATCTCGATGCGCTCCGCCAGGCGCTCGCGCAGCAGGGCTGCGCCTTCGTTGTGGAGCGAGCGCCGGCCCATGTCGATGGCTTCGATACGTGAGGGACTGGCCGTCTTGATGGCCTCGAAATAGGTTTCGCAGACCATGAAGTAGTCCTTCACGATGCGCCGGAAGGGCTGGAGCGCGAGGGGGACGTTGCCCAACAGCCGGCTTTCCGTGGCATCGCGGATCTCGAACACCAGGCGCTGCGTGCCCTCCATGCGCAGGATCAGGCTGAAGGGGCCGGAGTGGTCGTCCTCGCTTTCGAGCAGCGGCGCGAAGCGGTTCTCTTCCAGCAGATCATAGATCGCCACCGCCCGCTCGTGCTCGACCTCTGGCGTGCGCCGGACCAGCGTCTTTTCCTCCAGGACGACGTTGACCAGGCGGCGATCGTCCATGGTGGAAACTCCGGGTCAGTCCGTGGCGGGCGCTTCGAGACGCAGCGAGAGGGACAGCGCGTGGGCGTCCAGGCCTTCGGCACGGGCCAGTGCGATCCCCGCCGGTCCAATGGCGGCCAGGCCGGCCGGGCTGGCGCCGATCAGGGAACTGCGCTTGAGGAAATCCAGAACCGAGAGCCCCGAGGAGAAGCGGGCCGAGCGCGCCGTGGGCAGCACGTGGTTCGGCCCCGCGAGATAATCGCCCAGCGCTTCCGGGGTGTGGCGGCCCAGGAAGATGGCCCCGGCGTTGCGGATCTGCGGCAGCAGCGCGTCGGGATCGCCCACGGCCAGTTCCAGATGCTCCGGCGCCACCCGATCCACCAGCGGTGCAGCGGCAGGAATGTCGTCCACCAGGATGACCGCGCCGTGGTCGCGCCAGCTTGCCGCGGCGATCTCGCTGCGCGGCAGCCTTTGCAAATGCACCTCGATGGCGCGTTGCACGGCCGTCGCGAAGTCCGCATCGTCGGTGATCAGGATCGACTGGGCCGAAGTATCGTGCTCGGCCTGGCTCAGCAGGTCGGCTGCGATCCAAGCCGGATCGTTGTCGCCGTCGGCGACCACCAGGATCTCCGAGGGGCCGGCGATCATATCGATGCCCACGCGTCCGAAGACCTGCTTCTTGGCGGCGGCGACATAGGCATTGCCGGGTCCGGTGATCTTGTCCACCGGCGCGATGGTCTCGGTGCCATAGGCCAGTGCACCCACCGCCTGGGCGCCGCCGATGCGGTAGATCTCATTGACGCCAGCGATATGCGCGGCTGCCAGAACCAGTGGGTTGATGCGCCCGTCCGGTGTGGGCACCACCATGGCGATGCGTTCGACCCCGGCCACCCGGGCAGGGATGGCGTTCATCAGCACGGAGGAGGGGTAGGCGGCTGTCCCGCCAGGGACATAGAGGCCCACGGCGCCTACGGCGGTCCAGCGGTGGCCCAGGCGGATGCCGCTGGCATCCTGATAATCCAGGTCCTGCGGCAGTTGCCGGCGATGGTAGTCCTCGATGCGCGCGGCCGCCAGGCGCAGGGCATCAAGGGTTTCGGGGTCGCAGGCTGCCTCGGCCTCGGCAATTTCTTGCGGGGTGAAGCGCAGCCCCTCGGCGTTCAACTCCAGCCGGTCGAAGCGCGCGGTGTAGCGCAGGACGGCCGCGTCGCCTTCCTTGCGCACCGCCTCGAGGATTTCGGCCACAGCCCGGTCCACTTCGGCCGCCTCGTCGCGCCCGGCGTCGAGGAAGGCTCGAAAGGCATCGGGAAAGTCGGGACGACGGGCATCGAGCTCAAGCGGCATTGGCGCACTCCCGGAAGGCTTCGACCCAGCGCCCCACCTCCTCAGGTCGGGTCTTGAGCGCAGCGCGGTTGACGATCAGGCGGCTTGTCACCTCGGCGATGGTTTCCACCTCTACCAGGTTGTTGGCAGCCAGGGTTGAGCCGGTGGAGACCAGGTCGACGATGCGCCGGCACAGTCCCAGCGTCGGGGCCAGTTCCATGGCGCCGTTCAGCTTGATGCATTCAGCCTGCACCCCGCGCCGCGCGAAATGGCGCCTGGTCACCTCGGGGTACTTGGTGGCGATGCGAATGTGGCTCCAGCGGCTGGGATCGTCCTGGGCGTGCAGGCTGGCCGGCTCGGCCACGGCCAGGCGGCAGTAACCGATGCCGAGGTCTACCGGGGCGTAGAGCTCCGGATAATCGAACTCCATCAGCACATCGTTGCCGGCCACGCCCAATTGCGCCGCCCCGAAGGCGACGAAGGTCGCCACGTCGAAGGAGCGCACCCGCACGACGTCGAGGCCCGGGATGTTGGTGGTGAAGCGGAGCTGGCGCGCGGACTCGTCCCGAAAAGCCGGCTCCGGCTCGATTCCGGCAGCGGCCAGCAGGGGCAGGAGTTCCTTCAGGATGCGCCCCTTGGGCAGGGCGAGCACCAGAGGCTGGCTTTCGGACAAGGGGCCTCACACGCAAGGGTTTGCTCTCGCGGCCCGACAGTCTGAC
This sequence comes from Aquibaculum arenosum, assembly GCF_029222965.1. Taxonomy (GTDB): domain Bacteria; phylum Pseudomonadota; class Alphaproteobacteria; order Kiloniellales; family DSM-21159; genus Aquibaculum; species Aquibaculum arenosum. The sequence goes on along the minus strand of NZ_JARHUD010000006.1, from coordinate 307,151 downwards.
CGCGCCCAGGATTTAGCGTGCCCTGCCGCTTGCGTCCAGCGCAGGCGCTCCTTTCCGCACCATAAGAAAGGGCCCGTACCATGCCAGGTACGGGCCCGAGGTGGAGACAGCTCGCCGGGTTTAGTTGGAAACCGGGGAGGCCTGGCTCTGCGAAAGGCGAACCGCCTTGCCGGGTGCTTCCGGCTTGGTCAGCAGCTTCGGCGCTGGCGTGCGCATTAGACGCATGCCGTTGAGGATGACGACCAAGACCGAGACCTGGTGGATCAGCATGCCGCCGGCCATGTGGACCTCGCCGGCGAAGACACCGAAGAGGAGTCCGGCGACGGTCACCAGCGCGATCACCAGGTTCTGCCGCATGTTGCGCAGCGTGGCCTTGGCGACCTCGATGGCCTCGTTCACCTTGCCCAGGTCGTCGGTCATCAGCGCGATGTCCGCCGTCTCGATTGCGACGTCGCTGCCGGCGGCGCCCATGGCGATGCTGGTGTCCGAGGCGGCAAGCGCGGGGGCGTCGTTGATGCCGTCGCCGATCATGGCAACGTGCAGTCCCTGCCTTTGCAGGTCGCGGATGTGTTCCAGCTTCTGGTCGGGCATCAGCCCGGCGTGGACCTCGTCGACGCCCACCTCTGCCGCGATGGCCTGCGCCGCCTGCGGCTGGTCGCCGGTCAGCATGACGACCCGCTTGATGCCGGCCCCGTGCAGCCGCTCGATCATCGGCCGGGCGCTGGGCCGGGCCATGTCGAGCAGGCCGAGCATGCCGACGACCCTGCCGTCGAGTGCCACCAGCACCGGCGTGTTGCCCCGTTCGAGCAGAGCGGACAGGGCTTCTTCGGCGGCTTCGTCGAACCTGGCGCCGATGCTGTCCATGAGGCGGCGGTTGCCGGCGACAATCTGCTGTCCTTCGTGCCGGACCGAGAGGCCCATACCGGCAACTTCCTCGAGGTGATCAGGCGTCGGCACCGGTCCGACCTGTTGGGCGGCTTCGATGATCGGTCGCCCCAAGGGGTGATCGGAACCGGCTTCCGCGATCGCGGCCCAGCGCAGGACATCTTCCCGGCTCGCGCCGTTCAGCGCGACCACCTCGGCCAGACGCGGCTTGCCCTCGGTCAGGGTCCCGGTCTTGTCCAGGGCGAGAGCGGTGATGCGTCCCGCGCTTTCGAGGTGCTGGCCACCCTTGATCAGGATGCCGGTGCGAGCGGCACGGCCGATGCCGGCCACGACGGAAACGGGCGTTGAGATGACCAGAGCGCCTGGGCAACCAACGACCAGCAGCGTGAGCGCGAGCCGGATATCGTTGGTGACGGCGAAGGCGGCAATTGCGAGGGCGAAGATGGCGGGCGTGTACCAGCGCGCGAACTTCTCGATCATGCGCTGAGTCGGTGCCTTCTCCTCCTGGGCTTCCTCCACGCGCTGGATGATCTTGGCCAGCGTGGTGTCGGCGCCGACGCCGGTGGCCCGGATCTGCAGCAAGCCGTTCTCTGCGAGCGTGCCGGCGTGCACCGGTGAACCGGGTGCCTTTTCCGCCGGGATCGGCTCGCCCGAGATGGCCGCCTCGTTGACCGCGGCAGCGCCTTCGATGACTTCGCCATCGACCGGGATGCGCTGGCCAGCCTTGACCAGCACCGTCTCCTCGAGCTGCACGGCGCCGGCGGGGACCTCGACGGCCTCGCCACCGCGGATCACGGTTGCCATGGATGGCGCGGCATCGAGCAGCTGCTTCAGGGCGCCACGCGTGTGCCGCATGGTGCGGCCTTCCAACCAGGCACCCAGCATGAAGAGGAAGGTGACGGCGGCGGCTTCCCAGTACTCGCCAATGACAATGGCGCCGGCCGCGGCGACGGTGACCAGCAGTTCGATGCTGAGATGGCGCAGGCGCAGGGCCTGCCAAGCCCGGATCGCAATGTCGTGGCCGGCCAGCAGCCAGGCCATGACCATGAAACCGACCCAGCCTGCGTTCCAGGCCAAGCCATAGTTCGAAATCAGCGCCAGCGCGATGAAGGCGGCGCTGCCGAGTGTGATCCACATCCGGCGCTGGGAAGGGTTCAGCAGTTGGCGCTTGAGTTGCGTGAGCATGCTCTGCTCCTTTCCCCTGCTGCCCCTTCTCGGGGCAGCAGGTCACAGACTGATGTGACTAGAATGCGGCTGGGATTGCCTTGTAGCCGGTGCCTTCAACGGCCTGCACCAGAGCCTCTACAGGCGCGCGTGCCGGGTCGTGGGTGACTTGGATGCGTCCGGTGTTGAAGTGCACCTCCGCTTGCTCGACGCCGGGCAGCGCCTTCAGTGCCTTTTCGATCTTCGGCACGCAGGAGGGGCAGGACAGCTCGTCGCTGCGGAGAGTGGTGCGGAGGCTTGTTTGCGGCATGTTCGTTTCCTTTCCTGCTGTCCGACGGCCGGATGCGCCGGCCGACGTCTTGCGTTGACTGGGAAGGTATGCTGTTCAGGTGCGCAAAGGTATTGGCGAAAAGCGAAAGATTACCTTGCATGAATGCACAGGCAGAGAACTGGGATGACCTGAGGGTTTTTCTCGCGGTTGCCAGGTCAGGCACGCTGTCGGGCGCGGCACGCATTCTCGGCGTCAACCACTCGACGGTTTTCCGGCGTGTTGGCGCCTTCGAGGACGCGCTGGGCGTGCGGCTGTTTGAGCGCGTCCCCAGCGGCTATCTGCTCACACCCGCCGGGGAGGAGATGCGCGAGGCCGCGCTGCGCGTCGAGGAGGAGGTGGCGGCCATCGGCCGGAAAGTGCGCGGCCAAGACCTGCGCCTGAGCGGCTCGCTGCGGATCACCACGATCGACATGCTGGCGCTCTGGCTGCTGCCCCGCCACCTGACGCGCTTCCGCACTGACTATCCGGGAATCGAGCTGGAGGTTTCGGTGTCCAATGCGGCACTCAACCTCACCAAGCGCGAAGCCGACGTTGCACTGCGCATCGGCAACAGCCCACCGGAGACCCTGGTGGGCCGCCGCGTCGGCCGGCTGGTGTTTGCTGTCTACGGCGCGCGGGAGTACCGGCTGCGCCGCCCGGACGCCGAACTGGAATCCCATGACTGGATCGGCTTCGATAGCGAGCACGCGGCGCTGGCACGGCGCTTTGCCGAGTTTCTGCCCGGCGTACAGCCTGCTTACCGGGTCAATTCGGTGGCCGCCGCCATGGGTGCTGCCATGGCTGGAATGGGGCTGGCGCCGCTGCCCTGCGGCATCGCTGACCGGGAGGAAAAGCTGGAGCGGATCTGTGACCTGCCAGCCAGCTTCAGCCTGGACCTCTGGCTGCTCACCCATGAGGACCTGCGCCGCACGGCTCGTATACGCGCCTTCCTCGACTTCGTGGCCGAGGCTCTGGCGGGGGAGGCCGAGCTGCTGGAGGGGCGCAAACCTGAGGCTTGGCGGGAAGTGTAGGCGATCACCGCCCGGCAGGCGGAATGGGCGGGCGTTGGCGGCGGAGCTTGACCACGGCCTCGTCCAATGTCGAGAGGAAGGTGGAGCGGGCGCGCTTGTCCATGGGCTTCGGCCCACCGGTGACCTCGCCCATGGCACGCAGGTGCTCCATAAGCGCGCGCGAGGCCATGGCATTGCCGATGGAGGCCTCGGTGAAGGGCCGGCCGGTGGGACCGATCACTGTCGCCTTCGCATCGAGGCAGCGCTTGGCCAGGGGGATGTCACTGGTGATGACCACGGCGCGCTCGTGTGCGTGTTCGGCGATCCAGTCGTCGGCGGCGTCGAAGCCGTCGCTCACCTGGATGAATTCGAAGGCCGCCTCCTGCGGCACATTGATCCAGGCGTTGGCGACCACCTTGACCGGGAGGCCATAGCGCCGGGCCACGCGGTAGATCTCCTCCTTGACCGGGCAGGCGTCGGCATCGACCAGGATCTCGACCGGCTTCACCGCTCCGGAACCACCCGCTCCGGCCGCCCCGGCAGGTCGAGACGGGTTTCGCGCGGCGGGGTCTCGGCGATGACGCGGCCCGCGCGCAGCACCAGCAGGCGTGTGGCCTTGAGGCGGATGGCCTCCACCGGGTCCTTCGCCTGCAGCACCACGAGATCTGCGCGGCAGCCCGGCTCCAGGCCGTAGCCCTCGAGCTGCAGGATGCGCGCCGGTGTCTCGGTGACGGCACGGAAGCAGTCGGCCATGGCATCCAGGCTGGTCATCTGCGCCACATGCACGCCCATGTGCGCAACCTCGAGCATGTCGGCGGAGCCCAGAGAGTACCAAGGGTCCATGACACAGTCGTGTCCGAAGGCCACCGGCACGCCGGCGGCAAGCAGCTCCGGCACCCGGGTCATGCCGCGGCGCTTGGGGTAGCTGTCGTGGCGGCCCTGGATGGTGATGTTGATCAGCGGGTTGGAGATGGCGTTGAGGCCTGCCTCGGCCATCAGCGGCAGCAGCTTGGAGACGTAGTAGTTGTCCATGGAGTGCATGGAGGTGAGGTGCGAGCCCGTCACGCGCCCCTGCAGCCCCAGCCGCTGTGCCTCGAAGGCGAGGCTCTCCACGTGGCGGGAGAGCGGGTCGTCGCTCTCGTCGCAGTGCATGTCGACCAGCAGGCCGCGCTCGGCCGCGATCTCGCAGAGCCGCTTCACCGAGGCAGCGCCCTCGCTCATGGTGCGCTCGAAGTGCGGAATGCCGCCCACGACCTCGACGCCCTTGTCCAGTGCGCGCAGCAGGTTGGCTTCGGCCGTGGGGCTGCGGAAGAGGCCGTCCTGCGGAAAGGCCACGAGCTGCAGCGTGAGATAGGGCGCCACGCGACGCTTTACTTCCAGCAGCGCGTCCACGGCGAGAAGCCGGTCATCACAGATGTCCACATGGCTGCGAATGGCGCCGATGCCCTGGGCCACCGCCAGGTCGCAATAGGCCAGCGCCCGCTCCATGATGGCGTCTTGCGTGAGCTGGGGCTTCAGCTCGCCCCAGAGCGCAATGCCTTCCAGCAGCGTGCCGGAGCGGTTGAGGCGCGGCAGGCCGAGGCTGAGCGTGGCGTCCATGTGGAAATGCGGGTCGATGAAGGGCGCCGTCACGAGGCGCCCGCTCAGGTCGCGCTCCTCCGTCGCCTCGGCATCGAGCTTCGGCGCGACGGCGGCGATGCGCCCGTCGCTGATGCCGATATCGACGCCGCTGCGACCGTCCGGCAGGGTGACGCCGCGTAGAATGAGATCGAGAACCATCAGCGTTCTCCCTTGCGATAGGGGACCAGCAGGGCCTTGGGATAGGCCGCGCGGCGAGACATGACAATGAGCGCCAGGATGGACAGCAGGTAGGGCATCATGAGGAAAAGCTGATAGGGCAGGCCGGCCCCGGCCTGCTGCTGCAGTCGGACCTGGAAGGCATCGAAGGCACCGAAGAGCAGCGCGCCCAGCAGCGCCTTGGCGGGCCGCCAAGAGGCGAAGACCACCAGCGCGATGCAGATCCAGCCGCGCCCGGCCACCATCTCGAAAAAGAAGGCGTTGAAGGCGCTCATGGTGAGGAAGGCGCCGCCGACCGCCATGAAGCCGCTGCCCACCATCACCGCGCCAATGCGCAGGCGATAGACGTCGATGCCCTGTGCCTCGACGGCCGCCGGGTTCTCGCCCACGGTGCGCAGTGCCAGGCCCAAGGGCGTGCGGTAGAGCACGTAGGCCACCACGGCGATGGACAGGAAGGCGAGATAGGTGAGCGGTGTCTGGGCGAAGAAGGCCGGGCCGATCACCGGAATCTCAGAGAGCAGCGGGATCGGCAGCGGCTGAAAGGCCTCGATGCGCGGCGGGCTGTCACTGTCCGGCAGCACCATGCGGTAGGTGAAGTAGGCAAGGCTGGTGGCCAGCAGCGTGATGCCGATGCCGGTGACGTGTTGCGACAGTCCGAGCGGCACCGTCAGCAGACCGTGCAGCAGTCCGAAAAGCATGCCCACCAGTGCCGCCAGGATGACCCCGGTCCAGAGGTCCGCGCCCTGGAAGACAGCCATCCAGCCCACCAGTGCGCCCATGGTGAAGATGCCCTCGATGCCCAGGTTCAGCACGCCGGCCCGCTCGCAGATCAGCTCGCCCAGCGTGCCGAAGATCAGCGGCGTGGCGATGCGCACCGCCGCGACCCAGAAGCTGGCGGTCAGGAGGATTTCGACTATTTCCACGGCCGCGCGCCTCCGTGGGAAAGGGTTGTGGCGGCGCTGGCTAGGTTTCGGCTCGACAGGGCTTTTTCCCCGTCATTGCGAGCGACCGCAGGGAGCGCGGCAATCCAGGGCGGCTGCCTGTGGCCCTGGATTGCCACGTCGGCTTCGCCTCCTCGCAATGACGGGTGTGTGGGTGAGCGGTCTGGTGATGGTGCGCGCGCGTCTCCAAGGGAGTGGGTCGCATCCCATCCTCCGCCATGGCGGAAGGCTGCTTCCCTTCCCTCGTCATTGCGAGCGACCAACGGGAGCGCGGCAATCCAGGGCGGCTGCCTGTGGCCCTGGATTGCCGCGTCGACCTGGCGGCCTCCTCGCAATGACGGGGGCGGGGGCAAGGCGTCTGGACCGTGCATCACCATCGCCGACTACCTCCAGTGCACGCGGTAGCGCAGCCAGAGCGTGCCCAGCAGCATGGTCAGCAGCGAAGTGGCGACGATCAGGTGCGCAATATAGCTGGAGACGCCGAGCGCCCGGCTCATGGAGTCGGCGCCGACGAAGATGGTCGCAACGAAGAGCGCGGCGGCTACGACGGCCAGCGCGTTGAGCTGGGCCAGCATGGCGACCACGATGCCGGAATAGCCGTAACCGGGCGAGAGATCGGTGGTGAGATAGCCGCGCACGCCGGCGACCTCACCAACGCCGGCCAGGCCCGCCAAGCCACCGGAAATCAACGCAACCCGAATCATCACCGCCCCGGTGGACATGCCGGCAAAGCGCGCGGCCGAAGGATTGGCGCCCACGGCGCGCATCTCGAAGCCCCAGCGGGTGCGCGCGACCAGGAGCCAGACCAGCGCCGCGGCCACCAGGGCCACCACGAGGCCCAGATGCACCCGGGTGCGCGGGATCAGCCGCGGCAGGGCGGCCTCATCGGCAATGGGCTCCGACTGCGGCCAGCCCATGGACATGGGATCCTGCAGCGGCCCCTCCACCAGCAGCGAGACGAAGAGCAGAACCACGAAGTTGAGCAGCAGCGTGGTCACGACCTCGTCCACGCCCAGACGGGTCTTCAGCAGCGTTGGGATGAGCAGCAGGACTGCGCCGGCCAGGGCACCTGCGAGCATCACGGCGGGCACCATGATGAAGGGACTGGAAGCCCAGGCGGTGCTGCCGACCACCACGGCGGCCACCGCACCCATATAGAGCTGCCCCTCGGCGCCGATGTTCCAGAGCTTGGCGCGGAAGGCCACGGCCGCGGCCAGGCCGGTGAGCACCAGTGGCGCGGCGCGGGCCAGGGTCTCCGTCAGCGCCAGCCGCCCACCCAGGGCGCCGCGCAGCATCAGCCAATAGGCCTCGAGCACCGGCGCGCCCGCAATCGCCAGCGGCACCGCGCAGAGCAGCAGCGCGACGAAGATGGCGACGATGGGGGTGGTGATGGATAGCCAGAGCGGAACCTGGCCCCGAGGCTCAAGCCGCATGCCCGGCCTCCCCCTCGTGCCCGGCCATCATCAGGCCGAGTTGGCGAATGGTGACCTCTTCCGTGGGCAGGCTGGCGGAGAGCCGGCCGCGATAGAGCACGGCGATCCGGTCGGAGAGGGTGAGCAACTCGTCCAGGTCCTCGGAGATCAGCAGAATGGCCGCCCCGCGTTGGCGGGCGGCCAGCAGCTCGCGGTGTACATAGGTCACGGCCCCCACGTCCAGCCCCCGGGTCGGCTGGTTGGCCAGGATAAGGCTGGGCTCGCGATCCAGGACGCGGCCCAAAATCAGCTTCTGCATGTTGCCGCCCGAGAGCAGCTTGGTGACCGCCTCGGTGCCGGAGCACTTGACCTCGTAGTTGCGGATCACCGCTTCGGCGCGCTGGCGCGCCGCGGCGCGCTGCAGAAAGCCGAAGCGCTGATAGGGCGCCCGGTAGTATTCTTCCAGCATGACCGTTTCCCAGACCGCCATCTCGCCCACAACGCCGTCGTGATGCCGGTCCTCGGGAATGCGCCCGACGCCCAGGCGCACCATGCGCGAGGGATTGGCGTCGCGCAGCAGTTGGCCGAAGAGTTCCACCTCGCCGTCCTCGTGACGCGCGAGCCCGCTGATCAGGTTGGAGAGCGCGGCCTGGCCGTTGCCGGAGACACCGGCAATGCCCAGGATTTCGTGGCGGTGCAGGGTCAGTTCAGCGTTGCGTAAGGGCGTTCGCCCGGCCTCGGCCGGCACGCTGACCCCATGCAGGCGCAGGATGGCCGGACCCGGTGGCAGCGCTTCCCGTACGGTCTGGGGAATGGCACGGCCCACCATGGTCTCGGCAAGCTGCGCCCGGTCGGTACCGGCCGTGGGCAGGCTGGCAACCACCTTGCCGCCACGTAGCACGGTCACCCGCTGGCTGATCGCCAGGACCTCGTGCAGCTTGTGGGAAATGAAGACCACCGCCAACCCGCCGGCCGCCAGGCGGCGCAGGGTCTCGAACAGCCGGTCTGTCTCCTGCGGGGTCAGCACCGCGGTGGGCTCGTCCAGAATGAGAATACGCGCGCCGCGGTAGAGCGCCTTGAGGATCTCGACCCGCTGGCGCTCGCCGACGGAGAGGTCGGCGATGCGCGCGGAGAGATCGACGGTGAGGCCGCTGTCAGCCATCAGTCGTTCCAGGCGCGCATGGGCACCACCCAGCTTCTGCCAGGGGCGCCAGAGCGGTTCGGTGCCCAGCACCAGGTTGTCGAAGGCGGAGAGATTGTCGGCGAGGGTGAAGTGCTGGTGCACCATGCCGATTCCGGCGGCGAGCGCGGCCGCTGGATTGCCGGGCGGCAGCGGCTGCAGCCGACCCTCGGAATCGGCAACCTCGATCTGTCCCTCGTCGGCCGTGTAGTGGCCGAAGAGGATGTTCATCAGCGTGGTCTTGCCCGCGCCGTTCTCGCCCAGCAGCGCTAGCACCTCGCCCGAGGCCAGCTCCAGGTCGATGGCGTCATTGGCGACCAGATCGCCAAAGCGCTTGGTGATGCCCTGCAGGCGCAAGACGGGGGTGGGCGTGATATTGGACACGCGCGCGGCCTTCTTCCCGTTGGGGCGGTGGGATGCGAAAGGAGGGCAGACCCGCTTTGGGGGCGGGCCTGCCGATAGGTGTCACTGACCCGAGGTGGGCTCGGAATCGTTGACGTTGACCCGGAACATGCCGTCCAGGATCTCCTGCTCGCGTTCCGCGACCTCGTCGAGGATTTCCTGCGGCACCAGTTCAGGATCCATGGGTGCCAGAGAACCGCCGCCGTAGGACATGTAGCTGTACTGTCCGTAGTCGGCCGCCTCGAAGCTGCCGTTGGCCACCGCTTCGACCGCACGTTCGATGGTCGGCTCCATGTGCCAGAGCGCGGAGGCAACCACGGTGCCCGGATAGTCCTCCTGGGTGTCGATCACGTTGCCGATGGCCTTCACGTCCCGCTCCGCCGCGGCATCGGACACGCCGAAACGTTCCGCGTAGAGGATGTCGGCACCACTGTCGATCATGGCGAAAGCCGCCTCTTTGGCCTTCGGCGGGTCGTACCAGGAGCCGATGAAGGTCACCAGGAACTCGACGTCGGGGTTCACGTCGCGCGCGCCGTCCATGAAGGCGTGCATCAGGCGGTTCACCTCGGGAATGGGATAGCCGCCCACCATGCCGATCTTGTTCGACTCGGTCAGGCGACCTGCCACGATGCCGGTGAGATAGGAGGGTTCGTGAATCCAGTTATCGAACACGGCGAAGTTCTCGCCGGACGGCCCGAAGCTGGAGCCCATCAGGAAGGCGGTGTCGGGATAGTCGGCCGCGACCTGGCGCGCCGCACGCTCGACGCCGAAGACCTCTCCGATGATCAGGTCCTTGCCGGCATCGGCATACTCGCGCATCACGCGCTCATAGTCGGTGTTCGCGACGTTCTCTGAATAGTCGTAGGTGATTTCGCCGCGCGCTTCGGCCTCGTTCAGGGCCTTGTGAATGCGGCTGACCCACTGCTGCTCAACTGGCACGGTGTAGACGGCAGCGACGTCGACCGGCTCCGCCCAGGCCACCGGCGCCGTTGCCATCATCGTCAGCGCGGCGGCGCCCGCAGCGAAACCAAGCAGCGCCCGTCGGCTGCTCTTCATGCTCCAACTCATCCCTCACCCTCCTGTCATGCAATGAAAAAAGCACGCGTCCCGGCCCGTCGGCACTGGTGCTCGGCAATCCACTTCCCGATCTTCGGGAGCCGCTTATCCTGCTCACTGGGGCGAAGTCGGTCAACAAAGTCCACAAGACTCGCAGCGGACGTGTGGCTCGGATGACCGGGGCCTTTCCCCAGTTCCTTGTTGACGCCTGCGCGCAAACTTTGTTCAAATGATAAAAAATAAGCACGGCTCGCAAAAGTGCGAGGCGCTGCGAGGCTTCATTTGGCGGGTCGAGGGAGATCGACATGGACAAGGCACGCGCCCCGGGTGTGCGCGCCGGACGGTTGTCCGGCGAGGAGATCGCACGCAACTTCACCGACCTGCATCCACCGCTGGATGCCCACGAGGCCCTGGTCGAGGCTGATCGCTGCTACTTCTGCTACGACGCGCCCTGCGTGAAGGCCTGTCCCACGGAAATCGACATTCCGCTTTTCATTCGCCAGATCCAGACCGCCGATGTGGTCGGCGCCGGCGAGACCATCCTGCAGCAGAACATCATGGGCGGCGCCTGTGCTCGCGTGTGTCCGACGGAGACGCTTTGCGAGGAAGCCTGCGTGCGCAACCTGGCCGAGGACAAGCCGGTGGCCATTGGGCTGCTGCAGCGCCACGCCACCGATCGGCTTATGGAGGAAGACCGCCAGGTCTTCGAGCGCGCGGCGCCCACCGGCCGGCGGATCGCTGTGGTCGGCGCGGGACCGGCCGGTCTGGCTTGCGCGCATCGCCTGGCCGTGCACGGCCACGAGGTGACGGTCTTCGAGGCCCGGCCCAAGTCCGGCGGCCTCAACGAGTACGGCATCGCTGCCTACAAGCTCCCGGACAACTTTGCCCAGCGCGAGGTGGAATACATCCTCGAGATCGGTGGCATCGAGGTGCGGCACGGTCAGCGGCTCGGGCACGAGATCACCCTCGAGCAGCTGCGCAAGGACTACGACGGCGTCTTTCTGGGCATGGGGTTGGGCAGCACCAACAGCTTGGGCGTGGCCGGAGAGAGCCTGGAGGGTGTGCACGATGCGGTGGACACCATCGCCGAGCTGCGCCAGAGCCCGGACCTGACGGGCTTTCCCATCGGGCGGCGCGTGGTGGTGATCGGCGGCGGCATGACCGCCATCGACATCGCGGTGCAGGCGCGCCGGCTGGGCGCCGACGAGGTGACCCTGGTCTATCGCCGCGGCCGGGAGCAGATGAAAGCCTCACGCTACGAACAGGAACTGGCGCAAACCAATGGCGTGCGCATCGTTACCTGGGCGGTGCCGACCGAGGTGCTGGGTGACGGCGGTCGCGCCACGGCCGTGCGCTTCGATCATGTGGTCGCGGAGGATGGGCGCCTGGTCTCCACCGGCGAAAGCTTCGAAGTGGCAGCCGACCAGGTCTTCAAGGCCATCGGCCAGACCTTCGTGGCGGCGGGGCTTGGCGAAGCCGGCCTCAAGCTCGACGGCGGACGTATCGCGGTCGGCGCGGGGCGATGCACCAGCCTGCCCGACGTCTGGGCCGGCGGCGATTGCATCGCCGGCGGGCAGGACCTCACGGTCGCAGCGGTCGAAGACGGCAAGCAGGCTGCGGAATCCATTCATCGCACGCTCGGCGCGGCTGCGGCAGCCTGAGGCAGGGAGCTAAGACCATGGTCGATATCCGCAACGACTTCCTCGGCATCAAGTCGCCGAACCCCTTCTGGCTCGCTTCGGCGCCGCCCACCGACCGGATCGTCAACGTCACCCGTGCCTTCAAGGCGGGCTGGGGCGGCGTGGTCTGGAAGACCCTGGGCGAAGACCCGCCCATCGTGAACGTCAATGGACCGCGCTACGGCGCCATTCACGGCGCCGACCGACGCCTGATCGGCTTCAACAACATCGAGCTGATTTCCGATCGCACGCTTCAGGAAAACCTGCGCGAGATCAAACAGGTCAAGCGGGACTGGCCGGACCGGGCCGTGGTGGTTTCCCTCATGGTGCCCTGCGAGGAGGCCTCCTGGAAGGCGGTGCTACCGTTGGTGGAGGAGACCGGTGCCGACGGCATCGAGCTCAACTTCGGCTGTCCGCACGGCATGTCCGAGCGCGGCATGGGCTCGGCCGTGGGCCAGGTGCCCGAGTACGTCGAGATGGTGGCGCGCTGGTGCAAGCAGAACACCCGCATGCCGGTGATCGTCAAGCTGACCCCCAACATCACCGACGTGCGCTTCGCTGCCCGGGCCGCCAAGCGCGGCGGCGCGGATGCCGTCTCGCTCATCAACACGGTCAACTCCATCATGGGCGTCGATCTCGACGCCATGGCGCCGAGCCCGCACACCGACGGCAAGGGCACCCACGGCGGCTACTGCGGCCCGGCGGTCAAGCCGATCGCGCTGCACATGGTGGCGGACATCGCCCGCGATCCCGAGACGGCGGGCCTGCCGATTTCGGCCATCGGCGGCATCACCACCTGGAAGGATGCGGCGGAATTCATGGCCCTGGGCGCGGGCAATGTGCAGGTCTGCACCGCCGCCATGACCTACGGCTTCAAGATCGTGGAGGAGATGAAGGCGGGACTTGCTCACTGGATGGAGAGCAAGGGCTACGAGCGCCTGGAGGACTTCATCGGCAAGGCGGTGCCCAACGTCACCGACTGGCAGTTCCTCAATCTCAACTACGTGGCCAAGGCCCGCATCGATCAGGACCTCTGCATCAAGTGTGGCCGCTGCCACATCGTCTGTGAGGACACCTCCCACCAGGCGATCACGGCGACCAAGAACGGCGAGCGTTGGTTCGAGGTGCAGGACGACGAGTGTGTCGGCTGTAACCTCTGTGTCTCGGTTTGCCCGGTGGAGAACTGCATCACCATGGAGCAGCTCACCGAGGGCGTGGACCCGCGCACCGGCCGGCCAATCGACCCCACCTACGCCAACTGGACCACCCACCCCAACAATCCCATGTCGAAGGCGGCGGAGTAGGGAGGTGGAGCACGTCCGTCTCGGGAGGCGGGCGTGTTATTGCGGGTCGCCTACAATGGCCGTGTAGAGGGACAGTAATTCATCCCTCTGCACGCGAAACCACTCGGAGCCGGCACCTTCGATTTGGAGACCGCGAACCCGCAGGATGCCGTGCAGTGCGCGTTCCAGGGCGCGGCAATCTGCGATGGCAATCTTGAGAAGCAGGCGCGGTTTGTCGGGGGTCCCGGTTCCAATCTGTGCAGCAACGCGCGCGACAACATCGCCAGTGGAGGAGCCGATTTTCAGCCGATCCGGCGCGCAGGCATAGCCATAGGCGTAGACCCATTCCGAACCCGATCCAGCCTCCATAAGGTCCGAAGTATCAACCGCTCCAGCAAGCCCCTCGACGAGTTGGTCCGGGTCTTCATCTACCGCTGACTGCCAGGTTTGGTGGTGCAGGCGCTCCCGAACGACGTCGGGAACGTCCTCGCCTTGGGTGACCATGTCTTCGGTAAAACCCAGAGACGGAGCAAGCTGGAGTACCTCTGCCATTAACTCTATGGCACGGGAGCGAGCGTCATCATCTGGAGCGGTGAAGTAGAGCGATCTGGCGCGACTGAATTTCGCGCGCTGGCCTGCTAACTTATTAGCCATGTTGCCATTTTCCCACTTTCACGTCGACTGAGCTTATCTTCTAAGTTGTGGCGGAGGTCAATGGCCAGCCCGCTCGGGCATGTCTCAGCGTTAGCCCCGCTTCGCCACAAGTTCTTGATTTGTTCTAGATCATGCCTATCCTCCGCTGAGGAGGTGCGGGCATGGATGCGGCCTATGCCGAGCTGGCGGCGACGAGCAACTTTTCCTTTCTGCGCGGGGCTTCCCATCCGGACGAACTGGTCACCACGGCCAAGGCCTTGGGGATGGCGGCTCTGGGCATTGCCGACCGCAACTCCGTGGCCGGGGTGGTGCGCGCGCACAGGGCGGCCAAGACGGTGGGGTTGCGCCTGTTGGTGGGGGGGCGGTTGGTGCCGCGCGATGGGCCTGAAATCCTCTGCTACCCGCGCGATCGCGATGCCTGGGGCCGCCTCTGCCGGCTGCTGACTCTGGGTAAGCGCCGCGCGGCCAAAGGCGAGTGCGACTTCACCCTCGAGGAGTTGTTGGCCCATGCCGAGGGGCAGGAGCTGATCCTGCTGCCGCCGGATGCGGTGGAGCCTGCCGCCGATTATCTCGCCGCGCTTGCCTCCCTGGCCGCGGCCGCACCGGGGCGCCTGCATCTGGGCGCGCGCTGGCATCACCGCGGCGACGATGCCAGGCGATTGCGTGCGTTGCAGCGGCTCGCGCAGGAGAGCGGGGTGCCGCTGGTGGCCCTGGGCGATGTCCTGATGCACCACCCGGCCCGCAAGCCCCTGGCGGATGTGCTGCTCTGCATTCGCGAGGGCTGCACCCTGGAGGAGGCCGGCTGGCGGCTGGAGGCCAATGCCGAGCGGCATCTGAAGCCGCCGGCCGATATGGCTCGCCTTTTCCGAAGCTGCCCCGAGGCCCTGGCGCGCAGCCTGGAGATCGCCGAGCGCTGCCGCTTCTCTCTGGACGAGCTGCGCTATGAGTACCCGCAGGAGGTGGCGGCGGACAGCGACCCGCAAAGCCGGCTGGAGGCCTTGGTTCGGACGGGTGCGCAGAAACGCTATCCGCGCGGCGTGCCGGCAAAGGTGGAAGAGGCGCTGCGCCACGAGCTCGGGCTGATCGCCCAGCTCGGCTACGCCCCCTATTTCCTGACGGTGCATGACGTGGTGGCCTTCGCCCGCTCCCGCGAGATTCTCTGCCAGGGCCGCGGCTCGGCGGCGAACTCGGCGGTCTGCTTCTGCCTGGGTATCACCGCCGTCGATCCCGAGACCAGCGAACTGCTCTTCGAACGCTTCGTTTCGCCCGAGCGCGGCGAGCCGCCCGACATCGACGTGGATTTCGAGCATGAGCGCCGCGAGGAGGTGATCCAGCACATCTACGAAAAGTACGGGCGCGAGCGCGCAGGCCTCACTGCCATTGTGGTCTGCTACCGCGCCCGCGGCGCCCTGCGCGACGTGGGCAAGGTCATGGGCCTGGCGCAGGATGTCATCTCCGCCCTGGCCGGATCGCTCTGGGGCTGGGGGCGTGAGGCGGTGAAGGAGGAGAGTGTGCGTGCCCTGGGCCTCGACCCGCGGGAGCGGCGGCTGGCCCTGACCCTGAAGCTGGCGGAAGAGCTGATGGGCTTTCCCCGCCACCTCTCGCAGCACGTAGGCGGCTTCGTCATGACCCGCGATCGCCTGGACGAACTGGTGCCGATCGAGAACGCCGCCATGGCCGATCGCACGGTGATCGAGTGGGACAAGGACGACATCGATGCGCTCGGCATCCTCAAGGTCGATGTGCTGGCGCTGGGCATGCTCACCTGCCTGCGCAAGGGCTTCGAGCTGATCCGCCGCCATTACGGCCGCAGCTATGGCCTGGCCGAGGTGCCGCAGGAGGATCCGAAGGTTTACGAGATGCTCTCGCGCGCCGATTCCCTCGGCGTCTTCCAGGTGGAAAGCCGGGCGCAGATGTCGATGCTGCCTCGCTTGCAGCCCCGCACCTTCTATGACCTGGTGATCGAGGTGGCCATCGTGCGCCCGGGGCCGATCCAGGGCGACATGGTGCATCCCTATCTGCGCCGACGCCGGGGGCAGGAGGCGGTGGACTATCCCTCCGACGAACTGCGCCGGGTGCTGGAGCGCACATTGGGGGTGCCGCTGTTCCAGGAGCAGGCGATGCAGATCGCCATCGTCGCCGCCGGCTTCACAGCCACCGAAGCCGACCAGCTGCGCCGGGCCATGGCCGCCTTCCGCCGCAACGGCGAGATCGAGAAGTTCCGCGAGCGCTTCGTCGCCGGCATGGTCGCCCGCGGCTATGAGCAGGGCTTTGCCGAGCGCTGTTTCAGGCAGATCGAGGGCTTCAGCACCTACGGCTTTCCCGAAAGTCACGCCGCCTCCTTCGCGCTCTTGGTCTATGTCTCGGCCTGGATGAAGCACCATTATCCCGAGGTCTTCGCCTGCGCCCTGCTCAATTCCCAGCCCATGGGCTTCTACGCGCCGGCACAGATCGTGCGCGATGCCCGCGAGCACGGGGTCGAGGTTCTGCCGGTGGACGTCAACCGCTCGGAGTGGGACTGCACCCTGGAGCCGGGCGGCGCGCGGCCGGCGCTGCGTCTCGGACTGCGCCAGGTGAAGGGGCTGGGCGAGGCGGCGGGGCGCCAACTGGTGAACTCTCGCGGCAATGGCTATCCCGACCCCCTGACCCTCTGGCGACGCGCCGGGCTGCAGGGTACGGCGCTGGAAGCTCTGGCCCGTGGCGATGCCTTCCGCTCCCAGGGGCTGGATCGTCGCGCGGCGCTCTGGGCGGTGAAGGGCCTGCCGGAAGCAAAGCCCCTGCCGCTCTTCGCCGCTGCGGGGGAGGAGGAAAGCGGCCGGGAGCCGGAGGTCGCCCTGCCGGGCCTGAGCGACAGTGCGCAGGTGATGGAGGACTATGCCGCCCTGCGCCTCTCGCTGAAGGCGCACCCGCTCAGCTTCCTGCGCGAAGGGCTGCAGCGCCAGGGCTTCAGCTCTTGCGCCGCCCTGGGGCAGGCCGCCAACGGAGAGACCCTGGCCGTGGCCGGACTGGTGCTGGTGCGCCAGCGGCCCGGCTCCTCCAACGGCGTGATCTTCGCCACCCTGGAGGATGAAAGCGGCATCGCCAACCTGGTGGTCTGGCCCGACCTCTTCGCCCGCCAGCGCCGAGAGCTGCTGGCCGCCTCGCTGCTTGGGGTGTGGGGCCGGGTGCAGCGCGAAGGCGAGGTCATCCACCTGATCAGCCAGCGCTTCACCGACCTGACCGCCTGGCTCGACATGCTGCGCGAAGACGGCGGCCCCCCACCCCCGCCCAGCGATCGCAAAGCTCGCCTCTTCCCCAGCCGGGACTTTCATTGAGGGAGGCTTGCGGCGCCTTTCAACTCCCCGGGTAACGTGGAAGTGCAATCGATCTGGCAGTCGTGCGTGCTATGTGGGCTGGGACCAGTAATCCAACGAGGCGGCTTGAATGCATCTCAATTGAGATACATACTGATCTGGAGAATTAGGAGGACACACCATGCCCGGGCAAACCTCGATGCTCCATGTCCGCGTGAACGACCAGCTCAAAGCAAAAGCAGCCGACGCACTGTCCGGCGTTGGTCTGACGCTCTCGGATGCCGTGCGCATCCTGCTGACCCGCGTGGCTGCTGAGGGTGGGCTGCCTGCCGGGCTGACCACGGACCCGGATGCTTACGATGCTTGGTTCCGCGCCAAGGTTCAGGAAGCCTTGGCCGATCCCCACCCGACCACGCCGCACGACCAGGTGATGCAGGAGGCACGCGCCCTGATCGACGAAAAGCGCCGTGCCTGAACTTGAATGGAAGGCCCCGGCGGTCGCGGACCTCATGGCGATTGTCGATTACATCTCAGACGATAACCCAGACGCGGCCCTTGCCCTGATGGAGGAAATTCAAGGCAAGGTGGCGCAGCTTCCGGCGCATCCTAAACGCTGCCGCCCTGGCAGAGTAGAGGGGACACGGGAACTGGTGGTCCGGCCCAACTACATCGTTGTCTACGCCGAAACAGCAGCGACAGTGACGGTGCTGCGCGTGCTTCACGCTGCGCAAATGTGGCCATGAAAGACATTCGCGCCCCAGGCTATTCCTGCGGCGCTTTTGCTGGAAGAGAAGACGCACCAAGCCTATGAAACTGTAGCGCAGGAATGCATCCGTCTCGCTATGGCAGGTTCCACGGCGGCACGGCGGTCTGAAACCAATGGCAAAGTCAGTGTAGGCATCAGGTCGATGTTTCGAACCGTTCTGTGGTCAGTGCGCTTGCGGTCATGAGTGCAGCCCAAACTGAGTCCCTGGAGGCCTTCTCGGCAAAGGACTGGGGGTTGCTCGTGGCCGTGGCCCTGATGTGGGGCGGGTCCTTCGTGTTGATGGATCTGGGGCTGCAGGGCCTGCATCCGGCGACCATCACCTGGCTGCGCCTGCTCTTTGGGGTGGCCACGCTCGCCTGCATGCCGGCCGCTAGGCGCCCGCTGCCCAGGGCCGAGTGGCCCATGGTCGCGCTGCTGGGCACGGTGTGGATGGCGGTGCCCTTTCTGCTTTTCCCCGTGGCGCAGCAGTGGATCGCCTCCTCCCTGGCCGGCATGATCAACGGAGCGGCACCGCTTTTCACCGCGGCTGTGGCGGCGCTCTGCTATCGCCGGGCGCCGCGCCGCTGGCAGTTGGCAGGGTTGCTGATCGGATTTGCCGGCGTGCTGACGATCTACTGGCCGACGCTGGACGAGATGCAGGCCACGGCGCTTGGTGCTGGCCTGATCCTCCTGGCGACGCTGTTCTATGGTATCGCCTTCAACCTTGCGGGGCCGCTGCAGAAGCGCAATGGTGCCCTGCCGGTGATCTGGCGCGCCCTGCTGGTCGCCCTGGCGCTTTCCACCCCCTACGGCCTCTACGGCCTGCAGTTCGCCGACGGAAACGCGCTCTGGTTCACCTTGCCGGCCATGGCGGGCCTCGGGGTCTTCGCCACGGGGCTTGCCTTCGTCGCCTTCGTGACCCTCATCGGCCGGGTCGGCGCCCCGCGTGGCTCGGTGACCGTCTATTTCATCCCCGTCGTCGCCATCCTGCTCGGCGTCGCGCTGCTCGGCGAGACGGTGGAGCCAATTGCGATTGCCGGCACAGCCCTGGTCCTGTTGGGCGCCTACCTCACCAGCAGGCGCCAGGGGTAGTGCGGGGCTACCCACAATCGCGCCATGCCGATGTTTTAAAACAGTTTGCCATAGAAAATTATATGTTTTGATGCATTGTTCTTGCTCCTGACGGCAAGAATTGGATATGCTTTCATATATTGAGAAGTGAAAGCATATGTCTGAATCGATCAGAACGACACTCACTGAGGAGATTGCCGGCACGCTGAAAGCGGCGCGTCGGCGGAAGAGACTCAGTCAGCGTGCGCTGGGAGAGCTGGTCGGCTTGCCTCAAAGCCACATCTCCCGGATCGAGAGTGGCGGGGTCAATCTGCAGCTTGCCAGCCTGATCGAACTCGCGCGGGTGTTGGAGCTCGAGCTGAAGCTCATACCGCGCAAGGCGCTGCCGGCCGTGGACAGTGCGGTGCGCATGAGCATGCAGGCGGCCAGGGATGCAGACGGCCTGGCAGGGGTGCGGCCGGCCTATGTCCTCGACGAGGAGGGTGAGGATGCCTGATGTCTCGATCCTGGAGGTGCAGCTTCATGGTAGCGCGATCGGCTCGCTGACGCATGTCGGTGGGGACCGCACGCTCTTCGCGTTCAACGATGCCTATATCCATGACGCACGGCGGCCCGTGCTGAGCCTATCGTTCAAGGATGCCTTCGGCGGCCTCATCACCGACCTGCCGGTCACGCAGCGGCGTGTCGGCCCCTTCTTCGCCAATCTGCTGCCGGAAGGCCCTCTTCGCGAATACCTCGCCGAACGTGCCGGGGTGAATCGGGAGCGCGAATTCTTCCTGCTCCGAGCCTTGGGGCAAGACCTTCCCGGCGCCGTCGCGATTGAACCCGTTGAGGGACTGGTTGGGCTATCGAAGCCGGGGGAGCTGGGCGAAGAGGGCAGCAGTTACGAGAGAGCCGGCGCGCTGCGCTTCTCGCTCGCCGGCGTACAGCTCAAGTTCTCGGCGGTCAGAAACCGTGGCCGGTATGGTGGTCTGACCATACCCGCCCATGGGGTGGGGGGCGAATGGATCGTCAAGCTGCCCTCGACCCGCTTCGAGGGGCTACCCGAGAACGAGTTCGCCATGATGGAACTGGCTCGCGCCATCGGCATCGATGTGCCCGACACGCAGCTTGTCGACCTCGACACCATAGAGGGCCTGCCCGATGCCATCGGATCGGTGAGAGGCCTGGCCTTCGCCATTCGGCGGTTCGACCGCAGTCCCGAAGGTCCGGTCCATGTGGAGGATTTTGCCCAGGTCTTCGGCGTCTATCCGGAAGCGAAGTACCAAAAGGCCACCTTACGCAACATCGCCTACGTCCTCAGCGTCGAAAGCGACGACCAAAGCATCGCTGAGTTCGTGCGACGGATCGTTTTCAACGTGCTGATCGGCAATGCCGACATGCATCTCAAGAACTGGTCGCTGATCTATCGGGACCGGCGCAAGCCGGCGCTGGCACCTGCCTATGATCTCGTCTCGACCATCGCCTATCTCGACGACGACAGCTTCGCGCAAAAGTTCGCGCGGTCCCGGCGCTTTGTGGATTTCACTTACCGGGAACTTGGCCTCCTGGCCGACAAAGCCGGACTGCCGAGGCGACCACTCGCCGCCGTCGCGCGGGAGACGGTGGAGCGCTTTCTGCAGGAATGGCATGCACGCAAACGCCATTTGTCCCTTCCTGCATCAGCGGTGAGCACCATTGACAGGCACATCGCTGGCCTGCCGATCGTGAGAGAGACAGGGGCGTGACGGAGGTTGAGCACCGGACCGACCCCGCGGCGCTTCGCGCGTGGACAAAGCCTGTGCATTCCACTAGCCCTTGCCGCCGATCATTGACGTGAAGCGGAGTAGCGGGGCGGTGCAGCAGGAGCAGCAGGCAGCGGCCGAAGAGAGCTATAGCTATGCCGACCGGCCGTGGGTGCAGCGCCTGGCCCTGGTCGCGGCTGTGGTCACCGTGGGCTTTCACCTCTGGGTCGCCTTTTCCGGCCTGATCCCCAATCTCATCACCCGGCCGGCGCATCTGGCTTTGGCGATTCTCTGGGTCTTCTTTTTAGGGATTGCCGCCTCGCGCGGGCCCTTCCAGCGTTGGTCCGGCTGGGTGTTGGGCGCGGCCGGGCTCATGGCTTGCGGCTACATCATGTTCGAGCGGGGCGGCCTGATACGCCAATACGGCGCCCTGGAAGGGGGGTTGCAGATCGCGGTGGCGCTGGTGCTGCTTGCCACGGTGCTGGAGATGGCCCGGCGCGCCATCAAGGCGGTCCTGCCCAGCGTGGCACTCATCGTGCTGCTCTACGGCTATTTCGGTGAGCACATACCCGGCACCTTCGGCCATGCCGGCATTCCCACCGACTACTATCTCGGCACGCTCACCATCACCGAGGCCGGTCTCTGGGGGTCGCTGACCGGCATTTCGGTGGAGGTCATCTCACTCTTCATCATTCTCGGTGCCTTCATTTCCGCCGGGCAGGCGGGCACCGGCTTCATGGCGCTGGCCACCCAGTTGGCCGGGCGGCTGCGCGCTGGGGCGGCCAAGGTGGCCGTGGTCTCCTCGGCGCTTTACGGGACCATCTCCGGTGTGGCGGCTGCGAACACGGCCTCCACCGGCATGGTCACCATCCCGGCGATGAAAAAGCGTGGCTATCCGGCACCGCTGGCGGCGGCAGTCGAGGCCGTGGCCTCAACCGGCGGCCAAATCATGCCGCCGATCATGGGCGCGGGCATCTTCGTGATGGCCGAACTGCTGCGCACGCCCTACACCGAGATCATGGTGGCGGCGAGCTTGCCGGCAGTGCTCTTCTTCGTCGCAGCCTGGATGGCGGTGCATACTTACGCCCTGCGCTACGACCTGCGCAGCCTGACTCGCGAGGAACTGCCGGGCTGGGCCTTGGTGGTCCGCACTGTGCCCTTCTTTCTGGTGCCCTTTGGCATCCTGATCGGCGCACTGGCCTTCACCGGCTACACCCTATCCTACGCCGCGGTCTTCGCCACCGCTGCCACCTGGCTTCTGCTCTTCGTGCAGGAAGGGGGCGAGATATCCTTGTCCCGCTGGTGGGCGCGTACCGAGAAGGCGCTCATCTCCGGCTCGCAGCAGGTGGCGACCATCGCTGCAGTCATCATCTGCGCTGGGATCATCGTCGGCGTCTTCAACATGACCGGCTTGGGGGTGAAGCTCACCTCCATGATCCTTTCGGTGGCGGGCGGGGAGCTCTGGGCGGTGCTGCTGCTGACGGCTGCGGCCAGTCTGGTGCTGGGCATGGAGCTGCCGACCACCGCGGCCTACATCATCTGCGTCGCAGTGGCCGGGCCGGCGCTGGTGGAGGTCGGGCTGCCGGAGCTTTATGCGCATCTCTTCGTCTTCTGGTACGCGCTGCTCTGCACCATCACTCCGCCGGTTTGCGGTAATGTTTTCATCGCAGCGGGCATCGCACGCTGTCCCTGGCTGCCGGTGGCCGGCAAGGCCATGCAGCTTGGCATCGGCCTGTTCCTCGTGCCGCTCGGCTTTGTCTTCAATCCCTCGCTCCTGCAGTTGGGTGTAACGCCGCTGCTGGCTCTGGCTGCGGCAGTGAAGGTGGGCCTGGGGCTGACTTTGCTGGCCTATGCGGTGGTGGGGGAGCCGGGTAAGCCGTTGCGCCGGCTGGTGGCGTTACCGGCCGGGTTGGTCCTGATTCTCATGCTGGGCTTTTGAACGCGCCGGGCAGTTGGCTGTGAGTTCGGCCAATGCCGCGGCCAGGCGGGCTGCCCGCGGGCCCTCTTCGCTGTCGGCATAGTGGGGCAGGGCGAAGCTCACTGTCGGCGCTCGGGTCACGGCAGCCAGGGCGAGTTGCTGCATGACCCGTTCGGGGTCGGCGGGTCCGAAGGCTTCGTCTTGCCCTCCGGCTCCGAAGAGTTCCACCACCACGCTCAGTCCATGCCCCGCCTGTTGCAGGCCTTCGGCCAGCGGCGGCAGGTAGTGGGGCAGTTCGGTCATCTCCAGATGGCCGGCGCCGATGCCGTCCTGGAAGTAGAGGCGGTCAATGCCGGTCGCTGTCAGCAGATCGGTCCAGAAGGCGGCCCATTCCTGCGGCGGCATCCAGCCCGTGGAAAAGCCTGAAATCGCAATGTCGACGCCGGGCGCGACTGAATGGAGCAGGTCCGCCACATCGGCCAGATAGTCGTTCAGCACCGCGCGCCTTGCCGGTGAGGTCCAGTTGCGGTCATCGATCTCGTCAGCGATGTACCAGCCGGCGAAGGCCAGGTGATTGGCGAAGGGCCCCAAGGCCGCCACCAAGGCTTCCTGATCGCGCAGTCTCCGCGCCAGGTAGGTTTCCAGTTCCGAGGGCGGCGCGGTTACGGTGGTGTGGCCATCTGCTGATCGTCCCTCGTCATGGTTGCGCGGATCCCAGAGGCCGGGGTCGTAGCGAAGGCCGAGACGGATGCGGACACCCGCTTGCGCGCCAGCCTCCAGCAGGGCCTGCACGGCACCCCGCTCGATCAAGGCAAAGCGCTCGTCTCCGGGGCTGCCATGGGCGCTCCACTGCAGCACGATTTCCTGCGCCCCCAGCGCCTTCCAGCGCTGCAGCGCCTGTGCGGAGGTGTGCTCCCAGGGTGGGCCCTGGTCCAGGTAGAGCTGCAGAAAGCTGCCTTGTGGAGGTGCCGGGCAGCCGGCCTTCGCCGGTAGAGCTGCCGCGAGCAGAAGGAGGAAGAGGAGAGGGAGCAGCCCGTGCATCGATTCAGTACCTCATCCCGAGACCCAGCGTGCCGCGGGTCGCGCCCTTGCCGAGGCTGTCCTTCTCGTGCCCGATGCGCAGCGTGAGGGTCGCTTCACCAAGATAGCCGTCGTAGAGGTCGGGAAGGATCCGCCAACTGCCGGAGACTCCCAGACCGGCCTCGACCCGGTAGAGCGCGCCGTTGCGATTTTCTTCTCGGGCGCCGGCGGCATAGGCGAAGGGCATGTAGGCAAAGTCCTCGCCCCACTGCCCGCGCAGCCCGAAGCGGGCTTCCGCAAAGGCATTGGTTTCCTGCGCTCCTTTGACGTAGCGGTCCATCGCGCCGAAGAAACTGGAGAAAAGCCGATGGCCCCTATCCGCGGCTCGCCAGTCCAGGCCGTGCGCCCAACGGTAGGTTCCAAAGACGCGCCAGTCGTCGCGTCCTTCCGGCCCCAGAGCCTGCAGTCGCTCGAAGCCGACCCAGAAGTCGCGGGTTGGCGAGGGCTTGGCGCGCAGGCCGAAGGCTGCTTGAGCGTAACGCGGGCGTGGCGCGGGGCTGCCGCTGTCGCGGTCCCAGTTGACACGGGCCGTCAGTTCGAAGCGACCAAGCTGTGGATTGATGAGCGGTTGATAGCCCACCTCGACCAATCCCTGTCCCACCTGGCTGGCCGAGGAAACGAGGCTGGTCCGATCGCAATTCGAGCCTCCACCAAGACAGAAGCTTTCCTCCCAGCGCAGGCGCCAGCGGCGGGTGAGGGCGGCGTGGCGGGCTTGGAGCTCGGCCACCTTCCTGCGTCGATGGGGCATGATGGCATGAGGGTGGCTTGGCGCCGCTTCCAAGGCGGCTCGCAAGTGAGGCACGGCGTCGTGCGGCCGGTCGCTATCGGCGAGCAACTGAGCGAGATCCTCGCGATACTCCGGCACATCCGGCGCATGGCTTGCCGCCAGGCGCATGAGCGCTCCGGCGCGCTCGCCTTCGCCGGCGGCGCGGTCGAGATGGGCGAGCCGCGCGAGCAACGCCGGGCGCTCCGTGCCGTCCAACGCTATGGCCTGCGCCAGGTGGTGGCGCGCCTCCTCCCGACCGGCGGCGGTGTCGGTGGCGAGCAGGGCGTCGGCCAGCAGCTCATGGCGCGCGCCGGTGGGTGCGAGGGTAAGGGCGGCGCGACGTGCCCGAACCTGCAGTTCCAGCGCGTGCGTGCCGCTTGCCGCTTCGGCCAGAAGGTCGAAGTAGCGGGCACGCTGCCGCGGCTCCAGCTCGTCCGGATCGACGAACAGGAGGCTGGCGCGCGCCCGCTGGAACTGCTGCAGTTTCAGCTGCGCCGCAGCAAGACGCAGCAGGCGTCCGGGACTCGCTTCGATCTCCGCGGCCTCTGTCAGCGCCGCAAGCGCTGCCTCGAAGGCACCGGACTGCATGAGAACGTCGGCCAGAGCCTCCAGCGCCGTGAGACGTTGCCGCTGCGATAGGCCTTCTTCGAGCGCCTGGCGCAGCAGATGCGCCGCCATGCCGCGCCGACCGCGCTGCAGCAGTGCATAGGCCAGGGCCAACCTGGCCTGTGAGCCCGCACCCGCATCCACTGCGGCACGAAAGCGACGCTCCGCGCGTGCTTCCCGGCCCAGACCAAGCTCGAGGTGACCCAGCTCGAGAAGCCAGTCCGCTTCGGCGCGACGCTCCACCGCCTGCGCGAGGCGTTTTGCGGCTGTCTCGTGATCACCTCGGGCGCGTGCCAGTGAGGCCGCCCGATAGAGCAGTTCCGCCTCCTGCGGCAGGCGCCGGGCCAGCGCCAGAAGACAGCCTTCCTCCTCGGTGGCGCCCAGGCGGCCGAGCGCATCGCAGTAGCTGCGTGCTTGATCTATGTCCTGGGGCAGGCCGTCAGCCGCCTTGGGCTGTCTTTGCAGCAAAGTCACGAGCTGCTGCCACGCCCCGGCTTGCTGGGCGGCGTAGATCGCGACCCGGGCGGCGCGTGGCGAAAGCTGTCCTGCGGCGTCTTCGGCGCCGGACAGCAAGAGCTGGAGGCCAAGGTCGCCTTGCCCGGCGGTGAGGTAGACTTCCGCCGCCCGGCGTCCTTCTTCAGCGGCCTTGTGCGGGGTGCTGGCAGCAGCGCTCAATCCGGTCAGGAGGCGCGCTGCCTCTAGCGGCCGGTCTTCCTCCATCAGTGTCAGGACCAGTGAGGCCAGCATCTCCGCGCCCTGGGAGGCGGCGAAGGCGCTGCGCAGCATTTCGTCCAGTTGATCGCTTCGACCGCTGCGCCGCAGTGCCGCGACAGCCAGGCGCAGGCACCGCTGCTGCTCCGTCTCCGGTTGGTTACCGCACGGCTGTCCTCCGGTACCGGCCAGGACCAGCCAGGCACGCTCGCCGTTGCCGGCCGGGTCTCCGTTTCGGTCGAGCAAGCGCTGGGCCAGTTCCAACCGCAGCAGCGGATCCTCGCCCAGTGCCAGAGCCTCGGCCGCGGACGTCATCGCAAGCTCTTGCACGCCGACACGTTCGGCAAGGCGTGACAGCAGGCGCCGGCGCCGCGGCTCATAGGCATCCGGCAAGGCCCGGCCGAGAATCTGGCGCAACGCCTCCTCGCTGTGGCCGGCGAGATCGAGACTGTTGGCGAGAGCCAGCCTCACTCCGGATTCGGCGCCCAACTCTAATGCCTTGCGGAAATGCGCCACTGCAGTCTCGTGGTGGCCCAGGGCATGCGCGGCATGGCCCAACGCACGCTCCCTGTCCCGGGAGGGGGGCAAGACGTCTTGCAGTCTGTGACCCAGCCGCTGCGCCGCTTCGGGTTGGCCCAGGTCGACCAGGATCTGCAACTGTGCCGTCGCTGCGCGCGCGAAATCCGCCAGCGCCAGCGGCTGCTCCAGGGCGCGGGTAAAGTCCGTGTAGGCCTGAAGCTGTTCTCCCAGGCGATAGCGCGCCTCGGCACGGCGCAGGTAGGCCGGGCCGAAACTGGGCAACAAGCGCAGCAGCCTGTCGGCTGCCAGGATGACTGACTGATCGTCACCTTGCGCTGTGTGTAGCTCCAGCAGCCGCCAGCCGATCAGCAGATCCCCGGCGTGGCGCTGGACATGAGTGGCGAAGATCCGGCGCGCGGTGTCGAGGTCGTCGTGCTTCAGCGCCAGTTCGACATCGCGCAGCACCGGATGCTGCCGCACCCTCTGTCGCAAGCCTGTAAACCAGCCCCGGCCGGATGCACGACGAAGCTGCGCTTCATAGTCGAGCTCGCCCGTGTGGCTCCGCACCAAAACGCCGTGGGCTGTGAGGTGCAGGAGGTTGGCGCCCTCTGCTTCGCTGTTGCTTGCTTCGGGTACGATGAACAACTGAGCCACCAGCAGGCAGGGCAGCAGGTTCCGCAGGCCACAGCGTGAGCCCGGGACCACCGTGTCGCTGCCGCTCACACAGCATCTCCAAGTGCTATCGGTGGCGCGTGCTTCGAAGGAAGCCGCTTTGCGTGGTGCGAAAGGCTGCGCGGAAAGTGGTGCCGGGTTTTGTCCCAGCCCAGCGGCTCACCGGTCATCTTGTGCTTGAAGTACTGACGGGCGGCGCGCACCAAGGCCAGGTAGTTGATCGCCGTGCCCACGATATAGCGCAGCAGCACCGGCAATGCCTGGCGCCAGCCGTGGAGCGCCGCAACCCAGAGATGCCGGATGGCCAAGCGGTAGAACAAGAAACCCATATTGGCGTAGGCAAGCAGCCACAGCGGATCCTCAGGCGGTAATAGGGGCGGCAGGGCATAGGCCGGGGCCTTCTGCGCCACAATGCTGGCCAAACCTGTGTAGAGCAGGCCCGCGATGCTGCAGCAGGCGGCGGGGCCGCACAGCAAGATCTTGCGGTCGCGGTAGAAAAAGTAGCGCTGTGCGATGCTCCCGCGCCAGCCAATGTACTCCCAGCCCTGGAAGACATTGCCCAGGATCCAGCGCGTCTTCTGCCGTAGGGAAGCGCGGCAGCTGCGGGGAAAGATCTCGCACGTGCCCAGCAAATCCCGGCGGGTGTTGCGGCCTGGTCCCGGTCCGGCCAGCCGCCGCAGGAAGATCTGGCGTGTCCCTTCGTTGGCCAGCCGGTGGGAGAGTTCGTAGTCCTCCGTCACCATGCCGATGCGGAAGGCATCTCCCTGGTTGTTGCGGGCCACGTTCAGCAGTGCCTCCCGAGCGTAGGCCGTGGCAACGCCGGCGCCTGGAACGATTCCGCTCAGCAGCCCGCGCAGCGGTGCTTCCTGAGCGTGCTTCTCCGCGAACTCATCCAGATAGTGTCCGCCCACAAGGTGGCGCAGACGTTCCACCAGCGGAAAGACCGGGAGCTGTATCAGGTCATAGTCGTGCAGCAGGCTGTCGAAGTGCGTCAGCGCATGCTCATGGGAAACGTCTTCGGCATCTTGCAGCACGAAACCGGCAAAGTGCAGACCGTGGCGCGCTTCCCAAGTCAGGATTTCGGCCAATATGGCGTTCAGGCAATGGGCCTTGGACGTGGGTCCCGGTTGGCCGGTGGAAACGGGAATGATGCGTGCGTCTTCTGCGGCAAGTCTTTCCAGTACGTCCCGAGTTGCCGGATCGTTCGGGTAGTAGCCTACGAAGACCCAGTAGCGCTCGTACTGCGCGGTGGACAGCAAGTGGCACAGGGATCGAGGCAACACCTCCGCTTCATCCCAAGCGGGCACCATCACGGCCAAAGGGCGCTGTGGAGCGCGGTGGGTCGGAGCGACTGCCGCCGGCGCCGCAAGTCGACCTTGCAGCCGCGCCAACAGCCACAGCCCATCCAGCAGGGCGTCTTCCAGTGAAGAGAAGAATATCACCAGTGTAGACGAACAAAAAGCGAACAAAAATAGGAAGAGCAGCAGGAACTTAATTTCATCGAAAAGCATCGCTGTCCAAGCCGGCTCGCTCACGCGCACCACCCTTTATCGTTTACGGAAATACTATTTCGACGAGATTTTTTTGTAAAGCGTGTGCCGTGAAGTCGCGCTGGTGTGAGCGCCACAGCTTGCCGAACTTCCGAGTGAACAGCTGGTCGAATAGCCCGTCATTTCAGGGGGAAGGCAACGCATTCGCGTTGGTTGAGAGTCGCCGCAAAGGCAAAGAATGTCGGCATTCCGACACTTGGGCTTTATGGGCCGCCATACAGTCTGCTAAGCTTCTCATAGTCGTGGGGGCTGACGTTGCCGCCGCCCTTTGCAGCAGATGCTTGCAGCGGGATCGGGCGGCGACGGTGGGGCAGGGAGCATGCAAGACGCCGGGCAGGCGCGAGCGCGTGTGGAGGGGCCTGGGCCCGCAAGAGATTATCAAAGGTCCGGCGCCGCTGGGCCATACGCATGAACGGGGAGACAAAAATGTCCACGAATGGCCAGGAAAAGGCAGTCAAGCGGGTTCACCCCCTTCTGTCGAAGATGAAAGAGCAACTCGAGACGGGCAAATGCGGCCGTCGCGAGTTCTTGCGCACTGCGGTCCTGCTGGGCGTGTCAGTGCCGGCTGCCTACTCGATGGCGGGCAAGATACTGGGTGAAGACCTCATGCCGCAGGCCGCGGCCCAGGAGCCGCAGCGTGGCGGCACCCTGCGCGTCGGCATGGCGGTGATGGAAGTCGGTGACCCGGCGACGGTGGACTGGTCGGAGAAGGGCAACCTGCTGCGCATGTCCATTGAGTCCCTGGTGCGCATCGGCACGGACAACCTTTCGCATCCGCTGTTGGCGGAGAGCTGGGAGCCCAATGATGATCTCACGCAGTGGACCTTCCACCTGCGCAAGGGCGTGAAGTGGTCGAACGGCGACGACTTCGGCGCCGACGACGTGATCGCCAACTTCGAGCGCTGGCTCGACCCGGCGGTGGGTTCGTCCAACCAGGGGCGCTTCTCCGCTCTCACCATCACCGAGGACGATGTAACCAAGGCGATTCCCGACGCCATGGTCAAGATCGACGACCACACGGTGCAGTTCAACCTGCGGCGGCCCATGCTGCAGTTCCCGGAAAGCCTGGGCGACTATCCGGCCCTGATCGCGCACCGCTCGCTGGGCGAGACCCTGGCCAGCGGCGGCAACTGGATGACCGACCCCATCGGCACCGGCCCCTGGGCCTTGCAGGAGATCCGTGTCGGCGAGATGGCCGAGTTCACCAAGCGCGACGACTACTGGGGCGACGAGGTCTATCTCGACACGGTCCGCTATATCGACCTCGGTTCGGATTCCAGCGCCCACTTCCAAGCGCTCGCCTCCAATCAGGTGGACATTCTCTACACCCTGGACATCAACTTGATTCCCCAGGTGGAGGGCATGCCCAACCTGCAGCTCTTCGAGAAGACCACGGCGATCACCGGCCTGGCGCGCATGCGCGTCTCCGAGGCCCCCTTCGACAACAAGACGCTGCGCCAGGCCATCCAGGCCGGTCTCGACCGGGCACGTATCCTGGAAGTGGCTTATCAGGGGCTCGGCGTGCCGGGCGAGGACCATCCGGTCTCGCCGATCCATCCGGAGTTCACCTCCCTGCCGCTGCCGCCGCGCGATGTGGAGAAGGCAAAGGAGCTGCTGGCCGAAGCCGGCTATCCGGACGGCATCGACATCACCATGCAGACGGTGAACGATCCCGGCTGGGAAAGCTCCATTGCCTTGGCGATGCGTGAACAACTCGCCGAGTGCAACATCAACCTCAACGTCGAGGTCCTGCCGGGCGGCACCTACTGGGAACGCTGGACCACCTGGCCCTTCTCCATCACCCAATGGACCACCCGTCCGCTCGGCGTGCAGGTGCTTGGCCTGGCCTTCCGCAGCGGCGGAGACTGGAACGAGACCGACTACAACAACCCTGAGTTCGATGAGCTGCTGGACCAGGCCGAAGGTACGGTCGACGTAGAGGAGCGTAAGGAGATCGTCCTCAAGCTTGAGGAGATGATCCAGGATGATGCCATTTCCATCACACCATTCTGGACCAAGATTTACACCGGGAGCACCGACAAGGTGCAGGGCTTTGCGTACCACTTCGCGCGCGAGTTCCATCTAGAGAAAGTCTGGCTCGCGGCCTGAGGCCCAGGGCTGAACGAGTGGTGGTCGGCGGCACGTCCGTGATGGGCGACGCCGCCGGCTGCCGCATCCTGCCGGGGCGTCAAAACCTGATGCCGCGGCGGCACTCTCGCGAGGCGAAGCGATCATGCTGATCTTCGTCGGCAAGCGGCTGGTCTACATGGTGCTCACCATGTTCGCCATCTCCCTGATCCTCTTCCTGGTCATGGAGATCAACGGCGAAGCGGTGGCGCGGCGTGTGCTTGGCCCTTTTACCTCTGCGGAACAGATTCAGGCCTGGCTGGAAGCGAATGGCTACCTCCGGCCCTGGTATGTCCGCTATGTCGAGTGGCTGGGTAACGTCCTTTCGGGCGATTTCGGGCAATCCATTCGTTTCCGCGGTCCGGTGGCGGACGTGCTTTGGCCTCGGCTGGGCAACACGGCGATCCTCGCCGGTGTGACCTTCGCCATCATGGTCCCCCTGGCGCTGACGCTGGGCGTCTTGGCGGGCATGCGCGAAGGCAGCAAGACCGACCGCAGCATCACTGTCGCCTCGGTCATCACCACCTCCATTCCCGAGTTCGCCAGCGCGGTGCTGCTCACGGTGCTCTTTACCACTTGGCTCGGCTGGTTGCCTGGGACTTCCGCCATGTCGGATGGCTGGAACCCGCTGGAATTGATCCTGCCGGTGATGGTGCTGGTGCTCTACGGCTTCGGCTATATCGCGCGCATGACGCGCGCTTCCATGGCCGAGGTGATGCAGCAGCTCTATATCCGCACCGCGATCCTGAAGGGGCTGCCCTATCGCACCGTGATCATGCGCCATGCCCTGCGCAACGCCATGATCGCGCCCTTCACGGTGATCATGCTGCAGATCAACTGGCTGCTGTCGGGGGTGATCGTGGTGGAGGTGGCCTTTGCCTATAAGGGCTTCGGATCGCTCATTCTCGAAGCCGCGCTCAATCAGGATGTCTACCTGTTGGAGGCGGCAACCATGGTGGCTGTGCTGGTGGCGGTGAGCACCCAGGTCCTGGCGGACGTGGGTTACACCCTGCTCAACCCGCGCATTCGCTTCAAGTAGGGGGCGAGGGATGGCTGACACAGTCAACACCAAGACGGCCGCTTCGCCCGGTGGGTTGCGTGGACTCCTGCGCAGCATGATCGGCGGCCTCGGGCTGCTGCGGGAATCCACCATCGGCATGATCGGCTTCGGCCTGGTGTTCGTCTGGGCCCTGGTGGCGCTCTTCGCCCCGCTGATTTCTCCGCTCTCTCCCACGGCCCAGATTCAGCCCTTTGCACCACCGGGCACGGTGACGGAAACCGGCCAGACCCTCTGGCTGGGTGCAGACCAGCTCGGCCGTGATGTGCTATCGCGCATCATCTACGGTTCGCGCACCGTTCTTTTCTATGCCCCCATCGCGACCTTCTGTGCTTATTTCGTCGGCTGCATCTTCGGCCTGCTGGCGGGCTATCTCGGGGGTTGGGTCGACGATCTGCTGAATCGCGTGGCGGACATCATTCTCGCTTTCCCGGTGCTGGTACTCTACGTGGTGATCATCGTGTTGATCGGTCCTTCGGGCCTCAACATCATCCTGGCGGTCACCTTCGCTTCGGCGCCGGGTATCATGCGCATCGTGCGCGGGCTGACGCTCGATTTACGCAATCGCGACTACATCGCGGCCGCCCAGACCTCCGGCGCCAGCCTGTCCTGGATCCTCTTCGTCGAGCTGCTGCCCAACGCCCGCGGGCCGCTGATCGTCGATGCCTGCCTGCGCATGGGTTACGTCATCATCACCATCGGTGTGCTCGGCTTCCTGGGACTGGGCCTGCCGCCGCCCACGCCGGACTGGGGCAGCATGGTGGCCCAGAGCCGCGCCATGATCACCTTCGCCCCCTGGATGGCGATCTTCCCCGCCATTGCCATTTCCTCGCTGGTCCTCGGCTTCAATCTCCTGGCCGACGGCATCCGCGAGATCTCGCTGCGCGACTGAGGAAAGGCGCCATGAGCCAAGCCAGTACGCCGACCTTCGATTGGACACCCGACCAGCCGGTGCTGGAATGTGAAGGGTTGTGCATCAGCTACTTCACCCGCGCCGGCGAGATCCCCGCGGTGCTGGATTTCGACCTGAAGGTGATGCAGGGGCAGTCGGTGGGGCTGGTCGGGGAGTCCGGTTGCGGCAAGTCGACCGTGGCCATGGCGGTGATGCGCTATCTCGGGCGCAACGGCGGCATCGTCGGCGGCACTGTCCGCTACAAGGGACGCGACATGGCCAGCCTCTCCGCCGAGGAGCTGCGTCAGCTGCGCGGCGGCGAGATCGCCATGATCTATCAAGAGCCCATGGCATCACTGAACCCCTCCATGACCCTGGGCCGACAGCTCATGGAGGTGCCGCTCAACCACGAAAGCGGAATCAGCGAGAAAGAGGCGCATGAGCGGGCCGCCCAGATGCTGGCGGACGTGAAGCTGCCGGACCCCGAGCGGGTGATGCGGGCCTATCCGCATCAGATCTCCGGCGGTCAGCAGCAGCGCGTGGTCATCGCCATGGCCCTGCTGTCGCAGCCTTCACTGCTCCTGCTGGACGAGCCGACCACGGCGCTGGACGTCACCGTGGAGGCGGGCATTGTCGAGCTGATCGGCGAGATCGCCGCGCGCTTCAACACCTCCATGATCTACATTTCCCACAATCTGGGCCTGATCCTGGAGACCTGCGACCGCATCAACGTGATGTATTCGGGCGTGGTGGTGGAAGAGGGCAGCGTCGAAGAGGTCTTCGACCGCATGCGCCACCCCTACACCCGTGGCCTGTTCAACTGTATTCCCCTGCCGGGCGCGGACAAGAACGCGCGGCCGCTGATTCCCATCGTCGGGCAACTGCCGCTGCCGCACGAGCGGCCGCAGGGCTGTTACTTCGGGCCGCGCTGCGAGTTCTTCGAAGGCGGACGCTGCGACGCCGGACCGATCCCCATGGAAACCATCCCCGATCAGACGGGCCATCGCACCCGCTGCCTGCGCTGGCAGGAAATCGACTGGGACGCCAAGGCGCGCGGCAGCGACGCTGGTGAGGAGATCGACGAGGGCGAGGTGGTGCTGCGGGTCGATAGCTTGCGCAAGTACTACGAGGTGCGCGACAGCTCCATCGCCGCGCTGATCAGCGGCAAGCGACTTCGTCACGTCAAGGCCAATGAGCGCATCACTTTCGATGCCCGGGAGGGGCAGACCGTTGCCATTGTGGGCGAGTCCGGTTGCGGCAAGTCGACCTTCGCCAAGGTGCTGATGGGCCTGGAAACCGCGACCGAGGGCAGCATTGCATTCCGTGAAGCGGACCTGGCGGACAAGCCGATCGAGAAGCGTTCGGCGGCGGAAATCGCCTCCATGCAGATGGTCTTTCAAAACCCCTTCGATACTTTGAACCCCAGCCACACCATCGGCGGACAGTTGGCGCGGGTGATCAAG
This sequence comes from Aquibaculum arenosum, assembly GCF_029222965.1. Lineage (GTDB taxonomy): Bacteria > Pseudomonadota > Alphaproteobacteria > Kiloniellales > DSM-21159 > Aquibaculum > Aquibaculum arenosum. The sequence goes on along the minus strand of NZ_JARHUD010000006.1, from coordinate 273,184 downwards.
AAGTTCGGCGTGGAGAAGGACCCGGCGAAGGTGCGCCAGCGGGTTCTGGAGCTGCTCGACCTAGTCAAGTTGCCGCGTGAGTTTGCCCGCCGGCGCCCACGCCAGCTCTCCGGCGGCCAGAAGCAGCGCGTGGGCATCGCGCGTGCCTTCGCCGGCAATCCGAAGATGGTGGTGGCCGACGAGCCGGTGTCGGCCCTGGATGTGTCGGTGGCGGCGGCGGTGACCAGCCTGCTGACCGACATCCAGCGCAGCTACCGCACCACCCTGCTGTTCATCAGCCACGATCTGAGTCTGGTGCGCTACCTGGCCGACCGGGTCGTGGTCATGTACCTGGGGCACATCGTGGAGCAGGGGACGACCGACGAGGTCTTCTCACCTCCCTATCATCCCTATACCGAAGCTTTGCTGTCGGCCGTGCCCATCGCCGACACCTCCATCGAGAAGAAGCGGATCATTCTGGAAGGTGCGCTGCCCTCGGTGCTCAATCCGCCCAAGGGCTGCCCCTTCAACACCCGCTGCCACCGCAAGATCGGCCGCATCTGCGAGACCGAGGTGCCGCCGATGGTGGAGACCGAGCCCGGTCATGTGATTGCCTGCCACATCCCCGAAGAGGAACTGCGGGCCATGGATCCGGTGATCGCCGAGAAGCGGCCGGCGGCGGCCGAGTGAACTGGATACGGCGTGAGGGTCAGCCGCGATCCTCTGCCGGTTCAGCCTCCTCCGGGGCGTCCAGGTCGAAGGGCTCGGTGACCGACATGCCCATTTCCTCGTAGAAACGCCGCGCGCCGGGGTGGAGCGGCACGCCCAGACCGTCCAGCGCCGTTTCCAGCCGGATCAGGCGGCCCTTGGGGTGGCCTTCGTCCAGCAGATGCCGATTGTTCGGGTGCCAGAGGGCCGCGGTGATGGCGTAGACCAGATCGTCGCTCAGGGCAGTGGTGGTGAGCCACTGGGCGCCGATCGACAGGCTGGTGATGGGAAAGGTCGATGGGTAGGCCCCGGGCGGCACGTTGGTGCGGGTGAAGAAGGGATAGCGCGTCTGCAGCGTCTGCGCCGGATCGCCGGTGATCGGCACCAGATTGATCGGGGCTTCCCGCGCCAGGTCCTGGATCGAGGGCGTCGGCACCCCGGCCACCATGAAGAAGCCGTCCAGTTCGCCGACCCGCAGCATGCCGGCGGCGATGTTGGCCGGCACGTAGTGAGCCTCCAGGTCGTCGGGTGACAGGCCCCAGGCATCGAGGATGAGCTTCGCGTCCACTTGGGTGCCGGAGCCGTCGGCGTCGATGGAGATGCGCCGGCCGCGCAGGTCCTCCACCGAGCGGATGTTGCTGCCGGCGCGCACGACAAGGTGCACCACCTCGGGATAGAGGTTGGCGATGGCGCGCAGCTCTTCTTGGGGCGTCTGCCCTTCAAAGGGCCCTTCCCCCTGGAAGGCCCAATAGGCCACATCGGCCTGGCAGAAGGCGGTCTCCAGTCGGCCCTCCGCAAGGCCGACCACATTGTCGACCGAGCCGTGGGTGGTCTGCACCACCGCAACCAGCCCCGGCACGCCGCAGGAACCGCCGCGTTCGCACTCCCGGCTGCCGGGCGGGCTGGAGATGGCGCTGGCCAGCAGACTGCCAATGGGAAAGTAGATGCCGGCGGTGGACGCCGTGCCGATGCGCAGAAAGCTTGGGTCTTGGGCACGCAGCGCCGACGGCAGCAGCGGCAGACTGCTGGCAGCGCTCAAGACGGCGAGGAGATGGCGGCGGGTGAGGCCCTGGCGGTCCATGGCGAGCGCGTCCCTTCTTGCAGCCTCTCCAGGATAGGCCGAGGAACGCAGCATGGCCAAGGCGATCTCGCGGCCATTTTTTGGCAGGGGTTATGACAAGGCAGCCGGACACAGCTTCCTGGCGTTGCCAGTCGGCCCGCGACTCTGCCACTGTGGCGATAATCTCCCTTCCGTCCTTCCCCGACCCACGCGGTCATCCCTGCCGACAGGAAAGCGCGCTCATGCAAACGCCTCTCACGGATCTGCTCGCCATCGATCATCCCCTGCTGCTCGCCCCCATGGGCACCGTGGCCGGTGGAAAACTCTGTGCTGCGGTCAGCGATGCCGGGGGACTGGGCCTGCTTGGCGGCGGCTATGGCGATGCGCAGTGGCTCGAACGCGAACTGGATTTGCTCGAGGGCAAGCGCTTTGGTGTGGGCTTCATCACCTGGAGCCTGGCGCGCCAGCCGGAACTGCTGGACCTGGCCCTGGAGCATAGGCCCGAGGCGGTGATGTTCTCCTTCGGCGAGGCTTCGGCTTTCGTGGCCAAGGCTGCGGCCAGCGGCGCCAAAACGATCTGTCAGGTGCAGAGCCTGGCCGCGGCACGCCAGGCGCGGGACTGGGGCGCCGACATCATCGTCGCCCAGGGCACCGAGGCCGGCGGGCACGGCGGCGCGCGCTCGACCTTCACGCTGGTGCCCGCCGTGGTCGATGCGGTGGCGCCGCTGCCGGTGGTGGCCGCCGGCGGCGTGGCGGACGGCCGCGGTCTGGCCGCGGCCCTGATGCTGGGCGCCACCGGGGTGCTGATCGGCACGCGCTTCTTCGCCTCCGACGAGGCCCTGGCCGCACACGGAGTGAAGCAACGCCTGCTGAGCGCGGCCGGCGACGAGACCCAGCGCACCCGGGTCTTCGATCTGGTGCGGGGCTATCCCTGGCCCGACCACTTCACCGGCCGGGCGGTCGCCAACGACTTCCTGCAACGCTGGCACGGCCGCGAGGCGGCGCTCTCCGCCGACCTGGAGGCCGAGCAGGCGCGCTACTTCGAGGCGACGGCCCGGGGTGATGCCGACACGGCGGTCGTCTTCGGCGGCGAATGCCTGGACCTGATCGCCGAGCAGAAGCCGGCGGCGCAGATCGTGGCGGAGATCATGCAAGAGGCGCAGGCCCGGCTGTCGCGCTTCTGAGTGCAGCGCTTCACCTCGAGAATCTGTAAAGTAAAGATCGGCTAAAATCGCTTTTCCGCCGGGCGTGTGCGGGACGATGGTCAGCCAGGACCAGTTCAAGGGACAGGCAATGAGCGAAGAGCTTTCCGCCACCGACACCAGCGCCATGCTGACGCCGCGCTATGCCGAGATCGCCACCTTCCTGCGCGCGCCCCTGGCCGGGGACTGGAGCGCAGTGGACATCGGCCTCTTCGGCATTCCCTACGACGGCGGCATCACCAACCGCGCCGGCGCCCGCCACGGTCCGCGGGCCATTCGCGACGCCTCCTCGCTGATGCGCATGATCCACCATGTGACGCGCTTCAATCCTTACGAGGTCTGTCGCGTGGCCGATCTCGGGGACGTGCGCTTCCGGTCGGTCTACGACCACGAGACGGTCATGGCGGATATTGCGGCCTTCGCCGGCCGGGCCCATCAGGCGGGCATGCGCCCCTTCGCCGTCGGCGGCGATCACAGCGTCTCTCTGGGCCTCCTGCGGGCCGCAGCCGAGCGGCACGGCCCGCTCGGCCTGGTGCACGTGGATGCCCACACCGACACCTGGGACCAGTTCCACGGCTCCAAGTTCATGCACGCCACGCCTTTCCGCCGCGCGGTGGAGGAGGGGCTGATCGACCCCAAGCGCAGCATCCAGATCGGCATCCGCGGCGCCCAGAACTCACCCGAAGGCTGGGAGTATTCCCGCGAGCAGGGCATGCGCGTGATGTTCATCGAGGAGGCACAGGACCTGGGCCCGGCCGCCGTGGCCGCCGAGGCGCGCCGGGTGGTCGGCGAGGGCAAGGTCTATCTCAGCTTCGACATCGACGGCCTCGACCCCGTCTATGCCCCCGGCACCGGCACCCCGGAAGCCGGCGGCCTCTCCATCCACGAAGCCCAGCGCTTCCTGCGCGCGCTCGACGGCCTCGACTTCATCGGCGCCGACTTGGTGGAAGTCGCCCCGCCCTTCGACGTCGGCGACCTCACCTCCCTGTCCGCCGCAACCCTGATCTACGAAATCCTGTGCATCATGGCTGGGAGGTATGCGGCGTAGGGGCGTGGCTGTCTTCGTTCTGGGAGTTAGCCGCTTTTATCCCGGTCAGATCCAACAACTGAGCGGCGACTGCATGCGGCTAATGGTCGGTGATCTCAGATAGCCGCTCTATTGTGAAGCGAGCCGTCACTTGGGCCCGACGAGTTCAGCATGCCGCTGCGCTGCCCGCTGCAGGCGCGCGTTTGGTTGCCGCGGATTGATCAGTGCTTCGGCAAAGCGAATCTGATCCTCGGGGTTGAGCCGCTGCAAGTCTGCCTGGTCAACCTCGCTGGCGGCGGTTTCGCTTTCCATGGTCGATCTTGGCATGGTTTGCCCTCCTCGCCGCAGAATATGCGAAAGAATGTAGTACAATCCAGCGAAGCAATTCTGCGCAGTTGCGATACTTTGCGCCATCACCCTAACGCACCACCCCCGCCGCGCGAAACCCCGCCACGGCCCCTGCGTCGAGTCCCAGGACCTCCCCAAGAACCTCTGCCGTGTGCTCGCCCAGGTCGGGTGGGGCGATGGGCGCGCGCACGGGTGTGCCGCTGAGTTTCAGGGGGGAGCCGGGGAGGGGTAGGGGGCCGAGGCCGGCTTTTTCGGCCACCTGGCGTAGGCCGCGGGCCAGCACTTCCGGTGCCTCGAAGACCTCCGAGACGCTGCGCACCGTGCCGGCGGGAATGCCGGCGGCGCGCAGGCGCTGTAGGCAGTCGGCGGTGTCGAACTGCTCGAAGGCCTCGTTGAGGGCCGGGATCAGGCTTTCGCGGTTCAGCACCCGGGCGCGGTTGGTGGCATAGCGCGGATCATCGGCCAGTTCCGGTCGCGCGATCACCACCTCGCAGAGCTTGCGGAACTGCGCATCGTTGCCCACGGCCAGCGCGATCTCCCCGTCGCTGGTGGGAAAGAGCTGATAGGGCACGACGGTGGCGTGGGCGTTGCCGTAGCGCTTGGGCTCGCGGCCGGTGCCCAGATGCCCGCTGGCGACATTGGCCAGCGCCGCCACGGCGGAGTCCAGCAGCGAGATGTCGATGTGCTGTCCCTCGCCGGTGCGGCCCCGGGCGATCAGGGCCGCGAGAATCGCCTGGGTCGCGTTCATGCCCGAAAGCAGGTCGCAGATCGCCACGCCCAGCTTCATGGGCTGCCCATCCGCCTCGCCGGTGATGGCCATGAGGCCGCTTTCCGCCTGGATGACGAAGTCATAGCCGGGCTCGGCCGCGCGCGGGCTTTCCCGGCCGTAGCCGGAGATCGAGCAGTAGACCAGGCGCGGGTTGACCGCGCGCAGGCTCTCCCAGTCCAGGCCGTAGCGCGCAAGCGCGCCGAGGCGGAAATTCTCCACCACCACGTCGGCCTCGGCGGCCAGGCGGCGGACCAGTTCGGCGCCTTCAGGCTTGGCGATGTCGATCGCCAGGCTCTTCTTGCTGCGATTGCAGCAGAGGAAGTAGGTGGAGAACTCGCCAATCTCCGGCGGGCGCCAACTGCGGGTGTCGTCGCCGCGTTCGGGGTGCTCCACCTTCCAGACCTCGGCGCCGAGATCGGCCAGGGTCTGGGTGCACCAGGGCCCGGCCAGGATGCGCGAAAGGTCGAGGACCTTGATGCCGTCCAGCGCGCCCGTCATGACCGCAGCAGCCGCTTCGCCTTGTGCACCGCCCGGGGCAGGCTGCCGGCTTCGACCACCTCGACGGCCGCGCGCACGGTGAGAAGATCGCGGATGCGCGCCGCCAGTTGGCCGCCGAAGTCCTGTGGCGCGTCCGATTGGGCCTCCACCGTGAGCTTGAGACCGGTGAGAAAGCCGGTGGCCGGATCCTTCAGGCTGTCGTCGACGATGATGCGGTACTCGCCCGTGGCGCCGGGGTGGGAGCGGATGACGTCCTCGATCGCCGTGGGGAAGACATTGACCCCGCGCACGATCAGCATGTCGTCGGCCCGGCTCAGCACACCGCCGGGCAGGCGGGCATGGGTGCGCCCGTCCGGCGCCGGGCGGCTGTCACGCACCACGATGTCTCCGGTCCACCAGCGCAGGAGCGGCCCGGCCTCCTTGTCCAGGTGGCTGACCACCAGCACGCCGCGTTCGCCATCGGGCACCGGCTCCATTGTTTCGGGGTCGAGGATCTCGGCATAGATGAAATCCTCCGCCAGGGTCGGGCCGCTTTGCGCCGCCGTGTCCCAACCGATGGGCTGGCTTTCCAGGCTGCCGTAGCAATCGAAGGTCTTGGCGCCCCAGGCCTCCTCCAGGCGCGCGCGGGTCGCCGGGATGCTGGCACCGGACTCGCCGCCCAGGCAGAGCATGCGCACCGGGGACTGGCGGAGGTCCTGGCCCATCTCCGTCGCCACCTCCACGAGATGCGCGAGGAAGGAGGGCGTGCCGATCACCGCGGTGGTGCCGAAACGGAAGATCGATTCCACCTGGCGCTTGCTGTCGCCGCTGCCCCCGGGAATCACCGTGGCGCCGACGGCCGTGGCCGCCGCGGTGGCGCCCAGGCCGCCGACGAACCAGGCGTAGCTGAAGAGGCACTGGAAGACGTCCGTGCGCCGCAGCCCCTGCGCATAGAGGTATCGCGCGTAGAGGTCGGACCAGCGCTCCAGGTCATGGGCGGTCCAGCAGGCGGGCGTCGGCTGCGAGGTGGTGCCGGAGGAGAAGTGCACGCGCACCACCTCCGCCGGGTCCACGGCCAGCAGTTCGCCCCAGGGCGGGGCGGTTTCCAGGCCCTGGAGGTAGTCCTGCTTACGGGTGACCGGAAGCTTGCGCAGGTCTTCGAGCGAGCGCAGGTCACCTGGCGCAAAGCCGATCTCCCGAAAGCGCCGGGCATAGAAGGGGCTGTCGCTTGCAAGCCGGGCCACCTGGGCCTGCAGCCGCTCGAGCTGATGGGCCTCAATGCGGTCGCGTGACCAGAGTTCGGCCGCGTCCCAGACCGTTTCGGAGTGGGGGCGGGGGGCGTCGGTCATGGCAGCGGCTCTCCCTTGCGCAGGCCCTTGACCACGAAATCCGCGATCATGCGGGCAATGATCTCAATGTCTTCCGAGCTTTCACCGCGACGGGGTTGATACCACACGGTGAGCCAGTTAAGCGCCCCCAGAACCGGCTTGGTTGCCAGGCGCGGTGGCTGCACCGCGAAGTCGCCCTCGCGCATGCCTTCGCTCAGCACCTCGGCGAAGAGCTGCTCATAGTCGTCGCGCAGCCGCACGATGGCCTGCAGGGTGTGCTGGTGCCGAGCGGTGGCGCCGCGCAGCAGGTGGCGCTCCAGCTTGCCGACCGCCACCTTCTGCTCCGGGCTGCGCGTCATCAGCATGCGCGCATGGGCCATGGCCATGGCGTGGAGCCGCTCCGCCGCGGTGCCGGGGCCATCCAACAGCGGCGCGACCGTGGCGATGAGCGTCTCCATGGCGCCCTGATGGATGCCCAGGAAGAGGTCGGCCTTGCTCGGGAAGTAGTGGTAGACGCGTCCCTTGGTGGCGCCCAGGCGTTCGGCCACATGGTCCAGGGAGGTGGCAGCGTAGCCGTATTCCATGAAGATCTCGGCCGCGGCCTCGAGAATCTCCCGGCGTGAGGATTCGGGGTCGCGTCCATGGCTTCGGCTGCCGGCGCGCGCCTCGCTCTTGCGTTTGGCCGAACTCATGGCTGGAGACCCACGCTCCCGACCTGGTGCGTCCGCGAGGGCGCGGTGGCGGCCGGGGTCACCCCTTGACCTCCACCTCACTGCGGATTGCGCGGCCCAGAACCAGGCGCTGGATCTCCGAGGTTCCCTCGTAGATCTCCAGGATGCGCTGGTCGCGGTAGAGGCGCTCCACCTTGGAGGGCTTGCAGTAGCCGTCGCCGGCCCAGACCTGCATGGCCACGTCGGCGGCCTTGTGCGCCACCTCGGAGCAGAAAAGCTTCGCCTGGGCACCGATCACCTGCACGTCCTCGCCGCGGTCATAGGCCTCGGCCGCGCGGTAAAGCAGCAGGCGGGCCGCGGTGATCTGGGTGGCGACATCGGCCAGGGGGAAGGCGATGCCCTGGTTGTCGATGATCGCCTTGCCGAAGGTTTGTCGGCTGACCGCCCGTGCCGCGGCTTCGCGGAAGGCGCCGATGGCGAGGCCCAGGGACTGGGCGGAGACCATGATGCGGCCGACATTGAGCGTCTTCAGCGCCAGGCGCAGGGCCCGGCCGCTCTCGCCCACCTGGGCGCTTTGCGGCACCAGGGTGTCGAGGCGAAGGTTCGAGGTCTGGGTGCCGCGGATGCCCATCTTGTCGGAGAGGTGGTCGACGCTCACACCCTCGGCTTCCTTGTCCACCATGAAGGCGGTGATGCCGCGCCCGCCGGCCTCGGGGTCGGTCTTCACGAAGGCCACGTAGTAGCGCGAGGCGCCGCCATTGCCGATCCAGAACTTCTCACCGCGCAGGCGCCAGCCGTCGCCTTCCTCGACGCCGGTGGCGGCCATGGCCGCCGGGTCCGAGCCGGCGGTACGCTCGCTCAGCGCAAAGCTGGTGGCGGTACCTTGGGCCATGGCGCGCAGATAGACATCCTTCTGCTCCGGCGTGCCGGCGAGCAGCAGCGGGAAGGCTCCGAGCTGGTAGGCGCAGAGGATGGCGGCGGTGGAGGCGCAGTCTTCCGCGATGCGCTCGACCACCGACACGGTTGCGGTGAGGCTGGCGCCCTGGCCGCCATACTCCTGGGGCAGGAACAGCCCGGCGAGTCCGCTGTCCACCAGATGCGGGATCGTTTCCCAGGGATAACGCTGCTCCCGGTCCAGTTCCTCGGCCAGTGGCGCACAATGCTCCCGGCTGAGGCCGTCGGCCGCCGCACGCCATTTGCTAGCCTCGGCATCGAGCTCCGGTTCCCAGATTACCGCCATGGGGGCGTCTCCCGCGTCAGGATTGTGTCTTGGCACGATTAGGGATTCCTACCCACAGGTATGTCAAGCACTCTGTCTCGTGGAGCGGCTGTTACGGTTTAAGACTTTGTAAATGCAAGAAGTGTTTCGATTGTGCGGCTGGATTCACTTTTGCTGTTGCGAAACATCCCCATCGGTATGTAGCCTTCACCGCAACAGCCACGGAAGCCAAGCGGGAGGCCCGGGTGACAGAGGCGGCATTCGAAGGTCCCGGACCGGACGTCCGGTTTCGGGAGTTCCTGGCGGCAGGAGAACTGCAGCTGCAGTACTGCGCGGCCTGCGCCGCCGTGACGGCGCAGATGGTGGTGCTCTGCCCGAGTTGCGGTGCGCCAGACCTGACCTGGCGCCGCGCCAGTGGGCACGGCACGGTTTATTCGGTGACCGTGGTACGCAGCGGCCCGGGTCGCGATGCCCCCTACTGCGTGGCGCTGATCGACCTGGATGAGCGCGCGCGGGTGATGAGCCGGGTCGAGGGCGTGGCACCGGATGCGGTGCACATCGGCATGGCGGTCGTCGCCGAGGTGGTGCAGCCGGCCGAAGGTGAGGCCTATCACATCTTCCGACCCGCGGAGGTGCAGGCATGAGCGCGCCCATGAGCAGGGGCGAGAGCGGACGCCACCTCCGCGGAAAAGTGGCCGTCGCCGGCATCGGCAACACTAAGCGCTGGGACGCCCCGGGGCGCAGCGCCTTCGACCAGCTGGGTGAGGCGGTGCAGCTGGCGCTCGGCGATGCGGGCCTGCGCAAGCAGGATGTGGACGGCCTTTTCTGCACGCTTTCGGTCAGTGGTTTTCCGCTGCTGAACGTGGCCGAGCGTCTCGGGCTGCAGCCGCGCTACTTCGACGGCTCCATGGTCGGCGGCTCTTCCTTCTTCGGGCATGTGCGCTCGGCGCTGCTGGCCATCGAGGCCGGGCTCTGCTCCGTGGCTTTGATCTGCTACGGCAGCAATCAGCGGAGCGCCGGCGGCAAGCTGGTTTCGCTGCCCGACCCGCAGCCGGCGGAAGCGCCTTACAACCCGCTCTATCCCATCAGCTCCTACGCCCTGGCGGCGGCGCGCCACATGTATGACTACGGCACAACGCGCGAGCAGCTGGCCGAGGTGGCGCTGGCGGCCCGGGCTTGGGCTCAGCGCAACCCCGCGGCCTTCAAGCGCGAGCCCTTGAGCCGCGACGAAGTGCTGGCCTCGCGCCCGGTCAGCGATCCGCTGACCCGCGCCGACTGCTGCCTCGTGACCGATGGCGGCGGGGCCCTGATCCTGGTTTCCGCGGAGCGAGCCAAGGACCTGCCGGCACCGCCGGTCTATCTGCTGGGGGTCGGCGCGGCGCTCAGCCACCGGCAGATCGCCAACATGCCCGATCTCACGACGACCTGTGCGGTGAACTCGGGGCAGCAGGCCTATGCCATGGCCGGGCTGGGTCCGAAGGACATCCCCATGGCCCAGCTCTATGACGCCTTCACCATCAACACGCTGCTCTTCCTCGAGGACCTGGGCTTTTGCCCCAAGGGCGAGGGCGGGCGCTTCGTCGAGGAGGGGGGTATCGCGCCGGGCGGGCGCCTGGCGGTCAACACCAATGGCGGCGGCCTCTCCTGCAATCATCCAGGCATGTATGGCCTCTTCCCGATGATCGAGGCGGTGGAGCAGCTGCGCGGCCAGGCGGGCGAGCGCCAGGTGATGGACGTGGAGGTCGCGCTGGCGCACGGCAACGGCGGTGTGCTGTCCTCGCAGGCGACGGCGATCTTCGGCACAGCCGCCGCGCTATAACCAAGACGTAAGGAGATACGATCCATGGGCTTGCTCGAGGGCAAAGTGGCGCTGGTGACCGGTGCGGGGCAGGGGGTCGGCCGAGCGCTGGCCATGGGGCTGGCGCAGGCCGGTGCTGCCGTGGTGGTCAACGACATCGGAGTCAGCCTGACCGGTGCTGCCGAGAACGAGGGTGCGGCTGCGGCCGTGGTGGCCGAGATCGAGGCGGCCGGCGGCAAGGCCCTGGCGAACAGCGACAGTGTGGCGGAGTCCGAAGGCGCGGCGCGGCTCGTGGCTGCGGCGCGTGACACCTTCGGCCGGCTCGACCTGGTGGTGAACAATGCCGGCATCCTGCGCGACCGCATCTTCCACAAGATGACCCAGGAAGACTGGACATCGGTCATCGCGGTTCACCTCAACGGCTCCTTCAATGTGTCGAGCGCCGCCGCGCCAATCTTCCGCGAGCAGGGCAGCGGCAGCTACGTGCACATGACCTCCACCTCCGGGCTGATCGGCAACTTCGGTCAGGCCAATTACATGGCGGCGAAGATGGGCATCGTCGGCCTGTCGCGCGGTATCGCCATGGACATGCAGCGCTTCGGCGTGCGCTCCAACTGCATCGCGCCTTTCGCCTGGAGCCGGATGATCTCCTCCATCCCGACCGAGACGGAGGCCGACAAGGTGCGCGTCGAGAAGCTCAAGCGCATGACGCCTGAGAAGATCGCGCCGCTCGTGGTCTTCCTCGGCTCCGATGCGGCCAAGGAGGTGAGCGGGCAGATCTTCGCGGTGCGCAACAACGAGATCTTCCTGATGAGCCAGCCGCGGCCGCTGCGTGTGATTCACCGCGGCGAGGGCTGGACCCCGGAAGGGGTGGCCGAAATGCTGCCCGGCGCCATCGGGCCCTCGCTTGTGCCATTGGAGCGCTCGGCCGAAGTCTTCACCTGGGATCCGGTCTGAGCCATGACCATCGACCGCGATCACCTACTCGCCCTGGACATTCCCGAGGTTCGGCAAAGCTGGGGGCCGGACCAGGCGATCCTCTACGCGCTGGGCTGCGGCGCCGGGTTGGATCCCCTGGACGAGGCCGACCTGCCTTTCGTCTATGAAGAGGCAGCCTTCAGCGTGCTGCCGTCCTTTGGCACGGTGCTCGGTCATCCCGGCTTTTGGGCCCGCGATCTGGACAGTGGCATTGACTGGGTGCGGGTGGTGCACGGCGAGCAGGGCTTCCGCCTGCACCGGCCGCTCCCAGCCAGCGGCGAGGTGCGCGGCAAGAGCCGCGTGGTCGAGGTGATCGACAAGGGCGAAGGCCGCGGTGCGCTGGTCTATGTGGAGCGGCGCCTGACCGATCCGGCCGGGAAGCTGCTGGCAACCGCGACCCAGACCCTCTTCTGTCGGGGCGATGGCGGCTTCGGCGGCCCCAGCGGCCCCGCGGCCAAGCCCGCGCCGCTGCCGGAGCGTGCGCCCGATGAAACGGTTACCTTGGCCACCTCGCCACAATCCGCCTTGATCTATCGCCTCTCCGGCGACCGCAATCCGCTGCACGCCGACCCCGCCGTGGCGCGCAAGGCAGGCTTCGAGAAGCCGATCCTGCACGGCCTGGCGACCTTCGGAATCGTCTGTCGGGCGCTGGTGCGTAGTCTCTGTCCGGAGCGTCCGCAGGCGCTTTCGGCCATGGACGGGCGCTTCTCCAAACCGGTCTATCCGGGCGAGACCATCGAGACCGACATCTGGCGGCTGGACGAAGTGGGCGCCTATGCATTCCGGGCCCGGGTCGGGGAGCGGGTGGTGCTGGACAACGGCCGCGCGGCCGTGGCGACGGGAGACTAGCCGGTGGATTTCACCCTGAACGACACGCAGCTCATGCTGCAGGACACCGCCCGCCGCTTCGCGCGGGAGGAGCTGCCGACGCTGGCCCGCCAGGTGGAAGATGCGGCCGAGCCCGTGCCGGCCGAATGGCTGAAGCGCTACGCCGAACTGGGTTTCCTGGGCCTCAATACCGGTGAGGCATTCGGCGGCGCCGGGGCCGGGCATCTGGATGCGCTGATCGTCTTGGAGGAGTTTGCCAAGGTTTCGGCCGCGGTTGCCTTCCCGGTTTTCGAGGCCTGCACCGGGCCGGTGCGCATCGTCGAGCGGTTCGGCAGCCCCGAATTGCGCGAGCGTGTCGTGCCCCAGGTGGTGGCTGGGGAGATGATCGTTGCCATTTCCATGTCCGAGCCGGACGCCGGCACGGCGCTCACTGACCTGCGCACGCGCGCGCGGATCGAGGGCGACGAGATCGTCATCAACGGCAGCAAGCGCTGGTGCAGCGGCGCCGGGCACTCCCAGGGCTACGTCGTTTTCTGCCGCCTCTCCGACGCGCCGGGCGCCAAGGGTGTCGGCGCGGTCTTCGTCGATCGCGAGACGCCGGGTCTCAGCTTCGGGCCCCAGGAAAGGCTGATGGGCTTCCGCGGCATCCCCAGCGCCGACATGACTTTCGAGGAGGTGCGCGTTCCGCGCAGCCATCTGCTGGCCGACGCTGGAGAGTTCGGCAAGCTGATGCAGGCCTTCAACCTGGAGCGCTGCGGCAACGCGACCATGTCGCTGGGGCTGGCCGCCGGGGCGCTGGAGCAGGTGCTGGACTACGTTCAGGACCGCGCGCAGTTCGGCAAGCCCATCGTGGATTTCCAGGCGGTGCAGCTCCGTCTGGCCGAGATGGCGACCAGAGTGGAAGCAAGCCGCCTCCTGATTCACCGCGCCGCGGCCGTGCCGCCCGGCAGCTTTCCCGAGGCGCAGCAGGCGGCCATTGCCAAGTGCTTCGCCAATGAAATGGTGCGCGATGTTGCCGGTGCCGGGGTGCAGCTCATGGGCGGCTACGGCTATGCCAAGGAGTACGGCATGGAGCAGCGCCTGCGCGACGCCTGGGGCTGGGGCATTGCCGGCGGCACCGTCGATATCCAGAAGATCAACATCGCCGCCGGCCTGGTCGGTCGGCGCTTCGATCAGCGGCGTTGATGAAGCTGCGGAGGGCCGGACGATGACAGCACGATCGCGCGACCGCGGCGCACCAGCCCTTGCGGCCGTTGACAGCCATCATACTGGGCTATGTGATACATCAAACATCTACACGGGAGGAGCCGGGATCCCGATCCCTTCCTGTTAGGGCATCGACACTGCGATGCCGGACTCAGGCGGCCGGAGAAGCCGCCGCATGACCCCAAAAACAGAAACTGCATTGGAGGAACGAGTTATGAGACGTGAATTGCTTGGGCTGGCGGCGGCCAGTTTAGTGGCCTTTGCCGCCGCGGACAGTCGTGCCGAAGACCCGGAAAAGTTTACCATCGGCGCCATCCTGGCGATGAGCGGCAGCGGTGACTGGTACGGCAAGGTCATGAGCGCCGGGATCGAACTGGCGGTCGAGGAGATCAACGCCGAGGGCGGCATCGACGGCATCCCCCTGGAGGCGGTCTTCGAGGACCACAAGAGCGGCATCGCCCGCGAGGGCGTCAATGCGATCAACCGCCTGATCAACATGCACGACGTGCAGGCAGTCTTCTCCTCCTTCTCGCCGCCCACCATCGCCATCGCTCCCATCGCCGATGAGCAGGGCATTCTGGTGGTCAATGGCGGCGGCGTCAGCACCGCCATGGTCGGCATCTCCGACAACCTCTTCCACAACCGCTCGCTGGCCTCGGATCTGGGACGTGCCGCGGTGGCCTTCGCCGACGAAGAGGGTTGGAGCCGCATGGCGCAGATCGCCTGGCGCACCGACGCCGGTGAAAGCATCATCTCCGAGGTCGAGCCCTACTGGGAAGAGCTGGGCGGTGAGGTGGTCGCGACCGAATGGATGGACCAGGGCGCGACCAACATCGACACCCAGATCGCCAAGATGCGTACCGCCAATCCGGACTTCCTGGCGCTCTGGCTCTTCAGCCCCGATCCCGGCATGGCCATGCGCCGCGCGCGGGAGTTCGGCATCGACGTGCCCGTGGTCGGCGTGGAGTACACCGCGGACGTGGCCGAAATCGGTGGTGATCACATGGAGGGTTACTACTACACCTCCGACTACTTCACCCCGACCGATGACTGGTCGCAGCGCTTCCAGGAAGCCTATCGCGAGCGCTACGGCGAGGATCCGGAGTTCTACGCGGCCAACTACTATGAAGGCGTCTATCTGATCGCGGAAGCGATCCGGCGCGCCCGGGCTGAAGGCGGCGACTACTACGATGGTGCCAATCTTGCGCGCATCATCCGCGAGCAGCCGACCTATCCCAGCGTTTACGGCGGTGAAATGACCTTCCAGGATAACGGCGTCGCCCAGAAGCGCGTTGCACTTTTCCAGATCCAGGACGGTGAGAGCGAGTTCCAGCGGTACCTGGACCTCGAATAACCCCCTTTGCTTGACCGCACCCGGAGTGGCCCAAGGCTGCTCCGGGTGCCTCCTACTTCGGAGCCTGCGCGATGGATCTCGCCCTGCAGCTTCTCGTCAACGGAGTCATCACCGGCAGCCATTACGCGCTGCTCGGCGTCGGCTTCGGCATCATCTTCGCCACCACGCGGATCGTGCACTTCGCCTACGGCCCGATTTTCACGGTGGCGGCCTATATGGCTTGGTACTCGGCAGCGATGCTGGGCTTGCCGATCCCGGTGGCTCTGCTGATCGCCATCCTGGCGGCCGTGCTGCTGGGCGTGGGCAGCTACGTGCTGCTCTACGAGCCCTTCGAGAAGCGCCAGGCGCCCCACCTCGTACCGCTGATCGCCTCCCTTGGTCTCTACATCGTGCTGGAGAACCTGGTCGGCATTATCTTCGGCTCCGGCGTGAGGGTGGTGCGGGAATTCACCAACGGCATCCACTTCATGGGCCCGGTCTTCTTCACCACCATCCACATCTGGCAAGTGGTGGTCCTGGTGGTGCTTGGCGGCGCGCTGGCCGTCTTCCTGCGCTGGACCAGCTACGGTAAGGCCGTGCTGGCGATGACCGACAATCCCGAAATGGCCCGAATCATCGGTATCGACACCCGCAAGGTGGCAATCCTCGTCTTTGCCATCGGCTCGGCCATCTCCGCCCCCTCGGCGGTGCTGATCCTGCTCAAGGATGGCGCCACAACGCACATGGGCTTCCTTGCCGTCTTCATGGCCTTCGTCGCTGTCATCGTTGGCGGCATCGGATCCATCAAGGGGGCGGTGATCGGCGGCTTTGCTCTGGGCATGGTGGAGAGTTTGGGCATGCTGCGCATTCCCACGGAATGGCAGAGTTCCATCGCCTTCATGCTGCTCTTCCTGGTGGTGCTGTTGCGGCCCCAGGGCCTCTTCGGCGCAGCGATGCGACGGTAAGGGGGAACGCCGCAGCAATGGAATACATCCTACACATTCTCGTCATGGCGTCGCTCTACGTGATCCTGGCGACGTCCTTCAATCTGTTGATCGGTTTTGCGGGCCTTTTTGCCCTGTCCCATGCTGCCTTTTATGGTCTGGGCGCCTACGTCACGGCGATCCTGACCACCAGCCTGGGGATGCCCTTTCCTATCCCGCTGATCGCGGGTGTGGCCTTTGTGGCGGCTGTCGGCGTCCTGGTCGCGTTGCCGGCAATCCGGGTGTCCGGGGAATACCTGGTCATCATATCCCTGGCGCTGCAGATCATCGTGGTCGAGGTGATCTTGAACTGGCGCGGCCTAACCGGTGGCGGCGACGGCATCGCCGGCATTCCCAACATCACGATCTTCGGCGGGCGCCTGTCCTCGCCGGGAACCTTCCTGCCGCTGGCCGTTGCATTTGCTGCGGGTTGCTTCTGGATAGCCTGGCGCCTGGCGCATTCGCCCTTCGGGCGAGCCCTGCGGGCGATGCGCGAGAATGCCTCCGCCGCCCAGGCCTGCGGCAAGGACCTCGTCTATATGAAGCTGACCGTCTTCGCCTTTGCCGCCGGTCTGGCGTCGATCGCGGGCGGTCTCTATGCCCACTACTTCAACTACGTCGGCCCCGACGGCTTCACCATCGACGAGACGATATACATCCTGGCCATGGTGATCCTTGGCGGCACCGGAAACCTCTGGGGGTCGGTTGTGGGCGCCCTGGTGCTGGTGGGACTGCCCGAGGCCCTGAAGTTCATCAACATGCCGGTGGACATCGCCGACAAGGCGCGGCTGGTGATCTACGGCGCTCTCTTGATCCTGATCCTGCGCATTCGTCCCGAAGGCATCCTGCCTGAGCCGCAGTCGCGCAGCGTCACGGCCACGGCCACCGCCGGCGGGTCGCAAGGCAAGGCGCAGGAAACCCTGCTGAAGGCGGAAGGCAGTGCGGATGCCCAGCCCATCCTGGAAGGCCGCGGCCTGCACAAGTCCTTCGGCGGCATCACGGCGGTGTCGGGCTTCGACATCGTCATGCGGCGCGGTCAGGTGACCGGCCTGATCGGGCCGAACGGCGCCGGCAAGACCACCGCCTTCAATCTCCTGACCGGCTTCCTCAAGCCGGACGAGGGCGAGATCCGCTACAAGGATAAGTCGATCGCCGGGCTCAAGCCGCATCAGATCGTCGGCGCTGGCGTCGCTCGCTCCTTCCAGGACCTGCGGCTCTTCACCAAGATGACGGTGCTGGAGAACGTGGTGGTGGCTCTGCCGCGCCAGTCCGGCGACAATGTGTTCAAGGCCTATTTCGCACCGCGCCAGGTGGCGCGCGAGGAACGTGAGAATGCCGAGCGGGCCATGGAGGTGCTGCGCTTCGTCGGGCTGGAGGACAAGGCAGACGAGCGGGCGGAAAATCTCTCCTACGCCGAGGAGAAGCTGCTGGTGGTGGCACGTCTCTTGGCCACGGGTGCGGAAGTGCTGCTCTTCGACGAACCGCTTTCCGGCCTCGACGGCAATGCGCTGCAGGAGATCTTCCCGGTGATCCGCCGCCTGGCGGAGGAGGGTAAGACGATCTGCATCATCGAGCACAATCTGGATGTCATCAAAACGCTCTGCGACACCGTCTACTTCCTCGATGAGGGGCACACCATGGCGGTGGGCTCGCCTGACGAGCTGATGAACGATCCGGAACTCGCCGAGAGGTACTTCAAATGAGCACGGCGATCCTGGAAGCGCGCGATCTCTGTGCCGGCTACGGCAAGAAGCAGATCGTCAACGGCGTCAGCCTGTCCCTCAACACGGGCGAGGTGCTGCTGATCCTCGGCCACAACGGCGCCGGCAAGACCACCTTCGTGCGGGCACTCTTCGGGCTGATGACACCCATGGCCGGCCAGGTCCTCTACGAGGGCAAAGAGATCACTGGGCGCAAGCCTGCAGCCAACGTGGCCGACGGCATCGCCTTCGTGCCACAGGGCCACGGCATCTTTCGCAGCCTGTCGGTGCACGACAATCTGGAACTTGGCGGATTCGTCGAGCCCGACAAGTCGGTGCTGCCGCAGCGCCTGGAGCAGATCAATGGCCTCTTCCCGATCCTGAAGGAGCGGGCGAGCCAGACCGCGGGCACTCTGTCTGGCGGCCAGCAGCAGATGCTGGCCATCGGCATGGCGCTGATGCACGAGCCGCGGGTGCTGATCCTGGACGAGCCCTCGATCGGCCTGGCGCCCAATCTGGTCGAGCGCGTGATGAGCAGCATCACCGAGATCAACCAGCGCTTCGGCACCTCGATCCTGATCATCGAGCAGAACGTGCCCCTGTCCCTGCCCATCGCGCACCGTGCCGCGGTGATCAAGACCGGAGAAGTGGTCTACGAGGGCGCGCCGGAGCCGCTGCAGGACCACGTCAAGCTGATGCAGCTCTTCTGAGCCGAGAGGAAGGAAGCAAACCATGACCCAGCGTTGGAAAAATCGCCCGGAGGGTTCGAACTGGGGTGACTTCGGCCCGGACGACGAACTGGGCCGCCTCAACCTGCTCACGCCCGAGCGGGTGAAGCGCGCGGTCGGTGAGGTCCGGGAGGGGCGGACCTTCTGCCTGTCGCTGCCGCTTGATTATCCCGGTGGCAACCTCCTCAACCCGCGCCGCCATCCGCCGCGGCGTTTCGCGACGGTGCGCGAGGGCAAGCCGAACTACAACTACCCCCTGACCTGGGAAGAGGCACCCTTCACCGACGTCATCAGTGACGATGCGGTGCTGCTCCACACCCAGTATTCCAGCCAGTGGGACGCGCTCAGCCACGTCGGCGCACTCTTCGACGCTGACGGCGATGGCGAGGCAGAGGTCGTCTACTACAACGGCTGGCGCGGCGGTGAGGACGTGATCGGCCCGGCCAACGCCCATGAGCATGCCGAATCGGGCGCCTGTTCGCCCTTCGAAGGCGTTGAAGCCAAGCGTTTGGGCATCGACAAGATGGCCGCCAAGGTGGTGCAGGGCCGCGGCGTTTTGGTCGATCTGCGCCACCACCTCGGCGATGAGCGCACCCGGGTTGGCTACGACACACTCATGCGCGTCATGGAGGCCGACGGCGTGAGCGTGGAGGAGGGCGATCTGCTCTGCCTGCACACCGGCTTCGCCGACGTCATCCTGGGCATGCAGCGCAAGCCTGACCTGGAGCGGCTGAACCGCTCATGTGCGGCTCTGGACGGGCGGGACAAGCGACTGCAGCAGTGGATCGCCGACAGCGGCATCGCTTGCCTCATCGCCGATAACTATGCGGTGGAGGACTACCCCTCCGCGCCGGGCGAGGGGCGGCACGCCGCCTTGCCGCTGCATGAGCTCTGCCTCTTCAAGCTGGGCATCCACCTGGGCGAGCTCTGGTACCTGAGCGAGCTTGCCGCCTGGCTGCGCGATAATCAGCGCAACCGCTTCTTCTTGACCGCACCGCCGCTGCGCCTGCCCGGCGCGGTGGGCTCGCCGGCCCAGCCGGTCGCCACGGTGTGATTACCAACAGTTCGAAGAGGGGAACGAGAGGATGAGCCGCAAAACCGTTCTGGTGGCCGGTGCGCTGGGCCTGCTCGGCCGCGCCGCCGTCGAGCACTTCGAGAGCCTGGGCGAGTGGGACGTCATCGGCGTGTCGCGCCGCGCGCCCAACTTCCCCACCAAGGCGCGCTTTCTCTCCGTCGACCTGACCGACCGGGCCGCCTGCGAGGCGGCCTTCGGGTCGCTGTCGGACGTGACCCATGTGGTCTATGCCGCGCTCTACGAGAAGCCGGACCTGATCGCCGGCTGGCGCGACCAGGAGCAGATGGCGGTCAACCTCGCCATGCTGCAAAACCTGCTGGAGCCGCTGGAAGCCGCTGCGCCGAAGCTGCAGCACATCTCTCTGCTGCAGGGGGCCAAGGCCTATGGCGTGCACATCGAGCCGGCGCCGGTGCCCACCAAGGAACGCTGGCCGCGCCATGCGCATGAGAACTTCTATTGGCTGCAGGAGGACTGGATCCGGGAACGCCAGCGGGGCAAAGGCTGGAGCTTCACCATCTTCCGGCCGCAGGCGGTGTTGGGATTCGCGCACGGCAGCCCAATGAACGCAGTGGCGGCCATCGGCGTCTACGCCGCCCTGCGCCGCAAGCAGGGCTTGGCGCTGGCCTTCCCCGGCGGCACGGGTGAGCGCGTCAACGAGGCCACGGACTCCCGCCTCGTCGCCCGGGCCATGGCCTGGGCCGCCGAAGCGCCGGTGGCGGCCAATGAGACCTACAATGTCCACAACGGCGATGCCCTGGTCTGGCAGCACCTCTTCCCGCGCGTGGCGGAGGTCTTCAACATGGAGTACGCGCCCGAGCCCGAGGCCCAGCGCTTGGAAACCGAAATGCCCAAGCAGGAAGGCCTTTGGGCGGAAATCGCGGCCGAACATGGGCTTGTGGAGCCTTCGCTGCAGCGTCTGGTCGGCAGCTCCTGGGCCTTCACCGACCGCACCTTCGGCCACGGCCACACCCACCCGAAGCCTCAGTCGCTCAGCACCATCAAGATCCGCAGCCACGGCTTCCACGATTGCCTGGACACCGAAGACGCCCTGGCCTGGTGGCTGCAACGCATGCAGCGCGAACGGCTGCTACCGGGGTGAGAAGGGGAGGCATGAAGCAGGCCTGGATCGCCGGGGTCGGCGATACGCCTTTTGGCCGTCTCGAGGGGCGGGACAGTCTCGATCTCATGTCGCAGGCGGCGGCCGCGGCGCTTGCCGATGGCGGTTTCGAGCGCGGTGAGATAGACGGCTTGTTGACCGGCTACTCCACCGCCATGCCGCATCTCATGCTGGCGACACTGTTTGCCGAACACTTTGGGCTTTCGCCGCGCTACTGCCACGCTATCCAACTCGGCGGGGCGACGGGCTGTGCCCTGGTGATGCTGGCCAAACTGCTGGTGGAAAGCGGGCAGTGCCGCAACGTGCTGGTGGTGGCGGGGGAGAACCGGCTGACCAACCCCGGCGGCCGTGACAGCGCCATTCAGACCCTGGCCCAGGTCGGTCATGCAGAGTTCGAGGTGCCCTTCGGCGCGACGATACCGGGCTACTACGGCCTCCTGGCGTCTGCCTACATGGGTGCCTACGACATCAGCGAGGAAGACCTGGCGGAGATGGCGGTGCTGATGCGCCGCAATGCCGGCCGGCATCCCGGCGCGCAGCTGCGCGATCCCATCACGGTGGCCGATGTCATGGCCTCGCGGCCCATCGCCTCGCCGCTGAAGCTGATGGACTGCTGCCCCATCTCAGATGGTGGCGTTGCGGTCCTGGTCACGGCGGACGAAGGCCGTGCCAAAGGCGTGCGCCTCGCCGGCGCCGGTCAGGCCCACACACACCAGCACATCAGCGCTGCCCCGAGCCTAGACGCCTTCGGCGGGGCGACCGCGGCACAGCAGGCCTTCGAGCAGACTGGTCTCTCGGTCTCCGAGGTACAGGTGGCCGGCGTCTATGACTCCTTCACCATCACGGTGACCATCCTCTTGGAGGAGATCGGCTTCGCCGCGCGCGGGCAGGCTGCGGCGTTGGCGCGGCAGGGGCATTTCGAGCCCGACGGCCCCCTCCCGCTCAACACCCACGGCGGGCTGCTCTCCTTCGGGCACTCTGGTGTGGCTGGCGGGATGGCGCATCTGGTCGAGGTGGTGCGGCAGATGAGCGGCGGTGCCGGGGAGCGGCAGATCGACCGGCCGCTGGATGTCGGTTTCGTCCATGGTGACGGCGGCGTGCTTTCCTCGCACGTCAGCCTGGTTCTGACCCGGGAGTGAGACCATGCAAGAGTTGATCGAGCGCCACCGCCAGGACGCCGCCGAGGGCAAGCTGGCCTATGAATCCTGCCGCGCCTGCGACCATCACCAGGCCTTCGTGCGCGGCTTTTGCAGCCGCTGCGGCAGTGAGGACTTGGAGTGGAAGACGGCTGCGGGTGGCGGTCGCGTTGCCGCGCACAGCGTGCTGCACCGTGCGCCCACGCCTGACTATCGCGAGAAGGTGCCTTACGCCATCGCCCTCGTCGATCTCGACGAGGGCATGCGGGTGATGGGCCACGCTGGCCTTGACCTCAAGCCGGGCGAACGGGTGAGTCTGTCCTTCGCGCCCCATGGAGAGCGTAGCCTGCTTCGTTTCGATCGTTCCAGCCGGGAAGAATAAATGAGCCTTGAAGCCTTACTGGCGCCGCGCAGCGTCGCCATCATCGGTGCCTCCGACAATGCCGACAAGATTGGCGGGCGGCCGATCCGCTACCTGCAGGAATTCGGGTTCACCGGCCGCATCCTGCCGGTGAACCCCGGCCGCGAGACCGTACAGGGGCTGCCGGCCTATCCCTCCATCGCCGACCTGCCGGAAGTGCCCGATGCGGCCATCATCGCGGTTGCCGGCCAGACGGCCGTGGAGGCCATCGAGGCCTGCGCGGCGAAGGGTGTGAAGGCCGCCGTCATCATGGCCAGCGGCTTCGGCGAGACCGGACCGGAGGGCAAGGCCGAGGAGGCGCGCCTGCGCAAACTCGCCAATGCGGCAGGCATGCGCCTCGTCGGTCCGAACAGTCAGGGCCTGGCCAACTTCGGCACGGGCGCCATCCTCTCCTTCTCCACCATGTTCATCGAGGCCCAGCCCCAGGATGGGCCGGTGGCCTGCATCAGCCAGAGCGGCGCCATGAGCGTCGTGCCCTATGGCCTGTTGCGCGAGCGCGGCATCGGCGTGCGCCACGTCCATGCTACCGGCAATGACTGCGACGTGACGGTGTCCGAGCTTGCCGCCGCAGTGATCCAGGACCCGGACGTCAAGCTGCTGCTGCTCTATCTTGAGACGCTGACCGATCCGGAGCATCTGGCCCGGGCGGCCGCCATCGGGCGGGAGCGGGGTGTGCCGATCATCGCGCTCAAGTCCGGCCGCTCCCAGGACGGGCAACGCGCCGCTGCCTCGCACACCGGGGCCATCGCCACGGCGGACCGGGTGGTGGATGCCTTCCTGGAGAAACACGGCATTTGGCGGGCCGACGGCGTGCTCGACCTGGTCCAGGCGGCGGAACTTTACCTGCAGGGCTGGAAGCCGGCGGGCCGCAATCTGGCGGTGATCAGCAACAGCGGCGCCACCTGCGTGCTGGCGGCTGACGCAGCTGACCGCGCCGGCCTGCCGCTGGCCCAGTTGGCGGAGCAGACCGAGGCGGACTTGCGGTCCATCCTGCCCTCCTTTGCCTCGGCCCGGAACCCCATAGACATCACCGCGGCCCTGCTGACCGACAGCGGCTTGTTCAGCCGGGTGCTGCCGGTGGTTGGTGCCGACCCGGCCGTGGACATGTTCTTGATCGGCATTCCGGTGAGCGGGCGCGGCTATGACTACCCGCGCTTTGCCTCTGATACGGCCGACTTCCTGAAGCAGAGCGGCAAGCCCGTGGTGCTGGCCGCGCCCCAGCCCAAGGTGCGCGCCGCCTTCACCGAACTTGGCGTGCCGGCCTTTGAGACCGAGGACGAGGCGGTGGCCGCGCTTGCCCAGTTCGCAGCACACCACGAACTGTTGGCGGCCAGCCGCGGCGGCGCGCTGAGCCGTCCGGCGCTGGCGACGGCAGAAAAGGCGGTGGAGGAGACCGCATTCCTCGACGAGCACCGCTCGCTTTCGATGCTGGAGGCTGAGGGGCTGACAGGTGTCGAGCGGCGTTTGTGCCAGACGGCGGACGAGGCTGTGGCCTTTCTGAACGCGGCGGATTCACCGCTGGTGCTCAAGGCCTGCTCGGCGGCGCTGCCGCACAAGAGCGAGTATGGGCTGGTGCGCCTGCGCCTTTCCGACGCGGCCGCGGTCGAGACCGCCTTCTCCGAGATTAAGGCCGGCGTCGAAGACCTGGGCCATGCCTTCGAGGGTGTGCTGGCCGCACGGATGACCTCTGGCGAGCGGGAACTGGTCGTGGGCGGGCGCATCGACCCGGTGTTCGGACCGGTGGTGATGCTCGGCGACGGCGGCATCCTGGTCGAGGCCATGCCGGACACCGCCCTGCTGCTGCCACCCTTCGACGAGGCTGACGTGCGACGGGCCCTGGCTGGCCTGCGGATCGCGCCGCTCTTCGAGGGCGTGCGTGGCAAGCCGCCGCTGGATGCCGCGGCTGTCGCCCGGGCGGCCCAAGCCGTGGGAGCCGTGCTTGCGGCAGGCGAAGGGCGGGTGCGCTCGATCGATGTCAACCCGCTGCTGGTCTCGGCCGAGGGTGCGGTTGCTCTCGATGCCCTGGTGGAGGTGGCGCAGGGAGAGTGAGGCTCTCCCCGCGTCAGCGCGATTACAGGTAGGCGCTCACCAGCGTTTCGGCGATCTGCACCGTGTTGAGGGCGGCGCCCTTGCGCAGATTGTCCGCGACCACCCAAAACGCGAGCCCGTTCTCCACCGTGGGGTCGGTGCGCAGGCGGCTGATAAAGACCGCATCCTCGCCGGCGCATTCCGCCGGGGTGACGTAGCCCTCGTCCACACGATGGTCGACCACCGTCACCCCCGGCGCCTTGCGAAGGACGGAGCGGGCCTCGTCTTCGTCCAGCGGCGTGCCGAACTCCACGTGGACCGCCTCGGCGTGGCCGATGAAAACCGGCACCCGCACGCAGGTGGCGTGGAGCCGTATCTGGGGGTCCAGAATCTTCTTGGTCTCCGCCATCATCTTCCACTCCTCGCGGGTGGCACCATCCTCCATGAAGCTGTCGATGTGGGGGATGACGTTGAAGGCGATCTGCTTGGTGAAGTGCTCGCGCTTCATCTGGTCATTGACGAAGATGCCGCGGGTCTGGGTGAAGAGTTCGTCCATGGCCTCGCGGCCGGCACCTGAGGTCGACTGATAGGTCGAGACAATGACCCGTTCGATGGGAGCCAAGTCGTGCAGCGGCTTGAGCGCCATCACAAGCTGGATCGTCGAGCAGTTCGGGTTGGCGATGATGTGTTTGCGGGCATAGCCGGGCAGGGCGTCGGGATTGACCTCGGGCACCACCAGCGGCACGTCCGGGTCCATGCGGTAGTGGGAGCTGTTGTCGATCACGACCGTTCCCGCCCGCGCTGCCCGCGGAGCGAACTCCTCAGAGACCTTGGCGCCGGAGGAGAAGAGCGCGATGTCGACGCCGGAAAAATCGAAGTGGCTGAGGTCTTGGACCTTCAGCACATCGTCCTCGCCAAAGGAAACTTCGGCCCCGGCCGAACGCTCCGAAGCGACCGCGTAGACCTCGTCGGCCGGAAACTCCCGCTCCGCCAGCGTCGTCAGCATCTCGCGCCCGACATTTCCGGTGGCTCCGACCACCGCCACCTTGTAGCCCATTGCTCTGATCCAATCCTGTGGCTGCTGTTGCGCAACGGGGCGCCGCCGATCGAGGCAGCACTGAGCCTATCACCGTGGTCGCCGCGCCCCATTGAGGACCGGCAATCTAGGTGCTGTCGGGGCTTTTGCAAGGTATGGCGAGAGACGGGGTGGGCGTGGCGGAAGCGTGACAATCTGCTGGCGCGCTATTGCTTTGGCGCGGCCTCGCCTTGTCCTCGCCAGGATTCGGGGGTATCTGCGACTCTTGAAAGAGGCAATTTGAAAGAGGCAATGCGCCTTTGCCTTTCTGTCACAATTGGAGAGATGCGAGGCATGCCGTCAAGACTAACACTCGACCGTCGCCGGCTTCTCGCCCTGGTGTCAGCCGGAGTGGGCAGCGGGCTTCTCGCCGGTTCCCTTCCCTTGCGGAGCGCCACTGCCGAAGAGCG
This sequence comes from Aquibaculum arenosum, assembly GCF_029222965.1. Taxonomy (GTDB): domain Bacteria; phylum Pseudomonadota; class Alphaproteobacteria; order Kiloniellales; family DSM-21159; genus Aquibaculum; species Aquibaculum arenosum. The sequence continues at coordinate 247,580 of NZ_JARHUD010000006.1, read as the reverse complement.
TGCGCGCAAGGTGGTGGGGCGGATGCAGAGCTACCGCGCGCGCGCCGAGGACACGCTGGTGGATATCGCGCGGCGCAATCACCTTGGCTTCGTCGAGGTGAAGGCCGCGAACCCCGGCGTCGATGTCTGGCTGCCGGGCGAGGGCACGGAGATCCTGCTGCCGACCCAGCGACTGCTGCCCGACGCGCCGCAGCGCGGCGTGGTGATCAATCTCTGTGAGATGTGTCTCTACTACTATCCCTCGGATGGCGGTGAAGCGATGACCTTCGCCATCGGCATCGGGCGCGAAGGGCGCGGCACGCCCATGGGCTCCACCAGCATCGTGCGCAAAGCGGAACACCCCACCTGGTATCCGCCGGAATCGATCCGGGCGGAAAAGCCGGAGCTGCCAAGCGTGTTCCCGCCGGGACCGGACAACCCCCTGGGCACCCGCGCGCTCTATCTCGGCTGGCCTGCCTATCTGATCCACGGCACCGCCCTGCCGGAGGGTGTCGGCCGGCGCGTGAGTGCGGGCTGCATCCGCATGTACAACGAAGAGGTCGAGCGGCTCTATCCGCTCTGCGGTGTCGGCACTCCTGTGACCGTGGTCGACCAAGAGGTCAAGATTGCTTGGCTGGACGACGGGGAACTCTACCTGGAAGTCAGCCCCTCGCAGGAACAGGCGGACCGCATCGAGATCTCCGGTTATTTCGAGCCGGAGATGCCGGCAGACCTCATCGACCGCGTCTTGGAAACCGCAGGTGCGCAGTCCGGGCGCCTGAACTGGGCTGCGATCGAGCGTGCAGGCCAGGAGCGGCGCGGCTACCCCATCCGCATCACGACTTGAGGCAAAACGCAAAGACCCGGTACGGCGTGGGCCATACCGGGTCTCGACACAGAGCCGCCTAGCGGAGCACCAAAGCGCCCGCTAGGCGGCCTTTGAGTCTGTTACTTGCGCATGGATTGCCCGTAGGAGCGCTCGGCCCGGGCGGCTGCGCTTTCGGCGCGCTGTGCCGAGGCTTCGGCGGAACGGGCGGCTTGCTCCGCGCTGCGCGAAGCGGCTTCGGCGCGCTCAGCAGAGGAGCGTACCTGCTCCAGCATAGCGCGGTCTTCGTCATTGAGGGAGGACTGGCACGCTGCGAGGCCCAGCGCGGACGCAGTCACCAGACCGAGGATACCCATACGACGTGCAACATTCTTCATGACGACCCCCTTTTAGGGTTGGTTGATCTGTTGTTCGCCGGCGATTTGGCGGTACGACGTTTGGCGCGAGCGCTCTCCATACCCCAAACGAAGTGCCGACGATCACCACAATCTGCGGCTTCTTCTGGCAGAATTGCAAGGGGCGTCTTGCAATCGCCTCAAGAATATCACTGCACCCAACGCTCGCCTGATCCTGCTGCTCCCCCCTCTCAGCCCTTCAGCGCGGAGGGGCAAAGTGCGGGTGGAGGCCGCTGCGCGACGGCCGCCGAAGGTGGTCACGCCATCCGCTGGCGCACGCTTGGCGTAGCGTTGGTGTGGGGGCTCCACGATACCGGATGCAACGGCACCGAAGGCCCTCCAGCAAGACCGGGTAGCTGTTGGATAGGCCTCAGCGAGAGAGTACCAGCGTCCCCTCTGCGGCCAATGCCTCGGCGACCTGGACGGCGTTCAGGGCCGCGCCCTTGCGCAGCTGATCGCCCACCAGAAAGAAGTCGAGGCCCTGTGCCCCGAAGACGAGGCTCTGGCGCACGCGGCCGATCTCCACGGGGTCCTTGCCGCTGGCGGTCAACGGCATGGGGTAGCGCAGGCTCTCGGGTTCATCCACCAGCACCAGCCCGGGTGTGCCGGCAAAGAGGCGACGCCCTTCCTCGGGGGTGCAGGGGCGTTCCAATTCGACTGTCACGGCCTCGCCATGGGCGCGCAGGGTCGGCACCCGCACGGCGGTGCAGCTCAGCGGCAGGTCGGGCAGGCCCAGGATCTTGCGGCTTTCCCAGACCACCTTCATCTCTTCGCGGGTGTAGCCATTGTCCTGGAAGGCATCGATCTGGGGGATGATGTTGAAGGCCAGCGGGTGCGCGAAGGCTTCGGCCGGCACCGACTCACCGGCGAGATCTCGGGCTACGCCGACGCGCAGTTCCTCCATGCCGGCAGCGCCGGCGCCGCTGGCGGCCTGATAGGTTGAGACGATCACCCGCTTCAGGCCGCAGGCGGCGTGCAGTGCAGCCAACGCCGGCACCAAGATGGCCGTGGTGCAGTTTGGATTGGCGATCAGGCGTGCCTCGCCGATGGCCTTCGCATTCACCTCGGGTACCACCAGGGGCACGGCCGGGTCGTAACGGAAGGCCGAAGAGTTGTCGATCACCAGCGCGCCGGCCTCGACCAGTGCTGGGGCCTCCACCGTGGCGAAATCGCCGGAGACTGCCATGAAGACCAGCGTGCCCGGGCGGATCGCGTCCCTGCTGTAAGGCTCGACTGCGATCTCCCGCCCCCCGACCGTCAGGGTCCGCCGTCCGCCGCCGGCGGAGGCAAAACAGGTGAGGGACCCAAGATCGGGTGCGCGCTCCGCCAGAACGGCGATCAATTCGCGCCCGACAGCACCTGTGGCGCCAAGGATGGCAACATTGATTCCGGCAAGCGGGGAAGCGGACATGGTGTAAACTTTCCTTCGGTCTGCACTCTGGCTGCGGCCACCCTCTCGGACGCCGCGCTATCTCTTTGATCTATGCCCTTGTGTCCGGTGTCAGGCCGGCGCTTGCAAGGGCGAAGGGCGGATGCCTGTTATGCCGAACGGGTGATCTGGTCTATCGCCGACGATAGAACTCGACACCCGCAGCGGCGGCATTCCAGTAGATGTCCGGCTTGCGCAAGGCCACGCGGCAGGCCTCGATGCGCGGGTCGCTGAGACAGGCGTCCGCCAGCTCCTGGGCCAGCGTTTCCAGCAGGTCGGTGTGCGGGCGCTCCTGCCAGTCCTGCAACAGGCGATAGAGACGGTCGTAATCGATCACGCTGTCGAGCGTTTCGCCCTCGTGGCGCTCCTGGCGCAGGAAGCACTCCACCGTGGCCAAGACCTTCATGCGCTTTTCGGGATGGCGCTCCCACTCGGTGGCGCCGATCTTCAGGTTCAGTGCGACCTGCTCCAGGAAGACGCGGGTGTAGCCGGCGCTGCCGTCAAACCAGGGGGCGGTCATGGGGGGCTCCTTAACTGTCGAGCGGCTGGCTGAGGAAACGCTCGCCGCCATCCACATAGAGGATCTGGCCGGTCACCGGATCGGCGGCCAGGAGATAACGCAGCGCACGCTGGATATCCGCAACCTGCGCGCCGTAGCCCAGCGGCGCGGCGGCCTGGGCGGCGGCGAACTCGGCCTCGCTCTGGCCATTGCTGGGCAACGTGAGGCCCGGGGCAATGGCATTAACGCGCACCTGTGGCGCCAATTCCACGGCCAGCATGCGGGTCAGGGTCGCCAGCGCACACTTGCTGAGCGTGTAGGACAGGAAGTCCCCGGCGCGCGGCGCGGCAATGCGGGTGTCCAGCAGGTTGACGATGCTGCCGCTCTGCCCTGAAGGCAACTGCTTCACGAAGCCCTGGCACAGCAGAGTGGGCGCGCGCAGGTTGATCGCGAAGTTCCGCTCCCAGGTCTCCGACGCGAAATCTTGCAGGCGATCCTCCTCGTAGATCGAAGCGTTGTTGACCAGAACGTCCAGCGATCCCAGCAGCCCGGCGGCGCGCGCCGGCAGCTCTGCCGCCGCTGTGGGATCCGAGAGATCGGCCTGGAGCGTCACGGCCTCGCCGCCTGAGGCGCGGATGCGCTCGGCAAGGCTTTCGCAGTCCTCCCGCGATTGGTTGTGGTGCAGGCAGAGGCTGTGGCCATCGGCGGCCAGTGCTTCAGCCATGGCCAGGCCCAACCGCTGGCCGGCACCGGTGATCAGCACGCGGCTCACGAGCGCCCCTCCTCGAACAGCCAGGCGGCCCGCCCGTTCTCGGTCCGGTCCAGGAAGTCCTCCAGGCTGGTACAGCGCCCCTCGACCAGCCAGCGGGCGAAGACGGCGTTGCTCTGGCGGTTGCGGGTGAACTCGGCTTGCGCGGCGGCGCGGATGTCATCCGCAAGCGGGAAGGCGGGATCCGCCAGCAGGTCGAAAATGGCGCCATAGCCGGCATCCGCCAGGCCTGCGGTGCCGGCGTCGTGGGTCATGGAGCCGGGCGTCTTGTAGTAGTGGTAGAGCGGCTCCGGGTGGCAGAGCAGGGCGCCGCCGGCCCGCCGCGTCCGGTCGAGCAGCCCGAGGCTTAAGAGCACATCGGAGCAGAAGGGCACAGCCGGCCAGCCGGCCCCGGCCAGTTCGCGCCGGAAGAGGGGAAAGAAGGGCGAGCGTGGCGACAGAATATCCTCTGCCGTCATCGCGAAGGGCGCGCGGGCGTCGGGAAAGGGGCGCTTGTAGGCATGGCCGCTCTCGTCGTGCGTCAGGGTGTTGCAGACCGCGGCTCCCGCCTCCTCCGCCAGCGGCATCAGTTCGGCCAAGCGCTGCGGCGCCCAGGCATCGTCGGCATCCAGCGTGGCGATGAACGGCGTGTCCCCCACGGCCTGCAGCGCCGCATTGCGCGCGCCGTGATCGCCGCTGCCGGTGTGGCCGGTGGAGACCTGCCGCAGGCGCGCATCGCCGAGGCCTTGCTCGGCCAGCAGGGCCAGATAGTCCCGGCCGTCGTCGCTGGCGATGACCGCCGTCCAGTCCTCACGGCTTTGCGCCAGCAGACTGGAGACCGCGCGCGGCAGGGTGGCCGCGGCGTGATAGGCCGGCAGGAGGATGGTGACGCAGGCGTTCACGCGACTCCCTTTCCCCGATCCCCGAATGGGCTGGAGACCTTATAGCTTGCGCAAGAGGAGGGGGCCAGAACAGCCGGGCTCGGAACGACCGGGCCGGGAACCAGTGAGGTGCGGGCCCCGTGACGACGCAAGATCGTCCGCACCTTTGCCCGCCAGCCCGGAAGAGCCAGCGGTCGCCGCCACGGGATCACTGTCCTTACGCCCAAACATCGAGCAAGAGCCAGAGGCATGGCCGTGACCACTTTGTGGCGAAGCGCCGGCGCCACCTCCCGTACTCACTTCCAGCCCCCGCGGGGCGGCAGCCATAGTCACGAAAATTTGCACATGATCACGCTTGCCATGCCGGGGGCTCGGTGGCATGTTCCGCCCGCTTGCCCAGGGCGCCCATGCGCCCCCTTCGTGCCGCCGTAGCTCAGGGGTAGAGCACACCCTTGGTAAGGGTGGGGTCGCGTGTTCAATTCACGCCGGCGGCACCATTTGCTCCCTTGGAAGTTGTTGTGCAGAGAATGGTTCTGTTGCGCGTAACAGTGAGTTCGACTATGAGCCAATTCCGATAAGTTAGATTTATCGGTCTTAACGCATAATTCCAGTTTATGCGTCGATTCCGATATTGATATTTTATCGGAATGGACCCATAATCATGGCATGACAGAGCACGCCCGCACCCCGAAGCAAATTGGCAATCTGGTCCGCCGCGCCCGCAAGCGACGTGGCTGGAGCCAGACGCAGCTCGGCAACAAGGCCGGTCTGCGCCAGGAAACAATTTCTCTGATAGAAAACGGCAATCCGGCGACGCGGCTGGAGACCATCCTCGGCCTCCTGGCAACGCTCGATCTGGAGTTCCGGGTCACAGCCAGGTCCAAAGGACACCCCTCCGAGTTCGAGGAACTGTTCTGATGGCCCGCCGCCGCAAGCACACTCCGCTCCGCGTGTATCTGAACAACCGCCTTGTGGGTCACCTAAACAAGGAGTCCAGCGGCGCGATCCACTTTCACTATGATGAAAGCTGGCTTGAATGGGAGCAGGGCTTCCCCGTCTCCCTCTCATTGCCGCTTCGCGAAGATGCCTATCGCGGCGAAGCGGTCGCGGCCGTCTTCGAGAACCTGCTGCCGGACACGGAATCGCTGCGCCGCCGTGTCGCCGAAAAAGTTGGCGCCGGCGGCACTGACGCCTACAGCCTGCTTGCCGCGATCGGGCGTGACTGCGTCGGTGCGCTCCAGTTCGTTGCCGACGGGATCGACACCACCGACAGCACCGTGATCAAAGGCGAGCCGGTGGACGACGCGGCGATCGAGAAGCTCCTGCGCAATCTCATGCAGGCTCCGCTCGGCCTGGACAGCGACGACCATTTCCGGATTTCAGTTGCCGGCGCACAGGAAAAAACCGCCCTCCTCCGCTATGGCGATGCATGGCTCAAGCCGCGCGGCACGACACCGACAACGCATCTGTTCAAAACACAGATCGGGCAACTGCCAAACGGGATCGACCTCTCCAACAGCGTCGAGAACGAGTATTACTGCCTCAAGCTCCTCGCCGCCTTCGGCTTGCCTGTCAACGCGGCGGAGATTCAGACATTCGGTGAGACGACGGTACTGGTCATCGAACGCTTCGACCGCCACTGGACACGAAACGGCCGCCTGCTCAGAATGCCACAGGAAGATTGCTGCCAGGCTCTGTCGGTCCCGCCCTCACGCAAATACCAGAATGATCAGGGGCCGGGTCTGGTTGATATCCTCGACTTGCTCAAGGGCAGCGACACGCCGGCAGAAGACCAGAAGCTGGTGCTGAAGGCCCAAATCCTGTTCTGGCTGATCGGTGCCACCGACGGTCACGCCAAGAATTTCAGCATCTTCCTGCGGCCTGGCGGCAGCTTCTCGCTCACCCCTTTCTACGATGTGCTGACCGCGCAACCGAGCCTCAATGCCCACCAGATAGAGCGCAAGCAAATGAAACTGGCGATGTCGGTCGGCAACAATAATCACTACCGCATCGATCAGATCCATGGCCGGCACTTCGTCCAGACGGCCGAGCGCGCCGGACTGCCGAAAGCGCTCGTGCGTGAAGCGGTCAATGAAGTCCGCACGCAGGCTGATAACGCAATCGCGCAGATCGAAAGCGGCCTCCCTGCCAACTTCCCGGCCTATATCCACGATTCTGTCAGCGCCGGCCTGCGCGCGCGGCTGCCCGGTCTTGAACTGCCGTAGGCCGCAGCCGAGTAGCGGGCGCCGCAACGCGCACGCGGTCGAAGGAAGCCAAGGCCGCGTTAGATTGTGAGCGCCGGGGCGCGCGCTTCGGGGGAGCCGTCTGAAGCGCCAAGCGATCCGTCGAAATTTCTACACGGACAGCGCTTCGTTCGTTAAAGTTCCCGCTATGAGCGACACTCTTAATCTGCAGACAACATACAGAACCATCATCAACGCCGCGCGGGAGCGCCGATTCATCAGTTACGGTGATCTCGCAAAAGCCAATGGCGCGCAGTGGCATCATGTCCGCTACAAGATGAACACGCATCTCGGTGATCTTGTTAAGATTGCGGCCGGGCGCAACTGGCCATTGCCGAGCGCAATAGTGGTCAACAAAACCAATCTCAAGACCGGCACGCTTGATGGCACCGCTCGTGAAGGCTTCATCGCGGCAGCCAAGGAGTTCGGCTATGAGGTCAATGATCCAGCAGCCTTTGTCGAACATCAGCAGGAGGCCTTGTTCGAATGGGCGCCGAACGCGCCTGACAACCTTGGATTGATTGAAGCGCATGAAGCAACGGAGGTTGCTTCAGGGGGGCCGAAGTTCGTTCAGTTTTTCGGTCCGGTGTTGGATGCCTTGCGATGGTTCGGTGGATCGGCAGAGCCCCGGCAGGTGATTGGGAAGGTGGTCGATTTTGCCGAGGTCACTTCTGAGGAGCTGAAAGAGACCAACAGGAACGGCCAGTCGAAGTATGAGAATCAGGTTGCATGGGCGCGCTTCTATCTTGCGAAGGCCGGCCTGATCGACCGTAAGAAGCGCGGGCTATGGTCACTCAGCCCCGAAGGGCGGGAAACCTTTCTCGACCATGAGAGTGCGGTTGCGCTCTTCAAGAGCATCCATGCCCGGTATCGCGATACGACTGCAGATGATGAAGAGGCCGCGCCGCCATCGCTGGGTGAGGCAAAAGGCACGTTGTTTGATGACCCAAACCGGAGCTTTTGGTTCGTCGGGGCGCTCTGGGGTGGAACGGATGATCAGACCGAACGCTTCATGAATGAAGGCGTCTGGCAGAACGGAAATGACGATAAGTTCGCTGCTCAGGTCGCCCGGATGAAACCTGGCGATCGCATCGCGATCAAAGCCACTTTCGTCCGGAAGTACGGACTGCCATTCGAGAATCAGGACAAGCCCGTTTCCTGCATGCGGATCAAAGCAGTCGGTACAATCACCGAAGCGACGAAAGACGGCAAAACCGTGAAAGTGGATTGGAGGCTGCTCGAGAAGCCGAAGGAGTGGTACTTTTACACATACCGCGTCACCGTCGTTGAGGCCGACGCCTCTGACGAGTTGGCAAGGCGACTGATCCAATTCACCTTCAGCGATCACAAGCAGGACTATGAGTTCTGGCTGCGCCAACCGTACTGGGCGAAACGTTACGGAGCCCGCCCGCTCACACTGACCGAAATCGAGCTGGAAGAAGAAGAGGCCGATGCCGATACCGAGGAGGCTGAGACCAAGCCTTACGGTGTCAAAGATATCCTGAGCGATGGCTGCTTTCTGGACGAGGATGAACTGACCGCCGCGCTTTCACGCTTATCGGGGAAGTTGAACCTTATCCTTCAAGGGGCACCCGGCACCGGCAAGACCTGGCTAGCCAAACGCTTGGGCTACGCCCTCATTGGAACCAATGATCGCGCAGTGATCCGGAAACGAATGCGTTCGATCCAATTTCATCCGTCACTGTCCTATGAGGACTTTGTGCGGGGCTGGCGTCCTGATGGTGATGGAAAGCTATCGTTGGTTGATGGCGTGTTTCTTGAAGCCGTCGAAGCGGCACGTGCCGAACCGGATCGCCCGTACGTTTTGATCATCGAGGAAATCAATCGCGGCAATCCCTCCCAGATATTCGGGGAGATGCTCACGCTTCTTGAAAAGGACAAGCGCAGCGAAGTGGAAGCCCTCCAGCTTGCCTACTCTCATGAGGGCGAGCGAGTTTTCATCCCGCGTAATCTGTTCGTCATCGGCACCATGAACATTGCTGATCGCTCCCTCGCTCTCGTTGATTTAGCGCTTCGTCGACGCTTTGCCTTCGTCACGCTGGAACCGGCATTGAATAACCGTTGGCAGCAATGGTGCATGGACCAAGCCGGTATCGACGAAGTTGACCTGAAACAGATCAGGCGCCTCATGAGCGAGCTCAATGACGAGATCGCGGCAGACCGATCGCTTGGGGTGCAGTTCCGAATCGGCCACAGCTACGTCACGCCCGCACCTGGCGACAGCGTGCCTGACGGTAGGGCGTGGTTTCGCTCGATCGTCGAAACGGAGATTGCGCCACTGCTTGAAGAGTACTGGTTCGATAATCTGGATAAGGCCGCGTCGTCGAAGGCGCGGCTTCTACAAGGTCTGTGAGCGCTGCATCGGACTTCGCTGGCTGGCAAGCGGATGAGGTAGAGCTTGCCTACGACAAGATACCGATACGGAATGTCTGGTTGCTTTTCCTGTACGCCAACGATCTTGCCCGTTTTCAAGGGCGGTTCGATGCTGAGATCGAAGACTCACCGGACCTCAAGTCTTTGATTGCCCGGTTGCTCTGTCATGCCGTCGAAACCCGTCTTCAGCGCAACCTTAGCTTTGGCTACCGTAGACGCGCCGATACATTGAAGCGCGTAAGGGGGCGCATCGAGATACTGGAGACTGAATCCCGCGCTCTCTTTCGACGGGGCGAAGTCGCTTGCCGGTTTGATGAATTTACGATCGATACGCCTAGAAATAGACTGGTGCGCGCAGCTCTTACGGCGCTGTCCGGGCGGGTATCCAATCCAAGTTTGTCGCATAGAACCCGAACCCTTTCCGGAGCTCTGGCGCGTGCGGGTGTCAGCGGCCAATCGCCGTCACGCGCCGAATTTGCTACAGACCAGATCGCTCGCCACGAAGGCGAGGACAAGCTCATGGTGTCATTGGCCCGCGCTGTCTTCGAGCTCGTCTTGCCCACCGAGCAAGAAGGGGTGCGTTCACTGTTCAAGGCATCGCGCGGCGATACGGCGTTTCGGAAACTGTTCGAGCGGGCCATTGGCCGCTTCTTTGCAGAGGAGTTGTCGCGGAAAGAGGGCTGGCGCGTCTATCCCGGAAAGCAGATTTCCTGGCCGGTGGGCGCTGCATCTCCCGGCATCCGCGCGCATCTGCCCATGATGGTGACTGACATCATTCTGGAGAACGAGCGGGAGGATCGCCGGATCATCATCGACACAAAATTCACGAGCATCTTGACCGATGCGCACTACGGAATGGGGCAGCGATTCAAGACTGGCCACATTTACCAACTCTATGCCTATCTTCGCAGTCAGGAAAAGGAAGACGATCCACGATCTTTGAATTCAGAAGGTATTTTGCTTTATCCAGCGCTTGGCGTTGATGTGGATGAAGCAGCCGAACTTCAGGGGCATAGACTTCGTTTCGCCACTGTAAATCTCGCCCAACCAACGGCCAGTGTTATAGAGACATTGCGACAGCTTCCTGTGCTGAGTCGTTTGGACATGTCGCACATATCGGCAACTGGGCAAGCGTAGGCCAGTCCGGTCGAGTAGGAAATTGCTGATTTTTGGGGCGTAACTCTCGCAGCAAGTCCATCCGACCTGGCTCGGCATTCGAAGAACGCTCACAGCACGTCATAGACCTCGCCGCATCCTGGAGTCAGACTGGGGCCGGTTTCCGTAAAACGGGAGGCGGGTCATGGTCTGGCGTTTGGCAAGTGTGGTGGCAGGTCTCTTCGTGCTGCTCTCCCTCTCTCCCGCCGAGGCCGAGAGCGAGCGGCGCATCGTCACCATCGAGGGCGGCGACTACTTCGGCTTCGATCTCGAGACGGTGCGGGATGTCACACTCGACGATTGCTCGCAGATTTGCCTGGCGGAGTCCGAGTGCCGCGCCTTCACCTACAACCTCAACGCCGGCTGGTGCTTCCTGAAGAGCGACTATGGCGAACTGCGCAGCTTTGACGGCGCGGTGGCCGGCCGCGTGGTGGAAGCGCCGGCGCCGCGCGAGGTATTGGCGCGTCCGGACCTCTCCTTCCTGCCCGAGTGGGTAATCGACGACGCTGAGCGCTATCAGGGCGAGGTGCGCTCCGCTCGGGAAAAGGGCAGAGATCCGCTCACCTTGGCGGCCGAGGGCGACAGCGCGCTGCAGGCGGGCGATGCGAACAGGGCCAGCGACTTCTTCCGCCGCGCCTTGACCCTGGACCCGGAGGAGGGCGCCGTCTGGACCAAGCTTGCGCGCGCCCTGCTCGCCGCCGAACCGACGCAACAGGTGGATGCCTATGAGCTGCAGATGGGGGCGACGGGGGCTGCGCTCGGCGCTGTGGTTCAGGCACCCACCCGGAGTGCGCGGGCCGAGGCCTATGCGCTGCTCGCCGAGGCGCTGGTCGAGCGGGGGCTGTTCCGCCCGGCGCTGGAATCCTACAAGGCGGGCCTCGCGCTGCAGGAAGATGCTGAGATGCGCGCCGCCTTCGAGCGGCTGCGGGCCGAACACGGCTTTCGCGTGGTCGATCACACCGTGGACGCCGACGCTGCGAGCCCGCGCATCTGCGTCCAGTTCTCCGAGAACCTGATGCGCGGCCGGGTCGACTTCACGCCCTATGTGACCCTGGATGGCGCCCCGCCCGCCGCGGTGACGCCGCAAGGCCAGCAGCTCTGCGTGGAAGGCGTCGAGCATGGCGGGCGCTACCGTCTCGCCCTGCGGCCCGGCTTGCCATCTGCCGTCAATGAGCCCCTGGAGCGGCAGGTCAATCTCGACATCTACGTGCGCGACCGCGCGCCGAGCGTGCGCTTCTCCGGGCGCGCCTACGTGCTGCCACGCGTCGGCACCAAGGGCATTCCCGTCATCTCCGTCAATACGGAGGAGGTTGAGCTCGAGCTCTATCGTATCGGGGCGCGCGGCCTCTCAGGTGCCTTCGGCGACAACAGCTTCCTGAGCCAGCTCGGCGACTATCAAGCCAATCGGATTGCCGAGGAGACTGGCGAGAAGCTGTGGGAAGGCACGCTGGACGTCCGCGCCGAACTTAACGAGGAGGTGACCAGCGCCATCCCGATCGATGAGGCACTGCCTGAGCGGGAGCCCGGCGTCTACGTGCTGCGTGCCCGCGCGCAAGAGGCGCACACGGAGAGCTGGCGGCCGCAGGCGACCCAGTGGTTCGTTGTCTCGGACATCGGCCTCTCCACGCTCATGGGCGGCGACGGGCTGCATGTCTTCACCCGTTCCCTGTCGACCGCTGGGCCCAAGGCCGATGTGACGGTCACGCTCGTTGCGCGCAACAACGAGATCCTCGGCGAGGCGACCGCCGATGCCGACGGCCATGTTCACTTTGCGGCCGGTCTCATCAGGGGCGCCGGCGGCCTTGCACCCGGCCATCTCGAAGCGCGGGCGGAGGGGGCTGACTTTGCGCTGCTCGACCTGTCGCGCTCCGGTTTCGACCTCACCGACCGTGGCGTTGAGGGGCGCGCCGCACCCGGACCCGTTGACATCTTCCTTTACGTCGAGCGCGGCGTCTACCGGCCGGGCGAGACGGCCCACCTGACGGCGCTTGTGCGCGACGACGCTGCGCGGGCGATCGAGGACCTGCCACTCACCTTCGTCATGACCCGGCCGGATGGGCTGGAGGATCGCCGGCTCCTCTCGACTGAAGCCGCGCCCGGAGCCCATGTGCTGGACTTGCCCTTGGTCGACAGCGCCATGCGCGGCCCGTGGCGCGTCGCGGTGCATGCCGATCCCGAAGAGGCGCCGATCGCGCAGACCGAGTTCCTGGTGGAGGACTTCGTGCCCGATCGCACCGAGTTCGACCTCACGGTCTCCGCGGAAGAGCTGCCACGCGAGGGATCAGTGGAGGTTTCGCTCGACGGGCGCTTTCTCTACGGCGCACCGGCCGCCGATATCGCACTCGAGGGCGAACTGCGCATTGCCGCGACCGACCGGCGGCCAGAGTTGCCGGGCTATCGCTTCGGCTTGGCGGACGAGGAGACACTTGCGCTTCGCGAGCCGCTGCTTGATCTGCCGCCTACGGACGAAGCCGGACGGGCAAGTTTTGACGTGGCGGTGCGTGACTTGCCGGCCACGACGCGGCCGCTGGAGGCGACGCTTGTCGTCGCCCTGCGCGAAGCGGGGGGCCGCGCCGTCGAGGAGACGATGACGCTGCCCATCGCGCCGGCCGGCGAGATGATCGGCATACGCCCGGCCTTTCCCGGCGACGCGGTGGATGAGGGCGGCACCGCCGCCTTCGACCTCATGGCCCTCGATGCCGCGGGCCAACCCAGCGCGCTCTCCGGCGTGCGCTGGGAGCTGTTCCGCATCGAACGGAACTTCCAATGGTATCGGGCCGATGGCCGCTGGTCCTACGAGCCGGTCGAGTACACCAGCCGGGTGGCGGATGGCACGGTGGACCTGACTGCCGCCGATCCGACACGGATCACCGCTCCCGTGAGTTGGGGGCGCTACCGGCTCGAAGTCTCCTCGCCCGGCGATACCGGTGCCGCCTCCAGCATCGACTTCACCGCGGGCTGGTATGTGGAAACGGCCGACGCCGACAGCCCTGACCTGCTCGACGTCTCCCTCGACCGCGCCGCATACGAAATCGGCGAGACGGTCCGTGTGACCCTGTCCTCGCGCTTTGCCGGTACGGCACTGGTCAACGTCGTCGGCGAAGGCTTGCTCGAAAGCCGAGAGGTGGAGGTCAGCGACGGCGACACGACCATCGAGCTGGAGGTGACTGAGGACTGGTCGCCGGGTGCCTATGTGAGCGCAACGGTCTTCCGCTCCTCCGACGCTGAGGCGCAGCGCATGCCCGCCAGGGCCGTGGGCCTTGCCTGGCTGGCGGTCGATTCCGCGGATCGCACGCTCGCCGTCTCCTTCGAGCTGCCGGATATCGCCGCGCCGCGGGAAAGCCTGGCCGTGCCGCTGCAGGTCGACAACCTGCCGCCAGGGGAGACCGCCTGGCTCACTGTGGCGGCGGTCGATGTCGGCATATTGAACCTGACCGGCTTCGAACCACCGGAACCCGAGGCCTGGTATTTCGGGCAGCGCGCGCTCTCCATGGAGATGCGCGATCTCTACGGCAGCCTCATCGAGGGGATGCTGGGGGAGACGGGTCGATTGCGCTTTGGCGGCGGCGCGCCCTCGGGCGGGTTGATCGGCAGTCCGCCAACCCAGGAGCCCGTATCGCTCTTCACGGGGCCGGTTCAGGCTGACACCGATGGCGCCGCAAGCGTCGATCTCGATATTCCCGAGTTTAACGGGACACTGCGGCTCATGGCGGTGGCCTGGTCCCAAAACGCCGTGGGGCAGGGAACCGCGGATCTGACAGTGCGCGATCCGGTCGTCATCACGGCAGCCCTGCCACGCGTCCTGTCACCCGGGGATCGCTCGCGCCTGCGCCTCGACCTTCACAACATGGAGGGGCCGGAGGGCCGCTACAGCCTCGCTGTGGATGCCAGCGATCACATCGCAGCTGGAGAGGCCACCCCGGCGCAACTCGAACTCGGCGCCGATGCCCGCGCCGCCGTAGAGGTCCCACTGACCGGCGTCGAGGTTGGCCAGGGGCACCTGACGGTTCGCCTTACCCATGAAGATGGTCTGGAGATCTCGCAGCAGCTCAACATCACCGTGCGCCCGGCTCAGCCGCCCGTGACGGAGCGGCGGGTCGTGACGCTGGAGCCTGGAGAGAGCCTCACCTTGGATGGCGAACTGTTCGCCGGGACGGTGCCGGATACATCCAGCGTGAGCTTGTCGGTGACCAGTGCCGGGCGGCTCGACCTGCCGGGCCTCCTCGGTGCCCTCGAGCGCTTTCCCTATGGCTGCTCGGAGCAGATGGCGAGCCGCGCGATGCCGCTGCTCTATCTGCCAGAAGTTGCGCGCGAGGCGGGGGTGGTGACCGAAGGCGGAGTTGAGGAGCGGATCGTCGATGCCATTCGCACGGTCACCGCCAACCAATCTTCCGGTGGCAGCTTCGGCCTCTGGGGACCGGGCTCCGGGGATCTTTGGCTGGACGCCTATATCACCGACTTCCTCACCCGGGCACGCGCGGCCGGACAGGAGGTGCCGCGCCTGCCGATCCGGCTCGCCCTCAACAACCTCGCCAACCAGCTCGGCTATGCCGGCGACGCCGCCGACGAGGGCGAGGCCATCGCCTATGGGCTCTACATGCTGGCCCGCAACCAGCGCGCCGCCATATCGGATCTGCGCTACTACGCCGATACGGCGCTGGATCAGTTCCCCACGCCGCTCGCCAAGGCGCAGCTCGGAGCGGCGCTTGCGCTCTATGGTGAAGGGCGCCGTGCTGACGACGCCTTCGCCGCGGCACTGGCCGATCTGCAGGCCGAGGCACCGCAGGACGGAGACCGGCGCGACTATGGCTCGCGCCTGCGCGATGCGGCAGCGACCTTGGCACTGGCTGCGGAGGCGGGTTCCGAAGCTGCTCCCCTGTCGGCGCTGCTCGAGATCGTCGAGAGGGAGCGTGAGCTAAGGCGCAGCACCAGCACGCAGGAGAAGGCCTGGATGTTGCTCGCAGCCAATGCGCTGTTAGCTGAAGGTTCGGACGTCTCTCTCGAGATCGACGGAGAGTCGGTTACGGGGCCGGTTACCCGGCGCTTCGAGGGCGAACGCCTCGCAGCGTCGCCGGTCACGCTCACCAACCGCGCCGAACGCCCCGTCGAGGCCCTGGTGGGGATTACGAGCGTGCCCGACGCGCCGCGGCCTGCGAATGCGACAGGCTTCACCATCGAGCGCGACTACTACAGTCTCGAGGGTGAAGCCGTGGAGCCCTCCGCCATCGCCCAGAACGAGCGGATGGTGGTGGTGCTGCGGGTGTCGGAGGATCGCGCCTGGACCTCCAACCTGCTTGTGGTGGACATGCTGCCGGCAGGCTTCGAGATCGACAGCCCGCGCCTGGTGGACAGCGCCGATATCGCCGGCCTGCCGTGGCTGGGTGACGAGACGACCGCCGCCCACACCGAGTTCCGCGATGATCGCTTCGTGGCCGCCTATGAGCGCAATGCGCGCAGCCCGCGCTCCTTCACACTGGCCTACTTGGTGCGCACGGTGTCGCCCGGAACCTTTGCCCATCCGCCGGCAATGGTCGAGGACATGTACCGGCCATACCTCTCAGCGCTTACTCAGAGCGGACGCGTCGAAGTGAGGGCTCTCGAGGCATCGGGATCCAGGTGATCGAACGACGGCCATGACGCGGCGGTTTCGACGGGCAGTATTGGGAGCGGTGGCGGCCATCGTGATCGCCGTCGCGGCGCCAATAGCGCTCGCCCTACTGTTTCTCTTCAACGAGGCGGGCGACGCTGCGGTGGAGCGTGCGCGGGCCGTGGAGGTGTCGCGTCAGGTGCTCGACCGATCCGGCACGCTGCTGCGGCCTTTTCCCCTCACCGATGGCCGCTGGCGGCTGCCGGTTGCTTTGGAGGAGGTGGACCCTCGCTTTGTTGAGATGCTGGTGGCCTACGAGGACTCGCGTTTCTACAGCCACGCGGGTGTCGATCCGCTGGCGGTCCTGCGGGCGGCTTGGCAGTGGACGCGTCACGGTGAGATCGTCTCAGGCGCCTCGACGCTGAGCATGCAGGTGGCACGGCTCCTGGCCCAGCCGGGCGCGCGCGGCCTGCGCACGAAGCTCGTCCAGATGCGTGATGCGCTGCGGCTCGAGCTTGCCTTCACCAAGACGGAGATGCTGGAGCTATACCTGACCCTGGCGCCCTATGGCGGGAACGTCGAGGGCATCCGCGCGGCTGCGCTCGCCTGGTTCGGCAAGGAGCCCCGGCGGCTGACCCCGGCGGAGACGGCTTTACTGGTCGCCCTGCCGCAATCACCGGAACGGCGCCGGCCGGACCGCTTTCCCGCAGAGGCGCAGGCGGCGCGCGATCGGGTGATCGCCCGCCTCGCCGCTGCGGGGACACTCACCGACGCCGAAGCTGCCTTGGCGCTGGCAGGGCCCGTGCCTCAGGCACGCCTTGCCCTGCCGGCCCGGGCCCCGCATCTCGCCCGGCGGGTTGCGGCCGGCGCCCCGGACGAAGCCGTGCTCCGCGTGACGCTGGATGCCTCGCTTCAGGCTCGTCTCGAGGCGCTGGCAGGGGAGCGGGTGGAGGCGTTTGGATCGCGTGCCTCGCTGGCCATCCTTGTGGCGGACCACCAAAGCGGCGAGGTGCTTGCCGAGGTTGGTTCTGCGGGTCTGTTTGCCGACGCGCGGGCAGGCCATGTGGACATGGTGCACGCGGTACGCTCGCCGGGCTCGGCCCTGAAGCCGCTGATCTACGGCCTCGCCTTCGAGACCGGTGTTGCTCACCCCGAAACGCTGATCGAAGACCGCCCGGTGAGCTTTTCCGGCTATCGTCCCCGGAACTTCGAACTGGCTCACCAGGGCACGGTCAGCGTGCGCCACGCGCTGCAGGCCTCGCTCAATGTGCCGGCGGTGCGGCTGCTGGAAGCGGTCGGCCCCAGCCGCCTGACTGCCCGTCTGCGCCGCGCCGGCGTAGCGCCGGTGTTGCCGCGCCAGGGTGCCGCCGGCCTGCCCGTGGGTCTGGGTGGTGTCGGCCTGACCCTGGATGATCTGGTGCGGCTCTATGCCGGCATGGCCCGCGGCGGTGAACCGGTGGCGCTGCGCCGTGCGCCGGAGGAGGGCGTACCATTGGTCGGCGAGTTTCTCGACAGCCGCGCCGCCTGGCTAGTGTCCGATGTTCTCTCCGGCACCCCTGCGCCGCCCGGACAAGGGCGGGAAGCAATCGCCTACAAGACCGGCACCTCCTACGGCTACCGCGATGCCTGGGCGATCGGCTTCGACGGGCAGCACGTGATCGGGGTTTGGGTCGGTCGTCCCGATGGCGCGCCGGTGCCGGGCATGACCGGGCGGACCGCGGCCGCCCCGATCCTGTTCGACGCCTTCCGCCGCGTGTCGCCCACGCGCGCAGCGCTGCCTCCGCCACCACCCGATACACTCGTGGCAGGCAACGGCGCCCTGCCTGCCGCCTTGCGTCGCTTCGCCGGGGACCTGCCCTTGGCCAACGGCGCGGACGCCGGTGCGGAGGCGGCGCCAGTGATCGTCCATCCGCCCGACGGGGCGCGGGTCGATCTGGCCCTGGGCGAGGCTGCGGCTGCGCCGCTGGTCATCAAGCTCGACGGCGGACGCCCGCCCTTCCGTTGGTTTGCCGACGGGCGGCCGGTGGGCGGCAGCGAGCGCCGTCGCGCCACCACCTGGTCACCACCGGGGCCCGGCTTCTCCACTCTCTCGGTCGTCGACGCCAGGGGTGAGGCGGCCAGCGTCACGATCTTTATCGAATAGGCCCGGCTTTATCGAATAAGCCCGGCGTGTCGGATCATACCTATGCGCTGTTGGCCCTGGCCCTGCGTTCCCCAGCGCCGGAGTCGCGCTGCACGGCATCATCGAAGGTCGAGTAGTGGCGGTCTTCCAGGCGCACCCCGCGCAGGGTGATGTCCTCGACGATGGCGGCGGCGGCTTCCTTGGCATCGCCGACCGCGACCGCGCGACACACCCGCAGGTGGTCATGGCTGGCGGGGTCCACGGCCGGGTGCTTGAGGTAGAGACTGTGCTGATAGGGGCCGCTGCGCGCCCAGAGGGTTTTCACCATGGCACAGGCCTGGGGCAGGCCCGCCTTGTCGTAGAGCGTGAAGTGGAAGTGCCGATTCTCGATCATCACCGTGCGGAAGTCGCCGGACTGCTTGGCAGCGATCAGGCGGGTGTGAATGGCATCCAGCGTCTTGGCTAGGGCCGGGTCGGGCCGCTGCACCGCTTCCAGGGTCAGGAGATGTTCAAGCGCCGAGCGGATCTTGCGGATCTCGATGAACTCTTCCTTGCTCAGCACCGGTATGGAAAAGCTGCGCGGCTCGAGCCGCAGGGTCTGTTCAGCGGTGAGCTGCAGCATGGCTTCGCGCACCGGGGTCACGCTGATGCAGAAGCGCTCGGCTTGCTGGCGAATGCTGATCTTCTCACCGGGCTTCCAGAGGCCGCTGATGATCTCGTCGCGCAGCTGATTGTAGGCGAGCCGGGCGAGGCTATCGCGTTGCGAAAGGTCGACGATGTCCCGTGCCATGGGGGTGTCCTTCGGGTGTTGTCCTCATTGTAATCAGACCGGATTCACGCATTTGAACTGAAACCGTGTCGTTCAGATCAAGTGCGATCCGGTCTGAGCAGGTGCAGTCAGCGGTAGCATGTGCCGCGAGCGCTTGACAGTGGTCATCCATTCAAGATGATATATCACGTATCATACATGGCGCAGGCGCTTCTGCGATAGGGAGGAAAAAAGATCCATGACGCTTAGAATCGGATCCGGCTCAGCCTGGTGGGGCGATCGGATTTCGCCCGCCGAGGCCAACGCGGCGCGCGGTGATATCGACTATCTCTGCTTCGAGACCATGGCTGAGGCGACCATCTCCACCGCGCAGGTGCGCAAACGCCGCGATCCGGACTTTCCCGGCTATGACACCTATCTCGATGACCGCTTTCGTGCCGTGCTGCCGCATTGCCTGAAGCGCGGCACCAAGATTGTTTCCAACCAGGGCTGGATCAATCCGCTGGGCGCAGCGCGCCACGTCAAGGCCATCGCCCGCGAGTTGGGCTATCCCGACCTCAAGGTGGCGGCGGTGTCCGGTTCGCTGATCACCGACAAGATGGACCAGCTGACCGGCACGGTGATTGAGACCGGCGGATCCCTGGACGAGATTCGTGGCGAGATCGTTTCTGCCGAAGCCTACATGGGCGCTGACCCCATCGTAGAGGCACTGGCTGCCGGCGCCGACGTGGTGATCACCGGGCGGGTGGCCGATCCCTCGCTTTTCCTTGCGCCCATGATGTACGAGTTCGGCTGGACCCGGGAGCAGGCGGAATTGATCGCCCGCGGTTCAGGCATCGGCCACCTCATGGAGTGCGGCGCCCAGGTCACCGGCGGCTACTTCGTCGATCCGGGCTATAAGGATGTTCCCGATCCCTGGGATCTCGCCTTCCCGATCGCCGAGGTGGAGAGCAACGGCGACTGCGTCATCACGAAGCTCGACGGTACCGGCGGCGCGGTGAACCGGCGCACCGTGCTGGAACAGATGTTCTACGAGGTGCACGACCCGGCCAACTACATCACGCCAGACAGCGTCGTCGACTTCACCACCTCCGATGTGGAGGAACTGGGCAACGACCGGGTGCGGGTGCGCAACATCGGCGGGCGTGATCGCACGCCCACCCTCAAGGTCTCCGTGGCTGTGAAAGAGGGTTTCGTGGGCGAGGACATGTTCTTCTATGCCGGCCCCGGTTGTCTGGAGAAGGCGAAGCTGGCCGAGCGCGTGCTGCGCGAGCGCTTCAAGATCGTCAACCTGCAGGCCGAGGAACTGCGGATCGACTTTCTGGGCGTCAACGCGATCCACGGGGCGGCGTCACCGGCCATCGACTATGAACCCAACGAGGTGGCCGTGCGCGTGGCCGTGCGGGCCAAGACCCGTGCCGAGGCCGAAAAGGCGGGGCGCGAGGTCGACGGCATGGCCGTTTCCGGCCTGGGCTCCACGGGCAAGCGCGTGCCCCACGGCGAGCGCGTGCGCGAGGTGATCGGCGTCTGGTCGATGCTGGTCGACCGCGACCTGGTTCGCCCACAGATCGATTTTGCGTGAGAGGGAACGCCAACATGAGAGTTCCGGTCCGGGCCATCGCCCACAGCCGCTCCGGCGACAAGGGAAACACCTGCAACATCACCGTCATCGCCTATGAGCAGGACTTCTACGAAGTGCTCAAGGAACAGGTGACCGAGGAGGCGCTGAAGGCGCACTACGCCGGCGTCATCACCGGCAAGGTCACCCGCTATGCCGTGGATCGTCTCGGCGTGCTCAACTTCGTGTGCGAAGGCGCACTGGGCGGCGGCGTTTCCCGCAGCCTCTGCTTAGACAACTACGGCAAGTCATTGGCCTCGCGCATCCTCAGCCTCGAGGTCGAAGTGCCGGAGCGCTTCGCCAATCGCCTGCGCCGCGGCCAGGCGGCCTGACGTCACCTTCACTGCACAGACCCCACGCCCCTCGCGTGCAAGGCGCCCGCAAGAAGGCCCGTTTTCGTTTTCACACAGCCCATCTCCTGCGCAGCGTCTATCGCAGTCTTCCTGGCCGACAGCGCTCAGCCTGATCGCCTGAGGCCCTCGCTTCAGTTCGGGTGACGCGCAGCCCAGAAGCGGCTGTTGGGAAAGCGGGTCTCGGCGGCGTAGAAGCGCGCCTGCTGTCGGTCGAAGTCGGCAATGCCTTCGGCGAGCGCAGCGGCATAGGCGTCCAGCCCACTGCGATCGCCGGACAGGGCGGCAGCCATGGCTTCGCCCGCCTTCCAGCCGCCCCAGAGCGCTGTCGTCATGCCGTGGGAAGACAGCGGATCGAAAGCCGCGGCCGCATCGCCGACCGCCATCCAGGGCGGAAGCCTGCCGTTGCGTCCGACGGGCGCGGCAATGCGCGTGGTGCCGGCGCTGTAGAGGCGCGGCGGACGTTCAGGCACAAAGCCGGCCTCCGCAATCCAGCGCGCGATGTGGCGGCTCTGCTTCAGGACAGCAGCGAGCACCTGCGGGTCGCGCGATATCCCGGCCGGCATCAGGTCGGGATCGGTGAAGTAGGCCAGCGAAAGCGCCTCATCGGGTAGCAGCGCCGCGTAGAGCCAGCCGTCCGGCAAGGCCTCGATGAGCGTGGCCCGGGTCGGCTCGACGGAAAGGTCGTGCTGCCGCAGCAGGGTGGCCGCAGCGATCAGGCGATCGCGGCGGATCAAGGGGCTGTGCCGGCGGGCGAAAACGGCGGCGCGGCCGCTCGCGTCCACCACTGCGGAGGCGGTGCAGTTTTCCCCGTTGGAAAGGTGCAAGCGCCAGACCTGGTCCTCGCCCGCCGCGCTGCTCAGGCGATGGGGAAGCCGTTCCGCAAGGGCCGCGGCGCGGGCACGAAGATCGGCCTCGAAGCGCAGGCGGTCGAGCACGTAGCCCGGCGGCCCCGCCTGCAGTGCGGCGTGGCGGGCGGTGAGGCGATCGCTGCCCCAGGCGGAAAAGCTGGCGTTGGCAGGGCGGTGA
The DNA here is from genome assembly GCF_029222965.1 of Aquibaculum arenosum. Taxonomy (GTDB): domain Bacteria; phylum Pseudomonadota; class Alphaproteobacteria; order Kiloniellales; family DSM-21159; genus Aquibaculum; species Aquibaculum arenosum. The sequence continues at coordinate 225,556 of NZ_JARHUD010000006.1, read as the reverse complement.
GCGCTGGAGGTGAGCAGGTCTTCCAGGCCTAGGGCTTTGAGGATGGGCCTGGCGCCCGGCCCCAGGGATTCGCCGAAAGCCTGCGCCTGCTGCTCTGCCGGCGGGGCGAGCCAGAGCGGCGGGCAACCCGCCCGGGCCAGGGAGATACAGGCGGCCGCGCCGGCGATGCCGCCGCCGATCACTGCTACGGGAGGCCGCTCGGTCACATCCGGCTCAGAGCGTCTGCCCATCCGAGGCTGTCCAGTCGGTGCGCCGTTCCATGGAGCCGCGGCCGGTCTCGACGAACAGCTCGCTGGGCAGCCCGGTCGGGCGCTGCGCATCCTGCGGGCCCGGGCGCTTCACCACGAAACCCATGCGCTCCCAAAGCTGGATCATGCTGACGATGCCATCGGTGTAGCTGGCTTCGGCGTGATAGCCGATCCCGGCCACGCCACGGGTCCAGGCAACACGATGCTGAAAGAAGCGCTGGCGTTGCTCAGCATCAAGGTCGTCGCGCATGATCTGCTCGTAAAATTCCTCCTGCAGCACGTCCACCGGGATCAGCGCCGGCCACCAGACGGCTGTGGGGAAGTCGCTCTGGAGCGCCACCTGCTGGCAGCTGAAGACGTCGCACTGCCAGGGCAGGCCCATCCAGCGGGTCAGGTCGCCCGGCATCTGCGGGCCGATCGGTGGCGGTGCGCCGTTGCCGCCCGCGAAAGCCGCCTCGGGTGTGAGCAGCCTGCCGATGTCCTGGATCAGGCTCTCGCGCTTGCCCCGGGCGATGCGGAAGGGCTCGCGGCTCTGGCCGTGAGCGATGGCGTACATTTCCCGGTGGCGCAGGTAATAGGTCAGCTCGACGCCGGGATGGAAGGCGCCGCCGGAGCAGGGCTCCAGGGCCGCGCGGGTGAGGGCCTCCGGCTGGCGGGCGATGGGGATATCCTCCAGTGTCACAATCGCTTCGGCCTCCGGCTCGTGCAGATCGTCCACGAAATCACCCGCCGCCCAGGCTTCCAGGAAGCCGTACTGCCGTTCGGGGAACTGGAACCAGAAGAGCGGGCTGCCGCTGTAGTTGATGCCGTCGCCCAGCATGTAGGGCAGCTTGTGCTGCTCCTCGCGGAAGGCGTCCTCGCCCTGAGCCCGCGGGTTGCGGAACTTCTCGAAGACCGAGCGACGGAAGGCGGCGTTGTCCTCCTCGGGGACGGCTAGGCGCGCCAGGTAGTCGGGGTCGGAAAAGTCGCCGATGTCGAGCCAGCCCTGGCGCAAATGCGCTGCGGCGGAGACCCACTCCATCAGCGCCAGGCGATGGAAGATGGGATAGATGTGCTCGCGGAAGGACAGCGGCAGTGCCGGCGCCTCGCGCCAGCCCTCGCGCAGGTTCAGGTCCTCGATGGTGTCGTAGAGCGTGGTGATCGGCGGAATTTCCGGCGCGAAGTTGGGTCCGGCACAGGCGACCCAGGCATGCTCCGCCTCCAGGCTGCGCCCGTCGGGCAGGCGCACCCGGGCCGAGACCGGTCCGTCGCACCAGTCGTCGTGCCAGCCGTCGTTGTCGGCGAAGTTGGTGATCGGGCTGCCGTTGGGGCTGTCGGAGCGGCCGTCCGGCGGCACGACGAGCAGGCGCCCATTGTCGTCCGTGCGCAGGTGGCCCAGGCCGACCTCCTCCAGGTCGAAGAAGCGATCGCTCATGGCATAGGCCGGATCGTCACCTCGCGGGTTGGTTCCCGCGCCGGCGATGCGGGTGGCGCCGCCGTCGATGACCAACATGCGCTCGCGCTCCGTATTGGGCACGATGTAGTCGTTGCGCTTCCGGCCCGGGATGCCCGGTGCCAGCGCGCCGTTGTCCAGCGGGTTGGTGAAGCCGTACCAGGCCGCCTTGGTGTTCGCGACATGCACCTCCCACTCGATCTCCGCCTCTTCTGCGGTGATCTCGCCGATCACCCGGTTCTCGGCGTCGAAGGCATAGAGGCGAAAGCGCTGGGCCTGCTTCTTGATCGCCTGGTCGCCGTCCTTGAAGCCGCCTTCGGGCTGCGGCGGCAGGCCGGGCACTTCCGGGGCCAGAAACCACTGATCACTGCCGCCAACACGGCAGATGCCGATGGGCGGATAAATACCGATGCGCGCGATCTCCGCGCCGGCGGGTGCGCTTTCGCCGCTGCCGGCAGCGATGGCCGCGCGGGGGAAGAAGGGCAGGGCGGAGCCCAGAGCAGCGGCGCCGACGCCAGCGAGAAAATCGCGCCGTCGGATTCCTGATTTGTTCGTGCCCGAACTGCGCCCGCGCGTCTCGTCCGCTGCTTCTGCCACGCCCCTGTCCCCCAGCCTGGTTCTGTTCTGCGAAGCAGATTGGCCAGTGCACCGCGGGGAATCAATCTTCCTGTTTCAGAGGGTGGCCTGATCGATCGCGCCTCAGACCGGCAGTTCCTCGTCCAATGACATGAGAGAGGCATTACCGCCCGCGGCCGTGGTGTCGATGGAAATGACGCGCTCGGTGGCGAAGCGGTGCAGGTAGCGTGGTCCGCCCGCCTTGGGGCCGGTGCCGGAGAGGCCTTCGCCGCCGAAGGGCTGTACCCCGACCACGGCGCCGATCATGTTGCGATTGACGTAGTGATTGCCGGCCCGCACGCGATGCCGGAGGTATTCGACGGTGGAATCGATGCGGGTGTGCAGCCCGAAGGTGAGGCCGAAGCCAGTGCCATTGATCGCCTCAACCACCTGATCCAGCCGGTCTGCCTTGTAGCGCACCACATGCAGGATTGGTCCAAAGACTTCGCCCTGCAGCCTCGACAGCGAGTCGATCTCAAAGGCGGCCGGCGCCACGAAGGTGCCGTTGGCGCAGTCGGGACCCAGGGCGGTGCGGGCGATCAGGCGGGCTTCCTGGTTCATGCGCTTGGCATGGCCGTTGAGCATGTCCCGGGCCTCCTCGTCGATCACCGGACCCACGTCGGTCGCCAGGTCAGCCGGGTTGCCGACCCGCAATTCCTGCATCGCGCCTTCCAGCATGGTGAGCGTGCGTTCCGCCACCTCGTCCTGCACGAAGAGGACGCGCAGTGCCGAACAGCGCTGCCCCGCCGACTGGAAGGAAGAGATGAGGATGTCGTTCACCACTTGCTCCGGCAGGGCGGTGGAATCAACAATCATGGCGTTCTGCCCGCCGGTCTCGGCGATCAGCGGCACGATGGCGCCGTCACGCGCGGCCAGGGTGCGGTTGATCAGCTTGGCGGTGGCCGTGGAACCGGTAAAAGCTACGCCGGCCACCCGCTCGTCGGGCAGCAGGGTCTTGCCCAGAGCCGCACCGTCGCCTGGCAGTAGTTGCAGCACATCGCCGGGTATGCCGGCGCGGTGCAGCAGGCGCGTTGCCGCGGCGGCGATCAGGGAGGTCTGCTCCGCCGGCTTCGCCAGCACGCAGTTGCCAGCGACCAGGGCGGCGACGACCTGTCCGGTGAAGATCGCCAGGGGGAAGTTCCAGGGACTGATACACAGGAAGACGCCGCGGCCTTCGAGCTGGATCTCGTCGCGCTCGCCGGTCGGGCCGGGCAGGGCCTGGGGCCCGGCGAAATCCTGGCGTGCGCGCAGCGCGTAGTAGCGGCAGAAGTCAACCGCTTCGCGCACCTCGGCGATGCCATCTGCCACCGACTTGCCGGCCTCGCGGGTGCAGAGCGCCATTAGCTCAGCGCAGTTCTCCTCCATGAGATCGGCGTAGCGTTCCAGGCAGCGGGCGCGTTCTTCCGCCGGCGTGGCGTTCCAGTCGAACCAGGCGCGCTGAGCCCGGGCCAGTGCCTGCTGCGCCTGTTCGGGTGTGGCGTCCACCACATGGCCCACCAGTTGCTTGCGGTTGGCGGGGTTGCGCACTTCGCGCTTCGGCCCCTCGAGGGCACGGCCCCCGACCAGGGGTGCTGCCTCCCAGCCGCTTTCGGCCGCCTTGGCCATGGCCTTGCCCAGCGGCACCAGTTCCTCGGCGGCCCAGAGGTCCAGACCAGCGGAGTTGCGCCGACCCTCCCCGAAGAGCCTTTCCGGCAGGGGAATGTGCGGATGGGGGATCTGTGTCAGGCCGCGCACCCGGGCGACGGGGTCGGCGACGATCTCCTCGATGGGCAACGCCTCGTCCTGGATGCGGTTGACGAAAGAGGTGTTGGCGCCGTTCTCCAGCAGACGCCGGACCAGGTAGGCCAGCAGGTCCTCATGGCTGCCCACCGGCGCATAGATGCGGCAGGGGCGGTTCAGCTTGTCCGCGCCGACGATCTCCTCGTAGAGCGCTTCACCCATGCCGTGCAGGCGCTGGAACTCGTAGTCATCCCGGTCGCCCGCCATTTCCAGCACGGCGGCCAGGGTGTGGGCGTTGTGGGTGGCGAACTGCGGGTAAAAGGCATCGCGCTCGGCCAGCAACTTCCGGGCACAGGCCAGATAGGACACGTCAGTGGAGGCCTTGCGGGTGAAGACCGGATAGCCTGCGTGCCCGCGCTCCTGGGCGCGCTTGATCTCAGTGTCCCAGTAGGCGCCCTTGACCAGGCGCACCATCAGGCGCCGCTCGTGCCGGTGGGCCATGTCGGCCAACCAGTCGATGAGCCGCGAGGCCCGCTTCTGATAGGCCTGGACCGCCAGCCCGAAGCCGTTCCAGCCCTTGAGGTCCGGGTCGCCGGAGACCGCCTCGAGCACATCGAGCGAGAGGTCCAGGCGCTCGGCCTCTTCGGCATCGACGCAGAGATTGATGTCATGCTTCTTGGCGTCGAGGCAGAGCGTCTTCAGGCGCGGCACCAGTTCGTTCATCACCCGGTCGCGCTGAGCGAACTCATAGCGCGGATGCAAGGCGGAGAGCTTGACCGAGATGCCCGGTGCCTCGATCGGCCCCTTGCCCGCGGCGGCCTTGCCGATGGCGGCGATGGCGTCGCGATAGGATTTGAAGTAGCGCTCGGCATCGGCCATGGTCCGCGCGGCTTCGCCCAGCATGTCGTAGGAATAGCGATAGCCCTTGCCTTCCTGGCTGCGCGCGCGCTCGGTGGCCTCCTTGATCGTCCGGCCCATGACGAACTGGCGGCCGAGGATGCGCATGGCCTGGCGCACGGCGCTGCGGATGACCGGCTCGCCGGAGCGGTGAATCAGCCGGCGCAGGACACCGCGGGCGTCGCGGCGTTCTTCCTCCTCCAGGCGCACCACCCGGCCCGTCAGCATCAGCGCCCAGGTCGAGGCGTTCACGAAGAGGGACTCGCTGTGCCCCAGATGGCGCTCCCACTCGGCCGCGCCGATCTTGTCCTCGATCAGCTTGTCCACGGTGTAGGAATCGGGCACGCGCAGCATGGCCTCGGCCAGGCACATCAGCACGATGCCCTCCTTGGAGGAGAGTTCGTACTCATGCATGAAGGCGTCGATCCCGCCCTGTCCGATGCGCGAGCGCCGCACCGCTTCCACCAGGGCGCGGGCCTGGCTGCCGATGCGATCGACGGCGGCGCTGGGCAGTTCCGCTTCCGAAAGCAGGCGGCGCACCACCCGGGTCTCGTCGGCGCGGGTGTCGGTCCGCAGGGCTTCACGCAGGGGGCCCGCCTGGGCGAGAGCAGGGTCGAGGATCATGGCAGCGCCTCCTGGGTTCGACGTGCTGTCGGGATCTTGTCGGCTGCGCGCTTCCGCCGAGGTGCGAGCTTTGCCGTGGCTTGAATATAGCCGTCAGCAAGCGGAATATCTGCTCGTTCTTCGGGAAATGACCGGATATCACGCTGGGGGTTGGGGTTTTGGCAGAATATGATTCCGGGCAGGAGATTCGACCGCTCGACCGCATCGACCGGCGCATTCTGCGCGCCTTGCAGGAGGAGGGGCGGCTCACGAACGTGGAACTGGCCCGGCGGGTGGGCCTGAGTCCCACACCCTGTCTTGAGCGCGTACGCCGCTTGGAGCGCGCCGGCTACATCACTGGCTATCGCGCGGTTCTGGCGCCGGCAAAGCTGGATGCGGCGCTGCTGGCCTTCGTGCAGGTCACCCTTGACCGCACCACGCCAGATGCCTTCGAGCAGTTCCGCGCGGCCGCCGCGGCCCGTCCCGAGGTGCTGGAGTGCCACATGGTGGCGGGCGGTTTCGACTATCTCCTGAAGGTGCGCGTGCGCGACATGGCCGCTTATCGCCACTTCCTGGGCGAAACCCTGACCGCCATCGGCGGCATTGCCCAGACCCACACCTACGTGGTGATGGAGGAGGTGAAGTCGGACGGCCCCCTGCCGATTGCCCAGGGGTAGCCGCGGCCCGGAAGAGTTCTTCCGGGCCCGCAGCCAAGGATAGTGTCAGAAGCTCAAGGTGGCGGCGCCGGCCTTGATGCGCTCGTGCATCGCCGAGGCGCCGGTGATGATGACGCCGTCGAGCAGATCGCTTTGCTCGTAGCCGCGTGCCTTGACGCAGGGTGTGCAGGCCCAGAGCGTGCCGCCGCGGGCGAGGAAGCGCGCATAAGGTTAGCCAGGGGTTGGGCGTGCGCGTGATCGGCGGCGCGGTGGCGCACGATGTCGACGGCGGCGCTGGTCAAGAACATGGCCACATCGAGACCGGCGGTCATCCCGCCATTGGCGATGGTGAAGGCCACGGAGGCCAGTTCCTCTTCGGGTCCATGGGTCACAATCACGACAAGCTGGCGTTGCTCGAGCATCGTTTCCTCCCATGACAAACAGGTGTCTGGAAAGACTGCGGCAGTTGTCTATGCCTTGCTTGAAGAGATCTCGGTCGAAACGTGGATTCTGTTCTGCGTGCCCGAAAATGGCAGATTTCAGCCGTTATCCTGAAAGTCGAATCCAGGCCCTCTCCATGTTTCCTCCACTCGGGCGTCAAGCAACCGCATGGGACCAGGCGCATGCTGGTGATGAAGCAAAAGGAGAGGATCTCCATGGCACAGGTACAGCAAGCCAGCACGGCGACAGCTACGACCGCCGACGATTCCGAGTTTGTTCGGTTCTGGAATGACGTGCTCGGGCCGAAGTTCAACCGCTTCCGGCACATTCTGGTCGGAGGCCTGAGCCGGCACAGCGAAGCGGTTTTTCCAAAGTTGCCGGTGCGCGAGGGCGACCAGGTGCTGCGGCTGGTGCGACAGGAGTACGATCTGGCCATCGACGCGCTGGAGCATGCCTTGGACCTCAATCCTTTCCTCGCGGTCTCCCACTGCGGACTGGGGGATTCGCTGGTCTACGAGGGACGAATCGAGGAGTCTGTGGAGCACTTCGAACGCGCGATTGCGCTCAGTCCCCACGATCCCTTCCGCTGGGCGTTCTATGCGTACAGGTCCCTGGCGCATCTCTTCGGCGGTGACCCCGAGACCGCAGCCCGGGTGGCGCGCCGTGCGGTCCAGGTGCCGAACGCTCACTTCTCGGCGCATGCCAATCTGCTGTCGGCGCTGGGCCACCTGGGCGTCACCAGCCAGGTGGCCGCCGCCCGCAACGCGCTGGAGCGGGTCCGCCCCGATTTCAGCCTCGAGAAGGCCCGCGCGCGCCTCTTCTACATCAAGCGTCCTGAACACCTGGAGACCTACCTTGAAGGACTGCACCGCGCCGGCTTGCGGTGAGGACCCCTATTGTGCACTGGCGGATTATTGCGGCCCCGGACGTGAGGGAACTTGCGGGCGGGCCGGGATGACGATGCTATAAGGGGGAAGCCAGAACACAAGGAGAGGCATTCATGACCCAACCCCCGATGCTGCGCGCCGATGTCAGCGGCCAGCGCGTGATCCTGACCGCCGGTGCATCCGGCATAGGCCGCGCCATGGCCGAGACCTTCATCGCCAACGGCGCCCGTGTCGAACTCTGCGATGTGGACGAGAACGCGCTGGCGGATACGGCGGCCGCCTTGCCGCAGGCGGGCGTGCATCGTTGCGACGTTGCGGACTCCGCGGCGCTGGACGGCTTCTTTGCGGATGCCCTGGAGTCTCTGGGCGGCCTCGATGTTCTGATCAACAACGCAGGCATTGCCGGACCGACCAGCCCGGTGGAGGAGATCACCGAGGAGGAGTGGCGACGCACGCTGGACATCGACATCACCGGTCAGTTCCTCTGCGCCAAGCGCGCGGTGCCGCATCTGCGCCGGGCCGGGGGCGGGGCGATCATCAATCTCTCCTCGGCAGCCGGTATCTTCGCCTTTCCCATGCGCTCGCCCTATTCGGCCAGCAAGTGGGGGGCGGTTGGCTTCACCAAGACGCTGGCGGCGGAATTGGGTGACGCGAACATCCGCGTGAACGCGCTCTGCCCCGGTGCGGTGGAAGGGCCGCGCATTCGCGCCGTGATCGCGGCAAAGGCCAAGCAGCGCGGCATCTCCGAGGCCGAGATGGAGGAAAGCCTGCTGACCGACGTCTCGCTCAAGTGCTTTGTCTCGCCCTACGATATCGCCAACATGGCGCTTTATCTCTGCAGTCCGCTGGGCGCGACGATCAGCGGCCAGGCGCTTTCCATCGACGGGCACATGGTGGCGATGCGCTGACGCGCCCTTGTCACCTCTGCCACGCCTGCGACCTGCACCAGCAGCGCGGCCGCTCTTGCCCTCCGGGGAGTGGGCCGCGCATGCTGTGGCCGGTTCGATCCAGTAAGAGAGCCTGTCCGATCCATGACCCGCATCCGCACCACACTGTCCACGCGCGGCGATGAATTCGAACGCAATCGCGAGGCTATGGAGGCGCTGGTCAGCGACCTGCGCGCCAAGGTCGCCACGGTCAAGGAGGGTGGGGGTGAGCGCGCACGCGCGCGTCACCTGGACCGCGGCAAGCTGCTGCCGCGTGAGCGGGTGCGCAACCTGCTGGACCCCGGTGCGCCATTCCTGGAGTTTTCTCAGCTTGCCGCCTGGGAAATGTACGGGGAGTCGATCCCGGCCGCCGGCATCATCACCGGGGTAGGGCGCGTCGCCGGACGGGAATGCGTCATCATTGCCAACGACGCCACGGTCAAGGGCGGCACCTACTACCCCATGACCGTGAAGAAGCACCTGCGCGCCCAGGAGATCGCCGAGCAGAACCATCTGCCCTGCCTCTATCTGGTGGATTCCGGTGGCGCCAATCTGCCCAGCCAGGATGAGGTCTTCCCCGACCGGGATCACTTCGGGCGCATCTTCTTCAACCAGGCCAACATGTCCGCCAAGGGCATCCCGCAGATCGCGCTGGTCATGGGTTCCTGCACCGCCGGCGGGGCTTACGTGCCCGCCATGTCGGATGAATCGGTGATCGTGCGCAACCAGGGCACCATTTTCCTCGGCGGTCCGCCGCTGGTGAAGGCGGCGACGGGGGAGGAGGTGAGCGCCGAGGATCTGGGCGGTGCCGAGGTGCACAGCCGCGTGTCGGGCGTCGCCGACCATCTGGCGGAGAACGATGACCACGCGCTGGCCATTGCCCGGCGCATCGTCGGCAACCTGAACCGGCAGAAGCCCTCCTGGCTCGAGCACAGCGAACCGCGTCCACCGGCGCACGACCCCGAGGAGTTGCTGGGCATCGTTCCCACGGACCTGCGCAAGCCCTACGACGTGCGCGAGGTGATCGCGCGCATCGTCGACGGCAGCGAACTGGACGAGTTCAAGGCGCTCTACGGCACCTCCCTGGTCTGCGGCTTTGCGCGCATCTGGGGCTATCCTGTCGGAATCGTGGCCAACAACGGCATCCTCTTCAGCGAGTCGGCCCTCAAGGGCGCCCACTTCATCGAGCTTTGCGCCCAGCGTGGCATCCCCCTGGTCTTCCTGCAGAACATTTCCGGCTTCATGGTGGGTCGAAAGTACGAGGCGGGCGGTATCGCCCGCGATGGCGCCAAGCTGGTGACCGCCGTGGCCACGGCGAAGGTGCCGAAGTTCACGGTCATCATCGGCGGCAGCTTCGGCGCCGGCAACTACGGCATGTGTGGGCGTGCCTACGATCCGCGCTTCCTGTGGATGTGGCCCAATGCCCGCATCTCCGTGATGGGCGGTGAGCAGGCGGCCAACGTGCTGGCCACGGTGCGCCGAGACGCGCTGGCGGCCCGCGGGCAGGACTGGCCCGAGACCGAGGAAGAGGCCTTCAAGGCGCCGATCCGCAGCCAGTACGAGGAGCAGGGGCATCCCTACTACGCCACGGCGCGCCTCTGGGATGATGGCATCATCGACCCCCGCGACACGCGGCGCTGCCTGGGGCTGGGTCTGTCGGCGGCGCTTAACGCCCCGCTCGAGCCGACGCGCTTCGGCCTCTTCCGCATGTAGGACCGCAGAGGGACCGCGCCATGAGCGAACCGCAGGACGACAAGCCCCTGTTCAGGGAAAGCTACGACGCGCGCGGCATCGCGCGTATCACCCTCGACCGGCCGGAGGTCCACAACGCCTTCAACGACCGCCTGATCGCCGACCTGACGGCGACGCTGCACGGCATCGATGGCGACGAGACGGTGCGGGCGGTGGTTCTGGCGGCGGAGGGGCGCTCCTTCTCCGCCGGCGGCGATCTCAAGTGGATGCGCGCCACCGCCGACTACACGGCGGAGGAGAACCTGCGCGACGCCGAGGCCCTGGCGGAGCTGATGCGCGCGCTGAACGACCTGGGCAAGCCGACTTTGGCGCTGGTGCAGGGGCCGGCCTATGGTGGCGGCGTGGGCCTGCTGGCCTGCTGCGACCTCGTGGTGGCGGTGGAGACCGCGAGCTTTGCGCTGAGCGAAGTGCGCCTTGGCCTTATCCCTGCTGCGATCTCGCCCTACGTGGTCGCGGCCATCGGCGCGCGGGCGGCCCGGCGCTATTTCCTCACCGGCGAGCGCTTCTCCGCCGAGGAGGCGCACCGCATTGGGCTGGTGCACAAGGTGGTGGCGCCCGACCGCCTTGAGGATGCCGCGCACCGCCTGTTGGACGAACTGCTGGCTGGCGGTTCCCAGGCGCAGTGCGAGGCCAAGCGCATGATCTTCGACGTGGCCAACGCGCCGGCCGACGCCGCCCTGCGGCGGGAGACGGCCGAGCGCATCGCGCGCATTCGGGCCTCCGATGAAGGCCGCGAAGGCCTCAACGCCTTTTTGGAGAAGCGCAAGCCGACCTGGACGAGGTAAGCCACTGCGGCTTCTGGCGGCAGGCCCGCCTCAGAGCGCATCCTCTTCCAGCGCCAGCGTGCTGGCTGAGCCACGGATGGCAGCCGCTGCCGCGGCCACGGCTTCGGGCAAGATGCTGTCGGCATAGAAGCGGGCGGTGGCGATCTTGGCTTCCAGGAACGCGGTGTCGCTGTCGGGGTCGTCGATCTGCTCGGCCGCAGCCAGCGCACCGCGCGCCAGCAACCAGCCGCCGGCCAGCGTGCCGGTCAGGCGCAGATAGGGCGTGGCGCCGGCGGCGGCTTCCTGCGGGCGCTCCGGGAAGGTCTCCATCAACCAGCCCGTCGCCTGCTCGAAGGCATCCGCCGCCTCGTCCAGACCGCGACGCAGGGCCGAGAAGGCGGCACCCTTCGCCTGACCCACCTTGGCCTGGGTGGCGCGCACCTCTTCCAGCAGGCGCAGCGCCGGCTTGCCCTCATGGCGCATGATCTTGCGGGCGATCAGGTCCAGGGCCTGGATGCCGTTGGTGCCCTCGTAGATCGGCGTGATGCGGGCGTCGCGGTAGTGCTGTGCGGCGCCCGTCTCCTCGATGAAGCCCATGCCGCCGTGGATCTGAATGCCGATGGAGGCGACCTCGCAACCGATGTCGGTGCACCAGGCCTTCACCACGGGCGTCAACAGTTCGAGCACGTCGACCGACTGGTGCCGGCGCACCTCGGGGTCGGGATCGGCCTTGGCCCGGTCGAGAGATGCGGTGGTGAAGTAAGCCAGCGCCCGCGCGGCTTCGGTCTGGGCGCGCATGGTCATCAGCATGCGGCGCACGTCGGGATGGCGGATGATGGGCACGGAATCCGGATCGCGGCTCCCCATTTCCCGGCCCTGCAAGCGGTCCCGGGCATAGCTCAGCGCCTGTTGATAGGCACGCTCGGCGATGGCAACACCCTGGATTCCCACGGAAAGCCGGGCATTGTTCATCATGGTGAACATGTACTCCATGCCCCGGTTTTCCTCACCGATAAGGAAACCGATGGCGCCCTCGCTGTCGCCGAAGGACATGACGCATGTGGGCGAGGCCTTGATGCCCAGCTTGTGCTCCAGCGAGACGCAACGCAGGTCGTTGCGCTCGGCCGGATTGCCCTCGGCGTCGGGCAGAAGCTTCGGCACCAGGAAAAGGCTGAGGCCCTTGGTGCCCACCGGAGCGTCGGGCGTGCGGGCCAGCACCATGTGGATCACGTTCTCCGACATGTCATGCTCGCCATAGGTGATGTAAATCTTCTGGCCGCGAATGCGCCAGCGATCGCCGTCGGGTTCCGCCCGGGTGCGCGCCGCACCCACGTCCGAACCGGCCTGGGGCTCGGTCAGGTTCATGGTGCCGCTCCACTGGCCGCTGATCATCTTGGCCAGGTAACGCTCCTTCTGTTCAGGCGAGCCGTGCGCCTGCAACAGCTCCACGGCCCCCTGATTCAGCAGCGGGCAGAGGGCGAAGGACATGTTGGCGGCGTTCCACATCTCCTGTACCGCCACGGCCAGCGACCAGGGCAGGCCCTGACCGCCGTGATCCTTGTCGAAGGGCAGGGCGTTCCAGCCGCCGTCCACATAGTGGCGATAGGCCGCCGCGAAGCCGTCGGGCGTGCGCACCACGCCGTTCTCCAGTTGGGAGCCAGCGATGTCGCCGGGCTGGTTCAGCGGTGCCAGTTCCTCCGCAGCCAGCTTTCCGGCCTCCTCCAGGATGGCATCGACAAGATCCGGCGTTGCTTCCTCGTAGCCCGGCAGCGTCGCGATGTCGGCCAGGCCGGCAATCTCCTGCAGTACGAAGCGCATCTCGTCGATCGGGGCGCGATAGTCGCTCATGGCTCGGCTTTCCCTACGGAGTACAAAGTCGGTGGTTGCCCGGTCGGATGTTTGCCCGGGGCACCGGGTCTAGATAACCACCCAGCCCGCCCCTGTCCATGAAGCGGGCGGACCGCGCGACCCAAGGCGTGTCGCACTGGCGCGCGAGCTGTATTATGGTGGTGAGGTGACGGCGTGTGGGGCGCTTGCGGGCAGAGCGCAAATCTCGCTAGCGTGTACGGCGCGAACGTCAAACGAACGAAGAAGCAAAGAACAACACGGAACCGGGAGAACATCCATGAGACTTGCGAAAACCATGCCCGTTCTGGCGGCGGCCGGGGTGATGTCACTGCTTGTCGCGCCGGCGAAGGCAGTCGACCTCACGGTCACGCATTGGGGTGTCCTGATGTACGGCGTGCCCTTCGCCGTGGCCTGGGATCAGGGCTACTTCGAGGAGGAGGGCATCGAGGTCGATGGTTTCATCACCTCGCAAGGCGGCGGCACGACGCTGCGAAACGCGCTGGCTTCCGAGGTGCCCTATGGCGAAACCGCCCTGGCCGCCGTGGTGGCGGCGGCGCATGAAGGCCTTGATCTCACCATTGTGCACGCCGGTGTGCGCAGTGTGGGCGACCTGCTCTGGGCGACTCGCAGCGATGCCGAGGACGTCAACGAGATCGACGACCTGAAAGGCCGCCCAGTCGGCTACACCAGCCCGCGCTCCGTGTCCCAGTCGGTGCTCTTCATGTCCATGGATGCCGCCGGTATCGCCACCGACGACTACGATCCCCGCTCGCTCGGTGGTGTCGGCTCAGGTCTGACGGCGCTCGACGAGGGCGTGGTGGATGCGGCCCTGGTGCTCGAACCGGTTTGGACCCGGCTGCAGGATAAGTACAAGCCCGTCTTCTTCGCCGGCGACCTGCTGCCCCCCATGACTCAGACGGTGGGTGTGGTGCGCACGGACTATCTGGAAGAGAATGGCGACACCATCCGCGGCATCATCGAGGCGCGCCGCCGCGGCGTCGAGTTCATCTACGACAATCCGCGTGAGGCCGGCGAGATCCTGGCGCGGGTCTACGACATGGACGAGGAGATCGCGATCACTGCGGTCGAGAATGTGGCCGCCATCGACTACTGGAGCCGCGGCGACTTCGAGATCGAAGCCATGAACAATATGCTCGACGGCCTGCGCCTCGTGGATGCCATCGACGACGGGCCCTTCGACTGGTCCGGTCTGATCGATGAGCGCTATCTGCCGGAGGACCTGCAGGGCGAATAGCGGGCTGCCTCCTGTTTCGCCTGATCCAGCCGGGAGTTGAACCAGGGAGTTGAGTATGTCGGACAGCGCGGCTCTGCACGCGTCTGAAACCGCGCGGGTGGAGCCGCAAGCGCATGTCGAGGTCCAGGGCATCACCCGGGTCTATCCCCCGGTGGCCGGCAATCCGGCGGTCCACGCGCTGGGACCGCTGGATCTGACCCTGCGCCAGGGGGAGTTCTTCTCCGTGGTGGGGCCGTCCGGGTGCGGCAAATCCACCCTGCTGGACGTGGTGGCCGGCCTCGCCGCGCCCTCGGAGGGAACGGTCCGTTTCGAGGGCAAGCCGGTCGCCGGACAGGTGCCGGAGGGAATAGGCGTCGTCTTCCAGGAGGACGCCTCCTTCCCCTGGCTCACGGTCTACGACAACGTCGCCTTCGGTCTGCGGCGCCAGGGGGTGAACCGCGGCGATCTGGCGGCGCGGGTGGACTATGCCGTGGAGTTCATGGGTCTCAAGGACTTCGCCCGCGCCTATCCGGCACAGCTCTCCGGTGGCATGCGCCAGCGGGTGTGCATCGCGCGCACCCTGGTGCTCAAGCCCCGGCTGCTGCTGCTGGATGAGCCCTTCGGGGCGCTCGACCAGCAGACACGCCTGTTGATGGGCGATGAGGTATTGCGGCTCTGGCGGGAAACCGGGGCCACCATCATGTTGATCACCCATGCGCTGGACGAGGCGGCGATGCTCTCGGACCGTGTCGGGGTCATGTCCTCGCGGCCCGGGCGCTTCATCGAGGTGCTAGAGACCGGCTGGCCGCGCGAACGGGACAGCCGGATCGTCTCGGAGGAAGCCTTCGGGCGCATCACCAGCCGGCTCTGGTCACTCTTGCGCGAGGAGTCGCTGGCGGCGATTGGCGGCAGGGGGGCAAAGGCCTGATGCCCGTCTGGCTGATCCGCCTGATCGTCGTTTTTGCTGCCTTCGGGCTGCTTGAGATCGCGTGTCGTAGCGGCTGGATCGACGCCTACACCATGCCGCCCCCCAGCCTGATGCTGGTCTATGCCTGGCAGGTGCTTGCGTCCGGTCGAATGACGGAAGACATCCTGCTCACCTTGCAGAACGTCGGCGCGGCTTTCGTCTTTGCCGTGGTCATTGGCTTCCTGGTCGGCGTCTTGCTGCACCGCTGGCCCCGGCTGCGTCGAGCCGTGGATCCGTTGTTGGCCAGCTACTACGCCGTGCCGGTCTTCATCTTCTATCCGCTGTTCATCGTCATCTTCGGGCTGAACAACTGGCCGCTCATCGCCATCGGCTTCCTCTTTGCCGTGGTGGCGATGGTGATCAACACGCTCAATGGCTTCGACCGGGTGCCGCGGGTCTTCTTCAAGACCGCCCGAGTGCAGGGGTTCAGTCGGCCGGCGGAAGTCTGGTTCATCACCCTGCCGGCGGCCGCGCCCTATCTCTTCACCGGGGTGAAGCTCTGCGTTGCCTATGCCTTCATCGGCGTGGTGGCCGGCGAGTTCATTCTTGCCGGCGCGGGATTGGGCTACGAGATCGCCTTTGCCTACAACAACTTCGACAACCGGACCATGTACGGGCTCATGGTCTTCCTGCTGGTCTTCGTGACGGTCGTGAACATGGCGCTGCATGTCTGGGAGCGGAAGCTGCACGCTCGCCGCAGCCGGGGAGGCTGAGGCGATGGCGCAGGCACAAGAGGCAAGCAACAGCGTCAGGAGCGAGCGTGCGCGCGGGCTGCAGGATGCCATCCTAGTCGTCCTGGGCATTCTGGTGGTCTGGCAGGGGCTGCATTGGCTGGCCGGAGATGTGGCGGTGAGTTCGCCCTGGGCCACGGTGTCTCGGCTGGTGGAACTGCTGCTCGACCCCGGTTTCTGGCCCAATGTTTGGGAGACGCTCTATGCCTTCGGCTTGGCGTTGCTTTACGCGCTGCTTGGCGGCTTGATCATTGGCGTCACCCTGGGCGGGCACCGCCTGTCCGGCGAGGTGGCCGAGCCCATCCTGGTTGCGCTCTACTCGATCCCCAAGATCACGCTCTATCCCGTGATCCTGCTGCTCTTTGGGTTGGGGATGTCGGCCAAGGTTGCCTTCGGCACCATCCACGGCATCATCCCGGTGATCATCTTCACCATGAACGCCGTGCGCAACGTTGCGCCGGTCTATCTGCGCACGGCCCGGGCCTTGCGCATGGGGCCGCTGTCCACCGGCTGGCGCGTGCTGCTGCCCGCCACGGTGCCGGAAATCGTCTCGGGCTTTCGCATCGGTTTTGCGCTCACCCTGCTGGGCACGCTGATCGGCGAGCTTTTCGCCTCGCAGCGGGGCCTGGGCTTCATGATCATCCGCTCCATGGAGCGACACGATGTCCCGACGCTGCTGGCCGTCTCCTTGCTGCTCTTCCTCTTCGCGACGCTGTGTAGCTGGGCGCTGCTGATCGTGGACCGCCGCCTGAATAGGCGGCTGTAAGGCGCCTCAGGACTTCTTGTCCTCGGCGTGGCGCCGTTCGAAGTCCCAGACTGCTTCGAAACCCATCAGGCGGCTGAAATCCATGAAGTCATAGAGCTCTCCGCTGTAGCGGCGGCTGTCGCCGGTGTTCAGCAGTGCGCCATAGGCCTCGCGCAGGGCGGACCCGGCGGCAAGAAAACCAAGGGCGGGAAAGATCGCGAGGCTGTAGCCCAAGGCCTGCAACTCCGTGCCGCTCAGCACCGGCGTGCGACCGCCTTCCACCATGTTGGCCAGCAGCGGCTGATCGAAGCTGCGGCAGACCCGCTCCATCTCCTCCACGCTTTCCGGTGATTCGATGAACAGCACGTCTGCGCCGGCCTCGGCAAAGGCTTCGCCGCGGCGCAGAGCTTCATCGAGGCCGAGCGAAGTACGGGCATCGGTGCGCGCGACGATCAGGAAATCCTGGCTGTCGCGCGTCTCCACCGCCACCCGGATCTTGCGCAGCATGTCCTCCAGCGGCACCACCCGGCGTCCTGGGGTGTGGCCGCACTTTTTGGGAAACTCCTGGTCCTCGATCTGGATCGCCGCCGCGCCCGCCCGCTCATAGCCGCGCACCGTATGCTCGACGTTGAGCAGCCCGCCATAGCCGGTGTCGCCGTCGGCGATCAGCGGCACCTTGGAGGCTGTCGTGAAGGCACTGACGCGCGAGACCATGTCACTGTAGGTGGCAAGGCCCGCATCCGGCAGCCCCAGGTGTGAAGCAACCGTGCCATAGCCGGTCATGTAGTGCGCCTCGAACCCCAGGGAGTCGGCGATCTTTACCGAGATCATGTCGAAGACGCCGGGGGCGATCAGGATCTCGGGTTGCGCAAGGCGCTGTTTCAGGCTGGGCACGGGGGATCCCTCTTTCGTCGTTCGATGTGTCAGAGCAGCTTGCCCGGGTTCATCAGGCCTTGCGGGTCAAAGGCCGCCTTGACCCGGCGCATCATCTCCAGCTCCAGCGGCGACTTGAAGCGCGCATTCTCGTCGCGCTTCATGCGGCCGATGCCGTGTTCGGCGGAAATCGACCCGCCAAAGCGATGCACGATGTCGTGGACCAGGCTGTTAAGTTCGTCCCAGCGCTCCAGGTAGGTGGCGGTGTCCGCGCCTTCGGGCTGGCTGAGGTTGAAGTGGATATTGCCGTCGCCGACGTGCCCGAAGGCCACCGGGCGAATGCCCTCGCAGGCCTTCGCCACCGCCGCGCTTGCCTCGGCGATGAACGCCGGCACGCGGGAGACCGGGACAGAGACGTCGTGCTTGATCGAGCCGCCCTCGTGTCGCTGTGCCTCGACCACGCCTTCGCGCAGGCGCCAGAAGGCGGCGCGCTGCGCCTCCGTCTCCGCCAGCGAAGCGTCGCCCACCAGCCCTTCCTCGTAGGCGGTCATCAGCGTCTCTTCCAGCGCCTCGCGCAGTCCGCCCTTTTCCCGCCCGCCAAAGAGCTCGATCAGCACGTACCACTCGTGCGGGGCCTCCAGCGGATCCTGGCAGCCCTCCACGTGGCGGCAGGCGAAGTCGAGCGCGATGCGTGGCAGCAGCTCGAAGGAGGTCACGCTTTCGCCGGAGGCGGCGCGGCAGCGCCCGAGCAGGGAGACCGCCGCTCCGGGATCACGGACCGCGGCGAAGGCCGTCACCACCTCGCGCGGCCGGGCATAGAGCTTCAGCACGGCTGCGGTGATCACCCCCAGCGTTCCCTCCGCGCCAATGAAGAGCTGCTTCAGGTCATAGCCGGTGTTGTCCTTGCGCAGGCTGCGCAGTCCGTCCCAAACCTGCCCGTCCGGCAGCACCACCTCGAGCCCCAGCACCAGATCGCGGGCGTTGCCGTAGCGCAGCACCTGCACGCCGCCGGCATTGGTGGAGAGGTTGCCGCCGATCTGACAGCTCCCCTCGGCACCCAGGCTCAGCGGGAAGAGCCGGTCCGCCTCTTCGGCGGCCTGCTGTATCTGCTGCAGGATGCAGCCGGCCTCGACCGTGATGGTAAAGTTCTCCGCGTCCAGGGCGCGCACGCGGTTCATGCGGCCGAGATTGAGGACGATCTCCTCGCCGGCTTCGAAGGGAATCGAGCCGGCTACCAGGCCGGTGTTGCCACCCTGGGGCACCAGCGGCACTGCGGCCTCGGCGCAGAGGCGCACCACTTGCGCGACCTCTTCGGTGCTGGCCGGGCGCACCACCAACGGCGACTTGCCGATATAGCGGCCGCGCTGGTCCCGCAGGTAGGGCAGTTTTTCGTCCTGGTCCTCGATCAGACCGCGCTCGCCGACGATCTCGGCCAGGCGCCTGCGCAGTTCGGCCAAACGGCCGGTTGTTATCGTCTCTGTGCTCATGGCGCGAAGCTTACCGCCCCCTCGGGTATGACGCCAGACGTGCCGTCACCTTCAGGCAAGCAGCAAACAGCCGGCACGACCTGCCTCTACAGCGGCCAGACCAGCAGGATCATTGGCACGGCTACGGCCAGCACCAGGAGCTGCAGCGGCAAGCCCATGCGCCAAAAATCGCCGAACCGATAGCCGCCGGGCCCGAGGATCAGGGTGTTGTTCTGGTGGCCGATGGGGGTGAGGAAGGCACAGGAGGCGCCTACAGCCACCGCCATCAGGAAGGGATCGGCCGCTGCATCGAGGCTGCGGGAGACGCCGATGGCGATGGGCGCCATCACCGCTGCAGTGGCTGCGTTGTTCATCACGTCGGTGAGCCACATGGTGACGAGCAGCATCACCGCGAGCGCCACCACCGGGATGCCGCGGGCCACGTGCTCCACCAGATTGCTGGCAACCAGTTCCGCTGCGCCGGTTTGCGACACGGCATTGGCCACCGGGATCAAGGCCGCCAGCAGCACGATCACCGAGCCGTCGATCGCGGTGTAGACCTCGCGCAGTGGCAGGACGCGCAACAGCACAGCCAGCAGAGCCGCGCCCACGAAGGTCAGCGCCGGCGGGGCGATGCCCAGGGCTGCCGTCGCCGCCCCGCCGATGAGGAGTGCACCGGCGATGGCGGCCTGGCGCGGCTGCATCAGGCGCAGGCCGCGACTGCCCAGCGGTGCGCAGCCGAAAACGCTGATGAAGTTGCTGATCCGCTCCTCTTCGCCTTGCAGCAGCAGCACGTCGCCTGGCGCGAAGCGGAGCCGGTTGAGCCGCTGGCCGCGCGAGCGGCCCTGGCGTGACACGGCAATGAGATTGAGACCAAAGCGAGTCCGAAGACGCATTTCCAGGGCGCTGTTCCCGATCAGGCGGGAATCCGGGAGGATCACCACTTCTTGCAGCTGCACATCATCGGACTGCAGGTGCTTTTCCTGATTGCCGTTCTCGTCATCGCGCCCCACCAGAACCAGACCGAGGCTTGAGGCGGCGCCCGAGAGGCCTTCGGGGTCGGCCTCGATGATCACCACGTCGTTCTCGGTCAGCCGTCTGTTGCGGTGTGGAACGAGGATGCGCCGCTCGTCCCGGGCGAGCGCCAGGATGACAGCGTCGTGGCCCTTCAGCTTGTCCTCAAGTTCTCCCACGGTCCACTCTTCCAGCGCGGCTTCGGGCGTGAGGCGAACCTCGCTGAGATAGGCGCCCACGTCGAAGAGCTTGCCTTCCCGCGCCGTGCCTTCACGGGCCCTCGGCACCAGGCGCCAGCCGATAAAGGCGATGAAGGCGACGCCCACCAGGGCGACCGGTAGGCCGACCGGGGTGAAGGCGAACATGCCGAAGGACCCTCCGTCCAGATTGTTGCGGAAGCCTGCAACGATCAGGTTGGGCGGTGTGCCGATCAGGGTGGTCATGCCGCCGAGAATTGAGCCGAAGGACAGCGGCATGAGCACCAGCGCCGGATTGATGCTGTTCCGGTCCGCCGCCTGAATCGCCACCGGCATCAGCAGTGCCAGCGCGCCGACATTGTTCATGAAGGCCGAGAGCACCGCCGCCAGCAGGCAGGCGGAGAGAATCAAGAGCGTCGGACCAGCCTTCTGGGGCAGGGCGCGGTTGGCGATAACGTCCACTGCGCCGGTGATGGTCAGGGCGCGGGACAATACAAGCACCGCCGCCACCGTGATGACTGCCGGATGACCCAAGCCGGCAAAAGCGCCATCCGTCGGCACCAGCCCCAGCGCCACGGCCGCGAGCAGCAGGCAAAGCGCAACAACGTCATGGCGTAGCCTTCCCCAGACGAAGAGGCCCAGCGCTGCGACGATCAGTGCCAGGATCAGGGTTTGGTCCAGGGTTGGTGCCAAGTTCGCTCCTCCTTGAGGGCGACCTCCGGCCTCATTCAGCCCACGTGGTGCTGGGCGAAAGGCGAAGTGTGAGTGCCGCCAAAGTCTCCTTTAACGATAGCGCAGGGGTTTCTGTCCAGCAGACGGTTCCTATCGACGCAAAGGTCCCCGCTCGCCAGTCGGCGGCGGCGCCTGATTCGCAGCTGGGGCCAAAAGTCGCGAAACCTGTGTCAAAAGAGGTAATGGGCTACCAGCAATTTGCCGCCGCTGTGCGTGATGGCGCCCTTCGCGCACGGCCGTTATTGACCGGACCCTGTTGGCGCGCCAACACGACGCCTCCAAGAAATCAGGCCTCACAGAGGCTAAATGCGGATTGGTTCAATTTGAGTAAAACGGAAGGCGCGCACCTCCTGTATAGCGGGTGGTGCTATGGAGGAAGTTCGATCGTGCGCCCGGTCCCGGCCGATGTATACTCACTATGGCTTTATCGGGGCAAGACAGAGGCTTGACGCTTTCCTTTGGGAGTGGACTCTATAATGCAGGCTTCCCACAAAAGCCATAATTATCCGTTTTCTACGGCCGCGCTCTAATCAGGGACAGGAACTTGGACGATAACAGTGACAGGGCAGTGTTTGGTGCAGCACCGCAACCGAAGAATTGCGGCGGTCGCTTTCTACTGGTAGCAGTGATGATGCCGTTCCTGTTGCTGGCTGGCTGTGAAACGACCGGTGAAGAGAGGGTCGAGGTTGTGCTGGGAGAGGTTCTAGAGCCTGACCAGCAGGTTTCGGAGCCGGCTGAGGGACGGCGCGGACGGCCGACGGCCGCGGGCCCGCGCAAGCCCATGCCGCCCCTTACTCTCACCACAATTGTCGGGCGAGATGAGGCCGGAACGGTTGAGATGTTGGGGCAGCCCGCCCAAGTAAGAGTAGAATCGCCGGCAACCATTTGGACGTATAAGCGCGGCGAATGTCATCTGGAGATATACTTCTATCCCTCACTGCGGGAGCGTCGTTTGCAGTCCCTGACCTACGAGATCGACGGCCCCGACGATCAGACCGATTGTCTTCAGCAATTTGGATTGGCGGAAAATGGTACTAGCTGAGGCGGCCGCCTTCCCGGCCAACGAAAAGGTGCGGATTGCGATCGTCGATGACGATCCCCTGTTCCGTGAAACCCTGACAGAGAATCTCACCGAGGCGGATTTCGCCGTCCAGGCCTTCGACGGCGGCGAGCCCTTCTTCCACTGGCTGGGGGATGGCGGCGAAGCCGACCTGGTGCTGCTGGACTGGCGCATGCCGGACATCAACGGCATCGAGGTGCTCCGACGGCTGCGTGATGACGGCATCGAGGTACCGGTGATTTTCCTGACCGCGCTCAGTGAGCAAATATACGAAGAGGCCGCCCTGCACAGCGGCGCCGTCGACTTCGTCGAGAAGTCACGCAGCTTTGCGATTTTGCGCAAGCGGATCGATCTCATCCTCGACGGAGCGAAAGCGCCTGGTGCCACCGCTGGCGGTGAGGAAGGGCAAACCCGGCGCCTCGGCGAGCTGGAGCTGAAACTGGACAGCAGCCGCGCCTTCTGGAAGAACAAGCGCGTCAATCTCAGCTTGACAGAATTTAAGCTGGTACAGCTCATGGTCGAGCGCGCGGGACAGGATGTGACCTATCGGGAGCTCTACGATCTGGTGCACGGGCGCGGTTTCGTCGCCGGCTCCGGCCCGGACGGCTACCGGGCAAACGTCCGGACCTTCATGAAGCGCATACGACAGAAGTTCCGTGAACTCGATTCTGAGTTCGACGAGATCGAGAATTACCCGGGCTTTGGATACCGCTGGCGTAAGGGGCAGTCGTAGCGTCGCTCATGGTGCGAACCGCAGGTCGGATATGGCGCTCTCTCGGGGCGAAGCTTTTCGTCATTCTGGTGATTTTTGTCGCCGTGCCCGTGGTGCTCTACGGGCCCTTCCGCCTTGCGGACAAGGAGCGCAACACCCTGCTGCTGCAAAGCGTTCAGCAGCAGGGCTGGCTCATTGGTCATAGTCTGAAGCCCTTCCTGGAGCGCTTTCAGGGCACCGATGCCGCGGTGCTGCAGGAGACCATTGCCGACCTCGGGCAGCAGGGCGTCAAGGTGCGCCTGCTCCTGCGCCCCCTGGAAGCGGCGGGCAGCAGTTCCTTCTTCCTGGTGGCCTCCACCGACCAACTCGGCACCGATGAGATGGAGCAGGAACTGGAACAGCTCATCGAGACTGATGTGCTGGTCACCCTGGAAGAGACCTGCCAGGGACAGCAGCCCCTGGCGACCCGCTACGTCTCCCCGGATGGTGAAGAGGAAGTCCTGACCTCCATCACCCCGGTCAACGGGCCGCGTGGATGCTGGGCCGTGGTCACCGCCCACCCCACCTCCGGCCTGCTGAGCGCCACCTTGGGCCAACCCTACTGGCAGATGCCCGAAGTGCGGCTCGCGGCGGCCATTTATCTGCTGATGGCCGTGGTGATCATCCTGCTCTTCCTGGGCTTCTGGGTGAGCCTGCGCCGCTTTGCCGGCTTGGCCGAACGTATTCGGGCGCGCTCGGTGGTCGATGGTGCCTCCTTCGCCAAGCTCAATCGCATGCCCGAGCTGGCAGGTGTCGCCGAGGAGTTCGACCGCATGGTGGCCACCCTGGAAGACTCCTCCCGGGAGATCCGCTACGCCGCCGAGGAGAATGCTCACGCCCTGAAGGCGCCCCTGGCGGTGATCAGCCAATCGGTGGAACTGCTGCGCCGCGCGGTGTCGCCGGAGCATGAGCGCGGCCAGCGCGCGCTGCATCTTGTTGAGCAGTCGGTGGCCAGGCTCGACGGTCTGGTGGCTGCGGCGCGGCGCATGGAAGAAACCGTTGCCGAGCTGATGAACCCGCCGCGCGAGCGCATCGACCTCTCTGCGTTGCTGGGGCAGTTGATCGCCCCCTATGCCATCGGCGCGCCCGGCAATGCCACCGTGCGCGTGGTTTCTCACCTGGAGCCGGGCGTCGAGATCCTTGCCAGCGACGAACTGGTGGAAACGGTCGTCGAGAACCTGTTGGACAACGCCGTGAGCTTCTCTCCGCCCGGCGGCGAGGTGCGCATAGCCCTGGTGCGTGAAGGCAACAAAGCGGTGCTGTCGGTGGAGGATCGTGGTCCCGGCGTCGTCGACGGCGATGTGGAGCGCATCTTCGAGCGCAACTATACGAAGCGGCCCAGGAGCGCGTCGGACGGTGAGCTGGGGCACCCAGGCGGCATTAAGCTGCCGAACTTTGGCATTGGTCTTTGGGTGGTCCGCCGCAACATCGAGGCCATCGGCGGTACGGTGCGCGCGGAGAATCGCGAGGGCGGCGGTCTGCGCGTGCGCGCCGAGATGCCGCGCAGCGACTGATCTTCCGCTCCGCGGGCCGGTTTGACCCGCTTGGTGCCGCCGTCTATCAAGACCCTCCCCGAGCGATGGACTCCCCGCTTTGCCGCAAGAAACGGACACTCCCCACCAGCAGCCTGCGCTAAGCGATCCGCTGGATGCAGACCCGCCCAAGGTCTGGCTGATGATGGGCCACCGGGCCGGGGACAACACCCAGGTGCTGGCTCTGGCCGAGGCTTTGGGTTGGCCCTATGAGATCCGGCGCTTCGTCTACAAGCCCTATGAACTGCTGGTGAACCTGACCCATGGACCGACACTGCGCGGGGTGGTGCGGGAGAAGTCGTCTGCGCTGCACCCGCCCTGGCCCGACCTGGTGATCTCGGCCGGGCGGCGCAACGAACCGATTTGCCGCTGGGTGCAAGCCCAGGCGCGGCCCGAGAAACGGGTGCGGCTGGTGCATCTCGGCCGGCCCTGGGCAGCCTTCCACCGCTGGGATTTGGTGGTCACCACGCCGCAATACCGCCTGCGCGACCATCCGGTCATCCTCCAGAACAAGACCCCCCTGCATCGGGTCAAGCCCGAACGGCTGGAAGCCGATGCCGAAGCCTGGAAGGACCGCCTGGCCCATCTGCCGGGTCCCTACATCGCGGTGGTGATCGGCGGCAACAGCGGGCCCTACAGCTACGACGCGGCGGCCGCCGAGCGCCTCGGGCGAGAGGCCTCGGCACTGGCAAAACGCCACGGCGCCTCGCTGCTGATCACCACCAGTGCGAGGACCGGGCCCGAAACCCTGGCGCCCTTGGAAGCCGCGCTAGACGTCCCGCACCTGCTCTATCGCTGGCGGCCCCAGGACCCGGACAACCCCTACTTCGCCTTCCTGGGCCTGGCCGAGCGCGTGGTCGTGACCGGCGACAGCGTCTCCATGGCCACTGAGGCCTGCGCCACGGGCAAGCCGGTCTATCTCTTCGATCTGGGTGTCGGCTGGCGCTCCATGCGTGACGCACGCAGGCAAGGGCGTTGGGCCTTCTTCAACGGCGGCGATGCCTTCGACTTCCGGGCCTTCGTTTACCTCATGGGCATGCGCCTGGGGCCCAAGCGGATCACCCGCGACATCCGCATCATCCACGACTACCTGCTGCGAAGCGGTCGCGCCGCCTGGCTGGATGAGGGCGATCCGCCGCCCAACCCGCCGCCTTTGGAAGACATTTCACGGGCGGTGGCGCGGGTGCGCGCGCTTTTCGCTGCGCCAAGCGCATAGAGCTAAAGGCGCCGAGCAGGGGCGCTCAGCCGAAGATCAGGTTCGGCAGGAAGAGCACTGCGCCGGGCAGAAACACCAGACCCAAGATGACCAGTGTGACGGCGCCCAGGAAGGGCAGGGATTCACGAGTGTACTCTCCGACCGGGCAGCGCAGGATGGAGCAGACCGCATACATGGCTGCCCCCACCGGCGGCGTGAAGTTGCCGATCGTGGCTGCGAGGATGAAGATGATGCCAAAGTGCACGGGGTCGGCGCCGAGCTGACGCATCAGCGGCAGGAAGATCGGCGTCAGCATGATGATCAGCACCGTTGCATCCACGAAGAAGCCGATGGCCAGCACCAGGAGCGCGATGAGGATCATCACCAGCCAGGGCGTTTGGGTGATGCCGGTCACCCAGCCGGCTGCCGCCTCGGGCAGCCGCTCCATGACGATTCCGTAGCTGAAGATGGCCGAGAGCGCGATGAGGAACATGACGGCGCCCACGTCGGCGAGGCTGCTCTCGAGGCCTTCCACGAAGCCGCGGAGCTTCAGGCGCCGATAGACCAGAACGCCGATGAGCAGAGCATAGACCACGGCAAAGGCGCCAATCTCCGAGGGTGTGAAGATCCCCATGCGCAGGCCGACCAGCAGGAAGACCGGGAAGAGCAGCGCCCAGATGCCGGCGATTAGCGCCCGGCCGACTTCCGCGGCGGCAGGTGACTTCTCGCGCTCCGGCTTGTAGCCGCGCTTTGCCGCCGTCCACCAGACAGTCGTGGCCAGCGCAACCCAGAGCAGCAGGGCAGGGATGAAGCCGGCGGCGAAAAGCCGGCCGATGGAGACTTGGCCGATGGTGCCGTAGAGGATCATTCCGATCCCGGGTGGAATGATTGGGGTCAAGGTGGCGCCGAAGGCGAGGATGCCGCCGGTGAAGCCTCTGGTGAAGCCGCGGCGCACCATCTCGTGGCCCAGCATTCGGGTCTGCATGGCCGCATCGGCAATCGCCGAGCCGGAAACACCACCCATTAGAGCCGAAAGTGCCAGGGACACCTGGGCCAGGCCGCCGCGCAGGCGGCCAGTCAGGATCGATGCCAGATCGAGCAGGCGCTCCGTGATGCCGGAGCGATTCATGAAGTTGCCGGCCATGATGAACAGCGGCACGGCCAGCAGAGCGAAGTTCTGCGTCTGCGAAACGGTCACCTGCACCGGGATGGTGAAGGGCAGTTCCGGATTCTGTACGAAGAAGAGTGCGCCGGAGATGCCGATTGCGAAGGCAACGGGCATGCCCATCAGCAGCAGGACGGCGAAGGCGGCGATGACCAGAAGCATGGCGGCTAGGGACTTCCGCTCACGCGCGCGGCGTCCGGCTCCTGCCGCACCAGGCCCACCATGCGATGCAGTGTGGTGACCAGCAGCAGCGCGCTGCCCACGACGATGCTGGCGGTCACCCAGGAGTAGCTGACGCCAGGGATGCCCTGGAAGCTACGAGCGCGGCTGGTCCAGGACAGAAGGGTGCCGGCATAGATGACGTATCCGAGGAAGCCGGCGATGATGGTGTGGTTGATCAGGGCAAGGGCCTGCGCTGCGCGTGGCGGCAGGCTGTTCGGCACCAGGTTGATCGACATCAGCGCATCGCGCCGCCAGGCGATATCGGCACAGAGAAAGCAGCCCCAGGCAAAGAAGCAGGTGGCGAGATCGATCGTCCAATTGAGGGGATGGCCCAGCATGCGGGCGATCCCGCCTGTAAAGATCAGCGCCACCATGAGCAGCAGGAAAGTTCCTGCCAGAATGGCTTCGATACGTCTGAGCAGCGAAGCGAGTTTCGCCATTCTAAGCCTTTATGTCCCGTTCCTGGAGTGGGCCGGCACGCTCGGGCCCACAGAATAATCGCTGTCGGCGCAGGCAGCGACAGAAGAAGGGGGAAGCCTGCGCCCGATCGGCCCGAAGCAAAGGGCCAATCGGGCGTGAGCGTTACATCAGTCCTGGATTTCCGCCTGGACCTGGTCGCGGGCTTCCAGCAGGTCCAGCGCTTCATAGGCCGCATCACCAGCGGCGCGGAAGGCCTCGAGGTCGACGTCCTCCACGATGGTCATGCCGGCCTCCTGGAGCTGCGCCTTGGCTTCCTGAGTGGCCTGCTCGATCACCCGCGAGGTCTCCTGGCCAGCCGCGCGGCATTCTTCCACCAGGGCCGTCTGGTAGTCCTCGGGCAGGCCGTTGAACCACTCCGCACTGACCACCTGGAAGTTGATCAAGAGGATGTGCGCGGTCTCGTTGGCGTGGCTGAGCACCTCGTTCAGGTTGGCGGCCGTGATGTTCGGGTAGACCAGCTCGGCGCCGTCAACGGCGCGCTGCTGCAGACCTGGATAGATGTCGCCGAAGTTCATGGCCGTGGGCGTGGCGCCCAGTGCGCGGATCGATTCCTGCCAGATCGGTGCCGGGGGCGTGCGGATGCGCAGACCATCCAGATCCTCGGGCGTGCGCACGGGCTCGTTGGTGAAGAAGTGCCTGAAGCCCTGCACCCAGTCGAAGCACACCACTTGGATGCCGTGGTCGTTCGCCAGTTCGTCCATCCACTCCTGCATGGTCGGCGAGTCCGCCAAGGCGAAGGCCTCCTCCAGTGAGCCTACGAAGTAGGGACCATTCACCACCGCGATACCGGGCACGTAGTTGCCCATGCGCGCTGCGTCGGTGTTCTGGCCGATGTTGGCGCCCTGGCGGATCTGCTCGATGATGTCTTCCTCCACGCCGAGCTGGGAGCTGTGGTAGACATCCATCTGCAGGCCGCCGTCGGTCCGCTCCTCGACCCGCTCGGCCCATTTCTGGAAGCCTTCATGGAAGGGTTCGCCCGGTCCGAGGACATGGTTGAAGCGCAGGCTGTATTCCTGCGCCGTGGCGGTGCCGTGGGCGCTGAGGGCCAGAACGGCGCCAGCGCACGCGAAGGTCAGGCTCTTGGAAAGGCTTGTCATCGGTTTCCTCCTCTGAACGACCCCCCTGTCTCATGGGGCTAGGGTTGCTGCACACTATGCTTCCAGCGGCCCGGCCGCCGCCTGGGCCTTGGGCTTCGCATCCTTTCACGGCACCGATAGCCGATAGCGTTCGGCCAGGCGCTCGAAGTTCTCAAGTGTCGTGGGGTCGATTGGAATACCATTACGGCGTCGCTGCTCTGCTTCGGCCCATTCACGGTCGCCGGGGGCCATGACCTGTCCGCTGGCGCGCGCCGGGGAGGCACGCAGCGCCTCCAGATAGTGCTCCATCCCCGCCTGGAAGTCGTCGCGTGAAACAAAGGCATCGGGACACATCGCAAGAGCAAAGGCACCCAGTTTGCGCGGCGTGCTGAGATCGGGTCCGCCCATGGGCAGCAGTTCGAAGCTGAGCCGCATGCCGGTGACGACAGCACTGAGGATCTCGGCCAGACCGGCGAGGCCCGCGCCTTTGAAGCCGAAGGCCCCGCCCAAGGGAGCGAGCATGGCCACCGCCTCGGGGTTCGCCGTGTCCTCGCCTCGCTCATCCGAGGCAACATCCGGGGGCAAGTCCTGCCCCAGGCTCTTGTAGAGTTGGACGCGATTGAAGGGCACGGCACTGCTTGCCATGTCCAGTAGCCAGGGCTTCTGTCCCGCTACCGGAACCGCGCAGGCGATAGGGTTGGTGCCGTGAAAGCGCTCCGCTCCCTCGTGCAACCGCACGAAGCTGTCGGCATTGCAGGTGACCAGGCCGATCATGTCCGCTTCCGCCGCTGCCAGGGCGTAGGCCCCGGCCGGGCCGAAGTGGGAGCTGTTGACGATGCCGACGGCGGCCAGGCCGCAGTCTTGTGCGAGGGTGGCCGCTTCCTCCATGGCGCGATAGCCGGCAAGCGCACCGTGCCCGTCATCGGCGTCGAGCAAGGTGGTGGCGCGCGCGGTTCGCTTGAGCGTCACCTCTGGGGCGGGGTTGACGCGGCCGCTCTCGAGAACTGTGGCGTAGTGATCCAGCAGCCGGATCCCGTGACTGTCCACGCCGTGCAGCGATCCGTGCATCATAGCGCGCGTGGCAGCCTCCGCCGTGGGCTCATCGGCGCCGGCGGCCGCCAGAACCTGTCGGCTGAAAGCAGCCAGGTTTTCCGGTACCACTCGGTAGGCGGCGGGCGGCGGCGCGCCGTCGGTCACAGCGTCTGACCTCCATCCACCACCAGGGTGATGCCAGTGGTGAAGGCAGACTCATCGCCGGCTAGATAGAGGGCGGCGGCCGCCATCTCCTCGGCGGTGCCGAGCCGACCCATGGGCTGGCGTGCCAGGAAAGCCTTGCGGGTGGCTTCGGGTTCTTCCGAAGCCTCGATCCGCTCCTCCAATGAGGGGGAAAGCGTGGTGCCAGGGCAGAGCGCGTTGACCCGCACGCCGGAGCGAATGACATCGCGCGCCGCAGCCTTGGTGAGTCCGATCATCGCGGCCTTGCTGGCCCCATAGGCCGCGCGACTGGCGACACCGGTGACCGAGGATGCGACGGAGGCCACGTTGATGATTGATCCGCGGCCCCGCTCGATCATGCCCGGCAGCACCGCGCGCATCATGCGAAAGGCCGAGGTCGCGTTCTGGTCAAGGCTTCTGGCCCAGTCCTCCTCCGAGCAATCAAGGATCGAGCCGTTGTGCACCCAGCCTGCACAGTTCACCAGGACATCCACCCGGCCGAATACGGAAACCAGGTGCTCGATGCCGGCAGGGTCGGTGACGTCCAGTTCGTAGGGCGTGATGCCCGGATGAATGCTGGGCAGATCCGCCATCTTCGAGCGCGTTCGGCTGGCCGCCGCAACGTCGGCGCCCTCGCGGGCGAAGGCAAGGGCAATGGCCCGGCCGATCCCCTGGCCGGCGCCAGTCACGATGGCACGCTTGCCTGCCAGTCTCGATGACATCGTTACCTCCTTGTGCGAGCCGACTTCACGCTGGCGCCTGTTTGTCTACTGTGTACACTATACATTCGAGGTTTTGGAGAGCAACCGGCTTTGTGAGATAAGGGGCAAAAGGAGAGGCGCATGTTTTCACCCGAGAACTTTTCCCTGCAGGGCCGGCGTGCCCTGGTAATCGGCGGCGCCGGGGGCATCGGGCTCGCGCTGGCGCGTGGCTTCGTGGCGTCCGGCGCGACAGTGCTGCTTGCCGGGCGTGACGAGGCGAAGCTGCAGCGCGGCGAGAGCGAGCTGGGCCAGGTTGGGGCGGGACCCTTCGTCTACACAGTCGATGCGCGCAGCGTCTCCGCACTCGAGACGCTGGCCGAGACCGTGGAGCGCGAGCATGGCGGGCTCGACATCTTGATCAACTGCCAGGGTACGACCGCCATCAAGCCGGCCCTGGAACTGAGCGAGAGCGAGTGGGACGCCATCATCGACACCAATCTGAAAAGCGCATTCTTCGCCTGCCTGGCGTTCGGCCGCAGAATGCTGGCGCATCAGCGTGGCGCAATCATCAACATCACGTCACTGGCGGCGCACTACGGCTGGGCCAATGCCGCCGCCTACAGCGCCAGCAAGATGGGCTTGAGCGGGATCACCCAGTCCCTGGCCGCCGAATGGGGCGAGCAGGGCGTGCGGGTGAACGCGATTGCGCCCGGCTTCTTCATGACCGACCTGAACCGCGAGCGGATGCCCGAAGCCCGCAAAGAAGAAGCTCGCAAGCGCGCCGCCATGAAGCGCATGGGCGAGCTGGACGAACTGGTGGGCGCAGCCGTCTACCTGGCCTCCGATGCCTCCGCCTTCGTGAACGGCACGACCCTGCGGGTGGATGGCGGCTATCTCTCCTCGGGCATCTGAAGCGCGCGCGCCAAGTGGGAAGGCCATGAGCGCTTCGCGGCCTGTTGCGCACCTCTATCAGCGCGCCCGCGCCATCCTCGCGGCCCAGATTGCCGCAGGGCAACTTGGCCAGGGAACGCGGCTGACCGAGTCGGCCGTGGCCGCGCAGTTCGGCATCAGCCGAGCGCCGGCCAGGCGGGCCCTGGAGGAACTGGCGCGCGATGGCCTGCTGGTGCGTGCGCAAGGGCGGGGATACGAGATCGCCGGCCGGCCGGGGGAGCAGGCGCCGCCCCAAGCCGATGCGGCAGCCGTGGCGACGACCCAACTGCTATCGCCGCCGCGCTGGGAAGCCATCTACACCGAGGTGGAGGAGGAGATCATCGGCCGCATCTCCTTTGCCCGCTGGCGAGTCAACGAGGCTAAGCTGGCGCGCCACTACGCCGTCAGCCGCACGGTGGCGCGGGAGGTGGTCGCACGGCTGCAGCAGCGTGGCCTGGTCCTGAAGGACGAACGCTCGCGCTGGTTTGCCCCGGCCCTGACCCCGGAGCATGTGGGGGAACTCTACGAACTACGCGCGGTGCTCGAGCCCGTGGCTCTGGCTAAGGCGGTGCCTCACCTGCCGCCGGCCTTGCTGCCGGCCATGCGCTCGGCGCTCGAGAGTGCTCTGGCGGGGGCCGAGCCGGTGGAGGGGCCGGTGCTCGACCGCCTGGAAGAGGAGATGCACGTCACGCTGCTGGGACACTGCGGCAACCGCGCGCTGATGCAGGCGATCACCATGCCCCAGTCGCTGCTGATCGCTCACCGCTTCCTCTATCGCTGGACGCCGCGACTGTTCGAAACGGAGCCCTTCCTGCCGGAGCATCTGGCAGTGGTGGATCACCTGCAGGCCGGAAAGGTCCAGGAGGCCGCTGCGGCTCTGGAACGGCATCTCCATGACTCCCGCGAGCGG
This sequence comes from Aquibaculum arenosum, assembly GCF_029222965.1. Classification (GTDB taxonomy): domain Bacteria; phylum Pseudomonadota; class Alphaproteobacteria; order Kiloniellales; family DSM-21159; genus Aquibaculum; species Aquibaculum arenosum. The sequence continues at coordinate 193,572 of NZ_JARHUD010000006.1, read as the reverse complement.
GCGCTGGCCCGCGTCAAGGCCATCCGCAATGAGTTCCAGCCGGAAGAGCTCTCCTATCTTGAACGGCTGTGAGCACTGGGGAAGCAGTCCTCAGCTCACCGATGCGTGAGCACGTTGCGGATGGAGAAGCTGGAGTGGACGCGGGAGACGCCGGGTAGGACCGAGAGGATGTCTTTGTGGATGCGCTCGAAGGCGTCAGGGTGTTCCACGTTCACGCGCAGCAAATAGTCGGCGACCCCGGTCATCAGATAGCACTCCCGGATCTCCGCATGGCGGCGCACCGCTGCCTCGAAGCGATGGAAGTAGTCTTCCGTCTGGCGTTCCAGCGTGATCTGGATGATCACGGCGATGCCTGCGTCGGCTGAAGCGCCGCCGATGAGCGCCGTGTAGCCGCGGATCACGCCTTCCTGCTCCAGGATGGAGACCCGCCGCAGACAGGCCGACGGGGAGAGGCCCACCTCGGTGGCCAAGCGCGCGTTGCTCACCCGGGCATTGCGGCGAAGGACGCGCAAAATGTTTCGGTCAACCGCGTCCAGCTGCTTCATGGCATTTCCTTCGTCACGGTGATCGATCCTGCGAGAATACCTGCAAAGTTGGTAGTTTCTGTACCTGTTTCGACGGACATTTCGCACAGCCTTCCAATACCCTGCAAGCCCGAGCTGTTGGTTTCACCACTTGAGAATGGGTTGTTGCGGGTATGCGGATCGTAGTTCTGGGGGCCGGGGTGATCGGCATCACCTCGGCTTATTTCCTGGCGAAAGCCGGGCATGAGGTGACGGTGGTCGACCGGCAGGAGGGGCCGGCGCTCGACACCAGCTTTGCCAACGCGGGGCAGATCTCGCCCGGCTACTCCTCCCCCTGGGCGGCCCCGGGCATCCCGCAGAAGGCAGTGAAGTGGCTATTCCAGAAGCATGCGCCGCTGGTCATCCGGCCGCGACTCGACCCTACTGCCTGGCGCTGGCTTTGTCAGATGCTGGGCAACTGCACGGCTGCCCGCTATGCGGTGAACAAGGGTCGCATGGTGCGCGTGGCGGAGTACAGCCGCGACGTGCTGCGGGACCTGCGCGCCGCTGAAGGTATCACGTACGATCACGGCACCCGCGGCACCCTGCAGCTCTTCCGCACGCAGGAACAGCTCGATGCCATCGACAAGGACGTCGAGGTGCTTCGTAAGGACGGCGTGCCCTTTGAGGTCCTGGACCGTGATGGCTGCGTGGCAGCGGAGCCGGGACTTGCCGGCGCGCGCGCGCCGCTGGTCGGCGGTCTGCGCCTGCCCAACGATGAGACCGGCGACTGCTACAAGTTCACCACGGCCCTGGCCGAGCGCTGCGCCGCCCTGGGGGTGAGCTTCCGCTATGGCGTGGAGATTCGGAGCCTGCAGCGCGAGGGGGATGCGATCACCAGGGTGGACACCAGTACCGGCCCGTTCGAAGCCGAGCGATTCGTGGTGGCGCTGGGCAGCTATACCCCCGGCCTGCTCCGGGAGCTGGGCATCAAGGTGCCGGTGTATCCGGTGAAGGGCTACTCCATCACCCTGCCCATCGTGGATGCCAGCCGCGCGCCGCTTTCCACCCTGATGGATGAGACCTTCAAGGTCGCCATCACCCGCTTGGGCGACCGCATCCGCGTCGGCGGGATGGCCGAGATCGCTGGCTTCAGCGACGATCTGCCGCGGGCGCGCCGCGAAACCCTGGCCTTGTCGGTGGAGGATCTCTTCGGTGGGGCGGGCGACCATTCCCGCTCGCTCTTCTGGAGCGGCCTGCGGCCCATGACCCCGGACAGCACGCCGATCATCGGCCCGACCCGCTACCGGAACCTCTTCCTCAACAGCGGGCACGGCACGCTCGGCTGGACCATGTCCTGCGGCTCGGCGCGGGTGCTGGCGGATCTGATCAGCGATCGCAAACCGGAGATCGAGGCGGAAGACCTGGCTCTCTCACGCTACGCCTGAACCTGTGGGTCAGACGCCGAGATAGCGTTCCTGCACGGCCTTGTCGGCAAGCAGCTCAGCGCTGTTGCCGCTCCAGACGTTGCGGCCGCGCTCGATGATGTAGTGGCGGTCGGCCAGGCGGGTCAGTGCCGCTACCGATTTGTCGATCACCAGGATGGCCTGCCCCTCGGCTTTCAGGCGCGCGAGGCACTCCCAGATTTCGTGGCGGATCAGGGGCGCCAGACCCTCCGTCGCCTCGTCCAGGATCAGCAGCGCCGGGTTGGTCATCAGCGCCCGGCCGATGGCCAGCATCTGCTGCTCGCCGCCGGAGAGCTGGTTGCCCATGGAGCTGGTTCGTTCCTGCAGGCGGGGGAAAAGTTCGAAGACCCGTTGCAGGGTCCAGGGATTGCTGCGGCCATCGCGGTTCGCGGCCGTGGCCAGCAGGTTCTCGCGCACCGAAAGGTTGGGGAAGACCTGTCGCCCTTCCGGCACCAGGCCCAGACCCTGCTTGGCGATGCGGTGTGAGGGCAGGCTGCGCACCTCGCGGTTGCGAAAGCGGATGCTGCCGGTGGCGGCCGGGGTCAGGCCGGTGATGGAGCGCACGGTGGTGGTCTTGCCCATGCCGTTGCGGCCCATCAGCGTGATCACCTCACCGGCACCGACCTCCAGGCAAACGCCGAAGAGCACCTGGCTGGCGCCGTAGTAGGTCTCGATGCCTTCCAGCTTCAGCATCAGTGCCTCCTCATACCGCCAGGCTTTCGTCGCCAAGGTAGGCGCGCCGCACCTCTGCGTCGGCGCGGATGGCGTCCGGCGTGCCCGAGGCGATGGCGCGGCCATAGACCAGGACTGTGATGCGTTCGGCCAGGGCGAAGACGGCGTCCATGTCATGCTCGATCAGGAGGATGGTGATGCTGCCGCGCAGGGCGCGGAGCAGATTCACCATACGTGCAGAATCCTCCGGCCCCATGCCGGCCATGGGCTCGTCCAGCAGCAGCAGCTTGGGTTGGGTCGCAAGTGCCATGGCGATCTCGAGCTGGCGATGCTCGCCATGCGCCAATGCGGCGGCCGGCACGTTGGCGCGGGCCTCAAGCCCGACCTGACGCAGGGCCTCCATCGCCGGATCGGTCAAAGCCGGGTCGCTGTCCGCGGGGCGCCAGAAGCGGAAGGAATGTCCGGCATGAGCCTGCACCGCCAGGGCCGTGTTCTGCAGCGCCGTCATGTCGTGAAAGATCGAGGTGATCTGGAAGGAGCGTGCCAGGCCCAGGTGCGGCCGCTTCCAGCCCGGGACCTGGGAGATGTCCTGGTCGGCAAAGAGAATGCGCCCGGAGTCCTGGCGCAGTTCGCCAGAGAGTTGGGCGATCAGGGTGGTCTTGCCGGCGCCATTGGGGCCGATCACCGCATGAAGCTCGCCAGGCGCAACCGAGAAGGAGAGGTCATCGGTTGCGGTCAGGCCACCGAAGCGTTTGACCAGTCCTTCGACGGCCAGCAGCGGCTCAGCCATGGGAGCCTCCTGCCGTATGGCTGCGTTGGCGCCGCGGGGTCAGCAGGCCGAAGAGGCCCTCGCGCGCGAAGATCACCACGAGAATGAGGATCGGCCCCAGGAAGAGCTGCCAGTGGCGGGTGAAGTGGGCGATCACGTCTTCGAGCAGCAGCAGCGCGATGGCGCCGAGAACCGGTCCGAAGAGGCTGCCCAGCCCGCCCAAGATCACCATGATCAAAAGCTCGCCAGAGCGAGTCCAGTGGGTGTAGGCCGGGGAGACATAGAGCGTGAGATTGGCCAGGAGCGCCCCGGCGATGGCGCAGATCACGGCCGAGATCACATAGGCGGTCAGGCGGTAGCGGTAGGTCGGGAATCCCAGGGCGGTCATGCGCTGCTCATTGGAGCGCGCGCCGCGGATCACCATGCCGAAGCGCGAATTCACCAGGCGCCAGCTCACCAGCAGCGCGCCGCAGAGCAGCAGGAAGGTGGCGTAATAGAGGGTTGCGTCGTTGGAGAGGTCCAGCGGGCCCAGCCGCGTGCCGCCCTCGATGCGCATGCCGTCGTCGCCGCCATACTGTTCCTGGCTGATGAAGAAGAAGTAGGTCATCTGCGCGAAGGCCAGCGTGATCATGATGAAGTAGATGCCGGCGGTGCGCAGGCAGATTGCCCCGATGATCAGCGCCACCAACGCACCGGCGCCGACGGCTAACAGCAGGTCCGGCAGGCCACCTTCAACGCCGTGAAAGCGCAGTGCGCCCACGGCATAGGCGCCGATGGCGATGTACATGGCGTGACCGAAGCTCACCATGCCGCCGAATCCCAGAATGAGGTTCACGCCGACGGCGGCGAGCGCGAGGATCATGACCCGCGACCAGAAGCGCAGCCAGTAGGGCTCGTCCACCGCCCAGGCGAGCAGCGGCATCAAGGCGAGCCCGGCCAGGACGACGATCACGGTGATGGTCCGCAGATCAAGGCGCATGGCTCAGCGCCCCTTCGGCGGGAAGAGCCCGCGCGGCCGGAAGAAGAGCACCGCGGCCATGAGGATGTAGATCAGCATGGAGGCGAGCGCCGCCCCGATGGTGTTGGCTGATTGCGTTTGGAAGAGTTCGCGCAGCAGGGCCGGGAGGAAGGAGCGGCCGACCGTGTCGATCAGGCCGACCAGCAGCGAAGCGATGAAGGCGCCGCGGATCGATCCGATGCCGCCGATGACGATGACCACGAAGGTCAGGATCAGGATCGGGTCGCCCATGCCCGGTTCCACCGAAAGCAGCGGCGCCACCATGGCCCCGGCCAGGCCGGCAAGCGCGGCCCCCAGCCCGAATACCAGGGTGAAGAGCAGGGAGATGTTCACGCCCAGCGCCCCGACCATGGGCCGGTTGCTGGCCCCGGCGCGGATCAGCATGCCCAGGCGGGTGTGGGAGATCAGCAGGTAGAGCAGCAGCGCCACCAGCAGGCCCACCAGGATGATCGCCAGCCGCCACTTGGGATAGATCAGCCCCGGGATGATGGTGACGAAACCGGTGAGTGCCTCGGGAATGGCCATGGGGATGGCGGCCGACCCCCAGAGCACGCGCGCCAGCTCGTTGAAAAAGAGGATGAGGCCGAAGGTGCAGAGCACCTGGTCCAGGTGGTCGCGCTGATAGAGCGTGCGCAGGGTGATGAACTCCACCACCACGCCCAGCAGCAGTGTCGCCGGAATGGCGAAGAGGATGCCCAGCAGCGGGTTGCCGGTCCAGGCAGTGGCGGCAGCGGCGAAGTAAGCGCCCATCATGTAGAGCGAACCGTGCGCCAGATTGACGAGGTTCATGATGCCGAAGACCAGAGTCAGTCCAGCGGCCATCAGGAACAGCATCACGCCGAACTGAAGGCCGTTGAGCGTCTGGATCAGCAGCAGCGTGGTGGACATCGCAGCAGCGGCTCACGCGAAAGGAACAGAAAGGCCGCGCGGGCGAAGGATCGGCGCGGATCCTTCGCCCGTGGCGTTACGAGAGACCGGGCGGCATACGCTGCCCGAAGCCTTACCACTGCATTGCGCAGTCCTGGTGATAGGCGTCCTGGAAGTCTTCGGCCACCATGTCGCCCAGGGCGATGGTGGCGCGGCCCTGGTCGTCGGAGACCACCTCTCCGGCGTACCAGTCCTGGACCGGGAAGTGGTTGTTGCCGAACTGGAAGTCGCCGCGGATCGATTCGAAGTCCGCCTGGCGCATGGCGTCGCGCATACCTTCCTTGTTGGAGAGGTCGCCATCCACCGCACGGATCGCCGAGTCGATGAGCGCGGCTGCGTCGTAGCCTTGGGCTGCATAGACCGAGGGGATGTAGCCGAAGCGCTCCTCGAAGTCGGCCATGAAGCGCTGATTGACCGGCGTGTCCATGTCCGGGGCCCAGAAGTTGGGGCTGGAGTAGCCGCCCATCATCTCCTCGCCGATCGCCGGCAGGGTGGTGCCGTCGACGGTGGAGCCGGAGTAGAGCGGCAAGTCGATGCCGGAAGAGGCGTACTGCTTGACGAAGTTCACCCCCATGCCGCCAGGCAGGAAGATGAAGACCGCATCCGCACCGGCCGCAGCGATCTGGGCAATTTCAGCCGAGTAGTCCGGCTGGTTGATCTGCGTGAGGATCTCGCCGGCGATGGTGCCGTGGCCCTCGAACTCGCGCTTGAAACCGGCCATGGCATCGCGTCCGGCCTGATAGTTCGGCGCGATGAGGAAGGCGGACTCGACGCCGTCGTTCACCGCCTGCAGACCAGCGGCCCCATGCAATTGGTCGTTCTGCCAGGAGGTGGAGAAGAAGTACTCGGAGCAGCTCTCCCCGGCGATGGGCGAGGGCCCCGCGTTGGTGGAGATCAGGAAGGTCTCGCTGCCGACCACGTCTTCATAGACCGCCATCATCACATTGGAAAAGATGATGCCGACCACGAAGTCGACGCGGTCCGACTGGAGGTAGCGGTCGATGATCTGCTTGCCGACGTCGGGCTTGAGCTGATCGTCGGCCTCGATGATCTCGACGTCGAGGTCCCCCAGCGTACCGCCCAGATGCTCGATGCCGAGCTGGAAACCGTCACGGTTGTGTTCGCCGAGCACGCCCGGCGGGCCGGAGAAGGTGGCCATATAGCCGATCTTGACCGACTCGGCCTGAGCCGCGCCCGCCGCAAAAGCGGCAGCGGCCACGCCACCGGCCAGCATGGAAAGGTGCTTCTTCATTTCACGTCCCCCTGTTCGTTTGCCTTGCTTAACCTAGCCTCACCCACCGCCTCGGCGAAAGCCTCCGAAACGCGGACAGCGCCATTCTACTGTTGTGAAGAATTTGTGGGAGATTGGAAAGAGGCTGCTGCGGCCCCTTCCTCCCGTGCGTCCGCCGCGCGGCAGCGCAGCATCGCCAACGGCGTTGGAGACCCCGACCGGGGCATTGCCCGTCCTATCCATGGCTGCTCGCCTCCCGTTGGGGCGGATCGCTGCCGCGCCTCGATTATTATTTTAAGCTTAAAATTCTCTGTGTGCCGCTGTCCAGCGATCTTTGTGGCTGCTCCCCGTCCCTACAGTCCCTCCTCGCGTCGCTGGGATTCTGCGAGCAGGTGCTCCAGGGGCAGGGGGGCGGCGCGCTTGATGGGCTTGGTGACCACGTAGGTGAAGTAGCGGCCGATGCCGATGTCGGCGGCCAGCAGGCGGTCGATCAGTTCCTGGTAGTGCGCAATGTCGAGCGCCAGCACCTTCATCAGGTAGTCGCTGCCGCCGCCGATGGCATGGCACTCCACCACTTCGGGCGTGTCTCGCACCGCCGCCTCGAAACGCGCGAAGTCCTGGGCCTCGTGGCGCTTGAGCGTCACCTCGACGTAGACGGTGGAGCAGCGCAGCACCCGCTCGAGCGCCACCTCGCCACGATAGCCTGTGACGATTCCCGCCTTCTCCAGCCGCTTTAGCCGCTCCAGACAGGCGCTGGGCGAGAGGTGGATGCGCTCGGCGAGGCGCTGGTTGGTGATCCGGCCCTCGCGCTGCAGGACGGAAAGGATGGCCAGGTCGCGGTCGTCGAGGCGCGCGGACATGAGAGCGGGGATCAGCTCTGGGGATAGTCGCTGGCGATCACCGCGACGCAATCGCCGCGGGCCACCAGCCCCGGCACGTGCCGGCACCAGAGTATGCCGTCGATGGCGCTGCGATAAACCGAGGGCGGGCGGTCCACATCTTCAAAGTGATGCACCTGACAGATGGCCTGGCCGGCTACGACCTCGTCGCCCAGGTCCACCAGCATTTCCAGGATCCCGGCATCGCGGGAGATCACGAAGGCGCCGCCTTCCGGCGTGTGGAGGATGCGCCCTGGCTCGGCCCTCCCGCGGTGATCGGACTGCCTGTCTTCCTGGAGTACGTCGAAGTGCCGCAAAAGGTTATGCACCCCCCGCTCGGCGACGGCGACGCTGCTGGCGGTAGCGGTTCCGGCGCCGCCCAATTCGGTGGAGATGAAGACCTTGCCCAAGGTTTCCACTGCGGTATCCAGCATACCCTCGCTGTCGAGCTCGGTCAGGATCGCCGCCGCCGGCGCATCGAAGGCCTTGAGCGCGGCCAGGGTGCGGGCGTGCAGGTCCGAGTCGGGCAGGGCGTGCATGATCACGCTGGGCACGAACTCCAGCGTTTTGCCGCCGGAATGCAGATCGACCACCACATCGACCAAGGGCAGAAGCTCGCTGTAGACATAGTGGGCGATCATCTGCGTGACCGTCCCGTCGCGCTGTCCCGGAAAAACCCGGTTCATGTTGAGGCCGTCGATGGGCGAGAGACGGGTCGCAGAGCACACCGCGGGGTGGTTGAGCGAGGGCAGCAGGATGACCCGCCCGCGGATCATCTCCGGCTCCAGCCACTGCGCCGCCTTCATGAGCGCGATCTGCCCCTCGTACTCGTCGCCATGGCTGCCGGCGGTGAAGAGCAGCGTCGGCCCCTCACCATTGGCGATCGAGATGATGGGCATCTGGATCGAACCCCAGGCCGACTCATCGCGCGAATGGGGAATGGTGAGGAAGCCCCGGTGCTTGCCCGGTGTCCCCACTGGGATGGAGGCGGTGACGCGCACTGGCGCCGTTGAGGTGGACGATCCATCCATGATGCTTTGCTCCCGAATCCTGCCTTCAGCTCACCACGGCGAGGAAGGCCTTCATGTCCACATTGCAGCCGCTGATGATGGTGGCCGTCGTCCGACCCTCGCCCCCGGCTTTGCCGGCCAGCAGGGCTGCCACGCCCACCGCAGCGCCCCCCTCACTCACCAGGCGTTCCTCGTGGAAGAGGTGGCGCATGCCGGCGGCAATCTCGGCCTCGCTCAGCAGCACCACGTCATCCACAAGATCGCGCACCAGCGGGAAGGTATAGCGATTGTCCAGGCCGATGCCGCCGCCCAGGCTGTCGGCCAGACTTTCCTCTTCGGTGACGGCCACCGGCTTTCCAGCCTGCAAGCTATGATACATGGCCGGCCCCCGCTCCATCGAGAGTCCGACCACCCGTGTATTCGGGAGCGACCCCTTGATCGCGAGCGCAATCCCGGCAAGCAGGCCGCCGCCTGAAAGCGGGATCAGCACCTCCTCCACCTCGGGGAGGTCCTCCACAATCTCCAGCCCCAGCGTGCCCTGGCCGCTGATGATGTGCGGGTCGTCGAAGGGCGGGACGTAGACCATGCCTTCCTCTTGGACCAGTCGCTTGGCCTCCACTTCCGCCTCGTCCTGGCTGCGCCCGATGACGCACAGTTCGGCGCCCAGGGCCCGAATAGCGGCGCGCTTGTTCTCGGGCACCAGTTCCGAGAGGCAGACCACGGCGCGCAGGCCCAGGCGCCGGGCGGCAAAGGCCACGGCGCGGCCGTGATTTCCGGTGGAGACGGTGACCACGCCACGCGCTCGCTCCTCCTCGCTGAGGCAGAGCAGCCGGTTGGTGGCGCCGCGCAGTTTGAAGGCGCCAGTTTCCTGCAGGCTTTCCAGCTTGAGATACACTGGCGCGCCGTTTGCTTCGCTGAGCGCTTCGCCCTGCACCAGGGGCGTGCGGCGCAGCAGGCCGGCGGTGCGGCGGCGCGCGAGATGGACGTCGCGCAGGGAGGGCAGGGGCAGTGCCGTCATGTCAGTCGGCCTCCGTTTCTGGGGCATGCCGGTCGCGGATGATCCGGTAGTAGCTGTTGGCAATGTGGTTGCGCCGATGGAAAGCAACAGCGCGCAGGTCGCCGCGCTCCAGAGCCGTCAGAATCTCCGCCATCTCGCCCCGGAATATGTCGATCTCCTCGGGGAAGTCCATGCCCGGCAGCGCATAGAGAAAGAAGCGCGAGGAGCGGTAATAGAGCTGTTCGGTGACGTCGCGCAGCGCCGAGTTGCCAATGAGCGTGATCAGCAGCTGGTTGAAGGCCATGTTGATGCGGCAGAACTCCGGCTCGTTGGGGGCATCGCAGAGGGACTCGCAGCGGTCTATCAAGCCGCGTAGCGTCGCCAGCTCCTCCGCTGTGGCGCAGCGAGGGTCGAGCTCGCCCATCAGTTCGGCAAGGCGCATGCGCAGGGTGTAGACCTGCTCCAACTCCACTTGGTCAATCACCGTGACCAAGGTGCCCACGCCGTGCCGGCTTTCCACCAACCCGGCAGCCTCCAGTCGACCCAGCACCCGCCGGATCGGGGTGCGGCTGACCCCGAACTCCTTCGCCAGCGCTTCCTCGCTCAAGGCCTCGCCGGGTGGATACTGCAGCAGGCAGATGCGCTCGCGCAGCTCCTGGAACATGAAATCGAAGCGCTCGCGCGCCGAGTGAGCCTTGGCGGTCAGGCGGGCGGAGGCAGAGGCGCGGCGGCTACGCGCCATCAGCGGACGGGTGTTCCGGCGCAATGACTCAGGCTTAAAGCGACATCATCTCGAAGCACTTTCATCATCATGGCCGGTCTCGCTAATGCGCAGAAAAGTGCCGTCAACGGCACCCTCAAGGGGCGATCCGTCAGCAGCGATGCGCCTGGAAAATACGGGCGCTTGCATCGTTGCGCAATAGTTGGATACATCTCCGGCAACACCCTCTCGTCAATGGTGCGAAAAATCTTGATTGCTCTGCAAACGAGAGCCGGTGTAGCAAGAGATGTATCCAACTCAATGCGACCCGGCGCCGCAAGCTCGGGCGGGTCGGCAGTTTCAAGGGAAGGCCAAGATGCGGCAGCGCGAGGATCTGGTTTTCACGATGGCCGAGTACGTCCGGCGTTTGGCGACCTTGCGGCGGGCGATGGCCCGGCGCGAGCTCGATGCGCTGATTGTCACGACGCCGGAAAACCTCTGCTATCTCACCGGTTATCACACGCCGGGTTACTACTGGTTCCAGGCCCTGGTGGTGCCGCTGGAGGGCGAGGTCTTCTTCGTGACGCGCCGCCTCGAGGATTCGAACGTCCAGACCTACACCTGGGTCTCCTCGTCCTTCCCCTACGATGACTTCGAAAGCCCGGCCCTGGAACTGGCCAGGCGCATCGACGAGCAGGGGCTGGGCGAAGGGCGCCTCGGCTACGAGCGGCACAGCTACTTCTTCCGTGCCAGCGAGCAGGATGTCTGCTGTGAAGCCTTGCCGAACGCGAGTTTCGTCGATGCCTATGGGATCGTCGAGGACCTGCGCCTGGTCAAATCCGACGATGAAATCGAAGTGATGCGGCAGTCGGCGCGTACCACCGAAGCCGGCATGCAGGCCGGCATCGACGCTATTTCGGCCGGTGCGACCGAGAACGACGTTGCGGCGGAAATCCAATGGGCCATGACCAAGGCGGGCAGCGAGTACCCTGCGATTGCGCCCTTTATTGCTTCGGGCTGGCGCGGTTCCATCGGACACGCCACCTGGATGGGCCGGCGCATCGAGCCCAACGAGGCTGTGTTTCTTGAAGTCGGCGGCTGCATTGCCCGCTATCACACGGCCATGATGCGCACCGTCTTTGTCGGGGATGCACCGGATGCCGTGCGGCGTGCCGAAGCCGTGGTGCGCGATGCCATGCGGGCCACCATGGAGACGATCAAGCCGGGAGTGCCGGCCCAGGAGGTGGACCGCGTGGCCAGAGCGGTGATCCGCGAAGGTGCACCAGACAGCGCCCAGTCCTCACGCACCGGCTATTCCATTGGCCTCGCCTTCGCACCTGACTGGGGCGAAGGGCATATCCTCTCTCTGCTGGAAGGGCAGGAGCGGCTGCTGGAAGAGAACATGACCTTCCATCTGATCCCCTGGGTGCAGGTGCCCGGCATGGCCGGCGTCGGCTTGTCCGAGACCGTGCGGGTGACCGCGGATGGCTGCGAATCGCTTTTCGACTTCCCTCGCCAAGTTTTCGTGAAGTAGCACCGCACCGGCAGCGGGCAGCGGAACGGGTCGCGGCCAAGTTTAGATTTGCCTTCCGCGCCCTGCCGCCCGAAAGTGCGGCGGCCCGGCACCGGCGTTTGGGGCTGGGAGTGAGGGGTTCTTCGCCGCGATGCTCGTGTTCCGCCCGGTGCTGCATCTGCTCAGCCTGCTGCTGCTCACGCTGGGCGCGGCCATGCTGTTGCCTGCGGTGGTCGGTCTGGCGGAAGGTTCGGATGGCTGGCAGATTTTCGCGGCCTCCTCGGCGTTGACCATCACCTTCGCCGGTGCCCTCTATTTGAGCAGCCGCGGCGAGGAGACCAGGCTCAACATCCGCCAGGCCTTTCTGCTGACGGCGCTGGCTTGGGCGCTGGCGTCTGCCTTTGCGTCGCTGCCTTTCCTTCTGGCTGGGCTGCAAGGGGTAGGGTTTGCCGATGCGCTGTTCGAGGCCACCTCGGGCCTGACCACCACCGGCGCAACCGTGCTCCACGGATTGGACGAGCTGCCGCGCAGCCTGCTGCTCTGGCGCGGCATCCTGCAATGGTTGGGCGGGGCGGCCGTGATCATCATGGCGGTGGCCATCCTGCCCTTCCTGCAGGTGGGTGGCATGCAGCTCTTTCGGTCCGAGCGCCCGGAGCGTCACCATGTCAGCCTGCGGGTTAGCGATTTCAGCATCCTGATCGTCGAGTGTTATCTGTCGCTGACCTTTCTGTGCCTGCTGGCCTACTGGGCCGCCGGCATGGGCCTGTTCGACGCGCTGGTGCATGCCATGGCCACCATCTCCACCGGCGGCTTCTCCACGATGGATGCCTCGCTGGGCCACTGGCCGCAGCCGGCGGTGCAGTGGACTGCCGTGGTCTTCATGTTGGCCGGGGCAATGCCCTTCGTGCTCTACGTTCAGGCACTGCGCGGGCGCCCGGTTGCCTTGTGGCGCGATCCGCAGGTCCGCTGGCTGCTGGCGCTGCTCTGTGCCCTGGTGCTTTATGCGGCGCTGCGGCTTTGGCTGGAGGCTGGACGTGCGCCCGGGGAGGCCTTGACGGTGGCGGCGGTCAACGTGGTTTCGGTGGTCACCACCACCGGCTTCTTCTCGGAAAATTACAGTCTCTGGGGAGATTGGGCGGTCGTCACCTTCTTCTTCCTAATGTTTCTCGGCGGCTGCTCGGGGTCCACCTCGGGCTCGATCAAGACCTACCGGCTCTACGTGCTGACGCAATCGGCCCTGATGCAGCTCAAGCGTCTTACCCACCCCAATGCCGTGCTGCTGGTGCTCTACAACCGCCGGCAGATTGACGAGCCGGTGCGCTCCTCAGTCGCCGCCTTCGTGCTGCTGTTCTTCGTAACCGTGGCCGCTCTCGCCCTGGCCCTGGCGGCGCTGGGGCTGGATTTCGTGACCTCGATCAGCGCCTCGGCCAGCGCAGTTACGAACGTCGGGCCGGGTCTGGGGGATGTGGTCGGCCCCACCGGCACCTACCGCGCCTTGCCAGACATGGCGAAGTGGCTGCTCTGTCTGGGCATGCTGCTGGGTCGGCTGGAGCTCTTCACCCTGCTGGTTTTGGTGATGCCGCGCTTCTGGCGCGGATAGGGGCTGCAGGAGAGGCGTCAGGGACGGCGAATGCAGCGCAGTCCGCGGCCGCGCTCGACCTGAACGCGGGCATCGATTGCCGCGAAGGGTTCTTCGACCACCAGCATGGGCCCACCGGTGGCATGCAGCACCCGCTCCGCATCCAGCGCCAGCGCCACGTGGCCGGGCCAGTAGAGCAGGTCGCCCCGCTGGCGCTGTGCGTCGGGCGGCAGTTGGCGCCCCGATGCTTCGCAAGTCTCTTGCTGGTCGCTGTCCCGCGGCAGGACGAGGCCGGCGGCGCCCAGTGCGAGTTGGACCAGTGCAGAGCAGTCCAGCCCCAGGCTGCTGCGACCGCCCCAGAGGTAGGGCAGCCCCAGGAAGCGCCGGGCCGTGGCGATATAGTCGCTATCGGCTTTATCGCTCGGGGCCAGATGTGCCGCAAAGATCCAGCCGCCGCCCTCGATCTCCGCATAGGACCCGCTATAGCGCGTGACTCGCAGGACGGAGGCGAAGGACAAGAGATCAAGCGGTGGTGCCTTGACGTCCGGCTCCGGAAGCAGCGGCGTGCGCAGCGCCGCCACGCGATGATCGGGCGCCGCACGCAGCGGACCGAGAGTGCTTTCGCGCACCCAGCCCACATAGCCGTCGCTCTCGTTCTGAACCCAGGCCCAGCCGTCCGTGCGGTCGAACACCCGCAGCCTTTCCCCGAAGAGCAACTGACTGTCGTTGCCGGCCTGGGCTGAGGGCATGGGCTTTAGGTCGGCACAGCCGACACAGAGGGTCGCCGGGCTGCCCTCCGTGAAGCGCTGAGCCTCGACCCGTCCGCGCAGCCGGGCGTCCGCCAGGTCGGCGCGGTAGGCGTGGAGGCGTGGGTCCAAAGGCGCGTCGGTCACGAGTCGGACGATCCGTTGGACTTAACCGTTCCGGCTTCGGCCAAACGCCGCTTGGCGCGTTCCACTTCGCGCTCGCGCAGGTCGTCTTCCGTGGTGCGCATAACAGGGCGTTCACCGTAGGAGATGGCGGCTGTACTGGTCTCGAACTCGGTGACCACGCGACAGTCGTCGCACATCATGATGCGCTCGACTCGGCCGCTGTCCTGGAACATAGAATGGGCCCCGGCCAAGCGATCGACAATGCGCTCGATAGAAGCGCCGACCCCGAAGGGTTTGCCGCAGCGGATGCAGTTGAACGGCGTGGCACGGTTGAGCTCGCGGGCGGTGCGCGCCTCCTCCTGGAAGTTCAGACGCGGCTCCAGGGCGATCACCTTTTCCGGACAGGTCGCCTTGCACAGGCCGCATTGCACGCAGTTTTCCTCGATGAAGCCCAGCCAAGGCATTTCCGGATCGTCGATCAGCGCGCCGGCCGGACAGGCGGTGACGCAGGCTTGGCACATTGTGCAGCCGCTGGTGTCCACGTGGATTGTGCCGAAGGGCGCGCCTTGCGGCAGCGGCAGTTGGTCAACCGGCTGCGGCGCTTTGGCATGGAGGTGGTGCAGGCCCAGGAAGGCGCGGGCGCGCTTGCCCCCCATGGGCAGGAAGAGCCCGGCTTCGGCGCCGGCGGTGGACGGCAGCGCACGCAACGCCGCTTCCACCGCATCCGGATCCTGCTGGTCGAGCAGGTGGATGCGCCCACCGCCATAACCCAGGCCATCCATCACCGTTTCCACCAGGCCGAGGGTGCCTGCCAGGGCCTGCACGTCCTCGCGCTTCTCCGGCGCCACCAGCAGAGCGATTTGCGCCGCGCCCCAGGCCAGGGCGTCGAAGTAGAAGTCGAAGCCCAGTTCGGTCACTTCGTTGACCGGCAGCGGCAGCACCCGCGCCGGCAGTCCGCCGCCATGTCGCGCGATCAGTGAGATGACTTCCGCGCCATAGCGCTCGTCGTGCAGCAACAGCACAGGGGCTTCGCCGCCGGCCTTGCGGTAAGACTCCAGGAGGCTGCGGGCCTGCTCGAACAGGCTGGTGGTGGCGGGAAACTGGTACTCGATCGCCCCCGTCGGGCAGAGCGCGGCACAGAGGCCGCAGCCGCCGCAGACATGCGGGTCGATTTCGACAGTTTCGCCAAGCGACGTGATGGCTGAAAGCGGGCAGTTGTCCAGGCACAGGCGACAGCCGGTCTTGCGGCTGCGGCCATGGGCGCAGATCTCGGCATCGTAGCGCACGTAGCGCGGCTTCTCGAACTCGCCCACCAGATCGCTGGCGGCCAGCGCCACCCGCTGCACGGCCACGGGGTCGGCAGGGTCGGCGCGCAGATAGCCGTCCAGCCGTTCGCCGGCCGGGAAGAGCGGCGTGCCGCCGGTCAGGTCGAGGATCAGATCGCATTCGCTGTAGGCACCGTCGCGTGGCGCGTCGAAGGTCAGACGCTCGCGCGAAGAGGGCGAGGCCGGGGCGTAGCCATCCACGGTCACTCCGAAGTCCCCGAGGTAGCCCTTGGCAGCGACGATGCGGCCGAGGAACACCGGCACATCCATGATCCGTGGCGGCGCGATCTCCTTGGCCTCGCGCAGAAGCACGGTGACGTCCAGGCGGCCCTTGAGCTGGGCCGCGACCTCGAGCGCCCGCTCGTCCTTGCCGTAGATCAGGCAGATGCCTTCGGACTTCAGTGAGATCAGCGGCGCCGGCTTCGCCTCCTGGGTTGCAGCAGCCAATAGCGCGGCCATCTTGGCGGTCGCAGCTGCGCCTTCCTCGCCCCAGCCTGCGGTTTCGCGGATGTTGGCAAAGCGCAAATCGGCGTCTGGCCGCTCCTCCTCACCCAGCTCCGAGAAGAGGGGGGCTTCTTGGGTGCAGGCGACCAGCAAGGGCTCGCCGCTGTTGAGCGCTGCCTCATAGTTCTGCAACTGAGCGCGGCAGAGTTGGGTGTGAAGCGGCAACTCTCCCTCGGCGCCGAGCGCGCGCAAAGCCTCTGCAAGGCGCGCGCCGCTCAACGGCATGGTTTTTTCGCAGTCGCAGACAAGCAGCTTTCGGCCACGCAGTTTCATGGGGCCATCCTTCTCCTGATCCCGTCTGGCGCTTCGCATGCAGCGCGCGCCTCGCCGGTTATTCTTGATTGCTCACTCGTGTCACGCGCAGCCTTGGCGTTCTCCTTGCCCGGCCAAGTCTGCGCCTCTCCGGGGTCGACATCGGGGTATTTGCGCTCAGACTATCAGGACGCCCCGTGCTTGCAGCCCCAAAATAAGTGGGTTTATCTCTGCGGCCGGGTTGCGGCGCCTGCAGGCGGGGCAAAACAGGCATAGGGAGTGGATCATGGCAAAGCGCCAGGCTGGCGATCAGGCATTCGTGGCGACGGAGAACAAGGGCGCGGTGCAGGAGCATACCTTCGCCGGCGCGCTGTCATTCCTGCGGCGGCGCTATTCGAAGGATCTGAGCGACGTCGACCTGGCGGTGATGGGGGTGCCCTTCGACCTGGCGACCACCAATCGGCCGGGCGCCCGATTCGGGCCGCAGGCGGTGCGCGCGGCTTCGGCCATCATGGCCTGGGCGCGGCCGCATGGCCTGCCGTTCGATCCGCGCGACCTGCTCTCGATTGTCGATACCGGCGATTGCGTCTTCGATCCCTTTCATCCGGCCACGGTTCCCGATGCCATCGAGGCGGCGGCGCGTCGGGTGCTGGATGCCGGGGCAGCCTTGCTGTCCATTGGTGGCGATCACTTCATCAGCTACCCGCTGCTCAAGGCCCATGCGGCCAAGCACGGGCCACTGGCCCTGCTACACTTCGACGCACACAGCGACACCTGGACCGGCGAAGAGGACGACATCAACCACGGCACCATGTTCTGGCATGCCCAGCGCGAGGGACTGATCGATCCGGCCTGCTCGGTGCAGGTGGGCATTCGCACTTACAACGCCGAAACCCATGGCTTCACCATCCTGGATGCGCCTTGGGTGCACCGGCATGGCATCGATGATGTGATCGCCCGCATTCGTGAAACTCTAGGCAATCGCAAAATCTACCTGACTTTCGATATCGACGGCCTGGACCCGGCCTTTGCGCCGGGGACCGGCACGCCGGTGGTCGGCGGGCTCAGCACGGCGCAGGCGCTGGGCATCTTGCGCGGCTTGCAGGGCCTGAACTTCGTCGGCTTCGATGTGGTGGAAGTGGCGCCGGCCTATGACAGCGCCCAGATCACGGCTCTGGCGGCGGCTCAGATCGGTTTCGAATTCCTGGCACTCTACGCCACACGACCGGGTGGTCCCCAGGCCCCGGCCTAGTTCCTCGCGAACTTGGCCTTCGAGAATAGGCCCAAAGAGAAGAGGCGGCCGCGCGATTGCGGGCCGCCCCTTCTCTGATCTGCGCTTTCGCGTCGGCGCTCAGGCGTGGCGCGCAGCGCTGCCCAGGCTTTTGGTCTGCCCGCTGGACTTCAGCCAGGCGAGGAATTGTGCGGCGTAGTGTCGCATAGCCTGCGCCCGCAGCCGACGGGCCTCGGCGTCCATCTGCACGCTGTCGGCATAGCCCTGTTCGCGAAGCTGGGTGAGGAGGACGTCGAATTCGGAAGTGCGCGGCATGATATATCTCCGGGTATCGGGTTCGGGGCGGGTCGATCCCGCCTCTTTGTGTGCAAGTGCGATATTGCATCGCACAAACGAAAGATAGGGCAGCGTTCCTGTCTCAACAACCGGACGGGCCGCCTCATCTTTCGGAGGCAGCCATGCAGGATTGTCGGAAGAGGGCCGTCATGACTCGGCTCTTGTGGCCGGACTGCGCAGCGCCCTATAGGTGGCAGGAGGGAGAATGAGATGGCTGATACGAGCGTGGCGCCGCCAAGAAGCCTGCGAAAGGGCACGGCAAAGCTGGAGGCGGTCGAACTGGCGGAGTTCCTGCTGCGTCCGGACCCGCAGGACCCGCGCCTGACCAGTCGCGTCGAAGGCGTGGATGAGCAGGGCCGGCCGGTGGAAACTGCGGTCGTCACCGAGCGACCGCTGACGCTGTATCTGAACCGGCAGGAGATCGTCACCATGATGACGATCGGCGATTACCCCGACTATCTGGCGGTCGGTTACCTGCTCAATCAGAACATGCTGCGTCCCGACGACGAGATCGAGGGGGTCGACTACGACGAGGAACTCGACGTGGTTGTGGTCCGCACCCGGCGCGAGACGAACTATGAAGAGAAGCTGAAGAAGAAGATCCGCACCTCGGGCTGCGCCCAGGGAACGGTGTTCGGCGACCTGATGGAGCGCTTCGACGAAGTCGCGCTGTCGCAGGGTGCCCGCCTGCATACCAGTTGGCTCTACGCCCTGACCCGCAAGATCAACACGGCACCAAGTCTCTATCTCGAAGCCGGCGCGATCCACGGCTGCGTGCTCTGCCAGGGCGAGCGGCCGCTGCTCTACATGGAGGACGTCGGGCGCCACAATGCTGTGGACAAGATTGCCGGCTACATGCTGCTGCACGGCCTCACGCCCGACGACAAGATCTTCTACACCACCGGGCGCTTGACCTCGGAAATGGTGATCAAGACGGTGCAGATGGGCATTCCCATCCTGGTTTCGCGCTCCGGCTTTACCGCCTGGGGCGTGGATCTCGCGCGTCAGGCCGGACTGACCCTGATCGGCCGAGCCAAGGGGCGGCGCTTCATCGCGCTCTCCGGCGCCGAACGCATAGTCTACGACGCAGAGCATCGCGATGAGGAGGAGGCCCCGCGACACGGGCGCAAGGGGGCACGCGATGACGCATGAACTTTCCAACTTCTGCGGCGTGCTGCTGGCCGGCGGCCAATCGCGGCGTATGGGTGGGGGTGACAAGTGCCTGCGGCCGCTGGGCGGCCGGCCCTTGCTGGCGCGGATCATCGAGCGGGCGCGCCCGCAGGTTGGGCCGCTGGTGATCAATGCTAACGGCGACCCCACGCGCTTTGAAGCCTTCGAGCTGCCAGTGGTGCCGGACAGCATTGGCGGCTTCGCCGGGCCGCTGGCCGGTGTGCTCACTGGCATGGAGTGGGCGCGCGAGCATGCACCTGATTGCCCCTGGATTGTGACCTTCGCTGGCGATGCGCCCTTCTTTCCGCAGGATCTGGTGGCACGTTTGGCTCAGGCGCGCGAGCATGAGGGTGCTGACATTGTCTGCGCAGCCTCCGGCGGGCGTGACCATCCCGTCTTCGCGCTTTGGCCGGTGGCGCTGGCGGACAGCCTGCGTGCAGCCATGGAGGCCGGCGTGCGCAAGGTGGATGTCTTCACGGCGGACCATCGGTTCGCCCGGGTCGACTGGCCAGTCGAACCCTACGATCCCTTCTTCAATGCGAACCGCCCGGACGATTGGGCGGAGGCCGAGCGCCTATTTGGCAGCGAGGCCGTGGAGGGCGCGGAGCCAAGAGCTGCCCAGCCCGGAGGTAAAGCATGACTGAGGCGACAGAGGACCTGAAGCGCATCGAGAACCTGCCCCTGGGCGTGGTGCTGGAACGTCGCCGGAGCAAGCATCCCTGGCAGGACTATAGCTGGCGACCGCTAGACGTTCTGGTCGGCGCGCCGGCGCGCGATCCGCGCGGTGAGTGGCTGACGCTGCGTGAGGAGGGCGAGGGAGAGGCCGCATTGTTCCATGCCGGCACCCTCACTCTGGAACTCCACCGTAAGGACACGCCGGAACTGAAGATAAACCTGCAGCAGCGCCAGCCGCTGATTTACGTGGTGCTGCGCAAGGGAGTCGATGCGGGCAGCCGCCATCCCTGGGTGCCGCTGCTGGTCACGGCCAATGTGATGGAGGCGGAGTTCTACAGCGTCAGCGGCGAGGAACTCGTCGAAGGCGTGCCCATGCCGGCGCCGGTGCATGCCTTCGTCGAGGCCTTCGTGGCGCAGCACCATGTCGAGGTGCCCTTCTACAAGCGCAAGCGAAAGCCCCACGACCCGCGCAAGGGCGGGCCGCCCCCTGGCAAGGGGCGCGCGGCCGAGACCCAGTCCGGTTCGGGGCGTGGTGGCCCGGGGACCGGCGGTCACAGTGGACCAGAAGGAGGTGCCTGATGGCGCATTCGGACGACGAGGGCTTCCTGTCGCGCTGGGCGCGCCGGAAGGCGCAGCGCGAGAAGGATGCGGAAAGGCGCGATGCGGTGTCGGCAGCCGAACAGGCCGAGCCGACCCCAGAGAGTGCGGCCGACTCGCTTTCCGACGCCGGTGAGGGCGAATCGACCCTCGGCGAGGAGACAGTTTCCGCGGAGGATCTGCCGGATCCCGAAACACTCGGCCGGGATGACGACTGGACGCCCTATCTGAAGCGCAATGTGCCGAGCGAACTGCGCGTGAAGGCGCTGCGGCGGCTGTGGCGGCTGGACCCCGTCTACGCCAACCTCGACGGTCTGGTGGACTACGCCGAGGATTACAACGGCCCCGCCTTCACCGGAAAGCCGGTGAAGACCCTCTTCCAGGTGGGCCGTGGCATGGTGCTTCCTGAAAAGCAGGAAGCAGCAGAAAAAGCGGCAGAGGAAGATGCAACGGACGCCACCGCAGTGCCCGCGCAAGAACTGCCCGATTCGATCGAAGCCGCGCCGGTCGCGGATGAAGAACAGCAGAATGCTGAGGCCCTCGTCGACTCTGATGATCCGCTGGCGGTGCCCCGGGTGTCGGGTGACGCCGTGGAAGGGGCTCCCGCATCGGTGGATTCTCCTGCCGTCCAGGGTGAGACTGCCGAAAACCATCAGAAGCGGCCACGCCGGGCACTTGCCCGGCGCTGGGGCGGCCAGTAATTGCACAATCATAAGAGGCATTTGCGGCGATTCTGACGCCTTTGTGCAGGCAGGATTGGGTTGACCCTGTTCGCGTTCTGACGTTTAATTCCTGCAATGAACTGAAAACGATCCCTGAACAGCAGGGAAAAACACCCTGCTCGGGCAGCATCCTGGTCGTCAAAAGGCGGTCAGAGTTGTGCTGAGCGAGCATGGCAGGAGAGAAGGGCATGCCCTTAGTTGAGGTGGCTGAAGAAGACCGCCTTCGTTTGGGTTGGTACACGTTGCTGGCACGCCTCTTGAGTGGTGCGCCGGATCGGGACTTTCTTGTGTCTCTGGCTGCGCTGGAAGGTGATGAGACCGAGTTGGGCCAGGCGGTTCAGACGCTGGCACAGGTCTCCCGACGCAGCGAGCCGAAAGAGATCGAGCAGGAGCATTTTACGCTCTTCGTCGGTGTCGGCCAGGCCGAGCTTCTGCCCTACGCTTCCTATTACCTGACTGGCTTCCTGCATGACCGGCCCCTGGCGCGACTGCGCGGGGAGATGGCCGAGCTTGGCATTGCGCGCCAGGACAACGTCAGCGAGCCCGAGGACCACATCGCTTCCCTGTGTGAGATGATGGCCGGGCTGATCGGCGGTTCCTTCGGCGAGCCGGCCGACCTGGCCACACAGCAACGCTTCTACGACACGCATATCGGCTGTTGGGCGCCGCGGTTCTTCGAGGACCTGCAGGCATCGCCCTCGGCCCGTTTTTTCATGCCCGTCGGCACGATCGGCAGTTTGTTCCTGCAGATCGAAGCCCAGGGTTTCGAGATGGCGGCCTAGCGCCAAAACGTGGAGTCCGGACCCGGAGGGCGGGAGCTAGGTACAGGCCCGGCCGGAACGGATCGCCATTGGAGGAGGGGTGAGTGAGATGAAGGATGAGAAGGTGACCTCGACAGCGCGGCGAGATTTTTTCCGCAAGGCGGGTCTGGGCGTCGGTGCGCTGGGCGCCGCTGCGGTAACCATGGCTGCCGGAGGCGAGGCCGAAGCCGCTGAGGAACGCAAGCCGAAGGGCTACCAGGAAAGCGCGCATGTGAAGCGCTATTACGAGCTCGCCAGGTTCTGATCGCCTCGCTGGCTGGAACGGCTTAAGAAATTCAGGAGAGGTCAATGCTTACCAAAAAGGCGAATGGAGCGGCGTCAGGCCCCCGTTTGTCCAAGGCGTTTGCCGGAGTGATCGGCGGCGCTGTGGACCGCCGAACCTTCCTCAAGCGCTCCGGCCTGGCCGCGGGCGGTGTCGCTGCTGCCTCGGCTATGTCGCTGGGCCGCGTGCGGAAGGCCGAGGCGCAGTCCTCCAACGGCTCCGCGGAGATCCGCAAGTCGGTCTGCACCCACTGCTCGGTGGGCTGCACGGTGCTTGCAGAGGTGAAGAACGGCGTCTGGGTCGGGCAAGAGCCCGGCTGGGACAGCCCCTTCAACCTGGGCTCCCACTGCGCCAAAGGCGCGGCGGTGCGCGAGCATGCGCATGGCGAACGCCGCCTCAAACACCCGGTGAAGCTGGTCAACGGCCAGTGGGAGCGGATTTCCTGGGATCAGGCGATCAACGAGATCGGCGATCAGATGCTGGACATCCGTGAGACCTCCGGTCCTGACTCGGTCTACTGGCTGGGCTCTGCCAAGCACAATAACGAGCAGTCCTACCTGATTCGGAAGTTCGCAGCCTACTGGGGCACGAACAACATCGATCATCAGGCGCGTATCTGCCACTCGACCACGGTCGCAGGTGTTGCCAACACCTGGGGCTATGGCGCGATGACCAACAGCTACAACGACCTGCACAACGCACGGGCGATCTTCCAGATTGGTGGCAATCCGGCGGAAGCCCATCCGGTGGCGATGCAGCATATGCTGAAGGCGAAAGAGGAGAACTCCGCCCCCTTCATCGTCTGCGACCCGCGCTTCACGCGTACGGCCGCCCACGCCAGCGAGTACGTTCGCTTCCGTCCGGGTACGGACGTGGCGCTGATCTGGGGCATCCTCTGGCACGTCTTCGAGAACGGCTGGGAGGATCGCGAGTATATCCGCCAGCGCGTCTACGGCATGGATCAGATCCGCGCCGAGGTGGCGAAATGGACGCCGGAGGAAACTGAGCGTGTAACCGGTGTTCCGGGCTCGCAGCTCCACCGTGTCGCCCGGACTCTGGCCAACAACCGGCCCTTCTCCATCGTCTGGTGCATGGGCTCCACCCAGCACGCCACGGGCAACGCCAACGTGCGCGCCTACTGCGTCATGGGCCTCGCACTGGGCATCATCGGCAAACCCGGCGGCGGTGCGAACATCTACCGCGGCCACGACAACGTGCAGGGTGCGACCGATCTCGGCGTTACCCAGGACACTCTGCCTGGCTATTACGGCCTGGCCACGGGTTCCTGGAAGCACTGGGCTCGGGTTTGGGAGACCGACTACGACTACTTGCTGTCGCGCTTCGGCTCGCAGGAGCTGATGGAAAAGGCGGGTGTTCCGGTGTCCCGCTGGTTCGACCTCGCGCTCGAATCAAAGGAGAATATCGACCAGCCGGACAACCTGCGGGCCATGGTGTTCTGGGGTCACGCCCCGAACTCCCAGACCCGTATGCCGGACATGCGGCGCGCCATGTCGAAGCTCGACATGCTGGTCGTGATCGATCCCTTCCCGAGTGTGACCGCGGTCATGCACGACCGCACGGACGGCGTCTATCTGCTGCCGGCGACCACTCAGTTCGAGACGGTGGGGTCGGTGACCGCCTCCAACCGCTCCCTGCAGTGGCGCGAGAAGGTGATGGATCCGCTCTTCGAGTCGAAGGTCGACCACGAGATCATGTATCTCTTCGCGGAGAAGTTCGGTTTCGCCGACGAGATGTTCAAGAACATTGCGGTCGAGGGCAAAGAACCTTCCGTGGAGGACATCACCCGCGAGTTCAATCGCGGTATGTGGACGATCGGCTACACCGGTCAGTCGCCGGAGCGACTCAAGGCGCACATGGCCAACCAGCAGACCTTCGACAAGACCTCGCTGCGGGCGCTTGGCGGTCCCTGCGATGGTGACTACTACGGTCTGCCCTGGCCTTGTTGGGGAACGCCTGAGTTCAACCACCCGGGTTCGCCGGTGCTCTACAACGCGGAGCAGGCAGTGGCCGACGGTGGCATGGGCTTCCGCGCCCGTTTCGGTGTGGAGCGCGACGGCGTCAACCTGCTCGCCGACGGCAGCCACAATCCGGGCTCGGAGATCGAGGACGGCTATCCCGAGTTCACCATGGCCATGCTCAAGTCCCTGGGCTGGGATTCCGATCTCACCGAGGAGGAGATGGCCGCGATCGAGCATGCCGCTGCCGGTGGTGACATCGATGCGGTGAACTGGAAGATCGACAACTCCGGCGGCATCCAGCGTGTCGCGATCGAGCATGGCTGTGCCCCGTACGGCAACGCCAAGGCCCGGGCGGTGGTGTGGAACTTCCCGGATCCGGTGCCGCTGCACCGCGAGCCGCTCTACACGCCTCGGCGCGATCTCGTGGCGGACTATCCGACCCACGAGGACCGCACCAGCATGCGCCTGCCGTTGCTGTTCAAGTCGATCCAGGATCAGGACTTCTCGGAGAACTTCCCGATCGTTCTCACGTCCGGCCGACTGGTCGAATACGAGGGCGGCGGCGACGAGACCCGCTCCAATCCCTGGCTGGCGGAACTGCAACAGGACATGTTCGTGGAGATCAACCCGCGCGATGCCAACAACCGCGGCATCCGCGACGGGGATGACGTCTGGGTCTATGGTCCAGACAACTCCGACGACAATCCTGTGCGGATCAAGGTCAAGGCCCTGGTGACCGAGCGTGTCGGCAACGGCGTGGCCTTCATGCCCTTCCACTTCGGCGGCCATTGGATGGGCGAGGACCTGCGGTCCAAGTACCCCAAGGGCTCCGATCCCTATGTCTTGGGTGAAAGCACGAACACCATTCAGACATATGGTTACGACGTCGTCACGCAGATGCAGGAGACGAAGTCGACCCTGTGTCAGATCGAGCGTGCTTGAACCCGGATTGAGAGAGGAGAACTGAGATGGCACGCATGAAGTTCCTCTGTGACGCCGAGCGTTGCATCGAGTGCAACGCCTGCGTCACGGCGTGCAAGAACGAGAACGAGGTCCCCTGGGGGATCAACCGTCGCCGGGTGGTGACGATCAATGACGGCAAGCCGGGTGAGCGTTCGATCTCCGTGGCCTGCATGCATTGCTCGGACGCGCCTTGCATGGCGGTCTGCCCCGTCGATTGCTTCTATCAGACCGATGACGGTGTGGTGCTGCACTCGAAGGACCTCTGCATCGGTTGCGGCTACTGCTTCTACGCCTGTCCCTTTGGGGCACCGCAGTTCCCGCAGGCCGGCAACTTCGGTAGCCGCGGCAAGATGGACAAGTGCACCTTCTGCGCCGGCGGTCCGGAAGAGGATGGCTCCCAGGCCGAGTTCTCGAAGTACGGCGGTAACCGCCTGGCCGAGGGCAAGCTCCCGCTCTGCGCGGAGATGTGCTCGACCAAGGCCCTGCTGGCCGGTGATGGCGACAGCGTTTCGGGCATCTTCCGCGAACGCATCGTCGGACGCGGCTTCGGGTCCGGCGCCTGGGGATGGGGTACGGCCTACGAAAGCAAGGCCGGTTCCTAAGCCGACCACCCTAAGATCGAGGGCAGCAGAGGGCGGCGGCGTTTCCGCCGCCCTCTGCGCCTCAAACGAGGCTCGCAGCTCGGCGGGCCTCGCATTCTTGAAAAGAGTTTAGAGACGGCATGATGCAATCTCTCCGGACGTTCGGCGTCCTTGTGTCGTTGGCTGTGGCCGGGGTCCTTCTCTCCGCCTGCGATCCGGAGGAACAGGACCGCGTGCTGCTCTATGAAAAGGGAACCTACCTGGGGCAGGCTGACGAAGAACTGTCACCTGAAGCACGCCAGGAGTTGCGCAATCGGGCGCGCTATCAGCGTGGCTTGTAAGCCTTTAAGCTTGGCCACGGGGTTGATCCCAGGAAAGAAGAAGTGGGAAGGGAAGGTTCCATGACCCGACAAGGTATCCAGTCCTGGCGACAGGTGATCCTGACGGTCGGTCTCGGTTTGGCAATTCTGCTGTCGGCCTTCGTGATAGAAGCCGGCTCGGCGGCGGCACAGACCGGCGGGCGCGATGTCCCCGGCTTCTCGCCACAAGGCGGCGAGGTTCCGGGCGGCGCACTTGGCAGCGACGCCACGGCAGATATGTGGCGCGCCATCCGCCAGGGCGACGCGGGTAGGGTGGTTCAGCGCGACGGACAGGCAGGCGTCATGATCCAGTCCGAGGGTGACAACTGGCGAGCCGTGCGCAATGGTCCGCTCAAGCTTTACAGCGCTTGGATCATGCTGGGCATGCTTGGGCTGCTGGCACTCTTCTTCCTGTTGCGCGGGCGCGTGCGCATTGAGGCGGGCCCGGCAGGGCGAACCATCGAGCGGTTCAGCGGCCTCGATCGCTTTGCCCACTGGCTGACGGCCACGACCTTTGTCGTTCTGGCGTTGACCGGCCTGAACCTCATGTTCGGGCGCTATTTCCTGTTGCCGTTGGTGGGTCCGGAGTTCTTCGGCACCCTGACCCTGGCCGGCAAGTATGCCCACAACTACCTAGCCTTCCCTTTTATGCTGGGTATTGTGCTGATGTTCGTTCTCTGGGTGAAACACAACATCCCGAACCGCCATGATTTCGTGTGGGCCGCAAAAGCCGGCGGTCTCTTCAGCAAGCATTCCCATCCGCCTGCCCGCAAGTTCAATGCCGGCCAGAAGGTGCTCTTCTGGCTGGTCATCATCGGCGGCCTTTCCCTTTCGCTTTCCGGCATCGCCCTGTTGTTCCCCTTCCAGACGGATCTCTGGGGCAAGACGCTGGGCTTCCTGGCCGGCCTCGGCCTGAACGTTCCGACGAACATCTCGCCGATGATGGAGATGCAGCTCAACAGCATTTGGCATGCGGCGGTCGGGGTGGTTATGATCGCTATCATCCTGGGCCATATCTATATCGGCACTCTGGGTATGGAGGGCGCCTTTGCAGCCATGGGTTCCGGCAAGGTGGATCTTAACTGGGCGCGCGAGCACCACAACCTCTGGGCCGAGGAAGAGGAACGCAAGAGTCGGGCGCCAGCGCAGCCACCGCGCAAGGCCGCTGCACCTGCAGAATAGGCTCCGGGCGGCGCTGGCACAGGCCATGCGCCGTTCTTCTGTCTGCCGGCGCGCAGTCCGGTTGGCCGCGACGGCGCTCCTGGCCTTAGGGTTTTTGGGGAGCGGATCGGCGCAGGCCGAGCTGCGTGGCCATGGCGGCTTCGTCAAGGACGTCGCGCTTTCCCAGGATGGGCGTTTCGCGCTGACCGCCTCCTTCGACTACACCGTGATCTATTGGGATGCCGAGCGGCAGGAGGCCTTGGCGGTGCTGGATGCCCATGAAGCAGCGGTTAATGCCGTTGCCTTCCTGCCCGGCGGGCGTGCGCTTTCGGCCAGCGACGACGGCACCTTGCGGGTCTGGGACCTGAATGCTCAAGACACGCAGCGGATCCTGCGCGGCCATGAAGGGCGGGTGCCGGCACTGGCCCTCTCGCCGAATGGAGATCTGGCCGCCTCCGGCGGATGGGACAACAGTGTGCGTCTCTGGGATGTTGAGAGCGGTGAGGCACTGCATCTGCTCGAAGGGCACGAGAACAACGTCAATGTCGTGGCCTTCTCGCCCGACGGCAGGCAGCTCCTGAGCGGCGGCTACGACGGCAAGCTGCTGCTCTGGGATGTTGAGAGCGGTGACCTGCTGCAGGGCCTGGAAGGCAATGGTTTTCCCATCAATGCCCTGGTCTTCGTCAACGATGGTCGGGAGGCCATCAGTGCGGGGGTGGACGAAAGTCTGCACCTTTGGGACCTCGAATCAGGGTCCAGGCTCGCCGAAGTGGGGCGGCACGAGGGCGCGATCCTGGCGCTGGCGCTTTCTCCCGACGGTGAGACCCTCGCCAGTGCCGGATTGGACCGGCGCATCCGCTTTTGGGACGTTGAGCATCGCGAGGAGCTCATCAGTCTCCCGGGCCACCTGGCGCCGGTCTGGTCGCTCGCTTTCGCCCCCGACGGTGCGCGCCTCTTCTCAGCCGGCTCGGACGAGGTGGTACGGGTGTGGGACCTGGAAAGTGGCGAAGAGATCGGGGTGTCTCTGGCCACGCGGGAAACGCCTCCGATAGACCTTTCCGGCGATCCGGAGCTGGCGCGGGGCGAGAAGGTCTTTCGCACCTGCGCCGTTTGTCATTCCGTGACACCGGGCAGCGGTCGTCGTGCGGGCCCGACACTCTACAAGGTGTTCGGGCGCCCGGCCGGCAGCGTGGAAGACTACAACTACTCCAGCGCGCTCGATGGCTCCGACATCATCTGGACGGGGGAAACTATTTCCGATCTCTTTCGCCTGGGCCCCGATCTCTACACACCCGGTTCAAAGATGCCGGTGCAAAGAATCAGCGGCGACGAAGACCTGGCGGCCCTGATGCGCTATCTTGAGGAAGTGACCGGGCCGCAAGAGTAGATCGGAATAAATGCGTGAATCGGGTCTAACGTAAAGCTTTAGAGACGTGAGTCGGCGACCTGGCATGTGCCGGGCTGTCAGTGAAGTGGAGAGACTGCATGAAAGCCTTTGTTGCCGCCGTTGTCGTTGCCGTTGTTCTGGCCGTCGGCGCTCACTACGGCCTGCACGGCCTCGGCCTGACCTCGGCCAATGTCTTCGCCGGAGAAAACGTGCGGCTGTAGCGGCCAGGTCGCGCGCCTTGCTGCGCGCTGACCCACGGCTTGGGCAAAGGATCCAGGGGAAGCGTGAGGCTTCCCCTGGATTTCTTATTCCGCGGCCACGGCCTCTTCCGATTCCAGCCGCACAGCCGCGAACTTGAATTCCGGAATCTTGCCGAAGGGGTCGAGCTGCGGGTTGGTCAGCACGTTGGCGGCGGCCTCGTTGAAGCAGAAGGGCACGAAAACCATGCCCGGGGGCACGTCGCGATCTTCGCGCACGCGCAGGCTGATGCTGCCACGGCGGGTCGTGAGCCGCACCCGATCGCCCGCTCGCAGGTCACGCTCGCCGAGTTCCTTGGGATGCAGGCAGGCGATGGGCTCGGGCTCCAGGTTGTTGAGCACCGAGGCCCGACGGGTCATGGCGCCGGTGTGCCAGTGCTCCAGCAGGCGCCCGGTGGTGAGAACCAGGGGATAGTCCGAATCCGGAAGCTCCGCAGGCGGGACGAGGCCGGTCGGCACGATGCGACCGCGACCATCGGCCGTGGGGAAGCCGGCGGCGAAGATGATCTCGTTGCCCGGCTGGTCGGGGGCGTCGGCGGGGTAGGTGACCGACTCTTCGCGCTCCACCCGTTCCCAGGTGATGTTGTTCAGTGACGGCATCACCTGCGCCATCTCGGCAAAGACGTCGCGCGGGTGGCTGTAGGTCCAGTTGAGGCCGATGCGATTTGCCATTTCCTGGATCAGTTCCCAGTCCTGGCGGGCCTGGCCCGGCGGCTGCACCGCGGGACGGCCGATCTGCACCTGGCGGTTGGTGTTGGTGTAGGTGCCCCACTTCTCCGCATGGGCGGAGGCGGGCAGCACCACATCGGCATGCCAGGCGGTCTCGGTCAGGAAGATGTCTTGCACCACCAGATGCTCCAGCTTGGCCAGGGCCTTGCGGGCGTGGATCTGGTCGGGGTCGGACATGGCCGGGTTCTCGCCCTGCACATACATGCCCTTGATGCGCCCTTTGCTGACCGCGTCGATGATCTCCACCACGGTCAGGCCGCGGGCGGGATCAAGACTGCGGCCCCAAAGTTCTTCGTACATCTGCCGCACGCCCTCGTCCTCCACCGACTTGTAGTCCGGGAAGACCATGGGGATGAGCCCGGCGTCGGAGGCACCTTGGACGTTGTTCTGCCCGCGCAGGGGGTGCAGGCCGGTGCCGGGGCGCCCGATCTGGCCCGTGGTGAGCGCCAGAGAAATCAGGCAGCGGGCGTTGTCGGTGCCGTGGACATGCTGACTGACACCCATGCCCCAGAAGATGATCGAGCGCTGGGAGCGGGCGTAAAGCCGTGCCACCTCGCGGATCGTCTCCGCCGGGATGCCGCAGACCTCGGCCATCTTCTCCGGCGGGAAGTCCTGCACGCTGACCTTGAGCTCCTCAAAGCCCTTGGTGTGCGCCTGGATGTACTGCTCGTCGTAGAGGCCTTCCTCGATGATGGTGTGCAGCATGGCGTTGAGCAGGGCAACGTCCTGGCCCGGCTTGAACTGCAACATGTGGCTGGCATAGCGGGCCAGGCCCTGTCGGCGCGGATCCATGATGACCAGCTTGGCCCCGGCCTTGGCTGCCTGCTTCAAGTAGGTGGCGGCCACGGGGTGGTTTTGCGCCGGGCGCGCGCCGATCAGGATGATGCAGTCGGCCTCGAGCGCGGCGGTGAAGGGGGCGGAAACGGCGCCGGAGCCAATGCCCTCCATCAGCGCTGCCACCGAGGAGGCGTGGCAGAGTCGGGTGCAATGGTCGACATTGTTGGTGCCGAAGCCCTGGCGCACCAGCTTCTGGAAAAGATAGGCCTCCTCGTTCGAGCCCTTGGCGGAGCCGAAGCCCGCCAGCGCCTGTCCTCCGTCGCGCTCCAGGATGGTCCTGAGCCCGCCCGCGGCGCGCTCCAGCGCTTCCTCCCAAGTCGCCTCGCGGAAGTGCGTCCAGGGATTGCTGGAATCGATCCTGTCGTCCCAGCGCTTGGG
Organism: Aquibaculum arenosum; assembly: GCF_029222965.1. GTDB lineage: Bacteria > Pseudomonadota > Alphaproteobacteria > Kiloniellales > DSM-21159 > Aquibaculum > Aquibaculum arenosum. The sequence continues at coordinate 162,911 of NZ_JARHUD010000006.1, read as the reverse complement.
CGCATCCTCACGGCGGATGAGCGGCACGGTGAGCCGCTCGGGGCTGTGGATGTAGTCCCAGCCGAAGCGGCCCTTGACGCAAAGTCGCTGTTCGTTCGCCGGACCGTCGCGCCCGTCGATCTGCACGATCTTGTCGTCCTTGACGAAGACCTTGGTCTGACAGCCGACGCCGCAGAAGGGGCAGAGGCTGTCCACCGTCTTGTCGGCCCAGACCGTGCGGCTGTCGTTGGCCTCATCGAGCAGGGACTTTTCCATGAGGGCGCCGGTGGGGCAGGCCTGCACGCATTCGCCACAGGCCACGCAGGTGCTCTCGCCCATGGGGTCGTCGAAGTCGAAGATCACCTTAGCGTCGCCGCCACGATAGGCCATGCCGATCACGTCATTGACCTGAACCTCGCGGCAGGCGCGCACGCAGAGACCGCAGTGGATGCAGGCATCCAGGTTGACCGCCATTGCCGGGTGGGTGACGTCGGGCACCGGGCTCTCGTCCGCGGGAAAGCGGCTGTCGGCCAGCTCCAGCTTCTCGGCCCACTGCCAGAACTTGGATTCGGGGTCGTGGCTGGTCTCGCGCTCCGGCTGGTCGGCCAGCAACAGTTCGAAAACCATCTTTCGCGCGGCCTTTGAGCGCTCTCCGGCAGTGGTGACCACCATGCCTTCGGCGGGCTGGCGGATGCACGACGCGGCCAGCACCCGCTCGCCTTCGATCTCCACCATGCAGGCGCGGCAATTACCGTCGGCGCGGTAGCCGGGATCGGGGCTGTAGCAGAGGTGCGGGATCTCGGTGCCCTCGCGCGCGGCCACCTGCCAGATGGTCTCGTCGGCAGCGGCTTCGACTTCGCGGCCGTCAAGGGTGAAGCGGATGGTCTGGCTCATCACTGAACCTCCTCGGGGAAGTACTTGAAGGCACAGAGCAGCGGATTGGGCGCCGCCTGGCCGAGGCCGCAGATCGAGGCCTCCATCATCACCTTCGACAGCTCATCGAGCAGCGGCTTGTCCCACTGCGGCGCGTCCAGCAGCTTGACCGCCTTCTCCGTGCCAACACGACAGGGCGTGCACTGGCCGCAGGATTCATCCTCGAAGAAGCGCATGAGGTTGCGCACCACGTTCTTGATGTCATCCTTGTCCGAGAGCACGACAACCGCGGCCGAGCCGATGAAGCAGCCGTGCTCCTGTAGCGTGTCGAAGTCGAGCGGCACAGTGTCCATGCTGGCCGGCAGGATGCCGCCCGAGGCACCGCCGGGCAGGTAGCCCTTGAAGCTGTGCCCCTCGGCCATGCCGCCACAGTATTCCTCGATCAGCTCGCGGATGGTGATGCCGGCTGGCGCCAGCTTGACGCCCGGCTCCTTGACCCGGCCCGAGACCGAGAAGGAGCGCAGGCCCCTGCGGCCGTGGCGGCCTTCACCTGCAAACCACTCGGCGCCCTTCTCCAGGATGTCACGCACCCAATAGAGCGTCTCGACGTTGTGGATCAGGGTGGGGCGGCCCCAGAGACCCTTCTGCGTGGGGTAGGGCGGCTTGTGCCGCGGGTAGCCGCGCCGGCCCTCGATGGACTCCAGCATGGCTGATTCTTCGCCGCAGATGTAGGCGCCCGCACCGCGGCGCAGCTCAAGGCGGCAGTGCTGAGTGAGGCCTGCCTCCTCGAGAGCCGCGATTTCACGCAGCAGGACTTCGCGCAGCTCGGGGTACTCGTCGCGCAGATAGATCCAGCAGGTCTCGCAGCCAGACACCGAGGCAGCGATAAGGGTGCCTTCCAGGAAGCGGTGCGGGTCGCGCTCTAGGTACCAGCGGTCCTTGAAGGTTCCGGGCTCGCCCTCATCGGCATTGACCGCCATCAGCCGCGGCCCAGTCTCCTGGCGCACGAACTTCCACTTGAGGCCTGAGCGGAAGCCGGCGCCACCCAGACCGCGCAGGCCGGAGGCTTCCAGCGTCTCCATCGCCGTCTCTGGCGCCAGGCTGCCGTCCAGCACCTTGGCCAGCAATGCATAGCCGCCTTCGGCCCGGTAGGCGTCCAGGGGGCGATAGTCGGGCAGGCGGGGATGGGTTTCATGCGTCGCGACCAGTTCGGCGATGCTTTCGACACTGGCCTTACCGGTATGGCGATGGCCCACCTCGGCCACCGGCGCAACCTCACAGCGGCCCATGCAAGGCGCGCGCACCACGCGCACCTCGCGGCCGAGACTGTCCGGAAGCGCCGCCAGCAGGGCTTCCGCACCCATCATTTCGCAGGTCAGCGAATCACAGACCCGTATGGTGAGCGGTGGCGGCGGGGCTTCCTCGTCCATCACCAGGTCGAAATGCGCATAGAAGGAGGCGGTCTCGTAGACTGCGGCCAACGGCAGGCTCATCTCCTCTGCCAGGGCTGCCATATGGCGCGCCGAGAGGTGGCCGTAGTGATCCTGGATCAAATGCAAATGCTCGATCAGCAGGTCGGCCCGCCGCTCCCGCGTGCCCAGAAGCCTGCGCACGTCCTCCAGGGCCTCGGGCTCGACGCCGCGGCCCTTGGGGGCGTAGATGCCGCCGCGTCGACCGCGCCCGCCACGCTGGGGAGAGGACGGGGGTGTGAGCGTTCCATCGGGCATCTCTGTTAACCTGCTTTCTCTGTTGTCTTTGGTGTGTGGGGGCATCTTCTGTCGATCGCCAGGGCTGCGCGAAATAGCGCGCGCTTCAACTGGCCGGCGGCTCGACGATCTCCAAGGTGACGGTGGCGGTGTCGATCAGAAGTTTGCCGGCATGCTCAAAGTTCACCGTGACCCGCGTGCCGACGGCCGACTGCACCTGCCCCAGGCCCCAGTCTGGCTGCTGCGGGTGGCGGACGAACTGTCCCGGTACATAGTCGATCCCGTCGGTCATTCTACACATATTCTAGCTTGTCAGCGCCATGGAGGAGTCTACAAAGACGCCTTGGGGTGCACCAAGATCAAGAACGACGTTTGCAAACCGTGGAGCGACACCGCCGTGGCATCCATGGATGCTTATGGGAATGGGGCGTAATGGGGCAAAGTGATGTGAGGTTGGCTGAGCTGCTTGCGGCTCGGCTCTGTCATGATCTGGCCAGTCCGCTTGCGGCCATCGACAATGGCCTGGAGCTGATGACCGATCCCGATTTCGGCGACGTGGCGCAGGCCGGCGAACTGGTGGGCGACAGCGTGCGTCAGGCTGTCGCCAGTCTCAATTTCCTGCGCGCGGCGTATGGCAGCGCGGGGGCGATGCTGGGCGATCCGCACTATCTGCAGGAGGTCGCGGAAAGCTGGCTGACGCGCCGCGGCATTGCGCTCAACTGGAATATCGGCACCGCCGGCCTGCGTCCGGAATTGGGTCGGCTGCTGCTCAACCTGCTGGCATTGGGCGGCGAAAGCCTGCCGCGCGGCGGCGCGCTCACGCTCAGCGCGGCACAGGCTCCGGCGGCGCAGCGCTACGGTCTGATCGCCGAGGGGGCGGACGCGGGCCTGCGCCCGGAGATGCAGCGCGGGCTTGACGTGCTGCTTGCGGACGGCCTCGATCCCCGAGGCTCCCAGGCCTTCTTTCTGCGTCGTCTGGCCGAGGACCTCGGTGGCACCATCGAGGCGACTCAGGAAGCTCCCGACCGTCTTTCTCTCGACCTGATCCTGCGCAGCTAGAGCGTGAATCCGCTCTGAATCAAGGGTGTAGAGCAGATTCATGACTCAAACCGGATCGCTTCGCGAACCCGATTTGCGTCGATCTGCTAAGCGCGAAGGGCGCTTTACATCAGCAGCATGGGCCAAGCTCCCCCTAGGGGCGAGGCCGCCCGGACCACAGGCAATGGGCCTGCCCGGTGGGCTCCGCATAGGCGCAATGGCAGTGCTTAAGCGCTGCGGCAGGGCATTACCCGTGTTGACGATAAGAATGATTTGCATTAACTCTGCGATTGCGTCGCAACACGCGGCCGGTGCCTGTGCCGGCACGGAAGGGCGCATAGGTGTCCAAAGCCGCTCATTGCTACAACCGCTTCATCGACGGGAGTTTCCGACACATGACCCTTTCTCGACGCCACCTCGCCAGCACGGCCGCCCTTGCCGGGCTCGTCGGTGGACTGGCTTTCCTCGCCATGGCGCCCGCCGCCCAGGCCGAGGGCGAGCTCAACATCTATTCCGCGCGCCATTACGATTCCGATGCCGCCTTGTTCCAAGACTTCACTGAGCAGACCGGCATCGAGATCAATCTGATCGAGGGCAGCGGCGAAGAACTGGTGGCCCGCATCCTGAACGAGGGCGCGAACAGCCCGGCGGACATCTTCATCACGGTGGATGCCGGTCGTCTCTGGCGCGCCGAGCAGGAGGGCATTTTCCAGGCGGTCTCGTCTGACACGCTGGAGGAGCGCATTCCGGATCATCTGCGCCACCCCGAGGGTCTCTGGTACGGCTTTTCCACCCGGGCGCGCACGCTCTACTACAATCCAGAGATCGTGGACGAACCGCCGTCCAGCTACGAGGACTTGGCCGATCCGCGCTTTGAAGGCCTGGTCTGCATTCGGTCTAGCTCCAACATCTACAACCTCTCGCTCATGGCCTCGCTGATCGACGTGCATGGCGAAGAGGGTGCGACCGAGTGGGCCGAGGCGGTGGTGAACAACTTCGCCCGCGATCCCCAGGGCGGCGACACCGATCAGATCAAGGGCGTGGCCTCCGGCGAGTGCGGCGTCGCCATCGCGAACCACTACTACTACCTGCGCCTGGTTCGCTCCGACGACCCCGACGACCAGGCTGTGGTGGAAAAGGCCAAGCTGGTCTGGCCGAACCAGGACGAGCGTGGCGTGCACGTCAACGTGTCCGGCGCCGGCGTTGCCGCCAATGCACCCAATCCCGACGCGGCGCTGGCCTTCCTCGAATACCTGACCACGGACTCCGCCCAGACCTATTTCACCGAGGGCAACAACGAGTACCCGGTGGTCGAGGGCGTGCTGGACAATCCGGTGCTGGAAGAGTTCGGCGTGCCCAAGGCCCACGAGATCAACGTCTCGGTCTACGGCGAGAACCAGCCACTGGCCCAGATGATCTTCGATCGCGTCGGCTGGCGCTGAGCCTCTACCGCAGTCGTCTCTCGTTCCTCAAGGCAGGGGCCGCGCATGCGGCCCCTGTTTTGCTTTGGGGCCATGGGCATTTGCTCAATGAAAGCAACTGGATTTGGTTGCAGCCTGAGGCTCCCATGGTATTTGCTGTGATCGAAGAGGATCTGGTTGAGTACCATGCTCGAGTACAAAGGCTATCTCGGCTCGGTCGAGTACAGCGACGCGGATGAGGTGTTCCATGGTCGGTTGGAGTTTATTCGAGATCTTGTGACCTAGGAGGGCAAGGACGCGAAAGGCCTGAAGGCTGCATTCCATGAAGCCGTGGACGACTATCTGGCGCTTTGCGAGGAGGAGGGTCGAAAGCCCGATGTGCCATTGAAAGGCAGCTTCAACGTGCGGCCCGGCCGAGAACTGCATCGGCGAGCCATGTTCTACGCCAAGCGCCGAGGCCTCAACCTGAATACCGTGGTCAGCGACGCATTGCGTCGGTATCTCGACCGGGAGGATCACGCGGCCTGATCGCTCTTCACCCCCCTTGCCCCCGGCCGGCTCATCTTTCAGAGTCCATGACGGAAAATTAATGCAACGGACAGCGGCAATTTAGGGCTTCGTGCTTATCTCTTGCCGTGAAGCAACTTTCCATTTGGAAACGGAGGCCGTAGCTGATGTCACTTCTTTCCCTTCAACCCCGCAAGGCCGCGGCCGCCGCGGTGGTCGCCGGCGGGGCGCTGCTCTGGTCGGGCGTTGCCTTTGCCCAGGAGATGCCAAGCAGCTTTGCCGACCTGGCCGATCGGGTCAGCCCGGCGGTGGTCAACATCACCGCCAGCCAGAGCGCTCAGCCCGAAGAGCGCGGCCGCGGCTTCGGCGGGTCCCCCTTCCCGGAGGGCTCGCCCTTTGAGGAATTCTTCCGTCAGTTCGAAGATCGTTTCGGCGACCTGCTGCCCGGCCCGCGCGACCAGCAGTTCCGCGGGCCCGGCGCGCCGCGCCAGGGCGTGGGCTCGGGCTTCATCATTGATGCCGAGGGCTACGTGGTCACCAACAACCACGTGGTAGACCAGGCTGACGACATCCGCGTGCGCTTGTCCGACGGGCGTGATCTGGCGGCGGAACTCGTGGGCACCGATCCCCAGACCGATGTGGCGCTGCTCAAAGTCGAGGCCGACGAGAATCTGCCCGCGGTCGACTGGGGCGATTCCGATGATGTACGCGTCGGCGATTGGGTGCTGGCAGTGGGCAATCCCTTCGGCCTGGGCGGCTCGGTGACTGCCGGCATCGTCTCGGCCCGCGGCCGCGACATCCAGGCCGGTCCCTACGATGATTTCATCCAGACCGACGCGGCCATCAACCGCGGCAACTCCGGTGGTCCGATGTTCAACCTCGAGGGTGAGGTGATCGGCATCAACACCGCGATCTATTCGCCTTCCGGCGGCTCCGTGGGCATTGGCTTCGCCATTCCCTCCAGCATGGCGCAGGACGTGGTTGAGCAGCTGCGCGAAGGCGGTCAGGTGGAGCGCGGCTGGCTCGGCGTGCGCATCCAGGAGGTGACGCCCGAACTGGCCGACGGCCTGGGCCTCGACGGTGCTATGGGCGCGCTGGTGGCCAGCGTGCAGCCCGACAGCCCGGCCGAGGCCGCCGGTGTGCGGGCCGGCGACGTGATCACCGCCTTCGACGGCCATGAGGTCGAACGGATGCGCGACCTGCCCCGGCTCGTGGCGGCGGTGCGTGCCGGCAGTGAGGTCGAAATGGACGTTTGGCGCGATGGCGAGACCGAGACACTGGACGTGACCATCGACCGTCAGACGCCGGAGGCGCTGGCCGCCATGTCCGGGCAGCAGCCGGCGCCGGCCGAGGCCGAGGAGCAGCCTTCGGAGCGCCTTGGCGCGCGGCTGTCCAGCCTGGGCGATGAGGAGCGTCAGGCCTTCGGCATCGACGGCGAGCAGGTCGGCGTGGTGATCGCCGAGATCGACCCGACCGGTCGCGCCGCCGCCCAGGGTCTGCGCGTTGGTGATGTGATCGAGGAGGTCGACGGCAACCCGGTCAGCAAGCCGGGCGACGTCGACAGCCGCCTGGCCACGGCGGAAGAGGAGGGTCGCAAGGCCGTGGTCCTCCTGCTCAAGCGCGGCGGCGAACCCCTCTACCTGGGGCTCAAGCTCGAAGCCTGAGGCAACCGGCCGGAGTCTGAATGGCTCCGGCTGATTGTCAGTGCGACAAGGGCGTCTGCCCGTTCTACGGAACGTGCAGGCGCCCTTTTGTGTTTGTGCTCAGCCGTGTGCCGAGGTGCTCGCCACAGACTCTCGCAGGGATCGGCCTTGACTTTTCCCCGCTGGCATTGCGTCAAAGTGATTGTCGTGAGGTCTTCAGAGGTCTAATCTGGCTTTGCCTGGCATCCTCGAGGGTTCGTTCATCGAGGTGCGGCCGTTTCAAATGGATCGGGTGATGGCTGCTCCGCATGACAAGCGGTAGCGCCTCCCGCCGAGGCAGGCGAAGCGGTCACCGCGCAGGACATTAACCGAGGCTTCGCGGTTTGCGAAGCGTGGCCTCATTTCGCGGAGCGGAGCCGATTTGCGCGTCCGCTCCTGCGCTCCTCGCAACCATCGTGGTGGCCCCACCGGGCCGGCCCCGGGAGAAGCACAAGTGCGCGTCGAACAACGCCGACGAATTTGCTGGGGGCGCCGCCAATGATTCTGTTTTCACATCTGACAAGCGCGCCGCCGGCCGCGTCGACCCGCGGGATAGCGTCCCCGGTCGAAGCCGCCGCCGCTCGGCGCGCACTGGAGTTCCCGTATGGCACAACGGATGCTAATCGATGCTACCCGCCCGGGCGAAGCCCGGGTGGTCGTTCTCAGCGGTAACCGGGTCGAAGAATTCGACTACGAGACCGCCACCAAGACCCAGGTCAAGGGCAATATTTATCTCGCGAAGGTCACCCGGGTGGAGCCTTCGCTGCAGGCCGCCTTCGTCGAGTATGGCGGCAATCGCCACGGTTTCTTGCCGTTCAGCGAGATCCACCCCGACTACTACCGCCTGCCCATCGCCGACCGCGAGCAGTTGATCGCTGAAGAGGCTGCCGAACGCGCGCGCCAGAGCGAGAAGGCTGATGCCGCCGACAGCCACGATGGCGATGAGGGTCCGAGCGAGGGCCCACCGGAATCCGCAATGGACCGGGCGCTGGACCAGGACGTGCCGGAAGAGCCCGACAATGGCGAGAGCAAGGAGGGCAACGGCAGCGACATAGAGGTCATCGCTTCGGAGACCTCGGTCGATACTATTGGCGGCGACGACATCGAGGATGCTGCACGCCGGCGCGCCCAACTCCTTCGCAAGTACAAGATCCAGGAGGTCATCAAGCGCCGTCAGGTGATGCTGGTGCAAGTGACCAAGGAGGAGCGCGGCAACAAGGGTGCGGCGCTCACCACCTACCTCTCCCTGGCCGGGCGCTACTGCGTGCTGATGCCCAACACCGCCAAAGGCGGCGGGATCAGCCGCAAGATCTCCAGCGCCGCCGACCGCCGCCGTCTCAAGTCGGTGGTTTCCGAGTTGGACATCCCCGAGGGCATGGCGGTGATTGTGCGCACCGCCGGCAGCCAGCGCACCAAGACCGAAATCCGCCGCGATTACGAATACCTGCTGCGGCTCTGGGACGACATCCGCAACAAGACGCTGGAATCCAGTGCACCTTGCCTGGTGCATGAGGAAGCCAACCTGATCAAACGGGCCATCCGCGACGTCTACACCCGCGAGATGGACAGCATCGAGGTGGAAGGCGAGGAAGGCTACAAGGCAGCGCGCAGCGTGATGCGCATGCTGATGCCCAGCCACGTGAAGAAGGTCACCCAGTACAAGGAAGCCGGGGTCCCACTCTTCCAAAAGCACCGAGTGGAAGAGCAGCTCGAGGCCATGCACGCGCACACGGTGCAGCTGCGCTCGGGCGGCTCGATCGTGCTCAATCCCACCGAAGCCCTGGTGGCGATCGACGTCAACTCCGGCAAGGCGACGAGCGAGCGCCACATCGAGGAAACGGCCTTCAAGACCAACCTCGAGGCCGCCGATGAGATCGCTCGGCAGCTGCGCCTGCGCGATCTGGCCGGCTTGATCGTCATCGACTTCATCGACATGGAGGAGTCGCGCCATAACCGTGAGGTGGAGCGGCACCTGAAGGAGGCGATGAAGCAGGACCGCGCTCGCATCCAGCTGGGCCGCATCAGCCCCTTCGGCCTGCTCGAGCTGTCGCGCCAGCGCCTGCGTCCCTCGCTGTTCGAGACGGTAAACATCGCCTGCCCCACCTGCCGCGGCCTTGGCCACCTGCGCTCGCCGGACTCTCTCTCGCTGTCCCTGATGCACCAGGTGGCGGACGAGGCGGCGCGTCGCGGTGCGGGGCGCATCGAGGTGCAGGCGCCGGCTGCCTTGGCGCTCTATCTGCTCAACGAGAAGCGCAGCCACGTGCAGGACCTGGAAAATCGCTTCGGCATCACGCTCTTCGTGCGGGTCGATGACAACCTTGGGCCGCAGGAGTTCGTGCTGCGCCGCCTGACCAGCGAGGGTCGCGTCGAGGAACGGCGCATCGACACCCAGCAGAGTGCGGCCCCGGCCACCATCGCCGAGGAGGCCGAGACCGAAAGCTCGGAGAGCAGCGAGGGCAAGGGGCGTTCGAGCAGCCGCGGTCGTCGTCGCGGCGGACGCAGCCGCAACAACCGCGAGGACTCCGCCGAGACGAGCGCGCCGGAGACCCAGGAGACCCAGGAGACCGAGGAAGCCGCCGAGGCCAGCCAGCAGGCTGAAAAGGCCCCCTCGCCGGGCGAGGACGAGGACGAGCAGGAGCGCGCCAGCAAGCGCCGTCGCCGCGGCCGCCGAGGCGGTCGCCGCCGTCGCAGCAAGCGCGACGACGAGGAGCAGCAGACGACGGTGCAGGGCCAGGACGGTCAGTCCCAGTCTGATGAGCGGCAGGACGCCGGTAGCGCAGAGAGCGAGCCATCGGTGGAGCCTGCTGAGCAGAGCAGGACTGCCGAGGATGCCAGTGAGCCCGTGACGAGCGAAACCGCTCCGGCAGCCGAGTCCACCGCCAGCGCTGGCGAGGCAGCCGAGGCTTCCGATGCCACGGAGACGGTGGAGGAGGAGAAGCCGGCTCCGAAGAAGCGCAGCCGGCGCAGCCCGCGTCGCAAGACCGCTGCTACGACTGAGGAAAGCGCAGCGGAAGCCACGCCGTCCGAAGGCGAGACGGAGACGGGTGAGGCTGAAAGCAAGCCCAAGCGCCGCCGCGCCCCGCGCCGCAAGTCTGCCGCAGCCGACAAGGCGCCGGAGACTGTGAGCGAGACCAGTGGAGGGTCGACCAGTGAGGCCGCAAGCGAGACTCCGGCACAAGCTGCTGAGGAGCCTGTCCCGCAGGTCGAAGCCGAGCCGGTGCAAACGCCAGCGTTGGTGACTCAGCCGGAACCGCAGGAGCCCTCTCAGCCTGAGCCGGCAACCGAAGCCTCGACGCAGCCTGATGCGGAGCCAACTTCCGACAGCCACGGCCCGGCGCAGCAAAGAGCCGCGCCGCAAGGCGTGGCGGCGCACCAGCCCGCCGATGAGGGTGAGACTGCGGTTGCCGAGGCGGAAGAAGAGAAGCCGGCTCGCCCGCGGCGTCGTGGCTGGTGGGCCCGCGGCTGATCACGGTTTCCCTCGAAGTCTTTCGAGATCAGAAAAGCGAAGGGTCGCCGCAGTGCATGCGGCGACCCTTTGTCTTCTGATCAGGCGCTATCCCGGCAGGCGCCGGACCCTGCCTCTACCGGTGAGCGGCCATCCACTTCTCCAGCCAATGGATGTCGTAGTTGCCGTTGATGAAGCTGAGGTCCTCAACCAGGCGACGGTGGAGCGGCAGCGTGGTCTCGATGCCGTCGATCACCATCTCTTCCAGGCAACGGCGCAGGCGCATGAGGCACTCGTTGCGGGTCTGGCCGTGTACCACCAGCTTGGCGATCAGACTGTCGTAGTGCGGCGGCACGCGATAGCCGCCGTAGATGGCGCTGTCCACGCGCACGCCCAGGCCGCCCGGCGGGTGGTAGTCGAGAATCTTACCGGGGGAGGGCACGAAGGTTTCCGGATGCTCGGCATTGATCCGGCACTCCACCGCGTGTCCGGTGAAGGTCACATCCTCCTGCCGGATCGTCAGCGGGTGTCCGGCGGCAATGCGGATCTGTTCGCGCACCAGATCGATGCCGGTGATCATCTCCGTGATGGGATGCTCCACCTGCAGACGGGTGTTCATCTCGATGAAGTAGAAGTTGCCGTCCTCATAGAGGAACTCGATGGTCCCCGCCGAGCGATAGCCGAGAGTGAGCATGGCCTGGCGCGCGATCTCGCCGATGCGGGCGCGGGCCTCGGCATTGAGGGCGGGGGAGGGGGCTTCCTCCAGCACTTTCTGATGCCGGCGCTGCAGCGAGCAGTCGCGTTCGCCCAGATGCAGGGCATTGCCTTGGCCGTCGGCCAGGATCTGCACCTCGATGTGCCGCGGGCGGGTCAGGTATTTCTCGATATAGACCTCGTCGTTGCCGAACGCGGCCTTGGCTTCGTTGCGCGCCATGCGATAGGCATCTTCGATTTCATCGGCATTGCGCGCAACCTTCATCCCCCGTCCGCCGCCCCCGGCGGCCGCCTTGACCAGAACCGGATAGCCGATTGAGGCGCCCACTGAGCGGGCCTCCTCCAGGCTGGTCACGGCACCGTCGGAGCCCGGCACGACCGGAAGGCCCAGCTTGATCGCCGCTTCCTTGGCCTGGACCTTGTCGCCCATCATGGCGATGTGCTTTGGCTCCGGGCCGATGAAGACGAGGCCGTGCTCCTCCACCATCTCGGCAAAACGCGCGTTCTCGGAGAGAAATCCGACACCGGGGTGAATGGCATTCGCGCCGGTCATGGTCGCGGTGGTGAGGATCGCGGCCATGTTGAGGTAGGACTTGTTGGAGGGGGCGGGGCCGATGCACACGCTTTCGTCGGCCAGGCGCACGTGCATGGCATCGGAGTCCGCCGCAGAGTGGACCGCCACGGTAGAAATGCCCATCTCGCGGCAGGCCCGGTGGATGCGCAGCGCGATCTCGCCGCGATTGGCGATCAGGACCTTTTCAAACACCGCTGGTGCTTCCTTCTCGCTTCACTCGAGCACCAGCAGGGGTTCGCCGAACTCGACCGGCTGTCCGTCCTGCACCAGAATCTGCGAGACCCGGCCGGCGCGCGGTGCAGGCAGGGCGTTCATGACTTTCATTGCCTCGATGATCAGCAAGGTCTGGCCCTCGGCGACCGTATCGCCCGGCTGTACAAAGGGCTTGGCGCCCGGCTCGGAGGCGAGATAGGCCGTGCCCACCATCGGTGAGGTGACGGCGGAGCCGCTTTCCGCTGCAGCGGGGGTGGCCGGGCCAACTTCGGCCGTGGTCTGAGCCGACGCAGCGCTGGCCAGGGGCGCCGCGTGCACCGCGGCAGGGGTCTTGGCCACGCGAATGCGGTGGTCGCCGGCCTCGACCTCGATCTCGGTCAGGCCGGTGTCCTCCAGGATCGAAGCGAGACGACGCAAAGCGTCTTCGTCGAGCGGAAACTTACGGTTCATGCGCCGTTATTGCCTTTCAATCGATTTGCGAGCGCCAGCAGTGCTGCTCGATAGCCGTCAAAGCCCAGGCCGCAGATCACGCCGAAGGCCTGGGGGGTGACGTAGGAGTGGTGGCGAAAGCTCTCGCGTCGGAAGATGTTGGACAGATGCACCTCGATGGTCGGCAGGCCCACGGCCTCCAGTGCGTCATGCACGGCAACGGAGGTATGAGTGTAGGCACCGGCGTTCAGGATGATGGCGGAGAAGCTCGGCGCCGCCTCCTGGATCCAGGTGACCAGTTCACCCTCATGGTTGCTCTGTCGGCAATCCACCTCCAGTCCGAGACGTGCACCTTCATCACGACACAGTGCCTCCAGGTCGGCCAGGGTTGCCGTGCCATAGACGTCCGGCGCCCGACGGCCAAGCATGTTCAGGTTCGGGCCATGAAGCACCAGCACGCGGATGGCGTCAGACAAGTTGGGCTCCTGCGACGGTCGAGGGGTGCAAAGCGTTATCACGCCCGGGCCAGAGGAGCAATGTTCCGAGGTGCAGGCGGAAGCCGGTTTCTGGCCGGCATGTGATCTTCTCGCAGGCGGGCGCGAGCGCGAACAGCAGGATCGTCACATACGCCGTCTGCTGCGAATCTCGCAAGCAACAAATCACTTTGGCGGATGCCAGAAGCGGTCGATCAACCCCTGTCGGCCAGTCTGACCGGCTGCCCGTGCGGTGTGGTGCGATAGGCTTCTGCCCAGGCCTGTTCCAGGCGGTCGAGGTCGGGACTTTCAGCCAGACGACGATCGGTGAGAAGCACTTCCAGCGCTTTCAGCCAGGCCTCCCAATAGCCGCCCTCGCTGTCTTCGGCCCCAGCGGCGCGCCGATTGCGCAGCTCAGCGCCGAAGACCTCGGCCCATTCACTCCAGGTGAAGCGGCCGGTTTCGTTCAGGCGAACGGTGATGGCGAAGGCCTGGGCCTGCCAAGGCTCGGCAAAGACCTTCGGTTCAGGCGGCTTCAAGGTGCGGCTCCCAGAGGTCGAGGGTGACGCAGTCCTGCGGCCGGCCTTGCGGCCCCCAGAGTTCCCGCGCCGAGAAACGCACGGCATAGAGATGCTGTGGCGCTTCGCCTAGGAAATGGGCGTTGCTGTCGGCGAAGACGTGGGCGCCGTGATGCATGACGATCTCGCCGCGCTTGCCACGGGCGTAGCGGGGCAGGCGGGTGTGACCGGCCGGGTGGTGATTGATGGCGCGCACGCTCTGGCCGATGGCAAAGCGCGGTGCCTGATCGACGGCGCGATCGGCGGGGCCGCCACGCCGCAGGGCCGCCAGGGCCTTGGTGGCGTCGAGCGGCGGCTGTGCCTTGCTGCTGCCTGCTGCGGGCTGCCCCTGGCGCAGTTCCTCTGCGCTCACCAGACCGTGCTCGACCATCATGTTGGCCAGGGCCTCGATCCAGCGTTCATAGTAGCTGTAGCGCAGATAATCGGCCGGCGGCAGCTTCTCGCGCGCGTGGCGCGAGGCATCGATGTTCCACTTGCCCCAGGCCGCCATGGCCAGCGTCAGTGCGAGGGCGCGCTCCTCCCACTCGCCATGGAAAACCGGTTCGTTCTCCTCCAGGGGGAGCGCGCCAAAACCATGCATGCCGCCCATATCGTGGACGCCGTTCATGACCGCGCCTCCTCGGGTGAGAGCGGAAGTCCGGTACCAATCATGGAGTCCCGGGTCACCAAGTCCGCCAGTTCCTCCTCACTCATCCCTTCGGTGCCAGCCGGGCGCTCCGGCAGCACCAGGTAGCGGACCTCCGCAGTGGAGTCCCAGACTTGCACCGCCTTGTCCTCAGGCAGCTCCACGCCGAACTCGCTGAGCACCCCGCGGGGATCGATCACGGCGCGTGAGCGATAGGCGTCCGACTTGTACCAGACCGGCGGCAGGCCCAGCACGGGCCAGGGGTAGCAGGAGCAGAGTGTGCAGACGACGAGATTGTGCGTTCTCGCATCGTTTTCGACCACCACCATGTGCTCGCCCTGCCGGCCCTGGAAATCCAGTTCGGCAATGGCTGCCGTGGCATCCTGACGCAGGCGCTCCAGATAGGCCGGATCGCTCCAGGCGCGGGCGACCACGCGCGCGCCATTGCGCGGGCCGACCTTCTCGGCATAGGTCTCGATGATGGCGTCCAGCGCCTGCGGGTCGACCAGTCCCTTTTCCACCAGGAGCGTCTCGATGGCCTTTACGCGCAGCGCGGCGGGCGAGGGCGGATGCTGATGCTCGTGATCATGATCATGACCGTGATCATGATCTCCATGCCCGTGGCTGCCGTGTTCGTGCTTGCTCTCATCATGCATCACAGTGGCTCCCTGACTGGTCCTCAGTTTGGCCTAAGAGGTTGCCGCTGTCATCCCGCCAAAGCGCGGCTCGGCGCCGCTTGGCGGTCGTGGTGGGGTCTAGGGATCGCCACCTTCGCACAAAGCACTTGCACGGCGGGAAGCGGCACGCCATTTCCCTCTCGTTCATGCGAAAATCAAGGTCTCACCGATGATCAGCAAGCTGCTGGAAAACAATCGCCGCTGGGCTGCGCGGCAAACCAAGGTCGATCCCGACTTCTTCACCCGCCTGTCTCAGCAGCAGGCGCCGGAGTATCTCTGGATCGGCTGCGCCGACAGCCGGGTTCCGGCCAATCAGATCGTCGGTCTCGACCCGGGCGAGCTTTTCGTGCATCGCAACGTCGCAAACATCGTCCATGGCGCCGATGTGAATTGCCTCTCGGTGCTGCAGTTCGCGGTTGAGGTGATCAAGGTCAGGCATGTCATCGTCTGCGGTCACTACGGCTGCGGCGGTGTGCGCGCCGCCTTGGCTGGGCGGCAGTTCGGGCTGATCGACCACTGGCTCTGGCCGCTGCGGGAACTGCGCGCCACCAATGCCGAGGAATTGGCCCGTTGCGAGGACGAGGACACGCGCGTCGACCGCCTCTGTGAGATCAACGTCGCAGCCCAGGTTCTGAATGTGGCGCGCACGCCCATCGTGCAGAACGCCTGGCATCGCGGGCAGTCCTTGAAGCTGCACGGCTGGGTCTACGGCCTCAAAGACGGCATCGCCCACGATCTGAACCTGACCATCTCAGGACCGGACGGCCTGGACCCGGCTCACGTGCTGGAAGCCCTGAATTAGGCCTCAGCCTTCCTTGAGCTTACGGGCCACGTCGAGGGCGAAGTAGGTCAGCACGGCGCTGGCACCGGCGCGCTTGAAGGCGAGCAGCGATTCCAGCATCGCACGCTCGCCGTCGAGCCAGCCCTGGTCGGCCGCGCCGCGAATCATCGCGTACTCGCCCGACACCTGGTAGGCGAGGGTGGGCACCGCGAAGGTGTCCTTGACCCGCCGGATGATGTCGAGATAGGGCATGCCCGGCTTCACCATCACCATGTCGGCGCCTTCCTGCAGGTCCAATGCGACCTCGCGCAGGGCCTCGTCGCTGTTGGCCGGGTCGAGCTGATAGGTCTTCTTGTCGCCTACCAGCGCGCCGCTGGATCCGATGGCGTCGCGGAAAGGGCCGTAGAAGGCGCTGGCATACTTGGCGGCGTAGGAGCAGATCTTCACCTGCTCGAAGTCTGCTGCATCGAGGCAATTTCGGATGGCGCCCACCCGACCGTCCATCATGTCGGAGGGCGCGATCACGTCGCAGCCGGCTTCCGCCTGAACCCGGGCCTGCTTGCACAGCACCTCGATGCTCTCGTCATTGAGCACCTGGCCTTCATGGACCAGGCCGTCATGGCCCAGGGAGTTGAAGGGATCGAGTGCCACGTCGCAGACGATGCCGATCTGCGGTACAGCCGCCTTGATGGCGCGCACGGCGCGGCAGACGAGGTTTTCCGG
The DNA here is from genome assembly GCF_029222965.1 of Aquibaculum arenosum. Classification (GTDB taxonomy): domain Bacteria; phylum Pseudomonadota; class Alphaproteobacteria; order Kiloniellales; family DSM-21159; genus Aquibaculum; species Aquibaculum arenosum. Next base: position 146,473 of record NZ_JARHUD010000006.1, on the reverse strand, counting down.
ATCCACGGCTTCCCGGCAGTCCGCGCTTTTGCGGGCGTCGGCGACGTGAGGAAAAATCGCGATCGCCGGAATGCCCAGGGAGGCGGCAGCGCCCACGGCCTCGACGGCTTCGGCGACAGTGTGGCGGCGCACGCCCGGCATGGAGGGGATCGTGGTCTGGGGCTCGTCATCCTCGCGCACGAAGATCGGCCAGATCAGGTCCTCGACCCCCAGCCGATTCTCGGCGACCAGATCGCGCACCCAGGGGGCGGTCCGATTGCGGCGCATCCGGATTTGCGGATAGCTGCCGGCAAGTGCAGGTGTGGCAAGCGGCCCGGCCAGAGGCCGAGGAGTGCGGTAATCCGACATCGATCTACCCGAGTGACTTGTTGGTGAGGATTGCCGCGCAGTCTAAGTTCAGCGGCCCCGCGCAACAAGCATTGCCGGGTGCCGTTGGTGTCGCAGCTCAGAATCAAATGGGTGCAGTGGTTCGCTTGCCAAGCAAACCGGGCAGACGGCTGTGTGCCCTGATCCATTCTGCGGTGTGCGGACAGATCCAGGACGCAGCATTGATGATCGTCTGGTGATCTGTTTCCAGGTTGCGGTGTAGTATCGGTTCATGGTGAGCAACGCGATTGCGCAGTCGTCGTACTGAGTTGAGAGCCCCTAGCACTTGCTTGCGTTCATGATGCAACGGTCGATACGGAAACGCATGGCGGCAGCATCGACGCCATAAGGGGACTTCGTAATCTGGTCCGAGCAGACCCACCCAGAATCCGAAACTGAGTTCGGCAACCATGCCGCTGGGTGTGATTGGCTTGCGGTCTCTACGGAGCGTGGTTTTGGCCCGAGCAATCATCGTTGTTTGTGGATGTCGGATATCTTTGATTGCAGCATCGTACCAATCTGCGCCGAAGCGATTGCTGAACTGGGCATGCAGCGCATTGCGCAAGGCAATCTCTAGGCCTTGAAGTGGGGTATAGAAGCCCTCGCTGAGGATAGTATTATGCACGTAGAGCTTGATCGCAGCCACGTGGTCGCCGTCCGTCAGTTCGGCATATCGCTGTAGTCTATCCTCCGAAAGTGCAGCGCGTATGGCGTTCACCTGCGCAGATGTATAGCGAAAACTCACTTGATTTTAACCGCCACATTCGCACATTAGGCGTTGTAAGCCCCGGTACCGCCTCTGCTTTGCACGCGGCCGGGGCCATTCATTTGTGCTTATTTTGTATCACTGTGGCAGTGATTTCTACTATTTTCGGTCGTTGTGCGCTGCGAGCGCAGGTCGACGCCTACACCCAACGCAACGCTTGGCGCGGAGCGAGCCAAGCTCGACTGGATTGAACGGAAGCGCAGGCAATCACAATGCCTCGGTGCGCGTTTCCACTTCGCGCGCATCGGCGTGCGTCAGGTCGGAATCCAGTTCGGCCAAGATCCTTGCTGAGAGTGACTTGGAAAAGAGGCGGCGCAGCTCGCCAAGCGCGCGGGGGGCGGCAACGACGATCAATTGGTCGAAAGCCCCGGACTTCTCCTTCTCCTCCAGCCATTCGACCACCTCGCGCAGAAAGGACTGTTCGGCTAGGTCGTGCGGATCGCTGGGCGGCTCCATGGCATGGCGTCCCGGCCCTGCGCTGTCGTGGGTGCGTCCCGGGCGCTCATTGCCCAGGTCGCGGGAGTGGGAGCGGTTGCCGGTGAAGCTGCCCTCATCGAGCTCACTGAGACGCTTGCTTGGTTCTTGACGGGAGAAGGTGCGCGCTCGTGCGCCATCTGCAACAAGCAACCAAGTCGTACCGCGGCGTAACATGACAGGCCCCTTTGCTTTGTGTTCGAATGGCTTGCACAACCTGTGCGATTCTTGCGGCATAGTGACCGCCGGCCTTTGATCTGCCGCAATACGCGATGCAGACTGAGCTGGCAGGCTGTCCAGGTGCGTTCCTCTTCCGCAAACAGAGGTTTGGTATGCCCAGTTCCACGGTCACGGTTCCTCTCTCGCCGCTCACCGCCGAACGTTTGCGGTCCCGCTGTGAGCCGGAGCTCTTTTCTTTCGAAACGACAGCGGAGCTGGAGCCGCTCGACGGTTTCATGGGCCAGGACCGGGCGTTGGAGGCTGTGGAGTTCGGCACCGCGATCGAGCGCAGCGGCTTCAATCTCTTCGTTATGGGGGCGTCGGGGACGGGGCGGCACACGGCCATCGAAGCCTATTTGAACCGTCTGGCCGGTTCGCGACCGGCGCCGGACGACTGGGTGTATGTGAATGATTTCGAACTGGCGCAGCGCCCACGCGCGCTGCGCCTGCCCACCGGTCGCGCCATAGCCTTGCGGGATGGTATGACGACGGTGATCGAGGATCTGCTCGGATCCCTGCCCGGGGTGTTCGAGAGCGACGAGTATCGTCGCCGGCGCCGCGCCATCGATGAGGAGTTCGAGGAAGCTCAGGAAGAGGCTTTCGAGGGATTGCGTAAGGAAGCGGCGGAGCGCGACGTGGCGCTGTTGCGCACGCCCATGGGCTTTGCGCTGGCGCCCATGCGCGACGGCCAGGTGGTCAAACCGGAAGCGTTCAATGCCTGGCCTGAGGGAGAGCGCACTGCCGCGCAAGCAGCCATCAGCGAACTGCAGGACTCCTTGCGTATTGTCCTTGAGCGTATCCCGCGCCTGGACAAGAAGCGTCGCGAGCAGCTGCGCGAACTCAATCGTGAGTTTGCGGCGGTGGCGGTTGATCATGCTCTGGAGGATCTGCGCTCAGCCTTCGCGGATCTCCCCGACGTCGTCCCATTCATCGATTCGGTGCGTGCCGACCTTGTGGAAAACGCAGGCATGCTGTTGCCATCAGGCGGCGAGGAGGAGCCACAGCAGAAACGCGCCGATGCGCCGGAGCTGCGCCGCTACAAGGTCAATGTCATCGTCTCCAACGGCCATGCATCCACCGGTGCGCCGGTGGTGCGCGAGGACAATCCCACCTTGCCAAACCTGGTCGGCCGCATCGAGCACCTGCAGCAAATGGGTGCGTTGGTTACCGACTTTCTCCTGATCAAGGCCGGCGCGCTCCATCGGTCCAACGGGGGCTATCTCCTGCTGGATGCGCGGCGAATTCTCACTCAGCCCTTGGCCTGGGAAGCCTTGAAGCGTGCCCTGCGAAACGGCCGGATCGTGATCGAATCCCTGGCCGAACACCTCAGCCTGCTCTCGACTGTCTCACTCGAGCCGGAAGCCATCCCCTTCTCCGCCAAGGTCGTGCTTTTCGGAGATCGGATGGTCTATCACCTCCTGTGTCAGTTCGATCCCGAGTTTCAGGAAATCTTCAAAGTTGCGGTCGACTTCGATGAGGAGGTGACACGCAGCGAAGCCAGTGCCCAGCACTATGCCCGCCTGATCTCCGGCCTGGTTGAGCGCGAGGCGCTGCTGCCATTTGATCGGAATGGTGTGGCGCGCCTGCTGGAACACGCCAGCCGACTGGCAGAGGACGCCGAGCGTTTCTCGGTGCGTTTGGGCCCCATCGCCGATCTGGCGCGCGAAGCTGATCACTGGGCCCGCGCGGAATCGGCTTCAACCATCACTGACCGCCATGTCGTCCGCGCAGAGCAGGCGGCAATCCGGCGCCTCGACCGCCTGCGGGACAAGAGCCGTGAAGCCACCCTGCGAAACATCCTGCTGGTCGACACGGAAGGCACTCGGGTGGGCCAAGTGAACGGGCTCAGCGTCATCTCCTTGGGGCGCATTGCTTTCGGCCGGCCGAGCCGCATCACTGCGCGGGTGCGACTGGGCAGTGGCAAGCTGGTGGATATCGAGCGCGAAACGGAGCTGGGTGGCCCCTTGCATTCTAAGGGCGTGCTCATCCTCTCCGGGTTGCTGACGGCCCGCTATGCCCGGGACTGGCCGGTGTCCCTTGCCGCCAGCCTGGTCTTTGAACAGTCCTATGGCGGTGTCGATGGCGACAGCGCCTCGACGGCCGAGCTCTGCGCCCTGCTGTCCGCCATTGCCGAATTGCCGTTACGCCAGGATCTGGCGATCACCGGATCAGTGAATCAGCATGGTGAGGTGCAGGCGATCGGCGGCGTCAACGAGAAGATCGAGGGCTTCTTTGAACTCTGCGCCGCCCGTGGTTTGAGCGGGACACAGGGTGTCATCATCCCGCAGGCCAACGTGCAGCACCTGATGCTGCGAGAGGAGGTGGTCGAGGCCTGTGCCGCCGGACGTTTTGCGGTTTATGCCGCCGAGCATCTCGACCAGGTGATGGAACTCATGACCGGGCGTCTAGCCGGTGAGCGAGGCGAGGACGGTCTTTTCCCCCCGGACAGCGTTAATCGCCTTGTGGAAGATCGCTTGATCGCCATGGCGCGGCGTCGGCTGGAGTTCGGAAAACAGGGCGAGAGGAACAGCGGAGGTTCTGCATCATGAGCCCCGCGGGCGAATTCTGGCGACCGCGGCGCCTGTTGCTGAGCCTGTCGGAGGAGAGCGATTCCGGCCCCATGCTGACGCGCATGGCGGGGCTTGCCCATTCGCTCGAAGCCGAGGTCACGGGTGTCCTGGTCGAGGAGGCGGCGCTCTACGATCTGGCGGCGTTGGCTTTCAGCACAGAATTGGGCGCGGTGACGGGCCGGCCGCGTCACTTGGAGACAGCGGAATTGGCGGCGCGGGCGCGGAGACAGGAGGCTGCCGTGCGCCGCGCCCTGGCCGGGCTGGGCGAGCAACTGGGGCGGCCGGTGCCGCTGGAGGTTCTGCGCGGACATCCTCTCGACCCCCTACGTCGTGCAGGACGGGAGGATCTGGTTTTCTCTGCGGGAGCGCTTGCGCTGCTGCAGGACCGCACAGAAGCGACCGCGATGCTGGAATGCCTGCGGCACACCGCCGGTTTCCTCTTGTCGCCGCTGCGCGGCGGCGCCGCACCGGGACCGCTGGTGGCGAGCTTCTCCAGTCAGGCCATCGCTGATTCCCTGCTGCCGAGCCTGAAGCGCCTGGCCGGGGCGGCCGGGATGGACGTACAGATCACGGCCGGCGGTTTCGACAGCCTGCTGGCCGGTGTCCACCTGGCCGAACGTGCGCGCGCCAGCCTCCTGGTGGCAGACCTGCCAGGCGGGGCCGGCCCGGAGCATGTGCGCGCCCTGCGTCTTGCCTTGCGGCGTCTGACCTGCCCCCTGCTGCTGGTTTCCAGCGATACGGAGGGGTGAGACTGTCTAAAGCAGGCCCAGTGAGCGCAGCAGGATCAGCAAGATGGCGCAGGGGATGATGTAGCGCAGCAGTATGAGCCAGAGGCGGGCCCAGAAACCTTCCACCAGGTCCGCTTCCGCGATTGCCTCGCGCTCGGACCAGACCCAGCCGACCAGCAGGGCAAGTCCAGTGCCGGCCACTGGCAGCAGCAAGTTTGAGACGACGTGGTCGATGGTATCGAGGATTCCGCGCCCGGCCAGTTGCACTGACTCCCAAGGGCCGAAGCCCAGTGAGGAGGGAACGCCGAGGAGGAAAACGGTTGCACCCAGCACCAGCGTCGCCTGGCGCCGGGACAGCGCAAGCACCCGCATCGCCCAGGCCACCGGCACTTCGAGAAGTGACACGGCAGAGGTCAGCGCGGCCGCTGCCAGCAGGAAGAAGAAGGCCAGCGCCACGCCGCTGCCGCCGGGCATGGTCGAGAAGACCTGCGGCAGAACGACGAAGGCCAGAACCGGGCCCTGCGCCGGCGCCATGCCGAAGGCAAAGACCGCCGGGAAGATGGCAAGCCCGGCGATGATGGCGAAAAGCACGTCGCCTGTGGCCACGGCCCCGGCGGCCGAAGGCAGGCGATGCTCGCGGCCGAGATAGCCGCCGTAGGTGACCAGCACGCCCATGGCGAGGCTGAGGGAAAAGAAGGCCTGGCCCAGTGCAGCCAGATAGACCGCGGGATCGGACAGGGCGGACCAGTCGGGGGACAGAAGGAAGGCCACGCCGGCCGCTGAACCGGGCAGGCTCATGGCGTAGATCGCCAGTCCGACCACTGTCACGCCCAGCAAGGGCATGACGAGGCGGCTGAGCCGCTCCAGGCCGCCGCGCACGCCGGCCATCACGACCCAAACCGTGATTGCCATGAAAAGGAAATGCCAGAAGAGCGGCTCGATGGGATCGGCGATGAGGCTCTGGAAGCGCTCGCCGTGGTCTCCCGTCTGTTGCGGCAGCAGCAGGCCCAGCAGGTAGTCCGTCAGATAGCTGAGCGTCCAGCCGGCGATCACCGAGTAGTAGCTGAGGATGAGCGTCGATCCCAGAACGGCCAGCATGCCGAAATGCCTCAGCGGGCTGCGCGGCGCCGCGTGCCGGAAGGCCTGGACCACATCCCCCTTTGAGCTTCGGCCCAGTGAGAACTCCGCCAGCAGCAACGGCAGCCCGAGCAGCAGCACGGCGCCGAGATAGACCAGCAGGAAGGCGCCGCCGCCATTGTCTCCGGCCACGTAGGAAAAGCGCCAGATGTTGCCCAACCCGACGGCGGAGCCCAGGGTGGCAAGTATGAAGGCCGTTTTCGTGCTCCACTCTTCACGAGGAGAGCCGGGTGGCTGCATCGGGGAGGGCGTTGCGCTCATGCAGGAAGCCTGATCGGATGATGGTGAAGCAGGGGGCGGCCAGTGTGGCCTGCTCTTTCGCTTGGCACTTGATCTGTCTCAAGGCAAGCGATCACAGCGCCTGCATGCTGTTATCCGAACATTAATGGAAGGATGTGTCGACATGTCCATCGCGTCCATTCTGGCGCTCGTGGAAGGCGACGAGAGCAGCTCTGCCGTGGTGCGGGCGGCTTTCGAACTGGCTCAGCGTCACGATGCCTACCTTGAAGTGCTGCATGTGCGGCCCGACCCGCGCGACGCCATTCCCTTGATGGGCGACGGCATGACCGGTGCCATGGTGACGCGGGTCATGACCGAGATCCGTGAACAAGGCGAGGTGCAGGCAGCGGAAGCGCGCCGGCTCTTCGAGGAAGCCTGCCAGACGGCCGATCTGCCGGTGCGCGATGTCGGGGAGCAGGAGCCGCGCCGCGGGCGCGCGGCTTGGCGCATGATAGAGGGCCGGCCGGAAAAGATGTTGGTCGATTGCGGTCTCTTGTTCGACCTTGTGATGATCGCTCGCCCCGATCCGGAGAAGGAGGGGAGTGCAGCCTCGAGCTTGGAGACGGCGCTCTTCGAGGTCGGTGGCCCGGTTCTGGTGGTGCCCCCGGACTATACGGGGCGGATCGGCGAGCGGGCGGTGGTGGCTTGGAACGGCAAGCGCGAGGCGGCGCGGGCGATCACTGCTGCGCTGCCGCTGCTCAAGCGTGCCAAGGCGGTGCGGGTGCTGAGTGTTGCGGAGGCTGATAGAAGCGCCGACCCCCGGGCTGCGGCGCGACGGCTTGCCCTCCATCACATCGAGGCCGAGGCTGTGGAGCTGCCCGAAGGCCGGCCAGCAGGTGAAGCGCTGCTCCAGGAAGTGTCGGCCCAGCACGCGGACCTGCTGGTGATGGGCGCCTACGGCCACAGTCGGTTGCGCCAATTTGTGGTCGGCGGCGTTACCCGGCGCCTTTTGGCTGAAGCCCCGGTGCCTGTGCTCATGGCGCACTGAGTGGTGAGGAGACGGCCTACAGCCTGCCCATCTCGTATTCCGTGCAGGAAAAGCCCAGCGCCGCCAAGCCCTCCTCCAGAAGATCGCCCAACTGCGGTATGCCAAGCAGGTAGTCGGGGACGTGCTTGTCGCGCACGTCCGCCGCTTCCCGGCGCGCCTCCTCCCATTCCTGGGCGGTGTAGTCTTCGCGCCCGATCCAGGCCAGGGCCACGAGGTCGATCTGCTCATCCTCGTTCAGGCCGATGATCGCCCCGCTCAGTTCCTCGCCCGTCGGGTCGTCGGGCTGATCCTCCAGGATGTCGATGGCGCGGTCGTCGCTGGGGTTGGAGCCTTCGTCCGGGTCGACAATGGGTTCCTTCTCATCGAACTCCCGTGCCTTGACGATGATGTAGCAGACCTTTTCGAGAGGGATGGTAAGCATGGGCGCGGTTCCCGATTACAGAGCCGTGTAAGCAGCGCATTGATCTTCCGCTCCCGCCGCCTGCCCGGCATTGACCTGCCGCAATAGCCTGCATCTGCCTCGCTACCGCCTCAGGCAATCCACTCCGTCACCGGAGCGGCGGCCTCATGCAGGGGCTGGGAAACCACATCAACCAGCGTCGGCCCGCCCTGTTCCAATGCCGCCGCAAGCGCACCGCGCAGTTCGGCGGGGTCTTCCACGCGCCAGGCCTTGAGACCAAAAGCTTCGGCGACCCGGGCGTGGTCGGTGCGGTCGAAATCGACCGAGTAGTAGCGCTCCCCGAAACCGGCATGCTGGCCTGCCTTGATCCAGCCGAAGCTGGCATTGGAGAAGACGATCAGGGTCACTGGGGCGCCGAGGCGCACCAGAGTTTCCATCTCACCGGCGGTGAAGCCGAAGCTCCCATCGCCCATGACGGCAACGCACTTGGCCTGCGGCCGGGCGAACCAGGCGCCGACCACGCCGGAAAGCGAGTAGCCGAGCGCGCCGTGGGCCCGGTTGCTGATGAAGCGGCGACCGGGTTCCTCCTGCTCCAGGTAGGCGGAGAAGTAGGGGCAGGGCGTGCCGGGGTCGGCAACGACCACGGAATCCTTCGGCAGGAGCTCGCGCAGGTGATGCACCACGGCTTCCGGCCGGATCGGACGCTGGCTTGAGTTTGCCAGTTCCTGGAAGCGGGCGAACTTAGTCGCCCTGACTTCTGCCACCTGCGCCTGTACCTGCGAGGAGTCCCGGGACGTTGGCAGGGCTTCGCGCAGCAGCGGCAGCAGTGCTTGCAGAACGCGCTGCGCATCGCCGATGGCCGCGGCTTCCGGGCGGTAGTTGGCACCGGGCACCGCGGGGTCGGCGTCGATGTGGACGATCTTGGTGCCGGGGGCCGGGTGACGCCAGCGCTCAGTGGTGACCGAGCCGGCCCGGCAGCCAATCATCACGACCAGGTCGGCGCTGTCCAGCAGCTCTCGGGTTTCGACGCAGCCGCCGTTGCTCCCCACCACGCCGGCGGCCAGGGGATGGGTTTCCGCCAGGCTGCCTTTACCGCTGACTGACGTGACCACGGGCGCGGCGAGCAGTTCGGCGAGCGCCTGCACTTCCGCTTCCGCGCCCGAAAGCACGGGGCCGCCGCCGCAGAGGATGATGGGGCGCGATGCGGCCAGTATTGCCTCGGCGGCCGCTTCCACCGCCTGCTGATCCGCACCGCTGCGTTCAGTGGGAAATTGGCCGAAGCGGCTGTCGGCCCAGACCGTGTCGGCCTCCACCGGTGCCTTCTGCACGTCGAAGGGCAGCCCCAGATGCACGGCACCACCACGCCCGCCGGTCGCTTCCTTGAAGGCACGGCGGATCAGCGACGGCAGGCGCCCGGCGCTGTCGATCACTGCGTTCCACTTTGTGACAGGACGGAAGAGAGCCTCTTGGTCGAGCTCGGTCAGGGCATAGCGCCCGCGTGCACCGACGCCGATATCGCTGGTGATGGCGAGCAGTGGCACGGAGGATTCATTGGCCTCGGCCACGGCCGGCAGGATGTAGGTCGCGCCGCCACCGCTCGGTCCCTCGCAGACACCGATCTTGCCGCTGACCCGGGCATAGACATCGGCCATATAGCCGGCGGAGCGCTCATCGCGGGTCAGGACGTGGCGCATGCCGTGGTCGAGCCGATAGAGCGCGTCGTACCAGGGCAGGGAGGTGTCCCCACAGAGCCCGAAAATCACTTCGACCCCGTGATGCTGCAGCAGTCGCACCGTGGCCTCGGCACCCGTGAGTTGGTTCATGACGACTCCCTCGTGTCTGGATTCCCCATTCAGCCTGCCACGACAGGGGCTGTCCTCAAAGGCAGTCCTCTGGGTGCTTTTGCGAAAATTGCGTAAAGATCATTTGCAGTGCAGGAAAAGTACATGAGGTGGGTTTGCCGCCGGCCCTGGCTTTCACTATGATCGCCGCCATCTGCCAACGCCCCTGGAGGCCTCTGCTATGTCCACGGCCCTGTCCGCCGTTGATCAACCCGCGCGCAAGGAAGAGCTGGAAGTGCTCGGCGAGTTGGAGCGTAAGGTGCTCTGGCTGTCGACCTGGACAATCCATCAGGCCAATCACCTGCGCAACAGCCGCGACGGCCTGAAGGTTGGCGGGCACCAGGCGTCTTCCGCCTCCATGTCGGCGATGATGACGGCGCTCTACTTCAACGTCCTGCGCCCGGAGGATCGGGTCGCGGTCAAGCCGCACGCCAGCCCGGTGTTCCACGCCATCCAGTACCTGCTGGGCAATCAGGACGTGGAGGCTCTGCGCGATTTCCGCGCCTTCGGCGGCGCCCAGTCCTACCCCTCGCGCACCAAGGACAAGGACGACGTCGACTTTTCGACCGGCTCCGTGGGCCTGGGCGTGGCCATGACCAGCTTTGCCTCGCTCACCCAGGACTACCTCGACATGAAGGGCCTGCTGCCCAAGGGACAGGAGCCCGGGCGCATGGTGGCGCTGGTGGGCGATGCCGAGCTCGACGAGGGTAACGTCTACGAGGCGCTGCTCGAGGGCTGGAAGCACGACGTGCGCAATGTCTGGTGGGTGATCGACTACAACCGCCAGAGTCTGGATTCCGTGGTCACCGACCGCCTCTTCGGCCAGATCGACAAGCTCTTCGACACCATGGGCTGGCGGGTCGTCACCCTGAAGTACGGCAAGCTGCTGCACGAGGCCTTCAAGCGCCCCGACGGCGATGCGCTGCGCCAGTGGATAGACGACTGCCCCAACAGCCTCTATTCGGCGCTGGTCTTCACCGGCGCCGCGGGATGGCGCAAGCATCTGCTGGCCGACCTGGGCGACCTGCCCGGTATTCGGGCCCTGCTGGACGAGCTGGACGATGCGGCGCTGGAAGCCTTGATGACCAACCTCGCCGGCCACGATCTCGAGGCCGTGCTGGAGGCCTTCCACAGCATCGAGGACGACAAGCCGACCTGCTTCATCTGCTACACGGTCAAGGGCTTCCGCCTGCCCTTCGCCGGCCACAAGGACAACCACGCCGGCCTGATGAATCCGGAGCAGATGGCGGAGTTCCAGCGGCGCCAGGGTGTCCCGGAGGGGCGGGAGTGGGAGCCCTTCTCCGGCCTCTCCCTCCCAGAGGAAAAGCTGCGCGGTTTCCTCGATCAGGTGCCCTTCAACGCTCGGGGGCAGCGGCGCTATCCGGGCGACTATGTGCCGGTGCCGGAAAGCCTGCCCAAGCCCGAGGGCCATCGCATGAGCACCCAGGAGGCGTTCGGCCGGATCCTGGGCGAGATCGCGCGTGAGGACAGCCCGCTGGCGGAGCGGATCGTCACCACCTCGCCGGACGTGACCGTCTCCACCAATCTCGGTGCCTGGGTCAATCGCCGCGGCATCTTCGACCGACATCCGCGCGAGGACGTCTTTAAGGCGGAGAAGGTGGTCTCGGCTCAGCGCTGGGCCATGTCGCCCCAGGGGCAGCATGTCGAACTGGGCATCGCCGAGAACAACCTCTTCCTGGCGCTGGCGGCGTTGGGGCTGTCGCATTCGCTCTTCGGCACCCGCCTGCTGCCGATCGGCACGCTCTACGACCCCTTCATCCAGCGCGGCCTCGATGCCCTCAACTACGCCTGCTATCAGGAAGCCCGCTTCATCGTGGTGGGCACGCCCTCGGGCATCAGCCTGGCGCCGGAAGGTGGCGCGCACCAGTCTGTGGGCACGCCCCTGATCGGCATGTCGCAGGACGGTCTGGCCGCCTTCGAGCCGGCCTTTGCCGACGAACTGGCCGCCATCCTTGGTTGGTCCTTCGACTATCTGCAGCGCGGGCCGGACCATCCAGGGCATGATGCGCTTCCGGGTACGCAGTGGCTGCGCGATGAGAAGGGTGGCTCCGTCTATCTGCGCCTTTCAACCCGCCCATTGGAGCAGCCGGAGCGCGATATCGATGCCACCCTGCGCGAGCAGATCATCACCGGCGGCTACTGGCTGAAGCCCCCGGCGGAGGGCGCGGAACTCGCCATCGTCTATAGCGGCGCGGTGGCGCCCGAGGCGCTGGCGGCCTGGGAAGCCATCGCTGAAGAGGTGCCGGGCGCCGGCCTGCTGGCGGTCACCTCCGCCGACCGCTTGAACGCTGAGTGGACCGCCGCCGCCCGCGCCCGCCAGGCTGGCCGGCCCGACGCCGCCTGCCACGCCGACCGGCTGCTGGCGCCCCTGGCGCCGGATGCGGGACTGGTCACGGTCCTGGACGGTCACCCGGCGACGCTGGGTTGGCTTGGGTCGGTGCGCGGTCACCGGGTGCAGTCGCTGGGCGTGGAGCACTTCGGCCAGTCCGGCGACCTTCTCGACCTCTATCGCGAGTACGGCCTGGACCGCGACGCCATCCTCGATGCCTGCGCAGCCGCGTTGGTGCAGCGGCTGCGCGGATAGAGCGGACCGTCGTTTCGCGACGACGGGACGCTATCGCAATCTCAGAAGCTGGACTCCGGCTCCTGCAGGAAGGCGGCTTCCTCGGCCGTCGTCTGTCGGCCGAGGGCGGCGTTGCGGTGGGGAAAGCGGCCGAAGCGCGCGATGATGTTGCGGTGGATCACGGCGTAGCGCGTCCACTCGTCATCGCCCAGCGCCGAGATCAGGGCGACCGCCCGCTCCTGATCGGCGAGATCTTCGCTGTGCTCCAGAGGTAGATAGAGAAACAGTCGCTCAGCCGGTCCAAGCTCCTGGTCCTGGCCCGCGGCAAGGGCTGCCTCGGTGATCGTGCGCGCTCGGGCGTCGCAGACAAAGGCTTCCGGCGAGCCTCGATGCAACTGACGTGGTACCTGGTCGAGCAGCAGGATCAGGGCGAGGGCGCCCCGCGCCTCGCGCGCCCAATGGTTGAACCCACCCTCCTGCGCCTGGCGATAGGCGGAGCCCAGCGTCTCTTCCACCTGAGCATCGAAGGCGTCGGACCGCACGAACCACTGCACCTCGCGTCCCGGCGCGAACCAGAAAGCGAGCACCTGCTCCGGGTCATGCGCTGGATTGTTCATTGTCGCTCTCCGCTGGGGTGTCGGTGGCTGCCGGCGGCCGGGCGGGGCTGCTGGCAATGGTCTTGATGCTTTCGAGCGCACCCAGGGTGATGGTCACGCGCGTACCCTGGCCCGGTCTGCTCTGGATCTCGAGGCTTCCACCATGCGCTTCGGCCAGTCCCTTGACCAGAGACAGGCCCAGGCCCGTTCCGGCCGCGCTGCGGGTCATGGGGTTGTCGACCTGGCGGAAAGGCAGCAGTGCTTGGGAGATCTCATCCTGGGTCATGCCGATGCCTTCATCGATCACCGAGATCTGGCACTGTCCGTCCCTCTGCCTCCCGGTCAGCCAGACGCGGCCGGGCGGCGGCGTGAAGCGGATGGCGTTGGACAGCAGGTTGACCAGGATCTGCCGCACAGCGAGGGGGTCGCCGATAAAGGGCAGGAACTCGGGCATGTCACGCAGGCTGGCGCGCACCCCACGCTCATGGGCCAAGTGCTCCACCAGGCGCAGGGCTGACTGGGCGGCCTCGACCAGATCGCAGTCCTCCGGGCGCAGCACCAGTTGGCCCGCTTCCACCTTGGAGAGGTCGAGGATGTTGGTGATGATCGAAAGCAGGTGCAGGCCGCTGTCGCGGATGTGCTGGCAGTATTCCTCGTAGCGGTCATTGCCCAGCGGTCCGAAGAGCTGGGCCAGCATGGCATCGGAATAGCCGATCACCGCGTTGAGCGGCGTACGGAGCTCGTGGCTGATGTGGGCCAGGAAGTCTGACTTGGCACGGCTTGCCTCCAGGGCCTCGTTGCGCGCCTGCTCCAGCGCCTGTTCCGCCCGCTTGCGATCGGTGATGTCCTCCACCAGCCCCTCGAAGCCGAGGATGCGGCCGTTGGGGCTGTACACCGGCCAGCAGGTTTCCGACATGAGGAAGCGGCTGCCGTCGCGGCGCAGCGCGTAGGCCTCGAAACCGCGCAGGGCGCCGCGGCGCATGGCCAGTCGCACCACGCGGCCGCGATCGCGTGGGTCGGCGTACATGTCGATGCTGTAGGGAAAAGTCTGCAGGAATTCCTCAACGCTGTCGAAGCCGTGCATGCGCGCCAGCGCTGGATTGACCTCCAGATAGCGCCCGTCCATCGCGGTGCGGTAGATGCCCTCGACGGCGTTGGCGAAGATGGACTGATAGCGTGCATGGCGTTCGGCCAGTTGGTGCTCGGCAATCCTGGCGTCGGTGACGTTGCGCGCGCTGCCGCGATAGGCCACGAGCCGCCCTTCACGATCGTAGACCGGTTTGCCTGAGAGGCGCACCCAGACGCGCGAGCCGTCTGGCCGGTCGAAGTGGTATTCGAGATCGCGGAAAGGCCGCTCCTCGACCATGTAGCTGGCGATGGTCTCGGGCAGATCCTTGGGCTCGACCCCGATCTCCTGCAGCAAATCGCGCCGCAAACGCCCTTCCGGCCGCTGGCCCAGCTCCATCGGGCCGCCACCGGAGTAGAAGGTGTAGCGCTGCTCCAGGTCTGTTTCCCACAACCAGTCGGCGCTGGTTTCCAGGAAATCCCGGAAACGCTCCTCCATCAGCGTCGCCGGCTGGGCTAAGCGCTGGTTGATCGCACCCTTCTTCGACGGTTTCAAATCCCCAGGCTGCTCCCTTCTTCCCTTGGCGGAAGGAAAGCACAAATGCGCGAGCCTCGCACCTTCAATTCGCGCATGGGCAAGCGGCTTGCCTTCCCCGATGAGGCCTTTTATTGCGCTGGCAAATCAATGCAGAAGGAAACTACAGCGATGCGGCAATCCTGCCCGGTGCGGCCATTGGAGTCGGATGATCTCGAGACGGTTTTGCAGCTCAACAACGCCGCCGTGCCGACAGTGAACAGGCTTGATGCCGCGCGCCTGAAAGATCTGGTGGCGCAGAGCGAGGCGGCCCTGGCCCTGGGGCCGGTCGGTGAGCCCCAGGGCTTCATGTTGGCCATGGGGCCGGGGCTGGCCTACGACAGCATCAACTATCGCTGGTTCGCCAAGCGATACGACGCCTTCCTCTATGTCGATCGAATCGTCGTGGCCGAAAGCGCCCGCGGCAGCGGCACCGGCCGCGCGCTCTACAAGGTAGCGATGGAGCGGGCGGCGGGCCGGCCGCTCTGCTGCGAAGTCAACTTGCGCCCACGCAACGAGCCTTCCTTGCGCTTCCACGCCGGCCTGAGCTTCACCGAAGTGGGGCGGCAGGAGAATGACGATGGGACGAAGGAGGTGGCGCTGCTGGTGCGGACCGGTGCGTGACTGCCCGTTACCGGTGTACGCAGGCGTTGAACCTTGGAGCGGGTGAAGGGAATCGAACCCTCGTCGTCAGCTTGGGAAGCTGCTGCTCTACCATTGAGCTACACCCGCCGCGCGTCTTTTGACTACACCGAGCCTCGGCGCCGCGCAAGGGCTCCGAAGCGGTGCTGCGCAAGGCTACGCAGCACCCGCTCCTGCGTGTCTCAACCTGCCTCGGCTTCGCGACGGCGCTGGTCTTTCTTGCGCTCGTGCGGGTCGAGCAGGCGCTTGCGCAGGCGGATGGACTGAGGCGTCACCTCGACCAGTTCGTCGTCCTCGATGTAGCTCAACGCCTGCTCCAGGGCGAAGGTTCGCGGCGGGGTCAGGCGGATGCTCTCGTCCTTGCCCGAAGCGCGCACGTTGCTGAGCTGCTTGGCCTTCAGCGGGTTAACCTCCAGGTCATTGCCGCGGGCGTTCTCGCCGATGACCATGCCTTCATAGACTTGGTCGCCCGGGGAGATGAAGATCACGCCGCGTTCTTCCAGGTTCCACAGCGCGTAGGCCGTGGCGGCGCCGCCGGCGTTGGAGATCAGCACGCCGTTGCGCCGACCCTGCAGCGGTCCCTTGTAGGGCGCGTAGCCGTGGAAGAGGCGGTGCATGATGCCGGTGCCCCGAGTGTCCGTGAGGAACTCTCCATGGTAGCCGATGAGGCCGCGCGAGGGGGCGAGGAAGACGAGGCGCTGCTTGCCGCCGCCGGAGGGGCGCATTTCCTGCACTTCGGCGCGGCGCTGACTCAGCTTCTCCACCACGACGCCGGCGAACTCCTCATCGACGTCGACCTGCACCTCTTCCACCGGCTCAAGACGCTGGCCGTTCTCGTTCTTGAAGAGCACGCGCGGGCGGCTGATGGAGAGTTCGTAGCCTTCGCGGCGCATGGTTTCGATCAGCACGCCGAGCTGCAATTCGCCGCGGCCGGCCACCTGGAAGGCGTCCTTCTCCTCGGTTTCCTTGATCTCGATGGCGACGTTGCCTTCAGCCTCGCGCATCAGGCGGTCGCGAATCATGCGGCTGGTGACCTTGTCGCCCTCGCGGCCGGCCAGCGGCGCATCATTGACCGAGAAGGTCATGGCCAGGGTGGGTGGATCGATCGGCTGGGAGGGGAGCGGCTCGCTCACCTCGGGGGCGCAGAGGGTGTCGGCCACGGTCGCGCCATCGAGCCCGGCCACGGCGATGAGGTCGCCGGCTTCGGCACGCTCCACCGGCACGCGCTGCAGGCCGCGGAAGGCCAGCAGCTTGGTCAGGCGGCCCTCCTGCAGCAGCTTGCCGTCGCGCGACAGGGCACGCACCGTCATGTTCTGCTTGGCAACGCCGGAGTGGATGCGGCCCGTCAGCACCCGGCCGAGATAGGGGTCCATCTCCAGGGTGGTGGCCAGCATGCGGAAGGGGCCGTCGCTCTTCTCGGTCGGTGCCGGCACCCGGTCAACGATGGCCTGGAACAGCGGGGTCATGCCGGCGTCCCGCGGCGCGGCGGGATCGGTCACCGCCCAGCCTTCCTTGGCCGATGCGAAGAGGGTGGGAAAATCCAGTTGCTCTTCGTTGGCGTCGAGTGCGGCGAAGAGGTCGAAGACCTCGTCCTGCACCTCAAAGGGGCGCCCGTCCGGCTTGTCGGCCTTGTTCACCACCACGATCGGGCGCAGCCCACGGGCCAGCGCCTTCATGGTGACGAACTTGGTCTGGGGCATCGGCCCTTCCGAGGCGTCGACCAGCAACAGCACGCCGTCGACCATGGAGAGGATGCGCTCCACCTCACCACCGAAGTCGGCGTGGCCTGGAGTATCGACGATGTTGATGCGCGTGCCCTGCCACTCGATCGAGGTGCACTTGGCGAGGATGGTGATGCCCCGCTCGCGCTCCAGATCTCCGGAGTCCATGACACGCTCGGCCACCTGCTGATGGGCGCGGACCGCGCCCGAGTGGCGCAGCAACTGGTCAACCATGGTGGTCTTTCCGTGGTCGACGTGGGCGATGATAGCGATATTGCGCAGGGCGTTGGTCACGCGCCGTTTACTCCAGCAGGGTGCTTTCTCGTGCCCGGTCCTCAGAGACCGTACTTCGCAGCGAGATCGGAAAGGGATCGCGCCGGGCGCGGTCCCAGGTGGCTCACGGCCTCACCGGCCGCGAGGGAGGCCAGACGACCGCACTCGTGCAGATCGCGGCCCTGGGTGTAGCCATAGAGGAAGCCGGCAGCATAGAGGTCGCCGGCGCCGGTGCTGTCGAGCAGATCGCCAACCTGGATGGCGTCCACCACGTGCACCTCGTCCCCCTTGAGCACCACCGAACCCTTCTCGCTGCGGGTGAGCGCCGCGACTTCGCAGTGGCCGCGCACGTGCTGCAGCGCCTCGTCGAAATCCGCGCTTTCATAGAGCGAGACGATCTCGGACTCGTTGGCGAACAGCAGGTCCACGTGCCCGTCCACCAGATCGCGGAAAGATTCGCGGTGGCGGTCGACGCAGAAGGGGTCGGACAGAGTCAGCGCCACCTTGGCGCCGCTGGCGCGGGCGGTTTCGGCCGCCTCCAGAAAGGCCTGCTTGGCGTCGGGGCTGTCCCACAGATAGCCCTCAAGATAGAGCACCTTTGAGCGCTTGATGAGCTCATGGTCCACGTCCTGGGGACCGAGCTGCACGGAGATGCCGAGATAAGTGGCCATGGTGCGCTGGGCGTCCGGCGTCACGAAAATGAGGCAGCGCGCTGTCGGTGGACCGTCGGTCGCCGCGTCGCTGGTGAACTCGATCCCCGTGGCGCGAATGTCGTGGCGGAAGATGCCGCCGAGCTGATCGTTGCGAAGCTTGCCGATGAAACCGCCGGAGCCTCCGAGCGAGGCCAGGCCGGCCATGGTATTGGCGCAGGAGCCTCCGGACACTTCGGTGGCGGGTCCCATGGCGCCGTAGAGGTGCTCCGCCCTGCTCATGTCAATCAGGGTCATGGAGCCTTTCGGCAGGTCTTGTTCCTTGACGAAGCTGTCGCTTGCCTGGGCCAGGACGTCGACGATGGCATTACCGATACCCACGACGTCGAGCGGCTCATTCCGCATGCGCGCCTCCCTTGAATGCTGTGCTGTCAGGATTTTCGCGGGGCGCAGGAATACAGCCTCAGACCGCTTGCGTCCAGTGTGCTGCACCTGCGAAGAACGCAAGACCGCCCCGCACGAGAAGCCGGGCGGTGCACCGAAAGCCGCAGTCCGCTGTCAGGACAGCGTAATGTCGAGCCGCACGAACTCCCCGCGATAAGTCGCGTGTGCAACGTAGATGGCGGTGCCGTCCGCCGAGCGCAAGACCAGGTCCATCAACTACCCAGGTCCATCAACTACGAGGTCTCTGGCTCCGCTGGAGAGAGTGTGTGCTGCCGCCGATCCGTCGCACGACGACTTGCAAGGCGAGGGCGGCGGCAGTAAGGCTGCGGGCGTCATGCTTTCCGACTTGATGAGGGCCTTCGGCCAGCTTTCCGATCCCGCTGCGCGGCGCGTGCTGTGGCAGGCTCTGGGGCTTTCGCTTCTCACGTTCGGCCTGCTCTGGGTCGGTGCGACCTTGGGGCTGTCCTGGCTGGGCGAGGGCCTGGTGGGCTGGGCCCAGGCCCGAGGTTGGGAAGGCTTCTGGCTCGAGACCATCGAGTGGATCTATGCTGCCGCGGCGATCAGCGGCGTGCTCGTCACCACCTTCCTGCTGTTTCCGGCTGTGGCCGTTCTCATGATGACGCTGCTCCTCGATCCCATCTGTGAGGCGGTCGAGCGGCGCTGGTATCCACAGCTTCCGGAGGGGCGCAGCCAGCCTTGGCGGGAAATGCTCTGGGACGCTGCCCGCCTTACGGGGGTGACCGTGGCCGTGAACCTTGTCGCCTTGCCGCTCTACCTGATTTTGCTCTTTTTTCCGCCCTTCAATCTCTTTGTCTTCTACGGAGTGAACGGCTATCTTCTCGGGCGGGAGTATTTCGAGGTCGCCGGGGTCAGGCGCTTGGACTCGGGGGAGGTCCGGGCCTTGCGGCGACGCAACAGGGGAAGTGTCTTCGCGGCGGGGGTCATCATAGCACTGCTTTTCACCGTGCCCTTGGTGAACCTCGTCATGCCGATCGTGGCCACGGCCTTCATGGTGCACCGCTTCCAGACCCTTCGGGTTCGGGAGCGGTCCGGGGATGGGGGAGTCGGTCTGTAGGCTGCTGGTTCAACCGACGACCAGACGAGGAAGTAACGCATGTTTGGACGCAAGAAGAGCAGTCACGACGAGGAAACCCACAATCCGGAGGAGCCCCGTATGGCGCCCACCCCCCGATCCAGCCGACCCGATGCCTCGGCAGTGCTCGACCGTCAGCCCGTACCGCCGGTGAGCCGCCCCGTGGCGCAGTCGCCCGGCGGCCCTGCTCAGGCGCGCCGCGCCCCTGAACAATCCCCGACCGCCGCAGCCAGCCAGGAGAAGTCGATGGAAAAGACCGAAGGAGAGGGCAAGAAGCTCATCGTAGGTAAGGGCATCCGCCTCTCCGGCGAGATCCAGGCCTGTGAGAAGCTGGTGGTCGAGGGCGAAGTCCATGCCGATCTGACCGGCGCGCTGGTGCTGGAGATCGCGGAAAGCGGCCTCTTCAAGGGCCGAGCCACCGTGGACTATGCGGAAATCTCCGGCAGCTTCGACGGTGAACTGACCGTGCGCGACCGCCTGCTGCTGCGCGGAACGGGCCAGATCGACGGTGATCTGCGCTATGCGGAAATCGAGGTGGAACGCGGCGGACGCATCCGCGGCACCATCGGCGAGCAGGACGACAGCGTCGGAAAGGCCAAGCCGCAAGCCAACAAGGCGGAGAAGGCGTCGAATGGCGGGGGCAATGGCCGTAGCGCTCCGGCGGCCAAGGAAGAAGAAGCAGCAATTTCCTGATCCATCAGCAGCAGCGTCGCGGCGGTGAACAGCAAAGCGAACAAGCAAGTGCATGGAGGCAGGATCGCGCAGAGCGTGGTCCTGCTCTCCGCCTTGTTGCTGGCGGGCTGTGTGACCAACGGCGTGCCGCATGCCGGCCCCGAGGGGCAGTCGGAAGCGGCTGTTGCCGCACCGGCCAACCTCGACGTCCGATCAGAAGAGCTGATCGGACTGCCGCCCTCGGCCCTGGCGGAAACGCTGGGGCAGCCACCGGTGCTGCGCCGTGACCAGCCAGCTGAGATCTGGCAGTACCGTGGGGGGGACTGCGTGCTCGACGTCTTTCTCTATGAAGGCGACAGTGGTTCCCAAGTGGTGCACCTGGAGGCGCGCGACGGGCGCGCCAATCCCCTTGCGCCGCAGGACTGCCTCATGGACCTGGCCGGCGGTGCGGCTACAGGGTAGTCCGGCGTCAAGGTGACGGCCTCTGGCCGAGGTCAGCAGCCCGGGTCGGGCAAGGCTTCCAACTCCACCAGGCGCGCGCGCAGCGAGAAATCCCCATAGTCGAACAGCAGGTTGTCGGCGACCCCGTTGCCGTAGAGGGTTAGGGTCTGCTCATGTAAAGGCAGGGCGTCCACTTCGCCCGGCGAGAAGAAGGCAAGCTGCACCCGCCAGCCCGGCTCATCGGCCAGCAGTTCCGCACCGCTGCTGCCCTCGGGCAGCGGAAGTTCGCGCTCACCAGGCGCATAGGCAGCCACCGGCAGCACCGAGACACCCGAAAGGCCACCGTCGTCGCCCGAGCCGTCGAAGACGAGCCGCCAGAACGGCAGCGTTTCCTTCGTGGCATGGGCCAGGATCTCCAGGCTGTGCGCGGTGGGAAAGACCGTGCCGGCCGGCAGCGCGACCTCGAAGCCGTTGGGATCCTCGAAACGGGCACGCCCGGGGCCATTCCCATCACCCAGTTCCGCCTCGCCGCGGGTTTCTTCCGTCTCGAGCCCGTCGAAGAAGCGGCGGATGATGAACCGGTAGCGCTGTCCGCTCTTGGCCTCCCAGGCGTTCAGGGTCCAGCCGAAGTCGACCCGCGGGCCCTCGGCGCGATCGAGCAGCACACGCGAGCGCTGCTGCACCGTCCAGCCGGAACATACGTCGGCCCACTCGAACTCCAGGCGGCCCACCGCAGACGCGATCTCCGGGCTGCTCAGCGCCCGATCGAGGGAAAGGTCGTAGGCGGCGCGATGAGGCTCAATGGCTGCGGTCACCACCTCCAGTGACCCAGGCACGCCCGGTGCTGCCGCCGCGAGAGCGGAGGGAGCCGCAAGCAGAAACAGGGCGGCTAGCCCGAGTGTTCCTCCCGCAACCCCGGTTACCCGCGACCGGCCGGCGGTCGAGAGTTGCCATGACACTGCGCTTTCGTCCCGACAGGACTTGTCCACTTTCAATCCCTTCGCCACCTATCCTGCAGCTATAGCAACAACCTCCCCTCTTAGGCAAAAGAATGACTGAATTCCCGTTGATTGTTCCCCGCCCCGTTGCACAGACCCCTCACTCTCGAGGGCAGGCGAACGTGATGGGCTGGCGGGGCGGGATGGTCGGCTCAGCAGCGCTCATGTCTCCGCTTTTTATTCTGGTGCTGCTCCTGGCGCTTGCCTCCGGGCCGGCGCAGGCACGCGATGCCGCAGCCGCGCTCATGCAAGAGAGTTGGCCCAGTGGCAGTGCGGGCGGGCAAGGCGAAGAGCAGGTGAGCTTCGAGTCGGAGGATCCCTTCACCCTGCGCCATGTAGGCGCGGCGCCCAAGCGCGAGGTCTCGGCTCGACTCTACCTGCCTGAGGACACCGAGGAGCCGGTGCCGGCCGTCATCCTGTTGCATGGGGCCGGCGGTGTGATGGGCGCCCGGGAACTGACCTACGCCCGGCAGTTCGCCGATATGGGTGTGGCGGCGCTGGTGCTCGATGCCTTCGGCAATCGGCGGGAGATGGCGAGGGGCTTCATCCAGCGACTTCTGGAAATCACCGAGGCGATGCTGCTGGCGGATGCCTATGCCGGGCTCGCCTACCTCGATGACCGGCCAGAGGTGGATGGCGAGCGGGTCGCCCTGATCGGCTTCTCCTACGGTGCTATGGCCACCATGTTTGCCGCCTACGAGCAGGTGGCAGAGATCTACAGCCCCGAGGGCCGGCGTTTTGCCGGTCACGCCACCTTCTATGGCCCCTGCATTGCCCGTTTTCGCGACAATCGCGCCACGGGTGCCCCGCTGCTGATGCTGATCGGCAGCGAGGACGAGATCACCGACCCCGCGCGCTGTGCGGCCGTGGCCGAGGAACTGCGCGACGGCGGCGCCGAAGTGGCAATGATCGTCTACGAGGGCGCCTATCACCAATGGGACGGGGCACGCCCGGGCCCGCGGCGCACCGGCCGCAATCTCGCGCCTTGCGAACTGACCGTCACCGCTTCGGGACGGGTGCGCGACGGGCGCACCTTCATTCCCATGGCTGATCCCCTGACCCGGCGGCTGATCCTTGGTCTCTGCGCCGGCGCCGAGGGCTATCTCATGGGCCGGGACGAGGCGGTGCGTGCACGTTCCAACGCCGATCTCGGGCGCTTTCTTGCCGAAGTCTTGTCGGCACCGCGGGAAACCGCGGCGCAATAGGGACCTTTGGGGTGAACGTCGTTTTCCCCACCGGTTGAAGCGGTCATACTCGCGCCCGCGTTTATGCTGGTGATCAATGGAGACGGAAACGACGATGCGCGAGAATCTTCTCAAGCGACTCTGGGCGGAAGACAAGGCGGCGGTGAACGGCTGGTGCGCGGTTCCCTCCTCATTTGCGGCCGAGATCATGGCCCATCAGGGGTGGGATTCCCTGACCATCGATCTGCAGCACGGGGTGGTCGACTACCAGACCGCTGTCACCCTGTTGCAGGCCATCTCCACCACCGCCACCGTACCCATGGTTCGGGTGCCCTGGCTGGAGCCGGGCATCCTGATGAAGATGCTCGATGCCGGCGCCTACGGCGTGATCTGCCCGATGATCAACGACGGCGAGGAAGCCGCGCGCCTGGTCTCCGCCTGCCGTTATCCGCCGCTGGGCGGGCGCAGCTTCGGGCCGATCCGCGCCAGCCTCTATGGCGGTGCGGACTATCCAGCCCATGCCAACGAGACCGTGGCGGTCTTTGCCATGGTGGAAACCCGCCGCGCGCTGGACAACCTGGATGCCATCATGTCCGTCGAGGGGTTGGACGGCGTCTATGTCGGGCCGTCCGATCTGGCCTCGGCTCTGGGCTATGCGCCGGGCTTCGACCGGCAGGAACCGGAGCTGGTGGAGGCAATCGATCTTGTCCTGGCCAAGGCCAAGGAGCACGGACTGGTCGCCGGCATCCACAACGGCAGCACAGCCTACGCACGACAGATGATCGACAAGGGCTTCCGTCTGGTGACCATCGGTTCCGATGCCCGCTTCATCGCCGCCGGTGCGGCGCAGACCGTGGCCGAAATGCGCGCCTGAACGAAACCTTCGCTCCCGGGCCGCCTCATCGCTGCGTGAGGGAGGCCCGGGGATCGAGGGCATCCTGTAAAGAATCGCCCAGGAAGTTGAAGGCGATCACCGTCACGAAGATCAGCAGTCCGGGCAGAACCGCCAGGCGGGGCGCGGCCCAGAGGGTCTCCTGGGCGCCGCTCAACATGTTGCCCCAACTGGGCAGCGGCGGCTGGATCCCCAGCCCCAGGAAGGACAGTACGGATTCCAGCAGAATCACGTTGCCGATGGAGAGCGTGGTCGCCACCAGAATGGGCGAAACGGCGTTCGGTAGCAGGTGACGCAGCATGATGCGCCAGGGACCGGCACCAAGCGCTTCGGCTGCGCGCACGAACTCGCGGCGCTTCAGGCTCATCACCGCACCGCGCACCAGGCGCGCCACGGTCGTCCAGCCGAAGAGGCTGATCAGGATGACGATCTGCCAGAAGCTCGCCATCTCCGAACGGGCGGCCGATTCCGGCAGTCCCAGCTTGGTGAGGTCGACGGCGGCCAGCACGATCAGCAGCGGCAGCAGGGGCAGGGCGATGACCGTGTCGGCCAGGCGCATCAGCAGGGCATCGAGGCGGCCGCCGAAGTAGCCGGCCAGGAGGCCCAACAGGCTGCCGATCACCATGGCGGCCAGGGCGGCGGCCAGCCCGACGGCAAGCGAGATGCGCCCGCCGTAGAGCAGACGCACCAGCAGGTCGCGACCCAGTTCGTCCTTGCCCAGCGGGTGTCCGGCCGAGGGCACCTCATAGCGGCCGAGCAGGTCGGCGCGTGTCGCATCCACCCCCAGCATCTGCTCAACCAGCGGCGCGGCCAGGGCACCGAGCGTCAGGAGCAGCAACAGGGCCAGCGAGGGCAGTGCTGCCGGATGGCGCAGGAACCGGCGCCAGGCCAGGCGGCGTGGCGAGGCCGAGGGCGCGAGTGCGGCGCGTCTCTCTGCGGCTAGGCCGTGGCTGTCGCTCATCTGTACTCGATCCTGGGGTCGAGCCAGGCATAGACCAGATCCGCCAGCAGATTGGCCAGCAACACCGTGCCTGTGGCCAGCAGCAGACCGATGAGGGCGAGGTTGTAGTCATTGCCCATTATGGCGTCGTAGATGGTCTTGCCCATGCCGAGCCAGCCGAAGACCGTCTCGGTGATCAGCGCGCCGCTGAACAGCATGCCCAGATCCAGGGCCAGGATGGTCACCACCGGGATCATGGCGTTGCGCAGGGCGTGGCGATAGACGACTTGGCGATCGGAGAGGCCCTTGGCGCGTGCGGTGCGCACATAGTCCTGGCGCAGAGCCTCGCGCAGGGCCGCGCGGATGTGCCGCAGCAGTCCCGCGACACTGGCAACCGAGAGCGCCACCACCGGCAGGATCATGTGACGCAGACGCTCAGCCAAACTGCCATCCCCCATGCCACCGGCCGGCAACCAGCCGAGGTAAACGGCAAAAAGCAGGATCAGCAGGATGGCGAGCCAGAAGGGTGGCAGCGAGGCGCCGGCGAAGGCGCCGAGATTGACACCGACATCCATGAGGCTGCCGGGCCGCCGCGCAGCCGCGACGCCCAGAGGGAGCGCAACAATCAGCGCCAGCAGCAGGGCAGCGCCCATCAGCAGCAGGGTGTTGCCCAGGCGCGGTAACAGAATTGTCTCCACCGGCCGGTTAAAGAGGCGTGAGTAGCCAAGGTCGCCGGACAGGACGGAGGTCAGCCAGGCCCAGTAGCGGGCGAGCAGTGGCTGATCCAGGCCGTAGACCGCACGCAGACGCTCGGCATCGGCTGCGCTCATGTTGGGATCGCCGGAGATCATGATGTCGATCGGATCGCCCGGCATCAGCCCTATGAGCAGATAGACCAGGAAGGACATGAGTGCGAGCACCAGCAGGGATTCGAGCAGGCGCTGCAGGAGGAAGCGGCTCATGGGGTCTGGGTCTTTGTAGCGGGCGCCATCACAGCTCAGTCACGGCGATGCCACTCCTCCACCCAGTTGCTGGAGGCGAGCATGTGCCCGGTGGGGCGCAGCCCGGCCAACCAGTCCGGCACGATGAATGGCTGAGCCCGCCAGAACAGCGGCAGGACGGGCAGCTCCTCGGCGTAGATGGTCTGCAGCTCGTGCCATAGTTCCAACCGGACCTCCGGGTCGAGCTCCACCTCGATGAGGTCAATCAGTTCATCCACCCGTGGATCGCTGAAGCCAGAGTAGTTCTGTCCTGTCCAACCATTATCGGCCGTCGGGATCTCTTCGGAATGCAGCGTGGTGCGCGGCACGTGCTCGGGCGAGCTGAGCCAGCCGAAAAGCGCCATGGCGCCGTAGTTGCGGCGGTCCAGGGTCTGGCCGAAAAAGACCCGCGGCGTTTCATTGCGAATGCGCGCGTCGACCCCCACCTCGCGCCACTGACTTTGCAGCACCTGCTGCAGCAGCTCGCGAGTGCGGTTGCCAGCCGTGGTCATGAAATCGAGCCGCAACGCCTCGCCTTCGGCATTGTGCCGCACGCCGTCGCGCAGCTCCGACCAGCCGGCTTCGTCGAGCAGCGCCCCGGCGCGTTCCGGGTCAAAGGCGTAGTGCTGGATGTCTTCGGCGTGGACACGGTCGAGCGGCGAGACGTTGCCATGGGCGACCGGGTTGTGGCCGCCGAACAGCCGCTCGGACACCGCCTCCCGGTCGATGGCGTAGAGCAGCGCCTGCCGCACCCGGCGGTCAGCCAGGACCGGATTGTCGAGCAGCAGGTCGATGTGTTCGTAGAAGAGGCCGGCGACGTATTCCACCTGGTAGTCACCGCCAAGCCGCGGCTCCAGCGACATGGCCTGGTCCACCTCCAGTCCCAGTTCGCCGGCGATCATGTCGATCGAGCCGGAGAGCAGGTTTGCCTCCAAGGCGGCGCTGTTCTCAATGGCACGCACGGTGATGCGGTCGAAAGCCGGCGGCTGCCCGTACCAGGTTTCGTTCGGTTCCAGCGAGATTTCCGCGCCGGGCGTGATCTCGGTGATGCGATATGGCCCCCAGGCCAGCGCTGGATTGGTAGGATCGGCATCGAAGGCGGTACGGTTGCGATAGGCGTCGGGGTCGGACTCGAAGATCGGGCGCTCGATGTGGGCCGGCAGCAGACGGAAGTCGGCGAAGACGTTGTACCGAAAGCTGACGCGGTCGGTCAGGAAGGTGAAGCGCTTGCCGTCGTGCACCCGCACGTCCAGCAGCCGGCGATAGAGTTCTGCGTTGGAGATGCCGGAGCCCGGGTGGCGTCCCACCTCCCAGGTGAAGACCACGTCCTCGGTGGTCACCGGGGTGCCATCGCCCCAGGTCGCCTCGGGATGCAGTTCCAGGGTGATGGCCAATCCCTCGCCGCCGTCGGGCAGGGCCTCGCGCTCGACCAGGCCGTTCTCCAGGGTCGGCAGCTCTGTGCAGAGCATGCAGCTCGGTTCCCAGTCGTGATCGAAGTGACTGAGCGGGCGGTTGGTCATGGCGAGCACGTAGTACTTCGCAGCCATGGCGTCGATGTTGGGGTGCAGGGTGCCGGGAAATTGGGTGATGCCGATGGTCAACTCGCCGTCGCCGCCGGCCGCGGCAGCCGTATCGGATTGCAAAACCGCGCCGGCGAGACTTGCCACCCCAATCACGGCTGCGACAAGAATACCTCGGCTGACATCACCCATATCCCTCATCCCCCGCTTGCTGTTCGCGTAACCCCTGTGAACTCTGTCCTGCCTCTTGTATCTAAAGAATGTCCAGGGGCTGAGGGCCGTCGGGCGGCGGAAAGCCCCGATCCAGCTCCTCGAGATCCTCTTGTGTCAGTTCCACCGACAGGGCCGCAATGTTCTCCTCCAGGTGGTCCAGATCGCTGGCCTTTGGGATTGGTAACACGCCCTCCTGACGCAACAGCCAGGCTAACGCGATCTGGGCCGCCGTGGCCGTGTGGCGCTGTGCGATGCGCTCCAGGGGGCGTTGGTACAGCAGTCGCCCCTGCTCGATGGGCGAATAGGCCATGACCGGCACGCCGCGCGCCTGACACCAGGGCAGCAGGTCGGCCTCGATGCCGCGGCGTGAGAGGTTGTAGAGGAGCTGGTTTGTGGCCAGGCCCTCGCTGCCCGGCAGCGCGGCAAGCTCCTGGCAATCCTCCATGTCGAGGTTGCTGACCCCCCAGGCGCCGATCTTGCCCTCCGTCTGCAGCGCCGAGAAGGCTTCCAGCGTTTCCTCCAGAGGCCAACTGCCGCGCCAGTGCAGCAGGTAGAGATCAAGATGGTCGGTGCCCAAGCGGCGCAGGCTGGCCTCGCAGGCGCGCCGGGTGCCCTCGCGGCTGGCGTTGTGCGGCAGGACCTTGCTGACCAGGAAGACAGAATCCCGCCGGCCGGCAATGGCCTCGCCCACCACCTCTTCGGCGCCGCCGGAGCCGTACATCTCCGCCGTGTCGATCAGCGTCAGGCCGCGGTCCAGTCCGGCTTGCAGCGCCCGGACCTCGCGGGCGCGCTCCTGCGCGCGTTCGCCCATGCCCCAGGTGCCAAGGCCGAGTTTGGGCACCGTGGTCCCGCCGGGGAAGGTAATGCCGGGCTTGTCTGCTGTCATGGATCGTGATCCTCCTGCCTGCCGTTCAGGTTCTGCGGTTCTCGCTGGGGCGCCGCCGATTCCTGCAAAGGTGAGGGGCCAGCGGGCCGGGATCAATCCCGTTGGCATGTCACCGCTGCCTTGTTCGTGCCCGGAGGCAGGACTAGAGTGCCGCCTTATGGAGCCTGTCTGGCCGGATTTCGGCCCTTGTAGGCGGGATGAGACACAACGGAGTTCGATGTTCCCTTCAGGTCAAGCCGGCCGAGCGGATCGCGCTCCCGGCACGGATAAATCAAGCATGCGCTATATTTCTACCCGCGGCCAGGCGCCGGCGTTGGGTTTCGACGAGGTTTTGTTGGCCGGTCTGGCGCGCGATGGCGGCCTCTATCTGCCGGAGAGCTGGCCCACGCTGACGCCGGATCGCCTGCGCAGCCTCGCCGGACTCTCCTACCCTCAGCTTGCTGCGGCAGTGATGCGCCCTTTCGTGACCGGCTCCGCGATTGAGGATCGCTTCGACCGGCTGGTGGCCGAGGCCTACGCGGGCTTCGAGCACAGCGCGGTCACGCCGCTGCGTCAGCTGGATGCCAATGACTGGCTGCTGGAGCTCTTCCACGGGCCCACGCTGGCCTTCAAGGACGTGGCGATGCAGTTCCTGGGCCGCATCTTCGATGCGGTGCTGGAAGCCCGGGATGAGCGGGTGACGATTCTGGGCGCCACCTCGGGCGATACCGGCGCGGCGGCCGTGGAGGCCTTTGCCGGGCGCAGCCGCATCGACCTCTTCATGCTGCATCCCGAGGGCCGTGTCTCCGAAGTGCAGCGCCGGCAGATGACCACGGTGCAGGCCGACAACGTGCACAATCTGGCGGTCCGCGGCACCTTCGATGATTGCCAGGACCTGGTGAAGGCCTGCTTCAACGACCATGGCTTCCGCGACGGTCTGCACCTCTCAGCGGTCAATTCGATCAACTGGGCCCGGGTCATGGCGCAGATCGTCTATTACGTGGCCTCGGCGGTGGCTTTGGGCGCGCCGGAGCGGCGGGTGGCCTTTGCCGTGCCGACGGGCAACTTCGGCAATGTCTTCGCCGGTCACGCCGCGCGCTGCATGGGGCTGCCCATGGAGCGGCTGGTGGTCGCCTCCAACAGCAACGACATCCTGGCCCGCTTCTTCGAGCGCGGAGAGATGGCGATCGAAAGCGTGGTGCCCACGCTCTCACCCTCGATGGACATCCAGGTGTCGAGCAACTTCGAACGCCTGCTGTTCGAGCTGCTGGACGGGCAGGGGGCGGCCGTGGCCGAAACCCTGACCAGCTTCCGGCGCGAGGGGCGTTTCGCCCTGCCGGATGCGGTGATGGAGCAGGTGCGCGCCGGCTTCGACGGTTACAGGCTCGATGACGAGGGGACCGTGGCGGAGATCGCGCGCTGCTATCAGACCTGTGGCGCGGTGCTCGATCCGCACAGTGCCGTTGGTCTGGCGGCAGCCCGGGCGCGGCGCGATGATCCGGCGGTGCCGATGATCACCCTGGCCACCGCGCATCCGGCCAAGTTCCCGGATGCCGTGGAACGCGCTATCGGCCAGCGGCCGGCCCTGCCGCCGCGTCTGGCGGACCTGCATGAGCGCCCGGAATGCCTGACGGTCGTGCCCGCCGACGAGACGCAGCTCAAGGCTTTCATCGGTGCGCGCGCGCGCGTGCAGACGGAGGCGGCATGACGGTGGAGGTTACGCGGCTCGCTAACGGGCTGACGGTCGCCAGCGACAGCATGGCGGAAGCCCAGTCGGTGTCGCTCGGCGTATGGATCGGAGTAGGCACCCGGCACGAGACGCCGCAGAGCAACGGTGTGGCGCACCTGCTGGAGCACATGCTCTTCAAGGGCACCCCCAGCCGCTCGGCACAGGACATCGCTGAGCAGATCGAGGCGGTGGGTGGTCACCTCAACGCCTACACTGGCCGTGAGATCACGGCCTATCATGCCAAGGTGCTGACCGAAGACCTGCCGCTGGGCCTGGAGCTCATCGCCGACATTCTGCAGAACTCGCTCTTCGAGGATGCGGAACTGGAGCGCGAGCGCCAGGTGGTGCTGCAGGAGATTGGCCAGGCGGCCGATACGCCCGACGACATCATCTTCGACCATTTCCAGGAAACCGCCTTTCCGGACCAGGGCGTCGGACGGCCGGTGCTTGGCCGGCCCGACATAGTAAGCCGGCTGGATCGGGACGCCGTGCGCGGCTTCCAGCAGGCCAACTATGGTGGAGACTGCATGGTGCTCGCCGCGGCGGGCGCGGTGGAGCACGCGCGCCTGGTTGATCTGGCGGAGCGTCACTTCGGCGGCCTGCAGCGGGAGAGTCGCGCGGTCACCGACCAGCCGCATTACCGCGGCGGCGACTACCGCGAGGCCCGTGAGCTGGAGCAGGTGCACCTCATCCTGGGCTTCGACGGCATCGGCTTTCGCGATAGCGACTACCATGCCTGTGCCGCCTTCTCGACCGCCTTCGGCGGTGGCATGTCCTCGCGCCTCTTCCAGGAACTGCGCGAGCGCCGCGGGCTGGTCTACTCTGTCTTCTCCTTCGCCGCGGCACAGGTGGACAGCGGAATCTTCGGTGTCTATGCCGGCACCGGCGAACGCGAAGCGCGCGAGCTTCTGCCCGTGCTCTGCGACGAGTGGCAGCGGGTGGCGGAAGAGGGGCTGAGCGACGCCGAATTGGCGCGCGCCAAGGCCCAGTTGCGCGCCAGCATCGCCATGGGACGGGAGCGGAACGAGAACCGCGTCGAGCACCTGGCCAATCAGATTCTCGTACATGATCGGCCGCTTTCGGCCCAGGAGATCCTCGCCAAGGTGGAGGCCGTGGACCAGGCGGATATATCCCGGGTTGCCCGGCGCCTGCTTGCCAGCCGTCCGACCTTGGCTGCCCTCGGGCCGCTCAGCGAGGTCGAAGCCTTCGAGCAGCTCTGTGCGCGCTTCGCAGCGCCGCAGGCGGCTCGGGCTGCTGTCTGAGGTCATGCGGTGCTGCGCCCGCTACTCCTCGGTGGGGCAGCCGGACCGATCCTGACCCATAAGCGTGTTCTGCTGCGCCCGCCCCAGGCCCGCGACTACGACGCTTGGGCGAGCCTGCGCGAGCGCAGCCGCGCCTTCCTGGAGCCCTGGGAGCCGACCTGGCCTGCGGACGCGCTCAGCCGCAGGGCCTGGCGCTGGCGCCTGCGCCATTACGAGCGGGACCAGCGCGAGGGCTGGGGCTACACCCTCTTCATCCTGCGGCGGGACGACCGGGAATTGCTCGGGGGTATCACGCTAGGGAACCTGCGCCGCGGCGTGGCCCAGACCGGCAGCCTGGGCTACTGGATGGGCGAGCCTCATGCCGGCCGCGGCTATATGAGCGAGGCCCTCTTCGCCCTCTTGGACTTTGCGTTCGGCCCGCTGGGCCTGCACCGGGCCGAGGCGGCTTGCCTGCCGCACAATGCGGCCAGCCGCGCCCTGCTGCTTAAACTCGGCTTTCGCGAGGAGGGCATGGCGCGCGGCTATCTGCGCATCGCCGGGCGCTGGCAGGACCATGTGCTCTACGGTCTGCTCGCCGAGGAGTTCGCGGCAAGGCGCCGTCGCTTGCTCGGCGCATGACCAGCCGGAGCCGGGCGGACCCGACCCAGTTACTCGGTTTCGACGATGGCCTTGATGCGCTCCATGCCGCCCACTTCCGGCGCGTAGCTCTCCCAGAAGGGCTTGATGGCCTCCTGCCAGGCGGCACGGTCCACTGGCACCACCTGGGCGCCTTCGCTCTCGGCCAGGGCCATGGAGCTGGCGTGATCCTCGGCCATCAGCGCGTTGAAGTGATCCGCCGCCTCGGCGCCAATCTCCAGGAAGGCCTCCTGCTGCTCCGGCGTCAGGCTCTGGTAGAAGTCCTCCGATAGGAAGAGAATGCCCAGTGCCCAGATGTGGCCGGTTTCCACCACATAGGGTACCACCTCGTGCAGGCGGAAGCCGACGGTGGCTGATTTGGTGAGGTCCATCATGTCGACCACGCCGGTCTGCAGCGCGTTGTAGACTTCGGGAATGGGAATGGGGGTCGGGTTGGCGTCCAGGCTCTCCCAAAGCTGGGTGTGCAGCGGGCTCTGAATCACCCGGATGCTCTGCCCGGCCACGTCCTCGGGGCTGTCCAGCGGCTCCTTGGCCAGGAGGTGCCGGGCGCCGTAGTTCACATAGCCCAGCACGCGGAAGCCCTGCTCGCGGTAGAGTTCGCGGAACTCATCGCCGATGGGTCCCTTCATCACCTGGTCTACATGCTCGGCGTCGCGGAACACAAAGGGCATGTCGAAGACCTGCCCCTCGGGAACCCAGGCGCTCATGTTGGCCAGGGTGGAGAGGCTGCCATGGATGGAGCCGAGGCGCGCGCCTTCCGCCACCTCACGCTCGCCGCCCAGGGAGGCGTCGGTGGCGATGCGCAGATCGAAGGCGCCCGGCAGCCGCTCCTCCAACCGTTCCTCGATGTAGGTCCAGACCAGCGTCTCCGGTTTGTCCGGTCCCAACAGCGAGGCAATGGTGACTGGACGCTGGGCCTCGGCGGTGCCGGCCGCAGCAACCAAGAGGCCGGCCAGCAGCAAGGCTGGCAGCTGGTGCAAGCGCATGAAAAACTCCCTTGTTCCCCAGTTCCCTATTTCGCCCAAGCCTAACGAATAAGCTCCAGCAGGCCAATGGACACCGCCGGGACATAGGTTACGATGGCGAGCCCGATCAGCAATGCGGCCAACAGCGGCAGCAGGGCGCGGAACACCTTGTGCACCGGCGTTTCCGTGACGGTGGCTGCGATGAAGGCCAGCATGCCCACCGGCGGGGTCAGACCGCCGAGCATCAGGTTGACGACGATCACCAGGCCGAAGTGGATCGGATCGATTCCCACCGCCACAACCACCGGCAGGAGCAGCGGCGCCAGGATCAGGATCGCGGCCCCGATGTCCAAAATCATGCCGAAGAGCAGCAGCAGCAGGTTGGCGAGCAGCAGGATCAACCAGGGGTTCTCGGTGAGGCCGGTCAGTCCGCGCACCAGGTCCTGCGGCACCTGCTCGGCGGCCAGGATGAAGGCGAAGGGTGCGGCGGCGCCGATCAGAAGGCCGATAAGCGCGCTTTCCTGGGCCGAGCGCTCGAGGCTCTCCCAGAGGCCCCGCAAGCCGTAGGCGCGGTAGACGAGGAGGCCGAGCAGCAGGGCATAGGTGACGGCCAGCACGCCCGCCTCAGTCGGTGTCACCGCGCCGATGCGGATGCCGCCGATGATTACCACCGCGAGGAAGAGCACCGGGGCGGCGTGAAGCCCGTGGCGCAGCCGGGTGGCGCCATCCGTCCGCCTCCCGGCCGGGGCCTGTCCCTGCCGCCGGGCCAGGAGGTGGACGGCGAGCATCAGGCACAGTGCAAGCAGGAGCCCCGGGCCGATGCCGGCGAGCCAGAGCGCGCCTACGGAAAGGTTGCCTGCGGCCGCCAGGATCAGCAGCGCCACCGAGGGCGGGACGATGTTGGGCAGTACGCCGGAGGCGGCCGTGATGGCGCAGGCCAAGGGCGGTGAGTAGCCGTGGCGGATCATCTGTGGCGCCAACAGCTTGGCGCTGAGCGAGGCCTCCGAATAGGAGGAGCCGGAGATGCCACCGTAGAGCAGACTGGAGACCACGCTCACCTGCCCATGGCCGCCGCGCATATGCCCCACCAGGCTGAAGGCGAAGTCCATCAGGCGGCGGGTGAGGCCACCGGCGTTCATCAGCGTGCCGGCCGTCAGGAAGAGCGGCACGGCGAGCAGCAGGAACTTGCCAGCGCCGTTGACCAGGTTCTGCACCAGCGCCGGCGGCGGCAGCAACGGCAGGGCGACGCCGGAAAGGAACACCCCGAACAACAGCGCGAAGGCCACCGGCACACCCAGGAGCAGGGTGGCGAGAAAGCCCAGGCCCATGACCAGGCTGACCGAGGCTGCCGGCAGGCTCACCGCTTCGACGTGATGCAGCAGCAGATAGAGCAGCGCGCCCAGCAGCAGACTGAGCGGTCCCTGCCAGCGGGCGATGCCCCGCTCGAAGCCGGCCAGCGCGATGCAGAGCAGGCTGGCGAGACAGCTCAGCGGGATGAAGAGGAACTTGAGCCAGACCGGCAGCAGCAGCGCCGGGCTGGTGCCGCCGATGCGCTGCATGAGCTCCAGGCCCGCGATCAGCAGCATGAGGGTGACGTAGGCGACGATCCCGTCGATCAGAATGGCGAGCGCCGGTTGCCACACCGGCGGCAGGCGGTCGCGCAGCAGGGTGAGTGCGATGTGCTGGCGCGCCCTGAGTGCCAGCGGCAATCCCAGAAAGATGATGTAGATGAACAGCCAGATCGCCGCTTCCTGCGCCCAGACCAGGGAGGTGCCCAGGAGGTAGCGCCCGGTGACATTGGCCAGCAGGATCAGGATGAGTCCCGACAGGCAGAGCGTCGCCAGGGCGGCGATGCTCCGGTCCAGGCCGTGGAGCAGGCGGGCCGCCGCGCTTCTCTCAGCGACTGTGCTGGCTGTCACCGGCAAACTCCGCACGGACCGCTTCGTCATGCTCGCCCAAGGCCGGCACGGCTCCCAGGCGGTCTTCCTCCATGCCTGGAACCACTGGCGGCGGCGCCAAAAGCTGCACGTCACCAGCGCTGGTGACGACCTGCACGTAGCGGTTCTGCGGGTGGGCGGCGAGGTCGGGTAGGGTGGAGAGGCGGCCATAGGCGATGCGCGCGGCCTCCAAGCGTTCGATCACCTCCGGCCGAGACAGCGTGCTGAAAACGGAGTCGATCGCGGCATTGAGCGCCGGGCGGTTGGTGACCCGATCGGGACCGCTGGCAAAGCGTGGATCGCCGGCCAGCTCCGGCCGACCCAGCACCTGTTCGCAGAAGGCCAGCCATTCGCGCTCGTTCTGGATCGAGAGCAGGATTCCCTGCCCGTCGCCGCAGCGGTAGAGTCCGTAAGGGGCGATCGTGGGATGATTCAGGCCCGGTCGCTCAGGAGTAATGCCGCCATAGACGTGCTGCAGATAGGGCACGTTCATCCAGTCGGCCATGGCGTGGAACAGCGAGACCTGGATGCCGCGGCCCTGACCGCTGCGTTCGCGGGCGAAGAGGGCCTGAAGCACTGCCTGGTGGGCGTACATGCCGCAGGCAATGTCGCAGACCGAGACCGCGACCCGTCCCGGCTCGGCCGGCGAACCGGTCAACTCCGCCAAGCCCGACTCCGCCTGCACCAAAAGGTCATAGGCCTTGAGGTGTGCCAGCGGGCCGCTCTCTCCGTAGCCGGAGATGTCGCAGGTGATGAGCCGCGGATGGGCGTCGCGCAGCGCGGCGCTGCCCAGCCCCAGGCGGGTGGTGGCACCCGGCGCCAGGTTCTGGATGAAGACGTCGGCGCGCGCGATCAGCTTGCGGACGAGGGCGAGGTCGTCCGCTTGTTTGAGGTCGACCCGGCAGGATTCCTTGCCCCGGTTCAGCCAGACGAAGTAGGCGCTCTCGCCCCTGACATGGCGATCATAGCGCCGCGCGAAGTCTCCCTCGGGCCGTTCCAGCTTGATCACCCGGGCGCCCGCGTCGGCCAGGCGCGAGGCGCAGTAGGGGGCGGCGACGGCCTGTTCCAAAGCAACGACGAGCAGGCCTTCGAGATCGCGCGGCATGGTTTTCCCTTCTTGCCAGGTCCGGCCCAGACTGGTTCCCCAGGCACGGGCGGCGTAGCTTCCTTTAGACAGGCTGTTCTGACAACCACGCGACCCGCCTGAAAGGGAGATGGCACTCATGGCCGAGGCAGACTATGCGCCCCTGTTCCAACACGGGCCCGATCGCACCGACTACGAGCGCCTGGGCGACGGAGGCGTGGTGCGCGAGCGCTGGCGCGGCCGCGACTGGCTGATCGTGCCGCGCGAGACCTTGGCCGATCTGGCCGCGGAAGCCTTCGCGCGCTCGGCTCACCTGCTGCGTCCCAGCCATCTGGCTCAGCTCCGCGCCATCCTCGACGACCCGGACTCCGGCGACAACGACCGCAGCGTGGCCAGGGCCCTGCTGCACAATGCGGTGATCGCCGCCGCCGGCGCTTTGCCGCTCTGCCAGGACACCGGCACCGCCGTCGTCATCGGCGAGAAGGGCGAGCAGGTCCTGACCGGCGGGGAGGATGTCGCCGCCTTCTCGGACGGCATTGCGCGCACCTATGCCACGCGCAATCTGCGATTCAGCCAGCTTGCGCCGCTCTCTCTCTATGAGGAGCGCAACACGGGCAGCAATCTGCCGGCGCAGATCGAGATCGCCGCCGGTCCCGGCAGCGACTACCGGCTGCTGTTCGTCGCCAAGGGCGGCGGCAGCGCCAACAAGACCTTCCTTTTCCAGCAGAACACCGCGCTGCTTTCGCCTGAGCGTCTGCGGGCCTTTCTGGCGGAGAAGGTGGCAACCCTGGGCGCGGCGGCCTGTCCGCCCTACCATCTGGCACTGGTTATCGGTGGTCTGTCGGCGGAGCAGACACTCAAGACCGTGAAGCTGGCGAACTGCCGGGCGCTGGATAATTTGCCGGAGAGCGGCGATGCCAGTGGTCGGGCCTTCCGGGACCGGGCACTCGAAGCGGAAGTGCTGGCGATCACCCGTGAACTGGGGATCGGCGCGCAGTTCGGGGGCAAATACTTCTGCCACGACGTGCGGGTGATCCGCCTGCCGCGTCACGCTGGCTCGCTGCCGGTGGGGCTGGGGGTCTCCTGCTCGGCCGACCGGCAGACGGCAGCAAAGATTACGGCGGAGGGCGTCTTTCTGGAACGCCTGGAGGCCCATCCGGAACGCTTCCTTCCGGAGTTGGACGAGTGCGTGGCGCCGGCGGTTCCCATCGATCTCACCCAGCCGATGGAGGGCATACGGCGCCAGCTTGCGACTTTACCCGTCGGAACCCGCCTCTCACTGACCGGCCCCCTGGTGGTGGCGCGCGACAAGGCCCATGCGGCGCTGTCCGAGCGCCTGGCGGCGGGGGGAACCCTGCCGGACTACCTGCGCGACCATCCCGTCTACTATGCCGGCCCGGCCAAGACGCCCGACGGCATGGTCAGCGGCGCCTTCGGCCCGACCACGGCCTCGCGCATGGACGGCTACATGGAGACCTTTCTCGCCGCGGGTGTCTGGCCGATCAGCCTCGGCAAGGGTAATCGGAGTGCTGCGGTGGCGGACGCCTGCGCGCGCCACGGCGGCTTCTACCTCGGCACCATCGGCGGCGCGGCCGCGGCCATCGCGCGCGATCACATCCGTTCGGTGGAAACGCTGGACATGGAAGAGCTGGGGATGGAGGCCGTGCGCCGGATCGAGGTGGTCGACCTGCCGGCCTTCCTGGTGATCGACGACAAGGGCCGCGACTTCTACCGCGACCGAGCTCCGACCGCAGCATAGGGCATCGCGGAAAACAAGGAAACTTGTTTATCCATTGTAATAAACGCCCACCACTAGATGCAGATCGCTGACCTGGCTGCGGGCGATCTCGAACTCCTGGGCGGGGTTGAGCTGGCGCAGGCGCAGTCGTTCGGCGTCGAGATTGACCAGTTCCTTGACCCAGGCGCGATGCTCCCCCTCCTCGGCTGCCACGATGACCAGCACGTCGCGTCCAGGGCGTACCGGGCGCTGCGGGTGGATCAGCAGCAGGTCGCCCTGGCGATAGCGCGGCTCCATGGAATCGTTGACCACATACATGGCAAAGGCATCGCGCACCGTGGCGAGAGGCGCGGGGCGCTGGATCCATTCGATTGGGTCAAAGGTGACCACCATGCCATCGGGACCGGCCTGGGCACTGGCAAAGACCGGTAAATCGCGCGCATTGAGCAGCGCCCCACCGACCTGTGGCTCCGCCGCCTCCGGTGCGGCGGGCTGGTAGCGCCCCTCGGCCAGGGCCTTGGGGTCGGCGCCCATCACCTCTGCCAGTCGCAGGAGATAGCGTGGGTTGCGGATGCTGCCGGCCTCGAGCTGCTGCACCGCCTGCTGCGACACGCCGAGGCGTGCTGCGAGCTGCGGCTGTGACAGCCCGGCCGACCGGCGCCAGCGCCGCAGAGTCTGAGCCAGCGTATCCATGTACTCATCTTGCCATAGCGCTTCGTGCCTTGCAACAAGGAACATGGCAGATCACAAGAAAAATGGTTGAAAAGAGAACAAACATAGAACATGCTTTTCGGGTCGATAGGCAAGCCAAGAGGGAGGCAGGCGATGGTGGCCCAGCGCAAGGAAAGGCAGAAAACGGTCACGGATGCGGATGAGAAACCTGATCCACTCGACAAGGAAGCAGAGGAGGAGGTGCGGGAAAGTCTGCACGCCATGGCCGCTCGACTGCATCCCGGTGTGGACTGGGAGCGGATGAGCCCTAAGTCCGTGCGGTCTGCCTTGGGGCTGACCCCGGATTCCTGCCGAGAGGGTCGGGAGTATCGTTATGGCCGCCTGGCGCGCGGTGCGGGCGATCCACTGCCCCAAGCGGCCAGTCTGGCGTTCCGGTTGGGGTGGCGCCACGGCAAGCCGGCCAAAGGGCGGCGCCGACGCTGGCGCGCCCGTCCGGCCGGAACGAGGGTGAAAGGAGGCGCGGCATGAAGCGGTGGCGGGGTCATGACGGTTCCGGAAGGGTCGGACGAGGGCAGGACGCGCTTGAGCTTCAGCGGCGGCACAGCCCGACTGAGCGGGTGGATATTCTCCTCGACCGCTGGCTCGACGTGGTGAGCGAAACGACCGTGGTGCGCGAAGAGCGCCAGTCCGTCGAACGCCGTGTGCTGGACGCGCGGCTCTGGGGATCACTGGGAGCGGGGCAGCAGCGCGCAGCTGTGCGGCTGGAAGCCGGCTTCTCCATCCTGACCCGCGGCATCGGCATGCAGGCCAGCGCCATCGGCCGACCGCGGCTCGACGGCACACCCCAGGAGCCGGACTACCCGCAGGAATTGGTGGAGGACTATTTGCGCTGGAGCCGGGCTTGTCGCCAGGACGGGCTTGACCATGACATGGTCATGGACGTGCTCGGCCAGGGCTATTCCTGCGCCGAAACCGACCGACGTCGGCGGCAACGCAAGGGCAGGGCGGCCCAGGGCTTACGCGACGCCCTGAGCCTCTTTTGCCGGCTGCGCGGTTGGCCACCGGAGTAGTGGGTAGGGGACTGGCGCCCAGGGGGT
Organism: Aquibaculum arenosum; assembly: GCF_029222965.1. GTDB lineage: Bacteria > Pseudomonadota > Alphaproteobacteria > Kiloniellales > DSM-21159 > Aquibaculum > Aquibaculum arenosum. The sequence goes on along the minus strand of NZ_JARHUD010000006.1, from coordinate 107,238 downwards.
AGACTGTTCCCCTGGGCGCTTGTCAGGAGGCTGTGCTCAGCCCGCTGCCTTCGCGGCGGCGGCCAGGCCGCGGTCGAGATCGGCGAGGATGTCGTCGATGTGCTCGATGCCGATGGAAAGGCGGACGTAGCTCGGCGTCGCGCCGGTGGCCTGCAGTTCTTCCGCCGTTAGCTGCGAGTGGGTGGTGGTGGCCGGATGAATCGCCAGGCTCCGCGCGTCACCAATGTTGGCCACGTGGTACAGGAGCTCGAGCCCGTCGATGAAGGCGCGGCCGGCCTCGATACCGTCCTTCAGTTCGAAGCCGACCAGACCGCCAAAACCGCCCTTCAGGTAGGTTTCGGCGCGCCGGCGCTGCTCCGCATCCTCGTGCAGGGAGGGGTAGATGACCCGCGCCACCTCCGGCCGGTCGCGCAGCCACTCCGCCACCTGCTGGCCGTTGCGGCTGTGTTCGCGGATGCGCAGCGGCAGGGTCTCCAGCCCCTGGATGAACTGGAAGGCGTTGAAGGGGCTCATGGCCGCGCCGAGGTCGCGTAGCAGCGTGACCCGGGCCTTGAGGCCATAGGCGATGGGGCCGAGCGGCTTCACTGCTTCGGTCCAGACGGCGCCGTGATAGCTGGGGTCCGGCTGGGTCAGCAGCGGGAAGCGCTCGGCGTGAGCTTCCCAATCAAAGTTGCCGCCATCGACGATAAGGCCGCCGATCGAGGTGCCGTGGCCGCCGATGTACTTGGTGGTGGAATAGACGACCACGGCGGCGCCGTGCTCGAGCGGCCGGCAGATGATCGGGGCGGCCGTGTTGTCCACGATCAGGGGCACGCCCACTTCACGCCCGATGGCGGCCACCTCGCCGATCGGGAAGACGTGCAGCTTCGGGTTGGGCAGCGTCTCTGCATAGTAGGCGCGGGTCTTGGCGTCGGTGGCCCGGCGGAAATTCTCCGGATCGGAGGGATCGACGAACCGCACCTCGATGCCTTGCTGGCGCAGCGTGTGGGCGAAGAGGTTCCAGGTGCCGCCGTAGAGGTCGGTGGCGCTGACGATGTTGTCGCCGGCCTGGGCAATGTTCTGGATGGAGTAGGCGGACGCGGCTTGCCCGGAGGCCACTGCCAGCGCCACGGCGCCGCCCTCGATGGCCGCAACGCGCTTTTCCAGCACGTCGCAGGTCGGGTTCATGATCCGGGTGTAGATGTTGCCCAGTTCCTTCAGCGCGAAGAGATCGGCCGCATGGTCCGTGCTCTCGAACTGATAGGAGGTTGTCTGGTAGATCGGCACGGCGACCGACCCAGTGGTGGGGTCGGCGCGATAGCCGGCATGCAAGGCAAGGGTTTCGGGATTTCGGGAATTCTGGCTCATGGTTCACTCCTCTTGTGTTCACGTCTCCGGCGCAGTCCGCCAGCGGGCGAGGGGCTCCACGATGCCGTGGCGCTTTAGCATTTGGTGACCCGGAGCAAGCTGCCCCCTCAAATCCCGGGAGCCGGTTGGGCCGGCCAGTCCGCAGCAAAAACAAAAAACACCGCTCGGCCAAGGCCGGGCGGTGCTCCCAACGCTTTAGCCGTACTTTTATAGCGCCCGCAAGCTGTCTCACTCAAATCGGCGCTGTTGATGACCTAGCATTGCCACTCTTCGTCGTCAAGAAAGGCAGCGCCGTTGCTAAACGGCCAGCAGAACAAAGTAGGCTGCGCCACCAATCAGCAGGATACCAGTGAAGCGTGAGATGGTCGCGCCAAAGGGGGCAACCTTCTCCGCCGTCACCAACAGGGTCAGCAGTGCCATCCAGGCCAGGTTCATGGTGCCGCCCACGAAGGCGAGAACCATCAGCGCCCAACAGCAGCCGATGCACCAGCTTCCATGCTTCAGTCCCATCAGCATGGCGCCACGGTCGCCGTCGCGCCAAGCGGACATGAGGAAGCCGAAGGGCGAGCGACATTTGGTCAAACAGGCGTCCTTGAACCCTGTCAGTTGATAGACCCCGGCCGTCAGCAGCAGCGTTGCCGCCACCCAGGGGCTGGTGAGCACGCCCATGGGGGAGAGAACCAGGCCCGCCTGAAGACCCCACTGCATTCCAGTGGCCGCAATGCTGTAGCCGGCCCAGGCAACAAGATAGGCGCTGGTGAAGAGAATGCTCCGCCGCCGCGCCACTTCGGGCTGCCGTCGCGCCACGAGCTGCCTGTACAGCAGCACCATGGGCACTGCGCCCGGCAGCATCATTGCCGCCATCATCACGGACCACATTGCGAACACGGCCGCGACGTTCGTGGGAGTCCATACGGCTGTGCCCGGCATCATCAGGTGGACCAGTCCCGAATGCATACTGCCCGTATGCATGGTCATAGCTGGCCACATAACCAGGCCCCAGGCCACCATGATGGCGGCCAGCAGCCCCGCGAGCGTCGCGGGGCTGCTGGTGCGCAGGATACCTCCTTCGCGTTCCATGGTTCAGCCTTCGTAGGCGAAGGGTGAATAGAAGGCAGTGCGGCCCGTCACGTCGCAGCGGATGTCACCTGCCTGCAGCTTGAAGGTGCTGGACTTCGCGACAGTGGCCGGAAATCCCGGCGCCACAGCGAGTGGATGCCCGCTGATCGAGGCCTTGCCGCCATCGAGTCCTTCGATCGCCTGCAAATCGGCTTCCGCCACGGAACCCACGTCGAGGCGGCATCCCCGGTCGGATTGCTCGAAGCGAATGCGCGCCGGTGTCACCTCCGTCACCTCGCCGATCAGCGGGGATAAATTGGCAGGGTGGCCGCCAGCCGCGCCGGAGAAGATGCGCTGCAGCGCCGCGCGCTGTTGATCATCGGCACGATCGTCGAGATAGAGCGCCACGCGCCAGTTGCCATCCGTCATACGGCCGGGCGAGTGGAGGGCGAGCGCGACGTTGAGGTCTTCCAGCCGGACGCCGCCGTCCTCGCCTTCGTCGATGTGCCAGCCCACCAGCCCGGTGCAGGTGCCGCCGGTCGGCTTCTCGGTGTAGACACAAGGGCAGGCGCCTTCGCAGGTGCAGGCTTCCGCGTAGAATCCTTTAAGGTTCCAACTGGCCATGACAGCCTCCTCTGTGTTGAAGCGGTTGGGGTGAGAGTGTGACCCCGGACTTATTTGCCTGCATGAGGACTGCATGAGAATTTCATGGGAGGGAGTGCCGCGACTGCAGGCTCAGCGGCCTTGGCCGTTTTCCTCCTCTCGAAGGGCGTAGCCGTAGCCGCGCACCGTTCGAATCAGCGCGGCTCGCGTGCCGAGCTTGCGACGCAGGGACGCCACCACGGTATCGACGACGTTGCTCCCGCCGTTGAAGTGTCGCCCCCAGATGTCATTCAGAAGAGCGTCGCGCGCGACCGCCTGGCCGGGACGTTCCCAGAGGTAGCGTATCACCTCGAACTCGAGCGGGGTGAGGGGGACCGGCCCGGCCTCACCGCGCAGGCTGCGTCCTGTGACATCCAGGAGCCCCTGCTCTTCTTCCCCCAGTTCCTTGCCGACGAGCCAGGACAGCCAGCCATCCACCGACGCCGCCCCCATGTCCAGCATTGCCGTGTGGAAGGTGGTGCCCTCGCACTCCACGGCGCACTCCGGGAGCATGCGAAAGCCAAGCTGCGTTGCAACGGCACTGTAAGCCGCCGGCTCTGCCAGGGTCAGGTAGACTCGGCGCAGCCGCGGGCGCTGCTCCATGTAGCAGCGCTTGATGTCGAGCCAGGCGGCCGCCTGCACCGGCGAGGGCTGTTCGCCGTCCCGCCAGCTCAGCCAACGTCGCAGGAACAGGGCGCACTGTCCGCGGGGCAGCCGGTTTTCGCGAAGGTGGTTCCACCAGCGCGCGGTGATGGGATCATCTCGCAGCAACGGTTCCGGCAAGGTCGCCGGATCGAACATCACATAGAATCCGGCAACCTCTTGCTCCGGCTGCAGGACCACGGAAAAAGTCTGGGGTGCGCGCTCCCACAGGCGCTCCAGGGCGGAGCGGCAGCCGGCCGGCTCATGGGCCCCCGCCACAGCCTTGATCGCCGCCCCGTGTTCGGGCTGTGCCTCGGTTATCGCCAGCGACGAGGATTCCCGCGGAAAGAATGCGTCTCGTACAGCCGGGTTGCGCAGCAGATAGATCAGATCAGCGGTATATCGCCACAGTTCACCCCCGTGGGTGCCGGCCGCTGCTTCCCGGAGCAGGCGCCAGGCAGCGCGTCGGGCCTGGCGGAAGCCCTCTGGGTTGCAGGCTTCGAAATCGGCGGCGATCGCTTCACGGATGGCGTCGTGCAGCGACAGACCGCTTTGGTCGGAATCGATGAAGGGGAGGTGAGCAATGCGGTCCAGAAGCGCCTGGCCGCCTGCAGTGGGCGCGACTGCCTCGATCAGGGGCACCGTAATGCGACGGACGACCGAACTGGCGCGCAGGACATCGCGCAGCTCGGAGTCTTCCACCGAACCGAGGTAGAGGCGCGACAGTTGATGGAGAACGCGCTCCAGAGGGGCGTCGCTGTCCAGACCTTCGCTGCGGGCCAGGGTCGCTGCCATCGTGAGAGCGAGCGGGTGGCCGTGGGCAAACCGCACGATCGTTTCTGCGGCATGTGGCGGCGCACCGGCATGTTCGACCAGCTGGCGTGCGGCCGCGTCGTCGAGCGGCCGCAGGTGCAGCGCCCGAAACAGGCCGTGCCAGTCCGGATCCATCAGCCAGGATGGATTGGGAGGAAGGCGGCTTGCGAGCACCAGGCGCGCGCTCGCGGGGAGTGCCGGCAGCAGCGCCTGGCGCAGCCAGGTGTCGAGCAGGCTGAGATTTTCGTAGTGGTCGAGGATCAGGAGAACCGGATGCCCACGTCCGGCCAAGACCCTGCGGGCTTCCAGGGGAGACAGAACCGACTGGCCGAGCGCTTCGGAGAGGCTGTGCAGCAGTCCTGTGGCTGTGGGCTCGATCGCTGTGCCGTCCAAAAGGACGCTCTCGTTCGCGGCACTGGTCGCTTGCTCGGCCAGGTTCCGCAGAAGCGTGGTCTTGCCGATGCCCGACATGCCATGCACATGAGTAACGATGGGGGCGTCCCCGTCCAGGCAGCGCAGCAGCGCGTCCTGCTCGCGCTCCCGTCCGACCATGCCGTGATGGCTGTTTCGTAGCAGGCGGTCGCGGATCGTGCGCACGTCTGCTCCCTGGGCCGGTCCGGACCCTGGTGCCTCTCCGGTGCGCGATCATGGCGTTCGCAATGTTCGAGCGCTGCGCCGGTCAGCTGGAGACGAACTGTGAAATATTATGGATAAATTAGCAATAGGCCGGCGCCATTGCCGGCCAGGGACGGGCAGCACCTTTGGGGGCCGCTTTCACTCGATGTGGGTGGAGTGCTTCACCCTGCCGGCGGCGGGCTCAACTCCATGTCACGCGATGCGGGTCCATGAAGGGGATGGCGACCGCGCGGGTCAGGCGCGACAGCAGCGCCAGGCCACGCCCCTGACCGGGCTGGCGATAGGGCACGAGCAGTCGCTTGTAGGTGACCCAATGGCTTTCTCCTTGTGGCGGGGAGATCAGCGTTCTCACGTGGTCGAAGCGCGGCTGTGCCGATTCCAGAGTTGGCTTGTAGGGATCCCAGACGCGCCGCAGCAGACCGTCGGCGCAGGGCGCGAAATCGTAAGGGCGTCCCTTGGCCTCGGCAGCCCAGGCTTCGCCGAAGACCTGCCGCAAGGCCGAGTTCGCACCGATGTGAGAAAAGAGGAGATTGGCATCCTCCTCGGCAAAGAGGACCAGCTTGTCCATCAGGCCACGGCACTCAAATTCCGCACGCAGCTCCGCTGTGAGATAGCCGTCGCTGTCCTGAAGCCCTTTGAGCAGCAAGCTGAAGCCGTTGTGTGTGTTCATCGCTTCGGAAAGCGACCGCTGCAGAATGCTGGGGCGGGGCAGGGGCGTGACACCGCTGTAGGCACGGGTCCAGCGCATGCGGTCCAGGGCGCTGCCCCCTTTGGCATGAAGCTCCTCATGCCAGCCGACGAAGCAGAACCGCAGGAGTACCGGAACGCGCACCTGGCGCAGATAATTGCAGGCCTCATTGAGGGCTGCTTCGCAGACGTGGCGGATGTCCCAGCTTACGACGATGCGGTGGCTCGTTTCCTCCAGGCGCAGCATGCCGAAATGGCGGTACATCATGTCCCGGCCGAGCGGGGTGTCCAGGACCGTGTTGTGTCCCCCCGTTGCCTCGCTCTCTGCGGCTTCGCCGAGGGGATTCCATCGCCCCCGGTCATCGATCCACCACATCTTTGGGCACGGCTGTGCCTCTTCACGCACTTGCCGCTGCCGAACTGCTACGCCTACCATATACTCCCCCCAGCCCGCCTCTCTATTGGGCGGTTACTTCCCATTCCTGACCGACATGCTAGACCTTTGGTTGGCGGACCTACAACCCGATCTGACGTATTTGAACAACATTCCCTTTAAGGCTGTGGTGAGCCCCGGGGATTCGTTTCGTCGGGCCGCGAATTGACAGGTCGCGGGCCCTTTCTATGATCGCGGTGCCGCGGCTTTGATTATGATATCTGTGACGGCGTTTGGTGCGCAGACGGGGAGACGGGTGATGGATTTCCAACTCGCAGAGGAACAGCGCGCCTTCCAGGCCATGGCGCGTGATTTCGTGCGCGCTGAAATGGCGCCCCATGCTGCCAAATGGGATGCCGATTGCATCTTCCCGGTCGAAGCCTTGCGCAAGGCAGCCAGTTTGGGGTTTGCCGGCATTTATGTCGGGGAGGATGTGGGCGGTTCGGGCCTCTCGCGACTTGATGCCACCATCATCTTCGAGGAACTGGCGGCGGCGTGCCCTTCGACCGCGGCTTATCTGTCCATTCACAACATGGCCGCCTGGATGATCGATCGTTTCGGCAATGATGCGCAGCGCAATGCCTTCCTGCCGAAGTTGATGAGCATGGAGCATTTCGCCTCCTACTGCCTGACGGAACCGGGTGCCGGCTCCGACGCGGCCAACCTGCGCACCCGGGCGGAGCGTGACGGCGATCACTATGTGCTGAACGGCAGCAAGGCCTTCATCTCCGGCGGTGGCAGCAGCGACATCTATGTCGTGATGTGCCGGACCGGCGGAGAGGGGGCCAAAGGCATATCCACACTGGTCGTACCCAAGGACACGCCCGGGCTGTCCTTCGGGCGCAAGGAAGAGAAACTGGGCTGGAACAGCCAACCCACTGCCGCCGTGATCTTCGAGAACGCGCGGGTGCCGGTCGCCAACCGCCTCGGCGAAGAGGGCGATGGCTTCAAAATCGCGATGATGGGCCTCGATGGCGGGCGCCTGAACATTGCGGCCTGTTCCCTAGGGGGCGGACGTGCTTCACTGGAGGCTGCCCTGGCCCACGTGAAGGAGCGGCAGCAGTTCGGCAAGCCGCTTGCCGAGTTCCAGGCCACGCAGTTCAAGCTGGCGGATATGGCGACGGAACTGGAGGCCGCACGCCTGCTGCTACATCGCGCTGCGACGGCATTGGATGCCGGTGCGCCGGATGCGACCCAGCGCTGCGCCATGGCCAAGCGCTTCGCCACGGACGTGGGGTTCAGGGTCGCCAATGAAGCGCTGCAGCTGCACGGCGGCTACGGCTACATTCGCGAATATCCCATCGAGCGCTACCTGCGCGATCTCCGCGTGCATCAGATCCTGGAAGGGACCAACGAGATCATGCGCGTCATCATCGCGCGCCGCCTCCTGGCCGAGTGAGTGCGGCACTGCCCGACGTACGAGACAGCTTCAATCACCAAAAGGAAACAGTATGACCGAAGAGCCAGAGATCCTTTTTGAACAGCGTGGCCCGCTGGGGCTTGTCACGCTTAACCGGCCCAAGGCACTCAACGCCCTGACACTCGGCATGATCAGGGAACTGCAGACCAGGCTCGATGCCTGGGCGCAGGACCCTTCAGTGGCGGTGGTGGCGATTCAGGGGGCCGGGGAAAAGGCTTTCTGCGCCGGCGGTGACGTGCGTGCAGTCTGGTACGCGGGCAAGGAGGGCGGCTCCCTCACCCGCGAGTTCTTCTATGAGGAATACACCGTCAATCGGACCATTCATGCCTTCCCGAAGCCCTTCGTCGCCTTGGTCGACAAGGTCTGCATGGGCGGCGGTGTCGGGCTGTCCATTCATGGCAGCCACCGCGTGGTCGGCGACAAGACCATGCTGGCCATGCCCGAGACGGCCATCGGTCTCTTTCCCGATGTCGGCGGCTCCTGGTTTCTGCCGCGTTTGCCCGGCCGCAGCGGCCTCTGGATGGCGCTGACGGGTGCGCGCCTGAAGGCGGCGGACTGTCTGCAGCTTGGCATTGCCACGCACTTTGTTCCAAGCGCACAGCATGGCGACCTGATCGATGCTTTGGCTGAGGCGGATTATGCCGAGGATGCGGCCGCCGCGGTCAATGGCGTGCTGGGTCGACTGTCTGGCGATCCGGGTCCCTCGGCTGTACAGCCTTACCTTTCCGACATTACCCGCCTCTTCGCGGCGGATACGCCGGAAGCGATTCTGGAGGCTCTGAACGCCGATGGTGGTGATTGGGCGCGTGAACAGCGCGACATTCTCGCCACGCGCTCTCCCACCTCGATGAAGATCACCGCGGAGCAGCTCCGGCGCGGCGCCGAACTGAGCTTCGACGACTGCATGACCATGGAGTATCGTATGAGCCAGGCCTGCATGGCGGGCCACGACTTCTATGAAGGCATTCGCGCGGTTCTGGTGGATAAGGATCACAGCCCGAAATGGGACCCCTCCAGCCTCGACGCGGTCGATGCCGCGCTGGTGGAGCGGCATTTCGCTCCCTTGGGAGAGCGCGATCTGACGTTCAACGACTGACACCTTCAAGGACTGATGGCCGAAAGGCCGGCGCTCGACCGGCTGGCCTGAGCAAGAACAGGGAGGATAGATATGGCGACAATCGCATTCCTGGGTCTGGGCAATATGGGTGGCCCAATGGCGCGCAATCTGGTGGCGGCCGGCCATCAGGTGCACGGCTTCGATCCTTCCGAGGGTGCCAGACAGGCCGCTTCGGACGGCGGCGTTGAGATTGCAGAGAGCGCTGCCGCGGCCTGTGCTGCGGCTGAGGTCGTCTTCACCATGCTGCCGGCCGGCAGCCATGTGCGCGAAGCTTACTTGGGGGAGGGGGGCATTCTCGCCAGCACGCCGCCGGGGGCGCTTTTCATCGATTCGTCGACCATCGATGTGGCCAGCGCCCGCGCGGTGCACGAGGCCAGTGAAGCAGCCGGGTTCTTCATGGTGGATGCGCCGGTCTCGGGCGGCGTCGCCGGAGCCGAGGCGGGCGCCTTGACCATGATGGTGGGGGGCAGCGATGCTTCCTTTGCCAAGGCACAGCCATTTCTGGACGTGGTCGGCGGCAAGGTGGTGCACGCGGGCCAGCCTGGTAATGGTCAGGTTGCCAAGGTCTGCAACAACATGATGCTTGGCATTTCCATGCTGGCTGTGTGTGAAAGCTTCTCGCTAGGAGAGAAGCTCGGCCTCGACCCCAAGACGCTGTTCGAGATCTCCTCGGCCTCTTCGGGCTCTTGTTGGGCAATGCTGAATCATCACCCCTTGCCCGGCATCGTTCCCACCGCCGCAGCCAATCGTGACTACAAGCCTGGCTTTGCTGCGGCTATGATGCACAAGGACCTGAAACTCGCGCAGGAAGCGGCCGCGCTGGCCGACTGCGCGACTCCAATCGGTGCAGAAGCGGCCCAGCTCTACAGTCTTTTCGTGGCAGCCGGCCACGGTCATCTCGATTACTCGGCCATCGTTCGTATGATACAAGGCAAGGCCGCAGAGTAACCGATGGTTGTTGTGCCTGGTCTTCCTTCAGTGGAAGTGCCGGATTATTTTCCCTTTAAAAGCAGGATACCCTGTAGTACTCACTTATGAAGTATACTAATAAGGGCTCTTTGGGTGCGTCCCTTGAAGGGTCTGGTTGGAGGACCGGAGTGAAGGCCACTTACATCGATACCATTCGCATGGTCGAGAGATTGCACCGGCAGTGCATGGAAGTGATCAAAGGGGAAATTGATCGCCGGGGCATTCGCGATCTGAACAACATTCAGGCCTTGATTCTCTACAACATCGGAGATGGCGAGCTGTCCGTGGGCGAATTGACCCAGCGCGGCTACTATCTGGGCTCCAATGTTTCCTATAACGTCAGGAAGCTGGTTGGGAACGGCTACCTGATACAGGAGCGCTCGCCACATGATCGCCGCTCCACCCATGTGCGGGTCAGCGAGAAGGGGCAGGAGGTCTCACGCTATCTCGATGAGTTCTTCGAGCAGCACGCCAATGGGTTGGACGAAATCGGGTTGGAACAGGCAGATTTGGAGAGAACCGGCAACGTGCTGACGCAGCTGCTACGCTACTGGTCCACGCCGACACAGTATACCAGCGCCTACGAACGCTGACACAGGGCTTAGAGCGGGTCGCGTTCAATTGGAATCGCTACGCGATCCGGTCTGAGGCTCAAGCACGCAAGGAGGAGGCAGAGCCACTGCCGCCATTGCTGTGCTCCTGCTGATTGACCCACTCCACGGCGGACTTCCCTTCCATAGGGCGGCCGATGAAATAGCCTTGCGCGTAGGCACAGCCCACTGTCGCCAGGAAAGACAGGGTCCAGTCGTCTTCCACGCCTTCCGCAGTGACTCGCAGTCCGAGACGACGGCCCAGGTCGGTGATCGAGGTGATGATCTTCTGCGCCTCCTCTGAGTGTTTTGCCGTCGTCACGAACTTTCGATCGATCTTGATCGTCGTACAGGGCAGGCGCAACAGCTCCGACATCGAGGAATAGCCGATGCCGAAATCGTCGATGCTCAGCTGAAAGCCGTTCACCCGCAGGCGTGTCAGGATGTTGAGGGTGGTGGTCGGGTCTGACACGCGTCCGGTGTCCGACAGCTCCAGCACAATGCGTTCGGGGGCAATGTCTACGGACCTGGAAGCTGCTGCTATGCGGTCGATGAAGGAGTCGCCGTGGAAGCTGTGTGCCGAAAGATTGAACGCGAGAAGCAAGTCCGTTTCGCGGAAATGCCTACTGAACCACATTAGACCCTGAGAGACGATGATCTCGGACAGACGGTCGATGAGTCCGGCAGTCTCCGCAACGGCAAGGAAATGCTGCGGCAACAGCAGGCCCGCTTGCGGGTGGGACCAGCGCACCAGAGCCTCGAAGCCGACAGGGGTGCCGGCGGCACAGCTTATCACCGGCTGGTAGTGAAGCGTGAACTGGCCGTCGTTCAATCCCTGGACGATGCTGTCTGGCGAAACGGCAGGATGCGCCTTGGGCTCGTAGTCCGTGTCACTGGGCTTCGCGTGCGCGGATGTGTCGCTCGTATCAAAGAGCAAGGCGCGCAGTTTGCTGCTACTGAACGGCTTGATCAGGACGCCGGCGACCGTGAGACCGTCCTCCTCGGCCATGGCACGCGCGGCGCCGAGCACCGGATCGTCGAGGCCGCTGAGGATGATGATCCTGGCCTTGCACCCCATGGCCGCCAGTCGCCGAAGCACCGAGAGTCCGTCCTCGCCCGGCATCGCCAGATCGACGGAAACGTGGGTCGGCTGCCACTCTTCCGCCAGCCGCGCGAACTCTTCGCTGTCGGTGGTGGCCTTGGCTTCAAAGCCACTGTTGCGCGCCAAAAGTTCGAGCATGCGACCGATCGCGGGATCATCGTCGATGGCCAGCAAGCGCGGTGTGGGCGAGAGCGACGACGCCACGGAGTCAGATCCTCCGAACGGCTTCGAGACTGCTGGACGCTGGATCCGGTCTGCAGGCGTCACTCATTTGTCTCTCCTGATTGTCGCGGGGTGCTCTTGACCGCACCATTCCGGACGCAACTTACGCTGGACCATCTATTATTGAGAGTACGGCCTTCTTGGACACTGCGCCAATATGTTTTGACCGTTTGTACAATAAGCGCAACGAAAGCTATCAGCAACGCAAGGCTGCAATGCAGAAACCCGCGAGCTGCTTTTGCAACTCACGGGTCAGGGATTTGGTTCTGCGCTCCCCTGCTGCCGTGGCAGGAGGAGTGGTCAGGGCGCGGGCCGGCGCCCAGACGTATCAGGCTTGGGCGGTGGCTCCAGCCTGGGACACCTGGCGCTTGAGGCGCTGCGCCTCCGGGCTCAGGCGGCTGTTGTTCGTGTTGAGCAGGAAGGCATCGAGGCCACCCTTGTGCTCAATGGTGCGAATCGCCGAGGTCGTCAGGCGCAGGCGCACCATGCGCTTGAGCGCATCGCTGTAGAGGGAGGTCTGCTGCAAATTCGGCAGAAAGCGACGCCGCGACTTATTGTTCGCGTGGCTCACGTTGTTGCCGGACTGCACGCCCTTGCCGGTGAAGGCGCAACGTCGTGCCATGATTCCGATTCCACTTGCTGCATGTCATAAAGAAACGCCGGATGCCGCAGAGGCCTCCGGTCGCGGTCGAGTGCTTCTACGCAAGCGGGCCCGCTGCGTCAAGGCCGCGCGCCCGCCTGCGGAAGAATTCAGGCTTCGATATTCTCTTCGATCCAGGCCTGAAGCTGGTTCTTGGGCAGGGCACCGATCTTCGTCGAAGCCACCTGGCCGTCGCGAAAGATCATCAGAGTCGGGATGCCGCGGACGCCATATTTGGAGGGCGTCATGGGATTCTCGTCGATGTTGAGCTTGGCAATCTCGACCTTCTCCCCAAGAGCCTGGGAGATCTCCTCCAGGGCTGGGGCGATCATCTTACAGGGGCCGCACCATTCGGCCCAGAAGTCCACCACTACGGGCTTTCCGGCCTTCAGAACGTCGGTATCGAAACTCGCGTCGGTCACTTTGGAAGTGCTCATGGCTTCCTCTTGCCTGTTGGGCGCCGTCGTTTGGCTGCGCTGAGTATTGGGAAGCCCACCGGGAGCGTCAAGGCACCCCTCCCGATGGGGAGATACGCGCAATAGTAGCGCAACACGCAGAGCCTTGCCTTCGTCTTAGACCTTAAGGAGGCGCACCGGCAGGCCCTGCCGCACCGCGGCGCCTGAGACGCCTTCCAGCCAGGTTCCGGCAACCTCGCGGGTGGGGTCTGCGAAGCCGAGGTCGTTGATGTTGACGCCGGCGGCAATCCACCGGTTGCCCGCCACGGCCTCGCCGTCAACGACATGCTCGCGAGCTCCCAGTTCCTTGTGGCCGTAGCTGTGCTCGATGCCGATGCAGCCTTCCATCACGCCGTCGGTGACCACGGCGACCCCTCGTACTTCGCCGCCAGGGCTTTGCAGGACCACTTCGCCGCCATGCTTAATGCCCAGGCGCTCCGCGTCCCGCCGGTTCACCAGCATCGGGTTGTAGGGCTTGATCATGCGTAGCCGTTCAAGGCCAATGGCGTAGCTGTTCATCACGTTGGACTTGTAGGAGAAGGCCAGATAGGGCCATTCCTCCTCCGGGTAGTGGTCGCGCATGGCTGATCCGTCAGCCATCTTCGGCACCATGAAGCGCGCCGTGCCGTGCAGCCGCTTACCAGACATGCTGTCGACCGTGGTCGCTACGCTCTCGTTCCAGACGCAAAGCTCGCGCGTCCAAGTGTTGCCGAGGCGATCTCCCTGTCGCGCCGCATCAAATGTCTGGTAGCGGCCGCCGCGCGAATAGAGCCGGGCGACGGGGCCGCGCTCGTCCGGCGGAAGGGTTGCCTCCAGTTCGGGGAGCAGCCGCTCCAGCCCGGCGAAGGCGATGTCTTCCTCCGTCGCGTCAGCCAGCACGTCTCCCGTGAACGCCAGATTCGCAGCCGCCCGAAGATAAAAGTCCTCTGCCCGGTCGAGCGAATGCTTGTTGCCCTGAGCGTCCGTGATGGCGTCCGCGCCGAATCCGGGCAGGCCCAGCTTCTTGCCCAGTGCGATGAAGAAGCTATCCATGCTGACCGGCTCTCCGTCGGCCGTCTTGACCTGACGCGGCTCGACGATCGGCCAACAAGCGGTTGTCATTTTGGTCAGGGTGCCAGACCAGGAACCGGTGAAACCCCATACCTCGTACATGACCGAATCCGGGACGATGTAGTCGGCGAAGGTGCTGGTTTCGTTGATGAAGCCGTCAACCGCCACGTAGAGGGGCAGAACAGACGGATCCCGCAGCTTTTCCTCGATCAGTCCGCGCAACCCCGTCTGGCCGTAGATCGGATTGCACATGACGCCGATCAGAGCCTTGATCGGGTAGGGGTAGCCTTCCAGGGCGGAGGGCAGGTGCTCCGTCAGGGTGGGTGGTGCCAGCTTGCGCCAGGGCGCGCGCGCCGGATAGGGATTCTGGCCTGCTTCCTTGAGGCGCTTGAACTCACTGGTCTTCTCATAGGGAAAGCGCGAACGAGAGAGAAAGACGCCAGTCGGTTCGCGCTGCCCCTCGAAATTGGCCAAGTCATAGCGTGGACCAGCGCCCGTACCATTGAAGGAGCCGCCTCCGTGGGCGCTGCCGCCCGCGTGGTTCACGTTGCCCAATAGCACGTTCAAGATTTGTAGCGCGAAGGCTGCATCGAAGCCCGCGCCCGACATCATGCCGCCATGGCAGTCAACCACTGCGGTGCGACCGTGCTCTGCCAGTTTGGCGGCGATCCGGCGGAAGGTGGAAATGGGAATGCCGCAGGCCTCGGAGAGCGTCTCCAGTTCGTGCTCCATGGCGGAGGCGCGCAGGAGGTTGAGAGCCGTCTGGACTTCGATCTGCTCGCCTTCGGCGGTGGCGACGTCGCCTTTCCAGAAAAGCGTGGCCTTGGTGACTTCGGCGGCGGGAACGATGTTACCGTTAGCGTCGGCCACTAACACCCCGTCATCCTCTGCGCCCGCCTCTGTCTGCCCCAGATCCGATTGGCGCAGGAAGGCACCTTGGCGGGGATGCCCCTCGCTGGTGATAACCAAGTGGGTGGCATTGGTGTTGGTGGCCTCCCCGGCGGCCTGCGCAGCCGCGGCATTGGGGTAGGCAAGATAGTCGTGGGCGATGCCATCGCGTTCGAAGAGAAGGCGGATCAAGGCCATGCCCAACGCGCTGTCGCTTCCGGGCCGGATTGGCACCCATCGTGAGCGTTTAGTGGTGGAGCGCGCGACTGAGGCGTTGAGCGCAGGGTCGACGACCAGGTACTCCAGGTCGCCGTCGACCCGCGCCTTCGAGATGAGGCGACCCTGCCGCTTGAAGGGGTTGCCCGCCTGCGAGGGGGCGCTGCCCACGAAGAGCGCGAAGGTGGCCTCTTCGAAGTCGGGCTTCACATGGGCGTTCCTGGCCAGGTCGTTCAACATGGCCCCCGCTCCCATGCGGAACGCAAGGCCGCAGTAGGAGCCGTGATGGCCGTAGTTTCTCGTACCGAAAGCCTTGTCTGAGAAGCGCCGCAACAGGGCCGAGCGGCCATAGTCGGTGGCTTCCATGACCAGAAGCTGGTTGGTCTTGGGGCCGTACTCCGGATTCTCCGGATCGAGAGGCGTCTCGTAGTCGTTGATGGCTGCCAATCCGTCGACGTGGCCCTCACCGAACAGATCACCACCCTCAACGATCTCTTCGATCAACTGCTCGAAATTTATGGCGGTCCACTTGCCTTCCCCGCGCTTGCCGGATCGCTTGAGGCACTGGGTCACGCGGTGTGGGCTGGAAATCTGCGCGATCATCGCGTTGCCGCGGGCGCAGGTCGTA
Source organism: Aquibaculum arenosum (assembly GCF_029222965.1). GTDB lineage: Bacteria > Pseudomonadota > Alphaproteobacteria > Kiloniellales > DSM-21159 > Aquibaculum > Aquibaculum arenosum. The sequence continues at coordinate 91,682 of NZ_JARHUD010000006.1, read as the reverse complement.
GAGCGCTTGGACCAGCCCTGATCCTGGTAGAGTGTCGTGGTCAGAAGCGCGTCCTTGACCGAGGTCGCCTCGTCCACGTGCTCGTCTGACGATAGGGGGTTGTAGGGATTCCCAAGAGCCCGCAGCACAGTTTCGCTGCGATTGTCGATGCGCACGCGTACACCGCACTTCGTGGTGCAGCCGTAGCAGACCGTAAAGGCGACTCGCTGGTTGGGGTTTGGCGTAATGTCGCCTGTGCCCATGTCGACCGTATATTCCGGCTCCAGCGCATTTCCGTAGATCGGATGCTTCGGCTTCTCGCCAGAGGTGCCCGAAAGCCCACGATACATGCGCGACAGAGGTTCGGAGTAACCTGCGACAAAGGCGGCCGCCCCGGCTGCGGCCGCGCCGCCCTTCAGAAGATTGCGGCGTGACTTATCCATGAGTCGCAACTCCTTGGTTGGGCGACAGGGGCGCAGGGCGTGGTTCACCTGTGCTGCCGCCGAGGGCGGCTCGCCAAGGGACAAAAATGTCGATGATGAGGATGACGGCGAGCCACAGGCCAAAGATGCCGATGACGCCACCCCAGCCGCTCGATTGCCAACCCACGATGTATTCGGAATAGCCGGCGGTCTGCTTCTGGACTGTTTGCACATGCATGAGAACGACCCAGCGGGCCATCCACGCCATGTGCAACGCAACCAAGCCGAGGATCCATGGTCCAAGAATCTTGGGTTTGTTGCTCCACCCAGCGCGCCACAGCATGAGCCCGGCGGCCAGGGTGAGCACTGCTCCGGCAAGCATTCCCCAAATGGCTGTGTTGCGCCAATGCGGCTCGTGACGCACCGAGTCGATCGCGGCCGCTATCGAACTGCCTTCGACGAACAGCCCCTCCATACCCCACATCAGGACCACTCCGGCCGTCAGCAGACCGAAGAGCGTGATAACACCAAGCATCTTGCGGTCCGTTCCAGCGTCCCACGGGCCTGCGACGCGGTTCAGCAGCAATACCAAGCCGGCAGCTCCCATCATTCCGGTCGTGAGCAACAGCGGGGGCAGCCAAATGGTGTTCCACAGCGGCCGGCCTTCGACGACGGCGATCTCGCTGCCGGTGTACACCATGATCGACAGCGAAAGGATGGCAGCCACCACTGCGAGAATCCGCACAGCAAAGTGGGGCGTTTGCCAACCGCCCAGGGTCGCGATCCGGGCGATGCGTCCCGTCCAGTCCTGGCGCTCACGCCAAGCCAGCATCGGTTCGCGCCAGACCAGCCAGGCAAGTCCGATCACCGCAAAGACGAACGGCGGCAGCAGCAGGCTGCCGATGGACATCCAGGAGGTGGAAGTGAAGTGGGCGTAGAAGTGCCAGAAGCGCAGTGGTTGGTGGAGGTCGGCCAGGAGCGCGATGGGCGCGCATATGGCCGTTGTCATCGCGGCCAGCAAGGCATAGCGCGCGGTCGCCGCCCACCGGCCGTTCCTGCCGAACAGCAAGCCCGGCAGCGCCAGCCAGACGCTGCAGTAGGCCAGCGCGACAAGAAAGAAGTACTGGACCGCCCAAGGGTACCAGGCGATTTCGTAGCGGGGCGCAAGGATCTCAATGACCGGAGAATTCATAACCCATCTCGCTGAAATCTTCGCCGCGCACATCCCAGACCGAGGCCAGGGCTTCGGGGCGGTCAATGAAGCGATCATCCATGCCTAGATAGAAGACATGCGGGTGCGTACCCTTTTCGGGCTGGAGCACCTTCAAGTCACTGTAGTGCTCATCCATCATCTTCGAGATCGTGCTGTCGGGATCCAGGATGTCCCCAATAATGCGCGCACCACCGACGCAGCTTTCGACGCAGGCCGGCGAAAGCCCCGCTTCGAGCCGGTGAGTACAAAAGGTGCATTTGTCCGCGGTTTGCGTGTGCTCGTTGATAAAGCGTGCGTCGTAGGGACAGGCCTGAACACAGTAGCCACAGCCGACGCAACGGTCGCTGTCCACGACGACGATGCCGTCATGCTGCTGATATGTGGCCTGAACCGGGCAGACCGGCACACAGGGCGGATTGTCGCAATGATTGCACAGGCGCGGCAGAAAGAAGGTGGAGAGATCGCCGGTCGCTTCGTCCTCGACCTCATACTGCGAGACGATGGTGCGAAACTTGCCAAGCGGGGCATCGTTCTCGAGATGGCAAGAGACCGTGCAGGCCTGGCAGCCGATACAGCGCCGCAGGTCGATCAGCATGGCCCAGCGCTTTTCGGGATCGCCACCCCGGCGCGGCGGTTGTTCATTGATTTTGGCATGGGCGACTGAAGCGAGCGGGACGAAGGCGGCTCCTGCGGCGAGACGCGCCAACTGTCCCATGAACATCCGTTTAACCAGGTCCATAAGCCCTCCTCACCTCGATGCCGCCGGGCGCACGCTGGTTGCTGCTTACACTCTAAACAACAAACTTAGCCTAACCAGAAAAATGGGTCATTGACTTCTATAAAATGATCACAGGGGGAGGTGAAAGTCTCGAAAGCCATGCCTTGATCTGCAACATATGAACAATTTTACCGTTCTTATCGGCATCTCTGTCGCCGCCACTTTCAGGGTGACTCTCCACCCCGACAGATCGCTGGCTACATTATCGCTGTGCAAAACACGGAGATAAGATATTTGCAGTCAGGTTCAAGCAATCGTTGCTTATGGCAGCATTGCATCCAGCACAGCCGAGTCCAAAGGCATGAGCCGGGGCCCGTCGGTCCAGAGCAGGGCGCAATGCAGCTGCCGGCCTGGGTAGATGTCGCGGAGCAGGGCGCGGTAGGCGGCCATCTGCCGCAGGTAGGCTGGTGCCACCTGGGCGGCGGTCTGTGGCGGCGGGCGGTTGGTCTTGAAATCGACCACGAGCACCTGCTCGCGATCCACGTAGAGCCGATCCAACTGCCCAGAAAGGGCGAGAGGGCCCTCGGGTGTCTGCACCAGGCCGGCGATCGGTACTTCGGCGCGGCTACCGGGGCCGAACAGCGCTGCAAAATCCGGTGTATCCAGCACGGCCAGAACTTCGGCCAGCAACGACTCCGCCGTATCGTCCGCGAGACCATGCTGTGTCTGCGACAACCAGCGCCGGCCGGCAGCCGCCCGCTGCCCGACCGGCAGATCGGGCAGGCTTTGCAGCAGCCGGTGAATCAGGATGCCGCGTCGGAAGGTGCCGTCCTTGCTGCCTTGCAGCGGCGAGCGCGGCGCCGGGTCGCTTTGAGCGGGGCGCGAAGGGGCGAGTGGTCGTGATGGCGCCCGTTCAGGGAGGGGTTGCTGTCGCACCCAGGCTGGCAACGCAGGCGCCGCAACTGCTTCAACCTTATCGCCCGGCATATCCGGCCCAGCGGTCTGCGGTGCCTCGAGGCGCCAGCCTTCGCCGCTCCAGCCTTCGCCTTCGGGCAGGTCCTCGGTGAAGTCGAACGTGATTTGCTCCGCCAGACCACTGGCGCAGGCCTGTTCGACCAGTTCGTACCAGTTGCCCTGCGGGGCGCTCTTGCTGGTATGCCAACCACAGACGTAGAGACGGTCTTCCGCACGGGTCAGCGCAACGTAGAGCAGGCGATGTTGTTCTTCGGCCATCGCCTCGCGCTCGGCGCGGCGCGCTGTCGCAGCGGCGCGCACCTCCAGTTCCTGCCGCGGCGCCCAGAGCGGCAAGGGCGCGGGTTCATCGTGCTGCGGTGCCAACCAGAGCAGGCGGGTGCGGTCGTTGGGGAGCTGCAGGGTATCGGGCAGGAACACCACCGGCGCCTGGAGTCCCTTGGCGCCATGCACCGTCATGATTCGGACTTCCTCGCCGCCGGCCTCCATGTCGCGCTTGATCTGGCGCGGGCTGCTTTCCAGCCAGTGCAGGAAGCCCTCCAGGGAGGCGGTGGAGTCGCGTTCGTAGGAGCGGGCGAGGTTCAGGAACTCCTCGATGGGGTCAGCCGCATCGGGGCCGAGTCGGCGCAGCAACCGGGTGCGCCCGCCCTGCGCCAGCAACTCGGCGTAGAGCTCGAAGGGTGGTCGGGTGCGCGCCTGGCTGCTCAAGCCCTGCAGGAAATCGAGTGCCTGGCGGCAGGCTTCGTCATCGGCAGCGCGCGCCTGCAGCGCCGCCCAGAGATTGCCGGGGCGATTCCAGGCCAGGTCGAAGAGTTGCTCCTCGCTGAAGCCTATGAGCGGCCCTTTCAACACAGTGGCGAGGGTGAGGTCGTCCTCCGGCAACAGCAGGGAACGGCCCAGCGCCACCAGATCCATGACCGCCAGCTGCTCCATCAGGATCATGCGATCGCTGCCGGCGACGGGCACGTTGCGCTGCTTGAGTTCGCGAATCAGCTCTACCACGCAGGCGTTGCGGCGCCGCACCAGGACCAGAATGTCGCCGGCGCGCATGGGGCGTCCACGGGAGTCGAGCCAGGCCTCATCCCCGGGCCGGGCGTCGGGGCTATTCACCCAGGTCGCTATGCGCGTGGCGATGAGTCGCGCCAGACGGGTAAGCGGTTCGGCCTGGCCGCGGCGCCCAGGAACCGCCACCCAGGGATCCTCTTCCTCCTCCTTTTCCGGGCTTGGCGCCGGCCAAAGCTCGACTCGTCCGCCCTGACCGACGCGCACGGGGTCGTGGGCCAGCCAGGGCTGGCGGAAGTGCAGGCCGCGCTGCGCCGGCCCCTCCTGGAACACGGAATCGACCAGGCGGAGCACGGCTGCACTCGAGCGGAAGGAGTGGATCAGGTCCACCGGGTCCCAGCGCCGCTCCGCATCCCGCGCCCGCCCGGCGAAGTAGCCTTGCATGTGGGTGAACTGCTGCGGGTCGGCCCGCTGAAAGCGGTAGATCGATTGCTTAGCGTCGCCCACGGCGAACAGCGAGCGCGCCGGCCCGGCCATGCGCGCCTCGGCGGCGCCTTCGCCGGCGAAGAACTCCTCGGTGAGCAGCCGGACCACCTCCCACTGCTCCGGGTTGGTGTCCTGAGCTTCGTCGATCAGCAGGTGGTCCAGGCCGCCGTCCAGCTTGTAGAGCACCCAGGGCGTGATTGCTGCGCGGCGCAGCAGATCGCGGGTGCGCAGGATCAGGTCGTCGTAGTCCAGCAGCGCATGCTCGCGCTTTCCGCGCTCATAGGCCTCCAGCACCGCTGCGCCCAGCCGCAGCAGTGCCCGCGTGCCGCAAGCCAGCGTGAGCGCGCGGTGGGTCTCTCGCACTCTTTCGAGACGATGGGCTTCTTTCTGCAGTGCGTCTTCGGTTTCGGGGTGGGCGGTGCAGAGTTTCTTGGTCAAATAGGCATCGCGCTTTTCCCCGTCGGACTTGAAGAACAAGGAGAGATAGCTCTGCCAGAGTTCTTGGCGTTCGCTGCCCTCGGCAGCCAGCCACGGCCGCAGCAGGGCGGCACGATTTTGGTCCTGCTTCGTGCCGGACTCCAAGACGACGACCGCCCGACGCAGTGCGGCTCCCTCGAAGGAGGCTTCCGCGCAGGCACTTGCGAGACACGCTTCCGGAGTCGCATCAGCGGGCACGCCGAGCTGCCGGGCAACGGCATCGGCGAGGGCTTCAGGCCCCTTGAAGTGGGCGAGCAGTTCGTGCAGGCGGCCGCGCTCGCTCACGAGTGATCCCAGCAGGCTTGCAAAGTCGCCTTCGCCCACCAGCGGGGTGATGCGCGCAAGGGCATCGGCGAGGGCGGCATCGCGGCCGGCGTCGGCCAGCACGCGGTCGCGGGCCGCGGCCAGACGTTCGCCCGCGCCCTGCTCCTCGATGAGACGGAAGTGCGGTGCCACACCGGCTTCCAGGGGAAAGCGGCTCAAAACCGACTGGCAAAAGCCGTGGATCGTCTGGATCTTCATGCCGCCGGGAGAATCGAGCACCCGCGCCAGGAGCTGCCGGGCACGCAGGCTTTCCTCCGGCTCCGCGGGCCGACCGAGCAGCTGAAAGAGCCTGTCTGTCAGCACCTCCTCGTCGGAGGTGGCCCAGTCCTGCAGCACCTTTGCCAGACGGTTGCGCATCTCTGCTGCCGCCGCCTTGGTAAAGGTCAGGCAGAGCAATCGTTCAGGCGGCGTGCCGCGCAGCAGCAAGGTCAGCACCCGGTCGGTCAGCACCTTGGTCTTGCCGGTCCCCGCCGAGGCATTGACCCAGACGGAGGCTTCGGGGTCGGCGGCGCGCAGCTGCAGGGCCGTGGCCCGCGCACGCTTTTCCAGGCGCAGGTCTTCCGGGGTCATTGCTGGTTCTCTTGCCTGGCTCATGTCTCGTTCTCCCCGCCGAAACTGGCCCATTCCTTATGGCGTGCGAGGTGGGCATAGTCGTTGAAGCGCGGCGCACGGCCGGGCCGTGGCAGGGCGGGGTAGGGCGTTTGCGGATCGGCGAAGTCCTCGATTCGTCGGCGCAGCCCTTCGAGCGCGATCTCAGCCACCTCTGAGGGTGTCGTGCGTGACCTGCCCAGAGCCGCGCATTCTTCGCCGGCCGGGGTGCCGCCGGTCAGTTTCCAGTAGAGCAGCTCCGCCACCGGAGCAGCCGGAATGCCCGGAAAGCCTCCAGTAGCGGCGATTGCGGCTTCAAGAGGGAGCTGCGGTGCGTAGCCGGCGAGCACTTCCTTGCCGCTGGGGGGACTGCCGGTCTTGTAGTCTACCAAGGTGAGCGAGCCATCGGGATGCTGTTCGATGCGGTCGGCCTTGGCCGTCAGGACAAAGCCGCCGAACTCCAAGCGCCCGCTGACCTCAGCAAACAGGCGCGGATGAGTGGCCCGGCGCTGACGCTCCTGTTGCACGATCCAGGCGGCGATCCGCTGGAAGCGCGGCCACCAGAAGGCGTAGAGACCCGGCCGCGCGCGCAGCGGCTCAAAGTGATCCCGCGCCAGTTCCAGCAGACGCGGCTCGGCTTCCTCCGGTAGCTCTTCGGGGAAGGCGACTACAAAGCCTTCCAGCACGCTGTGGATCATGCTGCCGCGGTCGGCCGCGCTGGGGTCCGCGTCCAGCGGGTCCAGTTTGCGCAGCCTGAGTATGCGCCTTGCGTAAAGCGAGTAGGGATCGCGGATCCACTCCTCCACCCCGGTGACGGGGAGGCGGGTCGGGCGTGCGGGCAGGGGTGGCCGCGGCGCCGGCCGGCCCTGCGGCTCGTGACGTTCCGCCCGGTCCAGCGCCTGCGCCCAGCCCGCCCAGCGGGCGCTATCGTCACGGATGGCGTCGGGAACGCCCAGCGCTTGGAAGAGGGCCTCGAGGCGCAAGAGCCAGCGCGAGGGGACCGTTGGCGTGCCATCCACCTTGCGTGCCCGGGTGAGCACCACCTGTTCGGCGCCCAGAGCCTGGACGAAGTCGTGCGCCGCCAGGCCGACCCGCCGTTCCAGCGGCGGCAGGCCGAAGTCGACGCGCATGGGACGTGACAGCCAGGGACCCGGATCGCTCTCCGACGGCCAGGTGCCCTCCACCAGACTGCCGAGGATGACGAGATCCGGTTGCTGCAGGCGAGCCTCGATTGGTCCGAGAATGGCCAAGCGGGGATGGCGGCCGAAGCGCGGGCGCACCACGCGCTGGGCCAGAAGCGTGTCGAGCAGTGCCGGGTAACCCAGGCTGGCCATGCTGGCGCTGGCCTCTGCAGCCTCGGAGAACTCCTGCAGGAAGTCCGCCGCTGCCTCGCCTTCCTCGCCGGACCAGAGACGCTCGGCGCCCGTAGCCTCGCTGCTGCTCGCCAGGCCTTCGGCAAAGGCAATGTGGGCGGCCAGCACTTCGGTAAGAGTCTTGCCCTCGCGCAGAGCTCCCATGAAGGGTGAGGCCAGGTTCTCGAGGCTGTCCAGCAGCGGCGTCAAGGCGACGGCCACGTCACCTGCCTGCAGCTGGGCGGCGCGCAGCCCCTCGATGCCAGGCGCCGGACGCGGCCCGCGCAAGACCAGGCGATCGAGCGCGCGCACCTGGCCATGGAAATCCCTAAGTGAGACACCGCCAGCGGCCAGCGGATGCTTCAGACAGGCGAGCAGCGGCACCGGCGCGAAGCCTTCCCAGACTGCCGCGGCGGTCAGGCGCAGGAAGCTGCCGGCTTCCGTTTCTGTCAGCGGCCGTCCGGCGGAGTCGTCGATGGCGATGTCCCAGCGCGCCAGCTCGGCCGCTACGCGCCGCGCCAGGGCGCGGTCCGGCGTGACCAGGGCAGCGGTGCGTTCGGGTGTCTCCAAGGCCTCGCGCAGCAGCAAAGCAATGGCCGTGGCCTCTTCGCCCTGGGTTTCCGCCTCGATGCGCGTGACGCCGGCAAAGGCCGTGCGCACCGTCTCCGGTGGGCCCGTGAAGGCGCTCCACTGTTGGGTTGCGGCGGCGGGCAGCATGGCCGCATGCAGCAGCCTGTTCCTCGCACTCCGATCGGCGGGAAGCGGTGCAAAGGGCGGTCTGTCTTCGAAACCGGAGCGGCCCGGCCACGCCCCGACCGCCTCGCGCTCCACGCCGAGATGGGCGAGCAGCCGTGCCATGGTGTGCTGCGGGTGCGCCGGATCCTCGGCAATGGAGGCCCAGGCCGCGGCGTCGCTGTCCCGGTCCAGTCCGGGCAGCACCACTTCCCCCTGCGGCAGTGCGGCGATGGTGCCCAGGAGTGCCGCGGTCGAGGGAATTGAACCGGTGGAGCCGGCGGCGATGATGGGCTTGTCCGGCGGATTGCTGATCCAGGCCGCCACCTGGGCTTCGTGCAGGCGCCGCCGTCGCTCGGCAGGACCAAGGTAGCCGAGTTCCTCCTGCACCAGGGGCCAATGGGTGGCGACGATCTCCAGGAAGCGCAGGGTCTCGCCCCAGTGCTCCGCGTAGCGCTCGGGCACGAGGTCTTTCAGGTGCGTGAAGTCCAGGCCTTCGGTGTCGACCTGGTCGATCAGACGGGCGAGTTCCTGCGCCAGCGGAGCCACCCGCTCCTCGTCGGGCGCTTCGGCCCGGCCAGCCGCCTGGCCCCAGGCGACGATCAGGCGGGCAAGTTGAAGCTGGCGCAGCAATGGCGGGACCGCCTGCGGCAATGTCAGGTCGTCGGCAGGCAGGCCCTCATCGGCGGAGAGCAGCAGCTCGTCGGCGTCCAGATCGCCCAGCGGCAGCAACCGCGGCAACAGCAGCGGTGCGCCGTCTGTCACCCGCAGGAAGGCATCGCGCAGCGCGCGGCAGGCGCGCCGGGTCGGCAGGAGCAGGGTGACGCCGGCCAGTGCCTCGGGCTCTGGAAAGCGCCAGAGCAGGCCCCGCGCCAGCGTATCGACGAAGGCGACCCCGCTCGGGATCGAGGATATGCGGAGCTGTTCCGCCGGCATCGATCACCCGCGCGGGGTCGCGCTTGTCAACTCAGTCGCGGGCCAGGCACATGGCGATGCCCATGCCGCCGCCGATGCAAAGCGTAGCGAGGCCCTTCTTGGCATCGCGCCGTGCCATCTCGAACAGCAGGGTATTGAGCACGCGGGCGCCGGAGGCCCCGATGGGGTGCCCAAGAGCGATGGCGCCGCCGTTGACGTTCACCTTCTCGGGGTCCCAGCCCATGTCCTTGTTCACCGCCAGCGCCTGGGCGGCGAAGGCCTCGTTGGCTTCGATTAGGTCGAGGTCCTCCACGGACCAGCCGGCCTTCTCCAGCGCCTTGCGGCTGGCCGGGATCGGGCCGGTGCCCATGATCGCCGGATCGACGCCGCAGGTGGCCCAGGAGACGATGCGCGCCATGGGTGCGAGCCCGCGACGCTGGGCCTCATCGGCGCTCATCAGCACGACCGCAGCGGCGCCATCGTTGATGCCGCTGGCATTGCCGGCCGTCACCGTGCCTTCCTTGTCGAAGGCCGGACGCAGCTTGGTCAGGCTTTCCGCCGTGGTCCCGTGCTTCGGGTGCTCGTCGTCGCTCACCACCGTCTCGCCCTTGCGGGTCTTGATGGTGACCGGAACAATCTCCTCCTGGAAGCGGCCGGCCTTCTGCGCTGCCTCAGCCTTCTGCTGGGAAGCGGCGGCGAAGGCGTCCTGCTCCTCACGGGTGAGCTGCCACTTGCGGGCTACGTTCTCCGCGGTGTTGCCCATGTGATAGCCGTGGAAGGCATCCCAGAGGCCGTCCTTGAGCATGGTGTCGATGAACTTCACGTCGCCCATCTTGTGGCCATTGCGCAGGTTGGCGCAGTGCGGCGCCTGGCTCATGGATTCCTGACCGCCGGCGACGATGATGTCAGCGTCACCCGTGGCGATCGCCTGGTAGCCAAGCGCCACGGCGCGCAGTCCGGAGCCGCAAAGCTGATTGATCTGATAGGCGGTCTTCTCCTGCGGCACCTGGGCCTGCATGGCCGCCTGGCGGGCCGGGTTCTGACCGGTTCCGGCAGTGAGGATCTGGCCGAGCACCACCTCGTCCACCTCGCCGGGCTGGACCTTCGCGCGCTGCAACGCTGCTTCTATGGCCACGCCGCCAAGGTAGGAGGCGGACAGGCTCGACAGTCCGCCGTTAAAAGCACCGACCGGAGTCCGGGCGGCGCCGACGATCACCACGTTCGTCATGTTGGATCGCTCCTTTTGCGCTTGCGGCCTTTCGCGGCCGCGTTTTGCAGTCTGGCACCGCGTGCGGGCCCCTCTCGCCGCAACGCAGCATTATGCTGCACCTTACTGCGCCCGCCACGCCCTCTCAAGGTTCCGCTCCGGGCCTTTTGCGCCAGCCACTCGGCCAGTTCGGGCCAGAGCGTCTTGCGCGCACGGGCGCTGGCGATCATGCCGATGTGCCCGGCCGCGGGCTGCTGCAGGCTGGCATGCGGCAGCGCAGCAGCCAGGGCACGGGCCGAAGCCGGGGGCACGATGCGGTCGCTTTTCGGGATAACGCAGAGCGCAGGCACCTCCACCGCGGCCGGCTCCACCGGCTGGCCTGCGACGCGCCAGCGTCCCTTCACCGGCTCGTTGCGGGCGTACCAGCCGCCCAGGCACTCCCGGGCCACCGGAGCGGTCAGAGCCACACCGTCGTTCAGCCAGTCCTCCAGGGCGACGAAGGCCTGTGCCTCGGCGCTCTGCGGGTCGAGGCGGGCGAAACGCCGGAACTTGTGCACAGCGGTCAGCGGATCGAGGGTGGCGAACAATGCCTGTACCGCGTCCACGGGCAACTGGCCCAGCAGTTCCATGACCGGAGACCAGCTAAGCAGCGCGCTGCGCGCCACGCCCGCTTGGCCGGGTGCAGCATGGAAGTCCCAGGGCGTTGCCATCAGGGCGAGACCGCTTATCTCCTGTCCTCGCCGCTGGGCCAGGGCAAGCGCGAAAAGGCCGCCCATGCAGTAGCCGAGCACCAGTGGCGGGCGGCCGGTTTCCGCCAGCACCTGGTCTAAAGCGGCTTCCAGGCGGCCGATGATGTAATCGGTCAGAGTAAAGCCGCTTTCCGCCTCGCCGGGCTCGCCCCAGTCCAGCAGCAGCGGCCGGAAGCCGCCGGCCGCCTCCGGGGTGGCGAGCCAGCGGGCAAAGCTGCGTTCCTCCATCAGGTCAAGGATGTAGGCGCGATTGACCAGGGAGGGCACCAGCAGGAGGGGCGGCCGCTCTTCCTCCGGGTTTCCGAAATCCAACAATCGCGTGGCGCCAACCTGCCAAAGTGTGGGCGGGTCGATCAGGCGGCGGCGGTAGGGGTGTCGGCGATAGGCAGCTATGGCGCCAAGAAAGGCGCTGCTGCGTGCCGCGATTTCTTGTTCAAGCGCTGCGGCGAAAGGCTCCGTCGCAACGCCCGCCAAATCATCAGCGAGAGCCAGCACCGCTGTCGGAGGTACGCTCCATGGCGGCGAGCTGGCGCTCCAGTTCTGCCAGGCGAGCACGGAGCGCCGCCAGGTCGCCTGCGCTGCTGCCAGATGCAGGCTGAGCGGGCGTGGGCCCAGGCGAGGACGTGGTGGTTGCTTCTCCGCTTGCTGCTGCAGGTGCGGGGGGACGGTCATTGCGTGCCTCTTCTCCCGTGGCGTGCGCCGAGGCTGGTTCGTTGGGAGCCAGGGGGCCGGCATTCCAGAGTCGCGGCGCAAGCGCCCAGCCTGCGCCAGCAGCTTCGAACCAAGCCCGAGTCAGGCGGTCCATCGCTTCGCCGAAGGCGGGGTCGGCGGGCAGGGCGCTGTCTTCGGCTTCGAAGGCGTCGATATAGCGCTGCGCCAGGGTCTGGAGATCGGGCTGCCGGTTCATGGCCGCACTATAGACCCTGCCGGGCGGCCTCGGCCACCGCCCGGGAATCATTACATTGACAGTAAATTGTGCGGCACCGCACAATCGCGCCAGCGAACAGCTGATACAACGCAACGGCGAGAGGCGAGGGACGTGACCGCAAAAAACGGCACCAGGGACGAAACGTCGCCGATCATTATCAAGAAATACGCAAACCGACGGCTCTACAACACGGCGACCAGCAGCTACGTCACCCTGGATCATCTGTGCCAGATGGTGAAGGAAGATGTGGAATTCGTGGTCTATGACGCCAAGAGCGGGGAGGACATCACCCGCCAGGTGCTGACCCAGATTATCGTGGAGGAGGAGGCCAAGGGCGAGAACCTCCTGCCCATATCCTTCCTGCGCCAGCTCATCTCCTTTTACGGTCACGGCATGGGTTGGATGGTTCCGGGCTACCTGGAACAGATGATGCAATCCTTCACTGGCAATCAGGAAGCCATGGCCAAGGCCATGCAGGATGCCATGGGCGGTTCCTTTCCGATGCGTGGCATCGAGGAGATGAGCAAGCAGAACATGGCCATGTTCGAGCGCGCCATGCAGATGTTCTCGCCCTTCCAGGGGCAGGGGCCTTCGGGTTCTGCCTCGGGTCGGAATCACTCTGCCGGTACCGCTCCCTCCGGCGCCAGCACCCCATCCGAAGCGCCAGCCGATGCCGGGGCGCAGTTGGACAGTCTGCGCGAACAGGTCGAACTGCTACGCCAGCAACTCGACAAGCTTTCCGATGAGAAGGACGGCAAGAAAGAGTAGTTTCGCTCGCAACCGTTCGGATGTGCTCGCGGATCAGGGCCGGGCGCGCCGGCTTGGCTGCGTTTAGTCCGAGCCGTCTGGGCCGTCAGCCTTGCCGCAGGCTGCTAGGTTTTCCAGTTCGCTTACGGCGCGGCGCAGTTCGTCCAAACCGAACAGCAGAGCTTGGACCGACTGTTCGTTGATGCTGTTTCGCTCTGCCGGGCGGTCTTTCAGACAGTCTTGTGCAGAGCGCTGCGCCTCATGGAAGCGCTCCCAGAGTTTCTGGTCGGGGCCGGTGGTTTGATTCTTTCCGACCATCTCGGCCAAGGCGGGCAGCAGTTCACAAAGCGCCCGATGCGCCTCGGTGAAGTGCGGCATGATGGCTTCGTGATCCTCCGGCCCGAACTGATCACGGCCCCGCGCGATCACCCGTTCGATAATGATTAGGCTGTACCAAAGCTTTTCCGCCTGCCGCGTCATCTCGCGAATGTCAGCCCCCCCGGCCAGGTGCGCCCGAAAGCGGGTCGATCTGGCAATGCTGCGGGCTTCTTCCAGGGTCTCTAACATGCAGCGTTGGACATCGCTGCGTTCGCGCCGTTCTTCCCGGCTCAACTCGCGGTTCGCGCTCTTCAGGGTGAGGTCAACCAGCTTCTGGCATTGGCGCAGGGCCGTGGCGAGGGAGCGTTGAGCCCTGTGGCGGCCCAATTCCGGCCAGATCGTGACACTGGCGATGGCCCCCGCCACACCGCCCACGCCCACCGCCAGCGCCGTTCCCGCGGCACCTTCCAGGTCGGCTGTTGGCTGGAGTGCGACCACCGCACCGGCGGCGGACGCATAGTCGAGCTCAGGTTCCAAGTTCGCCAGCGCATTGGTGATCGCGGCGACCAGGGCAATGCGCAGCGGCATCAGCTCGAAGCCGCTGAATAAGTAGACCACCGCCACGCCCAGCCCCGCGCCCAGCCCGGCGGCCACGAGACGCTGAAAACTGGAGCCGAGGGTCTCGTCAAGGCTGGCGTGGATGGTGAAGAGGGCTGCAATGATTGCCCAGGAAAGCTGCCCCAGACCCAGTTGCTTCATGACAACATAGGCCAGCAGCGCTGCTGCTACCGACTGCAGCGCGATGCGCAGCACATCCTTGTAGCGACCGGCTGGAAGCAGTGTCTCCAAGGTCGGCATGGCGGATCAGTTGCCTTCGATGCCCAAGCGGAACACCAAATAGCAATTGGCCGGCCTTCGATGCAACTGACGCCCGATCCTCTCCATCGATACTGTCTCCCGCTGCTGCCGCGACATGCGGCCTATGCTGCGGTGAACCCGGCGCACAATGAAGAGGTTCCGGGCTTGAGCAGTTACTCCTTGTTTTGCTCAGGGTAGAGCTTCACCACAGCCGCGCCGTCCAGTTCGCTGTGCCCCTGAGCAACCAGCAGGCGGAAGAGCGTGGTCGCGGTGGCTGCCATTGGCATCGCAATATGCTGCTTGCGTGTCGCCTCCTGCAGCATCTCCAGATCCTTGAGAATCTGGCGCGCGTAGCCGCGCGGCGCATAGTCCCTTTCGACCATGCGCGGAAAGATGTTCTGCAGCACCGCGGAATTACCCAGGCCGGGCTCCAGGGCCTCCGGGATCTTGCGCGCATCGACGCCATAGGCCTCCGCCAGGCGCAGCCCCTCGGCCACGATGCAGTAATTGGTCAGGCAAAGCGCCTGGTTCACGAGCTTTGTGGCCTGCCCCGCCCCGCTGGGACCCATGTTGGTCAGGCGGCCGAGCTGCTCGAGCAGCGGCCGGGCCGCTTCCAACGCCTCGTTGTCGCCGCCGGCCATGATGGCAAGCGTACCGGCCTCGGCGGCCGGCGGTCCGCCGGAAACGGGGGCATCCAGGAACTGGCCGCCTGCGTCGGCCACCTGAGCGGCGGCCTTCATGGTCGTGTCCATCTCGGTGGTGGAGAAGTCGACGACGGTCTTGCCCTTGATCTGGCCGCTGCCTGCCAGTTCCTCCACCACGGCTGCCACGGCGGCGGTCGTGGTGACGCAGATGGCCAGGATATCGCTCTGCGCAGCAACGGCGCTGGCGGACTCGGCCACCTCAACGCCGCGGCTCTGCGATTCCTTCCGGCGGGTCTCGTCGAGATCGAAGCCGACCACCTTGTGGCCGGTGGCGATCAGGCGCGTCGTGAAGCCGGTGCCCATGAGGCCCAGGCCGATGAAGCCCACTGTTTGAGACATGCTATTCCTCCCGTTCTGTTTATGAAGGCTTACAGGCGATAGATCCGAACCGCGTTCTCGTGGAAGAGGGCGTGCTTCGCGACTGGAGAGAGATCGTCGACTGCGGCCAAGAATCCCGCGAAGATCTCGCTGAAGCTGCCCACCAGGCTGTCGACTGGAAAGTTGCTGGCAAAAAGGCAGCGCGTGACACCCAGAATCCCGATGGCGTCGCGAATGATGGGCCTGTTGGCTTCCACGGTCCAGGGCAGGCCTGCTTGTCCCAGGCCGGAGATCTTCATCGCCACATTGGGCAGGTCGGCAACATTCTCCAGCGCCCGCCGCCAGGCGGCCAAGCCCGCTTCACTTCGATCGGCCGGCAGGGCCGTGTGGTTGATGATGATCTGGGTCACAGGGAAATCGCGCGCGAGGTCGGCTGCCGCGTCCAGATGCCACCAGGGCGTCTGCAGGTCGAAGGACAGACCATGCTGCGCCAGCAGGGCATAGCCGGCACGCCAGGTCGGGCAGTCCATGGACCCGGCTTCGCCGCGCCGCGCAGCATCGGGGCTGGCGGCCGAGCGGGGCTTGTGTCGGATGCCGCATACCAGGGAACGTGCCGCCTGCGCTGCCAGCACCTCCTCCACATCGGGGCGGTCCAGCCAGGCCTGGGCGACGCAGGCGCTGGGCAGGCCTTCCCGCTCGGCCAAGACCTCCAGCCAGCGTGTCTCGCCCAGCGGGTCTTGCGGGTCGTGTTCGGCCTCGATGTGGACCGTCTTGACGATGCGGAAATCCCGGCTATCGCGCCGATAGTCTGCCGGAAGGTAGTTGCGGCGGATGGCGCTGTAGTCGCCATAGCGGAAGGGGATCAGGTCCGGATCACAAAGCCAGGGATGGTAGTTTTCCTGGAGATTCCAGAAGTGCTGGTGCGCGTCGACGATGGGCAGCGGTGCGGCAGCCTCGGCTTCACTCATGCGGTCGTCCTTCCTGCCGGCACAGGGTCCGGCTGTCGTGTCGTCGGCTCTTCCCTTGGGAATTTTGGTATGCAATTCTAGGGGAGCCTTGATCGTGCTGTCCAACAAGAACGATGGGGGCCAACAACACTTACCCTGATGGGAGGAACAGACCGATGCTCCACCGGAGTCTTATTGCCGCAGGCGTCGCAGCCAGCCTCGGGCTTGGCATGCAGGCGACCGACCTTTCGGCGCAGGAAGTGAATCTGCGCTACGCTCATGTGGGCGCCGAAGGGGATATCCAATACTGGTACGGGGCCGAGGCCGCCGAGCGGATTCCCGAAGTGACCGACGGACGCATTACCGTCACCGTCTTCCCCAACTCGCAGCTTGGCGGCGTGCAGGAAACCATTGACGGCGTGCGCAGCGGCTCCATCGCCATGGCGCACCACGAGTTTGCTTCTCTGGCGCAGCTTGCGGAAGATATCGCCGTCTTCAGCGCTCCCTTCGTCTATCGTGACGGTGAGCACGCGCTCGCCGCCACTGATCCCGCCAACTCGGAAATCATGCAGGAGTTCAATGAGCGCCTGATCGAGAATGGCGACATGCGCATTATCGGGCGCCTCTACCGGGGTGCGCGCCAGATGACTGCCAACCAGGAAGTGCTCTCGCCAGCGGATCTAGAGGGCAAGCCCTTCCGCGGCGTTCCGCTGCAGCTCTGGACCAGCATGGTGAGCGGCTTCGGCGCGACCCCGACTCCGGTCGAGGTGAGCGAACTGCCGACAGCGCTGATGACCGGCATGGTCGTCGGTCAGGAGAACCCGCTGACCATGATCAACGCCAACAAGCTCTACGAGGTCCAGAGCCATGTGATGCTGACCGCGCACATGCAGAACGTGCTGCCGGTCTTCATCAATGAAGAGGTCTGGCAGAGCATCAGCGAGGAGGATCAGGAGGCCATTCTCGCCGAGCTCGACGAAATGGCCCAGGAGACCCTGGCGGACGCCAACCAGGCCCAGCAGGACCTGATCGTCGAACTGGAAGGCAAGGGCATGACCTTCATCACCGAGGAGGATGGCCTGGATATCGAGGCCTTTCGCGAAGGTGTTGTTGCCCAGGTGAATGAGGATTTCCCGACCTGGGGTCCCTACATGGAGCGTATCCGCGCAATCAAATAGGTCTCGATGTTGCCGGGGCCGGAGGTTGCTGCCTCCGGCCCCGGAGCCTGTGTAGAGTGCCCACTGCATGTCGCCTCCGACAATCGATGCCCCCCTGCCGCCGCCCGAGGATCACACGCTCGTTGACCGACTGATGCGGCCGGCGCGCGTGACCCTGCGCAAACTGGGTCTGTTGCTTCTGGCCGTCATGGTGGCGCTGCCGGTGCTGCAGGTGGTGCTGCGCGAGTTCACGCCCTTTACCTTCGTCGGGGCGGGCGAGCTGACGCGCTTCATGCTGATTTGCATCGTCTTCATCACACTGCCCTACGTTGCCGCCTCCGGCGTTTCGATCCGAATGGAGGAGTTGACGGCCGACATGCGCGCGCAGTGGGGCAAGGCCTTACGAATGCTCATCGCCGCCAGCGGCATGGTCGGCTTCGGTGTGGCAGCCTGGTCGGTGGGGTTGGCCACGCTGCGCAATCTCAACAACGCTACGCCGACGCTTGGTATTCCCTATTGGGTCTTCTTTTCAGCTGCCTTCGTGGGCCTGCTGTTCGCCGCCTTGGAATGCGCCATTCAGATGGTGAAGGCTTGGCGCGGCACGCCGCTCTACGTGAGCTTCGAAGAAGAAATGCCGCCAGAAGACCTGCCGGAGATCTGATGTGATAAGTAACCTGAACGGGCAGCCCTCAGTGGCAGTCTCCGGCGGCAGACCGAGCTCGCGGCCATGACGCTGCTGATCATCGGCGCCTTCTGCGTCTTCTTCATGCTCGGCTGGCCGGTGGTGCTGGCCATCATGCTGCCGGCCATCGTTTACATTCTATTGAACGACCTTCCCTTCCAGCTCGTCGGGCAGCGTATGACCTACGCGCTGGATTCCTTCCCGTTGGTCGCAGTGCCGCTCTTCATCCTGGTCGGCAACCTGATGAACCAGGCCGGAATCACTGAGCGCATCTTCCGCTTTGCCGACACGCTGGTCGGGCGCGTTCCGGGCGGACTGGGCCAGGTCAACATCTTCTCCAGCCTGATCTTCTCCGGCATGAGCGGGGCGGCGCTGGCCGATGTGGGTGGCCTCGGCCGCATCGAGGTCAAGGCGATGACGAAGCGCGGTTTTACCCCGCAGTTTTCCGGCGCCTTGACCTGTGCCTCGGCGGTGGTGGGACCGATCTTCCCACCTTCCATTCCCCTGATCATCTACGGCTCGGTCACCAGTGTCTCCATCGTGCAGCTCCTGCTGGCCGGCATCATTCCAGCGTTGATCTGCGTGGTGCTGCTGATGCTGACGGTGGCCGTCATGTCACGCTGGCGCAAATTTCCCCGCTCGGAGCGCTGGTCGCGGCCGAGCGAGATCTGGCGCGACCTGAAGCCGGCCGCCCCGGCGCTGCTGACGCCGGTGCTGCTGGTGCTGGGCATGCTGCTGGGCTTCTTCACCCCGACGGAGGCGGCGGCGGTCACGGTGGTCTATGTGCTGCTGATCAGCGCTTTCGTCTACCGCACCCTCTCCTGGGCGCATGTCCGTTTTGCTGCCTATGAGACGCTGAAGAGCACCTCGGCCATCCTGATCATTGTCTCCGCGGCGGCGATCTTTGGCTGGATCATGGCCATCGAGCAGGTGCCGCAGGTCTTCGCCCAGCAACTCCTCTCGCTCAGCACCGATCCGCTGGTCCTGCTGCTGATCGTGAATGTCATCCTGCTCCTGGTCGGCATGATCCTGGACAGCACCACGGCCACCCTGCTGGTCATTCCCATCATCGCCGGCCCCCTGCACATGGCGGGCGTCGATCCGGTGCATCTGGGTGTCGTGGCGATCTTCAATCTCATGCTCGGGCTGTTGACGCCGCCCATGGGGCTGGCGCTCTTCCTGATCACCGACATCGCCAGGGTGTCCATGCGCGCTATCCTGAGGGAACTTGTTCCCTTCTACATCCCGCTGGTCGGGACCCTGTTGCTGATCACTTTCTTCCCGGAAATCTCGCTCTGGCTGCCGAAGATGCTTCGGTAGGCCCTGGCAGACAGGAGACCCCATGAACCTACAAGCTCTTCTTCCGGCGCCCGGCGCGCGCCCTGTCGAAGTCGCTCTGGTCGGAGCGGGCGAGTTCGGTCGGACCTTCCTGTCCCAGGTGCGCCGTGTTGCGGGGATGCGGGGGCGGGTGGTCTGCGACCGCGACGGCGCCAGGGCCGTGGAGACGCTGCGCGCCATCGGCATCGCCGAGGACGACATCCGGCGCTGCGACAGTGCAAAGGAGGCCAGTGAGGCCTTCGAGGCGGGCCGGCATGTGGTGGTCGAGGACTCGGCGCTGCTGCTCGATCTGCCGCTCAGCATGGTCGTGGAGGCCACCGGCATTCCCGAAGCCGCCGCCGCCATCGCCGAAGGCGCGCTGGCGAATGGCATGCACGTGGCCATGGTGACCAAGGAAGCGGAGAGTGTCGTGGGGCCGCTTCTGGGGCGGCGGGCGCATGACGCGGGGCTGGTCTACACGCCCGTCGATGGCGATCAGCCCAGCCTTCTCATCGGGCTGGTGGGTTGGTGCCAGCTGCTGGGCTTGGATGTCCTCTCCGCCGGAAAGGCCAGCGAGTACGATTTCGTCTACGACCCTGCCAGCGATGAGGTCAGCGCCCAGGGACGCAGCGTAGCGCTGCCCGAGATGCGCGCGCTCTGGGATGTGCCGTCTGACCGGCTTGCGGACAGCGCCCGGCAGAGGGCAGCCTTGCTCGCCGACTTCTGGCACCGCACCGTGCCAGACCTCTGCGAGATGACCATCGTGGCAAACGCCACGGGTCTGCTGCCCGATGCACCGGCATTGCATGCGCCGATCGCCCGGACGGTGGAACTGCCGGATCTCTTTGGCCTCCAGTCGGAGGGTGGCCTGACTGCACGGCGCGGCAGTGTCGACATCTTCAACTGCTTGCGCCGCCCCGACGAGCTGAGCTTCGCCGGCGGCGTTTACGTCATCGCCGCGGCGCCGGACCCGGAGACGGCGGGCCTTTTTGCCGAGAAGGGCATTCCAGTGAGCGCTGATCGCAAGCGCGTCCTGGTGCACAACCCGGTCCACCTCCTGGGGGCGGAGGCGCCGATGTCAGTGCTGTCGGCCTGCTTGGCGCGGAAGTCAACCGGTGGTGCGGCGCCGCAGCCGCTTGTGGACCTCGTGGCCCGTGCCGAGAAGGACATTCCCACAGGGACGGTTTTTGAACTCGGCTGGCGGCACAGCATCGCCGGTCTGGCGCCGGAAATGCTGCTTTCGGGAGAGATGGGCGGGGCCGAGAGTGCCTTGCCCTATTACCTGCTGCCCGGCACGCGGGCCCTGACGGACATTCCTGCCGGTGCCCTGGTCACCCGGGCCATGGTGGCGCCGCCCGAAGACTCGGTCCTCTGGCGGCTGCGCGCCGAGCAGGACCGGGTCTTCACGCAGTAGCGCTCATATCACTTCCGGCTTGCGGCCATCTGCTTGGCCATGTTGAAGGCGAGCCGAGTCGGCTCCAGGCGGGCGATACCCTTGCCGGCAATGTCGTAGGCGGTGCCGTGGGCCGGAGTGGTGATCGGCACGGCGAAGCCGGAGAGCACGGTGATACCACGATCGAAGCCGAGCAGCTTGATGGCGATCTGACCCTGGTCGTGGAACATGGTGAGTACCGCGTCGAAGTGCCCGTCGCGCGCCCGCACGAAAACCGTGTCGGACGGGTAGGGGCCCTCCACCGCGAAGCCTTGCGTCTGGGCCAGCGCCTGCGCCTTGCGCACGGTGGGCTCGATCACGTCGATCTCTTCCCGCCCGAAGGAACCGCCGTCGCCGGCGTGGGGGTTCAGCGCCGCCACGGCGATTCGGGGCCGTTCGAAACCCGCTTCCTTCAAGGCCCTGACCGCCAGATCCAGGTGTTCCAGCAGCCGTTCCTCGGTGATCAGGTCGGCCACGTCTCGCAGCGGCACGTGGGATGTCACCCGGGCGTTCCAGAGATTGTCGACGACGTTGAACTCCGCGACGGTGCCGCTGTGACCCAGGCGGTCGGCGGCAAAGCTCATTTCGTCATCGAAGGGATTGCCACCGAGGCGCAGCGCTTCCTTGTTAAAGGGCACGAAGGTGATGGCATCCACCTTCCCCTCGCGGGCGAGGTCGAGGGCAAGGCCGAAATTCTCCAGGGCCGAGCGGCCGCCGATGGCAGAAGCCGTTGCGGCGGGCAGGTTCGCCGGATCGAGATTGCCCATGTCGTAGAAGATCGGACGGCCGGGCTCCGGCTGGGGCGGGGCGGCGTCGCGAGGTAGGGTTTCGATATCCAGGCTGATGCCCAGTGCCGCCTCACCCTTGGCCAGCACCCGCCGATCACCGATGGCGAGCACGCCGGCATCCGCGCAGGACTCCGGCAAGTTGAGTACGCCCGCCATCAATTCCGGGCCGATGCCTGCCGGATCGCCCATAACCAGTGCGATTCTTGCTGTCACGCTTCTGTTCCTCCAGTGGTAATTGTGGCGGGGTTGGACTTCCGCGCAGGTCGCTTGCCGTGGTATGCAATATGCGGAGGCAAGGAATGACCAACAAGATCACACAGATTGCCGAACCCGCGGTGGTGAGCGGACCGGGCGACGGGGGCCGAAAGGGTTCCCACGTGGCGGCGCGCATCCGGGAAATGATTATTCAAGACGAGCTGCCGCCTGGCGCTCCGGTGCGTGAGCGCGCGCTGTCGGAGCGACTGCAGGTATCGCGCACGCCGCTGCGCGAGGCGATCAAGATTCTTTCGGCCGAGGGGCTTGTGGAGGTGCAGCCGCATCGGGGTGCGGTGGTGGCCAATCCAAGCAACGAGGAGTTGCGCGGCCTGGTCGAACTGCTGGGCGTGCTCGAGGCCTATGCCGGCGAACTGGCCTGCCGCCACCGCACCGAAGCGGACTTGCAGGAACTCCGTTTGCTGCAGAACGAAATGGAACAGGCCTTTGCCCGCGACGACCGCCTGGGCTATTTCCGCTGCAACCAGGCGATTCATGTGAGGATCGTCCGGGCATCGCGCAATCGTTCCCTGATCCAGCATCACGAGGTTGCGAATGCGCGGCTCTACCGAGCGCGCTACATCTGCAACCTGCGCACCCGGCGCTGGACCTCGGCTCTGCAAGAGCACGAGGAGATCCTGGAAGCCCTGGAAGCGCGAGACGAGGCGCGGATCGCCAGCATCTTGCGCAACCACGTGCTGCGGGCCTGGGACAAGATGGTCGTGATGCTGGAAGAGGCGGCGGCTGAACCGAAGCGCAACGCCTCCTGAGCCTGTCCTGTGCGCCACGTCTCCGCTGTCCTCGCTTCAGGCCTTGGACGGAAGGTCGGCGGCAATCACCGCACCCTCGCTCACCAGTCGGTCGATCTCCTCGGCCGTGAAGCCCTGTTCCGCCAGCACGTCGCGGGTATGCTCGCCCAGCACCGGTGCCCCCTGACGCGGCCCGCCGGGTGTATCCGAGAACTTGATCGGCAGCCCCAGGGTCTTAACGGAGCCCAGCGTGGTGTGGGGAATCTCCGTCACCATCTCGCGCGCCAGGACCTGCGGGTCCTGGTGCATCTGCACCACGTCGTTCACCGGGCCGGAGGGCACACCGGCGGCGTCGAGCAGTTCCAGCCACTCGGCGCTGTCACGCTGCCGGAAGCAGGCATTGAGTTCAGCTTCCAGGGCCGGGAGGTTGGCCATGCGGTCGGCGTTGGTCTTAAAGCGCGGGTCTTCGGCCAGTTGCGGGGCTTCCAGCACATCGACGAGGCGCAGCCAGTTTGCCTGGTTGGCGCCGCCGACGACGATCCAGCCGTCCCGCGCCTCGAAGGCCTGATAGGGCGCTGAGAGGGGGTGGGCTGAACCCATGGGCCCCGGCGCCTCGCCAGTGGCCAGGGCCATGGCCGACTGCCAGTAGGTGTGGATGATGCCGGCTTCCAGCAGCGAGGTCTCCACCATCTGCCCCTGGCCGGTGGTTTCACGGTTGCGCAGGGCCGCCAGGATGCCGATCACCGCCAGCAGGCCGGCCGTGATGTCGGTGAGCGGTGGACCGCACTTCACCGGCGGTTCGTCGGGCGAAGTGCCGGTGATGCTCATGATGCCGCTCATGGCCTGTGCCACGAGATCAAAGCCGCCGCGGTCGGCATAGGGGCCGGTGCGGCCGAAACCAGAGATGGCGCAGTAGATCAGGCCGGGGTTCTCCTTGCGCAGATCCTCGTAGTCGAAGCCCAGCTTGGGCAGGGTCTGGCGCCGGTAGTTTTCAACCACCACGTCCGCGTCCTTCAGCAGGCGGCGCAGCACCTCCTTGCCGCCCTCGCTGCGCAGATCAACGGCGATGCCGCGCTTGTTACGGTTCATCATCAGGAAGGAGGCGGCCTGATCGCCGATCTGCGGCGGGATGGAGCGGCGGGTATCGTCGCCACCGGGGATCTTCTCCACCTTGATGACGTCGGCCCCCATGTCGGCCAGCATCAGGGTGCAGGCCGGCCCGGCCATGATGTGAGTCAGGTCGACGACCTTCAGGCCCTTCAGTGCAGTCATGTCTTCTCTTCTGCTAACGAGTCTTCTGCTTGCGGGGGATCAGCGGCCGGTGAAGGCCGGCTTCTTCTTGTCCAGGAACGCGCGGTAGCCGATTTGGAAATCCTCGGTGCCGAAGCAGGTAAAGCTCTCATCATTCTCTTCAGCGGTGAGGGGCGCCGGGTCCATCAGGCGTCGCGCGAACTTCTTGTGCCAGCGGGCGACCAGCGGCGCGCCTTCGGCAATGCGCTTGGCGGTGGCGAGACTCTCCTCGGCCACCTGCGCATCCTCGACCACGCGGTTGATCAGGCCCATGCCCAATGCTTCCTCGGCGCCGAAGATGTCGCCTTCCAGCAGGATGCGCAGGCTGTTCGAACGGCCCACCGTTTCGACCAGTCCGCGCATCTCGTCATAGGCAACCACCAATCCGAGGCGCTTCACCGGAATGCCGAAGCGTGCACTCTTGCCGGCAATGCGCAGATCCGCACAGAGCGCCGTCTCCAGCCCGCCGCCAACGCACAGTCCGCGGATCTCGGCAATCACCGGATGGCGGCAGGATTGAATGGTGCGCAAGGCGCCGTGGGTGCGCTTCGCATAGGCGCGGGCTTTCTCGATGGTCGAGCGGTTCTCTTCGAACTCGGAGATGTCTGCACCGGTGCTGAAGGCCTTCTCGCCCGCGCCCGTGATCATGATGCAGCGCAGGTCACTGTCGGCATCGAAGCGCTCGAACAGGCTGCTCAGTTCGTCCCACATGGCGTTGTTGATGGCATTGAGGCGCGGCTCGTGGTCGAGCACGACGCGCGCGATGCCGTCGTCGAGAATTTCGTGTCGGATTGTCCCGGACATGGTCTTTTTCATCCTATCGATAGAACATTTCCACCAGCGTCATCGACACCGGCGGCACGTAGGTCACCAGAAGCAGTAGCGCCACGAGCACGCCGATGAAGGCGACGTTCACCTTGCTGACGTCCCAGACATCGGCTTTCGCGATCGAACAGGCGGTCATCAGCACGCTGGCAACCGGCGGCGTCTGCTGGCCAATGGCGAGGTTGAGGGTGACGATCAGGCCGAAGTGCACGGGATCGATGCCGATGGTGTGCACAATCGGCATGACGATCGGCACCACCAGAATGATCGCCGCGGCCCCATGAAGAAAGCACCCCAAGAGCAAGAAAAGCACGTTCAGCATGGCGAGAACCGCATAGGGGTTCTCGGTGACCGAGATGATCGCCTGGGTGAGCTGCTGCGGCACCCGCGCCTGGGTGAGATACTGGCCCAGCAGCGCCGAGGTGGCCACCAGCAGCATGACCACAGCCGTCTGGATTACGCCGCTGCGCAGGCTGTCGAAGAGTTCGCGGAAGCTGAGCTCGCGATAAACGACGCCGCCGATGAAGAGTGCGGCCGCGACCGCGAGGCCAGCGCCTTCGGTAGCGGTAACGAAACCGCCGAAGATGCCGCCCAGGATGATCAGTGGCAGAAGGAAGGCCCAGGCGGCTTCCTTGAAGGTCACCCAGACGCGCCGGAGCTGGAAGGCTTCCTCGACGGGGAAATTGTAGCGAACGGCGAACCAGTAGGCGAGCCCGGCCATCATGGCGGCGCCGATCAGGCCGGGGATGATGCCGGCCACGAAGAGCTGCACCACCGAGGCATCGGCGATCACCGCATAGAGGATCATCGGAATGGACGGCGGGATGATGATCGCCAGCGAGGCTGAGGAAGAGGTGATCGAGGCGGCGAACTCTTTGGAGTAGCCGAGGCGCTTCATGGCCGGGATCAGGATGGAGCCCAGGGCCGCCACGTCGGCCACGGCCGAACCGGAAATCTCCGCGAAGAAGAGCGAGGTGCCAATATTGACCATCGAGAGGCCGCCGCGCACGAAACCGACCAGCGCCGAGGCAAAGGCGATCAGCCGGCGCGAGATGCCGGAGGTGTTCATGATCGCGCCGGCCAGCACGAACAGGGGAATCGCCAGTAGCGGGAAGGAAGTGGCGCCTTCGAACAGCACCACGGCTGACATCACCAAATTGTCAAAGCCATAGGTGTACCAGAGTGCCCCCATGGCAACGACGCCCAGAGACACGGCGATGGGGACATTGATCATCACCAGGGCGATCAAGGCCACGAACATGAGAATTGGGATCATGTCTTGATCTCCCCCCCGAGGACCCGTTCAGGGTCGACTGGTCCCGAACCGCGTGCGGCTTCCTTGACGCGATCGGGGAGGGTGAGCAGCTCGGCCAGGATGAAAAGCGCGCCGGCAATGGGGATGACGCTCTGGCTGAACTGGGTGGTGACCCACGGCAAGGAGATCAGCGTGTCGCCCCACAGGATCATCACCACTTGATAGCCGAACCAGGTCACCAGGCCGAAAAAGCCGATAACGATGGTTTCAGAGAAAAGGACCAGCGCGATGCGCAGGGGCGGGGGCGCTAGGGCAACCAGGTTTGGGAAGCCGAGGTGTGCGCGTTTCAGGGCGGCCAGGGCGGCACCATAGTAGGTGATCCAGGCCAGCATGATCGAGGCGACCTCGTCATACCAGCTCAGCGAAGCACCGAGTTTACGGGTGGTGACGCCCCAGACGATCAGAATGGCCAAGGCCGCCATCAGGAACACGCAGAAGACAATCAGTATCCATTCCAGGCTCTTGCTCACCGCTTTGAGCATCGCTCACTCCCTGTACAGCCCCATGCCGTTCTTCCGGTGCGCGGCGGACGCAGTCGTGGGTCCGCCGTGCCCAGGGGTGGTGTCGATGGGCTGCCCCCGCTGCGGAACCGGTCTCGCGCCGCAGCGGGGGCAACGCGATCAGCAGCCGTCGGCCAGAGCCAGGGCGCGCTCGATCAACTCCGCCCCGCCGGGAACCTCCTCGGCGAAGATGTCGTAGACCGATTGGGAACCGGCGACGAACGCCTCGCGATCGGAGACGTTGAACTCCATGCCGGCATCAAGAAGCTTCTGCTTGGTCTCTTCCTCCAGTTGCGCCGCTTCCTCGTAGGTCCAATCCTGGGTTTCACGGCCAGCTTCAAGCAGTGCTTCCTGCACCTCTTCCGGGTAGCTCTCGAAGCGCCGCAGGCTGGCTGCCGGGAAGCTCGGCGTGTAGACGTGCCGGGTTTCGGTCAGGTAGGTCTGCACCTCCTGGAAACGTCCGGCGTAGATGTTGGAGTAGGGGTTCTCCTGGCCGTCGATGACGCCGGTCTGCAGACCGACGAAGACCTCGGAGAAAGCCATCGGGGTTGGGTTGGCGCCATAGGCTTCGAACATGCGCACACGCCACACACCCTGCGGCACGCGCAGTTTCACGCCATCGAGATCTTCCGGCGTGTTGATTGGGCGGACATTGTTGGAGATGTGGCGGAAGCCGTTCTCCCAGATGCCGATGAGCTTGTAGCCGGCTTCCTCCACCTTGGGCGCCAACTCAGGCCAGACGATTTCTTCGCCGATGCAGCGCATGTGCTCGCGTGAGGCCACGAGGTATGGCAGGTCGAAGAGGCCGAACTCCGGCACGATGGTCGACATGATCGTAGAAGGCTGCGACATGTCCTGGGTGCCGAGCTTCAGCTTCTGCAACATCTCCCGATCACTGCCGAGTTGGCTGTCGGTATAGACGGTCACGGTTCCGGCATCGCCCAGCTTCTCATTGACGCGCCGGGCAAATTCCTCGGCGGACATGGATTGCATGTTGCCCGGCGGGCTGGTGGTGCCGAACTGCATGTCGAGGCCTTGGGCCTCGCTCTCTTGTGTCGAGAAACCGGCCAGCAGGCCGAAAGCGACAGCGGGAACGAGATACTTCCAGCGGGTCATTGCTTTCCTCCCAGAAAACAGGGGCGGATTGTTCCGTCCTCCTGTGGCGTTCTACGCCCAGGGAAGGATTGCATACCATTTTTTTGCAGCGGTCAACGCGCTCGGCCGTAATCGCGTGTAAGAAAACGTCGAGAGCGGCTGTGTCGGCTATTCAACAGCGGGAAGAACGGAGGTCAGCCTAACCCCAGCATGAGCTCCAGATTCTGGACAGCAGCGCCGGATGCGCCCTTGCCCAGATTGTCCAGGCGGGCCACCAGCAGTGCCTGCTTATTGTCCTCATTGCTGAAGACAAAGAGCTCCATGTCATTGCTGTCGTTGAGCGCTTCCGGCTCCAGGCCGGTGGGCGGCGACTCAGCTAGGGGCTGAACGCGGACGTAGCACTGGCCTTCATAATGCTCGGTCAGCACGGCATGGACGTCGCGCCCGCTCGGCTGCTTTGGCAGGGACCAGAGCTGCAGTGGCACCTGCACCAGCATGCCCTGGCGGAAGCGCCCGACCGCCGGAAAGAACACCGGCTTGTGCGCCAGACCGGCGTAGCGCTGCATTTCCGGCAGGTGCTTGTGGGCCAGGCCCAGGGCATAGAGCCGGTAGTTCTCCTGCGTGGGATTGTCGCCGCGCCCCTCGAAGGACTCGATCAACTGCCGGCCGCCGCCGCTGTAGCCGGAAACGCCGTGAACGGCGACTGGATAGTCGGCAGGCAGCAGGCCGGCGTCGGTGAGCGGGCGCAGCAGCGCGATCGCCCCGGTCGGGTAGCAGCCGGGGTTGGCGACGCGCCCGGCCTCGGCGACCGTGGCCTGCTGTGCGCGCGTCATCTCGGGAAAGCCGTAGGCCCAGCCATCGGCAACGCGGTGGGCGGAGGAGGCGTCCAGCACCTTTACGCCTGGCCGCTCGATCATGGCCACGGAGTCTCGTGCCGCATCGTCCGGCAGGCACAAAACCACCAGATCGGCGGCATTGAGCAGGCGACGGCGTTCGGCGGTGTCCTTGCGCAGCTCCGGGTCGATGGTCAACAGCTCGATGTCGGGGCGCTGTTCCAGCCGGCCGCGGATCTGCAGTCCGGTGGTTCCGGCTTCGCCGTCGATAAAAATCCGTGCTTTTGCCATCGTGCGTGTGACCTTCGAACCGCAATAGTGAGAGAGCGCCCCGGCCGCAGCAGAAGACTGCGGCCGGGGCTGTAACGCCGGTCAGAGCGGCAGGGTGTAGCTGGTCTTGACCGTGGTGTAGAACTCGGCGGCGTAGCGACCCTGCTCGCGCGCACCGAGGGAGGAGCCCTTCCGGCCGCCGAAGGGCACGTGGTAGTCCACGCCCGCCGTCGGCAGGTTGACCATTACCATGCCGGCTTGGGAATAACGGCGGAAGTGGCTCGCGTACTTCAAGCTGCCGGTGCAGATGCCCGACGAAAGGCCAAAGTTGGTGTCATTGGCGACCGCCAGTGCTTCGTCGTAGTCCGCGACCTTGATGACAGTCGCGACCGGGCCGAAGATTTCCTCCCGGTTGATCCGCATGTCGTTGTTGGTCTCGGTGAACAGCGCCGGCTGCAGATAGAAGCCCGGGGTGGCCCGGTTCAAACGCTCGCCGCCCCAGTGCAGCTTTGCACCTTCCTGGCGGCCAATGTCGATGTAGGAGATATCCTGTTCCAACTGCCGCTCATCCACGACGGGACCGATGTGGGTGCCTTCCTTGAGAGCATCATCCACCACCAGGCCCTGGAGCCGCTCGGTGACCGCATCGACGAAGCGATCATGGATGCCTTCGGTGACCACCAGGCGCGAGGAGGCGGTGCAACGCTGGCCGGTGGAGAAGAAGGCGCCATTGACTGCGGCCTCGACCGCCGTCTTGAGATCGGCGTCGTCCAGCACCACCAGCGGGTTCTTGCCGCCCATCTCGAGCTGCACCTTGCGCATCTTCTCCGCGCAGGCGGCGGCGACGCGCTTGCCGGTGGCGACCGAGCCGGTGAAGGTCACGGCGTCGATGTCGTCGTGGTCCAGGATGGCCTGACCGACCACGGAGCCCTTGCCCATGACGAGATTCAGCACACCCGCTGGCAGGCCCGCGCGCTGCAGGATGTCCACCAGTGCCCAGCCGCAGCCCGGCACCAGGTCGGCCGGCTTGAACACTACCGTATTGCCGTAGGCCAGGGCCGGCGCGATCTTCCAGGCAGGGATTGCAATCGGGAAGTTCCAGGGGGTGATGATGCCCACCACGCCCATGGGCTCGCGTGTCATGGTGACCGAGACGCCGGGGCGCACACTGTCGAGCATCTCGCCGGACAGGCGCAGGCATTCGCCGGCGAAGAAGCCGAAGATCTGCCCGGCACGCGCCGCCTCGCCGATGCCCTCGGCCAGCGTCTTGCCTTCTTCGCGGGCGAGCAGGCGACCGAGCTCTTCCTTGCGGGAGAGGATCTCGTCCGAAGCGGCCTTCAGGATGTCGTGGCGCTGCTGGATCGAGGAGGTTCCCCAGGCTGGGGCTGCAGCCTTGGCGGCGGCGATGGCCTGCTGCGTCTCGTCGGCGGTGGCCGAGGCGTAGAGGCCGACCACGTCGTCCGTGTTCGAGGGGTTGATGTTCTTGCCGGCGTCGGTGGCGTCAATCCACTCGCCGTTGATGAGGTTGCGATGGACGTCTGACATGGCTTGCGTCTTCCTCGTTCTTTAAGCGTTCAGGAGCCCGACTTGTGCGGGCGTCTGCGGGGGTTTAGCAGAGCCGGGCCCATAGGTGTAGCCTGAGCACGTTTATACTTGGGCTTCCTCGGGATATGGAGTTGGAAGGCGAGGGTATGCAAGGAGCGGTGCTGGAAGACGTGGAGGCGGAGGTCTGGGTGCTGCCCACCGGCAGGCTTGCGTTCGACCGCGAAATGGCCATGGCCGGCCTGCTGAGCGCCGAGGAGCAGGCACGCGCCGCACGCTTTGCCTTCGAGCGCGACCGCCGGGACTATCGCTTTGCCCACGGCCTGCTGCGTCTCTTGCTCAGCGCTGCCGCGCCGCGTGATCCGCGCGACTGGCGCTTTCGCCCCGGCCCCGGCGGTAAGCCGGAATTGCAGCCCGGGCAGGCGGATCGGCTCTACTTCAACATTTCCCACACCCGGGGCTGCGTCGCCTGCCTGGTGGGGCGCCGCCCGGCCATCGGGGTCGATGTGGAAAGCCGGGACCGGCGCACGGCGGCCGAGGTCGGACGCAGGCTCTTCGCGCCCAGTGAAGTGGCCCAGCTCGAGCATCCGGTTGAGAGCGAGCGCTGGGACCGCTTTTTTCGGATCTGGACCCTGAAGGAGGCCTACCTCAAGGGCAGCGGTATCGGCCTACGCATGCCGCTGGATTCCTTCGCCTTCGACCTCGATCCCTTCCGGCTCACCTTCACGCCCGCGGTGGATGACGACCCTAGCACCTGGCATTTCGAGCAGCGCCAGTTGCCCGAAGGCTTCATCGTCGCGGTGAGTCAGCGGGAGCCGGCCGGACCGCCTTCCTTGCGCTGGCGCCTGCTGCAAGACCTGCCGGACCGCTGAGGGTTTCAGCGGCTGGGGGTTTCAGCCCCTGGGGGTTTCAGCGCCCGTGAAAGATCGTGCCGGGTTCCTCGGCCGGTGGCGGTGGGCCGGGCAGGATCTCCCGCAGATAGGGCTTGAGGCCCTGGCTCTGCCGCCACTGCTTGGGATAGCCCAGCGAGACCTCCTCGAAGCGCGTACCGTCGCGCCAGTCGGTGCGGCGGATGTGCAGATGCCCGCTGATACAGGCGAGCGCGCGATAGCGGCGGTGCCAGGTCTCGGTGGCCCGGGTGCCGCACCAGGGGGCGAAGCGCGGGATGCGCGGCAGATAGACGAACTCCTGGCGCAGCGGATAGTGGTTCACCAGGATGGTCGGCAGGTGCGCCGGCACTTCCCGCTCGAGCCGCCCGGCCGTGCGGTTGATGCGATCCGCACACCAGGCTTGGCGCGAGGGGTGCGGGTCCGGCGAAAGCAGCACTTCATCGGAACAGACAGAACGCTCTTCGGCAGCCCAGTCCACCACCCCCTCCAGGGCGACCTCCGAGGGCCGGAAGCTGTAGTCATACAGAAGGAAGAGCGGCGCAATCACACACTCGCCCCCGGGGCCGGTCCAGCGCGGAAAGGCATCTTCCGGGGTGATGGCACCGGCGGCGCGCGCTGTTTCCACCATCAGCTCGTACTTGGCTTCGCCGGCAACGCTTCCCTGGTCGTCGCGCAGGGTCCAGAGCTCATGGTTGCCCGGGGTCCAGATCACCTTGGCAAAGCGCGCGCAGAGCGCTTCCAGCACATCCCACAGGGAGTCCGGCCGCTCGGCGACGTCGCCGGCAACGATCAACCAGTCATTAGGATGTTCGCCCAGCTCCTCCACCGCGTTGCGGTTGCTCTCGATGGCGGCGTGCAGGTCGCTGATGGCGTAGAGTTTGGACAAGACACCTCACCTCTTCAGACGAGGGGAGGCTTCGCCGTCATCCCTGACAAAGTCAAGTTTGCCTCAGCCGTAGTGCGGTACGCAGATGCGGCCCTCTGCGGTCTCGAGCACCTGAACCTCGATACCATAGAGCGCCTTGAGGTGAGGTGGCGTGATGACCTCCGACACGGGTCCCGAAGCAGCGAGCCCTCCATCGCGCAGCAGGATGGCCCGCCCCCCCAGCATGAATGCTTGGTCCGGGTGGTGGGTAGAGAGCACGATGCCGATGCCGCTGTCGGCCAGGCGCCGAATCTGCTGTAGCACCCGTACCTGATTGCCGAAGTCGAGTGAGGCGGTGGGCTCGTCCAGGATCAGGAAGCGAGGTTCCTGGGCCAGCGCGCGGGCAATGAGGCTGAGCTGCCGCTCGCCACCGCTGAGCTGCGGATAGGGCCGTTCGGCCAGGTGGGTGATGCCTAGTTGCTTAAGCGCTGCTTCAGCCGCGTCCTGGTCGCGGTGTCCTGGGCTGGCGAAGGCCGAAAGGTGCGCGGTGCGCCCCATGAGGACCATCTCCCGCACCGAGAAGGGGAAGTAGCCGCCGCCGGCTTGCGGCACATAGCCGAAGCAGCGCGCCATGGCGGGCCGGGACCAGCCGCCGACGTCCTGGCCGTCGACACGCACGCTGCCCCCAATGGGTTCGATCAGCCGCAGCAGGCTCTTGAAGAGCGTGGTCTTGCCGCTGCCGTTTGGGCCCAAGAGGCTCAGTGTTTCGCCTGCAGTGAGCGAAAAGCTGATGTCGCGGCCGATGGGCTTGCCGTCGTGCCCGATGACCAGCTCTTCCACCGAAAGCCGCGAGCGTGTCATTGCCACCCCCGCCGGCTGCGCGCGAGCACCCAGATGAAGACCGGCGTGCCGATGATGGCGGTCAGCACGCCCAGAGGGATCTCCAGGCGACCGAGGCTGCGCGCGGCCGTGTCCACCAGCAGGAGGAAGGCCGCGCCCAGCAGGGCCGAGGTCGGGAGCAGGCGTCCGAAAGAGGGGCCGACCAGGAAGCGGGCGAGATGGGGAATCAGCAGGCCGACCCAGCCGACGATGCCGCTGACCGAAACCACGGCAGCGGTCATCAGTGTGGCACAGACTACGGTGAGGCCGCGCAGCCGGCCGGTTTCCACCCCCAAGGCCCGCGCCTCCTCTTCTCCCAGGGTCATGACGTTGAGGCGCCAATGCAGGAGCAGCAGGGGCAAGGCGCCGAGCAGGAAGGCGGGGGCAACGGACCAGAGCTCATCGAGCCCGACGCCGGCCAGGCTGCCCAGCAGCCAGAAGGTGATGGCGGGGAGCTGGTTGTAGGGATCGGCCAGGACCTTGAGGAGCGCGACGCCGGAGCCGAAGAGTGTGCCGATCACGATGCCACCCAGTACCAGGACCAAAATGCGGTCGTGCTGGCGCAGCATGGCAGCGGTCAGCATCACTGCGCTGACGGCGGCAAGTCCGCCGACGAAGGCCATGCCCTGTATCGCGATGATCGGCAGCGACAGGAAGATGCCGAGCACGGCGCCCAGAGCCGCGCCCGACGAAACACCGAGAATGTCCGGTGACACCAGAGGGTTACGGAAGAGTCCCTGGTAGGCTGCACCTGCCGTTGCCAGGGCTGCCCCGACAACGATGGCCACCAGCACGCGCGGGCCCCGCACCCGCTCGATGACCGCCACGGCCGCCTGGTCGATCATTGGCGTCTGGCCGCTCAGCCGGGCCGTGGCCCAGGCGAAGAGCTCGTCTGGGCCAAGAGGATAGGAGCCGAGGGAAAGTGCCAGCAAGACGCCGGCGCCCAGCGCTGCCAGCGCCGCGCCCAAACGCCAATCGAGCAGGAAGTCGCGTCCCTTGCGCATTCCTATTCCGCGCTGGGACGCAGAAGGGCTTGCACCTCCTCTGTCGTCGGCTCGCGGTGATAGAAGAGCCGGTAGAAGTCCTTCACCTTCGCCTCGATGCCATCCTGAGAGAAGTGTTCAGGATAGAGCAGGCTTGCCAGCCAGGACAGACCGATCAAGCGGTTGGGGCCTGGCGGGAAATCGACCCAGGGGAAGGGGCTACGCGGCGCCGAGTATACCTGCCCTTCGCGCACGGCCGTCACCTGCTGCCATAGCGGATCCGGCTCTGCATTTGCGGCAAAATGCGGATCGACTGTGACGATGATCTCAGGATCCCAGTCGAGGATCTGCTCCATCGATACTGAAGCAAGTCCACCGCGCCCGAGACGTTCGCCCGCAACATTGGTAACGCCAAGCAGAGCCAAAACCTCCACATTGATCGAGCCGGAGAGAGCGGTTTCGAGGCCTGCCGGCCCGCGCGCATAATAGACTCGCGGACGTGTTGTCTCCGGTATCTGAGCGATGCGCGTGCGGATTGTCTCCACCTCCTGCTCCACCCAATCAGCCAGTTCTGCCCCCCGCTCCGGATGACCCAACAGCGCGCCGAGCGTGCGGAAGGTATCGGCCGTGGCGTGGAAGCGTCCGTCGAAAAGCAGGGTTGGAATGCCGCTTTGGCTCTGCACGCGCACCGCCAGATCGCGATAGGTTGGTGCGGTCGATCCGACGTCGATGATCAGGTCGGGCGCAAGCGCCATGACCGCTTCGAGATTTGCCGATCCACCGCGCCCGGTCAGTCGTCCCACGGTGGGCAGACTGGCATAGGTTTCCGGCAGCAGCGCCGCCTCATCCGGCCGGGGTGTCCGGGTCCAGCCGAGCAGCGTCTCGGGAGCGATGGCGTAGACAAAAAGTGAGGCCGGCGGGCCGGCGGCGAAGACACGTTCCACCTGCTCGGGCACGGTGATGCTGCGGCCGGTGGCGTCCTCGACCACGCGGTCCTGCGCCAGAACGGAGAGCGGCAGGAACAGGAGAAGGAGAACAAGGGACAGCAGCTTGCGAGTCATGACGGCGTCTCCTTTCCGATCAGGCGTTCCAGCAAAAGTCCGACCAGCAGGGCCAGGGCCAGATCGATGGCCACGGCCACACCTGCGGTAACGACCAGGAGCAGCAGGGGACGGCCGCGACGCTGGTGCACGTTGCTGGTCCGGCCGAGTTCAAAGGCAGCCAGCAGCAGCAGCGCTCCCAGCACGGCCTCAGGGATGCTCTGGAGCAGAAGCGCCGATTGCTCCCCGAGCAGGAGGCCGCAGGAGAGCAACAGCAGTCCGAGCGCGATCGGTGCGGTGCCGCTGCGCGCGCCAAGCCGGTACTGCGCAGCCAGCCCGCCGGCGCCGTGACACATGGGGATGGCACCGAAGGGAGCGGTCAGCAGGTTGCCCAACCCGGTCGAGATGCCGAGTTTTCGTTCGTTTACCGGATGCAGTTCGTTGGGATAGTAGCGGCGGGTCAGCGCCGCAGTGACCACGATGGCGTTGGCGAGGGTCAGCGGGACTTGTGGCACCGCTCCATGCAGAAGTCCGTCCAGCCAGGCCTCGCCCGAGGGCAGATGCAGCTCGGGCAGAGCGAAGGTCAGACTGAGCGACGGAACGGCGGGAAAGCCGTGCAGTGTCCAGTAGAGCAGAGTTGCCAGCGGCAGCACGATGAGCGCTGCTGGCAGGCGGGGCGCGCGCCACATGCACAGCAGGAGGGCGGCGAGAGTCAAGCCGCCGGTTGCCGGCGCGCTTTGGAGCAGTGACAGCGAGGCCAGGGCAAGCAACAGCGCGAGGCCAAGCTGCAGCCCGCTGGCGATGACGGGGCCAATGAGGCGGGCCAGCCAATTGAGAAGCCCAGTGAGCGATGCCACAAGGAAGAACAGGCCGATCAACAGGCCGGAAGCGGTTACGGCGCCCGGCGTCATCGGCAGCGCCACCATCGCCGCACCAACCGCCTTCATCGGCTGAACGGCCAGCGGGACGGCGAAGATGAGGCCCGTGGCGATGAGGAAGAGCCCAAAGCCGAACAGCATGCCCACAGCCGGCATGCCGACGGCAACGATCGCGCCCAGCAGATAGGGCAGCAGCGTCCCCAAGTCGCCGAGCGCGCCCGAGAACTCGCGGATGTCTCCGCTTAGGCGCGGACGTGCAAAAAGAGGTTTTTCATCGGGGCCTTGGCGCTGACAGCGCACCAGAACATCCGGCAACCAGCCACGACGCGCATGTTCGCGGCGGCGAAGGCCGGGCGGAGGTGGTCGACGCGCGTCAGCAACCAAGGTGTCCCTGCTTTACCGTTCCGGATCTGGGGCGGCGCACGGGATCCGGAAAGCTTGTGGATTCCATGCGCCGGCTTCCAGGTCCTACTTGCCGACGAGCACGTCGCTCGCCTTGATGACGGCGGTCGCCTCGTCCCCGGTTTTGAGATCGAGATCGTCGACTGCTTCGTTGGTGATGGAGGCGGTGATCACCGCTCCGCCGCCGACCTCGATGCGGACATGCGCCGTGGTCTGGCCCTTCTGGACCTCGACAACGCGGCCCTTGAGCAGATTGCGTGCGCTGAGTTTCATCACTTCACTCCTAGTTGGAATCTTCAAGCAGCGGCGCATCGAAGCCGTAGGAGGAGAGGATCGACTGTCCTGCTTCCGAAAGCAGGAAGAAGGCCAGGTTGGCGGCCTCGATGCGCTGCGAGAGCACAATCAGGCCGTAGCTGGCGCCCACATTCAAGGCCGAAGGCACTTGGATCACCTCGAGGCCGGGAACTTCCCGCGCTGCCAGCACCGCATTGGTGCAGTAGGTCAGGAAGAGGTCCGCCTCCTCCTCTTCGAGCAAAAGCCCGTAAAGCGTGCGATCCGGCGGCGGCTCCGGGGAGTCCGGCCCACCCACCAGTTGCATGGCTTTGGCTTCCAGTGCCTCCTGGGCACCGGCCTGAACTGCTTCGGCCCTGCCGAAGAGTGCCCAGGCATAGTCCCCGGAAGGATCGGCGCCGGGCGTCGAAATCGCCAGCCGCACCTCCGGATCGAGCATGCGCTCGAGGAGGTTGTCCCCGGTGATGCCCAATCCCGGTCGCGACAAACCGCACAGCCGATTCCCAGTGAATTGTACCACCGGACTCGTGCTTTCGCTGCGCAGCGCTTGCGGGTGCTTCATGTTTGCCGAAGCGAAGAGATCGGAGGCTTCACCGTCGGCCAGCCGCTCGCGCAGCAGACCCGAGGGAGCGTAGGTGGCTTCCACCGCCACCCCCGTCTCGGCG
Organism: Aquibaculum arenosum; assembly: GCF_029222965.1. Lineage (GTDB taxonomy): Bacteria > Pseudomonadota > Alphaproteobacteria > Kiloniellales > DSM-21159 > Aquibaculum > Aquibaculum arenosum. The sequence continues at coordinate 54,786 of NZ_JARHUD010000006.1, read as the reverse complement.
GAGAAGGCCTCGATCGCTTCGTTCATGGCCGCGCGCAGGCTGCCGGCCGCATGCAGTTGCAGCGGTTCGGCAGCCTGGACGGCAGGGGCAAGCATGCAGAGGCTCAACAGCAAAGCCAGACGCATGGTGAGCCGCTCCTCACGAGGCGTTCGGATAGAAGAGCTGCTCGCCGTTGAGCTCATAAGAGCCAATGGCTTCCTGCCCTTCCTCGGAGACCAGCCAGTCGATGAAAGCCTGGCCCTCCTCCGCCTTGACGTGTTCGTGCATCTCTGGGTTCACCAGGATGACTCCATATTGGTTGAAGAGGCGATCATCGCCCTCGACCACGATCTCCAGGTCGCCGCGGTTCTGGAAGCTGATCCAGGTGCCGCGGTCGGCCAAGGCATAGGCCGGCATCTGGGCGGCAGTGTTCAGCGTCGGCCCCATGCCGGAGCCGGTTTCGCGATACCAGTTTCCGCCCGGCTCGACATCGGCCATACCCCACAGGGCCAATTCGGCCTTATGGGTACCGGAATCGTCGCCGCGGGACGCAAAGGTGCTTTCGGTCTCGGCAATGGTGGCAAAGGCCTCCACAACGTCATCCGAGCCCGCGACCCCGGCCGGATCGCTGTTCGGCCCAACCACGACGAAGTCATTGTACATGACCTCAAATCGCTCGACGCCGTAACCTCCTTCGACGAACTCCTCCTCGGCGGCCTTCGCGTGGACAAAGACCACATCCGCGTCGCCGCGCCGCCCGGTGTCGAGCGCCTGCCCGGTGCCCTGGGCAATCACCCGGACCTCAATGCCCGTCTCCTCCTCGAAGAGGGGCAGGATGTGGTCGAACAGACCGGACTGCTCGGTAGAGGTGGTCGAGGCGACGGTGATGAACTCCTCCTGGGCCAGGGCCTGGGTGCTGCTCAAGGCAAGGGCCGACAGCCCGGCCAATCCCATGGCGGCACCGGCGAGGATGTTCCTCCGCGTCGAATTGAATTCACGCGCGTTCGTGTGCTTTACCATAGTAGCTCTCCTTTCATGAAGGCATCTGCAGCCTCGCTGCGAGGCTGTTCAAAGAACTCGGCTGCCGGTGTCTGCTCCAGCAGTCGACCGTGGTGCAAAAAGATCACCTCGTCGGCGAGGCGACGTGCCTGGCCCATGTTGTGGGTCGTCATCACGATGGTGACGCCGGCGCGGTGAAAGGCCTGGATCATCTCCTCGATGGCGTGGGTTGCCCCCGGATCGAGCGCCGCGCAGGGCTCATCGAGGAAGAGCACTTCGGGGCGTAGAGCCCAGGCGCGGGCCATGGCCAGGCGCTGCTGTTCGCCGCCGGACAGCACCCTGGCCGGACGGTCCGCCAGGGCTTCCAGCCCGAAATGCCGTAGGGCCGCCAGCGCCTGCTCCTTGCGCTGTGCGCGGCCAATGCCCTGGAGCGCCAGGGCGTGGGTTATGTTTGCCAAGGCAGAACGCCGCAGCATCACCGGGCGCTGGAAGACCATGGCGTGGCGGCGACGCGGGGTATTTGCGCCGGCACCCAACCATGTCACTCGTCCTTTCGTGGGCTGCAGTAGTCCGTGGCAGAGACGCAGTGTCAGGCTTTTGCCAGCCCCGTTGGGGCCGAGCACCATGATGCGCTGACCGGAAGTGACCTCTAGCCCGATGTCTGTCAGCAGCGGCTTGCCGCGAACGGCAAAACTCACAGCCTCTAGGCGCAAGGGGAGTATGCTTGGAACCCCGTGCATCAACTCAACCCGTGGTTCGCTGCGCAAAGCGCCCGGTTCCATAGGCCAGTGTGTTCAGCAGCAGGGTGAGGAGGATGAGCAGGATGCCCAGGCCCAGCGCCAGTGCCAAGTCCCCACGGGCGGTCTCCAGCGCGATAGCCGTGGTCATGGTCCGGGTGTACCCGGCGATGTTGCCACCGACGATCAGCACCGCGCCCACCTCAGCACTCGCGCGGCCGAAACCGGCCAAAACGGAGGTGATCAGGCTGAAGCGCGCGTCACGGAGCAGGGTGGGGATGGCACGAGCGGTGCTGGAGCCAAGCGAGCGCAGCTGCTCCTCATACTCCTGCCAGAGGTCCTCGATGACCTGTCGGGTGAGCGAGACGACGATGGGCAGGATCAGCACCGTCTGCGCGATGATCATGGCGGTGGGCGTGAAGAGCAGGCCGAGCCCGCCAAAGGGCCCTGAGCGCGAAAGCAGCAGGTAGACCACCAGCCCGGCAACCACTGGCGGGAGACCCATCATGGCGTTGAAGATGACGATGGCCGCGCCCCGGCCGCGGAATCGATAGATCGCCAATGCCGCTCCGATCGGCAGGCCGAGGAGCGAGGCAAGCAGCACCGCTGTCAGGCTGACACGCAGCGACAGTATGACGATCTCAACGAGCGCTGGATCCAGTTCTACGATGAGTCGCCACGCGGCCAGAAAAGCGTTTTCCTGTCCCATTCCCCTCCGTCCTTTGCAGACAGTATGCAAATCCTCTATGATTTAGCCAAGGATGTAATCAGTGCAGGATTTTGCTTAACAATGCAGAAGGCTCCGGAGTTAATGACCACGGCGGAGGTCGCCGAGTATCTTCGGCTGGGGGAGCGCACGGTGTACGATCTCGTCCGACGCAAGAGCATTCCCTGCTCACGCGTGAGTGGAAAACTGCTCTTTCCCCGGCGCCTGATCGACATGTGGATCGAGCGCGAGGTAGCGATGGAGGGGCCGGATCTAAGTGAGCCGCCGCCCATCGTGGCCGGAAGCAGTGACCCGCTGCTGGAATGGGCCCTGCGGGAATCCGGCTCCGGGCTGGCCATTCTCTCGGAGGGCAGCGGGGAGGGGCTGTCGCGCCTGGCGCGCGGCGAGGCCATGGCGGCTGCCATGCATCTGCGCGACTCGGACAGCGGCGAGTACAATCTCCCCGCCCTACGTGAGGCCGGTGGGCTCTACGACGCCGTGCTGCTGCACTGGGCCTGGCGGCAGCAGGGTCTGTTGGTGGCGCCGGGCAATCCGCTGAACATCCGCTCCCTGTCCGATCTGGCAAAGAGCAAGGGACGCCTGGTGTTGCGACAGAGCGGGGCAGGCGCGCAGCAGTTGTTACTGCACCTGCTTTCCGAGTCCGGATTGACTCTCGGCAGCCTGCACACCCTCGAGCGGCCGGCCCTCACTGAGAGTGACGTGGCCTCCTTCATCGCTGACGGCGAGGCGGACTGCGGCCTGGCGATCGCTTCCGTCGCGGCACACTACCGCTTGGATTTCGTGCCGCTGGTGCAGGAGCGCTTCGATATCGCGGTTCGCCGCCGGGCCTACTTTCAGCAACCGCTGCAGGCGCTCTTCGCCTTCATCCGCACGCCGTCCTTCGCCGCCAAGGCCAAGGCGCTGGGGGGCTATGACATCTCCGAAAGCGGGAAAGTGCTTGATGCAGGCTAGAACCAGTTGGCTCTAACACTTTGATTTAGACCGATTCACGCATTTAATCCGAGCCCAGGGAGGTTCGGATTAAATGCGATCCGGCTGGATCAGCGCCCCTGGAAGTGGGGCTGTCGCTTTTCGACGAAGGCCTGCACTGCTTTGCGATAGTCTTCACTCTCCATGGCCCGTCGCTCCACGGCCTCGATCACGGCCTGGTCCAGGTCTTTGGTGCCGTCGGACAGTTGACCGAGGATGGCCTTGGCGCCGGCGATCGACAGCGGGGCGTTGCGGGCCAGTCGCCCAGCCAACTCACGTGCAGAGGCCAGGGCGTCGATCTCCACCAACTCGTCCACCAGGCCCATTTCCTGCGCCTGCCCGGCCGGTAGCCGCTCGGCGGCGAAGAGGATGCGCTTGGCGTTGGTCAGCCCGACCACGTTGAGCAGATTGCGGGTTTCCTTCACGCCATAGACGATCCCCAGCCGGGCGGCGGGCACCGAGAAGATCGCATTGGACTCGGCAATGCGAAAGTCGTTCGCCACCGCAAGGCCGCAGCCGCCGCCCACGCAGTAGCCGGCGATGGCGGCGATGGTCGGCTGGGGCAACTTCAGCATGGCATCGTTGGCCTCGTCCACCGCCTCGGCATAGGCTTCGGCCTGTTCCGGTGTGGCGCGGACCGTCGAGAATTCCGAGATGTCGGCGCCGGCACAGAATTGCCCGCCGGCGCCGGTCAGGATGACGCAGCGGACTTCGGGATCGTCGGCAAAGCTGCGATAGAGCTCGGCAAGTCGGCGCCAGAGCGCGAGCGTAAGGCAGTTGCGCCGTTCCGGCCGGTTCAGTGTGACCACCACCACGCCGCCCGGCTCCCGGGCCAACTGAATCTCGCTCAAGGTCGCGCTCCTTTCCTACCGTGCAATCGCTGCGCCGCGTGCCGGCAAGCTTGCCCCTCGACCGGCGCGACGGCAAGGCAGGGAGTCTGACTTTTCGTCGCAGCAGCGCTCTCGACGATGCGATGCCTTGCGATCGTCCGAGCCGTCGCCTCCTGTGCTACAAGAGCAGTCATTCCATTGCCCCGCCCGCGCAGGCCACGGACTTGGAAGGGTCGAGAGCATGCTGGACGCCTTTGAGGAACATCGGATCGCGCTGGACGAAGCGGAGATCTATCTGCGCTGTGGTGGTTCCGGACCACCGTTGCTGCTGCTCCACGGCTATCCGCAGACCCATGTCATCTGGAACCGTATCGCCGCGACCTTGGCGGAGCGCTTCACGCTGGTCATGCCCGATCTGCGGGGCTACGGCCGCAGCCGGGGCCCCGCGCCCGATCCGGCGCATCGCCACTATTCGAAGCGCGCCATGGCCGGCGACATGGTGGCGGTGATGGAGCGTCTCGGCTTCGAAACCTTCGGCGTGGCAGGGCACGATCGGGGCGCGCGCGTCGGCTACCGCCTCTGCCTGGATCACCCGGAACGGGTCACGCGCTATGCCAGCCTCGATGTGATCCCGACCCTGGAGGTCTGGGAGGCAATGGACGCGGACGGCGCGCTCGCCACCTATCACTGGCCCTTCCTGGCCGTGCCCGCGCCGGTGCCGGAACGGCTGATCGGTTCGGATCCGGACTTCTATCTCCGCCACCTGCTGGAGCGCTGGGCCGCGGATGTGACCGCCCTCGATCCCGCCGCGCTCGAGGACTGCCTGACGCATTTCCGCGACCCGGCAGTGATCGCGGCCACCTGCGAGGACTATCGCGCCGGCGCCACGCTGGACCGCGAGCATGACCGCCAGGATCGCGAGGCAGGGCGCAGGATCACCTGTCCGATGCTGGTGCTTTGGGGACGGGACTATCTCGGCCATGGCGGCGAATCGCCGCTGGCTGTCTGGCGCCGCTGGGCCGAACATGTGGAGGGCAAGGGCTTCGCAGGCTGCGGCCATTTCCTGCCCGAAGAGGCGCCGGATCGCACGGCGGACGCGCTGCGTCGCTTCTTCGGACAGTAGGCGGCAGCGCAGGCACCGCCAGTCCACGCGCGCGGCGGTGAGCGGCCGCTTTCATTCGCCACCGTCGGGGACGGTTGCGGGGCCTTGCCTTTAACCCCCGCTCGCCAGAAGCTTGGGGCATCATGACCACGGCCACGCAAACAGCTCGAACGGAAGACTCGCACACGACCAAGCGGCGAATCGCCCTGGTGCTTTTGCCCGAGTTTGCACTGCTCCCCTTCAGTTCGGCCATCGAACCTCTGCGGGCGGCCAACCGCTTTCTGGGGCATGAGGCCTACGCGTGGGATCTGTTTGCGGCGACCGGACCGCGCGCCGAGGCCTCCTGCGGCATCGGTTTCGAAGTGCAGGCCCTGCCAGCCGAGCCCAAGGGCTATGATCTGATCCTCGTGTGCTCGGGCCTGCAGGCGCATCGCTTCACGGACGAGGCCCTGCAGGCCTGGCTGCGCCGGGCGGCGCGCAGCGGCATCGTGGTGGGCGCGCTGGGCGATGCGACATTCGTGCTCGCTAAGGCGGGTTTGCTGACCAACCGGCGCAGCGTCATCCACTGGACCTGCCTTGACGGTTTTGTCGAGAGCTATCCGGAAATCGATGTGCGGCCCGACTCCTTCCTGGTGGACGGCAACATCATCACCTGCTCCGGCGGTACGGCGGCCTTCGAGATGATGCTGCAGTTCATCGAGCGGGATTTCGGTCCCGCCCTGGCTGACCAAGTCTCCGACTACTTCCTCTACCTGCGCGAACAAGAGCATGGCGCGCGCGGGCCTCTGCCGCTTTCGATCCGGCTGCGCATCTCCCATCCGCGGCTGCGTAAGGTCGTGGAGCTGATGGAGGAGAACCTGGAGGAGCCGCTGGCGATCAGGGATCTGGCCGATGCGGTGGACATCTCCACCCGCCAACTGGAGCGGCTCTTCCGCAGCCAGATCAAGACCACGGCGAAGAAGTACTACCTGGAGCGCCGCCTGCAGAAGGCCCGGCGTCTTCTGGCCCACTCCGCGCTATCAGTCACGGAGATCAGCCTGTCCTGCGGTTTCCAGCAGCAGGGCCACTTCAGCCGCCAGTATCGCCTGGCCTTCGGCGAGAACCCAAGCGAGACACGGCGGCGAGGATTGGGCAGCCTTCCGACATGACGCTGCTGCTGGCGGCTTCGCCGGTGCTGCTGTCCGCCGGCGCCCTGCTGTTTGCCCGCCAGTCAGCCACTCGCGCCGGATTGCTCGGCCTGTTGACGGCGATCGTGCTTGCCCTCGCGCTGGCACAGTTCCGGCTGATGCCTGCGGCTCTGCTCGATGCGGTGCTGCGCGGCGCGCTTACCACCCTGGTGGTCGCCTACGTCCTGCTCGGCGGCGTGCTGCTCTATCAGGTGATGCGTGCGGGCGGCGCGCTGGAGACCCTCTCGGCGGCCGTGGCGCGGGCCATTCCCGACCCGGCCCACCGACTCTTCACCCTGGTGCTGGGCGTATCCGTCTTCTTCGAGTCAGCCACTGGTTTCGGTATCGGGATCGTGGTCTGCGCGCCGCTGTTCCTGGCGCTGGGCTTCACGCCCCTGCGTGCGGCCTTCCTGGCCCTCCTTGGGCAGTGCGCGGTGCCCTGGGGCGCGCTGGCGATCGGCACCATCCTCGGAAGCCAGTTGTCGGGCGTGCCGGCCAGCGTTCTGGGCACCCTTGGGGTGCTGCTGTCCTGGCCTTTCATCCTGCTTTGCGGCGCCTTGGCCATGGTGGTGGCCGGGCAGTGGCGCCCGCTGCCCAAGCGGGCGCTTCAGCTTCTGGCCTACGCCGCACTGCTGTGCGCAGTGCTCTGGCTCGCCTCGCTTTGGGTCGGGGTGGAACTGGCCGGCATTTTGGCCGGATTGGCCGTGACGCTCCTGGGTCTGCTCAGCGGGCGGCGTGCCCCAGTGGCACGGCGTGACTCAGCGACACAGCCGGAGGAACGGAGGCCTCAAGGTGCGCTTGCCCGCGCCCTGCTGCCGGTCTCGGTGCTCCTGCTGGGCTTGCTGCTCACCCGGCTCTGGCCCGCACTGCGGGAACTGAGCAGCGGCCTGCTAGTGTTCGAGGTGGAGCGGCTGGGCTTCGCGCTTCCGCTTTTGCATCATCCGGGCTTCTGGATGCTGCTGGGTGCGATCACCGGCGTCTTCGCGCTTTCTCTCAGCGGCAGTGAGGTGGTTCGCCTGTCCGGCCAGGCCTTGCGCCAGTGGGCGGTGGCAACCCTGGCGGTGGCCGGCTTTCTGTGCATGGCGCAGGTGATGTTCGATGCCGGCATGATCGCTGCTTTGGCGGAGCGCATCGCCGCGGCGCTGGGCGCCAACATGCTGTTGCTGATGCCCTTCATCGGTGCATTGGGCGGCTTTCTCACCGCCAGCAACGCCGGCGCCAATGCCATGTTCATGCAGTTCCAGGTGACCTCGGCTCAGGCGCTGGCCTTTCCCAGCGACGCCGTTGCCGCCGCTCAGAACGCGGCCGCCGCCAATGCCACCCTGGCTTCTCCCGGGCGGGTGGTGCTGGCGGCGACCGTGACCCAGTGCACGGGCCAAGAGGGACGACTGCTGCGCTGGGCCTTGCCCGTGGTGTTGGCCGGCACCCTTCCCATGCCGCTGATCCTGATGTGGCTTATCGGCTGATCAGAATTGATAGCTCAGCTTGAAGAAGGCGCGGGTTCCCAGGTCGTCGACGTGGCGGCTGCTGTAGGCCGGGGTCGAGATGCCAACCTGCAGATAATTCTTGTAGGTGATGCCGACGCCCACCGCCGTGACATGAGCCGAGCGGAAATCCATGTCGTCCATCTGATTGCGCAGCCAGGCGTAGTCGCCGAAGGCGAAGGCGGAGAAGCCGGACAGCGCGTCGCTGTGCGAGGCAAGGTCATGTATCAGGCTCAGAGAACCGGTGACGCCGCTGTCGCCGGAAAGCGAGGCAGCCGCAAAGCCGCGGCCGAGGCTATCGCTGCCAATGGACAGGCGTGCCGCCGACGGCAGGCGGGTCAGCGCCACCTGGGCGCGCGCACCGAAGTCTGCACGGAGGCTGTCCGTCAGTCCGTGACTGATGTTCAGATCACTGGATAGGAGAGTGAAATCAGGGCGGCCCTTGAAGCGCGCGCTCATCGGGTCGTCCGCAGCCGTGGCACCGAATGCATTCAGTCCCTGTGAGACGTTCAGGCGGGCCAGCAGACCGCCGCGCGTCAAACTGCGGTCGTAGCTGGCACTGACGCTCAGCCAGCGTTTGCGGTCGTCCACCACCTCAAGCGACCCGGCGTGGATGCTGTCGTTCTGCCCAGAGAGTTCTACCTGGCCAATCAGGTTGTGCTGGATGCGACGCAGGAAAGGGTACTTCAGCCAAAGCGTTCCCACGCGGCTGTGCACTTGCAGGTCCTGCTTGCGTGCATCACCGCCCGGCGTGGAGCGGACATAGGTCAGGCTGTAGCCGGCGCTGAGCCCGTTTGTGCCCAAGGGGTAGCTCTGGGTGAACTGGCCCAGGCGGAAGCGGCGCGGGGTAATCGGGTTGACCACACCCACCAGCATGCTCTGCTCGAACTGGTCGAGCAGGTTGGGACCCGTGCCGACGAGGGTGAGCTGCAGCGGGCCCGTATCCTCGTTGGTAAAATTGTCGAGTTGCGTGACGGCCGAGCTGGGAATGCGAGAGATCGCCAGGGTCAGGCGCCCGGCCCCCACACGTTCGGGAACCTGCTCCAGCAGCGCATCGACATCGATGCCTTCCAAGTCGGCGATCAGCAGCAGTTGCCGCTCCAACTGGGACACCCGCAGGGGCACCTGGCCGACCATCCGGTCGATGTAAGGCTGCAGGCGCTCTGTGATGCCGGGAATCTCGCTCTCGACCGTCACCTCTTCCAAATAGCCCTCGAACACCTCGATGCTGAGCACGCCGCTGCCGGTGTTCCAGGAGGTGACCAGGGCGCGCGCGTAAACATCGGACTCGCGATAATAGCGCTCGATCGCTTCGATCAGTGCCTCGATATCGCTGCGGCCGATGCCCTGCTCGAGCAGCGGCTGCCAAAGCGGCGCGAGTTCGTTGCGCGTCAGGTATTGGGCCCCGCTGATCTCGACCTGGGTCAGGCGGAAGGCCGTTTCCGGCAGGTCCACGAGACTGCGCCGCTCCAGGGGTACGGAAAGCGCGACCCGGCGCTGCATTTCCAGCGGCGGCCGGAACTCCTGTATCACCCGGTTCTGTTCGACGATGACGTTCTGGATCGCACGGTTCTGAGCCTGGGCCCCAGGGGCTCCGGCCAGGAAAACCGGGGCAAACAGCAAGGCGAGTGAGAGCTGGGCACGTTGCCGCAGCCGTTTTAAAAGCGATCGTTGGGGTGCGGCACAACACTGTGGCATCTCTGGAAGCTGGGTCCTACTCGTGACATGGGTGATCGGACCCGCTGGCCGGTCCGTTGTGAACAATCGGAAGGGCCGGGAAGAGAGGGAGACGCTGCATGGGGCAACAGCGTCTCCCAGTCCCGAAGCTCGGGGATCGATGCTTGGGGCATCTTGGCATTCCCCACCCCCCTTTTGGGCTGCCCGAACCTACTATGCACCCCTTTCGGGTGGCCTGTCCCTCGTAGTGATTCGCATTGTTTTGCTGTTTGTCGTAAAAGGCATAAAAGAAGTGCACGGGACCGCAATGCGCCATCTGGTTGAAATTGGAAGAAAACTCGAGTTGACGGCCACCGCCTTGGGTTGTCTTACTCGAAAGGAACTTTGCGCGGCTTTCGAGCGGGTCAATCCCAGCACCGTGCTGACGGTGCAGAACAGCTACAACTGGATGAGCGGGCGTGCCGCGCCACGCAATTTCAGCCTGTTCGAGGACTGGGCGCAGGTTCTGGGCTTGCCCGAAGGCCCCCACTTCATCATGTCGTCGAGCCTGCCGGACTTTGCTGCTGCCCTGAGCCAGCGCTTTGCGCTGCCGGCCTCGGCCTTGGAACCCCTGGGTCTCTCGGGGCGAGGTCGCAGGGAGGCAATGCAGACGCCGGCAAGCTGGCGCAACGCTTCGCTGCTGCAAGGCAGCTTTCTCGTTCTGAGCGCGGCCTGGTCGCCCCTGGCCCGGGGGCAACTGCTGCTGGGCGCGATCCGCTTCGAGCCCTGCAAGGAGGGCCTCTCCGCCGTCTACAGCGAGCAGCTGCTGGGGCGCTGCGTGCGCTTCAGCGGCGAGGGGGCGGAAGACGGCCGCAGCGGCCAGTTGGTGCTGCAGTGCGACGCCAATGCCGGGACCTACTTCATGTCCTTTCACCTCCCGACGCTGCCCGGAAATCTCTCCGGCGGTATCTTCGCCGGCAACGCGATCTATGATCCGCAAGCGCAGCCCACGGCCGGGGTTCTGCTCTTCCTGCGCAATCACGGCCAGGATCACGACGACTTGGAAGCAAAGCTCGGCTATGTACCGCTTGAGCCCAGCGAATTGGCGCGATGCCTCACCTGGGTCGGTTACGGCGAGGATCCGGACTTGGCCGCCGAGTGCGCCCTGATGACGCTGCTGACCGAGCGGGAAGCGGCGCCGGTGCTGTCGGTGCGGCAGGAGGCGGTGGCCGAGGCCGCTGCCTTGTTGGACCAACGCCGGCTTCTTATGTCGAAAGCTGTATCATAGGGCTTCGCGCCCCGCTGGTGGCTCGCTCCGCAGTTGCCGGCAGGCCGGGAAAGGGAGATTTGATGTCAGAGAACAGCGTCCCCGAAACGCCGTCGCTCGAAACGCGCCGGCAGAGCATCGACCGCGACTACCGCCAGACCAGCGCCGAATACTACGTTCCCTTTCGCGGCAGCTATATCACTGCTCCGGTCATCACCCTTTCCCATGATCTGTTGATCTATCGCGCCGACAATGGGCGCCTGATTGCTGAAATGCAGGAGTATCTGCTGGGCCGCGGGCTGGAACGCGAGGCTTGGCAGCGCGAGCAGGACAGCCGCGAGGTGCAGGTTACGCTGCACGAATTGCTGCTGGACAAAGCACGCGATCCTCAGGGCCCGATCTATCAGGAGCTGGAGCGTCAGGCGCAGCAGATCGAGCCTCTGCTGATCACCGTGGACGGCGTCGTGGTCAACGGCAATCGACGCCTAGCCGCGATGCGCGAACTCCTGCACGGGGATGCGCAGCGCTATGCCGGCTTTGCCGAGCTGCGCGTGGCGGTGCTGCCGGCGGATATCGAGCCGGCCGACGTCGAGTTCGTGGAAGCCGCCCTGCAGATGGCGCCCGAGACCAAGCTGGCCTACGGCTGGGTCAACCGTCGCATGAAGCTGAAGCACCAGCGCGACACCTTGAAGCTGGCGCCGGAGCGGATCTGCGAAGCCTATCGGATCGACGAACCGGAACAGCTCGACCGTGAGATTGCCCAGCTGGCTCTGGTCGAAGACTACCTGGAGAATTTTCGCGAGGAGCCGGGCCACTACGGCCTGGTGGGCGACTGCGAAGCACTTTTCGCCGGCCTGCAGGAGCAATTGGCAGCCTTACCCAAGGAGTTGCGGGGGCATTGGCGTTTGGCCGGCTTCACGCTGATCGATGGCCGGCAGGCAGTGCAGGGGCCGATGGGCAGCTACTTTCCCTTTGCAGCTCCCGTGCCTGAACAGATCCCCAGCCAGGCGCTGCGGCGCTTTGCGCAGGAGCGGGCGATGGTGGTGGCCGAGGAAGAAGGCAACGATACCGCAGGCATCGACGGCTCCGGCTGGCAGGAGGATGTCGATCTCATCTTCGCCAGCCCGCAGCACAGTGCACGCAACGCCAAGCTGCTCTATGAAGTGATGGAGGCGCTGCGCGCCGAGCACCACGAACGGCGTGCCCCGGCGCGTGCGCTGGCACGTGTCTCCAAGGCGAAGGAGATGCTGGGCGACCTGACGCCGGAGACGCTGAACGACAAGCAGCGCCGCCGGCTGCGCGCTGACATGGCCGCGCTGCAGGCCCAGGCGGCCTATCTTCTGGGTGAGGGAGAGGCACCGGCGAGATCGGACGGTGTGATCGACCGGCTCTATCGCAAGCTGCGGGCCTGAGCGAGGTTCAGTTCAGTCCAGCAGGCCGGCGACCTCTTCCGCCAGGGCCAGGCTCGCGGTCAGACCAGGACTCTCAATTCCGAAGAGATTGACCAGGCCGGCCACGCCATGCTCCGCCGTGCCCTGGATCACGAAGTCGGAGGCCGGCGCGCCCGGTGGCGTGAGCTTGGGGCGGATGCCGGCATAGCCTGGCAGCAGAGAGGCGTCGGGAAGTTCGGGCCAGTAACGGCGCACCGCCGCGTAAAAGGTTTCGGCCCGGGTTGGGTCCACATCCAGTTCCTCCGGCCCCTCGACCCATTCCACATCGGGGCCGAAGCGCGCCTGCCCGCCGAGATCGAGGGTTAAGTGCACGCCCAATCCGGCGGCTTCCGGCACCGGATAGATCAGGTGGCTGAAGGGCGCCCGGCCGGCGAGCGTGTAGTAGCTTCCCTTGCAATACCAAGCCTGGGGCACGGCACTCGCGGGAAAGCCCTCCAGGCTGGACGCCAGACGGGGCGCGTGCAGGCCAGCGGCATTCACCACCTGGCCCGCCAGCAGCGTCATGGGTGCGGCGCCGCCCACTTCCAGGCGGATACCGCCATCTTCCACGCCGCCGCCGGTGACCGCTGCGTCGAAGGCCAGCATGGCGCCGGCATCCTCCGCCTCGCCTTGGTAGGAGAGCATCAGGCCATGGCTGTCGAGAATGCCGGTTGAGGGGGAGAGCAGGGCGCCCACGCTGGCAAGCGCTGGCTCGCGCGCCTTCACCTCGGCCGCCGAGAGGAACACCAGGTCGTCCACGCCATTGGCCGTGGCCTTGTGCTGCAACGTCTCCAAAACCGGGAGCTGTGCCTCCTCCGTGGCGACGATCAGCTTGCCGCAGCGGCGGTGCGCGATGCCGCGGCTGGCCAGGTAGTCGTAGAGCAGCGCCTTGCCGCGTACGCAGCTAAGGGCTTTGCGCGAGTCCTGGGGGTAATAGATCCCGGCATGGATCACCTCGCTGTTGCGGGAGGAGGTCTCGGTGCCGATCGCCGTTGCCGCCTCCAACACGATGACGTCCCGCCCAGCCTGCGCCAGGGCTCGGGCGCAGGCCAAGCCCACCACGCCGGCGCCGATCACAACGCAATCTATGCGCTCCATTCCACCCTCAAATCCGTTTCGCAGCGCCGGCGATCATGCCGCTCCAGCCGCGTCGAGAAAAGGTCGCTTCAGCGCAGCGAGAAGATCACGGGTACGGTGAAGCTGTAGCGTTGCCCGCCGATCTCCGGCGGCAACGGGGGCAGGGGGTCGGCGCGGCGGATCATCTCCTCCACCGCCTGGTCCAGCACTTGCTGGCCGGCACTGCGCACGATCTCGTAGTTTAGCACGCGGCCCTCGCGGTCCATCTCGACACGCAACTGGGCCGTTCCCTCCTGCCGCAGGCGCTGCGCGCGCCGCGGATAATCCTTGTGCCGTTCGAGCCAGGCGAGCAGCAGCGCGTGATAGTCGGCCTCGGCGCCGGGATTGCCGCCGCTGCTGCTGTCCGGCCCGTCTCCGGCCTCGTCTTCCGCCGCGCTGCCCGCCGTGCCCTGATTGCCGGCAATGTCGCTCGTTTCCGCCTCGCCGCTGTCGGGCGCCGGGGCATTCGCCGGTTCCGCCGGTTCCGCCGGTTCCGGTGTGTCTGCTGCTTCCTGTGGTGCCGGAGTCGTCTGCGGTTCCGGGGCAGGTGCCGGGGCAGGCTCCGGAGTTGGTCGGGGCGCAGAGCGGGGTTTGGGTGGCGGTGCCGCGGTGGGGGCTGGGCGACGTTCGGGTTCGGCGGCGATCACCGCTTCGTTCGGCGCCTCCACCGCCTCTGCGGGCGTGTTATCCGACGTCTCTTCCGGTGTCGGCTCTAAGGGCGATACCGCGGCTTCTTCGGCCTCGACCGATTCAGGCTCGGTGACTGGCTCGCTTTCATCGACAACAGCCTCAGTCTCAGTCGAGGCATCTGCCAACGCTTCAGGCTGTGCCTCGGCCTCCAGCTCGCTCTCCAGCGGAACGACTTCGGCAACCGCAGCGTCCGGCACCTCTTGGCTCTCCGCCGCAGTGGAATGGACTTCAGGCTGAGCGGTGGACACCTGATCCACCTGGGCTTGGGGTTGTGGCGTGCTGGGCTGTGCCTCGGCGACCTGTGTCGTCTCCACAGGTACGGTTTCCGGCAGTTCCGCCTGCTCCAGCGTCTCGCTCACAGTCTCCTCAAGCGGGCGATCCTCCGGCGGCGTTTCGGGCTGCGGTGGTTCGGTTTGGCTGGCGGTCTCGCTTTCTTCGCTCGGCTCCGCCGTCTCGCTGGCGGCGGTCGCGGCGACACTGCCGGGTGCGCTCCCGGCGGGGCCGAGCGCGATCTCCACGCCGCCCTCGCCGGTGGCGGCGGCACCGGGGGTAGGCGTCTGGATGAAGGCCGCCAGCAGCGCTGCATGCAGACCGAGCGCGATCAACAGCGCCAGGATCCAGTGCCGGGGACGCAGTTGACTTGGCGTCACGGTTGGGCGTCTCGCTGGGGCTGGGTGATGAGCTGCAGCCGCTCGATGCCGTGGCCGCGCAACTCCTCCATCAGGGCCACCACCTCCGGCGTGTCAGCCCGGCCGTCGGCGCGCAGCCGCAGCTTCGCCGGTCCCTCTCCATCCAGAAGCGGGGCCAGGTGCTGTCCCAGCTTGTCGCGCGAGACAATCTCGCCGTTCAGCGCCAAGCTGCCGTCACGCCCCAGCAGCAGGTTCGGGATCTCCGGCTGCGGCAGGCCCTCACTGATGGATTCAGGTGCCTCTACTTCGAAGGGATCACTGCTGGTCAGGCGACCAGCCACCATAAAGAAGATCAGCAACAGAAAGACGATGTTGATGAGGGGCAGCAGCGAGTCTTCGCTGCTGCGACGCCGATGTCTGGGAGCAAAGCGCACGGATTGCCTCCTCAGCCCGCCGGCGGCAGCAGGGCCAGCTCCTGCAGGCCCAGGCTGTCCAGTCGGTCCAGTACGCGCACCGTCTCCTGCAGTGGTACGCCCGGGCCGGCCCTCAGCAGCACGCGCTGATCCGGCACCCGCTCTAGGCGGGTGCGCAGCCGTTGTTCCAGCTCGACGACGCTGATCCGCTCACCGGCCAGGTGCAGGATCACTCCAGCACCCTGGTCGGCTGCGCGCAGCTCCACCAGCATTGCGCCTTCGTCGCTGCCCGCCGCAGCCGTCTGGACCGGCGTGCCCATATCGTAAGCGCGCCATTCCATGAAATTGGACGCCAGCATGAAGAAGACCAGAAGGATGAAAACGACGTCGATCAGCGGCGTCAGCGAGATGCCGGCGCGGCGGCTGCGGGGACGCGCAATGGCAAAGCGTCCGGCGGCGCTGTCATTCCCCGGCGGCATGCAGGCGCAGTGCTCCTTCGTGGCTGTCCGGCGCAGGCCGCTGGACGCGGGGCGCTGCGGTGAGATCGACAGTGAAGACCTGGGTAACCAGGCTTTCCATTTCGAGCGCCTGGCGCTCGACCCGGCGCTCCAGCAGGTTCAAGAGCGCCACCACCGGAATGGCCACGGCAAGGCCCACCGCGGTGGTCAGCAGGGCTTCCCAGATGCCGCCGGACAGGATCGAGGGATCCACCCGATTGCCCGCCTGTTCCAACGCCTGGAAGGCGGCGATCATGCCCAGTACCGTGCCGAAGAGACCCAGCAGCGGCGCCAGCGCGCCGATCACTTCCAGCGGTC
The DNA here is from genome assembly GCF_029222965.1 of Aquibaculum arenosum. Classification (GTDB taxonomy): domain Bacteria; phylum Pseudomonadota; class Alphaproteobacteria; order Kiloniellales; family DSM-21159; genus Aquibaculum; species Aquibaculum arenosum. Next base: position 38,777 of record NZ_JARHUD010000006.1, on the reverse strand, counting down.
GGAAGCCGCCACGCAGAGCCTCGACTTCCTCGCTGCCGAGGCGTGCCAGTTCCTCACGCAGCATCGGCTCGGGCAGGTCGTCGCGCAAGCGGCCGCGGATCGCCAGCGCGAGCAGTCGCGCGCCCGGGTTTCGCGCGCCGGTCAGGCGGTTCAGCGCCTCCTCCGCCCGGCCACTGCGATAAAGCGCGAGGGCGGCGCGGGCGCGACGGTTGATGCCGACGCCCAGGCGCCCGAACTGCCACAGCTTCATCAGGATGATGGCAAGAGCCACGACCGAAAGCACCAGCAGGATCGCAACGACCGCGCCGCCTGCCTGAAGCAGTGCCAGCGGCTCGGCGAGCGGGCTCAACATCTCGGCGGGCAGTCCCAGAATTTCCGGTGGCGCTGCATCGGCCATACCGTCGAGGCCATCGTTGCCGTTGGCGATGGGGTCAACCTCGGGACCGGTTGCCTCTGCCGCCGCCGGTTCGGCCGTGGTCGCGCCTGGGGTGGTGCCTTCGGCGGCGGGCGTTTCGCTTTCGTCCATACTGCTGTCCTCGCTTTCGACACGGCTCCAGGGATTGCTGATCCGTGGGAGCGGTGTCTCGCATGCAAATGCGAACCACTATCGTTCGCGCCTTCTAGCCTATGCCCTCCGGCCTGTCGAGCCTCCTGCGGGCGACTTTCGGGAGTGGCCACCGAACTGTCGGGCGGCTGGGCGCACGATCCACACTTGTGCCACAGGTGTAGGCGATTAGAGTCGGCTGCAACAGTCGGAGGATGAAAGCAATGGGCGCAGTGACCGCCGTCACAGATGAACTGATGGATGCTTTGAAGGCCCTGCTGGGCGAGCGGCTCTCTACCTCTGCCGCGGTGCGCGAGCAGCATGGCAAGGACGTGAGCTTCCACGAAGGCCATCCGCCCGATGCCGTGGCCTTCGCCGAAACCACCGAGGAGGTGGCAGAGATCGTGCGCCTTTGCGCGGCGCATAAGACACCGATCGTTCCTTTTGGCACCGGCACCTCCCTGGAAGGGCACATCTCTGCCCTGAAAGGCGGGGTCTGCATCGACCTGGGCCGCATGAACAGCATCATCGAGGTCAACGGCGAAGATCTCGATTGCCGCGTCCAGGCCGGGGTCACTCGCAAGCAACTGAACGAGTATCTGCGCGATACGGGGCTGTTTTTCCCCATTGATCCCGGCGCCGATGCGTCTCTAGGCGGCATGGCGGCAACGCGGGCGAGCGGCACCAACGCGGTGCGCTACGGCACCATGCGCGAGAACGTGCTGGGCCTCACCGTGGTGACCGCCGACGGCCGCATCATCCGCACCGGCGGGCGGGCACGCAAGTCGTCGGCCGGCTACGACCTGACGCGCCTTTTCGTTGGATCCGAGGGCACGCTGGGCGTCATCACCGAGGTGCAGCTACGCCTGCATGGCATCCCTGAGGCCATCTCGGCCGCTGTCTGCCCTTTCGAAACCCTGGAGGGGGCGGTGAACACCGTCATCTTGACGATTCAGTCCGGCATTCCGGTCGCCCGCATCGAGCTGCTGGACGAGGTGCAGATGGGCGCCTGCTCCGAGTACTCGGATCTCGGCTATCCGGCGCTGCCGACCCTCTTTTTTGAGTTCCACGGCACCGAAGCCGGCGTGAAGGAGCAGGCCGAGCGGGTTGCCGAGTTGGCGAGCGAGTTCGGCGGACGCGACTTCCAGTGGGCCACCCAGCAGGAGGATCGCACGCGGCTCTGGCAGGCGCGCCACGATGCTTACTGGGCCGCCAAGGCCCTTAAACCCGGCAGCGGCGGTTGGGCCACCGATGTCTGCGTGCCGATCTCCCGCCTCGCCGAGTGCATCATGGAGACCAAACGGGACATCGAGGAAAGCGGACTGCTTGCGCCGCTGGTGGGGCACGTGGGCGACGGCAACTTCCACCTCGTCTACCTATTGGCTGAAGGTGATGAGGAGGAGTATCGCCGCGCCAGTGCCCACAACGACCGCATGGTGATGCGCGCCATCGCCATGGGCGGCACCTGCACCGGAGAACACGGCGTCGGCTACGGCAAGATCCCCTTCCTGCAGGCCGAACACGGCGAGGCCGTGGCCCTGATGCGCCAGATCAAGCAGGCCCTGGACCCCGACGGCATCATGAACCCGGGCAAGGTGCTGCCGGCGTGATAGCAGACTGGTCGAACCTCTACTACAGAGGTTGCGCTAGCGGGAGCGGCACATGATATTCCATAAGCACCGCTGTCGTGTTGCGTGATTCAGATCTAACCTCTGGAGGGGCCTGTGACCGTAAAGACCACGCTTAGCTTTACCGAACGGCACCATCGTTACCTGCAGGAAAAGGTTGCGCAGGGCGAGTATGCCTCGCCGAGCGCGGCAGTCGCTGCGGCCTTGGAACAGGTAATCCGCGATGAGGAAGAGCGCAGCACCGCCCTTGCGGCGGCGGCAGATGAGATTGTTGCCCGAATGAAAACGCCAAGGGCGGAGTTCGTAGAGCCGAAGGTTGCTTTTGCTCAGGCCCGAATAGCTCTTCAGGCGACGCGCAAGGTGTGAGCTACGCGGTCTGGTTACACCCTGCTGTAGCTGGCGACTTTGAGGCTATTGGCCGTTGGCTGTTCGATTACGCCGGGCCCCAGACAGCGGTGCTCAAACTGTCTGAGATCGAAGCTGCAGTGATGAGCCTTGCGGAAATGCCGCATAGAGGATCAGTCAGGGACGAGATTGCCCCTGGATTGCGTGCTATTCCAGTCGGCCGGAAGGCGGTCGTTGCTTTCTCAGTCGATGACGCCCGGCGCGAAGTGATGGTGTATTCGGTCACCTACGGCGGTGCTGACTGGATGAGTAGAAGTGTTACGCGGCAGCGATCGCCGCATGCCCAAGACCCAGACTGATCCTGTCTGGGGATTCCCGTTGTCCGGCGACTCCTCTGTTACTTCTGATCTATTGCATCGGTTACCGACCGCCGGGCATAGAAGCCGTAGGGGATCAGCAGCAGCCAGACATAGAGCGCTCCGGCCGTCGAGAGCGGCGCGATGGCCAGCGAAATGCACGCGACAAGCGGGCCGCCGAAAAGGCTGCGCCTGGCCGCGCGAATCTCGTCCAGTGTGTCGGCCGAGGCGATGCGCTGCGCGAAGGTCAGAACGGCGATCAGCAGGGCCCAGCTCACAAGCAGGGTGCCGGAGAAGCCCATCACCGCCACGGGATCGTCGGGGAAGGAGGTGATGTTGCTGAGGCTCCAGGGGGTAAGCGTCACCGTGGCCAGGAAGGCCAGGGTGAGCGAGTGGTGGAAGGCTGTACCGCGCGGTGTCAGCTCGCTTGCCATGTGCTGCAACCGCCACAACACGCCGACCACGAAGAAGGAGATTATGTAGCTCTCCAGCACCGCTGTGTTCGCCAGCAGGACCCTCAGGAAACTCTCGCCGGCCTCCCGGTCGGGGATGCGCAGTTCCAGCGCCAGCAGGGTCAGCACGATGGCGAAGACCCCGTCCGAGAGGGCGTCGAGGCGCTGGGGTGCGGAGGCAAAGCGGATGCGGGGCAGGGGCAAGGCGCGGCTCCTCAGCGCGAGTCCGCGAAGAGCTCGTCAAGCCAGTCATAGATCACGGCGTTGGCCAGCGGGAGATTGCCGACCTGGCAGTGCATGTCCGCGCCTTCGGCCGTCGTGAAGATGCGCTTTCTCACAGGGCCGGAGATGGTGTTGGCAAAGGCCTCGACCTGGCGCAGGGTTTCCTGACCCTCACCATCACCCGCGAGCGCAAGTGCCGGGCAGCGTATATCGGGTAGGTTGTCCACCCGGTAGTCTTTCAGTGCCTCGATCCACTCACTGAAGCTCTGTACCCCATAACGCCGGCAGGTCGCTTTGAAGTTGAGCTTCGTGGCTGGCGGCATCACCTCGTCCGGCACGCTGTCGACCTCATCAAGCCGAAGGTCGTCGGCCTGGTCGGACGCGCCCGAACTGCCCTTGAGGAAACCCGACATATAGGCGTCCAGATTCACGATAGGGGCGTTGGCGATCAAGGCCTGGAGGCGCGGCTCGTGGGCCGCTGCCCGCACGGAAAAGTAGCCGCCGAAGCTGATGCCATAGAGCGCCAGTCGCTGCGGATCCACATCCGCCCGTGCCAGCACAAAGTCGACGATCGCCCGCACGGGCACCTCATAGTCGGGCCGGAAAGTGAGCTGTGGGTGACGGCGCATCGTGCCGACCTGGCCCGGGCCTTGGACGCTCAAAACTGTCCATCCGCGTTCCAATCCGTCGCGAGCGGCCTGGTACCAGAGCTCCTCCGTTGTGCCGTCGAAGCCCGTCATGCAGATAAGCGTCTTGTTCGGCGAGGCGCTGTAATCCGGACGTGCCAGGAAGCCGGGCAGCGTTAGCCCTTCGTAGGGAACCTCGACCGGTTCGACGACGTAGGGAAGGTGCTTTGCGGCACGCGCGAAGGCCCCGGCGGAGGCCAGTCCCAGGCGTTGCGCCTCTTCGCCGAAAGGGTCGCAGAAGTACTCGGCCGAGCGATAGTAGCTCGATGCGCGCAGGAAGTGCTCGCGAGCGGAGACGCTGTGGCCCCGCTCCTCCGCCTGGCTCGCCAAGGTCATCAAGCCGTCGGCAAGACTGCCGAAGGCCGCCGGCCAGGCGGTGGGATCATCGCTGCCCATGCGCGCGCGGGCGGCCATGATCTCGCCGGGGCTGCCGCCGCCGGAGGTGCAACTCCCGAGCAGCCGCATCAACTGGAAATCAAGCTCTCCCGAGGCGAAGCCCTGGATGCGCGTTGTCGTGCGCTCGACCGACGCCATGACCATCCTCCCGTGTGCTGATTCAAAGGGAGACTGCCAGTTGGGGATTTCTGTCGTCAAGCTTCGGCGGACTATCCAGGGTAGCCCTCGAAATCGGTATAGTTACCAAAGGCTTTACACCTGCCACGGCACAGGCGCGTGCGGAATGATTGCGTTTCGCTTTGGAGGGACTAGGGGAAGTCGCAGTGTCCGCCTATACTCGTCCGGCGGCCGGCGACGGGCCGGCCGGCATAGGGGCCAGGGTGATGACACGATCCCGCATAAGCTTTGCCCTCGTAGCCGCCTTGGTTGCGGGTGTCGCAGTGTTCTTCGCCTCGTTGGAGACACGCTCGGCGGAGCCGCCGCCGCTGCCCACGGCCGGGACCGGCGGGCGGGCAGGGCCGCCGCCTCTTCCCAAAGCCGGCCCACCGCCCTTGCCCGGTGGCGCGGCAGGTGTGCCGCCGCCCATGCGGACCGATCAGGCTGGTCATGCACTGCCGCCGATGCTGCGGCTCCGGCAGCATGTCTTCTATGACCGTCAAGGTTTCGGACAGGCTGTGGAAGCGGCTGCCGCCTTGCTGCCGACTGACTGGGAGGTGGAGGGCGAGATCGTCTGGGCCGGGGTGTCGCCCTCTCTTTCCTGTATGGCCAGCGACGCCCAACTGCTTCTGCAGGCTGGCAGCGTGGATGGACTCTGGGGGATTGAGGTCCTGCCGGCACCCAAGACCGTCTGGTATGAGCTCGATCTCTCCGGCGCCACACTGTTCCCGGGTTTAACCGGCGCGCTGGATCACGAGGCCTTGATGCTTCGCCCGCTCATGGAGCAGGCGGAAAGCAGCATGCATCGTCCCGGCAGCTTCTGTCGCCTCACGCCGCGCACGGGCGTCGAGGGCCTGGCCGAGGATGCCTTCCTGCCCGGTCTGCGCCCCGATGCCCGTATCATCGACCGCGAGCCGGTGCCCGACGTGTTGGCCTATGTGGAGCGGGAACTGGGGCAGATCCAGACGGCGGGCCTCGACGTGCGCATGATGCCGCTGGCTGAGAGCTACCGCCTGCAGCGGCAAACCCCTGCCGGGCCGGTGGAGGAGATGCTTCTCTTCTCCGGCTGGCGCATGGCCACGCGCCTGCCCATGGCCGACGGCGCGGCCACAATCAGCTCCGACGTGAACGGTCTGCCGGTCCTGCTCATGCGCTATCCGGCGGGGGCGCGCGAGCAGGCGGAGCCTCTGTTCACCGCGATCTTCTCGTCCTTGCGCTTCAGCCCACGCTGGGAAGCCGCCATGGCAGCGCATCGCGCGAAGATGGGCGAAATCGCCCGCAAGGGCGCTGCAGATCGCAGCGCGATCTGGGCGGAAACGAGCCGCCAGATCTCCGACATCCAGATGCAGGGCTGGGAGAACCGGCAACAGAGCGCCGACCGCATGATGGCGCTCACCAGCGACCAGATCCGGGAGGTGCGGCCGTTGCGCGACCCCCAAACCGGTGAGAGCTTCGAGCTTCCCCAGCATTACGAGAGCTTCTACCGCAACCCGCAGGGCGAGCTTCTCATGTCCACGAACCCGGAGTTTCGAGCTCATGAACTCTTTCCGCACGAAAACTGGGTAAGGCTCGAGAACGCACCCCGATGACATGTTCAGGCAAGGCTTCGCAGGAACCGGGGCCGGTCACAAGGAAAGTCTGAGAGCATGAGAAAGCACGGTATCACCCTATCCCTCGCCCTCGCAGCACTGCTGTCCTTCGCCTTGCCGGCACAGGCGGAGCAGCCCGCGGAATGGTATGCGGCCATCGAGGGTGACGCCCAGGGCCCCTTCACGGCCGAGGAACTCCAGGTGCAGCATCTGGCGCCCGATACTCTGGTCTGGCGCGAGGGAGAAGCCGACTGGGCTCCGCTGAGCGGCTTTGCGGAACTGCAAGCCCCCGTCCGCAGGGCGGTGGCACCACCGCCGCTGCCCGCAGCGGCCAGCGAACCCCCGGATGAGCGGGAGTACTTCCTCGACGAAACCGGCGCCGCATCGGCGCCCCTTACCCGTGACGACGTTGCCTCGCGCCTTGCCGAAGGCCGGGCCTCGGCCGATACGCTGGTGTGGTTCGACGGCATGGCCGATTGGGCGCCTTTGCGCGATACACCCCTGGCTGCGCTGCTGTCCGCGGCGCCCCCTGTCGTGGCGGCACCCGCACCGGCGCGGCCCACAGCCGAGGCCGCCGGTTCCGATCCTCAAGCCCTGCTGCCGGGCCGCTGGCAGGCCGAGATGCGCGAGCATTTCGACGGCATGGCGCAGCCCATCGTGCTCACCATCCTTCTGGAGTTCGGGCAAGGCGGGGAGTATTCGGGCAATGCACACTCCCGCCTCGACCTCAGTGCCCAAGGCATGCCTGAACCGGTCGATCTCGAACTGTTTCTGCAAGGGCGCTGGAGCGCCCGATCGCTCGATTCGGACCGCATCGAACTGCACACCCAGGGCTTCCAGGTCGTGCGCCTGCCGGCCCTGGAGGTGGAGGAGCGCGAAGAGATGGATGACCGCTCCATCTTCGAGATCCTGGACCCGGACACCCTGCGCGACGAGGACGGAACGGTTCTGCGCCGGATGTGAGCGCTGTGGGGGAGGCTAGGCCCCCACCTTCGCGCTGCGGCGGCTGTAGCGCAGGGTGAGCAGGCCGGCGGCGCCGCCGATCAGCGCCGGGGCAATCAGCAGGGCGTAGGTGGCGGCGTAGCTGTCGATCCAGCCATAGAGCTGGACGAAGATTGCCGGGCCCACCAGCACCCCCGAGAAGGTGCAGAAGGTGGCGACACCCGTGGAGGTGCCCACCATGGACGGTGGGGTGAGACGCACCACCTCGGAGAGGAAAACGCCATTCCAGCCCACCGCCGAGGCGCCAAAGACAGCGGCGATGGCAAAGGCGAGCCAGCGCGGGGAGTCGCCGTTGAGCTGCGAAAAGCCGAGGCAGCAGGCGGCGGTGATCAAACCTACGATCGCCAGGACCAGTGCGTTGCGCTGCAGCCGGTCGGCCACCAGGCCCCAGGAAAGGCGCCCCGCGACGCCGAAGACCTGCACCGTGGCCAGCAGCGAGCCTGCCAGCACGGCGCCGAAGGCCAGTTCCGTCACGGCCAAGGAGACCACGAAGGTCATCAGGCAGAGCTGGATCGCGCCAAAGCAGAAGCCGCAAAAGCAGAGCCACCGCAGCGCCGGCTGGGCGAAAACCCGCCCCGCGCCGCGCAGTGCACCAAGCCCGATGGGGGCATCGCCCCGGCGGTCGCAGTCCCAGGTTTCCCGGGCTGGGGAGAGTGTCACTGCCAGCAACAGGGCCACGGGAACGATGACGGCCACTGCCGGCTGCCAGCCCCAGTTCACAGCGATCCAGGGTGTGAGCAGGCCAGCGGCGATGCCGCCGATGGGCACGCCGGTTTGCTTGATGGAGAATACGAAGCTGCGGTTCCGCGTCGTGGTGTAGCGCGCCAGGATGTGCGCCGCCGAAGGATTGGTCAGGCCATAGGAAAAGCCGATAGCAATCGAGGCCACTGCAATGGCGGGCAGGGCCGGCAGCACGACGATGGCGCAGCCCAGCGCGCAGCAGAGCAGGGATACTTGGCTGATCCGGCAGGGCCCCCAGCGCGAGACCAGCCCGCCGGCGATGAGGGAGGTGCCGGTGGCCACGAAGTAGATGATCGTGATCTGATAGCCCACCAGAACCGGCGGCAGGTCGAAGGCTTCTGCCACCGTGGGCGCGATGGCGGCCAGGGCCAACACGGCCCAGGCACCGATCCCCTGGGTGAGCAGCGTGGCCGCCAGCACACCCGGCAGGCCCAGCAACAACGCGCCTGCGCCGCGTGCTGCCGGCGGCTGTGATTTACTGTCCTCGCTTGTGGTGCTCACGGTGGCGTCACTGGATGATGCTGGGCAGCCAGGTGACCAGATCCGGCACCAGGATGAGCAGCACGATCACCGTTATGATCGGAATGAGGAAGGGCAGGACGGCGCGCACGACCTTCTCGAAGGGTATGCCGACGATCTCCACCAAGACGAAGAGCACGTTGCCAAACGGCGGGGTGATCACGCCGACCGACAGGGTGATGACCATCAGAACGCCGAAGAACAGTGGATCGATGCCGAGCGACTGCACCGTGAGCATGAAGATCGGCGTGAAGATCAGGACGGCCTCCACCACGCTCATGAAGCAGCCGATCACAAGGAAGAAGGCGGCGATGAGGAAGAGAATGACCGTCAGGCTGACATCCAGGCTGGTGAGCGCCAGGGCCAGTTCCTGCGGAATGCGCAGGCGCACCAGCAGCCAGCCGTAAAAGGTGGCGATTGCGATGATGAACATGATCACCGAAGTAAAACGCACGGTGCGTTCCAGGACGCCCACCAGATCGCGGACACTGACGTCGCGATAGACGACAAAGGCGAGGAACAGGGCGTAGACACAGGCCACGGCGCCGGCCTCGGTCGGCGTGAAGATGCCACTCCAGATGCCGCCCACGATAATCAGTGGAGTGAGCAGCGGCGGCAGGGCACGCCAGAACAGCCGGGCGATCTCCAGACAGGACGCGCGCGGCGAGCGCGGCAGGTCGATCCAGAAGGAGACGATGAAGCTCGTGGCCATGAGCGCCAGGCCGATGATGATGCCGGGGATCAGGCCGGCGATGAAGAGCGCGGCAATGGAGGTGCCCGAGAGCCAGCCGTAGACCACCATGGCGATCGACGGTGGGATGACCGGGCTGATGATGGAGGCTGCGCCGGTGATGCCGGCGGCAAAACGCATCGGGTAGCCCCGGTCGCGCATCGCTTTCAGTTCCAGCTGCCCGATGCCAGCCACGTCGGCGACCGCCGTGGCGGACATGCCGGCGAAGATCATGCTGGCCACCACGTTCACATGGCCGAGCCCACCGCGAATGTGACCGACCAGTGCGTTGGCGAAGTCGAAGATCCGGTTCGTCACAGAGCCCACGTTCATTAACGAGGCAGCAAAGATGAAAAAGGGGATCGCCAGGATGGGGAAGCTGTTGAGCCCGCGCATCATCTGCAGCGCGAACAGCTCCGTGGGTATGGCGGAAATGCCACCATCGATCGCCAAGACAGCCAGGCAGGTCAGGCCGATGGAGATCGCGACGGGAACGCCCAGCGCGAAGAGCAGCACCATCAGGCCTAGGAAGACGACGAGGTATTCCATTCCGTTTCCGTTTCCGTGACGGCCACCATGCTCGGCCCCCGGCGCAGCAGGCGCCCGAGATGCAGCAGGCTGAAAATGATCATGGCGCCCAGGCCGATAACCAGGGCGAGGTAGAGATAGCTGTAGCTGATGCCCAGCGCCGTGGTGGAGTTGTTGGCGCTGACCGACATCATCGAAAACGCGCCCTTGAAGGCCACGGCGAAGAGCAGCAGCGAGGCGAGCTCAATGAAGATACTGAGCGCGTAGCGCGGCCGCAGTCCGATACGTCGCAACAGCACGTCGATGGTGATGTGGCGGCGGCGTGACCAAGTGGCCGCGGCGCCCAGCATGACCATCCACATCAGCAATCCTGCTCCGATCTCCTCGGACCAGGGCACGGAGACGTGAAAGACCTGACGTCCGACCACCGACCAGGCGATGACCACCACGAGCGTGAGCATCAGGATCAGCGCGACAATCTCCAGCACCCGCGCGATGGCGGCTTCGATCCGCTCCAGGGTCATAGGAGTTCCTGTATCCGGGCTGGCCAAGGGAATGGGGGCGTCGTGACGACGCCCCCCTACCTGATTACTGCCCTTCGGTGGCAGCGATTGCCGCTTCAATGTCGGCGGCCACGCTGTCCGCCTTGTCGGCGAGCGCGCGCTCAACCGCCGGGGCGGCCTTCTCGCGGAAGGGTGCCTGATCGACGTCGATGAAGGTCATGCCATTTTCGATCAGGCCTTCGCGATAGAACTCGTCCTTCTCCAGCTCGACCTCGTAGCCATGCTGACGGGCTTCGTGCACGGCCTCGGTCAGCATCTCCTGGTCGGCTTCGTCCAGACCATCCCACCAGGGGGCTGATGCGACCCAGTGCCAGGGGAAGGAGAGGTGAGAGGTGGTGATGATGTGGTCCTGCACCTCCCAGAGCTGGCGCGTATAGGGGGAGGCGAGGCTGTTCTCATGTGCCTCGACCTGGCCTGTACGCATGGCCAGATAGATGTCCGGCGCCGGGATCACCACGGCCTGTACGCCCAGCTCCTCCCAGACGTCCACCCAGACCGGAATCTGCGGCAGCCGCATCTTCAGGCCTTCGAGATCGTCCGGTGAATTGATTGCCGGTGTGGAGGTCATGTGCCGGAAAGCGCGCATCTGCGGGCCAATGTAGTGCAGGTTGCCGCGCTCCCGCGAGACCTGCTGCATGGCCTGACCGGACTCAGTCTCCATGATGTAGTGCTCGACCGCGCCCCAGTTGGGGAAGACGAAGGGCACGGAGACGGCGTCATACTCCGGCGCGTACTGGCCCATGAAGGCGCCGCCGGTGAGGGCCATCTGCGTCTGGCCGAGGTTGAGCAGCTCCAGCACCTCGACTTCGTCGCCGAGCTGCCCGCCCGAGTAGACGTTGACTTCGAAGCTGCCGTCGGAGCGCTCTTCGACGATCTCCTTGAAGCGCAGCATGGCCGCTTCTTCGGAACCGCCGGCGCTCATGGTGTTGTGCACCTCGATCACATCCTGTGCCTGGGCTGTCGCGACCAGGCCCAGGGACAGGGCAACCGAAGCGGCCAGCGCCGTACGGCTGAGAAGTCCAGTTCTGAGATTCATAAGGTTCTTCCTCCCTCTCATAGCTCTTGCAAGACGTTACGCCGCACTAATCATCGTTTGCGGCGCGTTGCGGCAGATCCCGCAGTGCCCCCAGCACTTCATCATTGTGCGCACCCAGATCGGGCGCGGGCAAACGGACTCTACAGGGTGTGCCATCGAGTTTCACCGGAAAGCCGAGCATGCGCACGGTACCGTGTCCCGGGTGTTCCACTTCCATCACCATTTCCTGGGCCAGGACCTGGGGGTCGGCAAAGACCTCCGCCAGATTCTGGACCCGTCCGCTCGGCACGCCGGCGGCGTTCAGGCGTTCGATCCACGTGGCCTGGGTTTCGCTCTGCATGCGCTGGGAAATCAGGGCATTCAGCTCGTCGCGGCGAGCAAAGCGCTTGTCGTTGTGATCGAAGCGCGGGTCGTCCAGCAGCTCTTCCAGCCCAATGGTGCGCATGAAGCGCCGCAGGATGACCTCGTTGCTGGGTGCCACCGCCACTTCGCCGTCGCTGGCCTTGTAGAGGCCGTAGGGCGCGACCAGGGGGTGGTCGTTGCCGGTGCGCGGCGGCAGCTCCCCGCTCATGAGATGCTCGCTGCCGAGATAGGCCATGAAGGAGAGGATGCCGTTCAGCATCGCGCTCTCCACGTGCTGGCCCTTGCCGTTGATGTCGCGGGCGCGCAAGGCGTTGACGATGCCAAAGGCGGCATAGAGGCCGGCGACCAGGTCGGTGATCGGCTGTCCGCTGCGCAGCGGCTCCTGATCCGCGCGGCCGTTGACGCTCATGAAGCCGCTCATGGCTTGGGTGATAAAGTCGAAGGCCGGCCGGTCGACGTAGGGACCTGTGCTGCCGTAGCCATTAATGTTGGCGGTCACCAGCTGCGGGTTCAGCTGTTTGAGTCGCTCCGGCCCGAAGCCCATGCGGGCCATCACGCCCGGGCGGAAATTGTCCACCAGGACGTCGGCGGTCTGGATGAGCTTGGCGAGCTGTGCCTTGCCTTCCTCGCCGTAGAGGTCGAGCTCGACCGACTTTTTGTTGCGATTAAAGGAGGCGAAGTACCAGCTCAGGCCGTCGCGAATCCCGCCCTGCGCGCGAACGGGGTCGCCCTTGCCGGGGGGCTCGATCTTGATGACCTCGGCGCCCATGTCGCCCAGCAGCATGGTGCAGAAGGGTCCCGAGAGCACCCGGGTGAGGTCGACCACCCGAATGCCATCCAATGGCTGACGCATGTTCTGGCTCACCCGCAGGCCGTCGCCACTTCGTCGAGCGCGCTGAGGCGCAGCCGCGGCCCCGCCTTCATCACCTGGCCGGGAAGCGTGCGGCCGACGACCTCTTCCACGCGCTGCGCCACGCTGCAGAGGCGCTCGAGGTCAATGCCGGTTTCCACGCCGCACTCGTGCAGCAGGTAGACCAGATCCTCGGTGCAGATGTTGCCGGTGGCACCTGGCGCGAAGGGGCAGCCGCCGATGCCGCCGATGGAGGACTCGAAGGTGGAAATGCCTTCGGCGAGTCCGGCGTAGACGTTCACGAGCCCGACGCCACGCGTGTTGTGGAAGTGCAGCGCCAGGTCGGCGTCCGGCAGTTCTGCCTTCATCGCGCGGCACAGTGCGGTCACCAGCGGCGGGGTCGCCATGCCGGTGGTGTCGCCTAGGGCCACATGGGTGATGCCGAGGTCGCGGTAGGCGCGGGCGATCTCCAGCACCGACTCGACGGGCACGTTGCCCTCGAAGGGGCAGCCGAAGGAGGTGGCGATGGCGCCCTGCACCTCGATCCCGGCCTCTTCGGCAATCCGGCAGACGTCGCGGAAGCCGGCCAGGGTTTTTGCCCGCGGGCTGTTCATGTTCTTGAGGTTGTGGCTCTCGGAGGCCGAGACGAAGACCACCATGGCATCGACACCGGCCTTGGCAGCCCCTTCGGCACCGCGGGCATTGGGCACCAGGGCCGTCAGCTTGGCGCCCGCCTTGCGCGTCACGCCGGCCATGACTTCGGCGGCATCGCGCATCTGCGGCACGGCGCGCGGAGAGACAAAGGCCGTCGCCTCGAACTGCGGCACGCCCGCCTCGATCAGTGCGTTCAGCACCTCGATCTTCGTTTCCGTGGGAATCCACTCCGATTCCGCCTGGAAGCCATCGCGGGTGCCAACTTCGACGACTCGCGCCTTGGCTGGAAAGCCGTCCGGGCGGGGGGCTTTGATCGTTCCGTCGGGCATAACGCGCTTGCTCCTCAAGGGTGTCTATCGGCGGGACCGCTGTCGGTTCGGACGCTTTCCCGTTTTCTGGCGTACCAAATTGGTATACCGTTATCCTAGCCGGTCAAGCGGAGCAGGAAAAGGGGTGTCAGCGTGGAGGCAGTGGAATCACGTCAGGCGGGAAATGGCGGCGTAGGCGTCTATGAGCGTTTGCGTGCGGATATCCTGAGCCTGCATCTGCTGCCCGGGGAGCGCATTTCCGAACGGGCGCTGGAGGCGAGGCTTGGCAGTTCGCGCACGCCGATCCGCGAGGCCTTGCTGCGCCTCGAAGTGGAAGGGCTGGTCAGCCGCGAGGGCCGCAGCCTGCGCGTCGCCCCCATCGATCTGGCCGAGTTGCTTGAAGTCTTCGAGTACCGTGAAGCGATCGAAGCGGAAGCGGTACGCTTGGCCTGTCGGCGTGCCAAGGCGAAAGACTTGGCCGAGGTGGCGCGCATGCTCGATCGAGTCGAGGGAGACGACTCGCCGGAAACCTGGTTCGACGTCGGCACCGAGGTGCATGTCAGCTTCGCGCGCCTCAGTGGCAATCGCTTTCTGGCGCGGGCGGTGCAGGACACGGTCACCCGTATCGCGCGTGCGCGCTGGATGATGGCCAAGTCCGAGCAGGGGCGGGCGGATTCCCTGCGCGAGCACCGCGAGATTCTGCAATTCATCGCCCAGGGTCGCCCTGACGAAGCGGCCGCCGCCGTGATCGCCCATACCCGCATCGTACGCGACACGCTCGTGGCGGCGTTGCGGGAAGGCCAGCGCAGTTTCCGGGCGCATGGCCTCGCGGTGCTCGACCAGGCGGAAGCGCTGGCCGACTGAAGCCCCCTCAGCTTTCCGCTTGCGAACCCTTTTCGGCCTTCCGCCCCAGGTAAACCGTCTGAACGACGTTGCGGTCCTGCAAGGGGTTGTAAAATTCCACCGGCGCCGCCCGGGCCTGGGCGAAGGCGGCTTCCATGCGCTGCGAGAAGTTGGGGTCCGGCGGCTCGTTGGACCAGAGTCCGAAAATGCCGCCCGGCCGCAGGTGGCGCGCCAGAGCCTGCAGGCCTTCGGGGCGATAGAACGCGGTGCTGCGGTCATCGAGTAGGGCGTCCGGGGAATGGTCGATGTCGAGGAGGATGGCATCGAAGCGGCGGCTTGGCTGCTCGGGATCGAAACCGGCTTCGCTGCGCGCCAGGGCAAAGAAGTCGCCGGCCAGCAGACGACAACGCTCATCCTCGGCAAGGGCGCGCCCCATGGGCAAGAGGCCCTGGCGGTGCCAGTCGATCACCGGCTCCAGCAGGTCGATGACCAGGAGCGACCCGATGGGGTGTTCGAGCGCTGCTTGCGCGGTGTAGCCCAGGCCCAGGCCGCCGACCAACACCGCAGCGCCTTCCTGCTTGGCCAGGGCATCGAGGCCCAGGTGCGCCAGGGCAATCTCGGAAGCGGTGAAGAGGCTCGACATGAGAAATTCGTCGCCGAGCTTGATCTCATAGACCTCGACCTTCAGAGAAAGCTCCTGCCGGCGGCGAAGGCTCAAGGGGCCGATCGGGGTTTCCCGATGGTCCAGTTCTTCAAACAGGCGCATGCAGCACGGGCTCCTCGTTGAATTTTCGCCGCGCCCGGGGCGTCTGACGTTATAGTGATCGTTTGTTATGACACAGTCCTTGAGCAGCTCCCAACAGCAGCGCTTCCGCAAGCTCCTCACGCTTGCGGCGGAGAGCCCCTTCGCGGGCGAACGCGAGGCGGCTTTGGCCGCGGCCGAACGCATGGCCGATTCTGCGGGCATGGACCTGGAGGAGGCGGCGCGCGCCTGTGGGCGCCAGGAGCAACAGGAGCACGAGGCTGCCGGCCCGAGCCGACCGGCAGGCGCAGAGATGGAGCCGGGCTGGACCGAGAGCATGAGTCCCTCCATGCGTCGGGCCGCCTGGGCCGGCTATGCCTGGGAGGCCGCGGCAAGCCGGGCGCGCCAGCGCCACCGCGAGGAGGTCGCCCGCCGCCAGCGCGAGGAGGAAGCCCAGCGTCGTGCTGATTCCAAGCGCGGGCGGCACAATCAGCCACGCAGTGACCGATCCATGCCGCGCGGCGACTTCGCGCGCGTGCTGCTGCTGGAAACGGGCCTGCCTTTGCGCGACATTGCGGAAATCACCGATCTCGGCATGTATGAAGTTGTCGGGCTCAAGCTCAAGCTGAGACGCGAGATCGAACGGCAACAGGCCCGGCGCCGGTCCCAGCAGGCGCACGCCTGAGACGATAAGAAACAGTTGGCGCGAAAGCGCCGAAGGAGAGAGCCATGCCACTCGACCAGTCCGCCGGGGCCGATGCGAGCGATTCTGCCCTGGCCCGCCGCCTGTCGGCGGAGCTGGAAGGGGAGGTGCTCTTCGATGGCTTCAGTCGGGGGCGTTACGCCACCGATGCCTCGATTTACCAGATCCAGCCGCTGGGCGTGGTGGTGCCTCGCAGCGAGAACGACGTCGAGAAGGCGCTCACCATTGCCCGCGAGGAAGGCGTGCCGGTGTTGCCCCGCGGTGGCGGCACCTCCCAATGCGGCCAGACAGTGGGCGAGGCCTTGGTGCTCGATCTCTCCAAGTACCTGCGCGGGCTCGTCTCCCTCGATGTCGAGGCGCGGCGCGCGACGGTGCAGCCGGGGATCGTGCTGGATCACCTGAACCGGCAACTCAAACCGCACGGTCTCTGGTTTCCCGTCGATGTCTCCACCGCGAGTCGCGCCACCATTGGCGGCATGACCGGCAACAACTCCTGCGGCTCACGCTCGCTGCGCTACGGCACCATGCGCGACAATGTAGAAGGCATCGCCGCGGTGCTGGCCGATGGCAGCCCGCTCGACTGCGGCGTGCTGGAAGCTGGTGCGCCGCGCAGCAATCACCCCTCCGCGCAGCAGGACCTGATCGACGACCTGCTTGGGATCGCCACGCGTGAGCGCGAGGAGATCGCCACGCGCTTTCCCCGTCTGATGCGTCGGGTGGGCGGCTACAACCTCGACGCACTCCTGCCGGCCGGAGAAGCGCTGTCCGGCGAGATCGCGCGGCGGCCCGGCGACCCACCCAACCTGGCGCACCTGCTGGTCGGCTCTGAAGGCACGCTGGCCTACTTCAAGCAGATCGAACTGCGGCTTGCGCCCCTGCCGCGCAACAAGGTGCTCGGCGTCTGCCACTTTCCCACCTTCTACCAGGCCATGCAGGCGCCGCAGCACATCGTTGAGCTCGGGCCGACGGCAGTGGAACTGGTCGACCGCACCATGCTCGGTCTGTCGCGCGACATTCCGGCCTTTCGTGAGGTCGTGGATCAGTTCGTGCAGGGAGAACCCGACGCCCTGTTGCTTGTGGAGTTCGCCGAGGAAGACCAGGCCGAGAACCTGCGCCGGCTGGACAGGCTGATGGAACTGATGGGCGACCTGGGCCATCCCGGCGCCGTGGTGAAGGCGGTGGACCCGGCCTTCCAGTCCGCCATCTGGGAGGTCCGAAAGCAGGGCCTCAACATCATGATGTCGATGAAGGGCGACGGCAAACCCGTCTCCTTCGTCGAGGACTGTGCTGTGCGCCTGGAGGACCTGGCCGAGTACACGCGGCGCCTGACCGAGGTTTTCGAGCGCCACGGCACCACCGGCACCTGGTATGCCCATGCCTCGGTCGGCTGCCTGCATGTGCGCCCGGTCCTGAATATGAAGGACCCGGTGGGCGCCAGCACCATGCGGGCCATTGCCGAGGAGGCCTTCGAGTTGGTGCGGGCCTATGAAGGCAGCCATTCGGGCGAGCATGGTGACGGCCTGGTGCGCTCCGAAGCCCATCGGCAGATGTTCGGCGAGCGTCTCCTGGGCGCTTTCGGCGAGGTGAAGCAACGCCTGGACCCCGAGTGGCGGCTGAACCCGGGCAAGATCGTCGCGCCGCCGGCCATGGATGACCGCAGCCTGATGCGCTATCCGCCGGACTACGGCGTCTCGCCGCTCGACACGGCGCTGGACTGGGCTGCCTGGGGCGGTTTCGCCGGGGCGGTGGAGATGTGCAACAACAACGGCGCATGCCGCAAGTTCGATGCTGGGGTGATGTGCCCCTCCTATCGGGTCACCCGCGACGAGCAGCATCTGGTGCGCGGCCGGGCCAACAGCCTGCGCTTGGCGCTGTCGGGCCAGTTGGGACCCGATGCCCTTACGTCGGACGAGATGGCGGAAACCTTGAAGCTCTGCGTCTCCTGCAAGGGCTGCAAGCGCGAGTGCCCGACCGGCGTCGATATGGCGCGCATGAAGATCGAGGTGCAGCATCAGCGCGCCCAGGCCAAGGGTGTGCCGCTGCGTGAGCGCCTGATTGCCCACCTGCCGCGCTATGCCCCCTGGGTGGCGAAGGTTCCCTGGCTGGCGAACATGCGAGACGACTTACCGGGCGCAGCGCGGCTCAGCGAGAAGCTGCTGGGTCTGGCGGCAGAACGGCGACTGCCCCGTTGGTCCTCGCGGCCCTTTCTGCCGCGGGAGAATGCAATGGGACCGGTCGAGGGGCGGGAGGTCGTTCTGCTCGCCGACAGCTTCAATCGCTGGTTCGAGCCGGAGAACCTGGAGGCCGCCTGCGCCGTGCTGGTGGCTGCGGGCTGCCGGGTACATCTGGCCAAGGCGCCGGATGGCGGGCGTCCGCTGTGCTGCGGGCGCACCTATCTCGCAGCGGGCCTAGTGGATGAGGCGCGGGCCGAGCAGGGGCGCACACTGGCGGCGCTGCGACCCTTCCTGGAGCGCGATCTGCCGGTGATCGGGCTCGAGCCCTCCTGCCTGCTTACCTTCCGCGACGAGGCCATGGCGCTGCAGCCGGGCGCGGAAACCGACCGCCTTTCGCGCAAGGCGTTGCTCTTCGAGGAATTCCTGGCCCTGGGGCTGGACGAAGGCTGGCTGGAACTGCCGCTGCAGGCCTTGCCGCAGACCCGTGCACTGCTGCATGGGCATTGCCACCAGAAGGCCTTCGCCGCTTTCAAGCCGGTGGAACGGGTGCTGAAGCTGATCCCGGGCCTTTCGGTGGAAACGGTGGAGACCTCCTGCTGCGGCATGGCTGGTGCCTTCGGCTATCAGGCGGAAACCCTTGAGGTTTCGCGCGCCATGGGCGAGGCCGACCTCCTGCCGGCGGTGCGCGCCGCCTCCGCGGACACCTTGATCGTGGCGGATGGCACTTCCTGCCGCCACCAGATCGCCGACGGAAGCCAGCGCGAAGCGTTGCACGTGGCGCGCGTGCTGCAGCAGGCATTGCGCTCCGAAGCATAGGCGGCCAGGGCAGCTTCCGCCCGGAGTTTGATTCATGTCATGTCTCTCCGCCGCTTGGCGGCCCTATCAAGGCTGGTTTCATCCCTTCACACGGAAAGGATATCCATGCCCGACGCGAGCGACACTCCTCCACCCTGGCATCACCGGCCGGTTCGCGAAATCTTCGAGGAGCTCGCGACCTCTGAAAGAGGGCTGGCGGATGCAGAGGCCGAGCGCCGGCTGGAGGAGCACGGGCCCAACCGTCTTCAGCCTCCGAAGGGGCGCGGCCCGCTGCGGCGCTTCTTGGCGCAGTTCGAGAATGTCCTGATCCAGGTTCTGGTCGTGGCGGCCCTAATCACGGCGCTGCTGGGACATTGGATCGACAGCGCCGTCATATTAGGCGTCGTGATCATCAACGCCGCTGTCGGCTTCTTTCAGGAAGGCAAGGCCGAGCGCGCGCTGGAAGCCATCCGCGACATGCTCTCGCCGGAAGCCACCGTTGTGCGCGACGGCCAGCGCAGGACCATCGATGCCGGTACGCTGGTGCCAGGCGATCTGGTGCTGCTGAAATCCGGCGACAAGGTGCCGGCGGACCTGCGCCTGCACCAGACTCGCAGCCTCCAGGTGCAGGAGGCAGCATTGACCGGCGAATCGCTGCCGAGCGAGAAGGACAGCGAGCCGGTCGAGATCGATGCTCTGCTGGGTGATCGTCGCTCCATGGCCTATGCCGGCACGCTGGTGACCCAGGGCAAGGCGGCCGGTGTGGTGGTGGCGACGGGCCCGCGTACGGAAATCGGTCGCATCAGCGGCATGATGGCGGATGTCGCGCCCATGACCACGCCGCTGCTGCGCAAGATGGCGCAGTTCGGCCGCTGGCTCAGCCTTGGAATCCTGGTGCTCGCGGCGCTTACCTTCGCTTTCGGCATCCTGTTGCGCGACTACGATGCCAGCGAGATGTTTCTGGCGGCTGTCGGTCTGGCGGTGGCAGCCATTCCGGAAGGCCTTCCGGCGATCCTGACCATTACGCTGGCGATCGGGGTCACCCGCATGGCCGGGCGCAATGCCATCATCCGGCGGCTGCCGGCCGTGGAGACCCTGGGCTCGGTCACGGTGATCTGTTCCGACAAGACCGGCACGCTGACGCGCAACGAACTTTCGGTTCAGCGTCTGATCACCGCAGAGTACGACCTCGAGGTGAGCGGCACGGGCTACGGACCTGAAGGCACCTTCTCTTGCGACGGCAACCGCTGTGATCCTAAGGATTTGCGGGCTGTGGAGGCTGCGTTGCTGGGCGGGCTGCGCTGCAACGACGCTGAACTACACGAGACCGCTGAAGGCTGGATCCTGCAGGGCAATCCGACGGACGGGGCCCTGCTGGCGTTGGCAGCCAAGGCGGGCAGGGATCTGGGCTATGAGCAGAAGGCTTGCCCGCGCAGCGATGTGATCCCCTTCGAGTCCGAGCACAAGTTCATGGCAAGCCTGCACCACGATCACCGCGGGCAGCGAATGATCTATGTGAAGGGCGCCCCGGAGATCGTGCTGGAGCGCTGCGACCGGGAACTGGCCGAGGCGGAACGGCGCCCCATCGATCGGGAGGCATGGCTGTCCCGGATCGAAGCCCTCGCTGACCAGGGCATGCGAGTGTTGGCCATTGCTGAAGCCGACGCGGCGCCTGACAAGCTGGCTTTGACCTTTGATGACGTGAAGGGCGGCCTGACCCTGCTCGGCATCTACGGCATCATCGACCTGCCGCGCGACGAGGCCATCGCCGCGGTTGCCCGCTGTCATCGGGCCGGGATCGCCGTGCGCATGATCACCGGGGACCACGGCGCGACCGCGCTGGCCATCGCGCGCAAGCTGGGGTTGGGGCAGAACGGCAAGGTGCTGACCGGGCAGGACCTGGCCACCATGGACCAGGCAGCGTTGGAAGGAGCGGCGGGTGAGGTCGAGGTCTTCGCCCGCACCACGCCGGAGCAGAAGCTGCGACTGGTGGAGGCTCTGCAGCGTCGCGGCGAAGTCGTGGCCATGACAGGTGATGGTGTCAACGATGCGCCGGCACTCAAGACGGCCGACGTCGGCGTGGCTATGGGACACAAGGGTACGGAGGCGGCCAAGGAAGCCAGCGAAATGGTGTTGGCCGACGACAACTTCGCGTCCATCGCACAGGCGGTCGAGGAGGGGCGCCGGGTCTACGACAATCTGAACAAAGCCATCCTCTTCATCCTCCCGACCAATGGCGGCGAGGCTTTTGTTATCATCGCTGCGATCCTTCTGGGCCTCTCCCTGCCGATCACGCCGGTGCAGATCCTCTGGGTGAACATGATCACCGCTGTCACCCTGGCGCTGGCCCTGGCTTTCGAGAAGGCGGAGCTGGACATCATGGACCGGCCGCCCCGCCCGCCGCGTGAACCGCTGCTATCCGGCTTCCTGCTCTGGCGCATTCTGCTGGTTTCGCTCCTTCTGCTCGGCGCTGCACTCGGCCTTTTCCTCTGGCTCATTCAGCAAGGGGCCTCACTGGAGGTGGCACGTACCGCAGCGGTGAATGCCTTGGTCGTCGGGGAGATCACCTACCTCATCAACACGCGCCATCTGCGTGCCTCCTGTCTCTCCTGGGAAGCGCTGACCGGCAGTCGACCGGTCCTGATCGCTATCGGGGTGGTGGTGGTGCTTCAGGGCCTCTTTACCTATGCGCCGCCGATGCAGTTGCTCTTCGGCTCGGCTTCACTGGGCGGGCAGGAATGGGCCTTGATCTTCGGTGGCGGCCTGCTGCTCTTCGGCATCGTCGAGATTGAGAAGGCAGTGCGACGCCGCTGGTGGTGAGGCGCGCACAGGGATCTCAGTGCAGATCGCGTTCAATTGGTATCGCTTTGCGATCCAAGTGGACCGCGTGAATCTGCACTATCTCTTTGGTGTTAGACCGGATTCACGCGTTCAATCTGAAACCTTGTGGTTCAGATTGAACGCGACCCGGTCTAGTCGAAGAGCTGCCGGAACAGGTCCATCAGGGCAGCCTTTGTCTCGAAGCCAACACCCGGCACAGCCGGCAGGCGGACCTGACCATTATCAATGGGTATGTCGTCGGCAAAGCCGCCGAAGGGCGCGAAGATGCCGGGGTAGGACTCATTGCCGCCCAGCCCCAATCCGGCGGCGATGCAAAGCGCGAACTGGTGGCCGCCATGTGGGATGCAGCGGGCCGGTGACCAGCCGGCGCTGCGCATGGCGTCGAGCGTGCGCAGATACTCCACCAGGCCATAGGAGAGCGCGGGGTCGAACTGCAGCACATCGCGATCCGGCCGCATCCCGGCGTAGCGCAGCAGGTTGCGGGCATCCTGGTGCGAGAAGAGGTTCTCGCCCGTGGCCATGGGGCCGTCGTAGAACGCAGCCAGCGTGGCCTGCAGCGCGAAATCCAGCGGATCGCCCGGCTCCTCGTACCAGCGCAGTCCGTAAGGGGAGAGGGCCTTGGCGTAGGCGATGGCGGTTTCCAGATCAAAGCGGCCATTGGCGTCCACCGCCAGGCGCTGGCCATCGCCGCCCAGCAGGTCCAGCACCGCCTCGATGCGCGCGCAGTCATCCTGCAGCGACGCACCGCCGATCTTCATTTTCACCGTGTCATAGCCGAGATCCAGGTAGCCGCGCATCTCCTCCTGCAACCCCGGCAAGCCCTTCTCCGGATAGTAGTATCCGCCGGCGGCATAGACGAAGGCGGAGTTTGCCGCAGTGCCATTGCCATAGCGCTCAGCCAGGAGCTGTTGCAGCGGCTTCTCCTCGATTTTGGCGACGACATCCCAGAGCGCCATGTCAACCACGCCCACAGCGACAGAGCGCTCTCCATGCCCACCGGGCTTTTCGTTGCGCAGCATCACATTCCAGGCCTGGAAGGGGCAGAGATTGTCCCGTTCGCGATCGAGCAATTCCTCGGGCGCGGCATCGCGCAGGCGGGGAAGAATGCGCTCGCGCAGGATGCCCGCCTGGGCGTAGCGGCCGTTGCTGTTGAAGCCATAGCCCACGACGGGCCGCCCATCGCGCTGCACGTCGGTGGTGATCTTCACCACCGAGACATCCATGCGGCTGAAGTCGATGTAAGCGTTGCGGATGTCCGAGGCGATGGAGGCGGTGGCCTCCTCAATCGCAAGGATGCGCATTGGCAGTCGTCCTCTCTGGCGCACTGCGCAGCGGACCAGGCTCCGCAGCGCTATTGGTGAATCCTGGTATCACGCCTCCAGATCGCCGGCCACGGTTTGGTGTTCGTCCTGATCGGTTGCCAGGGGCTGATAGAAGATGGCGCCGAGCAGGAAGGCGACGGGCGCTTCTCCCTGAGACAGCGGGAGCAGAATGCGTTCGGCCTCGAAGCGTCGGCCGTTGGGAAAGTTCATGGGACCGCAGCGATACTTGGGCGTCCAGTCGGTCAAGATTTCGCTCCACTGGTGCGAGGTGTCGCTGCGCTGGACCAGCGGAAAGGTCTCATCGAGCGTGGCACCTTTGAGTGAGCGGCCATAACGACCCTCGATCTCGTCGCCGACCAGGCGGAAGCGCATGTCAGGAAAGCTGCCTGCCTCGCCTGGAGAGACAACTTCTATAAGCATGATATAGGGCAGCAGCGGCCCGAGCGGGATCGGGTCCAGCGCGGCGCGTGGCATGGGGTGCCCCTCAGGCGGGCAGCGCTCGCGCCAATAATTGTAGAGCTGATGAAGTCGCTCGTTACCAAGGTCGGCCAGTCGAATAGGCTGGCGTAGCGGCGTCATGGATTGACCGCCGGCAGTGTGCGTGGGCGCCCCTGTTCATCAATGGCCACATAAACGAAGGTGCCCTCGGTCACCTTCACCTCCTCGTCGGAGAGATGTCGCTTGGCCCAGGTCTCGATCACCACGGTGAGCGAGGTGGTGCCGACACGGGCCAAACGGGCATAACAGGACACCAGATCACCGACGAAAACCGGCTTGTGGAAGCGCATGGCCTCGACTGCCACCGTGGCGATACGACCCCGGGCCCGTGCGTGGGCCGGCACGGCGCCCGCGAGGTCCATCTGCGCCAGCACCCAGCCACCGAAGATGTCGCCGTTGACATTCGCATCGGCGGGCATGGCCTGGGTGCGCAGAGCGGGCTGCTCGCGCGGTGGTGACGGGTCAGCAGTCATAGGTGGCGATCTCTACCATATTTCGTGGAGCTTCGCGTATTGAAATACCGCATCTGCTTGCGACGTAGAAGGTGACTCCTATAATGCCGCGCATGGCCGATCTCTTTCAAACGCTTCCCGAAGACGAGCAGGGCTACTCCGCCAAGGACATCGAAGTCCTGGAGGGTCTTGAACCCGTACGCCGCCGCCCCGGTATGTACATCGGGGGAACGGATGAGCGGGCGCTGCATCACCTGGTCGCCGAACTTCTCGACAATGCCATGGACGAGGCGGTGGCCGGGCATGCCACACGCATCGAGGTGGCGCTCGAGCAGGGCAACCGGGTGAGCGTGCGCGACAACGGACGCGGCATTCCCATCGACCCGCATCCCAAGTTCCGCGACAAGTCTGCACTGGAGGTGATTCTCACCACGCTGCATTCGGGCGCCAAGTTCACGGCCAAAGCCTATCAGACCTCGGGCGGGCTGCATGGTGTCGGTCTGTCGGTGGTGAACGCGTTGGCGCAGGAATTGACCGTCGAGGTGGCGCGCGACCGCAAGCTCTGGCGCCAGGTCTATGCCCGCGGCCTGCCCCAAGGGCCACTGGAGCCCGCAGGTGCGGTGCACAACCGCCGGGGCACGACCATCGTCTTTCAGCCCGACCCCGAGATCTTCGGCGCCCACGCCCGCTTCATCCCGGCACGGCTCTACCGCATGGCCCGCTCCAAGGCTTATCTCCACCGCGGTGTCGAGATACGTTGGAGTTGTGATTCCGCTCTGCTGGGCGAGGGGGACAAGACGCCGCCGGAGGCGACGCTGCACTTCCCAGACGGTCTGCGGGACTTCCTGCAGGCGGTCATGGGCGAGCGGGCGACCCTGGTGCCCGAGCCCTTTGCCGGGCAGGCGGAATTTTCCGGTAAGGCGGGCCGTGTCGAGTGGGCCGTCACCTGGCCGGCCGACCGCGACGACGGCTTCACCTCCTCTTACTGTAACACCGTGCCCACGCCCGAGGGCGGCAGCCATGAGCAGGGCCTGCGCTCGGCCCTTTTGCGGGCGATCAAGGCGCACGGCGAGATGATCGGCAATCGCAAGGTGGCGCAGATCACCGGCGATGACGTGCTGGGCGGCTCCTGCGCCCTCCTGTCACTCTTCATTCCCGATCCCCAGTTCCAGGGGCAAACAAAAGAAAAGCTCTCCTCCCCCGAGGCGGCCAAGCTGGTGGAAGCCGCGATCAAGGATCACTTCGACCACTGGCTTTCGGCCGATCCGGCGCGCGCTTCGGCATTGCTCGATCGTCTGGTGGAGCGCGCAGAGGAGCGCTTGCGCCGGCGCCAGGAGAAGGAGCAGTCGCGCAAGACGGCCACCAACCGGAAACTGCGCCTCCCCGGCAAGCTTGCCGACTGCGCGCGCAGCGGCGCGGACGGAACGGAACTCTTCCTGGTGGAGGGCGATTCGGCCGGCGGTTCGGCCAAGCAGGCACGCCGGCGCGACACCCAGGCGGTGCTCCCCCTGCGCGGCAAGATCCTGAACGTCGCTTCCGCCTCACCGGAGAAGCTGCGCGGCAACCAGGAGGTCCAGGACATCGGTCTGGCTCTGGGCTGCGGGCTGCGCAAGGATTTCGACGTCAACAAGCTGCGCTACGAGCGGGTCATCATCATGACCGACGCGGACGTGGACGGTGCCCACATCGCGAGCCTGCTCATCACCTTCTTCTTTCGCGAGATGCCGGGCCTGATCGAGGCTGGACGCCTCTTCCTGGCCCAGCCGCCGCTCTATCGCCTCAGCCAGGGCGGCAAGGTTGCCTACGCCCGGGACGAAGAGGATCGCGAGCGGCTGCTGGAAGGCTTCGGCGGCAAGGGCAAGGTCGAGGTGAGCCGCTTCAAGGGCTTGGGCGAGATGCCGCCGGGCCAGCTCAAGGAAACCACCATGGATCCCGACAAGCGCACGCTGCTGCGCGTGGTGATCCAGGAGGCCACCGATCTGGACGAAGACGGCACGGAACGCCGCCTGGCCGAGGAGCGGGTGGAGCAGCTCATGGGCCGCAAGGCCGAGCTGCGCTTCGCCTTCATCCAGGAACACGCCCGCTTCGTCACGGCTGATAGCCTGGATGTATAGGCGGCCTTGCTCGTTTAACCGATCTCAATAACCACCCGGCCGCGAACCTGACCGGCCAGGATCTCGTCGGCCAGCTCGGGCAGCCGTGACAGGGGCTCGACTTGGGTCATGTTGGCCAGGGCCTTGGGATCGAGGCTTTCGGCCAGCAGGCCCCAGGCCTCCTCGCGCCGGGCCGGCGGCGCCATCACCGAGTCGACGCCGATGAGGGCCACGCTGCGCAGGATGTGCGGCAGGACGGTGGCCGGCAGGTCGGGGCCGCCGGCGAGACCGCAGGCTGCCACCGCGCTGCCGTAGCAGGTCTGGGCCAGCACGTTGGCCAGGGTCGTGGAGCCGACGGTGTCCACGGCCCCGCCCCAGCGCTCCTTCTGCAGCGGCTTGCCCTTCTCGGAGAGTTCATCGCGGGCGACGAAGCTGCCAGCGCCCAGCGCGGCCAGGTAGTCGTGGGTCTCGGGCCGCCCGGTGGCGGCGGTCACCTGATGGCCGCGGGCGGACAGCAGGGCGACGGCAACCGAGCCGACGCCGCCGGCCGCGCCGGTCACCAGCACCTCGCGCCCGGCCGGCAGGCCCCATTTCTCCAGGGCGTGGACGCAGAGCGCCGCGGTGTAGCCGGCCGTGCCGATGGCCATGGCCTGCTCCAGGCTGAAGGCATCGGGCAGGCGGGTGAGCCACTGCGCCTTCAGGCGCTGATAGCGGCTGTAGCCACCCCATTCGCTTTCCGAAAGGCCCCAGCCATTGACCAGCACCTTGTCTCCGGACTGCCAGTCGGGTGAGCGGGACTCGACCACCGTACCGGCCAGGTCGATGCCGGCCACCATGGGCAGGCGCCGGGCGATGCGCCCCTTGCCGCTGACTGCCAGGCCGTCCTTGTAGTTCAGTGTCGAGTAGGCGACCTCCACCAGCACCTCATGGTCCGGCAGGTCGTCGAGACCCAGCTCGGCAAAGCGTGCCTTCGGCTTGCCCTCGACCTCTTCGATCAGCAGTGCCTGGAAGCGTTCGGCCATGGTGTTCTGCCCCTCGTGCTGTGGTTGTCTTTCCGGGTCGCCGCGTTCAGCCGCGGCCCAGCGTGTAGAACTCGTCGTTAGGACGCATGCCCGTCACGTTCGCCAGGCGGTTGGACAGGGCGAAGAAGGCGGAGATGGCGGCGATGTCCCAGATGTCGTCCTCGGTGAAGCCCTGCTCCTGCAGCGCCGCGAAGTCCGCGTCCTCCACGCTTTCGGCTTGCTTTGAGACCTTGAGCGCGAAGTCGAGCATGGCGCGCTGGCGCGGCGTGATGTCCGCCTTGCGATAGTTGATCGCCACCTGGTCGGCGATCAGCGGGTTCTTCATGCGGATGCGCAGGATCGCGCCGTGGGCGATGACGCAGTACTGGCACTGGTTGGCCGCACTGGTCGCCACCACGATCATCTCCCGCTCGGCCTTGGTGATATTGCCCGGCCGCTCCATCAGGGCGTCGTGGTAGGCGAAGAAGGCGCGGAACTCGTCCGGCCGGTGCGCGAGCACCAGGAAGACGTTGGGCACGAAGCCCGACTTCTCCTGCACCGCCAGGATGCGCTCGGCGATATCCTCGGGCAGGTCGGCCATACGGGGAACGGGAAAACGGCTGATCGGTTGTTCGCTCATTGCGGTGCCCTCTCGCTGAATCTCTAACCCTGCGCCACGGCCTGGCGCAAGCTACGGTCATAGTAGTCGGTGGGGTCTGGTGCCGGACCGTCATAGGCTTCGATCTGCACCATGCAGGTGTGGGCCGCGCAGCCCTGGCCGAAGCTGGAGGTGGGCACGTCCGGCGTGAGGACGTTGGGATTGCCGGAGAGCTCGAGGCGACCGTCCTGGGAGTAGGTGAGCCAGGAGCCGGTGGGCAGCACCACCACGCCCGGTGTGACCGCGTCGGTCAGGCTGGCGGTGGCGAGGCAGCTGCCACGCTCGTTCCAGACGCGCACCGTCGCGCCGTCGGCGATGGCGAGCTTCTCGGCATCGGCCGGGTTGAGGCGTAGCTGCTCGCGGCCGTTGCGCTTTTCTGCCAGGCTGGTCGGTCCCTGGTGCAGCTGGCTGTGCAGGCGCCCCGTGGGCTGGTTGGACAGCAGGTGGAAGCCCGCGCGTTTGCCGTCGAGCCACTCCTGCGGCGGCAGCCAGGCCGGATGCGCCAGGCAATCCTCGTAACAGCGTTCCGCCAGAAGCTGGCTGCCGAGCACGATGCGCCCGCTTTCCGTGGTGAGGGGACTGGCGTCCGGGTCCGCGCGGAAGGCCTCCAAATAGGTGTGATTCTCCTTCGTGGGCACCGGCACGTAGCCCGCTTCCCAGAAGCCGTCGAAGTCCGGCATCGCGTGGCCAAAACGCTCCTGACTGTTGTGCCGGACCTTCTCGTACATGTGGCGCAACCAGCCCATCTCGTCGCGGCCTTCGGTGAAGTCCTCCAGCACGCCCAGCTCCTTGGCCAGGCCGCAGAAGATGTCGAAGTCGTTGCGGGCCTCGCCCAGGGGCTCCACCGCCTTCTGCATGGCGATGATCAGGTCGCAGCGGCGATTGCCTGCGATGTCGTTGCGCTCCAGCGAGGTGGTGGCCGGCAGGACGATGTCGGCACGCAACGCCGCTGCCGTCCAGCAGGGGTCCTGCACCACGATGGTCTCCGGCCGCGCCCAGGCGCGCTCCAGGCGGTTCAGGTCCTGATGGTGGTGGTAGGGATTGCCGCCGGCCCAGTAGACCATGCGGGTCTCCGGGTAGCGGTAGGTCTTGCCCTCGTAGTCGAAGGCGCCGCCGGGATTGAGCAGCAGGTCGGTGATCCGTGCCACGGGGATGAAAGCCCGGTTCGGCTTGGTCAGCTGCGGCAGCGACGGGGAGCGGGAAAGCGGGATGGCGGCGCCCATGCCGCCCAGCGAGCCGTAGCCATAGCCCACGCCGCCGCCGGGAAGGCCGATCTGTCCGATCACCGAGGCCAGGCCCAGCGCGGCCCAGTAGGGCTGCTCGCCATGCTGGGCGCGTTGCAGGCTCCAACTCACGGTGATCATGCTGCGCGTGGCGGGCAGCTGCGCCGCCAGATCGCGGATGGCCTGGGCATCCAGGCCGGTGAGCGTCGCGGCCCACTCAGCGGTCTTCTCCACGCCATCGCTGTGCCCGGCGAGGTAGTCGAGGAAGAGGTCCGCTCCGCTGGTGTAGCGCTCCAGGAAGGTCAGATCGTGGTTGCCGGCGCGGCGGATCTCCTGCGCCAGGGCCAGCATCAGCGCCGTGTCGCTGTTGGGGCGGATCGGCCACCACTCGGCGCCGACCCACTCCGGCAGATCATCCTTCACCGGAGAGATGTGGACCACTCGCACGCCGCGCTCGGCGATGCGCTTCAGGTTCTCTTCCAGGGTGTGGGCGCCGATGCCGCCGGCCTCGTTCTGCGCGGTCCTGGGCGCCAGAGCGCCGAAGACGAGCAGTGTCTGCGTGTGTTCGGCGATGGCGTCAAAGGTTGAGGCCTTGCCGACGCAGGCCTCGTCGCTGCCCAGCGTATGCCGCAGGATCGCGGGGCCGGCGGCGATGCTGTAGGTGTCCACATGGCCGGTGTAGCCGCCCACCAGATTGAGCATGCGCTTCAACTGCGAGGGGGCATGGTGAAAGCGCCCGCAGCTCGTCCAGCCGTAGGAGCCGGCGAAGATGGCGTCGTTGCCGTGGTCCTGGCGCACCCGGTCGATCTCCGAGGCCACGAGCCGAAAGGCCTCCTCCCAGGACAGCGGCACGAAACGCTCCTGCCCGCGACCGCTGCCGTCGGTGGGACGGCCGGCGCGCTTGGCCTCGAGCCAGCTCTCCCGCGCCATGGGCTGGGCGATGCGCCGCGCCGGATCGACCCAGTCGGTGATCGAGCCGATGATGGGGGAGGGGGCCGGATCCTCGGGGATCGGCTCGGTGCCGACGATCCTGCCGTCCTGCACCAGGACGCGATAGGCGCCCCAGTGGCTGGCGTGTTGTACGGCCTTCACGTCACTCATGGCACATGCTTCCTCTGATCGGCTGCAAAGCCGATACGGTTCATCTTGTGTCTGTCGTCAGTCACCGCCGGTCGTGGTGATCTCTGCGGCCAGTTCGGCGGCGAAGCCGGGGTAGGTCTCGGCCAGTTCATCCAGTACGCGTCCGCGCAGCAGGGCGAGGGTCTCGGGCGTGGGCGCTTGCGTTAGCGGCGGCTGCGGCTCGTGCGCGAAGCTGAAGCCGGTTGCCGCGCGGATCTCTTCCAGGCTGTGGCCCGGATGCACCGAGCGCAGCGTGAAGCCGGGGCGGCTGGACTCGAAGTCGAACAGCCCCAGGCCGGTCAGCAGCGCGCTGGGCCCGCCCGGGCGGTAGACGCCCTCGGGCGAGGCGCCGGGGGCGGAAATGAAATCCACCTTCTCCACAAAGATGCGCGGGCTGTGCTCCTCCCGGAAGAGGATGACGCGCGGCACCACGAAGTAGAGGTAGGAGGAGCCGAAGGATCCGGGCCAGCGCACCTTACCGTTGGGATAATCACCCACGCCCACAAGATTGACGTTGCCCTGGCCGTCGATCTGCCCGCCGCTCAAAAAGAAGGCGTCGATCCGCCCCTGACCGGCGCAGTCGAAGAGCTCGACCGAACCGTTGGTGAAGAAGTTGTGCGCCACCGAGCCGAGGATGGACAGGCGGACCGGCGGTGTTGCTTCCTCTTCGGCCAGCGCGCGGCGCAGCATGGCGCCGGCCGCCGGGATCGGCGAGGCCGCACCGACGGCCACATGCCGCACGCCGCGCAGCAGTTCGGCGATGGTGGCAATCATGATCTCGCGCTTGGAGGCCTCGGTCATGGCGCGCCGCCCCTGATGCCGGCGGCTTCCGCTTGAGCCTCTTCCAGCCAGGCCGCGAAGCCTTCGGGGGTGCGGGCCTCGGCGGCATAGCGCTTGAGCGCCGGCAGGTCGCCGCCATAGACGCCCCATAACCCATAGGGCCTGGCACCCTGCGGCACCTCTATCACCTGGTCGACATAGAGCGCGGGCAGCGTCCCGGCGGCGGTTTCTTCCGTGGCGAAGAGGTCGTCCACCAACCGCTCGACCGTGACCAGGGAGCGCCGGGCGGCATAGGCCATGGTCGCCAGCTCGCGCCTGCGTCCGATCCAAACATTTCCCTGCCGGTCGCCCAGCGGGCAGTGAAAGAGCGCGAGGTCCGGGCGGATGGCCGGTATGAGCACCACCGGGTCCGGCGCGTCGGAAAAGGGATTGTCGATCACGCGCCAGTCGTTGCGCTGGGCCAGCACGTCGGTGCCGAGCAGGCCGCGCATCGCCGTGAAGGGGGCGCCGCGCTGTGCGGCCTGCAGGCCGGCATGGATGGCCGGGCAGGTGGCATCGCGGATCACGATGCTGCCTTCGCGCACCGCCCGGTTGAAGCAGGGTGCACCGCCGGCCTCGCCCAGGGTCATGGCGCTGGTCTCGATCGAGCGCACGCGCCCGGCGCCGATCAGGATGTCGGCCTGCAATCCGCCGGTCGGCACGCAGACCAGGTCGAAGTCCTTGGTCCCGCTTGCCAAGAGCGGCCAGGTCAGCGCCATTGAGACCCCGGCATAGTCCACCGGCAGGGCCAGGCTCATGCCGGACTGGAAGAAGGTGGCCGCTTGGGCCAGTTGGTCGCGTGTGGACGGGGGTGGCCGGGACAAGAGGTGTCGTGTTCCTGATCGCATGCGGCTCGAGCCTGCATCGCGGGCCCAGCCTAGGAGCCGGGGAACGCTAGGACCGGCTCCGGGGGCTGTCAACGCACCGCCCGACGCAAGGCCGCGGCACTCTCGCGTCTAAGGTCCGGATTGCGCCCTGGGCTGCCCTTCGCCACGCAGGCGCAACTTGTACTTTGCGCAGTCTTCTGCATAGTGCGAAGCCCGGAAAGGGAGGTCGCCGACCGGCCTGCACTCGACACAGAAATTCCCCGAAAGGGAGTCCTTCATGCGCTTTGAGCTACTGTCATCCGTTCGTCCCCTCTGTCATGCCGTCGTGCTGGCGACCGGTCTGGCCATCGGCTTTGCCGGTGCTGCCGCCGCACAGCAGGAAGGCATGGGCGAAGACCCTGTGGTTGCCACGGTCAACGGCAGCGAAATTCGCTACTCCGACGTGATCCGCTCGGCCCAGGACCTGCCGGCCCAGTATCAGCAGAACCTGATGCAGGTCTTCCCGGCGTTGGTGCAGCGCCTGGTGGACATGCGCCTGATGGAGCAACAGGGCCGCGAAGACGGCCTGGAGGAGAACGAGCGCGTGCAGGCCCGCGTGGCCCAGGCCGAGAGCGAGGCCATCAGCCAGATCTGGCTGCAGCAGCGCCTGGAATCGGCCATGACCGAAGAAGCGCTCGACGAGGCCTATGAGGCCTGGGTGGCGGAGAACCCGCCGCAAGATGAGGTCAAGGCACGCCACATCCTGGTCGAGGAGGAAGAGCAGGCCCGCGACCTGATCGCGCAGCTTGAAGAGGGCGCCGATTTCTCAGCGTTGGCGGAGGAGCACTCCACGGACCCCAGCGCCGAGGGGCGTGGCGGCGACCTTGGCTACTTCACCCGCGACCGCATGGTGGCGCCCTTCGCCGATGCCGCCTTCGATATGGAGCCGGGCAGCCATAGCACCGAGCCGGTGGAAACGCAGTTTGGCTGGCACGTGATCCTGGTAGAGGATCGCCGCGAGGCCGAGCAACCCTCGCGCGATCAGGTGCGCGGCGAGCTGCAGGAAATGATCGCGACCGCAGCCATTGAGGAAATCCGCACGCAACTGCGCGAGGATGCCGAGATCGAGATCCAGGACTTCAGCGGCGGCGCCGCTCAGCCAGAAGCCATGCAGCCGGAAGAGCAGCCCGAAGAAGAGTAACCCGGGCTTCAGCCCCGATGAGGCCCTCCGGGCCGGCAGCGAGACCGTAAGGATCCCTTCAGCGATGCTTTCCAAATCTCCTCTGGCGCCGGAGGGCTTTCCGGTCCTCCCGGCCATTCCCGGTGTCGAGCTGGCAACCGCTGCCACTGGCATCCGCTATCGTGGGCGCGATGATGTTCTGCTAATGCGCTTTGCCGAGGGCACGGCGGTGGCCGGAGTGCTCACCCGCTCCCTGACCGCCGGGGCGCCGGTGGTCTGGTGCCGCGAGGCACTGGCCGGGGGTAGCGCGCGCGCCGTCCTGGTGAACGCCGGCAATGCCAACGCCTTCACCGGCAGCAAGGGCATGGAGTCGGTGCGGCGCACGGTGAAGGCCAGTGCCGATCAGATCGGCTGCCGGGAAAGTGAAGTCTTCATCGCCTCGACCGGCGTTATCGGCGAGGTGCTGCCCGACGAGAAGATCACCGCGCACCTGGGCGACCTGGCGCAACGTCTGGCGCCGCATGGCTGGGAGGCGGCGGCGCGGGCGATCATGACCACCGACACCTTCCACAAGGGCGCCAGCCGCAAGGCGCGCATCGACGGCGTCGAGGTCACGCTGAACGGCATCGCCAAGGGCTCCGGCATGATCGCGCCGGACATGGCCACCATGCTGGCCTTCGTTGCCACCGACGCGGCCCTGCCGCCGGCGGTGCTGCAGCGCCTGCTGACCCGGGCCAACGACCGCTCCTTCAATTCGATCACGGTGGATGGCGACACCTCCACCAGCGACACCCTGTTGCTGGCCGCCACCAGCGCGGCAGGCAACGCGGCAGTGGAGGATGCAGCCGACCCGCGGCTGCGGGACTTCTATCGCGCGCTGGAATCGCTGCTGATCGATCTGGCGCAGCAGGTGGTGCGCGACGGGGAGGGCGCCCAGAAGTTCGTGACCATCGAGGTCAGGGGCGCTGCCAGTGCGCGCGCGGCGCGGCGTATCGGCCTGTCGATCGCGAACTCGCCCCTGGTCAAGACCGCGATCGCCGGCGAGGATGCCAACTGGGGCCGGGTGGTCATGGCCGTGGGCAAGGCCGGCGAGAAGGCCGACCGCGACCGCCTCTCGGTGGCCATCGGCGGCGTGACCATCGCCGAGCAGGGCCAGCCGGTCGAGGGCTATGACGAGGCCCCGGTGGCAGAGCACATGCGTGGCCGCGACATCCTGATCCAGGTCGACATCGGCATTGGCCGCGGCAAGGCCCGGGTCTGGACCTGCGATCTGACCCACGGCTACATCGACATCAACGCCGACTATCGGAGCTGAGCGTGACCGGGCAGGTGGGTCCGCAAGACGTGGCCGAGACCGAAGCGCCCCAAGGCTGCTGGGAGGCCGGCACTCGGGCCGCGGCCGAAGGCAAGCCGCTCCTGCTGGTGGCGGCCGCGGCCCTGGTGGACGCAGACGGCCGGGTGCTGATCGCCCGCCGCCCGGAAGGCAAGCCGCTCGCCGGACTCTGGGAGTTTCCCGGTGGCAAGGTGGTCCCCGGCGAGACGCCGGAGCAGGCTCTGGTGCGAGAGCTTCATGAGGAACTGGGGCTGGACACGCGGGCGAGCTGCCTGGCCCCTATCGCCTTCGCCAGCCACGCCTACGCGGATTTCCATCTGCTGATGCCGCTCTTCGCCTGCCGGGTCTGGCAGGGCAATCCCACGGCCCAGGAGGGGCAAGAACTCGCCTGGGTCAAGCCGGTGCGGCTTGCCGACTACCCCATGCCCCCGGCCGACGAGCCGCTGGTGGCGCTGCTGCGCGACCTTCTTTAAGGCAGCGCAGCCTCGTTTGCCGGCCCTCACAGTTCCGGCGCGGGCAGGCCCTTGGCGCGGCAGGCGGCGGTTAGGGTGTTGGCCAGCAGGCAGGCGATGGTCATGGGGCCCACGCCGCCGGGCACCGGGGTGATGGCGCCGGCCACCTTGACGGCCTCCTCGAAGGCCACGTCGCCCACCAGGCGGTTCTTGCCGTCAGCGCCTTCGATGCGGTTGATGCCCACGTCGATCACCGTTGCGCCCGGCGCGATCCAGTCGCCGCGCACCATTTCCGGCCGGCCGACCGCCGCCACGAGAATGTCGGCCCGGCGGCACTCCGCGGGCAGGTCTTTGGTGCGGCTGTGGGCGATGGTGACGGTGCAGTTGGCGCCCAGGAGCAGCTGCGCCATGGGCTTGCCGACGATGTTGGAGCGGCCCAGCACCACCGCGTGCTTGCCGGAGAGGTCGCCCAGGCGGTCCTTGAGCAGCATCAGGCAGCCCAGCGGCGTGCAGGGCACCAGGGCGTCCTGACCCGTGGCCAGGCGGCCGGCGTTGATGACGTGGAAACCGTCCACGTCCTTGGCCGGATCGATGGTGTCGAGCACCGCGGCCGAATCGATCTGCTTGGGCAGGGGAAGCTGCACCAGGATGCCGTGGACGCTCGGGTCCTCGTTGAGCTGTTTCACCAGGGCGAGCAGCTCCTCCTGGCTGGTGGTGTCGGGCAGGCGGTGCTCGAAGGAGGCCATGCCGGCCTCCTTGGTCTGCTTGGCCTTGTTGCGCACATAGACCTGGCTCGCCGGATCCTCGCCCACCAGCACCACGGCCAGGCCCGGCGTCAGGCCGTGCTCGGCGTTCAGCTTCGCCACCGCGGCGCCCACGCGCTCGCGCAGTCCGGCCGCAAAGGCTTTGCCGTCGATAATCTTCTCGGCGATTTTCTCGGCCTGTGCGCTGTCACTCATGCCTGCATCCTCTGTGCTTTGTGTCGGGTCGGCTGCGACCCTGCCTGTTGGTCGCCATCATGCAGCGGGAGACAAATGCGGCCTGCCGGAAAGCGTCGACTTTGCTCCCGCATCCGACTCACCCGGTCGACGGGTAGCGTGCCGCCAGCATCTCTTGCAGCTCTGTGCCGCAATCGCGCAGCAGCAGGGTCTTGTTGCGCGCCTTCTGTCCCGCGATCAGTTCCAGATCGCTCTTGCGCAGCTTCCACTCCTTGGCCAGCAGGGCGATCAGCGCGGCATTGGCTTTGCCGCTTTCCGGCGCCGCCGTGACCTTGACCTTCAGCACCGCGCGGCCGTCGGCCAGACGCTCAACTCCTTCGATGCCAAGACTGCGTGCGCCGGGCTGCAGCCGGACCGAGAGGCGCAGACCCTCCGGTGTCTGCTGCCAGGCGGTCATCGCAGCAGGGCGGGCGCCACGTCGTAGAGCAGCAGGTTGCGCAGGAAGATCAGCAGCAGGATCAGGATCATCGGCGAGATGTCGATGCCGCCGAGGTTGGGCATGATGCGCCGAATCGGCCGCAGGGCCGGCTCGGTGATCCGGTTGAGGAAGTCCCCGACCAGGTAGACGAGGCGGTTGCTCGTGTTCACCACATTGAAGGCCACCAGCCAGCTGAGCACTGCCCAGATGATCAGCAGCCAGATGTAGATGTTGATCACGGTGTCGATCAGGTAGAAAAGAGCAACCATCGGGCTTCGGCTCCATGGCAGGGACGATGCGGGGGCAGGGACAATACGGCGCACAACCTAAAGACCCGCCCGCCGCCCCGCAAGCCGGGCGAGAGCGCGGCGCTCCGATAGGGTGCGAACCCCTGCGCAGCGCCGGCAGAACGAGCGATCCCGGAGGCCTATGACGGACGCGCTGGCCGCTTGCAAAAGGCTCCGGCAACGCGCTTGACAAGCCCCGCCCGCCCGAACACTATCCGCCCGCCTCGCAAGGGCGCTCCCAGGCGCTCCGGCAAGGCTTCCCAAGGTCGGGGCCGTAGCTCAGTTGGGAGAGCGCAGCAATCGCACTGCTGAGGTCAGGGGTTCGACTCCCCTCGGCTCCACCAAATTCCCCACATAAAAAGGCTCTTCCCCATTATCGGGGGATGGGCATTCATCAGACCCGATTGATGACGCCGTTCCAGCCGCAGAGGGCAAGGACCCTCATACGGTAGTTCTGGAAGTTCCTGAAGCCGAGAGCGCGGCGCGAGATCATCTCCATCTTGGTATGAAATCCCTCGGTGATGCCGTTGGATTTGGAAAAGCGCCACATCCGGACAATGGGCTCGAGCCAAGAGCGTAGTGTCTCGGCCAGAGCCTTGGCCGGGCTGTTGGCAAACTGCTCGAGCAGGGCCAGGAAGCGCGGCAAAAGCTTGCGGGCGCGGTTGGACCGGCCCAGCACCTTCAGCACCGTTATGAACGAGCGCGTCATGTAAGACTCCCGGGTCTTCAACGTGATTCTTGATCAAATGCCGAAGGACAAGGTCGAGGAGGCTTACAACTATCGCCTGGCCGCCCTGGCGGTCGAGCCCGGCACCCACGCCATCGATCAGGTCGGATGGCACATGACCGACCAGCTCATCCTGCCCGACAACGAAACCCTCGAACACTGCTGCGATGCTTGGAGCAAGCTCATCGACCAGCCTTGGTGCATCATGTCGCTCGGTTGGGGCCAATGGGTACATCAGTAGTGATCAATGGCCATTGGTGCTATTCTTCTTTTGTAGTCGTTGATCGACAACACTTGAAGCTTGGGGGCCTAGGGGGATGGCATTGTTCGACTGGCTATTCGGAAAATCGAAGGCGCGGAAAGACAAGGCGCTAACTGCCAGAGCTGGCTGGGCAGTTTCGGAGAACGGCAATCCGATGCTAATAGAAGGCTCAACCCGCATCACCGTCTTTCAGCAAGACCGTGGGTGGAAGTATTGCATATCCGATATTGAAGATCGGGAGGAGCCGTACTTTTCCGAGGCATACTCCGACAAGCGAGAAGCGCAGGAGGAAGCGCTCGCACGCCTTCGTGGAGAACCAGCGCGACATCCGCCGCACTCCGCATCATACGTCGAGAATCGACGTGAACGTTGGGAAGCGCAGATTCGCGATCGCGCACAGCTGATCGAGGAGATACAGCGATATCTTTCAGAGAATTCCGATCTAAGCATCACGGCTCTCCGGAAGCCGGAGGCTAAGGTCACCAGTCACCTAAACCAGCTTGAATGGCAGATTGCCGAATATCGCCG
This sequence comes from Aquibaculum arenosum, assembly GCF_029222965.1. GTDB lineage: Bacteria > Pseudomonadota > Alphaproteobacteria > Kiloniellales > DSM-21159 > Aquibaculum > Aquibaculum arenosum. The sequence goes on along the minus strand of NZ_JARHUD010000006.1, from coordinate 835 downwards.
TGCAGGTGTTTCGGTTGACCTCATCACAATAGCTGAAAAGCAGAAGCCGGCGCTCACGAGACTTGCGAAAGAAATTTCGTCCAGAATTGATGCTAAATTGGCGCAGCGACCGCCCCGGAAAGCTCTGGTATCGGACAGCCAATTGTCATCCGATCTTGCCAGAAAGGTCGACGAACTCATCCGCCTGTTCGCCGACAAACCAGTCATGGACGAAAACGAGCGGGAGCTTCTGTATCGGCAAACCACACGCGCCACCACGGCGAAGATGCTCGATGAAGGGATTACCTATGGTCAGGCGTCAGGAGCACCAGAATTTTTGAACCAAGATGAAGAATCCTTTCGAATTTTCATGAAACAGGCTGACCAAGATCTTGGATGGCAGTGCGATACCGTGACCGATTCCTTCAATCGGTATTTGGAAACTGGCGAGATTCCGGCGCCACACTATCCGATGAGGATTGCCATTCTCCTGCGCAAGGCCAAAGATTTTGATCGAGAGAAGCGGTTTCTAGAAGTCTGGTGCAAGCACTTCCCGTCAGGGAATGGAGCCACCTATACTCGGTTAGTTGAAAGAGCGAAAAAATCAGGCGCAATTCCGTTAAAAACGCATGTCTAAATCCACCTGAAAAGCCGCTGGCCTCGTATTGGTGGCGCTCTGGACGCACGGACAAGCCCGCGCAACGCCAGTTGAGGATGAAAACCGAGAGTCAGATGAGGACCTCTAACAACCGGGTTTGATGTTCTGAAGCAGCCAAGCCGCGCCGTGCTTCAGTATTGCGCTCGCCTTACCCTGCAGCCTCGGCGGGGCTATGGAGGTCGGCGGTCCTCTCTGTCG
>NZ_JARHUD010000005.1 GCF_029222965.1 Aquibaculum arenosum | reverse complement strand
CGTGCTCGCCCGTATCGCCGAGATCCCGCAGACCCGGCTGCACGAGCTCCTGCCCTGGCACTGGAAAGCCAACAGCCCGGCCGCTCAAGCGGCCTGAGCCGCGGCGCTCACCGGAGGGTTACCGAACTGCGGGCGCTGCAAGGAAACCATCCGCGGGTTTCTTTCCGCGGAGCGTGAACCTGCAGCGAACCCCAGCCCTCTGGCACCTGCACTGGTCGCCGCAGAGTAGGCGCCTTGCATCGCTTCCTCTAATGCGCCCAATGCGCTGACGACGCAGTATCGCGACACGCCGCTTGTGGTCATCAGCATTTTTTTCATCTAACCTCTTGCTCGCGCTAGCGGACCCAGCGTTGCGCCTTGCCATGGCGCGCCGTTTGGCCGAATGGAGCGCAGCCACGGCAGGAGGGTGCGATGAAAGGCGATGTGCAGGTTATCGATTACCTGAACCGGGTGCTGAAAAACGAACTGACGGCCATCAATCAGTACTTTCTCCATGCCCGGATGCTGCAGAACTGGGGCATCTCCAAGCTTGGGGACAAGATCTACGAAGAGTCGATCGACGAGATGAAGCACGCCGATCAGCTCATCGAGCGTATCCTTTTCCTGGAGGGACTGCCCAACCTGCAGGACCTGGACAAGCTGCTGATCGGCGAGGACGTCAAGGAGATCCTCGAGTGCGACCTCAAGCTGGAGCACATGGGCGTGCCCTTGTTGCGTGATGCCGTGGCTCATTGCGAGAGCGTGCGCGACTATGTCAGCCGCGATCTCTTCGTCGAAATCCTGGATGCAGAGGAAGAGCATATCGACTGGATCGAAACCCAGATCGGGCTGATCGACCAGATGGGGCTGCAGAACTTCATCCAGTTGCAAACCGAGGCCAACTCAGGCGGCGAGTGAGGGCTCGTACGACGCCCACCCGAGCGGGTGTCACTCTGCCGCCATTATGGGTGTTTCCACGCCAAAACCCTGATCCGCTTCCGGCGATGTGCGACTTCCGGAGGCCTGTCCCTTTGCGGGCAAGCGCACCGCGCCGGGTCGCCTTTCCTCTGAAGCCGCGACAAGCAGGCGTGCGATGAGTTGCAGGTCCAGTGACTGCCATGCGGGCATTTGCGCCTCCCAACGATAATGCGAATGACTCGCAGTATCGTTGGGAGCATTGCCACGCGCAAGTGGGCAAATGGAGGCGGCTCGAATCGCTTTGCCTGTCAGTCGTTTCGCGCGGCGGCCCAACCGTCCGGGTCTTCGAGAAAGCCTCTCACCTCAGCGATGCCGCCGTCATCGAGGTAGCCCTTCGCCTCGGCGGCGGCGAGTGCGTCCCACCAGGTGCAAAGCGCATGCAACTTGACGCCGGCAGCCTCCAACTGAGCGATGCCTTGGGGGAAGATGCCGTAGTGGAACACGACGAAGCTATGTGCAATCTCTGCGCCGGCGTCACGCAGTGCTTCGACGAAGCTAAGTTTGCTGCCCCCGTCCGTCGCCAGGTCCTCGACCAGAAGCACGCGGGCACCTTCCGGAAAGGTTCCCTCGATCCGGGCATTGCGCCCGAAACCCTTGGGCTTCTTGCGCACGTAGACCATGGGCAGGCCAAGCCGTTCGGCAACCCAGGCTGCGAAGGGTATGCCTGCGGTTTCGCCCCCGGCGACGGCATCGAAGGCTTCAACCCCGGCTTTGCGCGCCAGGAGCCCGCAGCCCAGATCCATCATCAGCCCGCGTGCCCGCGGGAAGGAAATGATCCGCCGACAGTCCACATAGACGGGGCTCTTGCGCCCTGAGGTGAAGATGAAGGGCTCTTGCGGGCGGAACAGCACTGCCTGGATATCGAGCAGGGTTTCGGCGGTAAGCCGCGCCGTCTCTTGGTCGGACAGGATCATGGCAGTCACTCCGGCTGGAAGGTTTTCGTGAATAGGCGGCCCGGCCCCCAGAGGCAATGCCTTCTGTATCCCGCCTGCTTCGGGTGCTTTGACATGGAGCGCGGTGAAAGCCACAGTGCCGACTGGCCTGGGGTGTCCCGCCGGGGAAGCGGGGCTGAGATGACACCCATGGAACCTGATCTGGATCATGCCAGCGCAGGGAGCCGCCGACCGGCGAGGGGCTGTGCCTCGCGCCGCGACGTCTCCCGTAACCAGCAACGGGAGGAAGTATCCTCATGTCGAAACAGTCTTTCCTAGCCGACCAGGGACCGGGCGCCACGCTTGCGGCCATCCGGGACACCGGTCCTCTGGTGCAGAACATCACCAACTTCGTGGCCATGGACCTGGCTGCCAACCTGCTCCTGTCGGTGGGCGCTTCGCCGGCTATGGCCCATGCGGGTGAGGAGGTGGAGGAGTTCGTCACCCTCGCATCCGCTCTCACCATCAACACCGGTACCTTCACCAGCGATTGGCTCGAGGCCGCCGTGGCCGCAGCGGCACAGGCGGTCGCGACGGGCACTCCCTGGGTGCTGGACCCGGTGGGCTGCGGCGCCACCAAGTTCCGGCTGGCGAATGCCTCACGCCTGGCAAAGATGCGGCCGACCATCATCCGCGGCAACGCCTCGGAGATAGCGGCACTCTCCGGCGCGAGTGCGCAGGACTCCGGCGGAAAGGGCGTCGACTCGACCCTGGCCGCCGATGCCGTGCTGGAGCAGGCGCGTCGTCTGGCCCTGAACAGCGGCGCGGTGGTCGCGGTGACCGGTGAGGTGGATTTGGTCACGGATGGCGACGCTGTCCTGCGGGTTGCAAACGGACATATGCTGCTGACCCGCGTGACCGCGGCCGGCTGTGCACTCACCGCTTTGACCGGGGCTGCGGCTGCGGTGTGTAAGGATCCGATGCGTGCGGCGCGCGATGCGCTCGTCATCATGGGCGTGGCCGGAGAGCGTGCGGCAGCGGTGGCGCGCGGGCCGGGTTCCTTCCGCGTTGCGCTGCTGGATGCACTCTACAACCTCGAATCCGCGCAATTGGATGAGGAAGCCAGGCTCCCATGACTCGCCCCACTTTCGATCTTTCAGTTTATCTCGTCATTGGCCCCGGTGACTGTGCCGGGCGGCGTATGAGCGACGTGGTGGCGCGTGCGCTGGCCGGCGGTGCCACCCTGGTCCAACTCAGGGACAAGGAGGCCAGCGACCACGATATGCTGGCGCTGGGAGAGGCGCTCATACCGCTGTGCCGAGCCGCGCGGGTGCCTCTGATCGTCAACGATCGTCTGGATGTCGCCTTGGCGCTCGGGGCGGATGGTTTGCACCTGGGCCAGGATGATGATGAGGCCGCCGCGGCGCGGGCGCGCCTGGGGGAGGATCGGATCCTGGGCGTCTCCGCGGCCAATGCTGCGGAGCTGGCCAGAGTGCCGCTCTACGCTGTCGATTATATCGGCGTTGGGCCGGTATTTGCGACTTCCAGCAAACCCGATGCGGGGGAGGCGATCGGACTGGAAGGCGTGGCAGCGATGCGACGTCTAACCGACAAGCCATTGGTGGGCATCGGAGGAATCTCAACTGATCGCGCCACAGCGGTGATCGAAGCCGGCGCCAACGGGGTGGCCGTGGTGTCGGCCATCGGGGGAGCCGAGGATCCGGCGCAGGCGGCCCGCCGGTTGCGCGATGCCGTGAAGGACGCCAGCACAGGCCAAGTGTAGTCCGGAGTCTCGTAGGTTCAGTTAGAGTGCGATCCGGTCTATGGCGTCAGGTCTGAAAGACCAGCCGCAGCAGCCGTCGTTCCCTTTGCTCCTCGATGCTGACTTTGTCGGCGAAGTGGCGCATGAGCCGCAGTTCCAGGTCCGAGGCCTCTGGCGCGAAATCGTCGATTGCATCTGCCTCAGCTCCGCCTCCTGAAGCCTTGTGATCAGGCGTGAAGACCATTCGTGCAAGGATACGGTACTCATCGTAGTGCAATTCTATGTCCACCGTGCCCAGGGCATGGCCTTGAGAAACCGCCATTTCCCCCGCTTCGGTCATGGCGTTGATCACGCGATCGATAACGTCGCGCCGCGCACCCCAGTGGGCGCCGTGCAGACGGCAGAACGCAACGATTTCGTCGATGAGGTCACCCTTGATGGGGAGCTGGAGTTCCGCCTTGCGGCTGATGCCGATGCGGAACAGCCCGTTGAGAAGCAGTGCCGTCACCACCGCGACCACCAGTGACGAGCCGGTGATCGTCATCAGCCAGTGGGGCAGCGTCTCGTAGAATTGCGGAAAGATATCGTGGCTGATGCCAAGGATCAGCGCCACGCCGACGGCGATGATTCGTCGCTCGTCGAGCATGCGCGAGACGATGATGCTCAACCCGTTGGCCAGGATGAAGGCGGACGAGAAGATGAGAATGGCGCCGGTGAGTGAATCCGGCATGCCGATCGTCAACACGACCACATGAGGAAACAGCGAAAGCAGGATGAAAAGCCCGCCGATGGCATAGCCGATCCGGCGCTGCATCATGCCCGTGGCTTGCGACAGGCCCACGGAACCGGAAAAGGTGTTGAGGCCCACCGTGCCCATTGCGCCTGCGAGCAACGTAGCTATGCCGTCGGCACGCACACCCTTCTCCAGACTTGTCATGTCCGGGCGCACCCAGTTGGGATCGGTGATCCTCTGGCAGGTCGTGATGTCTCCGATGGCCCGTAGTGCGCAGGCCAGTGCCCCCACCATGAAGGGCACCGCCAAAGCGATATCGAAGGTTGGAACCAGCAGTGGGAAGGTGGGCAGCGCAAAGAGCGTGTCATGCCCTTCCAGCAGTTCATTGTTGAGGTCGGTGCGGTCGAGCATCCAGGCGAGGGGATAGATGAGCACGACGCCGATCAGCACGGAGAAGACCTTGAAGACGCCTCTGGCCCAAACGTTCAGTCCGATGATCACGGCAAGGGCGAGGAACCCAAGCCCCAATGACAAACCGTCCGGCCCTATGCCTCGATAGGCGCCGAGGCTATCGAGGCCAAAAAGCAGCCGGAACCCAATCAGCCCCAAAATGAAGCCGATCATGACCACCGCCAGACCGGCAATTTCCACCGGCAGATAAGGGCGCAGCCGTCTGAGAAAGAAGGAGAAGAGAACCTCGCAGCAGCCGGCGAATATTGTCATGCCGAACACGAGCGGCAGGCCGCCCGTCTGTGCCGCCATCAAGGAGGCGGGCAGATAGGCGGCGGTAAACACCGCAGGGGCCAGATAACCGCTCCCTAAAGCCCGGTGCCGGGCACACAACAGGATGCTGCCAAGCCCAAGCGCCACCAGCGAAGCGCTGATGACCGCTTCCTGCAATTGGGTATCTGCCCCGGCCGCTCGAAGCACCAGGAGCGGAAACACGAGGCCGATCGGCGCAATGATTGCGATGTGCTGAAGACCATTCAGCAGCAGTGCAGGAAGCGGCACTGCCCCTTCCTGCACAGGGTTACTCTTGGATGAGGTTTTCAACGGTGCTGCGTCCAAGCCGGCCTACAACGCGAGCCGGCGCTGCCGGGCAACCAGAAATGCTTCGGTGGAAATCTGACTCCAGGGTGCAGAAACCTCCAGAAAGGCAGCCAGTGACTCCCGAATGCGGCCGGTGAGGGGATCCTTGTCGGCGGTCTCCGCTATCACCTCGCGGGACACCTCTAGAAAGCGATCCAGCATAGCCTCCGGCCAGGCACGCACTTCCACGCCGTCCTCTTCGACCAGAGTCTTCAAGGTTTGCGCGTTGCGAATTTGATACTCGGCCAGGGTCTCCAGGGTTTCGGCCTGCGCCGCATTACGCAATATCGCCTGCTGCGCTTCGGTGAGGTCGTTCCAGACAGCAAGCGAGATGCCAAGATCCAGCAGGCCGCTGGGTTCCTGGTAGCCGGGGTAATAGTAGTAGGGGGCCACCCGGAAAAGACCCATGGCGCGGTCGGGCCAAGGCGAAACCCAGTCAGTGCCATCCAGCGAGCCGCTTGCCAGAGAGGTGACCACTTCGGTTGCAGGCAGGTTCACGACCACCGCGCCCAGCCGGGTCAAAACCTGACCGGCGAATCCGGGGAAGCGAATCTTGAGGCCTTTCAGATCGTCCACCGATTCCAGCGGATGGCGATACCAGCCGCTCATCTGCACGCCGGTGTCACCGGCGATGAGGTGCTTCAGCCCGAACTGTTCGCCCAGTTCGTCGAGCAGCTCTTGGCCGCCACCGAAGTTTAGCCAGGCCTGATATTCGATCGGGGTGGGACCGAAGGGTATGGAGGTAAAGAAGGAATAGGCAGGATGCTGTCCCTGCCAGTAGTAGGCCGCGCCGTGGTAGAGGTCGGCTGTGCCGGCCTCCACTGCGTCAAAGATCTCGAAGGCCGGCACGAGCTCGCCGGCAGCCAGAAGACGGATGTTCAGTTCGCCATTCGACATCGTGCTCACACGATTGGCGAATCGCTCGGCCGTCGTGCCCAGACCGGGAAAGCCGGGTGGCCAGGCTGTCACCATGGTCAAGGTGCGTGATGCACGAGCTATGTCTGGCATCATCGTAGTTCCGGCAGCCAAACCGGCCGCGCCAAGGGTCAAAGCAGAAGCATGACGAAGGGTATCGCGACGCGTAACTCTCATTGAAACCACCCGTTTAACTTTTTTAATTACCGTGACACTTGTAGGCGCCGGCGTTGTGCTTCGCGAGCAGGCGGCGGCGAGCGCGACCATACCTCGTATTGCTATGGCAAGGAAAGCAGCGCGGTTGCCGCTTGCGGCAATCTTTCTGCCAGGTCTCACAAACGCCACTTTCCTCGACTCCTGTGGCTGTCCTAGTCATGGTGCCAGCGGTCGCATGGACCGGTTTCCTTTGCCGGCCGCGCCGCGTGAGATTCGGAGCAATTGGAGTTCAATGGGTGGCGGCTGACCCGCAAAAAAGCGCAGACACAAGCGAGGGAAAGCCGTCGCGCCTGACGCCTATGCCACTGCGCGGGGCAAGCTATACCATGATGGTGCTGCGCCTGGCGGAGTTGGCGCAGCCGGATTTCTTTGGTCGGCTCCAGGTCAAGATCGCCCAGGCGCCAAGTTTCTTCGAGGGCGCACCCATGCTGCTTGATCTCGATGGAACGGCCGGTGGTTCGGCTGAGGATTTCGAGGAACTAAAGCGCCGACTCCGGGAGCTTCGCCTGGCCCTTGTCGGCGTACAAGGCGGGGATGAGCGCCAGCATGAGGCTGCGATGGGGGTAGGGCTGGCAATCTTCCCTTCCTGGCGCGCCAGCAACAAAACGACGAGAGCGGTCGATCCCGCCAATCAACGCGTCCGGCAGGAGGCGCCTCCCGAACCACGAAAGCCGCTGTTGATCGATCGACCAGTGCGTTCCGGCATGCAGATCTATGCGGAGGGCACCGATTTGGTGGTCACAGCGCCGGTCAGTGCTGGGGCGGAATTGCTGGCTGATGGCAGCATTCATGTTTATGCGCCCTTGCGTGGCCGGGCCCTGGCCGGCGTGTCAGGCGATACTTCCGCGCGCATTTTTTGTCGGCGGCTGGCGGCAGAGTTGCTTTCCATCGCCGGCCATCACCGGGTAAGTGAAGAGATTGCCGAAGCGGTGCAGGGGCGTTCCGTACAGGTTCGATTGCAGGGCGATAACCTGCGGATAGAGACCATCGACTGAGAGCGAAAGGTCGGAAGGACAGAAACGTGGCCAAAATTATCGTGATGACCTCGGGCAAGGGCGGCGTCGGAAAGACGACGTCGAGCGCGGCTTTTGCTGTCGGCCTGGCCGCGCGGGGCCATCGAACCGCCGTTGTCGATTTCGATGTCGGATTGCGCAACCTCGACATCGTCATGGGATGCGAGCGCCGGGTGGTCTACGACATCGTCAACGTGATCAACGGCGAGGCGACGCTGCGCCAGGCGCTGATTCGCGACAAGCGCATGGAAAACCTCTCGATCCTTGCCGCGTCGCAGACCAAGGACAAGGAAGCCCTTGAGCTCGATGCCGTCGGCAAGCTGCTCGACGAGCTGCGCAAGGATTTCGACTACATTGTCTGCGACAGCCCGGCGGGCATCGAGAAGGGTGCGCTCGCCGCGCTCTACTATGCCGACGAGGCGATCATCGTCACCAATCCCGAGGTCTCCTCGGTACGGGACAGCGACCGCATTCTCGGCATTCTTTCCAGCAAGTCCCACAGAGCCGAAAAGGGCGAGGATCCGGTCAAGGAACACCTTCTGGTTACACGCTATGACCCGGCCCGTGTCGAACAGGGGGAGATGCTCTCAGTTGAGGATGTTCAGGAAATCCTGGCGATCAAGCTGCTGGGGGTGATCCCTGAGAGCCAGGCCGTGCTTCGGGCATCCAACATCGGCCAGCCGGTTATCCTGGATCAGGGCACCACGCCGGCCCAGGCCTATGAGGATGCGGTGGGCCGCTTCCTGGGAGAGACAATCGAGCAGCGCTTTGTGAAGGCTGCTCGGCGGAGCTTCTTTGCTCGCTTGATGGGGAGGCCGGCATGAGCCTTTTCGGACTCTTTAAGCGCCGCGACAATGCGGCCTCCGCGGCAAAGGAACGCCTCAGCTTTGTGCTATCGCACGAGCGGGCGGGGCGAGACGCGCCGGACTACCTGCCGCGGCTGCAGAAGGACATCCTGGCCGCCATTTCCAAGTATGTGCCGATCCCGGAGGACCATGTATCGGTGCGTATGGCGCAGGAGGAGGGTTCCGCCCGGCTGGAGGTCAACATAGACCTGCCGCCGCGACCGCCGCTGGAGGGCCGCCGCGCCTGAGGACAGGCCAGGGGAGCACTGCGGTTTGCTCTCACTCAGCGCCGGGCGTTGACCAGCAGGCCGGTGATCGTGCTCTCCCCGAGCGCCCGGCAGGCTTCCAGTCTGTGCACACCTTCAACCAAGACAAAGCGCTCGCCGTCGCGCCGGACCAGAATCGGCGTTTTCTGGCCTTCTTCCAGGATGCTCGCCGCAATCTCCTCGACCTTCTCGGGATTCACCAGCGTGCGCAGTTTCGTTGGAACGTAGATGCGATCCATGGGCAGTTTCTGGTCGTGTAACATGCTGTATCGATCCCGGACTGTGCATCGCTTTCACCATCAGGCACGTGGTGGAACGCTATGGCAAGCCTGCATCGGGTCGCACGCTTACCCACGATCTTGCGCAGCGTTGTTTTCCCCCAGCACAGGCAATAGTGTCCCGCTGCCCAAGGGATAGAAGCAACCGTCCATGTCCAATCTCGTGTTCGAGCGCGTCAGTCATGCTTACGGCAATCTGCGTGCTGTCGATGATGTAAGCCTTTCGGTGGATGCCGGGGAACTGGTGTGTCTGCTCGGCCCATCGGGTTGTGGAAAGACGACCCTGTTGCGGCTCGCAGCGGGCCTGGAAGTGCTGCAGCAAGGGCGGGTGCTGATCGGTGACGAGGTCATGGCCGATGGTCAGCGCGATGTGCCTCCGGAAGACCGCTCCGTTGGGCTGGTGTTTCAAGATTTCGCGCTCTTCCCCCATCTCAGTGTGCAGGAGAACGTCGCCTTCGGCGTGCGCAAGGCGGGCCGCAGCGAGCGCGCCGCGCGGGCGCGCGCCGCATTGAAGCAGGTGGCCATGGAGGATTACGGGGAAGCCTATCCCCATACGCTTTCGGGCGGACAGCAGCAGCGCGTGGCTTTGGCGCGCGCGCTGGCGCCCCAGCCCAATCTGATGCTCCTTGATGAACCTTTTTCCGGGCTGGACGTGCAGTTGCGCCAGGAGGTGCGGGACGAAACCCTGCATGTGCTCAAGCGGTCCGGTGCCGCCACCCTCATGGTCACCCATGACCCGGAAGAGGCCATGTTCATGGCTGACCGGATCGCGTTGATGCACCAGGGTCGCATCCAACAAATCGGGCGCCCCGAAGAACTCTACTATAAACCGGTTAGCGCTTTCGTTGCCGCTTTCTTCGGCGAGATCAACCGGTTGGAAGCCAGCGTCCATGACAGTCAGGTGGAGACGCCTCTGGGCGTACTGGACGCTCAGGGCTTTGGAGAGGGTGCGGCGGTCGAAGTGCTCATCCGACCGGAGGCGATCAAGCTCCTGCCGCCGGGCGAGCATGCCGGGTCAGGACAGGTGCCGGGCACAGTGGTGACCGCAAAGCTGCTGGGCCGCACCAGCCTGGTACATCTCTCCGTCGCCGATCCTCGACAGGAGCTCGATCTTCATCTGCACGTGCGCGTGCCCGGTCGTTTTCTGCCCAAGGAAGGGCAGACCTTCTCCATCGATCTCGATCCACATCAAGCCTTCGTGTTTGAATCACGCAAGCGTGCATAGCGGGCATGGGCTGTCGTTGCGGTATGCACAGGATTTTGCCATAGTCCGCGAAGGCGGCCCCCATTGGGGCTGGGACAGCTGTTGAGGAGACCCTGTTGATGGGGAGCATTATGTTGACCGATATGGTCACGCTGGCGATGGTCGGTTCCTTTAGTATCTGGCATTGGCTGATTGTTCTGGCGGTCGTTCTGGTTCTGTTTGGTGGTGGCGGCAAGATTCCGCGCCTGATGAAGGACCTCGGTTCAGGCATCAAGCAGTTCAAGCACGGCATGAAGGAAGAAGAAGAAACCACTGCCGAGTCAAAATCGATCGAGGACGAGTCCGGCACCACCACGGCCCAGACCGACAAGGCCACCGCGTCGTCGAGCGAAGCAAACAAGAAGGCCGTCAACGGCTAATACAACTCGGTGGCCGGCGGGCGGTGTTGTGCTGCGACCTGCCCGCGGACGCCTTTGAGGTTCAGGCATGCTCGATTTCGGTTGGAGCGAAATGGCGATCATCGCCCTGCTGGCGTTGCTCGTCATCGGTCCGAAAGACTTGCCCCGGGTTTTGCGCACGATGGGGCAATTCATGCGCAAGGCGCGCTCGCTCAGCCGGGAGTTCCAGTCTGGCCTGAACGAAGTTATGCGCGAAGCGGAACTGGACGACGCGCGCAAGGCCATTGAGAAGACCGGTGGTCGCAATCTGGATCGAGAGATCCGCAAGGCCCTCGACCCTGAAGACGAGGTCGAGAAGGAACTGCGCGATGTCGACCGCACGGCGCGGGACGCAGCGGGCAGAACCGGCGGCCCATCGGTGAAAAAGCCATCCACCGGAACAAGCGGCACTGAGAACAAACCTGAGCGCTCGGACAGCAAGGTCGTCCGACACCCGGGCCGCGGCGAAGAGTCTGATGACGCGATCAAAAGTGCATCGACGTCAGGCGAGGAGACCGCCAAGAGCGGCTCCGATGACAAGACCCAGAAAGTAGGCTGATCAGCCGTGGCAGACGATACAGTCGACTCCCAGAAGATGCCGCTGCTCGATCATTTGATCGAGCTGCGCCAACGTTTGCTCTACTCGGTGATCGCCCTCTTCGTGGCGTTCTTCGTCAGTTTCTTTTTCGCCGAGTATTTGTACAATTTCCTCGTCCAGCCGCTGGCAGACATTCTGCTGCAGCGCGGCGACGACCGCATGGCCCGGATGATCTTTACCGATCTGACCGAGGTCTTCTTCACCTACATCAAGGTGGCTTTCTTTTTCGCTGCTTTCATCACCTGTCCGATCTTTCTGTCCCAGATCTGGAAGTTCGTGGCGCCAGGGCTGTACAAAGAGGAACGCAAGGCCTTTGGGCCCTTCCTGGTCGCCTCGCCGCTTCTTTTCTTCACCGGCGGTGCGCTGGTTTATTTCTTGATCCTGCCGCTCGCTTGGGAGTTCTTCCTGCATTTCGAGACCACCGGCGGCGACGGTACCCTGCCGATCCAGCTTGAGGCCAAGGTGGGCGAGTATCTCGCCCTCACCATGAAGCTGATCTTCGCTTTTGGCATCTGCTTTCAGCTTCCCGTGCTCATGACTCTGCTCGCGCGGGCCGGCATCGCGACTTCGGCAGGCATGGCAGCCAAGCGCAAGTATGCGATTGTGGGGGTGTTCGTGGTCGCGGCCGTTTTCACGCCTCCCGATCCCATCAGCCAGATCAGCCTCGCGATCCCGATCGTTCTGCTCTATGAGATTTCGATCTATCTGGCGAAGATGGTTGAGCGCAAGCGCGCACAGCGCGAAGAAGAGCTGAACCGCGAAGCCGGGATCGAAGAGTGATGCGGCGCGGGGCGGAGGCCCGCCCCGCGTTTACGCCTGCGCGTGCCTTGGTATCTCGCCGCTGGTTTCGTGGACCTCGGGCCTGTGAAGCTCTATAAGCGGGGGAGAGCAACCCGGGCGGCGAGTCGCTCCTCCGGCACGGAGGTCCAGAGCTCCGCCCCACGATAATTTGGGGGTACCAGCAAGGCATGACGACGGCTGCAGAGGCGCTGCGCGGAGAGCGAATTCTCGTTACCAATGATGACGGCATTCATGCGCCGGGTCTGCGTGCCCTGGAGGCGGTGGCCCGCAGCCTGTCCGACGATGTCTGGGTGGTGGCGCCGGAGGTTGAGCAGTCGGCCGCGAGCCACTCGCTGACACTGCGGCGGCCGCTGCGCATTCGACGCTTTGCCGAGCGGCGTCTTGCCGTCGACGGCACGCCCACCGACTGCGTGGTGGTGGCGGTCAATCACCTGTTGAAGGATCGCCGGCCGGGACTCGTGCTCTCGGGCGTAAACCACGGCGGCAACCTGGCTGAGGATGTCGGCTACTCCGGTACGGTGGCCGCGGCAATGGAGGCCACACTGCTGGGCATCCGTTCCATTGCCTTCAGCCAGTTGCGCAGCAGCGATGCCCCCACGAGCTTCGCCGTGGCGGAACAGCATGCACCGGACATTGTGCGCCGGCTCTATGAAATGCCGGAGATGCGCGACCGCCTGTTCAATGTAAACTTCCCTCCCGTAGACCCGGATGCAGTTACCGGTGTGCGGGTCGCCCGTCAGGGGCGCCGGGATGATATGGTGGGGATGGTGGAAGGCCGCGATCCCGGAGGCCATCCCTATGTCTGGATCGGCCACTGGGGCGGCGACGCCACGGAAGAGAAGGACACGGATCTGGCGGCGATCCAGGAGGGCGCAATCTCGGTGACGCCGCTGCACCTCGATCTCACGCACGAGAAGTCGCTTGCCTTGCTCAAGGAACGCTTCGCGTGACCCCGGAACCGCGCAAAATACGTCTGCTCATGCAGCTACGGCGCGCGGGCATTTCGGATACGGCCACGCTGGCAGCGATCGAACGGGTTCCGCGCGAGCTTTTCGTACCCCCAGCCTTTCAAGACCAAGCCTATGAGAACATCGCCCTGCCAATCGGTCAGGGACAGACGCTGAGCCAGCCAGAGGTCGTCGCGATGATGACCCAGGCCTTGCAGTCGTCCCGCCAGCATACCGTGCTGGAGATTGGTACTGGCTCGGGTTACCAGGCGGCGATTCTGGCGCGTGTGGCGCGGCGGGTCTACACGATCGAGCGGCATAGGGCGTTGCTGAACGAGGCCGAGAAGCGGTTCAATGAACTGCGCATCACCAACATCACCCCGCGTCTCGGCGACGGCTCGCGGGGCTGGCCGGAGCAGCGTCTGTTCGATCGCATCATCGTGACCTGCGCGGCGGCCCTGCCGCCCGAACCCCTGCTGCGTCAGCTGGTGGACGGGGGGATCATGATCCTGCCGGTGGGCGCGCAGGGTCGCACCCAGGAGCTCCTGCGCATCCAGCGCACGCCCGACGGCGTGGAACAGACCAGTCTCGGCATCGTGCGCTTCGTGCCCCTGGTTGCCGAGGACACCACCGCAAGACGCTCGACGGCATGAGGGCAGAGGTATGAGATCAGGCGGACTCGCGAAAATTTTGGCGTTGAGCTTGCTGGGCGCCGCGCTGCTGACGGCCTGCAGCAACCCTGAGCGCATCCGCAATGCCACTCTGCCGCAATCGAGCCCTCAGTCGCAGCCGGCGAGCAGTGGTCCCATTCTTCCGGAAGCGGCCACACCGGATGACAGGGACGTCGATGTCGCGCCGCTCTCGAGTGAACCGCTTTTCAGCGAACCACTCTCTAGTGAACCGTCTGCCCCGGAACCCTCTTCCAGCGAGCCGCCCTCGAGCGAAACAGCGAAGGCTGCGGCGACGCGCGTAGAACCGCAGGAATCGGCTCATCGCGTGGTGGCCGGAGACACGCTCTTTTCCATCGCGCAGCGCTACGACGTGCCCCTGGCAGCGATGATCGACGCCAATAATCTGACTCCGCCTTTCGATCTGCGGGTGGGCCAGCGTTTGGCCATACCATCGGTCCAGGTTCACGAGGTGCGGCGAGGCGAAACCCTCCAGGCCATCGCGGGCCAGTACGAAACGACCCCGGAGCAACTGGCCGAAGCCAACCGTCTCGAACCACCCTATAGTCTCTGGACAGGGCAGCGGCTGGTTCTGCTGGGCGGCGCCGCGTCCGAGTCCCGCGGGGAGGTCGATGTGACCTTGGCCGAAGCCGCGGCTGCAACCTCTCCGGCCGGTCAGGATCAAACACAGACGCCTGCCGAGGAAGCTCCCCCCGAGCAAAGTGCTGTCCAGGACGAGCAGGATGCGCCGCCGCCGGAGCCGGCAGAGTCCAGCGACACTGCGTCTCCACCTGCTGCTGCGGAGGAAGAAGAAGCAGCCGTCGCCAGCGCAACAGCGACTCCGGAGCAGGTGAGCGCACCGCCGCCGCGCTCGGGAGGGCGTTTCCTCTGGCCGCTGGAGGGCGAGATGATCGCGCGCTACGGGCCCCAGGGCGATGGCCGCCACAATGACGGCATCAACATCGCGGCCGAACGCGGTACCGAGGTTCGCGCTGCGGAAAACGGCGTTGTGGCCTATGCGGGTAACGAGCTGCGGGGCTTTGGCAATCTCCTGCTCATCAAACATTCTGATGAGTGGATCACTGCCTATGCGCACAATGACCGCCTGTTGGTTAGCGCCGGAGACACGGTCTCGCGCGGTCAGGTGATCTCGCAGGTTGGCAGCAGCGGCAGCGTTGGGCAGCCGCAGCTGCATTTCGAGATCCGCAAGGGCACGCGGGCCATCGACCCCCTGCCTCTGTTGGACGGGGCAGGGGGCTGACCATTCAGGTCGAGGCTACTCGAGCCTCTGTCCCAGCCGACCTGCCAGATCCTGGATGAACTGCCAGGCGACACGGCCGGAGCGCGAGCCGCGTGTCACAGCCCATTCGTTTGCCTCGCGTCGGAGTGCTTCCGGTTCAATCGCAAGGTTGAAGCGGCGCGCGTAGCCCTCGATCATCTCGAAGTAGGTCTGCTGATCGCAGTTGTGGAAGCCCAGCCAGAGGCCGAAGCGATCCGACAGGCTCACCTTTTCCTCGACCGCTTCGCCAGGATTGATCGCGGTGGACCGCTCATTGTCGATCATGTCGCGCGGCAGCAGGTGTCGGCGATTGGAGGTGGCATAGAAGACCACGTTGCCAGGCCGACCCTCGACGCCGCCCTCAAGCACGGCTTTGAGCGACTTGTAGCTCGCATCGTCCTGATCAAAGGAGAGGTCGTCGCAGAAAAGGATGAAACGCCGCTCTTCGTCGCGCAGCAGCGTCAAGAGTCGCGGCAGCGAAGGGATGTCCTCACGATGAATTTCCACCAGCGCCAGTGGCGCATAGTCGCCGGTCTTGGCCTCCTCGTTCACGGCAGCGTGCACCGCCTTCACCAGTGAGGACTTGCCGGTGCCGCGCGCGCCCCAGAGCAGAGCGTTGTTGGCCGGCAGCCCGCGGGCGAAGCGCTGAGTGTTGTCGTGCAATTGGTCGCTCTGCCGATCGATGCCGCGCAGCAGCTCCAGTTCCACGCGGTTGGGGCGACCCACTGGCGCCAGGCGGCCCTCCTCGGGGTGCCATACGAAGACATCGCTGCCCTCCAGCGTCATGGCTGGCGGCGGAGGAGGGGCCATGCGTTCAAGCGCGTCAGCGATACGGATGAGCAGGGCGTGGGTTTCCTGAGGGTCGGGACTGGTCATGGTTTCTCTGATGTCATGGCGTCGCGACGAGCGCCAGGGCAGGGCTCTAGCGTCATCGTCGCGCACAGGCAGGCGGGAACGAAGCGCTAAGCTAGCGAGGGCCCCGGAGCGTCGTCAATCGAGCGCTCGGGCTTTCATTGCATTTCATGGGCACGCGGCTATAGTCCCGCCTGAATTTGCGGCCGGCTGTCTGGCCGTTCAATGAAGGCTTTACCGAGGAGCGAGCATGCTGATTTCTCCGGCCTATGCGCAGGCGGCTGGCGGTGGTGGTGGCGACATTCTGGTGTCGCTGTTGCCGATCATTCTGATTTTTGTGGTGTTTTACTTCCTGCTGATTCGTCCGCAGCAGAAGAAGGTGAAGCAGCATCGCGCCATGGTCGAGGCCTTGCGCCGTGGTGACCGCGTTGTCACCTCCGGGGGCATCGTCGGCCAGGTCACCAAGGTCCTCAGTGACGGTGAGGTCGAGGTGGAGATTGCTCAGGGCACGCGGGTGCGTGTCATTCGGCATACCATCACCGATGTGCTGGACAAGACCGATCCGGCTACGCGGTCCAAGGCGGTGGAAACCTCGTCGGATGTTGCCGACGATGACGCCGAAGCCGATGAAAAGAGCGGCCGTCGCGGTTCGGGCAAGTAAGCGCGCGCTTCCAGTCGTGCAGTAGGGGTGGTACGCGCCGATGGTTCACATTTCCCGCGCGCAGTTGTTTGCCGTGATCGTGGTTATGTTGGCAGGGTTGCTCTTTGCCCTGCCAAATCTTCTGTCCCGCGCCACGCTTGATCAACTGCCCTCTTGGGTTCCCAATCAACAGGTCAATCTTGGCCTCGATCTTCGGGGAGGCTCGCACCTCCTTTTGGAGGTCGATGTCGATGGGGTCTTCGAGGAGCAACTCGCCGGATTCGTCGACTCCGTGCGCGTTGAATTGCGTCGGGCGAACATCGGCTACACTGGCCTTGGTCTCGAAGGGAACAGTGTCGTCTTCAGCCTGCGTGATACCGCCGACGTGGACCGGGCGCGCGACGTGCTGCGGGATTATATCGGGGATGCCACGTTGCGCATCTCAGACGATGGCAGCGGATCCATCACGCTGAGCGACCAGGCCATGGCTGAGCGTCGCATCAGCGTGGTCCAACAATCCATCGAGATCGTGCGTCGCCGTATCGACGAAACCGGCACGCGCGAGCCGACCATCGCCCGTCAGGGCGAGGACCGCATCCTGGTCCAGTTGCCGGGTGTGGACGATCCGCAGCGGGTGAAGGACCTGCTGGGCCAGACGGCGCGCTTGTCGTTTCACCTCGTGGATGAGGATGTGGTGCCGGGCGTCGACAGCGTGCCGCCCGGCTCACGCCTCCTTCCGGCTCAGGAAGCCGATCCGAGCGGTCAGGTGCGCGGGTATGTGGTGCGCAACCGCGTGATGGTCAGCGGCGACAACCTGGTCGACGCGCAGGCAACCTTCCAGGAAGGCCAGCCCGTGGTCTCCTTCCGCTTCGACTCGGTGGGGGCACAGCGCTTTGGCGATACCACGCGCAACAACGTGGGGCGCCTCTTCGCTATCGTGCTCGATGAAGAGGTCATCTCCGCTCCGGTGATCCGCGAGCCCATTTTGGGGGGGCGCGGCGTGATTTCCGGGAGTTTCGCCACCCAAGAGGTGCAGGATCTCGCATTGCTTCTTCGCGCCGGCGCTTTGCCCGCAGAGTTGACGGTGCTGGAAGAGCGCTCGGTCGGACCAGGCCTTGGTGCGGATTCCATCGCCGCAGGCGAAACCGCCTCGTTGCTGGGACTTGTCCTGGTGATGCTCTTCATGGCGGCGGCCTACGGGCTGTTCGGCCTTATGGCGGCCTGCGCCCTGCTGCTCAACCTGATCCTGATCCTTGCCGTGTTGTCGGGCCTGCAGGCCACGCTGACGCTGCCCGGCATTGCTGGAATCGTGCTGACCATCGGTATGGCGGTGGATGCCAACGTGCTGATCTTCGAGCGTATCCGAGAGGAGGTGCGCAACGGCCGTGGCCCCGTCTCGGCGATCGACATCGGTTATCGACAGGCGCTCTCGGCCATCATCGATGCCAATGTGACGACCCTGATCGCCGCCGTGCTGCTGTATAACTTCGGCACCGGACCGATCCGCGGCTTTGCCGTGACGCTGGCCATCGGTCTCGTCACCTCGATGTTCACAGCAATTATGATCACGCGCCTCATGGTGGTGGGTTGGCTGCGCGCCGGCCGCCCCAAGAAGGCCCTGCCGATCTAACGGAGGCGCGCCAATGCCACTGATTCGACTTTTTCCCGCTGAACCGCGCATTCCTTTTCTGGCGGTCCGCTATTGGTTCCTGGCGATCGCCATGGTGCTGATGACAGGCTCCATTGCCACCTTCTTTGTTCAGGGCCTGAACTTTGGGGTGGATTTCCGCGGCGGCATCCTCATGGAAGTCCGCACCGAGGCGCCGGCGGATCTGGAGGACATGCGCAGCCGGCTGGGTGCACTCGATATTGGGCCAGTTACGCTGCAGGAGTTCGGTGAACCGACGGATGTCCTGATCAACCTCCAGCGCCAGGAAGGGGCTGAGGATGCGCAGATGGAAGCCATCAACGCGGTCCGGGCGGAACTTGGGGACGAAGTGGCGGAGTATCGCCGGACCGAGTTCGTTGGTCCCCGTGTGGGCGAGGAGCTACGACGCGCCGGCATGATGGCCACGCTGCTCTCGCTGTTGGGAATTGGGCTCTACATCTGGTTCCGGTTCGAGTGGCACTTCGCCATGGCATCCCTGCTTGCGCTGGTGCACGACGTCATTGTTACAGTCGGCTTCTTTTCCTTCACGCAGATCGAGTTCAATCTGACCACCTTGGCAGCGGTACTCACCATCGCAGGCTACTCGATCAACGACACGGTTGTGGTCTTCGACCGCGTGCGCGAAACCATGCGTAAGTACAAGAAGAAGTCGGTGCCTGAGATGCTCAACGAGGCATTGAATCAGACACTGTCGCGGACAATCCTGACGTCTGTAACCACCTTGATCGCCCTGGGAAGTCTCTATGCCTTCGGTGGCGAGGTCATCCGTGGATTTACAGCAGGTTTGATCTGGGGCGTGGTTATCGGCACCTTCTCGACCATCGGAATTGCTGTGCCGCTGCTCTATTATCTGGGTCTGAAACGCGCGACGATGCAGACTGCCGGAGAGAGCGGCAAGGAACAGGCTGGCAATCCAAGCGCCGGCTAAGGTAAGGCGGCAAGCATGGACGTCACACCGCTGATCCCCGAAGGGCAACAGGTCATTGAGACCTATGGCGATGGCGGCTTTCGTGTGTCGGGCACGCACTGGACCGGCTCGGTCTTGATCATGCCGCAGCGCACGCTGTCCTGGGCGCCTGAGGCTTTTGCGCAGATCACTCTGGAAAGCCTTTCGCCACTCATCAATGCCGAGGATCGCGTGCAGGTGTTGTTGCTGGGTTGCGGCAAGGGCGCCCAACTGCCGTCAAAGGATTTCCGCACAAGCCTGCGAGAGCACGGCATCGTTCTTGAAGCCATGGACACCGGCGCGGCAGCACGCACCTACAATGTTCTGATGGCTGAGGAGCGAGCCGTCGCAGCGGCCTTGATTGCTGTGCAATAACCCGCATCCGCTCTGTACGTACGTCTCTGCCGGGAGTACCTTTTCCCCACAGAGGCCAGATGGAGCGGACGTTCTTTGTGCTCGGTAATCCTGAATGAACCCAATCAGTAATTGGTTTCGGCGGCATTTTAACAATCCCCAGGTGATCATCCTGGTGCTGTTGCTGACCGGTCTCACCCTGGCAGTGATGGCGTTTGCGGGAATTCTGCTGCCTTTCCTCGTTTCCCTGGTCATCACCTACCTGTTGCTCGGCCCCGTACGCCTGCTTGAGCGGCTGCACGTGCCTCGCCTGTTGGCGGTTTTACTGGTGTTCCTCGGATTTTTGGCGGCCGTTGCGTTTTTGATGCTGACTGTGGTGCCGGTCATGGTGCAGCAGGCGGTGGATCTTGCGCGCAATCTGCCATCGATCTTCGCTGCGATGCAAACGGCACTGATGGAGCTGCCACAGAAGTATCCAGCGCTGTTCGATCCGCAGCAGATGGAGCAGGTCATTGCCTCCTTGCGCAGTGAAGTCCTCATTCTGGGCCAGCGGGTCTTGGGCTGGTCGGTGACCTCCCTCTACACCCTCGCCGCCCTGGCGATCTACGCCGTCCTGGTGCCCTTGTTGGTCTTCTTCATGCTGAAGGACCGCGAGAGGATCGTGAACTGGATGGTGCAGTTCCTCCCGGAGGAGCGTCCCCTTGCCGATCGGGTGTGGCGCGATGTGGATCGACAGCTGGGCAACTACATCCGGGGTAAGGTCGTCGAGATCATCATCGTCGGCGTGGTGACCTACATCGGCTTCATGCTGGTGGGCCTGAACTTTTCGCTCTTGCTGGCGGTTCTGACCGGCCTGTCGGTGCTGGTGCCCTACATTGGCGCGACCGTCATCACCTTGCCGGTGGCGGTCATTGCCTATGTTCAGTTCGGATTGGGGCCGGGCTTTATCTGGGCGGTGGGGACCTACCTGGTGATTCAGGCGTTGGATGGCAACGTGTTGGTCCCGGTCCTCTTTTCGGAGGTCGTGGATCTCCATCCGGTGGCGATCATCGTGGCCATTCTCTTCTTCGGTGGAGTCTGGGGGTTCTGGGGCATTGTCTTCGCCATTCCCTTGGCTACCGTTGTGCAGGCCGTGCTCGCGGCTTGGCCGGAGTCGCCAAGACAACGTCTGCCGCGTCCGACAGCCGGCGAGTGATGGTATCGAAGCGGTATGAGGAAGAAGGGACGCAGTGATGTCGCAGGATCTCTGGTTTGAGGATTTCACCGTCGGTCGCCGCTTCGAGACCCGGGGCGTCACCTTGAGCGAGTCGCAGATCCTGGACTTTGCCTTGCAGTGGGATCCGCAGCCCTTTCACATCGATGTCGAGGCATCGGAAAGCTGGGGTTATGGCGGACTGATCGCCAGCGGCTTTCATACGCTCTGCGCGGCTTTTCGCATGGTGGTGCAGGCGCGCATTTTCACCGCTGCCAGTCTGGGTTCGCCCGGAATGGACAAGTTGCGCTGGATGCGGCCTGTGCGGCCCGGAGATACGATCAGAACCGAACTTGAAGTGCTGGACGCGCGCGCTTCTCAATCGAAGCCCGACCGGGGCATCGTGACCATGCTCTATCGCGTGTTCAACCAACGGCGCGAAGAAGTGATGCGGCTGGAAACGGTTCAGATACTGCGCCGCAAACCCGCCGAGGGTTCATCGGTCTCTTCCGTATAGAGCCTGTAGCAGTTGCGCCCGCTTTGCTTGGCCAGGTAAAGCGCCGTGTCCGCCCGCGCCAAGGCGCGCTCGATGGTGTCATCCTCAGGGTGACACTCCGCTATTCCCACCGAGGCCTGGTAGTGCAGGCTTGTTCCGTCGTCCAGGGGCACATGTGAGTCGCTGAGGTGGCGTAGAAAGCGCGCAGCGACAATTTCCGCGGCAGCGGCATTGGTGCGCGGCAGCAGGACGGCAAACTCTTCGCCGCCGAGCCGACCCACAGTGTCGATGTTGCGGAAGACCTCGTTGCAGACCTGACCGAAGTGCTTGAGCACCTCATCGCCGACTGCATGCCCGTGGCGGTCATTGATCTCCTTGAAGTGATCGAGATCGATCAGCAGCACGGCCAAGGTTTCGCTGAATCGCTGCGCGTTTCGCAGATCCCGCTCGGCCAGAGTGAAGAAGTGGCGTCGTGAGGCGGTGCCGGTGAGCATGTCGACCGTTGCCTGGCGTCGGAGTTCTTCAGTCAGTTCTTCGCCGCGTACGATCTCCTGCTGCAGCGCCGTGTTCAGCCGGGTCAGTTCCTTGGCCTGATCGGCCAAACTGCGGTTGGCCACCTGAAGTTCGAGCTGGCTGCGGTCGCTCAGGCGAATGAGCCGGCGTTGCTCGCGCAGACTCTGGCGCACGACCTTAGACATCCATTCCAGACGGTCAGCCGCCCGATGAAGCATCTCGACCATCTCTTCGGACTCAAGAATGAGTCGCTCTTCCGCGTCGAAGAGAGTAAAGCCGTCCGGCTTCTCGTCGGTCTGCTTCCGTTTGTTCGACATTGGCTAACTGTAAGGTTGAAGCGCAAAGGAGACGTGCTGGAAATCCTCGGCGAAGTCGTGCCCGAACTCCTCCATGGTGTCGTCGTCGGTATGGTAGTGCCAGTTGATCGAGACTTTGCGCCCTTGGGCAGCAGCGTCTTCAAGCATCTGGAAGATGTTCATCAGGGCTTTGGCGCTGCTGGAATTGAAGTAGGCCAGATTGAGGTCGAGGACGAGATCTGGTCCAGGCGTGCTCAATTGATCCTTGATTTCCTTCAAAAGCGGTCCGAAGAAGGCAGCCGCATCCTCAGGGTAAGATTCGCCACTGATCTTCATCAGACCATTGGTGAAATCAAAAGAAATATAGGGGGAGCGCTCTCCAGAAGGGATTTCGATGATTTTGGGATCGCTGGTCATACATGGACCTTCAGGCAAAAGAAGGAGCGTTGGTCATCAATGTCGACGAAATCAAACTCGATCGGTCGGCTTGAACGCCGCGCGATCTCGATGAGGCCAAGCGACGCGCCCAGGCTGCCTTCCTCGGGCGGTTCGCGCAGCTTCTCTCGATAAACGGTTCTCAGTTCGTCCTTATCGAGCGCCGACAGCCGCGTTAGCCGCTCGCGCAAAGCCTCCTTGCGAGAGCGTTCCAGCGTGTTGGCGCAGACAATGAAGAAGTTCTGCCCGTCCTTACCCACCGAAACAAGTCCGGAGCCGAGCATTCCGTCATCCGGATCCCGCTGCGGGAGCTTCTCCGAGGAATAACGGATGATGTTCTGGACCTGCTCGACGAAAACGGAGAACAGCCGCTTGGTCCGGTTGCTGTCGCTCTCCTCTTGTTCAACCCGCCGACGCAGTGTTTCGCCAAGCGCGAAGAGGATCGCTTCTGACACGAAGCCGCTGTAAGAGAGAATGGCACCGGTTTCGTCCTGGTCCCGTTTGAAAGCGAGATAGGTTTTGGCCAGCCCGCTCGATGCACCCCCGGTGTGTGTCATACAGTTTTGCCCTTCATACCTCTGATGGGGTTTATAGGGGACGGAAGGCGACAAGTGTATAGTCGTCGCGGGGTGGCTCGTTGCCGCGCCAGCTCGCGAGCGCTTCTTCCGATCGTGCCAGTTGTTCTTTCAGCGGGAGTTCAGCGTACTGCTGTAACACCCGCAGCATACGCCGGCGTCCGAACAGCCGCTGGCGGCTGTGCGGGTCCGGTGCGCCCATCTGGTCGGTCACACCGTCAGTGAAGAGGTAGAAGCTCATACCCGGTTCGATGCTGATGCGTGTTTCGGGCATTTCCCCGGGTGGCAGCAGGGACTGATACCCCAGGCTGCCGCGGGTGGCCGCTATGGTCTCCATCTTGCCGTTGCGCTGCAGCAGCAGAGGGATGCTGGCACCGGCATAGTGCAACTCGCCGCGCTCAGGGTCATAGACACAGCAGGCGGCATCTAGGCCATCGTCAGCTTCGTTGTTGGCGCTGTGCGAGAGGTGCTGTCGGACCAGGCGATCCACGCTGTAGAGCAAGCGGGACGGGGAGGGCGTGTGGCTCTGCCGCAGCGCCTGATCCAGGGCCGAGGCCGTGATCAGGGACATAAAGGCGCCAGGCACCCCATGTCCGGTGCAGTCGGCCAGGAAGATCACACAGCGGCCGCCTTGCTCCACCACCCAGCAGTGGTCGCCGCCCACCCGCTGCAGCGGGCGCCAGAGCAGTTCAGCTTCCACGAAATGGCGCTCCAGGTCCGCCGGATCGGCCATCAGCCCTTCCTGGATCTTCCGCGCGTAGTTCAGACTCTCTGTGATCTGCCGATGCGCCGATTCGATTTCCGCGTTCTTCTCTACGAGGGCGTTCTGGGTCTGCTGCAGTTCATCCAGCAGGCGCTTTGCTTCGTCACCGCTTTTCAGGCCGCTGACCATGCTGTCAAAGGCACGCCCTGCGCGTCCAAGCTCGTCTTTGCGTTTCCACCCCAGGTGCGGCCAGACCTTTCGTTCGACCAGACGCATGGCTTCCAGCATCTGTTCGAGCGGCGTGATCACGAGGTGCCGCACCGCGTAGTGGAAGGCGATGGAGGAGCCGAGCAGCAGAATGACAATGGCACTGAGTGCTATGAGGAGCTGCCGCTGCAAAGCCCGCCGCAATTCCTCCTGACTCATTACCAACTCGAAGCGTCCGATGACGGAGCCACGGGGGTCTAGAATATCGCTGGAGGCCGTGATCGTGCCCGCTGCAGTCGAGCGCTCACTGGTGATCGACAGCATCTCCTCTTCACTCTCGCCGAATATGCGCGCAGCAACGAAGGCCGGATCCTGTTCAATGGCGCTGACCTGTGCGGCATATGTGGGGCGGTCAAGCATCCACACCGGCCGGGCCAAGGCTTCGGCAGTTAGGTGAGCGACGACGGTGACTCGCTGCTCAAGTTGCTCGTAGCGATCGCGATAGTCCAGCCAGGCGATGGTGCCCTGGGTCAGCAGGACGATCAGCGCGATGAAGGGGAAGGTGCGGAACAGCAGCCGCGCGGCGAGCTCCGAATCGCGCAGCCTGCGGTGATCGGCCTTACCAGTGCCGGAGAAGCCGCTCATAGGCTGCCTTCGGTCCCCATCCAGCGATCGGCATAGCCCAGATCGTCAATCGCCCGGCTGATCCAGGTGAAAAGCTTCTTGACCTCTAGCGGTGACTCCGGGCGCAGCAGAGCGCGGTAGCGATAGATTTGATCAGGCGTATCTGACATCAAAAGGCCCGAGTCCCCTTCCCCCCGTTTGGCCGAGATAATAGTCCAGATAGGATCGGGCTACGATAGCCATGTCGGCCCGGTGCGCGAGAACAAGCTGAATCGCGGCACGATTGTCATTGACCAAGATCATGCCGTGCTCGCTTTCCAGTTTGTCCGGATCATGCTCGAAGCCGGTGAAGGCATAGTGATAGCCCAGTATTCCCGCGACGCGCTTATCACCCAAATCGTCGAAGAAGCTCTGGGTTCGTCCCTCGAGCTTGCGCGTAACGAAAATGTCGTAGTCGAGCAGGAACACCTCTGTCGCGTCGATCGGAATTTGCCTGTTCTTCCAGCCCCACTCGGGACTTTCAAAGAACATGGCATCGAAGTGCCCCGACTCGAAATCATCGAAGCGGCGAGCCGGGGAGGTCAGGAAGAACGAGAAGCGGTAGTCAGACTGCGATGCATTGAGCCATTCGATCACATTCAACGTGAGCCCCGCCGGGGAACCATCTGCCGCCACGTCCACGAAGGGCGGAAAAACATAGCCGCCCACCGTGATGGCAACAGGCTCAGCAGACAGGCAGGGGGAAACTGCGTGGCAAGCAAGGCCGAGCAGGCTAAGCCGAACCGACGTCTGCTGATACTCGCCCCCTGCCGCCCCCCGATTATCATTATTCCCCAGTATGAAGAGTCCTGAACGCAAGGTCTACTGAGAGGCCCGCCATGCCGGGCGGCGGCTGCGTTGACGCACTGCAGCATGGCTCCTACTATCCGCCACCATCGCAAAAGCTGTTCCCTGCACCGGCACTGAAGCACCGAGTTTCAGGCCCATTGCCGTCCGAACAGATTCAGAAGCGACCGTTTTGCGCCTAGGAGCGACGTCTCATGCCATCTTCTGCCGCCTCGCCGGCTCTTCCCCAAAAACCCGACAGCCGCCCGGCCAATCCCAATTTCTCTTCCGGTCCCTGCTCCAAGCGCCCTGGTTGGTCGCTGGGCGCCCTTGAGGGTGCCTTTCTCGGCCGCTCCCATCGCGCCAAGCCAGGGAAGGCCAAGCTGGCAGAAGTGATTGAGCGCTCGCACCGCCTTCTTGGCCTTCCGCAAGACTGGCGCTTGGGGATCGTGCCGGGGTCGGACACGGGCGCCATGGAAATGGCGCTCTGGTCGCTGCTGGGCCCGCGCGGCGTCGACATCCTCGCCTGGGAGTCCTTCGGTCAGGGCTGGGCCACCGACGTGGTCAAGCAGCTCAAACTGAGCGACACCCGCGTGCTGACGGCGGACTATGGCGATCTGCCGGATCTCGGCGCGGTGGCGAAGGACCGCGACGTGATCTTCACCTGGAACGGCACCACCTCGGGCGTGCGCGTGCCGCATGCCGACTGGATTGCCACCGACCGCGAAGGGCTGGCGATCTGCGATGCGACCTCGGCCGCCTTCGCCATGCCGCTCGACTATGACAAGCTCGATGTCGTCACTTGGTCCTGGCAGAAAGTGCTGGGCGGGGAGGCGGCGCACGGAATGCTCGCCCTTTCGCCGCGGGCGGTGGCGCGCCTGGAGAGCCACACGCCTGCCTGGCCGATGCCCAAGGTCTTTCGCATGACCAAGGGTGGTAAGCTGATTGAAGGGATATTCAAGGGCGAGACCATCAACACGCCATCGATGCTGGCGGTCGAGGATGCGCTGGACGGTCTGCGTTGGGCGGAGAGCATCGGCGGCCTGTCTGCCTTGATCGCGCGCAGTGAGGCAAACTACCGTTGTCTGGCTGATTGGGTTGCGAGCCGGGACTGGATCGATTTCCTGGCCAAGGCGCCGGAGACCCGTTCGCCCACCTCCATGTGCTTCAGCTTCGTCGATCCCTGGTTCGAGCAGCTTTCGTCCGAGCAGCAGGCCGCATTTGCCAAAAGCTTTGCTGCAACTCTCGATGCCGAAGGCGTCGCCTATGATGTGGGTGCATACCGCGATGCGCCGCCGGGGCTGCGCATCTGGGGCGGGGCGACGGTCGAAACCGCCGATCTGGAAGCTCTGCTGCCCTGGCTGGACTGGGCCTGGGCAAAACTGCGCCACGAGCAGGCCTGACGCCGCTATCGCGAACGACACGAACGAAAGAGTGTAGAAACCCATGCCCAAGGTACTTATCGCCGACAAGCTCAGCCCACGTGCCGCCAAACTCTTCGAAGAGCGCGGCGTCGAGGTCGATGTCGTCCACGGCCTCTCGGAAGAGGATCTGGTTGCCCGCATGGGCGATTATGACGGACTGGCTGTGCGTTCCGCCACCAAGGCCACGGCTGCCGTCCTGGAAGCGGGCGCGCGTGGGCGTCTGCGTGTTGTGGGCCGGGCCGGGATCGGCGTGGACAACATCGACGTGCCGGCCGCCACCGCTCATGGAGTGGTGGTGATGAACACCCCCTACGGTAACGCCGTGACGACGGCCGAGCATGCCATAGCCATGATGTTCGCTCTGGCCCGGCAGTTGCCGGCGGCGGACCGCTCAACCCAGGCCGGGAAGTGGGAGAAGTCCAAGTTCATGGGCGTCGAGCTTTCGGGCAAGACGCTGGGCGTCATCGGTTGCGGCAACATCGGCTCCATCGTCTGCGACCGGGCACACGGCCTGCGCATGAAGGTCGTTGCCTACGACCCCTTCCTCTCGCCCGATCGCGCCCAGGACTTGGGTGTCGAGAAGGTCGAACTGGAGGAGCTGCTGCGCCGGGCCGATATCATCACGCTCCACGTGCCGCTGACCGATCAGACCCGCGGAATTCTCGACGCCGAAGCGATGGCGAAGTGCCGCAAGGGCGTGCTCATCGTGAACTGCGCGCGTGGCGGTCTGGTGGTGGAGACGGATTTGAAGGCTGCACTGGAATCCGGTCAGGTGGGGGGCGCAGCCCTCGACGTGTTCGAGGTCGAGCCCGCTAAGGAGAACGCGCTTTTTGGCACGCCGAACCTGATCTGCACCCCGCACCTGGGTGCCTCGACCGCAGAGGCGCAGGAGAACGTGGCCCTGCAGGTGGCCGAGCAGATGAGCGACTATCTGCTGACCGGTGCCGTGACCAATGCGCTCAACATGCCCTCGCTCACAGCGGAAGATGCCAAGCATCTCGGCCCTTATATGGCGCTGGCGGATCAGCTTGGCTCCTTTGCCGGGCAGCTCACGCGCACGGGGCTCAAAGCCATCCGTATCGAGTACGAAGGCCATGTGGCCGGCCTCAACACCCGACCGTTGACGCAGGCGGTGCTGGTGGGTGTGCTTCGTCCGATGCTTGATTCCGTGAACATGGTGAACGCTCCCGTGCTGGCGCGGCAGCGAGACATTGCGGTGGCGGAAACCAAGTACGAGCGTGACTGCGACTACCAGACGCTGATCCGCGTGACCCTGGAAACGGAAAAGCAGGTGCGCTCGGTCGCCGGAACGCTCTTCGGCGGTTCGAAGCCGCGGCTCGTGGAAATCAAGGACATCCAGGTCGAAGCGCAGCTGGGGCAGCACATGCTCTATCTTACCAACCATGACACGCCCGGCGTGATCGGCAGTGTGGGGCGTATTCTGGCTGAGGCCGGCATGAACATCGCCACCTTCCATCTGGGCCGTGCCGAGGCAGGGGGCGATGCCATCTGTCTCATCGAGCTCGACGCCGAGATTCCCCCGGCCGCGCTCGCAGAGGTGCGGGCCCTCCCGCAGGTGCTGCGCGCCGAGCCCTTGCGTTTTTGACTTCTGGTCACCCGTAAGGGGAGGCTTTCGAGTCCGGACTTTCGAGGCCGGGGCAAACCCGCTACTAACGGCCTCGAAAGTCGGGAGCGAAGCGAGACCATGAGCATCACCCAGCTATCAGATGTGGCCGGGCTGGCACTGCTGCCTGCCGGTTTGCAGGACGGTCTGCCGCCGGACGCCGCGCACGAAGCGGCGCTGGTGGAGCAGATGATCGCCACGCTGGCCGGCTACGGCTATGAGCGGGTCAAGCCGCCACTGTTGGAATTCGAGGACTCGCTGCTGGCCGGCCCGGGCGAGCAGGTGGCACAGCAGACTTTCCGCCTGATGGACCCGATCAGCCAACGCATGATGGGTCTGCGCGCCGACATGACGCCCCAGGTGGCGCGCATTGCCGCCTCGCGCCTCGGCCGAGCGCCCCGGCCGCTGCGGCTCTGTTATGCGGGAGAGGTGCTGCGGGTGCGCGGCAATCAATTGCGCCCGGAGCGGCAGTTCGCACAGGTGGGCGCCGAGCTGCTGGGCAGCGATGCACCCGCCGCGGATGCGGAGGTGGTGCGGCTGGCGGCCGACGCGCTGCAGAGCCTGGGACTGAAGTCCCTCAGCATCGACCTGTCCTTGCCCACGCTGGTGGGCGGCCTGCTGGCGGATCTGCACATCACGGAGGACGCCGGAAGGGCGCTGCGTTCCGCCCTCGACCGCAAGGACGCCGCCGCTGTGCACGCGGCTGCTGGCGACTCTGCACCCCTGTTCGACGGCCTCTTGCGTGCTGTGGGCCCAGTGGGCAAGGCCCTGCCGGCGCTCCAGGCCTTGGACCTGCCCGAAGCGGCGCGGCGCGAGGTGGCCGGTCTGGCGCAAGTGGTCGAACAGGTGGCGCGGGAGGCGCCTGAACTGCGCCTGACCGTCGATCCCGTCGAGCACCGAGGCTACGAGTATCAAACCGGTCTGTCCTTCACGCTTTTCGCCACCGGCGTGCGCGGCGAGTTGGGCCGGGGAGGGCGCTATGCGGCAATCGGAGCGCAGGGCGTTGAGGATCGGGCGACGGGCTTTACACTCTTCATGGACACGCTGCTGCGTGCCTTGCCTGCTGTGCAGCGCCGAAAGCGCGTCTACCTGCCGATCGGAACGGATCCGGCGCAGGCCCGCGGCTTGAGGGCGACGGGATGGGTTACCGTGGCGGGGCTGGAACCTGTGGCAGATCCCCTGGCGGAAGCCCAGCGCCTGCAATGTGGCCATCTGCTGCAGGACGGGGTCCTGCACGAAGTGGAGAATGAGTGAGTCATGGCGAATGTAGCGGTCGTCGGTTCTCAGTGGGGCGACGAGGGTAAAGGCAAGATCGTCGATTGGCTGTCCGAGCGGGCCGACGTCGTGGTGCGCTTCCAGGGCGGGCACAATGCGGGCCACACTCTGGTGGTGGACGGCGTGACCTATAAGCTCTCGCTGCTGCCCTCCGGTGTGGTGCGGCCGCACAAGCTGTCCGTCATCGGCAACGGTGTGGTCGTCGACCCCTGGGCGCTGGCCGAGGAAATCGAACGTATTCGTGAACAGGGTGTGGCCATCACACCGGACAACTTGAAGATTGCCGAGAATGTCACTCTGATTCTGCCACCGCACGGCCGCCTGGACCGGGCGCGGGAGGCGGCGCAGGGCAAGAAGGCCATCGGCACGACGGGGCGCGGCATCGGGCCAGCCTACGAAGACAAGGTGGGACGGCGGGCCGTGCGCCTGTGCGATCTGGCCGATCCGGATCTGCTTTCCGACCGCCTAGATCAGTTGCTTGTGCATCACAATGCCCTGCTGCGTGGGCTGGGCGAGACCGAGATCGACAAGGCCGAGCTCATGGCGCAGCTACTGGAGATCGCCCCGAAGGTGCTGCCCTATGTGGACCGAGTCTGGCAGCGCTTGGAGGCCGCGCGGCGCAGTGGCAAGCGCATCCTCTTTGAAGGCGCTCAAGGGGCTTTGTTGGATGTCGACCACGGCACCTATCCCTATGTGACCTCCTCCAACACGGTTGCCGGGCAGGCGGCGGCCGGATCTGGCACCGGCCCAGCCGTGATCAATCAGGTGCTCGGCATCACCAAGGCCTACACCACCCGTGTCGGCTCCGGTCCCTTCCCAACAGAGTTGGATGACGAGATCGGCCAGCGGCTTGGCGAGCGCGGGCGTGAGTTCGGCACAGTTACCGGTCGGCGGCGGCGTTGCGGCTGGTTTGACGCTGTTCTGGTGCGCCAGGCGATCCAGACCGGCGGCATCACCGGCATCGCATTGACCAAGCTGGACGTGCTCGATGGCCTCTCCGAACTCAAGATCGGCGTGGGCTATGAGATCGATGGCCAGCGCTACGACTATCTGCCGGCCAGCCCAGCGCTGCAGGCCAAGGCAGTGCCGATCTATGAGACCTTGCCCGGGTGGGGCGAGAGCACCCAGGGCGCGCGCAGCTGGGGCGACCTGCCGGCGACCGCCGTCAAGTATGTCCGGCACATCGAGGAGTTGGTGGGCGCGCCGGTGACGCTGCTCTCCACCAGCCCGGACCGGGACGACACCATCCTGATGCGCGATCCCTTCGCCGGCTAACAGCGGGCAGGGATCAAAGCGGGCGGGCGAAGCTGATCTCGTGGCCGTCGGGGTCGCGGATGTGAAAGTAGCGCTCGCCCCACGGCGCGTCCTGCGGAGCGAAGTCGGGCGCAAGTCCCGCTTTGACGGCCTGGGCGTGGCAGTCGTCGACGTCTGTGACGTAGAAGATCGCGCGGCCCCACCAGTCGATCTCCTGCTCCGGGCCTACCTTGATGAGATTGAGGTGGCCAGGCCCCGCGTGAAAGCTGGTGAAATCGGCCTTCTCGCCACCATACTTGAGCAGAAATCCAAGCTTGCGATAGAAGGCCACGGCCGCTGCCATGTCGTGGGTGGCCAGTGTGACGGCGCTCAGGCTTTCGATCATCGCTGCGTCTCCTCTGCACAATGCGGTATATAGTTACCACAACACTAAAGATGCTGATTTATCGCCATTTTCCGGCGTTGACTTTGGTCTGAGCGGAGCGTAAAAGCCCTCGAACCGCGCGGCAGAAGCCATGCGTTTTTCTGTGCGCAGGCAGTTTTCAGCGACACCCGTCGACCAGCGAAGGCCAAACATGAAGACCTATTCCGCAAAGCCGACTGACGTCGAGAGAAAGTGGTACGTGATCGACGCCGAAGACGTCGTTCTCGGCCGTCTCGCCAGTCGGGTTGCCAACGTGCTGCGTGGCAAGCACAAGGCAATGTACACTCCGCATATCGATACCGGCGACCATGTCATCATCATCAACGCCGAGAAGGTAAAGCTGACCGGCAAGAAGCTGCAACAGAAGCGCTTCTACTGGCACACGGGCTATCCCGGTGGGATCAAGGATCGCACCATGGGACAGATCCTCGGCGGCCGCTTTCCGGAGCGGGCGATCGAGAAGGCCGTGCAGCGCATGATCCCGAGCGGCCCTCTGGGGCGCGCCCAGCTCAAGAAGCTGCGTGTCTATGCCGGTGCCGAACACCCGCATGAGGCCCAGCAGCCCGAGGTCCTGGACCTCGCCGCGATGAACCCGAAGAACAAGAGGGCCTGACCCCATGGCCGAACAGACCCTGACCTCCCTCGACCAACTCGGCGGTGCCGCGGTGGCTGAGCCCACCAGCGAAGCCGCACCGGTTACCGCGCAGCCGAAGCGCGATGAGTTCGGTCGCTCCTATGCCACCGGCCGCCGCAAGGAGTCGGTTGCCCGTGTGTGGATCAAGCCCGGCAGCGGCAACATCACCGTTAACGGCAAGGCGCTGGATGTCTACTTCGCGCGTCCGGTGCTGCGCATGCTGATCGCGCAGCCTTTCCTGGTGTCGAACCGGGACGGCCAGTTCGATGTGATCTGCACCGTCTCCGGCGGCGGACTCTCCGGCCAGGCCGGTGCCGTGCGCCACGGCATCTCTCGTGCCCTGACCCACTACGAGCCGGAACTGCGGCCGGTGCTGAAGCAGGTCGGCTTCCTCACCCGCGACAGCCGCGCGGTGGAGCGCAAGAAGTACGGCCGGGCCAAGGCACGCCGGAGCTTCCAGTTCTCCAAGCGCTGATCCCATCCGGATCGCACAAGCATCAAGGGCGGCCTATACAGGCCGCCCTTTTTGTTGGGACTGTTGCTTGGGTGATTGAACCGTCAGGAGCCGCCGGTCGGACGGCCCTGAAACAGTTTCCGCTTATGCGGTTGCCAAGCGTTCTTCGATGGCGGCGTTGCGGATGGCCTTCTGCAACTTCTCGAAGGCACGAACCTCGATCTGGCGCACGCGCTCGCGGCTGATGCCGTACTCCTGGCTCAACTCCTCCAGGGTGGTCGGCTCTTCCTTAAGGCGCCGCTCATTCAGGATGTGCTTTTCCCGATCGTTGAGGTTCTCCATCGCCCTGACCAGCAGTGCGCGCCGCTTGGTCAGTTCCTCGTCCTCCGCGTAGCGGGTTTCCTGATCCTCGCTATCGTCGGTGAGCCAGTCCTGCCACTCACCATCGCCATCGATACGCAGCGGCGCGTTGAGCGAGTGGTCCGGTCCGGCCAGACGGCGGTTCATGTTCACCACATCGACCTCAGGCACGCTGAGTTGCGTGGCGATGTGGCTGACTTGCTCAGGATGAAGGTCGCCGTCATCGATGGCCTGCATCTGGCCCTTGAGCTTGCGCAGGTTGAAGAAGAGCTTCTTCTGCGCTGCCGTGGTGCCCATTTTCACCAGTGACCAGGAATGCAGGATGTATTCCTGGATGGCCGCGCGGATCCACCACATGGCGTAGGTGGCGAGGCGGAAGCCCTTTTCAGGATCAAAGCGCTTCACGGCCTGCATCATGCCGACGTTGCCTTCGCTGATCAGTTCAGCCAAAGGCAGACCATAGCCGCGGTAACCCATGGCAATCTTGGCCACGAGCCGCAGATGGCTGGTTACAAGCTGATGCGCCGCCTCCAGATCCTCACGCTCCTGCCAGCGTCTGGCGAGCATGTACTCCTGATCGGCTTCCAACATGGGAAACTTGCGGATTTCCTGCAGGTAACGCGTCAGGTTGCTCTCGGCAGTAAGCACCGGAAGCTTGGGGGAAGCAGTTGCTGTACTCATGATCCATCACCCCTTTCGATCGGATTTCCCACTTGGCTGAACCGGCCCTTTGCCCAATCCATACCAATGCTATCCGAATTGCGTGATATTAGACTAATTCCAGAAGAGTGGTCAAGTTCCTCAGATCGGGTGGTAGATCTGATTGAAAGCTGAGGCGTTCTCCGCTGACCGGATGAGAGAAACCCAGGGTGCGCGCGTGTAGCGCCTGACGGCCAAGCTCCGCAATGGCGTCGCGCAGTTCCACGGGAAGGTCCTTCATCCTTCGTTGTACGCTGCCGC
The DNA here is from genome assembly GCF_029222965.1 of Aquibaculum arenosum. GTDB lineage: Bacteria > Pseudomonadota > Alphaproteobacteria > Kiloniellales > DSM-21159 > Aquibaculum > Aquibaculum arenosum. The sequence continues at coordinate 283,631 of NZ_JARHUD010000005.1, read as the reverse complement.
CATAGACCGGATCACCCAGTAGCGAATGACCTGCGTCAGTCAGATGAACCCGGATTTGGTGCGTACGCCCCGTGAGAAGACGACACTCGAGCCGGCTGATTGTTCCCCCGGCGTAGCGGGCAATCGTGCGATAGCGTGTGATCGCGGTCTTTCCGCCCCGGCGCAACACAGCCATCTTCTTACGATTGCGCGGGCTGCGGCCGATGTTGCCGCTTATCTCGCCGGCGGGCGGCGAGAGACTGCCCCAGACAAAAGCGTCGTAGGCGCGCTCGATGCTCCGCGCGGCAAACTGCTCGGTCAGCGAGTGCAGTGCTCTTTCCGTCTTGGCCGCGACCATGACCCCGCTGGTGTCCTTGTCGAGGCGATGGACGATCCCCGGTCGACGCTCACCGCCAATCCCGGTCAGTTCCGCGCCGCAGTGGGCGATCAGGGCGTTCACCAGAGTGTGGTCCGGGTTACCCGGTGCGGGATGCACAACAAGGCCGGCGGGCTTGTCGATCACGATCAGTTCGGCATCCTCATAAAGGACAGAAAGGTCCAGGGCCTGGGCCTCGGGCGGAGCCTCTCTAATCTCCGGTATGTCTATGGCGAAACTTTGACTGGATTTGACCCGTAATGAGGCCTCGACTATCGTCGCGCCGTCGCTGCTGACCCTCCCTTCGTCGATCAACTGCTTGACGCGGCTGCGTGACATTCCGACAAGACGTGCGGCGAGATAGCGATCGAGCCGCAGGCCGACTTCGGCCTCTTCCACGCTGAAGCAATAGCGACCGGGATCGATGGTTCCGCTCGGGGAGGGGGGAGGGGGAGTTCTTGGTGGCATGATGGAACAAGAGGACACGAAGCGATGGCGGCGCTCAAGGCCCTGGTGATCGGAATGGCGGTCCTGATCGTCGCGGGGATGGGGTTGGTGGTCTATGGAATGGTGCGCCAAGCTGACGGGCTGCGCGGTGCGCCCGAGGTCGTCGAGGCACAGCAGACAGTCCCGGAGGCCTGCACTCTGGCCGAAGTGACGGCCGACGGCCGCGGATTGCTGTTGCTGCGGCTGGCAGGGCCGGTGGAACAGGGCTGTCGGGCGGTGCTGCTGTTCGACGCGCGCCAGGGGGACTTCCGTGGCCGCATCGACCTCCCGGCGGAATGAATTGAGAGTGCTTCAAGAATGGTGAATTTCGCTTCCGACAATGTGACCGGCGCCTGTCCCGAAGTCTTGCAGGCTGTGATCGACGCCAACGAGAGCGGGCCGCGGATGCCCTATGGAAACGATGCCGCCACGCAGGCGATCGAGGCGCGCCTGGGTGATGTCTTCGACACTGAAGTGAAGGTGCTCCTGGTGGCGACCGGCACTGCTGCGAACTCCCTCGCCCTGGCAGCGCTGACGCCGCCCTGGGGCGCGGTCTACTGCCACGAAGAGGCGCACATCCAGAACTCCGAGTGCGGCGCACCTGAACTCTTCAGCGGCGGTGCCAAACTGATGCCGCTGGCCGGACCGCAGGGCAAGCTGGAGGCGGCAACGCTGGAGGCGGCAATCGACCGCAGCGGGTCCGTCCACCACAGCCAGCCAGCGGCCCTCTCGCTGACGCAAAGCACCGAAGCGGGCACCCTCTACCGACCGGCCGAGATCTCGGCGCTGACGCAGGTCGCCCGAGGCGCGGGGCTGCACGTCCACATGGACGGGGCGCGCTTTGCCAACGCCGTGGCAGCGCTGCAATGCCATCCGGCCGACATCACCTGGAAGGCCGGTGTCGATGCGCTGTCCTTCGGCGGCACCAAGAACGGCTGTCTGGCGGCGGAAGCCGTGGTCTTCTTCCGACCGGAACTGGCCGAGAATGCGGCCTTTCTGCGCAAGCGCACCGGGCATCTCTTCTCGAAGATGCGCCTGCTCACGGCGCAGTTTGAGGGTTACCTGACCGACGATGCCTGGCTACGCCATGCCCGGCATGCCAACGCCATGGCCACGCGCCTGGCCGAAGGGCTGGAGAAGGTGCCGGGCATCGCGTTGCACTATCCGGTGGAAAGCAATCAGGTCTTTGCGCGCTTTCCCAGGGCGGTCACGCAGAAGCTGCAGGCCCAGGGCTTCCAGTTCTATGCCGAAATGCACGAGGGTGCGTCGCGCCTGGTGACCGCATGGTCGACGCGCGATGAGGAAGTCGACGCTTTCCTCGACGCCACTCGAGCAGCAGCGGACGAGGCTGCCGCTTAGACCGGCTATTCGTCCAGGGCCCGCCGCAGGCGGCGTAGCAGCACGCCGCGACGCTTGGCATCGGCTGCCTGGTCGAGGGCGTGTTTGATGTCGAGCGTCAGCTGCGCGTAATCGTTGTGCCAGTCTTCCCGGCTGAGACTGGCCAGGCTTTCCCGAGGCAAACGCGAGTGCCTGGGCGCCTGCAAGGGGCGTGCACCATCTGAAAGGTCATAGACATCATCGAGCTGTGGCAAGAGAATCCTCTCGTTGTCGATGCCCTGGGCGAGCAATCGCTCTCTCAGGCCATCGCGACCCTCTTCTTCGCCGTGGACGAGGAAGACCCCGCCGCGCAAGGGCAGGCGCTGCGTGATCCACTGCGCCAGTTCCTCGGCGTCAGCGTGGCCGCTGTAACCCTCGAGGTTCCTGATCTTTGCCCGGACCGCCACTTCCTCCCCATGAATGCGCACAAAATCGCGGCCCTGGAGCAGCAGGCTGCCCATCGTGCCGGTTGCCTGATAGCCGGTGATCAGCACCGTGCTGTCGGGGCGCCAAAGATGCGCTTTCAGGTGATAGCGGATGCGGCCGGCGTCGCACATGCCGCTGCCGGCCATGATGATCGCACCACCGCGAAAGCGGTCGATGGCCTTGCTTTCCTCAACGCGCAGGGTGAAGCGGAAGTTGGGCAGTCGGAAGGGATCGATGCCCTTCGGCATGTTCTCCAACTCGCGGGCGTGATGCCGAAACACCTCGGTCGCGCGAATCGCAAGCGGCGAGTCGAGAAAGAGCGGCACCTTCGGCAGGGCACCGGACACGAAGAGCGTGCAGAGATCCGCCAGTAGCTCCTGAGTGCGTTCGATCGCGAAGGCCGGGATCAGCAGGTTGCCGCCGCGGTCCAGCGCGGCCGTCACCTCCTTGCGCAGCCGCTCGCGCCTTTCCTCGACTGTCAGCCGCGGGCGTGGGCGGTCGCCGTAGGTCGACTCGCAGATCAGGTAATCGAGATTGCTGGGCGCCTCCGGGTCGCTGTGAAACAGCTTGTGCTCCGGGCCGATGTCGCCGGAGAAGAGCAGCCGCAACAGCCGCGGTTCGCCGTCGTTGAGCATCTGCAGCTCAATGGACGCGGACCCCAGAATGTGACCGGCGTTCCAGAAGCGCGCCTCCACCCCGGGTGCCGGCTCGATCCGCTCACCGTAGGCGACGGGTTTCAGCAGCTTCAGCGTTTCGGCCGCGTCTTCCGCCGTGTAGATCGGCGTCACCTCCTCCTGGTCGCGCTGCCGGTTGCGACGGTTGAGCCGCTCCACCTCGCTTTCCTGCACCTGCGCCGAATCCGGGAGCGTATAGGTGAGGAGGTCTGCGGTGCCGGGGGTCGTGTAGATCGGTCCTCGGAATCCACGGGCCACCAGCTTGGGCAGGAGGCCGGAATGGTCCGCGTGCGCATGGGTGAGCAGCACGAAATCGAGCTTTGCCGGATCGAAGGGGAAGTCGCCGTAGTTCAGCGCCTTGATCGTCTTGGTGCCCTGGAACAGCCCGCAATCCACCAGGAAATTGCCGCTGTCGTACACCATGTGAAAGCAGGAGCCGGTCACGGCCCCGGCGGCTCCATGAAAGGCCAGAGTGATCGGCAAGCCCTGTCTCTCCCAACTCTGTTGCGCCCGGAACCTTAGATTGGAGCCTGGGCTTCCTATATGATCCGGATCAAGACCGGGATGAATGCAATGCGTGCCCTGACCCTAATCTGCCTGGCCGGCCTGACGCTGCTCGTTGCCGCTTGTGCCGGCGCCGGCCCCACACCCTACCAGCCTGCCAGTCGTCCTGGTGCACAGGGCTACAGCGAGCAGCAGGTTGCGGAGGATCGTTTCCGCATCGTGGTGACCGGCAACGCACTTACCTCGCGCGAACGGGTGGAGGACTACCTGCTCTACCGCGCCTCGGAACTGACGCTGGGCGAGGGTTACGATCACTTCCTGCTGCTGGAGCGGCAAACCGATTCCAACACCCTGCGTTACTACGAGAGCTGGCCGAGCCCTATGTGGGGGCCGGGCTGGGCCTGGCAGCCCTATTGGGGTGGCTATTACGGTGGGCGCTCGCACATGGGTGTCGGCATGGGCATGTCCATGGGTGGTGGGCAGGAAACGCGCTACAGCACCTCTGCCCTCGTGCGCATGTATCATGGGTCCCCGCCGGCTGATCTCGGGCCCATCTACGAGGCCCGCACGGTCATGGCCGATCTGGAACCCGTGGTGCACCCGCCACCACAGCGATAGCGTGACCACATCGACCGCGCTGCTCGGCAAGGGCTTGCGCCATCGGCCGACAAGCCCGACAAGCCGCGCATGACGCAGGAGAGAAAATCGCAGGTTTCGATCATCGGCGCCGGTCCAGCCGGTCTGATGGCGGCGGAGTACCTGGCAGCGCGTGGCTTCGCCGTCACGCTCTTCGAGCGCATGCCCTCGGCGGCCCGGCGATTGCTGATGGCCGGGCGCGGCGGCCTCAACCTGAGCCATAGCGAACCGCTCCCCACTTTCGTATCACGCTATGGCGACGCGCAAACGCAACTCAAGCCGGCGATCGAGGCCTTTCCGCCAGAGGCTTTGAGGCAGTGGGCCGAGGCGCTTGGCCAGGAGACCTTCGTCGGCTCCAGCGGCCGCGTCTTCCCTAAGGCCATGAAGGCATCACCGCTGCTGCGCGCCTGGCTCTCGCGCCTGCGCGATCAGGGGGTAGAGCTGCGCCTGCGCCAGGAGTGGCGAGGCTGGGACTCTGACGGTCGCGTGCTCTTTCGACAGGAAGACGGGAGCGAGGCGACATTTGCCACGGATGCCGTCCTCTTGGCCCTGGGCGGGGCCAGTTGGCCGCGCTTGGGAGCGCGAGGCGAGTGGGTTGAGCTCCTGCGCACCCGCAACATCGAGGTCCGGCCTTTTCGCCCGGCCAACTGCGGCTTTACCATGAATTGGCGCGATCACTTCCGCGATCGCTTTGCCGGCACTCCGGTCAAGAATGTGGTGCTCAGCTTCCAGGGACGGAGGCTGCGTGGAGAGTTTGTGGTGACCGGCTATGGCCTGGAGGGCGGAGCAATCTATGCCCTGTCGGCCGCCCTGCGCGATGCCATTGCGGCTGAAGGGAAGGCGGTTCTCCGCCTGGACCTGCGTCCCGATCTCTCCGAGGCCGTTCTGCGCGACCGGCTGTTGCGGGTAGGGGAGTCAGCCTCGCTCGCCAACCGTCTGCGCAAGGGCGCCGGGCTCACGGGCGTGGCAGCCGGCTTGCTGCGCGAGGGCACCGATGTGCCGCGTGAGGCAGATGCGCTGGCAGCCCGCATCAAAAACCTTCCCCTCACGCTTACCGCAACGCAGAGCTTGGAACGCGCGATCTCCAGCGCCGGCGGCATCGCCTGGGGCGAAATTGGGCCGGACTACATGCTCAAACGCTTGCCCGGCACATTCGTGGCGGGTGAGATGCTGGACTGGGAAGCGCCGACCGGCGGCTATTTGCTCCAGGCCTGCTTTGCCACCGGCCTGGCAGCCGCGAAGGGGGTGGCAAGCTGGCTGGAGCGCTGAGGCCTCGCACCTGCGATCAGATCAGCTCCGCTATTCGGGCCCGCAGCACTGGGAGCAGGTCGGTTTCGAACCAGGGATTGCGCTTGAGCCAGGCCGTGTTGCGCCAGCTTGGATGCGGCAGCGGCAGGAAGGCGGGCAGGTAGTCGCGCCAGGCGCGGACAGTTTCAGTCAGGCTGCCGCGCTTGTCCTTGCTCAGGTAGTAGGCCTGAGCGTAGCTGCCAACGAGAAGTGTCAGTTCCAAGCGGGGCAGGAGCGGGCGCAGCCTCGGGTGCCAAAGCGGCGCGCAGTGCTTCACCGGCGGCCGGTCCCCGCCGCGCGCATCGCGACCGGGATAGCACAGCCCCATGGGCACGATGGCAATGCGGTTCTCGTCATAGAAGGTGGCACGCTCCACCCCCAGCCAGTCACGCAGGCGGTCGCCGGACGGGTCGTTGAAGGGCACGCCGGTCTCGTGCACGCGCGTTCCCGGTGCCTGCCCGACGATGAGGATACGAGCACCCGACGCAGCCCGGATCACCGGCCGCGGGCCCAGAGGCAGGATATCGGCACAGCGCCGGCAGGCCCGCGCCTCGCAGAGCAGGGCGCCGAGGCTCACGGCGGCCCGTCTGCCAGGAGGCGTTCCACATAGCGCGGGACAAGCTCTGTGGCCCGACCCTGTTGCGCTTCATGGAACAGCCTGGAACCTTCGCTGGGTTCCATGTTGAGCTCGACCGTGTGGCCACGTCCCTGGTGGCGGACTTCCTCGACAAAGCCGGCCGCCGGATAGACCGCGCCCGAGGTGCCGATGGACAGGAAGAGGTCGCACTCCACCAGCGCAGCCAGAATGTCCGGCATGTGATAGGGCATCTCGCCAAACCAGACCACATCGACCCGCAGACTGCCGACGCTCTGGCATTGCGAACAGGCGCTGCTCAGGTCCATGTCTTGCAGCCAGTCCTGCACCCCGTCGCAGTCAAGACAGCGCGCTTTCAGCAGTTCGCCGTGCATGTGCAATAGATTCTGGCTGCCGGCGCGTTCATGGAGATTGTCGATGTTCTGGGTCACCAGCAGGACCTCGCCGGGCCATTCCCGCTCGAGACGCGCCAGGGCCGTGTGGGCAGCATTGGGGATGATCTCTCCGGACAGCAGGCCTGCCCGCCGCGCATTGTAGAATGCGTGCACGCGCGCCGGGTCGCGATCGAAGGCTTCGGGCGTCGCCACGTCCTCCAGACGCACTTGGCTCCAGATCCCATCGGCGTCCCGGAAGGTGGACAGGCCCGATTCCTGCGAGATTCCGGCGCCGGTCAGCACGACGATCCGACTGCCGGAAGACTTGTTGCGACGCGCATCATTCATGTTTCATCCCTCTCCATGCGGTTAAGCTAGGAAGCAGGAAGCTCGGGAGCCAGGGTGAATGCGCATTTTGTTCGTTTGCACCGGCAGATCTGCCGCGGAAGCTGCCTGGCGCCGCCAAGTGCAGCAGGCAGGCCGGAGCGGCTTCAGATGCATGCGCCTTCTGGCCGAGCAGCGTTGACGTTAGCCAACCCTGCCTTGCCAGACGGGCGGTGGTGGGCCAAGGATGCCGCTTCGCCATTAGGACCGTCGGCCATGCCTTCCGGCAACAGGGACAATCTGCTCCTTGGCATCGCGGCCATGCTGCTTGGCATGCTGCTGATGACCATGATGGATGCCACCGCGAAGTGGCTGGGAGAAGGCTATCCGATCAGCCAGATCGTTTTCTTCCGCAATCTCTTCGCCCTGCCGCCCATCCTGGTGGTCACCTGGGCGTCCGGCGGCCTGAGCAGTCTCAGGACGCGGCAGTGGAAGCTGCACCTGCTGCGCGGCTTTGCCATCCTGCTGGCGATCTACACCTTCTTCTGGGGCCTGCGCTTCCTGCCTCTGGCCGACGCCATTGCGCTGGCCTTTCTGGCGCCGCTCTTCGTTTCCCTCCTGTCCATTCCTCTGCTTGGGGAGAAGGTCGGACCACGCCGTTGGGCTGCGGTGGGCGTGGGCTTTGTCGGCATGCTGGTCATGCTGCGGCCCGGCGCCGAGGTCTTTCGCTGGGAGGCCCTGTTGCCCACCGCCACGGCCTTTGGTTACGCCCTGGCGATGATCCTCACCCGGCGCCTTTCGCGAGAGGATTCCAACGCCTCGATCATTTTCTGGGGCACCCTGGTGGGCTGCCTCTTCTCGGCGGCCTTCCTGCCCTTTGCCTGGCGGACGCCGCCGCTGATCGATTTCGCGCTTCTGGCGATGATGGGGATGGTGGGCAGCGTTTCCATGTACTGCATGACCGTGGCCTATCGCTCGGCGCCGGCGGCGGTGATCGCACCCTTCGAGTACACGGCATTGCTCTGGGGTCTGCTGATCGGCTGGCTGGTCTGGAGCGAACTGCCGGATGCCTGGGTCTGGACCGGTGCTGCGGTCATCGTCGGCTCCGGCATCTACATCCTGCACCGGGAACAGCGGATCGCGCGAAAGGGGCGGGCAGGCACATCCGGAGGGTGAAATCTCACAGAAAGGAATAGGGGTCGATGTCGACCTGAATGCGCAGCCCGCCGCGCAATGGCACGGGCCCGACCCAGTCCCTGAGCAGTGTCTGAAGCGGCAGGTCGCGGCGTGCCTTGATCAGGAAGCGCCGGCGGTGACGGCCGCGCAGCACGGCCAACGGGGCCGGGGCGGGGCCGAGCACCTGCAATCCTTCCGCGCGCGGCGCGCTGCGGGCCAGTGCAGTGGCCGCGGTATCAACGATGGTGGGATCAGGCGCAGACAGGATCAGGGCCGCCAGACGGGTGAAAGGCGGCAGGCTGCCTTGGCGGCGCGCGTCTGCCTCGCGTTCCAGGAAGGCATCGCGATCGCCGGCCACCAGCGCATGGATTACCGGATGCTCGGGCTCATAGGTCTGGAGCAGCACCTGACCCGGACGCTCGGCCCGCCCCGCCCGGCCGGAGACCTGGTGCAGCAGTTGAAAACTGCGCTCGCCCGCACGTAGGTCACCACCGGCAAGGCCGAGATCGGCGTCGACCACACCGACCAGCGTCAGCCAGGGAAAGTGGTGCCCCTTGGCGACGATCTGCGTCCCAACCACGAGATCCACCTCGCGCTCGCGAATGCGCCGCATCACCTCATCGGTGGCTGCCGGGCCGGTGAGCACGTCGCTGGAGAGCAATAGGCGCCGCGCTTCGGGAAAAAGCAGCGCCACCTCCTCATCGAGCCGCTCCACCCCGGGACCGCAGGCCGCCAGGCTGTCCTCGGCCTCGCAGGACGGGCAGTGGCTGGGCAAGCGGCTGGCGTGGCCGCAGTGATGGCACTGCAGGCGGCCGGTCAGGCGATGTTCGACCAGCCAGGTGGTGCAGTTCGGGCACTGCAGGCGATGCCCGCAGGCGCGGCACAGCGTAAGGGGGGCATAGCCGCGTCGGTTCAGGAAGAGCAGCGCCTGTTCGCCCGCCTCAAGCGTTGCCTGGACGCGGTCGCGTAAGGTCTGGGACAGCCATCCCCTGGCACCATTGGGCAGGCGCGGCGGCGGGTCGCGGCGCAAATCCACCGTCTCCACCTTAGGCAACTCGGCGCTGCCATGGCGCAACGACAGGTGTACCGCATCGTACTTGCCCACCTTCACGTTCAGCACGCTTTCAAGAGAGGGGGTGGCCGAGGCCAGCACGATTGGAATCTGTTCCAGGGAGGCGCGCAGAACGGCCATGTCACGCGCCTGATAGATCACGCCTTCTTCCTGCTTGTAGGCCGGGTCGTGCTCCTCATCGACCACGATCAGCCCCAGTTCGGTGAAGGGCAGGAAGAGCGCGGAGCGGGCGCCGACCACGACCCTGGCGCTGCCGTCGGCCACCGCGCGCCAGGTGAGGCGCCGCTGGGCCGGTGTCAGTTCGCTGTGCCATTCCGCCGGGCGCGTGCCGAAGCGGGCCTCGAAGCGCGCCAACCATTGGGAAGAGAGCGCGATCTCCGGCTGCAGCACGAGAACCTGCTGTCCAGCCCTCAGGGCCTCGGCAACCGCTTCGAAGTAAACCTCCGTCTTACCGGACCCGGTGACGCCGTCGAGGAGCGTGGCGCTGAAACCTTGGCCGATTCGGCTGCGCAGCTGATCCGCCGCTGTCTGCTGCGCCGGGCCCAAGGAGAAGCCGTCCTGTTCGGGATCGGGCGGCGCCAGCGCGAGATGCACCGGAAGTTCCACCCACTCCAAAACCCCGGCGTCGGCGAGGCCTTTGACCACGCTCGGTCCAACGCCTGCCTCGCGTGCCATATCGCTGGCCGTGCGCGCCAAGCCATCGGCCGCCACGGCAAGCACCCGATTGCGCGCCGGTGTTTCTCGCAAGCCTTCGGGCAGGTCACTGGTCCGTCGCAGTGCGCGTTGCGGCCGCTCTGGGCGCAGTGCGGCCGAGACGGGAATGGCCATGCGCAGGACGTTTCCAATTGGCGCCAGGGTATAGCGCGCCACCCACTCGATGAGTCGTCGCAGAGCTTGGGGAAGGGGGGCTGCGGGGAGTCGGGTGTGGACAGGCTTCAAACGCGAAATGGGCAGGCTTTCGCCGGCGGCTTCAGCGTCATCCCAGACGACCCCGATCAGGAGGCGGCTGCCCAGCGGCACCTCGACGATAGCACCCGGCTCCAATACCATGCCCTCTGGAACCGCGTAGTCATAGATGGCCTCCAGCGGCAGGGGCAGCAGTACCCTCACACGCTCGATATCGGCCTCCTTATTGGCGACCCCACTCTGGGCATGACTGCACATTGCTGCCTTTGACACTGTCCGGCTTTCCCCTACCCAGGGGATAGGCCGGTTCGCCGGCGCAGCCAAGGGGCGGCGAATCTGTTATGCTCTGGACGCGAGGGAGGGGAGGCTCTAAACCGCGCGCAATTCCTTCACTGAGCCAAGTCCGACCCGGGAGCACGATCAGCCATGAAGTTTTTTGTCGATACCGCCGATGTCGCCGAGATCAAGGATCTGGCGGCGACCGGCCTGGTGGACGGCATCACCACCAACCCCTCACTCGTGGCCAAGACCGGCCGTTCCTTCCTGGAGGTGGTCGAAGAGATTTGCGGCATTGTCTCGGGCCCGGTTTCGGCAGAGGTCACCGCAATCGACCATGAGACCATGCTGGCGGAAGGCCGGAAGCTGGCCGCGCTTGCAGACAATGTCTGCGTCAAGGTGCCTCTGACCCCCGATGGGCTGAAGACCTGCAAGGCGCTTTCAGACGACGGGGTGCAGGTCAATGTAACGCTGTGCTTCTCCGCCGCCCAGGCCCTGCTGGCAGCCAAGGCCGGGGCGACCTTCATCTCCCCCTTCGTGGGCCGGCTCGATGACATCGGCACCGACGGCATGGACCTGATCGCTGATATCGTTCAGATCTACGCCAACTATCCCGAGTACGACACCGAGGTGCTGGTCGCCTCCGTGCGCGGGCCGAACCACGTGGTCCAGGCCGCCAAGCTGGGCGCCGATGTGGCGACCCTGCCGCCGGCCGTGCTGCGCGCGCTCTTCAAGCATCCGCTGACCGACCGTGGGCTCGACGCCTTCCTGGCGGACTGGGCCAAGACCGGTCAGAGCATACTGTAGACGGCATGAGCAAACAGCGCGACGCAGCTCCAGACGCCAAGATCGAAGACGCGGTTGCCGAGGCAGCACGGCCGACCGCGCTCAATGCCGATCTGGTGGCCGGCTACCTGCGTCGCCACCCGGAGTTCCTGGCCGAGCATCCGGAACTGCTCGATGTGCTGGCTCCCCCGGCCCGTGGAGACCTCGTGGACGCGGGTCGCGGGGTGGTGGATCTGCAGCAGGCCATGGTGGTGCGCTGGCGGCAGGAGGCGGAGCGCTTGCGCAGCCTCTGCGATGAGTTGATTGCCAACGGCCGCATCAACGCCGCCATCCAAGGCCGCATCCACGACGCGGTCCAGGCGCTGCTGGCGGCACGCTCCTTCGAGCATCTCATGGAGACCATCGGCACCGACCTGCCACTGCTGCTCGATGTGGACGCGGTTTACCTCTGCGTTGAACGCAGCGACGACGGGGCGCCGCCGGTGCGCCTCCACGGGGTGCGCAGCCTGCAGCCAGGGAGTGTGGCCCAGTTGCTGGGGCCAAGCAGCCCCGCCGGCTTGCGCAGCCACATCGAGGGAGACCCCGCGATCTTCGGGCCGGCGGCTGGACTGGTCGCTTCGGATGCGCTGTTGCGCATCGAGGTCAGTGCGGCAACGCCGCCGGCGATCCTGGCGCTGGGCGCGCGCGACCCGGAGCACTTCGCGGAAGGGCAGGGCACCGAGCTGCTGCAGTTCATGGCGCGCTGCCTCGAACACCTGATCCGGGCATGGCTGGAACTGCCCGAGTAGTCGGCTTCCAGGCCGACGAGAACCTGCAGGCCGTCATTTCCGCCTGGCTGGCTTGGCTCGACAGCGAGAGGCGCCTTTCGCCCCATACCCTGGACGCCTACATCCGTGACCTTTCCGGTTTCCTGGCCTTTGTCGCCGAACACCAGGGTGACTTGCCCTCGGGAAAGCTGCTGCGCGATTTGAAGCTGGGCGATTTCCGGGCCTGGCTGGCGCAGCGCGCTGCCAAGGGGCTGAGCGCGAGTTCGACGGCGCGGGCGCTTTCCGCCATCCGCACTTTCTTTGCCTGGGCAGCGCGGCATCATCATTTCGAGAATGCCGCAATATCCCTGGTGCGCACGCCCAAGAAGCCTGCGGCACTTCCCCGCGCCCTCAGTCCCGAGGACGCCCGGATGGCCGTGGAAAGCGTGGGGGAACTCGACCACCGCCCGTGGATTGCGAAGCGTGACGGCGCGGTGCTGCTGCTGCTCTACGGCTGTGGCTTACGGATTGGTGAGGCCTTGTCGCTGTCAGCCGGCGAGGCGCCCGCGGCCGGCCAGGAGGTTCTTGTGGTCACCGGCAAGGGACGCAGGCAGCGGCAGGTACCACTGCTGCCTCTGGTGATCGAGGCCATCGATGATTACCGGGCGGCCTGTCCCTTCGAACTGCGCGGGCAGGATGCCCTGTTCCGCGCCGTGCGGGGCGGTCCCTTACGGCCGCGCGCCATTCAGACACGGGTCCAGCAGTTGCGCGGTCTGCTGGGGCTGCCCGAGGGCGCCACGCCTCATGCCCTGCGCCACTCCTTCGCCACGCACCTCTTGTCGGGTGGGGGAGACTTGCGTGCGGTGCAGGATCTGCTCGGACACGCCTCACTATCCACCACCCAGCGCTACACCGCAGTGGACATGTCGCGCCTATCCGCCGTCTACGCCCAGGCGCATCCGCGCGCCAAGTAGGGGCTCAGCCCGCCTTGGCGCGGGCGATGTTGTCTACGAAGCGCTGGAAGAGGTAGTGGCTGTCCTGAGGGCCGGGGGAGGCCTCCGGGTGGTACTGGACCGAAAACACCGGCCGGTTCTTGAGCCGGATTCCCTCATTGGTGCCATCGAACAGGCTGACATGGGTGACTTCCACGTCGGCAGGCAGCGAGTTGCCCTTGACCACAAAACCATGGTTCTGGCTCGTGATCTCCACTTTGCCGGTTTCCAGGTCCTTTACGGGATGGTTGGCGCCGCGATGGCCCAGGTGCATCTTTTCCGTCTCGGCGCCCAAGGCGCGAGCGAGAAGCTGGTGCCCGAGACAGATGCCGAAGATCGGCAGCGTCTCGTTCTCCAGGAGCTTCTGGATCGTGGGAATGGCGTAGCGCCCGGTGGCTGCTGGATCGCCGGGCCCGTTGGCGAGAAAAATGCCATCTGGCTCATGCTGAAGAATTTCTTCCGCGCTGGTCTCGGCAGGAACCACGGTCACGGCACAACCGAGATCAGCCAAGCAGCGCAGGATGTTGCGCTTCGCGCCAAAGTCGACGGCTACGACGCGGTACTTCGGGTTTTCCAGCCGGCCGTAGCCCTGTCCCAGGTGCCAGGGAGTCTCATCCCAGCGATAGCTCTGACCGCAGGTCACCTCCTTGGCCAAGTCCATACCTTCGAGGCCGGGCCAGGCCGCGGCTTCTGCGCGCAGCGCGGGAACGTCGAAGCGCCCGTCCGGTGCATGAATGAGGGTCGCCTGCGGGGCGCCCAACGTGCGGATGCGCCGGGTGAGAGCGCGGGTGTCGACGCCGACAATCCCAGGCAGCCCATGCCCGGCCAGCCAGGCGTCCAGATGCTGGGCCGCGCGCCAGTTCGCCGGATCGGTCACCGTCGCGCGCAGGACGACACCGCGCGCAGCCGGAGTGATCGTCTCGATGTCTTCGGGGTTGGTTCCGACAATCCCGATGTGCGGGAAGGTAAAGGTGATGATCTGGCCGGCATAGGAAGGGTCGGATAGGATCTCCTGATAGCCGGTCATGGAGGTGTTGAAACAGACCTCGCCAACGCTACGTCGCGCTGCACCCAAACCCTGACCCCAGAACAGACTGCCGTCGGCCAGCACCAGGGCCGCCGTGGCACCTTCAGGCGCGGAAAGGGGAGCCCCGGGCTCGCTGCTCGGGGACGCGGACTTGGCGAACTCGTTCATGTCACACCTTCTCGAGGGGAAAGCGCCGGCCGCTGGCCGGGAGGTTGCGCTGGCGGGCCAGCTTCCTATATAGGGCGGTCCCGTTACGGGTGGTCGGCCAGCCTCGAGCGTGATGTATGGTATGCAGGCAGGGTGGTCAAGCGAATGCCCGGACCCGGCAGTAACCAATTATGGCAGCGCCCGACAGGGACCGACCCCAATTCACGGGAGCCTGGCAGCGCGCTCCAGCGCTGTTCTATGCTTTGACAATAAGGAGAAGGCGCCGATGTTGCGCAGTGAGCTCAACGACGCCCTGAAGGGGGCGATGAAGGCGAAGGAACAGCAGGCGCTGGCCACCGTGCGCCTCATCTTGGCTGCCCTGAAAGACCGGGATATCCAGGCACGCAGCAGCGGTAACGCGGATGGGATCGACGACCAGGAGATCCTCGAATTGCTGCAAAAAATGGTTAAGCAGCGCCGGGAATCCATTGTTTTATATGAGAAAGGCGGTCGTGACGATCTCGTTGCCAGGGAAGAAGCGGAGATTGCCGTCATTGAGCGTTTCCTGCCTCAGGGATTGAGCGCCGAGCAAACTGAGGCGGCTGTTGACCAAGCCATTGCAGAGGTAGAGGCGCAGTCGATCAAGGATATGGGCCGTGTCATGGCCTTGCTGAAGGAGCGCTATGCCGGGCGCATGGAGTTCGCCAAGGCGAGCCAGATGGTCAAGCAGCGCCTGGCATGAGGTGAGGAGCGACAAAAGGCCGATGTCCACCGGCGACGGGTTCCCTGAGCGACTGCGCGATGCGATTGCCGTCTCTGAACTGGTGGGACGGCATGTGCGTTTGCAGCGCCGGGGCCGGGAGTTCACTGGCCTCTGTCCCTTCCATAGCGAAAAGTCGCCCTCCTTCACCGTGAATGACGACAAGCAGTTCTTTCACTGCTTCGGCTGCGGTGCACATGGCGACGTCATCGGCTGGGTCATGCGCTGGGAGAACCTCAGCTACCCGGAAGCGCTCGAGCGCCTGGCCGAGCAGGCTGGCATTCCCATGCCCGAGCGCACACCTCAGGCCCGTCAGGCCGCTGAGCGCCGCGCCACGCTTTATGAGGTGCTGGAAAAGGCCTGCCTCTGGTTCGAGCAGCAGTTGGCGGTTTCCAGCGGCAGCGAGGCGCGCCGCTATCTCGAAGGGCGGGGACTGACGCCGGAAACGATCGGGCGCTTTCGCCTGGGATACGCTCCTGGTCAGCGGGGGTTGCTTCGGGCTGCGCTAAAGGCCCAAGGAATCCATGATTCTCAGCTTGTGGAAGCCGGCCTGTTGAAGCAACCGGAAGAAGGTGGTGAGCTGCGCGACTACTTCTTCGGCCGGGTGATTTTTCCTATCACCGACCGCCAGGGCAGGGTGATTGCTTTCGGCGGCCGTGCGCTCTCCAGCGATGCCAGGGCGAAGTACCTCAACTCGCCCGACACACCGCTCTTCGACAAGGGTCGGGTGCTCTACAACCTGCATCATGCTCGCCGTGCCGCCGCCGACGGCGCGCCCCTGCTCGTGGTTGAGGGCTACATGGACGTGATTGCCCTTGCCCAGGCCGGATTTCCGGGCTGTGTCGCGCCGCTCGGCACGGCCGTTACGGAGGATCAGCTGCAGGAGCTCTGGCGCATGGCGCCTGAGCCCGTGATCTGCCTTGACGGCGATGCCGCCGGTCAGCGGGCGGCGCAGCGGGTGACAGAGCGCGCCCTGCCGTTGCTGCGGCCCGGTTGCAGCCTGCAGTTCATCACCCTGCCGCAGGGCGAGGATCCCGACTCGCTGGTGACCAATGCCGGACCGGCTGCATTGCAGGTGCTTTTGCAGGCTGCGCGCCCCTTGGAAACTGTCCTCTGGGAGGGGCTGGTGGGCGGCCGCTCCTTGGACACGCCGGAACGCCAGGCGGCCTTGCGTCAAGCAGTGATAGACCAGGTGCAGCAGATCGGAGACCGCAATGTGCAAACCGCTTATCGCACGGCGCTGCTCGATCGCTACTTCGGCCTTATGCGCGCCCGGCGCGGCGCAACCGGCGGCCGGAACGGGCTGGGCAGGCGCCCCGGGCGAGGTCAGCGTTCGGCGCAGCGCAGCGCTGTTGGAACCAAACCGCTTGTCGCCGGCTTGAAGCGTCGTCCAGTGCAGATTCTCCTGGCCCTGGCTGTCCGCCATCCCCATCTGGCGATAGGCAATCTGGAGGAGCTGGCCCGCCCGGCGCTCGATGATCGGGAACTGGAGGCACTGCGGCGGACTTTGGTAGACGCACTGGCAGAAGCCCCGGACCTTGACAGTGATACACTTGAATGCCACCTACGCGGCCAGGGCTTTTCTGAGTTGCTGGATCGCCTGTTCGGCACTGCATTGACGATGCACGAACCTACACTCCGCCTGGACTCTGTTCCACACGAAGCGGAAGCGCGGTTTGCCTACTGGCTGGATCGGGTCGTGACAGGCGCGGATGAAACAGAAGGTCGAGGAGCGACGCTGTAACAGGCTAGGACGTCTTCGAATACTGCGCGATCGAGATAGCTGTCGGCAGTTGGATGTCGCCCAGGCGAACTTTGGTAAAGCAGCACCTGCCGCAGCAGGCGCGCTTCGAAATCAGCGACGCAAATCTTGAGGGGCAATCGGGCAGGTCATGCGGCGGGCATGGCACGGTGCCCGATCTATGTGCGAGGACGGAATGGCGAGCAAGGCGAACGAGAGCACTGAAGAGACCGAGGGCCGCGAAGACGCGCCGGAAGGCGCGCTGGGCGACAAGACCCAGGCGGCCGTCAAGCGAATGATGGCCCGCGCCAAAGAGCGCGGCTATGTCACCTATGATGAGTTGAATCAGGTTCTCCCGACCGACCAGGTCTCTTCCGAGCAGATCGAAGACGTCATGGCCACGCTCTCGGAGATGGGCATCAGCGTCATCGAGAGCGAGGAAGCCGAGGAAGCCGCCTCTCCAGCCGAAGCAGAGGCGGAAGAGGACGAAGAGGGCGTTGCCGCCAGCGGCAACCTGAACGACGACGATGTGGGCCGCACCGACGATCCCGTGCGCATGTATCTGCGGGAGATGGGCTCGGTGGAGTTGCTGAGTCGTGAAGGCGAAATCGCCATCGCCAAGCGGATCGAAGCCGGTCGCGAGAAGATGATCGGTGGCCTCTGCGAAAGCCCGATGACCATCCGGGCGCTGCTTATGTGGCACGACGCGCTGCAGAACAGCGAGATGCTGCTGCGTGAGATCATCGACCTGGATGCCACTTACGGCGCCGGCCCTGACGGCGCTGCTGCGGCGACACCAGCGGCGGACACCGGCGCTGCGCCAGAGGGCGAGGCGGCGGCTGCGACGAATGGCGCTGCCGATCCTGCCACCGCAAAGGCACCGGCCGATGGCAAAGCCGAAGCCGCTGAGGGTGAGAGCGAAAGCGGCGACGACGAGGAGGAAGAAGAGGAAAGCAGCCTCTCTCTCTCGGCAATGGAGCAGCAGCTCCTGCCGCAGGTGCTCGAAACCTTCGAGCGGATCGACCAGACCTTCAAGAAGCTGGCCAAGGCACAGGAAAAGCGCCTGACCGCGCTCCAGAAGGGTGAGGAACTGCCCACCCGCCTGGAGAAGCAATATGAGTCCCTGCGCAAGGCTCTGGTGCGCGAGATGGAGGACGTCCATCTCAACAACGCGCGCATCGAGGAGCTGGTGGAGCAGCTCTACGCCCACAACAAGCAGCTCATGGGCTACGAGGGCCGCCTGCTGCGACTGGCCGAGCGGCACCGGGTGCCGCGTCAGAGCTTCCTGCAGAATTACTATGGGCAGGAACTCGACCCCAACTGGATGAGTAATGTCGCCGGCCTGAGCAAGGCCTGGGGCAACTTCGTCAATAAGGATGGGGAAGAGATCGCCCGCCTGCGCGCCGAGATTGCACGCATCGCGGAATTGACTGGCCTGCCAATCACCGAGTTCCGACGCATCGTCACCACGGTTAAGTCAGGTGAGCGCGAGGCGACCAAGGCTAAGACCGAAATGGTCGAGGCCAACCTGCGCCTCGTGATCTCCATCGCCAAGAAGTACACGAACCGCGGCCTGCAGTTCCTGGATCTGATCCAGGAAGGCAACATCGGCCTGATGAAGGCGGTCGACAAGTTCGAGTATCGGCGCGGCTACAAGTTCTCGACCTATGCCACCTGGTGGATCCGGCAGGCCATAACCCGATCCATCGCCGATCAGGCACGCACCATCCGCATCCCGGTGCACATGATCGAGACGATCAACAAGCTGGTGCGCACGAGCCGCCAGATGATGCACGAGATCGGCCGCGAGCCGACGCCGGAGGAACTGGCCGAGCGTTTGGTCATGCCGCTGGACAAGGTGCGCAAGGTTCTCAAGATCGCCAAGGAGCCGATCTCGCTCGAGACCCCGATCGGAGACGAGGAGGACAGCCACCTCGGCGATTTCATCGAGGACAAGAACGCGGTCATTCCGATCGATTCCGCGATCCAGTCCAACCTGCGCGAAACCACCACGCGGGTTCTGGCCAGCCTCACCGCGCGCGAGGAGCGCGTGCTGCGCATGCGCTTCGGCATCGGCATGAACACCGATCACACCCTGGAAGAGGTCGGCCAGCAGTTCTCGGTGACGCGCGAGCGCATCCGTCAGATCGAGGCCAAGGCGCTGCGCAAGCTCAAGCACCCCAGCCGCAGCCGGAAGCTCCGTTCCTTCCTCGACACCTGACCCAGATCCCTGAGTTACTTCGATCGGGCCGCTCCAAGGGGCGGCCCGATTCGTTCAGGGCACCCTAATTCGACCTTCAATCCGAGGGGCAATGCGCTCGGCCTGTTCCAGGTGACGCATGAGCACCGCGGTGTCGGAAAGGCCATCTGCCGGGTGTGAGAGCCGAGGCAGCTCCGTCAGCATCTCGTAGCCATCACCACCCTTCGCGTTGAAACCATTCACCGCAAGGCGATAGAGCGCGTCGCTCTCGAGCGGTTGGTCCTGGACGTGGAGTTCCAGAAGGCGCTCGCCCGGCAGTTTCTGGGGATCATAGACAATCGACAGCCCGGAGACCTGTGGGAAGCGGCCGGATCGCTGTTCCACAGCGGCAAGGCCGTGCTCGACGATTTGCCAAAGGGTTTCGCCATCCACTTCGAGCAGCACCATAGGATTCTGGAAGGGCAATTCCGCAATCACGTCGCCTTTGGTCAGTATGCTGCCTTTGGCGTAATGACGATGCCCGCGAATGCCTCCTGCGTTCTGAATGGCCACATCGGCTTCAGTTGCCACCCTGAATGCGTCGGCGATCAGATTGCCGAAAGCATTCTCTTCGCTGCGCAGACTGCTGCCGCGGGTGTCCAGCGCCACCTCAGTGATCGCGAGCGGGCGACCTAGCTCTTCTTCGAAGTCGGCCAGATAGCCCTGGACTGCTTGCTGCATGTCTGGGTCGGGGGTGATTTCCAGCGTGTCGAGAAAGCGGAACTGCGCTGACCAGTCGTTGTCGCTGTCCTCACCTTCTTGAAGCAGGATTTCAATGATGGCGACGTGGTTCGCCTGAGCGCCGGCCTCGACAAAGGCTGTGCCGTTGGTGGGCCAAAGCAGATGCTGCAGGTGATCGTGGGCCCCCAGCACCAGATCCACTGCACCTTGCCGCACCAGAGCCGTGTCGACATCGTAGCCACTGTGCACCAGCGCCACGACGAAGTCTGCGCCTTCGGCGCGCAAAGAGGCCGCTCGTTCGGCGGCTGCATCCACCTCGGAGGTAAACGCAATGTCACCGGGGCTGGAGCTGGTGAGCGTCTGCGGTGTGAGCAGACCCATCACACCGATATGCCAGCCGGCGATCTCAAGTATGATCTCATCCTCTACGCCAGGGAGCTTCGTCCCGTCACTGCGTCGCAAATTGCTGCCAAGTACTGGAAAATCCGCTTCCGCCACCCGTTCCAGTGTCACCTCTGGGCCGAAATCGAACTCGTGATTGCCCAGGACGAAGAGGTCGAGGTCCAGTCTGTTCAGCAAATCGATCATGTGCGCGCCCTGATCGAAGTTGCTCATGACCGAAGGAGAAACGGCGTCTCCTCCGTGCGTTACCAAAACATGTTCATGTTCTAAACGAAGGGTGCCGACAACACTGGCGAGCTTTGCCAGGCCGCCGCGGCCGCCTCGGGCTTCGATGCGGTCCAGGTCGCTGACATGCACAATCACCAGCCGCAGGGGATCGCGCTCGCCCGCGTGGTCCGCACGCAGTTGTGGCTGGGGCGAGAGCCCAATCAGAAAAACGGAAACTACGAGAAGCAGGCGCAGCATGGTCAGTTCATCCCCCTTGTGAGCAGGCCCTGAACGAGGTCTTGGGGGCCTCCGGCTACGCTGAGATTGCGCAGAACTTTGTCGCAGATCAAAGTGCTGCCCGCCGGCCCGCGCTTTAATACCCCCATGCAAAGCGCACGCCTACTCAAGCACAGCCGGCCGGTGCCCCGCTACACCAGCTACCCCACCGCGCCGCACTTTCACACCGGCATCACCGCCGATCATTACCGCAACTGGCTGCAGGCCCTGCCGGCGGAGGCGCCGCTGTCGCTTTACCTGCACATTCCCTTCTGCGACACGCTCTGTTGGTTTTGTGGCTGCCACACCCGAGTGGTCCAGAGCCTGCGGCCGGTCACAGCCTATGTGAACCTGCTGCTGCGCGAGTTCGAACTGCTGAGCAATGCGCTGGGCGGAGGCAAACGTCCACTGGCCCATCTCCACTTCGGCGGCGGGTCGCCAAGTCTGCTGCCACCTGCGGAGATTGATCGCATCGCGGCCGCAATACAGGGTTCCTTTCAGCCGACCTCGGATGCCGAGATCGCCGTGGAGATCGACCCGCGCGGCCTGGACGATTCCGTGATCGCTGCCTTTGCGCGACTCGGCCTAACCCGGGCCAGCGTCGGTGTGCAGGACCTCGATCCGCAGGTCCAACGCGCCATCAATCGCCTCCAGCCTTTCGCAGTGGTGCAGAGCGCCGTCGAACGGCTGCGCGCAGCGGGTGTGCGTGGCATCAACCTGGATCTGATGTACGGCCTGCCGCATCAGAGCGTGGCGAGCGTCCTGCAGACGGCTGAGACAATCTTGACCTTGCGGCCCGACCGACTTGCGCTTTTCGGCTATGCGCACGTACCGCACATGAAGCGCCACCAGCGGCTTTTGCCGGAGGATGCGCTGCCGAACGAGCCGGCGCGCTTGGCGCAGTCCGAGGCCGTGGCGGCGCGCTTGACGGAGGCCGGCTATTGCCGCATCGGGCTGGATCACTTTGCCCGACCGGAAGATCCACTGGCCCTGGCCCATTCCGGGGGCAGGCTGCATCGCAACTTCCAGGGCTATACCGTTGACGAAGCGCCTATACTGCTCGGGCTTGGTGCTTCCGCGATCGGAACCCTGCCGCAGGGCTACATCCAGAACACCACCGACATGCCGACGTATCGTCAGTCGATCGAGGAGGGCCGTCTGCCGGTGGCGCGCGGCGTGGAAGTCGACGAGGCGGATCGACGCGAGCGCGCGGTCATTGAAAGCCTGATGTGCCACTTCGAGGTGGATCTGAGCGAACACGGTGGTGTGCAGGCCTTCGCGCCGGCTCTGGCCCGTCTTACACCTCTGATCGCAGACGGGCTGGTCGAGGTACAGGGCGCCCAGGTGCGGGTTTTGCCGGAGGGTCGGCCGCTGGTGCGTGTGGCCGCGGCGGCCTTTGACCGCTATCTCCAGCCCGAGACCAGGGGGCACGCCCGCGCGCTATAGCAGCGGTTATGCGGCAGGGGTTTGCGCCCGTTCACTCGTGCCTTTCGGGACGGGGTGGGCGCTCCGGCAGGATTCCCTGAGGGCGCGCCAGCAGGATGACCTGCAGCAGGATGCCGATCAGCAGCACCCGCAGCGCACCGGCACGGGTCACCAGATCCTCCGGAAGGCGGGTGACGAAGATCTCCGTCGCCGACCAGACAATCCAGATAACGAAGGCGCCGAGAAGGGCGCCGCGGTTGTTGCCGCTGCCGCCGGCGATCAGCATCACCCAAATCAGGAAGGTGGCAAAGAGTGGGTTGAAGGCTTCCGGGCTGATGAAGCGCACGAAATGGGCATAGAGGGCGCCTGCCAGCCCCATGACGACGGCGCCCAGCACGAAAGCCTGAAGCCGGAAGAGCAGAGAATTCTTGCCCATGGCCCGTGCTGCAGCCTCGTTTTCACGGATCGCCCGCAGCACCCGGCCCCAGGGTGAGCGCCAGGCCCGCTCGTTGGCCCAGTAGACGGCCGCCACAAAGGCAAGCACCAGAAGCAGATAGAGCGTGGCATCGTAGCCGGGAATCAGACCCGCCAGCGGACGGGGGATGCCGGCCATGCCCCGCACACCGCCGGTCAGCCAGCCTTCGTTCTTCAATGTGAGGCGCACGATCTCGGCAATGCCGATCGAGGCAATGGCCAGGTAGTCCGAGCGCAGGCGCAGGGTGATCAATCCCACGCCCAGGGCGAGGATGCCCGATAGCGCCATGGCTGACGCCAAGCCGACGGGGAAGGGCAGGCCGAAACCGCCGAGGTGGCCGCTGCTCTCAGCGGTGGTGATGATCGCGCTGGTGTAGGCGCCGACCGTGAAGAAGGCGGCCACACCGATGTTCAGCATGCCGGCATAGCCCCACTGGACGTTGAGCCCCAGTGCCAGCAGGCCGTAGATCCCAACCAGGGTGAGGAAGAAGATACCGTAGGTGAGCAGTCCGGCCAGTTCCATCACACGGTGCTCCTGCCGGAAAAGAGGCCGGTCGGCCGCACGATCAGCATGACGACGAGAATGGCAAAAGCAATCGCCGGCTTGTAGGCCGCCGCGATAACCAGCGTCGACATTTCCTGTACTATTCCAATCACGAGCCCGCCCACGATGGCACCATAGGGCTTGCCAATTCCGCTCAGGATGGCTGCGGCAAAGATCGGCAGCAGCAGCGTCCAGCCCATCTCCGGGTGCAGCCGGGTGTCGAGGCCCAGGAAGACGCCGGCAGCACCGGCCAGGCCACCGCCGAGCACCCAGGTCCAAAGCACCACCCGTTCCGTATCGATGCCCGAGAGCCGCGCGAGGTTTGGGTTGTCGGCCATGGCCCGCATGGCCTTGCCCATCTTGGTGCGCTGCAGGAAGAGGTGGACGGCGAGCACGAGGAAGATGGTGCAAAGCAGAATGGTGATCTGGTCGGGCCGGATGCGCAGGCCGGCCACGCGGTAGGGCATTTGGATGCCGGTCTGGTAGGTGATGGTGTCCGGGCCCCAGATCATCTGCACCAGCGAGCGCAGGATGAGCGCCACACCGAAAGAGGAGATCAGCAGGATCACCGGTTGTCGCGTTCGAAACCAGCGATACAGCGACCGGTCGATGGCCAGCGCCAGCGCCGCCGTGGCGATCATGGCAATGGGCAGCGCAATCCAAAGCGGCCAGGCGAGCGTGGTGAAGAAGATCAGCGCGATATAGGCGCCAGTGCTCATCAGGTCGCCATGAGAGAAGTTGGCGAACCCGAGAATGCCGAAGGTCAGCGATACGCCGATGGCGCCAAGCGCGATCACACCACCCAGCACGATCCCGTAAATCAGCAGCTGCAGGATATCCATTGGTGTCTTTTCCTTCAGCCGCCCAGGAACATTTCGGCGACCTCGCGGTCAGCGAGCAGCTCCTGGCCCGTGCCTTCGTGGCGATTGGCGCCTTGGGCCATGACATAGCCGCGGTTGGCGATGGCGAGTGCCTGCTTGGCGTTCTGCTCCACCATCAGGATACCGATGCCGGTCGCGTTAACCTGTTTAACGATCTGGAAGATCTGATCGATGAAGATCGGCGACAGGCCGGCCGTGGGTTCGTCCAGGAGCAGCAGCTTGGGGTCGAGCATCAGCGCACGGCCCATGGCCACCATCTGGCGCTGACCGCCAGAGAGCGTGCCGGCCGCCTGGCGCCGTTTCTCGCGCAGCGGCGGGAAGAGCTCGAAGACCCGCTCCATGGCCGGGCGGATGTCGTCGTTGCGCACGAAGGCGCCCATTTCGAGGTTTTCCTGCACCGTCAGCGTGGGGAAAACGTTGTCGGTCTGCGGCACAAAGCAGATGCCCCGGCGCACCACACGGTCTGGCTTCCAGTTGGTGATGTCTTGGCCGTCGAAGCGGATCTGGCCGGAGCGAAGTTTCAGCAGGCCGAAGATGGCTTTCATGGCGGTGGACTTGCCCGCACCGTTGGGACCGACGATGACCACGATCTCTCCCGCTTCGACCCGCAGGGTCACGTCATGCAGGATGTCGGCTTCGCCGTAGCCCCCGGTCACCTTCTCCATCGACAAGAGGCTCACGCCGCGCCCTCCGTTTCGTGGGCGCCGCTGTGGCCGAGGTAGGCTTCCAGCACACGCTCATCGCGGCGGATGCTCTCCATGGAGCCCTGGGTCAGCACCCGGCCTTCCGCCAGCACGATCACCGGGTGGCAGAGCTCTGCGATCAGGTCCATGTCATGCTCGATGATGCAGAAGCTGTAGCCGCGCTCGCGATGGAGCTGCTGGATCATGCGGGCAAGCTTGCCCATGAGCGTGCGGTTTACCCCGGCCGCCGGCTCATCGAGCAGCACGAGCTTGGCGTCGGTCATCATGGTCCGTCCCAGTTCCAGCAGCTTCTTCTGCCCGCCTGAGAGATTTCCGGCCAGTTCATCACGGACGTGGGTAAGCTCCAGAAACTCGAGCACTTCTTCGCCCTTGCGGCGAACATCGCGCTCCTCCCGCCGCACCGCACCCCAGCGCAACCAGGAGGAAAAGAGGTTCTCCCCCGACTGGGCCGGCGGGACCAACATGAGGTTTTCGAGCACTGTCATGCGGGAGAATTCGTGGGGGATCTGGAAGGTGCGAACGATTCCGAGGCTGAACAGCCGCTCGGGAGAGAAGCCCGTCACATCCTGGCCTTCGAACAGGATCCGGCCACCGCTCGGCTTGATGAAGCCGGCGATCATGTTGAACACCGTGGTCTTACCCGCACCATTGGGCCCGATCAGCCCGGTGATGGCGCCTTCCTCCAGGGTGAAGGAACAGTCATTGACCGCCCGCAAGCCACCAAAGGACTTCGACAGGTGCTCCACCTGGATCAAGCCGCATCTCCCCCTGAAAGAACAAGGCCCGGCACGCCATCGCGCGCGCACTTAACCCCGCCGCACGATGGCGCAAGCCGGCTGGGCGTGGCGTTAGCACAGGGCCGGCGGTGGCTCAAGCCGGAGTCGCGCGGCCAGTCACGCCCGCAAGATCAGAGACGACCCTGCCGTACAAGTTCCTCGTCCAAGGCGTCGAGCAGCTGCCGGTCGACACCGCTGCCTCCCGCGATCCGCTGGTCTCTGCGGAAGGAGCTTATGGCCTCACGTGTTTGCGGACCGGAAATGCCATCGACACCTGCACGATAGTAGCCGAGGAGCTTGAGCATCTCCTGCGCGCGCCGCACCTCAGGATCACGTTGAACGGCCGCGGTGGTGCCACGGCGGAGGTCGGAGTTGATGAAGTGCAACTGGAGCTGCAGCTCCTTGTCGATGCGCTGGGACGTGGCGATCCCGGCCGCGCGTCGGTAGGCGTTGGCGGCTGAAAGCGTTCCCGAGCCTACGATCCCGTCGATGGCGCCGTGGTACCAGCCCAGGTTGGCCAAGCGTTCCTGCACATCGACGATGTCGGCCCTTTCGCGCAGTTCTATCGTTTCCTGCGCCACGGCTGGTGAAGCGGCGACGGCGGCAGTCAGAAGGCTTGCGGTGAGAAAGGCGCCTGCGAGCGCTCTGCGTAACATCGGCGGCAGTCCTCTTAATGATTGGTGCTTATCGTTCGAAAGGCCAAGCTGCTGCACCAGCATGGCGGCATCATGGCGCGGTGCCCGCTTCTTGCTTCGGGGCTCAACGCCGCCGGCGGAAATGCAACACCAGCGCGAGCAGCAGACAGGCAAGGAAGGCCCAGAGAAAACCCTCCTGATCCTTCGCGTTCCATTCCCAGGGTGCCCATCCCCGATACCAGACCTCGGCCATCGGCGCATCGAGCCGGTTCTCATGATCGCGCTTCTCCCGGCCCCAGTAGAAACCGACAGCCAGCGCGGCACCGATCCAGTGTGCGTTGGCGACGCGGAATGGCCGGGTCACGAGCAGTACGGCTGCCATGATCAGAAGGGCAAGCACGCCATGGGAAAGCGCCGGCCGGGCGAGAAAGAACTCGATCACTGCAACAAACATTGACACCGGATTGGTTATTCCTTCGCAACGAAGACCATTGCAGCAGACTGAGGTGCGGGGACGGCGTCAAGGAAGGCTTGTGAGCCAGAGGCAGTTATTTTAAGCTTAAAATAATCAAGACAAGGCGGTGTGCCGGCTGTCGCTGAGCACACTTTTGCGAGGGAGGCGTGAGGTGAGCGGGCTCGATGGGCGGCACGCATTGGTCACCGGGGCTGGGCGCGGCATCGGCGCTGCCATAGCGCGCAGTCTGGTGGAAGCCGGCGCGCGGGTGAGCCTGGTGGGGCGGGCGCACGTGCCGCTCGAAGCCTTGCGCGCGGAGCTGGGCGCAGCCTGCGCGGTACAGACCGCTGATGTGACCCGTGACAGTGATATCGGTGCGGCGATTGCAGGAGCGCAAGCGCAGTTCGGTCCGATCGACATCCTGGTCAACAATGCCGGAGCGGCGGCATCCGGCCCCTTCGAACGCCTGGAGCGCACAACCTGGGATTCGATGCTCGCCGTCAATCTGACCGCCGTCTACAGCTGCTGCCAGGCGGTCTTGCCCAGCATGCTGGCGCGCGACTGGGGACGGATCGTCACCATTGCCAGCACGGCGGGCCTGAAGGGCTATCCTTACGTGGCCGCCTATGTGGCCGCCAAACATGGCGCCATCGGTCTGACGCGGGCGCTGGCACTGGAGACGGCGCGCAGCGGTGTCACGATCAACGCGGTCTGTCCGGGCTACACCGACACCGATCTCATCGAGGAGGCGGCGGCGCGGATCGAGGCTGCAAGTGGGCGTTCCCGGGATTCCGTGCGGGCAAGCTTCGCCAAAGCCAATCCGCAGGGTCGTCTGGTCAAGCCGGAGGAGGTGGCCAACACCGTGCTTTGGCTCTGCCGTCCGGGCAGTGAGGCCATCACCGGACAGTCCATAGTCGTCGCAGGGGGAGAGGTGACATGAGCTTGGCATCGCAGTCGGATAGTGTGCCGGCGGCAGAGGCCACGCACGGCGACAGCAAGGCCGCTCTGCGACTGTGGCTGCGCCTGCTTGCCTGCAGCAATCTGATCAGCGGCGAGCTGCGCACGCGCCTGCGCTCTCACTTCGACGCCACCCTGCCGCGCTTCGACTTGCTGGCCCAGCTCGATCGCGCCCCGGATGGCTTGTCGATGGGCGAACTCAGCCGGCGCTTGATGGTGTCCAACGGCAATGTCACCGGGGTCACGGAGCGGCTGCTGACCGAAGGCTGGGTCACCCGTGTGGCGGCCGAGCACGACCGCCGCTCGCAGATCGTACGCCTGACGCTCAAGGGCCGGCACGCCTTTGCCGAGATGGCGGCCGAACACGAGGCCTGGCTGTCGGAGTGCTTCAGCGGTCTCAGCACGGAAGAGATGAACGAGCTGACCCGTCTGCTTGGTCGCCTGCGCGAAACGGTCTCGCAGACGGTTGAGAGCAGCGTCGAGGAAAGGAATGGCGGATGAGCCTGGCTGACTATCGCGCGGAGCATTTTCGCTGGGAGCTGGATGACGGCGTCGGGCAGATCACCCTGAACCGCCCGGATCGCAAGAACCCTCTGACCTTCGAATCCTACGCCGAACTGCGCGATCTCTTTCGACGCTTGGGTGAGGCGCCCGAGGTGCGCTGCGTCGTCGTTTCTGGCGCCGGCGGCAACTTCTGCTCCGGCGGTGACGTGCACGAGATCATCGGCCCGCTGGTCGAAAGCGACATGCCGGCCTTGCTTCGCTTCACGCGCATGACCGGCGATCTGGTCAAGGCCATGCGCGCCTGTCCGCAGCCCATCGTGGCCGCCGTAGACGGGGTCTGCGTTGGAGCTGGGGCGATCATCGCCCTGGCATCCGATCTGCGCTACGGCACCGCAGACGCAAAAGTGGCCTTCCTGTTCGTGCGGGTGGGGCTGGCCGGCTGTGATATGGGCGCCTGCGCCCTGCTACCGCGGGTCATCGGCCAGGGGCGCGCCTCGGAGCTGCTCTACAGTGGTCGTGCCATGTCGGGCGAGGAAGCAGAGCGTTGGGGTTTCTTCAACCGCCTCTGCAGCCCGGAGGCGCTTGTGGGTGAAGCGCTGGGGCAGGCCCGGCGCCTTGCCGACGGGCCCACCTTCGCCCACGCCATGACCAAGCGCATGCTGCATCAGGAGTGGGACATGGGCATCGACGCCGCCATCGAGGCGGAAGCCCAGGCCCAAGCGATCTGCATGCAGACCCAGGACTTCCGGCGCGCCTACGAGGCTTTCGTGCGCAAGGAAAAGCCGAAGTTCGAAGGCAACTGAGCATGATCGACCGCAGCTTTCTTGGCTGGCCCTTTTTCGAAGACCGCCATCGTGTGCTGGCGGAGCAGCTCAATGACTGGGCCGATGCGCATCTTCCGGCCTTGCTCTCGGAAGCCGAGAGTGACCTGGACGGCACCTGCCGGCGCCTGGCGGCAGCGCTGGGGGAGGCCGGCTGGCTGACCTGGTGCGTTCCTGAGGCGGAGGGGACCGGGCAGGGAAGACTCGATGTCCGCAGCCTTTGCCTGATGCGGGAGATCTTGGCCCGGCACCACGGTCTTGCCGACTTCGCTTTCGCCATGCAGGGGCTGGGCAGTGGTCCAATTCTGCTCTTCGGCACGGCCGAGCAGCAGCAACGCTGGCTGCCCGCCGTGCGGAGCGGCAGGAGCCTTGCGGCCTTCGCGCTATCGGAGCCGGACGCCGGGTCCGACGTGGCGGCTACGGCCACCCGGGCGCGCCGCGAGGGCGGCGGTTGGGTGCTGGACGGCTGCAAGACCTGGATATCCAACGGCGGTATTGCCGGCCACTACGTGGTCTTCGCTCGGAGCGAAGAGGCGCCGGGTGCCAAGGGCTTGTCCGCCTTCATCGTGCCGGCCGATGTGCCGGGACTGAACATTGCCGAGCGCATCGCAGTCACGGCGCCCCATCCCCTGGCGCGGCTCGAGTTCGATGGCTGTCGGGTGGGGGAGGACGGCCTGCTGGGACAGCCGGGGCAGGGCTTTCGCATCGCCATGGCGACCCTGGATATCTTCCGCTCCACGGTGGGTGCAGCCGCTCTCGGACTCGCCCGCAGGGCCTTTCATGAGGCGCTGGAGCATGCACGTGGGCGCAGCCTTTTCGGCCAGCCCCTGGCGGAACTTCAGCTTACTCAGGGTCGGCTGGCGGAGATGGCAACCGCAATCGACGCCGCTGCTCTCCTGGTCTATCGCGCAGCTTGGGCCAAGGACGCCGGCGCGGAGCGCGTCACCCGCGAAGCCGCCATGGCAAAGCTGTTTGCCACTGAGGAGGCGCAGAAGGTCGTCGATGGGGCGGTGCAACTGCTCGGCGGGCGGGGGCTGGTGGCCGGAAGCAAGGCCGAGGAGCTGTATCGCGAGGTTCGGGCCCTGCGCATTTACGAGGGGGCCAGCGAGGTCCAGAAGATCATCATTGCCCGGCAGCTTCTGACTGAGGCAAGCGGGCGCTAAAGCTGCCAGTGCTACGCCCGCATGGTCCTCACGCCCCCTGCGGCTTTGTGAAGGGAGGAGTTCATTCGATGCCGACAGCCTCCGCTCATGTCGACAGCTTCGCTCGCGACAACCTTCCGCCGCGTGACACCTGGCCTGATCTCATCACATCCTTGCCGGAGCTGTCCTATCCAGACCGCTTGAACTGTGGCGCAGAACTCCTTGATCGGATGGTTCAAGACGGGTTTTCCGAGCGCCCCTGTTTGATCGGTAGTGCAGACGTTTGGACCTATGCCGAAACGCTCGAGCAGGTGCAGCGCATCGCTCGGGTGCTGGCGGAGGATTTCGGCCTGATCCCCGGCAACCGCGTGCTGCTGCGCGCGCCCAATTCCCCCATGCTGGCTGCTTGCTGGCTGGCCGTTATGCGCATCGGCGCCATCGCCGTGACCACCATGCCGCTGCTGCGTGCCGGAGAGCTGGCGAAGGTGATCGACAAGGCGCAAGTGAGCTTTGCGCTCTGTGACGCCGCTCTGCTCGAGGAGTTGGAGCGGGCGCAGGCGATGCAGCCGGTGCTGCGGCATATCCTGGCGATGAACACGGATGCGCAAGAGAGCTTGGACTCGCGCATGCAGCAGCAGCCGGCAAACTTTCCTGCTGTTGAAACGGCAGCAGAGGAGGTGGCCCTGATCGCTTTCACCTCGGGCACCACCGGCCAGCCCAAGGGAACTATGCATTTCCATCGCGATGTGCTGGCGATCTGCGACACCTTCTCCCGGCACATCCTCCAGCCCCAACCAGATGATATCTTTTGCGGTTCGCCGCCCCTGGCCTTCACCTTCGGACTGGGTGGGCTGCTGACCTTTCCGCTGCGCGTCGGCGCGGCAACAGTTCTGCTGGAGAAGCCCGGGGCGGAAGCCTTGCTTGCCGAGGCGATTGCCAAGCGGAAGGCCAGCATCTGCTTCACCGCACCCACGGCCTGGCGCGCCATGGTCAATGCCATGGAGGGCTACGATGTGACGAGCCTGCGTGCCGGGGTGTCAGCCGGGGAACCCTTGCCGCGGCCCACCTGGGAAGCGGTGCGCGAGCGCATGGGCGTGCGCTTGATCGATGGCATTGGCGCCACCGAGATGCTGCACATCTTCATCTCCGCCTCCGGCGACGCCATTCGGCCTGGCGCCACCGGCCGGCCCGTACCGGGATACGAGGCCAAGGTCATAGACGACGAGGGGCAGGAAGTGCCCACGGGCGAGGTGGGGCGGCTGGCGGTGCGCGGCCCCACTGGCTGTCGTTATCTCGCCGATCATCGCCAGCGCGACTATGTGCAGCGAGGATGGAACATCACCGGAGACAGCTACCGCGCGGACGAAGACGGCTACTTCTGGTTCCAGGCGCGCAATGACGACATGATCATCTCCTCAGGCTACAACATTGCCGGGCCGGAAGTAGAGGAAGCCCTGATGGCACATCCCGCAGTTCAGGAATGCGCGGTGGTCGGCGCGCCGGATGAGGATCGAGGCGCAATTGTGAAGGCGTTCATCGTCTTACAGGATGACGTGAACGCTGGTAGTGAACTCGTTAAACAACTGCAGGAGTTCGTCAAGCAGCGCATTGCGCCTTACAAGTACCCACGCGCCATTGAGTTCATCGACGATCTCCCGCGCACGGAGACCGGCAAGGTGCAGCGCTTCCGTTTGCGCCAGTTGGAGCAAGAACGTGCTCAGGCCATGGGCGTCGAACAGTGAGCGCCCAAGCCCTGCGGCTTGAGATCCCGCCGGTGCCAGCCGCTGCTTTCCGGAGGCACCGACGTGTGCGTTTCAGCCACTGCGATCCTGCGGGTATCGTCTACTATCCCCGCTATCTCGACCTCTGCAACTCCTTGGTCGAGGATTGGTTCACCGAGGGCCTGGCCCTGGACTATGCCAGCATCATCATGCAACGGCGCTTGGGCCTCCCGACGGTTCATCTGCAATGTGATTTCCGTAAACCCAGTGTGTTGGGTGAAACGCTTGAGATGACGCTTCAAGTAGAGGCAGTCGGCAGCAGTTCGGTCACACTCTTTATCCTGACCCAGGGAGCGGACAATGATCCGCGCTTTGCGGCCCGGATTGTCCTGGTCTGCACCTCCCTGGAAAGCCACCGCGCGATTTCCCTGCCTGCGGACATCCGCGAGGTCATTGATCACTATCGGAGTCTTTGCCATGTCGGCTGATGCCGCCACCCCGCATAACGTTCTGCATCCCGCCGACTGGCCGCAGCCGCGCGGCTATGCTAACGGGATCGAAGCACAAGGCCGCCTGGTGTTCGTGGGCGGCCAGATTGGGTGGAACAGACAGCAGGAACTTGCGCCGGATTTCCTGGGGCAGGCCCGGCTGGCAATGGAGAATGTGGTCGCCGTGCTTGCCGAGGCGCAAGCGACGCCGGAGCATCTGGTGCGCCTCACCTGGTACGTGACTGACATCGCGGCCTACGAAGCCCATCAGCGCGATCTGGGGGCCCTCTATCGCGAAATCCTGGGCCGCCACTTTCCGGCCATGACACTGGTGCAGGTGGTCCGGCTGGCGGAGCCCGACGCCTTGATCGAGATCGAGGCAACCGCCGTCGTGCCGTAGACCGGATAAAGCTGTACGCAGATCGGCGTGCTATTCCGCGGCCTTGGCCTGACCGCGGCCGCGCTCCCGCTCCCATTCGAAGATGTAGTCGCGCGTGAGCGGCAGGGTTTCCAGGCGCTTGGTGAGCTGGATCTGGAAGACCACCAAGCCCTGGTGACGGAAACCCATTTCGCAACCGGCCAGATACATCTCCCACATGCGGCAGAAGCGCTCGTCATAGAGTTCCGCCACTTGCGCGCGGGTCTCCTGGAAGCGCTCGTACCAATGACGCAGGGTCTCCGCGTAGTGCAGGCGCAGCACTTCGACGTCGGTGGTGAAGAGGCCACTGCGCTCAATGGAGGCCATTGCCTCGGAGAGCGTGGGCACATCGGCGCCCGGGAAGATGTACTTGCGGATGAAGGGATTGATCGGCGAGGGCTCGTCCATACGGCCGATGGAGTGCAAGACGCACACGCCGTCGTCGGCCAGGAGGTCTCTCACTTTTGAGAAGAACTCATCATAGTTCTGCTTACCGACATGCTCGAACATACCGACGGACACGATGCGGTCGTAGGGCCCGGTTTCGTTGCGGTAGTCTTCAAGCTTGAAGCGGCAGTGGTTCTGTACGCCCTGCTTTTCCGCGCGCTCCTGGCTCATTTTGTGCTGTTCTACCGAGAGCGTGACGCCAGTGACATCGCAGTCCAGCTCATTGGCGAGAAACAGTCCGAGACCACCCCAGCCTGAGCCGATATCGAGCGTCTTGAGACCGGGCTGAGTGAGATAGAGCTTCGCGGCCAGATGCTGCTTTTTGTCGTACTGCGCTTGCTCCAGGGAATTGTCCGGATGGGTGAAGTAGGCGCAGGAGTACTGCCTGTCACTGTCGAGGAAATGGTCGTAGAGCACACCCGAGAGGTCGTAGTGGTGGGCGACGTTCTGCTGGGCCTTGCCGATCGGATTGAACTGCTTCAGGCGGCGCCCCTGACGAAGCAGGCGATTGCCCCACTGGTAGAAGGGCTGGGACTCCAGGCTCGCCCAGTTGCGGGCGATGATGTCCAACAGGGTGCGGAGGTTCGAGCCCTCCTCCAGGGTAACCGTCCCGTCCATATAGGCTTCCGGTACGCGCAGTGCCGGATTGAAGGCGAGGTAGCGCTCCAGACCCTTCTTCTGAAGCCTGATGGTGGCTGAGGGCTCGCCGCCATCACCAAAGCTTTCCTGGCGGCCATCTGCATGCACCAAAGTGAGGGTGCCCTGCTTGATCATCCGCTGGAGGAGGCTTGAAAGTAGCATCGTATGGCTCCGATACTGCTTGAGGGGTTGGCTCAGGATCGCTTTCGGAAAAGTGGTCCAGCTTCATAAAGCGATCCCCGCCAGTGGCGAAGCAGGCACCGCCATACTGCGCTGAAGTCGCGTTTCCCTGCCCCGATAAATCCAGGCCGACCACGAACGCTCCCCAGCAAGTCGGGAAGAATCTTTCCCCATCCTGCGGGACAGTTCAACCCCCGGGACCACAACCGGTTGCGCCTGCTCAGGTTCCGGCAACTCGCGTAGTAAAAATGACAGCAAAAAGGGCGGCACCTTTCGGCACCGCCCTTTTTCTTTCGACCAGTCCTGTGCACGTTCACTTCATGTGAAGGCAACGCGCCAGTCTTGGCTCAGCAAATGCAGCCGTCAGGCCGTTTCCTCGTCGGATTCGCCACCAGCCTCAGCTTCCGCCTCGGCTGCCTCAGCCGCTTCGGCGGCAGCCAGGGCTTCCGCCTCGGCTGCTTCCTCGGCATCGATCATTTCGTCGGCGCTGATGTAACGGCCGCTTTCGGCCTGCATCTCGGCTTCAGCCTCCGAGCGCGCGACGTTGATGCTGATGGGTACGGAGACTTCCGGATGCAGACGCAAGCGGAGGTCATGCAGACCCAGCATTTTGATCGGACGATCGAGCACAACCTGATTGCGGTTGACGCTCGTGCCGGCTGCGGTCACCGCCTCGGCGATGTCGCGAGAGGCGACGGAGCCATAGAGCTGACCCGAGTCGCCAGCCTGGCGGATGATGACGACGCTCATGCCGTCGATCTTCTTGGCAACCGCTTCGGCTTCCTGACGACGCTTGAGGTTCTCGGCCTCAAGCTGTGCCCGACGCTGTTCGAAAATCGCGAGATTTTCCTTGTTGGAGCGCAGGGCCTTGTGCTGCGGCAGCAGATAGTTGCGCGCGAAGCCGGGCTTGACCCGCACCACATCGCCCATCTGGCCGAGGTTTTCGATCCGCTCGAGCAGGATCACTTCCATGGTTCGATCCTTCCCGTGGATTACTTGATGACGTAGGGCAAGAGACCGAGGTAGCGCGCGCGCTTGATGGCGCGGGCCAACTCACGCTGCTTCTTGGCGGATACCGCCGTAATCCGACTCGGCACGATCTTGCCGCGCTCGGAAACGAAGCGGCCAAGCAGCTTCACGTCCTTGTAGTCGATCTTCGGCGCGTTCGGGCCGGAGAAGGGGCAGGACTTGCGGCGACGGAAGAACGGCCGACGCGGCGTACCACCCTTGCTGACGATTTCGACACTCATGCTTTAACCCTCCCTGCGCGGACCACGATCGCGGCGCGGACCGTCACCGCGGCCGCCACGGCCACCGCGATCATCGCGGCCGTGCTTGCTCTGCATCATGGCGGACGGCTCGGGGTCCAGTTCCGGAACCCGGACCGTCAGATAGCGCAGTACATCTTCGTTGTAGCGCATCACGCGCTCGAACTCGGCGATCGCCGGTGCCGGGGCTTCAACGCTGAAGAGGACGTAGTGCCCCTTGCGGTTCTTCTTCATGCGATAGGCGAGGTTTTTCAGGCCCCAGTACTCGCGCTTGGCGATGGCGCCACCCTGATCCTGAAGGACCTGGGCGAGTTCGTCGCCGAGCTGCTCGACCTGGGACGCAGAAATGTCCTGGCGTGCGATGAACACGCTCTCGTAATAGGCCATCTTTTGCTCCTTATGGCTCGTAATGGGCCGGAGCCCCAGCAGACGCCGGAGGCCGATCGGCCCCAGCCGACCCCATCATCCGCAAACACGGCACGAGCGGGAGCCGGCAAGGAGTTTCGCTGCCGCGAGCGGAGGCCCGGGGCAGTGAAGCGCGGACTATAGCGCCGACGGTCGAAGGCGCAAGGTCTTCTGCAGGCGCTGATGATTGCGCCCGCTGAGCGTATCAAGAGCCTTGACGTTCCAGCAGGCGCAGCCGGCTTTCGACCATCGATCTGGGCAGGTAACAGCCCTGCAAGTGGCGTCGGCCGTTTGCGGTGAACGCGGTGCGCCCATGCAGGACACGCCGATTATCGAAGGCCAGGATGTCCCCCGCAGCCAGCCGCAGGCCCAACTGATTATCAGGGTGGCACAAGGCGCGCCACAGCTGCTGGTAGGCCGAATAGTAGCGCTCAACCTCGTCCTCGGGCAGATCGAGACTGTCGCGGATCCAGTTATTGAAGCGCAGGCCCGTCACAGCCCCCTGGCTGTCCAGTTCGATGAGCGGCACGCGGTGACAGATGTCGACTTTCGCGTCCTGAAAGCGAAAGTCGATGGCCTGCGTGGTGAGGACATGGAAGCTCTCGGGGTGATCCTTGCGCAGGCTTTCGGCCACCTGGAGGCCGTCCACCAGTGTGGAGTCTCCACCGTCTGCTTCGTTGGCGATGCAGAAAAGCAGTTGGATATCCGGCGGGTGAGGATGGTTTGGCAAGTCGACGTGCGGCTCAAGCGCTAGTGAGGTGTAGGCTGCATTGTTGGGATCGGGTTTCGTCTGGACATCGAAAATCCGCCCGAAATGGGTCTCATGAATTGGCGCCACGGCGCTTGCGAAACGTTCCAGTTCTCCTGCCTGTGCCGGCGCCCCGCGCAGCAAAACCGCACCGTATTGCTGCAAGCTTTCGATCCAGGCGCGTTGTATCTCTGCAGCCTCCTTGAAGCGCTCGTAACTGTATTCCGGCACCTGTCCCAAGGTTTTAACCGACCAGGGTTGCCGCGGGCGGACGCGTTCGCTGCGGCTTGCCGAATCGTAGGCGCGCCACCGCAGCCAGCCAGGATCAAATCGAGATTGATGGGCCGAAGCGGAGTCTCTGGCCGGCCAGTTCAGGCACAGGGTCCCGTTCTCCTCCAACTCAGCGCTTGCCGGGCCGATGGGCAGGGGCAGGTCACGCAGTTCGAACAGCCGCTCGCGGGTTTGAGGATGCCGGCACTCGGGGCAGGCACAGTGGTCGCGCAGCCAGGTCCAATGAAACCGACTCTCACGACCATCGTCCCAGATCACGCGCAGGGCGCGTTCCTCTGGGTGAAGGGCGGCGATCCGATCCGGACCGGCGTAAGGGGCGAGTTCTCCCATATCAACCAATGGCCTGGCCGTCATCGCCTTTCCTCCTCCATTCAGCTCCGAAGGGAACCTTTACGCAGAGTTTCCTGTCCCAAGCTGGAACGCAAGGCAGCCGTAGGGTGCGGCAAGTGAGAGGGAGTGCGAACGGCTTGCCGCGGCGCCTTGCTTTGCTTGACACCCGGAAGTGCTGCGGTAACTGTGCCGCCCACGTCGGGACAGCGCTTTCGACAATCATCTACAGGACAGCTGAGCAGGAGACCTTTCGTCGATGCAGCGCGCATTCGTCTTCCCAGGACAAGGCAGTCAGGCGGTTGGTATGGGCCGAGGCTTGGCAGAGGCCTTTCCGGCCGCTCGTCTGGTCTTCGAGGAAGTGGATGATGCGCTGGGTCAGCATTTGTCCAAGCTCATGTTCGAAGGTCCCGAAAGCGAACTGACGCTCACTGAGAACGCGCAGCCGGCCCTTATGGCCACCAGTCTCGCCGTCGCGCGCACCCTGGAAAGCGAAGGCAATTTTACGCTTGCCGAAAAGGCGCAGTGCGTGGCCGGCCACTCGCTTGGAGAATACTCTGCATTGGCAGCGGCCGGCAGTCTCGCCCTGGCGGATTCCGCCCGGCTCCTCAAGCGCCGCGGTCAGGCAATGCAGACCGCCGTGCCGGTGGGCGAGGGCGCCATGGCCGCGCTCCTGGGCCTCGACCTCGATGCGGCCAAAGAGGTGGCGCAGGCGGCAAGCCTGGGTCTGGAAGGCCAAAGCGAGGTCTGTGCTGCTGCCAATGACAATGCGCCGGGCCAGGTCGTCGTCAGCGGGCACCGTACGGCGGTTGAGCGTGCGGTCACGCTCGCCGGGGAGCGCGGCGCGAAGCGGGCCGTGATGCTTCCGGTCTCTGCCCCTTTCCATTGTTTGCTCATGGCGCCGGCAGCCGATGCGATGGCCGAAGCCCTGGCCGAGACCACTCTGGCGCCGCCCTCGATTCCCCTCATCGCCAACGTCACTGCAGCAGCGGTGCAGGAGCCGGAACGCATCCGTCGCCTGCTGGTGGAGCAGGTAACGGCGATGGTGCGCTGGCGTGAAAGCGTGGAGGCCATGAAGGCGCAAGGTGTCGAGCAGTTGGTCGAACTGGGAGCGGGCAAGGTCCTCTCCGGCTTGACCCGGCGCATCGATCGGGACCTAAAGGGCACGGCCCTCAATGAACCCGCCGATATCGAGAGTTTCTTGCAGTCCCTGTGAAGCCGAAAGGCTGCGGGACGCCCAGGGAGAAGAGCAATGTTCGATCTTTCCGGTAAATCGGCCTTGGTCACCGGCGCGTCCGGCGGAATCGGTGGCGCCATCGCGCGTGCCCTGCACACTGCCGGGGCGCAGGTAGCGCTCTCCGGCACGCGCGTGGAGCCCCTGGAGGCACTGGCTGGCGAGTTGGGGGAGCGGGCCTTCGTGGTTCCCTGCAGCCTGGCCGACGCCGAAGCCACTGCCGCCCTCCCGGGGCAAGCCGAAGAGGCCATGGGCGGCCTCGACATCTTGGTTAACAACGCGGGCCTGACTCGTGACCAGCTGGCGATGCGGATGAAGGACGAGGACTGGCAGCAGGTTCTGGACATCAACCTGACGGCCTCTTTCCGCCTGTCTCGCGCCGTCCTGCGCGGCATGATGAAGCGCCGTTGGGGGCGGATCATCGGCATCACCTCGATTGTGGGTGTGACGGGCAATCCAGGCCAGACGAACTATGCTGCTTCCAAGGCCGGTATGATCGGCTACTCGAAATCGCTTGCTGGCGAGGTTGCAGCGCGCGGGATCACCGTGAACTGTATCGCCCCCGGCTTCATCGAAACGGCGATGACCGATGTGTTGCCTGAAGCACAGCGCGAAAAACTACTGACCTCCATCCCGGCACAGCGCCTGGGCCGACCAGAAGACATCGGCACTGCCTGTGTCTATCTTGCCAGTGAGGAAGCTGCGTATGTGACCGGGCAGACCTTGCATGTTAACGGCGGGATGGCGATGATCTGACCGACTGGTTTCCTGCGGGTGTCTTTACATTGGAAAAGGCTTTTCCACTGTGATAAGCAGCCCGCGCCTGTGAGTGACCGAGAAGGTCATGGTCCGTTCGGACGGGCTCCGACCCAAATGAGGGGCAGCGGTTTCCCGAGAACGACAGATAATAAGTATTCAGCTTGAGGAATGAATGACGATGAGCGATGTGGCGGAGCGCGTGAAGAAGATCGTGGTGGAGCACCTCGGCGTCGAGGAAGCGAAAGTCACGGAAGACGCAAGCTTCATTGACGATCTCGGTGCCGACAGCCTCGACACAGTCGAGCTCGTCATGGCTTTCGAGGAAGAGTTCGGCTGCGAGATTCCCGACGATGCGGCTGAGAAGATCGTGACCGTCAAGGACGCGATCGCCTTCATCCAAGAGAACGCCTGATCCGCTAGGCGGTGGCGACGTCGCACAGCGAAGTCGCGGCCGCCGGCATCAGGGCACCGTTTCCCGAAGAGTGAAGATGAGACGCGTAGTCGTCACCGGTCTGGGGTTGGTCACGCCGCTGGGTACCGGCGTGGATCATGTTTGGCAGCAGTTGCTGGCGGGGCGATCCGGTATTCGTCCTATCCAGAACTTTGACATATCAGACCTTCCCTCCAAGATTGGCGGCCAGCCGCCGTTGGGCGATCTGGCCGACGGGGGCTTCAACCCCACGGACTGGATGGAAGCCAAGGATCAGCGGAAGAATGACCGCTTCATCCTCTATGGCATGGCCGCAGCCCAGCAGGCGATCGAGGATGCGGGTTGGCAGCCCAAGGATACTGAGTCGCTTGAGCGCACCGGCGTGATGATCGGCTCGGGCATCGGTGGGCTCGAGACGATCTACGACGGTGCGATCACGGTGGCCACTCGTGGACCGCGGAAGCTGTCCCCCTTCTTCATCCCGGCTGTCTTGATCAATCTCGTCTCGGGACAGGTATCGATCCGATATGGCTTCAAGGGGCCGAATCATGCGGTGGTGACGGCCTGTTCCACTGGTGCTCACGCCATCGGTGATGCAGCCCGCATGATCATGCTCGACGACGCGGATGTGATGATTGCCGGCGGGGCCGAGGCTGCGGTGTCGCGGATCGGACTGGCCGGCTTCTGCGCCAGCCGGGCGCTCAGCACCAGCTACAACGACGATCCTCAATCCGCCTCCCGCCCCTGGGACAAGGGCCGCGACGGCTTCGTCATGGGGGAGGGTGCAGGGGTCGTGGTGCTCGAGGAGTATGAGCACGCGCTCCAACGTGGCGCCCCGATCTACGCCGAAGTCACGGGCTACGGCATGTCAGGGGACGCCCATCACGTCACCGCTCCGCCGGAAGACGGCAATGGTGGCTATCGGGCCATGCAGGCGGCCTTGAAGCGCGCCGGTCTGCAGCCCGGCGACATCGATTACATCAACGCCCATGGCACTTCGACCCCTCTCGGCGATGCCATTGAGTTGGGCGCTGTGAAACGTCTGTTCGGGGACGAGGTGAAGGACCTCGCCATGTCCTCGACCAAGTCGGCCATCGGTCACCTTCTGGGCGCAGCCGGCGCCGTGGAAGCCATCTTCTGCGTCTTGGCGATCCGCGACGGTGTTGTGCCGCCGACCCTAAACCTGAACGAACCGGACCCGGTTGCCGAGGGCGTTGACCTGGTGCCGCACGAGGCCAAGGAAAAGAAGGTGCGTTGTGCCCTTTCCAATTCCTTTGGTTTTGGCGGAACCAATGCCAGCCTTATTCTCTCGGCCCTGGACTGAGGCGGAGACGGAGGCGCCATGAGACGCGTTCTTCGCGTCGGCCTTAGTCTCCTCGTCGGTCTTGCACTGGCCGCTGGCATCGCCTTGCTGGTGGCTCAGAGCTTCTATGAGGGCGCCGGTCCCCTGGATGAGCCGCGCCAGGTCGTCATTCCGCGCGGCAGCAGCACCGGCGCTGTTGCCGAGCGGCTGGCCGATGCTGGCGTCATCTCCGATCCACGCGTCTTTCATGCTGCTGCCGTGGCCACCGGCAAGAACCGGAGGCTGCGTGCGGGCGAATACGCCTTCGAACCGGGCATCTCCCTGCGGGGCGTGCTCGAGTTGCTGGAAAGCGGCAAGACGGTCATTCGCCGCTTCACTGTGCCGGAAGGCCTGACCTCTACCGAGATCGTGGCACTGCTGGACGCGACGGAAGGCTTGGCGGGGGAGATCGAGGAGGTGCCTCCCGAAGGCGCGCTCCTGCCTGAAACCTATCACTACTCCTGGGGCGACGATCGGGCGCAGCTGTTGCGCCGGATGCAGAGCGCAATGAGCGAGACCCTGGAACGGCTCTGGGAAGTGCGGGTGGAGGGGCTGCCGGTGGCGAGCCCGGAAGAAGCGGTCACTCTGGCGTCGATTGTGGAGAAGGAGACGGGCATTGCCGACGAGCGCCCGCTCGTTGCGAGTGTCTTCGTCAATCGCTTGAACCGCGGCATGCGCCTGCAGTCGGACCCTACGGTCATCTATGCGCTGACCAAGGGTGAGGAGCCCCTGGGGCGTGCCTTGACCCGCGCCGACTGGCAGGTGGAGGATCCCTACAACACCTATCAGATCGACGGCCTGCCGCCCGGTCCCATCGCGAACCCGGGCCGCGCGGCGATCGCCGCCGTGCTCGATCCGCTGGACAGCGACTATTTCTACTTCGTTGCGGATGGCAGCGGCGGCCATGCCTTTGCCCGCACCCTCGACGAGCATAACCGCAACGTGGCCAACTGGCGGCGCATCCGTGACGGGGAAGGCGACTGACGGTCGCCGGTGAGTAACGCGTCGCCTGCTTGACGCCGAGTCGCGATTTGTTATCGCTTATGGGCCTGTATCACATCGAGTCGTGGAGGAGCCGTTCGTGCGCCGTAGAGACCTGTTGGGAGGAATGGTCTCCGGGCTGCTGCTTGGCAGCCTGACCGGCCGGGCCATGGCTGATCTGCCACCCTTGGTGCCACGCAAGCCCGGTGGCGGAATCATCGTCCTCGATGCGGGCCATGGCGGGCGTGATCCCGGCGCGATCGGACGCAGTGGCACCCGCGAAAAGGATGTCACTCTGGCTGTATGCCATGCCATCCGCGACCACTTGGCGGGCACACCCCATGCCGTAATCCTCACCCGGGAGCGTGACACCTCCATGTCGCTGGCTGAGCGCGTCGAGATTGCCCAACGCCATCACGCCGACCTTTTCGTCTCCATTCACGCCGACGCTGCACCTAATACGCGCGCCCGCGGCCTCTCGGCCTACACCCTGTCCGAAGAGGCCTCCGATTCCCTGGCCAAGGCGGTGGCAGAGCAGGAGAATGCTGTGGACGACCTCTACGGCATGGACTTCAGCGACACGGATGCAAGCACCGCCGCCATTCTGCTCGATCTGGCGCTGCGCATCGCACGCGAAGACAGTCACCGGGCGCAAAGAAAGATCGTGGAAGGCGTGGCAGGGGACTGGCATCTGCTGGACAACCCCCGGCGCTCCGCAAACTTTGCTGTGCTGCGATCAGGTGAAGTGCCCTCCGTCCTGGTGGAAACCGGCTTCCTGACCAACCCGGATGACGAGCGGCTGCTGGCCGACCCCAGCGCCCGGCGAAGAGTCGCGGCGGCTCTGGCCCGAGAGATCGAGCTCGTTTCCCGCACCTTCTGGCGCGAGCGCAGCGGTCCGAGCTGAGCTTGCGCCCTGGGTTATGCCCGGCGCCCGCATCGGTCTTTTCCATCACAGGCGCTCACCCCAGTGGTTCCATCGGGCAGCGGTGGGCTATAGTGTCCCGCAATGCAACGACGGCTCGAACGCACGGGCCGGCAGAGAAGGGGACAGCCCATGAAGAAGACTCTTTTTGCGAGCGCCGCGTTGGCGCTGGGCGTTGGTGCGGCACTGGTGGGTGCAGCCAACACAGCCGAGGCGCAGACCCGGCTGACGCTCAAATCCGCAGCCTCCACCTCATCCTACTACGTGATGATGGTGCAATTGGCGGAGTTGCTGCGCGAGGTCAGTGACGGCGCCATCCAGCCGACGGTGGAGGAAAGCCAAGGCTCGGTGCAGAACGTTAAGGAAGCCGGTCGCCGGCCTGGCGCCTTCCTCTTCACCACACCGCCCAGCCTGATCGCATCGGCCCGCGATTCCGCCGGCCCATTCGAAGGCGATGAGGGCGCCATGTATGATCCGATTCGCACCCTCTTCGTGATGCCCTTCGTCACGGTGCATCTTGTGGTCGATGCGGAAAGCGACATCCAGGATGCAACGGATCTTGCGGGCGAATCCTTCATCGCCGGTGGGACGGGCACTTTCTGCGAAGGGCGCACACGCGCGATCTTCGAGGCACTGGGCATTCTCGACGAGGTCGAGATCGTCGATGTGGAACTGAACAACGCGCCGAACGCCATGCGTAACAAGCGTGTCGCCGGCTATGCCACCTGTTCGTCGCATCCCGTGCCAGGCCTGGTGGAGCTGGCAACCACGGTGCCGGTGCGCGTGCTCAGCTTCACCGATGAGCAGCGCGCCATCCTTGCCGAGGAAGATCCGGCAACCGGCCCGGTGGTGATTGCCGCCGGTACCTACTCCGGACAGGAGGAAGACGTTCACACCGTCGGACTGCCGGTCGGTGCTTATGGCACCACGGAGATGGACGAGGAGACGGCCTACACCATCGTGAAGGCCTTCTGGGAACAGCGGGAAGCACTGGCGGAAGAAAATCCCTGGTGGGCTGGCGTTGGACCGGAACTGCTCGACCAGATGGCCGTCCAGCTGCACCCGGGGGCACTGCGCTATTACGAAGAGGAAGGCATCGCCGTTCCCGACTCGATGAAGTGAATGATTGCTCCGGCGGGGCGCTTGCGTTGCGAGTCGTGAACCTCCGTCGATCAGAGTGAGCCTTGAGGCATCCCGGCGCTTGCGCCGGGATGCTGCTGTTTTGGGGGAGAGGGTGCCATGCGCGATACGGCGACAACGGGGCGGTTGTTAGCTCTGGCAGCGGCCGCGGCGCTCGGGGGGACCACACCCTTTGCCCGACTCGCCTATGACGCCGGCACCACGCCCAAGACGCTGCTGGCAGTGCGCTTCATCGTCGCCATCCTGGTTTTCGGTGTGGCGCTGCGGCTGCTCGGGCGGCCTCTTTGGCCCACCCGCAGCGACGTTCCGGCTTTTATAGCGGCGGGGCTGGCCCTTAGCGGGCTCACGATCGGCTACCTGCTGTCGATCGCCTACATACCCGTGGGGCTCGCGG
This sequence comes from Aquibaculum arenosum, assembly GCF_029222965.1. Taxonomy (GTDB): domain Bacteria; phylum Pseudomonadota; class Alphaproteobacteria; order Kiloniellales; family DSM-21159; genus Aquibaculum; species Aquibaculum arenosum. The sequence goes on along the minus strand of NZ_JARHUD010000005.1, from coordinate 239,708 downwards.
CCCTGCTGCTGTACACCTTTCCCCTGCTCGTGGCGGCAGCGACGCCGTTTATCGACGGGGTGCGCCTAACGGGGGCCCAGTGGCTCGCCTTCCTCTTGGCATTTGTCGGCCTGGCCGGGGCGCTTGGGCCGGACCTGGGCGCGCTGGACCCGCGAGGCGTGGCACTGGCGCTGATGGCAGCCTGCTCCATGGCCACACTGCTCTTCCTGGTGCGGCATCTGACCCGCAGGCACGACCCGCTGACCGTGCTGTTCAACGGCAACCTCATGGGCCTGCTCTTCATGAGCTTGCTGCTCGTGACCGAGGGGCCGGTGATCAGCGACACGACCTTCGGCCTCAGCATGCTGACCGTGGCCGCGCTGCTCTATCTGGCCGGAATCGGCTTGAGCTTCCTCGCGGTCAAGGCGGGTGGGCCAGCGGAAACGGCGATGTTTCTCAACCTCGAACCGGTCATGGCGATCCTTTTGGCCATGCTTTTGCTGGGCGAGCGTCTGACCGCATTGCAGGCGACCGGCGTGTTTCTGGTCGTCCTGGCGATCTATCTTGCCGGCCGCAAGCAGCGGGCGCTGTGAGCGACTCTGTCGGGGCATGCGTCAAGGCGCTAAATTTCGCTTCGGGTCCCAAATCTGGGTGACCCACACCGCATTGTGTGGTTCACTAAAGCTTCGTCACAATATGTAGGCGGATACGCTCGGGAGCGCACGCTGGTGCTGCTGCGGAGCCCGTGAGTGGCGACTGTTTCTTAGCTTGCAGGGGGCTTGGTTATGAGGATTTCGCGGCTGTTCACCGACGAAGGGCGGGATGTCTACGAGGACATTCCCTTCCGCACCACAAGCAGCGAGATTCGCAACCCGGACGGTTCGACGGTGTTTGCGGCGGACCACATCGAGGTGCCGGCCGATTGGAGCCAGGTCGCCTGCGATATCCTTGCGCAGAAGTATTTCCGCAAGCGCGGCCTCCCCGGTGCGCTCAAGCGTGTTGAGGAGACGAGCGTTCCCTCTTTCCTGTGGCGCTCCGTGGCTGACGAGACGGCCCTGGCCACCCTGCCGGCCGAGCGGCGCAATGTCGGCGAGACCAGTGCCAAGCAGGTTTTCGATCGCCTCGCCGGGACCTGGACTTACTGGGGCTGGAAGGGTGGTTACTTCGACTCGGAGAACGACGCACAGGTCTTCTTTGACGAAGTGCGTTTCATGCTCGCAACTCAGATGGCGGCCCCCAACTCCCCGCAGTGGTTCAACACCGGCCTGCACTGGGCCTATGGCATCGATGGCCCCAGCCAGGGTCACCATTACGTCGATCACCAGACAGGTGAGCTGAAGCGCTCCGAGTCGGCCTACGAGCATCCGCAGCCGCATGCTTGCTTCATCCAGTCCGTCGATGACGACCTGGTGAACGACAACGGCATCATGGACCTCTGGGTCCGCGAGGCCCGCCTCTTCAAGTACGGCTCGGGCACCGGCACCAACTTCTCGCGCATTCGCGGCGAAAAGGAGCCGCTGTCCGGTGGCGGCAAGTCCTCCGGCCTCATGTCCTTCCTGAAGATCGGCGACCGGGCAGCCGGTGCGATCAAGTCGGGGGGCACGACTCGCCGCGCCGCCAAGATGGTGACCGTCGATCTCGATCACCCGGACATCGAGGACTACATCGACTGGAAGGTGCGCGAAGAGCAGAAGGTGGCCGCGCTGGTCTCCGGCTCCAAGCTCTGCAACCTGCACCTTAACGCCGTCATGGAAGCCTGCCACGCGGCCGAGGGGGAAGAGCGCCTCGATCCCAAGCAGAACCCTGCGCTCAAGGCCGCCATCAAGGCGGCGCGCAAAGCGATGATCCCCGAGAATTACGTGCAGCGGGTAATCCAGCTCGCCGGGCAGGGCTACAAGGGGATCGAGTTCAAGATCTACGACACCGACTGGGACTCCGAAGCCTACCTGACCGTCAGCGGCCAGAACTCCAACAACTCGGTGCGCATTTCGCGCGACTTCATCGATGCGGTTCTGCGCGACGGCGACTGGCACCTGACTGCCCGCACCGACGGCACGGTGGTGCGCACGCTCAAGGCCAGGGACCTCTGGGAGAAGATTGGCCATGCGGCCTGGTCATCGGCGGATCCGGGCGTGCAGTACGACACCACGATCAACGAGTGGCACACCTGCCCGGCCTCGGGGCGCATCAATGCGTCGAACCCCTGTTCGGAGTATATGTTCCTCGATGACACGGCCTGTAATCTGGCCTCACTCAACCTCATGACCTTCCGGCCGGAGGGTGGCACCTTCGATGTGGAGGCCTTCCGCCACGCCGTGCGGCTTTGGACCATCGTGCTCGAGATCTCGGTCATGATGGCGCAGTACCCCTCGCCGAAGATCGCGCAGCTCTCCTACGATTTCCGCACCCTCGGACTGGGCTATGCCAACCTCGGCGGCCTGCTCATGTCCATGGGGCTGCCCTATGACAGCGTCGAGGCCCGCGCGCTCAGTGGCGCCTTGACGGCTCTCATGACCGGCACGGCCTATGCGACCTCGGCCGAAATGGCCGCGGCGCTCGGGCCCTTCCCGAGCTATGATGTCAATCGCGATGCCATGCTGCGGGTCATCCGAAATCACCGCCGTGCCGCTCTTGGCGAGAACCGCGGCTATGAAGGCCTCTCAGTCCAGCCTGTGGCGCTCGATCACGCCCGCTGCCCGGACGCCGATGTGGCTGAGGCAGCCAAGGCAAGCTGGGACGCGGCACTGAAGCTCGGTGAAGCCAATGGCTTCCGCAACGCTCAGGTCTCAGTGATCGCGCCGACGGGGACCATCGGCCTGGTCATGGATTGCGACACCACGGGCATCGAGCCGGACTTCGCGCTGGTCAAGTTCAAGAAGCTGGCCGGCGGCGGCTACTTCAAGATCATCAACCGCACCGTTCCGGCTGCGCTGTCGGAGTTGGGCTACAGCGATGCCGAAGTGCAGGACATCGTGCACTATGCGGTCGGTCACGGCACCCTGGCCGGTGCGCCGGCCATCAATTCCGAGCGACTGCGTGCACTGGGCTTTACCGACGAAGTTCTGCAGACCCTCGAGCAATCGCTGGCGAGCGCCTTCGATATTAAGTTCGTCTTCAACAAGTGGACGCTGGGTGACGCCTTCTGCCGCGATACCCTGGGCTTCACCGAAGCGCAGTTGAATGATCTCAGCTTCGACATGCTTGCGGCCTTGGGTTTCGACAAAGCGGAGATCGAGGCGGCCAACACCTACGTCTGCGGCGCCATGACTCTGGAAGGCGCGCCACATCTCAAGGACGAGCACCTGCCGGTCTTCGACTGCGCCAATCCCTGCGGACGCATCGGCAAGCGCTTCCTGTCGGTGGAGAGCCACATCCGCATGATGGCGGCGGCGCAGCCCTTCATCTCAGGCGCGATTTCCAAGACCATCAACATGCCGAACAGCGCGTCGGTGGATGACTGCAAGGATGCCTACCTGCTGTCCTGGAAGCTGGGGCTGAAAGCCAATGCCCTCTACCGCGATGGCTCCAAGCTCTCGCAGCCCTTGTCGGCCTCGCTGCTCGAGGATGATGTGGAGTCCGACGAGGCGGAGAGCTTGGTCGAGCAGATCGCGGAGGCGCCCCAAAACGCGAAGGCGGCAATGGTGGCGGAACGCGTGGTCGAGCGTGTCGTCGAGCGGGTGGTTCAACGCGAGCGCCTGCCGCAGCGCCGCAAGGGCTATACCCAGAAGGCGGTGGTCGGCGGGCACAAGGTCTATCTGCGCACCGGCGAGTATGAGGATGGCCGGCTCGGCGAGATTTTCGTCGACATGCACAAGGAAGGCGCGGCCTTCCGCAGTCTGATGAACAACTTCGCCATCGCCATTTCCATCGGTCTGCAGTACGGCGTGCCGCTGGAGGAGTATGTGGAGGCCTTCACCTTCACCCGCTTCGAGCCCTCGGGCTTGGTGGAAGGCAACGACACCATCAAGATGGCCACTTCGGTCATCGACTACATGTTCCGCGAACTGGCGATTTCCTACCTCGGCCGGACCGATCTCGCCCATGTGTCGCCGGACGATCTGGCTCCGGATACTACGGGCAAGGGCGAGGGCCAGTCACAGGTTGACCAAACCGCTATGGCAGGACAGGCTGCCGATGCAGTGCGCAAGACGGTGGAGCGGGTGACCTCGCGCGGCTTCGTGCGCAACCGCCTGACCGTGCTCGCCGGCGGCGCAGCCACCGCTGCGGTCGAGGAGCCTCAGGCTGAGAGCCGGGTAACGGCCTTTGCCAGCGGCGAAAGCCAGACCGTCGTGGCGCAGAGCGTGACCCGTGACATCGAGACCCGCGTCCAGCAATCCCGCCTGGCCCGCATGAAGGGCTACGAGGGTGACCCCTGCGGCGAGTGCGGCAACTTCACGCTGGTGCGCAACGGCACCTGCATGAAGTGCGACACCTGCGGCAGCACCAGCGGCTGCAGCTAAAGGGAGGGGCCCAAGTCCCCTCCCTGAGGCTCAGCGGGGCGCGGCGGCGCGGCGCAGGCGGTCATTGATCGCCTGGCCTAGGCCGTGATCCGGGATCGGCATCACGGCGATGGCACGCACGTTTGCCCGATCGAGCGCGCGCAGGCTGGCGAAGAGGCGGGCCGCCGCCTCCTGGAGGTCACCGCTTTCGCTCAGGTTGATCTCCAGGGCCGCGCCAGGGAGCGGTTGGGGGCCGAAGGACAGCAGGGCCTCATCCGTCTCAACGGACTGCGCAGACAGTCGTAGGGGCCGCTCCGGCGCATAGTGGCTTGCCAGCATGCCGGGGGAGGCCAGGGGGGCTTCGGCCTCAGGTAACCGCAGTGGCTCGCCCAGGGCTTCGGCAATCGCTTCCGCGGCAATGCCACCGGGGCGCAGCAGCAGGGGAGTGTCTCCGAGCAGGGACACGACAGTGGACTCCACCCCGACGGGGCAGGGGCCGCCATCGACGATCAACTCGATGCGACCCTTGAGTTCTTCTGCCACATGCGCGGCGGACGTGGGGCTAACCCGACCGGAGCGATTGGCGCTGGGAGCTGCCACCGGCCGCCCCACAGCTTCCAGAATTGCGCACGCCAGCGGCGGCGCCGGAACCCGCACCGCAAGGCTGTCCAGGCCTGCCGAGCAGAGCAGCGATACCGAGCAGCCGTCGCGTCGCGGCAGCACCAGGGTCAGCGCACCGGGCCAGAAACGTTCGGCCAGGCGCTCCGCCCGCGCGTCAAAATGCACATATTCTTTCGCGCTCGCAGCGTCGGGGTAGTGGCAGATCAGCGGATTGAAGCGAGGACGTCCCTTGGCCTCGAAGATGCGCGCTACGGCCTTGTCGTCCGTCGCATCGGCTCCCAGCCCATAGACAGTCTCGGTTGGGAAGGCGACGAGGGCGCCCTGGCGCAGCAGTTCGGCGGCGCGCGCGATGGCTGCCTGGCCGGCAGGCAGGAACTCAGTTGCGATCTCGTTGATCATGAATGCTGCTTGGCTTACGTCAGGGATGCCGCAGGGGGAGATTAGCTGAGCAGACATAGCAACGAAGCCCTCCCGCTAAAAGGAGGGCTTCGTCGATTGCCGTCTCGATGCTCCCGCTTGATCCCATCCCGGGAATGAGAGCTCGGGGCGCGTCGCCGCACGGGCATTGCGGCGGCGAAAGCGTCACCGGAGAACCGGCCACGTGAGGCGCATCGTGACTCGCCATAACGCGCAGGTCAATTCGAATCGAACAGGCGGGTTGCGGGGGCCTACTGCCGTTCCAACAGCAGGTAGCGCGCCTTCTGATAGATCCGCTGGAAGTAGCCGGCGGGTGGGACGTCCACCCCGGCGACGAGGGGCACCTCGTGCCCGGCGATGCCCGGCCCCTCGATGCGCAGCGTCGCGATCTGCTGCCCGGCCTGCAGCGGCGCCGCTATCGGGCCGTCGTAGACGACCTTTGCCGTCATCTCCTCGCGGGCTGCATGACGCATGGTGACCAGCACATCGTTCTGCGCCACCAGCGGCACGGTAGAGGATGCACCCAGCCAAACATCGGCCTCCTCGATCATTGCCCCGGCTTCGAACAGTTCGAAGTTCTCGAATTCTCGAAAGCCCCAGCGCATCAGCCGCTCGGCTTCTTCGGCGCGCTGGCGCTGGCTTTCCAGCCCCGTGACCACCAGGATCAGCCGGCGGTCGTTCTGCACCGCCGAGGCTGTCAGCCCGTAACCGGCCTCCTCAGTGTGGCCGGTCTTGAGCCCATCGGCGCCGACGTTGCGGTAGAGCAGGGGATTGCGGTTGGACTGGCGAATGTCGTTCCAGGTGAACTCGAGCTCAGAATAATAGTGATAGTGATCGGGGAAGTCGGTGATCAGGCGATGGGCGAGATGCGCCAGATCGCGTGCCGACATCACATGGCCCTCCGCTGGCCAGCCCGTTGCATTGCGAAAGGCGCTGTCGCGCAGGCCGATGTCGTCAGCCAGGCGGTTGAGTTCGTTGGCGAAAGCCTCTTCACTTCCGGACAGGCCCTCCGCCAGCACCACACAGGCATCATTGCCGGACTGGACGATGACGCCGCGCAGCAAGTCTTCGACGCGGATATCGTCACCAATCTCAACGAACATTTTGGAGCCGCCCATGCGCCAGGCCCGCTCACTGACCGGCAGGGTGTACTCCAACGACAGACGGCCCTGGCGGATGCGATCGAGCACAGCATAGACCGTCATGATCTTGCTCATCGAGGCCGGTGGCATTGCCCGTTCGCCGTCCTTGTCCAACAAGACGGTCCCGGTTGTCGCATCGACCAGGTAGGCCTCTCGGGCTGCTGTGTCGATCTGGGCGTAGGCCGGGCCGGCAAGGAACAGGATCAGCAATGCCATGCCGAGCCGACGGAGGATCACATTCATGGTCGGAACAACTCCCGATTCATCGCTGGGTCGATGCCTGCTCACGGCGGTCAGCCACCCGCCAGTGCGAGGCCCTCTATCGTGCAAATGGGCGGAATCTGTGGCTTCATCACTGCACAATGACACGGGACTCGGTATAGCCGTCTGAGATCAGCCGCGCCAGCAAACCATCGGCTTCGTCGACACTCTCCACGGGGCCGATGCGCACGCGATAGAAACTCTGGCCCGATACGGCGGCGGGTTCGATCTGCACATAGCCGAGCGGCTCAAGCCGTGCCGCAAGCTGGGTGGCGTTCGAGTAGTCGGTAAAGGCGCCAGCCTGAATGAAAAGGTTGCTTGGCTCCGTCTCCTCGAAATGAATCAGCCCGTCGGGCATCTCCACGGTCTGGGCAGGTGCCGGATCCGGCTGTGACTGCTCGGCGACTTGCACCGGTTGCGGTTCGGCTGGGGCTGCCGGCGGCGGCTTGCTTTCCTGCAGCGGCGGCACCGCTTCGCCGCGGGCCAATGCGGCCAGTTGCTGGCTTTCCTCCGGAACCACTCTCACTCGGACTTTTGCTGTGCCCTGCCGCTCGAATCCCAGCAGCTGTGCGGCGCGGTGGGAAACGTCGATGATGCGGCTGTTGGAGAAGGGGCCGCGGTCGTTGATCCGCAACTTGATGGAGCGGCCGTTGTCGAGGTTGGTCACCTGGACCATGCTCGGCATTGGAAGGGTGGGGTGTGCAGCGGTCAGGTCATTCTGATTGTAGCGCTCGCCATTGGCGGTGCGTCGGCCGTGAAAGCCCGGCCCATACCAGGAGGCAACGCCGGTCTGGTCGTAGGCCGGATCCTCGGCCGGATGATACCAGACGCCGTTGATGCGGTAGGGGCGACCCACCTTGTAGCTGCCGACCTGCGCCGGGCTGCCTCCTTTGGAGGCACCCGGTGTCGATGCGGTCTGTGTCGAACCGCAGCCAGCCAGCGCCAGGGCCATGGTTGCCAAAGCGGCCAATGCGGTGCCCCTCCACCAACATTCCCCTGCCATGATCACTCTCCCCCTACGCTTCCTACCAGGCTCACGTTACTGCCCTGCAGCGTTTCGCAGCAGCGCGAGCAGCTTTGGATCGGCAAATGCATCCTGCGGCAACCCCTGGCCGCGTTGGAAACTTCGGATGGCGGTCCTAGTGCGCGGACCAAGCCGGCCGTCAACGCCACCGGCATCATAACCCAGATTCATCAAGAGGCGCTGCACCTCGCGCACCTGATCGTTGGTCAGGCGCTGATCACCTTGCGGGGGTTGGGCCGATAGTGCCGCGCCTCCGGCCAGCCGATCCGCCAGATGCCCGACGGCGATCGCATAAAAGATGGAGCGGTTCCACCGCAAGATGCGCTCATAGTTGTGATGGACCAGAAAAGCGGGGCCACTGTGGCCAGCCGGAAGAATGAGAGCGGCCGATTGTTCGCTGTTCGGCAACTCGTAGCCGCTGGCCGCGCGCAAGCCCAGGGCTGCCCATTCGCGCAAAGTCCTCCAGTTCTCCGGCCGCGTGTCGATCGAGGCGAGGCTATGATCGAAGCCTTGGGGCAGACTTACCTCCCGACCCCAATCCTCATCGCCGCGCCAGCCGACCTGCGAGAGGAAATTGGCGGCCGAGGCGAAAACGTCCGGCAGGCTGCCCCAGATATCCCGACGCCCGTCGCCGGTGGCGTCTACGGCATAGGCCGCGAAAGTCGAGGGCATGAACTGCAGGTGTCCCATTGCGCCAGCCCAGGAGCCTTCCATGCGTTCAGGCGCGATATCGCCGGATTCAATGATCTTCAGCGCAGTGATCAACTCCTCGCGGAAAAAGGCGCTGCGCCGGGTGTCATGCGCCAAGGTTGCCAGGGCGCCGACCACCGGGAAGTTTCCGAAGGTATCGCCGAAATTTGTCTCGAGACCCCAGAAAGCCACGAGATAGCGCGGCTGAACACCATAGCGCGCCTCGACATCGGCCAGGAGGTCACGATGCTCGCGCAGCAACGCCCGCCCGCGCTGCACGCGCTCCTCGGAAATGGCGTTGCCGAAATAGCGCCAGAAGGTGAGCGTGAATTCCGGCTGGCGGCGGTCCAACTCGATCACCCGGGGGATGGGACGAATCCCTGAAAAGGCGCGGTCAAGGGTGGTCGAAGAGACACCTTGTGCCATTGCATCGCTGCGCAGATCCCGAAGCCATGTATCGAAATCCGCCTGCGACGCCTGCGCAAACTGGTTGTCACCGGGTGCGGATTGCTCGGGCGCATTCTGCTCTGCCTCGATGGCGTTTACGGAACGCCCCTCGGCGTGCCCTGTTGCGCAGCCGGCAAGAACGAAGGTGGCAATGGCTGCAGCCGCCAGTCGGCCCGTAAGGCGAAGGTGCGGTGCGTGTGGCGCCTGTGGCGCCCTTCCCGAAGATGTGGCCCTCATGGCGCTCTTCATGCCACGAGCGTCGGAGTCAACACAACGGCGAGCGTGTGCCGTAAGGCGGGCAAAAGACCGTCAGAAAGCAGATTGCAAGGTCATGGGGAGGTGCTGAGGTCCGCGACAACGGCTGTAACGGGGCAGGCGCAGACCTGCCCCGTTCTCTATAATTAAGCGGCCGGGCGTACCTCAATGCCGCGGGTGCTCAGAAGATCCGTCAGTTCGCCGGACTGGTACATCTCGCGGATGATGTCGCAGCCACCCACGAACTCACCCTTCACATAAAGCTGTGGGATGGTGGGCCAGTTCGAGAAGTCCTTGATCCCCTGGCGCAGGCCGGGGTCTTCCAGGACATTGATGCCCTTGAACTTCACGCCCAGGTGACTCATCACCTGAACCACCACTGCGGAAAAGCCGCACTGCGGGAACACCGGGGTGCCTTTCATGAAGACCACCACGTCGTTCTCGGTGATATCCTGGCGAATGCGGTCAAAAACCGGATTGTCAGTCATAGCCTCTTTCCTTTAACGCCGTACCGACTCAATCGGCCGGTGCTGATGTCTGCAGCGCCAGGGCGTGCAGTTCGTTACCCATTCGACCTTGCAACGCAGCATACACCATCTGGTGCTGCTGCACCCGGGTCTTTCCCTTGAAAGCAGGGGACACGACGTAGGCGGCATAGTGGTCGCCGTCGCCACGCAGATCCTCTATCGTCACCTGCGCGTGGGGCACGCCCTCCTTGATCAAGCTTTCTATCTCCCGCGGGTCCATTGCCATATGCCGGCCACTCCTGTCCGCTGTCTCGTCAGTGTTCCCCGGGCGTGGCTGTCGTTCAGTCAGGCCACGCCCGCGCTCATGTAGTCCGGCAACCAGCCTTCGTGCGTTGCCCGCAAGTCCTCCAGTGAGATGCGGCCGATGGCCTCCAGCGTCAAGGCATCGCCGCCGCTCTCACCAATGTGTGCCGCCGGCACGCCAGCAGCCCGGGCACTGGCCAGCAGCGTCTCGGCATCCTGCGTGGCGACAAGATAGCGTGCCTGATCTTCGCCAAACAACCATTGCGTCATCTTGTCTCGGGCAATGTCCGGCACGCGCAGGGTCGCACCGCAACCGCCGGCCAATGCCATTTCCGCCAGAGCCACGATCAGGCCGCCGTCGGAAAGATCGTGGCATGCGGCGAGAGCACCCTGCTTGATCTGCTCCCGCAGGAAATCGCCGTTGCGCTTCTCCGCCTCAAGATTGACCGGAGGCGGGGAACCCTCTTCGCGGCCCTCGATGTCCCTGAGGTAGAGCGACTGACCGAGGTGGCCCTCGGTCTCTCCGATGAGGACGAGTGCCAGACCCGCCTGTTCCAGGCCTGCGGCCGGAAGGTGGGCAATGTCATCAATCAGGCCGACACCACCAATCACCGGGGTTGGAAGAATGGCCTGGCCTTCCGTTTCATTGTAGAGCGAGACATTGCCGGAGACGACGGGGTAGTCGAAGGCGCGGCAGGCCTCGCCCATGCCCTGGACGCAGCCCACGAGCTGCCCCATCACGCGCGGGCGCTCGGGATTGCCGAAGTTGAGGTTGTTGGTCACCGCCAGCGGCCTGGCGCCGACAGCGGTCAGGTTGCGCCAGGACTCGGCCACGGCCTGCCGGCCGCCCTCGACCGGATCGGCGTAGCAGTAGCGCGGGGTGCAGTCGGTGGTCGCTGCCAGTGCCCTCTTACCATCCGCCAGGCGCACCACCGCAGCATCGGCACCGGGGCGGCGGATGGTATCGCCGCCGATCAGATGATCGTACTGCTCCCAGATCCAGCGACGCGACGCCAGGTCAGGACTGCCGATCAGTGTCCGCAGCGCCTCCAACGGGTCGCCCTGGGATGTCACCGCGACGGCCTCTGCGGCCGGCGTGGGTTCCCAGGGGCGATCGTACTCGGGCGAGGCAAGGGCCAGCGGGTCGATCGGCAGGTCGCCCACCGTCTCGCCGTGCCAGCGCAGAACCATGCGGCCGCTCTCGGTCAGGCGACCGATGATGGCGAAGTCCAGGTCCCACTTCTCGAAGATGCGGCGCGCCCGGTCCTCGCGGCCGGGCTTGAGCACCATGAGCATACGCTCCTGGCTTTCCGAGAGCATCAGCTCGTAAGGCGTCATGCCTTCTTCGCGCATGGGCACCCGGTCCAGATCCAGTTCAACGCCGACGCCGCCCTTGGAGGCCATCTCGAAGGAGGAGGAGGTAAGGCCGGCCGCGCCCATGTCCTGGATGGCGACAATGGCGTCGGTCTCCATCAACTCCAGGCAGGCCTCGATCAGCAGCTTCTCCGTGAAGGGGTCGCCCACCTGCACAGTGGGACGCTTCTCCTCACTATTGGCGTCGAACTCGGCCGAGGCCATGGTGGCGCCATGGATGCCGTCGCGCCCGGTCTTGGACCCAACGTAGACCACCGGGTTTCCCGGACCGGCGGCCGCGGAATAGAAGATGCGATCGGCCGGCGCCAGCCCCACCGTCATGGCATTGACCAGGATGTTCCCGTTGTAGGCGGGGTGGAAGTTCACCTCACCTCCCACGGTGGGGATGCCGACACAATTGCCATAGCCGCCGATGCCAGCCACCACACCGGAGACCAGATGGCGTGTCTTGGGGTGGTCGGGGCTGCCGAAGCGCAGGGCGTTGAGGTTCATCACCGGCCGCGCACCCATGGTGAAGACGTCACGCAGGATGCCGCCGACGCCCGTGGCCGCGCCCTGGTAGGGCTCGATGAAGCTGGGATGATTGTGGCTTTCGATCTTGAAGATCGCGGCAAGGCCCTCGCCGAGAGCGATCACCCCGGCATTCTCGCCCGGCCCCTGAATGACTTGTGGCCCTTCGGTGGGCAGGGTCTTGAGCCACTTCTTGGACGACTTGTAGGAGCAGTGCTCCGACCACATCACTGAAAAGATGCCCAACTCCACCAGGTTCGGCGCGCGACCCAGGATATCCAGGACCTTCTCGTACTCTTGGGGCGTGAGGCCGTGTTCGGCGACCAGCTCCGGAGTTATCTCACTCACGTTGCTTACTCCCTCGGGGCGCTCAGGCCAGCGCCCGGGCCATACTATCGAAAAGGCCGCAGCCGTCAGTGCCGCCCTGCAGCGGGTCCGTGGCGTCCTCGGGATGCGGCATCATGCCAAGAATGCGGCGATTCTCGCTGAGAATGCCGGCGATGTCGCGACGCGATCCGTTGGGATTGGCGCGGCTCTCAGGTTCGCCCGGACCAGCTACATAGCGGAAGGCGACGCGCCCTTCGCCCTCCAGGCGGTCGAGCGTTGCCTCGTCGGCAAAGTAGTTGCCATCGTGATGCGCGACCGGAACCCGCACGACCTGGCCGAGACGATAGCCCTCGGTGAAGGGTGAGCGATCGCTCTCTACCCGCAGGTGCACGTCTCGGCAAACGAAACGCAGGCCCGCATTGCGCATCAGAGCGCCGGGCAGCAGGCCGGCCTCGGTCAGCACCTGGAAGCCGTTGCATATCCCGATCACGGGAACACCGCGCTCCGCCGCCTGACGCACGGCCTGCATGATCGGTGACTGCGCGGCCATGGCGCCGGCGCGCAGGTAATCGCCGAAAGCGAAGCCACCCGGCAAGAGGATCAGGTCCACGGCCGGCAGGCCGCTTTCCTTGTGCCAAATGATTTCCGGTTTGCGGCCGCAGGCCCGTTCAAGGGCAACGACCGCATCCTTCTCCCGGTTCGTACCGGGAAAGCGGATGACAGCCGTGCGCATCAGTCTTCGACCTCGACCGAATAGTTCTCGATCACCGTGTTTGCGAGCAGCTTTCGGCACATCTCTTCGACCGCGGCCCGCGCCTTGTCGGGGTCGCTTTCCGCAAGGTCGAGCTCGATGTACTTACCCTGGCGCACGTCATCGACGCCGGAGAAGCCCAGGGCGCCCAGCGCGTGCTGGATGGCTTTGCCCTGGGGGTCGAGCACACCGTTTTTGAGGGTGACGTGCACGCGCGCTTTCATGGAGGCTGGTACCTTCGGCTGTCGGCTGGAAAGATGGGCGGACACTAGCCTTCGCCGCCGCCTCATTCAACGACGACCGCCATGCCCCTGTACCCTCCCAGCTATTACAACACAGCGCAGCCCACGCCCTCCTGGTGGCAGGCCAGCGCCAGCGAGCCTGCACCGCTCTGTCCCGCCCTGGAGGGGGATGAGACTTGTGACGTGGCGGTTATCGGTGCGGGCTACACCGGCCTCTCGGCCGCCCTGCATCTGGCGCGCGATCACGGGCTGTCCGTTCGGGTGCTCGAGGCCGGCTATCCGGGCTGGGGTGCCTCGGGCCGCAACGGCGGCTTTTGCTGTATCGGTGGTGCCAAGCTCTCGTACCAGGCAATGATCCGCCGCTTCGGCCTGGAGGAGACCCGGGCCTTCTTCGGCGTGCAGCGCGCCGCCGTCGATCTGGTACGCGCCATGGCCCAGGACGAAGGGATTGACTTGGCTGCAGGCGACGCGCAGGGCGAGGTCTGTCTGGCCCACCGGCCCAATCGTGCGAAGGAGCTGCAGGAGGAGGGCGCCTTTCTTGCGCGCAATTTTGGCGTCGAGGCCCGCTGGCTTTCCCGCGAGGCCTTGGCCGAGGCGGGCCTGCGCAGCAGCCTGCACGGCGGTCTCTTCCTGCCGCAGGGATTCGGGCTACACCCCCTGAACTATGCGCGGGGTCTGGCCCGCGCGGCCTTGGCGCATGGCGCTGTGATTCACGGCCACAGCCAAGTCATCGGCTGGGCGCGTGAGGGGAGGGTGCATCGCCTGGCCACGGATCGGGGAAGCCTTCGTGCCGCGCAGGTCCTGCTCGCCACCAATGGCTATGAGCATGGCACGCTTTTGCCAGCGCAGGAACGGCAGCGCTTGCCGGTGCTCTCCAGCATTATCGTCACCCGACTGCTGAGCGCGGAGGAGCGCCGGGAGCAGGGCTGGCAGGCCACGACACTCGCCTACGACAGCCGCGATCTGCTGCACTACTTCCGTCTATTGCCGGACGGCCGTTTTCTTTTCGGAGGGCGGGGTGGGGTCAGCGGCAGGCCGGGGGAAACGGCCCGGCAGCGCCGCTGGATGGAGGCTCGCTTCCGCAGCTTCTTTCCGGCCTGGCGTGCGGTGCCCTTCACCCACTTCTGGAACGGCCTCGCCTGCCTGGCCGCCGATCGCTTGCCGCACATTGGGCCGATCGAGGGGCTGCCCGGCGCCCATCAGGCTTTCGCCTATCACGGCAATGGCGTGGCTCTGGCCACCTGGGCCGGGAAAGCCGTGGCCGAACAGATCGCCGGTCGCGCTCCGCACCTGCCGGCCCCGCTGCGCCAGGCCGCCGCGGCCTTCCCCGTACCAGCCCTGCGGAAGCTTTATCTCCGCAGCGCCTATTTTGGGCTGCGTCTGCGCGATGAATTGCTGTGAAGGGCGGAGATCGTCTACAGCAAGCCATGGCTGCGGAAGGAGTAGTGCCCACTGCGGCCGATGACAACGTGATCGTGCACCGTGATCCCGAGATGGCCCGCGGCCTGGGCGATGGCCTTGGTCATGTCGATGTCGGCGCGTGAGGGTGTGGGGTCGCCGCTGGGGTGGTTGTGGACCAGGATCAGGGCCGAAGCGCTCAGTTCCAGGGCGCGTTTGACCACTTCCCTGGGATAGACCGGCGTGTGGTCCACTGTACCCCTTTGCTGGCGTTCATCGGCAATGAGGCGGTTCTTCCGGTCCAGGAAGAGCAGGTGAAAGTTCTCCACGGAATCGTGCCCCAGGTGCACCCGGCAATAGTCGAGCAGGCGGTCCCACGAGGTGATCACGGGTGCCTCGAGCAGGGCTTCGCGGGTGGTGCGTTCCAGCGCGGCCTGGACGACCTTGATGGAGGCAGCGGCGGTCTCGCCCATGCCGGGGATCGCTGCCAGTTGTTCCGGGCTGGCCTTGAAAAGGCTTCCGAGGCTGCCGAAGCGCAGCAGCAACTCGCGCGCAAGCGGCTTGGTGTCGACCCGGGGCTTACCGGCGAACAGCAGCATCTCCACGATCTCGTGATCGCCGAGCGCCTGGGGCCCGCCGCTGAGCAGGCGGGCGCGCAAACGGCTGCGATGGCCTCGGTGAGGCGCCGGGGCGTCTTCCGGCACTGCAATCTCCTAGCGTAAAAACGCCTCGGAGATTACCCTATTCGTTGTAGGGAGGGAAGCGCCAGCCCTTGGGCGACTGGGTGAATATCTCGTAGCCCTCGGCCGTCACGGCGAGCGAATGCTCGAACTGGGCCGAAAGCGACCGATCGCGCGTCACAGCAGTCCAGCCGTCTTCGAGGATCTTCACGTCGTAGCGCCCCGCATTCACCATCGGCTCGATCGTAAAGAACATGCCCTCGCGCAGCTCCACGCCGGTGCCCGGCTTGCCGTAGTGCAGGACGGAAGGTGGCTCATGGAAAATGCGCCCCAGACCATGTCCGCAGAAGTCGCGCACCACGGAAAAGCGCTGCGCTTCCACGTAGGACTGAATGGCGTGACCGATATCGCCCAGCGTTGCGCCGGGCCGCACCGCCTCGATGCCGCGCATCATAGCTTCGTAGGTCACTTCCACCAGGCGCCGCGCCTTCACCGGCACCTTGTCGCCGAGCAGGAACATGCGGCTGGTGTCGCCATGCCAGCCGTCGAGGATGACCGTGATGTCGATGTTCATGATGTCGCCGTTGGCGAGCTTCTTCTGCTCGCTGGGGATGCCATGGCAGACGACATGATTGATCGAGGTGCAGATCGAGCGCGGGAAGCCCCGATAGTTGAGCGGCGCGGGTGTCGCGCCATGCTCCAGAATGAAATCGTGACAGAGCTTGTCCAGTTCGCCTGTCGTCACGCCGGGCTTCACGTAAGGCGTGATGAAATCCAGGGTTTCCGCAGCCAAGCGGCCGGCCCGGCGCATCCCTTCGAAGTCGTCGGGGCCATGTAACGTGATCTGGTCGCGTTCGCGTCCCGCAAAGCTGCTGAGTTCGTCCTGCATCTGCCTTCTCGATTGAACACCCCACGCTTGGTCGGGGTCTGATGTTCAGAAGATTGCGACTTTGCCCCGCAATCGCAACCCCTGGCCCGGGACTGTCGAGCTATCCCGGTACGGGAACCGGCTTACGGCGGCTGCGTTCTGATGGACAAGACGACGCGACAGGGTGGCAGGCATGGATGCGGCAGGCGATGCGCGGCTAAAAGGGATGGCGAGCCGGCGCATTGCCATCGAAGCGGTTTCGCCGGCCGTGGATCGTGGCCGCTTTGCAGCCAAGGCAATCGTCAACGAACCAGTTGGCATCGAAGCGGATGTCTTCTGCGATGGGCATGAAGTCATCGCGGTGGCGGTGGAGCATCGCCCGCGCGACGCCAAGAAATGGCTGGAGCAGCCGATGCGCCTGCTGGTCAATGACCGCTGGCGCACCCGGGTGACCTTCACCGAAGCCGGACATCATGTCTTCCGCATCCTTGCCTGGCGCGACCTCTTCGCCACCTGGCGCGCCGACACGCTGAAGAAGCAAGCCGCCGGTCAGGACATCGCGCTCGAACTGGAGGAAGGGCGCCGACTGATCGAATCCGCGGTACGCAGCCCACGCGCGGCCGCCCCGGCCGACCGGCAAGGGCTGGGCGCGACACTGGAGGAGTTGGCCGAGGCCCGCCACCCCGATCTGCTGGCGAGAGCATTGCTGAGCGAGCAGACGGCGGTTGCGATGGCCCACTCAGCCGCCCGGATCAACCTGACTATCAGCGACTGCAGCTTCCCGCTTTTCGTGGACCGGCCCAAGGCGGCCTTCAGCGCTTGGTATGAACTCATGCCGCGCTCCCAGTCCGGGCGGGTCGATCGGCACGGCACCTTCGACGATGTGATCGAACGACTGCCCTACGTCCGCGAACTAGGCTTCGATGTGCTCTACTTCCCGCCAATCCACCCGATCGGAAGAACGCACAGGAAGGGGCGGAACAACGCGCTGGTGGCCGCGCCGAACGATCCCGGCAGCCCCTATGCCATCGGCTCGGAGGAGGGCGGCCACGACGCCATCCATCCGGAGCTGGGCAGCTTCGAGGACTTCGCGCGGCTGTTGAAAGCGGCTCGCGAACATGGACTGGAGATCGCGCTCGATTTCGCGATCCAGTGCTCGCCGGATCATCCCTGGATCAAGCAGCACCCCGAATGGTTCGACTGGCGGCCGGACGGCACCATCAAGTACGCGGAGAACCCGCCCAAGAAGTACGAGGATATCGTCAACCTGCACTTCTACCGGGATGCCTTTCCCGGCGTCTGGTATGGGCTGCGGGACATTCTGCTGTTCTGGCACGCCAGGGGCGTGCGGATATTCCGGGTCGACAATCCGCACACCAAGCCCCTGCCATTCTGGGAATGGGTGATTGAGGAAGTGCGCGCCGTCGATCCGGGCGTGATCTTTCTTTCGGAAGCCTTCACGCGGCCGAAGATGATGAAGCGGCTGGCGAAGATCGGCTTCACTCAGTCCTACTCCTATTTCACCTGGCGCAACAGCAAGCAGGAGCTGACGGACTACCTCACGGAGCTCACGAGGGAAGACTGCCGCCACTACATGCGGCCGAACTTCTTCGACAACACGCCGGATATCAATCCCTACTACCTGCAGAGCAGCGGCCGGGCGGGCTTTCAGGCGCGCCTGGTCCTGGCCGCCACGCTTGCCGGCAACTACGGGATCTACAGCGGCTACGAACTCTGCGAGGCTCAGGCAATCCCGGGCAAGGAAGAGTACCTTCATTCGGAGAAGTACGAGATTCGCGCCTGGGACTGGGACAGGCCAGGACACATCAAGGACGACATCGCTTTCGTGAACCGGCTGCGCCGGGACCATCCGGCGCTCAAGTGCTTCACCAATCTGCGTTTCTACAACGCCTGGAATGACGCCATCCTCTACTACGGCCGCTTCACCGACGACCTGAGCGATTTCCTACTCTTTGCCGTCAACCTCGACCCCCACAACGATCAGTCCGCACATTTCGAGGTCCCGCTATGGGAGTTCGGTCTGCCCGACGATGCGTCCATTGAGGCTGAGGACCTGGTGCTCGAACAGCCCTTCCGCTGGAGCGGCAAAGTCCAGCACATGCTCCTCGACCCCAAGCAGCGTCCCTACATGGCTTGGCGCTTATTTGCGCCCGAGGTCAGGCAGTGATGCCGGCCGTGGACCAGGTCGAGCCGGAGGCGGCGTGGTACAAGGACGCGCTGATCTATCAGCTCCACATCAAGGCCTTCTGCGATGCCAATGGCGACGGCATCGGCGATTTCCAAGGCCTGATCGAGCGCCTGGACTACATCGAGCGCCTGGGCGTGACGACGATTTGGGTGCTGCCCTTCTATCCCTCGCCGTTGCGCGACGACGGCTACGACATCGCCGACTACCGTGCGATCAACCCCTCCTACGGCACCATGCGGGACTTCCGCAACTTCGTCGCCCAGGCGCACCGGCGTGGTTTGAGAGTCATCACCGAACTGGTGATCAATCACACCTCCGACCAGCATCCCTGGTTCCAGCGTGCCCGCCGAGCTAAGCGCGGGTCTGCGGCGCGGGGCTTTTACGTCTGGAGCGATGACGATGAGAGCTATACCGGAACGCGCATCATATTCCTCGATACCGAAACCTCCAACTGGACCTGGGATCCGGTGGCCGGCCAATTCTTTTGGCACCGTTTCTACTCACACCAGCCTGACCTGAATTTCGATAATCCGCGCGTTCTCAAGGAGGTCATCCGGGTGATGCAATTCTGGCTGTCCCTGGGTGTGGATGGCCTGCGCCTTGATGCCATTCCCTACCTTGTCGAGCGCGAGGGCACCAACAATGAGAACCTGCCGGAAACCCACGCCGTCCTGAAACGTATCCGCGCTGCGCTGGATGCCGCCTATCCCGATCGCATGCTGCTGGCCGAAGCCAACCAGTGGCCCGAGGACACCCGGCCCTACTTCGGCGAGGGCGACGAGTGCCACATGGCCTTCCACTTCCCGCTGATGCCGCGCATCTACATGGCCCTGGCCCAGGAGGACCGGCACCCGATCACCGACATCATGCGCCAGACGCCCGATATTCCCGACGGCTGCCAGTGGGCGATCTTCCTGCGCAACCACGATGAACTGACCCTTGAGATGGTGACCGACCGGGAGCGGGACTATCTCTGGCGGGTCTACGCCGAGGACCAGCGGGCCCGAATCAATCTCGGCATCCGGCGTCGGCTTGCGCCTCTCATGCAAAACGACCGGCGCAAGATGGAACTGATGAACAGCCTGCTGCTCTCCATGCCAGGAACGCCGGTGATCTACTACGGCGACGAACTGGGGATGGGCGACAACATTTTTCTGGGGGACCGCGATGGCGTGCGCACGCCAATGCAGTGGTCCATGGACCGCAACGGCGGCTTCTCCCGCGCCAACCCGCAAGCCCTCTACCTGCCGCCGATCATGGACCCGGTCTACGGCTACCAGACCATCAACGTCGAGGCGCAGGAGGCCGATCCTTCGTCGCTGCTAAATTGGATGCGGCGGATGATCGGGGTGCGCAAGCAGCACGCCGCCTTCGGCCATGGGGACTTCAGGCTGCACTATCCGGCGAACCGCCGGGTCCTGGTCTACACGCGCAGCTTGGGCGAAACGACCATTCTCTGCGTCGCCAACCTCTCCCGCTCGGCCCAGGCAGTGGAACTCGATCTCTCGGCCTTCCGCGGCACGGTGCCCATCGAGATGATCGGGCAATCCGCCTTTCCGCCGGTGGGCGATCTGCCCTACATGCTGACGTTGGCTGGCTATGGCACCTACTGGTTCCTGCTCGCCCAACCTGCCCAGCTTCCGGAAGGCTATGCCCCGGTAGAAGCCTTGCCGGAGCTGTTCACGCTCGCCTTGCGCGGCGGACGGCTGGAGCGTCTGCTCGAAGGCAGGGAGAAGCAGCTGCTGGAGCAGGAGGTGCTGCCCGCCTTTCTGCCGCGCCAGCGTTGGTTTGCTGCGAAAGGGGAAAGCGTTCTGAGCGCGCGCCTGCAGTCCATTGCCACGCTTGGCGAAGAGGCGGGGCTGCTCAGCGTGGTGGAGGTGGCCTTCAAGGAGGCGGACAAGCAGTCCTACCTGCTTCCCTTGAACAGCCATTGGGGCGAAGAGCAGGTGCAGCCGGGCGCGCCACTGCTCCCCGTAACCCTGGCCAGAGTGCGCAAGGGCAGTCTGCTGGGAGCGCTCGTCGACTCAGCGTTCGACGAGCGCTTTGCTTGGCATCTGGTGGAAGCAATGCGCCAGCAAAAGCAGCAAACGGTGGCTTCTGGCCTGCTGCGCTTTCACGGCACGTCGGCGCTGAGCGAGATGGTGCTGGACGAACCACCCAAGCCGCTGGCCGTAGAACAGAGCAATGTCTCAATCGCCTTCGGCCGACAGGCCCTCTTGAAGCTCTATCGCCGTCTGCGCACCGGCGAGCAGCCGGATGTCGAGGTGCCGCGTTTCCTGACAGAAGTGGCGAACTTCCGCTCCACGCCGGCCCATTTTGGCATGGTGGAACTGGAGGAGAATGGCGGCGCAAGGACGGTGCTGGCCAGCCTTTCAGCTTTCGTCGAGAACCAGGGTGATGCCTGGGGCGTTTTCGTCCACGCCTTGGAGCGCATCATCGAGGACACGATCCTGCGGGCAGGCAGCGACGAGGCGCAAGGGGAGGCGGCACCGCCTCTGCAATACCCACTCGATCTGCTGGAGCGGCTGGGGCAGCGCAGCGGCGAGTTGCATTGCGCACTGGCGGTCGACACTCATGATCCGGCCTTTCTCTGCGAAGCCGTGACAGCTCAGGATTGCCGCCGCTGGGCCAAGGAGGCGGGCCAGGAGTTCCATCAGGCGCTGGCCGCGCTGAAGCGCGCCCAAAGCCATTTGCCCGATCAGTTCCAACCTGCCCTGGAGAGACTGCTTGGTGCGGAGGAGGTCGTGAAGGGCAGGCTGGACAGCCTCGCAGGATTGGCGCCATCGGGTATGAAATCGCGCATTCACGGTGATTTTCACCTGGGCCAGGTGCTGGTCTCGAAGCAGGACTTCGTCATCATCGATTTCGAGGGTGAACCTCAGCGCCCGCTGGAGGAGCGGCGGCAAAAAACCCTGCCGCTGCGCGATGTCGCCGGCATGCTCCGATCCTTCGACTATGCTGCCTGGACCGCGGTGCGGCAGATCGCAGCGCGTCTGCCTGACCAGATCGGTGAGATGGCTCCCTTGGCCCGCCACTGGCGGGAACTCATGATCGAGCGGTTTCTTGCCGGCTACGGTCCGGCGGTTCAGGGCGCAGCGAACCAGCCGGAAAGTGACGATTTGCGCGCCGGTCTCTTGGAACTCTTCCTCCTGCAGAAAGGTTCCTATGAGGTTCGCTATGATCTTTCCAACCGTCCCGACTGGGTGGGCATTCCGATCATGGGCCTGCTTGAACTGATCGAAGGCACACCAGAATGATGTCGGCGGCAGCGGAGCCCTGGCGACTGTCCGACACCCACGCGGTGGCAGCGCTCGTTGCAGGGCGACACGGCGACCCTTTCGCATTGCTTGGCCCGCATGCCGTGGCGGAGGGCCTGGTGATCCGTGTGTTGCGGCCCGATGTCGAAAAGGTCTTCGCGATCGAACCGGGCGAGGGTGACGTCCTTGCGGAACTGGATCGGCGTCACGCCCGCGGTTTCTTCGAGGGATTGCTTGCCGATACGCCCGCCAGTCAAGGCTATCGATTGCGGTGCGAGCAAAAGGGGGCGGTCTGGGAGGAAGAGGACTGCTACCGCTTTCCTTCGACCTTCGGAGAGCTAGATCTGCATCTCCTGGGTGAGGGCCGCCATCATCAACTCTACAAAGTCTTGGGCGCTCACCCACTCGTGTATGAGGGGGTCGCGGGCACCCGCTTTGCCGTTTGGGCGCCCAATGCGAGCCGGGTCAGCGTGGTCGGCAACTTCAATCAGTGGGACGGTCGGCGCCATCCCATGCGACGCCATCCGGCGCAGGGCCTTTGGGAGCTTTTTGTGCCGACCGTGGCACCGGGCGCGCTCTACAAGTTTGAACTCCTCGGCAGCCAGGGTGAGATGCTTCCGCTCAAGGCCGATCCCTGCGCCTTCCGCAGTGAGGTGCCGCCGGCCACGGCCTCCATCGTTGCCGGTCTGCCCGAGCGGCAGTGGCGCGACGAGGCCTGGATGGAGCAGCGCCATGGACTACAGGACTGCAAGGCGCCGATCTCCGTCTATGAAGTGCATCTCGCATCCTGGCGCCGGCAGAGCGACGGGAACTATCTCAGCTATGATGAACTGGCCGACAGCCTGCTCCCCTACGTGAAGGACCTCGGTTTCACGCACATCGAGTGCCTGCCGATCAGCGAACACCCCTTTTCAGGCTCCTGGGGCTATCAACCCATCGGGCTTTACGCGCCGACAAGCCGGTTCGGTACACCGGAGGACTTCGCTGCTTTCGTGGATCGGGCCCACCGTGAAGGGATCGGTGTGATCCTCGACTGGGTTCCGGCTCACTTCCCGGCCGATGCCCATGGTCTCGCAACCTTCGATGGCACGGCGCTCTATGAGCATGCCGACCCACGCCTGGGCTTCCATCGCGACTGGAACACGTTGATCTACAACTTCGGCCGGCAGGAGGTGGCAAACTTCTTGCTGGCCAACGCGCTTTATTGGCTTGACCGCTTTCACATCGACGCTCTTCGGGTCGATGCAGTCGCCTCCATGCTCTACCTGGACTACAGTCGCGGCCCCGACGAGTGGCTGCCCAATGTCCATGGCGGACGGGAGAACCTTGAAGCCATTGCCTTTCTCCAGGAAACGAACAGCGCACTTTTCGCCGAGCATCCTGGGGCCACCTCTATCGCAGAAGAGTCCACTGCCTATCCTGGCGTCTCTCGACCGGTCTATGCCGGCGGGCTAGGCTTCGGCTTCAAGTGGAACATGGGTTGGATGCACGACACCCTGGACTACGTTGGCCGGGATCCGCTGTACCGTCATCACCACCACGACCGGATGACCTTCGGCCTGCACTACGCCTTTTCGGAGAACTTCGTCCTGCCGCTGAGCCATGACGAGGTGGTGCACGGCAAGGGCTCGCTGCTGGGGCGGATGCCGGGCGATACCTGGCAGCGCTTTGCGAACTTGCGGGCTTATTTCACCTTCATGTGGACCCATCCGGGAAAGAAGCTGCTGTTCATGGGTGGCGAGTTCGCCCAGATCCGCGAATGGGATCATGACAGCGAACTCGATTGGCACCTACTCGAGCAACCGCTGCACCGGGGCATGCAGGACCTCATAAGGGATCTCAATCACCTGTATCGCCAGGAACCCGCGCTGCACGAACTGGATTGCGAGCCTGAGGGATTCGAGTGGATCGATGCCTCCGCACCCGACCTCGGCACCTTCATCTTCTTACGCAAGGCCAGGGACGGCAGGCGGCCGCTGATCGTGGCCTGCAATTTCACGCCGCTGGTACATGAGAACTTCCGGCTCGGCGTGCCGCGTAATGGCGGCTGGGAGGAGCTCTTGAACAGCGACGACAGCCGTTACGGCGGCTCGGGCGTTGTCAATCGCGGGCTGCGCGCAGAGGAGCAGCCGTGGCACGGCCGGCCCGAATCGCTCGTTCTCCGACTGCCGCCGCTGGGCGGCTTGGTTCTGGCACCGACATGAGGAATCCAACATGCGCGTGGAACCTGGGCTGCCTTACCCTCTCGGAGCGACCTGGGACGGGGCCGGGGTCAACGTCGCTGTCTTCTCAGCCCATGCTGAGAAGCTCGAGCTTTGCCTCTTCGATCAAAAGGGCAATCGCGAGCTTCAGAGGATCGCGCTGCCGGAGCACACCCATGAAGTCTGGCACGGCTACTTTCCCGACCTTTTTCCGGGTCAGGTTTACGGCCTGAGGGCCCATGGTCCGTATGACCCGGGGCAGGGGCATCGTTTCAATCCGGCAAAGCTGCTGATCGACCCTCATGCGAAGCTGCTGATGGGTAACCTACGCTGGCACGACGCCTGTTTTGGGTATCGCGTGGGCTCGTCACGACAGGACCTATCTATCGATCGGCGCGATTCCGCATTCGTCATGCCGAAATGCGTGATCAGTGACACGGCCATGACCTGGGGCGAGGACGTGAGACCCCAGCATTCCTGGTCGAATACGGTGATCTATGAAGCGCATGTGAAAGGCATGACCGCACGGCTGGACGACCTTCCTGACCAGCTGCGCGGCACCTTTGCCGGGCTGGCTCATCCCCGCGTGATCGACCATCTGGTCAAGCTTGGGGTGACCGCCATCGAATTGCTGCCGATACAGGCCTTCTTCGATGATCGCTATCTGGTGGAGAAGCGCCTGGTGAACTACTGGGGCTACAACACCATCGGCTTTTTTGCCGCCGCCCCACGCTATGTCTCTCCTCACGGAGGTGTGCACGAATTCAAGCGCATGGTGCGCAAGCTGCACGCAGCGGGCATCGAGGTGATCCTCGATGTGGTCTACAACCACACCGCCGAGGGAAATCAACTCGGCCCGACACTGTCCTTCCGCGGGCTGGACAACGCCAGCTACTACATCCTCGGCGATGACCCACGCTACTATTATGACACCACGGGCTGCGGCAACACGCTGTATTTGAAGCACCCACGGGTGCTGCAAATGGTGATGGATTCCCTGCGCTATTGGGTCGAGGAATGCCATGTGGATGGCTTCCGCTTCGATCTGGCAACCGCTCTGGGGCGGGAGAGGGATAACTTTGAACCCTCTTCGATCTTCTTCGACACGGTGCACCAGGACCCGGTGCTTTCGCGCGTTAAGCTGATCGCCGAGCCCTGGGATTTGGGGCCGGACGGCTATCAGTTGGGCAACTTCCCGCCGGGTTGGGCCGAGTGGAATGGGGCTTATCGCGACCAGGTGCGCTCTTTCTGGCGGGGCGATGAACACCTTGCCTCGGGGCTGGCGTCTTGCCTGCTCGGCAGCGCTGAGACCTTTGATCGCCGGGGGCGCAAGCCTTGGGCCAGCGTCAACTTCATCACGGCGCACGACGGTTTTACGCTTGCCGACCTCTATGCCTACAACGAGCGCCACAACGAAGCGAACCTCGAAGACAATCGCGACGGGCACAGCGACAACCGCAGTTGGGACTGCGGGGTGGAAGGCCCAAGCGACGACCCGGAGGTTTCGCACCTGCGGGCGCGGATGCGGCGGAATCTCATCAGTACCCTGCTGCTCTCTCAGGGAACGCCGATGCTGCTCATGGGCGATGAAGTCGGCCGCTCGCAGCAGGGCAACAACAATGCCTACTGCCAGGACACGGACATCAACTGGCTTGCCTGGGACGACCTGGACGAAGAGTCGCTGGCCTTCTGCGAGTTCGTTGCCCGCCTTGTTGCGCTACGTCACACCCATGAACGCCTGCGCATTCCGCATTTCCTGCATGGCCGTCCGGTTGACGAACGCTTCCGTGACGTCACCTGGCTTGCGCCCTCCGGCGAAGAGTTGACGCCGGAGCAGTGGGACGATCAGGACCTGCGCAGCCTCGCGCTGATGCACTGCACGCGCGATGGCGACTGCCTTCTCCTGCTGATCAACGCAGCGCCAGACGATGTGAACTTTCACCTGCCTGTACTCGACGAGCAGCAAGAGTGGCACCTTGTGATGCACACCGACTGCGACACCTGGGGTGGCTGGGAGGAAAGACACCATAGCGGCCATGTGGTTGTCACCGCACGCTCGCTCACCCTGTTGGAGAGAGACCCACAATGAGCAGGCCGGCTTTCGAGCCCCGCTGGGGTGCCCATCTGCGTGGCGACGGCACGGCCTGCTTCCGCCTCTGGGCACCGGCTGTCGAGGCGCTTGAGTTGGATCTGCTGTCCGACACGCCAGTGGCGATGACCGCAGTAGGGGACGGTTGGTTCGAAACCAGCCACGACGGCCTCGCGGAAGGGCAGCTCTATCGCTATCGGCTGCCCACGGGCAGAAACGTGCCAGATCCCGCGGCCCGGGCGCAGAAATCGGACGTGAACGGACCCAGTCTGCTGACCTCCAGCGCCTTCGATTGGCAGTGCAGCGACTGGAAGGGGCGACCCTGGGAAGAAACCGTAATCTACGAACTGCATCCCGGAACCTTCACGCCCGAGGGAAGCTTTGACGGCGTCATCGGCAAATTGGACCATCTCGCCGACCTGGGCGTCACGGCCATCGAGTTGATGCCGGTGGCCCAGTTCGCCGGGGAGCGGGGCTGGGGCTATGACGGCGTGCTGCTCTACTGCCCCCATCGGGCCTATGGCGGCGTCCGGGGACTCAAGCGGCTGGTGGATGCGGCGCACCAGCGCGGCCTGATGGTCTTCCTCGACGTGGTCTATAATCACTTCGGCCCCGAGGGAAACCACCTGGCCGACTACGCCCCGGATTTCTTCGATCCGGACCGGCAAACCCCCTGGGGTGCCGCCATTCGCTATGCTGAGCCCGCAGTCCGGGACTTCTTCGTCGATAACGCACTCTATTGGCTCGACGAGTTTCGCCTCGACGGCCTGCGCTTCGATGCCATCGACCATGTGATCGATGACGGTGCGCCGCACCTACTGGAGCAGATGGCCGCACGCATCCGGGAGCATTGGCCGGATCGACACATCCATCTTATGACCGAGGACGAGCGGAACATCGTCACGCTGCATCCCTATGATGAGCGGAATCAGCCTCGGCTCTTCACAGCTGAGTGGAACGACGACCTCCATCATGCCGCCCATTGCATCGCCACCGGCGAGAGCAGCGGCTACTACGCAGCTTTCGCCGACGATCCGCTTGAGCATCTGAGCAAGGCCCTGGCCAAGGGCTTCGTCTATCAGGGCGAGGCCTATGCGCCCTGGAACGGCCAACCCCGAGGCGTGGCCAGTGGGAAGCAGCCGCCGCAGTCCTTCATCGCCTTCCTGCAAAACCATGACCAGATCGGCAACCGGGCCTTTGGCGAAAGGTTGAGCCGGCTCAGCGACCCGAAGAGCTACGAGCTCTTGCTGGCCATGCTGCTGCTCAACCCGCAGGTTCCGCTGCTTTTCATGGGCGAGGAGTATGGCGAAACCCGTCCCTTTCTCTTCTTCACCGACTTTCACGGCGCGTTGGCCCGGGCGGTTCGGGAGGGGCGTCGCCACGAATTTCGCGCCTTTCCGGCATTCAGCGCCGCAAAGGCAGCAGCCATTCCCGATCCCAACGAGCTTTCGACCTTCGAGGCCAGTCAACTTGATTGGGCTGAGGCCGTCACGCCGCAAGGCGAAGCGCGCCAGAACCTTATTCGAGACCTGCTTGCCATTCGAAAGCGGGAGATCAGCCCGCTGCTGCCGCACATGCGCTCCTTTCAGGGGCGGGCGGCTCGGCTGGCTCCCGATGCGCTCTTCGTGTGCTGGCAAGTGCTGGACGAGCAACTGATGCTGCACCTGAACCTGGGGACAACGGACTGCCAGGCCATGCCCGGCGCCGGCACGGGGCGCCTGCTATACGAGAGCGACCAGGGCAGCGGTGCGGCCCTGCGCCAGGGCAGCCTCTTCGCGCATAGTCTGGTGACGACCCTGGGACCGGCCGGAGGCTAGGGGCATGGCACCTGAACTGGACCGTCTGGCCATGGCCTATGGCCTCGTGACCCGCTATCGCGGTGCTGATGGAAGGCTGTTCCAGGTGCCGGAAACGAGTGTGGCGGCTCTGCTCGAGGTGCTCGGCCATGGCGCGGTGCCAGCCGAAGGTTTCCCGGTTCCCCAAGAACCCTGGCCCCCGCCGCCCGAGGCACCGGAGGGCGTCACGTGTCATCTACCCAGCTTTCTCACGCGTGGTCGCGTCTGGGGCGTGACCTGTCAACTCTATGCCCTGCGTTCGCAGCGCAACTGGGGAATGGGTGATTTCGAGGATCTGGCCCGCCTGGGCGAAATGCTTGCCGGCAGGGGGGCGGATTTTCTCGGGATCAATCCGCTGCACGCCCTTTTCATGGCCGCTCCGGAGCGCAGCAGCCCTTTTTTTCCAAGCCACCGCAGCTTCCTCAACCCGCTCTATATCGCGGTCGACTGCGTAGAAGGCTTCATTCCAGCGGACGTTGATGCGGCTGCACTTTCCGGGCTCCGTTCGGTAGAGACGCTTGATTATGCCGCCGTCGGTGCGGCCAAGCTGCGCGCCCTGCGTCACGTGTGGCAACGTCGACGGCCGAGCGTGCCGCAAGCCTTCCTGGAGCAGGGCGGAGCGGAGCTGCAGCGCTACGCCCTCTTCGAGGCGCTGAGCTGTTTCATGGTGTCCGAGGGCTTCGGCGCTGGATGGACCAGTTGGCCCGCCGCCTATGAACATTCCGAGAGCCAGGCGGTGGCACTCTTTGCGCATGAGTACGACGGCGAGGTGGACTTTCATCTCTGGCTGCAATGGCTCGCCCAGGAGCAGCTCGCAGCGGCGAAGCAGCGCCTGAAGCAGGCCGGTATGCGCATTGGGCTCTACCTCGATCTTGCGGTCGGCACCGCTCCGGACGGCGCGGCCACTTGGAGCGACCGCAGCCTGACGGTCGTGGGGGCGACCATCGGCGCGCCACCGGACAGCTTCAACCCGTTGGGTCAGGATTGGGGGTTGGCGCCCCTCTCGCCGGCCGCACTGTTCAAGAGCGAGCTGATGCCGCTGCGACGTTCCTATGACGCGATACTGAGCCAGGCTGGCGCCTTGCGGATCGACCACGCCATGAGCGTCTATCGCCTGTTCTGGATCCCGGAAGGTGCCACGCCGGCGGAAGGCGCCTATGTGCTTTATCCGATGGATAGGATTCTGCGCGCCCTTGCTGCGGCATCGCAGGAGGCCCGGGCGCTCATCATCGGAGAGGACTTGGGAGTGGTGCCCGCAGGCTTCCGCGATGCCATGGCGACGGTGGGCATGGCCGGCTATCGCCTGTTCTATCTTGAGCGCAGCAGGACCGGCGGCTTTAAGCCGCCGGCACGCTGGCCGCGGTCAGCCCTGGCCTGTCTTGGCAGTCACGACACCCCCACATTCGCCGGCTGGTGGCGGGGCGAGGATGTCCTAATGCGACGATCTCTCGAGCTGCTTTCGGCAGACGCCGCCGAAGGGCTCAGCAATGCGCGAGCGAGCGAGAAACAGGAAGTCTTGAAGGCTCTGGCTGCGGAGGACATCGACAGTGGTGAGATCGCTGCGGGCGAGCCGCCAGTCATTGGCGTGCATCGCTTCCTCGCCCGGACGCCCAGCCGCCTGATGGCCGTGCAGATCGAAGACCTTCTGGGAGAGCGCAGGCAGGTCAATCTCCCTGGAACGCGCGCGGAGTACCCCAACTGGCGACAACGGCTCTCCTGCAGTCTCGAGGCACTGGACGCCGAGCCGCTTTTCAACGCCACGCTGGCAGCGGTGGCGGCGGAGCGGCCGCGACCTAACGCGCAGGGGGCGAGCAGGCTGCCATGACTGAGTTTCTTGCTAGCTATCGCCTGCAGTTTCGCAACGGCATGACCTTCGCGAAGGCAGCGGAGCTGGTGCCTTATCTGGCCGAGTTGGGGGTCAGCCACCTCTACGCGTCGCCGATCTTTGCCGCCGTGCCCGGCTCGACTCACGGCTACGATGTCATCGATCACCAGCGGTTCGATCCCGGCCTGGGAGGAGAGGAGGGATTCCGGCTGCTTTCGGAAACACTACGCGATCACGGCCTGGCGATGCTGTTGGATATCGTGCCCAATCACATGGCTGCCCGCACCGCGAACCCCTGGTGGCATGACCTGCTGATCCATGGACAGGACAGCACTTACGCGCACTGTTTCGATATCGACTGGGGGGCACCGCGCCTGCTTCTGCCTCTGCTGGCGGAGCCCTATGGTGAGGCACTGGCGGCGGGTCACTTTTCCGTGGTGTGGCATCAAGAAAGTGATGAGTTCCAGTTTCGCTACAGGGACCTGCACCTGCCTTTGCATCCGGCTTCGCTGGATGTGGTGTGCGGCGCAACGCTGGACAAGCGCAGCGTAGTGGAACGGGTCAATCGCAACCCTGAACTGCTCCACGCTCTGCACGAAGCGCAGGTCTGGCGCCTGGCTCATTGGCGATTGGCCAGGGCCGCACTCAGCTATCGTCGCTTCTTCGAGATCACGGATCTGGTTGGGGTGCGCGTTGAGGACCCGCGTGTTTTTGCAGCCGTTCATGCCCTGCCGTTGCGGCTGCTCCGGGAAGGCTCGGTCGATCGTTTGCGGATCGACCACATCGACGGGCTGGCAGATCCGAAGACCTATCTCTTTCGTCTCCGCGAGGCGAGTGGGCGCAGTTCCGCCCTCGTCGAGAAGATCCTTGGGCCGGATGAAAGCCTTCCGGAAGACTGGGCCTGTGCCGGCACCACGGGCTATGAACTGGGTGCGATGCTAACGGCCCTGCAGGTCGATCCGGAGGCTGAACCTGCTTTCACCGAGGCCTGGTGTCGTTTCACCGGAGCCGGGGCCGATTATGCTGCGGCGCTTCGGGCCGCCAAGCGGCAGGTCCTGAGCGACAATCTTGCAGCCGAGTTGACGGCGCTCGTCGAAATGATGACGCAGATTGCAGCCGAGGACACGGCAAGCCGGGACCTTCCTGCGGATTCCCTAAGGAAGGCGATCATCGAATTGCTGATCGCGCTCCCCGTTTACCGAACCTATATCGACACCGGCGGCCCCTCGCGGCGCGATCGCTTGCTCCTGCTCCAGGCTGCCCAAGAGGTGGTGTCCGATCGCCGGATAGAAGACAGACGCGCGCTGGGATTCATCATAGATCTGCTGCTGCAGCCGGTGAAAGAGGACCCCTGGCATGGCGGTGTTCGCCGGACCTTCATTCAACGCTTTCAGCAGACCAGCGGCCCTCTGATGGCGAAGGCCATGGAGGATACACTCTTCTATCGTTTCAATCGCCTCATCGCCCTCAATGAGGTTGGGGCGGAGCCGGCGCGCTTCGGGCTGGAAAGCGAGCACTTCCATGACGCCATGGGCCGACGCCAAGCACAGGGATCCGGCGCGCTTTCGGCCACTGCAACCCATGACACCAAACGTGGAGAGGATGCCCGCGCCCGCCTTGCCGTGTTGAGCGAAATGCCGTCTGCCTGGGCCGAGGCGGTGGAGCGCTGGCGGGCTGCAGCCGCGCCTCTCTGGCCGGCTCCGGACGTATCGGGACTGCCGGACCGATCGGTCGAGTGGCTGCTCTACCAAGCCTTGCTGGGCGCCTGGCCGCCGGAACTTGCGCTGGACAATGAGGACGGGCTGCAGGAGCTGGCAGAGCGGACTGCCGGTTTCTTGATCAAGGCGGTGCGCGAAGCCAAGGAGCGAACGAGCTGGACCGCACCGAACCGGGCTTATGAACAGGGCTTGGAAACCTTCGTCAGGGGGCTGTTCGAGCCGGCACAACGGCCGCTGCTGCGCGACATTCGCGCAACCATCGCACAGACTGAAACGGCCGGGGCGGTGAACTCCCTGTCGCAACTCACCCTGAAGCTGACCCTGCCGGGCGTGCCCGATATCTATCAGGGCTCGGAACTCTATGATTTCAGCATGGTCGATCCGGACAATCGCCGGCCCATCGACTTCGTCCGGCGTATGCAATTGCTGGAAGAGGCGAAGGCCCTCACGGCGACGCAGGTTCTCGAGCGCTGGCGCGAAGGCTTGCCGAAGCTTTGGTTGCTCACCCACCTGCTGGGCCTGCGCCAGGCGAGGCGGGCGCTGTTTCAGGACGGTCACTACGAGCCGCTCAGAGTCGAGGGTGACGAAGCGCAGCACGTGCTGGCCTTCTCGCGCAGCCTGCCCGACAGCAGGCTTATCGTGGCGGTTCCCCGCCTGGTGCTGCGGCATCTTTTGCCCGGCCAACTGGCCTGGAGCCCCGGCGCGTTTGCCCGGACCTTCCTGTGCTTGTCCAGCGGTTCGGTCTTGCGCATGCTCAGTGGCCGCCGCGTGCCGGACGGCCGTATAGCCTTGGATCGGCTGTGGCGCGACTTTCCGGTGGCGGTTGCCTGGACCGACGCTGGCCCTTGACCTTTGCCCGCCGCCGGATAAAGTGCCGGCCTCACTCCTGGGAACGCGGGCGTGCACCTTGTTGTGCGTCCCGCCATTGCCTTTCGGCTTTGGACTACCGGGACAAAGGCAACCGCTCAAGCGAAGGATCAGCGCATGTCAAAGCGCCTTCAGTCTAAGTACAAGATCAATCGCCGTCTTGGCGAAAACCTCTGGGGCCGGCCGAAAAGCCCCGTCAATCGCCGCCAGTATGGCCCGGGCCAGCATGGCCAGAGCCGCCGGCGCAAGCCTTCCGACTTCGGCACCCAGCTCTCTGCGAAGCAGAAGCTGAAGGGCTACTACGGCAACATCGGCGAGAAGCAGTTCCGCAAGTACTACGAGGAAGCCACCCGTCGCCGCGGCGACACGGGCGAGAACCTCATTGAGCTGTTGGAGCGCCGCCTGGACGCGGTGGTCTATCGCTCCAAGTTCGTGCCGACCGTCTTCGCTGCCCGCCAGTTCGTGAACCACGGCCATGTGCTGGTCAACGGCAAGCGGGTGAACATTCCCTCCTATCAGCTGCGCGACGGCGATGTGGTGGAAGTGAAGCAGAAGAGCCGCGAGCTTGTTCTGGTGCTGGAGGCCGTGAGTTCCGCCGAGCGCGACGTGCCGGACTACATCGACATCGAAGACAACGGCCTGAAGGCCACCTATCTGCGCGGCCCGAAGCTGGCCGACGTGCCCTATCCGGTGCAGATGGAACCGAACCTGGTCATCGAGTTCTACTCCCGCTAACGCGACGCGGGCCGGGGCTTCTGCTCTGGCCCGCTGCGCGAAACGACAAGATTGTCACCCGTGGCGAAACAGTCATTCGCCACGGGTGTTTCTTATTCGGCCGCCGGTAAAGGGTTATCTTGACGTCCAGGAGGTGTTGCCGCCCGGTCGGTGACGCCGCACTCCAGAGACGATAGGTGCCCGAGATGACTCGCAAGCTTCCCAGCCTTTTCCTTTCTCACGGCGCGCCGACGCTGCCGCTTGAGGAAGGCGCGACGCCTGCCTTCCTGCGAACGCTCGGGCAGAACCTGCCGCGACCGAAGGCCATTCTGATCGTGTCCGCACACTGGGAAGCGACCGTCCCCTCTCTCGGCACGGCGGAGCGGCCCGAGACCATTCACGACTTCTACGGCTTTCCCGATGCGCTCTACCGGCTGCGCTATCCGGCACCGGGCAGCCGAGACCTGGCCGAGCAAGCAGCGGCGCTGCTCGGCGATGGCGGACTTCCACCGAAAGCAGTCGCGGACCAGGGCCTGGATCACGGCGCCTGGGTGCCCTTGCTGTTGATGTACCCCGAGGCGGACATTCCGGTGGTGCAGCTTTCGCTGACCCGCGGGCAGGGCGCGGCCCATCACCATGAGATCGGACGCCTGCTTGCGCCGTTGCGTGAGGAAGGCGTGCTGCTGGTCGGCTCCGGCGGCGCCGTGCACAATCTGCGCGCCCTGAGCCACAGCGATCGCCCTGCGGCCTGGGCTCAAGCCTTCGAGGACTGGCTGGTGGAGAGCGTGACGGAAGACCGGCGCGACTCTTTGCTGGCCTGGCAGGATCGCGGCGATGCCCGGCAGGCCCAGCCGACGGACGAGCATTTCTTGCCGCTCTTCTTCGCCATGGGAGCGGGGCAGGGCGCCGGACGCCTGCTGCACCGCGGCTTCACCTACGGCAACCTCTCTATGGCGGCCTTTGCCTGGGACCAGTGACACGCACCGGCCGGATCAATCCTGAAGGCTGACAGGGTCTTGACGCAGGAAGGACAGGCGCGCGCGCCCGTAGCGCCGCTGATCCAGCAGGATAAAGCCTTCCGGGGCGTGCTCCAGTTCCCGGTTTGATGTCTCCACGACAACCAGGGTCTCGGGACCGATCCAACCGGCATCCGCCAGCGCCGTTAGAGCAGGGGCTGCGAGGCTGCGGTCATAGGGGGGGTCCATCAGAACCAGATCGCTGGGTGCTGGCGCGACGGGCGGTTTCAGGACATCCGCACCTTTGACCTGCAAGGCGTCGGAAGGTTCTAGGCCCCTGAGATTGCGGCGCAGGAAAGTCAGGGATTCCTGGGCGTTCTCCAGGAAGCAGACACTCGCTGCCCCCCGGGAGAAGGCTTCGATGCCAAGCGCCCCCGTACCGGCAAAGGCGTCGAGCACTCGGGCGCCCTGCGGCAACCGACGACCTTCGCTGCGGCGACCGGACTCCAGGATGCTGAAAAGCGCTTCCCGGCTGCGTTCCGAGGTGGGGCGAAGATTGCGGCCCTGTGGCGCCTCGAGCCGACGGCCCCCGTATCTACCGGCGACGACGCGCATGCCCGCCGCTGTCGATCTTGCCTGGAGCAGGTGTCGCAGCCGTCCCCAGCTGTTCGCGTAGGACCTTGGCCGGCACTTCCTCCAGCTCGCCCTCGGGCAAGGCGCCGAGCTGGAAGGGTCCGTAGGCGACCCTCAATAGTCGGTTCACCCGGTAGCCGAGGTGGTCGCAGAGCTTGCGGACTTCGCGATTCTTGCCTTCGCGCAGCCGGAAGGTGAGCCAGGCGTTGCTGCCGCTCTGCGAGTCGAGCCGCGCCTGCACCGCGCCATAGACGACGCCATCGATCGTCACGCCGTGGGACAGCCGATCGAGATCGCTTTGCTGCACCCGGCCATAGACCCGCACCCGGTAGCGCCGCAGCCAGCCGGTGGCGGGCAGTTCGAGACGCCGTTTGAGCCCACCGTCATTGGTGAGCAGCAGCAGGCCCTCGGAGTTCAGGTCCAGGCGCCCCACGGGCATGATTCGCGGCAATCCCGCCGGCAGGCGGTCGTAGATCGTCGGACGCCCCTGTGGGTCACGCTCGGTGGTCAGCAGGCCCTTCGGTTTGTGGAAACGCCAGAGGCCCGCGGGTTCGGCCGCGGCCAGGGCTTCGCCATCGACCGTGACCCGCTGACCGGGCAGCACCTTGGTTCCCGGTTCCTGCACCGTCTGTCCGTCGAGGTCGACGCGCCCCTGTTCGATCAGCGCCTCCGCTTCCCGCCGCGAACAGAGGCCGGAGCGGGCGATGACCTTGGCAATACGCTCGCCGGTTTCAATTTCAGCCACGTGCTGCCTCGACAAAGGAATGAAAAAGGGCGTGGTCGGCAGCCGAGATCTCATACTCAGGATGCCATTGCACCCCGATACAGAAAGCCAGATCAGGGTGCTCGATGCCCTCGATTACCCCGTCCGGGGCCCGGGCGTTGATGACCAGCCCGGTGCCCAGGTCGGCCACCGCCTGATGATGGGCCGAATTGACCTGCAGTTCGCCGGCACCGCAGACGCGTTCCAGGCGGGTGCCGGCGACGATGGAAACGGCATGGCCCGGGCGGTCGCGCGGTCCGGGCTGCTCGTGCGCCAGAGCCGCTTCGACACTGTCGGGGATGTGCTGGATCAGGGTGCCGCCGAAGACCACGTTGAGAAGCTGGGCGCCGCCGCAGATGCCGAACAGCGGCAGGTCGCGTTTGACTGCAAGGCGTGCGGCTTCCAACTCGAAGGCTGTGCGCGCCTGCTTCATGGTGACGCTGGGATGGCGTTCTTCTTCCCCGAAGAGGGCAGGGTCGATGTCGAACGCACCGCCGGTGACGATGAGACCATCCAGCAGATGAAGGTAGGCCGCCGCAAGCTCCGCCTCGTGGGGCAGGGCCAAGGGCAGGCCGCCGGCACGTACGACGGCGGAGAAGTAGTTCCGTCGCAAAGCGTACCAGGGCATCGCTGAGTAACCGCCGGCTTCCTCCGAATCGAGTGTCAGGCCGATGACTGGGCGTCGCGCCATGGCTGGGTTACATCCTCGCTTCGTCAAATTCGGCACAGGACAGGCCGAAGGTGTCCAGCCCTTCCTCAAGGTAGTCGGCCACCATGGGCATCCCCAATAGGTACTCGGCCGTGCGTTGATTGCTCCGGTCCGCAGCCGCCTCCAGAGCGTCGCCCCATTCAGTCTTGTCGTAGTCGCCTCGCCCGAGCCAGGCCAGCGCCACCAACTCGACCTGCTCGTCCTCGCTCATGGCGTCGATGAAGCCTTCCAGTTCCTCATGCAAAGGATTGGCTTCCTGCGGGTCATGCCCATCCAGCTCGTCGAAGGCCTCCTCATGGGCAAGATCGAAATCCTCGTCGTCGTCCTGTTCCGGATTCTCGATCAGATCTTCTTCCTGCAGTTCGCGCGCGCGCAGGACGATGAAGCAGACCTTGTCGGGGTTCATCTGAAGCATGGCCGCTCCCGAATGGATGCTTGTGGTTGGTGCTAAGGGTTACCGACGATTAGCGGAAAAGGGGTAGCGTGATCCTTGACCCAGCGCAACGGCGGTGCAGTCTCAAGCCATGCATGTAAACGACAGCTCCCCTATGCAGTTTGCCCTGGCGCAGGCTGAACAGGCAGCCAGGGCCGGAGAGGTGCCGGTTGGTGCGGTTGTGGTTGAAAGCCGAAGCGGGCGCATTCTTACTGCGGCGCACAATCTGGTGGAGCGGGATTGTGATCCAACCGCCCATGCCGAGCTTCTGGCAATCCGCGCCGCTGCTGCAGCGCTTCATAGTCCGAGGCTGGTGGAGTGCGATCTCTATGTCACGCTGGAGCCCTGCGCCATGTGCGCTCAGGCCATTGCCTTTGCACGCATTCGCCGTTTGATCTTTGGTGCCTATGATCCCAAAGGCGGTGGCGTGGAGCACGGTGCCAGAGTGTTCGAACGAACCACCTGTCATCACAAGCCGGAGGTAATCGGTGGAGTGATGGAAGCTGCCGCGGCCAGGCTGTTGCGAGACTTCTTCCACGCGAAAAGAAGATAGTGACGCAGCAAGAGGCTGTCGTTCTCCCTTTGGTCACTCCTCAAAGTGGCAGTACAGATCGCCCATTGATCCTGCCTACCGCCATTCCCCCGCGTAACGGACCGAAAAGTGACCCAGCTCAGCAGGCCCTTCACCTAAACTTTGAGTAGCTCGGACCAGAGCTTGTTACGCTGATAGGTGCAGTCTTCACGGGTGGGGGATACGATGGAGCCGCACATTAAAGTGCTCAAGACCTCGGCTGAGGCCGAGGCCTTAGTGCCGGCTTGGCGCGCACTCGTGGGCAGCCAGGAACGCCATGTGAGCACATTTCAAACGCCTGAGTGGATACTGGCGCTGTTGCGCCAGCAGCATCGCGGCCAGGAGAGGGCACGCGTGGTCGCTGCCTTTGATCAGGGAGAGCTCTTGGTGATAGCGCCCATGGCTTTCGTGGAGCGCAATGGCGTTGGAGTGCTGCAATGGCTCGGGGAACCGCTTTCCGCTTACGGTGATGTGGTGGCCCAGGACGAATGCGATGTCCGGGCGCTCATGAACCGGATCGTCGACCACCTGCGGCGTGATGGCGACCAGATCGATGTCATCTACCTACCCAAGACACGCACAGACGCTGCGGTGATGCCCTTCATTAGGGATTTCAAGGCCGTGCCCCTGGCTGAGAAACGGGGACCCTATGTCGATTTGGCATCCTTCGACTCCTTCGAGGATTACCTTGCCACGCTCAGCAAAAGCGCTCTTAAGAGCTATCGCCGTAAACGCCGCCGCCTGGAAGAAAGCGGCACCCTATGCTTCGCTGTCCATAAGGGCGGCACCCGGGCCCGGGACCTGGGCCGGCGTGCGATCGATCTGAAGGTCGAATGGATGGAAACGCACGGCAAGATCAGCCGCGTCTTCGCGGATGCCGGCTGCTTGGCCGCGTTACTCGACTTTCTTGAATGCGAGGAATCCGGTGGCTTCGTCTCGGAGCTGAACCTGGACGGTCATCCGATTGCCCTGGAAATCGGGTTCATCAGCAAGGATCACTACTATTCGTTCCTTGGCGCGATGGACGCTGACTATGCGCGTTATAGCCCGGGGCACCTTCAGCTTCTGGAGACACTGCGATGGTGTTTCGACACAGACATCACGGTCTTCGACCTGCTTCCCTCCGACAGCGCATACAAGCGCGCCTGGGCCACGCATTTCGCAACCGAGAACGAGTGGATCCATGCTTGCACTTTCCGCGGTATGCTCTACGCCGATTTGATCGTCAGAGGGGTCATGCCCCTTTTGAGGCGGCTCTATGCTCGCACGCCCCTGTCGTTGCGTCGGTCGGCACGTTCAACGGTCCACAAGGTCATGCAGATCTGATCGACCAGCGCGACAGGTCAGGACTGGCCGCGCCCCAGCAGCCCCATGAGCTCACGCCACTCACGTGGAGACAACCCGCTGTCTTCCTGTTCGACCTGTTCGCCGGCGAGAAGGCGTCGCGTCACCTCCAGCCCCTGGCGCGAGAGCTGTGCCCCGCCGGCAATATAGTCCTCGTATGCCTCAAAAGTGAGCGGCACCCAGCGCTTGGCTGCCTCCAGCATGGCTTCGGCGTAGGCCCGAATCTCGTACTGTGCGTGGGGGTCGGCGCGCAGGGAGAGGAAGTGCAGCAGATTGTGCAGGTCGGTCTTCCAGTACCACTGAGTGTAGAAGTTCACCGGCAGGTTCATGCGCGCCAGCTCGCGCGCTAGCCCCTTACGACCGGGGTCGATGATCTCCCCGGAATCGGTCTCGTTCAGCATAGACTGATAGTCGGCATAGCTCTGCGCGGCATCGCGCTTGAGCAGCTCCAGAACCTCGGCAGCTTCCTCGCCTTCGAGCAGATTGCCGCGGCCTTGCCGGTTGCTGCGTGACTGCGCGGCCAGATGCTCCGGGGCCGGGATGTAAAACTCCCGGTCCATGATGGAATAGCGGCCGGAGTACTCGTTCACATTCGCCGTGCGGTGCCGGATCCACTGCCGAGCGACAAAGATTGGCAGCTTCACGTGCAGCTTGATCTCGCACATCTCGAAAGGCGTGGTGTGGCGGTGACGCAGCAGATAGCGGATCAGCCCTCGATCCTCCTGCACCCGCTTCGTGCCGCGGCCATAAGAAACCCTGGCCGCCTGAACCACCGCGGCATCGTCACCCATGTAGTCTATGATGCGCACAAACCCGTGATCGAGCACCGGCAGCGCCTGGTACAGAATCTCTTCGAGCGCCGGCACCGTTGCGCGGCGGGTGGCTTGCGTTTCGTCGCGCAGGCGTTCGACCTCGGCCTGCTGCTCGGGCGTCAGCGGCATGCTCCACACTCCTCCGGAAAGGGATGGAGGAGCCTAGCGCATATACCCCGAGTCTGCTCGCGCAAAGTCCACTGCACAGGAAGTGCCGCCAAGTGGGGTGCACGGCCGCTCACGCGCTCATCAGTGAGCCTTGCGGTACATTTGCCCCCTTCCATGGGGCGCGCAGACGTCCTATATCATTGCGTACCGGGCAACCGGTTATGGCGCTAAACTGGCACTTGGCATAAGCGCAGTGGACCCGGGGGCAGTACCCGGCGCCTCCACCAATTTCGCCGCCGCAGCTCAAGGCGTGGCGGCTTCATGGGGGCGAAACAGGATCGACACGCGTGGTAAAGAAGTGTTGGGCGCTCGGCATGGTACCGCCGTTATCGGGCCGAAATATAGTTGCGAATGACAACTATGCTGAGGCTCGCCTCGCCGCGTAAGCGGTCGGGTGAACCGATCTAAGTCCTCAGGGTTCAGCCCCTGAGGCGGGGTTTGGGGCGCACCTGGCAACAGAAGCGCCCCGCTTTCTTTCCACGCATTGCTTGATCGCTTCGGCCAAGCGCGCAATATGGGTGCCGCGCTGCTATCTCAGTGGCTGACAAGGAACGGTTCTTATGAGTGATGAGGTCTTGCGCTACGACCTGATGGTTGAGGACGCCCTGCGCGGTGTCGTTCGCGTGGCGTTGCAACAGGTGGTGGCAGAAGGCCTTCCGGGCGAGCACCATTTCTATATCACCTTCCGGACGACGCACCCGGGCGTGCAGATCGCCGATCGCCTGCGTGCGCGCTATCCGGATGAGATGACCATTGTGCTGCAGCACCGTTTCTGGGACCTCAAGGTCGAGGAAGAGCACTTCGAGGTAACCCTGACCTTTGGCGACATCGCCGAGAACCTGGTCATTCCCTTCGACGCCCTTACGGGCTTTGCCGACCCCAGTGTGCGGTTCGGCTTGCAGTTCGGTGCGCTGTCAATGCTGCAGGATAGCGTTGAAGAGGGTGACGGCACCGAAACGACTGCCAGTCCGGATGAGGGCGAGACCGAGGCGGAGCAGCCTGATTCGGCGCCAGTCGACGAAGGGGAGAAGGTGGTCACCCTCGACCGGTTCCGAAAAAAGACCTGAGCTGCGAGGCAGCTTCACCTTCCCAAGCGCGTTACTCAGCAGCCTCGCCGTTGTGCGTGTGGTAGCGCCAAGCCGAGGGGTCGCCGGTGACGGCAAGGGCCAGCGCAGCTAACGGCGCCTGGGCTTTCAGAAACATTTCTTCCAATTCGGCCTCAGGGTCTGAGAGCGCAGTGATGGCCCCGCCTGCACCCAGGCTCCAGTGATCGGGCGTCTCCTGCACCAAGGTGCGAATCACCACGGAGAGATCCGCCGCACCATCCATGCCGATCCAGCCCAGCGCACCGGAATAGGCTCCGCGCGGCCCCTCTTCGAGGCTGTCGATGATCTCCAGGGTCCGACGCTTCGGGGCCCCGGTCATGGAACCGGGCGGGAAGGCGGCTCGGATCGCGTCTACCAGCGTATGATCGGGAGCCAGCTGTGCCTCGATGGTGGAGACCAGCTGGTGGACCGTCGCATAGCTTTCCACCTGCATCAGGGCGGGCACCCGCACACTTCCCAGCTGCGCCACCCGTCCAAGGTCGTGACGCAAGAGGTCGACGATCATCAGGTTCTCTGCCCGATCCTTCTCGCCGCTGCGCAAGGTGTCGGCCAGAGCGGCATCACGCGCGGGATCAGCATCACGCCGGACCGTTCCCTTGATTGGCTTGGCCTGCAGTTGGCCCTCGGCCGTCGCTGAGAGGAAGCGTTCCGGCGAAGAACTGACCAGCGTAAGTTCGCCTAGACGCAGATAGGCTGCGTGGGGGGCGGGATTGAGCCGGCGCAGGTTGCGGTAAACCGTAAGGGGATCGACCGCGGCCCAAACTTCCAAGCGATTGGTGAGACAGACCTCATAGGATTCACCATCCCGGATCGCGGCTTGGGCTTGCCTGATCCGAGCCAGATAGGCATCAGCCTCGTGCCTTGCCTGCACGAGCAGGGAGGTGGCGCCCGGCCCCGGTGGCTGCGTCGCCAAGGGCGCAACTTGAGACTGGGCCGAGAGCTGTTCCTGCACCTGGTCAAACCAAGCCTCGATTTCGGTGGCAGGGGTGCCGTCGCACGCAGCGAAAGCCAGCCAGGCCCGCCCGTCGCAGTGATCGATGGCAAGAAAGCGATCAACGAAGAGGAAGCCCGTCTCCGGCAAGGTGGATGCGAAGCGGCGCGGGTAGCCGCATTGCTCCTTCGCTTCATAGCCGATCCAGCCAACCCATCCGCCACGGAATGGAAAAGGCGCCTCTCCGCCCTCGAGGCTGACCGATGCGAGAGCGTTGTCCAGTTCGTCCAGACTGCCGGGGCCAGGCCGGCCCGTGCCTAGGAAGGACCAGCGCGACAGGCCCGGGACCACCTTCGCGCTGTCCAGCCAGAAGGCATTTGGCTCCTCAGCGAAACAGGAGAGGTAAGCCATTTCTGCCTCAGGCACTGCGGGCAGTTCACGCAGATGCAGGCGGCAGCGGCCTGGAGGGTGCCCGACCTCCTGCCTGACTGCCTTGGGCGCTTCGGGTACGGGCGGCTTGCGGTAGCCCATTTGGGTGCGCGCCAGGGCATCTCGGCTGAGGTCGCGAAAATTCTGGAGCAGCGCGCTGCCTGACTCAGAGCAGATCGACTCAGGGTGAAACTGCACACCCCAGCGTGCCTGCCGCTCATCCGCCAGCGCCATGATCAGGCCACTGGCGTTGCGGGCCGTCACGCGCAGGCCGGCCGGCAAGGGGTCATAGGCCAACAGCGAGTGATAGCGCACGACCTGCAGAGGGTTGGGC
Source organism: Aquibaculum arenosum (assembly GCF_029222965.1). GTDB lineage: Bacteria > Pseudomonadota > Alphaproteobacteria > Kiloniellales > DSM-21159 > Aquibaculum > Aquibaculum arenosum. The sequence goes on along the minus strand of NZ_JARHUD010000005.1, from coordinate 197,609 downwards.
AGGCCGGCGAAGAGCCCCAATTCTTCATGCCTTATCCGGTCGAGACGTCCATGCATCGGCTCGGGCGCGTGCCGGACAGTGCCGCCGGCGAGTTGCACCATTGCCTGATGCCCCAGGCACACGCCCAGCAAGGGCACCTGGGCATGGTGCACTGCCTCTGCCGAGAGTCCCAGATCCTGCGCGCGCGCCGGCGTGCCGGGTCCAGGCGATATGAGGATGTTGTCGAAGGACAAAGCCTGGATCTCCGCCCAGGTACAGGCATCCTGCGACACCACCAGTGGCGCTTCGCCATTCACCTCTCCCAGCAGGTGGAAGAGGTTGAACGTGAAGGAATCGTGATTGTCGATGATCAGTGTGCGCATGCGTTCCGTCACCGTGCAGCAGAGGCGCTTCTAGCCCGACGGAGGCGGTGCTGCCAAGGCCGACATCCGCTTCCCGCACTGCTTGCGGGCCGGAGCCTTTGCCCTATACTGCCGCGCCAAACACGATCCTCGCTTACACCAGCCTCACGGACTTCCCCATGCGCGACGTCAAGAAAGTGGTTCTCGCCTATTCCGGCGGCCTCGACACCTCTGTCATCCTCAAGTGGCTGCAGGAAACCTACGAGTGCGAGGTGGTGACCTTCACCGCTGACCTCGGCCAAGGCGAGGAGTTGGAGCCGGCGCGCAAGAAGGCCGAGTTGCTCGGCATCAAGTCGGAGAACATTTTCATCGAAGACCTGCGCGAAGAGTTCGTGCGGGATTTCGTCTTCCCGATGTTCCGCGCCAATGCGCTCTATGAGGGGCTCTACCTGCTTGGCACTTCCATTGCCCGGCCGCTGATCGCCAAGCGCCAGATCGAGATCGCCCGCCAGAGCGGGGCCGATGCGGTTTCCCACGGCGCCACGGGCAAGGGCAACGACCAGGTTCGCTTCGAATTGGGCTACTACGCCCTGGAGCCGGGCATCAAGGTGATCGCCCCTTGGCGCGAATGGGACCTGAACAGCCGCACCAAGCTGATCGACTTCGCTGAGAAGCACCAGATTCCCATCGCCAAGGACAAGCGCGGCGAGGCGCCTTTCTCCGTGGACGCCAATCTGCTGCACATCTCCGCCGAGGGGAAGGTTCTGGAGGATCCCTGGGAGGAGGCGCAGGAGTATGTCTACTCCCGCAGCGTTTCCCCGGAACAGGCACCGGACAAGCCGACCTACATCGAGGTCGAGTTCGAGAAGGGCGATCCCGTTGCCATCGACGGCGAGCGCATGAGCCCGGCCACACTGCTGACCGAGCTCAATCGACTGGGCGGGGAAAACGGCATCGGCCGGCTTGACCTGGTTGAGAACCGCTTCGTCGGCATGAAGAGCCGCGGCATTTACGAGACGCCGGGCGGAACGGTTTTGCTTCAGGCCCATCGCGGCATCGAGCAACTCACTCTCGACCGGGGCGCCATGCACCTGAAGGACGAGCTGATGCCGCGCTATGCGGAGTTGGTCTACAACGGCTTCTGGTTCGCGCCCGAGCGCGAGATGCTGCAAGCGGCCATCGACAAGAGCCAGGAGCATGTGGAGGGCACAGTGCGCCTCAAGCTCTACAAGGGCTCGGTCAATGTGGTGGGGCGCAAGAGCCCGCGCAGCCTCTACAGCGAAGCGCATGTGACCTTCGAGGAAGACACGGTCTATGACCAGCGCGACGCCGAAGGCTTCATCAAGCTCAACGCCCTGCGCCTGCGTCTCCTGGAGCGCCGCGGCCACTGATTTAGGGCTGCGGCGGTTCCGTCCACCGAGAGGGGCCTTGCGGGAACGTAGTGCGGTGGCGCTGCGGGAAGGCGAACTCCGCGTTCTGTACGCGAAACCGGAAGCCTTTCGGTCGCCCCCTTATTCGAAGGCTTCTTCCCAGCTCCCCTGGGTTGCCGCCTTCGAATACTCGGTCGAGCGATTCTCGAAGAAGTTGGTGTGCTCCATGCCGTTGAGCATGGCGTCGAGCCAGGGCAGGGGATTGCGCTCGCTGCGATAGATCGGCTGTAGGCCAAGCTGCGTCAGACGTCGGTCGGCGATGTAGCGGATGTAGCGCTTCACATCCTCGGCTGTGAGACCCTGAACGCCGTCCATCTCGAAGGCGAGGTCGATGAAGGCGTCTTCATGGGTCACGATGGTCTCGCAGGCGCGGTAGAGCTCGCGCTCCAATTCCTCGCTCCAGACTTCGGGGTTCTCGTCCATGAAGGTGCGGAACAGCCGGATGATCGAGGCGGTGTGTAGGCTTTCATCGCGCACCGACCAGGAAATGATCTGCCCCATCCCCTTCATCTTGTTGAAGCGCGGGAAGTTCAGCAGGATCGCGAAGCTGGCGAAAAGCTGAAGCCCTTCTGTAAAGGCTCCGAAGACCGCCATGGTAATGGCAATATCGCGCTTCGTTTCGACGCCGAAGGCCTGCATATAGTCATACTTGTCCTTCATCTCCTTGTAGTGGAGGAAGGCGCTGTACTCGGCTTCCGGCATGCCTAGCGTGTCGAGCAGGTGACTGTAGGCGGCGATGTGCACCGTTTCCATATTGGAGAAAGCGGCCAGCATCATCTGCACTTCCGTGGGTTTGAAGACCCGCGAATAGTGCTTCATGTAGCAGTTGTTCACTTCCACGTCCGACTGGGTGAAGAAGCGAAAGATCTGGGTCAGCAGATTGCGCTCGCCTTCGCTGAGCACGCGCTGCCAGTCCTTCACGTCGTCTGCCAAGGGAACCTCTTCCGGCAGCCAGTGGATGCGCTGCTGCTGCAGCCAGGCATCGTAGGCCCAGGGATAGCGGAAGGGCTTGTAGATGGGGTCGGACTCAAGAAGGGACATGAACAGAGACTTTCACTGAAACGAATGTGTCTTGATGGCGGCCCGAGCGTCGTGCCGGCGGTTCACTGGCAGGCGAGGCATTCCTCGTAATCCAGTGTGGAAGCCGCGGGCTCATCCTGGCCGTTCACCTTCCCCAGCATCGGCACGACGCCGAGCCCGGCGGCCAGCACCGATTCCGCCCGCTGCAAGGAGCGAGAACGGCAGTAGTAGAGGCTCTTCACACCTTTCTTCCATGCCAGCAAATGAATCTGATGCAGATCGCGCTTATGCACATTGGCCGGCAGGAAGAGGTTGAGCGACTGTGCCTGGCAGATGTGCGGGCTGCGATCGCCGGCGTGTTCGATCAGCCAGCGCTGATCGAGTTCGAATGCCGTCTTGAAGACAGCCTTCTCGTCCTCGTCCAGACACTCAAGGTGCTGCACCGAGCCTTCATTGATGGTGATAGAAGTCCAAGTGTCTTCGTCGTTTCGGCCCTTCTCCTCGAGTAGTTTCTCAAGATAAGGATTACGCACCGCGAAGGAGCCGGACAGCGTCTTGTGGGTAAAGGCGTTGCCGGCCAAGGGCTCAATGCCCGGCGAGGTACCACCGCAGATGATGGAGATGGACGCGGTCGGAGCGATCGCCAGTTTGTGGGAAAAGCGTTCCATGATGCCGTGCTCTGCCGCATCTGGGCAGGGGCCACGCTCTTCTGCCAAAACCCGCGACGCGGCATCCGCTTGCTCGCGGATTTGCTTGAACATGCGGTTGTTCCAGACCTTCGCCATGACGCTTTCGAAGGGAATGCGTTGCTTCTGCAGGAAGGAGTGGAAGCCCATGACCCCCAGACCAACCGAGCGTTCGCGCATGGCGGCATACTTGGCGCGGTCCATGGATTCCGGCGCGTTGGCGACGAAGTCCGAGAGCACATTGTCGAGGAAGCGCATGACATCTTCGACGAAGTCGGGATGGTCGTGCCACTCCTCCCAGGTCTCGAGATTGAGCGAGGAGAGGCAGCAGACCGCCGTGCGATCGCGCCCGCGGTGGTCGATGCCCGTGGGCAAGGTGATCTCGCTGCAGAGATTGGACATCTTCACCGTGAGACCGGAGAGCTTGTGATGCTCGGGCATCGCCCGGTTCACGTGGTCGCCGAAGATGATATAGGGCTCGCCCGTCTCGATGCGCGAGGTGAGCAGGCGAATCCACAGGCTGCGTGCGGTAACCTTGCGCACCACTGATTGGTCCTTCGGGCTCTTCAGCGCCCACTCCTCATCGTCCGCCACGGCACGCATGAAGGCATCGGAAACCACAACACCATGGTGCAGGTTCAGTGCCTTGCGGTTGGGGTCACCGCCGGTGGGCCGGCGCAGTTCGATGAACTCCTCGATCTCAGGATGATCTATGGGCAGGTAGACGGCGGCTGACCCGCGGCGCAATGAACCCTGGCTGATAGCGAGCGTCAGCGAATCCATCACCCGGATGAAAGGGATGACGCCGCTCGTCTTGCCATTCATCCCCACCTTCTCGCCGATCGAGCGGAGATTGCCCCAGTAGCTGCCGATGCCCCCACCGCGGGCCGCCAACCAGACATTCTCGTTCCAGAGATCGACGATGCCCTCCAGGCTGTCGTTGGCTTCGTTCAGGAAACAGGAGATCGGCAAACCTCGCTTTGTGCCGCCATTGGACAGGACAGGCGTGGCGGGCATGAACCAGAGCTTGGAGATGTAGTCGTAGAGCCGCTGCGCATGCGCGCTGTCGTCCGCAAAGTGGGCAGCCACGCGCGCAAAGAGGTCCTGATAAGACTCGCCTTCCAGAAGGTAGCGGTCGTCGAGCGTTGCTTTGCCGAAGCGAGTCAACAGGCCGTCGCGCTCCCGGTGCATATGCACCGTGATGCCTCGCTCGTTTTGGAATCGGTCCCGGAACTCCCCGGTCGGCAGCAGATCGCCCATGGCAGATTCATGTGTCCGCTTGCTGTCCACAGCCTTATCCACAGCCTCCGGATAGGCGCGGGCAGGGCCGTTTTCCTGCAGAATCGTCGAGCCATCCATGACTGTCTCCATTTTTCCCAAGGCTGTGGATTATTCGCGCTGTGCACTAAATATAGCGGGTGCGAACGGTGCGCCGACCAAATCTAGCAGAGAATGACCGTCTGTCACCCGGAACATAAAGAGAACAATAGCCCGGTGGTCGCAGTCCATCAAGACCGTGCAGCGTGCTCCATGGCAGCCAGGTGCCGTCTCGCCTCGGCGGCGCGCGTTTCCAGCGGCCTGCGGTCGTAAGCGGCCGCGATGCAGCGTTCTCCAGCGTCGAGCACCAGCCCTACCTGCTCATCAAGCGCCTGTCGATGTTCCTCGGTGCGCGCCTGTTCGGCCAGCTGTTTGAGGATGGCCATCATCTGGATCAGGATCGCCGGTCGCCCCCCTGACTGGCGAATCTGATTGAACGCTGCATCAGTCAGACCGGCAAAGGTAATGGGCTGGCCGACGACCCGGGTGCAGCCCTCATCATCCTGCCAGATCGCCTTGGGTGGATCCCGCCGCATGATCTCGGCCAGACACAAGCCCAGACGATCGATCACCACGATGGCCGTGAAGGGATCGTTGATGCCGGGCGACAGCGCGCGCAGAGCCACCTCGACGAGCTGGCGAATGGCGTATTCAAGATCCTGGGCCGCGCTGCGTTGACCGCCCACGGCGATGGCGTTGCGGACCCCCTGAATTAGTTTTTCAGAGCAGTTCGATGCAGGGTAGACCCTGCCGTGCGCGCCGTGAGGAATAAGAAAGTGGCCGGGTCGAAAGTCGAGCAGAACTTGGCACTGGAAATCTTTGGCACATTCCACAAGGGCGTCATGATCGACCGCCTGAACATAGCCGCCGCGCACCAGGCTAAAGACTGCGCCGTCGTCGTGGGAAGAGGAGTGGGAAGCGGGCTCGGACGGAGTGTTTTCGGACTTGGGCAACATCTCCTCAATGGTGGCGTCGAGTTGCCGTCCGACCCGTTCGATCACCGTGTCCGCAACGATTGAGCGCCCCAGGTGGTGCACGAAAAACAGCAGCAGAACGACGCAGCCCAGCGACAAAGCAGCGCCGACGGTCGCAACAACGTGATGACTCTCTTCCCTGCCCAAATCGGCGTTCACGCCGCGCAGAACCACAACGAGATAGACGATGGTGGCCAGGAAGAATCCCAGCATGAACTGCGTGCTTTTGTCGGCCATGAAGCTGCGAATCAGGCGCGGGCCCAGTTGGCCGGCGGCCAGCGTCAACACGACCATGGTGATGGAGATCGCAAGCGTCGCAAGCGTGATCATCGAAGTGAGTAAGGTGGACAGCAATGCCGCCACCGACTCGCGATCGCCACTGCTCAGCCACCAAAGGCTGTCCGGATCGAAGCCTGCGAGCGACACGGCCATGCTCAACCACGCCAGCAGCAGTGCGCCGAGCAGCATCAATCCCGGAACAAACCAGAGGCCTGTGTTGATCTGCTCCCATAACGCCTGTAAACGAGCAAACATGCGCGCGGTCTCCTGGTGAGGGACAGTCTCTGCTCGCCCCCTTATAGAGACTTTCGGGACTCGTTGAACCGCCTTACCCTGCGCTCGCCGTTCTCAAAAGCAGCGACAGGGTGACAACGTGGCCGATAGCAGCGCCGTTACACGAGATGCCATCGCCGATGCAGCCGAGCGTGTTGCGCCATACCTGCGCCGAACACCGGTGATTGAGGTCAGCGGCGCGGATTTCGGCCTCAAGACGGAAAGGCTCTGCTTCAAGCTCGAGTTCCTGCAACGCTCTGGCGCCTTCAAGGCGCGCGGCGCCTTTGCCAGTCTGCTCCTGCGTACACTTCCCGAGGCAGGCGTCGTTGCCGCTTCCGGCGGCAACCACGGTGCCGCGGTGGCCTGTGCTGCACAGGCACTGCAGGTGCCAGCCAGCATCTTCGTACCCACCATCGCATCAGAGGCCAAGTTGGCGCTTATCCGCAGTTTTGGCGCCAGACTCGTCGTGGGAGGCGGGCGCTACGCCGATGCGCTCAGCGCCAGCGAAGACTGGCAAGCACAGAGCGGTGCACTGGCAATCCATGCCTACGATCAGGTGGAAACGCTCCTGGGGCAGGGCACTGTGGGCTGCGAGCTCGAACAACAGGCGCCGGACATAGATACGCTCTTGGTTGCCGTTGGGGGAGGGGGGCTGATCGGCGGTCTGGCCGGCTGGTATCGCGGCGCGGCGAAACTGGTCGGTGTCGAGCCGGAAGGGGCGCCCACCTTAACTCGGGCTTTGGAAGCGGGTGAGCCTGTGGACGCGCCGGCCGAGGGCTTGGCGGCGGATTCCCTGGCACCGAAGCGGATCGGGTCCCTAGGCTTTTCCCTGGCGCAGCAGTTCGTCGCCCAGACAGTGCTCGTGAGCGATGACGCCATCCGGCAGACCCAGAATGTGCTTTGGCAAGTGCTGCGCGTCGTTGCCGAGCCGGGCGGCGCTGCGGCAATGGCTGCCTTGCTGTCCGGCGCTTACCAACCGAAGGTAGGGGAGCGCGTGGCGGTACTGCTCTGTGGCGCCAACACCACTTCGGTGACGTTCACCGGCTGATTGCGCGGTGGCTGCGTCAGGGGCAATGTCCTCGAAGCGCCGCGCCATATCCGCCTGCGTCTGGCGCGGGCTGATCTAAAAGGAGAGGGAGTGAAATCTATGAGCCAGGATATCAGCCGGAATCGTCGGCGCTTCATAGCTGCCGGCGGCGGCGCGCTTGTCGGCGCCGCAGCGGTGGCTTCAAGCAGTTTGTCGACACCGGCCATCGCCCAGGACGTGCGCGAACTGAACATGGTTACCTCCTGGCCGAAAGGCGCGCCAGGCGTGGGCGTGAATGCGGAACGTTTCGCGCGACGCTTGGAGAGACTCTCGGGCGGTCGTCTTGTCGTACGCTTCTTCGGTGCCGGTGAACTGGTGCCGCCCTTCGAAGTCCTGGACGCGGTCAGTGGAGGAACCGCTGACTTGGCGCACTCGAGCCCCTACTACTGGGCAGGCAGTTCGCAGGCTCTGCACTTTTTCACTGGCATTCCCTTCGGCCTGACGGCCACCGAGTGCGCTGCCTGGCTCGAGTTTGGCGGTGGGCAGGCGCTATGGGACGAGGTCTATGCCCCCTTCGGCGTCAAGGCCTTCTATGCAGGGTCGAGTGGTACGCAGTTCGGCGGTTGGTTCAACAAGGAGATCAACAGCCTGGACGATTTGCACGGCCTGCGCTTCCGCATTGCCGGCCTTGGCGGTGAAGTCATGCGGCGACTGGGCGTCTCCCCAGTCATGACGCCTCCTGGCGAGATCCCCGTGGCCCTTGCATCCGGTGCGGTGGATGCGGTGGAGTGGATCGGCCCCTGGAACGATATGGCCTTCGGGCTAGAGCGCATGGCACGTTACTACTATGCGCCCGGTGTTATGGAGCCAGGTCCGGGCCTGGAGATCATGATCAACCAGAGCACCTGGGACTCGCTGCCGGAAGATCTGCAGGAAGCGGTCCGCAGCGCCGCTCATGCCACGGCCTATGAAACCTATGCAGATTTCATCTACCACAACACAGAGAGCTTCGCAGATATGCTAGCGGAGACCGACGTGGAGATGCGCTCCTTCCCTGATGACGTGAACGAGGCGATCGCGCGCGAACTCGAGAACGTGCTGGACGGCTTCTCTGCCGAGGATGAGGTGTTCGCTCGTGTTCGGGAGTCCCATGATGCCTTCCTGCGAAAATCCCTGGCCTACTCGCCGCAGGCCGAGGGCGGTGTGCTGCAGGCTCGTGCCAAGACTCTGGGGCGCGGCTAACTCATCTCTTTCGTGACAGCTGTGGTCCAGGCCGGCTGTTACCGGCCTGGACGCCCTGTCGCCGTGGCGCCGGCTCTGGTTGCCATCTGACAGCTCACATGGCCCATGACCCCGCGGGTCCGTCGTGGCATCCTGAAGCGGTTCAGGAACAGTTGAGATCGGATGTGCAGGTATGGAAGATTTGATTGCCGGCCGTTTGCTGCGGGTTTGTGGATTACATGAACTGGAAGGCCATTGCGCCGACCGACCCTCGCATCTGGTCTCCATCCTCGACCCCGGCACAGAACGCAGTCCGCATCTCGATGGCTTCGCCACGACGGAGATCCATCAGTTCGATTTTCACGATGTGATCGACCCCACACGCGTGGATCGACCGCCGACCGAGGCCGATGTCGAAGAACTGCTGGGCATTGGTGAGCGCGCGTTCCCCGATGCCCGTGCCCTCGAGACCGGCTCTGGCTGTTTGTTGATCCACTGCTACATGGGCATTTCCCGCTCAACCGCGGCACTGACCATCATGCTCGCCGCGCGGCACCGCGGACCGGAGGCAGAGCTCTTCGACTTCGTTCGCCAGGTGCGCCCGCAGGCGTGGCCCAACCTGCTGATGATCCGCTACGCCGATGGGCTGATGGGCCGCGAGGGGCGCCTCGAAAAGGCCCTGGCCGAGCACTATCGCTTCCAGGCTGCCGAGCGCCCGGATCTTGCCGAGGCCATCGGTCGGCTCGGCCGCGATGAGGAGTTGCGTCTGGCCGGCGTGCTGTAATGCCGTAAGGAGGCCGGTCTCAGTCGTCGGCTTTCCGAGGCGGGACTGCTTGCTCAGGCTGTTCTTCGTGCAGGTCGGCGCCGTCGTCCATCTGTTGTTCTGTCGCGCCCTCGGGGCGCGTTTGGGCTTCCGATGCGGCTTCCGGTTCCGGTAGATCGGCCGGCTCGGCCTGCACGTCTTCAGGCACTCCCCCGTCGCTGCTTTCTTCGTCCGCGCGCGGGTCGAGCGCGACCGGGTTGGTGGCAACGGTTTCCGCCACCACAACGAACTCTGCGCCGTGGGTTTCGGCCGGTAGCGGGCGGATACGCATGCGCAGGAAGGCGAAGGCGCACAGCACCAGATAGATAATCGCAATGAAGAGGAAGAGGGCGGCCGGTCCCGCGTAGCCCATAGCAGCCGCCGCCAGCAGCGGACCGATCACTGCAGCAATGCCATTGACCAGGAGCAGGCCGCCGGACACCTCGACGAAGCTCTCATTGGTGATCAAGTCGTTCACATGGGCGACCGAGAGCGCGTAGACTGGGAAGGAAAAGGCGCCGAAAGCAAAAGCCAGTGGCGCAATGGCAATGGGCCAACGTCCGGTTACCAAGAATAGCCCCAGCCCGCTTATCGCCGAGAGCAGGCCGACCCCAATGATCACCACACGACGGTCGAGCCGGTCGGACAGTCGGCCGAAGGGCCACTGCGACAGCGCGCCGCCGATAACCGTTACACTCATGAAAAGTGCGATCTGGGTGGTGTTGAAGCCAATGCCCACTGCATAGGCTGGCCCGAGAGACCAGAAGGCACCGTTGCACATGCCAATGGCTGCGCAGCCCACCACACCTACTGGTGAGATCCGCAGGAGGTGGAGGGGGCGCATGCGCACGTCGGATAAAGGCGCAGGCGCCGCCGAAGTGGTTAGTGCCACGGGGATCGCCGCAACCGAGACCAGCACCGATGCAATGGCAAAGAGCGGGAACAGCGCTGGATCGTAGAACATGATCATCAGCTGTCCGACAGTGATCGCCGCATAGTTCAACGTGGTATAGATCGAAAAGATTGCCCCGCGGGTATGATTGTCTGCGCGCTCGTTGAGCCAGCTCTCGATCACCAGGAAAAGCGCGGCAATACAGAAGCCGGTAACCGCACGAAGCACCCACCAGGCCACGGGATCGATCACAAGGATGTGGACCAGTGGCATGGCCGACGCACCCGCCACCATGGCAGTGAACACGCGGATGTGACCAACGCGCCGCACGAGATTGCTGGTCAGCAGGCAGCCGGCGACAAAGCCCAGGAAGTAGGCCGAGCCCATCACACCGATGGAGAAAGCGGGAAAGATCTCCATCTCGGCACGGACAGGCAGAAGCGTTGTCTGCAGGCCGTTGCCCGCGAGCAGAATGGTCGCACTCAGCAGCAGTGCCGCAACGGGAGCCAGCATTCGCAAGGCGCCAGACCCTCCCCTCGAAATGGCGATCAGTTCGCGTCTTCAGCAGCGGTCACGAAGCCGGCGACAACCTTTTTCTCACCGCTATGGTCGAAGGCGATGGTAAGGCGCTCCCCTTCAACGAGCGATACCGTACCGTAGCCAAATTTCTGATGAAACACCCGACTTCCCGGGCGGTAGCGTGAGTCGCGCCGGGGTGTGCTTTCCACCACTTGGGCCTTGGCATCAATGACAGGCGCTGTGGTTGTGCCCGTGCGCTCGCGTCGCGCGCGGGCGCGCTCCATGCCCGGGGAGTAACGCGTGTCGCCCCAGGACTGGAAGCCACCGAAGTTTCCCCCGCCCCAGGCCTGATGCGCTGCTCCGTAGATCCCTTTGTCGCTTTCCTGTTCGCAGTGCTCTTCCGGCAGTTCGTCAACAAAGCGTGAGGGAATTGCCGCTGCCCAGGAGCCGTAGAGCCGCCGATTGGCAGCGAAGCTCACGATGGCCCGTTTGCGCGCGCGCGTTAAGCCCACATAGGCGAGGCGGCGCTCCTCTTCCAAGCCGCGGTTACCTTGTTCGTCCAGCGCCCTCTGGTTGGGAAAGAGACCCTCCTCCCAGCCCGGCAAGAAGACCGTATCGAACTCCAGGCCCTTGGCGGCATGCAGAGTCATGAGAGTGACCTGCGCGCTCTCAGGCTCTTCCAGGTTCTCCATCACAAGTGAGACATGCTCCAGAAAACCGGCCAGGGTCTCGAACTCTGCCAAGGCTTCGATGAGGGCTTTGAGGTTTTCCAGTCGGCCGGGCGCCTCGATCGAGCGGTCCTCGCGCCACATTTCGAGATAGCCCGACTCCTCAAGTACGCGTTCGGCCAATTCCGGATGCGAGGTGGTGCGCAACTCGTCGCGCCAGCGCTCGATGCTCTCGACGAACTGTTTGAGCGGCCGTCGGGTTTGCGCGCGCAGTTCGTCTGTGCCCACCAATTGGTGGGCGGCGATGTACAGGGATGTTCCGCCACTCCGGGCCGCCGAATGGAGTTTGCGCAATGCCGCTTCCCCCAGACCGCGGCGCGGCTTGTTGCAGATCCGCTCGAAAGCCAAATCGTCGTCGGGCGATTGCAGCAGGCGCAGGTAGGCCAGCGCGTCACGGACTTCCAGGCGCTCATAAAAGCGCGGCCCACCGATGACGCGGTAGGGCAGCCCCAGCGTGACGAAGCGCTCCTCAAACTCTCGCGTTTGCGCACCGGTCCGCACCAGGATCGCCATCTCGCCCAGAGAGTGGCCTTCGCGCTGCAATGCTTCGATTTCCTGGCCGACAAAGCGGGCTTCCGCTTCTCCGTCCCAGAGCCCGCGCACCCGCACCGGCTCGCCCGCGTCGCCTTCAGTCCAGAGCGTCTTGCCCAGCCGGCCTTCGTTGCGTGCGATCAGCCCCGATGCCGCGCCCAGGATGGCCGGCGTGGAGCGGTAGTTGCGCTCCAACCGGATAACCTTGGCATCGGGAAAATCGCTTTCAAAACGCAGGATGTTTTCGACCTGTGCGCCCCGCCATCCGTAGATCGACTGATCGTCATCGCCAACGCAGCAGATGTTGTTCTCCGGCAGGGCGAGCAGGCGCAGCCAAAGATACTGCGCGACGTTGGTGTCCTGGTACTCGTCCACCAGCAGATAGCGAAAGCGCTGCTGCCAGCGTTGGGCCACATCCGGCCTGGTCTGGAACAGCGTGAGATTGTGCAGCAGAAGGTCGCCGAAGTCGCAGGCGTTCAAGGTGCGCAAACGCTCCTGATAGGCAGCATAGAGCGCCACGCTGCGACCCTGGGCGAAGTCCCCGACTTCCTGGCTCGGCACCCGGTCCGGCGTAAAGCCCTTGTCCTTCCAGCGCTCGATCAGGTGGCGCAGGCTCTTAGCAGGCCAAGATTTTTCGTTCACGCCTTCGGCAGCCATGACCTGTTTGATCAAGCGGAGTTGGTCATCGCTGTCCAGGATCGTGAAGTTGGACTTCAACCCGACCGCTTCGGCTTCCTGTCGCAGGATGCGCGCAGCGAGGGCGTGAAAGGTACCCAGCCACCAGCCTTCCACCGAGGGCCGGCCAAGCAGGGCCGCCACGCGCTCTTTCATCTCGCGCGCAGCCTTGTTGGTAAAGGTGACGGCCAAGATCTCCCCGGGGCGGGCTCGGCCGCTCCAGAGCAGGTGGGCCAGGCGGGTGGTCAACGCGCGGGTCTTGCCAGTCCCGGCACCGGCCAGCAGAAGCACGGCACCATCGAGCGCCTCGACGGCGGCTCGCTGCGCATCATTCAGGCCCTGGAGGTAGGGGGCGGAACTTTCTGTGGTAAGAGTCATGCGCCCTATATAGCCGCTTGGCCCACGAGTCGGGAGGGTGCCGCCCGACAAAGGGCACAGGGCGAGGACAATACCTTTCGCAACGCTGATCCCCGAGCTACCTGACAGCCGCTCACGTTGGGGTCAGATGATCCGTCGGCGCAGGGCCATCGCTACGAACTCGCCGATGATCACCAGGGCCAGGATGGCGAGGAGGACGGTGGCGGCTTCCTGCCAGTTGAAGGTGTCGATCGCGCCCTGCAAGATCAGGCCGATGCCGCCGGCGCCCACGAGGCCGAGCACCGTGGACTCCCGCAGATTGATGTCCCAGCGCAGAATGCTGACAGACCAGAAGACCGGCATGACCTGGGGCACAATGGCGTAGAGAATCACCTTCATACGAGAGGCGCCGGTGGCCTCAAGTGCTTCCACGGGTCGGCGGTCGATCTCTTCGATGGCTTCGCCCAACAGCTTTCCGATAAACCCGATCGAGCGGAACATGATCGCCAAGATACCGGCGACGATACCGGGGCCGAAGATCGCCACAAACAAGAGAGCCCAGATGATGGTGTTCACGGAGCGGCTGGAGACCAGGATGAACCGGCCGAGCCAGAGCGTGGCGATGTTGGGTGTGGTGTTCTGCGCGGCGATGTAGGCCACCGGAAGCGAGACCACCACGGCAACGGCGGTCGCGATGGTCGCAATGTTCACCGTTTCCAGAAGCACCCAAAGGATGGTGCCCAGATTGGTGGTGTCCGGCGGTATCATGCGGCCGAAGAGGTCTCCCATCTGCTCCGGTGAGTCCCAGACCCAGGCCCAGATCACATCGATGCTGGTGAGCGCCCAGACGATGGCGGCAATGCTGAAGAGATAGATCAGGAAGCGCTGCAGTCTCTGCTGCGGCGTGTAGCGCGCCCAGCTTTCGGGGGTCGATTCCATGTCTACCATAGCCGTTTCCTGATCTGGCCGCTGATCGCCTCGCTGATGAGGATGACCCCCACGATCACCATGGTGATGGCCAGAGCGAAGTCGTAGTCGTAGCGCCCGAAAGCGTTGGCCAGCGTCGAGCCGATACCGCCTGCACCGACGATTCCGACCACTGCCGAGGCGCGCAGGTTGGAGTCCAGCTGATAGATGCTAAGCCCAATCTGGCGCGGCATGATCTGCGGGAAAACCGCGTAATAGAGGGTGGCCAGGTAGCCGGCTCCAGCGGCGCGCATGGCCTCCACCTGCCCCCAGTCGATCTCCTCGATGCGCTCCGCCAGCATCTTTGCCACGAAGCCGATGGAGTAGACGATCAGAGTTAAAACGCCGGCAAAGGGGCCGAAGCCTACAGCCTTGACGAAAACAATGGCCACGATCACCGGATGAAAGCTGCGCGCGACAATGATGATGGCGCGTCCCAGCAGATAGATTGGCATCGGCGCCAAGTTTCTGGCTGCCATGAAGGCGATGGGAATGGAGAGCAAGACGCCGCCGACCGTGGCCAGAATGGCGATCTTGAGGCTTTCGGAAAAGCCTTTGATCAACAAGCCGCTGCGCTCGAAGCTTGGAGGAAAGGCGCCGCTGAAGATGCGCTGGGCGCGGGTGATTCCTTCACTCACGCGGGCCCAGTCGATGGGCAGCATGCTGATTGCCCAGACCACGTAGACCAGAATTGCCAATGCCAGCCCGTAGCGCAGCAGCGGGTTGGCAATCATCGGCGGCTTGCGCCAAGTCTCGGGATAATCGCTCATGCGGTTTGCGCTTGCAGTGTCTCGGCGGCACCGGCTTCCGCCCGCTCTTCAGCGGGGGTGCCGGCGTAGATTTCGTCCATGGCCGCGGCATCCAGGGCATCAGGCTCGGCGTCGAAGATGATGCGGCCGTAACGCATGCCGACAATGCGGTCGGCGTAGGTCTTGGCTTCGGCCACGTTGTGGATGTTGATCAGCACGGGCAGGGAGAACTCGCGCGACAAAGAGCGCAGCAGTTCCATGATCTGCTCGGAAGTCTTGGGGTCGAGCGATGCAGTTGGTTCGTCGGCGAGCAGAATCTCCGGTTCCTGCATCAGCGCACGTACCACACCGACGCGTTGGCGCTCACCGCCCGAAAGCGCATCCGCCCGCTTGTTTGCGTAATGAGCGATGCCCACCCGCTCCATAAGTTCATAGGCACGACGGATGTCTTGTTTGGGGTAGCGGCGCATGACGGCGCGCCAGAGCGGGATATAGCCCAGGCGGCCAGACTGTACGTTCTCCATGACCGTCAAGCGGTCGACCAGATTGAAGCCCTGAAAAATCATGCCGATGCGCCGGCGCGCATGGCGCAGTTGGGCGCCCCGCAAGGCGGTGAGGTCAACGCCGTTTAGGTCGATTTTACCCGCTGTCGGTTCGACCAAACGGTTGATACAGCGCAGCAGCGTGCTCTTGCCGGCGCCCGAAGCCCCAATGATGGCAACGATGCTCTCGCTCTCAACGGTGAGGTCGAGGTCCTTGAGGACGGGATCGCCGTTGCCGTAGCGCTTTACCAGTTTCGAAATCTTCAACATGCAGGATGGGGCTCCAAAAGACGCGGGCCGCAGTCATCCGGACTGCGGCCCGCAACACTTCATAACTTACTCGTTGGCGAGATCCTGTGGCGTGTAGCTGACGCCGTTGGCAGCCTGAATCTGCCGGATAACCGCCCAGTCATCCTCGTAGGAGATGGGGATGAACTTGCTGACGCCCGAGAACTCCTCGCCCAGCGCGGTACCTTCAAACTCAAAAGAGAAGAAGGCTTCCTTAATCTTCTCAACCAGTTCCGGATCGAGGTTGTGGGCGTGGGTGTAGGAGGTCGTCGGGAAAGCCGGCGATTCCCACACAATCTTCACCTCTTCCGGATCGTAGAGCCCGCGCTCAGCCATGCGATCGACCACCTCAGAGGCGACCGGCGCTGCATCGTAGTCACCGGCGACGACGCCGAGCATCGACTGATCGTGGGAACCGGAATAGGTCACCTCGTAATCCTCGTCCGGGACCACGCCCAGGTCCGGGAAGAGGGCCCGCGGCGCCTGATTGCCGGAGTTGGAGGTTGGCGAGGTATGGGCAATGCGCTTGCCTTTCAGATCCTCCATGCTGTCGATGCCGCTGTCGTTACGGGTGTAGACCTGCAGCGTGTAGCCGAAGCGGCCATCGTCTCCGCCCATCAGGGCGAAGGGCACGGCGCCAGCCAAGTTTACCGCAAAGGGCGTCGGGCCGGTGGAGAAGCCGGCGATGTGCAAGCGCCCGCTGCGCATGGCTTCCACCTCGGCCGAGTTCGACTGCACGGCAAAGAACTGGACATCCTTGCCGGTTTCCTCTTCGAGGTGATCGATGAAGGGCTGCCAGATGTCTTCATAGATGGCCGGATCCTCGACCGGGGTATAGGCGAAGACGAGCGTATCCGGGTTGACGAGATCATCCAGATTGCTGGGCGGGTCGGCGACCAGATCGCCGTCGGCGTCGCAGTAGGCCTGGTCGAGATCGCCGCGATCGGCGCACTCTTCTGCCTGTGCAGGGGCAATGGCCAGGATTGCGGCAAAGCCGAAAGCCGCTGCGATCGCGTAGCTGATGTAGCCGGCGCCGGGCGCCACCTTGTAGGTCATAGCTTTCCTCCCGTTGGAACGTAGGGCGATCCTTCGATCTGCCTGATGGCAAACTATCGATGCTCTGCTGGGAACTGCAACTGTTTGTTACTAGGCTGTTAGAATGGGAATCAGCACGAGCGGTCATTGCAGCCGAGGCTGTCCGGTCGCATATTCTCCGCCATGAACTCCCTCGGTTTCGATAAGCCCCCTGCGCAGACCCGCGTCGTCGTTGCCATGTCCGGCGGCGTGGACAGTTCCGTCACGGCTGCGCTGCTGCAGGCAGAAGGCTATGACGTGGTTGGCATCACGCTGCAGCTTTACGATCATGGCGCTGCGATTGCCAAGAAGGGCGCCTGCTGTGCTGGCCAGGACATCCACGACGCTCGGCGAGTGGCTGAGACGTTGGGATTTCCTCATTACGTGCTCGACTACGAAAGCCGCTTTCGTGACAGCGTGATGGAGGAGTTCGCCGATTCCTATTTGCGGGGTGAAACCCCGATCCCCTGCGTGCGCTGTAACCAGTCAGTGAAGTTTCGCGATTTGCTGGGGACTGCCCGTGACCTTGGAGCGGAGGCACTTGCGACCGGCCACTATGTGCGCCGTAGCGTGGGCGCGCAGGGACCGGAAATGCATGTGGCCGAGGATGCGGATCGCGACCAGAGCTATTTCCTTTTCGCCACCACCCGCGAGCAGCTCGACTTCCTGCGATTCCCGCTGGGCGATCTGCCCAAGCGCGAGGTCCGCGCACTGGCGGAGCGGTTCGGTCTCGCCGTGGCAGACAAGCCGGACAGCCAGGACATCTGCTTCGTGCCCAACGGCTCCTATGCCCGGGTTGTGGAGAAGCTGCGCCCCGGTGCTATCGATCCGGGGGAGATTGTAGATATTGAGGGGCGGATTCTGGGCCAGCACCAGGGCATCATCGGCTTCACTGTGGGTCAGCGCCGCGGCATCGGCATCGGCGGAACCGAAGAACCGCTCTACGTGGTCCGGCTGGAGCCGGAGAGCCGGCGCGTCGTGGTCGGCCCGCGGCGTGCCTTGGCGCGGGACCGCGTGCTTCTACGAGAGATGAACTGGCTCGACAACGCTCTGCCACCCGAGGGCGTGCGGGTCGCAGTAAAGCTGCGCTCAGCGCAGGACCCGGTGCCGGCGCTGGTCCGCCCGTTGGGCTGGAGCGGCGCCGAAATTCAGCTCGATGAACCGGCCTACGGCGTTTCGCCGGGCCAGGCGGCTGTCTGCTATTCAGGCAGCCGCGTCCTGGGCGGCGGCTGGATTGCCGAAACCGCCCTGACCCAGGCTGAGTTCACGGGAAGCCGAGACGCGGAGCGCGTGTCGGCCTGAGGCTTCGCCGCCGCTATACGTTCGAATCCGGCTCTTCTGCATCGTCGCGGCGCAGTGGTTCGACCTCCACCTCAACAGTGAGGGCACCGGCTTTCTCGAACTGCAGAGTTAGGTCGAAGTGGTCACCCGGAAAATGGCTGCTTTGCAATCCGATAAGCTGGATCTGCACACCGCCCGGCTGCAGCGTCAGGCTCTGGCCCGGGGCAATCTCCAGGGATGCGATCGTCTGGGTGCGCAGCACGCCCGCGTCATCCAGCACCGGGGCCTGGATCTCGGCATGGCTGAAGAAGTCGCCGGTGACACCGGTCAGGCGGTCGGGCTGATCGCCGTCGTTGACGATGGTCAGGAAGACGGCGTTGGCATGGGCACTGGGGGCGTTCTCGTGCGTCCAGGCATGACTCACGACGACGTCGCGCGCCGCATAGCTTTCCCCGGCGTGATGGGCCAGCGCCGCCGGAGCGGCCAGGAACGCGGCCAAGAGCAGACCGCTGATCAATCGACGCATGACGCACTTCTCCCTGACTGACTCTATCGCGAGCAGGACCATCGAGTGGCACGGAAAGGCGGGGCGCGCAATCATTCCTTGGCCGGCAGGCGCCGCAGCAGCGGATCGGTAAGGCCGGGCGGAAGCGCCCCGAGCAGCCAGGCGGCGAAGTAGGTGGGGAAGGGGAAAGCAATGCGCGCCCGATTGCGCGCCAACCCGCGTTTACAGATGCGCGCTGCCCGCTCCGACGACATCAGCAACGGCATGGGAAAGCGATTGACCCGCGTCATAGGCGTATCGATGTAGCCGGGGCAGATGACTGAGACCCCGATGCCGTCGGGAGCCAGAACGCCGCGCAAGGCTTCGCCCCACACCCGCACCATTGCCTTGGAGGCACAGTAGGCCGGGGCGCCGGGAAAGCCGCGAAAAGCAGCGAGAGACGACATGAGTGCGATCTGGCCGTGCCCTTGTCGGCGCATCAGGTCGATGGCCGGTAGCACGCTGTTGACCACGCCGTCGCCGTTGACGGCAAAGATGCGCCGAACCTGCTCCTCCGTCTCGCCATCGCCGCCGGTCCCGGCGGATATGCCGGCATTGGCGATCAGGAGGTCCAGCGGGCGTTGCCGGTGCACCTCTTCGATCCATCGTGTCAGGCGCTCTCGGTCGCAGACATCGAGGGTGGCGGCGACCACCTCGGCACCCGCTTTGCGGCAGGACTCCGCAACCGCGGCCAGCCGCGTGCCGTCGCGGCCCGTAAGCGACAGCAGGCGGCCCGGTTCGGCGTAGGCCTGCGCCAAGGCGGCGCCGATGCCGCTGGTGGCGCCCGTGATCAGCACGTGCCGAGGATTGCTGAAGGTCTGCCGCGTCATCTCGCCTCCCGATCTGCTGAGCCGAAACCCTAAAGGATTCGCCATGCTTGCACAGGCACATCGCTTGGCGCTGACCGTCCGGGCCGCTATAAGGGCGCCGTCCCTTCCCGCCAGAGAGATGCCATGTCCGCCGATCTGCGATCCATGACCGCCTATGCCCGCGCCCAGGGCGGCGACGAGCGCTATGCCTGGAGCTGGGAAATCCGCAGCGTGAACGGGCGAGGGCTGGATATGCGCACCCGCCTGCCGCAGGGCTGGGACCGGCTCGACAATCCCCTTCGCCAGCGGGTCCAGGGCAAGCTGCAGCGCGGCAATCTCCAGATCGGCCTCACCCTGCGCCAGACGGGCGAGGTCGCTCCCATAAAGGTCAATCGTGCCCTTCTGGCCGAGCTGGCCGAGGTCGCCCGAGAACTGCACGAGGAAGGCGCCGCCGTCTCCGCCAGTGCCGATGGGCTGCTCAGCCTGCGCGGCGTGCTGGAGCCGGTCGAGGAAAGCGCAGAGGAGGACGAGGCCCAGCGCAACCGCCGCGACAGCGCGCTGCTGGCTGACCTGGACGAGGCGCTGGACCAGCTTATGGCGATGCGGCGGGCGGAAGGGACGCAGCTCGGGAGCCTGCTCGAGGGCCACTTGCGCGACATAGAGGATGGGGTTGCGCAGGCGTCGGCACACGCGGCGACGCAGCCGGACGCCCTTCGCACCCGCCTGCGCAACCTCGTGGAGGAGCTCCTGCAAGCCTCACCGGCCTTGCCGGAAGAGCGCCTGGCGCAGGAGGCGGCGCTGCTGGTGGGCAAGGCCGACGTACGCGAGGAACTGGATCGTCTGCACGCCCATATCCAGGCCGCCCGCAAGCTGCTTTCGGAAGGGGGCGCCATTGGTCGGCGGCTGGATTTCCTCTGTCAGGAGTTCAACCGCGAGGCCAACACGCTCTGTTCCAAGTCGGCGGACGTGGAATTGACGGCCATAGGCCTGCAGCTGAAGGCCGTGATCGAGCAGTTGCGCGAGCAGGTACAGAATCTGGAGTAGGCAGAGTTGACGGATACCGCCAAGGATACGCCGACGGAGGTGAAGCGCCGGGGCTTGATGCTGGTGCTTTCCTCTCCCTCCGGCGCGGGCAAGACGACGATTTCCCGCGCGCTGATGGCCGAGGAACCCAACCTCACGCTTTCCATCTCCGCCACCACCCGGCCCAAGCGTCCGGGAGAACGCGATGGGGTGGACTACTATTTTGTGGACCACCCCCGCTTCGAGGCCATGGTGAAGGCCGAGGACATGCTGGAGCACGCACTGGTCTTCGGCAACCGCTACGGCACGCCCCGCGCCCCGGTGGAGGCCGCCCTGGAGGCCGGGCGCGACGTGTTGTTCGACATCGACTGGCAGGGGACCCAGCAGGTGTCTTCCCGGATGCCCCGCGACTTGGTGCGGGTGTTCATCCTGCCGCCTTCCCACGCGGAGCTGGAACGCCGCCTGCGAACCCGCGCCCTGGACCCGGAAGAGGTGGTGCAGGAACGCATGGCCAAGGCGGCGGACGAGATGAGCCACTGGGACGCCTATGACTACATCATCGTCAATCGCCAGGTAGAACGATCGGTGGCGGAAGTAAAATCGATCCTGACCGCCGAGCGCCTGCGGCGCGATCGCCAGGTGGGCCTGACGGAATTCGTCAGCCGCCTGCGCAGCGCGGCCTGAGGCAGAAAGCAAGCCCATGCGTGAACTGCATCTGCACAACACCCTGACCCGCAGCCGGGAGCTGTTCCATCCTGACGATCCGGACAATGTCCGGCTCTATGTCTGCGGGCCGACGGTCTATGATTTCGCGCACATCGGCAACGCGCGGCCCGTGGTGGTCTTCGATGTGCTCTTCCGCCTGCTGCGGCACCTCTATGGCGCGGAGCACGTCACCTACGCGCGCAACATCACGGACGTGGACGACAAGATCATCGCCGCTGCCAAGGAGCGGGGCGTGGCGATCGAGACGGTGACCGAAAGCACAACGGAAGCATTCCACGCCGACATGGCCGCCCTGGGCGCGCTGCCGCCCAGCATCGAGCCGCGGGCCACCGGCCACATCGCGCAGATGATCGCGATGATCGAGCGCCTGATCGAGCAGGGCCATGCCTACGAGGCGGAAGGGCATGTGCTCTTTGCCGTGGGCACCATGGCGGATTACGGCGCGCTGTCGCGACGCGACCGTGAGGAGCTGATCGCCGGCGCGCGGGTCGAGGTGGCCCCCTATAAGCGCGACCCGGCCGATTTCATCCTCTGGAAGCCGGCTGCAGCCGAAGAGCCGGGTTGGGACAGTCCCTGGGGGCGAGGACGGCCAGGTTGGCACATCGAATGCTCCGCCATGTCGGCCGCCCATTTGGGGGAGACCTTCGACATTCACGGCGGCGGCCTGGACCTCATCTTTCCCCATCACGAGAACGAGATCGCCCAGAGCCGCTGCGCCCACGGCACGCCCCACATGGCACGGCTATGGATGCACAACGGCTATGTGGTCGTGGGCGGCGAGAAGATGTCCAAGTCCCTGGGCAACTTCCTCACGGTGCGGCAGCTGCTGGAAGAGGGCGTTCTGGGCGAGGCCATTCGCCTGGCGCTGCTGTCCGGACACTATCGCCAGCCGCTCGACATCACCCGGGAGAAGCTGGCCGAGGGGCGGGCGCAGCTCGACGGGCTTTATGGCGCCCTGCGGGGCCTGCCGCTGGACGACACTGCGGAGCCGCCCGAAGGCCTGATCGACGCGCTTTGTGACGATCTGAACACCCCTCTGGCGCTGGCGAAGCTTCATGAGGCCGCCCATGCTGTCAACAAGGCATCGGGCGACGAGAAGGCGCAGGCCGCCGCCGTTCTGCGTGCCGGTGGGGCGCTGCTTGGCTTCCTGCAGCAAGACCCCGAAGCCTGGTTTCAGGCGGGCGAGGACGATGCCGCAGCCATAGAAGCGGCCATCGCCGACCGGCAGGCGGCGCGCAAGGCGCGTGACTTCGCCGAGGCGGACCGCATCCGCGATGCACTGGCGGCGCAAGGCATCCTGCTTGAGGACGGCCCTCACGGCACCACATGGCGGCGCGCATGACCATTTGCAGCGGCAACCTGCGGCGCCGGTGCCGCCGTTTCACCAGTGAAAGGTCCTGACCAGCGTGGCCAAGATGCTGCCCATCTATCTCCTGTCGCTCCGGGTGCCGGAGGGCAGTGTGCCGATGTTCGAGGCCGCTCTGGAGGCCCTGGGTGGGGCCCTGGATGTGGGCGGTCCCGACGAAAAGGGGCTGGTGCCGCTGCAGCTTTATCTCGGCGAGGACCCCGGCCGGCCAGCGGTCTACGCCCAACTCTCCGTGGCAGCGATGGTGACCGGCTGTGACGTTCCGGAGTTCACGCTCGAGCTCATGCCCGAGATCGACTGGGTTGCCGAGAGCCGGGCGTCGCTTCCGGCCCTGACCGCCGGGCGTTTCTGGGTCTACGGCAGCCATGTGGATCGAAAGCCGCCCTCTGGCTCAATCCCGCTGTTGATCGATGCGAACGTTGCCTTCGGGACCGGACGGCACGAGACGACGCGCGGCTGCCTGCTGGCTCTGGAAGCGCTCGCCAAAGACCGTCGGCGCAAGCCAAGGCGTGCGCTGGACCTGGGCTGCGGCTCAGGCATCCTTGCTTTCGGCGCGGCGCGGCTTTGGCCGCATCTCCGGGTGCTCGGCAGCGACCTGGATGCGCCCTCGGTGTCCGTGGCGCGCGACAATGCAAAACTCAATCGAGTTGCGACGCGGGTCACGCTCGTGGAAAGCCGGGGATACCGGTCACACGAGATCAGCCGCCGCGCTCCCTACGACCTGATCCTCGCAAACATTCTGGCCGGGCCACTTTGTGCCATGGCCACCGACACAGCCCGGCATCTGGCGCCGGGCGGCCGGGTGGTGTTATCGGGCCTGATCCGACGACAGGAGCGCCAAGTTCTGGCCCGTCACCGTGCCGTTGGTCTCAAGCTCGAACGCCGCTGGCGCATCGGCAACTGGAGCACGTTGCTTCTGCGTCGCGGCGCTTGAGACGGCCCGTCGGATCAATCACGCCCAGCCGCGGGCTTCCAGGGGACGCAACGCGGGAATGCGCAGCGCATAGGCCCCCGGGCCGATCAGGGCCTGTGCCAGCAGAGCCGCGATCCAGAACACCGGATATTCCCAACCGCCACCTTCGGCACTGAACACCCAGCCGTTCCCGGTGTGTTCAAGCAGGGCGCCAATCATGGTGGGCAGGAGCAGAAGTGCGATCAACCTCACCTGAACACCCAGGATGAGGAGCAAACCGCCGCCAATCTCTGCGAGGATAACGAGGTAGGCGAAAAGTCCGGGATAACCGAGGCTCTCAAAGTAGGCCACGGTGCCAGGAATGGTGAACATGAACACCTTCATCAGCCCGTGAGCGACAAAGGCGACTCCAAGGGTCAGGCGGAGCAACAGAGCGCCCAGCGGTGCGGTCGGCGGAAGCATGGTTCAGGTCCTCTTTGATTTCGGGTGGGGCAGGGCGGCCCCGTACGGACCGCGTTGAGGTCAGAGATGCCATGCGCAGCCTCAAATGATAATCCAGCTAGATGGGCATAATTTGTTTCTTGACCGGCAACTATTGGGGGGCTGAAAGCGGCCATAGGAAGAAATTTGACCCGCCGCGCATTTTTCGTTTGACCTGCGCGCAGGATCGGCTTTAGGAAAATCATACAGCGCCGCTTTGAGGCTCAGCTTGCGGGGCGCTATATAAATTCCAGCTAAAGCGAGCGGGTTCGGACCCGCCGCTCAGGATCGGCGGGTTTTTTATTGCCCAGTTCCTGGCGGACTTCTCCTTACCCGATGTCGTGGAGCCTCGCTCATGCAAGAGGCGCCTACGGCGTCGCAAGAGGGAGGAGTAAATCATGTTCCCCGTTACCAAGCGTTACTTTCTGTCACTTGGGGCCGCATTTCTCGCCGGCGGCCTGCTCGCCGCTTCGCCTGCTCCGCTTCAGGCAGCGTCGCCCCCCGACCGCATCAACATCGACTGGGCCTACTACAACCCGGTCAGCATCCTGCTGAAGAACAAGGGCTGGCTTGAAGAAGCCTTTGCCGACGAGGGCACCGAGGTGCGCTGGGTTCTGTCCCTCGGGTCCAACAAGGCGCTCGAGTTCCTGCGCGGCAGTTCCATCGACTTCGGCTCCACCGCCGGTGCCGCAGCCGTTATCGGCAAGGCTGGCGGGCTGCCGATCAAGTCCATCTACGCCTATTCCAAGCCCGAATGGACTGCACTGGTCACCCGTGCCGATTCCGATATCGAGAGCGTCGAAGATCTGAAGGGCAAGTCGGTGGCCGTTACCCGGGGCACCGACCCGCATATCTTCCTGCTGCGTGCCCTGGACGCCGCGGGCTTGAGCGAAGAGGACATTCGCCCAGTCCTGCTGCAGCATCCCGACGGCTATCGGGCCCTCGTCGGTCGCCAGGTGGATGCCTGGGCCGGCCTGGATCCTCACATGGCCACAGGCGAGCTGGAATCGGGTGTCCGCCTCTTCCACCGTGCTCCCGATCTCAACACCTACGGCATCTTGAATGTGCGGGAAGCCTTTGCAGAGGCTCATCCGGAGACGGTGGAGCGGGTGCTAGAAGTCTATGAACGGGCCCGGCGCTATGCACTCGAACACCCCGACGAGTTGCAGGCCGCATTGGTTGAAGCGGCGAAGATCACGCCGGAGGTCGCTCAGAAACAGCTCGAGGAGCGCACGGATCTCAGCACGCCGGCGATCGGACAGCCGCACCGCGAAACCTTCGTCGCGGCCGGGGAAGTGCTGCAGAAGATCGGCGTGATCGACGAGGGCACCGACATAGCCCTGCTTGTCGACGAGCTGATCGATGAGCGCTACCTCAACGCCGTCGTCGAGACGCAGTGAGGCATCGCACATGTCCGTGATCACCTTGGAGCGCCGGGCGGACCTTCCGCCCGGCGTGCAGGGCAGGGCGACGCCGCGCGTCCCTCTGCCTCGCCTGGCGCGCTTGCGTGCTTTCGCTCTTCCGGCGGTGTTGCTGCTCTTGTGGCAGAGTCTGACCAGCGCCGGCGTCTTCCCCGACTATCTGCTGCCCGCCCCGGCCGTCGTGGCCAACGAGTTGCTAGCGCTTGCCGCCGGTGGTGTGCTGGCCGAGCACATCGCCATCACCGTTTGGCGGGTAGCCGTTGGCTTTGCCGCCGGTGCGCTTGCGGCCACCCTCCTCGGCGCGCTGACCGGCTATTCCAGCAGCGCCCGGGCCTATCTCGACCCCACGCTCCAGGCCCTCAAGGCCGTGCCCTCGCTCGCCTGGGTGCCGCTCTTCATTCTCTGGTTTGGCATCTTCGAAGCCTCGAAGATCACCCTCATCGGCGTCGGAGTCTTCTTTCCCGTCTATCTGAACCTGATGAGCGGCATTCAGTCGACCGATCGCAAGCTGGTGGAGGTGGCCCGGGTCAACGGCCTCGGCCGTTTCGATCTCATTCGGCGCATACTCATTCCCGCCACGCTGCCCAGCTATCTCACCGGCCTGCGCTCCGGCCTGGCACTGGGCTGGATGTTCGTGATTGCCGCGGAATTGATGGGGGCAAGCCAGGGACTCGGCTTCCTGATGATCGATGGGCAGATGACCGGGCGCCCGGCAATCATCATCGGCGCCCTGTTGCTCTTTGCCGTGGCCGGAAAGCTCTCTGATGCGCTGATTGCTGCCGCGGCGCGACGCCTGACTGCCTGGCAGGATGGCTACGGCGCCAGCCAGGAGTCCGGCCGTGCTTGATATCTCGCAACTCAGCAAGACCTTCGCTGATGGCGGCGGTCTGACCCACACGGCCCTGGAAGGGGTGGATCTTCGCATCGGTGACCGGGAAATCGTGAGCCTGGTTGGCACATCCGGTTGCGGTAAATCCACCCTGTTGCGGCTTGTCTGTGGTCTGGACCAACCCACCGGCGGCGACATTCGCCTTGAAGGCCGGCCGGTGACCGGGCCCTCACCCAATGTGGGCATGGTGTTCCAGGAGCCGCGGCTGATGCCCTGGCTGTCAGTGACCGAGAATGTGCGCCTGGCCCTGCTGGACCTGGCACGCCGCGAACAGGATCGGCGAATAGCAGATGCTTTGGAAAAGGTGGGGCTCGCAGACTTCGCTTCGGCCCTGCCGCGACAGCTTTCAGGTGGCATGGCCCAACGGGTCGCGATCGCGCGTGCACTGGTGCGCCAGCCCTCGGTTCTGCTGCTGGACGAGCCCTTTTCCGCGCTGGACAGTTTCACCCGATTGAAGCTCCAGGATCACCTCGTGGAACTGTGGGAACGGGAAGGCTTTACCCTTATTCTGGTCACACATGATGTCGAGGAGGCGGTGGTGCTGTCGGATCGCGTCGTGGTGCTGCGCGGTCACCCCGGGCGAATTCACCGCGAGGTGGATGTCGATCAGCCTCGGCCGCGCTCGCGCACCGCGGTCGAGGTGCAGCGACTGAAAGAAGAAATTATCGCCAGCCTCGATCTTTCCTGAGTTCCGATCTTTGAGAAGGTGCGTAATGACATGAACGCTGAAGACCTGAAGTCCCTGCAGGCTCCGTTGAAGAGCCGCTACAAGGAGGAGCCTCAGGCCGCGGTGGTGACGCTCTCGGCTGAAGGCAACATTGCGGAAGGCATCGCCTGCAAGGTCGACACCGGCCGCGCCCTCGTTGAAGCCGGTCTGCACCCCGCAACAGGTGGCAGCGGCAGCCAGGCTTGCTCCGGCGACATGCTACTGGAAGCCCTGGTGGCCTGCGCGGGTGTAACGCTGAAGGCTGTGGCTACGGCGCTGGAATTCGACCTGCGCGGCGGCAAGGTCACCGCGGAAGGCGACCTAGATTTCCGCGGCACCCTGGGTGTTGCCAAGGACGCGCCGGTGGGCTTCTCCGCCATCCGTCTGACGTTTGATCTCGACACGCCCGAGTCGGCTGAGCGCATCGCGACCCTGACCAAGCTGACCGAGCGCTATTGCGTCGTCTTTCAGACACTGAATCAACCGCCGCCGCTGTCCCTGAAGGTGGACGCCGCCACGGCACAGGCCTGAAGCACGGCAAGGGAAAGGCTTTCGTCAGCGCGCCGCGCAGGTATATCGTGAGGCATGGATCGTCTGACGAGTATTGAAGTCTTCCTGCGCGTGGCGGCCCAGGGCAGCTTTGCAGCCGCGGCCAGGGATCTCGGCATGTCCCGCGCCATGGTCAGCAAGCATGTGCAGGCCTTGGAAACCCGTCTCGGCAGTCGCCTGCTGCACCGCACAACGCGCAAGCTGAGCCTCACTGAAGCAGGGCGCTCCTACTTTGAGCAGGCAGGCACGTTGCTGGAGGCCCTGCGTGAGGCGGAAGAGACCGTCAGCGCATTGCAGTCGGCGCCGCGCGGGATTCTGCGCATCAACGCGCCGGTCAGCTTCGGGTTGCTGCATCTGGGCTCGGCGCTCGAAAGCTTCATGCGCCGCTATCCGGAAATTTCGGCCGAAATCACACTGGAGGATCGCCAGGCGGACCTGGTGAAGGAGGGCTACGATCTGGCGGTGCGCATCGGCCGGCTAACCGATTCAAGCCTGATCGCGCGGCGTATCGCCCCTTGCCGCATGCTGCTGGTGGCTGCGCCCGAGTACCTGGAGCGCCGCGGGCGACCGGCGCTGCTGTCCGATCTCGCCCAGCACGAATGCCTCAGCTACAGCTATTCCGCCAGCGGGGACGAGTGGCGCTTTGACGGGCCGGATGGGCCGGCCTCGGTGCGTATCGGCGGCCGGTTGCGCGCAAACAACGGTGACCTATTGCGCGCGGCTTGTGTGGCAGGGCAGGGCATCGCACTGGTGCCCAGTTTCATTGCCGGACCGGATGTGGTGGGCGGTCGTCTCGAGCCATTGCTGCCCGACTATCGGCCAGCCCTTCTGGGCGTGCACGCTGTCTATCCTCATGCCCGCCATCTGGCGCCAAAGGTGCGGGCCTTCATTGATTTCCTGGTGGAGTATTTCGGGCCAGAGCCGGCCTGGGACGCCGGGCTCGAGCCGCTGCAGGAAGTGGGTCGCTAATGAGCAATTTGCTGGAAGGACTGCGCGTCATCGACTTGTCGCAGTGGTTGCCTGGCCCGGCTGCCGGGCAGATGCTGGCCGATCTCGGCGCAAGCGTGGTGAAAGTGGAGCCGCCCGCCGGCGATCCCATGCGAAGGCTGGGGCCGCAGGATCCAGATGGGGTCTCGGCCTGGTATAAGCTGGTGAACGCCGGGAAGACCGTATTGCGCCTCGACCTCAAGAGCGAAGAGGGCAAGGACCGCTTTGCAGAGCTATTGGCCGCTGCGGATGTGTTGCTTGAAAGCTATCGCCCGGGGACCTTGAACAAGCTGGGGTTTGGCGCTGAGCGCCGGCAGGCGCTGCGGCCCGATCTGATCCACTGCGCGCTCTCCGGATTCGGACAGACCGGACCGCTGGCCAAGCGTGGCGGCCATGACATTAATTATCTGGCTTTAGGCGGCGGTCTGATCGCCAGCGGCACGGCCGAGCGGCCGGTCGCGGCGTTTCCGCCGGTCGCCGATCACGCCTCGGCGTTGCAAGCCGTGAGCGCCATTCTGGCCGCGCTTTTTCGCCGGACACGCAGCGGGCAGGGCGCCAGCCTGGACATCAGCCTGACCGAGACGGTCCTGGCCTGGCAGGCCATCCCCATGACCAGCGCGCTGCGCGGCGAGGCCCCGCAAAGGGAAGGCGACGTCCTGAACGGCGGCGCCGCGTTCTATCGCATCTATCGCTGCGCCGACGGTGGGTTTGTATCCCTGGGCGCCATCGAGCCCAAGTTCTGGGCCAACTTCTGTTCTGCGGTCGGTCGCGAGAGCTGGATTGTCCGACAGGGCGAGGCACCGCCGCAGAATGGCTTGATCGAAGAGGTCTCGACCCTGTTCGCGAGCCGGCCGCGCAGCCACTGGGAGACGCTGCTCAACGAGGTGGACTGCTGCTTCCAGGCGCTTCTGACCCCGGAGGAAGTGCTGGCGCACCCTCAGGTGCAGGCCAGGGGACAGGTCAACGTCAGCGGGGCAGAGGGAGGTGCGCCGCTGGTGGAGATCGGATTTGGTGGCTGGGTCAATGGCCAGCCGCCGGCGCGGCGCACGCCACTGCAGGAGGCAGCGCCCGCGGAGGTTCTGGCGCAGTGGTGGCGGGTCGAACTGCAGTAGCCCGCTAGTATGGGAGGCGTTCTAAGACGTGGGTCGAGTCCAGGGATGCGTGGACAAGATAAGGGAGCTTGCCTACTCTCCGCCGCAGTACGGAATCCACCCTTCAACTGCGTCCATCCGAGGCATCCATGCGCCGTTCCGCGTTCTTCCTGCCGACCCTGAAAGAGACTCCCAAGGAGGCGGAGATCGTCTCCCACCGCTTGATGCTGCGCGCCGGGATGGTGCGCCAGGCGTCGGCTGGCATCTATTCCTGGCTCCCGCTGGGCTTTCGCGTTCTGAAGAAGATCGAGCAGGTCGTGCGTGAGGAGCAGGATCGCATGGGCTGTCAGGAAGTGCTGATGCCCACCATCCAGTCGGCGGATCTCTGGCGCGAGTCGGGCCGCTACGACGCCTACGGGCCGGAGATGCTGCGGATCAAGGATCGGCACGAGCGCGACATGCTCTACGGGCCGACCAACGAGGAACTGATCACCAACATCTTTGCCCACTCAGTGCGCAGCTATCGCGATCTGCCGAAGCTGCTCTATCACATCCAGTGGAAGTTCCGTGATGAGGTGCGGCCGCGCTTTGGTGTCATGCGTGGCCGAGAGTTCCTCATGAAGGATGCCTATTCCTTTGACCTGGATTTCGAGGCGGCGCGGCTCTCCTACAACAAGTTCTTCGTCGCCTATCTCAGGACCTTTGCGCGCCTGGGTCTGCAGGCCATTCCCATGGAGGCTGACACCGGACCCATCGGCGGCAACCTCAGCCACGAGTTCATCATCTTGGCTGATACGGGCGAAAGCCAAGTCTTCTGCGATCGGGATTTCCTGGACGTCGACGTATTGGGCCGGGAGATCGACTACGCCGATCCGGATGAAGTGGGTTCGGTCGTCGACTACTTCACCAAGCTCTATGCCCGCACCGACGAGAAGCACGAGCAAGCCGTCTTCGAGAAGGAGGTGCCGGACGTCCGGCGCTACGAAGGGCGCGGCATCGAGGTGGGACACATTTTCTACTTCGGCAGCAAGTACTCGGAACCTCTGGGCGCGCGCGTGGCGACGCCCGAGGGCGATGAGGTTGCGGTGCACATGGGCTCCTACGGCATCGGCGTGTCACGGCTGGCCGGCGGCATCATCGAAGCGAGCCACGATGACGCGGGCATCATCTGGCCGGATGCGGTGGCGCCCTTCGACGTGGGGCTGATCAACCTCAAGCCGGGTGACAGCGACTGCGCGAGGGCGGGCGAAGACGCCTATGCCGCTTTGGCGCGCAGCGGTCTCGACGTGCTCTATGATGAGCGCGATGAGCGTGCGGGCGCCAAGTTCGCGGAGATGGACCTGATTGGACTGCCATGGCAGCTCACCATCGGCCCGCGCGGCGTCAAAGCCGGCAGCGTAGAACTGAAGCGCCGTGCCTCGGGTGAGAAGGAAGAACTGAGCCTCGAAGCTGCGATCAACAAGATTGCGGCCAACAACACAACGGTGTCCCGCGGATGATCTTTGGCGCCGTCGAGCGTCTGCTGGCACTGCGCTACCTGCGCTCGCGCCGGCAGGAAGGCTTCATCTCGGTCATCGCGGTCTTCTCGCTGCTTGGCATCGCGCTGGGGGTGGCCACTCTCATCATCGTCATGGCGGTGATGAACGGCTTTCGCATCGAGCTCATGAGCCGGATTCTCGGCGTGAACGGCCATCTGACGGCCTACTACGATTCCCAGTCCATCAGTGATTATCGCGACGTCGCTCAGCGCCTGGAAGATATTGAGGGTGTCAGGCTGGCCACGCCGCTCATCCAGTCGCAGGTCATCGTGACCTCCGGCGACCGGGCCATGGGTGCCCAAGTCCGAGGCATGGCGCCGGAAGACCTGGAGCGGCGCCAGCAGCTCGTCAGTAAAGTGGTGGGCGGGCGCGTGTCGGACTTCGGCCGTGACGGTGGGCTGCTCGCCGGCAGCCGCCTGGCCCAGCAACTGGGTGTCGGGGCAGGGGGAGACATAACCCTGCTGAGCCCGCAGGGATCGGAGACGGCCATCGGAACCGTCCCGCGGATGAAGGCCTACCCCATTGCCGGGCTCTTCGAGATCGGCATGTACGAATTCGATCTCTCGACCATCTACATGCCGCTGGATCAGGCGCAGATCTTCTTCCGCTACCCGGAAGCCGCCAACGCCATCGAGATCTTCGTGAACGATCCCCAACGTGTCTGGGAGTTGCGCGGGGTGATCGATGACGAACTCGGCCCCGGTTGGCGCACCGTCGACTGGCAGCAGGCACACTCCTCAATCGTCAATGCGCTCGCCGTCGAGCGCAATGTGATGTTCGTCATACTCTCCCTGATCATCCTCGTTGCCGCCTTCAACATCCTTTCGGGCCAGTACATGCTGGTGAAGGGCAAGGGCCGCGACATTGCCATTCTGCGGACCATGGGGGCCACGCGTGGGACGATCCTGCGCGTCTTCTTCATGAGCGGCGCCGCCGTCGGGCTCTTCGGCACCCTGCTGGGCGTGGCGCTGGGTATCGTCTTTACCGACAACATCCAGACCATCCAGGGCTGGGTAGAAGCGGTAGTCGGCACGCAGGTCTTCAATCCGGAGGTCTACTTCCTGACTCGCATGCCGGCGCAGCGCGACCCGCGGGAAGTGCTCGAGGTGGTGGCGATGGCGCTGTTTATCTCCTTCCTCGCGCCCCTGCTGCCGGCCTGGCGGGCGGCGCGCCTCGATCCGGTGGAGGCACTGCGCTATGAGTAGGGCAGAGGTGCGCCTGCGCTTGGTTGAGGTGTCCAAGGTTTACTCTCAGGGCGACCAACGCCTGGAGATACTGAAGGGCATCAATCTCAGCCTTTACAGCGGCGAGCTGGCCGCCCTGGTCGGTCCCTCGGGATCGGGGAAATCAACCCTGCTGCACATTGCCGGCCTGCTGGAAACGCCCGACAGCGGTGAGGTCGAGATTGCCGGTCAAGCCGTGGCCGGATTGCGCGATCGTGAGCGCACAGCCATCCGGCGTCGGCGCATCGGCTTCGTCTATCAGTATCATCACCTCCTGCCCGAGTTTTCTGCGCTGGAGAACCTGGTGGTGCCGCAGATGATCGCCGGGCGCAAACGCCGCGAGGCGACCAACGATGCCAAGGAACTGCTGCATCTGGTCGGCCTGGGGGAGCGCATAGAGCACCGGCCGGGTCGCCTTTCCGGGGGCGAGCAGCAGCGCGTCGCGCTGGCGCGCGCGATCATCAACCGACCCTCCCTGGTCCTGGCGGACGAACCGACGGGCAACCTCGACCCGGAAACGGCGGACGAGGTGTTCGATCTGCTGACCAAGCTGGTAAAGGGATCCGGCGTGGCCGCCCTGATCGCCACGCACAATCTCGAACTCGCCGGCCGCATGGATCGAACGCTGCAGCTGCGCGACGGACAGGTTTTCGGTTGAGCGATACCCTGGCCCGACTGA
The DNA here is from genome assembly GCF_029222965.1 of Aquibaculum arenosum. Classification (GTDB taxonomy): domain Bacteria; phylum Pseudomonadota; class Alphaproteobacteria; order Kiloniellales; family DSM-21159; genus Aquibaculum; species Aquibaculum arenosum. The sequence continues at coordinate 164,693 of NZ_JARHUD010000005.1, read as the reverse complement.
ACATCTGCGCCTGACCAGGGCACAACGGCACAGTATAGTTCCGCTCTCATGTCCCTGGAGCCCACGCCCCCCTCTGCCGCTCCGCCGCCGGTGCTGATTGCCGGCGTGAGTGCGGCTGTCTGGTTGACGCCGCAGGGCGTGCTGGAATCCCTCTCGCTGTCTGAGGCGGCGCGCCGGGCGGTGGCAGAACCGGTGCTGCTGGTTCACGCTCGAGCCACGGCCCGACGGCTCAATCTTGACGGGCTGCACGCCTACGATCTGCTTGAGCTCTTTGCTTTCACGCGGCCGGCTGTTTTCTGCGCGCCCACCCCGCGCGGGCTCGCCCTGGCCCTGGGGCTGCCGCTGCCCAAGGACGAGGAGGCCCAGGCGCTTGCCCTGCGACAGGCGGCCGGCCTGCTGCTGCGTGAACTGCAGGCACGCGGACCTTCCGGAGACCCCCAGGCAGCCGGCATCGCCTTTACCATGACCCGGGCCGGCTGGCTTTGGGGGCCCTGGGTCATGCGCATGCTGGGCATTAGCAGCAGTGCAGAAGCGCCACGCATCGGCGCCGGCTTCCGCGTCTGGGAGAAGCTTGGCGAGTGGTCGGAACATGCTCCCGAACAACCAGGAGGGCACTTCCCCGTGGAGCCGACCGCCGCGCGCCAGCGCTTGGCAGAACTCCTGGGTGACGAATCGGAAGCGCGCCCGCAGCAGGCCGACTATGCCTCTTCCGCCTGTGCCGCCTTTGCGCCGCGAGAAGCAGAGGGCGAGCCGCGCTTGGTCCTCGCCGAAGCAGGCACCGGTGTGGGCAAGACGCTTGGCTATATCGCCCCGGCCAGCCTCTGGGCCGAGCGCAACGAAGCGCCGGTGTGGCTGTCGACCTACACGCGCAATCTGCAACAGCAGATCGACGGCGAACTGGATCGCCTCTTCCCTCAGGCGAGCGAGAAACGTCGCAAGGTGGTGATCCGCAAAGGCCGGGAAAACTACCTCTGCCTGCTCAACTATGCAGAACGCGTGCCTCAAGTCAGCGGGGCGCAAGCTGGCGAGGCAGCGATTCCCCTGGGCCTCGTTGCCCGCTGGGCCTTGCGCACCCGCGATGGCGACATTGCCGGAGGAGACTTCCCCGGCTGGCTGGTTGAAATCATCGGACGCGGTCGGTTGGCCGGATTGGTGGATCGACGCGGCGAGTGCATCCATTCCGCCTGCGAATTCTGGCGTAAGTGCTTCATTGAAAAGTCGATCCGCCGGGCCCGCACGGCCGAATTGGTGGTGGCCAATCATGCCCTGGTGATGGTGCAGGCCGCGCTCGGTGGGGGCGAGGAGGGCGGCATTCCGGCGCGTTATGTCTTCGACGAAGGCCACCACCTCTTCGATGCCGCCGACAATGCCTTTGCTGCACACCTCTCCGGCCAGGAAACGGCTGAGCTGCGGCGATGGCTGCTGGGAGCCGACTCGCGGCGTGGCGGGGGTGCGAGCCGTATGCGCGGGCTCCGTCGGCGCATGGAAGAGATGCTGGACAACGGGGGGCCGTTGGAGGAGTCACTCGACGGCCTGCTGCGCGCTGCCCGGTGCCTGCCCCAGGAGGGGTGGCACGGCCGTCTGGCGGAGGGTGCGGCCGATGGTGCCTGCGAGCGTTTCCTTCTCGCCGTGCGCAGCCAGGTCTTTGCGCGCGCAGAGAAGGCGGGGGAAGGCTATTCCCTGGAGTGCGAACTTCACCCGGTGGCGGAAGACCTTCTCACGGCTGCCCATGAGTTGCTGACGGACCTCCAGGCCATCCTGGACCCCGCGAAGCGCATCGCCGGTCGGCTGCAACGGCGTCTGGACGAAGAAGCCGAGACGCTGGAGGCCGATCAGCGACGGCGGATCGAGGGGCTGGTGCGCTCCCTGGAGCGGCGCCTGCTGCTGCCGGTCGAGGCTTGGTGCGCTATGCTGGAAGCCCTCGAGCAGCCGCCGTCCGAGACCTTCGTCGACTGGCTTGCCGTCGACCGGATCGAAGGCAATGAGGTCGACCTTGGCTTGCATCGCCACTGGATCGACCCGACGCTGCCTCTGGCCCGCAGCGTGCTGTCCCGCGCCCACGGGGCGCTGATCACCTCCGCCACCTTGACCGATCGCAGCGGAGAGCCCGAAGCAGACTGGCATGCGGCCGAGATGCGTGTCGGCGCGGTGCATCTGCCCAATCCCTCGGTGCGCGCCGGTGTGCCATCACCCTTCGACTATGCCTCCCAGACCCGCGTCTTCATCGTCACCGATGTGCGCAAGGACGATCTGGACCAGGTTTCGGCCGCCTTGCGCGAACTTTTTCTGGCGGCTGGAGGCGGAGGACTCGGACTCTTCACCGCGATTTCCCGCCTGCGCGCCGTCCATCGGCGCATCGCGGCGCCCCTGGAACAGGCAGGACTCTCGCTCCTGGCCCAGCACGTGGACGGCATGGATGTCTCCACCCTCGTGGAGATCTTTCGCGCCGAGCCCGACTCCTGCCTGCTGGGCACCGATGCAGTGAGGGACGGCGTAGACGTTCCCGGGCGCGCGCTGCGGCTCATTGTGTTCGATCGTGTGCCCTGGCCGCGCCCGGATCTGCGGCACAAGGCCCGGCGCAAACAATTCGACGGCCGGCGCTACGAAGATCGGCTGACCCGCCTGAAACTGCGCCAGGCCTTCGGGCGACTGGTCCGCCGGGCGGATGATCATGGGGTCTTCGTTTTGCTCGACCCCATGATGCCTTCGCGACTCTTCGGCGCCTTTCCCGAAGGGGTGACGCCGCAACGCGTCGGCCTGGCCGAAGCCATTGCCGAAAGCCGGGCCTTCCTTGCCCCCGATGCCAAGCGACAAGAGTAACCTAGGCTATAGCGGCGGGTATGTGCGTGCTGACAGCGGCAGGCTGGTAATCCTTTGCCGCAGGCTTTGCAGGAAAAGCGACTCGGCCCGGCTGTGATGCATGCGCGGGTTCGTCACAAGATAGATGTCGATGGCCGGTGGTTCCTCGTAGGGCGGCAGGCGCCAGAGCAGTCCGTCACGCACGTCCTTCTCCACCACGTGGATGGGAAGCGGGCCGATGCCCAGCCCGGCCACGATCATGCGGCGCACTTCCTCGAGGTGAGAAGAAGTTGCGACGATGCGCCCGCCAAGCCCCGCCCGTTCGCGCAGGAGAGCGACTGGCCGCAAGGCATCGGAAAGCTGGTCCGTCTTGAAGGACACAAAGGCCTCGCCCCTCAGAGCCGTAAGCGAGAGACCGCGGCGCCCGAAGAGCCGATGGCTGGGGCCGCAGAAGAAGCCGAAGTGCTCGCGAAAAAAATGCTCGTAGTTGAGCCGTGGGCTGGGATCGCTGACCAGGCAGAAGCCGAGCGCCGCGCTCTTCTGCAGGACAGCGTGCTGAACCAGGGAGGAGGTCGAAATCTCGACCGAAAAGCTCGTCTGCGGATGCGCCGCCTGGAATCCGCTCAGCACCTGATCGTAAAAGGGGCAAACCACGTGGCTCGCCGCCGCAATGGAGATCTCCCCCGCCACGGTTTCGCGGGAATCGCGCAGCATCACCGCGAGGCGCGACACGCTGCCGTATATCTCCACACACTCACCGTAGAGCAGTCGCCCTGACTCGGTCAGCTGAAACCGCCCGCGGCTGCGATTGATTAGCCGCCGTTCAAGCTGGGCCTCCAGGCGCTTCAGAGCGTTGCTCACACTCGGCTGGCGCAGCAGCAAACGGTCGGCTGCTCGGGTGATGCTGCCTTCCTGAACGATCACCATGAAAGTATGGAGGAGGTTCCAATCCAACTCCCGGCTCAGCCGTTCGGGAATGGATTCCCCTGACGTTTCCTGTCCCTGCACACCACCCTCATAGCCCAGTGCTATGTCTGGCATTCTTGCTATCTATTTGCGGAATGTCGAGGCTCAGGTCTGTAATGGCGTTGCGGCCCGTAAGAGGCCGTTAAAAGGAATGGGGAGCGCAATGGCGAGAGCCTTGGCGCAGGATGAGGGGGTTGACGCGCGGCCGTGGGTGCTTTTGGCCCCGGCACTGCTGGCGTTGTTCCTGCTGATGGTCGTGCCTATGGCCATCATCTTCGTCTTCACTTTCTACGAGTACATCGACGTAGCCGTCGACCGACCGGCCTTCCAGTTTGAGAACTGGCGCTGGTTTTTCGAGGACAGCTTCTACCACTACGCCATCTGGCAGACCCTGCGCATCTCGGCCATCACGACCCTGGTCTGTGCACTGCTGGGCTTTGTGCCAGCCTACTTCATTGCCAACACCACCTACCGCCACAAGTGGCTGCTGATGCTGCTTCTGATCCTGCCTTTCTGGGTCAGCTTCATTATCCGCCAGCTATCCTGGGTCCACGTCCTGGGCTCGCAGGGGATCGTGAACGCGGCACTGCTCTGGCTGGGCGTCATCGATGAGCCGCTGCGCCTGCTATACAACGAGGCCACTGTGGTGATGGGCCTGGTGCACTTCCTGCTGCCCTTCATGATCCTCAATATTTACGTCAGCCTCGAAGGCATTGATCGGAATCTCGTTTCCGCAGCGCGCACCCTTGGCTGCACTGAGTGGCAGGCCTTTCGTGAGGTCACCTTGCCACTCTCGCTGCCGGGATTGGCAGCCGGCTCGCTGCTCTGCTTTGTCTTGGCTGGCGGCAGTTACGTAACGCCGCTCATCCTCGGCGGACCCGACAACTTCCTCTTCGGCAACCTGATCTACGATACCATCATGATGGAGCTGAACTGGCCGATGGGGGCGACGCTGAGCGTGGTGCTGCTGGTCCTGCTCGGATCGCTGGTGGTGATCTACGGCCGTTTCATGGGCCTCAGCCGGCTCTACAAGAGCCTGAACTGAGGAGGCAGAACGATGCGCAGCTGGAGTCTCATTCGCTTCTACACCCTGCTGGTGTATCTCTTCATGTTCACGCCGATCGCCATCGTCGTGGTGCTTTCCTTCAATGATGCGCAGTTTGGCGGCTTTCCCATCCAGGGTTTCTCCCTGCGCTGGTTCGAGGCGCTGGCGAACAACGAGCCGGTGGTGCGCGCGTTTCGCACCTCGCTGTTGATGGGGATTGCGGCTGCCGTCATCGCGACAACCCTCGGCATTCTCGCGTCGCTGGCACTGATGCGCTACAACGTGCCTGGCACCAACTTCCTGAATACGCTGCTGATCGCCCCGGTGCTCGTACCGGAGACCGTGCTGGCGGTGGGCCTGCTGCTTTTCATGCGCTGGTTGGATCAGCCACGCAGCCTGGTGCTGCTGCTGGCCGGACATGTGTTGATCGCGCTCCCCTTTGTGGTGCTCGTCGTGCAGGCGCGGCTGGTGGGGATCCGCAAGGTCTATGAGGATGCCGCGCGCTCCTTGGGCGCCAATCCCGTCCAGACCTTCTTTCAGATCACCTTCCCCTTACTGATGCCGGCGGTTTTCGCCGGCCTGCTCTTCGCCTTCACCATTTCCTTCGACAACATCACCGGCACCTTGTTTTGGCGCCCGCCGGGCGTGGAGACGGTGCCGACCCAGATTTTCGGCATGCTGCGTCACTCGATCAGTCCGGAGATCAATGCGTTGGGAACGGTGATGATCGTAATAACCGTCGGACTGCCGCTGCTTGCCGGGGCGGTGGCCCGTGCTTTTGCCCGGGGTCGGCTGTGACGCTGTACCGCGGGCGATACTGATCCGGTCCAATAACAGGAGGCTGAAATGGATAGTAGAAAGCGTCTGGAAAGACTGCGTGAGCGTTACCTGAATGGCGATCTTGAGCGTCGCAGCTTCATGCGGATGCTGGGCTTGGCCGGCGTTGCCGCAGGGGTCTCCGGTGGCGTGCTCGGCGGCGTGAGCCGCCAGGCCTTCGCCGAAGGCGTGGAGATTCGCTTCGATGGCTGGGGCGGTGTCGTCTCCGAAGCGCTTCGGCAGCATGCCTTCAATCCCTTCGAGGAGGCCACCGGCAACACCGTTCTCGATCGCACCTTCGGCGGAGAGGAAGAAGTGCTCACCGGCGTGCGCGCCGGGCAGGTCGGCGACTACCACCTGGTCCACTCCTCCGGTGTGGCTTGGTACAAGCGCTGGATCGACGCCGACATGGGCGTGGACCTGAACATCGACAACATCCCCAACATGGAACTGGTGATGGACGCGCTGGTCGCCCCCTTCCGCAAGGTGTCGCCGGACTTCCTCTCGGCCGTGCCTTACGATTATGGCACCACCGGAATCGCCTACAATCGCGACCACATCTCCGACGAGGAAGCCCAGGAGATGGGCGCAAATCTACTGCTGCACCCGGACCACCAGGGCAAGATCGGCGGTTGGACCGATTGGCAGACCCGTATCTGGTATGCGGCGCTGCAGACCGACCAGGATCCCAACAACATCGAGGACATGGATGCAGTTTGGGAGAAGCTGCGTGAGCACCGTGGGGGTCTGCTAAAGTACTGGGGCTCGGGCGCGGAGCTCATGGACCTGCTGGCCAAGGAAGAAATCGTGGTCACTGAGGCCTGGTCTGGCCGCGTGGCCGCGCTGCAGCAGCAGGGCCACAACATCGGCTACATCGACCCGCCGAACAGCTATGCCTGGATGGAGTCCATGCTGGTGCTCAAGGGTTCGCCGGTTGAAGAGGCCGAGGTGCTGCTGAACTTCATGCTGGAGCCTGAAACCGCCATTGCCGTCGCGGAAGGGCAGAACTATCCGCCCTCCCTTGACCCGAACAAGGTCGAGATGACGGAGAAGGTTGAGGCACTTCCCGCCTACGACGCCAGTGGCACGCTGGATAATCTCACCTTCGCCGATCCCGAGTACTGGACGTCGAACGAGGCCGACTGGAAGCGGACCTGGGGCCGCATCGAACGCGGCGCCTGAGGAAGCAGAACTGCTCGCCCTGGACCGACAATTCCGACGGTTCAGGGCGAGCGCCTTCCCCTGTGAACAACATCGACCTGAGTTGAGGACCTGGCATGGCCGAGAGCAGCGCTGGCGCCGTCGAGTTGAAGCGCGTCATCAAGAACTTCGGCGAAGTACAAGCCGTTAAAGGTGTCGACCTGACGGTGGAAGCCGGTTCCTTTCTCACACTTCTCGGCCCGTCGGGCTGCGGCAAGACCACCATCCTGCGCATGGTGGCCGGCCTGGGGCAGCCCAGCAGCGGCGAGATATGGATCAAGGGGCGGCGCATCGATTCCGTGCCGATCCACAAGCGCAACCTGGGCCTTGTTTTCCAGAACTACGCTTTGTTTCCCCATAAGACCATTTTCGACAACATCGCCTTCGGCCTGCGGTACCGCAATGTGCCGAAGGCCGAGATTCGCGAGCGCGTTGCCCGGGCTCTGGAGATCGTGCGGTTGCCGGGCGTGGAGAAGCGCTTCCCTGCGCAGCTTTCCGGGGGCCAGCAGCAGCGCATTGCACTTGCGCGTGCGGTGGTCATCGAGCCGGACGTGCTGCTCCTCGATGAGCCGCTCAGCGCCCTGGACGCCAACCTGCGCGAGGAGATGCGCGTTGAGTTGAAGCGCATTCAGCGCGAGCTGGGCATCACCACGATATTCGTCACCCACGATCAGGCAGAGGCCCTGGCCCTGTCCGACAAGGTCGTGGTCATGAGCAACGGACTGAAGGAGCAGGAGGGGCATCCGGAGGAAATCTACAATCATCCCGCCTCGCGCTTCGTCGCCGAGTTCCTGGGCAACGCCAATCTGCTGCAGGGAACCGTTGAGGCGGAGGGCGTTCGGCTTCCGGATGGAACGCTGCTGCCGGTCGAAGAGCGAAACGGCTTTGCACCCGGAACCCCGTGTGACGTGGTCATCCGCGCGGAACGGATCCTACTGGCTGAGCAGCATAGGCCTGAAGCCGGTACGGCCGTCGTTGACGGCAGGGTGCGAGCCTTGGACTATCAGGGTGTGGCGGCACGCTATTTTGTCGACGCGCTGGGCACCAGTTTGCAGGTCATCAACCCGATCGATGAGCAGCCCCTGCGCGACGGCGCGGCCGTGCAACTGCGCATCCGCGCACGCGATTGCGTGCTGCTGTCAAAAGACTCCTGAGGAAACGAAAGGTCGCCCATGTCCACCACCGCCGAAACCGCCAAGCCTGCCGGCCGCAAGGTTATCATCACCTGCGCCGTAACGGGCTCTATCCATACGCCAACCATGACTCCGCATCTGCCCATCACGCCGGACGAGATTGCGACGGAGGCCGTGGCCGCGGCGGAGGCCGGCGCATCGATCCTGCATCTGCATGCCCGCGACCCGAAGGACGGCAAGCCGACTCCGGATCCGGCGGTCTTCATGGAGTTCCTGCCGCGCATCAAGCAGTCTACCGATGCGGTGGTGAACATCACCACCGGCGGCGGCCACGGCATGTCCCTGGAAGAGCGCCTGGCGGCGCCGCTCAAAGCCAGCCCGGAGATGTGCTCGCTCAATATGGGCTCGATGAACTTCGGGCTCTTCCCGCTGCTGGACAAGTACCCCTCCTTCCAGCACGAGTGGGAGCGCAAGCACCTGGAAAACAGCCGGGATTTCATCTTCCGGAACACTTTCAAGGACATCGAGCAGGTTCTTGCGCGCCTGGGCGAGGGCTGCGGCACCCGATTCGAGTTTGAGTGCTATGATGTCGGCCACCTCTACAACCTGGCCCACTTCCTTGACCGCAAGCTGGTGAAGCCGCCGCTTTTTGTGCAGACGATCTTCGGCATTCTGGGTGGAATCGGCCCGGACCCGGAGAACCTCATGCACATGCGCCGAATCGCCGACAAGCTCTTCGGCAATGACTATCAGTGGTCGATCCTGGCGGCGGGCCGCCATCAGATGCCGCTCTGCACCATGGGCGCGGTGATGGGTGCCAACGTGCGCGTCGGCCTCGAGGACTCGATCTACGTGGGCAAGGGCGAACTGGCGAAATCCAACGCCGATCAAGTGGCGAAGATCCGCCGCATTGTCGAAGACCTGTCCCTCGAGGTGGCCACACCGGCCGAAGCGCGTGCCCTGCTCGATCTCAAGGGCGGCGATCAGGTCGCATTCTGAGGACGTTATGAGCGAAAGCTATGACATCATCGTCGTAGGCGCCGGCATTGCCGGCGCCTCCGCCGCCGCACGCCTGGCCGCGGATGCGCGGGTCCTGCTGCTCGAGCGCGAGGAGCAACCCGGCTATCACTCCACCGGGCGTTCGGCGGCCATGTACATCGTGAACTATGGGCCGCCGGATGTGCGCGCGCTGTCCATTGCGGGGCGAGAGTTTTTCCTCGGTCCGCCCGAAGGTTTCGCGGACACGCCTCTGGTCAGCCCGCGCGGTGTGCTCATGCTCGCCCATCCGGGGCAGGAAGCCATCCTGGACAAGGAACTGGCCGCTTCGGTCGGCATGGAGGCAATCAGTCCGGAGACCGCCCGCGAACTCGTTCCCCTGCTGCGCCCGGAGGCCGTTGCGGCGGCCGGCTACGAGTCGGACGCTCAGGACATCGACGTTGCGGCCCTGCACCAGGGCTTCCTGCGCCTCTTCCGAGCGCGCGGCGGCCAGATGCAGCTCCGCGCCCCTCTGGACTCGGCCAAGCGGAAGAGTGGCGTCTGGGAAGTGACCACGCCTGCCGGCACATTCGAGGCGCCGATCCTGATCAACGCCGCCGGTGCCTGGGCCGACCTCACCGCCGAGGCAGCGGGTGTGCGGCCGCTGGGCATCCAGCCGAAGCGTCGGACCGCGCTGATCATCGATGGAGCGCCGGGAGAGCCGGGTTCGGCGCGCTGGCCGCTGATGGCTGACTGCGGAGAGACCTGGTATTGCCGCCCGGAAGCGACGCGCAAGCTCTTGGTCTCGCCGGCAGATGCAACCCCGACCGAGCCTTGCGATGCCCGGCCTGAGGAGCTGGACGTCGCGCTCGCCGTGGACCGCTTTCAGCAAGCAGTCGACCTTCCGGTGCAACGCATCGAGCACTCCTGGGCCGGGCTGCGCAGCTTTTCGCCCGATGGCTCCTTGGTCATCGGTTTCGATGCCGAAGCCGAGGGGTTCTTCTGGATGGCAGGGCAAGGCGGTTATGGCATTCAGACCTCGCCTGGCGCTTCGGCGCTCGCAGCCGCACTGGTGCGCAAAGAAAGCCTGCCGAGCTATCTGACCGCCGCTGGTGTCGATCCCCAGGCCCTATCGCCGGCTCGCTTCCGCCGTTAAGAGGCCATTGCGATGCGCATCTGGCTGTTTCTGGCGGCAATCAGCGGCTTCCTCGCAGTGGGCCTGGGCGCCTTTGCAGCCCATGGACTGCAAGGGCGCCTCGACGCCAAGGCGCTCGGTTGGATCGATACCGGTCTGCGCTACCAGATGTTTCACGCTCTGGCCTTCATAGGCGTTGCGCTCTTGAGCCGGGACGGCACGCAGTTGGCTTTGCAGATTGCCGGGTGGAGTTTTGCCGTTGGAACCCTGCTGTTCTGCGGCCTGCTCTACGCCATGGCCCTGGGCGCACCGCGCTGGCTGGGCGCCGTCGTGCCGCTAGGCGGGCTTGCCTTCCTCGGCGGCTGGGTCGCCCTGGCTTGGTTCGCGATGCGCCTGCGTTGAACCGAGGGCAGGGGGCGATCAGGCTCCGTTCCAACTCCGGAAGTGCTTGGACAGGGTGAGCCCCTGGCTGTGGTAGGAGGAGCCGATGCCGGCGCCGTATAGCTGGTCCGGCTCCGCTGCGAGGCGTTCGTACACCAGTCGGCCCACCGCCTGGCCGTGCTCCAAGACGAAGGGCACCTCGTGGGAGCGGACTTCCAATACAGCCCGGGTGCCCGCCCGTTCGGCCTTCCAGCCGAAACCAGGGTCGAAGAAGCCGGCATAGTGCACCCGGAACTCTCCGATCTGGGTGTCGTAGGGGATCATCTCCGCGGCATAGGCCGGCGGGATGCGCACCGATTCCCGTGATGCCAAAATGTAGAACTCGTCGGGATCCAGAACCAGGTCGCCACGGCGGCTGCCGGGCAGGGCCTCCCAGAAGTCGCGCGGGTCATAGTGGCCGATTCGATCCAGGTCGATGACGCCGGTGTGGCTTTTGGCGCGATAGCCCACAGGCGCACCCTCAGTCGCCTGAAGATCCACGGTGAAGACGAGGCCTCTACGGATCTGCGCGGCGGCCTCGTCGCCCAGCAACCCCACCTCCTCATGCAACTTCTCCAGTGCCCGGTCACCAACGTTTGGTGAACCTCGACGCAGGCGAAGCTGGTTCAAGCGAGCGCCTTCGCGCACCAGGATGGGGAAGGCGTTGGGCGCGATCTCGGCATAGAGCGGCCCTTGGTAGCCGGCCGGTACCATGTCGAAGGCGCCGGCCTCATCGACGATGAGGCGCGTGAAGACGTTCAGCCGGCCCGTGGAGGACTTGGGATTGGCCATGCCGGCGATCCGCCCGTTCAGCGCCAGGCGTTCCTGCAGCGGCACGATGTAGACGCACCCGGTCTCCAGCACCGCACCGCGCCGCAGGTCGATCTCGTGCATTGCCAGTTCGTCGATCCGCTCGGCCACCTTGCGGCCGGGGCCCGGAAGAAAGGATGCGCGCACGCGGTAAGCCAGGGGACCCAGGCGCAGATCCAGGCTGGCCGGCTGCACCTGTTCAGTTAGACCAGGATGTGGCGAACCAATCTCGCCGCTTTCGATTAAGGCGCGGATCGCCTGGGAGGGGAGAATCCCGGCGCCCTTCACTGCTGTTCCTTCCGCCAACGGCCTGTTCCCGATCCTAACTGCGCTGTGACAAGAAAGCGCATCGTGGTAGCAGGTGACACAAGGCGGCGCCAGCAGCGTAAACTGCACCGGTCGTGGCAGGTAACTCCAGCGAGGCAACAGTGAGCACAGTGTTATTCACCCACGAGGCCTGTTTCGGGCATGATATGGGGCGCTTCCATCCTGAAAGCCCGGCACGGCTCAAGGCCGTTCTGAGTGCGCTCGAAGGCCCGGCGTTCTCCTCCCTGCAGCGACGCGAAGCCCCCCGGGCCACTCGCGAGCAACTCGAACGTGTGCACCCAGCGGACTACGTCGAGCGACTCCTGGACCTTATTCCAAGCGACGGCGTGGTCGAACTGGACGATGACACCTCCGTATCTCCCGGATCCGGCGAGGCGGCACTGCGTGCAGCGGGGGCCGTTTGCGCTGCCGTCGATGCGGTGATCGCTGGCGAGGCCGACAACGCCTTTTGTGCTGTGCGCCCACCCGGTCACCACGCCGAACCGAGCAAGGCGATGGGCTTCTGCCTCTTTTCCAACGTCGCGATCGGCGCCCAGCAGGCGCGCGCCGTGCACAATCTGCATCGCATTGCCGTCATCGACTTCGATGTCCATCACGGTAATGGGACCCAGGCGGCCTTTTGGGACGACCCGGACCTGCTGCTGATCTCTTTGCACCAGTCACCCCTCTATCCGGGAACCGGGCTGCGAAGCGAACGCGGCTGCGCCGAGAACATCCTCAACATTCCCATGGCCCCAATGGCGAACTCAGAAGCCTTCCACAGTGCCTTCTCCCAGGAGGCGATCCCGCGGCTGGTGTCGTTTGATCCTGATCTGATCATGATCTCCGCCGGATTCGACGCGCATGAAGACGATCCCTTGGCCAGCCTGCGCTATCTAGAGGAGGATTTCGCCTGGGCCACCTCGGAGTTGCTCGCTGTCGCCAACCACGCGTGCCGGGGGCGCCTTGTGTCCTCGCTGGAGGGGGGCTACGACTTGGACGCATTGGGGCGCAGCGCCGCGGCACACGTTGGTGCGCTGCTTGCCGCCTGAGCCCTGACAGACACAGCAACAAATTCGGGAGTGCCGAGTGATGGCTGACACCCCTGCAACGGCCGCGCCCGTGGCGAAGGAAGACGTTACCAAGCTGAGCTTCGAAGAGGCTTTGGAAGAACTGAAGGATATTGTGAAGCGGCTGGAAAGTGGTGAAGGCCGCCTGGATGAGGCCATCGAGGCCTATGAACGAGGCGCGAACCTGAAGCAGCAATGTGAAAAGAAGTTGCAGGAAGCCCAGGCCAAAATCGAACGCATCGGGCTCGGGTCTGACGGTACGCCGACCACCTCGCCCTTCGAAAGCCAGTAGTGGGAAAGGCGACCGCGTATGTTGGAATGCCTGAGGCACGACGCGGCGCTGGTCGAGGCGGAGCTGGATCGGCTGTTGCCGCTGCCGGAGCGCGGGCCGAGGCGCCGCTTGCAGGAGGCCGTGCGCTACGCAGCGCTGGGTGGTGGCAAGCGCCTGCGGCCGTTTTTGCTCCTACAGTCAGCGCGGCTTTTTGAAGTCCCGGATGCCCGCGCCTTGCGGACGGCCGCAGCCCTCGAGATGCTGCACTGCTATTCGCTGGTGCATGACGACCTGCCTGCCATGGACGATTCCGACCTGCGTCGCGGGCGGCCGACGGTGCATCGCGCGTATGACGAGTCCACCGCCGTGCTGGTGGGTGACAACCTGCTGACTGAAGCCTTTGCGGTGCTGGCCGACCCCGCCACCCACCCTGACCCTGCCTTACGTTGCCGCCTGGTCGCGGGGCTTGCGAGGGCCGGTGGCTTAGGGGGAATGATCGGCGGACAGGCCATCGATCTGGCAGCCGAGCGCGCCGAACTGGAACTGCCGGGCATCGAGGAGTTGCAGGCCTTCAAGACTGGGGCTTTGATCGTGGAGGCCTGTCGCGCCGGCGCCATTCTCGGCGCAGCGGAGGAGGCGGACACGAAGGCTCTCGAACGCTATGCGCAGGCGCTGGGGCTGGCCTTCCAGATCGTGGACGATCTGTTGGATGCTGAGGGCGACGCTACCGCACTGGGCAAGCCGGTGGGCCAGGATGCTGCTGCCGGCAAGGCCACCTTTGTCGGGCATCTGGGAGTGGAGGGCGCGCGTCGCCGTGCCGAAGAGCTCGTGGACCGGGCCAAGGAGGCGCTGACGCCTTTCGGTCCACCGGCGGAAACGCTCCGCCAGACCGCAGACTTTGTTCTTACGCGACGAGCCTGAATGCTGCACAACCGAGTGCGCGTGGAAACCCGAGCCGCGTCCGCGCACTTCTTTGCATGAGCGGCCAAGAGGTGCGATTGTGCGCCCTTCGGGCCCCTGAGACACGAACCGATACGAGAGCATGAGCAAGACAGCGTTACTCGATACCGTCCGCCTGCCCCAGGATCTCCGCGCGCTGGAGGAAGGCGAGCTGCCGCGTCTGGCGGACGAATTGCGCAGCGAGTTGATCGATGCCGTGTCGGTGACGGGCGGGCATCTCGGCGCCGGCTTGGGCGTGGTCGAACTGACTGTCGCGCTCCACTACGTTTTCGACACGCCCCGCGACAAGCTTATCTGGGACGTGGGACATCAGTGCTATCCGCACAAGATTCTCACCGGCCGGCGTGATCGCATTCGCAGTCTGCGCCAGGCTGATGGTCTCTCCGGTTTCACGAGCCGTGCTGAGAGCGAATACGATCCTTTCGGCGCCGCCCACTCCTCCACCTCGATCTCGGCTGGCCTAGGCTATGCCGTGGCCCGGGATATGGCCGGCGAGGATTGGCGGGTGGTGTCCGTCATCGGCGACGGTGCCATGTCAGCCGGCATGGCGTATGAGGCGATGAACAACGCCGGGGCCAGCGGCTCGAAGCTGATTGTCGTGCTCAACGACAACGACATGTCCATCGCACCTCCGGTCGGCGCCATGAGCGGCCACCTCTCGCGCATCATCTCATCCAAGTCCTTCCACTCGGTCCGCTCTGTGGGCAAGCAGCTTTCGCGGCGTTTTCCCGGTCGGCTGAAGAGTGCGGCAGAGCGCTTCGACGAGTACGCGCGTGGCCTGATCACCGGCGGAACGCTCTTCGAGGAGCTGGGCTTCTTCTATGTCGGTCCGGTGGATGGGCACGATCTATCACAGCTTGTGCCGGTCTTGCGCAATGTCCGTGATCTGGAGCGCCAGGGACCGGTGTTGGTGCACGTCGTGACGCAGAAGGGCAAGGGTTACACCCCGGCCGAAGAGTCAGCCGACAAGTACCATGGTGTCGTGAAGTTCGACGTGGTCACCGGCAAGCAAGCCAAGCCCAAGCCCCAGGCGCCCTCCTACACCGGCGTCTTCGCGCAGGCGCTGATCGGCGAGGCGGAGCGGGACGAGAAGATTGTGGCTGTGACCGCAGCGATGCCATCGGGCACCGGCCTGGATAAGTTCGGCAGCCGCTTTCCCGAACGCTGCTTCGATGTCGGCATCGCCGAGCAGCATGCGGTGACCTTCTGTGCCGGTCTGGCCTGCGAGGGCTACAGGCCCTTTGCGACCATCTATTCCACCTTCCTGCAGCGGGCCTACGATCAGGTGGTCCATGACGTGGCGATCCAGAAGCTGCCGGTTCGCTTTGCCATCGACCGCGCCGGCTTGGTCGGTGCGGACGGTGTGACCCACCAGGGCTCCTACGACATCTCCTACCTCGCGTGCCTGCCGGGATTCGTCCTCATGGCGGCGGCCGACGAGGCTGAGCTGATGCACATGGTGGCGACCCAGGCGGCGCTGGACGAGGGGCCGTCGGCGCTGCGCTTCCCACGTGGGGAGGGCAGGGGCGTGGACCTGCCGGAGCGCGGTCAGGTCTTGGAGATCGGCAAGGGTCGGGTGCTGCGCGAAGGCACGAAAATCGCCATTCTCTCCTATGGTGCGCGCCTGGGTGAGGCACTGGAGGCCGCGGAAACTCTGGCTTCCAAGGGCCTGTCGACCACGGTTGCCGATGCCCGCTTTGCCAAACCCCTCGATCACGACCTGCTGCGCCGCCTGGCCAGCGAGCATGAAGTCCTGATCACGCTGGAAGAAGGCGCTGTGGGCGGCTTTGCTACGCAGGTGATGCAGCAGCTCGCCACGGAGGGCCTGCTGGATAGCGGGCAGTTGAAGTTGCGGCCACTGTGCCTGCCCGATCGCTTCATCGATCACGGCAAGCCGGCTGAGCAGCTGGCCTGGGCGGGACTGACGGCGGATGATATTGCCGCCACCGCTCTGCGCGCCCTGGGCTACAACGACGCCCCCGGACGCGAACGCCCCGCTACGGCGTAAGCGCCCTTTGCTCGGTCATGTCAAAGACCAGTAGCAAGAACGCATACACCAGAGCCACCTCCTCCAGCTTGTCGAAACGACCGGCGGCCCCGGCATGTCCGGCGCTCATATAGGTCTTGAGTAGGAGCTGGCGCTCGGCCGGCATGCAACTCCGCAGCTTTGCCACCCACTTCGCCGGTTCCCAATAGGTCACCCGCGGATCGGTTAGCCCGGCCGTTACCAGGATGTGTGGATAGGGGCGCTTGGCGACGTTCTGGTAGGGGCAGTAGCCGCGGATGCGCTCAAAGGCCTGCGGCGACTCCAAGGGGTTGCCCCACTCGTTCCATTCGGGCGGTGTGAGCGGCAGGGAGGCGTCGAGCATGGTGTTGAGGACGTCGACGAAGGGAACCTCTGCCACGGCGGCGTGAAACAGCTCTGGCGCCCGGTTGAGCACAGTTCCCACCAGCATGCCGCCCGCACTTCCGCCCTGGATGGCGATCCGTCCCTGCTGCGTGTAGCCCTCTGCGATCAGATGCCGGGCCGCAGCCGTGAAGTCGGAGAAGCTGTTCTCCTTGTGCTCCAGCTTGCCCGAGCGGTACCAGGCCCAGCCCTTGTCGGTGCCGCCGCGGATGTGCGCGACGGCGTGGATAAAGCCGCGGTTGACCAGACTGAGCCGGTTGGGCTGGAAGGCGGCGGGAATCGAGAGTCCGTAAGAACCGTAGCCGTACAGCAGCAGCGGCGCCGCGCCGTCCAGCGCAGTGCTGCGATGACGCAGAAGGGTGATGGGAATCTTCTCCCCGTCCTCAGCCGGTGCTTCCAGCCGCTCCACCACATAATCAGCCGGATTGTGCCCGCTGGGGACTTCCTGCTCCTTGCGCAGAACGCGTGCTCGCGTGTTCAGGTCGTAGTCCCAGGTGCGCTGAGGTGTTGTGGGAGAGGAGTAGACGAAGCGCAGGCTCGCCGTGTCGTACTCATAACCCGGAACCAGTCCCAGGGCATAGGCGGCCTCATCGAAAGCCACCTCATGGCGCGCGCCGTCGGACAAGCGCATGACGAAGAGGCAGGGGAGCGCGTGACGGCGTTCGAGCAGGATTAGGTGGTCGCGTAGAAGCAGCAGATCGAGTCGCAAGCGCCCGGCTTCGTGGGGCAGGATCTCGCTCCAGGACTCCCGCCCAGGCCGGTCCTCCGGGGCTTCCATCAGCTTGAAGTCCTCAGCGCCCTCCCGGTTGGTCAGAATCAGAAAGCAGTTGCGCGGGGCGTCATGCTCCAGGCTGTAGCGTTCTTCCGCGACCCGGGGGGCGACCAGTTGGGGTGAGGACTCCGGCAGGTCGGCATCGATCAGATGCAGTTCGCTGGTCACGTGATCGTGAGCCGAGACGACGATGAAGCGCCGAGAACTGGTTGTGGAGAGGCCGAGGAAGAATCCGGCATCCGCTTCCTGATAGATCAGGACATCATCGGCCGGTTCGCTGCCAATGCGGTGGCGCAGCACCTTGCACGGCCGGTGCTGGGCGTCGAGCACGACGTAGAAGAGGAAACGACCGTCGTTGCTCCAGGCCAGATCGCCGCTGCCATCGACCAGCACCTCGGGAAGATCCCGATCGCTTGCCAGGTCGCGAATGCGAATGCGGCAGTATTCGGAGCCGGCCTCGTCGACCGCGTAGGCGAGCAGGCGGTGATCGGGCGAGTGGGCGGCTGCGTGCAGGTCGAAGAAGGCCTTTCCCTCGGCCAGGCGATCACAGTCGAGGAGCATTTCTTCTCCAGACTCCGAATCGCGCGGTTGACGGCAAAGCAGCGGGTGCTGCCCGCCCTGCCGAAAGCGGGAATAATATTGCCAGGGCCCGTCGGGGAGGGGCACGGAGGCGTCATCATCCTTCAGGCGGCCTTTGAGTTCCTGGAACAGCTGTTGGCGCAATCCGTCCGTTGGTGCCAGAACCGCATTGGTCCAGCGGTTCTCCCCTTCAAGGTACGCGCGAATCTCCGGGTCTAGCCGCTCCGGTTCACGCATAACCTCCTGCCACGACGGATCGCGCAGCCAGGCATAGTCGTCGACCAAGGTGATCCCGTGCACCACCGAAGTCTGGCGCCGGCGCGGCGCGAGCGGAGGCTCGGTTCGAGATGAAGGCTCCGTCATGTCTCTTGTCTCCTGAACGGCCGGACTGCTGCTACATAGGGGGTGTGAGGGATTGGAGGAAATGGCCGATGGTACAGAACACGTCCCGGGGCCGTGCACTGGCCCGCCGGCTCTGGTTAAGCTGTCCGCCGGGCCTGCGCCGCACGGCCGTGGCCGGATTGAACGACCGCTTCACCGTAGCGGTTCTGGGCGTCTTCTTCGATCCCCGCGGCCGGGTTCTGCTGCTGCGCCATCTCTGGCACGCCAGGGACGGCTGGGCGCTGCCATCCGGCTTCATCGAGGCGCGCGAAACGCCGGAAGCTGGACTGCTACGTGAACTGCGGGAAGAAACCGGTCTCGAGGGCGAGGACCTACATCTGCTGGAAGCCAGGACGATCGCCGCGCGCAAGCACCTCGAACTCTTCTTCTGGGGATCGGTCGCCACCCCGGAGCCAGTTATCCTGAACTACGAGATCCGCGAGGCGGGATGGTTTGCGCCCGACGCTTTGCCGGCTGGCCTAAGCGAAGCCCATCGGGGACCGATCGCCGAGGCCCGGACACGCGTTCAGGCTGAGGTCAGTCGGTGTTGAAGCGGCCGAGATTTCCCAGGAACTGCTGCACGATGGTGATGTCCTGGCCCTCAGTTGGGGTCTCCCGCTCGACGAGTTCGACCTCCTGGCCATCCTCAAGGCCGTAGAGATTCACCTGTGACACGCGGTCCGTTTCATCGAACAGCACTTCCACGACTTGCCGTTCCGTCACCTCTGGATCGAAAAAGGCCACCTTCTCGGTGCGCTGTCCGATGTAATACCAGACCGGTCCCTGAAAGCTCGAAACCGTGGAGGGGGTGCCGAGGATGTAGAGTACATCGTCGCGCGTCGACATGCCGGGTCTCACCTCGGACACGACAGCCGGATCAAAGCGCATGCCGCGGTTGTCCACTCTAGGGCTGCAGGCTGCCAGCGATGCCGCCAGGGCAAGGCCGACAAGGCCGGCGCGCAGCAAGCCTCGTGTGGAAGCTGGACCTCTCGAAGATGTCATGGACTCTACTCCGCCGCCACCGCGGCCGCAAAATGACTGTTACGCCGCTTGATTAACCCCGGCCGCTCGGCCATTTCAAGGTTCGGCAGGACTATAAGGGCCCAGACGTCATGATGCGATCACTGTTTCAGCGCGTGTTTCCCGGCAATCCGCTAGAGGAGCCGGCGCGTGCGCTGTACGAGAGCATCGTCCATCAGGCGCGCTGCCCTCAGTTCTATTCAGTGTGCGGCGTTCCGGACTCGACCGATGGACGTTTCGAAATGCTGCTGCTGCACACCGCCCTGATAATGCGCCGGTTGCGGCAGGAGGGTGAAACGGCTGCCGGGCTGCGCCAGACGCTGTTCGACACGCTGATCTTCGATATGGACCAGTCCTTGCGGCAAAGCGGGGTGGGCGACCTCAAGGTCGGGCCGAAGCTCAAGCGGATGGGTGAAGCCTTTTATGGGCGCTCTAAGGCCTACGACGACGGCCTGGACAGTAGCGACGCGACCGACCTGCGTGAAGCGCTCGTGCGAAACGTCTATGGCACCACCGCCGCGCCTTCTGATGCTGCACTCGACGCATTGGCTTACTACATGAGGGAGTCGGACGGGCTGCTGGCTCAGCAGGATCGGGCTGCTCTTCTTAAAGGACAGCCTGGTTTCGCCGCTCCGCCAGCGCCAGAGGCTGTGTCACAACAAGCCCTCACGTCTTGACGCGGAGCATCTGGGCATCGAGGTGTGTCGAAGGCCCGGCAGGAACACAGCCGAGCCAAGATTGGGCAAGGATCATGTCAGAAACCAAAACCAACGAGTTTTCGCGACCTCTCGTACTGGCCCAGATCGGCGACCGCGAGAGCCGGCACAGGATTGCCGCCGAGGAAGAAGAGCGTTCAGCTCTGGCCAAACGTCTTGACCTTCAAGGCATTGATCGGCTGGAAGGTGAACTTGCGGTGCGGCGCGTTCGCGGAGGCGCTGCCCTGAAGGTTTCCGGGTCGCTGAACGCGGAGGTCACGCAGACCTGCATTGCAACGCTCACGCCGCTCCCCGCAGAGGTGCAAGACAACTTTTTGGAAAGTTTTGCGTTGGAGAGCAAAGGGGCAGAGGCAACCGAGATTGATCTCTCCCTAGCGGAAGAAGATGGCATCGAGCCGCTTGGCCCGGAACTCTATGCCAACGGTACCTTTGACCTTGGGGAGCTTCTGGTGCAACTTCTCGCCGAACGACTGGACCCCTATCCGCGGCATGCAGATGCGCCCCCCGCCGAGGGTGAGTGGGGCGCAGCCGCAAATGGGGAAAGCGAAGCCAGTCCCTTCGCCGAGCTTGCCCGGAAGTTGAAGCAGTAGCAGCATGCCCGTATGGCTGTCAGCGTCGGGCTTGTGACAGCGGAGTATTTTCTGTAACTAACGGCGCGCCGCCGCTGGGGTGGTCTGCGCTTATTGCGAGAGTAGAATCATGGCAGTACCTAAGAAAAAAGTTTCCAAGTCCCGGCGCGACATGCGCCGCTCCCACGACGCGCTCAAGTCTCCGTCCTATGTCGAGGACCAGGACAGCGGCGAGTTGCGGCGTCCGCATCACATCGATCTAAAATCGGGTATGTACCGGGGCCGTCAGGTTCTAGAGCCCAAGAGCGATTTCTGATCGGTCCGCTGTGATGCGACGGACGCCGCAGCACTAGGTCATGGTCGTGGGTGGTCGGCTCACTCTGGCACTGGACGCGATGGGCGGGGATCATGCCCCGTCCGCCGTTGTGCGCGGCGCCAACTTGGCCCTGCGACGCCATCCGGATACGGAGTTTCTGTTTTTCGGACGGGAAGGGGACTTGCGTCCTCTGATCGACCGGATGCGGAAACTGCGCGGTGTCTCTCAGATCGTGCACACCGAGTCCGTGGTGGCGGCCGACGAGAAGCCCTCCGTGGCTCTGCGGAGCGGGCGTAAGTCTTCCATGCGGCTTGCGATCGACGCCGTGCGCGACGGCCAAGCCAATGCTGTGGTGTCTGGTGGCAACACCGGTGCGCTGATGGCCATGGCGAAGTTCGCACTGCGCACGCTTCCGGGTGTGGATCGACCGGCAATCAGCTCCTTCTTCCCCACGTTGCGCGGGGAAACGGTGATGCTCGACCTTGGCGCCAATGTGGTCTGTGATGCGCGCAATCTGGTCCAGTTTGCGGTTATGGGAAACTGCTTCTGCCGTAGCGTGCTTGGCATCCCTGATCCCACCTACGCGCTTCTGAACGTCGGTTCGGAGGACATGAAGGGTGGAGAGACGCTGCAGGAAGCGGCTGCCATTTTGCGCAACCTCGCACTGCCAGGCAGCTTCGTCGGCTTTGTGGAGGGCGATGACATCGCCAAGGGCACGGTGGATGTCGTGGTGACCGATGGCTTTACCGGCAACGTGGCGCTGAAAACCGCCGAGGGCACGGCGACGCTGTACAGCGAGTTCCTGCAGCGCACCTTCCGGAGCTCGCTCTTGGCGGGATTGGGGTATCTTCTGGCTCGGCCGGCGATGCACAAGCTGCGCAAGCGTGTCGACCCGCGGCGCTATAATGGAGCTGTCTTTCTCGGCTTGAACGGCATAGCCGTGAAGAGCCATGGAGGAACCGACGCCCTGGGCTTCGCCCATGCCATCGGCGTGGCTGTCGATCTGGCCCGGCACGGTTTCCTGGATGCAATGCGTAAGGATCTTGAGGGGGTGGCAGACGTGCTGAGCAATCCACAGGTACAGGCGGCAGCCGTCTGATGACCCAGCGTTCCGTTATTGTGGGTTGTGGTTCCTATCTGCCCCAGCACATCCTGACCAACCAGGATCTGGCAACCCGCCTCGATACCTCCGACGAGTGGATCCGCGATCGCACGGGCATTCGCCAGCGTCACGTCGCTGCTGAAGGCGAAATGACCTCGGATCTGGCTTTGGCGGCCGCCAAAGACGCCCTGCAGTCCGCCGAAATGCCGGTAGAGGATCTGGACCTCATCGTCTGTGCCACATCGACCCCGGACGAGACCTTCCCGGCCACGGCGACACGAGTGCAGGCGCGGCTGGGCATGACCCGCGGGGCTGCCTTCGATGTGCAGGCCGTGTGCAGCGGGTTCGTCTATGCCTTGGCTGTGGCGGACAATTTCGTGCGCGCCGGTCAAGCCCGTAACGTCCTGGTCATCGGTGCGGAAACCTTCAGCCGTATTCTCGACTGGGAAGACCGGTCAACCTGCGTACTGTTCGGTGATGGGGCAGGGGCCGTGGTGCTTTCCGCCCAGCCGCATAACGGCGCTGACCGCCAGCGCGGCGTCCTCTCTACGCACATTTATTCCGACGGTCGGCATCATGATGCCCTCTACGTGGACGGCGGCCCATCTTCGACACAGACCACCGGCTTGCTGCGTATGCAGGGCCGTGAGGTGTTCCGCCATGCCGTGGTCAAGATGGCGGCAGCCATCGACACGGCACTGGAGCACAATGGCCTGACCCCGGGTGACATCGATTGGCTCGTTCCGCATCAGGCGAACATTCGAATCATCGAAGCCATGGCCAAGCGCCTTAACCTGCCGCGTGATCGCGTGGTGGCGACAGTAGATCGCCACGCCAACACCTCGGCTGCCTCCATTCCCCTGGCGCTGGCAGAAGCGAGCAGAGACGGTCGTCTACAGCAAGGTGACCTAGTGCTACTGGAAGCCATGGGCGGCGGCTTCACCTGGGGCTCGGCCGTCATTCGCTGGTAAGAACCGGCCCTCCCACCCATCAGGTACCTGCGGCCACCCTCTGCTCCCGGAAAAGTCACGGGCCTCAAGCATGATTGACCGCTATAACGCCTTGCGATAACGTTTTGAAAAGTCACACGGAGGCGGGCATGGCTGGGCGAACGATCACGCGTGCAGACTTGGGGGAAGCCGTCTACCAAGAGGTGGGGTTGTCTCGCAACGAGTCGTCGGAACTGGTTGAAATGGTTCTGGACGAGATGTCCGACGCCTTGGTGCGCGGAGAATTGGTCAAGATCTCCTCATTCGGCACATTCACATCGCGCGAGAAGGGTGAACGAATCGGGCGAAATCCGAAAACCGGTGAAGAAGTGCCCATTCTGCCCCGTCGCGTGCTGGTGTTTCGCGCCTCTCACGTGTTGAAGAATCGCATCAACAGTGGCCGCCGGGCCTGAAGGCCGGAGAGTTTATGAGCGCTCTACGCCAAGACGGAAAATCCGCCGCCGCCTTTCGCACCATCAGCGAAGTTGCGAAGGAGTTGGAGGTTGAGCAGCACGTGCTGCGCTTCTGGGAAACCAAGTTTCCGCAGGTCAAACCACTCAAGCGCGGCGGTGGCCGCCGCTACTATCGCCCGGAAGACATCGAACTGCTGCGCCGCATTCGCGACCTGCTGCGCGAAGACGGTTTCTCCATACGCGGTGTGCAGAAGCTTCTGAAGGAAAACGGGGTACAGGCCATCGTCAAGGGCGAGGAGAAGCGCCCAGTGGCGCCGCCCGATACGGATCCGGTGCAGGACGACAAACGCGCAAAACTGGGCGAGGTGCTGCGCGAGCTCAAAGAGGTCCAGGGGCTGTTGCAGGCCTCGCGGTGAAGCACCTGAACGGGAGCCAGCATTTACGATCTAATTGGTTTCTGTTTGTAGTATGTTATGGGACGCAATTAGTTTTTTGCATAAGCGATCATACACTCCGGAAAAGCAGCAGTGCGAGCGTTGTCAGACCGGGGCCGGGTCGTTATATAGAAGCCAGCCGAACGACAGTGCGTTCGGCCCCCAAGTGACGGAGCGTAGCGCAGTCTGGTAGCGCATCAGTCTGGGGGACTGGGGGTCGTGGGTTCGAATCCCGCCGCTCCGACCAACGAAGAACCCGGCAGGGCATCCCTGCCGGGTTTTTTGTCATTGCCCGTAGGCTATATCGTGGCCCGGAGCGGTCAGTCGCCGATAGGCGAGCATGCCCAGCAGCATGAAAGCGACGAAAATCACCGTTTCCATGCGCCCGAACGCGAGACCGGCAATCGCTGGTCCGGGGCAGTAGCCGACTAGGCCCCAACCCGCACCAAACAGCAAAGCACCGCCGATCAACCGACCATCAAGGTTACGGCGCTGAGGCGTGTCAAATCGATCTCCCAGGATCGGTGCTTCACGACGCCTGGCGATATAAAATCCCGGCGCGGCGAACAGCAGCGCAGCGCCCATCACCAAGCCCAGGCTGGGGTCCCAGGTGCCGGTCGCAATGCCGCCGAAGTCAAGAAAGGCGACCACCTTCTCCGGATTCACCATCTGAGAAATGGTCAGGCCGATACCGAACAGCAGGCCGGCGAGAAGCCCTACAAGCGGGAAGAGCATGTTCGTCAGCCTCCGATCACGTGGCGTGCGATAAAGACCACCGCAGCGCCGGCAGCCATGAACAGGCCCGTGGCCACCAGGGAGCGCGGTGACAAACGAGCGATGCCGCAGACGCCGTGCCCGCTTGTGCATCCGCTGCCAAGGCGTGTGCCAAAGCCCACCAACAGTCCACCCAGCACAAGGGTCGGCCAGCTGGCTTCGATGGTGATCTCGGGTGGAGCCGCGTTCAGCGCGGATCCGATGATCATCACCACGAACGGCCCAAGCAGCAGCCCGATCACGAAGGGGAGGCGCCACGGCGCCCCACTTCGCCCGGGTGTGAGGAGCGAACCAATGATGCCGCTTATGCCAGCGATGCGTCCCAAGGACAGGAGCAACAGTGACGCCGAAAGTCCTATGAAGGCTCCACCAATCAGAGCCGATACAGGGGTGAAGTTCTCCATGCCAGCTCTTCTCCTCCTTCAATGCTGTTCCGCGATCCAGCTAAGCTGCTCACAGCTTGTGTTGCAGCGCAACAATGCTCCCGTGCGCCGCCGCCAGCGCACTACAAGGATCGGTATCTAGGCGCAGGTACCCTTCCTTGACCCGGAAGCCAAATGTCGCATGCTCGCCTTTGTTGCCTGATCCAATGTACTTCAGTCTTGCGACGCCGGCTGGCCTCCAGGCTGCATCCACACTACCCAACCCAGAGAAGGGGAACAGATGACCACACTGACAAAACTGGACGAGAGCCTCTATGTCGCCGGGCAGATCGTCGACGCAGACGTGGACAGCCTGCGCGACGCGGGGATCGTGGCCATCATCAACAATCGGCCGGATGGCGAGGAGGCGGGTCAGCCCAGCGCTGACGAGGCCAGACGCTTCTTCGAGGAACAGGGCTTCAGTTACCATCATGTTCCCGTAACCATGGACACCTTGGGTCCCGAGGTGGTCGAGGATTTCCGCGCCGTGCTGAATCAAGCCAGCGGCCCGGTTGTGGCGCACTGCCGCTCAGGCATGCGCAGCACCCTGCTCTGGGCCCTTGCAGAAGCCCGCTACGGCAGCCAGAGCGCCGAAGCCATAATGGCGCAGGCTAAGTCCGCCGGCTACGATCTCACCTCTGCGCAGGGCCTACTGGAGCAGATTGCCGCAATGCCGCGGTAAAGGAGTGGGTCGCGAATGGCCGATGCAGCATTGATCTACATTACCCACGAGGATGAGGAGAAGGCGCGCGCGTTGGGGCGGGCGCTGGTGGAGGCGCGGCTGGCCGCCTGCGCCAATGTGCTGGGTCCGATGACTCCGATCTAC
Source organism: Aquibaculum arenosum (assembly GCF_029222965.1). Classification (GTDB taxonomy): domain Bacteria; phylum Pseudomonadota; class Alphaproteobacteria; order Kiloniellales; family DSM-21159; genus Aquibaculum; species Aquibaculum arenosum. The sequence continues at coordinate 139,067 of NZ_JARHUD010000005.1, read as the reverse complement.
CGGTGGCAGGGAGCGATCGAGGAGGGCAGGGAGGTTGTGCTGTTGGCCAAAACACGGGCAGACCTCGTCTCGAAAGTGACCGATTTCGTCCGAGACTGGCACGACTATGACTGCCCCTGTGTGCTCGCCTTGCCCGTGATCGGGGGGAATCAGGAGTTTCTTGACTGGATCAAGGCTGAGACGATCGCGCCAGACTGATGCATCTCATCCAATCCCAGTTTCCGGCAGCCGCAGTCTCCCGGTTAGGGCCATTGGTCAGAGGGCGTGGATGGAACCTCAAAGGCCTCAGACATGTTCCCACTTGGAGGCCGCACTGCACCGGCCTACTTTTTGGAGGACAGACTGGAATGAACAGCGACAAGCTTGCTGGAAACTGGAAACAGCTGCGCGGGAAAGCCCAGGAGAAGTGGGGAAAGCTGACCAATGACGATCTGGATGTGATCGAGGGCCAGCGTGATCAACTCGTGGGCCGGATTCAGGAGCTCTACGGGAAAACCAAGGAAGAAGCCGAGCGCGAGGTCGACGAGTTCTCCAACCAACCTTGAGCCTTGCTCGAAAGCGCCTGCCGGAGCCGCACCTAGCGGCTCTTCCGGCAGGCGCCAAAGGCTTGCAGAAAAGAGCAGGCGGCGGATGAGCCGCTTGTTCTGCCCATTTCCCTGCCGGCCACTTTGCTCTAGCCTTCCGCAATCGCAGCAAGGGGAAGGCAGAAAACCGTGGCACTACCGAAGACCCTGATGGAAATGGCTGGCGTGCCCGCACAGCCGCATGCGCTTGCGTCGAGCGCACTCATCATCATCGACGCCCAAAACCAGTATCTCAGCGGCCCGCTGGCGCTGAGCGGAATCGCGGCGGCACTGGAAGAAGGTGAGCGCCTGCTCCAGGCCGCGCGCGACGCCGGCACCCCTATCATTCACGTCAAGCACCGCGGTGCGGCCGGCGGCGCCTTCGACCCGGACACGCCGGCCTTCGAGATCGCCGATCCCGTTGCCCCACGCGACGGCGAAGCGGTCGTGGAGAAGCGCCTTCCCAACGCCTTTGCCGGGACCGATCTGGATGAACGCCTGAAGGCAGCCGGGGTAAAAACCTTGATCGTTGCGGGCTTCATGACCCACATGTGCGTCAGTTCGACCGTTCGTTCGGCGCTCGATCATGGCTACGGGACCACCGTGGTCGCCAATGCCTGTGCGACGCGCGACCTTCCTGACGGTGAGGGTGGTGTGCTGAGCGCAGATGGGTTGCACCGGGCCGAGTTGGCAGCCTTGTCGGATCGTTTCGCCATCATCGTGCCGGACACCGCTGCCCTGCTCGGCTAATCGCCGGCCTTGCCGGACGGCCAGCGCATTTTATCATCATCGCCAGCCGGAACCCACGAGGTTCCGCTGCAGTCGTTTCAGCCTCGCTTTTTTCAAGGAGGAAAGACCATGTCGACACTCGCCAAGGCTGCCGAGAATGGCGCCCCGCAACTCAACAATCCCAAACTCTTTCGCCAGCAGTGCTACATCGACGGTGCCTGGCTCGATGCCGACAGTGGCAAGGTCAAGGAGGTCACCAATCCGGCCACCGGAGAGCTTCTCGGCACCATCCCGGATATGGGTGCCGACGAGACGCGCCGCGCCATCGAGGCTGCGAACCGGGCGCTGCCGGCCTGGCGCGCCAAGACCGCCAAGGAGCGCTCGAACATCCTGCGGCGCTGGTTCGACCTGATGATGGCGCAGCAGGATGATCTCGGCCTGCTGCTGACCCTGGAACAGGGCAAGCCCCTGGCTGAAGCCAAGGGCGAGATCGCCTATGGCGCCTCCTTCATCGAATGGTTCGCCGAAGAGGCCAAGCGCATCTACGGCGACGTCATCCCGCAGCACCAGGGCGACAAGCGCATTGTCGTGGTGAAGCAGCCGGTGGGCGTTGTCGGCGCGATCACGCCTTGGAACTTCCCCAATGCCATGATCACCCGCAAGGCCGGCCCGGCGCTGGCAGCGGGCTGCACCATCGTCATCAAGCCCGCCACGCAGACGCCCTACTCAGCCCTGGCGATGGCAGAGTTGGCCGAGCAGGCCGGTATCCCGGCCGGGGTGTTCAACGTCGTCACCGGCTCTGCGAAGGGCATCGGCGGCGAGATGACCTCCAACCCCATCGTGCGCAAGATCACCTTCACCGGCTCCACCGAGGTGGGCAAGCTGCTGATGGAGCAGTCCGCCTCCACCGTGAAGAAGGTCTCCATGGAATTGGGCGGCAATGCGCCCTTCCTCGTCTTCGACGACGCCGATCTGGATGCGGCCGTGGAAGGCGCGATGATGAGCAAGTTCCGCAACACCGGGCAGACCTGCGTGTGCGCCAACCGCATTCTGGTGCAGTCGGGCGTCTACGATGCCTTCGCCGAAAAGCTGGCCGCTAAGGTGAAGGAACTGAAGGTGGGCAACGGCCTCGAGGAGGGCGTGTCCCAGGGTCCGCTGATTGACGAGGCCGCGGTGGAGAAGGTTAAGGAACACATCTCCGACGCCGTGTCCAAGGGTGCCCAGGTCGCCATTGGCGGCGCACCCGACGCCAAGGGCGGCACCTTCTTCCAGCCGACTGTTCTCACCGGCGTCACCACCGAGATGAAGGTGACAAAGGAGGAGACCTTCGGTCCCGTGGCACCGCTGTTCCGCTTCGAAACGGAAGAGCAGGGCATCGCCATGGCAAACGATACCGAGTTCGGCCTGGCCTCCTACTTCTACGCCCGCGACGTCGGTCGCATCTGGCGCGTCGGCGAGGGCCTGGAAAGCGGCATCGTCGGTATCAACACCGGCATCATCTCGACGGAAGTGGCCCCCTTTGGCGGCGTCAAGGAGTCGGGCGTCGGTCGCGAAGGCTCCAAGTACGGCATCGATGACTTCCTCGAGATCAAGTACATGTGCATGGGCCTGTAAGCACCTTGTCACCCGCCGCCCTGGTCATGCGGGGCGGCGGTTTTGCTTGTGAAGGGGGAGGGAAAGAATGACGACCACCAACCGCCGAATGGTCCTGGCCCGCCGACCGGTGCCCGCAGTCGCCGAGGACTGTTTTCGCCTGGAGGAAAGCAGCATTCCCGAACCGGGCGAAGGCCAGTTCCTGGTGCGCGTGCACTGGCTGTCGATCGATCCGGCCATGCGGGGCTGGATCGCGGACGGCCCGAACTATTCCCCGCCCGTCCCCCTTGGCGAGGTGATGCGCAGTTTCACGGTCGGGCAGGTGACCGCATCCCGCCATCCCGACTTTCCCGAAGGCACCTGGGTCAGCGGCCGCCAGGGCTGGCAAGAGTGGGCGCTGTCCGATGGCTCCGACATCGACCGAATTGCCGACCCTGCGGACGGGCCATTGTCCTACAACCTCCACCTCTGGGGCATGACCGGGCTCACGGCCTATCTCGGTTTGACCATGGTGGGCCAGCCCCAGGCCGGCGAAACCGTGGCCGTTTCGACGGCTGCCGGTTCGGTTGGCTCGATTGTGGGGCAGGTGGCACGAATTCTCGGTTGCCGCACTGTCGGCTTCACTGGTGGTCCGGCGAAGGTCGCGCAGTGTCTCGAGGAGTTCCGGTACGACGCCGCCATTGACTACAAGGCGAGTCCTGACTTGGCCGCCGACCTCGCCGCCGCGGCGCCCGACGGCATCGATGTCTACTACGACAACACCGGCGGCCCGATCTCAGATGCCGTAATGGAACGCATCAACGTGGGTGCGCGGATTGTTGTCGTCGGCACCATGGCGATTCCCTCCAGCACGCCGCCGCCGCAGGGGCCGCGCTACAACCGAGCCATCCTGGTCAAGCGCGCCCGCATGCAGGGGTTTCTGGTGCTCGATCACTTCCACCGTCTGCAGGAAGCGGTGGATCAGCTTGGCCAATGGTATCGGGAAGGTCGGATCCACGTCCGCGAGGATGTCGGCGACGGTCTGGAGAGCGCGCCGCGCCAACTCCTGCGGCTGCTCGCGGGTGAGAATGAGGGCAAGGCGCTGGTGCGCTTGGTATCATGACTGAGACCGAAGCGCAGTTCCTGCGCCGCGCCATCGCTCTTTCCCTGGACGAGACCGATGCCAATGAAGGCGGCCCCTTTGGGGCGGTCATCGTCCAGAACGGCCGGATCATCGCCGAGGGCTGGAATCGCGTTACCTCGGCCTGCGATCCCACCGCGCATGCCGAGATCGTTGCCATCCGCAAGGCCTGCGAGGCGCTCGGGAGGTTTGATCTTGAGGGCTGCGAAATCTATTCGAGCTGCGAACCCTGTCCCATGTGCCTGGCGGCCATCTATTGGGCGCGCCTGGAGCGACTGACCTACGCTGCCGATCGTCATGATGCCGCGGCCGTAGGCTTTGACGACGACTGGCTGTACCAGGAGGTTCCCAAGGCCCCGGAGGAGCGCCTGCTAACCACGCGCCGTGACCTTCAAGCCGAGGCGCAACAGGCCATGCGTCGGTGGCTGGAAAAGGAAGACCGCATCCCTTACTGATGCGCCCGCTGGAGCAGGACACCGCCCTCGCGTGATCGCCATTGCTACAGCCAGTGCAGCCTGTCCGCCGGGAGATTGATCTATGAGCAGCTACGATTTCGACCTCTTCGTCATCGGCGCCGGATCCGGCGGCGTACGCGCCAGCCGCATGGCCGCTGCCGCCGGCAAGCGCGTGGCCGTGGCGGAGGAGCGGCATCTGGGCGGCACCTGCGTCAACATCGGCTGCGTGCCTAAGAAGCTCATGGTCTATGCCAGCCACTTTCGTGAGGAATTCGAGCAGGCTGCCGGCTTCGGCTGGACGGTGGGCGACAGTGATTTCGACTGGTCCACCTTGATCGCCAACAAGAACGCTGAAATTGCCCGACTCAACGGCATCTACGAGAACCTCCTGACAAAGGCCGGCGTGGAGATCGTGGATGGCAGGGCAACGCTGGTGGATCCACACACGGTCTCGGTTGACGGGCGCAAGATCACCGCCGAATGCATTCTGGTTGCCACCGGTGGGGTGCCCTCTCGCTCCGATGAGCCGGGTCAGGAGCTGGGTCTGGTCTCCGACGACATCTTTTTCCTGGAGAAGCAGCCGGAGCGCATCCTCGTGGTGGGCGGTGGTTACATTGCCGTGGAGTTTGCCGGCATCTTTTCCGGCCTCGGCAGCAAGACCACGCTGGTCTATCGCGGCCCCTTGTTCCTGCGCGGCTTCGATGAGGACCTGCGGGAGTTTCTGGCGCGAGAGATGCCAAAGAAAGGTGTCAATCTGCGCTTCAACCTCAACGTTTCCCGCATCGAGGAGACGGAAGGCGGACGTCTGGTGCACTTCTCCGACGGCAGCAGCGAAGAGTTCGATCAAGTTCTCTACGCCATTGGGCGGGCGCCGAACACGGAAAGCCTGGGCCTCGAAGAGGCGGGCGTGGCCTTGACCGCCAGGGGAGCCGTCAAGATCGACCCCTATTTCCGCTCGAATGTGCCGTCGATCTTCGCCATCGGCGACGTGACCGACCGGCTGCAGTTGACGCCGGTCGCAATCGCCGAAGCCATGGCCATCGTGCGCACACTCTGTGAGGGCCAGTCCACGGAACTGAACTACGAGAACATTCCCTCGGCGGTGTTCAGCCAGCCGCCGCTGGCCACCGTCGGCCTGACCGAAGCCCAGGCACGCGAGCAGTATCGTGAGATCGATATCTATCGCACCGAGTTCCGGCCGATGAAGCACACGCTCTCAGGCAGCGATGAGCGCACGATCATGAAACTGGTCGTCGACCGGCACAGCCAGAAGGTGCTGGGAGCCCACATGGGTGGGATGGATGCGGCCGAGATCATTCAGGGCGTGGCCATCGCCATCAAGGCAGGAGCGACCAAGCGCGATTTCGATGCCACCGTCGGTATCCATCCAACGGCGGCCGAAGAGTTCGTCACAATGCGTACACCCGTCGCAGACTCCAAGGGCAGTTGAGGCGAATCTGCTCGACAGCGGTAATCGAACTCAACATGCTCGTCGGGTTTCGCCGGCCTCTGGCCGGTGCTGAGTAGGGGGACTGCGCTTGGCCATTGCCGGTATTGGTGTCGACGCCCTTTTCGTGCTGCTGGTTACAGCAGGCGTCTTTGTGGCCTTTGCCCGTGCATGGGCACCGCCCGACGTCATCGCGATGACGGCCGTGGCTCTGCTCCTTCTGGCGGGAGTTCTGCGCACTGAGGACCTCCTTCCCGTGTTTTCGAACAGCGGCCCGATCACGGTCGCCTGCATGTTCGTGCTGTCCGCCGCTCTCGACCGAACCGGCGTCATTGAATGGGTGGGTCTGAGGGTTTCGGCCCTGGCAGAGCATTCCCACAGCTTCGCAATCGTTGTGCTGCTTGGCGGAGTGATGCTGCTCTCCGCCTTCATGAACAACACGCCTGTGGTCGTTGTGATGACCCCGGTGGTGATCGGCTTGGCCGCCACAATCGGTGTCGCGCCGACCCGTCTGCTGATCCCGCTGTCTTACGCCGCCATCCTTGGGGGCGTCTGCACACTCATCGGTACTTCAACCAACCTTCTGGCTGACGGCGCTGCCCAGGCGCAGGGACTTGCTGCCTTCGGAATGTTCGAGATCACCGGTCTGGGGCTCATCATGGCCACCGTAGGCGGGCTGTACCTGGCGGTGTTCGGCCGCATCCTGCTGCCGGACCGACCCTCCCTGGCCGCCCTGCTTGGCGACGGGTCACAGCGGCGTTTTCTGACCGAAGGGCTGGTGTTGCAGGGGTCGAAGGCTGTTGGCAGAACACTCGCGGAAGCGGGGTTGATGCGCAATCCAGCCGGCGTGGTGATCGATATCATCCGGGACGATCGCTCGCTGCGCCATCGGATGCGTGATCTGACTGGTGTTCAGCTGGAGGCTGGAGACCGAGTGGTGCTACAAACCCATGCCCGCGAGGTGATGGGGCTGCGCGCTGCCGGGAAACTTGCTTTCCCAGGGGACGGCGAGGTGGCGTTGGAACCCGTCTCCACCCAGCAGGCGGTCGTCATGGAAGGCATCGTCGGACCAGGGTCGCGGCTGGTGGGTCGCTCAATCGTCGATCTCAACTTGCGCCGCCGCTACGGCGTCTTTGTGATTGCGGTCCACCGGCAGCACGAGAATCTCTCGCAGAGCTTTGACCGCCTGGCGTTGCGCTTCGGCGACACGCTGCTCCTGGAGGGACCGCCCGAAGGCATTCAGCGGCTGGTGGAAGACGGCTTGCTGCTGAACCTGAACGAGGTGCACACACGGCCCCTGCGAAGGCAACGCGCGCCTCTGGCCATTGCAGCCATCGCGGGGGTCATGCTGTTGGCCACACTTGGCATTATGCCCATTGCCGGGCTGGCCATCATCGCCACGGTGGCTGTTGTCGTGCTCGGTTGCGTGCGGCCGGACGAGATCTACGAAGCGATCGAATGGCGGTTGCTGCTGCTCATTTTCGGCATGCTCGGACTGAGCGTGGCCATGGAGCAGACGGGGGCAGTGCTGTTGCTGGTTGAGGGCATGCTGGCCCTGGCCGGGCCCTTCGGGCCCTTCGTGGCCCTGTCGATGATCTATCTGATGGCCTCATTGCTCACCGAGATGGTGTCGAACAACGCCATTGCGGTGTTGATGGTGCCGATCGCGGTCGGCGTGGCGCAGCAGTTCGGCGTCGACCCGCGCCCTTTCGCCGTTGCGGTCATGTTTGCGGCATCTGCCTGTTTCGCCACACCCATCGGCTATCAGACCAACACCTTCGTTTATCACGCCGGCAATTACCGCTTCAGCGACTTCGTGAAAGTCGGCCTGCCGCTGAACTTGCTGCTCTGGCTCGTTGCTTCCGCGTTGATACCCCTGTTCTGGCCCCTTTGAGGGCATACCGGAGCCAGCGGGCCCAGAGGAGGCCGCCGCAGGCTCCTATTCCCGCTGGATTCACAGGAGCGCAGTGTCTAAGACTCCTTGAGGAGCGCCGCCATCCTGCAGTTTTGGCGGCGAACGGTCAGTACTGAGGTTCGCGTTATGACACAGACATGGTCACCCCAATCCTGGCGGAGCAAGCCGATCCGGCAGGTGCCCGTCTATCCCGAACCGCAAGCCGTCGAAGCGGTCCGCGAAACCCTCAGCACTTATCCGCCCCTGGTTTTTGCCGGCGAAGCGCGCAACCTGAAACAGTCCCTGGCGGACGTGGCCGAAGGCAAGGCCTTCCTGCTGCAGGGCGGGGACTGCGCCGAGAGCTTTGCCGAATTCCATCCGAACAACATCCGTGACACCTTCCGGGTGCTGCTGCAGATGGCGGTGGTGCTGACCTTCGGCGCAGCCTGCCCGGTGGTGAAGGTTGGTCGAATGGCGGGGCAGTTTGCCAAGCCGCGCTCCTCGGACGTAGAGGTGCAGGACGGTGTGGAACTGCCGGCCTATCGCGGCGACATCGTCAATGGCATCGACTTCGCGAAATCAGCGCGCACCCCTGACCCCGAGCGTATGCTGCGCGCCTATAACCAGGCCGCGGCCACGCTCAACCTCCTGCGTGCCTTCGCTCAGGGTGGTTTTGCCGATCTGCATAAGGTGCACCAATGGAACCTGCAGTTCGTGGCGGGCAGTCCGCAGGGGCGGCGCTACGAGGAGCTCTCTCAGCGCATCGACGAAGCCATGGCCTTCATGCAGGCCTGCGGCGTGACGCCCGACACGGTGCAACAGCTGCGCGAGACCGATTTCTACACCAGCCACGAGGCCTTGCTGCTCGACTATGAGCAGCCCCTGACTCGCGTCGACAGCCTGTCGGGCGAGTGGTACGCCTGTTCTGCGCACATGCTCTGGATTGGCGACCGCACACGGCAACTCGACGGCGCCCATGTTGAGTTCCTGCGTGGCGTACAGAATCCCATCGGTCTCAAGTGCGGTCCGAGCACTGATCCTGATGAGCTCTTGCGTCTGATCGACGCCCTGAACCCGCAAAACGAAGCGGGGCGCCTGACTCTGATTTCGCGCATGGGCGCCGAGAAGGTGCAGGCCCATCTACCGGCGCTGGTGCGCAAGGTGCGCGAAGAGGGCCGCCAGGTGGTCTGGTCCTGCGATCCCATGCACGGCAACACGGTGAAATCGGGCAGCGGCTTCAAGACCCGCCCCTTCGACCGCATTCTGCAGGAAGTGCGCGGTTTCTTCGCCGTTCACCGCGCCGAGGGGAGCTACGCCGGCGGCGTGCATTTCGAGATGACGGGTCAGGACGTAACCGAATGCCTGGGCGGCGCCCAGGCCATCGACGACGCCATGCTGGGTGACCGGTACCACACCCACTGCGATCCGCGACTGAACGCCAATCAGGCTCTCGAATTGGCGTTCCTCATCGCGGAGGAACTGAAGTCCGAGCGCTTGGCTCGTGGCCAGGACGTGCCGACGGTGCGCGTGGCCGGCGAATAGACGGACGCAGATCACGGAGGCAGGGCCCATGCCCGACGAGGTGAAGGCGCAGGAAGTGGCGACAAGCGACGCCGTCTGGCCCCGGTCCGATGAGCAGATCGGCGCCTGGACCGACGTCTATTTTCGCAAGACCAAGGCGGTGGTCGGCCGCTTCGGCGACGCCCGGGTGACCTACGCACTTTTCATGCGCCGACCCGTGGTCTCGGCGCCGAGATTGGCGATCGAGTGGCTTGAGGCAATCGGACGCGAGCGCGGCGTGACCTTCGAGATCGAGCAGCGCTATCCCGAAGGCAAGTGGGTTGGTGCCGGCGAACCGATCCTCTACGTTTCCGGGCCATTCTATCACCTCGTCGATCTGGAAACGCTGCTGCTGCAGAAGCTGGGGCCGGCCTGCGTTGCTGCGCACAACGCCTTTTCCATGTGCGCCGATTTGCCGGGCGTAGCCTTCCTCGCCATGGATGCGCGCCACTGCGCGGGCACCGAGATGGCGGAGATCATGGCCTATGCCGCCTCGGTCGGCTCGGCCCGCGCGAAGCGCAAGGTGAATGCCGTTGGGTTCATCGGCAATGCCACCGACGCCACGGCCCACTATTTCGGCCAGCCCAAAGGCTTGGGCACCATGCCGCACGCCATCATCGGCTATGCGGGTTCGACGCTGCGCGCAGCCGAGATGTTCGACAGCTGCTTCCCCGATGCGCCGATGACCGTGCTGGTCGACTATTTCGCGCAGGAAGTGACCGATAGCCTGGAAACCTGTCGCGCCTTCGCCGACAGAGCGGCGGCTGGCACCCTCTCCGTGCGCCTCGACGTTGCAGGCAGCCGCTATCTGGAAGGCCTCGATCCCACCGCCTCTTATGCGGTGCTGGAGCGTCACGTGCCCGAAGCGGTGCGCGGCTATCGCACTGAGGAAGAGCTGCGCTATCTCGTTGGTCCCGGCGTGTCGGCGGCTGCCATCTGGCGGATGCGTGAAGTCCTCGATGAAGCCGGTTTTCCCAAGGTGAAGATCGTGGCGTCCAGTGGTTTCGGCCCGAAGAAGTGCCGGGTCATGTCCGAGGCAAAGGTTCCGGTGGATGTGATTGGAACGGGGAGTTTTCTCCCGATCCGTTGGACCGAAACCTATGCCACGGCGGACATCGTCGAATACGACGGCCAACCGCGCGTCAAGGTCGGCCGCGAGTTCCTTCTGCGCCGCTGATGGGCCGGGGACTGCCGGACAGCGCATGCCGGTGCTTCCGGAAGTCCCCATCTCTCCTGTTTAATTCCATCCGACTTCACCAGCGACACGGATTTCCATGACCGATCACCTTCGTATCGTCCTGGCCCAGTTCAATCCCACAGTCGGTGACGTGCCCGGCAATCTCGCCCGCCTGCGTGCATTGCGCGATGAAGCCAGGGCGCAGCAGGCCGACCTGCTGGTCGGAAGTGAGCTTTGCGTATCGGGCTATCCGCCTGAAGATCTCGTGCTCAAGCCCGCGTTCCTGGCAACGGTGCGAGCAGGAATCGAGGAGTTGGCCCTGGAAACCGCCGATGGCGGTCCCGGCCTCTTGATCGGCGCGCCCTGGTGTGAGGATCCCGAAGCCACCTGGCCTCTGCGGGGCAAGGTGTTCAACGCCGCGCTGTTGCTCGATGCAGGCCGAATCCAAGCGGTGCGCTACAAGTACAATCTGCCCAATTACGGCGTGTTCGATGAGGGACGGGTGTTCACACAAGGACCGCTACCCGGTCCTGTGAATTTTCGCGGCGTGCGGATCGGGGTGCCGGTTTGCGAGGACATTTGGTACCCGGACGTCGTCGAGTGTCTGGAAGAGTCCGGCGCGGAGCTGCTGCTGGTACCGAACGGCTCGCCCTTCGAGGAGGGCAAGCTGGAAGTCCGCCAGCAAGTGGTGCTCAATCGTATCGCCGAAAGCCGACTCCCGCTGGCCTATGTAAACCAGGTCGGCGGCCAGGATGAACTGGTCTTCGACGGCAGCTCCTTCGTGCTTGGCGGCGATTCTTCTCTCCGGGTCCTGCTTCCCGCTTTCGAGGAAAAGCTTTCCCTTACGGACTGGCGCCGAGAGGACGATGGCTGGGTCTGCCGCGAAGGGGAGCAGGCGGCTCCGGCGGAAGGCCATGAAGCGCTCTATCGCGCGCTGCAACTGGGCTTGCGCGACTATGTACGCAAGAACGGTTTTCCCGGCGTTGTGATCGGCATGTCCGGCGGTATCGATTCCGCCCTCTCGGCTGCGGTGGCCGTGGATGCCCTCGGGGCGGAGCAGGTGCACTGCGTGATGATGCCCTCGCCCTACACCAGCCAGGACAGCCTCGAGGATGCGGCAGAGGGCGCGCGGCTGCTGGGCTGCCGTCTGGATGAGATCAACATCGGCCCCGCCATGCAGGCTTTCGACACCATGCTCAAGCCGCTTTTTGAGGGCCTGCCGGTCGATGTGACTGAAGAGAACATCCAGGCTCGCGCACGTGGCATCAGCCTCATGGCACTTTCCAACAAGTTCGGCCACATGGTGCTCTCCACGGGCAACAAGTCGGAGATGAGTGTCGGCTATGCCACGCTCTACGGCGACATGTGCGGTGGCTACAATGTCCTGAAGGATGTCTACAAGCAGAGCGTCTATGCGCTCTCGCGCTGGCGCAACGCAAACAAGCCGAAGGACGCTCTTGGCCCCGAGGGCTTGGTGATCCCAGAGCGCATTATCACCAAGGCGCCCAGCGCCGAACTGCGTCCGGACCAGAAGGACGAGGACAGCCTGCCTCCCTATGCCGATCTCGATGCCATCCTGCGTGGTCTGATCGAGGAGGAAGCCAGCGTGGATGCGATCGTGGCGCGCGGTTACGATCGTGCGGAGGTGAACCGGGTATGGCGCCTGCTGGAGAATGCCGAGTACAAGCGCCGGCAGGCAGCGCCGGGCGTGAAGGTTACCTCGCGCGCCTTCGGACGGGATCGCCGCTATCCGGTGACCAATGCCTTCAAGGGCCCCGCTTGAGGAGGCCGACGGCATGAAGGTCCGCTTTGCTCCCAGCCCCACGGGGCTGTTGCACGTCGGCAACGCGCGCGTCGCCCTGCTGAACTGGCTCTGGGCCCGCAAGGAGGGCGGGCGCTTCCTGCTGCGCCTGGATGACACGGATAGCGAACGCTCCACGCAGGCCTACGCAGAGGCCATCCTCAGGGACCTGGCGTGGCTGGGTCTGAGCTGGGACGAAACGGCGCGCCAGTCGGACCGCATGGAGCGCTACGCCGATGCTGTGGAACGGCTCAAGGAGGCCGGGCGCCTCTACCCGTGCTGGGAGGCGCCCGAAGACCTGGAGCTCAAGCGCAAACTTGCCATGAAAGCGGGCCGGCCGCCGATCTACGACCGTGCGGCCCTAAGCTTGAGCGAAGACGAGAAGCAGTCGTTGCTCGACGCAGGACGCAAGCCGCACTGGCGTTTCAAGCTTGACCACAGCGCAATCGATTGGCCGGACGCCGTGCGAGGACCGCAGCATTTCGACGGCCAGCATCTATCCGACCCCGTGCTGCTGCGCGAGGATGGTCGACCGCTCTATACGCTTTCATCCGTGGTCGATGATATCGAGTTGGGCGTTACCCACGTGCTGCGCGGCGAAGATCATGTGGCCAATACGGCGGTGCAGATCCAGCTCTTCACGGCTCTGGGCGGCAGCGTGCCCGTATTCGCGCACTTGTCGCTGATTGCCGATGCAAGCGGGCAGGGGCTTTCAAAACGCCTCGGTTCGCTTTCGTTGGAATCTCTGCGAGAGCAGGGCCTTGAGCCCATGGCGCTCAACAGTTACCTGGCAAAACTTGGCACCTCGGACCCCATCGAGGCACATGCCGAGATGGAGTCCCTGGTGGCGGGGTTCGACATCAGTCGCTTCGGCCGGGCGACACCCAAGTTCGATCCCCACGAACTGGAGCCGCTTAACGCCCGCGTTCTGCAGCAGCTGCCCTATGAATCCGTCGCGGAAACCTTCAGCGAAGCCGGCTGCGCGGACTTCGGTGCCGCGCTGTGGGAGGCTGTCAGAGGTAACCTGGCGCGTCGGCAGGACGCTCTGGAATGGTACCGTGTCGTGCACGACAGCATTGTCCCAAGCATCGAAGACTCTGAGTTCTGCGCGACAGCGGCAGAGCTCTTGCCGCAAGAGCCTTGGGATCAGGGCACCTGGAAGGACTGGACCGCCGCCGTGAAGCAGGCGAGCGGCCGCAAGGGCCGCCAGCTTTTCCTTCCTTTGCGTCTGGCGCTCACCGGTCGTGAGAGCGGACCGGAACTCAAGGACCTGCTGCCTTTGATCGGTAGGGAAAAGGCACGAGAGAGATTGATGTCTGCAAGTGCGTGATTGCCAAGCAGTCACAGCTAATCGCTCGGCTACTGGCCTTCCGCCTCTTCAATGCCCTGTAGCACAGCTTCAAAAGGCAGCATCACCGAGCCGTGACGGTTGCGCAGTTCGATTGCCGGCTCCAGCAGTTCCAGCTCAGCCCAATCTCCTTCAGGCGGCGGCCCCTGGCCGGCAAGCATGGCACGAACCGCGCCCGTGACCGCGCGCGCTTCCTCGAAGCTGCGGCCGGGTAGCAATTCCGAGAGCACAGAGACGCCTACCTGCCCCAGTGAGCAGGCACGCACCGCATAACCCAAGTCAGTGATCCGGCCCTGCTCGAAGCAGAGGTCCAGCGTCACAGTCGAGCCGCAGAGAGGTGAACGGCGGAACACCGTCACATCGGGCTCGGCAAGCCTGCGATCCGCGGCCACCCGGCGTCCGTGCGCCATCAGTCGTTCACTATAGAGATCGAGCAGATCGTCATCCATGGCGTCGATTATAGGCAAAAAGGAAGCCCCCGGGGAGGGGGCTTCCAACTTCGGCAGACTAGGCGGCTTCAGTTAGAAGCCAGACACGATTGCTCCCTGAAAACGCTCTTCGACGAAGGCGCGCACGGGGTCGCTGTGATAGGCAGCCAGGAAGCGCTCTAGCCATTCCGCTTCGATATCCTCGCCCCGCACGGCGATGATGTTCATGTAAGGGCTGTCCGGGCCCTCACGCAGGATGGCGTCCTCATTGGGGTCCAGGCCGGCTTCCACCGCATAGTTGGTGTTCACCGAGGCCACATCGACGTCCTCGAGGGAACGCGGCAGCTGCGCGGCGTCCAGTTCGATGAACTCGAAATTCTTCGGGTTCTCGGTGATATCGAGGATTGAGGGGGTCAGGCCCGTGTCCTCGCCAAGGGTCAGGAGGCCGGCTGACTGGAGCAGGAGCAGAGAACGGCCGCCATTGGTCGGGTCGTTCTGAATGGCAATGCTGGCACCCTCCGGGACCTCATCAAAGCTGTCGTAGTTGTTGGAATAGAAGCCCATGGGGAAGACGACGGTTGGCGCGGCATTGACCAAATCGAAGCCGCGGTCACGCACCTGGTTATCGAGGTAGGGCGCATGCTGGAAGGAGTTGAGGTGCAGCTCGCCATCTGCCAGCGCTGTATTGGGCACGACATAGTCGGAGAATTCCAGGATCTCGATGGTGAGGTCCTGCTCCTCGGCCGCCACTTCCGCGACCACCTCCATGATTTCGGCATGGGGTCCGGGGGTGACACCGACGCGCAGCGTCTCCGCCTGTGCCGTGCCGGCGAGACCGACGGCACCGGCCACTGCGGCGGCAAGTGCAAGATGGTTCAATGACTTAACCATTTGATATTTCCTTTCTTTAAGGGATCAGGCGTCGCGCAGGCGCTTGTTCACGCGGCGGGCAAGACGATCGCCCACTGTTTGAACGGCCTGGACGAGAACGATGAGAACGAGAACCACCAGAGCCATGATTTCCGGCATAAAGCGCTGGTAGCCATAGCGAATGCCAAGGTCGCCAAGGCCGCCGCCACCGACGGCGCCAACCATGGCCGAGTAGCCGATCAGGCTGACGATCGCGAGGGTGAGGCCGGCCACGATGCCGGGCATCGCCTCAGGTACCAAAACCTTCCGGATGATCTGGAGCGGCGTAGCACCCATGGCTTTGGCTGCCTCCACCAAGCCCTGGTCGACCTCCCGAATTGCCGTTTCGACTATGCGCGCGATGAAGGGCACGGCAGCCAAGGTCAGCGGCACAATCGCAGCCGTGGTGCCGATCGAAGTTCCAGCCACCATGCGTGTGAAGGGGATGATCGCCACCACGAGGATGATGAATGGGGTCGAACGCGTGGCGTTTACGATCAGGCCCGCAACCCGGTTGAAGGAAACGCACTGCAGCAGCTCGCCCCGACCACTGGTCGCGAGCAGCACGCCGAGCGGAAGGCCAAAGAGGGTGCCCAGCAGACTGGCAATGGCCGTCATCTGCAGGGTCTGAAGGGTGGCCTCAACCAGCAGCGCGGAGACTTGCGGGGAGATACCCAAGAGGCTCAACAACGACATTTTCACTCTCCAGAAAACGAATGGCCGCGGCGAGCGCATCGCCGGCAACGGGCAGGGCAACAATCAGGGTGCCGAAGGAGGCATGACGCACGACATCGACCTGACCATGGAGGATTGAGACCTCGATGCCCTGAGCCTTGGTGAGGCGGGAGATGACGGGAGATTCTGCGTGCGGACCCGAGAAACGCAGGCGCAGGAGCGTGTCTCCGCCTATCGGGTGCTGCGACAAGCGGGCGCGCAGGTGCGGCGGTACGTCATCTCCGGTGGCGGCGGACAGCAGACTGCGGGTGATCGGAGCCCGCGGCCGGGTGAAGACGGACTCGACTGAGGCCAGTTCCACGACCGCGCCGGCATCCAGCACGGCGACCCGGTGACAGATCTGCTTGATCACCTGCATCTCGTGCGTGATCAGTACGATGGTAATGCCCAGCTTCTCATTGATATCGCCAAGAAGGGCGAGGATCGAGCGGGTGGTTTCGGGGTCAAGGGCCGAGGTCGCTTCGTCGCAGAGCAGCACCTTCGGCTCGGTGGCAAGCGCGCGGGCAATGCCCACACGCTGCTTCTGGCCTCCGGACAGCTCCGCGGGATAGCGGCCCGACTTGTCGGCCAGCCCGACCAGTTCGAGCAGCGGCTGGACCTTCGACTTGATCTCCGCGCGCGACAGTCCCGCAAGCTCGAGCGGGAGCGCCACATTGTCAAAGACTGTGCGCGAGGAGAGTAGATTGAAGTGCTGGAAGATCATGCCGATCTGGCGCCGCGCCGCGCGGAGGCGGCTGGCATCCAGAGCGGTCAGGTCGACACCGTCAACCTCAACACGCCCACTGCTCGGGCGCTCCAAAAGATTGATCAATCGGATGAGTGTGGATTTGCCCGCACCGGAACGGCCGATTACGCCGAAAATTTCTCCCCGGTCAATCGTCAAGTCGGTTTCGGACAAGGCAGTGACCGCCGCGCTATCCTTTCGGGCAGGATAGCGCTTCGACACCGCCTCAAGGCGAATCATCGAAGACATGGAAAACCTCATGCTCCCGCCGGCCGACACTCAGGGTGCGGCACGGAGTTCAGACATAGAAAAACAACGCCAGGCGCAGCTAGAGGCGCAGCGTATCAGGAACTCAAGGGGAGGGGGGACATCGGTGCATCGCGGTGCTCCTTGCGCTCGTAACGAGGGCGGGACCACGAAAACCTTCGTGGCGCTTTAGCTGTTGATGACGCGGTGCAAGCTGCCCTTCAAATCGCCGCGGGCCGGTAACGCCGGCCAGTCGTTTGTGCGTTGCGAGATAGATAACATTCTTGCGCCCAGCGTCAAGCGTCCTTCGAGCCAGCGTGCATCAGCTATGCAGTTGCGCGGAAGCTAGGCTTTGGGACCTGGCTTGCCCGGCGCGACGTCATCGGCCCGAACCAAACCCTCGGCCAGATGGCTCAAAGCCGCTTCATCGAGTGTTTCCGCTTGCAGCAGCGCCTCGGCACCGCGCTCCAGAAGGGCGCGGTTGCGCTCCAGAACAGAAAGGGTGCGCCCGAACACGCGATCAATGATTCCGCGCACTGCTTCGTCGATCTGGCGCGCCGTGGCCTCGCTGTAGCTGCGATCCAGCAGACCTCCCGGCTGACCGCCCGGTTGGCCGAGATAGCTGCTGCGCTCCCGATCATAAGCGACGTGGCCCAAACTCTGCTCCATGCCGTAGCGGGTCACCATCGAGCGAGCAATGTCGGTCGCCTTGGCCAGATCGTCTGCTGCGCCCGTGGAGAGGTGACCGAAAATCAGCCTTTCCGCTGCCCGCCCGCCCAGCAGAACCGCAATCTTGTTCTCCAACTCTTCCCGGGTCATCAGGTAGCGCTCATCGGTGGGGCGCTGGATGGTGTAGCCCAGTGACCCGATACCGCGCGGGATGATGGAGACCTTGTGCACCTTGTCGCTGCCGGGCAGGGCCAGCGCGACGAGGACGTGGCCCATTTCGTGGTAGGCGACCACCTTGCGTTCCAGAGGGTTGAGCAGTCGGTTGCGTTTTTCGAGCCCTGCAACGATCCGCTCGATGGCCCCGGTGAAGTCGGCGAGGGTAACGGCTTCCGCCCTACGGCGCGTGGCCAGCAAGGCTGCTTCATTGACCAGATTGGCGAGATCGGCGCCGGTGAAGCCTGTCGTCAGGCCGGCAATTGCCTCTTCATCCACATCCTCTGCCAAGCGGATCTTGCGCATATGCACCCGCAGGATCTGGGCGCGGCCGGTCTTGTCGGGCCGATCGACCAAAACCTGCCGGTCGAAGCGCCCGGCCCGCAGCAGGGCCGGGTCGAGAATTTCAGGACGATTCGTGGCCGAGAGGAGCACAACCCCTTCGCGTGGATCAAAACCGTCGAGCTCGGAAAGCAGCTGATTTAGCGTCTGTTCGCGTTCGTCATGACCGCCGCCAGGATTGAAGGCTCCACGTGCGCGGCCCAGGGCGTCCAATTCGTCGATGAAGATAATGGCCGGCGCGTGCTTGCGCGCCTGCTCAAAGAGGTCGCGCACACGGGCCGCGCCGACGCCGACGAACATCTCCACGAACTCGGAGCCGTTGATGGAGAAGAAGGGCACCGCCGCTTCTCCCGCAACAGCACGGGCCAGCAGCGTCTTTCCAGTGCCTGGAGGCCCCACCAGGAGGATGCCTTTGGGAATGCGTGCGCCTAGATGTCCGTAACGCTCGGGGTTCTGCAGGAACTCGACGATCTCTTGAAGCTCGGCCTTCGCTTCATCCACGCCGGCGACATCGTCGAAGCTCACCTTTACGCCGGTCTCCATGTAGACCTTGGCCTTGCTGCGGCCCACAGACATGAAGCCGCCCATGCCCCCGCCCTGACGCTGTAGAATGCCGCGAAACAGCAGCAGCCAGATGCCGAAGAAGACGAGAATGGGCAATAGCCAGGAAAAGATTGAGGCCAAGACCGAGGGACCGGGTGCGCCGCGAAAAACAACACCCTCGTCCCTGAGCTGCTCGGCGATGGCAGGATCAACGCGGCGCGTGGTGAAACGCTCTTGTCCGTCCAAGGGGGGATTGATTGTTCCGGTAATTCGATCCTCGGCCACCTCGATATCCTGCAGGCGCCCCTCTTCAAGCAGGACCTCAAATTCGCTGTATGGCATGTCGCGCACGGTGCCGCTTTCAACCAGCAGGCTCTGAAGCAGCATCACCGAGAGCAGGATGAGCATCAGATGCCAGAGCTTGAAAGGCGGCTCGCTTCCCTGCTGTTCTCCGCTCTTCCGTCCTGCATCCTTCTTGTCGGTCACCGTGCTTCTACCTCAATCCAAGGTTTGATTTGCGCGCCGTTCGAGTCTTGCCGATGCCCCAACGTCTCCCGCGACGCTGGCAGGGACCTTGATCCCGGTCAAAATCGGCGCAGCAGAGGTCATGCGCCGACCCCAGGCTAGCGCAACTTGACGCAGGGGGCGCCAGCTTTTCCAATCGCGCAGGATTCTGAAGGAGGAGAGCACCACAATGAACATGGCAGAGCTGCTGCGGCGCAGCGTCGGGGCAGGCGCCAAGCGTCCGGCAGTGGCGTATGGCAACCAGGTTCTGCAGGACTACCAATCGCTCGCGGCGCGCGCCTCAGCGCTGGCCGCCGGCCTGCGGCAGCGCTTCGCGCTCGAGCCTGGTGACCGCGTGGCGCTCGCCATGAAGAACTGTCCCGAGTACCTGGAAGTGCTCTACGGGCTCTGGTGGGGCGGTTTTGCCGCCGTGCCCATGAACGCGAAGCTGCATCCCCGCGAGTTCGCCTACATGCTGGAACACTGCGGTGCGCGGCTGTGCTTCACCACGAGTGATCTTTCGGCAGCGGTCGGCGGTGTCACCGCAGGGCTGCCGGAAATGCTGGAGGTCATCGAGGCCGGCAGCAGTGATTACGAGGCTTTGTTCTCAACCGGCGAGACCACGCAGCCCCATCCCTCCGGTCGCGACGATCTGGCCTGGCTGTTCTACACCAGCGGCACCACCGGGCGGCCGAAGGGGGCCATGCTGAGCCACGGCAATCTGCTGGCCATGACGGCCTGTTATTTGGCCGACGTGGACGCCATTGCGCCGCAGGACACGATCCTGCACGCAGCGCCCATGTCGCACGGTTCGGGCCTCTATCTGGTGCCCCACGTGGCCGCGGGCGCCTGCAATCTCGTGCCCGAGAGCGGGGGCTTCGATGCCGAGGAGGTGCTGGACCTCCTGCAGCACCATCACGGTGTCACGGCCTTCTTCGCGCCGACGATGATCCGGCGACTCGTCGAACACCCGGCAACGGCAGCCGCTGACCTGTCCAACCTCAAGACCATCGTCTACGGCGGCGCGCCCATGTACGTGGCGGACGTGGAGCGCGCGCTGGGTGTGCTGGGCAACCGCCTGGCGCAGATCTACGGACAGGGCGAAAGCCCGATGTGTATCACGGCCCTGCCAAAGCATCTCTATGCCGACAGGACACATCCCCGCTGGCGCGAGCGCATCGCCTCGGCCGGCCAGGCGCAGCTTCTCATGGAGGTGGCGGTGGTCGGGGAGGGGGACCGGCCGCTGCCGCCGGGCGAAAGCGGCGAAGTCATTGTGCGCGGCCCGGCCGTGATGCAGGGCTACTGGGCCGATGCGGAGGCCACGGCAGCAACGCTGGCCGGCGGATGGCTGCACACCGGGGATCTGGGCGCCCTGGACGAGGATGGTTTCCTGACGCTCATGGACCGCTCCAAGGATGTGATCATCTCCGGCGGCAGCAATATCTACCCGCGCGAGGTGGAGGAGGTGCTGCTGCGCCACCCGGGCGTTGCCGAATGCTCGGTGATCGGCGCTCCGGATGCGGACTGGGGCGAGATCACGGTCGCCTTCGTGGTTATGCGCGGGGGCGCGGAGCCGGATCCCCAGGCCCTGGACCGCCTTTGCCTGGAGGAGATCGCCCGCTTCAAGCGTCCGAAGCACTACCGCTTCATCGACGCCCTACCCAAGAGCAACTATGGTAAGATCCTCAAGACCGAGCTGCGCAAGCTGATGGAGTCTCAGACGGCTTCCTGAGCAACGCCCGGCGGGATCCCCCGGCGCGCCAGCGGCGTTGGGCAGAGGTGTTGGGGGGGCGAGGTGCAATCGGTATCGGAAGGCCGAGGAGATGGTGAGCCTGCCGTTCCAGGATCGCGGTGACGCCGGCCGCCAATTGGCTGCCGTACTCGCAGCACAAGCTCCAGACGATCCCATGGTTTTGGCATTGCCGCGCGGTGGCGTGGCTGTCGCGCTGGAGATTGCGCTGGCGCTAAAGGCACCGCTGGACCTGTTGCTGGTGCGGAAGATCGGCGTGCCTTGGCAACCGGAATTGGCGGCAGGCGCGCTGGTGGACGCCGACCCACCGGCCGTGGTCATGAACGAGGACGTCGTGGCCGCGACGGGCATGAGTCAGGACGACATCGACGCGGCGGTGGAAAGAGAAACACAAGAAATCAAGCGCCGCCGAACGCTCTATCGGCAAGACCGGCTACCACCCGACCTGAAGAACCGGAGCGCAATTGTGGTGGACGACGGCTTGGCCACCGGTGCCACTGCACGCGCAGCTCTCAGGGCACTGCGGGGCAAGGGGCTGCAGCGCCTGATCGTCGCCGTGCCGGTGGCGCCGGCGGAGACGCTCCAGCGCCTGAGAGCCGAGGCGGACGAGGTGATTTGCCTGGCCACGCCAAGCCCCTTCAACGCCATCGGGCTGTATTATCGCGATTTCCACCAGCTTTCCGACCAGGAGGTCAACGACGCGCTCGCCCGCGCGCGTTCAGCCTGACTGGGAGCTGCGACCCGCCTTTCGGGACTCACTTCACCTTGCCAAGCGGCCGTGGCCTTGCCACCTTCTGCCAACCGACAGCAGATCGTGGGAGGTCCCTATGCCGCAGCCGATTCAGCTCTACACTTGGCCTACGCCCAATGGGCACAAGGTGCATATTCTCCTCGAAGAGCTGGAGCTGCCCTACAAGGTCCATCCCATCGACATCGGCAGCGGCGACCAGTTCGACCCGGCGTTCCTCAAGATCAGCCCGAACAACAAAATGCCAGCCATTGTCGATCCCGAAGGTCCGGACGGCGAGCCAATCTCGCTGTTCGAGTCCGGCGCGATCCTGCTCTACCTCGCCCAGAAGTATGGCCGCTTCCTGCCTGAAGAACCGGCCGCACGCTATACGGCCCTGCAGTGGCTGATGTGGCAGATGGGCGGGCTGGGTCCCATGCTGGGTCAGGCGCACCACTTCCTGCAGTATGCGCCGGAGCCGATCCCCTACGGGCAGCAGCGCTACAGCAAGGAGGCCCAGCGTCTCTACGGCGTGCTGGACAAGCGGCTGGCGGAAGTCCCCTACCTCGCCGGCGAGGAGTACAGCATCGCTGATATTGCCGCCTGGCCCTGGACCCGCACGCCGGAGCGGCAGGGGGTTGAGCGCGAATCCTATCCGCACTTCTGCGACTGGTTTGATCGCATCGCGGCGCGCCCAGCCGTCCAGCGAGGCGTTGAGGTGCTTGCTGACAGGCGGAAACCGGAAATGAGCGCGAAGGACAAGGAGTTTCTCTTCGGTGCAGCCCAGTATGAGCGGAGAGCCTGATCCATGGCCAAGCCCTTCCCCCTGGAGCAGCAGCACCCGGAAACCCTGGCAGCGCAGGCGGGCGGCTATCTCGACCCCGCGACCGGCGCCCCCATTCCGCCGATCCAGCCCGCCACCACCTTCGCGCGCGGCGCCGATCACGGGCCGCCGCCGCTGACCGATTACATTCGCACACACAGCCCCAGTTGGACCTCCACGGAGGAACTGCTGGCGCGCCTTGAGGGCGGCGCCGAGGCGTTGCTGTTCTCCTCCGGCATGGCCGCCGTGCACGCGGCGGTGATGGGGCTGCGGCCCGGCGATCACATCGTCCTGCAGGAGGCGCTCTACTACGGCGTACGGGGCTGGATCCGACGTTTTTGTGAAGAGTGGGGCCTGGGCCTCACGCTGGTCGATGCCACCGACCTGGCGGAGCTCGAAGCGGCAATGCGCCCGGGCGAAACAAAGCTCGTGTGGATCGAAACACCAAGCAACCCGCTCTGGCGCGTGGTCGATATCTCGGCGGTCGCTGGGCTGGCGCATGCTGCGGGCGCGCGCCTGGCTGTGGACAACACCGTTGCCACACCGGTTCTGACTCGTCCGCTGGCGCTGGGTGCCGATCTGGTGATGCACTCGGCAACCAAATATTTGAACGGGCATGGCGACGTGCTGGCGGGGGCGCTGGTAACCGCCCGTCACGACGAGCATTGGACGCGCATCCGGGAGCACCGCGACCAGACCGGTGCCGTCCTGGGCCCCTTCGAGGCCTGGCTGTTGTTGCGCGGGATGCGTACGCTGCCACTGCGCGTGCGCCGCCAGTGCGAGACGGCCGGATTGCTGGCCCAGCGCCTCAACGGTCATCCCGGCCTGGAAGCGGTGCTCTATCCGGGTTTGTCGGACCATCCCGGCCACGCCATCGCCGACCGACAAATGACCGGCGGCTTCGGCGGCATGCTCAGCCTGCTGGTGAAGGGCGGCGCCGAGGAGGCCATCGAAGTGGTCAAGGCCTGCCGCCTGGTGCTGCCGGCGACCTCCCTGGGCGGGGTGGAGAGCCTGATCGAGCACCGCGCCACGGTGGAAGGCCCCGACAGCCCGGTGCCGAAGAATCTGCTGCGCCTGTCGATCGGGTTGGAGCATTCGGAAGACCTGGCAGCGGATCTGGAGCAGGCGCTTCAGACCGCGGTCCTCGATCGCCATAGCGGCCCCTGACCCTCACACATCATCCGAAGAGTTCACGTTGCCCAAAGGCAAGGAAGGGAGACTCATGACCATTGACCTTTACACCTGGAGCACACCCAACGGTTACAAGGTTTCCATTGCGCTCGAGGAACTGGGGCTGCCCTACAACGTGCATCCCATCAACATCACTCAGGATGAGCAGCTTGCGCCGGACTTCCTGAAGATCAGTCCGAACAACAAGATCCCCGCCATCGTCGATCCGGACGGCCCCGAGGGAAAGCCACTGGCGCTCTTCGAATCCGGCGCCATTCTGCTCTACCTAGCCGAGAAGACCGGTCAGCTCATGCCACAAGAGCCGCGGGCCTATTGGCAGGCGGTCCAGTGGCTGATGTGGCAGATGGGCGGCTTCGGCCCCATGCTCGGCCAGGCGCACCACTTCCTGCGTTTCGCCAAGGAAGACGTCCCCTATGCCAAAAACCGCTACGCCAATG
Source organism: Aquibaculum arenosum (assembly GCF_029222965.1). GTDB lineage: Bacteria > Pseudomonadota > Alphaproteobacteria > Kiloniellales > DSM-21159 > Aquibaculum > Aquibaculum arenosum. Next base: position 115,139 of record NZ_JARHUD010000005.1, on the reverse strand, counting down.
AGACCCGCCGGCTCTACGGCGTACTCGACAAGCGCCTTGGCGAAGCGGAATGGCTGGCCGGAGACAGCTACTCCATGGCCGACATCGCGACCTTCCCCTGGGCCGGCCGCCACGAATGGCAGCAGGTGGATCTCGCTGACTTCCCGAATGTGAAGCGCTGGTTCGACGCCATAGCGGCGCGCCCGGCGGTTCAGCGGGGCAGGGTGGTGCCCAAGTAAGCCAAGAGGATTACTCTGGCCCCTGCTCCGAGAGCGCCTGAAGCTTGCGGGCCAGGAGGCAGAACTCTTCTACCGAAAGCTCTTCCGCGCGCGCAGTTTCAGCGATGCCGCTGTCCTGCAGCAGCAGGGCAGGGGACAGTCCAAGGCCCTTCAGGGATTGGCGCAGCATCTTACGCCTTTGCCCAAAGGCGGCGGCCGTCACGCGCTCCAGGTCCGACAGCCGGCAGGGCGCCAGCGGCTGCGCGCGCGGCCGCAGCAGGACAACGCTCGACACCACCTTCGGCGGCGGCGTGAAGGCAGATGCGGGGATGTCGAAAACGATGTCCGCCTCGCAGAGCCACTGGGTCAACACAGCGAGGCGACCGTAGGCCTTGCTTCTCGGCGCGGCCACCAACCGCTCGGCCACCTCCTTCTGGAACATCAGGACCAGCCGGCTCAGCACCATGGGATCGGCAGCGATCTGCTGCAGCCAGGCGGTCAGCAATGCCGTGCCGACATTGTAGGGCAGGTTGCTCACGATCGTGCGTGGCGCGGTGCCCAGTTCTTCTAGCGGCAGTCTGAGCGCATCCGCTTCGATGAGGGACAACCGCTTGTGCGAAGCCTCGACGAGTGACGCCAGCGCAACCTGGCAGCGCCGATCCTTCTCGACCGCGATCAGGCGCTCAGCGCCTTCCAGGAGCAGCGCTCGTGTCAGTCCACCAGGACCCGGTCCGACCTCGACGACGGTGGCGCCCTGCATCGGGGCGGCCAGGCGCGCAATACGGCGGGTCAGGTTGAGGTCGAGGAGAAAGTGCTGCCCAAGGCTCTTTCGGGCAGCAAGTTCATGCTGCGCGATCACTTGGCGCAGCGGCGGCAAGGCAGCGACGGGGTCAGACGCCATTTCCGTTGATTGATCAGCAATCACAACGGCGGCGCCCAATCATGCCTCTATAGACGCACATCGATGTTCGCGGCACGCCGCAAATCGCGCATGTAGCGGGCCGACAGCATGTCCAGGCGTTCGCGCCGCAGGCTTTCCGCCACCGCGTCCCGATCAAAGTTCCCGCCTTCGATTTCCCGGTCGCAAACAAAAAGGACCATGACGCTCTCGCCGGTGAAGATCGGGGGACTTGGCACACCCTGCGGCAAGTTCAGCGCCAGCGAGCGCAGTTCATCGGACATGTCCTGCGTGTTGATGAAACCCATATCTCCTGAGCCCGCGCCACCGATCTCGGCAGCCAGATCTTCGGCGGCTGCACAGGAATCGATGGACACGGTCGCTTCCTCGGCCTGGCGCATCACGGCGTCCTCCTGGCCAGGCTCCGCTTCCCACGCGATCTGAGTCAGTCGGACACGGCCTTCGCCCCCGCCGCTGCCGCCCATGCTTCCCTGCCGCCGGTCGATGAGCACCAGGATGTAGTAGCCATTGACCGAAGGAATGGGACCGGCGAGATCGCCGGGTTGCATGTCAGCGATGACACTGGCGATGTCAGGCGCCAGGCGTGATTGGGACACAAAACCGCGATCGCCTCCCGCCGCGGCTGTCGGAGCCTGCGAAAACTGAGCGGCAAGCTGCTGAAAGCTGGCGCCCTGCGCGAGTTGGTCGATCAGGCGCTCGGAAAGCTGACGCGCTTCGTTTTCCTCCGCCGTTCCCTGGAAGGGGATGAAGATCTCGGCAAAGCGCGCCTGAACCTCTGCGTCCTGACCGCTCATGCGATCGACTGCTTGATCGATCTCTTCCTCAGTCACCTGCACGTCAGGAACCACCTGAGCGGACAGGATCTTGTTCCAAGCCACGCTCGCGCGAAGCTGATCATGGATCGACTGCAGCGGCGCGCCGTTACCTTCCAACATGTTGACGAACTGCTCCGGCGTCATCTCGTTGCGCTGCGCCATCTGCTCCAGTGCCTGATCGACTTCTTCCTCGGAAACCGAAATGGACAGGCGCTCGGCCTCCTGGCGCTGGAGTTGCTCGTCGATCAACTGCCGCAGCACCGGACCGGCGATCTGGTTCAGAGTCTCTTCGTTCTCGGGCAGGCCAGATGCCAGCAGTGCCACGCGGATCCGCCCCTCGAAATCCAGTCGCGAAATCACCTCGTCGTTCACGACGGCGGCCGCGGTGAAAACGTCCTGTGCTGCGGATTGCCGTGGACCCGACAGAGGCCAGACGAGGGCAATCAGCAGGGTGAGGACAAGAATTCTCATATCGGCGTTACCCTTTACATGGTCGCACTACAGCCCACGAGGCCAAGCGGCGGCACTATAAGCGGCTGTTACACCGCGAACAACGCGCGAGGCGGTTTTGGTCTGACGGCTTGACGCGCACGGCTAATCGCTCCCCGCGCCGCCGAGATAGCGGAAGGTGATGTTGAAGAGGAAGTTGTAGCCCGGCTCGATTTCTCGATCCCGATAGCGGCGACGCTCGACGCCGGCGCTGAAGTTGAAGCATTCGCACTCGAAGCCGAGTGCCAGGCCGACCCGGGGCGTGTAGTCCTCGGCCAGGTCTCGAGTGGCGTAGGCCGAGGCATACCAGCGGCGTGAAAGTTGGGCGTTGATCTGGCCGGAAACCTCTTCGCGGCGCCCGAAGAAGCTCTGGTTGCTCAGGTCTGGGATATCCATGTAGCCGAGCTCGACGTTCAGATGATCCGGCCCCAGCCGGGCTTCGGCTTCCTGCTGCAGCGGTCGCAGGCTGCTGTGATCGAGCCTGGCCCGGTAGACAAGATCGATCTCATCAATCGGGCGCAAGCGCAGGCGGGTGACGAAGTCGGAGCGCCGGTTGCGCAGGCCGCTGTCGGCCGGGAAGGCGTTGTTCTTCTCGAAGCGGTAGCTCTGTCCCAGAAAGAGCTCACTGTAGAAGCCTTCCCCGGTGGCGAGGGAGTAGTTGAGGCCGTAGTCGACGCGCGAACCGCTGTCGACGCGGTCGAGGCCGGGATAGCGGCTGATCGAGAAGAGGTTGGTGTCGTCGAAGGTGATGTCGACACTGTCCTCATTGGGGATGCGCCGATGATTGCCTCCCGAGGGCGCTGCGACGAACTGCACCGTGGGTTCCAGCGTCTGCTGGAGCCCTTCACTCTGGATCAGCCAGGGGTAGCGCACCTCCAGCGAAGCGTGAGGAAAGATTCGTCCCGTGGTGATCTGATCGTCGGGATTGGCGGGATCTGGGTCGCTGGACCCGGGCTGGTGACCCTGCGTCCAGTAGCCGTCCATCTGCACGGCCGCGCGGAACTTGTAGACCTCGCCGAAGCGACCGATGGCGGGAAGCGTTATGCCGGGCGTGACCGACAGCCGCCCCACCTCTCGTCCCTCACGCCGCACGATGGACAGCAGGCTGGCATCGAGGGTCGGGTAGGCGCTGCCCCACTGCGGTTCGCCGGCGTGGCTGAACTCGAGCAGTGGCAGGACGATGGGCTGGCGTTTCTCGGAAAGCTCATCGGTCAGTATCTGGTAGGCAAAGGCATTTGCGCCGAAATAGCTGCGCCCATCGAAGCGCTCGGCAAAGGCGTGGCTGTTGTAGCGGGACGCGTCCACAAAATCGTAAGCGCGCAGATAGCTCTGGTCTGTCGAGCGGCGCAGATCGTAGCCGGCGCGCCAGCGATCGGTCAGGGAGAAGCGCCCGCTGGCATCGATGTGGCCGCGGAAGCTCTCCTCACGCCAGCGGTCGTTGAGGTCGCGTCGCCGGGAATAGGTGCCGCTGACCTCCGTGCGCATCTCGCCGTAGGGCAGAAGCTGGCGGTGCTCCAGACTGAGAACCGGCAGGCGGTTCTGCATGATCCGGGGTGTGAGAGTGATGTCCGAGGTGTCGTCGATGACGTGGTAGTAGGGCAGGTTGATGTAGGCACCCTGAAAGGAGGTGCTACCAAAGCTGGGGGAGAGCAGGCCGCTTTGACGGGTCACCGTCCAGTCCGGATGCTGGAAGTAAGGGGTGTAGGCGACCGGAATGCCGAACATGTTGAGCCGCGCATTGCGATAGCGCAGGGTCCGCGCTTCCTGGTCGTGCGTAACCTCATCGGCCTCCAGGTGCCAGAGCGGTTGCTCCTCATCGCCGAAGGTGCAGGCGCTGCAGGGCGTGAAACGGGCCTTATTGAAGACCGTGAGATTATCGCCGGTGCGCACGGCATTCGCCGCCGTCATACGGTTGCTGCCGCGCAGCAGCGCGCGGACCTGATTGACAAAGGCCTCGTCCAAGTCGCTGGTGACCTCGGCGCGCTCGGCAAAGACGGCATCGCCGTTGTCGTCGATGATCGCCACGTTCCCTTCGGCAAGGATCACGTCGCGATCGGTGTGATAGATGATCCTGTCGGCCCGAAGGGTCCGCGTGCCGTAAGCGACTTCGACATCGCCTTGCGCCGTAATAGTGCCGGCATCGCGATCCTGTATGACTTCCCTGGCGCTGAGCAGCGCATCGGGCTGCTGCGCCAAGGTGGGGCCAGCCATCAGAAGGGCTCCCGCGAACAGGCATGCAAGGCCGGCGCCCAGCGCTCGCACCATGCCTTGCCGGCAGCCCCCGATCAGTCTGCGCATCATACATTCCCTGCCTGCAACCGGCCGCGACTCCCGGCCGACCGTGATTCCGACCTTTAGCGCGGTAGAGGCACTAATCCTAGGGCCGATCTCGACGCAATCCGCGACACCGATGCCCACAGCGACCTGGCACCTGGAGCATCGCGTTGACCCTTCCCGCAGCGCGGGGCAGTCTCGGCCCCATGGCGCGCGGAAAGTTCATCACTTTGGAAGGCGGGGAAGGGGCGGGCAAGTCTACCCAGTGCACTGCGCTTGCTGCTGTCCTGCGCGACCAGGGGCTAGAGGTGCTGGAAACACGCGAACCCGGAGGCAGCCCTGGCGCCGAGGAAATCCGCGAACTGCTGGTGCATGGCTCGGCCGGACGCTGGGATGCACAGACGGAGGCGCTGCTGGTCTTCGCGGCCAGACGCGATCATTTCGTCACCCGAATCGAGCCAACGCTCTCGCGCGGCGCCTGGGTGATCTGTGATCGCTTCGCGGATTCGACCTACGCCTACCAAGGGTACGGTCGTGAACTGCCGCTGGAGCCGCTGCGCGCGCTCTATCGCTTCACCATCGGTGAACGCCAGCCGGACCTGACGTTGCTGTTCGACCTGCCGGTAGAGATTGGCCTGGCGCGGGCAGCCGGCCGGCGCGGCGCAGCAGAGCGCTTTGAAAGCCTGACCAGCGTCTTTCATGAACGCGTGCGACAAGGCTTCCTGGCCATGGCTGCGGCCGAGCCCCAGCGCTTCGCACACATAGATGCGACGCAGCCGCTCGAAGACGTAACCTTGGAGGTGCGGCGCAGCGTTGCAGCACGCCTTGGGGTGCCGCTGTGAGCCGGGTCAAGTCGCGCCAGGGCAGCAGCGACAAGGAGACGCCCTCCCATCCCCGCGAAACGGCGGATCTGCTGGGACAGGCGGAAGCGGAGCAGCACCTGCTGCGCGCCTATCAAAGTGGCCGCTTGCCGCACGCCTGGCTGTTGACCGGCCCGCGCGGCATCGGCAAGGCCACCCTGGCCTATCGTTTTGCGCGATTCCTCTTAAGCCAAGCCGAAGACTCCCCCGCCGATCCGGCTCTGTTTGAGACCGCCGCTCCCGCGAAGAGCTTGGACATTGCGCCCGAGCATCCGGTCTTTCGGCGCGTCTCAGCTCAGAGCCACGCCGATCTCCTGAGCATCGAGCGGCGCGCCCGAGACGACGGTAAGCTCAAGCGAGACATCGATGTCGAGTCCATCCGCGATCTGAACAGTTTCCTGCACATGACGGCTTCCGAAGGCGGATGGCGGGTGGGCATCGTCGACAGCGCCGACGAGATGAACAGCAACGCAGCCAACGCCTTGTTGAAGGTGCTGGAGGAGCCACCGGCCAATGCCGTGCTGCTGCTGGTCAGTCATGCTCCTGGCCGTCTCTTGCCCACCATCCGCTCGCGCTGCCGACGCCTCGCGTTGACGGCGCTGGAAGAATCCGCCGTGCTGCACCTGCTGGAGCGGGCATTGTCTGAAGCCGATCCGACCCAACGCCTGTTGCTGGCGCGCCTGGGGGAGGGGAGCATCGGGCGAGCGTTGGAACTGGCGGAGGAGGGCGGGGCAGACCTTTACGAAGGCCTGCTGGCGGTGCTTTCCGATGCGCCGCGCCTCGATCCGGTGAAGTGCCACGCCTTCGCCGAGAGCATCGCGCGCGATGCCAGCGGGCGCCGGCTCCGCACCGTGAGCGACCTCCTGCTCTGGTGGCTGGGGCGCCTGATTCAGGCGGCCGGCCGCGGCCAGATCTGCGAAGCGCTGGTGCCCGAGGAGGAAGGCCTGGCGCAGCGCTTGCTCGCCCGGGGCACGCTTGCGCAGTGGTTGGCCCTGTGGGAGAACCTTGAGCGCCTATTTACCCAGGCCGAACGCGCAAGCCTGGATCGGAAGCAGGTAATCCTCACCGCGCTGGACCGCCTCGCTGCCGTGACTGCGACGCGCGCCGTTTGATAGCGCCTTCCTGGAGTCGAACTGCACCGATGTCTGTCCGGACAGATAGCTACTACATCACCACGCCCATCTATTACGTGAACGACGTGCCGCACATCGGCCACGCCTACACGACGCTGGCCTGCGACGTGCTGGCGCGCTTCATGCGGCTCGACGGCAAGGAGGTCTTCTTCCTGACCGGCACCGACGAGCATGGGCAGAAGGTGGAGAAGTCGGCGCAGAAGGCCGGGGAGGAACCCCAGGCCTTTACGGATCGCGTGAGCCAGAACTTCCGCGACCTGGCCGCCGTGATGAACTTTTCCTACGACGACTTCATCCGCACCACCGAGGAGCGCCACCACCGTTCCTGTCAGGCGCTGTGGGAGAAGCTGGTGGCCTCCGGCGACATCTATCTGGACAAGTATGCCGGCTGGTACGCGGTGCGTGACGAAGCCTTCTACGGCGAGGACGAGCTAACCAAGACCGAGGATGGCAAGCTTGTGGCGCCCTCCGGCGCCGAGGTGGAGTGGGTGGAGGAACCATCCTACTTTTTCCGCCTTTCCGACTGGCAGGACCGCCTGCTCGATCACTACGAGCGCAACCCGGATTTCATCGGGCCGGAGAGCCGGCGCAACGAGGTGGTGTCCTTCGTGAAGGGGGGGCTTCGGAATCTGTCAGTCAGCCGCACGACGTTCAACTGGGGCATTCCCGTGCCGGGTGATCCCGAGCACATCATGTACGTCTGGCTGGACGCACTGACGAACTACATCACCGCTGCGGGCTACCCCGACACCGAGAGCGATACCTTCCGGCAGTTCTGGCCCGCCAATCTACACATGGTGGGCAAGGACATCCTGCGCTTTCATGCGGTCTATTGGCCGGCCTTTCTCATGGCGGCAGATGTGCCCCTGCCTCGGCGGGTCTTTGCCCACGGCTGGCTGATGAACCGCGGCCAGAAGATGTCGAAATCCATCGGCAATGTGCTGCGGCCGCAGGATCTGGTGGACACCTATGGTCTGGACCCGGTGCGCTACTACTTGCTGCGCGAGGTGCCTTTCGGCTCTGACGGCTATATCAGCCATGAATCGATGGTGGCCCGCATCAACGGAGACTTGGCCAACGACCTCGGCAACCTGGCGCAACGCGTGTTGTCGATGATCGCCAAGAACTGTGGCGGCGCGGTCCCTGAAGCCGGCGAACTGCAGGAGAGCGACCAGGCGCTACTCGACAAGGCCGCGGGCTTGCGTGATCGCCTGCGCGAACTCTACGATCAGCAGGCCTTCCATCGAGGCCTGGAGGCAACCTGGCAGGTGGTCGGTGACGCCAACCGCTATGTTGACGAGCAGGCTCCCTGGGCTCTGCGCAAAACCGATCCCGCCCGGATGCAGACGGTGCTCTGGGTGCTGGCCGAGACGGTGCGTCGCCTGGCGCTGCTGAACCAGCCCGTCATGCCCGACGCCATGGCAGCGATGCTCGATCAGCTTGCCGTGCCGACAGACGCGCGCAACTTCGACCAGATCGAGGCGGCGCTCGTCCCCGGCACGCCGTTGCCGCGGCCGCAGGGCGTTTTCCCGCGCTTCGTGGAGGCTGCGGAGGAGGGCGGGGCGTGATGCTGGTCGATTCCCACTGCCACCTTGATTACCTGGAGCGCGAAGGCGATTCGCTCGAAGAGGTGGTGACCCGCGCGCAGAGGGCCGGTGTTGGCCGCTTGGTAACCATCTCCACCAAGCTCAGCGAGTTCGACACAATCCGCGGCATCGCCGAGCGCTTCGCAGCGGTCTATTGCTCCGTTGGCGTGCATCCGCACGAAGCAGGGGAGGAGGGGGTAGAGGATCCCCAAAACCTGCTGTCGCGCTGTGCCCACCCCAAGGTCGTCGGGATCGGCGAAACCGGCCTGGACTATTTCTATGAGCACAGTCCCCGCGAGGCGCAGCAGCGCTCATTTCGGGCGCACATAGCCGCGGCGCGAGAAAGCGGGCTGCCGCTCATCGTGCATGCACGCGATGCCGATGCCGACACCGTGGCGATCCTGCAGGAGGAGCATGCACGCGGGGCCTTTCCCGGCGTGATTCACTGCTTCACGGCGGGTCCGGAGTTGGCGCAGGCCGCCCTGGAGATCGGCTTTTATATCTCCCTGGCTGGCGTGGTGACCTTCAAGAAGGCCGAGGCACTACGCGAGACCGTCCGACAGGTGCCGCTGGAGCGGCTGCTTGTTGAAACGGATTCTCCCTATCTCGCGCCGGTGCCCAAGCGCGGAAAACGCAATGAACCGGCGTACGTGGTGCACACAGCGGAGAAGATGGCTGAACTGATGGATGTTTCGGCCGACGAACTGGCGGAGGCAACCACGGCAAACTTCTTCCGGCTGTTCTCCAAGGTTCCGGCGCCGCAATGAAGGTAACGATCCTGGGATGCGGTGGATCCGGAGGTGTGCCTCTGGCTGAGGGCTCGCCCGGGGGGCACTGGGGTCGCTGCGATCCGGATCACCCGCGCAATCGACGCCGACGTTGCTCTATTCTGGTGGAAACACAGGGCAGGGCGGTTCTGATCGACACCTCGCCGGATCTGCGCGCGCAGTTGCTGGACAATGCTGTGGAGCGGATCGACGCAGTGCTCCTGACCCATGCCCATGCGGATCATTTGCACGGACTGGATGAGTTGCGCTCCATGGCGAACAGGCGCAAGGCCTCTATTTCCGCCTACATCCCACGCCGAGACCACGCCCAGATCACCGCCCGCTTCGACTACGCATTCGCATCCAGCCATACAGCCAGCCGCCTATATCCGGCCATCTACGATGATCGGCCGGTGGAGGATGGATCTTTCGATCTGCTGGGGTTGCCAGCTCAGGCTTTCGCCCAGAATCACGGCAATGTCACCAGCACCGGATATCGCATCGGATCAATGGCTTATTCGACCGATGCCAAGGAACTGGATGAAGCAGCCTTTGCAGCGCTGCGCGGCATTGACCTCTGGATCGTTGACTGTCTGCGCTATCGAGAACACCCGACGCATTCGCATTTTGAGCAGACGCTAGGCTGGATTGAGCGGGTCAAGCCGAAGCGCGCACTGTTGACTCACCTCAATCATGAAATGGATTACGAAAGCCTGCGCGCGGCCTGTCCGCCGGGAGTCGAACCGGCCCACGATGGCCTGACTGTCGAGATTGCGGATAAAGGCCCGGATTAAGGCCATGCAGCGGGATCTCAAGCAGTTCAGCTTCACAGACCTGACGGTCCCGGCTTCACCAAACTGGTTTCTGGCCTGTCCGCCGCAGTCCGGCCTGGCAGCCTGCAAGATGCAGGCACCGATCTATCCCATGGCCACGGCGGAACTGCGCGCGCGCTTTTTCGATGTGGCCAGTTCCGAGGCCCGCGTTGCGCTCGTCGCTGATCAGTCAGAACACAATCGCTATCGGTTCATCCAGAAGAGCCGGCTCTTCAAGTTCGTCGATGAGATCACCGTGGAATTCGTTGAACTCACAGCAGAGACCTCCAGCCTTTACCTTCTCAGCCGCTCACGGGTCGGTTGGTGGGACATGGGGGTGAACGCTCGGCGGGTCCGGCGGTGGTTGCGCAAACTGGGCCGTCTCTGATCAGCAAAAGCCAGCCTGTACCAGATCGACTGGCGCCTCCGAGCTATCGCCCTCACCCGTTATTTCTTCCCATAATATACATTATGCGTTTTAACGTTCGGCAGATAGCACCATCGGTAACCGCGCGCTCACTCCCCGTTCGGTTCCAGTAGTTCCTCCACACCCACACCATAATCCTCGCGCATCGCCTCGACCCGCTCGGCATTGTCTTCCAGCCAATGATCGAACTGTGCGATCAGTTCCGGGTGCTTGGTGGTCGAGAGATGGTAGGTGCCACGGTCGTACGGCAGGTCGTCGCGAAAAACCAACTGGTCTGCCGGCAGGCCGTTCTCCGCGGCCACATGCTTCGCCACCGCCACATTGGCATAGGCGGCGTCGATCCGGCCGGCGAAGAGCTGACGGAGCACAGGCACGAGATCGGTGCTCTCGATCAGCTGCAAAGAGTCGTCCTCGATGCGATCGAGCCAAGCCCAGGGCGTGAAGCCGAGCACGGTCCCAATGAGTTCGACGTCATGACCATCCCGGGCCTCGGTCACGAGGTTCCCGTCGATGTAAGTCATGGCTGGGGCGCTGTAGGCGATCGTTCGTCCCGCTTTGCGATCTTCCGCCCAGCGCGGATTGTCCGGGTATTTAAGATCGATGCTGCCGGAAAGCAGTCCACTGTAAAGCCGAGTGATGGGCAGCGGTCTGTAAACCAGGTCGTAGCCGTGATCCTCAGCGAAAGCATCCAGAATGGCACGGCCGAAGCCGGCATACTCGCCGTTCTCGTCGCGACCGTAAGCCGGCAGATAATTCAGCTCCTCGACACCCACGATGAGCGGGTTTGCGCGCTCTTGCGCCCCCGCAACGGCAATCCACGCCATCGCGGCCACCAGAACACAGGCGAACCGCCTGACAGAGATCATCCCCACTCTCACCCCCTTCCCTGCTGCTGCACCTGAAAGCCGCGGCCGAGGTGAACAACGAAGTAAGCACTGTGCACGATTACACAAGCGTGTAATGCGCTTCCATCGGCGTGCAGGCCTCGCCATTGATCGGCAGCATGTCCTGGGGACAGGCGGACATCACCGCGATGCAATCCATCTCCGCACGCATATCGACATAGTCACCAGGCTTGGAGACTGGTGCCTCGAAGGCAACGCCGCCCGCAGCATCGACCGGAATGTTCATCCAGAGGTTCAAGGGGCTGGGGCACTCCGGCGCACGCTGCCCGATGGCGCGCATCGCCGCATGCAGGTTGTCAGTGCAATTCTCGTGATAGTCCCGGCACCCCAAACCGGCGTAGCGATGACTGTCGCATGCAGCGATCAGCGTGTCGTGGACCCCAGGTGAGGTGTCTTGCGTCAGGGTGAGAATGGGCCGTCGCCGATTGGTGACAAGGGCGTCGCCGGCTTTGGGGAAGATCCGGCCCAGACTGGCGCGCAGATGCTCCATGGAAAGGAACTCTAAAGGATCTTCAGCACTGAAAGCCCAGAAGTCCACGACCTGGCTTCCATGGGTGTTGATGATCCGCAAAGTCTGTCCCTGGACGAGGCGCTGTGCCCTGCCCCGGCGCGGCGGAATGCGCTCAAGTGCGTCCATGCCCGGCCTCCTCATTTTTCTCATGTCGCCAACATTTGAAACTTACGGCGCTCGGCAGCTGTCTTAGCTAAGTGTGGCAGAGGATTACAGACAACACCCTATGTAAAGCGAGCCTGCTTTGTGCACTGCTGCTCTTTCCCCACGAGAGACCGGCGATGGGGCAGGAAATGCCGGCAGAGCAAGTGCGGCTGGAGTTGCGGGGCGGCGATCGGCTGAGCGGGCATGTTCTGGCCGAGGACGACGAAGTCATCACGCTTCTTACCAGTTTCGGCGCGGAAGTGGCCGTTCCCCACGAAGAGATCATCGCGGCCGAGTGGCTGGACCAGGCCCCGTCCGAACCTGCGCATGCCGATCCAGCGCAGGCATCACGGCAGGGGGAACCGGAAGAGCCCATCGAGGTCACAGGTGAGATGGAGCTGGGAGCCGCCTTGGTGGCCTCGGCGCGCGATCGCCGCGACTATCTTTCCCGACTCGACCTCACCTTTCGGCGTGGCGGCGACCACCTCCGCCTGCGCGGCTTGGTGGACATTCAAGAGGCGAACGATGTTAAGCTGCGTGATCGCCAAAGTGCCGCCATCTCCTTTCAGAAGGAACTGACTGCGCCCTGGTTCACCACACTTTCAGGGCGCTGGCTCCGAGACCCGACGACAGGGCTCAGTCACCGTACCACTGCCTTCGCGCAAGTGGGGCGGACCATCTTTGACGATGACCTACACCGCCTCACAGCAAAGGCCGGGCCGGGATTCGCGGAAGAGCACCGCAAAGATGGAACCGACTGGATCACGCCCCTGCTCGCATGGGGGCTCGAGTACGAATTCTATTTCAGCGGTTTCTGGGAGCGCTTCTCTCTGAGCCACGAGCAGGAAGGCAGCGTCGATCCCCGGGGCAGTCCCTTGCGCCTGCTGCTGGAGAGCGACACGGCTCTGCGCTACCGCATCACGGATGACCTCTATGTTGCGTTGAGCGGCACAGTCGATCTCGACAGCCTGTCGCCGGACACGGCACGGACCTTGGATCGGCGGCTGCAACTGCGCCTGGGCTATGCCTGGTAGGCTTTGCTGTCCTTGCGGGCCAAGGCTTAACGACTAAACTTGCCGCATGTCAGAGCCCCCTGCCCCGCACAAGCCCGCGATCGATCGTCTGCTCGCGGTGATGGCGCGACTGCGCGATCCCCAGGATGGCTGCCCCTGGGACGTGGCCCAGACTTTCGAAACCATCGCGCCCTACACCATCGAGGAAGCCTACGAGGTCCACGATGCCATCGAGCGCGGCGACCGTGCGGCGCTGTGTGATGAACTCGGCGACCTGCTGCTCCAGGTCGTTTTTCATGCTCGCATGGCTGAGGAAGAAGGCAGCTTCGATTTCAATGACGTGGCTGCAGCGATCGAGCGCAAGATGCTGGATCGCCACCCGCACGTATTCGCCGCTACGACCTACGACACTCCCCGGGCCCAAAAGCTGGGATGGGAAGCGATCAAGGCGCAGGAGCGCGCCGCCAAGGGAGAAAAGGGCGTCCTCGACGGAGTGCCGCCTGCCCTGCCCGCGCTGCTGCGCGCCTGGAAGCTGCAGCGGCGTGCCGCACGCGTGGGGTTTGACTGGCCAACTGTGGAGCCGGTGCTGGCAAAGGTGAGGGAAGAGCTGGACGAACTCGAAGCCGAACTCACCGGCACCGTCGACAAGACGCGCGTCGAGGAAGAACTGGGCGACCTACTGTTTTCGATTGTCAACCTGGCGCGCCACCTCGACGTCGAGCCGGAAACGGCTCTGCGCCGTGGAAACGCAAAGTTCGAGCGCCGCTTTCGTCAGGTGGAAGCCGAAGTGGCAGAAGCCGGCGCGAGCCTCTCGGCATGCTCCCTGGAGCAGCTTGAAGGGGCTTGGCAGAATGCCAAGAGCCGCGAAGCACCAACATCCACGGAAACAAAAGGAGATAGACAGGGATGATCACGCGAACCGACCCCGCCAGCCTCACGGTCTTCATCACCGGTGCAACCGCCGGCTTCGGCGCCGCTGCTGTGCGCCGCTACGCCAAAGAGGGCGCAAAGGTGATCGCCACCGGCCGCCGCCAGGACCGTCTTGACGCGCTGCGGGATGAACTTGGCGACAATGTGCACGTCAGCCGCCTCGACATTCGTGACAAGGCGGACATTGATCGCTGTCTGGATGGGCTTCCCGACGCGTTCAAGGAGGTCGATGTGCTGGTGAACAACGCCGGCCTGGCCTTGGGGCTGGAGCCAGCGCAAGAGGCGGTCCTCGACGACTGGACCACGATGATCGAGACCAACGTGACGGGGCTCGTTTACGCCACCCGCGCCATCCTGCCGGGCATGGTGGCACGAGACCGCGGCCATGTCGTGAACATCAGCTCCGTGGCGGCCAACTACCCCTACCCCGGCGGTAATGTCTACGGCGCCACCAAGGCTTTTGTGAAGCAGTTCTCGCTCAACCTGCGCGCCGATCTCCTCGGAAAACAGGTGCGGGTGACCAACATCGAGCCCGGCATGGCCGAGACCGAATTCTCGGAGGTGCGCTTCAAGGGCGACAAGGACAAGGCTTCCAAGCCGTACCAGGGCCTGCAGCCCATGACCGCAGACGACATCGCCGAGGCGATCTTCTGGGTTACCACCCTGCCCCGGCACGTGAACATCAACCGGCTGGAGATGATGCCGGTGATGCAGGCCTTCTCACCCTTCTCAGTCCATCGGGAGAGCAAGTAGCTTTAGTCGCCCAGCAGCGTCGTCTGCAGGGCATCCCAGTGCGCCGCATCCGCTGCCAGGAGCAGCCCCGGCGCGCGATAGTCCCTGGCCGTGTAGGGCCGCCCATTCAGGAGGCGGCCCTGCCCCCCGGTCTCTTCAAGGATCAGTACACCAGGACAATGATCCCAGGGTTTGGTCTTGGTGAAGAGGGCGAAGTCGCTGTCGCCTGTCGTCAGGCGCAAATACTCCTGTCCCGCGCAGCGCAAGCTCTTGAGGCGCCCCACCTTTGACTCGTTGCGCGAAAGAGCGCGCGCCACCTGGGGATCGGTGGTGGAGCCAAAATGCAAGGTTCCCTGCAAGGCGGTGACGGCCTTCCCTCGCGTCGCGCGCAAGCGTTCCCCGTTCAGGTAAGCGCCCTCCCCTCGCTCGGCGATGAGCATACGCTGACCGACTGGATCGTAGATCCAGCCACCGAGTGTCTCGGTGCCGCGGGTCAACGCCACCATCACCGCAAAGGTCGCGCTGCCGCGTGCGAAGTTACCCGTTCCGTCAATCGGGTCGATGATCCAGACATGGCGGTCGCCCTCCAGACGGTCGAGCACCGTGGGGTCGTCTTCGACCGCTTCTTCGCCCACGACCAGTGAGCCCGGCAGGAAATCGGGCAGGCGCCGCTCGAGTTGCCGTTCCACTGCAATATCCGCAACGGTCACGAGGTCACCTGCCGCCTTGCGGCGCACATCCTCATCAGCCAGGGCGCGAAAGCGCGGCATGGCCTCTTCCGCGGCCACTTCGCGCAAGACCGCACCAATGCGCTCAAAATCCGGAAACATCACCAATCCGCTTACAGTTGATCGAGTTCAATCAGGCTTTGATACACGAAGGGCCGCGGGTTTCCCCGCGGCCCCAGTGTTCGCTTTGAACGGTCCGAGTGACGGGGCTTAGAAGCCCATGCCACCCATGCCGCCCATACCACCCATGCCGCCCATATCGGGGGCACCGCCGCCGGCGCCGTCCTTCGGCTCCGGCTTCTCGGCAATCATGGCCTCGGTGGTGATCATCAGGCCGGCGACCGAAGCCGCGTCCTGCAGGGCCGTGCGCACGACCTTGGTCGGGTCGATGATGCCAGCCTTCACGAGGTTGGTATACTCGCCGTTCTGGGCGTCGTAGCCCCACTCGACGTCAGTGCTCTCCAGCAGCTTGCCGGCAACCACTGCGCCGTCAGTACCGGCGTTCTCGGCGATCTGACGCACCGGCGCCTGAATGGCACGGCGCACGATCTCGACACCCACCTTTTGGTCGGCATTGGCGACAGAGACACTGTCCAGGGCCTTGAGCGCGTAGAGGAGCGCGGTACCGCCGCCGGGGACGATGCCTTCTTCGACAGCCGCACGAGTCGCGTGCAGAGCGTCGTCGACGCGGTCCTTCTTCTCCTTCACCTCAACCTCGGAGGCACCGCCGACACGGATCACCGCAACGCCGCCGGCCAGCTTGGCCAGCCGCTCCTGCAGCTTCTCACGGTCGTAGTCGGAGGTGGTCTCTTCGATCTGCGCCTTGATCTGCGCGACCCGAGCCTCGATGTCCTGCTTCTCACCAGCGCCGTCGACGATGGTGGTCTCTTCCTTGGTGATATCGATCTTCTTCGCTTCACCAAGCATGTCGAGAGTGACGTTCTCGAGCTTAATGCCGATGTCCTCGCTCACGACCTGACCGCCGGTCAGAACAGCGATGTCCTCGAGCATTGCCTTGCGGCGATCGCCGAAGCCCGGAGCCTTCACGGCCGCAACCTTCAGGCCACCGCGCAGCTTGTTGACCACCAGAGTCGCCAGGGCTTCGCCCTCAACATCCTCGGAGATGATCAGCAGCGGGCGAGAGGACTGAACCACAGCCTCGAGCACCGGCAACATCGCCTGCAGGTTCGAGAGCTTCTTCTCGTGCAGGAGGATGTAGGGGTTCTCGAGCTCGCAGATCATCTTCTCGGAGTTGGTCACGAAGTACGGCGAGAGGTAGCCGCGATCGAACTGCATGCCCTCGACGACTTCGAGCTCGGTCTCGAGGCTCTTGGCCTCCTCGACGGTGATGACACCCTCGTTGCCGACCTTCTGCATGGCCTCGGCGATCATCTCGCCGACCGTACGATCCCCGTTGGCGGAGATGGTGCCCACCTGAGCGACTTCCTCCGGCTTGGAGATCTTGCGCGAACGGCTGCGCAGATCCTCGACCACCACGGCCACGGCTGCATCGATGCCGCGCTTCAGGTCCATGGGGTTCATGCCGGCGGCCACCGACTTGGAGCCTTCGCGCACGATAGCCTGGGCCAGAACGGTCGCCGTCGTCGTGCCGTCACCGGCAGTGTCGTTGGTGCGGGAAGCGACCTCACGCACCATCTGCGCGCCCATGTTCTCGAACTTGTCGGAAAGTTCGATCTCCTTGGCGACCGTCACACCGTCCTTGGTGATGCGCGGGGCGCCGAAGGACTTGTCGAGCACCACGTTGCGGCCCTTAGGGCCCAAGGTCACCTTCACCGCATCGGCGAGGGTGTCGACGCCGCGCAGCATGCGCTGACGGGCATCGGTGCTGAACTTAACTTCTTTCGCAGCCATGCATTCGCTCCTTGCTGCTGGAATTATTCAAAGATCGCAGGGCGTTATGCCTGCGCTCAGGCGAGCACGCCCATGATGTCGGACTCGCGCATGATCAGCAGCGTCTTGCCGTCGATCTTCACTTCCGTACCGGACCACTTGCCGTAGAGGACGGTGTCGCCTTCCTTGACGTCCAGCGGGTTGACCTTGCCGTCATCGCCCCGGGCACCCGGGCCCACGGCAATGACCTTACCCTGCTGCGGCTTTTCCTTGGCGGTGTCCGGGATGATGATGCCGCCGGCGGTCTTTTCTTCGGCGTCGAGCGCCTCCACCACCACGCGGTCGTGCAACGGGCGGAACTTCATTCTCGTCCTGCTCCCTTTATCCGGAGGTCTGTATCGGTTGTCGGGGCTGAGCCCCTTCTGGCACTCACCTGCTGTGAGTGCTAACGATCCCGGAGATAGGCGGCCGGACCGGTGAAGTCAACCTTAGTCAGCGGCCTTACCACCGGGGGATAGCATCGCAATGTCAGGGCACCGCGATGTCGGTCTGCGTGATGCTGGTCAGTGTTCGACGGAAACCGAAGGACCCATCTCGCCCTGCTGAATAGGCAAGCGATCGAAACGAGCGCGCTCGATGGGCGATAGACTCACACGCAACCACGTGTGGCCGTCGCCTTCCTCCCGATCCAAGACCTGCCCGTGCTGATAGAGCCAGGCCAGCGTCTTGCCGTCGGCCGCGTCCACTTCCAGTTCCAGGACTTCATGGTCGCGCTGCAGCCCCTGACGCACCGCTTCGAGCAGGTCAGGCAAGCCCTCACCCTTGAGCGCCGATACAGCCACCAAATGGTCGTCGCGAGCACACTGTGCTTGCAATGCGGCGCGCGCCTCGGGCTCCAGCAGATCAATCTTGTTGAAGACCTCGATGACCGGCCGTTCGCCGGCCTCACCGGGACCGAGACCGAGATCCTGCATGATGGCGTCCACTGACGCCTTCTGCTCTTCATGCTCCGGGTCACTCACATCCCGCACGTGCACGATGACGTCAGCCGAAATCACTTCCTCCAGCGTGGCCCTGAAAGCCGCGACCAGATGAACCGGCAGATCGGTGATGAACCCGACGGTGTCCGACAGAATGATTGTCTCGCCCGACGCCAGTTCGAGCCGCCGCATAGTGGGGTCGAGCGTGGCGAAGAGCATGTCCTCGGCCATGACGTCCGCGCGAGTCAACGTGTTGAAGAGGGTGGACTTTCCGGCGTTGGTGTACCCCACAAGCGCCACCACCGGATAGGGTACCTTCTGGCGCGCGCTGCGGTGCAGGCCGCGCGTGCGCTTGACCTGTTCGAGATCCTTCTTCAGCCGGATGATTTTTTCATCCAGCATGCGCCGATCGAGCTCGATTTGGCGTTCACCCGGACCGCCCATGAAGGCGCCACCGCTGCGCTGACGCTCCAAGTGAGTCCAAGAACGCACCAAGCGCGACCTCTGGTAGGTCAGCGCAGCGAGATCAACCTGCAGCCGCCCTTCCTTGGTGCGTGCACGTGCGCCGAAGATCTCCAGGATCAGGCCCGTACGATCGATGACCTTGCGGTTCAGTGCGCGCTCCAGATTGCGCTGCTGGCCAGGTGAGAGCATGCAGTCGAAAACCACAAGATCGGCTTCCGTCTCCTCGGCTTGAGCCGACAGGCGCTCGACGACGCCTCCGCCAACAAAAGTTGCCGGGTTCGGCCGGTCGAGCGGGGCGATATCCGTGCCCACGATCTCCAGCCCAATGGCCTGGGCCAGGCCAATGGCCTCCTGCAAACGGGCATCAGCGGAACGCTCCGACTGCCCAGGCCCAGGCTTCACTGCCGGATGCAGCACCAGGGCACGCCCCGCACTCCCTTCGGAATTGGGGTTGGTCGCACTCTGCTTCGAAGTCTCTTGCGTCAGTCCTCGGCTCCTTCTTTGTCGGTCACCTCGAACAGCTGAATCGGTGCCGATGGCATGATCGTCGAGATTGCATGCTTGTAGACGAGTTGCGAGTGCGCGTCGCGCCGCAGCAGCACGCAGAAATTATCGAACCAGGTGACGATGCCCTGCAGCTTCACCCCGTTGACCAAGAAAATCGTGACCGGAATCTTGTTCTTGCGGATGTGGTTGAGGAAGACATCTTGTACGTTTTGCGACTTTTCACCGGCCATTGCGTTAGACCCTCTTCTTTCTCTATCGCTTCGTTATTCGCGTTTCGTTATTCGTATGGGCCATTCGACCAAAGCACAGCCATGCTTGGTCGGCTCCAAACCATTTCGCTGGCGCATCGGCCGTCATCATGCCGGATGCATCGCTTCTCCGGAAAACCTTGTCAGGCATGCCGCTTCGACCAACAACAACAGGGCGGCAAAGTCCGGCAGGTGCCTCGCCACGCGCACCCCCGCGAACTCGCCGTCGGCAGGTGCTTCGCGACGCAGCAGAACGCCCGTGCAGCCTGCATTGGCTGCACATAGCAGATCGACATCGGTATCGCCGACAAACCACACAGCAGAGGTGGGTTCCACCTCCATCGAACGCAAGGCCATTCGGACCGGTTCCGCGTCGGGCTTGTCCCGGATAGCGTCATTGGCCCCCACGACGGCACCGAAGTAGTCGGACCAAGCCAAGGCTTCGACTTCCCGTCGTAAATAGGGCCCGGCCTTGTTGCTGACCACCCCCATCGGCAGAGATAACTGCGCCAAGGCCGCAAGGCAGGCTTGCGCGCCCGGCAGGCTTTGCAGGCCTTCCAGATGACGCCGCGCAAAGCTGTCGTAGAATATGGTCATCGCCTCGTCCGCCCGCGCGCCAAACAACTTGGGGAAGGCGTCGCGGGCCGACTCGCGCACGCGCTCGCGCGCCTCCTGCAAGGTCCAGGGGGTCATGCCGAACGCGAGAAACGTGTCCTTCAGGGCCAGATGAATCGTGCCCCAACTGTCTATTAGGGTGTTATCCCAGTCGAAAAGGATCGCTGCAGGCGCCGGCAATGTGGCCTGCGTGTCGCTCACGCCGCCTCCTCCTGATTCTTTCGGGTGGCTGGATCAGCGGTAACGTAATCAATGTAGAGCTGGCGCAAGCGCATCGTCAGCATGCCTGGATGCCCATTGCCGACCGGTGTGTCGTCGATCTGGACGATCGGCATGACCAGATTGGTGCTCGACGTCAGGAAGGCTTCACGCGCTGCATACGCCTCCTCCACGGTGAAAGGCCGTTCTTCGAATTCCATGCCGGCAGCCTTTGCCGCCTCAATCAGTGAGAGCCGCGTTATGCCGCTCAAGATCAAGTGGTCGGCCTTGCGGGTCACCAGCTTGCCGTCGGCGGTGACGATCCAGGCATTGGTGGCCGAACCTTCACTGACCGTGCCATCCCCTTCCACCAGCCAGGCCTCTGCCGCGCCAGCCTCGACCGCCTCCTGCTTTGCCAGGCAGTTCGGCAAGAGGGAGATGGACTTGATGTCCCGCCTTTGCCACCGGATGTCAGGCGTGGTGATGACCTTGATGCCTTTTTCCAACTGCTCAGAGGTATGCGGCTTCGTCTGCCGTACGGTCATGACCAGCGCAGGTTTGGCCGCTTTCGGAAACTTGTGGTCCCGCGGTGCCACGCCACGGGTCACCTGCATATAGAGAAAGCCGTAGGTCAGTTGATTGCGCCGCATCACCTCGGCGCTGATCATCTTCAGCACCTGGCGCGACTTCGGCATGGCAATGCGCAGCTCAGACAGGGAGCGCTCCAGTCGGTCCAAATGCGCATCTTCATCGATCAGCTGCGAGTAGAATACGGGCACGACTTCATACACGCCATCCGCAAACTGATAGCCGCGATCCTCGATATGAACCGCGGCATCGCGATGCGGAACGAAGCGGCCGTTAACGTAGGCAATGCGCGGCATGGTGATCCCTTTGGCAAAAATGATCGTTGATACAGGCGCAGAATAGCTTTCGGTCAGAAGAATTCCAGCTTAACGGAAAAGAGCCTCTCAACCTTCTTCACAGCGCCGGGCTTGGCGAAGAGCACCACCAGATCACCCGCCTGGATCACCGTTCCGCCACGGGGCACCACGAAGGCGCCGTTGCGCACCAGAGCGCCGATCACCACCCCATCGGGCAGGCCGGCCTCGCGAATTCTGCTGCCCGCAAGTCCTGAGGTCTCGAGCACCTCGGCCTCGATCACCTCCCCGACACCATCGGCCAGAGAATGAGCAGCCCGAATTCTCCCACGCCTCACATGCTGCAGGATGGTGGAAACGGTGATCGCTCTGGGGCTGACCACCGTATCCACACCCAGACCAGGCAGGAGTTGAGCGTAAGAGGTGGAGTTGATCAGAGTGATCGCACGGGCACAGCCCTGCTTTTTGGCCAGCAGCGCGGCCAGGATGTTCACCTCATCATCATTGGTGACGGTGATGACCGTTTCGGCCGTACCGACGTTGGCTTCTGCCAGAATATCCTGCTCCAGCGCATCTCCATGGATCACGACTGAACGCCGCAGAGTCTGTGCCACGCGCTCTGCGCGCACCTTGTCGTACTCGATGACCTTGAGCTGCACGTAGCTGTGCCGCTCTTCGATGGAGCGCGCCAGTTCCAGACCGATATTGCCACCACCGATCAGCACCAGGCGCCGTGCCTCCTTCTCGGCATAGCCGAAGGAGAGCATCGCGCGCTCCAGGTGCGCGGTCTCGCACATGAAATAGACGTCGTCCCCGGGCTGCAGTTCGTCGTCACCGCCCGGGGCGATAACGTTATCGCCGCGTCTGATGGTGACAAGGTAGATGTGCAAGTCGGGAAAGAGGTCGGTCAGTTGGCGCAGGGGCGTGGAGATGATTGGCGTTTCCTCGCGGACGTGCACGCCAACGAGCGTCACCTTGCCGCCCGCCAGGTTGATCGCGTCGAAAGCACCGGGAATCATCAACCGCCGTTCGATTGCACGCGACACCTCGACCTCGGGCGAGATGATCACGTCTATCGGCAGGTTGGACGCTGAGAAAAGATCAGACCATAAAGGGTTGAGATAGCTCTGATTTCTTATGCGAGCGATCTTCGTCGGCACCTCGAACAGCGAGTGACCAACCTGACAGGCCACCATGTTGACCTCGTCAGCATAGGTCACGGCGATCAGCATGTCCGCGTCCTGCGCCCCTGCCCGCTCCAGCACGTCCGGATGCGAGGCGAAGCCCACCACGCCGTTGACATCCAGCAGGTCGGTAATCTTCTGGATAAGCTCCGGCGACTGGTCGACGACCGTGACGTCCGCCGATTCTCCAGCCAGATAACGGGCGATATTGAAGCCGACCTGCCCTGCCCCGCAGATGATGAATTTCATGCGGCCCTACCGTTCCGAGGTCGAGATGCCCAGCAGGCGCAGTTTGCGATGCAGCGCGGAGCGCTCCATTCCAACGAACGCTGCCGTGCGCGAGATGTTGCCGCCGAAGCGGTTGACCTGGGCGTCGAGGTACTGCTTTTCGAAGCGCTCGCGAGCCTGGCGTAGCGGCAGCGCCAGAAGGTCGGCGGCACCATTGCCGCTGAGCGCCGGCGTCTGCGAGGTGATCTCCGGCGGGAGCATGTCCGCGCCGATCGGATCCCCGGGCCCGCCGGGCGCCATGATCAACAGCCAGTCGACCACGTTGCGCAACTGACGGACATTCCCCGGCCAGTCGTAGCTCTGCAGCCCCACCAGGGCATCCTCCCCCAGCTTACGCGACGGCATGCCCGCGTTGTTCGCCGCGCGCTGCATGAAGTGCGCGACAAGATCCGGGATATCCTCGCGACGGTCTCGCAAGGCAGGCACCCGGATGGGCACGACATTCAAGCGGTAGAAGAGATCTTCGCGGAAACGCCCTTCCTCGATCAGGCTGGCCAGATCGCGATTGGTCGAAGCCACGACCCGCACATCGACCTCCACGCGCCGCGCACCGCCGACGCGCGTGAAGCTCTGGTCCTGCAAAACGCGCACGATTTTACCCTGGGTCTCGAGCGGCATGTCCGCAACTTCGTCCAGGAGCAGCGTGCCACCATGGGCCCGCTCGAACGTCCCGATCTTGGCCACACGCCCCTGCTCACCGCCCTGCTCAACGCCGAAGAGTTCGCTCTCAAGACGGTCCGGATGCAAGGTGGCACAGTTGAGCGCCATGAAGGGACCGCTGCTGCGGCGTGAGTTCTGATGGATGAGGCGCGCGACCACTTCTTTGCCGGTGCCGGCTGCGCCGGTGATCAGCACCCGGCTTCCGGTCGGCGCCACCTTGGTGACGGCCTGACGCAGATGGGTGACCGCTGCGCTTTGGCCCAAAAGGTCGGTCTCCGGCGCCGCGCGCAGGCGCAGTTCCTCGTTCTCCGCCCGTAGCCGCGCCGCTTCGATGGCGCGCTCCACCACCAGGAGCAAACGATCGGCTTTGAAAGGTTTCTCGATGAAGTCGTAGGCACCCAGCTTGATCGCCTTGACCGCGGTTTCGATGTTGCCGTGCCCGGAAATCATCACCACGGGCACGCCGGCATGATCGCGCTGAATGCGTTGCAGAATCTCCAGGCCGTCCATACGGGAATTCTGCAACCAGATATCCAGGATAACGAGATGAGGCCTGCGGTCACGCAAGGCGTCCAGGGCTTCATCGGCATTGGCTGCGCCACGTGTGCCATGCCCCTCATCCTCCAGAACGCCGGAGATCAACAGGCGAATATCCGCTTCGTCGTCAACGATCAGTATGTCGTGCGCCATGTCACCTTGCTCATTCGAATACCGGATATCGCAACTGGTCGCCGGCCGTCCGGGTCAGTCGCTCAACCCGTTGCCTCCTGTTGATCCGCGGCGGTATCGGACTCATCAGCCTCCTCAGTACCCGGCGTCCTCAGAAACTGCAGGACCACTCGCGCACCCTTGCCCACGTGCCGGTCGCTGAGCACCAAGGTGCCTCCGTGATCCTCCATGATCTTTTTCACGATAGCCAGTCCCAGTCCCGTGCCCTTCTCGCGGGTCGTCATGTAGGGCTCGGTCAGCCGCTCGCGCTCGTGCGCCGGCAGCCCACGACCATTGTCCTCGATCTCCACCTCGACTCCTTCGGGGAGGCAGTGCAGCCGAACCTCAACAAGCCCCGGGTCAGGGGTTTCTCCATTCTGCTCCTGGATCTGCTGGCGGGCTTCGATGGAATCGGCGGCGTTCTGCAGCAGGTTGGTCAGTGCCTGCCGGATCTGTCCGGAATCGACTTGGAGGTAGACGGGCGTATCGGGCGGTTCGTACTCGAAACTGATACCTTGACGCGCCGCACCCGCCTGCAGTTCTACGGACTGCGCCACGAGATGGCCCAGGTCTTGGCGTGCCATGACGGGGGTGGGCATCCGGGCGAAGGAAGAGAACTCATCGACCATGCGCCCGATATCACCGACCTGGCGCACGATGGTGTCCGTGCAGGCCTCGAAGACCTCGCGGTCGCTCTCGATCTGTTTCAGGTAGCGCCTTTTTAGGCGTTCGGCCGAGAGTTGAATGGGGGTGAGCGGGTTCTTGATCTCATGTGCGATGCGCCGCGCCACGTCGGCCCAGGCCGCCTTGCGTTGCGCGGAAAGCAGTTCGGTCACGTCATCAAAAGTCAGAACGAAACCGAGCAATCCGCCCTCGCCCGCTTCCGCTAGCACCCGCACCAGGAAGGTGCGATTGTAGCCATCGCGCCGTGAAAGCGTGATTTGGCGCTCATGCGCCCGACCTGGGCGCCGCTGGGCCGTGTCCAGCAGATTGCGCAGGTCACGCGAAAGATTGCCGATGCGCCGGCCCTTGAGTTGGCTTTCCTCAAGAGAAAGAAGCTCGCAGGCCGAGCGGTTCACCAGGGTGACCCGGCGTTCTTCATTGAGGCCGATCACTCCGGCGGAAACACCGGCCAGCACTGTTTCAATGAAGCGCCGCCGCGCCTCGATCTGCCGATTGGCTTCCAGAAGCTCATCCTGCTGGCGCTCAAGATCGCTGGTCATGCGGTTGAAGGTCAGGCCCAAGGTGCCGATCTCATCGCCCGGGTCGATCCCGTGCACCCGCACATGCAGGTCGCCCGACCCCACGCGCTCAGCCGCCGTCACCAGCCTTGCGATGGGTTGGCTCAGCCGATCGGCGAAAGCGAGGCCAACCCAGGAGGCGGCGAGCAAGAGCAGCACAGCGACCAGGAAGAAGATCAGGGCGAAGGTGATGATGAGTCCGGTGCGCTCCCCCTCGATCTCTTCATAGACCTGCACAGCCGCCGAGGTTCGCTCCATGTGGCCGACCACGCGTGGATCGATAACCCGGCCTACCAGCAGATAGGTGTCGACATAAATATCGAGCTTTATCAAAGCTCTTAGCCGGTCGCCGTAATCGCCTGATAAGACGACAACACTTCCCCGCTCCGCTCGGTCAAGAGCGGCTTCCGGCAGGTCCGGACGGACATCGAGCAGCGACCCGAGGCCGACACGGGCGATTACCCGGCCCGATCGCTGGAAAACCACCGCCTCGGTCAGACCGCGCAGCGCCGCCTGATTGCCCAGCACCCGGGCGAACTGGTTCGGGTCGACCGTCAGCAGCCGACCCGAGCGGCTCAGTCCATTGGCCACTGCCAGAATGTCCGCGTTGATGGTTCGCCGGTGCTCCTGCTCGTAAGCTTCTGCCACAGCAAGCGATTCCTTGATCGCCGTGCTGACGCGATCGCTGAACCAGGACTGCAGGCCGAAATCGAACAGCAGTACGGCCAGCAGAGCGATGAAGAAGCTGGGCAGCACCGACACCAGTGCAAAGAGGCCGACCAGCCGGGTGTGCAGTCTAGCGCCCGCTGCGTCGCGACGACGTTCGGCCCAGAGCCGCAGCAGGCGCCGCGTGATCAGCGCGCCGAAGCAAACGAGCAGGACCAAGTCGAGAACCAGCAGCGCGAAAATGCTCCGCGGCCCCTGCGCCCAAGGCAGGCGTCCGGTCATGGCCAAGAACGTTGCCCCACCCGTCACCATGGCCGCGACCAGCAGCACAATCGCCAGCGGGCGGCCCAGTCGCTCCCAGCGGGAGGGACGGATACTGGAGCTGCTGTGCACCGCACTCATGGGGCAATCACCAGGAACAAACCGGACTCACGCTTCTCCGTTTACTCGAACGCCCTTTCACCAGGAGCTTCGCAACAGTCCGCACTATGCCAGCCTGTGGCAGAACGGCCACGCCTATTTTACGCCGCGAACCACCTCGATACCGAGTTCGCGGATCTTCTTGCGCAGGGTATTGCGATTGAGGCCGAGAACGTCGGCTGCCTTGAGCTGATTGCCCTGGGTTGCGGCCAGCGTGAGTTCCAGCAAGGGCTTTTCCACCTCGCGCAGCACCCGGTCGTAAAGCCCGCGCGCAGGTAGGCTGCCCGCATGCGTCTCGAAGTACTCGGTCAACAAGCGTTCCACGGTCTGCCCCAGCGATCCATCGCCTGCAGCGGTCTCCCGCGGCTCCTCCGTCGCTTCGCTCAGTTCGGCGCGGACAATGTCGACGCCGATTATCTCCTGGCTGTAGAGCGCGCCGAGCCTGCGAACCAGGTTCTCGAGCTCTCGCACATTGCCGGGCCAGCGGTAGCGCTTCAGATAGTCCAGCGCCGCGCTGTCGAGCTGTTTCGATGGCAGGCCTTCGCGCTGGATCTCGTTCAGGAAATGTCGCACGAGTTCCGGCACATCTTCCGCGCGCTCGCGCAGCGGCGGCAGGCGCACCGGCACCACGCTGAGGCGATAGTAGAGATCCTCACGGAACTGGCCGCTGCGCACCATCTGGCGCAGATCCCTGTGTGTGGCCGCCACGATGCGCACGTCGGCGCGGATCGGT
Source organism: Aquibaculum arenosum (assembly GCF_029222965.1). Classification (GTDB taxonomy): domain Bacteria; phylum Pseudomonadota; class Alphaproteobacteria; order Kiloniellales; family DSM-21159; genus Aquibaculum; species Aquibaculum arenosum. Next base: position 88,252 of record NZ_JARHUD010000005.1, on the reverse strand, counting down.
GCACGTCCGCCCACCGTCGTGAACTCCCCTTCCTGCAGCACGCGCAGCAGTCGGGTCTGTGCCTCCAGCGGCATGTCGCCGATCTCGTCCAGGAAAAGCGTGCCGCCGGCGGCCTGTTCGAAGCGGCCGGCATAGCGCTGGCCGGCGCCTGTGAAGGCGCCGCGTTCGTGGCCGAAGAGCTCGCTCTCGATCAACTCCCGTGGGATCGCCGCCATGTTCAAAGCCACGAAGGGACCGTGCCGACGTTTGCCGTAGTCATGCAGCGCCCGGGCGACCAACTCCTTGCCGGTGCCTGACTCCCCATGGACGATGGTGGTCAGATCAGTGGTCATCAGTCGCGCCAGGACGCGATAGACATCCTGCATGGCGGGGGAGCGGCCGATCAGCGGCAGCTGCTCCTCTTCGGCTGCCGCGCCCTGGCCGTCCGCCTGATCCGGGCTGTCCGACAGCGCGCGTTCCACCACCTGCAACAGCTCGCGCAGGTCGAAGGGTTTGGGCAAATACTCGAAGGCGCCGCGCTCCGTGGCCTTCACGGCGGTCAGCAAGGTGTTCTGCGCACTCATCACCAGGATGCGCAGGCGCGGGCGCAGCCGCTTGATCCGGGGAATGAGGTCCAGTCCACTTTCGTCCGGCATCACCACGTCGGTGATCACCAGATCGCCCTCGCCTTCCTGCACCCACTGCCAGAGTGTCGCTGCGTTTCCCGTAGCGCGCACCAGATAGTCTTCCCGGCCAAGCGCCTGGGACAGCACGGTGCGGATGGCCCGATCGTCGTCAGCGACCAGAATGGTGCCCTTGCTCATCCCTCCCCCTCATTCAGCCTTGGGCAGCATCAAGTTGAACAGCGTGCGCCGCGGCTCGCTCTCGAACTCGATGACGCCCCCGTGGTCGTCGACGATTTTCGCGACCAGCGCCAATCCCAGCCCCTTGCCCTGTGCCTTGTTGCCGATGAATGGCTCGAACAGGTGCGATTGCAGGCTTTCGGGAATGCCTGGGCCGTTGTCCTTGATGCTGGCCACCAGCGGCAGGTCGACCCGGCTGGCGGTGCCCGGTACCGCCAGGCGCACCCCCTGCTGATAGCGGGTGGATAGCGTTATCTCCGCATTTGCGGTTTCCGCGGTCGCTTCGGCAGCGTTCTTCACTAGATTGAGGATCGCCTGAATCAACAGGTCACGGTTGCCGTAGACCGGAGGCAGCGAAGGGTCATAGTCCTCGATGAAGCGCACATGCTGCCCGGCACCATGCTCCACAATTTTGCGCACCCGGCCGAGCACTTCATGGATGTTGACCGCCGTGCGCTCCACGGGGCGGTTATCGGAGAAGGTTTCCATGCGGTCGACCAACGCTACAATGCGGTCGGTTTCTTCGCAGATGAGACGCGTCAGCGTCCGTTCAGAATCATCCGCCGACAGTTCGAGCAGCTGAGCGGCACCGCGGATGCCGGACAAAGGGTTCTTGACCTCATGTGCCAGCATGGCGGCCACAGCTGTGATGGAGCGCGCCGCATTTCGGTGGACCTGCTGATGCTCCATGCGCCGCGCCATAGTGCGCTCTTCCAGAGCCACCACGACGCACTCCGGCCGCTCGGGCAGCGGCGTGACTTCGGCTGACACCACATGCAGGCCAATGCGTGGACTTTCGAGGGTGACGTCGAACTCAAAGACGCTGTAGCCAGCGTGCCGCACTTGGTCGATCAGGGCACAGAGTGGACTGTCATCCGGGAGAAAGTACGCGAGGCTGCGCGTGCGCAGGACAGCGCTGGACACGCCGAGAAACTGTTCAGCAGCGAGATTGGCGTAGAGAAAGCTGTTCTCAGCGTCGAGCAGGAAGACGGGTTTGCCCAGTGCTGAGAGCACGGCGGCAGCGTCGGGTGCCTCGGCCGCAGCGTTTTGGATTGCATCCGCGCCTTCGCGTATCGAGTTGCTCTGCTGCGGAGCCATCAGGCTGCCAGAGCCTCCGCCTCTTGCAGGAAGAGCTGAATGATCGCCTGGCGCACCTTAGCCGGATCCGGCTCCCGGTTAACGGCAACACGGAAGTCATTGGCACCGCGCAGTCCCTGCGCGTACCAGCTCAGATGCTTGCGCGCCATGCGCACACCACTGGCTTCGCCGTAGTGCGAGAGCATCGCGTCATAGTGTTCGAGAACCAGATGACCGCGCTCCGTCGGCGTTGGCTCGGGCGCGCTCTTCCCCCGTCGAAGGTAGTCGATTACCTGGCGCAGCAACCATGGCCGACCGCAGGCTGCTCGCCCGATCATCACGCCATCAGCGCCAGAGCGTCGCAAGGCTTCGACGGCGCTTGGTCCATCAGCGATGTCGCCGTTGACCACCAGGGGCAGTGAAGTGGCCGCCCGCACCGCCGCCACCGCATCCCAATCGGCTGAGCCGCCATAGAGCTGGCAGCGGGTACGACCATGAACGGTGATCATCCGGATGCCCGCCTGCTCGGCAATGCGTGCCAGGGAGGGTGCATTGCGGTTGGCGTCGTCCCAACCCAGCCGCATCTTCATGGTCACCGGCAGGGAGACGGCACGGACCACCGCCTCCAGGATACACCCCGCCAGTGCCTCGTCGCGCATGATTGCGGAGCCGGCCTGCTTGTTCACCACCTTCTTGACCGGGCAGCCGAAGTTGATGTCGATGATCGCCGCCCCCCGGTCCGCGTTGAGACGCGCGGCTTCGGCCATAACCTCGGGCTCGCACCCGGCGAGCTGCACCGCCATGGGAAACTCTTCCGCGCAGTTGCTGGTCATCTTCATGGAGCGCTTGGTTGCGCGAATCATCGCCTCACTGGCGATCATCTCGGAGACCACCAACCCAGCCCCGGCGCGTTTGACCAACCTGCGGAAGGGCAAGTCAGTCACGCCCGACATGGGTGCCAGGATCACCGGGTCTTCAAGCGTCACCGATCCCAATGATATGCTCATATTCGCGCCAAGGCCCGTCTCTGCACAAAGAATAGGCGGTTTCATAAGCCGGCTCGGGCGGTCTGTACAGTGTCCCGCTCCGCAGAAAACGGGCGCGTGCTAACTGAGCAGCACGTCAGTGACAAACTTCACGCCGGGGTAAGCCAGGGTCAGGAGCAGATAGGCAAGCAAAACAACGCGCCCTGCCCTGCGTCCGCGCAGCCCGCTGCGCCCCTGAAGCCAGAGAAGCACCAGGATCACCAGAAAGGCCAGAACCGAAAGCAGGGTTTTGTGATCGATCGCCATGGCCGGGGTTGCCGCGAAGTAGCGTAGCGCCCAACCGGTCAGGAGGTCCGCGCCCAGGACCACTTCCGCTGCCAGCAACAGCCGATACTGCAAGCTCTCGCCCACGGCGATGGACGGCAGACGCGCACTGACCCCGCCAACCTGCTTGCGCTTCAAGCGCCGCTCCTGCAGGAAAACCGCCGCACCCGCGACAGCGGCTAGAGTTGCGAGAGCGTAGGTGGCCACGGCCGCGCTGATGTGCAACAGCAGCCAGGCCTCCGGCAAACCACCCACCCGCACCTGGCCTTGCTGGCTTGCCGTCACCGTGGCCAGCAAGCCCAGCAGCAGCAAATAGGGCAGAAGCAAGGGCGCCAGCCGCCAGGCTTCGCGCGACAGCAGGCACAACAGTGCGAAGAAGAGAAGCGTCGTCGTGATCGACAGCCACAAGGCCAGCCCCAGACTGCTGTCCCAGGCGCCGATGAAAGCGCGCACCGCAAAGAGGGCGGAACCAGCCACGGCCACCACCAGCAGCAGCCAGAAAAGGCTGTCGCGCTGCGGCGTGGGTCGCCAGGGCAGCAGGGCCGCAGCCGGCGTCAAGGCAGCAAGGGCAAACAGAGACAACAGCGGCTTGTCGAGCATGTCGCCCTTATAGCACCTCTTGGCCGGCACGACAGGGCACACTACTGTCGCCGGCGCACGACGCGGCTGATTCGAAGGACGGCATGAAACAGACTGTGGCATTGGTGGTTGCAGCCGGGCGCGGCAGCCGCTTCGGGGGTGTTGCGCCGAAACAGTATGCACGCCTGGGGCAATCGCCCTTGCTGCGGCACTGCCTCGAGCGACTCTGTCATCACCCGGCAGTGGATGCGGTGCGCGTGGTGATTCATCACGCGGATCGTGCAGCCTATGAGGCCGCCGCTGCCGGACTGCCACTGCTGGAGCCTGTGGAGGGGGGGGCCACGCGGCAGGACTCGGTCCGACTGGGCCTGGAGAGCCTCACAGAACACGCGCCCCAGCAGGTTCTGATCCATGACGGCGCCCGTCCCTTCCCCGCCACTGCGCTGATCGACCGGCTCCTGTCTGCGCTCGAAAGCCACAGCGGCGCCGTACCCGCCCTGCCGGTGGTCGACACCCTCAAGCAACGCCAGGATTCGCTCCTGACCAGTGGGCCGGACCGCGAATCGCTGCTACGGGTGCAGACGCCCCAGGCCTTCCACTTCGCGCCCATACTTGCCGCCCACCGCGCGGCGCGGACAAGCAGCCTGACCGACGATGCCGCGGTCGCAGAAGCGAATGGGCTCGCGGTGGCTTGGGTTGAGGGCAGCGAGGAGAACTTCAAGGTGACGACCCGCGAGGACCTGCAGCGTGCGGAACAGCTGCTCGGACAGCAGTGGGAAAGCCGCAGCAGCATGGGCTTCGACGTTCACCGCTTTGGCCCCGGCAACCAGGTCATGCTTTGCGGCGTGGCCGTGCCCCATACACAAGGCCTCGTCGGTCACTCTGACGCGGACGTCGGACTTCACGCGCTCACCGATGCGCTTTTGGCAAGCATTGCCGCTGGCGACATCGGGCAGCACTTCCCGCCCTCCGATCCGCAATGGAGTGGGGCTGCCTCAGATAGTTTCCTGCGTCACGCCCTGGCACTGCTGCACGCGCGCGGCGGCCAACTGCGGCACGTGGACGTGACGCTGATCTGCGAGCGTCCCAAGATCGGTCCCTATCGCGAGGCCATGCGCGCGCGGCTGGGCGGGATCCTGGAGCTGTCGCCGGACCGCATCAGCATCAAGGCCACCACGACCGAGGGCTTAGGCTTTACGGGCCGCCGCGAAGGCATCGAAGCCCAGGCGATTGCCAACGTAGCCCTGCCGCTATGAAGCGGTTGGCTTTTCTGCTCGCCACCTGGTTCGGCAGCGGCCGCCTGCCGGGACCTTCCGGAACCTGGGGCTCGCTTGCTGCACTTCCCCCGGCAGCAGCCTTGGTCTGGCTAGGCGGGCCCTGGCTCCTAGCGCTGGCCACTTTGGCAATCGTGGCCGCGGGCTGGTGGTCCAGTGAGGTCTACACACACTCCACACAGCGGGAGGACCCGAGTGAAGTGGTGATCGACGAGGTTGCCGGTCAGTGGATGCCGCTGGTCGTACTCCCCTTCCACCCCTGGGCTTGGCTGGCAGCCTTCATTGCCTTCCGGCTGTTCGACATTCTCAAGCCCTGGCCGGTAAGCTGGGCCGACCGGCGTCTGCCCGGTGGGTTGGGCATCATGGCCGACGATCTGCTAGCAGGCCTCTACGCAGCATTACTGCTCGGGTTTTTATGGCCATATCTGGAGATATAAATCCATGTTTTCCCATGAGTTAATGGATATAACAGAGAAATTAGTTGAAGAACTTCGCCAGCGCGGACAGCAGGTAACCACTGTTGAATCCTGCACCGGAGGTTTGCTGGCCGGGCTGCTGACCACGGTCCCCGGGACCTCCGATGTCTTCGACCGTGGCTTCGTCACCTATTCTAATGAAGCCAAACAAGAAATGGTGGGCGTTCCAGAGGCACTGCTGCGCGAACACGGGGCCGTCAGCCGGGAGGTCGCGGAGGCCATGGCAAGTGGCGCTCTGGAACACTCGCCGGCGGACTTTGCCGTTTCGGTCACCGGTATCGCCGGGCCTACCGGCTCCACTGCGGCCAAGCCGGTCGGGCTTGTGCATTTTGGCCTTGCGGGTCGCGGCGGATTGCTGCTCCACCGGCAGGAGCTTTTCTCCGGCGACCGAACTGCCATTCGCCTGGCAAGCGTCGAAGTGGCACTGGAACTGTTGAATGCGGGGCTTGCCTAAGTGTCCCTCCCTCCTCCGCCGAGTGCGCGACTGACTGTTATCGCTGTTACCGACCTCTTGCTGGTCGTGATCGTGGTGCTCGGAGGGCTGCGTCTGCTCCTGCCCCTGCTCGGCGGCATAGCCGCGCCCGACCCTCTTTCAGGTGACGCGCTTCGTTCCGGTTTGCTGCCTTTGGTGCTCTCCATTCTGGCGCAGTCGGGAGTCACGCTCGCAGCGCTCTATCTGGTGGTCATCCGCATGCGCGGCCTGACCTGGCAGGATTTGGGACTGGTGGCGCCGCCGCCCGGCTGGCTGACGCGCGGTGTCCTGCTTGCCCTGGTGGCGGTGCCACTCGTCGGCCTGGTCAATCTCACGGTCCAGCAGATTCTGGATCAGCCGATCGACAACCCACAGATCGAACTCTTGTCCCCGGTCGCCGTTTCACTGTCCAACTATCTGGTTATGCTGGTTTTGGCAGCCGGGTTGGTGCCCCTCGTCGAGGAACTGGCGTTCCGTGGTCTCTTGCAGGGTTGGCTGCGCGAGCGCTTTGGACCGCAGGCAGCGATGGTGGTGTCTGCTCTCGTCTTCGCTTCCATGCACGGCATACCGAGCCTCATTCCAGCGCTGCTGGTGGTCGGCGGGCTGTTGGCCTGGCTTTACGAGCGCAGCGGATCGCTCTGGCCGTGCATCGCCATGCACGCGACATTCAATGCCATCATGACCAGCCTGCTCTATCTCGCCCTGCAGGCCGGCGCTTTCGCAGAGTGATCCGAGCGCGGCTGAAAGAAGCGCTCACCCGCCGCGCAGGGCGTCCAGCTGTTCTGGCGTGTCCACATCCGTGAGGACGGCATCGTCGGGCATAGGAACTTCCGCCACCTGATCCGGGTAATTGGCCAGCAGCGGGCGCGCGCCCAGGTCGCCGGATATCTCCATGACCTCTGCAAAGTAGCGGCGGGCGAAGAGCACCGGATTGCCGCGACGCCCCTGGCGCATGGGCAGACAGATCGAACGACCTTCCACTGGCGAAAAGGCGGCGATCAATCGATCGATCACCTCGGCTGTGACCTTGGGCATGTCACCCAACAGCACGACGGCGCCGTCGCAGTCGTCAGGCAGTGCCGCCAGACCTCGGTGCAGGGAGGTGCTGAGACCTTGAGCATAATCGGGATTGTGCACCGTGCGGACTTTTTCCGGCGCCAGCACGCGCTCGACCGCCTCATGCTCATGCCCTGTCACCACCAGCAATGAATCAGCTTGGGATGCCTTAGCCGCGCGAACGGCGTGCAGAACCAGGGGCGATCCCTCGACCTCCTCCAGAAGCTTGTTGCGCTCGCCCATCCTGCTTGAGCGGCCGGCCGCGAGCACGATGGCGGCAATGCGGGGCGCGCGCGGCACGCTCTTGTCCTCCACGGCTTCGGCACGCGGCAAGGGCCGGGCGCCGCTTTCCTTGAGCAAGCCACCCGCCCCCATGCGCATGATATCCTCGCGGCGCACCGGCACGTCGGCCACTAGGCGTTGCAGCACCCAGTCGAAGCCGTTCAGCTTTGGCGAGCGCGCGCAGCCGGGCAGGCCCAGCACCGGGACTTCACCAACCCGTGCCATGAGCATCAGATTGCCCGGGTCCACCGGCATGCCGAAATGCTCGATCTCGCCGCCGGCCTGAACGATGCCGCTGGGCACCACGTCGCGGCGGTCGACAATGGCGGAAGCGCCGGAGACCAGCACCAGGTCCGCCCCCTCCCCGACCCGGCGCGCCACCGCCTGGGCCACAGCCTTGCTGTCGTGGGCGCAGCGGCTTTCCTTGAGCGAGTCGATCCCAAGGGCGCCCAGACGCTGCTTGATTGCCTCGTGGGTCTTGTCGAGGAGTGATTCTTTTTGACCCGGAAGCGAGGTCTGGACCAGCGCCACTCGTTTGCGCTGGAAGGCGGCAACCCGCAGCAGCCGGCCGGGATCCGCCGCCACCTCGAGGCAGCGCGCCAGCGCGGTCTTGGGCGCGGCGAAGGGGATGATCTTCACCGTGGCCAGCATCTGCTTCGGCTCGACCACCTCATAGGGCGCAAGCGCCGCCAGGGTGATGGCCTCGTCCTCGAGGTTGAAGGCATCCAGGCGTGCCCGGTCGTAGACCAGCAGGCCACGCCGCGCCGCCACGATATTGCAGCGTCCGGTGAAGGCAGCCGAGGTTTGGGTGCCGGTTCCCGCCGTGGCTTCGGCCAGTCGCTGGGCCGCGGCGTCCTCGTGGACATCCTCTTCTTCCAGGCGTGCGGCTATGACCGTTTCTACGCGCGCCTGCTGCAGCGCACGAATATCCTCGGCATCGAGCCGGCGGCCCTTCTTGAAGTTAAGGGACCCCAACCGCAGGGAATGCGCCAGTATGGTGCCCTCGGCTTCGGCAACAGCCGTTTCTTCGAACCTCATTCCTTACGCTCTCCTTTTACCAGCGGTGGCGCGCGGCGCAGCACCGCGGTCATTTCCGCCAGCACCGACACCGCGATCTCCGCCGGGCTGCGCGCACCGATCGCCAGACCAGCCGGACCGTGAATGCGGGCAAACGCCGCTTCATCGAGGCCCTCGGCGCGCAGTCGCTCCAGTCGCCTGGCATGGGTCCGTGTGGAGCCGAGCGCGCCGACGTAGAAGGCGGGCGAGGCCAGCGCCTTGATGAGCGCCGGATCATCCAGCTTCGGGTCGTGCGTGAGGGTTACGACGGCGCTCCGCTCGTCCGGCTGAAAAGCCTCGAGCGCATCGTCTGGCCATTCGGTGACCATCTCGACATCGGGAAAGCGCTCTTCCGTCGCCCAGGCGCGTCGGGGATCGATCACGGTTACCGCGTAGCCGGCCAGCCGCGCCATGGGCACCAGGGCCTGCGAGATGTGGACCGCCCCGACAATTGCCAGGCGCAGCGGTGGCAGGAAGACCTGAACGAAATGGCGTCCATCCTCCAACAGACCGCTGCGGTCCTGTCGCAGCCGTTCCGTTGCGGCTTCCCGAAGTACAGGCGTGGCCTCCAGGTCGCCTTGCACACGATCGCCATCGAGCAAAAGCTGTCGGCCGCTTTCAATCTCGGTGACGAGCGCCACAGGTGCCTTGCGGCATCGGGCCTCCAACAGGTCGTCGAGAACTGCGCGCTTCACCGGTCAATCTCCCAGGCGTTCTACGAACACCTCTACTTTGCCGCCACAGGCAAGGCCCACTTCCCAGGCCATCTCATCGCTGACGCCGAAGTCGAGCAGGCGCGGCTTGCCGTCCTCCAGCGCAGCGCGCGCCTCGGAGACCACAGCCCCTTCGATGCAGCCACCGGATACCGATCCCACCATATTGCCCTGGCGGTCCACCAGAAGCTGGCTGCCGACTGGGCGGGGTGAGGAGCCCCAGGTGGAAACCACCGTTGCCAGGGCGACTTCCCGCCCCTCATCCAGCCAGGCAGCAGCTTGGCCCAGCACCTCGTCGCTGCCAGCCCAGGCCATGGCGTCGGTATGAGGGACACTATCATTCGTGCTCATGCGCTCTTCTCCCCAAGCCAATGGTCACGGCCCTCGAGGCGCCGTGCCGGCTCCCGGCTCAGCACCGCGGTGAGTGCACCCAGACTTTCCAGATTATGCACCGGCCGGAAATCGTCCACATGCGGCATCATGGCGCGGGCGCCCTGCGACCTCGGCTCGTAGCCATCCCAGCGCAATAAGGGATTGAGCCAGATCAGGCGCCGGCAGGACTTGTGCAGTCGCTCCATCTGGCGCGCCAGGTCGTCACCGCCTTCACGATCCAGGCCGTCGGTGATCAACAGCACCACGGCGCCCTGCCCCAGCACCCGGCGCGACCAGTTGCGATTGAACTCTTCAAGACAGGCACCGATGCGCGTACCGCCGGACCAATCCTGTGCCGCTTCGCCCACCTGCTCCAGCGCCACGTCCACATCCCGTTCGCGCAGGAAGCGGGTGACGTTGGTCAGGCGGGTGCCGAAGAGGAAGGAGAAGACCCGGTCGCGGTCGCTGGTGATCGCATGCATGAAGTGCAGGAAGAGCCGGGCATAGCGGCTCATGGAACCGGAGATGTCGCAGAGCACGACCAGTGGCGGATGTCGCGTGCGCCGCTTGCGCCACTCAAAGGGAATGACGTCTCCCCCGCTGCGCAAGGCCCCGCGCAGGGAGGCGCGCAGGTCGGCACGGCCGGGATTGGGGCTGGGGCGGAAGCGGCGGGTCGGAAGTGCCATGATCGGGAGCGTCAGGCGCTTGATCGCCTCCTTGGCGGCGTCCAGCTCCGCCGCGGTCATCTTCTCGAAGTCCTGCTTTCCCAGGGTTTCGCTTTCGGACCAGGTCATGACGGCATCGAGCTCGACCTCGTCCTCAACGGTCTGTTCCTTCTGGCCGCGCGCCTGCTGCAGCGCTTCGGCCACGCGCCGGTTGATCTCCTGCCCCTTCTCCGGCTCCTGCTCCACCTTGAGGTCCGGCAGGAGCAGGGCCCGCAGGCGGTCGAGCAGTTTGGGATTGCGCCAGAAAAGATGGAAGGTCTGCTCGAAGACCTCTTCCTGGTCGTGCCGGTTGACGAAGACCGCGTGCAGCGCCCAGTAGAAGTCGTCCCGTCGTGCCAGACCGACCGTACGAACAGCCTCGATCGCTGCCAGCACCTTGCCCGGCCCAACCGGCAGGCCGGCCGCACGCAGGGTCCTTGCGAAGTAGACCAGGTTCTCCGCCAGGCGGCCCTCGGCAGCGTCCCGGTCAATCCGCTCGGCCTGGGCGTCGTAGTGCAGCTTGCGTGCTGCTTCGGCGAAGGGATCGCTTTGACTGTCCGCCATGGCGTCGGCCTATCTCTCGGCCAGCGCAACCTCGCGCTTGACGTCTTCAAGCAGGCGCGCGGCCTCGCTGCCTTCGATCTTTGCAATATCGTCCTGGTACTTCAGCAGAACGCCAAGCGTGTCATCCACCGCCGCCGGATCGAGCGCCACCTTGTTGAGCTGAATCAGGGCTTCCGCCCAATCGATGGTCTCGGCGATGCCGGGCAGCTTGAAAAGGTCGTGCTGGCGCAGCCCCTGCACGAAGGCCACCACCTCGCGGGCAAGTTCGGCAGACACATCAGGTGCCTTGACCCGCAGGATCTCTAGCTCTCGCTGGGAATCCGGGTAGCCGACCCAGTGATAGAGGCAGCGCCGTTTCAGGGCGTCGTGAATCTCCCGGGTGCGGTTGGAGGTGATGATCACGATCGGCGGTTCCGGCGCCTTGATCGACCCCAGTTCCGGAATGGTGATCTGGAAGTCGGACAGCACTTCGAGCAGGAAAGCCTCGAAGGGTTCGTCCGCCCGGTCCAATTCGTCGATCAGCAGGACCGGCGGGCCGGCCGGATCGGGCTTGAGCGCCTGGAGCAGCGGTCGTTCGATGAGGAACCGCTCGGAGAAGATGTCGGCAGTGAGCGCCTCGCGATCCTGCTGTCCCGCCGCTTCGGCCAGGCGGATTTCCACCATCTGCCGCGGGTAATTCCACTCATAGACTGCGCTGGAGAGATCGAGACCCTCATAGCACTGCAGCCGGATCAGGCGCCGGCCCAGAGCCCGTGAGAGCACTTTCGCGATCTCGGTCTTGCCGACGCCGGCTTCGCCCTCCAGGAACAGCGGCCGCCCCAGGCGCAATGCGAGGTGCACCACCGTCGCCAGGCTGCGATCGCTGACGTAGTCCGCGCCGCGCAGCAACTCGGCAACGCCATCGACATCCTGGGGAAGCTTCCGGTCTTCGTTATCCAACGGCACGCGTGACTCCTTAGCAGGGCAGGTAGTGGGGTTTGGAGCGCAGTTCCCGAGCATAGATCTGCCCGACCGCCTCGACGCTCACCCCTTCCGCCCGCGCCTTGTCTTCGTACACCTGCCGGCGCTGATCGTTGATCCGTTGCACAACGCTGCGCACGCTGTTGTCGATGGCGCGCATATAGCCGTTCGGCAGTTCGCAGGCCTGTCCGTCCCGGCGAAGATCTTCAGCCGACTGAGCGGCAGCCGGAAGGGGAGTCATGAGCGCCATGGCGGTTACGGCAGCAAACGCCAAAGCGGTGAAGCGATATCTGGCCATCATCGGACCCTCATCTGGTCTTGTTTTCATGCGTTTCCAAGAGACGACATCAGAAGATATCGGGGTTGGACTGGATATCCTCACGCGCGCTCTCCTCCAGCCGCACCCGCACATCCGCATCCAGGCGGACATTCAGGTTGATGGTGATGGGGTCGCGCGGCGCCTCCACCCTGACGGAGGGTTCGCAGGCGCTCAAGACGACGGCGAATGCCAACAGCCCGGCGGGCAGAAGGCGGGGGTGCAATGGGGTGGCTGTCAGCACGCTGGGGCCCTTCCGTTGGTGGTGCCGCTTTGCAAAGTTCGCACGTGATTGTGGTTTCCGCGGGGCTATCGCACAAGCCTCCAGAGTTCGTTCATCACGCCCCGCTGGATACGCTGGCTTTCCGCCAGGGCTTCGAGCAGCGGCGCGGCGTCGGTTTCCAGCGTGATGTTGAGATCGAAGGGATGGCCGTCCAGCACGTCGGGGTTGGCTCCCAACAAGTGCAGGCGCACCTCGGTGTCTCCCACCGGCGGCTTGTGCAGGCCGATCTCCAGTTCGTCGTAGTGGAAGTTCTCGAGCGCATCGAACATCAGCGAAACGGCCTCGCCACCGGCCGCAAGCGCGGAGCGTGCGTCGGGGGAGGTGAAGGCAATGATGCCCTCGCCCTCCCCGTGCAGCGTGCCCTGGTCGATGGAGAAGGTCCCCTCCGTAAGAGTCAGAGGCACCGCGCCGGAGACGCGTCCCTCGCCGCGCAGCTCATCCAGGCCGATGAGGGCAAGGAGGCTTTCAAGGTCCAGGGACTCGAGCTCGACCCGTCCGCGATAGGTCTGAGCGGAGGTTTCGGCGCTGGCCTCGACCAGCCGCATTTGGCCGCCGGCGAACTCGGCTTCGGCATACTGGATTCGCAGGTCGGGAATTCCTCCCGCAACCGGCGCCACCGCGAGGATTGCTTCGAGATTGGTCACCGGCGAGATGCCGGTGTCAATGCGGGAGACGCGCAGCCGCTGGGCCTCACCCGTGCGCGGAGGCTGCAGCCCCGCCAGACGGAAATCGCTGTCGATGCCCCGCAGCCGGGTGGTGCCATAGGTGAAAGCGAGGTCCTCGATGCGCAGGCGCAGATCCCCGTCGAACCCGGCCGAGGACCAGGCAAGGCCGCTCTCAGCCCGCAGCCGCCCCTCGGCATCGGTGATCTCGGCCGTATAGGGGCCAAAGGCTGCCGGCTGCAGGCCACCGGGAGCGAAGGTGACGGGAGCCAGCGCCACCTGCGCATTCCCGCGCCCGCTCTCGGCGTCGTGGCGCCCCGCGACCGAGAGGGAAAGGGCGCCGTCCAGGCCGGCTGCCTGGGCTTCGAAGGAGAGGTCGCGTTCGAGCCTCGCGGTGAGGTCGAGCGGCGGGAAGAGCGCCGGCACGGCGTCGGAGTAGAGTCGCCCCCCCTCCAGGATCAAAAGCGGCGCCTCCTCATCCATCGGCAAGACCAGCCGCGGGTCGGCGAGCGTCATCTCCTGCGCCGCCAGATAGAGGCCGCCGCTTTCCAGGCTGACGCGCGCGTTCTGCAACCCGGCATCGGACAGGGCGGTCTCGAAGCGGAAATCCAGCGCCTGCAGTTCGAGGTCGCCGACCCCCTCGGCCGTGGGGCGCAGCCTGAGCGGCTCGGCCTGGCCCGTAAGCAACAGGCTGCCCTGCAGGTTCTCCCCGAGCTGGAACCAGCCTTCGGCCTGATCTAGCGACAGAGAAACCTGCTCCAACTCCTCCAGCGCCGGGGGAACGAGTCTGTCAGCACGCAGGGAAGCCGCCCGGCTCAGCGAGACCGTGAGGTCTTGCGCGCGCATGTCGTAGCGGGCGTCCAGCGGCAGGGAGAGGGTTAGGTCCTCCGCCGCGACCGGCTCCACGGCCAGCCTTTGCGCGGTTGCGTCCAGGTCCAGTGCCAGGGAAAGAACCTCTCCTTCTGCCTCCAGGCGCCCCGTCCCGTCGGCTTGCAAGCGCTCGGCATAGGGCGCGGCGGGTCCGGAGAGGCTGAACGCGGTGAGTTCGACCTGCCCGCCGTCCAGCCCCTGCAGCGGCCAGGGCAGGCTGGCGCTGAGCGCGGCTTCGGTGTGGCTGCCGTCCGGCAGGCTCAACGCCATACGCAGCGCAGAGCGAAGCGGCGCATCGCCGGCAAGCCGGAGCAGCGGTCCCGCCTCGCTGGCCTCCAGACGCAGACTGCCGCCACCGGCCAGCCGCTCGGCCAGGAGCGGCGGCATGTTTTCCAGCAGGGCGGGATCGATGTCTGTGAGCGTCAGCTCCAGCGGCCGCGCCAGGGCGAGTTCGCTGGCGCTGTCCCGGCGGGCGGCGCGGAGCTGTCCCGCGAGGTGTTCTACCTCGCCCCAACCAGATAATCGCAGGCCCTCGGCGGTGATATCGAGATCACCCGCCACCTCCCGCGCCGCCAGCCAGAGGGGCCAGTCGGCGGGTGGCGGGGCGTCGAGATAGGGGATGGCCGGCAGAAGCAGATCGCCGCTCGCCCCCAAGTCCAGCTCGCCTGCGTCGGGGCGGGGGGCATCGGCGGGCAGGAAGGCCGCCAGGGCGGTGGCCTCGCCCTCCAACCCAAGCGCGAAGGCGAGCGGTTGCCCCTCGGTCAGCGCGTCGCCCTGGAGGCTGAGCTGCGCCGTGCCGCGTTCCAGCCAGTCGAGCGCCGCCGTGAGGTCCAGGCTTTGAGGACGCAGGGCGAGGAGTTCGCTGGCCAGCCGCCCCTCGCCCGACAGGCCGTCGGGGCCGCTGAGCGCAAAGTCGAGCGCCAGGGCGTGCCGCTCGCCCGCCTCGGCCGTGCCGCTCGGCTCCAGGCTGCCGCTGAGGTCGATGGCCAGCGGGCCGGCGGGGGTGTCGAGGGCGAGGTGGCTGTCCTGTACCTCGACGCGCGGCAGCGGCGGTGGGTCCTGCGGCAGGGGCGAGCGCCAGTCACTCCCGCCGCGCTCCGGCGCCCCACCCTCGCCGAGCAGGCGTTGCAGGTCGCCCAGCAGCGGCTCTTCGCCGGTGAGGTCCAGGGGGAGGTGCAGGCCCGTGATCCAGGCCTCCCTCACCTCGCCGCGCAGCAGGTTCTGGGGCGAAAAATGGAGTTCGAGTCGCTCGACCCGCGCGTCTTCCAGGCGCAGGTCGCTGAGCACCAAGCGGTCGAAGCCGATCTCGACCCCAGCCAGCTCGCCCTCCACGCCCTGGGCCGCGCGCCACCGATCGAAGGCCAGCAGCGCCAGATGGCTGCGAAAAATCGCCGCTGCCCCCGCCAGCAACGCCAGCAAGAGCAGCAGGATCAGGCCGATAAGAGCGGTGCGCCGAAGGGCTCGCATAACGCTGCAGAGGCTACGTCAGATCGAGCGCCGTGGGAATCGCGATCCCTCCAGCTCAGGGTGACGGCCCTGCGGTATTACACCGCCATGGCGTGGACGGCCGAGGCCGGGAGGTCCTTGCCGAAGCTGCGCTGGTAGTACTCGGCGACGATGGGGCGCTCGATCTCGTCGCACTTATTGAGGAAGGTGAGGCGGAAGGCAAAGCCGATGTCGCCGAAAATGCTGGCGTTCTCCGCCCAGGTCAGCACCGTGCGCGGGCTCATCACCGTGGAAATGTCGCCGTTGATGAAGCCGGCGCGGGTCAGGTCGGCCACGGCGACCATCGCCTTGATGGTCTGCCGGCCCTGCTCGCTGGCGTAGTCCGGCAGCTTGGAGAGCACGATCTCCTCTTCCTGCTCGTGCGGCAGGTAGTTGAGGGTGGCGACGATGTTCCAGCGGTCCATCTGGCCCTGGTTGATCTGCTGCGTGCCGTGATAGAGGCCGGTGGTGTCGCCCAGGCCGACGGTGTTGGCCGTGGCGAAGAGGCGGAAGGCCCGGTGCGGGCGGATCACCTTGTTCTGGTCCAGCAGGGTGAGCTTGCCCTGCACCTCCAGCACGCGCTGGATCACGAACATCACGTCGGCGCGCCCGGCGTCATACTCGTCGAAGACCAGCGCCACCGGATGCTGCAGCGCCCAGGGGAGCAGTCCTTCGCGGAACTCGGTAACCTGCTTGCCGTCCTTCAGCACGATGGCGTCCTTGCCGATCAGGTCGATGCGGCTGACGTGGCTGTCCAGGTTGATGCGGATGCAGGGCCAGTTGAGCCGGGCCGCCACCTGCTCGATGTGGGTGGACTTGCCGGTGCCGTGATAGCCCTGGATCATCACACGCCGGTTGTGGGCGAAGCCGGCCAGGATGGCCAGGGTGGTGTCGCGGTCGAAGCGGTAGCTGTCGTCCAGGTCGGGCACATACTCACAGCTCTGGCTATAGGCCGGAACCTTCATGTCGCTGTCGATGCCGAAGGTCTCGCGCACCGAAACTTCGGTGTCGGGCAGGCCGGTGGGCATCCCCTCGGCGTTCTGCGTCTCTTGTGCCATGGACAACTCAAATCCTCGCTTCTTGGATAACAGGCGTTGGGTGTCAGGTCGTAGGTAGTGTAGCGGACCTCAAGCGTGAAGCGCTTTCAGCGTAGCGTAGGCCTGCGTCACGCGCTTGAGTCGCTCTTCGGCCCGCCGGTCGCCGCCGGTGGCGTCGGGGTGCAGGCGCTTGGCCAGTTCGCGATAGCGCCGGCGGATCGCCGCCAGGTCGCTGCCGGGCGGCAGGCCCAGTTCGTCCAGGGCCCGCTCCGACTCGCGGCGGCGCGTGGGTTTCGCGCTCCCCTCGCTATCAGACTTGCGGCGGCGGAAGTCTTCGCTCTTGAAGCCCGAGAAGTCGCGCGCCTTGCGCTCGGCCTCGCGCCAGGCCTGGGAGGCGCGGCCGAGCTGCCACGTGGGCCGGTCCCAGGTGTGGGCGCGCCGCCGGTCGGCCTCGATCTCCGCCTCGCTCATGCCCTGGTGATAGTTCCAGCCGGCATTGTAGGCGCGCACGTGCTCAAGACAGAACCAGAGATACTCGCGCAGCCGCCCCGGCGCCGCCGGCGCCCGATAACGCCCCGCCTCCGCACAGCCCGCTTGCATGCAAGGCTGCCAACCCTCCGCGCCCGGGGCGCCAGGGCGAGCCTGAAAATCCGTCTGCGACATGGCGGCGAGTATGGAAAGGCGGGCGGGGGGATGCAAGGTGTGGTGTGTGTGGGGGGGGGCGCGCTATCCAGGCTTCACCACCCACAAGCGGACGCCGCGTTCCTTCAGGCGGCGAGTCAGGCATTCCATGACGTTGGCGTGGGTCAACATGGCGCCTTCGATGTAGAAGAAGAGAGATTCCACGGGGGCCTCTGCAGCGATTATTGAACAGAATTCGTCAACAAAATCGCTGTCCTTGGATAACTCCTTGCCTATAAACCCCCAATCCGGCCTTTCCTTCCCGACCATATCGCGC
Source organism: Aquibaculum arenosum (assembly GCF_029222965.1). Lineage (GTDB taxonomy): Bacteria > Pseudomonadota > Alphaproteobacteria > Kiloniellales > DSM-21159 > Aquibaculum > Aquibaculum arenosum. The sequence continues at coordinate 70,904 of NZ_JARHUD010000005.1, read as the reverse complement.
ACGCGCTTGGCCGCAGGTCTCCAGGCGTAATAGGGATCGCGCGCCAGTTTTCCCAGCAGACGATCGGTGGAGATATCAGGCCAACCGACGTTCAGAAACTGCCGTGCGAGCGTGGTTTTTCCGCTGTTCCCAGGAGCTGCTATGAGAAGCGCTGTACTGACAAGCGGTGTGCAGTGCAAAACCGCTCTTCGGACGGCGTCGTTGCGCTTCTTCCCCCCTGAACTCACGTGCCGAACAGAATAATCCTTTAAGAGTATGTCATAGAGCATCCCCATAGACGGCACTCTCTTTAACTCATCCTCCTCACGTACTTCTGTCCAACAACGGGAAGACAGTTCTCCGACATACCCAGTTTCTAGGACAAATCGTCCCTTTGGATTCAAATGCTCCTTCACCTTTGCGAAGAGATGCGCCATATCTTCCCTGGCGCAAACATCGGAAAGCAGGAATACGACATCAAACATTTCGTCAGGGATTTGATTGCAATCACCAACGTAAAAAATGCCTGACGGGCACGCTTTTTGCGCCTGAGACAACTGCTTCTTGTTTTTCACCACCCCAACAACGCGGCTGGCGCCTTGCTTTACAGCCTCTGCGCAAAGGCTCAGGTCTTCGCAGCACAAATCCAGAACGGCACAGTCTTTGAGCGGTTGTGGACGGCGAGGTGGACCGTGGAGGCTTTCCAGCCTGAGCCTATCCATCCGGTGGTTCCTCTTGGGTGGAGATTCGTCTTTTGATTCCGGCGGGGCATCAGAAATGGCTTTCTTGCCCAGCCTGAGTTTCCACATCAAATCTCTCCCTCGTTGTGACGCAGAAACCGTTCACAGCAGCGAGCGCGGCTTCAGGCGCTCTCGCTTTCACAGTTTAGCGCAGCGAAAAGTCCTCGTGCGCCAAGGTCAGATTAGGGTTGTAAGCAGGATCGTTATCCAGTGCTTGGCCCCAGGTACGCCGCATGTAGGTCACCTCAGCCTTGGCGCGGGCGCGCTTTGCAGGAGTGTCGTCGGAGCCACGAGAGATGGATTCGTGATGATACAACTCCGCGTAAGGGGTCCAGATGTTGCGATAGCCGGCTTCACGAACTTTCAGGCAGAAGTCGACATCGTTGAAGGCGACGGGCAAATTCTCTTCGTCGAGCCCCCCGACCTCTTCAAATACGGACTTCCTTACCAGCAAGCAAGCAGCCGTCACGGCTGAAACATTATGGGCAAGTTTCAGGCGGTAAAAGTAGCCTGCCGCCCCTCGTGCGAAGTACTTGTGCGAATGACCTGCGACCCCACCAAGTCCCAGTATCACTCCGCCGTGCTGGATTGTGTCATTGGGGTAGTAGAGTTTCGCGCCGACGCAGCCGATCTCCGGTCGGATCGCCTGACGCACCATCTCCTTCAACCAGCCGGCATTGATGGGCTCTATGTCATTGTTGATGAGCCCCAGAATGTCGCCACGGGCGGCGCGAGCACCGAAGTTGTTGATGGCCGAGTAGTTGAAGGCATGGTCCCACTGCAGAACCCGGACGCGTGGATCGCGTTTGGCGATACTTGCCATGTAGCTCAGCGTCTCGGTGCAGCAGCTCTGATTGTCGAGAATGAGCACTTCGAAGTTGGGATACTCGGTGCGTGAGAGGATGGCATCCACACAGGGCTTGAGTATCTCGACCCGGTCGCGGGTGGGGATGAGGAGGCTGACCAGAGGCCCTGGGCAGGGAAGTGGCCAGCGCACTCGATAGCTGTTGGGAAAATTTTCCGCCTCCACCTCAGCCCCAGGCGCCTGCGCTGTTGCCGCCTCACGCACCGCTGCCAAACCAGCGCGGGCGGTATAGTCTTTCTGATTGCTGTCCAGCGCGGTCGAGCCCTCCCCAGCCCGCCAATGATAGAGGACGTAGGGGATGTGCACGATCTGGTCTGACCTCAAACGCGCAGCAACACGCAATGCAAGATCGTGATCTTGCGCTCCTTCAAAGCCCCTCCGAAAGCCCCCCACCTCCTGCACGATATCGGTCCGGTAGACGCCCAGGTGCGAAATGTAGTTCTGTGCCAAGAGCAGGTCTGGGTTCCAATCGGGTTTGAAGTGGGGATCGAAGCGCTGCCCCTGGGCGTTGATCTTATCCTCGTCGCTGTAAAGCAGACCGGCTTGCGGATTGCTTTGCAGGGCTTCGGCCACGTGCAACAGAGCATGCGGATGCAGGCGATCATCATGATCCAGGAGAGCAATAAACTCGCCCCGCGCCAACTCTAACGCACTGTTGCTGGCAGCACAGACATGGCCATTGCTCTCCCGAAAGACGTAAGTGATGCGAGGGTCGCGTGCTGCATAGTCCGCTATCAAATCGCGCACCGCCGGGTCGCTCGAGTGATCGTCTGCAATGCAGATTTGCCAATGGGCGTAGCTCTGCTCGAGAGCAGAGTCCAAGCACTCTCTAAGCCACTCAATCCTTGGATTGTACACTGGGAGGATTATCGAGATGAGGGGGCGGTGCCGAATCTGCGCGGCTGCCGCCCGAGCGCGCGTGTCCGTTATGTGCGCGCGCTCCTCCAGCCAGTCCTTGTAGTTCTCTTGGACAGTGCGATGATCGAATGTCGCATTGTAGTGCTCTAGCGCCAGATTGCGCCAATGGATGTCCTGCGCGCGAGCCCGCTGCTTTAGCTGTGCCAGGACAAGGGACTTCGTTTTGCCGCGCCAATCGGGGTGAACGCGGAGCAAACGTCCCAGCAAACGATCGCGCGCGAACCGAGGCGTGAGCCACACCAGCCGCAATCTTTTGAGAGTGAAGCGCCCTTCACTTTCCAGGGGGTCGAAGCGTAAGACTTTAAGGGAAGCGGGAAGAAACATCACCCGCTTGCCCGCCTGCCCGCTGCTCAGCCGTAGGCATAGGCTCTCCGCCTCGGTAAAGCCCTGCCCCCTATCGAGAAACACCCGGGCAGTCGCACAGGCTTGATCATGCTCGATCGTCAGTTCCAACATGCGCCACCCCGGCAGCCAGCGGCCAAGGCTGGGCTCTAGCAGGAACTGAGGATCAATGCCCAGCGCACGCCACTCAAAGCTATCATGCTGCTCCCGCTCGAGCTCATTGTGCGGTATCAAACGCATAGACAGTACTCATAGGAAGCGCTACGGGCGCGCGCGGCACCTCGGGAGGAAACAAACCGCCGCAAGGCGTAAGATACCACTATCACGCTTCCGGCGCCGGCACACGTCGCGGCTTGAGCGGGAACCACTGCCCGGTCTCGGCCACGCGGCACTGCACCCGGTCGCCGGGCGTGAGCTTTGCCGGCAGGTGGAAGCCCACATAGCCGCCGCGCGGCGGCCGCAGGCGGCAGAGCCCGGGGCGCAGCTCCACGGTTGGGCACTCGCCGGCCTGCTTGCCGTTGATCCAGACCTCCACCTCCACCGGCGCGTCGCGCGCATCGGCCCACCAGGCCCAGCCGGCCACCCGCTTCGCGTTGGTTTCCACCAGCCGGGCGTGGGCCCAGGGCCGGCCGGCGCGAAAGCTCTCCAGCCGCGCCTCGAAGAGCCCCACCGCCCGCGCATAGAGCGCGATGTCGCGCCGGTTGAGCTGTGTGAGTTCATCCCGCTCCTCCGCGGAAAGCGCGTCGAGCGCCGCCTGGCTGCGCTTGCCGCGGTTGTCCTTGCGCAGCGGCACCGCGGTGCCAAAGTGCGCGTTGAGCAGCTCCAGGCTCTCGCCATAGCGCTCGGTCAGGCCCAACAGGCCCAGGGCCTCCAGGTCCACCCCCTGCAGGAAGCGGCTTTGTCGGTTCTGCATCACCGGGCGGCTGTAGAAATCGCGGAAGCTGCCCTTGTAGTCATAGTGGCGTACGAAATGGGCATAGTCCGAGGCGATGCGCGGCAGGGGCTCGCGCAGGAAGGTCAGCGTGCGCCCGACGCCAAAGAGCGAGACGAAGCGATCGGCATTGACGTGCCCGCCAATCATGGCGTGCCCCGCGGCCGCGCTGGCCTGCCCGAAGCCCCAGACATCGTGCAGATCGCCGTAGAGATGCGCCTTCACCAGCGCCGAGGTGACTGCGGACTCCGCGCCATAGTCGTAAGCAATGGCCTCGGCCCCGAAAGCGGCCTCGGCGCCCAGGCGGAAGCTCGTGCCGGCGGTTTTGGGAATGTGGACGAAGAAGAGAGGGGGCATGTGGGGCAATTCTTGGATCTGATGCTCCTCCATCAGGTTCCTTAGCAGGCTCATTCAGTCGCAGCCAAACAGATCTCTCGTGTACACCTTATCCGCCACATCGGAGAGCTCATCCACCATCCTGTTCGCGAGAATGACGTCGGCACGCCGCTTGAACTCCTCCAGATCCCTAAGCACTGGCGACCCGAAGAAAGTCTCCTCCGTCAGGACAGGCTCGTAAACCACCACCTCGATTCCCTTGGCCTTGATGCGCTTCATCACCCCCTGCATCGCCGAAGCGCGGTAGTTGTCAGAACCCGCTTTCATGATCAGACGATGCACACCAACGACGCTCGGCCCCTTAGCCAGAACTGCGTTCGCGATGAAGTCCTTGCGGGTGCGATTTGCCTCCACTATGGCCTGTATCAGGTTGTTGGGCACGTCCTGATAGTTTGCGAGAAGCTGCTTGGTGTCCTTGGGCAAGCAGTATCCGCCATAGCCAAAGGAAGGATTCCGGTAGTGAGTCCCGATACGCGGATCCAGCCCGACGCCTTCGATGATCTGCCGGGCATCGAGCCCGTGCGTCTCGGCATAACTATCGAGTTCATTGAAGTAGGCGACCCGCATTGCGAGGTAAGTGTTTGCAAAAAGCTTGATCGCCTCCGCCTCGGTGCTGTTGGTGAACAGCACCCGCACATCCTCTTTCCAGGCTGCCTGCTTGAGCATGTCAGCAAAGGCTTCAGCCCGGCACGAACGCTCACCAACGATGATACGAGAGGGATATAGATTGTCGTAGAGCGCCCTGCCTTCTCGCAAAAACTCGGGCGAGAAGATCAGGTTCTCCGTTCCGAAGCGTTCACAGGCCTGGGCCGTATACCCCACGGGCACCGTTGATTTGATCACCATCACCACCCGCGGATTGATGGCCAATACATCTTCTATGACGGAATCGACACTGCTCGTGTCGAAATAATTCGTGCCTGGATCATAGTCCGTTGGCGTGGCGATGATAACGAAATCCGCGTCGCGATAGGCCCTTTCCTTATCCAAGGTAGCCTCAAATCTATCCGCATACTGAAGCAGGAATCTGGAAATGACTTCATCTTCAATAGGGGCATTTCCAGCGTTAAGCATCTCCACCTTCTGCGGCACAATATCCAAGGCCACCACCTCATGATGCTGCGCCAACAGCATCGCGTTGGACAGCCCGACGTACCCAGTACCGGAAACAGCTACCTTCACCGCCAACTCCTACCAACCTGCGCTCGCTATCGGCAGGCCGTCGCTGCCGGACGGACCATCGCCTTTAGGGAAACTTCGGGGATTCTTCAAATGACACCCCCTGCCCGTCCTTCTCCGACACCCGCGGCGGCTGGCCGCCGACCAGGGGCCAGGCGATGGCGAGGTCGGGGTCGTCCCAGCGGATGCAGTACTCGTCGCCAGGATTGTAGTAGTCCGTGCACTTGTACTGGAACTCGGCCGCTTCGCTGGTCACGTAGAAGGCGTGGGCGAAGCCCGGGGGGACCCAGAGCTGCTGCTTGTTCTCGGCGCTGAGCGTCGCGCCCACCCAGCGCCCGAACGTGGGGCTGGAGCGGCGCAGGTCCACCGCCACATCGAAGACCTCTCCGCGCGTCACCCGCACCAGCTTGCCCTGCGGCTTCTCGAGCTGATAGTGCAACCCGCGCAGGATGCCGTGGGCGGAGAGGCTGTGGTTGTCCTGCACGAAGGTGTAAGCGCCGCAGTGCACCTCGAACGCCGACTGGCGGAAGGTTTCCATGAAGAATCCGCGCTCATCGCCAAAGACCTTGGGCATCAGGAGAACGACGTCGGGTATGGCGAGGGGGGAGATGTTCATATTCAACTGCATGCTGGCGGCGGAGATAAAATCAGACGAAAGGAAGCAAAACGTCGCGCGTACCCTACCTAGCTACCCGCCCGGCGCGCGACCGGCAAGCGATCGGCTCTAGCACATGACTTCTCAAGCTGCCGCTGATGTGTTTCAAGAGGTGCTACAAGGGGATCAAACGCCCCGGATACCGGCCGCGATTCTGCATCCTCCTCCTACCATGGAAGCGTCCTTTTATGAAGCTCAGCGTGGACCATATCTTCAAAACGCTGTGGAACGCGCGAACCGATTTAAGGCGCCTCTCGCAGGAAGATCCTCGGCTCTTCAGAGAATTCGTCACACTTCGTATCAACAGCGAGTACCCGGCGTTGAAGCCGTGGCTCACCGAGAGCCTCATCCACGAGTGGGACCAAGACAAGGCTGATTACGAAGATCTTGGCGAGTGGCCTCGCCTGAACGGCTTGATTTACGCGGTCTGGGCTTCACGGCCTGATCTGCAGAAGGTTTTCCAGCTCCAGGATCCGGCCGGTCGCCAGCGCCTGTCGGACTGGTTCATCCTGCATGGCTTGCAGGAGCTGCAATTGGCGCCTCTGCTCGGAGACAGACTCCTGTCTCAGCTCAACAAACCGGTGCCGGAATCCCATCCGGCCATGGCCGGCCGGCAAAGCGGCGACCCGCCGCTGACCCGGCTCATGCTCACCGTGTGGGAGCGACGTAACGATGTGCGGCGCGCCTTCCCCATGGAAACTCCCGCCGGTTACGAAGACTTCCTTTCCTGGTACTACATCATCGGCGCCGTTGAACTGGGCCACGTGCCATTGATACACAAAGATCGCGCCGCGTGGTTGACGGCCCCTGTCACCACCGAAGGGCGTCAACGCCCGCATCGAAGATACCCCAAGATTCCATACTGGCTCGCAAACATTTTACGCCCTAGCGGCTTAAAGCTGAAGAAGGCCTGGTCTAAGCAACGGCCACTTACAACCGCCGAAACCGAGGCTGTTCAGCTTCGCAAGTCGCGTCATGCAAATTTAGGACTTGAAGCTTACCCGCGCATTCTTGTCTGGCTGTCACACCATCTTCCGGACGCGCCCGCCAAGATTAATGAGATGAGCCCGGAGCAGGCGCGCTCCTGGATCATGACCGACAAGGCTGCTCAGGCTCATCCGGTGCTTAAGAGAATTGGGGACGTACTTGGTCCCCCATCACTCCACCCCGCCCCTAGCATCGCCTGCTCCAGCAGTAGCCTCTACCACCGGCCCTTCGGCCTCAACCTGATTGGCTATGCGCGCGGGCAGTTTGGGATTGGCGAGGATGTGCGCATGGCGGTGCGCGCTTGCCAGGCTGCGGGCATTCCCTTCAGCGTCTACAACATTGATCCTGGCGCAGAAGTTACCCAGGACGACCAGAGCATCGACGCACATATATCCAGCGAGCGACCCTACCAGATCAACCTCTTCTGCACGACCGGCATAGAAACGGCGCTCTTACTGGCGAGGCATGGCCAAGAAATCTTTGAGGACCACTATAACATCGGCTATTGGCCCTGGGAGCTGCCGCAGTGGCCGGAGGCCTGGCATCATGCCTACGAACTTGTGGATGAGGTCTGGGCATCCAGTCGTTTTGCTTACAACGCTTATCGGCTGAGCGCGCCAGTCCCCGTCCGCCATATGCCTATGGCGGTTACGGTGGAGCAGACTGAATCTCTCTCCCGGCTCGACTTCGGGTTGCCGGCCAGAGATTTCCTTTTTGTCTTTGGCTTTGACTTCCTCTCCCACGCGACGCGCAAAAATCCCTACGCCGCCATAGATGCCTTCCGGCGCGCCTTTCCCCGCGGGGATGAGGCGGTCGGACTTGTAATCAAGGTCATGCGCGCAGGGCAGCGCCCCGAAGAGTGGCGGAAGCTGCAGCAGGTTATCACGGCCGATTCGCGTATTCGAGCCATCGCCGGCACCCTGAGCCGCGGCGCACTGCTCGATCTCTACCGCGCCTGTGACGCTTTCGTCTCGCTTCATCGCAGCGAGGGCTTCGGGCGGAATATTGCAGAAGCCATGGCCCTCAGGAAGCCAGTGATCGTCACTGGCTACTCAGGAAACATGGATTTCACCAACTCAGATTCGGCAGCGCTGGTTAAACACCGTCTCGTCAAGCTGGAGGAAGGAGACTATCCCTTTGGTGAAGGCCTCGAGTGGGCGGAGCCTGATGTGGACCACGCGGCCGAGTTGATGGCACGGCTGGTGGCTGACGCAGACTTCCAACAGCGCCTGGCTGTCCATGCGCAGCAGAACATTTGCCGCATCTGTCATCCGGATATCATTGGAGCAAACTACCGATACGTCCTAGAACACCTTGTCAAACCCGGTATCGAACGTAAAAGATAGGGTTCAAGACTATTAAGTTATAAAGGGAGGCGTTAGGTGCCAAAGGCTAATGTTATCACGCCGGTCATCCTCTCCGGCGGTTCCGGCAGTCGCCTATGGCCGATGTCGCGCGCGGGCTACCCTAAGCAATTCCTGGCGATTCACGGCCGGAACGGCAGCAGCATGTTGCAGGAAACTGCATTACGAGCGCAGGGCGAGGCCTTCGCTGCGCCCCTGCTGGTTTGCAATGAAGAGCATCGTTTCATAGTCGCCGAGCAGCTGCGGGAGGCGGCTATTGAGCCCCGCGCGATCATCCTTGAGCCTGTTGCCCGCAATACGGCACCGGCAGTTGCTGCGGCGGCAGTCAAGCTCGCACACCATGCGCCTGACGCGCTGATGCTGGTGATGCCATCCGATCACGTCATCCTTGATGTTTCAGCTTTCCAGGAGGCCGTTGCCAAGGCCGCAAAAGCCGCCGAGAAGGGGGCACTGGTCACCTTTGGTATCACCCCGAACGCCCCGACCAGCGGCTATGGCTACATTCAAAGGGGCAGCCTCTGGCCCGGTAACCTTCCGGGCGTCTATGAGGTGACCCGCTTCATCGAGAAGCCAGACGAGGCGACTGCTCGGCGATACCTTGAGACCGGTGACTATGCCTGGAACAGCGGCATCTTCCTGTTCAGCGCCGGAAGCTACATCGAAGCGCTAGAGAAGTTTCAGCCGGACATGCTGTCCGCCGCACGCGCAGCTCTGGAAAATGCTGAGGAGGATCTCACCTTCTGCCGTCTGGACGAGGAAGCATTTGCCGCCTCTCCTTCCGACTCCATCGACTATGCAGTGATGGAACACACTGACCAGGCAGCGGTGGTGCCGGTGGACATGGGGTGGAGTGATCTCGGTGCCTGGTCTGCCTTGTGGGAGATCGAAGAGAAGGACGCGCAGGGCAACGTCACCCGTGGGGACGTGCTTTTGCAGGACACCCGCAACAGCTTCGTCCAGGCCGACCATGCCATGGTCGCCGTGGCCGGCCTGGAGGACGTTGTCGTCGTCACCACCGACGACGCCGTCCTAGTCACCAGCCGCCACAGGGCACAGGACGTGAAGCAGATCGTCGACAAACTCAAGCATGAGGGCCGCGAAGAGCATTATTTGCATACCACCGTACATCGCCCCTGGGGCTCCTATCGCGGTATTGATCGGGGGGACCGGCATCAGGTCAAGCGAATCACTGTGAAACCCGGCGAGAAGCTGTCGTTGCAGATGCACTATCATCGGGCAGAGCACTGGATTGTTGCTAGCGGCACGGCGCTTGTCACTTGCGGTGACAGAGAGTTTTTGCTGCGCGAAAACGAATCGACCTATATTCCGATGGGCGAAACACATCGGCTCGAGAACCCGGGAAAGGTGCCCCTGCACATCATCGAGGTGCAGTCAGGCAGTTACCTGGGTGAGGACGACATCGTAAGATTTGAAGACGGCTACGGACGAGCAAAGACTCCTGAAGCCGCGCAATAGAGCCCGGTGAGAACGCGGTTCCAATGAAGTCCCTCTGCATCTCAGGCGCGTCCGCCGATTCCTGCGAATTCGCCGGGCGCATCATCTATGGCTCCGGCCTCACTCCCGCCAAACCGCTGCAACATGGCCGCATGATTGACATGCGAACTTGGCATCAACGAGCGGGGCCCCTGTTGTTGTCTGGGGAACCTCTGGGACGTCTGTGGGAACGTACGGCGGAAGAGTTGCTGCTAGTCAACCTTTCGGATGGAGCATGGGGGTGGTGTGAAGCCGAGAGCGTCTGGGCATTAGACTACTGGGCAAACCTCGATCCTAGCATTCACTTTCTGCTGCTCTGCGAGCCTCCCGAGAAAGTTTTGGCGGCCGCGCTGCTGCAGGGCGAAGCCGCGCCTGACTTTCACTGGCAACTTGAGGACTGGCGCGCCCGTCACAGCCGAATGTTGGAATTCTATCTGACTCATCCCGAACGCTGCCTGCTCGTGGACGCTTGGGAAGCCCAAACCTGCCCTGTCGCACTGGTAGAATGCATTAACGAACGTTGGCAGCTGCTACCCACTGCGTCCAGCGCAACAGAGATCGAGCAGTCCACAGCGACCAACTCACCCGCGTTCGAACTGTGCAAGACAATGGTAGCAACCGTCCTTAGTAAGGAACTTGCGACTCTAGAGGAACTTCGACAAGAGATTGAAGCAGCGCAACTGCCGCTGAGTGACACTACAGCGGGGCGGCTAGAGCGGCATCAAATAGAGCTTCCAGTATCAACGCTCGGCTTTTTCAAGCAGCTCCTGGACGATCGTGTGCAAGTTCATGCCGAGCGACAGGCGCGCGTTCAAGCAGAGCTAGAGTTGGATAAGGTTAAGGCGGATTTAAACGACAGCGCCATCGTGATCGACAACTTGGTTGCTGAAAAGGGCGAACTGGCTGAGCAACTTTATTGCGCGCAGCAGGAATTGGATGCCCAGAACCAAAAAGCCGCCCAAATCAAAAAAGAGATAGATGACCTCCTACGCGAGAAAGCGGCACTTTCAACTACACTAACTGAACAACTAGGCTTGCAGAAAGAGTGTGAGCAGCTGTTGGTAAGTCTGCATGAAGCTCAGGAGCGGTTGGAGCAGAGTAGCACCCAGCGCGAGCAAGAGAGCGCTTCCTTTGCACGGGAGCGTGAGGAACTACAGGCCGCTGTGAAACTAGCCCAACAAGAAGCGAACAGTGAAGTCGAGGCACTGAGACACAAACAGCGGCACTCTGAAAGGGAAACCGAACGCCTGCAGCAGGAGTGTGAGCGGCTCGTCACCAGTCTGTACGAAGCTCAAGAGCGGTTGGAGCAAAGTATTGTCCAACGCGACCAAGATAATACCACCTTTGTACGTGAGCGCGACACACTACAGACAGAGTTAGAACAGACCCGCTATAAAGCGAACAGTGAAGTCGAGGAACTGAGACAGAAACAGCGGCTCTCTGAAAGGGAAACCGAACGCCTGCAGCAAGAATGCGAAACTCTGTTGCTGAAACTGCATCAAACCCAGGATAGCCTTGAAAAAAGCACACAAGAGTCCCAGCGCCGGGACCATTCACTTCAAGAGCTGAGGCAGAGGCTCCACAACCTGAAGGGCAAAGCGGGACCAGCCTACGCAGCAGACTGGGCTGTAGCTGCTCTGCCACAGGCCAACCGGCTCGAAATGCAGTTTGAACAGCTGTTACTTGATGGAGTCGAGCATGATCGCTTGAACGCTAATATGGAGCATGATGACAAGCGGGTTAATCTTTTAGTTGAAACTGTAGAAGGCCAGCGCTGGACTATCGATAGCAACCGCCTCCCTAGCATTAACAGCCTGCCACTTAGTTGGCGCCAGTCCGCAACTGACCTTCTACCGTTACTGCATTGTAGCCTGCCACGAGAAGGCCTTTCGCATAGGGAGATCAAGCAATGGGAGCGCGCGTTTACCAGTTTGAGAGAGGTGCTCAGTGAGAGAACGCCGCAATTGGTTTTCGAAAGCGCGGAACTGCGCAATAGTCAGATCAATCCAGACTACGAGCACCTGTGGATTAGATTGCGGAAAGCCCAATTCGCCAACTCATCGCCAAACGACTGGCACTTCAGGATATCCTGCGCCAATGTTTCTCCTCATGCATTCGGAAGAGAACCGAAACTGGAAGTGCCACAGCAAGAACTGCAACTGCTCAAAGGCTGGTTCGAGGAAGGCCGGGATGATTTTGGCGCTAAACTGGAGTTGCGCTTTGCCATCCCCGACGCGATGGATCTCGGCGTTTGGATACGCCTGCCGCGGCAAGATCAGCACTTGATCCAATCATTGGTCCTGCAGTTGCCGGCCATAATCGAGAGTCTGGAGCAAAAGCCTACTTCCTTTGGTCGTCCCGCGGAGGACTGGAAGCAGCTGGCGGAGAGCATGCGCCGCATTCTGCAGGCCCAGGCGACTTGAAACGCGGAGCGCGCTCAATGACAAAGCAAAACAGTTCGGCGCACTTTCACACGCTGGTCTATCTAGGAGCTGGAGTTGGCTTGCCACTGACAGCCTGCGCCGCAACGGCCGATCGGGTATGGCTTATCCAAGCGTCCGCTAGTCAAGCTGGCAAGCTGGAGCGTGCGGCGGCTGAGTTGCACAATGTACGCGTGGAGAACGCGCTGGTGGATCGGGAGTCCCGATCGGTAACGTTTGAGGAATACAACCTCGCCTGGGCAAGCGGCATCGAGACTCCCGATGAATCCTTGCGACGCCTTTATCCCGGACTGCGCTGCCTTCACTCGGAAGTCCGGCAGAGTGTGGACATCAAGAGCCTCGTTAAAAGCTGCTTGCAGCACGCGGACGCTGCCGACGAAGTCGGTAGTGCTGTGCTTGTGATTGATTTGGGCAGGCAAGCAGAAGGCCTTCTGGCGACGCTCGCCGAGAGCGACCAATTAGCGCGCTTCGCATGGATTGTGGTCGTGCCGCCCCATCGAAGGACCCTGACGCTTTTACCGCCGCATGAGCTGCATGGTCCCCTTCCACTCCCGGAATCGCTGACTTGGCTGGGCGAAACGGCCCGAGGCTTCGTCGCCCACCCGCTGCTGGAGTGGCATCGAGAGCTCCGCCATGAGGCCGAGCAGCTCGCCCAGAAATTAGTGGAAAGAGAAACCAACCAAAACTCGCTTGAGGAGCAGCTGGCGGTTTTGTTGAAGGAACGCGATAGCCTTCAGGAGCAACTGGAACACCAGACGCAAGAGCGCGCCCTGCTGACCGAACAGTGCACTTCGGTCACCGCGGACTCCGAGAAGTTGCGCTTGCAGGCAGAGGAGCTCACACAAGAGCGTGATGAACTTTGGCATAAGGGCGAGGCGTTGGGGGGGGAGCGCGACGAGCTCAAGCACCGCGTTGAGGAGCTGACTGCGGAGCGCGAGGATGCCCTGCACCAGAACCATCTCAATCACGTCGCGCTGACCGAGGAGCGTGAGGTAAAGACAAGGCTGGAGGCAGAGCGCGATCGCCTGGCTCGCGAAATGGAAGCCCTGCGCCAGGAAAGCGAGCAGCAACGGCAACATTTGGGAGCACAGTCGCAGCAACAGGAGTCGTTGATCGCTGAGCGCGACGGGCTAAAACGCCAACTGGCGGAGTTGAATGAACAGCATGAGGGGGCCTTACATCAGAACAAGCTCAAGACAGAGGCCCTGCAGGAAGCGCAATCCCGCACCAACCAGTTGGTTGAAGAGCGCGGCGTTCTGCAGCAGCAATTGGACGAACGCACCCGCCAGCGCGATACCCAGGCCCAGCAGCGCGAAGCCCTCGCTCAGAAGAATGCCGAGCTGAACAAGCTGCTCGAAGAGCGCACCAAGCAGCGAGATAATCAGAACCGACAGCGCGAGGAGGCCATCCAGGAGCGGGATGCGCTAAGCGAGAAGTACGAGTCTCTCTCTCAGGCACAGGCGCAGCTGACCAAGGCGCGTGATCAACTGCAACAGCGCTTGGATGAGCTCTCCGAGCAGCAAGAGAAGGCCCTGCATCAGAACCACCTCAACCATGAGGCGTTGGGTGAAGAGCGCAAGCTCACGGCGCAGTTGACCGAGGAGCGCGATCAGCTTGCGCAAGAGCTGGAAGCTGCACGCCGACGCGAGGCGCAGAAGCACCAGCAGCTGGATGAAGAGCAGGCACGGCGCCAGCAACTGGTAGAGCAAGAGATGCTCAAGGCCGAGGCTCAACTCGAGCTGGTGCGCGACATCCTGACCCACGGCAAGGACCTCTGACGTGGCCCGGCGGCGCAAACGCAAGCAAAAGCGCCAGGAGACGGCCGTGTCTCAGCAGCGCGGCGGTCACGCGCGCAGCCATGTGGCAGATGGGCGACATTGGGCGCACACCCCCTCCCCCGCATCTGAAGGAACGCCATCGCTGCTGTTTCAGGCGCGCACCCATTGGCTGTTCGGTGAGTGGCAGCGGCTGTGTCAACTTGAGGCCGAGCGCGTCGCCCAGGATGCCGAGCGCGCGGCCGTGGCGCTTTTGATCAGCAGCGCGCAGCAGCAGGCGGGAGATCAAGGCAAGGCGCGGCAGTGGGCACGCCAAGCCATGCAGTGGGGGATGGCGCCGAACATGGTGGCGCGGCTCCTGGCGGCCGGCGTGCATAACACGCTGGGACGCATGGCCATACTGCGGGAGGACAACGGCGGCATGAGCCGCCATTTCACGGCAAGCCTACAACTCGCCGCCCTCAAGGACACCGATAGCGGCACCCTTGTGCGGGCCCGGGCAAGCCACGAGGCCAGCGCCCTCGGGCGGCAGCTGCCCGGCCTCAAGCCCCCTGTCCTGCCCCAAGCCCCATCCCCAAGCTCAGAAGACGACGGCTTCTATCGCGCCTTTGAGGATCGCTTTCGCGGGTCGCGCGAAGAGATCAAGCGACGCGTTGCCGTCTACCTGCCCTTCGTTACGGCCGTGGCCGAGCGACACCCTGGTGTCCCGGCGCTGGATCTGGGCTGCGGTCGCGGTGAGTGGCTGGAGGTGATGCGCGACGCCGGAATCTTGGCCGAGGGTGTCGACGAGGACGCAGGCATGTTGAGCGGCGGCCAAGCCCTCGGACTGAAGGTGTCACAGGGCGACGCTCTGGCTCACCTGCGCGATCAGCCTGACGCCAGCCTTATCAGCATCAGCCTCATTCACGTGGTAGAACATATCCCTTTCGATATGCTACGTACCACTGTCGCAGAGGCAAAGCGCGTTCTGGTGCCTGACGGCGTCCTGATCATGGAAACCCCGAACCCGGAGAACTTCTCGGTGGGCAGCTGTTCGTTCTATACGGATCCAACGCATCGCAATCCGCTGCCACCGCCCCTGCTCGCCTTCCTGCCGGAGTACTACGGCTTTGAGCGGGTCAAGGTTCTCCGGTTGCAGGAGAATCCGGCCCTGCACGACAAGCCGCGCTACGAACTGCATGACTTTCTCACCGGCATCAGCCCGGATTACGCCGTGGTCGCGCAGCCTCGACAAAGGGAAAGCAACAGCGCTGCGGGTCAAGAGGAGCAGGAGGCCTGGAGCAGGAACTACGGCATTTCTCTTGCGCAGCTGCGCAGAGCCGATCAACGACACAGCGATGACCAGGGACAAAGGCAATAAGAATGGACGTGAGCGTGGACATCGACGCGCTGAGAAGAAAGCACAAGACCGAGCTCGTGGAACGGGCTTTGCGCATTTATCGGCCAACCGATGCGATCGAAGAAACCGCCCCGGCGTGGGTCGACTTCTTACTGTCGACCGGAAACGTTGGCCGCATGATCGAGTGCCTCAAGAATGGCGGGCACTTGCCTGATAGCTTCATGCACGGGAACCAGGACGGCAACGCGCGTGAGCCACTGAACTATGCCGGAACAGCTGCCTTGGACCAGCGCCTTGAGTCCTTGCGCGCAGGCATGCCTGAGAAGCTGCAAATAACAATCACCAATCATAGCTCTTCCGTTTGGCAGAACACTGAATCTACGCCTATCAACGCCAGTTACCATTGGCTGGACCAAGATGGCGCGGTGGTCCAGTTTGACGGAGTGCGCACGCCCTTGCCCGAACCGATTCCACCTGGAAGAACCATCGCACTCTCACTCAATGTAACCCCCCCGTCGAAAGCGGGGCGCTATCAGCTGCTGCTCAGCCTGGTGCATGAAGGAATCTGTTGGTTCGAAGCGCGCGGCTTCGAGGCCACCAGCTATCCTGTTGAAATCGAGTGGTGCCTACCGGCCAGCACAGCGCGGGTTCTCGACGAAATGAAGTATTTGCGCGGCATTCTGCAAACAGAAGAGCAAGCAAACTGATGCGTATCGTTGTCGACCTACAGGTTGCCCAGGCAGCCCCCCAAGGGCCACGAGCTCTCTATGCCGAAGCGCTTGTACGAGAGCTTGCCATACAGGCAAAGGGCCGAGGCGAGATTATCGTGGCTCTAAGTGATGCCTTTCCCGATACGATCGAGCGCCTGCGCGGTGCGTTCCATGAAACGCTTCCAAAGAACGCAATACGTGTCTGGTACCCACCCGAGCTGCTTGGTACTGGTGCGGATGGCAACGCGAAATGGCGAAAAGTCGCTGAGCTCCTGCGTGAGGCCTTTATTGCCGAGACAAAGCCCGACCTCGTCGTGCTGCCGAGCTTGTGGAGCGGCTGGCAAGACCGAAGCGTGGTCAGTATTCCAGACACCCCTCTGTCACCAGCGGTCGCGATACTCCTGCCTGGGGATGACGAGTGGGCAGGAGCAGGCGAAGCAGATGAGCCAATGCGCAGATGGCACCAAGAACGGCTGAGCCACTGTCGACGTGCCCGATACCTGCTGAAGGTATCGGGACTGTCGGCAACGAAAGTCGAAGTGTCCGCTGGTACCGATCAAGAACTGCTAACGCTAGAAAGCACTGCGTCGGATCGTGCCGCAGGCACCCTTCTTGAACTTGGCGAGCGCGAGAGCGCCGCCCGCCGAGAAAGGCTTGCGCGGGTGGTCGCCCCAGCGCAAAGGCCACGCCTTGCGTACGTTTCCCCCTTGCCTCCGGAGCAGACCGGCATCGCCTACTACAGCGCCGAACTACTGCCCGAACTGCACAAGTACTACGATATCGATGTTGTGGTTGCGCAGGACAGCGTCGAGGATTCCTGGATAAATGAGAACTGCGCCATTCGGTCCGTCGCTTGGTTTACCCGCCACGGCCACAAGTTCGATCGGGTCGTCTACCAATTCGGTAACTCTCGCTTCCACGCCCATATGTGGGATTTGATCAAGTTCGTTCCAGGCGTGGCAGTCATCCACGATTTGTTCCTCGGAGACGCGGTAAACTACCGCGAGAACGTTCTGGGTGTCGGGATGGCGCTCCCGTTTGAGCTTTATCATTCCCACGGCTACCGCGCCATCCGGCCGCTCATCCTAGATGGTGACCGGGAAACAGCTATTGCCGAATTCCCGTGTAGTTTCAGTCCCATTCGTGATGCCAAGGGCGTAATTGTGCACTCTCAACACGCCCGCGATCTTGCATGCCACTGGTATGGGGAAGTAGTTGGCAACGACATCCAGGTCATCCCCCACCTGCGCCGCCTACCTGACATCTCTTCGGCGCGTCGCACTGCCGCCCGACGCAGGCTCGGGATTCCCGACGACGCATTCCTGATCTGCAGCTTTGGCGTGGTCAACAAGACTAAGCTGCCTAGCCGCCTATTCAAAGCATGGCAACATTCGAAGCTTCGCGTTGATCCTGCTGCTAGGTTGGTATTTGTCGGCGACACGCCAGATGATCATGGTCGCCAGCTGCGCAGCGAGATAGGTGCTTCTGACGACAGAGAGCGCATCCATTTTACTGGCTGGGCCAGTGCGGAGGATTTTCAGGCTTACCTCGCTGCTGCCGACGTGGCCGTGCAGTTGAGGTCGAACTCCCGCGGGGAAACGTCCGGCACCGTTCTCGACTGCATGGCGCACGGCATTGCAACCATCTGCAACGCCCATGGAAGCTTTGCGGAAATTCCGGACGAAGGCGTTTGGAAACTTGACGACGACTTCGAGGACAAGGCTCTCGTAGATGCGCTAGATAACCTTTGGAGCCAACCCTCACGGCGACGCACGTTGGGTGCCTCTGCCCGCGAACAGGTCATTGACAACTACTCGCCCAACGTTTGCGGACGACGCTATCACGAGGCGATCGAGACAGCCTATACCTGCGCGCCTGTAGAGCGCTTTCAGGCTCTGAAGACGGCTATGAAGAGCCTGACGTTTAAGGAGGTGAATGAGCAGCTCGCTGCGAGCTTTGGCTCCACGCTGCCGCTCCGGCTACCTCAGCGACAGCTTCTGGTGGATGTCTCCGTCGTTGCGCGCCAGGATCTTCGAACGGGCGTTCAGCGCGTCGTACGCAGTGTTCTTAAGCAGCTGCTGGACGCCGACCTCCCGGGCGTTCGCATCGAGCCCGTCTATACAAATCCGGGCATGCACGGCTACTTTTACGCTCGCGAGTTTACCCAACGATTCATGGGCGGAAAGCATTCCGTGCTAGCAGACGAGCCAATGGAGGCATTTTGCGGCGACATCTTTCTCGGCCTGGATCTCCATGGGGACGGCATTCAAGCGCAGAGCGCCTATCTGGAAGGGCTGAGAGATCGAGGTGTAGAGGTGCTCTTCGTGGTGCATGACCTTCTGCCCTTCACCCACCCTCAGTGGTTCCCTGAACCAGAAGAGCAGAACTTTGAGCGGTGGCTGCACTGCATTACGCGCTTTGAAGGAGCCATCTGCGTATCGCAGGCGACCGCCGAAGAACTCGCGAACTGGATTGCTGTACATAGGAATACCCGCACCAGACCATACAGGATCCACGTCGTTCATAACGGAGCCGATATACGCCAGTCGGTGCCGAGCTCTGGCCTACCGGCGGATGCTGAGCAAGTGTTGGCTGCGCTTGGCCGCGACCCCAGCTTCTTAGTGGTCGGGACCATTGAACCCAGGAAAGGTGTTGATGAAGTACTGGATGCTTTTGAGCTCCTGTGGAACAGAGGCTTTCGTTCCAATCTGGTTCTAGTGGGAAAGAAGGGATGGAACGTTTCCGTTCTTTCCGATCGTCTTTCTCAACATGGAGAGGCTGGCCGGAAATTGTTTTGGCTACCCGGTATAAGTGATGAATTTTTGGAGAAGGTGTACAAGACCTGTATCTGTTTGATAGCGCCTTCCTACGCTGAAGGATTTGGACTACCTCTAATTGAAGCAGCACAATACGGCATCCCCATACTTGCGCGGGATATAAAGGTTTTTCGAGAAGTTGCCGGTGCAAACGCGCACTATTTCGAAGCGGCCAGTGGCACGGAACTGGCAGGCGCAATTGAGGAATGGCACCACCTTTACTCAGCGCAGCAGCATGCGCCTTCTTCTGGCATGCCGTTCCTCTCTTGGGAGGACGTTGCGCGTCAATATGTACGGTGTCTTCTAGAGAGGTGATTTAACATGCGAATTGTCGATATAGAGAAGGGATTTCGTGAAGTACTCGGTCGCGAGCCGGATCCAGATGCAGCCGCTTTTTATGCGCAAAAGTCGTTGACCTATACTGAGTTTTGCGACGTGCTACGTAAGTCACGTGAGTTTAAAAACAAGCAACATGTGGCTGACCCCCACCTAGTCGGACCCGTCCATAATAATAAGTTCACCTCCTGGCCCTTCCCTCAGCTTTTCGTGGCTACGAATATCAAGGTTTTATACGTCCCAATAGCAAAGAACGCCTGCTCGTCGCTCAAGCGATTAATGGTTTCCCTTAGCGACATTCCGGACAAGGATCGCATAGCTACTAAAGGTGACATTCACACACAGACAGATAAGCACAACACAGGAATCCAGTTGAAAGATCTGCCGCAAGTAGAGGCCGAGAATTCCCTGCAGAGCAATATTTATTTTCGCTTCGCCGTTTTACGCGACCCATCGTCAAGGCTCTTAAGTGCTTATTGGGAAAAATTTGTGATAAATCGGCTTGATCCTGACAACCTAAACCACACTCTCCCGGTAATCGAACAAATTTACAGGTCAAAAGAACAAAGGGGTCCCGATCCGGATCGAGGAGTGACATTCGGCGAGTTCATCCACTTTATTTTAGGCAGCGACCCACATGACTTGGACCCGCATTGGTGTCCGCAGTCAGAATACGTTAAAAACATTAACATCACCGAGTTTTACAATGTAACAAATCTTTCCCCATTGTACCACAAGCTAGAACGAGTCAGCAAAAAGTCAATTCCAGACGTGAAACGGAACGTTACAAATAGCGGAAGGGGTCTCTCAGTTTCGGGTGCTTCCACCATGAGGCCAAAGGAGTTGCTACAACTGGGCGATATCGACCTTCCGTCTTTCTATCAAGAATCTTTCTACGAGCGCGTGAGGCATTACTACCGTGAAGATTATCGACTTTTTTCCCTTTGTAATTAATCCTTTATTTGCAATTCGTAATTTTATCTCGATGCAAAGGAGCTTGTTTTGAATATCTCTGCTAATGACTATAGGTTAATCTTTCTGCATGTCGAGAAAGCGGCTGGGAGCGCTCTTAGAAATCGCCTATTTCTCAATAATATCGCTAAGAACTATATCTGGTGGGGCCACGATGAATCACTTTCACTTCACCAGGCTTTGCTTATTGGCGGGCATAAGCGGCTGCCCTTTTATATAAAGCAAGGGATTACCCATGATCGGACAGTCTTTTGCGCAGTCATCAGGGAGCCAGTGGAACGGGCGCTTTCTCTATACCACTACCACTACCGACTGGGCGATATAACAAAAAACGTTAATGAAACTATTCTTTCGGATCAGACCTTTCAAAAGCGCATAGAGAACGCACAGAATAAATATCTGTCAGGGCAGTCCAAGTTTGTCCGGACGGTATCGTTGCTAAAAGAGAACAGTTACATTGTGGGCACCCAAGATGAGTTGCCGCGCTTTATAAGCGTTTTTGAAGCGCAGCTAGGCCTTATACCTGACGGCCCCGTTGTCGGAAATTCCGGCCCTAAAGGATACAAGCAGGATCTCGATGTCTCCGAAGAGGCCTATGTCAGATTGCTCACGCTGCTGGCTGAAGACATTCTGCTTTACACGTACATCTCGCAGCAATTTTCGGGTTTGTTCTGTAACGTCTGTCCCAGCAAATGGGATGCCCTTGGTCAGTCCCTGCGCAGTGCTCGAAGCTAGAAATCAGCTAGGACACCGACTCATAAAATCGCATCCAGATTCTGGCGGCGGCGAGTTTGACGAGCGCGAGGAAGTTAGCGTCGTGTTTTTCATAGCGGGTGGCAATGGCTCGGAAGTGTTTGAGTTTGTTGAAGAAGCGCTCGACGACGTTCCGATAACGGTAGAGAAAGCGGCTGAAGGCGGGGACGTTCTTGCGCGTCGGCATGGGCTTGACGTTGGCCCAGGCACCTCGGGCGGCGAGCCGCTGGCGCATGGCGTCGCTGTCGGCGAGCAGGATCTGGCCCGGCCCGAGTCCATCCAGCATGTCCTCGGCCGAGCGTCCGTCATGCGCCTGACCGGCCGTCAGCTTCAGCTTCACGGGCAGGCCGTTGGCATCGACAAGGGCATGTATCTTGGTCGTCAGCCCGCCCCGCGAACGCCCCATGCACACGGCTCGAAGGTCAGCCACACCGGCGGTCTGGGCGGCTTGCGAAGCCCCCTTTTAGCATTGGCGGCATGCTGATGAACCTTGATCGAAGAGGAGTCGATCGAATGGAGGTCGCCTTCATAAGCCTTTGTGATCGCCTCGAAAATCCGGTCCCAGACGCCGAGCTTGCGCCAACGGACAAAGCGATTGTAGCAGGTGGTATACGGGCCGTAGCGCTCCGGAATGTCGGCCCAGGGCGATCCCGTCCGCAGGCGCCAGTAGATGCCGTTCAAAACCTTGCGGTCATCTGCGCGCGGTACGCCCCGCGGCTTGTTGGGCAGCAGCGGCTCGATGATCGACCATTCGAAGCCAGTGAGTTCGTAGCGGCGTTGAGACATGGCAACCTCCCTTCAAGAAGTTTGAATCACTGTTCGCCTCAACGCGCTACCCTTTTATGAGTTTGTGACCTAGTCTATACAACGTTAACCACGTGTGTGAGCGTTAGAACAGACTCCACTGTGGTGTCTCGCCCAATTACGGGATAACCTCGTATCCAAAACAACCATTAGACCGACAAGGAGTTATGCTGATTCTGTTCACCTGCCGCATTACCAGGTACGCCGAGGTCGGTATTGTATACGAACTGACGAAGCATTCTCTTCCCGGCACCAGTAAAGACCATAAGATTCGGTGATTATAAGGTCATCTTGCACCAACTTTAACGTCGGTATCGGATTTCATGCAATAAACGCCACAGTAAGGGGTCACTATGTTAAGGAAATTCCGTATAATATTGCATATCGGAACTGAAAAAACGGGGACAACAGCACTTCAGAGAACGCTTTTTAAGAATAAGAATGCTATGTTGGATAACGGGTGGCTGTATTATCATGACGCAAACCTATTTAACGCGCGTGAGGTTGCTGCGGCCTGTGTGGGAGACAACAACGCCGATGCTTATTTGCGAAGAAACGGAATACGCACCCTTAAAGATCGCTTGTTTTTTCGCCAAAGAGTGATCAGTCATCTTGAAAAACAACTGTTCCACGCGCCTTCGCACATCCACACTATAGTAGTTTCGAGTGAACATTTCCATTCCCGACTCGTAAACCAAGAGTCAATAGCACAGTTAAAAACTTTTTTTGGCCAGTATGCTAATTCTTTTTTCGTTGTTGTCTACCTAAGAAGGCAAGTGGATCTCGCCACTTCCATGTATTCAACGCGACTTAAGTCAGGAGCTCACGAGCAATTCCATCCGTATGTCGAGAAACTACTAGCGGAAAAGAACCACTATTGTAATTATGACATTTTCCTGAAAAAGTGGGAGACATTGTTTGACCGCGACTGCATGCGCGTGCGTATTTTTGACCGGGTTGAACTTATTAAATCTAATATCGTTAATGATTTTTTCTCTGTCTGCGGATATACGGGAACATGGAAACCTACAAAAATCAATTTTAACGAGTCGCTGACTCCTTTAGGCCAATTACTGCTTCGACAAGCGAACATCAAGCATCTTGCTCTAAGAGAACACGCTGATGCGGAAAGTTGGAAACATATGCGCAAAATGATTGTTGCTCACTTTTCCGGAAAAGGTCGGCAGCTTCCAGCTGCCAAGGCAAACGCGCTTCAATCTCGGTTTATACAATCAAACGAAGCTGTGAGAGCGCGATGGTTTCCCGATCGCAAGGAACTTTTTTCGAGTCACTTTCTCGATAACGAATCCGAGATAACCCCCGAACAAGATCAAGTGGTTGATATCGTGTACAAATATTTAAACAATTAGTCTCTATAACCTTGCCGTTTATTTAATATGTAGACCCATTTTATATGTTATCTTCGACCAGTTCCCGTTCAAACCACATTGATATCCGGCGGCGACGAAATAGTTTGCGCATTCTTGCGGGTAGGGGCATCAATGAAACGGCCAGTGCCTGTCCGCAGCACCTCGAAAGTCCGCTCGACTGGGCGTTGCACCAATCGTCATTGATTAGGCCGTGGAGGCACACCCCGGCGACAAGCGTCGTGCTCGTTCGATATTTTCCAAACTCATATCATGTATGTGACCACCCTTCAGAAAAAACTTGAGAAACTAAATAATCTGCGTTTCAATGGTGTTTGTACTATTGTGTGGCTTTCGCGGCCTCGGTGTATTGCCCGCTTCCATTGCAAAGAACGATGACGACGTGAGAGGTTATCCAAGTGAAAAGAAAGCGGATTATAGTTCATGTTGGCGCTCATAAAACTGGCACTACCGCTCTGCAAAATTGGCTTTTTGACAATCGTGCAACGCTGGCGCGTGAGGGCAGTCTATATACATACAATTTGCGGGACGGTAGTTCAGGCCCACTCAAGAGCGCATGCCATGGATACGCACTAGGACACCGACTCATAAAATCGCATCCAGATTCTGGCGGCGGCGAGTTTGACGAGCGCGAGGAAGTTAGCGTCGTGTTTTTCATAGCGGGTGGCAATGGCTCGGAAGTGTTTGAGTTTGTTGAAGAAGCGCTCGACGACGTTCCGATAACGGTAGAGAAAGCGGCTGAAGGCGGGGACGTTCTTGCGCGTCGGCATGGGCTTGACGTTGGCCCAGGCACCTCGGGCGGCGAGCCGCTGGCGCATGGCGTCGCTGTCGGCGAGCAGGATCTGGCCCGGCCCGAGTCCATCCAGCATGTCCTCGGCCGAGCGTCCGTCATGCGCCTGACCGGCCGTCAGCTTCAGCTTCACGGGCAGGCCGTTGGCATCGACAAGGGCATGTATCTTGGTCGTCAGCCCGCCCCGCGAACGCCCCATGCACACGGCTCGAAGGTCAGCCACACCGGCGGTCTGGGCGGCTTGCGAAGCCCCCTTTTAGCATTGGCGGCATGCTGATGAACCTTGATCGAAGAGGAGTCGATCGAATGGAGGTCGCCTTCATAAGCCTTTGTGATCGCCTCGAAAATCCGGTCCCAGACGCCGAGCTTGCGCCAACGGACAAAGCGATTGTAGCAGGTGGTATACGGGCCGTAGCGCTCCGGAATGTCGGCCCAGGGCGATCCCGTCCGCAGGCGCCAGTAGATGCCGTTCAAAACCTTGCGGTCATCTGCGCGCGGTACGCCCCGCGGCTTGTTGGGCAGCAGCGGCTCGATGATCGACCATTCGAAGTCAGTGAGTTCGTAGCGGCGTTGAGACATGGCAACCTCCCTTCAAGAAGTTTGAATCACTGTTCGCCTCAACGCGCTACCCTTTTATGAGTTTGTGACCTAGGACAAGTACCCGGAGAAGCGGCCAATCATGGACCAGCGTGATCATGCTCTCCCAAACTGTGAACGCCTGCGTCATTACTTCGACGCTGGGTTGGATGCTTCCGCGCCAACGAGCCTTTATAGCCAGCTGAGCCGCGACCCTTGTATGGATTCGCCGTTTCTCTTTTCAAGAGATTCTTTCCATCTTACTGATCTACCTGAGCCGAAGAGAAAGCTGGCCGCGAATTACGCGAGTGACATGATCTACTTTCTTGATGTGGTTGATCCGTGCGCGACGGTCGCTGTTCAATTTGGAGATCATGAGCTCAAAAGACGGACCGCAGGCGGACTGATCTTCAAGAAGGCGCGCGCAATCGGTGGAGCGGGTATCATCCTTAAACTTAATACCCGGCGACACTGGAATTTTCGAGTTGATCTTGACACGCTTTCTTGGGGGTCGAAGGAAACGCGCGTGGTGTGGAGAGGAGCAACGACGGGACTTGCCGCGTCGACCGACCCTACACGGCTTGACTTCGTTAAACGATATCATGGACGCTTCGATGTCTGTTTTTCGGCGCTTACACCTCAGGCGGACGCGTCCTGCGCACGATATCTCGGCGAGAAATTGGGCATCCGGAGGCAATTGAGGTGCAAGTATGTGGTGAGCTTACCTGGAAATGATGTTGCCACAAATTTAAAGTGGATCTTGGCATCAAATTCCGTACCGATCATGCCTTTGCCCAAAAAGGATAGTTGGCTCCTAGAGTCGCAGCTGGTACCGTTCGAGCACTTTGTTCCACTTCGAGAAGACCTAGGCGACTTGGACGATATATTTGCATGGTGCGCAGAAAATGATCGAATTTGCCGGGAAATTTCGGAGAACGGCCGGCGGTATATGCAGATGTTTTTCGACCGTGCCAACGAAGAGAAACTGTTTGGCGAAATTTACCGGCGGTATTGCTTGGCGATTGAGCACCCCGAGGCTGAATGACCGATCTCTGAAGAACCCGTTGTCGACAGGGACATCGGCACACATAGCTGCACGCTAGCATTGAGGTGTTACTGTGGCATTAGAAAAACATACACTTAACAACGATTTTCGCGTTCGCAAATATTTTTGGGAAGGTATAGATCTTGCGAGCTTATCTTCCGATGCGCCTTTGACCGAACACTGGCCGGGGCTTGAACGTCCATTTCTTTTTAGCGAAAAGGCATTCGACGGCGTCGCGGTTGGGGAATTCCCGGAAGGGGTTCGGAAATACATTGCAGATATGCGTCACTTTGTGGAGAGCGTGAATGCCGAGATTCCCCTACCAGTTCAATTCGATGACAACGAGCTTCCTAACTCTGTGCCAAGCGGACTAGTTTTTAAAAAGGCTCGGGCGATTAATGGGAAGGGTATCCTCTTAAAACTTAAGGTTGGACGCCATTGGCACGCACGGGAAGAGTTTGATCGTTGCTCATGGGATGCTAAGAGATCCGAGATTGTATGGCGCGGCCAACCCACTGGACACAAAGACAAGGGCAGCCCCTTTGCCTGGTCGCGGAATGTGCGTTTCCTCCTCGTTTCTAAGTACCACTCATTGTACAATGTGGGATTTTCAAGTCTGGGGAGAAAAGGTGATTTGGAATGCGAGCCATACGTACGCGAACCGCTAACAATAGAAGAACAATTAAAGCACAAGTACGTTATTAGCCTTCAGGGCAATGATGTTGCGACAAACTTAAAGTGGATATTGGCCTCCAACTCCGTGCCTATAATGCCCCCGCCAACAGTTGAAACATGGCTGCTAGAGAGTCAATTAGAACCATACGTTCACTATGTCCCTATGTCAGATGACATGAAAAACCTACCAGCAACGCTGGAATGGTGCCGGCAGAATGACGATGCGTGCCGCGACATTGCCGAGAATGGACAAAATTACATTAGGATGTTTTTCGATACTGTGAACGAAGCAAAGATTTATACTATGATCTATGACCGGTACCGGGACCTCATCGCATGATATTAGGGTAAATTTCTCCGAAAGCGCTTTTCTCTCGCAAAGTCCGGCTTATCGTGCCCCACCAACAGCTACTGGCGACAAGTCCCCGCCCTAGCGTATTTAGGCAATCTGAGTGACAGTGGAGAATTATCCAAATGAGTTTGTCAAAGAAACTAAAGAAACCCGTCCTCACCTTTCCGGAGGATGTCGCCGAGTTCGTTGTTTCCGTCTATGATAAAGCTGACGTCATTCTGGAGTATGGGTCGGGCGGGTCTACTGTAGTTGCGGCTGAAATGTCCGGCAAGGAAATCGTTTCTGTTGAGAGTGACCCGAGATGGCTTTGCAGCCTTAACAGCTATATCCAAGACGCCCAACTGCCATCACCGCCCCGTACCTTCTGGGTAGACATTGGGCCCACCGGGAAATGGGGCCGTCCCGAAACTGAGCAAAACTGGAAGAATTATCCCGATTACGCCTTGAGCATCTGGGACTACCTTCGTGCCCGCGAGATTGCGCCCGACGTCATTCTTATTGATGGCAGATTCCGGGCTGCCTGTTTCGTTGCGAGTTTATTGAACATCGAAAAGGAGACGACCATTCTTTTCGATGACTACTCAGATCGAAACTACAAGCAAACTGTGGAGCGGTTTTGCAAACCATCGTCGTTTGTCGGCAGAATGGCGGTGTTTCACGTGTCGCCACAAAATGTCAAACCGTCATTGGTGCTTAACTCCATAAAGCAGTTTTATAATCCAGGCTAATTCGTTTTGGTGCCAATATCGGAAAGCACTTGTGGGATGATATGTACATTTGGACATTATCGCGCTTCGTTTGGCACCAGCGGCGCCCGTGGCCTGGCCACGCAGTTCACTGACGAGGTCTGCGCCAGCTTCACCCTTGCCTTCCTCACCGTGATGCAAGAGAAATCCCCCATCTCCCGCCTCGCCATCGGCCTGGATCGCCGCCCCAGCAGCCCGCGCATGGCGGCGGCCTGCACCGCGGCCGCCCGGGCCATGGGCATCGAAGTTCTGGACTACGGCATCCTTCCCACCCCTGCCCTCGCTCTTCAGGCGATGGCGGGTGACATGCCGGCGCTCATGATCACCGGCAGCCACATCCCCTTCGACCGCAACGGCATCAAGTTCTATCGGCCCGACGGCGAGATCTCCAAGGCCGACGAAACAGCCATCATGGCGGTCAAGGTCGCGCTGCCGCCGCTCGGCCCTATCGAGCGGGCGCCGGAGAGCGACGCGGCGCGCCAACGCTATCTTGCGCGCTACATCGAGTGGTTCACCGGCCAACCGCTCAGCGGCAAGCGCATCGGCCTCTATGAGCATTCAGCGGCGGGGCGCGAGCTTAGCCTTGAGATCCTGGAGGCGCTGGGCGCAGAGGCGATCCCCCTGGGCCGAAGCGAGGACTTCGTGCCGGTGGATACCGAGGCAGTGGGCGAGGAGGATCGTGCGCGAGCCCGTGAATGGACGCGCGCGCACCAGCTCGATGCCCTGCTCACCACCGACGGGGACGGCGACCGCCCGCTCCTGGCCGACGAACAGGGGGAATGGCTGCGCGGCGACATCGTCGGCCTGCTCTGCGCCCGTGCCCTCGGGATCGACGCGCTGGCCGTGCCGGTGAGCTGCAACAGCGCCATCGAGGCCTGTGGCGCCTTCACCCGCGTGCTGCGGACCCGCATCGGTTCGCCCTATGTCCTGGCGGGCATGGAACAGTTGGCGGGTGAGCATGCCCGCGTGGCCGGCTTCGAGGCCAACGGCGGCTTTCTGCTCGGCTCCGACCTGGAAGCGGAGGGACGTCGTCTCAGGGCCCTGCCCACCCGCGACGCGCTGCTGCCGGCGCTCACGCTAATGGTCTCTGCAGCGCAACAGGGGCTACCGCTCTCGGCTCTGGTTGGAGACCTCCCGAACCGCCACACCGCCAGCGACCGCCTCAAGGACGTTCCCACGGAGCGCAGCCGCGCCCTGTTGATCCGCTGGCAGGACGACCTGCCCGCCATGGAGCGCGAACTGGGCCTGGCGCAGCCCATCACGAAGGTGGACCGCACCGATGGCCTGCGGGCCACCCTGGCCAACGGCGAGATCGTGCACCTGCGTCCCTCGGGCAATGCACCCGAGTTGCGCTGCTATGCCGAGGCGGACAGCCCAGATCGCGCGAGCGCTCTGGTGGAGACTGTGCTAGGCAGGCTCGCTAAGCTTACCTGACCCGCGACCGAGAGCCGCCTTGCCTTCCCCCTCCCCCTTGCACGTCATCCTGCACATCGGCACGGAGAAGACCGGCACAAAGACCCTCCAGCGCACGCTGGTGGACAACCGCAAGGCCCTGCGCGCCCAGGGGATCCGCTATCTCACGACGCCAGGCCGCGTTGAGGCCCGTGCGCTGGCAGCGGCGGCGCTCTGTACCGACCTGGCGGACGACTACCTGAACCAGCTGGGTGTCCAGGGCCGCGAGGCGCGCCAGGCCTTTCGCGCCGAGGTCAGGCAGGAAACGCGCAAGACCTTGAAGGCCCTGCCTAGCGACGTGGACAGGGTGGTGATCTCCAGCGAGCACTTTCACTCCCGCCTGGTCAAGCCGGTCCAGCTCACCCGGCTGCGTCGCCTGCTGGGGCCACGCGCCGGCTCCTTTCGGATCGTCTGCTATCTGCGCCGCCAGGTGGACCTGCTGGCCTCCTACTACTCCACCGAGCTCAAGAGCGGCGGCACCCGGTGCCTGGAAGAGATCGCGCGGGCACTCGGCCGGCCGAGAAGCCCTTACTGCAACTACGCTGGTCTTCTGGAACGCTGGTCCCAGGAGTTTGGGGAAGATGCCCTGGCGCCAGGTCTGTTTGGGCAAAAGGAGTGGCACGGGGGCAGTCTAGGGGAGGATTTCGTGCGGCGCAGCGGACTCGCAGAGGCAGCACCGGAACTGACACTTTCGCCCGCCCCTATCCGCAACCCGTCGCTGAACCCGGTCGGCCAGGCCCTGCTGCTGGCACTCAACCGGCGCGCCAAGACGATATCTCAAGGCCAGGCGGCCGAACCCGAGTGGCAAGCGCTGCGGAGAACGATCGCGCAGGTTTTTGCTGGCCCAGGTCAGAAACTGCCCCGGGAGCAGGCCGAGACCTATCAGAAAGCATTTGATGAGAGCAATCGACAGGTGTGCCGCAGGTGGTTTCCTGATCGTAAGCAACTCTTCGATCCGATACCCGATGACTACGGCCGCCCTGCGGAAAACAGAAAGCAACTTGACGCCCTCGAACGAGCCCTGCTGTCCCTCGTGGAAGACGACGATTGCCGGACCCCCACAGCCGCACTCGATAGCTGCCTCCGGCTGCTGGATGAAGTCGGCTTGACTCATGCAAGCGCCCTGCTGGGAGAGGCGGCCGCCCAGGCGCCAAGCAGCTGAGAACCATGTGAGCGCCGTGCAGAGCAGCATATCGTCCGAGCAACTTGAGGATCAGCTGAAAGGCTTGAGCCCACGGCACCTGCAGCGCGCGATGACCAATCTGGAGGTGGTGAACGGGGTCTTCTTCTGCGACCTCGATGGCTTCCTGATCCGCTGGCACGATTTCATTGCTCACTTCAATCGCATGAACCTGTGGGACGTTCTGGATCCCAGAGTGGCAATGCGGATAAAGAACTGCGCTGCAGGGCTGGACAAGGCGCTCGAGCGGGTAGGCCTCACGGCGCGCGATCTTCATTGCGCTGAGATCATCTTCAGCGGCCGCGGCACTGAAGTCATTGCGAAGGTGGGGCTGGGCGATCAGACGCTGTTGCTAAAGTCCTGCCCTACGAGGAATACAGCCCATTCCGAGTATGCGGTCTATGGCCGCCTCGCTCCTGCTCTGGAATCGACAAAACTCGCGTTCCCCCGGTGCCTTGCCTCAGCCGCGGGCGACCGCGACTACGTCATCCTGCTGGAATACCTCCAGGCGCCCCGATACCTGACCGGGCGCCACCTTCCGGTTGATGAAAAGCTCCGGGTATTCGCAGATGCCTTCGCGGATCTTGTTACAAAGCAGTCCTTTCATGAGGCAGCGCGCGGGTGGCCCCAGCATGAATTCCGCCCGAACATGGAGATCGAATCCCTGCTTTCTTCATTGCAGGACGGGCAAACGCGCTGGATCAGCCACCTGTCGGATCACCAGCAACTGTTCATCGCAGCATCAAAGTACATAGCAGAGCACGGCTTGATACACGCCGCACACGCGGATGCCGCGCCCGCCAACATGCTTTTCGATCAGACAGCCGAAAAGGTCGTCTTGTTCGACTTTCAGACGTTCAAGCTAGCTCCCCTCGGGTTGGACCTGGGCACCTTTTCGGCAGATGTGCTTCGTCTAGGTCTGGCCCGCAATTTTGACCAGTGGTTCAATACAATCGTCCGTTCCTACACCAAGGAGGTCGGTGCCAGACTCAGCTTGGATGAGCGCCAATGTGTGGCCATCAGAACCTGCGCAACTCTGTCGTTCATCCTCAGGTGCATCAGAAGATTGCGCGAGGCAGCGAGTGATCTCGATGAGTTTGGCCGGACGCTAGTGCGACTTGAAGGGTCCATGAAGCGCGCAATCGATGAATTGCACGATCTTCTCAGCGTGCCAGGAACGCGATATTATCTTGATCCTGAACGCGCTTCGGTTGTCCGATCTCTCCAAAGTAGGGCTTTAGCCTCCGTAGTTCGGTCCGCCCAGCAGACCTTTCGGAGAATCACGCGCTTGTTTCTTTAGCTGAATCCGTGTGCACGGCCCCTACTGCTCCGGATACTGGACGAACCACGGCATTCAACGACAGAGCTGGGTCGACCCTCAAGAAGACTGAGCAGATACTCGCCGTAGCCGCTCACCTTCAACCTGTTTGCGCAAGCGCGCAGCTGCTCGGTACTGATCCACCCCTGCTGCCAAGCAATCTCTTCGAGGCAAGCAATCTTGAGACCCTGGCTTCGCTCAATGGAGAGCACATACTGTGCCGCTTCCAACAGGCTTTCGTGTGTGCCGGTATCCAGCCAGACAAAGCCGCGTCCAAGCCGCTCGACCCGCAAGTCACCTCGTTCGAGGTAGGCATTGTTCACGCAGGTAATCTCCAACTCTCCGCGCGCGCTGGGTTTAACTTGCCGGGCGATCTCCACCACGTCTTTATCATAGAAGTACAGGCCGGTGACAGCATAGGCTGAGCGTGGCTGCGGCGGCTTCTCTTCGATTGACATGGCTTGGCCCGACTCGTCGAACTCCACTACGCCAAAGCGCTCCGGATCGCGTACAGGATATCCGAAGACGGTGGCACCGTGATCCTGCTGCACCGCACGCAAAAGCTGCACACTGAAATGCTGACCATGAAAAATGTTGTCACCTAGCACCAAACAGACCGGATCATCGCCTATGAACTCTTCGCCGACAACAAAGGCCTCGGCCACGCCCTTGGGGCTGCGCTGCTTAGCATAAGTAAAGTGAACCCCGAAGTCTTCTCCACCACCCAGCAGTTTTCTATACTGCGGCAAGTCATCTTCAGTAGAAATAATGAGAATATCACGAATCCCTGCCAACATCAGCACCGAGATTGGATAATAAATCATGGGTTTATCGTAGACCGGCAGAAGCTGTTTGGATACGCCCCGTGTCACAGGATAGAGCCGGGTTCCTGACCCTCCGGCAAGAACAATCCCCTTTCTACAAGATACCTTGCGTGCAGCGATCGGCAGAGGCTCCAACAGGGGGCGGGTGGAAAGGCTCATGGCTGGCAGAGCTCCTGCAGGGTCAAGGCCAGCTGCGCCCGCCAGTCCGGCAGGGTGATGCCCAGCGCCTGCTCCAGCTTGGCGCAGGCAAGGCGCGAGTTCAGCGGCCGGCGCGCCGGCGTGGGATAGTCGGCGGTGGGAATGGGCGCCACGCCCTCGGGCGCGATCGCGAGGCCCTGCCCCGCCGCGGCGGCCTGGCGGAAGATCTCCTGGGCGAAGCCGCACCAGCTCGTCTCGCCGCGCGGAGCCAGGTGATAGAGGCCGGGGGGGAACGCGGCCTCACTGCCCTCCGGCCCCAGAACGCGGTGCAGCGCCAGGGCGGAGACCTGGGCGATGAGCCGCGCCGGAGTCGGCGCGCCAACCTGGTCGTCCACCACCTTCAAGCTGTCGCGCTCGCGCCCCAGGCGCAGCATGGTGCGCAGGAAGTTGTGGCCGCGGGTGCTGTAGACCCAGCTGGTGCGGAAGATGAGCTGCGGGCAGCCGCTCTGCTCCACCGCGAGGTCGCCGGCCAGTTTGCTCGCGCCATAGACACCCAGCGGGCCGGTCGCGTCCCCCTCCTGCCAGGGCCGATCGCCGCTGCCGGGATAGACGTAGTCGCTGGAATAGTGCAGCAGCCACTGGCCGCGCGCCGCGCTGTAGGCCGCGAGCTGCGCCGGCAACTCGGCGTTCAGGCGATGGGCCAGCTCGGGCTCCGCCTCGGCCTTGTCCACCGCGGTGTAGGCGGCGGCATTGACGATGAGATCCGGCTGATGCCGGGCCAGCCAGCCCTCAACCGCCTGCGGGTCCGCCAGGTCCAATTCGGCGCGCGTGGGCGCCAGCACCTCGCCCAGCAGGCAAAGCTGCCGCCGCAGCTCGAAGCCGACCTGACCGGAACCGCCTGTGAGAAGGATGTTCATCGCCTAACCAAAGAAAACCTGGAGCAAGACACCGGAGCCGCGAGGCTGCCCGAACCTCTGGCTGAACGCCCCCTGCGTTTGGAGGGGGCGTGCCACTTTCGCTAAGCGGCGCGCCGGCCGGTGAGGCCCAGCCGCTCCCCCCGGTAGCTGCCGTCGCGCACCCGCTGCCACCAGTCGCGGTTCTCGAGATACCAGGCCACCGTCTTGCGCAGGCCGCTCCCGAAGCTCTCCTGCGGCCGCCAGCCCAGCTCGCGCTCGATCTTGCCGGCGTCGATGGCATAGCGCCGGTCATGCCCCGGACGGTCGGCAACGAACTTGATGAGGTCCCGGCGGGACATCGGGCCGGTCATCTCGTCCACGAGGTCGCAGATCGTGTGCACGACCTCAAGGTTCGCCTTCTCATTGTGGCCACCGATGTTGTAAGTCTCCCCCACCCGGCCCTCGGTGGCAACCTTGATCAGCGCGCGCGCATGGTCCTCCACGAAGAGCCAGTCGCGCACCTGCTGTCCGTCGCCATAGACCGGCAACTCCTTGCCCTCCAGCGCGTTGAGGATCATCAGCGGGATCAGCTTCTCGGGGAAGTGATAGGGCCCGTAGTTGTTCGAGCAGTTGGTCACCAGCGTCGGCAGCCCGAAGGTCCGCCGCCAGGCCCGCACCAAGTGGTCGGAGCCCGCCTTGCTGGCGGAATAGGGCGAACTGGGGTCGTAGGGCGTGACCTCGGTGAAGAGCCCCTCCGGCCCGTCGAGATCGCCGTAAACCTCGTCGGTGGAGATGTGATGGAAACGGAAGCCCTCGGCCTTCTGCGGCGCACTCTCCTTGAGCGCCTGCCAGTAGCCCCGCGCCGCCTCGAGCAGGACCGAGGTGCCGACAATGTTGGTCTGGATGAAGTCGGCCGGCCCGTCGATCGAGCGATCCACATGGCTCTCGGCCGCCAGATGCATCACCACGTCGGGCCGGTGCTCGCCGAAGGCCCTTTGCATGGCCCGCACGTCGCACACGTCTGCCTGCACGAAAGTGTAGCGGGCATTGCCGGCCACGCTGTCCACGGAATCCAGATTCCCTGCGTAGGTCAGCTTGTCGATGTTCACCACGCGGTGGCCGGTCTGGCCGATCAGTTCGCGCACCACGGCCGAGCCGATGAACCCTGCGCCGCCGGTAATCAGAAAGGTTTTCGACATGGCCCCTACTGCAAAGTTGATGACTGGGCGGTGCGCCCGGCCTTTGCGGTGCACACTCACGCTGCATAGCAAGGTCTGAGCCTACCGCATTCAGGTTCGGCGTCTAGCCCCAAAGTGGTAGCCATTACAACTTTTGCGCACGCGTAAAGACAGTGGTGCGCCTTCCGGCACCACTGATGGTATGAAGCGAAATAAAAGCTAAGAATCGGACCTCACGCTCCCTCCACCCACGCGGGGAGATCGGTGAGCACCTGCTGCTGCGCCCTTCGCGCTGCACTCGCGGCCATTGCCCTGGCTTCACCTGGATGGTCGAGCAGCCATTCCAGGGCGCGCTGCCAGCAGGTGGGATCGTCATCGACCAGCAGCCCATCCACCCCGTCCTGGACAAACTCCTTATAAGGAGACTGCTTCGTGTACACCCCGACGCCCCCCATCGCCGCAATGTCGAGGAACTTGATGGTCGATTTGCTGCGATTGAAGGGCGTGTTCAAATGCGGCACCAAGCCGATATGCACACGGCGGTTGGCGCGATAGGCCCTGAACCTGTCCCAGCGCAGGGGCACTGGACAGCTCACGCGCGGCAGTTCGGTCAAGCAGCGCGGCGTGCGCTCGCCCAGCATGACCTCCAGTTCGGTGTCCTGCCTGCTCCCGTGGACCGCCTCCAATGCCGGAGCGATGTGGCAAAGGTCGGCCAGATGCGCGCGGCTGCCATGAAAGCCGATGAGCCAAGGCGACTCGGGGCACGGCCCCCTGTCGAAATGCGAAAGGTCGTGCAGCGGGGCGATCAACTGGGGCCCCATCACATGCAGGTTGCGATGCCGCTCAGCAAACTGATCGGCCAGAACGGCACTGCAGGTCACAACCGTGTCGGCCAAGGCCAGCAGCTTGGGCTGCGACTCCGCCGCGCGTGCCATGCGCCGACGGTAGCTCTGCGGCAGCCTGCTATCCTCCGCCGCTGCTGCAAGGTCGTCATCGATGAGATAAACGATCCGGTCGAAGCGCCCTCTCGCCTGTTCCAGCCAGCGCAGCACCCGTCGTGGCAAGGTGCGGCACAGCACCAGATTTGCCCCCTCCTGCTTCGCCAAGAAACGCTGGACAAGCGGCCAACGCCACCCGCGGACGTCAAGCCGGTCAACCTCGTGATTCTGCGCACGCAGCAAGGGCGCTACTGACTCGAGAAAGTAGACATCCTCAGTCGGCCGCACCCCATCGCTCAGCAACAACCAGCGCCGACTACTCACCTTGCATCACCGACTTTCTCACCCTGTTCGAAGCAATATTATTGCCATTCGATACTTCCCTCACCAGCAGCGAGCCATTCCACGGCAAAAAGAGGCGGTGGAAAGGGCAGTTCGCAGCGGCTTGTCATTTCGCAAAATTTTTCTAAAATTGTCTTTTTACTTAAACAACGCTTGGCCGCCCACCTTTCTATTGCGTTAACACTTACAATCACAAACCACATCCGAAGGGGGTAAAGGATGGATCAATCGCTGCATTCTGTCCAGCGCTCTACCACTGTCACTAGCGCGTGATGACCCTCGCAGCCCCGTTCGTTTGAAGGGGGACGCACCCTTTCTTCGGCCATTACCTGGATTACACCTGCTATGATCAGTCACCGCAGCGACCACTGCAGCAACCCGGTCACATTTTTGTTACACGGCCCTACAGCAAGGTCGTGCGCTTTACCAGCACCTTGTTCCTTTTCTAGTTGCAATCCGCCGTTTTTCATTCCATAATAGCAACCGCGTTGGGCGCGAAAGGCTTTATGGCCACGCGTTCCACGGGGCGAGAAGAGCCATATTGATACGTGAACTCTTCAGGGGGGTTACCATGGCGGATGGGGATGGGGGATCGCGCGAGGGCTGCAGTGCTGAGCAAGTCACCCGCGCGGAGGCGGAGGCGGCATTACGCGATCTCGGCTTCACCGCAGAGGAAGCCGCCGACCTGGTCCCCGCGCTGCAAGAGATCGAAGCGGGCTGCGGCGACGCCCCCGAGCAGGTCTAGACGGGGCACCATTTGGGAGCGGCTTTCTCTATCGCCGCCCCCCATCGCCGAAAGCGTGTAGAAGCTCCACGGACCTGCCTCTGCATCGGGGCTGACACCGCACTTATACGTGCAGCCCCTGCCCCAGCGCCTTGAGAGCCGCCTCAGGAAAGGCCTCGCTCTGGGTGGGGTGAGCGTGGATGGTACCGGCGATGTCTTCGAGGCGCGCACCCATCTCGATGGCGAGAATGAAAGCGGCGGAAAGCTCGGAGACGCCCGGCCCCACCGCCTGCACACCGAGGACCAGGTGGTTGTCCGCGCGTGCGACCACGCGGACAAAGCCGGCATCGCTTCCCCCGGCATCCGCTCCCAGCGTCATCGCCCGCCCGTTGGCACTGAAGGGAAACTGGCCGAGGCGGATCTCGCGGCCGGTTGCGCGCGCCTCCTCGGGTGACAGGCCGACGCAAACCACCTCCGGATCAGTAAAACAGACGGCCGGGATGGCGCGCGTGTCCCACGCCCGAGGCTTATCGGCGAGGATCTCAGCCACCATATGGCCTTGGGCCATGGCGCGGTGGGCCAGCATCGGCTCCCCGGTCACATCGCCGATGGCATAGACGCCGCGCATCGAGGTGCGGCACTGCCCGTCGATGCGCAGGAAAGGCCCGTCCCGATCGAGGTCGAGCTCCTCGAGCCCCCAGCCCTCGACCAGCGGCCGACGACCGACGGTGACCAGAACCTGGTCGGCCGGTAGACGGCGTTCTTCGCCCTCAGCGGTCTCCACGACCAGCGCGGTGGCGTCAGAGGATAGGCGCCGTGCCTTGGCGCGGAGGATGATTTCGACGCCCAGTGTCTCGAGGCGCTTCGCCACGGGGCGGGTAAGCTCCCGGTCCCACTGGGGCAGAATGCGGTCCTCGGCCTCGACCACGGTGACCCGGCTGCCGAGCTTCGCAAAAGCGGTGCCGAGTTCCAGCCCGATATAGCCGGCGCCCACCACCACCAGCCGCTCGGGCGGCCGGGTCAGCTTCAGCGCCTCGCTGGAGGAGATCACCTTGCCGCCGAACGGCAGCGCAGGCAGCTCGACCGGCGTCGAGCCTGTGGCGATCACCACGTTCTCGGCCCGGATCACCTGCGGCCCGGTTGCGGTCTCGACCTCCACGGTCTTGCCGTCGCGAAAACGGGCCCAGCCCGCCACCGATTTCACGCCCGCGCGTTTCAACAGCTGCGCCACGCCGAGGGTTAGGCGCTCGACAATCCCCTCCTTCCAGCTCACCGCCTGCGCCAGATCGAGCTCCGGCGGCGGCGCGTGCAGGCCAAAGGGTGTCCCGCTGGCTGCGGCCGCCGCGGCTTTGGCGTACTCCTCCGCCACATGGATCAGCGCCTTGGAAGGGATGCAGCCCACCGTGAGGCAGACACCACCCGGGCGTGCAGCCTCAACCACCACGGTGTCGAGCCCCAGCTGGCCGGCACGGATCGCGCAGACATAGCCGCCGGGGCCCGCCCCGATCACCAGGAGCTGGCAGGAAAGCTCCTTCATCACGGCACCTCCATGAAGAGCATGGCCGGGGTTTCCAGGAGGGTCTTCAGGCGCTGCACGAAGCTGGCCGCGTTCCAGCCATCGATGACCCGATGATCGAAACTAGAGGAGAGATTCATCATCTTGCGCGGGACGAAACCCTGGCCATCCCAGTGCGGGCGCACCGCGATCTTGTTGACCCCGACGATCGCCACCTCCGGATGATTGATGATCGGCGTCGACATGATGCCGCCCAGCGCGCCGAGCGAGGTGATGGTGATGGTCGAGCCGCTCAACTCCTCTTGCCTGGCGGAGCCGTCGCGGGCCGCCGCGGTCACGCGAGCGAGTTCGGCGGCGCAATCGCGCAGGCCCCGTGCCTCCGCATGGCGCACGACCGGAACCATCAATCCGCCAGGCGTTTGGGTTGCGATACCCACATGGACGGCCGCGTGACGGTGAAGGATCCCCGCCTCGTCATCGAAAAGCGCATTGACCAGAGGCTGCTCCTCCACCGCGCGGACGAGGGCTAGGATCAGGAAGGGCAGGATCGTTAGGCGCAGGCCGTCCCGATCCTCGGCATTCAGCTTGCCGCGCAGATCCTCCAGTGCCGTGACGTCGACCTCCTCGACGTAGGTGATATGCGCGATCCGGTCCTTGGCCAGCGTCATCCTTTCGGCGATGCGCCGGCGCAGACCGATGATCCTGATCTCTTCCACCTCGGTGCGGCGCTGCAGGCGACCGAGGGCAGTCCCACCCTTGGTGAAAGTGTCGAGATCCTCATGGGTGATTCGGCCGGCCGGGCCTGTGCCTTGGACTTGGCGCAGATCTATTCCCGCCTCCCGCGCCCTGAGCCGCACCGCCGGCGATGCCAGCGGCCGTTCGCCTTCAGGGCGCGGCAGGGCACTGCCACCAAGGACCGGACCGGGTCGTGCAGAGACCGGAGGCTCCGCGTCAGCCTCCTTCGTGCGCACTTTGGCCGGCTGTGGCTCGGGTGGTGCCGCAGGCGCCTCCGCCGCTTCCGCCTCCTGCTCCCGCGCCGGCTCTGGCTCGGCTGCGGACTCTGCTTCGGTGTCCCCTTCTCCCGCGACCGTCAGTTTGGCAAGCGGTGCGCCAACGGCGATCTTTTCGCCCACCTCCGCCCCCAGCCAGGCGACGGTGCCGTCGCGCGGCGCGGGGATCTCGACGGTGGCCTTGTCGGTCATCACGGCGGCGAGCGTGTCGTCCTCGCGAACGAGATCGCCGACCTGCACCTGCCATTCGACCAGTTCCGCCTCGGCCACGCCTTCGCCGATATCCGGGAGTTTGATGACGAGCTCGGCCAAGGGTCACGCCTCCATCGTCGCAACCAGCGCCTCGGCAACCCGCCTTGGCCCCGGGAAGTAGGCCCATTCCTGCGCGTGGGGATAGGGCGTGTCGTAGCCGGCAACGCGCATGATCGGCGCCTCCAGGTGCCAGAAGCATTCCTCCTGCACCAGCGCCACCAGCTCGGCGCCGAAACCAGACGTCAGCGTGGCCTCGTGGATGACGACGCAGCGCCGGGTCTTCTTCACCGAGGTCGCCACGGTCTCCAGGTCAAGCGGCAGAAGCGTGCGCAGGTCGATTACCTCGGCGTCCACACCCGCCTCCTCGGCCGCGGCCTCGGCCACATGCACCATCGTGCCATAGGCCAGCACCGTCACTGCCTTTCCGGGCCGCCTCACCACCGCCTCGCCCAGCCGAACGGTGAAATGCCCGTCGGGAACCTCGCCCAGGGGATGAGTAGACCAGGGGGTGACGGGGCGATCGTGATGCCCGTCGAA
Organism: Aquibaculum arenosum; assembly: GCF_029222965.1. Classification (GTDB taxonomy): domain Bacteria; phylum Pseudomonadota; class Alphaproteobacteria; order Kiloniellales; family DSM-21159; genus Aquibaculum; species Aquibaculum arenosum. Next base: position 31,231 of record NZ_JARHUD010000005.1, on the reverse strand, counting down.
GGGGCCGTTGTAGAGCCGCTTCGGCTCGAGGAAGATCACCGGGTCCGGATCCTCGATCGCCGCGATCAGGAGGCCTTTGGCATCCTGTGGATTGGAGGGCACGACGGTTTTCAGCCCCGCGACGTGCGTGAAGAGCGCTTCCGGGCTCTGGCTGTGGGTCTGACCGCCGAAGATGCCGCCGCCGGTGGGCATGCGAATGACGATTGGGCAGGTAAACTGGCCAGCCGAGCGGTAGCGAATGCGCGCCGCCTCCGAGACGATCTGGTCGTAGGCCGGATACATATAGTCGACGAACTGGATCTCGACACAGGGCCGCAGCCCGTAGGCGGCCATGCCGATGGCCGCGCCCACGATGCCCGACTCGTTGATCGGCGTATCGAAGCAGCGTGCCACGCCGTACTTCTGCTGCAGTCCCTGGGTGCAGCGGAAGACACCGCCGAAGTAGCCCACGTCCTCGCCGAAAACGACCACCCGCTCGTCCTCGGCCATCGACACCTCCATGGCAGAGCGGATCGCTTCGATCATGGACATGCGCGCCATGTCAGAACCCCGCCTTCTGGCGCTGGCGCCGCAGATGCGGCGGCATGGTGGCATAGACCCCCTCGAAGAGGTCGCGCGCCGAAGGCTGGCCGCCGGAATGCAGCGTGCCGCGGCTTTCCGCCTCCCGCTGGGCGCCGATCACCTTGTCCATGATCTCGGCTTCGGCCTGTTTGTGGCGTTCCTCGGACCATGCGCCGATGGCGACGAGGTGATTTTTCAGCCGGATGATCGGGTCGCCCAGGGGCCAAGCGTCGGACTCGGTCTTGGGCCGATAGGCGGAGGGATCGTCCGAGGTGGAGTGGGCCCCCACGCGATAGGTCACATGCTCGATCAGCGTCGGGCCCAGATTGCGCCGGGCGCGTTCGACCGCCCACTTCGCCACGGCATGCACCGCCAGGTAGTCGTTGCCGTCGACCCTCAGTGCCGGGATGCCGAAACCGAGGCCGCGGGCCGCGAAGGTCCCGGAACCACCGCGCGCGATTCCCTGAAAGGTCGAGATCGCCCACTGGTTATTGACAATGTTCAAAACCACCGGCGCGCGATAGGTCGAGGCGAAGACGAGGCCTGCATGAAAGTCGCTCTCGGCCGTCGAGCCGTCGCCAATCCAGCCTGCGGCGATGCGCGTATCGCGGCTGATTGCCGAAGCCATCGCCCAGCCCACCGCCTGGATGAACTGCGTGGCGAGGTTGCCTGAGACCGAGAAGAAGCCGTGTTCGCGCGCAGAATAGAGCACCGGAAGCTGCCGCCCCTTGAGGGGGTCCGCCTCGTTCGAGAAGATCTGGTTCATCATCTCGACCATCGGGTAGTCCCCGGCGATCAGCAGTCCGGCCTGGCGATAGGTCGGAAAGTTCATGTCACCGGGCTCCAGCGCGCGCCGGAAGGCACAGCTCACAGCCTCCTCGCCCATGTGCTGCATATAGAAGGAGGTCTTGCCCTGGCGCTGGGCGGTGAGCATCCGGGCATCGAAGGCGCGCAACGTCATCATGTGGCGCAGGCCCTCGCGCAGCTCCTCTTCGTCCAGGCCACCGGCCCACGGCCCCACCGCCTCCCCCTGGCGGTTCAGCACACGGATGATGGAATAGGCCAGGTCGCGGATCTCGCTGGGCTCCACATCCACCGGCGGCCGCGGCACCGAGCCGGCCCGCGGGATCTGGACGTGGGAGAAGTCAGGCGTCTCGCCCGGGCGAACCTCTGGCTCCGGTACCTGGAAGCTGAGCGAAGCTGCGGTCTTCTCATTCATGTCGTCACTGTCCACTCCCAACCGGCTTCCTGGCATAGCCTGTACTATACCCATAATCGGAGGCAAGATGTGATCGGCTTGGGTGGAAGAAAGTTACTCTTTCCGCAACCTTTGGGAACCGCCCTCCCCTACTGACCAATCAGATCGTCGAGAAACTCCGAGCCCGGCTCCACGCCGCTGATCAGCAGGCGGTCGCGGGCGCGGGTGCAGGCGACGTAGAGCAGGTGGCGTTCGGTTTCCTGCAGCGCTTCCAGGTCGGCGAGGTCGCCCACGGCTTCCAGGCGGTCCGGGTCCGGCAGCACGTCCTCGTCCACGGCCATCACCGCACAGGCGCGGTATTCCAGGCCCTTGGCGTCGTGCATCAGGATGAGCGGGATGTCGCGGCTGGCCTGTTCAATGGTTGCCGAGAATGTCGCTTCTACTTTTAGTGGCAAACTCTGGAGAAGGGAGGTTCCCGTTCTTGCAGAAGATCAACAAGCGCTCGATATGGCGGAATGTCTTATCTGATCGAGCACAAGAAGGAGGCACTGTGTCAGACGGCGGCGGGCGGGGCAGACGCTTGCCTCACTTGAGGGCGGCACGCCCGCCCCGCCAATCCTCCTAGACCGCGCCACGGCCGGCAATGGCCGCAAGTGACAGCTGAAACCGCCTTCGGGTTCTCATTCTACAAGCAGAATCTCTCGTGGATAGTTCGTGAGGAACTCAAAACCCTCTTCCGTCACCACGATGGAATCGCCGATCCTGCCACCACACTCGCGGTCGATCGAAATGCCGCCATCCACGGCAAAGGTCATCCCCGGCTGCAGTATGGTTTTGTCGCCCGCTTTCAGTTCCGGTGCCTCTAGAGAGGCTGTGCCGATCGCTCTTCCGGTTCGGTAGCCGGTTTCATAACCGCGTTCCCGATAGACCTCATTGGCGGCAGCGGCCACCTCTTCCGCACGGACCCCAGGGCGAATGGCTTCCAGCGCCCGCCGCTGTGCATCGATCGCTGCCTGTTGCACATGCTCCGCCTTCGCGTCGACGCCTCCGATGTGGAACATGCGGTCGAAGCCCAGCTTGTACTGTTTGAACTGCACCATGTTGCAGAAGCAGAAATAGACGGGGTCGCCCTGCTGGTACTGCCGCACGCTCGCACGCCGGTGAACCATTGAGGTGTCGGGCCCGCTCTGGAGTATCTGCAGGTTATGGATCATGGGCGAGACGAACCTCTCCCATCCCTTGTCGGTCAGGAAACCAGCCGCCGCGCGCGTCCCCGCATCGATGACCGCCAGGGCGGACTCATACTCACGCGCCCCGACCTTCAACGAGGTGTGTGCGGCCTTCATCATCGCGCCAGCAATGGTGCCCGCCTTCTTCATGACGTCTATTTCGAGCTCGGACTTGATCATCCGCAGTTCGTCCAGCAGCGGCGAAATATCCTCGAGCTTTAGATCCTGTTCATCCAGCCAACCGCGAATGATGGCCGGCAGCCTTCGCTTCTCCACGTGAACGGATTGCAGGTCGCCGCCCAGGGCCTCGCCGAGCACCCTGCCCCAGCTGCGCGGCCCGGCATCCTCCCAGACCCGAATGTCCGTCACCCAGGTCATCGCCGCGACCATCTCCTGCTCCATGAGAGGGGTGATGACCACCGGCTCATGACCCGGCCGCACGACCAGCATCGTCGGACGCCCGAACTCCACACCCAAGTACCCCCAAAAGCCGGCAAGATAGGCGATGGAATCCTCTGCAGTGATCAGGGCGACCTCTATGCCGCACTCTTCCATCCTCTGCTCCAGCCTCGACGTCCGGAGCTTCGCCTCTGACAACATTTTCTTTGTTACTCCTTGTTGCGATTTCTTGGAGCGGGTCACGCTCAGGACGCATCGCCTCGCGATCCGGCCCGCCGCGTAAAGCCGCTCTCAGTTGACGTCAGACCTAGTCCAGCAGCCCCGGCAGAAAGAGGGCCAACTCAGGTATGAAGGTGACCAGAAACAGCACTGGAACATGACCCAGCAGAAGAAATCGCATTGTGTGGCCGACGTAGTTGGCCAGGGGTGTTCCCGTGACTCCGCCGGCCATGAAGAGAAGCGGGGCGCAGGGAGGGGTAACATTCCCCAGCCCGAGATTGACGCCGACGATGGCCGCGAAATGGATGGGATCCAGGCCGATCTCCTGCGTCACGGGAAGCAGTATGATGGCCGCCAAGACACTCCCGGATACGTCATCGATGATCATCCCCATGATCAACAGCAGCAGGTTGATCATGAGGAGGATGACGATCCTGTTCTCGCTGACGGAGAGCAGAAAGTCCGCCACGTTGCCTGGCACATTCGCAAGGACCATGCCGCGGCTCATGACAAAGAGGAACAGCAGGATCATGACGATGCTGCCGGTCAGGCGTGCGGCATCGACAGTGGTACCGAAGAGGTTCTTGAAGGAGACCGAGCGATACACGAGCAGCCCGACGAAGAGGGCATAGACGGCCGCCACTGCGCCGGCTTCCGTCGGCGTTGCGATGCCCGAATAGATGCCGCCCAGAATGATGAGGGGCATCAAGAGCGCGAGTATCGCCCGCTTTCCGGCGAAGATCGCCTCGTGCGCGGTCTTCGCGAGCGGCTGCTTGGGCGAGACCTTTATGCTGGTGTTCTTGCGCAGGAATATGAAGTTCAGCACGCAATAGATGATTATCAGCAGCAGCGCAGGAATGACCGTCGACAAGAATGCCTTCGCAACCGACTCCCGGATCGCGATCGCAAAGACGATCATGGGTATGCTTGGGGGAATCAGGAACGCCAAAACCGATGAAACGCTGAGCAGCGCCGTCGCGTGACCGGGTGGGTAGCCCTCCTCGATCATGCGCGGAACGATGATCCGGCCGATCGCCGCAATGGCGGCGGCTGCACTGCCGGAGATCGCACCGAAAAGGGCGCAGGTAAGAACCGTCACCGCTCCGAGGCCGCCCTTCGTGCGGCCGACAAAAGCGTTCACGAAGGCAAGCAGACGGTCGGAGATGCCGGCGGCCCCCATAAGCGAGCCTGCGTAGATGAAAAGCGGGATGGCCAGCAAGGTGAAGGCGCTTATCTGCGTGAAGCCAGCAGTCGCATGAAAGGAAATGTCAATACCGGCGACAAAACCGTAGAAGAGTGCGCCGATCCCGAAGGCAAAGCCTATCGGCACCTCGATCAGGATCAGGGCAATGACCAGCAGGATGGCGAGTAAAAAGAGCATTTAACGGCCACCCCACACGAGCTTCACGTGTCTCAGTTCAAACCAGAGCTGAATCAGAAGGTACAGGGCCATGCCGGCCATACCGACCAGGAAGGAAAGGTCCCAGAGATATCGGGGCCAGCGCAGATAGGCGCTTTTCCGGCCAATATCGAAATTGAACTGCACGATGGCATAGGCGTAGTAGAAAAAGACGCAGAGCACCACCAGAGCGATCGCCGTACCGAGCGCGCGCGCAACCCCGATGATCCGGGGGTTGGAGGTGATCAGAGTCAGAATGCCGCCTTCAATGTGCGTTCGGTGGCGCGTGCTGTAGACCATGCCGCCGAAGTAGCACCAAAGCGCCAGAAGGGGCGCCATTTCCTCAATACCGAGAAAGGGCCACTCAAGCAGGTAGCGCATCACGACCTGCGCCACCATGGTCAGGGACAGCCCCAGCAGCGACAGGAACATGATCCATCGGAGACCGGCGGCCAGTCGCTCTTCAACGAAAGTCAGTGCTCTTCCAAAAGACGAAGCAGCGCCCTGTTCGTCCTTGATCGCACGCGCGGGTGTAATCCGACCTTCCTGGGCGTCCGGGGACGCCGGCACATCCAGCTCTTCCGTTGCCATGTCCCCCTCCAGCGCGAAAGATAGGGCGCCGGATAACCGGCGCCCCTCGCCTTTATTCAGATGCCTCGGCCGCCGAACGGATCTGCTCCATCACCTCGGGGCCCACCAGCTGCTCCATGTAGGGGTACTCCACCTCCATGGTGAGCTTCTTGTAAGCTTCCTGCTGTTCGGGAGTGAGTTCGATCACCTCGATCCCGGCCTCGCGCATTTCCTCGAACCACCTGGGGCTCTGCGCCTCGGCATTCTCCCACGTCCACTCCACAGCCTCGGTCGCCGCGGTGCGGATCCATTCCTGCTGCTCGGTTTCGAGGGAGTCGAACCACTGCTTGTTCGCAAGCCAGAAGGTGTGTTCGAAGTTGTGGCGGGTGTAGACGTAGGTGTCGATCACGTCCTTGAACATCAGCACTTCGGAGGGGGGAGAAACGGCGCGCCCGTCGATGGCACCGGTCTGCAGAGCTGTATGCACCTCTGAGAAGGCCATGGGCACGACCGAAAAGCCAAGGGCGCCGTAGCTCTCGATAGAGAGCGGCTGAGCGGGGACCCGCATCTTGAAGCCCTGTGCATCCTCCGGATAATTGAGTGGAGGTTCGATGCCATTGCGCACGACAAAACCGGTAAAGTCAGTAGGTATGATCCCCAGCAAGACCATGTTCAGGTCGTTCATGATGTCCTGATAGACACCTTCCATTGTCGAGCCTGGGCCAAAGACGGCCTCACCTTGCTCCCAATCCTCCGCAATAAAAGCCAGGTTCGAAATATCCCAACGCGGGTCAAGTTCACCGTAGTTCCAGGCAAGTGTCATTTGGACGGAACCCTGAGCAACCTGCTCAATGATCGATGTCCAGTCACCAAGATCTCCACCTGGATGGTAGGCAACTTGAAAATCACCCCCGGAGAGCTCGTCCATCCGCTGCATGAAGCGCTCCGACGCGCCGTGCCAGATGTGTTCACTGTCCATGATGTGCGCCAATATTGGCTCATTCGCACCAGAGACCTGCGCTCCAGAGAGCGAGGCGAGACCAAAGATCGCCCCCATGATCGTGGTTCGCTTGAGCATGCTCATTCGTCGTCTCCTCGTTGTCAGGCAGTCCGGCGGCTCTCGATTGACACTTCATGTAGTCGGCCGTACCCTGCTGCATACAGCTTAGGCAGCCGTTTGCACGCGAGTCAATCGCCTTCGTTTTGAGCTATCTCAGGCGCTGTTTCTCTAGAGACCTGGCCGTCTGTAAGATTACTTTCCTTTGGTGATACCGGAATCGAGGCCCAGAGCATTGCCGTCAAACGCCCGCACGCCTCTGGTGGATGACATCCAGGCAATCATTCTCCAACGCATTCGTCTGCTCGAGTACCCCCCTGGAAGCCGTTTGCATGAAGCAAAGTTGGCCGAGGAGTTCGGCGCAAGCCGCACCCCTGTGCGCGAAGCACTGAACCGACTGCATCACCTGGGTTTGGTTCAGACCAGAAACGGAGTGGGCACAGTCGTCGTCCAGCTTGAGCTGAAGGAGCTCGCCGAGATCTACCAGATGCGCGTGGAGCTTTGTGCCCTGATCGGCCGCCTGTCGCCCAACGAGATTACCGAGCACCATGTTCGCGAGGCCCGTGACCTTCTCGCGCAGGCGCAACAAGCCAGCAGGTCCGGCGTCAAGAGCGAGTACTTCCGGATCAACGAACGCATCAACGCCTTGGTAAAAAGTGTCATCGGCAATTCGGCGCTGCGCTCGACTTGGGATTTCCTTCACAGTCAGGCTTCCAGTGCCTGGCATCATGTTGATACCAAAGAGGCGTTTCAAACGCTGGCGGACGAACTCGAAGACATGATCGTCGCATTGGAGTACGGAGATCCGCAGGCTGTCGGCGCGGTCCAGGGAATGCATATCAGGTACGGTTTCCTGAGATTGCTGCGCGCCTTGGAAAGCCGCTCATAGGAAAAGGTAGGGCGCATGGATCGGCTTCAGCGGGACACCATAGAAAAGCTGACGCGGCAACTCGCTTCCTTTCGTTGGGGCGAGGCGGAGATCAGAGAACTGGTCGACCCACAGATGGGCGTCATCACCTCATTCCAGGACCTGTTGGAAAGCCTGGACCGTTTGCGCCGGGTGGACTTGGGTGATGTGCCGCCGGCGGACTGCAGCGTGCGATCCGCGAGCGACCAATGAGCGACGACATCTGCTTCTCGTCGGTGGTCGCGCTACGACAGCGCCTGACCGAGCGATCGATCTCAAGTAGCGAGATCGTCGACAGTTTCCTGAAGAGGATCGAGCGCTACAACGGGGTTTCCAAAGCCTTCATCAACGTCACCGCGGCGCCGGCCATGGCTGCTGCGCAAAGAGCGGATGAAATTAGGGCGCGGGAGGCATCGTCGCTCCTGGGCATTCCCTTCAGCGTGAAGGATCTGATCGACATTGCCGGCGTGGCGACAACGGGCGGCTCGCCGGCTTTCACCGATAATGTCGCGGCCGAGAATGCCTTTCTTGTCAAAAGGATGCTGAAGGCCGGCGCCATCAGCCTGGGCAAGAACAACCTCCACGCCTTTGCCTATGGCGCAACCGGAGAGAATGCCGCCCACGGCACTGCAGTGAATGCCTATGACCATAGCCGCCTTGCGGGAGGCTCCAGCAGTGGCTCTGCGGCGGCCGTTGCCTTCGGCCTGGTCCCGGCCGCATTCGGAACGGACACAGGCGGTTCGGTGCGCGCCCCGGCCGCCCTCTCCGGACTCGTGGGTCTGAAACCCACGATGGGGCGGGTCTCAATGTCGGGGGTCATGCCCTACTGCTGGACACTGGACCATGTGGGCATACTGGCCCGCAGGGTTGCCGACGCCGGTCTGCTGCTCCAGACAGTCGCCGGCTTCGATCCCGGAGATGAGAATTCGGCGAAGGAGCCAGTCGAGACTTACGTGCCGGACCTGGCCGGCAACCTGCGCGGTGTGCGGGTCGGGATTCCGCGCAGCTTCTACTTCGAGAAGTGCGACCCGGAGATTCTGGAGGCGACGCGCCGGGTCATTTCGGCCATGGAGGAGGCTGGCGCCAGTCTTGTCGACGTCGACCTGCCGCCCATGGAGGACATGCGCACGGTCTCCCTCGCCGTGCAGATGCCCGAAGCGCTTTCCTATCACTCCCGCTATCTGGAAGAGAAGGCAGAGCTTTACGAGCCAGACTTCCGCGCCGGACTGGCGCTCGGGCAATGCTTGCTGGCCGAGCACTATCTTCGGGCCAAGCGATTCATCACCCGGTATCGCCGGGAGACAAACGCCCTGTTTGACATCGCCGACGTGATTGTTACCCCCGCAGCGCCGATCATCGCCCCACCGGTCGGGCAAGCCTTCATCGACTGGGGGCAGGATCGGGAACCGGTGGGAAATGCCATCACCCGCTACACCACCTTCTTCAACATGACAGGACATCCGGCGATTGTCTTGCCGTCAGGGCTGCACAGCACCGGCCTGCCGATGGGCGTGCAACTGGTGGGCCGATACTTCAAAGAGCGCTCACTGCTGTCCATAGCAGCTCTGATCGAAGCTCAATCCCCGGCCCTACCTCCTCCCAACCTGAGCACAAGCTAACCCGCGCCGCGTCCCACAGCCCCTCACCACTCCCCACTCATCGCGCCTGCAGATCGTCGAGAAACTCCGAGCCCGGCTCCACGCCGCTGATCAGCAGGCGGTCGCGGGCGCGGGTGCAGGCGACGTAGAGCAGGTGGCGTTCGGTTTCCTGCAGCGCTTCCAGGTCGGCGAGGTCGCCCACGGCTTCCAGGCGGTCCGGGTCCGGCAGCACGTCCTCGTCCACGGCCATCACCGCACAGGCGCGGTATTCCAGGCCCTTGGCGTCGTGCATCAGGATGAGCGGGATGTCGCGGCTGGCCTGTTTGGCGGCGGCGCGGGCGCGTGGGATCTGGCCCGGGGCGCGTACGATCACCGCCATTTCCGCCGGGGCCACGCCCTCGGCCAGGCGGGCGTTCAGCCAGGCGCCCACGGCGGCTGTCTCGGCCTCCGGGTCGTTATGCAGCACCAGTTCGGGCTCCGGCCCCTCGAAGACCGAGACGGTGCCGCGGCGGCTTTCCACGGTGCCGTCCTGGTCGGCGATCTCGGGCGCGAGCAGGCGGTCGGCGGCGCTGCGGATCTGGTGCGAGGTGCGATAGCAGACCTTCAGCACCTGGGCGCGGCCGCGGATGTCCAGCCCCAGCTTCAGCCAGGAAAACGGCAGGTGAAAGATGCGCTGGCCCAGGTCGCCGGTGAAGAAGAGCGCCTCCTCCCGCTTCCCGCCTGCCGCGGCGAGAAAGCGCGCCTGCGCAACAGAGAGATCCTGCGCCTCGTCGACGACGAAGTGGGTGTAGGGCAGCGCCAGGCCCGCTTTGACGGCGGTGGTCAGGCGGCCATAGAGGTCGGCGCGGGTGATCAGCTTGCGCGCGGCCAGCCAGTCGCGCAGGAACGCGAAGACCGCCCAGGCCGAGGCGCGCTGTTTCGGCCCCAGCCGCAGCTTGCGGCCGATGCGGGGCACGCCGGCATAGGCCTTTTCCTCTTGCAGGCCCCAGGCGTCGACCACCTCCTCCCACTCCTCGAAGAGGAATTCGGCCGAGTGCTCGCCGCCCAGCCCCTCCTTCTGGGCGGCGGCGATGGCCGCGCGGAGCTGCGCCGGCTTGGCCAGGTTCGGCTGGCCGAACTGCGCGGCAAAGAGCTCGTAGGCGGCCTGATCGATGGCGCGCACCTGAAGGCGTGCACGCAGATCCGGATGCGCGGCCGTCAGCAGCTCGGCCTTGGCGGCCATGTTTTCGGCCAGGCGCTTGGAGAAGGTGGTGAGCAGCACCCGCGCCGCCTCATCCTCGGCCAGGCGCACCGCGCGGTGCAGGGCGACGATGGTCTTGCCGGTGCCGGCTGAGCCGGAGATGCGTGCCGGCCCGCGCCAGGCCCGCTCGACCGAGGCGCGCTGCAACGGGTGCAAAAACACCGCCCACTTCTCGAAAGGGGCGTCGAGCGCGGCCTTCAACTCCTCCACGCCCTCCACGACACGGAAGCGGCGCTGGGCGTCGGGATGGGCGAAGGGGTCGCTGCCCGGCGCCGCCGGCTCCACGATATGGTCTTCCAGCCGGCCGCCGGTGGCAAAGTCCAGCAGCGCCTCGGCCGCCTCGGCCGGCAGGTCTTCGCAGAGCGCGTCGATCTCCTGTTCCGCGGTCTCGCGCACCGTCTCCAGCCAGGCGCGCGGCACACCGACATCGAGCAGTTGGTCGTCGGAAAGCGCGCGGAAGGGGGGATGCCCCGCCCCAGCCTCCGACGCCCCCGGCGCGGGCGGCTGCGCCGTTTCGGCCGGGACCCCCTCGGCAGGGGTCACGGGCACCTCGACGAACTGCATCGCGCCGGTGCGCTCATGCGGGATCAGGCGCTTGCGTTCGGCCCAGCGATAGGCGGCGTCGTGGTGGTCCACATAGGCGAGCAGGATGCGCTCGCCCGCCTTGTGCAGGATGATGCGCAGGTCGAGGTTCACACGGATCGACCAGAAGCCCTCGGCCTTGTCGATCCGGTGCATCTGCAGCCCCTTGCTCGTCGGATCGAGCTGCAGGTCGAAGGCGGTCAGCTTGACCTGCTTCTGCTCCTGGTTCGAAAGCCGGGCCAGCGCGTCAGTGAATGTGGAGGCGTAGAGAAGTGTCACAGGCTATCGAGACCGTATTCGTCCCCCGCCGCCTCATCCTCGTAGCCCGGCAGATCGTACATCAACGAGACATTGCTCGTTTCGTACCCATCGTCCGATACGACCGCTAGAAAAATCCGTTGAATATCAGAGTCCAGTCCATGGACTCCGCGCTCCCAAAGACTGGCATGTGAGCGCTCGCCGTTTGCGAGCGCACTGCAAAAATCCCTTTCCTCTGCCCAAACACTATCGGAAACGAACTCATTTTCCTGGGGCGATCCATAGACCTGAGTTAGCTGCCTTTTGACTTGATCGTATAATCGGCGCGCTGTTGAGGCCGTCGAATCTTCTCCGAAGTGTTCCGATGTGCCCATCACGCGGACCAGTCCCCGCTCAGGTGTCCATGATCCCATATACGATTTGAACGCCGGATGCGGCTTGGGGACTGAATGCAGGACAATATGGTACGTCGCCATTCCCGATGGCGGGGTTGATCCTGGTTCGAGACCGAACGGTTTTGCCATACCTAGACCTCCATCACCTTCATCACCTCATCCCCCAGGTGGTTGATCACCTTGACCGCCACGCGGCCGCTGTCCGGTCGCGGGAAAGGGCGGGAGCGGGTGCGGTTGAGGCTGGACCAGGCTTCCTCGTCGATCTCGGCTTTCAGCGTGGTCTTCAGCGCCTTGTAGGGGTCGTTGGCGCCGGGGAAGTAGGCGTGGCGCACGCGGAAGTTCTCGTAGTCATAGTCGGTGTCGAGGAACCAGACAGCGATGTCGTCGGCCTCGCCGCTTTCGATCTGCCCGCCCTTGTACATGTCCACGCCCAGCACCTCGACCGAGAGGCAGTCGTCATCCTCCTCGTGTAGTTCAATGTCCGGCTCGCCGAAGACGGTGAAGAGGTTGCCCGCACCCGTGTTGGCGAGGTCGGGCATGTGGAGGTCGGGGTTGATGCGCGCCTGCAGCACGGTCAGTGCGCCCATGCGGTCGAACTCGCCGGCGTGGGCGTCGAAGTTGAAGGCGGCGGCGATCAAGAGGTCGAAGCCAGCCTCCGAGGCCTCGCGCGCCGCGGCGACCAGGTCGGGGCGCGACACGGTGCCGTACTCGGGCCCGACCATGATCGCGGCGCGGCGGGTCGGGTCGCCCGGCTGCTCCTCGCCCTCTTCTGCCTCCTGCAGCGACTTCTGCCGCACCCGGCCCTCGGCGCAGATCCACTTGCCGGGCCAGGGCTTGAGGCTGTCGAAGACCAGGCGGTCGGCCTTGTGCGCCTGCTGCACGCCGGAGCGTTCCAGGTGCTCCAGCACCATGGCGGCGAAGTCAGCGGTCTCGCCGCTGCCGTCCTTCTGCCGCCTGCCTTCGGCCGCCTCCAGCTCGTCGTAGAGGCTGTCGTCCACGTCGACCGCCGGCACGCGGTGCGGCGAGAGGCTCTCCACCGTGAAGGGGCCGGCCACGCGCACCCGCGCCTTGTCCTCATAGGGCTGGTCATAGAGGTATTCGTGATCGGCCTTGGCGGCGATTGACTTGTCGATTTCCTGCTGCCGTTCGATCCGCAAGCGCCACCATTCGGCGTGCAGCTCTTCAGTTTCCGGTTCGTTCCAGGGGTCGACGGCCTGCTCGGGCAGGCTCTCCAGCGTGTAGCTGCGGCCGAGCAGCTCGTTCACCTTGGCGAGCCACTTCGTGCGCACCGCCGTGGAGCCGCTGCGCGTCTTCTCCAGCGCCTTGGCCGCCGCCTCGGGCCAGGGCGAGCCGGGCGCGCGCGGCATGCTCCACTCCTCGAAGGGCGGGTGCGCGGTATCCGCGGCGGGCGGCAGTTCGTGCGGGTTCGCGCGCTCGTAGCCGGCGGCCTCGTCCTGGTAGTGCCGGCCGCGCGCGGCATTGATCTGCCGGCGCAGCGGCTCGAGCTGGCGCTGATAGTGCGCCCAGATGGTGTCGATCTCGGCGTTGTTGGCGATGGCCTTGAGCGTGATGTGCGGCACACGGCGATAGACGAAGCCCTGGCGCAGGCGGCCGTAGGTCGGCTGGGTGGAGGGGGTGGCCCGCGTCACCTCCGCCTCCTTCCTCTGCCCCTCGGGGCTGTCGGCCAGCAGGTACCAGGGATAGCGCGCGCCCATGAGCCGCGCCCGGGCCAGCGCCAGCGCGACGCGGCTGGTGTCGATGGTGATCCAGCGCCGCCCCCACTGCTCGGCGACGTAGGCCGTGGTGCCCGAACCGCAGGTGGGATCGAGCACCAGATCGCCGGGGTCGGTGGTCATCAGGATGCAGCGTTCTACGATCTTTGGAGACGTCTCAACGATGTACTGCTTGTCGCTCGAAAATCCCGCAACAGTCGTGTCTGTCCAAACGTTACTCAATGGATATACAGGATAGTCATCGATAAACCGTACGTAGCGCAGCGTGTTTCCCGCTAGCTCAATGCGGTGACTCTTTATGAGGCGAGGCATGCCAGTTTCGCCAGTTTTCCAGTAACCACGATTAGGTGTTCGTAACTGGCCTTCAAACGCGACCGGGAATGACCCAGGCGGCCTCTGACTTGTTAGGTTGTCGATTGAATATATCTTTGAACCGCTGGGAAGGCTTCCAATGTCGCGTTTCTGATCAGGGGTGAGAGAAACGCGATTTCCATTAGGGTACTCAATTTTATTGTATCCAGAAGCTCCCTCTCCTCCGAAATTCTTCGGCAACATAGCGCATCTATACTTAACTGCACCAAGATCCTTAGCGTACCAAAGGAGGTAATCCGTGACGTTTGGCAAGAACTGTGATGTTTGGCTCGTCGTCTTTACGACGGTGATTGCAGAAAGACAATTCTCCTCCCCAAACACCTCATCCATCAGCGCTCGCACCCGGTGCACGTTCTCATCGCCAATCTGAACGAAGATCGAACCGCTCTCAGTGAGCAGGTCGCGGGCCACGGTCAGGCGGTCGCGCAGGTAGGTAAGGTAGGAGTGAATGCCGTCGCGCCAGGTGTCGCGGAAGGCCTTCACCTGCTCCGGCTCGCGGGTCAGGTGGTCGGCCTTGCCGTCCTTCACGTCGCGGCTGGTTGTGGACCACTGGAAGTTGGAGTTGAACTTGATGCCATAGGGCGGGTCGATGTAGATGCACTGCACCTGCCCCTTGAGGTTCTCGCGCTCGGCCAGGCTCGCCATCACCTGCAGCCCGTCGCCCAGGATCATGCGGTTCGACCAGTGCTGGTCGTGGGCGTAGAACTCGGTGCGCTGTTCGGGGTCGAGGCCGTTGAAGTCGGCAAAAAGGTCCGGCGCCGCCTCGGGCTCGGCATTGCGGTGGCTGGCGCGCTTCAGGTCCTCGATGATCGCCTTGGGGTGGATCTTCTCCTGGATGTAGAGCGGCGGCGCCTTCACCACCAGGTCCGACCAGTCCGCCACGTCCTTCCCGCGCCAGACGAGCTGCGGGTCGAGATCGGGATTGCGCCGTTCATAAGCCGCCAGGATCGGCCGCTTCGTCTCCGCATCGACAAAGGCCTCCAGCTCCGCCGTCGGCGCATTCTTGCGGCTGTCCTCGTCATGGGTCAGCGCCTCGACGCTGAGGGATTTCCTGGCCATTATTCGGCTGCTTCCTGCATGTTTTCCTGGGCCTCCTGTTCGGCCAGCTCCTCGTCCGGCAGCCCCTCCTCTTCATCGTCTTCCCTAAGCACCGCCTTGCCTTGAGCGCGTTGAGCCAGTTCGGCAAGCGCCTCCTTGCGGGCGACGTAGAAGCCCTCGAAATCATCGGCGCGCAGCAACTCGGGTTCGATCAGGTGGGTGCGTAGGATGGCATCGAGCTGTTCCGGGGTGAACTTGTACTTGCGCTCGATCCGCTCGAGATAGTCGGAGGGGGCGTCGCCGCCGATCTCCCGGTTGGTGGCGGCTGAGAGCGCGGTCTTGTTGACGATGCTGTTGTAGTCGTTGGGGTTGAGGCCTTTTTCCTCGCACCACTTGCGGGGAAAGATGTGATGGATGTCCATTGGGTTGCTGTAGACCGTCATCAGGTCCACCGGCTGGCCGCTGATGAAGTCCTCGCAGCCCTCGCGCATCAGGAGCGCGTGCAGACCCTTGTAGGCGGCGGAGAGGCGCATGCGCAGGCTGTCGAGCCGATCCATCTGGAAATAGGTATCCCAAACGGTGCGGGGTTCTGCCTTGTCATCCTCCATCCACTCGATCAGCTGCGGCACGTCGCGCGCAATCTTCGTTTCCGTGGCGCTGCCGTAGTACTCACCGAGCACACCCGACCAGTACCAGTGCCGCAACTTCTCCCGCTGCGGCGCGGAGAGCTTGAAGCCGTAGCGTGCGAAGAAGGCTGCCAGAGCCACCATCTGCGGCGGATAGGGCACATCGCGGCCCCAGACGATCTTCTGGCTATTGAGAAACTTGGCGGCTTCAACAAAGCCCTGCTGCACGTTGTCCGCATGCTTGCGGTAGGCCAAGAGAGGGAGGCCCAGCATCACTTCCCGACGGCAGGAAATCGCTGGCACCGCCTTGCCGGTCTTGCCCTCCGCGAGAGCCTCTTCGTTGAGGTCCATCGTGTGGAGCACGGTGCAGGCTTGCAGGAAGTCGGTGTTCGCGAGGTCGGCAAAGACGCCATCCTTCGGGGTATTGCCGCGCATCTTCTCCAAACGGCCGACGAGGTGTTCCCGGGGGTTGCCGAACCAATCCTCTCGCAGGTTGAAGCGATCCGCCGCGTAGATGGCGGTGACGAGTTCGAAGGCATCCAGCTTCTTGCCACCCACGTTCACCTTCTCGAAGACGGTGCAGACCGCTTCACGGCTGTTGTCCTTGCTGAGCCGAATGACCGGCATCTGATAGTCACGAATGTTGTCGAGGATCGAATTCCGGAGCTCGTTGAGCATGTCCCGCCGATCTTCCTGCCGCCCCATCCAGTAGCCCAGGCAGTCGAAAATCCAGTTCTGCGGATCGAGCGTCTGGTTCAGCGGAAACAGTAGATTTGCGAACTCCAGCTCTGGCGATGACGCATCAATCCCATCAGGCTTCCCAAAGGCACCCTTTTCGCGCCGGTCAGGCGGAAGGGTAAAGATCGCCTCCTCGAAATCCGCCCCTTCCAGCGCGGCCACCACATCGAGATAGAAGTACCGCTGAACCTTCTTTCCCTTGGGCGTGCGGACCTCCGCGGGCTTTCTGGAGTAGATCGCCTGGTAGAGAGAGGTCATTCGCTGCTGCCCATCGAGCAGCAGGGTCTCCGGTACAGGCTGTTCCTCGTCCGGCTTGTGCTCGTAGGGCGTTCCGCGCAGACCCCGTGGCTTGAACTCCACGCTGCCGCCGCGCTCCAAGGTCAAGAGCGCGCCCACCGGAAAGCCCTTTGCGATGCTCGCCAGGAGGCTGCGCACCCCATCCTCGTCCCAGACGTAGTCCCGCTGAAATTCGGGCAGTTGCAGCTTGCCTGCATCCACCTGGCCCAGCAGATCCTTCAGGCTTGTCTTGGTCGTATCGAAGCTCATGCCGGAACCCCCACCCTCTCCTGCGCCGCAACCTCATCAATCCAGGCCTCGATCTTGGCCGCGAACTCGCTCTGGATCGTCCAGCGCGCGGTGAACTCGGCGAAGGCCCAGCGGCCCAGGGTGCCGAGGTTGTTCACGCCGGGCACCCAGTAGGTCGTCATGGTCTCGGCCTTGTCCTTGGCGTCCTCGCCCCGGTAGCCCTTGATCTCGACCACGAGGTTCAGCAGGTCCTCGGCGCCGCGGCCGTCATCGATCTTCAGGATGAAATCGGGGCGGTAGCGCCGCGCCTCGCCGCCGGCGCTGTAGGGCACCTCGAAGCCGAGGTTGTGGTTCTTCACCCAGGCCAGCACGCGCGGATGCCGGTCGGCGACACGGCAGAACTCGATCTCCCAATCGCTATCAGGGACGGCATAGTTGATGTGGCAGCGTGATGACGTCTCGTAGAGATCTTTGCTGGTCAGGAAGCGCACGCCGCGGGTAGTGCCTTCGCGGTTATAGGGATCGAGCAGCGCGAGCACGCGCCCCCCGCCCTCCTGCGCGCGGGTGATCGCCGCCATGATGCGGTCGGCGACCCGGTCGGAGATGCTGGAATAGAGAAGCTGCGCCGGCTGGGTGCCGCCGAGGCAGGTCAGGTGTTCCTTCATCCAGCGGCGCACGATGCGCTTCATCTGCATGATCAGCGCCACGCTGGGCGGCTGGTTCGGCTCGGTCAGGCGACGCTGGACGATCCACTGGGCCAGGTGGAATACGATGGTTGCGGAGCGCACCTCCCCCAGATAGTCGAGGGTCAGGTCCACCTGCTCCCCGATGATGCCGGAATTGATGGTTTCGGTCGCACCCACGAGATCCGGGGTGAGTTCCAGCGCCGAATCCTCGCTGAACTCCGCGCGCAGCACGTCGCGCGGCAGCTCGGTGCGATAGCCCTCGACCCGGGGAAAGCGGATTTCCGCCGCATCGCGCTCCGGGCTCAGCGCCTGGACCTGCACCAGATTTTCGGGGCGCTTTGCCGGCGCGATCACCGGCTGGGCCGTGAAGTCGAAGGGGATGCCGAGCACGTCGGCATACTCAACGGCAAAGAGCCCGTTGTCCTGAAGCTGGTAGGACTGGCGGCGCAGCGCCCGGCCGATCACCTGCTCGCAGAGAAGCTGGGTGCCGAAGGCGCGCACGCCGAGAATGTGGGTGACGGTGTTGGCGTCCCAGCCCTCGGTCAGCATGGAGACCGAAACGACGCAGCGGATGCCCTCCCCGAGCTGCCCCGGCCGGCTGACCGTGTTCATCACCTCGCGCAGGATGGTGGCGTCATCCACCTTCTCGGCCGCTTGGCGGTCGCCGGTGCGGTTGATCAGCTCCTCCTTGAAGCGCTCGATCTCCGGGCTGGCCGCCTCGCGGAAATCCTTGCTAATCGCCTCGCCGCTTTCGAGCTGCTGACTGTCGATCAGCAGCGTGCGCATACGCGGCAGCGCCACGCCATCTGGATGGAAGTTCTGAAAGAGCGGGCAGCGCCCGGCGATGAGCTGCTGATTGCCGTCCTCCCGCTCGATCAGGTAGCCGGAGATGTAGTCATAGACCAGCTTGGAGGTGGCGGTGTTGTTGCAGACGACGATGAAGACCGGATCGACCGGGATGGGGTTGGGGCCCTCCTTCCAGGCCTTGTAGGTCTTCTCATAGTGGCCGTAGAGGGCGTCGATCGCCGAAATCAGCTCATTCGGCAGGTCCTGGGGATCGAGCTTTCTGCCGGCGCTGCGCCCCTTCTTCGGCAGCTTCTTGCCGACGTATTCCCAGAGGTTGCGGAACATCGGCGTGTCGCCGCCGGCCACGTTGTCCATGATCGGCACGCGCGGCAGCTTGACGATGCCGCACTCGATGGCATCCATCAGTGAGAAGTCGCTGACCACCCAGCCGAAAAGCGAGCCCTCGCGATAACCCGAGCCGCGCAGGAAGAAGGGGGTGGCGGAGAGGTCATAGACCATGTTGAGGCCCAGCGTGCGCTTGACCGCCTCCAGGCCGCTGATCCAGAGGCGCGCGGCCTCGTTGTTCTCCTTGGCCTCGCTGAGCTCGTCGCCCTTGAGCGCCTTCTGCTCGTCATCGGGCAGCACGCGCTCGCGGTAGCAGTGATGCGCCTCGTCGTTCAGGACCACGACGTTCTTCAACCCCATCAGATCCCCCGCCACCCGGCGGATCATGGCGCCGTCGCTCTCCTCCTTCGGCTCGGTCTTGAGCGCCGCCTGCTGCACCTTATTGAGCGGGATCTCGTGCTTCTTCTTGAAGGCGTGATAGTTGGTGATGACGATCTTGGCCTTGCCGAGGTCATTCATCATGTCCTCGGGCACCAGCTCGCGGGTCTTGTAGTAGCTCTCGGGATCGCTCGGCAGCAGCACGCGCAGGCGGTCCTTGATCGTGATGCCGGGGGCCACGATCAGGAAACCGCGCGTGAACCTCTTGGCATTCGGGTGCCGCACGGAATTGATCGTGTGCCAGGCGATCAGCATCGCCATCACGGTGGTCTTGCCTGCACCGGTCGCGAGCTTCAGCGCCATGCGCAGCAGCTCGGGATTGGAGGCCCCGTTCGCCGCCTCCAGGTGGCTCCAGAAGCGCCGGCCCTGCTGCGAGGCCTTGGGCGCCACCTCGGTCAGCCAGATCACCGTCTCCACCGCCTCGATCTGGCAGAAAAAGGGCTTCTGGTTCGCGAAGGGATGGCTGCGCCAGTGGCGCAGCAGCCGCGCGGTGGTCGGCGTGACCTGCCACTGGCTTTCCGGCAGCTCGCGCCAACTCTCCACGGCGGAGCGGATGCCGTTGATGACCTCTGTGGGATTGTAGATCTCACCCGCCTCATCCGCGAGGAGGTCGGCCTGGGAGGATGTGCCACCGCGCCGCGCCCGCGGCTTGGGAATGGGCGAGGTCAGCGCGCTGCGCCGGCGCCCCATCTCGACAATGCCCGTGGGCTGCCCCTGCTCATCGAGCTGCCAGTGCCGGGCGGGACGCTCGTAGGGCGAGTTCAAAATCGGCCCGGCAAAAAACGCGCTGCTCATCTCGCCCCCCTTGCGCCGCCAGCGACAGCCAGACGGCACGTCCTTATGACAACTCTATACCCAATTCAGCGAAGCGCATGCAACCAGATGCCGATGCAGCGCGCAATAACTCGCCCGGCGGATGGCTGTGGGAGGGGGGCTTGCAGGGAAGCCGGCAAGCGGCTTCGCCGAAACGGAAGTGGCGTTTGCCGACATAGTGCCGACATAGAAAAAGCAGCCTGTGTCGGCTGCTTTGGGGTTGGTGTTAAGTGGCTGTTTTCTGGGGGTTTTTGGCGCGCCCGGGAAGAGTCGAACTCCCACCTTCTGATCCGTAGTCAGATTGCTTGATTAGTTCGCAGTAAGCCGAGACCTGAGATTTCCTAAGGTAAAGGTTAACAAATGGTTAAAATATGCGATTTTTCAGTGCTTTAGTAATTTTCGTAAAAGTTCGAAGCCCCATGGACAAAAGGCTTGTCAATATATTAGCGTTTGTAGGATGTTTGTAGAACTTTCCCGCTACAAAGCATCTGATGGGGTCAGAAGGTTTGACGACAGACACGAAATCGGGCAGCTGCCGGACGGTCATCACGGTTCATCACCTCAAGGAAGCCAAGGCGATGGCCGAGGCAGGGGGACGCAGTGCGCGCGACATTTTCGAATGGCGCGACCTGCGCAATCCCGGCCTCGCGCTTCGCCTTGAGGGCAAACGGGCGAAGTGGCTGCTGCGCTACAAACGCCAAACCGCAACACTCGGTCTGGCGGAGGAGTTTCCTCCCGAACCAGCCAGGCAAATGGCCAACTCGGTGCGCAAGCTGCTCGATGCCAAGATCGACCATAAGCCCTACTTGACCGCGCGGCGGGTGGGTACAAGCGATAAAGAGGCGTTCCAAGCTGCAATCGATGCTGCCACCCCAACCGAGGAAAAAGGCTGGACGTGGCGCGAGCTTGGACAAGCTTTCATTGAGGAATGGCTTTCGCGTCCGCGGGCAGGCCGCAAATCCAGCCCTTCCACCATCGCAGATGTCCGCTCTCTCTGGCGCAACCCAGCTTTCGAGCGGATCAATGACACCCACCTTATTGACCTGAAGCGGGCCGACATCGAGCGAGTGCGCGATCACATCCTGACGCACAGCGGTGGAACGCGTTCAAATCGCGCGGTGGCCTATATTCGCAGCGCGTTTAACTGGGCATCGCGCTATCACTCGGCCCGTAGCGGATTGAGAGACACGGCTCCGTGATGGACGATGGTTGGGGAAGTTCATCACGAGCAGCCTCGCGACGTTTATCTGACGGTCAGGCAGGTTGGTCGCCTGCTGGCGGTCGCGGAAGCCCACCGAAGCGCTGGTCGCAGAACTGTTTCGACGGGGGTCTATTGGGGCCTGTGGTGGATCGCGCTCACAGGGCAGCGCAAAGGCGCTGCAACTGAGATCCGAAAAGCAAACATTCTGCCGGACGCCGAGGCCGAGGGCTGGCACGTCGCATACTTCACCGCCGAGGAAATGAAGGGGACCCGTGATCACGCCCTGCCCTTCCCTCCCGCCTTGTATCACGTAGTTGAGCAGGCGATGCAGGAGGCCGAAGATGGCCTGTACCCCAACCGAAAAGCTGCCCAGGCGCGACCACCCTCCGCTTTCCTGTTTCCAGCCGTCACGACCAAGTCACGTGTCACTGGGCAACCCCATGACCGCGCCATCGCGGAATCCGCGATCAACCAATGGATCACTCGCCTGCGCAACATGGAGCCCGATCCACTTCAAGGTCTGCCGAAGTTCACCCTCCACGACATTCGCCGCAGCCTTACCACCGCACTCGGCGATGCAGGCTTGCCCGGCATCTGCGCGTCCGCAATCCTCGCCCACTCTGGTGGCAGCAATGACAGCCGGGGCTGGCGAGCAGGCGACGACGCCCAGCAGGGCGCCGCCATCACCCGCCGCGTCTATGACGCAAGCCAACTGCTCCCACAAAAGCGCCAGGGTATGGACTATTGGGTGAATGCCGTGCTCGACGCCTATCAGGATGAAAAGCAGCGCATCCTGATGGCGCGCTATGTCGAGGATGATTGATGGCGCATGCCAGCCAACTCAGTGCGCACCATTTCACCCAATACTGGAACCCCAGGAAATTGAGGGGGCCGAGGGGCGTGATCTACGATTATGCCTTGTAATCCATATTGCATTGGAGCCATATCTGATATGGAATGGCACGTAGCATTTCACGACGCCTTTGCGGAGGAGTTCGCGGATTTGCCGGAGACCGTCAGGATGAATTGCTCGCCCACGCAAGGCTGCGTGAACAGTTCGGGCCCCATCTGAAGCGGCCGCGCGATGACGCCCTCGCTGTCAAAGAGCACCAGGTCCAGCCGGAACTCGTCGAAGCGGCTGCTGTTCCCGTTCTCGAACAGCAGGTAGGCGCGGCAGGCGTTATCGAGCTGCTCGACCTTGTTGAGCTCGACCACGACAGCGGCCTCCCCATCCGCGGGGGCCCCAGGCTCTGTCTGAGCCTCCGTCTGGGCCACGGAAGGAGCCGAGAGTCCGAGCAGCAG
The DNA here is from genome assembly GCF_029222965.1 of Aquibaculum arenosum. Classification (GTDB taxonomy): domain Bacteria; phylum Pseudomonadota; class Alphaproteobacteria; order Kiloniellales; family DSM-21159; genus Aquibaculum; species Aquibaculum arenosum. The sequence continues at coordinate 9,016 of NZ_JARHUD010000005.1, read as the reverse complement.
GGCGGCGGCGGCCAGGGCGCCGATGGATTTGAAGCGGAAACGCATTAGCGGTTCTACCTCCCCCGTTGGGCATGAAGCGCCGGCAGTCTAGACCGGATCTGCCTTGATCGGAAACAGCCGGTTCACGATTTCTTGCGTTTGCCGCCAGAGGCTCAAGCGCTCGCACGAACCAGCTTCGCAAAGCCACCATCGGCAATCATAAGCTCATCGTAGCTTCCCGCCTCTACTATCCGACCCTTGTCGAGCATCAGGATGCGGTGCGCGTGGCGTATGGTGCTGATGCGGTGCGCGACCACGATCCGGGTCGCCTTCATGTCCAATACACTCTTCATGGCCTTCGCCTGAGCCTGGCTATCGAGCGCGCTGGTTGGCTCGTCGAGCAGGAGCACCGGTGGTCTGGTCAGCAGCGCGCGCGCCAGGGCGATGCGCTGCACCTGTCCACCAGACAGCGCGCGCCCGGCATCCGTCAGCGGGGTATGCAACCCCAGAGGCATGGCCGCCACTTCATCGGCGACTGCCGCCCTGTCGAGTGCCCGCCACACGTCATCCGGCGCGGCCTCGGACATGCCCTTCACGATCTGGTAGATCGTGCCCGGCGGTAGTTTTTCGTCCTGCAGGACGACGCCGATCTGGCGCCGCATCGCGCTCTCGTGCAGCGAGCGCACATCATGCCCGTCGATATAGACCGACCCCCTCGAAGGCTCTTCAAGTCCAAGCAGCAAGCGGATCAAGGTCGACTTGCCGCTGCCGGACGGACCGACGATAGCGATCATTTCGCCGGGCAAAGCCCGAAAGCTCACATGCCCCAGCACCGGTGAGCCGCCTTCGTAGGCAAAGCCGACAGAAGAAAAGACGATCTCGCCGGAAATCTTGCCGGGATCCGTCTTGCCGACCGTCGGGGTGGGCGGGTTCTCCATCAAAGGCCGGGCATATCTCCACCCGGGCCTTTCCATCCACACCAACAGGAGCGCGCGCAGGAAATGACCGGTGGCCGCGAACATTACGCCGAACGCGGTGATGACGGTCACCACCGCCGCCAGTGGCAAGGCAAACAGTCCTTCCCCCCCAGGGTTTGCGTGTTGCATGGTCAGGAAAAGGACGGCAGTAGCGAGCAGGGGAAAGGCGGCCAGCCAACTTTCATAAACGTTCATCACGCGCCGCGCGCCCACCAGGCGGGCACGCATGGCCGAGAAGCTGTCCGCCCAGCGCAGGAGAGCGCGGTCCTCGGCCGCCGCCATGCGGAGCTTGGTGATGCCGGTTACGATCTGCATCATGTGGTTGTCCGCGATGCCGAAGAGCTGATCGCCGCTTGCATAGGCGCGCGCCTGCATCCAGCCAGCGAGTAACCCGACACCAACATGAAAACCAATCAGAGCCGCCGCTACGAGCGCCAGCAGAGGGCTCTTCCAGGTGATCACCAGAAGGCTTGAAACGACGGCGCCGATCACCGCCGCCGCCGCGAAGGCAAACTGGCGCACGCCCTCGAAGGCCGCCAGACCACAGCCAGCACGCGCAGCGATGTCAGCACTCGCGTGTCTGCGCAGGAAGCCGAGAGGCTGGCCGACGATGCGGTCCCACGTCTCCCTGTAGAGTGCAGCGCCGGCGCGTGCAGTGAGACGCTGCCTCGACACCTCGCCCGCTACCTGGATGAAGAAGCCGGCCACGCCCGCCAAGACGATGACGATTCCCACCTGAACAAGATCGGCCTGCATGGCAGCCGGCACCAGCACTCCAAAGACCAGGCTGGTGGCCAAGGGCAGCAGTTGGGCGAGGATGCTCGTGATCACGATCGTCGCCAGCAGCCCCACGACATCGCGGCCGCTCCCCGCCAGACTTGCCAGCTGCAGATTGAGAAAGCCGATTTTCGCCGGCTGCGGACGGAACAGGAGATCTGCCGAGGCTTCAAGCTCTTCGGCTACGCTGCGATCGATGGCACGACGTTTGCCGGTCCTGTCGACCTCGACATAGCCGCCTCTCCAAAGAAGCGCCACAGGCTCGCCCGAGCGCCGGTACCCGAGAAGCGGTCCCCCCTCATAGCGCCACCAATCGCCCGTCAACTCGACCGGTTGCAAGCGCAAGTCGGAGGAGCGCGCGTATTCCTCCAGGGCCGGCGCCACGTCCATCTGCGCTCGACGCGACTTGATCGGCCGCTTGATGCGCACCCCGATCTCGCGGCCGAGATGGCGCAGGATGTCGCCAAGCCCGTCGCCGCCCGCTTCCTGAACGCTCTCCAGCTCGTTGCTCAGAAGAGCGCCAACGCGTCTCGCAGTTTCCTGCCCCTCGACATCTTCGGAGCTTTTGCGGGCACGAACCCGGTTGAATTCGTCTGCCTCGCTGAGACCCCTCACCAGCGGCAGCTGTTCCACAGCGGCGGCATTGAAGCGGTCGAGGGCGTCGAACCAGTCATCCCGTTGAAGCCCGTGGTTCCAGCTGAACGTCTTCACGTCGCCGGCAGATCCGATCGTGATCCAGGCCCCTGCCGGGAGCGGAAGGAGGCCCTCAACCGGCTCCATTCCAAAAAGCTCGGCCCCGACTCCCGCAAGATCGACCCAGACGACGCCGCGCCTGCAGGCAAGCACCATGCCCGGCGCCACCTGAAGAACTCCGGTTTCATCGGCCAGCGTGATGTCGGGATGCGGCTTCGGGTCGATCTGGTCGCTCAGCCCTCGCGCCAAGGCATCGAGCCATGTTGCGACGCCATCCCGAAAGGACTCCAGTGGGTCTGGCACACGCCAGGCGTCATCCGGCAGGCGATAGTAGCGAACATCGGGACTACCGGCGGCAAGCAGTGTCTCCTGCCCAAATGTGCTTGGCAGTGTGCCGAACAGCAGTCCGTTCGTCCCGATGCGCGTGAGCGGCAGCCGCGCGGCAGCCTCATCGCCATGGACTCCGAAGAGATGAGTTTCGCCGGCAAAGACGACGTGGCAGCCAGCTGGATCGTCGAGCCGGAGTGCACGCTCTTCGACCAGAACCGGCAGCACGTCTTCATCCAGCTGCTGGACGGCTTCGCTCACTGCGCTTCCTCGCGCATCAGGTCACGGAACGGGCCCGGCTGCTGGTAAAGGTCCCGAGGCACTCCTTCCTGCACGACGCGACCGCCGTCCAGAACCACCACGCGATCGCATTCCCGGATCGCCGAGTAGCGGTGAGCCATGACGATCTGCGTCGCGCCCAGCCTGCGCAGGTTGGCGAAGAGCCTTGCCTCTGTCTGATAATCGAGAGCCGCGGTCGCCTCATCCATGATGAGGATGCGCGGGTCACGCACCACCGCGCGAGCGATCTCTATCCGTGCGCGCTGTCCTCCGGCAAGATCGGTGCCGCCTTCTCGTACCAGAGCTCCATACCCTCCGGGACGCTTCAAGATCGAGTCGTGGATGAGGGACATGCGAGCGGCATCTACGACCCTCTCCTCCGGCAGGCTGTGGTCAAACAGGCTGATGTTGTCCCTCAGACTCGCCTCGAAGATCGCACTCCTCTGGTCGATGTAGGCCAGGGATTGGCGCAGTTGCTCGCGGTCGATCTCGCACAACTCCCAGCCGTCCAGAAGGATCCTGCCGCCGGTCGGCGGGTACAGACCCGCAATCAGTGCGCCGAGTGTGGACTTGCCCGAGCCGGTCGCCCCGACGATTCCCAGCCTTTCGCCTGGATCCAGTTGCAAGGAGATTCCACTGAGCAGTGGGTGACCTGCCGGCGAAAAGGAGAAGTGCACCTCGTCCAGCTCGATCCTTCCCGTCAGTCGACCCGCGGCCTGAGCCTCTTTGCGCGGCGGTTGGAATTCCTCACTGAGGGGGTGCTTCAGCGTGTCGTCGAGAAGACGGAGGTAGGCCTGCCCGTCCTGGATGCGCGCCCCGAACTGCACGAGCTGGGTGACAGGCGCCAGGAAACTCGCCATCAGGATCTGAAAGGCGATGAGCATACCCAGTGTCATCTGTCCCTGGATGACCATGTTGCCGCCGACGATCAGCACGGTGCCGCCGAGCACAATCGAGGACAGGCCCGGCAAGGAGTTGAGCCGCATCTGGATGCGGCTGATCGCTTGCCGCAGGTTGAGCGTGCGCGCCTGTATCGCGGACAGCTGCTGGCGGAAAAGGCTCTCGCTACCGCTCGACTTGTAGGACTCGATCATTTGCAGGCCCTGCTTTTCCAGCCCGGCCTGCATGTTCATCGCGGCAAGGAGACGCCGATTTTCATCCTCCAGGTTTCGCGTGACAAGCAGCAGAAGAAGAAAGTTGAGGATAGCGGCTGCGGCAACAATGAGCGCAAGGATTGGTGCGTAAAACATCATCAAAGCCAGATAGGCCGAGGCGGTCAGGAGGTTGAAGGCGATAAATCCGACTTCACTCGTCATCAGCTGAGCGACACGGTCGTTGAGCATGACGCGGCTCGCCACTTCGCCCGGTTGACGCTGTGCGAAGTAGGCGATCGGAAGACGCACCACATGGTTGGCAAAGCGCAGCGCGCCGGCGACAGCCAGGCGCGTTTCAAGCCGAAGGAGCGTCTCGCGCTGCAACCAGGTCAGCACCCCGATCAGCACGGCGCAGATAATCATCCCCTGCAGCAGCGGCTTCAGCCAGCTGTCATGGCGATTCACCAGGATCTGGTCGATGAACACCTGCGAAAAGACCGGAACCAGCAGGCCAGGCACGACGAGAACAAGGGACACAAGGACCACGAAGAGAAAGGCGTCTTCGCTGCCCTTCAAGCGTTCGACAAGCGCGTGACGCAATGACGGCTTCTCGCCGGCGCGCAGGAAGCCATCGCCAGGCCGCATGCTCAGGACGATACCGGTGAAGTTCCTGTCGAACTCGGCATCGGAAACGCTGCGCGGCCCAACCGCCGGGTCGTTGAGATGGACCTTGCCGCGTGAAAAGCCTTCCACCACCACGAAGTGGTTCATGCCCCAGTGGATAACCGCCGGAAGCTCCACCTCGCGGAGCTGTGCCGGCTCCATCTTCATGGCCTGCACGTCCATGCCCGACGCACGGGCCGCGCGCACGATCGACCGCGCTGAGCTGCCGTCGCGGGAGACATTGCAGGCAACCCGCAACTCCTCGACGGTGAGCCAGCGTCCGTAATGGGCGAGCATGATGCCAAGCACCACGGCGCCGCATTCCGCCGCCTCCACCTGCAAGATGGTGGGCGTCCGTCGCCGGATCTCCCCTCGAAAGGCCCGCCTCATTCCGTTTGGTCTTCAGGATCCGCGCCAAGATACTTGAACGCCGGGATGGCGAGGGACAGCAGCGAGTTCGATCGCGTGGTGATGCGCACTTCGGCCATGGTGCCGCTCTCGATGCGGGGCGGGTTCGGCCGCTGCGACGACCACATCAGCCGGCCGCTGCCGTCGGGATGGCTCTCCGGGAGCACTGTGACCTCGAAGGGTGCGCCCAGCCTCTGCACGAAAGACTGGACCAGATGATCGTTCTGCAGCGCTCGAAGCATGCCCGCACTGCTGGCGGGCACGTCGCTGACATGTGTCACGGTACCGCGGATAAAGCCATGCTCCTCGCGTGTCGTCGTCGACGGCGAGATCTCGACCTCCATGCCGGGCTGTATCTTCTTGCCATCCGCGGCCTCCACGTAGGTCACAACAATCGGCACTCGCGAAGTCTGCTCCGGGTCTCGCCGCTCGAGGGTGATAACAGGCGTCCCCGACTCAACCATCTGGCCGACATTGACCTTGCTCTCGACCACCCGCCCCACGAACGGCGACCGCACCGCCCCCATTCGCTCGAGCTGTTCGGTCAGGCTCCTGACCTTGCGCAAGGCTTCCGTGATCCGTCGCTCCGCCTCGAGCCTTTCGCGCTGCTCTTCCGTCGCCTCGATCGCCGCATTGCTCGCGATCGCCTCGAGTTCGTCTTCCGCGTCGGCAATCTGGCCCTCGGCGATGAGGATCTCGTGGTTCAGATCGAGCAGCCTGTCACGCCGCACCAGGCCCTTCTCAACGAGCTGCTGAAGATCCCGACCCTGCGCAATGAGGGCGTCGCGCCTCCCCTTGGTCGCCTCGATCCTTTCCCGCAGGGATCGAGCGCGCGCGGCACGAGCCGCATCGCGACTGGCTACATCGCGCTGGTGAAAGTCAGTCAGCTGGTTCAGGAAGGTGCGCGCATCCTCCAGTTCGCCACGCGCAACTGCCAGATTGAGGTCGACATCCGGTTGGCTGATGCGCGCAACGACGGCCCCCTCGGTGATTTCATGGCCAGGCTGTACGGCCAGTTCACGGACCTGGCCGGGGGCATTGGCTACCACGTCGGCGATCCCCGCCGGCGCGAGGATGATGCCCTGACCGCTCACGGCGATCGGAATCCTGAAGAACCCGCTCCAAACGACGGCAGCGAGCGTCAAGGCGGCGACTACAAGGCCGGCGCCCCACAAAGCGGGACGCATGACCTTCAAGGCATCGCTGTACTGGCTATCCGTGGCGACTGATTGGACGGCCTGAGGCCTGAATAACTGCGCCGGTTCCGACATGAGTGGTTATCGATGGCAGTCCCGCTCGCGAGATCGGCCAGATGGACCTAGCGCATATTGTTGATGATGTTCGCGCGGTTATCCTGCATCTTCTTGATGTAGTCGTTCATCAAGTCGTAGGCCTCGTTGCGCTTATTGTCCTGACTTTGCAGGCGCAACATGTCCATATGATGCTGGCTGCGCTCGCTATCGATCGCGCCTCTGACAGTTTCAATAGCCGAACTGAGTTCCTCGGCATCGAGATTGCCGTCATCGTTCGTATCGCCGTCGTCGGTGAAGCCCGCCGCCTCGAACAACTCTGCGTAGGTGGGGCTATTCGGATCATCAGGGTCAATTCGAGCGTCAAGGGAGACATGACCCTCAGCCCCGGCGGAACCGTCATTCAGCCCGTCTCTGGCATTGCTCAGTGCGTCGTGGAGATCCTGCAGGCGCGAAACTTGCTCGTTTCTTGCTTGTACCTCTTGGGCCTGCTGCCGAAGCTGGTCATCCAGGAGCTGCGCACGCTGGGCCTGCACCATCATCAGCGCTGTTTCCAGATCCATCCCGGAGAGGTCTCCATCGCCGATACCGGACAGACCGCCTGACGTACTGCTCAGGCCGCCCGTGACCTTTTCGAGATCCTCCTCGCTCAACACGACAGGATGCTTCTCCGCCATTGCCATCTTCCTCATTCCCGGCTCCAGGAGGAGGCGCTGCTCCAGCGCGCTCATTCAACTGTTGATCATAGAGGCAAGCCGAAAGCAAGGCAACAGACGATGACAATGCTTTCGTGCGTGTACTTCAGGCCCACAGCCCATCCGACCTCGAACAGACCCGCGACGAACAAGATGATCCAGGCCAGGAGTTGGGTTCCGCGAAAGGGTAGATGAGCAGGGTGTACCGTGAGGCCCTCCGCTTCGGCGGACTGGCGGGGAACTGTCAAGGCTCCGGCAATCTGCCCTCGACCGGCAGCGGCTGGAACTGCATGCTGCGCCCTCTCGTTCTCTCTCTCACACGATTTGCTTCTGTACAGGCGTCCGCCTTGCCCAAAGCTGCACTCCCGCCCTTTCCCGACAAGGAGGCTGTTCTGGATTTCATCCAGAACGCCGGCCGCCCCGTCGCAATGCGCGACATCGCGCGCCACTTTGAAGTACGCGGTGCCGACCGCTTTCAATTACCCACAAGTCTTCGATTTGCTTTTTCCCGCACTGTATCCCTCAACAAGGTCGGCCAGCCGTGAGAAGCCCCGCCAGATGACGGTTGCTCCTGGTGGCGCGTCGTGTTTTCGGGCGAGGTAGCCGCCAAGGCGCGCGACACGTATCATGTAGAAGTCAAGGTTGCGCGTGACTGCCAATCCGGCGTCAGGCGAAGAGTCGTCGAGGAATTCAAGTTCCACCTCGGTAAACACAGCTGCCGGGGCGGCGTCGGGATTGCCGCGTCGCAGCATGGTCATCCAGTGGATGCGCCAGGCGACGATGCAGCAGAGCGCAATGCAGTTGGCGATGCGGTCAGCCGTTGTGAGCCGGACCTCCTCGACGCGGCACCCGCTCTTGAGGGTCTTGAAGAAGGTCTCGATGCTCCAGCGCCGCGCATACCAGCCGAGCTTACGGACGGCATCTTCATGCGTCTCGATCTTGAGGTTCGTGATCAACTTCCAGAACAGCGCAGGCCGATTGGCCGGTGGATTGGTCTCCCGCGCATGAATGATCTGAAGCTGCTGATGCTCGTAGTGTTTCTGCTTTCCGACCGGAGGCCGAACCACCATCGTCGCGAACTTTACCGACAAGAGCGCCTCCTGGTCTTGGCCGGAGCCGTCGCGAAAGCGGACTCTGTGCGTGCCACTGGGAGCGACGCCTGCCATCACCTGGGTGATGGTGGTATCGCCACCCTCGGCCAGTCGGTCGACGCAACTGCGAACCAAGAAGTTTGTGCCCAGATCACTCGCCAGGCAGAAGAGCTCGTAGATGTCGCTTTCGCGATCGCCGATGTGGACGCAGCGCTCCGGCGCGCCGATCAACTCGCTTGATCGGCGGAGATTATCAAGCCAGCGGACGCTCTCCTTCCGGTCGATCGGCACGCGGGTCGGGTTGATCTTCCGCTTCAGCGCCGCCGTGCCCTTGAACTTTGCACGCGACCAGAACTTGACAGCGGTCAGGCCAAGCGGCAGCCCCTCGGGCGTGACGGCGAGGCTCGCGTGCATGAGCAGGCCGCAAAGGGTGTGCTGGCGAAAGCGCCCGTCCTTCTCCTTGCGCCCGGTTGAGGTCTTGGTGAAGCCGATCTTTTCGGGCGCAGCCCGCGTGAAGGAGAACTCTGTCGTATCCTGAAGCACCAGAATGGGCCCGTCTATCGCCTGCACGCGCAGAGCAGACGACTGGAAATGACCGGCCAGAATTCGGTCTTCGCTCACCTTCTCGTTTGAAAGAAAGCGATAGGCGGCCTTCTGTCCACTTAACCTTCTTGACTAACGAATGACATGACGGTTTCGATGGGGCGTCTCCCCATGTTGCGGTAGCCGAGATGGGGTCTTTCGGTGTTGTAGTGGAGGAGCCAGGCATCGAGATCGGCCTGC
>NZ_JARHUD010000004.1 GCF_029222965.1 Aquibaculum arenosum | reverse complement strand
CGACAGAGAGGACCGCCGACCTCCATAGCCCCGCCGAGGCTGCAGGGTAAGGCGAGCGCAATACTGAAGCACGGCGCGGCTTGGCTGCTTCAGAACATCAAACCCGGTTGTTAGAGGTCCTCAGCTTCTCAGAAGGCGCATTGCCCATTCCTTGAGCAGGCTGCTACCTTCGCAGGCAGTCAGTTGCGTCACAGTCCGACAGACGGCTGACTTCGTCTCGTTCGGCACATTGGCACGCATCTTGCATCTATGTTGGGCAGGAGCACGCCGGGCGACCGCTCCCCGTGAATGACACAGCGACGTTGGGCCATGAAAAAGATCGAAGCGATTATCAAACCCTTCAAACTCGACGAAGTGAAGGAAGCCCTGCACGAGGTCGGGATCAAGGGCATCACCGTCACCGAAGCCAAGGGCTTTGGACGGCAGAAAGGCCACACCGAGCTCTACCGGGGCGCCGAGTACGTCGTTGATTTCCTGCCGAAGGTGAAGATCGAAGTGGTGGTCGACGACACCCTGGTGGAGCGAGCCGTGGAAGCGATCATGGAAACCGCTCGCACCGGACGGATCGGCGACGGCAAGATTTTCGTCTCCAGCGTGGATGAAGCCATACGCATCCGCACGGGCGAACGCGGCCCCGACGCGGTCTGACCGCGAAGCGGCGCGCTTACCCCCGGACCTCTTTTCGCCGGAACTTTCAACAAAACCCCAAGAGCTAGACAGCCAGAAAGGACGGAGCCGCCAATGTCGGACTCGAAGACCGTTCTCCAGATGATCAAGGACAACGACGTTTCCTACGTCGACTTCCGTTTTACCGACCCCAAGGGCAAGTGGCAGCATATCGCCCAGCACGTCGACACGGTCGACGAAGACCTGCTAGAAGAAGGCATCATGTTCGACGGCTCCTCCATCGCCGGATGGAAGGAGATCAACGAATCTGACATGGCGCTGAAGCCCGACCTCAGCACCGCGGTGATGGATCCCTTTGCCGCCCAGCCTCAGCTCATCCTGACCTGTGACGTTCTCGACCCCGTCACCGGCCAGCCCTACAACCGCGACCCGCGCACCACCGCCCGCAAGGCTCTGAAGTACATGGCAGCCTCGGGCATCGCCGACACTGCAGTGGTGGGCCCGGAAGCCGAGTTCTTCGTGTTCGACGACATCCGCTTCAGCGTGGAGATGAACCACACCTTCGTGAAGTTCGTCAGCGAGGAAGGCCCCTACATGTCCGGGGCCAAGATGGAGGAAGGCAACCTGGGCCACCGCCCGGGGATCAAGGGTGGCTACTTCCCAGTCCCGCCGGTGGACAGCGGCACCGACCTGCGCGCCGAGATGGTCTCGGTGATGAAGCAGATGGGCGTGAACGTCGAGAAGCACCACCACGAGGTGGCGCCCTCCCAGCACGAACTGGGCATAAAGTTCGATTCCCTGGTGAAGTGCGCCGACAACATGCAGGTCTACAAATACGTGGTGCACAATGTCGCGCACAGCTATGGCAAGACCGCGACTTTCATGCCCAAGCCGGTCTATGGCGACAACGGCTCAGGCATGCACGTGCACCAGTCACTTTGGAAGGATGGCAAACCGCTCTTCGCGGGCGACGGCTATGCGGGTCTCTCAGAAACGGCGCTCTACTACATCGGCGGCATCATCAAGCACGCCCGGGCGCTCAATGCCTTCACGAACCCCAGCACCAACAGCTACAAGCGCCTGGTGCCGGGCTTCGAGGCCCCGGTGCTGCTCGCCTATTCGGCGCGCAACCGCTCGGCCTCCTGCCGCATTCCCTACGGCGCCGGCCCCAAGGCCAAGCGTGTCGAGGTCCGCTTCCCCGATCCGCTCGCCAATCCCTATCTGGCCTTCACCGCCATGCTGATGGCTGGCCTCGACGGCATCCAGAACCGGATCCATCCGGGCGACGCCATGGACAAGAACCTCTACGATCTGCCGCCGGAGGAACTGAAGGAAGTGCCGACGGTCTGCGGTTCGCTCCGCCAGGCGCTGGAGGCCCTGGAGGCCGACCACGACTTCCTGCTGGCCGGCGACGTCTTCGACAAGGACCAGATCGAGGGCTACCTCGCGGTGAAGTGGGCGGAGGTCTATGCCTTCGAACAGTCCCCGCACCCGATCGAGTTCAAGATGTACTACTCGGGCTGAGCCTGAGCTTCAGGTAGCGCAACGAAAACACCCCAGGGCTTCTGACAGGAGGCCCTGGGGTGCTTCTTTTGTAAGCTGCTGCGACGGTACCGGTGGCCGCAGCGATCCGCCTACTCCATGACGATGCGCGGCGCGGCGCGCTGTGCGCCCTCGAGTTTTGCCTTCACCTTTTGCGCAATGGCGATATAGGCCTGGGCATGGGGGCTGTCCGGTACGGTGACGACAATGGGCCGGCCGGAATCGGAGGTTTCGCGAATCTCGATGTCGAGCGGGATCTCGCCCAGCAGGTCGACCCCCAGCTTTTCCGCTTCCTGCACGGCTCCACCATGGCCGAAGATGTGCGCTTCATGTCCGCAATTGGGGCAGACATAGAGGCTCATGTTCTCGACGATGCCAAACACCGGCACGTCCACCTTGCGGAACATGTTGAGCCCCTTGCGCGCATCGATCAGGGCGATGTCCTGCGGCGTCGAGACGATGACAGCGCCGGACAGCGGCACCTGCTGCGCCATGGTGAGCTGGGCATCGCCCGTGCCAGGCGGCATGTCCACCACCAGCACGTCGAGCTCGCCCCAGTCCACGTCGCGTAGCATCTGCGAGATCGCCGACTGCACCATGGGGCCGCGCCAGATCATCGGCGTATCCTCGGCCACCAGGAAGCCCATGGACATGCACTTCACACCGAAGTTCTCCATCGGCCGCAGGGTCTTACCATCGGGCGAGGAGGGGCGGCCAGCAATGCCCATCATGCGAGGCTGCGACGGCCCATAGATATCCGCATCCAGCATGCCCGTACGCCAACCCAGGCTGGCAAGCGCAAGCGCAAGATTCACCGCGGTCGTCGACTTGCCCACGCCACCCTTGCCACTGGCGACGGCGATGATGTGCTTCACACCGGGCACCATCGCGCGGCGCGCGCCCGGCCCCTGGGCCTGCTGCTGTGCAGGGCCTGCGGATGCGCCGCCGCCCTGAGCCGCTGCCTGGTCCGCGGAGCCACCTTCACGCTGGGCGGTAAGTACTGCCGTAACCGACAGCACACCGGGCACTTCGCCAGCCGCCTGCTCGGCCGCTTTGCGCAGCGGTTCCATCTGCGCCCCGCGTCGGGGATCAACCTCGATCGCGAAGCCGACGTTGCCGTCGCGCACCACGAGGCCACTCACCATATCGCGGCTGATAATATCTTCGCCGCTGTCCGGATCTCGGACCTTCTGCAGGGCGCTGCGAATCTGGGCTTCGCTCGGTCCGGTCATGCTTGAATTCCCCCTCCCGCGGGCAATATCTTCGGGACGTCCGGCACTAGAGGATGCGTGTGCTCGGCTCTGTGGCCTGATATAGGATCACACCCGCCCGTTTGTACAGCAGCCGGGTTACCAGCAGCAGGAATTTGGGGAGTTAACATATGCCTTGGCAATCCGGCGGCAGCGGTGGCGGCGGCCCCTGGGGAGGTGGCGGTTCCGGAAATACGGGCGGCCCCTGGGGAGGAGGCACCGGCGGCAGCGGCGGCGGTGGTGGTGGCGGGGGTGGCTTCGGCGGCCAGCGTCCCCCTGACCTGGAAGACATGATCCGCCGCAGCCAGGAGAAGCTCAAAGGCGTGGTTCCTGGTGGTTTCGGCGGCGGACGAGGCGTGTTGATCGCCATCGCCATCATCCTGGTGCTCTGGCTTGCCTCGGGCTTTTATCGGGTCCAGCCTGACCAGCAGGGTGTGGTGTTGCGCTTTGGCGCCTGGGTCCAAACCACCGAGCCCGGTCTGAACTGGCATCTTCCCTATCCCATCGAGACGGTCCTCACGCCTTCGGTCGAGGCCATCAACTCGATCGACGTTGGCTACCGCTCCGGCAGCGGGGCCAGTCGCACGACCCAGGATGTGCCGGAAGAAAGCCTGATGCTGACCGGCGACCAGAACATCATCGACATCGATTTCGCGGTCTTCTGGAAGATCGCCGACGCCGGCCAGTTCCTCTTCAACATCCGCGACCCCGAGGCGACGGTGAAGACTGCGGCCGAGGCGGCGATGCGTGAGATCATCGGCCGCACCGACATCCAGCGCGCTCTGACCGAATCGCGTCAGAACATTGAGTTGGACACCCGCGAACTGTTGCAGTCGCTTTTGGTGGAGTACGAGGCCGGCATCGAGATCACCCAGGTTCAGTTGCAGCAGGTGCAGCCCCCAGCCCAGGTGATCGACGCCTTCAACGACGTGCAGCGTTCGCTTCAAGATCGCGACCGACTGCGCAACGAGGCCGAGGCCTATCGCAACGACATCCTGCCGCGCGCCCGAGGCGAAGCGCAGCAGATCATTCAAGACGCCAACGCTTATCGCGAGCGGATCATCAACGAGGCAATCGGTGAGGCGCAGCGCTTCGTGAGTGTCTATGAGGCCTATCAGCAGGACCCAGAGATCGCCACGCGGCGTATGTATCTTGAAACCATGCAGGAGGTGATGAGCGGCACGAACAAGGTGATCCTGGGCAACGGCACCGAAGGCATCGTGCCCTACCTGCCCTTGAACGAACTGCAGCGCCGCATGCCGACAGCGCCCCAGTCATCCGACGGCCAGAGCCGTTGAGGCCGGGGAAGGGAGTAAGTTGATGAAAGCACGTTTCCTCGTCCCGCTCGCGATCCTGCTCGGCGGCGGCCTCATTTTGCTGCTGGCCTCGCTCTTTACCGTGCAGCAGACCCAGCAAGCCTTGGTGCTGCAGTTCGGTGAACCGCGTCGTGTTATCACCGAGCCAGGACTGAAGTTCAAAATCCCCTTCATTCAGAACGTCCTCTACTACGAGCGGCGGGTGCTGAACCTTGACCCGCCGACCCAGAGGGTGCTGCTCACCGATCAGAAGCCGCTGCTGGTGGATTCCTACGCGCGTTACCGCATCTCTGACCCGCTGCGCTTCTATCAGGCGGTGCGCACTGAAGCGACGGCAGCCAGCCGGCTCGGTTCAATCGTAAACGCCACGATGCGTGGTGTTCTGGGTAACGTGACCCTGGCCTCAGTGCTGTCGGAAGAACGCGTCGGCATCATGAACAGCATTCGTGACCAGGTGAACGAAGAGGTGTCACGCTTCGGCATCGAGATCGTCGACGTGCGCATTCGTCGATCCGACCTACCAGACGAGACCAGTCAGGCGGTCTACGACCGCATGCAGTCGGAACGCGAACGCGAAGCGGCCGAGTTCCGTGCCCAGGGTTTCGAACAGGCCCAGCGCATTCGCGCGAGTGCCGATCGCGAAGCCACGGTGATCCGAGCGGAAGCCACCCGTGAATCACAGATCCTGCGCGGTCAGGGTGAAGCTGAACGGACCACCACGCTGAGCGAAGCCTTCGGGCGCGATGCGGAGTTCTTCGAGTTCTATCGCTCCATGCAGGCCTATGTGGAAGCCATCGACGGCGACAACTCGCTGCTGGTGCTGCCGCCGGATAACGACTTCTTCCGCTACTTCAATCAGGCGGGCGGTGCGAACGCACCGCAGGCGGCCCAGCGGGCTCCGCTCCTGGAGGAATCGGCACCGGCGCCCGCCGAGTAGACCTGAAACCAAGAGCCGGCTCTTGCCCAAGTCGGGAGCGCGTGCCAGGGAGGGAGCATGACTGACCTGCTCACCGCCCTGGCACTCGTTCTCGTGATCGAGGGCCTGATGCTGGCACTCGCTCCCAATGTGCCGCAGCGCGTGCTCCTGCTGCTGGCCCAAGTGCCTCACTCGGTGTTGCGAACGGGCGGATTGGCGGCCATGGCGCTCGGCACCTTTTTTGTGTGGCTGTTGCGCGGATGAGCGCTCGCACAGCAATTCCGAGCCACCCACACTCAATCGGGTTCATTTGATGATCCGACTGCTCGCGTGGAGCAGCGATACGCCCTTGAATCCTCTTCGAATTCACGCGCTCAATCACGAACCTTGCGGTTCAGAATGACCGCGACCTGCTCGAAGCTTCCTCCGGGGGCGGCGGGGCGCTACACTTGTCGAAAGCAAGGTCCGAGACGCCGGCTCGCCAGCGCACAGGAGAGGCAAGAAGCGCGTAATGCAGTTCCCATCCACCCCTCTATTCGCAGCACCATCCGCTAAGCGATCCTGCACGGCAGGCCTTCGCTCGGCGCTCACCTGCCTTGCGCTGCTCGGCTTCATTCTGTCCTGTATTGCAGCCCCGGCGCAGGCGCGCGGCGCCCCGGACAGCTTCGCCGACCTGGCCGAGGAACTTCTGCCCACAGTGGTGAACATCTCCACCAGCCAGGTGGTCGAGGGCGGTGGCGGGCCGGAATCCTTCGAGGACCTTTTCCGGGAGTTCTTCGAACGCCGCGGCGGCGAGAGCCTGCCCTCCCTGCCGCAACGCCGGCAAGCCTCTCTCGGTTCCGGCTTCATCATCGACCCCGACGGCTACATCGTCACCAATCACCATGTGGTTGACGGTGCTGACGAGATCACTGTTCGCCTCGCCGACAATCGACCTCTGGCCGCCGAGGTGATCGGCACCGATGATAAAACCGATCTGGCGCTGCTCAAGGTGGAGGCGGACGAGCCCCTGCCCTATGCCCGCTGGGGTGACAGCGACAAAGCCCGGGTCGGCGACTGGGTGCTGGCCATCGGCAACCCCTTCGGCCTCGGCGGCACGGTGACCGCCGGTATCATCTCCGCCCGCCAACGCGACATCAACGCCGGCCCCTACGACGACTTCATCCAGACCGATGCCTCGATCAACCGCGGCAACTCCGGCGGCCCGACCTTCGACCTCGACGGTGCTGTCATCGGCGTGAACACCGCGATCTTCTCACCTTCGGGAGGGTCAATCGGGATTGGCTTCGCTATTCCCTCCACCATGGCCCGCAGCATCATCGCCAGCCTGCGGGAGTACGGCGAGGTGCGCCGCGGTTGGCTGGGTGTGCATCTGCAAAGTGTCACCGACGAACTGGCCGAGGGCATGCGCCTGCCGGACACCGAAGGGGCGCTGGTCGCCTCGGTCGTTGCCGGTGGCCCGGCGGACGAAGCAGGCATCGAGCAGGGTGATGTCATCCTGCGCTTCAATGGACGTCCGGTCACCGAAATGCGGCGCCTGCCACGCATGGTCGCGGAAACGCCGGTGGGCGAGAGTGTGGAGGTGGTGATCTGGCGCCGTGGCGAGGAAGTCTCCCTCTTCGTGGACCTCGGACTGCTGGACGAAGAGGTGGTCGCCGCCCTGCCCCAGCCCCGTGAGGAACCGGCGAGCGAAGAGAGCATCGAGGATCTGGGCCTGACGCTCAGCCCGATCACGGAAGAACTGCAGGAGCGTTTCCTGCTCGAGCCCGATGCGGCGGGCGTGGTGGTCATTGACGTCGCACCCATGAGCCCGGCCGCTGAACGCGGCTTGCGGCCGGGCGATGTGATCGCCGAAATGGATCAGGAGCCGGTGACAACGCCCGAAGAGGTGCGCGATCACCTGGTGCAGGCGCGCGAAGAAGGCTACCGCGTCATAACCCTGCTGATCCGGCGCAACGGCGAGTATCAGTGGGTGGCCCTGCGCATCGAGTAGGTCACAGGCCCAGCACACCGCACGGGCAGAACCGGATGCCCTAAAACTGACACCGTGTGGTTGCTTGCACTGGCACTCCTTCTGCCGGAAGGTGAGATCATTCAGCGAGTGATGTCCCGCGGCCGCCAGACGGCCCGGAAACCGCGCGTGCGTGGGGAGGGTTATGGCGGCTGAGCGTTCGGCGGCAGGCATGACAGGAAACGGCGGAACGGGACGTCCGCGGGGCACTGAACCTGTGCGGCGGGGCGTTGACCCGCGCACCATTCTGCTTTTCGCCGTCGCCATCATCGCTGCGCTGCACTTCGGCCAGGATATCTTTATCCCCCTGGCCGTGGCGGTCCTGCTGTCCTTCGTGCTCGCACCGCTGGTCCGCTTGCTGCGCCGCATCTACCTGCCGCGCCTGCTGGCGGTTCTGCTGGTGGTCACGGTGGCTTTCATGATCGTAGCAGGCATTTTCGGCGTTGTTGCCGATCAGCTGCGCGATCTCGCCAGCAACCTACCGCGTTACGAATACACACTGCGCAACAAGATCCGCAACATCGACGTGTCCCTGCCAGCCGACAGCGGCTTCGAACGGGCCTTCCAAACCCTGCGCCAGGTGGGCGAAGAGATCGAGCGCAAGGCCGCACCTGACGGGAACGGCGAGGAGGCGCAATCGCCGCCGGCCCCGGCTGGTCCCACACCCACCGGGAGCTCCTCTCAGGCCAGCGAGGAGGGCTCGGAGGAGGCGCAAGGGCCTTCGGTGGTACGCATCGCGCCGCAGCCACAATCGGCCTGGGAAACCGTCAAGTCCATCGCCGGACCTCTGTTCAAGCCTCTGGCCACGGCCGGACTGGTGCTGGTGCTCGTCGTATTCATGCTTTTGAAACGCGAGGACCTACGCGACCGGGTGATTCGCCTAGCAGGCGCCGAGGATGTGCTCCGCACCACCGCGGCCATCGATGACGCGGCTTCCCGGGTCAGCCGCTACCTCCTGATGCACCTGATCATCAACGTCACCTATGGCATACCGGTTGCCCTGGGACTCTGGGTGATCGGCGTGCCCAATCCCCTGCTCTGGGGCCTTCTCGCCACGGTGCTGCGCTTCATTCCCTATGCTGGGCCGATCATCAGCGCCATCATGCCCATTGCGCTGGCCTTTGCCGTGGATCCGGGCTGGTCGATGGTGCTCATGACCATCGCCTTGCTCATCGTCCTGGAGGTTTTCTCCAATAATGTCATGGAGCCCTGGCTCTACGGCTCCAGCACGGGACTGTCCTCCATCGCCATTATTGCCGGTGCGGTCTTTTGGGTGACGCTCTGGGGGCCGGTGGGATTGCTGCTGGCCACACCGCTTACCGTCTGCTTGGTGGTGCTCGGCCGACACGTGCCGCATCTGTCCTTCCTCGACATCCTGCTCGGGAGCGCCCCGGCCCTGCCGCCGGAGATCAAGCTCTATCAGCGACTGCTGGCCGGTGATGAGCAGGAAGTGGAGGAACTGACGGAGGAACTGGCCGAGCGCATGGAACTGGAAGTCCTCTGCGATGAGGTGCTCTTTTCCGTGCTGGCCTTGGCTGAACAGGACCGGCGGCGCGGCGCCCTGTCGACTGCCCAGCAGGAGCAAATCGGCAGCACGTTGGTCGAGATCCTGGACGAGTTGATCGTGGATCAGGGGGGAGCGCCGGCAGAAGCGATCCCCACGGCAGCTTCCGCAGGCGACGGCGGGCTCTGCCTGCTGGTGGCCGCGCGCCACCAGCTCGATGAGGCCGCCGCCAATCTGCTGTGCCGGCTGCTGCAGCGCCGCGGCACTCGGGTGGCCGTTGTTTCACCGCGCGCGGTCGCACGGCGTGCACTGGCAGACCTGGAGCCTGGCCGCGTGGATCGCTTGTTGATCTGCTACATCTCTCCGGTCTCGCTGCATCACCCGCGGCGTATGTTCAGGCGCCTGCGCGCCGTGTTCCCTCCCCCGACGCCCGCCGGACTCTGCCTGTTGCACGCCGAAGGAGACGCGGCGCAAGGGGCCCTGGCCGAGGGTGTGGAGCGCATCACCAGCGCGCGGATGCTGCTGGACAGTATCCCCGGCAAACCAACGGGCGTCGATATCCCCTCAGCGGAGCTGCGGCGGCGAGCCTGACGCAAGGCAGGGCTGCGCCTGTTGGGGTGGCTGCGCCCCGCTTTCGGCGGCATGATCCGCCGCCGAAAAGGGGCGCTGAGCATTGGAATACCTGAACGATATCGAGTTTCTCCTGGCCGTTGCCGGGATCCTGTTTCTGGGTGGCTGGATCAAGGGGGTGATCGGCCTGGGGCTGCCGCTGGTGTCGGTCCCCTTGCTGACCTATCTCCTGCCAGTGCCCGTGGCCATCTTCGTTCTGGCCGTTCCGGTGTTGGTCTCCAACTGCTACCAGGCCACCCGCGGCGGTCTTCTGGTCGAGGCCCTGCAGCGCTTCTGGCCGTTGCTGACCGCGATGATGCTGGGCGTGGGTCTGGGTGCCCAGTTGCTCATCACTCTGGATGAGCGCAGCCTTTACCTGATTCTGGGGACGATGGTGACCCTCCTGGGCTTCATCTACCTCTTTGGCGGTAACCTGATGATCAGCGCGCGCTTCGAGCGGGGCACCGGCGTCGCCGTCGGCTTCGGCTCGGGGCTTCTGGGCGGCGTCTCCAGCTTCCTGGGCCCGCCGATCGTGCTCTACCTGGTGGCACTTCACCTGGGCAAGGAACTCTTCATCGTCGCGCTCGCCCTGGTCTTCTTCCTGGGCGGGGTGCCGCTCTACGGCACCTTGGCAGCCAGCGACATCGTGAGCTGGGACGAGATCCTGCTCTCGGCACTTGGCGTCCTGCCGGTCATGCTGGGCGTCTTTGCTGGACAGCGGCTCCGCCGCGTGATGCCCCAGGAACTCTTCCGCCGGGTCGTGCTGGCGGTCATGGTCATCATGGGCCTGCTGCTGATCCGCCGCGGGCTGGTGCTCTGAGAGGTCAGGAGCAAGGCCTTGGGCAACCAAGGAGGTTAAGAAAGGAAGCTTTCGTTAGCGCAATGCTTACGAAATGATTCCGCCCAAAGCTTTCTTAAGCCACTTCCCGCCGCTGCCTTTGCATGCGGATGAAGAGCGGCAGCAGCAGGATTCCGGCCAGGAAGCCGCCGGCGTGGGCTTCCCAGGCGATCCGGCCGGCTTCGGCGCCCGGCGAGCCGATATAGGCGTAGGCCAGGTTCAGGGCCATCATCACTGCGGTAAAGGCCAGCAGGCTGCGCAGACGCGCCGAGCGAGACTGCCAGGGTCGGGCCACGCCAAGGTGACCGAAGGCGCCAATCAGCCCGAACACGCCGCCCGATGCGCCGATGGCCACCGCCGTCTCGCCCCAGTGCACAAAGCTGTAGGCCAGCCCCCCGGCTATTGCCGACGCGAAGAAGAGCAGAAAGAAGCCCAGATTGCCGAGGACGCGATGGATCAGCGTGCCCAGCGTGGCGATCCACAGGCCGTTGAAGAGCAGGTGCAGCCAGCCGTCGTGCAGAAAAACGCTGGTAACCAGGCTGTAAAGCCGCTGCCACTGGAACTGCCCATCGATGAAGAGGTACAGCCCGAAGTCAACGATCATCTCGAACTCGAACTGGCGACCAGCAAAGTTCAAAACCGCGGTGATCGCTATCAGGATCACCAGGAAGGCGCCGATGAGCGGCGGCAGATTCAGCGCCGGGCCACCATCGGGCCGGTCGCCCTGGGGAGGGTCGCCCTGGGGAGGCGCGTCAGGGGACCCCTGGCGCTGCACGGTGGGATCGCTCAACTTCCACCCGGGGACAGGCGACCTGCGGCGCGGCCGAAACGGCGATAGCGATCGAGGTAGGTGGGCAAAATCACTTCCACCGTATGGGGATCGATCCCCAACTCGGCAAAACCCGGACGGCCTTCCTCGACCACATTGTCGCTTTTCAACTGCTCCACCTGATCGCGGGTGAGCGGCGCTCCCGGCAGCGCCTGAAAGACCGCGCCCATGCGGCTCGCCAGCCCCCAGGGCAGGGAGACCAGGCAGCGCCGCCGCTCGATGACGCCCAACATCAGGCGCATGAGCTCTTCGAAGGTGTAGACCTTGGGCCCGCCCAGTTCATAGATCTTGCCGGCTGCATCGCGCCGGGTCAGAGCGGCGACGACAGCATCGGCGACATCGCCCACGTAGACCGGCTGGAAGCGCGTCTTGCCGCCACCGATCAGCGGCAGCACCAGCGAAAAGCGCGCCATGGAGGCAAAGCGATTGAAGAAAGAATCCTCCGGACCGAAGACCACCGAGGGGCGCAGCACCACCGCCTCGGGAATGATCTCCAGCAGCGCCTGCTCAGCCTCGGCCTTGGAGCGCGCATAGTCGGAGCTGGAGTCGGCAGAGGCACCCAGCGCGGAGATCTGAACGAAGCGCGTGATGCCGGCTTCGGCCGCGGCGCGCGCGATCGAGCGCGTGCCTTCAACATGCACCGCATCGAAGCTCTGCTTGCCGTGAGATTGCAGAATGCCCACCAGGTTGATCACGGCATCGGACCCGGCGACAGCGTTGCGCACCTCGGCATCGTTGGTGAGATTGCAGCGCAGGGGCACCACCTGGGCCACGTCCCCCAGGGGCTTGAGAAACTCGGCCCGGCCCGGTCGGCGCACCGCCACGCGCACGGTCCATCCAAGATCGGCCAGGCGCGCCACGACGTAACGCCCGATGAATCCGGATCCGCCAAAAACCGTGACACAGCGCTGACTTAGCATTCTCTCTCGACTCCTCTTCCCTGGCCGGCATCTCACCGGCACGGCGTCGGATGGCAACCGGCCTTGCGGCCCCTTCGCATTCGGCGCCGTCCGAGATACGGGCTATGCCCACCCCTGCGTGCCGCTCCGGTGCGCTCGTGCCGCGCTATATACCGCGGCGGAGCCGCCGTTGACAGCCCGCTGCGCGCCCTTATTGTCTTGCCGCGCCTCGGATCAGTGCCCGAGGGCTGCCGGAAGGAACGCGCTTCGTGACCGTTACGCTCCATCAAGACGACCTGCCCGCGGATCTCACTTTCGGGGAGGCCGTTGCGGTGGACTGCGAAACCATGGGCCTCAACCTGCAGCGCGACCGCCTGTGCCTGATCCAGCTCTCCGCCGGCGACGGGAATGCCCACCTGGTGCAATTCCGTGGCGGCTATGAAGCCCCCAACCTGCGCCGGCTGCTGGCCGATCCTCAGGTCACCAAGATCTATCACTTCGCACGCTTCGACGTCGCTGCGATCGAGCGCTATCTCGAAGTCACCGCAGCCCCCATCTACTGCACCAAGATCGCCTCCAAGCTCGTGCGCACCTTCACCGACCGCCACGGCCTCAAGGACCTGTGCAATGAGTTGCTGGGGGTCTCGCTGTCGAAACAGCAGCAGTCTTCCGATTGGGGCGCCGCCGAACTGACCGAGGAGCAGCAGCGCTATGCTGCCAGCGACGTGCTGCACCTGCACGCGCTGCGCCAGCGGCTGGACGAGATGCTGGAGCGCGAGGGTCGCAGGGAACTGGCCGAGGCCATGTTCACCTTCCTGCCCACGCGCGCCCGGCTGGACCTGGCAGGTTGGGACGAGATCGACCTCTTCGCCCACTGAGACCGCACGAGAACCGGCTGCGGCATATTCGGTACGGGGCTAGACCGGATCGGTCTACATCAAAGAGATAGAGCCGATTCACGTCTCTGTTCGGATCGCTTCGCGAATCCGATCTGAGACGATTGGCTCTAAGCGGCACTTTCGCGCTTGCCTTTGACCGGATAGTTTAAGCGAATCGTCAAACGTCTTGTCATTGCTGTGGTGCGAGCCACCTAAGAAAAGCCTGGGCGGCAGTCCGTACAGCCTTTCGCAAAAGGCTATGGGCAAGGCGCTGCCTCGGAACTCGAGCGGTAGATGTACATGAGCACAATGAACTATGCAGAGCAGGCTGGCGCCCCAGCCACCGGAACGGCTGCCGCCGGAACGGCTGCCGCCGACCTGGAATCGGCGCGGCGCACGCTGGCAACGGAAGCTCGCGGGCTTGAGACCCTCTCCCAGTCCCTGGGCGAGGCCTTCGTGCAGGGTGTGAACGTCCTGCAAGCAGTCCAGGGTCGTGTCATCGTCACCGGCATGGGCAAGAGCGGGCACATCGGCTGCAAGATTGCAGCCACGCTTGCCTCCACCGGCACACCGGCACAGTTCGTCCATCCTGCCGAGGCCAGCCACGGCGACCTGGGCATGATCACCCGCAAGGATGCGATCATCGCCCTGTCCAACTCCGGCAACACGCCGGAACTGGGTTCGGTGATCGCCTACAGCCGGCGCTTCGAGATCCCCCTGCTCGCCATCACCGCCAAGCAGAACTCCATCCTGGCGGAAGCCTCCGACGTGCTGTTGCTGCTGCCGCCGGTTGAGGAAGCCTGCCCCATGGGCTTGGCGCCCACCACCTCCACCACGGTCACTCTTGCCCTGGGGGATGCGCTGGCCGTGGCGCTGCTTGAGCGGCGTGGCTTTACGCCGGAAGACTTCAAGGTCTTCCATCCGGGCGGCGCCCTCGGCAAGCGCCTTGTGCGGGTCATCGACGTGATGCATGGCCCGGCTGAGATGCCGGTATGCAGCCCCGATACGCCGATGAGTGAAGCCATCCTTCTTATGACCGCGAAAACCTTTGGCGTCGTCGGCGTGCTCAATGAGGACGGCGCCTTGGCCGGGGTCATCACCGACGGCGACTTGCGCCGCCACATGGGTGACCGCCTGCTTGCCCAAGCGGCGGGCGACGTGATGACCGGGCATCCGATCACCATTCATCCGGGCGCCCTGGGCGCCGAAGCCCTCAAGATCATGAACGCCAAGCGCGTCACCTGCCTCTTCGTCGAGGAAGGTGGACGGCCGGTGGGCTTGGTGCGCCTGCACGACCTGCTGCGCGAGGGTGTCGCCTGAACAGCCGCGCCATGTCAGCAGAGACGCCCCCCGCCCCCCACCGCCCCAAGCCCCATGACATGGGGCGGCGGCGGCTGGTTGCGCTGGGCAAGCTCGTGGTCCCGACGATCGGCGCACTGGTGATTGCCGCCCTGGTGGCGCTGCCCCTGCTGCGCTCCGATCCTCTGGACGAGCCGCCTGAGGCCGCTCAACGCGAAGACGGCGCGGTCGATCTCTCGGCAGGCGTCATCGCGCCCCGCTTTGCGGGACTGGACGGACAGGGCCGGCCCTTCACGGTCACCGCCTCCACCGCCGACTTTGCCACCGAAGACCAGCGCTTCGTCCGGCTCGATCGTCCCGAAGGAGATCTGACGCTCTCCGACGGATCCTGGGTGGCTATCACCGCGGCGCGGGGGGTGTATGACCGGGAAGATCAGTTGATGCAGCTGGCGGAGGAGGTCACGCTGTTCCACGACGAGGGCTTCGAGGTGGTAACCGAAAGCGCCTGGCTCGACATCCCGGGCGGCCGGGCTGAGGGTCACGATCCCGTGCAGGGTCAGGGCCCGGTCGGTCATATCGCCTCCGAGGGCTTCCGAATCGAGGAACGAGGGGCAAAGGTTGTCTTTACCGGCCGGTCCCGACTACTACTGTATGAAGAACCACAAGAGGGGGACCTGCCATGATACGTGCGCCTGCGAGGCTGTTGCTCGGGCTGTGCCTCTCCCTCCTCCTGGCCGGGCAGGCCTTGGCGCAGGCCACCTTCAGCGATGGCGGTTCCCTGGAGATCACCGCCGAGGAAGGCATTGAGTGGCAGCGTGAGGAGCAGGTCTACCTTGCCCGAGGCAACGCCGTGGCCCGCCGGGACGACATGACGGTCCGCGCCCAGGTGCTTGCGGCGCACTATCGCCGCGACGACGAGGGGCAGGAACGCATCATCCGGGTGGAGGCCATCGGCGGCGTCATCGTCGAAACCGCCAATGAACGGGTGACCGGCGACCGTGCAATCTATTATGTTGAGGAACGGTCGTTTCGCATCACCGGGGACGATCTGCGCCTGGAGACCGATACGGAAGAGGTCACGGCGGAGGAAAGCCTGGAGTACTTCGAGGCGGCCGAGGGCGGCCCCCTAGCCGTGGCGCGCGGCAACGCCGTGCTGCGGCGGCCGGCTGAAGGCGAGGAAGTGCGTGGTGATGTGATATCCGCGCGTTTTTCCGGCACAGACGGTCCAAGCCGCGACAGCCTGGTCGAGGTCCAGGCAGAAGGCGGTATTGAGGTGAGCAGCGACAGCGTCGTTGCCCGGGGTGCGCGCGGGGTCTACTACGCTGCAGAGCAGACAGCCGTGCTGGACGGCGACGTGAAGGTGACACGTGGCCAGACGCAGTTGAATGGCGAACGGGCCGAGATCGACCTGCGCACCGGCGTCAGCCGGCTGCTTGCCGGCGAGGGAACGCCGGTCCGCGGCCTGCTGTCCCAAGATGACCTGCCCGGCGAGGATGCGCCGGGGGACGAAGCTGCTGAAGGGGAGAGCGAGTGACACCCGATCTGCACAGCCCGCAAGGCACGGACGCCAAGGTAACGCCCTTGCCGCGCGCGGTGCCGGAGGCACGCGGTCTGGAAGCCGTATCCATCGGCAAGTCCTTCTCCGGGCGCATCGTGCTGCGCGATGTGACGCTGCGCCTGCGCCGCGGCGAAGCGGTCGGTCTGCTCGGGCCGAACGGCGCGGGGAAGACCACCTGTTTCTACATCATATCGGGACTGCTGGCGCCGGATGCGGGCTATGTGGCACTGGACGGGCAGGACGTGACCGACCTGCCCATGTACCGGCGCGCACGGCTCGGCATCGGTTACCTGCCTCAGGAAGCCTCGATCTTCCGCGGCATGACGGTGGAGCAGAACATTCGCAGCGTGCTGGAGGTGGTCGAGAAGGACCGCGGCTGGCGCCGGCAGCGGCTGGAACAACTGCTCGACGAGTTCTCCATCACCCATCTGCGCCGCTCCCCTGCCCTGGCGCTCTCCGGCGGTGAGCGGCGGCGCTGCGAGATCGCCCGGGCCCTGGCCGCTGATCCGCGCTTCATCCTGCTGGACGAGCCTCTGGCGGGGATCGACCCCATCGCCGTGGCCGACATCCGTGAACTGGTCCTGCACCTCAAGGATCGGGGCATCGGGGTGCTGATCACCGATCACAATGTCCGCGAGACCCTCGATATCGTCGATCGCGCCTACATCATCCACGACGGGCGCGTGCTGATGGAAGGGCGGCCGGACGAGATCGTCGAGAACCCCGACGTGCGCCGGGTCTACCTGGGCGAACGCTTCAGCCGCTGATCGCCCCTATGCCGCCACGTCACAGCCTGGTTCTGCGCCCCACGCAAAGCCTGGCCATGACGGCGCGCCTGCAGCAGGCGATCAAACTGCTGCAGTTCTCCCAGAGCGAACTGGAAGCCTTCGTCGACGCGGAGTTGGTCGATAACCCTCTGCTCGAGCGGGCCCAGGATCTGTCCGATGCCGGCGAGGCAGGTGACCGACTCGAAGCAGTGCAGACACTGCCCACGGAGCAGGCATCGCAACAGCCCCCGGACTGGTCGGACTGGGACGAGTACCGGAACGAGGAGCCCTGGTCACCCCAAGACCGCGCCGCGCCAGCAACCGCCGGAGTGGAGTCCGACTGGTCCCTGGAACACCTCCCGCAGCCAGACGTCGGCTTGCGCGAGCACCTCCTGGAGCAGCTCCGACTGGAACGGCTTAGCCAACGAGAGTCCACTCTTGCAGCAGCGCTGATCGATGCCCTGGACCCCGACGGGTACCTGCGCGCTGAACTGCCTGAACTGGCCGCGGACCTCGGCTGCGCCCCGGCAGATCTGGAAGCTCTTGTCCCACGCCTACAGGAGCTGGAACCCAGTGGCGTCTTCGCCCGGTCGCTGCAGGAGTGTTTCGCGCTGCAGCTTGCCCGGCTCGACCGGCTGGACCCGGCCATGCAGACGCTGCTGGACAACCTGCCACTGCTTGCCGAAGGCCGCTGGTCGCGCCTGCAGTCGCTCTGTGGCGTCGATGTGGACGACCTGAACGAGATGGTGAGCGAACTGCGCCGGCTGGACGCCGCCCCGGGCCACGCCTTTGCTGCGCCATCTCCCGAAACCCTGATCCCCGAGGTGCTGGTGACCCGCGATGCGACGGGCATCTGGCAGGCAAGTCTCAATCCCGAAGGCCGCATCCAGGTGAGAGTGGACGCCTCCGCCTATCGCCAGTTGGTACGCCGCTGCCGCACGGCAGGCGACCGCAACTATCTTTCGGAACGCTATCAGGCTGCCCGCTGGCTGGAACGCAGCCTGCAACAGCGCGGTGACACGCTGCTGCGAGTCGCCAACGCACTGGTCGGCACCCAGCAGGACTTCTTCGAGCAGGGCGCCTCCGGACTGCGCCCCCTCACCCGACGTGAGCTCGCCGAGAAACTGACGCTGCACGAATCCACCGTCAGCCGGGCCATCGCCAACAAGCACCTGGCCTGTCCGCGTGGCACCTTCGCGCTCAGCTATTTCTTCACCACGGCGATTGCCGGCGCCGAGGGCGATGCCCACGCGGCCGAGAGCATCCGACAGCGGATTCGCAGTCTGATCGAGGGGGAATCGCCTGAGGCAATCCTCAGCGATGAGGCCCTGGTGGCCCTGCTCAAGCAGGATGGCATCGAAATCGCCCGGCGCACCGTGGCCAAATACCGAGAAGCAATGAACATTCCGACATCGCGACAACGCCGGCGTCAGGCCCGGCTAGCCGGATGACCGGTCGATTATGCTTTTTCCGGCTTGCAGCCCGCAGAGTGCGGGTCGATATTCAGAGGACCGGAGGCTTCCTGCGAAGGGGTGGCAGGGGGAGTTGACACCCTGAGGGGGCGAACCTATGGTCCGGCCGCTTGCGAACAGGCCCCCCTGAGCGAGGGGAGATGCCGGGCTTCGGAGCCGAGGAAAGATAAATGCAGTTGTCGGTTAAGGGACGGCATGTCGATACGGGCGATGCCTTCCGTCAATACGCCTACGACCGCCTGAGTGGAATCCTGGACAAGTACTTTGGCGATGCCATAGAGGCCAGCGTCACGCTGTCCAAGGATGCCTTCCTCTTTCGTGCGGCCTTATCAATCCACGTCGGCCGGGGCCTGCTGCTGCAGGCGACGGGCGAAGCGCAGGACGTGCATCCTGCCTTCGACATGGCGGCGGATCGTCTTGCGAAGCAACTCCGGCGCTATAAGCGGCGTTTGCGCGACCATGGGCGTACACCGGCCACAGTGGCGGACGTGCTCCCGGCGCAGCAGTACATCCTCGCACCCGAGGATGCTTCAGAGGAAGAGGCTGCTGAAGAACCGGACGCCAAGGAGTCCCTGAACGGCGACCAGCCACTGGTCGTCGCGGAAATGCAGTCCGAGGTGCCCAATCTGACGGTGGGCGAAGCGGTGATGCGCATGGATCTGGCAGATCAGCCCGCGCTGCTGTTCCAGAACCGGGCGCACGGAGGGATCAACATGGTGTACCGCCGGAACGACGGAAACATTGGGTGGATAGATCCTCTTGGAAATCGCGACGGCTAAACGGCACGCCGGGATCCGTACAATGGAAATCGCCGATATGCTCAGCCCTGAAGGGGTGATTCCGGCGCTGCGCGTTACCAGCAAGAAGCAAGCCTTGCAGGAACTGGCGCGGCGGGCGGCCGAAGTCGTTCGCCAGCCGGAGCGCGCCATCTTTGAGGTGCTGGTTGAACGCGAACGCTTGGGAACCACGGGGGTGGGGAACGGCATTGCCATTCCGCATGGCAAACTGGCCGACCTCGACCGGCTTCACGCGCTCTTTGCGCGCCTGGAGACCCCGGTGGATTTCGACGCCATCGACGAGCAGCCGGTGGACCTGGTGTGCGTGCTTCTGGCGCCCGAACAGGCTGGGGCGGACCATCTCAAGGCCCTGGCTCGCGTGTCTCGGCTGCTGCGCGACCGCAGCGTCTGCGAGAAACTGCGTGGCAGCGACAGCCGAGATGCCATCTACGCGCTTCTGACTGAACCCGCGAACAGCCGCGCCGCCTGATCACATCCGGGCCACAGCCCCGCACGGAAGACCGGCGGGGCTGGGCCGAATGCGGTGCGAGTCAGTGGAGACTGAGCGGCTCCATGTCGTGCTGGCGGATGGCGGCGAAGGCAAGCGCCTGACTGGCCGCCACGGCTATCTGCGTGCCGTCAGCGGCGAAAATGGCGTACAGCTCGCCATCCTGATTCTCAGACTTGCGTACGTACGCGACCTGATTGACGCCGACGCTGGCGAAATCGGCCGGTGAGATGTGACGCAGTGTTTGAAGTCTGTCCTGCATGATTCAACTCCTCTGAGCGACCGCCGCTTTCCCGCATCGCGGCCAAGGCGGCGATCCATCCAAAAAACCGATCTATCTGTTCAAGTGAGGGCCTTGCTGCCGGTTCCGCTGCGCTCGATATCGATGCGGCGAACCACCGGCTCTTCGATCGGGCGGCGCAGATCGATGTGTAACAGGCCGTTGTCCAGGCGCGCCGACTCCACCTCGATGCCGTCTGCCAAGACGAAAGCCCGCTGGAACTGGCGCGCGGCAATGCCGCGATGGAGGAAGACCCGATCTTCCGACTCCGGCTCCTGGCGGCCGCGTATCACCAGCTGGTTGTTCTCGATTTGAACGCTGAGCTCAGCCTCGGAAAAGCCGGCAACCGCGAGGGTGATGCGCAGGTGCCCATCATCGATCTGCTCAACATTGTAGGGGGGATAGCCGTCCCCGGTGCTCTTGTTCATACGATCCAGCGCACGCTCAAGCTGATCGAATCCGAGCAGCAGGGGAGAATTGAACAGGGTTGCGCGACTCATCAGGCCTCCTCGAAATGAGCAAGGTCATCACTATCCACCCGCGTCCCTTACGGCCCGCCGGTGGCGAGCGACCCGAGAACCGGCGTCGCCTGAATGATAAATGGTAAGACCGCGCTGCCTGGTCAAGCATCGGCAGGCCGCCACCGCACCTGGCCAATCGCTCTCGCCGGGCACCAATCCGCTGTGCTATGAAGCCGCATGCCCTCCAATCAGCCTTCCCAACCCACCGGCACAAGGGAGCCGGGTGGTCTCGTGATCGCGGCCCCCTCGTCAGGCTGTGGCCTGACCACAGTCTGCGCCGCCATACTGCACGCCCTCTGCCAGTCAGGACGGGACGCAGCGGGCGCCAAGGCGGGCCTCGATCCTCGGCCAACCTTGCTGCAGAGCCGGGCGACCGGCCGTGGCGCCTACAATCTTGATACCTGGGCCATGCGCCCGCAAACCCGCGCCGCGCTGCTGGCGGATGCCTATGGCGATAGTGATCTACTGCTTATCGAGGGCAGTGCCGGCCTCTTTGACGGCGATGCTGCTGGCCTGGGCGCCACGGCGGACCTGGCTGAGGAACTCGCCCTGCCCGTGGTGCTCCTGATCGACGCCCAGGGCCTCACTCATTCCATCGCCCCCCTGCTCGAGGGCTTCGCCCGCCACCGCAGCACACTACCAATCGTGGCGGTCATCCTGAACCGCGTGGCTGGGCCCACGCATGAGAAGGTGCTGCGCCAGGCGCTGCAGTCGAGCGGCGCACCGGTGCTGGGCGCCATTCCGGATACGCCGGAACTCGCCATCTCCACAGCGTCGGAGGCTTTCCTGGATGGCGCCGCTGCCGTGGTCGCGCGCAGCCTGGACCTCTCCGCCCTGGCCGCGCTTGCGCAGCCGGTGCCACTGCCTGCGGAGCCGGCGGAGGACCCGGGGCTGCCGGCGCCCGGGCGCCACCTCGCCATCGCCCGAGACGAGGCCTTTGCCCCACTCTATCCCCACCTGCTGGACGCCTGGCGGGCCCAGGGCGTCGAGCTCTCCTTCTTCTCGCCGCTGGCCGACGAGGCGCCCGCCCCCACTGCCGATGTCATCTGGCTGCCCGGCAGTCCCGCTGTCAGCGGCCTGGCGCCGGAAACGTTCGACAGGCTGGTGCAGGCTAAAGCCTTCCGGACAGGGCTGCAGGCCGCCGCGGCGGACAGGCGGCATATCTACGGCGAGGGCAGCGGCTTCATGCTGCTCGGGGAAAGCCTGCTCGACAGCAAGGGCCTGGAGCATCCGCTGCTGGGTCTGCTGCCGCTGCGCTTTGCCCTGCCCACCCGGCGCACGCTGCCGGGCCGTCAGGCCCTGACTCTGTCCAGCCCCGGTCTCTGGGGCGAGTTTGGCACCAGGCTGCGCGCCTGCGCCTGGGAGGATGCGGTCCTGCGCTGGCAGGGCCTCGGCGAGCCGTTGTTCCAGGCCTTCACTCCTCATGGCGAAGCGCTGGGGCCAGCGGGTATCGCACGGGGCAGCGTCGCCGGCTCCCTGCTGCGGCTCGTGGACCGAAACACCCTTTGACTGAACCACGACGGATGCCAAAAACGTGAGCGACAGCTATCCCCTGTCCGCGGGGCAATTGCACCAGCAGCGCTTTCGCCTGCGCGCCTGGATCCGCACACGCCTTTGGGCGCAGGTGCTGATCGGTCTCCTGGCGGGCCTTCTCGTCGGCACCCTGCTGGGCCCGGATGTGGGCCTGCTGGAACCGGACACTTCGGAAGCCGTGGGCGGGTGGCTCGCCCTCCCGGGGCAGC
Organism: Aquibaculum arenosum; assembly: GCF_029222965.1. Lineage (GTDB taxonomy): Bacteria > Pseudomonadota > Alphaproteobacteria > Kiloniellales > DSM-21159 > Aquibaculum > Aquibaculum arenosum. The sequence goes on along the minus strand of NZ_JARHUD010000004.1, from coordinate 363,659 downwards.
TCTTCCTCGGCCTGATCGCCATGGTCCTGGTGCCGCTGATCTTCACCTCGATCGTGCAAGGCCTCACCGGGGCGGAGTCGGGCGCCGAACTGAAAGCCGTCGGCCTGCGCCTTGCGGGCTTCATCATCGCGACCACCTTCATGGCCGCGGGCATCGGGGTCGGCCTTGCCCTCTGGCTGCAGCCGGGCGCCGGCATGGCCGCCCTGATGCCCCCGGCAGCCGTGCCTCCATCGGCTGAAGCCGCGCCCTTCACCGGCGCCCAAGCACCGGACATCATCGCCGGCATCCTGCCCACAAACCCCACGGCGGCCATCGCCCAGGGCGACATGCTGGCGGTGGTCGTCCTCGCCCTGTTGGTGGGCATCGCCGCCACCCAGGTCAGCCGCGAGCGCGCAGAACCCTTCCTCAAGGTGCTCGACGCGCTGCTCTCCATCGCCATGGTCATCGTGAAGTGGGCCATGTTCCTGGCACCCTTCGCCGTCTTCGGCCTGATGGCGCAGCTCGTCATGCGCATCGGCCTGTCGAGCCTGGCGGCCATGTCGCATTATGTGGGCACGGTGCTGCTGGGCCTGGCGCTACTGATGCTGCTCTATCTCACCCTGGCGGCGCTGTTCGGCGGTCGCGGGCCGCTGACCTTCCTCAAGGCCGCGGGCGGCAACCTGCTCCTGGCCTTCTCGACCTCGAGTTCGTCGGCCGTGATGCCGGTGACCATCGACACGGCGGTCAACCGCCTGCACGTGCCCGCCAACATCGGCAACCTTGTCGTGCCCCTGGGTGCGACCATGAACATGGCCGGCACCGCGCTCTATCAGTCGGTGGCGATCCTCTTTCTGGCGCAGATGTCGGGGATCGACCTATCGACGGGGCAGATGGTCGTGATCGTGGTGACCCTGGTGGCCTCCTCCATCGGTGCCCCGGGCACGCCGGGCGTCAGCATCGGCATCCTGGTCAGCGTCGCCGCCGCCTTCGGCATCCCGGCCGAGGGCCTGGTGATCATCCTCGGCGTCGACCGCATTCTGGACATGTCGCGCACCACGGTGAACGTGACCGGCGACCTCACCGCCTGCCTGCTGTTCCGCGGCACCACGGTCAGTCCCGAAGCCGGCCCGGCAACGTCCCGCGCTTAACGGGTGGGGGCGTAGTCCAGCGGCACGGCGGTGGTGTACTTGATCTGCTCCATGGCAAAGGCCGAGGAGACTTCCGAGAGGTCGGCCACGGCGATCAGGCGCTTGTAGACCGCATCGTAGGCGGCGATGGAGGGCACCTGCAGCTTTAGCAGGTAGTCGGTGACGCCGCTCATCCGATAGAACTCCACGACCTCGGGAATGGCGGCCGCGCCCTTGGCGAAGCGCTCCAGCCAAACCGGATCGTGCCGGTCGGTGCGCACCATGACGAAGACCGTCACACCGGCATTCAACTTTTCCGCATCAAGCAGGGCCACCCGTTTGCGGATCACGCCGGCCGCCTGCAGTGCCTGTACCCGCCGCCAGCAGGGCGTCGTCGACAGCCCCACGCGCTCGGCCAGTTCGGCAAGCGAGAGTTCCGCATCCTCCTGCAGCAGCGCAAGGATCTTCAGATCATGAATGTCGTAGAATTCTTTTCTCATTCAGGCGTAATCCAGGAACATTATCCCGGTACTGCAGCATCGCCTGCGAAAGAACGCAAACCCTTTCCCGCCACAGAGGGATAGGCTTCCTCTGCATCGGGTCGAGAGACCCCCAAGCGTCAAGGCAGGAGGCTTCGCAGAGCATGAAATCGCTGTTCACCGACCACCCGGCTTCGGTCGGGGAGAGCTATTTCGAGCACATGGGCCAGGCGCTCTCCTTCGCCGGGCCGCTGTTCGTCGCGTCGCTCGCCTGCCTCGTGCACGCGGTCTTTCCCTTTCTCTGCGTGAAGACCGGCAGCCGCGCAGTGACCCGCCTGCACCAGCGCATGGTCACCCAGCGCGACCGCCGCCCCGACCCCGCTTCCCAGCACGGCACTCTGGCCGCCAAGGACGCGTAATCGACCTATCAGAAACTTAGGCCTGTCCGCCGCTCATCGCCGGGTCGAGAGGGTCCCGCTCGATGCCCGACTGCTGGGCCTGGAGGCAGAGTCGCTCGACAGTGAGAGTATCGAAACGCCCCATCATCTCCTCCTGCATCTCCAGCCAGAGGGGGCGCACGACGCGCTGGCCGATTTCCGAGCCTTCCGGCTCCAGCAGCGGGTCGGGCGTGCCCTCGAGCTGGCGCACGATACGGATGATCTCTCCCACCGAGATGCTCTCGCTCGCCCGGGCTAGGCGATAGCCGCCGCGCGGCCCACGCTGGCCCTGCAGCACCTTGTGATGCACCAGATGCTGCAGGACCTGCTCGAGGTAGCGCCGGGGAATGCCCTGGCGCCGAGAGATTTCGCTGGAGCGGACCAGGCCTGCATCGGCGTGGAAGGCGATGTCGACCACCGCCTCTATGGCGAAGAGCAGCTTCTTGGAAAGGCGCAGCATCGCCGGTTCACTCCCCGCCAGTCGTGGCGAGATTGCCGACGCCAGTAGAGCCGAAGCCACCGCTGCCGCGCAGAGTGTCCTCCAGGTCGGCCACCTCCTGCCACTGCACCGGCAGATAGCGCGCCACCACCAATTGCGCGATGCGCATGCCGCGCTCGACCTTGAAGGGCTCCGGGCCATGGTTGATCAGGACGGCCTTGATCTCCCCGCGATAGTCCGCGTCGATCGTCCCCGGCGCATTGAGCAGGGTGATCCCATGCTTGAGCGCCAGGCCGGAGCGCGGGCGCACCTGGCCCTCCGTGCCCGGCGGCAGGGCGATTGCCAGCCCCGTGGGAACCGCCTGCCAGGCTCCGGACTCGATCACCAGCGGCGCCTCCACGGCGGCCAGCAGGTCGAGACCGGCGGAGTCCGCGGTGGCTGCCTGGGGCAAGGGGAGATCTGCGGCGTGGGGCAGACGACGAATGGCAACGGCCACAGCAGACGCGCGCTGTTCGCTCATGAGCGCGCGCTCCCGGCAAGCTGTTCTGCAATGCGCTCGACCAGGCGCCGGGCCACGGCTTGCTTATCCAGTTTGGGCCAGGCTTCCGCCCCCTGTTCGTCGATCAGGGTGATCTGATTATCGCTGCCGCCGAAGGTTCCGCTGTCCGGCCCGACATCGTTGGCGAGGATCCAGTCGCAGCCCTTGCGCTGGCGTTTGGCGGCGGCATGGCTTGCCACCTGCTCCGTCTCCGCGGCGAAACCGATGAGCAGTCGCGGGCGATTTCCCTCCGCCTTACTCAGAGTCGCGAGAATATCGGGGTTCTCCGCCAAGGTGAGTTCGGGCAAGCGCCCAGCCTCCTTCTTGAGCTTCTGCTCCGACAGCCCGGCGACGCGCCAATCGGCCACGGCCGCGGCGCAGACAGCGATGTCCACCGGCAGGGCCGCCATGCAGGCCTCCAGCATTTCCTGGGCGCTCTCCACGTGCACCACCTCCACGCCCGGCGGGTCCGGCAGTGTAACGGGGCCGCTGACCAGCAGTGTCTGTGCACCGGCAGCCGCCAGGGCCTCGGCAATGGCGTGTCCCTGCCGGCCGGAGGAGCGGTTGGCGATGTAGCGCACGGGGTCGATGGGTTCGTGGGTCGGGCCGCTGGTGACCAGGGCGCTGAAGCCCTGCAAAGGCTTGGACTGATCGAACGACGCCTCGATGGCCGCCAGGATCTCGGCCGGCTCGGCCATGCGGCCAGGCCCGAACTCGCCGCAGGCCATGGCACCCTCCCCCGGCCCGACGAAGGCAACGCCGCGGGCGCGCAGTGTCGCGAGATTGGCCTGGGTTGCCGGATGCTCCCACATGCGCACGTTCATGGCCGGCGCCGCCAGCACGGCCTTGTCCGTGGCCAGCAGGGCGGTGGTTGCCAGATCATCCGCCATGCCGGCGGTCATCTTGGCCAAGAGGTCGGCGGTGGCCGGCGCCACCACCAATAGATCGGCATCGCGGCTGAGCTGAATGTGGCCCATCTCGGCCTCGTCGGTCAGCGAGAAGAGCTCGCCGTAGACTTTGTCCTCGGTCAGGGCCGAAAGCGAGAGCGGCGTCACGAACTCGCCGCCGGCGCGGGTCAGGATGCTGCGCACCGATGCGCCGCGCTCGCGCAGGCGGCGCACCAGTTCCAGGGACTTGTAGGCCGCGATCCCGCCGCCAACGATCAGGAGGATGCGTTTGCCCTGCAGCATCGCTCAGCCCAAGACCCCTTACTGAAAGCGCAACTTCGCCCGCTGCGAGCAGTCTTTCACTGCCTTCCCGGCGAAACAAGCAGAGAAAGCCCCGTCGCCTCGCCTGGTCAGTCGTCAAGCACCACAGCGCGCAGGTCGTAGGCATCTGCTTCAACCACGCGGGCGCGCACGATCTGGCCCGGTTCCACCCAGTCGGCATCGTCCAGATAGATCGCGCCGTCGATCTCCGGCGCATCGGCGTAGCTGCGGCCCACCGCCCCCTCCTCGTCGAGGGCATCCACCAGCACCTCCAGGACCTGGCCCACCCTGGCCTGCTGCTTGGCGGCGCTGATGGCCTGCTGCTTGGCCATGAAGCGATCCCAGCGCTCCTGCTTGATCTCTTCAGGTACCGCACCTTCGAGTTCATTTGCGGAAGCGCCGCTGACGGCCTCGTACTTGAAGCAGCCGACGCGGTCGAGCTGGGCCTCGTCGAGCCAGTCGAGCAGGAGCTGGAAATCCTCCTCGGTCTCCCCGGGGAAGCCGACGATGAAGGTCGAGCGGATGACGAGTTCCGGGCAGATCTCACGCCAGCGGGCCAGCCGCTCCAGCACCCGGGCGTTGTTGGCCGGGCGACGCATGGCCTTCAGAACCTTGGGGCTGGCGTGCTGAAAGGGAATGTCCAGGTAGGGCAGGATCTTGCCCTCGGCCATCAGGGGGATGACCTCCTCCACGTGGGGATAAGGATAGACGTAGTGCAGTCGAACCCAGATGCCGAGATCGCCGAGCGCGCGGCAGAGGTCGGTCATGTGGGTGCGCAGCGGCTGCCCCTGCCACTCGGACTCGGCGTGGCGCAGGTCAAGGCCATAGGCGCTGGTGTCCTGGCTGATCACCAACAGTTCCTTGACCCCGGCATCGGCCAGACGCTTGGCCTCCCAAAGCACCTCCTTGATCGGCCGGCTGACCAGGTCGCCGCGCAGCTGCGGGATGATGCAGAAGCTGCAGCGATGATTGCAGCCTTCAGAGATCTTGAGATAAGCGTAGTGGCGCGGCGTCAAGCGCAGGCCTTCGGGCGGGACCAGATCGACGTAAGGGTCGTGCGCCGGCGGCGCCACCTCGTGCACCGCCTCCATCACCGCCTCGTACTGATGCGGCCCGGTGATCGCCAATACCTCGGGGTGACGCTGGCGGATCATCTCCGGCTCCGCGCCCAGGCAGCCGGTCACGATCACCCGACCGTTCTCCGAAATGGCCTCGCCAATGGCATCCAGCGATTCATCGCGCGCAGAATCGAGAAAACCGCAGGTGTTCACCAGCACCAGGTCAGCGCCCTCGTAGTCAGCGGAGATGTCATAGCCTTCGGCGCGCAAGCGCGTGACGATACGCTCACTGTCGACGAGCGCTTTCGGGCAGCCGAGACTGACGAGCCCGACGCGGCGGGCGGCGGTGGCGGACATGGCGGAACTCCGGGTAAAAGCAGGCCCGGGAAGTATCGCGTCCGCGCAGCCGACGCAAGGAAAAGCCGGTTGCTCCGAGCGCTATCAGCCCCGTCCCTCGGGCAGGAATTGATAGAGCCAGGTTTCGGTGAGGGTTCGATCCTCATTACGCAAATAGAGCCGCAGCTCCACGGCATCGGGCGTCTCTTCCGACAGGTCGAGGTCGAAGTGCGCCCGCCAGCGTTCGGTGCCCGGCACGCGTTCGGCGTAGATGTAGGAGAGTTCCCCGCGGCTGGCCTCGACCTCCACCTCCACCTTCGCATCAAGAGAAAGCTCCGGCAGGGCACCGCCGGCAAACTCGACGACGAACTTGGTCACACCCTCCGGCCGCGGCTGCCCGGCCTGCCCGCCGCGTCCCATGCGAGTGGCCACGCAGCGGCCCAGTGCGCGAGCCGGGAAGGGCTCGTCCGCCGCCCAGTAAAGACGATAATCGAAGCTGAGCGCATCCCCGCCCTGGGGCGTTTCGCCGGGAACCCAAAAGGCGACGATGTTGTCGTGAATCTCGTCGTCGGTGGGAATCTCCACCAGTTGCACCGCGCCGGTGCCCCAATCGCCCAAGGGCTCGACCCAGAGGCTGGGCCGGTCCTGATAGCGCACGCCGTCCAGATAGTGCTCGCGGTTGCGATCACGCTGCATCAGGCCAAAGCCACGCGGACTGGCGTCAGCGAAGGCGGCGACGCGCACTTGAGTCGGATTGTTGAGCGGCCGCCAGATCCGCTCGCCACTGCCGGTCCAGAGCTGCAGACCGTCGCTGTCGTGCACCTCCGGACGCCAATCCTCGCGGAAGCGCTTGTCATACTCCGAGTACCAGAACATGGAGGTCAGAGGCGCGATGCCCAGCCGCTCCACCTCACTGCGCAGGAAGAGCCGCGCCGAGACTTCCATCTCCACGTGCTCCTTGCGCCAGCAGAGGAAGCGATAGGCGCCGGTGACGCTGGGACCATCGAGGAGGGCATAGACAACGGCCGGCTCTTCCGGGTCCTGCGGACTTTCGATCCAGAAGGCGACGAACTCCGGAAACTCTTCGGCTTCCGACGCAGCCACATCGACGGCCAGCCCGCGGGCCGAGAGGCCATACTGGCCCAACTCGCCGATCGCCCGGAAGTAGGAGGCGCCGAGAAAGGCAAGCCAGTCTTGGGTGCGCCAGTCGGCCCGGCCGTTCTGCTCCTGAAAGCGGAAGCCGGCAAAGCCCGCGTCCTCCGGCAGGTCCCGGGCCGGGCTGTCCTCAGGCATCTCGAAGTCGCCGGAGCGATAGAGGATCTCCCGAGCCTGCCCTTCCTGCAGCAGGTGCATGCGCACCGGCCGGGGAAAGAACTGGCCAAGATGGAAGAAGGTCACGGGATAGCGCCCTGGGCCTTCGGCATGGGGCACACGACCGGGGCGAAAGCGCAGCCGGCCGTGCGCGTCGTAGTCGATCTGCTCGACCACCTCGGGCGCGACGACGCTTCGCTCCTCGAAATCCTGCTGCGCCATCTGCTGTGCGCGTTCCACCAACCCCTCAAAAGAGAAGTTTTCGGCCTCACCCAGCGTCAGCTCCGGCGCCGATTCCTGCAGCTCGCCGTTCTGTGCCAGCACAGCGCGGGGCAAGAAACCAGCGCCGGCCAGGAAGCTCGCGGCACCGCTGGCCGAGAGGAGAGTGCGGCGTGAGAAAGCGGCAGAAGTCGAGGTCATTGAGCAGTCATCCAGCTGTTGTGGAGCAGGCAGCGCGACAGGACAGCAGCGCCGGGCACCGCAGATAGGTTCCGCGCCCCACCACTACCAGAGGTGAGGCATGTCAGCTTCGTGACCGTGGTGGGACCAAGGCGCGCCACGGCAGGGCTTGACGCCACGGCGGCAGCGCAGGAGAGAAGGGCATGGCGCTGCCCGATCTCTCCAAACGTCTGCTCTACCGTGACGGCCTGCTGCTGGTGATCGATAAGCCGGCCGGGATCGCCGTGCATGCCGGGCCCAGCGGCGGCCTTTCGCTGGAGGCCGGCTTCGATGCCTTGCGCTTCGGCCTGCCCCGCCCGCCGGCCCTGGCCCACCGCCTGGACCGCGACACCAGCGGCTGCCTTGCCCTGGGGCGTCACCCCAAGGCCCTGCGCAAGTTGGCGGCCCTGTTTCGCGAGGGTCGGGTGGAAAAGGTCTACTGGGCGCTGGTGATGGGCGCACCGCCCGAGCCTGAGGGCCAGCTCGATCGGGCCCTAGAAAAGATGTCGAGTCGCGAAGTCGGCTGGCGCATGCGCCCGGCGGACAAAGGTGGCTTACAGGCCAGCACCCGGTGGCGAACTCTGGGCAGCGGCGGTGGGCTGAGCTGGCTGGAGCTGCGCCCTCTGACCGGCCGCACCCATCAGATCCGGGTGCACTGCGCAGCATTGGGTTGCCCCATCCTCGGCGACCCGGTCTACGCCACCACCCGTCCGCCTGCGGGGCTACGCCTGCATCTGCGCGCGCGCAGCCTGCGCCTGCCGCTCTATCGCAGCAAGGAGCCTGTCGCGGTGACCGCGCCGCTGCCGGACGACATGGCCGCGACTCTGGCGGCGCGCGGGTTCCCGCTCAACCAATAGCAGCGCTGAGGCGACGTAAGCCCCCTCAGGAGATGGCGAGATCGGCGCGCAGGCGCGCCAGGGCCAGCACGGTTTCAAGCGTGGGTGTGTCGAGGGACAGGCGGCGACCCAGTTCGACCACGACTCCCAGCAGGGCCTCGACCTCGATGCGCCGGCCGGCTTCCAAGTCCTGCAGGCTCGAAGGCTTGAAGTCGCCGAGCTTGCAGGCGATGGCGAAGCGCTCCTCAACGCTCATGCCGAATTGGACGCCCAGGGCCTCACCCACCTGCTGCGCCTCACGCATCATTTGTTGCAGGAGTGTCGCCACCTCGGGCCGCTCCGTCATCTGCCGCACGGTCCCACCGGTCAGCACGGCAGCAAGGTTGAGGGAGAGGTTGCCCCAAAGTTTGACCCAGATGGCATCGCGAATGCGCGGGTTGAGTTCTGCCGGCAGGCCGGCCGTAGTGAAGGCCTCCACCAGCCGGAGTCCGCGCTTCGAATCACGGCCGTTGGGCTCGCCGATCAGGTAGTTGCCGATCTGCGTTACATCGACCAGGCCGGAGGGCTCGACTGCGGCCGCGATGTAGAGGACGCAGCCCAGTACCCGCTCCGGCGACAATCCACTCCAGAGCACCCCGCCGGGATCGACGCTTTCCAGGATCTGACCTTCCCAGGCCCCGCCAACACCATGATTGTACCACCAGGGAAGTCCGTTCTGCGCGGCCAGCAGGACCGTTTCCGGCCCGCAGAGCGCACCGACACCCTCCACCACCGCCGGCAGGGAGTGGGCCTTCAGCGCCAAGATGACAGTGTCCTGCGGCCCGAACTGGGCCGGATCGTCGCTGACCGGCAGGCGCGTCCTGCTCTCCCGCCCCTCGACGCGCAGCCGCAGCCCTTCATCGCGCACCTGCGCCAAGCGCTGCCCGCGAGCGATCAGCACCACCTCATGCCCGGCATCCGCCAGCTTCGCGGCCAGCACACTGCCCACCGCGCCGGCGCCGTAGACCGCTATGCGCATTGCCGTCTTTCCGGGATCATCAGATCAGATCGCCCAGGCCGACCCAAAGCAGAAGCCGGGCCAACACCGCGGCCAGGAGGGCGCTGCAGGGAACGGTGATAATCCAGGCGGCTGCAATGGTGAAGACATGCGACCGGCGCACGAGATAGCGCTTGCGCTGCTTTTCTGCCTTGGCACGCAGCTTCGCCATCTCCACGGCACCGCGGTCTTCTATGGGCATGGCGTCGGGCGGCGGATCCATGCGGAAAATCCGGGCGCGTTTGCTGGGCTCACGCTCCTGATTGGCGAAATATTCGCGCAGGAACCCGACGCCGAAGAGCGCGCCGATGGCCGTGTGGGTCGAACTGACCGGCAGCCCTAGGGCCGAGGCGATGATCACAGTGATCGCGGCGGACAGCGTCACACAAAAGGCGCGCACGCGATTGAGCTTGGTGATCTTGGAGCCGACGGTGCGGATCAGCTTCGGCCCGAAGAGTGCCAGGCCGACGGCAATTCCCCCGGCACCCACCAACAGGATCCAGAAGGGCAGCACCACCTCGCCGCCGGCAACGCCACCCCTGAGCGCGGCGTGGATCGCCGAGAGCGGGCCGATGGCGTTGGCGACATCGTTGGCGCCATGGGCGAAGGACAGCAGCGCCGCCCCGCCGATCACCGGGATGGTGAAGAGATCGCCCAGGCTGTAGGTGCCGTCCCCGGTCCGCGCCAGCTTGGCCTGGACCCGCGGACGCACCAGGAAATAGGTCGGCACGGCCAGGAGCAGGCCCACCGCCAACGCCATCCAGAAGGAGACGGGCAGCACCTGATTCAAGCCCTTCATCATGAGGTACGCTGAGAAGGCACCCACCATGATGGCCACGAGCAGAGGAACCCGAAGCGCCGCCGCGGAAAGGCGGTCCGGCGCATCGTAGACCGAGCGCTTGAGGTAGGCGAGAAAGCCGGCGGCGATCGCGCCGCCCATGACCGGGGAGACCACCCAACTCGCCACGATGCTGGCCACCACCGACCAGTCCGCTACGCCCAGCCCCGCCATGGCCACGCCGCCGCCCAGCACACCGCCCACAACCGAGTGGGTGGTAGAAACGGGCGCATTCAGCCAAGTCGCGAGGTTGATCCAGAGCGCCGCGGCAAAGAGCGCAGCTATCATGGCAATGACGAAGTGCTCGGTTCCGGGCATGCGCGAGGGGTCGATGATGCCTTTCGACACCGTCTCGACCACATCGCCGCCGGCGATGATGGCGCCCGCCGCCTCGCAGACGGCCGCGATCATCACGGCCACGCCAATGGTGAGCGCTCGCGAGCCCACCGCCGGCGACATGTTGTTGGCCACGTCGTTGGCGCCGATGTTGAGTGCCATGTAGGCACCCACGACCGTTGCTCCCACCGCGATGGCCCAGACGCCGCTCACGCCAACCTGAAAGGCGGCGAAGATTGCCGCGGCCACCAGGAAGAGCAGGGCCAGGCCGAACGGCACCAGGCTGCGGGCGAAATCCTGCGCCCCGTACTCCATGCGGGAGAGGCGCTTGAGATCCTTGTCGAGTTTCGTCTTGGCCAAGCGTCGCTCCGTTTGCCTCTACGGGAGCCTGATCAACCGCGCAGGCTGCCGCCGGTTGCCTTGGTAACCTGTTGTACGATCTTTGCCGAGACCGCTTCCAGTTCCGCCTCGGTCAAGGTCTTGTCCCGCGGCTGCAGAGTCACCGCGAGCGCTAGGGACTTGCTGTTCTCCGGCAAACCCTTGCCACGATAAAGATCAAAGACCTCGACCTGTTGGATGAGCTGCTTGTCAGCACCCTTCGCCGCACGCACCGCCTTTTCCGCCGGGACAGCCTCGTCTACCACGAAGGCGAAGTCCCGCACCACCGGCTGGAAGGCCGGCAGGTCGGCCGGCGGCTTTGCCTTGCCGCCCTTCTGCTTTGGCTGCGGCAGGGCGTCCAGGAAGACCTCGCAGGCCACCACCGGGCCGCGGGCGTCGAAGGCGCGCAGCACGCGCGGGTGCAGTTCCCCGAACCAGGCCAGGACCTTCGGGCCAAGACGCAAGGCCCCGGAGCGGCCGGGATGATACCAGGCCGGCGCATCGGGCGAGACCTGGAGGTTGGCAACCGGCGCCCCCAGAGCTTCCAGCACACGCTCGGCATCGGCCTTGGCATCGAAGGCGTCTACGGGCCGCGCCCGGTCCAGCCAGTGGCGGGAGATCGCCTGCCCGGCGCGCAGGGCCGCTGCCACGCTGGCCTGATCTTCAGGGGCGGTCCCGCTGTACTGCGGCCCGATCTCGAACAGGCCCACGTCGGGATAGCCGCGATCGGCGTTGCGCGCGGCCGCCTCCAGCAGGGTCGGCAGCACCGAGGGGCGCATGATATCTAGGTCGCTCGAGATGGGATTGTCGAGACGCAGCGCCTCATTTTCCCACCCGAAGGCCCGCGCCTGGCGCTCGGCCACGAAGGAGAAGGTCACCGCCTCTTCCAACCCGGCCCAGGCCAGCGCCGTGCGCGCTGCCGCGCCCCGCTTCTGGGACAGGTTGAGGGCGGCCGTCGGCAGGCTGCTCTCTCGCGGTAGGGAGACGGCGGGAATGGACTCGTAGCCGTTGAGGCGCAGCACCTCTTCCACCAGGCAGGCCTCGCCCTCAATGTCGCGGCGCCAGGTCGGCACACGGCAATCGAGCGTGCCTTCCGCGCTCTCCGTCACCTCGAAGCCCAGTGTGGTCAGCAGCGCCTGCTGGCGTTCGCTGGGTACGTCGACACCGCCAAGTTCCGCCACGCGACCCGGCCGCAGTGAAACCCGCCGCTCCTCGGCGGGCAATTCACCGGCCGAGACGGTGTGGCTGGCCTCGCCGCCGCAGAGTTCAAGGATGAGGCGCGTGGCTACATCCACGCCCCAGGCTGCGCTTTCGGGGTCCAGCCCGCGCTCGAAGCGATAGCGGGCATCGGAGTGGATGCCGAGGCGACGGCCGGTAAAAGCCACCATGATGGGATCGAAGAGCGCCACCTCGAGGAAAACATTACGAGTTTCCTCGGTGCAGCCGGAGAGCTCACCGCCCATGATGCCGCCGATGCCTTCCGGCCCCTGCTCGTCGGCGATGACCAGGGTTTCCGGATCGAGCGCGTAGGTTCGGCCGTCCAGCGCCAGGATCTCTTCGCCGTCGCGCGCAAAGCGCATGGTGGGATGACCCTTGACCTTGTCGGCGTCGAAGACGTGCAGCGGACGGCCGAGGTCGTAGGTCACATAGTTGGTGATATCCACCAGCGCGGAGATCGGCCGCAGCCCGATGGCCTTGAGCCGCTCCTGCAGCCAGCGCGGGCTCGGACCGTTGGTGACTCCACGGAAATAGCGGCCTGCCACATAGGGGCAGGACTGTTCCCACTCGGCCGGCAGGTCGCGCCGCCATGCGAGCGGGCTGTCGAAGCTCCCCTCGCTCGGCGACATGAGGGCCGAGGGTTTCAGGCGCCCCAGTCCCGCCGCGGCCAGGTCGCGCGCCACGCCGCGCACGCCCAGACAGTCGGCGCGGTTCGGCGTGATCGCGATCTCGATTACCGGATCGTCGAGACCCTGCAGGCTGGCGAAGGATTGCCCCACCGCGAGTCCCTCGCCCGCTCCCAGGTCGATGATGCCCTCGTGATCGTCGGACAGGCCAAGTTCGCGCTCGGAAACCAACATGCCGTTGGATTCGACGCCGCGAATGACGCCCTTCTTCAGATCGACCCCGGTGCCGGGGACATGGCTGCCGGGCGGGGCGAAGACGCCCCACATGCCGGTGCGGGCATTCGGCGCGCCGCAGACCACCTGCACCTCGCCCTCAATCGTCTCCACACGGCAGACGCGCAGGCGATCGGCATCGGGGTGCGGCTCGGCAGCAAGCACGCGCGCGACGGTGAAGGGTCGTAAAGCTGCGGCGCGATCCTCAACGCCTTCGACCTCGAGCCCCAGCATGGAGAGCTTCTCGACAATCTCCTCCAGGGAGGCCTCGGTCTCCAGATGGTCCTTCAACCAGCTCAGCGTGAATTTCATGACGTCACAGCCCCCGCACCATGGAGGGCACTTCCAGCGGCAGGAAGCCGAAGTGCCGCAGCCAGCGGATGTCGCTCTCGTAGAAGGGGCGCAGGTCCGGCATGCCGTACTTGAGCATGGCGATGCGCTCGATGCCCATGCCGAAGGCAAAGCCCTGATAGCGCGTCGGATCGATGCCGCAGTTGGCCAGCACCTTGGGATGCACCATGCCGCAACCGAGAATCTCCAGCCAGTCCTTGCCCGGACCGATGACGAGCTGCCCCTTTTCCCGTGAGCAGCCGATGTCCACCTCGGCCGAAGGCTCGGTGAAGGGGAAGTAGCTGGGCCGAAAGCGCACCGGCAGGTCGTCAACGCCGAAGAAAGCGCGGCAGAAGTCGATCAGCGTGCCCTTCAGATGCCCCATGTGCGTCTTCTCGTCGATCACCAGGCCCTCGACCTGGTGGAACATGGGGCTGTGGGTCGCATCGCTGTCGGCGCGGTAGGTGCGGCCGGGCACGATGATGCGGATCGGCGGCTTGGTGGTCTGCATGTGCCGGATCTGCACCGGCGAGGTGTGGGTGCGCAGCACCGGGCGCTCGCCGCTGCCGTCAGCCGGGGGCTTTAGGTAGAAAGTATCGTGATCCTGGCGCGCGGGGTGCCAGGCTGGAATATTGAGGGCTTCGAAGTTGTGGAAGTCGTCCTCGATGTGCGGACCTTCCGCCACGGAGAAGCCCATCTCGCCGAAGATCGCGATCAGCTCGTCGATGGTGCGGCTGAGCGGGTGCAGGTGGCCCACGCTCTGGGCGCGGGACGGCAAGGAGACATCGACCCGCTCCTCACCCAGGCGCGCTTCGAGCGCCTCTTCCTCGAGCACGGCCTTGCGCGCCTCGATGGCGCCGGCCAGCGCCTCCTTGACCTGATTGAGCGCCTGGCCCCGAGCCTTGCGTGCCTCGGGGTCGAGCTGACCCAGCGTCTTCATCCGCTCGGTGACCAAGCCCTTCTTGCCAAGCGCACGCACGCGCAACGCGTCAAGCGCGGAGAGGTCCGGCGCCTGCTCGGCGGCCGAGAGCAGCTCGGCCTTCAGACTGTCGAGATCGTCCATGGACTTCCTTCCAGCATCGCCTCAAGAGGCATTGCGGGTCTGTCCCCGCGGCGCCGACGAGGGGCCGGTGGAAAGGCCGGAACCGGACTGCCGCGCCGCGGGGCCACGACAGTCCGGAGCAGGGACAGGGAAGAGCGCGAAGCCCGGAGGCTCAGGCCTTGGCCTGAGCAGCCTCGGCGAGCGCGGCCTGTGCCTGCTCGACCAGGCTGGCAAAAGCGGCCGGCTCGCGCACCGCAAGATCGGCCAGGACCTTACGGTCCACCTCGATGCCGGCCTTGTGGATGCCGTTCATGAACTGCGAATAAGTCAGGCCATGCTCGCGCGAAGCGGCATTGATCCGCTGGATCCACAGCGCACGGAAATCGCGCTTGCGCACACGGCGGTCGCGATAGGCGTACTGCAGAGCCTTTTCAACGCGCTGGACTGCGACGCGATAGACGTTCTTGCCGCGGCCGCGATAGCCCTTGGCCTGCTTGATGATTTTCTTATGAGCGGCATGGGCGGTCGTGCCGCGCTTGATGCGTGCCATTGTCTTTCTCCGCTCTCAGATCAGCCGTTGGGCAGGAAGTGCTTGCGCACCACCTGTGCGTCGCACTCGCTCAGGATCATCGTCCCGCGAGCCTGACGCTTCATCTGCTGCGGCTTGCGGCGCATCATGTGGCGCATATAGGCGGAGTTGGCGCGGACCTTGCCCTTCGCCGTGAGGCGGAAGCGCTTCTTGGCACCGCTCTTGGTCTTCATCTTCGGCATTTTCATTCCTTTCAGGCTCTAGGGCCGTGAATGTTCTGGACGGCTGGGCATGCCTGTAGGCCGCACCGTCCGGTTCGGGAGTGCGCCTTATAGCCCCGGCGCCGGGTCGGTGCAAGCGCGCCTTGTGCACTGCAACCCGGCGCGGTCGCGGAGCATCTCCTTAGGAAAAGACCCTAGAGCAGATTCACGCATTTTCTCTGAACGCTGCGCGCTACAGATCAAACGCGATCTACTCTAATACTCGAAGAGTGGCGCCATGTCAGTGATGACGAGATCTTGCGCCCCGAAGCTGCCTCGGTCCCAGGCCCGCCCGGTCAACAGGTCGACTGTATAGATGCGGTGACCGTCCACCAGGATAGCCGTGTCGCCGCGCTCCGGCGTTGAGAAGATGCGGAAGGCAGAGAGTTCGCGCAGGTCAATACCCAGCGCCCCGATGTATTCCACGCGGCCCGGCTCGCGCGGATCCTCCACATGCAGCGCCCGCTGCCCGACATCGAGGAGGTAGAGCGGGGCCTGGCGGGCATCCGGCAGCCCCCGGGCATAGGCGATGGCCGAAAGCCGCGGCCGTCCGCGCCCGTCCCAGAGCGAGAGGCTGACATCGGCCTGAAGCGCGCCGCTTTCCGGATCGACCCGGAAGCTGCGTCCGGAGGGCGTCACCGCGCGCAGGTTGTCTTGCACCGGATCAAAGGCGATGAGGGCATTTTCCGGCAGGGGCAAATCAAGCCCCACCTCGTTGACCTGCTGGCGGAAGTCGGCACTGCGCGTGGCGCCGGGCGGCAGCGGCAGCAGGCTCATGCGATCAGTCATTTCGGTCAGGCCGGTCAGGGCGTAGATCCGCCCGTCCGACGGGCGCCGATCAAGGGCCAGGAGCAGGCCACGCAGATCCTCCACGTTGGCGAGCCGTCGACGCTCACCGATGACACCGCTGTCTAGGTCGAGATGCAGCAGTTCCTGGCGAATCGTCAGGCCCAGGGCTTGCAGAGCACTCATTGCACGTCTCCCACCTCACTCGATGCCGCTGGTGGGCAGGCTGCCGCCGGCGCTGAGGCTCTGTCGCGGCAGCGCCTCGCCGAGGGTGTGGTTGAGGAGCGCCCAGTGCATGGCGCCATCCGCGGCGGCGGCGGCCAGCAGCATCTTGGTCTCACCTTCGGCCGTGTCCTGTGCCAGGTAGCCGGCCAGCGCCCGCGCCTCGATATCGCGCATCAGCCGGATCAGCGCCGTGGGCGTGTTAGCCGCCTGGATCGCGGCCTGCACGTCCGGCTGCTCCAGGCCGGCCGGCCGTGCGCCCGAAATGCGCTCACCCAGCGCCTCTTCCGTGGCCCGGTGGCGTTCGTAGATGCGCTCGGCCAGATCGAGGATCAGCGCCGGCAGACGGCCGCTCTCCAGCAGCAGGTGGTAGGCGGCACGCGCCCGACCGGCCGCGGCATGGGCGTCCTGCAAGGCCTGGGTCGAGGCTGCCGCCGGTGCGGGCGCGATTACAGCCAGACCGCCCGCGGCCGCGAGCGACAGACCAGCCCCGACCGTCAGAGCCGAACGGCGTGAAAGTGACATGGATCTTCTCCCTGGACTCATGCGTGAGACGGATCGGCTTCCGTCCAGCACGGGAACTGGGGCGGGGCAGCGCAACGACAAGCGCCCGCGCGGCGCTTCCCACTTCTTTGCCGCAAAAGCGTCACCATGTGCGACCGACGGGCGCCCAACCACCGCTGCCTCAGGGGCGTTTGCAAGCATGGGGCCTGCGGGCTACCGTCCGCCCGGCTCGCGACGGGCCAAGGATCACCGCACACACCAGGTTTAACGAGTACGGGGGCAGATGATGGCGTGGCACAAAGTTGCTCAGCGAGATGACATTCCGGCAGACAAGCCCATCGAGGTGCGCGTCGGCAAGCGGCAGATCGCGCTCTACGACTATGAGGGCAAGATCTATGCCACCGACAACATCTGCACCCACGCCTATGCCTGTCTGCACACCGGCTACTATGACGACGGCACCATCGAATGCCCGCTGCACCAGGGCGTGTTCGACATCCAAACCGGCGAGCCACTGGAAGGCCCGGTGGACGAAGCCCTTCAGACCTTCGAGGTGAAGGTGGAGGAGGGAGAGGTCTGGATCGACGTCTGACCTCTCCTTGCCCCGACGCGGCTAGGACAAGCGCCGCAGCACAGGCTCGACACTGGCGGCCCACTCACCGGGCGCCATCTCCTTATAGGAGGGCTCGCCAAGCGAGGCGCTCGACAGGATCACATCCGGCTCCAGTCCGCGCAGGACTTCCAGGCTCCGACGCAGGTCGTCCCTGTCCGCGTCATCGAACACCAGAGTTTTCCACCGTCCATCGTTCAGGAAGACCGTGTCGCCGGTAAAGAGGTAGCGGCGTCCGTGCGGCGAGTGCACGAGGTAGCAGGTGCTGCCCGGGCTGTGGCCAGGGGTGGGAATGACCTCGATGTTGCCCAGGTGCACTTCCTGCTTATCGAGAACCAGGTCGACCGGCGCCGCGGCGCCCACATCCGCCAGCTCGGCTTCGTGGGCGACAAGCATCGAGCCGAACCGCTCTCGGATCGTCGCCAGGTGAGGCCCGACCTCGTCCCGGTGACTGAGATACTGGCGCGCCAGCCCGCCCATTTCGGCGATCCGCTCGTGCTCGGCCGTGTTGCCGGTTGCGTAGAAGAGGACATTTCCGTCCTCGCGCGTCAGCAGGTAGGCATGGGTGTTCACCTGGGGCGCCCCGGGGATGGGGTTCTCGGTCTTGCTCTGCCAGAGGTCGGGATAGATCTGTCGCATCTGTCAGCTCCTTGAGTGGATGACGCCAAGCGCTTGTGACGTCGGGAGCCACTCTGATAGAACCTCAACTATACTTGAGGTCAAGAGGTCGATGCGATGAAATCTGCGGGCCCGTTGCAGCGCGAACTTTCCATCGGCGCCGTTTCGGCGCGCAGCGGTGTGGCCGTCTCGGCCCTGCACTTCTACGAATCCAAGGGCCTGATCCACAGCCGGCGCAACAGCGGCAACCAGCGCCGCTACCCGCGCGAAGTGCTGCGGCGGGTTGCCGTGATCAAGGTTGCGCAGCGCGCCGGCATTCCCCTTGCCGAGATCAAGGAAGCCCTCTCCACCCTGCCGGACGAGCGCACGCCGACGGCGGAGGACTGGCGTGCGCTCTCGATCCGCTGGCACGCCGAACTCGATGGGCGCATCGAGCGCCTGACCCGGCTGCGCGATCAACTCGAGGGCTGCATCGGCTGCGGCTGCCTGTCGCTGCGCGACTGCCCCTTACGCAACCCGGGCGACTTGGCAGCCGCCGGCGGACCGGGCGCCCGGCTGTTCGATCCGCAGTAGCGGCGACGGGGTCTTCTTCCATCGGCTTGCTGCCGGCAGGACTTGATCGCCGGGCCCCGGCGTGATTCTTCAAGCGTGAGTCCGCTCGCAACTAGAAGAACGCCAGACAGAGAGGGAGACCATCATGCTCTTCGACATGCGCACCTATACCTGCCGCCCCGGCACCATCCAGAAGCAGCTCGCGCTCTACCGTGAGCACGGCTATGAGGCGCAGGTTCGCCATCTCGGCGCGCCGGTCTTCTATGGCATCACCGAAACCGGGGCGCAGAACACCTACATTCACATCTGGGCCTACCGAGACGCCGCCGATCGCGCGACCCGCCGGGCCGCCATGGAAGCCGACCCGGATTGGATCCGCTTCAAGCAGATGAGCGCCGAGGCCGGCAACCTGATCCACCAGGAAAACCGCCTCCTGGCCGCCACCGACTTCTTCAGCCCCACCGCAGCCGCGGAGTCGCTTCAGCGCTTTGGGTAGGGGGGTGGCGGTTCAATAACCGTCGTAAACGCAACTGTGCTTGTGGTAGAATTGTCGTTCTATACGGTGAGGAGTTGGGTGACCGTGAGCACCACCAAGCTGGTTAAGATCGGCAGTTCAACTGGCGTTGTCCTACCGCAGGACGTGCTATCCGCGGCAGGCATGGAGCAGGGTGACGCCGTTACCGTGTCGCTGAAAGGCGAAACGGTGGAGATTGTGCGCGTCAGCCAAGACGATACGCGTGCGCTGGAAATCGGGCGCCGCTTTGCACAGCGCTACCATCGAACGATGAGTGATCTCGCCAAGTGAAGCAGGGGATCGCACTCCCCAGCGTTCAAGCGCTCATTCGGTTACACGAGGAACTGCTCGACGAACACGGCGGCGCAGGTGGCATACGAGATCGCGCTGCCCTGGATGCGGCACTCGCACGGCCGCAGCAGTTCCTGGCATATGCGGATCAGGACCACGTTTCCGTCGTCGAGTTGGCCGCTGCCTTGGCTGTATCGCTCATCCGACGGCACCCCTTCGTCGATGGCAACAAGCGCATCAGCTTCATGGCGCTCGGCGTCACTCTCGGACTGAACCATCTGCACCTGGATGTCCCCGAGCGCGAAGCAACGGAAGTCATGATTGCTCTCGCCGCAGGAACACTCGATGAGCAGCAATTCTCAGCCTGGGTAGAGCGAAACACTTTTGAGTTTCGCTAGCCTGACGGGGCTGCGAGACGGCTGGAGGCGCGTGCAGTTGAACTGCAGTGAGCGCTTTGTCTCTCAGGTCAAAGCACCCTGATCGTTTTCAACGTGGGTGCTTGCAATGCGTGACGCCCCGGTTCGGCGCCATCTGAACCCACCGCCTGCATCCCCGCCCCACCTCCCCCCCGGCCTCCTCTCTCCCTCCCACCAACATTTCCCCGTTGTCTTAGCAAATGCGAGTCAGTATCACTTGCGACATTCGTATCAACTTTGGGGGCAATTGAATGTCGGTGACTTACAGCAGGCTCCGGTGCCGGTCGGCGCGGGGCTGCAGCCTTTCGCTTACGGCGGTGGGGCTTCTCGCGACGCTGGCGGGCGGAACGGCGCTGGCGCAGGAAGAGGATGCGGCCGCGCTTTCGCCGGTCGTGGTGACGGCTTCGGGCTATGAGCAGCAGCTCAAGGATGCCCCGGCCTCAATCAGCGTCATTCCGCGCGAGAAACTGGAGCGCGGCCAGTATAACGACCTCACGGATGCGCTGCGCAGCGTGCCCGGCGTCACGGTGACCGGGGGCGGTTCCGGCGACAACGGGGCGGATATCAGCATCCGCGGTTTTCCGGCGGCCTACACCCTGCTGCTGGTGGACGGGCAGCGCGTTGACACCCGCGAGGTCCGGCCGAACGGCAGTGCGGGCTTCGAACAGCACTGGTTGCCGCCGCTGCAGGCCATCGAGCGCATCGAGGTGATCCGCGGCCCCATGTCGACCCTCTATGGCTCCGACGCCATGGGCGGTGTGATCAACATCATCACCCGTAAAGTGCCTGGAGAGTGGCAGAGCGCGGTCGAGACCGCTATCACCCTGCAGGAAAGCACCAATTCAGGCAGCGGCTACCAGGGCAATTTCTACACCGGCGGTCCGCTGATCCAGGACCGGGTGGGACTGCAGGTCTGGGGCCAGTACACTCGGCGCGCGGAAGACAACCTCGAGAACGGCTTTGAGGACCGGCGCTTCACCAGCCTGACCGGGCGCCTGACCTTCACCCCGAATGACGATCACGACATCACGCTGGAGGCCGGTCGGACGCTGCAGAATCGCGAGGCGACGGTTGGAAAGACCATCGTGCCCCCCTGTCGCGGCGGCTGCTCGGACTCGCAGACCACCCACACCAACGCACACGTTGCGGCAAGCCACGTCGGTCGCTTCGAGGTTGGCACCCTCGACAGCCACGTGAAGCACGAGATTGCGGATAATCAGAGCCGCAACATGCAGATCGAGAACACCACCGCCAAATCCAGCATGATCATCCCGCTGGGCAACCACATCGTAACCGTGGGCGGCAACTTCGGATACGAGCATCTGGAAGACGAAACCAGCAACCAGATCTCCAGCCGCACCAAGATCTCCATGACCAAGTACGCCGGCTTCGTGGAGGACGAGTGGCTCTTGACGGACAGCTTCTCCCTGACCGGAGGGGCGCGGCTCGACTCCAGCAGCGACTACGGCGCCCATGTCAGCCCGCGGCTCTACGGCGTGTGGAACTTCGCCGACGAGTGGACCCTGAAGGGCGGTGTCTCCACGGGCTATCGTTCGCCGAGCCTGCGCGAGATCACCTCCGACTGGGGCCAGGTCAGCCGCGGCGGCAATGTATATGGCAACCCCGATCTCGAGCCGGAGAAGTCCCTCAACAAGGAAATATCGCTGATCTATTCCGGGCTCTCCGGCCTGGATATGAGCCTGACCCTGTTCCACAACGACTTCGAGGACAAGATTACCCGGGTCCAGTGTCCTGCCAGCATCTGCCCCGGCGGCCCCAATCAGTTCGGTTCACCGCCGACCTATCGCGTTAATGTAGACAAGGCGGTCACCCGGGGCATCGAGGCTTCTGTGCAAGCCGAACTGACCAAGGATCTGGCCTTCACCGGCAGCTACACCTACACGGACTCCGAACAGAAGTCCGGCCAGTACAAGGGGCAGCCGCTGACCCAGCTGCCGAAGCACCTGGCCTCCGCCGAACTTGAGTGGCAGGCGAGTGAGAAGCTGCGCCCCTGGACCCGCATCACCTACCGCGGCCAGGAGAGTCAGCCGATCCAGGGCCCCTCCTCCAGCTCCATCGTCGCCCCCTCATACACCTTCGTGGACGTGGGCCTGGGCTATCAGATGCTGGACAACGTCCAGCTTAACGTCGGCGTCTATAACATCACCGATAAGCAGGTCCGCTACAGCGAGTACGGCCAGGTGGAAGACGGCCGGCGGCTTTGGTTGAGCGTAAAGACCACCTTCTAACCGATAACCCAACGGGGGGCCGAAAGGCCTTCCGTTGGGCCAGCTCACTCTTCGACGCACCTGAACTCGCCTGAGTGTGGCACAGCCGAAAGCATGGCATGTCGCTCCCACTCTTTCCGGCGTCGCTCAGTGTCCTGCTTTCCCGCTTCACGACTGCGAATGTGCCGCCGTCCGGAGGTCGCCGGCGTACAATCTCGCGTGGTCGCAAGGAGTAGGAAGCAATGAAGTCCCATGCCCGCGTGGTGGTGATCGGCGGCGGTGCCGTCGGGGTCTCCACCCTCTATCATTTGGCGAAACTCGGCTGGTCGGACGTGGTGCTGCTGGAGCGCACCGAACTGACCGCCGGGTCCACCTGGCACGCCGCGGGCCTCCTGCCGCTGTTCAACATGAGCTATGGCGTCGGCCAGATTCACAAATACTCGGTCGACCTCTACAAGTCCCTGGAGGAGGAGACGGGGCAGAATGTCTCCTTCCACGTCACCGGCAACCTGCGCCTGGCGACCAATCAGGAGCGCATGGACGAGTACAAAAAGTACTGCGGCACCGCGAACACCATCGGCGTCCCCTTCGAGATGATCGGCCCGGAGGAGGTTCAGAAGCTCTGGCCACTGGCCAACATCGAGGGCCTCGTGGGCGCGCTTTATCACCCGCAGGACGGCCACATCGCACCGGCGGACCTGACCAACGCCCTGGCCCTGGGAGCACGCCGCCGCGGCGCCGAAATCTACCGCCAGACGCCGGTCACCGGCGTCACCCAGCAGGCCAATGGCGAGTGGACCCTGCACACGCCCAAGGGCGACATCACTTGCGAGCACGTCGTCTGCGCGACCGGCAACTATGCGCGGCAGACCGGCGCGCTCTTCGGCCTGGATATCCCGGCGATCCCGGTGGAGCACCAGTACATCGTCACCGAGGCGCACCCGACGCTGATCGAGCGCCAGAAGCAGGGCCTGCCGGAGATGCCAGTGCTGCGCGAGAGCGACGCCTCCTACTATATGCGCGAGGAGCGCCAGGGCCTGATCCTCGGCCCCTACGAGAAGGGGGCGCCGGCCTGCTTCGTCGACGGCGTGCCCGACTCCTTTGGCCAGGACCTCTTTCCCGGCGACCTGGAACGCCTGATGCCCCACGTCGAAGCGGCGATCAACCGCGTGCCGATCTTCGAGGAGGTGGGCATCAAGGACATCATCAACGGCCCCATCTCCTACACCCCCGACGGCAGCCCGTTGATCGGCCCGGCCTGGGACGTTCGCAACGTCTGGCTGAACGAGGGCCACTCCTTCGGCATCACCGCGGCCGGCGGCTCCGGGCGCTTCCTGGCGGAGTGGATCGTCGGCGGCGAGCCCTCAATCGATTTGATGGCCGTGGACCCGCGCCGCTACGGTGCCTATGCCAACAAGCGCTACGTCAAGCTGAAGAACGAAGAGGCCTATGAGCACGTCTTCGTCATCCACTATCCCGATGAAGAGCGCCCGGCCGCACGGCCCGGCAAGACCGTCGCTGTGCATGACGAATTGGATGCCGCCGGCGCCGTCTGGGGCCAGCGCTACGGCTGGGAGCGGCCGAACTGGTTCGCGCCCGATGGTGTCGAACGCAAAGACGTCTGGTCCTTCCGCCGCAGCAACTACTTCGATCACGTGGGCCGCGAGGCGAAGCACCTGCGTGATAAGGTGGGGCTGATCGAGCTCTCGCCCTTCTCCAAGTTCGAGGTTTCTGGCCCCGGCGCCGCCGACTGGCTCGACCGCCTGGTCGCCAACTCCATACCGAAGAAGATCGGGCGCATGTCGCTGGCCCACGCGCTGACCGACAGCGGCGGCGTGCGCAGCGAGTTCACGATCACCCGCCTGGGCCCGGAACGCTTCTATCTTATTTCCTCGGGTGCTGCCGAGCGTTTCGACTGGGACTATCTCTGGAAGAACCTGCCGGCCGACGGTTCGGTGCAGATCCAAAACGTCACCAACAGCCGCGGCGTCTTCGTGCTGTCCGGCCCGGACGCCCGCAAGGTGCTGCAGCCTCTGACCGACAACGACCTTTCCAACGCGGCCTTCCCCTGGCTGACGACCCAGACCATCAACGTCGGGCTGGCCAGCGACGTGCGCGCGCTGCGCGTCAACTTCGTGGGCGAGTTGGGCTGGGAGCTGCATCACCCCATCGAGTTCAGCCGCCACATCTACAAGGAGCTGATGCAGGCCGGTAAGGACTATGACATCGGCCTGGTGGGCATGCGGGCCATGGACGTCCTGCGCATCGAGAAATCCTATCGCATGTGGGCAGGGGACCTGACCCGCGAGTACACGGCGCTGGAGGCCGGGCTCGATCGCTTCGTGCGGCTGAACAAGGGTGAGTTCCGCGGCCGTGACGCGCTGGTCCGCCAACAGCAGGAAGGTGTGCCGCAGCGATTCGTCACCCTGGAAGTCTTCCCGGAGGCCCGCGGCGACCGGCCCGTCGCCGACGCGGGCGGCAACGAGCCGCTCTACAAGGACGGCAAGATGGTCGGGCGGGCCACCTCGGGGACCTACGGTCACAACTGCGGCAAATCGCTCGCACTCGCCTATGTGCAGCCCAAAGCCGCGGAAATCGGCACGGAATTGGAGATCGTCATTTTGCAGGAACGCTTCCGCGCCGTGGTGATTCCCGAAAGCCCCTGGGATCCAGAAAACGAACGGTTGCGCGCCTGAACGCGATCGCCTAACTACCCGCTCATACAGCCCGCCGGCTTTCAGTGTTGAGCCGGCGGGCTTTCCCCTTTTTACCTCCGGACCGGTTGCCCGATCCCTATACTTGCGCCCACGGACGCACGATCCAGCCCATGGACAGACCCACTCCCTCCGCCATTAAGGGTCTCCTGTTCGACAAGGACGGCACGCTGCTGGATTTCGCCAGGAGTTGGGTGCCGCTCAACCGTCGGGCAGCTCTGGCCGCGGCCGACCAGGATCCGGCGCTCGCAGCGCAGCTGCTCGCCGCCGGCGGGCATGATCCGGAAAGCGATCATGTCACCCCCGGCTCGCTGCTGGCCGCAGCGGATGCCGGTGGCATTGCCGCCTATTGGGCTGAAATGCTGCCGGGTCGCGATCCGACGCGCCTCGCGCGGCTGATCGACGACGTCTTTGAGAACGGCGTCGCCGAAGCCGTAGCGGTGGACTCCCTGGTCGAGGTCTTGGAATCGCTGCACGGCTCCGGCTATCGCCTGGGTCTTGCCACCAGCGACGGGGAAGCAGCGGCTCACGCCACGCTGGAGCGCTTCGGCATCGCCACGCTCTTCTCCTTCGTGGCGGGCTGGGACAGCGGCCACGGGCGAAAACCGGAGCCGGGCATGCTGCAGGCCTTCTGCCGCAGCGCGAGCCTCGCGCCGCAATCCGTGGCCATGATCGGCGACAGTCCGCAGGACATGGTCATGGGCCAGACGGCGGGCGCCGGCTTGTTGGTCGGCGTTCTGACCGGTACAGCGCTTGCCGAGGACCTCCAGCCGCCGGCGCATCGGGTTCTGCCCTCGATCGCCGCCCTGCCGGAGCTCCTCGCCGGCTCCTGACGGCGCGCCCGAGCCCGCGCACACCAATACCCTCATCTCAATCCGGTTTTGCACGCCCGTCCCGACGGAGGGATCCATGCTGCTGCACGCTTTGTCCGCGCTCTGGGCACTGTTCCTGGGCATCGCCGTCATTCTGCTGGCCAACGGGCTGCAGAATGCCCTGCTTGGCGTGCGCGCCAACATGGAAGCCTTTCCCGCCTGGGTGACCGGCGTGGTTATGGCCGGCTACTTCCTCGGCTTCCTGCTGGGTTCGATCATCACCCCGCGGCTGGTGCAGCGTGTGGGGCACGTGCGGGTGTTTGGCGCCTTCGCCTCGCTGGCGTCGGTGGCGGTGCTGCTGCACGCGCTCTTCGTGCATCCCCTGCCCTGGTTCACCATGCGCCTGGTGACCGGCTTCTGCTTCGCGGCACTCTACATCGTGGCCGAGTCCTGGCTGAATGAGCGCAGCGACAACCACAACCGCGGCGCCCTGCTCTCGCTCTACATGACCATCTCTTTGGCCGGCATGGGCGCGGGGCAGTTCCTGCTGACGGTGGCCGACCCCAGCGGTTTTGATCTGTTCATCCTGGTCTCGGTGCTGATCTCGCTCGCCGTGGTGCCGATGCTGATCTCCGCCAGCCCAACGCCGGCCTTCGAGACGCCCTCCAAGCTCTCCTTGCAGGAGCTTTACGCCATCTCACCGCTGGGCGTGATCGGTGCTGTGGGTACCGGCATGTCGCACGGCGCGCTCTTCGGCATGGGGGCAGTGGTGGCGCGGGAGATCGGCCTCGCACTGGCGGAGGTCTCACTTTTCATGGGTGTGGTCTTCCTGGGCGGCATCCTGCTCCAGTTCCCCATCGGCCGCCTGTCCGACCGCTTTGACCGACGCCTGGTGCTCACGGTGGTGACCTTCGCCGCGGCGCTGGCGGCCAGCGGCGCGCTCTTTTTCGCGCTGCTCGGCAACATGCTGGCCGACTTCGTTTGCATGACCCTGGTGGGCGGCACCTCCCTGCCGCTCTATGCCCTGGTGGTGTTACACAGCAACGACCACCTGCGCCTGGACCAGATGGTGGCGGCCAGTTCGACACTCTATTTTCTGGTCGGCCTGGGCGCCAGCCTGGGGCCGGTGCTGGTGGGCCTGGCCATGTCGCTGCAGGGCCCGGAAGCCTTCTTCCTCTGGCTGATCCTGCTCCACAGCGCCGTCGGCTGCTTCGCGCTCTACCGCATGACCCGCAGTCCCATGGTGCCGCTGGAGGACCAAGGTGCCTACGTGCCGCTCGCCGGCAGCGTCACAGCCACGGTCAGCACCGCTACCCTGGTGACAGAGTCGCTGGCAGAAGAGGAAGCAGCCCAGGAGGAAGCAGCCGAAGCGGAGAGCGAGGCCGAGGCACCCGGTTGGGAGGAGGATACCACGGAAATGCAAGGCAGCGCTGCGCCGGCGCCGGCTTGACAAGCCCGGCTCCACAGCGCACCCAAACCGGCATGCCTTGCAGCTTCCACAGGCCCCACCGACCGACCTGCGTACCGCAGCACCGCCGCCGAGTGCCTGTGGCCGGTCGTGCGTCTGCGAGTTGCCCAGTCCTTTCCCCAGCGGCCTGAGCCGCGGCAGTTCACGGGGAGTCGGATGACCGTCGTCTTCACGTTCAACGGCCTGCGCCAGGGGTATCTGCGAACGCTGCCAATCGCGGTTGGAGTGTCGGTCTTCGGCCTGGTCTACGGCCTGGTGGCCGGCCAGAAGGGCCTGAGCCTGGCGGAAACAATGCTGATGTCGGCCCTCGTCTTTGCCGGGGCCGCGCAGATGCTGGCCTTGGAGATATGGCAGGAGCCGGTGCCGGTTCTGGCCCTAACGGTGGCGGTCGGCGTCATCAACCTCCGCTACATGATGATGACCGCAGTGCTGCGCCCTTGGCTGGCGCCGGTCGGCCCGCTCAAGGCCTATGGCAGCCTCTTCTTCACCGCTGATGAGAACTGGGCCGTGGGCGTGGCTGAGATGCGCCGAGGCAATCGCGACGCCGCCTTCTATCTCGGCACCGGCCTGGCGCTCTGGAGCTTCTGGTTGCTCTCCGGCGCACTGGGCCGGATCTTCGGTGGCTTGGTGTCCGCCCCCGAAGTCTGGGGCCTGGACTTCGTGGCGGTGGCGGTCTTCCTGGCGCTGCTGATTCCCATGTGGGAAGGTCCCGGCCGTAACCTGCTGCCCTGGCTCGCGGCCGGGCTCACCGCCTGGCTGCTCTACGACCTGCTGCCGGGCACCTGGTACCTCGTGGCCGGCGGTCTGGCGGGCAGTCTGCTGGGGGCGTTGCTCGGCAAGCACGGTGAGCCGTCTATCGAGGTGCGCTCATGAGCAGTGTCGGGCGCGCCCGCCGAGCTGGCGACCTGCCGAGCGAGGTCATCTTCACGCTGGTGGGTTTCCGTCACGGTTTCCTCGCCGCCCTGCCCCTGGGCATGGGCGCGGCCACCTTCGGCGCCCTTTTTGGGTTCCTGGCAGATCAGCGCGGCCTGAGCGCACTCGAATCGCTGCTGATGAGCGGCCTGGTCTTCGCCGGTGCTTCGCAGCTTCTGGCTCTGGAGCTCTGGGCCGATCCGCCCTCGATCATCCTGCTTTCCTTGGGCGCGGCCTTCGTCAACCTGCGGTTCATGATGATGGCGGCGGCGCTGCGCCCCTGGCTAGCGCCCCTGCCTCCGGCAACGGCCTACGGTAGCCTGCTGCTGCTGGTCGACATGAACTTCGCGCTCAGTCTCGGCGAGATTCGCCGCGGCAAGCGCGATGCGGCCTACTTCGTCGGCGCCGGCTTCCTGCTCTGGCTTATCTGGATCGCCTCCACCGGCTTCGGCTTCGCCTTCGGGCACCTGCTGGAGGATCCCGAGGCCTGGGGCCTGGATTTCCTGGTCGCTGCCTGCTTCCTGGCCATGCTGGTGCCGCTCTTCGAGCGCCACCGCAGCATCGCACCCTGGGCCATGGCCGCCGGCGCCTCCTTGCTCGCCTGGCATTTCCTGCCGGGCGCTTCCTATCTGCTGGTCGGTGCACTGGCCGGCGCAACCACGGGAGCGTTGCTCGATGGACGTCGATAGCATGGCACTGCTCGCCATTCTCGGCATGGCCTTGGCCACCTACGCCGTGCGCGCTTCGGGCTTTTTCCTGGTGCAGCGCCTGCCGCGCAGCCGCTTCCTGGACGGTTTCCTGCACCACCTGCCGGGCGCCATGTTCATCGCCCTGGTCACCCCGCCGGTGCTGAGCGGCGGGCCGCCCACCTGGGCCGGCGCACTGGCGGTGGTGGGAACCGCCGCGCTCAAGATACCACTGCTGTTCAGCCTGCTGGCCGGCGCCGGTACAGTCGCGCTGTTGCGATATCTTCTGTAGACCCGGCTGTAGTACCCGCCGTCAGGCCGAGGGCACCTCGTCCTCCGACACCGCTTCCGCCCAGGGATGCAACGGCTCCACAGCGCCGTGGTTGCGCCCCTGCTCGCGCAGCACCGCCAGCGCGGTGGCATAGTTGTTGGGTGCGAAGCCCGCCGCGCCCGTCTGCACCGGATGTACTGCCGCCAGGGCCGAACGGATCGAGGGGTCGAGCCGCGGATCGACGGTCACCAGGTCCGGGCCACTGACATCGATGCGTGGCTGATGCAGGGCCTCTTCCAAGGTCATTCCGCCCACACCCAGCATCAGGCCGAGTTGGGTCATGGCCGGGATGATCTTGCGCCCGCCCGAGGCGCCGATGGCAAAGCTCCGCTCCGGGGTCACGCCGAGCACCGGCACATAGTTGGAGAGCGTACGCTTGTCCGGTCCCAGCGAGTTGGGCCGGCCCGGTCGCGGATCGAACCAGTTGATGCCGTTGTTCATCAGGATGCCGCTGGACGGCAGCGTCACCTTCGAGCCGAAGACCGAAAGCAGGGTCTGGGTCAGCGTCACCATGTTGCCGGCGCGATCCACCACTGAGATGTGCGTGGTGCAGGAGGGGCCGCGCGCCCCGTCCACGTCGCCCAGGTGCGACAGGCGGTGGGCGAAGGCCTCACGCAGCGCCTCGGCAACCGCGAGGTAGAAGGCCCCGTCCGGCGCTCCGCCGGTCCAGCTCTCGCCCAGCCGCGTCACAGCACGCGCCAGCGTGGGTCCGCCGTTCAGTTCCGGCAGCACGTGCAGCGCCGCCTGGCCGCGGGAGACCGTGAGCGGCTCGACTTCGCGCGCCTGATAGCCGCGCAGGTCCTCGGCGCTGAGGCAGCCTCCCGCCGCCTGGACATCGGCCACGATGCGCGCAGCCAGTTCGCCTTCGTAGAAATCCCGCGCCCCGGCCTTTGCCAGATGCTGCAGCGTTTCGCGTAGCTTGGAGTTGGGCAGGCAGACCGCCGGCTGGAGCTGGGCCGGGGGGTGGCCGTCGCGCAGATAGAGCGCTGCGCTGGCCTCATTCTGCGCCAGATCCCCGCTGTGCTGGGCAATCTGCAGCAGGGAGAACCAGTCCAATGGCACGCCCCGCTCCGCCAGCAGGATTGCGGGCGCCAGGGCGGCCTCCCAGGAGAGCGTGCCCAAAGCCTGTAGCACCGCGGCCATGCCGGCTACCTGCCCCGGCACCGCGATGGCCGTGCCGCCGCGCAGGTTGCGCGAGTCCTTGACCAGGGGCCAGCCAAACAGGTCGGCGTCCTCGCCCTCGACCACGGGGTAGCCGGCCGGGTCGAGCGCCTTGGGCGTGCGCATGCCGAAATCCCAGGCTCGCACCCGGCCGCTGGCCGCATCGCGATGCAGCAACAGGCCACCGCCGCCGACTCCGCTCATCCAGGGCTCGACCACGCCGATGGCAAAGGCCGTCGCAACTGCCGCATCCACCGCATTCCCGCCCCCTGCGAGCGCGGCCGCTCCGGCCTGCGCCGCCAGGCGATTTTGGGCCGCAACGATGCCGCCCGCGCTCACAACAGCGGGCTTGGTTACGGTCTGCTGGTGGGAGAAGCTGTCGGCCATGATGATCTTATCCTGTTGTTGAGAGCTTGCGATCTGACCCCTCGTTGGGCCATGCCGCCACACGCTAGGCTAGTTTGCGCAGCCCCTGGGCCGCAAGATACTGTCTGCTCAGCCCGTTCCACGCTTTTTGCCGAGAACACCCTTCCGCCGTGGCGCGCCTCGTTATATCCTCCGGAACATAACGACGGGGGAGCTCCCATGCACCGACTGTTGCCTATGGTCATTGTCGCCGCTCTTGCGCTCCTGCCCTGGCGCACCGCGATGGCGCAGGCCTTGGTTGCTGCGGCCTCGGACCTGCAGTTTGCGCTGAGCGAACTGGCCGAGGCTTTCGAGCGCGACAGCGGAGAGCCGCTGCGCCTGGTGTTCGGGTCTTCCGGCAATCTCACGCGCCAGATCGCCAATGGCGCTCCCTTCGAACTCTTCCTCTCGGCTGACGAAGCTTATGTGGAACGCCTGGTCGAGGGCGACCACACACGTGATGACGGTGCGCTCTATGCTCAGGGGCGGCTGGTTCTGTTGCTGCCAGCCGGCTCGCCCCTGTTCGAGGACGGCGCGGTGGATGACCTGAGGCTGGAAGACCTGGGGGAAGCCGTTGCGGCAGGGCACTTGACCCGACTGGCGATCGCCAACCCCGAACACGCCCCCTATGGTCGGGCCGCCCGCGAGGCCCTGGAGGCAAGCGGCGTGTGGGAGGCGCTGCAGCCCACGCTCGTCCTGGGCGAGAACGTCTCCCAGGCCGCGCAGTTCGCGCTCACCGGCGCAGCGCAGGGCGGCCTGGTCGCCTACTCCCTGGTGCTGGCGCCCACCATGGAAGGCCGCGGCGACTATGCCTTGATCGACGAAACGCTGCACAGCCCCTTGCGCCAGCGCATGGTGCTGACCCGCAAGGCCGGCGCGGTTGCCGAAGCCTTCTACGACTATCTGCAGACAGAAGAGGCGCGTGATCTGCTCGACCGCTATGGCTTCGCTCTGCCCGACGCTGTGGAGTAGCCGGCTTGGATTGGCAGGCCTTCAGCCTCTCCCTGGAACTCGCAGCTTGGACCACACTGGTCCTGCTGCCGCTTGCGCTGCTGGCGGCCCGGGCACTGGCCTGGCATCGCTTCCCGGGTCAGTCGCTGGTGCAGGCGTTGATCGCCCTGCCTTTGCTGCTGCCGCCTACGGTGCTGGGCTTCTACCTGCTGAGCGCGTTCGGCAGTGGCACCTGGTTGGGGCGCGCCTATGAGGCAGTCTTCGGCGGGTCGTTGGTCTTCACCTTCGAAGGCCTGCTGCTCGCCTCGATCATCTTCAACATTCCCTTTGCCGTGCAGCCGATGCAGCGCGGCTTCGAAGCCGTAAGCCGCGAGGTGCGCGAGGCGGCTTGGTGCAGCGGCATGAGCGCCTGGAAAACCTTCCTGCGCATCGAACTGCCGCTGGCCTGGCCCGGCATCCTCTCCGCCCTGGTGCTGACATTCGCCCACACCCTGGGGGAGTTCGGCGTGGTGCTGATGGTCGGCGGCAACATTCCGGGCGAAACGCGCACCATCGCCATTGCCATCTACGACCGGGTGCAGGCCTTCGATGAGCCGGCAGCAGCCATCATGGCCGCCACGCTGCTGGGCTTCTCGCTCGCGGCCATCGCCCTGGTGCATGGCCTCAGCGGCCGGGTGGGGCAAGGACGTGGCTGAGGGTGGCGAGGGTCTGCGCGCGCAGCTCAATCAGCGCCGCCCCATCCCCCTGCAGGCGGAGCTCTCGGCGGCGCCGGGCGAACTGGTGGCCCTGGTCGGCCCCTCGGGCAGCGGCAAGTCCACGCTGCTGCGCTGCCTGGCTGGTCTGTACCGCGCCGCCGGTGGCTGGATCGCGGTCAACGGCGAAACCTGGTTCGACAGCGCGCAGCGCCTCTTTCGCAGTCCGCAGGAGCGGCGTTGCGGCCTCGTGTTCCAGCACTACGCGCTTTTCCCGCATCTCAGTGCCCGGGACAACGTAGCGGCGGCGCTGGGCCACCTGCCTCGGAGCGAGCGGCGTGCACGCGCCGAACAACTGCTGGCCATGGTGCATCTCGCAGGGCTGGAGCATCGCCCCCCGGGAGCACTCTCCGGTGGGCAGCAGCAGCGCGTGGCCCTTGCCCGCGCGCTGGCCCGCGAGCCGCGGGTTCTGCTGCTGGACGAGCCCTTTTCCGCCGTGGATCAGGTCACCCGACGCAAGCTGCAGCGCGAACTGGCACAGCTTCGACGCTTGCTGGGCATTCCCATCGTTCTGGTCACCCACGACCTGGAAGAGGCCGCGGCGTTGGCCGATCGCATGGTCATCCTCCACCAGGGCCGCAGCCTGCAGGAGGGGCCTCCCCGCGAGGTTCTGACCCGCCCCAACAGTGCTGCCGTGGCCCGGCTGGTGGATCTGCGTAACCTCTACAGCGGCGAGATCGTGGAGCAGCGCCCCGATCAGGGCTTCACGCTGCTGCGCTGGGGGGAGCGGGTGCTGGAAGCCCGCCATCGACCGGAGTTCCGGCCAGGCCAGGCAGTGAGCTGGGTCATCCCGCCCGGCAGCGTGATACTGCACCGGCGCGATCGTCCCTCACGCGGCGAGCGGGAGAATCCGGTGGAAGCCACAGTGGCGGAGATGGTGGAACTGGGCGAAACCTGCTCCCTGGAACTGCGCACGCAAGCGCCGCAGGCCTCCGCGATCAGCCTGGCGCTGCCGACCCACGTGGCGCGGCGCAATGGCTTGGCGCCGGGCGAGGCGGTGCGGGTTTCCCTGCTGGCCGACGCCATTCATCTGATGGAGCACGACCCGATGGTCGAATGATCACCCAGCGTCGAAGACTCGCTCCAGCACCCGCTCGTAGATGCGGCTCAGGGCAACGATGTCACCGGCAGCCACCCGTTCGTTGACCTGGTGCATGGTCTGGCCGACGAGGCCGAACTCCACCACCGGGCTGTAGGCGCGGATGAAGCGGGCATCGGAGGTGCCGCCGCTGGTGGAAAGCTCCGGCTTGCGCCCGGTCTCGTTCTCGACCGCCTGTGCCACGGCCTCGGCCAGCGGCCCCGGCGGGGTGAGGAAGCATTCGCCGGAGACGCGCACATCCAGCTCCCAGCCCTGATCCACCTGCGCCAGGCGCTCGCGGATCCAGGCCTCCAGGGAAGCGCCCGTCCAGTGGTCGTTGAAGCGCACGTTGAAGACGGCGCGAGCCTGAGCCGGAATGACATTGGTCGCGGGATTGCCTACGTCGATGCTGGCAATCTGCAGGCTGGAGGGCTGGAAGTGCTCGCTGCCGGCATCCAGCGGCTCGGCGATCAGCGCCTGCAGCAGTGGCACGATGCGGTGGCAGGGATTGTCCGCCAGGTGGGGGTAGGCGATGTGCCCCTGCTTGCCCTGGACCGTCAGACGCCCGGTGAGGCTGCCGCGCCGGCCGATCTTGACCATGTCGCCCAGTTCCAGGGGATTGGTCGGCTCACCCACCAGGCAGGCATCAATGCGCTCGCCCCGCTCGGCCAACCACTCAAGCACCTTGCGGGTGCCATTGATGGAAGGACCCTCCTCGTCGCCGGTGATTAGCAGCGAAATGCTGCCCGGCACCTCGCCCACACGGGCAAGATGCGCGGCGACGGCAGTCACGAAGGCGGCAATGGCGCCCTTCATGTCGGCGGCCCCGCGGCCGATCACCTGTCCTTCGCGCAGCGTCCCGGCGAAGGGATCCACCTCCCAGGCCTCAGCCTCGCCGGGCGGCACCACGTCGGTGTGTCCGGCAAAGCAGAAATGGGGGGCACCTTCCCCCAGCTTGGCCCAGAGATTGTCCACCGGAGCGGTGCCCGCCTCCTCGAAGGGCAGGCGGGTGCAGACAAAGCCAAGGGCCTCAAGTTCCTGCTGCAGCAGATCGAGTGCCCCACCCTCCGCCGGCGTCACGCTGGGACAGCGGATGAGGCGCAGCGTCATGTCGACGGGGTCGAGCGGGCGATGGGTGCCGGCGGCGGTCACGACCGGCCTCAGGTCCGCAGCAGTTCGTTGATCGCCGTCTTGGCGCGGGTGCGCTCGTCCACGCGCTTGACGATCACCGCACAGTAGAGCCCCGGCCCCGGCGAGCCGTCCGGCAGCGGCTTGCCCGGAATGGTGCCCGGCACCACCACGGAATAGGACGGCACCTCGCCGACGAAGACCTCGCCGCTGTTGCGGTCGATGATCTTGGTCGAGGCGCCAATGAACACGCCCATGGAGAGCACCGAGCCCTCGCGCACGATGACGCCTTCAACCACCTCGGAGCGGGCGCCGATGAAGCAGTTGTCCTCGATGATCACCGGGCCGGCCTGCAGCGGCTCCAGCACGCCGCCGATGCCCACGCCGCCGGAGAGATGGACGTTCTTGCCGATCTGCGCGCAGGAGCCAACAGTCACCCAGGTGTCCACCATAGTGCCGCTGTCCACATAGGCGCCAAGATTGACGAAGCTCGGCATCAGCACCACGCCGGGCGCCACATAGGCCGAGTGGCGCACCGTGCAGTTTGGCACGGCGCGGAAACCGGCCTTGCGGAAGTGCTCATCGCTCCAGCCTGCGAACTTGGAGGGGACCTTGTCAAACCAGTAGGACGCGCCGCGGTCAATATCCCGCGGGCCTCCGCCGATCAGGCTCATGTCATTGAGGCGGAAGGAGAGCAGCACCGCCTTCTTCAGCCACTGATTGACTGTCCAGTTACCCTCGTCGTCGCGCTCGGCAACGCGGAAGCGCCCACTGTCCAGGCCTTCCAGCGCCAGTTCCACGGCATCGCGCACCACACCACCGGTTTCCACGCTGACTTTATCGCGCTCGTCCCAGGCGGTTTCGATAGCCTGCTTCAGATCTTCGTTCTGCATGGCCGCGGTGGCACTCCCAATTGATGATGGCCCGATTGATGGTGGCCCGATTGATGGTGGCCCGATTGATGGTGGGCGGAATGGCGAGAAAATTGGCCAGGGTCTGCTGGCTGTCAACCAAACCGCTGCGGGTCAGCTCAGTCCCTTCTGGCCCATGTCGAGATACTTCTGTCGCCGGTTTCGACGCAGGCTCACAGCGTCCTGGCCTTCGAGGCGCTGGAGTGCGGCTTCCACCGCCTCGCCGACAGCGGCAATGGTTTCCTCGCGGCCGCGGTGGGCACCGCCCAGCGGCTCGGGCACGATGGCGTCGATTACCGCCAGGGCCTTGAGGTCCTGCGCCGTCAGCTTGAGCGCCTCGGCGGCCTCCTGCGCCTGCTCGGAGGAGCGCCAAAGGATCGAGGCACAGCCCTCGGGCGAGATCACCGAGTAGATGGCGTGCTCAAGCATCAGCACCTCGTCGGTGGTCGCCAGCGCGATGGCCCCGCCGGAGCCGCCCTCGCCCACGATCACAGAGACCAGCGGCACGTCGAGCTGCAGGCTGATATCCATGCAGCGCGCGATGGCCTCGGCCTGCCCGCGCTCCTCGGCACCGACGCCGGGATAGGCGCCGGCGGTATCCACCAGGGTGAGCAGCGGCACGCCGAAGCGCTGGGCCAACTGCATCAGGCGCTGGGCCTTGCGGTAGCCTTCAGGCCGCGCCATGCCGAAGTTGTGGGCGACCCGGCTGTTGGTGTCGCTGCCCTTCTCCTGCCCCATGACCACGACAGTGCGGCCGTTGAAGCGCCCGAAGCCGCCGACGATGGCCTTGTCCTCGCCGTAGAGCCGGTCGCCGGCCAGCGGCATGAAGTCCTCGACCAGGCTCTCGATGTAGTCCTTGACGTGGGGCCGCTCAGGGTGACGCGCGACAAGGCACTTTTGCCAGGGCGTGAGCTTGGCATAGAGCGTCTTGAGCTGCCGCTCGGCCTTCGCCTGCATGCGCCCGACCTCGTCGGCGATGTTGAGCTCGTCGTCGCCGGAGAGATGGCGCAGTTCCTCGATCTTGTTCTCGAGTTCCGCGACCGGCTTTTCGAATTCCAGATAGTGTTTCATGATGCTCGGCAATAGCACGATGCGATGGCCAGCGCA
The DNA here is from genome assembly GCF_029222965.1 of Aquibaculum arenosum. Lineage (GTDB taxonomy): Bacteria > Pseudomonadota > Alphaproteobacteria > Kiloniellales > DSM-21159 > Aquibaculum > Aquibaculum arenosum. The sequence continues at coordinate 327,450 of NZ_JARHUD010000004.1, read as the reverse complement.
CGCGGCCGGCGCTCCTGTGCCATGTCCGCCCCCCCTGCGCAACCCGCTGCAGCAGTGAACTCAAGGAGATGCAGAGATGGACGAAGATCGGTTCAACATGGAAATGCGCAAGTTTCTCAAGAAGGTCGGCGTGACTTCCCAGCGCGCGATCGAGGAGGCTGTGCGCGAAGGCCTCGACAGCGGAAAGCTCGAAGGCAAGGAAACAGTGAAGGCGCGCGTGGTGCTCACCATCGAGGGCCTGGACGTCACGCACGAGGTCGACGGCGACATCGGCTTTCGCTGAGCCCTTACCTTTTGGCGGGCGGCGCCAGCGCGGCGACAGCCGCGCGCAGGTGGTCGGCAATGGCCTGGGCATCGTCCAGCGCCGCCAGTGACTGCGCCTCCAGCGCCGGCCCTGCCGTCACCGTCACCTTCCCCGGCCGGGGGAAGCTGGCATGGCGCGGCATGACCTCGAAGGTGCCGTCGATATAGAGTGGGACCGCCGTCACCGGCTGCGCCAGCAGCAGGTGCCCCACACCCGACAGGAAGCTCTGCAAGCGTCCATCCGGTGAACGCCAGGATTCCGGGAACCAGACCAGCGATTCGCCCCGGCGCAGCGTTTCAGCACCATAGGAGAGCGTGGTCGAGGGGTCGCGCTCGTCCACCGGGAAGATCCGCGCCGCCCGGCTGACCAGCCGCATCACCGGGCTGTGAAAGAGGCGGCTGCGCTCACCGGACCAGCGCAGGCTCTGCAGCCGGCGATAGCCCAGGGCGGCCGCCATCACCGGCGGGTCGAGGTCGCTCAGGTGGTTCACGACATAGAGAACCGGCCCCGCATCGGCGGGCGGCAAGGGCTCGCCGCGCAGTTCCAGCCGGAAGTAGAGGCGCTGCACCACGGCGTTGAGGCCATAGAGCAGGGTGCCGAGCGCTCGCATACCCGGCCCGCGCGGTCGCAGCCACTCGGCCTCCTCCTCGGCGAGAGGTCGGATCAGGGCGCGCTCGCTGGCGCCCTCCTCGAGCGGCTTCACTTGGGCCAGCAGGTCCCTGACCGAGAGAATTTCCGCCGTCACCGCCGTGGGGAGGGTCAGCCCGAAGCGGCTTTCCAGCTCCATGCTCAAGGTGACCCACTCCAGGGAATCAATTCCAAGGTCCAGACCCGGGGAGGCGTCCAGGCTGACCGGCCGCTCGGGGTAACGCGACTTGAGGAAGGCCAAGAGTTCACGCCGCCGCCCCTCATTGAGAAAGGCCTCCTCCTCAGCCGTTAGCGGGGCATCGGCGGCAGGACGCTGTTCCCCGGCGCGGATGCGACGGTAGAGTTCCGGCAGCTTGAAACGCTGGTACTTGCCCAGGCGGGTGCGCGGGAGCGGCTCGCGGCTGAGCGCAAAGCCGGCCAGGCGCTGGTAGGGCGCGAGACTGGCTCCCTGCTCCGCCAGGGCTGCGCGGATGACCGGCTCCACGGCCGTACCGGCTGCGGTCGCCGCAGCCATGTCGGGCACCACCACGGCCACCAGCGCGCCCCGCTCCTCCATGACGGCGATCTCCTCGATCACCGGGCTTTCGCGATAGACCGCCTCCACCTCTTCCGGAAAGACGTTCTTGCCGCCGCCGAGGACCAGCATCTCCTTCACGCGGCCGTGGATGTAGACAAAGCCCTCCGCATCCAAGCGCCCCAGATCTCCGGTGCGGAACCAGCCGTCCTCGGTGAAGACGCCTTCATTGACCTCCGGTCCGCCGCGATAGCCGCTGAACAGGGAGCCGCCGCGAGCCTGAAGCTCGCCCACTCCCTCGGCATCGGGCTCGGCCACGCGCAGTTCGACGCCCGGCAAGGCCTTGCCTTCGCTGCCGATGCGCTTTTCCGGGCCGCCGTGGTTGTAGCTCAGCACCGAGGCGCTTTCGGCCAGCCCCCAGCCGCTGCGTGTGTCCCAGCCCAGGGCATCGAGCTTCCAGATGATATCGGCGTCGAACTTCGCGCCGCCGGAAGCGAGCAGCCAGAGGTCGGGCGCGATGCGCTGGTGCAGCGAGCCGAAAAGCCGGCGCCCGATGCGCCAGCCGAAGCGGCGCAGACAGAAGTGCGACAGGGCGAAGAGCGTGCGAAAGGCCAGGCGCTGCAGCCGAGGCTGCTGCGCCACCCGCCCCTCCAGGCCCGCCAGGATGGCTGCGAAAAGCCGCGGGACACCCAGAAGCACTGTAGCGCGCGCCACCTTGAGCGCGGTCATGATCTGCGGCCCCGTGACCCCTTCGGGCAGCACCAGGATGGCGCGACTGCCCAGGCCGACCCCGATGCCGATGGTCAAGGGAAAGACGTGGTGCAGCGGCAGGGGCATCACCACCCGATCCCGGTCGGTCACGATCTGCCGCTCGACCATGGCGGAGATGTTGTGCAGCAGATTGGCGTGGCTGAGAAAGAAAGACTTGGGCGTACCGGTGGTCCCGGAAGTGTAGACCTGGATCATCGGGTCGTCCGCCGCAATCGGCGGCAGCGGCTCCGGGGCATCGGCCAGCAGGTCCTGCCAATGCGGCGCCGGGTCGCCCTCCGCTTCCCCGTCCAGGCGAATCAGGTCGAGATCCCCCGAGACAGCCCGAACGCGGGCGAGGAAGGCGCCGGAGACGAAGGCACGACGCGCACCCGAGTCCGGCAGCAGCACTTTCAGTTCCGCATCGCTGGTAAGCTCATCCAGCGCCACGCCGATCGCGCCCAAGGCCGCCAGCGCGAGACGCACCGTCACCCAGTCCAGCGAATTGGGCGCGAAGAGCAGCACCGGCTCCCCTGGCTGCACGCCCCGACGGTGCAGGCCCGCGGCCAGGCGCAGCGCGCGCTCGGAGAGTTCGCGGTAGCTGAGCGTCTCGATCTGCTCGCCCTGCACCGTCTGCACCGCCGGCACGTCGCCCACCTCGGCGAGCGCGGTCACAAACTCCCGGAACGTCGGCCCAAGTGCGGATGAGTCGGTCATCTCTCCTCCCTTGATCACCCTGGTCGCACAGCAGAGTGTAAACCGCAGAGGTGGTGCGGCCCATGGTCGCGGCAAAGGCCTTGTTTCCCGAGCGCCCCGGCGCTAGCTACGGATCATGCAGCGCAAACCTCTCATCGGCCTGCCGGCCTGCGTGCGCAGTCTGGACGGGCAGAGCTTCCACACCATCGGCGACAAGTACGTGCGCGCCGTGGCCCTGGCCGCCGATGCGGTGCCGGTCATGCTCCCCTCCCTGGGCGAACTGCTGGACATTCCGGCTGCGCTCGAGGGCCTGGACGGCGTCCTGCTCACCGGCAGCCCCTCCAACGTGCACCCCAGCCACTTCGGACAGGAGGCCACGCCCGAGCACGCACCCCACGACGAGGCGCGCGATGCCACCACCTTGCCGCTGATCGAGGCGACGTTGGCGGCTGGCCTGCCGCTCTTCGCCATCTGCCGCGGCATGCAGGAACTCAACGTGGCCTTGGGCGGCACGCTGCACCCGCGGGTGCATGAACTGTCCGGGCGCCTCGACCATCGCCGGCCGCAGCACGATGACATGGACGTGCAGTACGGCAAGCGCCACAGCATCGCGCTCACGCCGGGCGGCCTGCTCCACGCCGTCGCCGGGGCGGAGATGGCCGAGGTGAACTCGCTGCACTGGCAGGCCGTGGACCGGCTGGCGCCGCGCCTGAGCGTCAACGCCACGGCTCCCGACGACACGATCGAGGCAGTGGAGGTACGCGACGCCAAGGGCTTTGCGCTAGGCGTTCAGTGGCACCCGGAATACAAGGTCATGGACGACCCACTCTCGGTGGCGATTTTCCAGCGATTCGCAGCGGAGGCACGCGCTTACGGGGAGCGGAAAGGCCGCTGAGCCGGCCGCTTGGGCGAGAGGAAGCGCAATAGTTGGCACAGGAATCCGGCAGGGCTCCCGGCGATTAACACTTTTTAATGTGACCCATCCTATTGCAGTCTCGTACGCTGCGCTTAAATATTGTGTCAAGGAGGCGCCGCAAAGGATGCCTTCCGATCGTGGGAGAATGAGGTCCCCTGCCAAAGACTCCCACAACTCCGCGGAGCGATGGAACGCCCGGCTGCCCCCCGACCGGGCGTTCCTTTTGCCCGGGTCTCGCCCGCCTCGGATGACAAGCCGCGCCGCCTTGGGTACAAGGCCGGTCGTGACCATCCGGGGTGGGAGGAGATCGGCTCTTGAGCCTTCGCATCGTCAGCTGGAACGTCAATTCGATCCGTCAACGTCTGGACCACGTGGCGCGCTTCGTCGCCGAGTGGCAGCCGGACGTGCTTTGCCTGCAGGAAACCAAGGTTCGTGATGAGAACTTTCCGGCCAGCGACCTGGCGGAGATGGGCTTCACGCATCAGGTGATCCGCGGGCAGAAGGCCTACAATGGCGTGGCCATTCTCTCCCGCCTGCCCTTCGAGGCGCAGGATCACCGCATCTGGTGCAGCAAGGACGACAAGCGTCATCTGAGCGTCACGCTGGCCGGTGGCAGCGCCGGGCCCATCGAACTGCATAACTTCTACGTCCCCTCGGGCGGACCAACCCCCGACCGCGAGGCCAACGACAAGTTCGGCCACAAGCTGGATTTCCTCGAGGAAATGGCCGCCTGGGCCCGGGTGCACGCCCGCGGCCGGCGTTTGCTGCTGGTTGGCGACCTCAATGTGGCCCCGCTGGAAAACGACGTCTGGAACCACAAGCGCCTGGTGCGCTCCGTCGGCCACACCCCGATGGAGTCCGAACGCATGGCCAACCTGCTGGAGGCCGGTGCACTCACCGATGTGGGGCGCCACTTCGTGCCGCCGGACCAACCCCTCTACACTTGGTGGGGCTATCGCTTCCCGCAGTCCCTGGAACGCAACTATGGCTGGCGCCTGGATCACGCCCTGGCCTCGGAGCCGCTGCACGACGCCCTCGTCCGCATGGAGGTGGTCAAGGCGACCCGCGCCTGGGAGAAGCCCTCGGACCACGTGCCGCTGCTGGTCGAGATCGCCACCTGAAGGACGGGTCATGAGCCAGGTGCCGCACGAAACGGTCCACTATCGCTACCCGCCGCGGCGGCTGCTGGGCGACTATCTGCGCGCCGGCGTGGGCACGACCTTCTGCCTCTTCGTGCTGCTCGCCGCCGAGCCCATGCCCTTCCTCTTGTGGCTCTTCCTGGGCTTAGGCGGCATCTTCCTGGCGTTCGGGCTCTATACCGCCCGGTTGCAGCTCACCCACGTCGCCCTCAACCAGGAGGGCATCGCCACCCACGGCCTCGGCCGGCGGCAGTTGGCCTGGGAGGGAATCGAGCGGTTGCGCCTGCGCTACTTCGGTTCGCGCCGCCAGCGCAAACAGGGCGCCGGCTCGCTGGAACTCACGCTCTGGGGCCGCAGCGGCAAGCTGAAGTTCGACGGCCAGGTCGAGGGCTTCCGCGACATCGCCTGGCACGCGCTGCAGGCCGCCCGCCGGCGCGACCTGCCGCTGGACGAGGCGACCGCCGACAATCTCGCCTCGCTCGGTCTCGACCCCGAGCGCAACCCGCCGCGCCCGCCACTCGATCAGCGATCTCTCGGCAGCCTGTAGACCCAACACCGCTGAGGAGGCTTGCCTTCCGGCGGCGCCGGGGCCACCTTTCCGGCATGCGCGAGACCTCTTCCACCTCCCTCATTTCGACGCGTCCCCTGCCCCAACGGGAAGAGGTGGACGTCTGGCTGTTCGATCTGGACAACACCCTCTATCCCGCCGCCTGCAATCTCTTCCCGCAGGTCGAGCGGCGCATGGGCGAGTTCATCTGTCAGCACTTCGAGCTGGCGCATGCAGACGCCAAGGCGCTGCAGAAGCGGCTGTTCCACGAGCACGGCACCACGCTGCGCGGCCTGATGAACGAGCATGGCATCGACGCCCGCGCGTTCCTGGACTTCGTGCACGATGTCGACCTCTCGGCCATAGAGGCCAACCCGGAGATGAACGACATCCTGACGCAGCTGCCGGGCCGCAAGCTGATCTTCACCAACGCCGACCAGCCCTACAGCGAGAAGGTGTTGGACCGCATGGGCATCGCGCATCACTTCGAGGCGATCTTCGACATTGTGGCAGCGGAATATGTGCCGAAGCCGAGCGATGCGCCCTATGACCAGCTGCTGGAGCGTTTCAACATCGACCCGCGCCGCACCGTCTTTTTCGAGGACTCCGCGCGCAACCTGAAGCCGGCGCACGAGCGCGGCATGACCACGGTCTGGATCGAGCACGACGCGCCCTGGAGCCGCGCGGGGCTTTCCGAGGCCTCGGCGGACACCGCCAGCACCCTGCCCGACTGGGTGCATCACCGTGGTGACGATCTGCGCGACTGGCTGCGCGCCTTGCCCTGAACCGCCCCCACCCTCTCCGTCTGCCACCCGAAGCCTTGCAAGGACGCCCATGACCCAGGATCCCGAACGCATCGCCGCCGCCGACACCGCGCTGGTGGAGCAGTTGGTGGAGCGGGCAAAAGCCGCCGGCGCCGAGGCGGCCGACGCCATCCTGCTGCGCTCGACGGCCATCTCCCACGCGCAGCGCCTGGGCGAAGTGGAGCGGCTGGAACGCGAGGAAAGCCTGGACCTGGGTCTGCGGGTGCTGATCGGCCGGCGCCAGGCCATGGTCTCCACCACCGACCACGATGCCGACAGCCTGAGCGCCCTGATCGAACGCGCGGTGGCCATGGCCAAGGTCGTACCGGAAGACCGCTGGTGCGGCCTGGCCGAGCCGGAGCAGCTCGCTCACGATCATCCCGACGTGGAATCCAATGACCCCGTGGAGCCCACTCCGGAGGCACTGATCGAGCGCGCCCGCGCCTGCGAGGAAGCGGCGCGCGCCGTGCCGGGCATCACCAACTCCGAAGGGGCCGAAGCAAGTTGGGGCTCGACCCGCGTGTCCCTGGCCGCCACCAACGGCTTCCGCGGCACCTACGTCGGCTCGCGCCACTCGGTGGGAGTCTCGGTGCTGGCCGGCGAAGGCCTGGAGATGCAGCGGGACTACGACTTCACCTCCACCGTCTTCGGCGCCGACCTGGAAAACCCTGCAGTGGTGGGACGCCGCGCCGGGGAGCGCGCCGTCGGCCGGCTCAAGCCCCGCAAGCCGCGCACGGCCAAGCTGCCCGTCGTCCTCGACCCGCGCATGGCCTCGGGCTTGCTGCGCTCGCTCATTGGGGCCATCTCCGGCCCGGCGGTGGCGCGCGGCACCTCCTTCCTGAAGGACAAGCTGGGCGAGGCGATCTTCGCGCCGGGCATCCGCATCATCGACGAACCGCACCGGCGCCGCGGCCTGCGCTCGCGCCCCTTCGACGGCGAGGGCCTGCCGACCCGCGAGCAGGCGATCATCGACGACGGCCGCCTGACCACCTGGCTGCTCGACCTGGCCAGCGCCCGCCAGCTTGGCATGGCGCCCACCGGGCATGGCTCACGCGGGGTTTCCGGCCCCCCTGGGCCGAGCTGCTCGAACGTCTGGCTGGCACCCGGCAGCCGCTCGCCGCAGGAGCTGATCGGCGAGATCGAGGAAGGCTTCTACATCACCGAGATGATCGGCATGGGGGTCAACCCCGTCACCGGCGACTACAGCCGCGGCGCCGGCGGCTTCTGGATCGAAAAGGGCGAGATCACCACGCCGGTGAGCGAAGCCACCGTGGCCGGCAACCTGCTCACCATGTACGCCGGCCTCACCCCGGCCAACGATCTCGATCTGCGCTTCGGCATCGATTCGCCCACGGTGCGCATCGACGGCCTGACCGTGGCGGGCGCCTGAGACTGTCTCGGAGCCTCTGCGCGAGAACTTTACGTAATAGTGTCAGGTGCTTGCGGCCTTGCCTCCGAGGCAGGAAGGTGCTGTCGTGCCGAGATCACGACACAAAAACCTAATTTTCGCACAGCACAATAACCTAGAAACAAGACAGCCCCTCACGGCGCACCGGGCGAACCGCTTGGGTTCGCCCGGTAGAACCCTGCGTAGCGGAAGAACTCACACACCCCAGGCCCAGAAGTCCTGGCCTTCCGCCATCAGGTAGCGCGAGAGCACCATCTTGTGCACTTCGGAGGCGCCGTCCACCAGGCGGGCCTGGCGGGCGTAGCGGTACATCCACTCCAGCGGCGTGTCCTTGGAGTAGCCGCGCGCGCCATTGAGCTGGATCGCCGTGTCGACGGCCTGGTGCAGCGCGTCGGCCACCACGATCTTCGCCATGGACACCTCCTTGCGGGCGAAATCGCCGCCATCGAGCTTCCAAGCCGCCTTCATGGTGAGCAGGCGGCCGATCTCGATCTGCATGGCCGCGTCGCCCAGCAGGGTCTGCACGCTTTCGTGGTCGGCCAGCTTCTCGCCGAAAGCGACACGCTCGCTGACATAGGACTGCGCGATCTCCAGCGCCCGCTTGGCCAGGCCGGTCCAGCGCATGCAGTGGGTCAGCCGGGCGGTGCCCAGGCGGATCTGCGTGGCTTTCAGCCCGTCGCCAACCTGCATCAGCAGGTTTTCCTCCGGTATCTCCAGGCCTTCATAGACCAGCTCGCAGTGCCCGCCATGCTCCTCCGGGCCCATGATGGGAATGCGCCGCTCGATGCGCCAGCCAGGATCGTCGCGGTGGTGCAGGAAGCAGCTCAGGCCCTTGCGCGGGTCGTCGGAGGTGCGGGCGACCAGGATAAAGTGCTCCGCCACCTCGGCGCCGGTGATGAACCACTTGCGGCCGTTTATCACCCACTTGTCGCCCTTCTTCTCGGCCCGGGTCAGCATCATGCCGGCCGGATCGGAGCCGGAGCCGGGATCGGGCTCGGTCATCACGAAGGAAGAGCGCACCTTGCCGTCGACGATCGGCTGCAGCCAGTGGTCCTTCTGCGCTGGCGTGCCCACGCGGTTCAGCAGGATCATGTTGCCGTCGTCCGGCGCGGAGGCGTTGAAGCAGACCGGCCCGAAGATCGAGCGGTTCATCTCCTCATAGAGCGCCGCCATGCCGACGACGCCCAGCCCCATGCCGCCACGCTCCTTCGGCATCTGTGGCGACCAGAGGCCGGCCTGCTTGGCCTTCTCCTTGAGCGGCTCCAGGGCATGGGAGGCGATGTTCTCATGTTCGTCATAGGCGGTGGGGTCGGACTCCAGCGGAATGATCTCGGAGTCGACAAAGGCGCGCACCTGCTGGCGCAGGGAGTCGATCTCGGCGGGAAGGGTGAAGTCCATGGCGGAGCTCCTTTCCGATGCGGCGCTCGGACAGGCGCACTGCCGAGCAGGAAATAATAACGAACGTTCGTTATTATTTGCATCGCCCACGCGCCCCTGGCAAGCTCTTTCGCACACACGAGACATACAGGAACTTCGAGGAACCACCAGGCATGGCAGCCGTCCCGGCCGAAAGCAGCGCACCGGACTTCGCCGAAATCCATGGCGTGACGCTGGAGGCGCTCTGCACCCGGCTCTATGAGCGCCATCAGGCACAGATGGACGTGCGCAAGCCGGCGACCGCCGTTGCCAACCTGATGCGTATTGTCGGTGCGACCCTGGCACTGGCCGAGCGTGGCAGCTTTCACGAGATGTCCATGCGCGACCTCAGCCGCGAATCCGGGCTCAGCCTGGGCGCGCTTTACACCTACATCCAGGACAAGGCGGGTTTGCTGGACCTGATGCTCGATGGGGTAACCGACGCGGTGGAGCGGGTGCTGATTGAGCCGGAAGAGACGACGGCAATTGCCCCGGCCGATCCGCACGCTTGCCTGGAACGCTTCATCGACCGCCATGTGCGCCTCACCGAAGCCATGCCAGCCTGGTTCACCTTCGCCTACATGGAGGCCCGGGCCTTTGGCCCCCAGGCCCGCGCGCGGGTGAAGGCAGCGGAAATGCAGACCGAAACCCTGATCCTGGACATCCTGCATGCCGGCTGCGCCCAGGGCGATTTCCGGCTCCAGGATCCGGTGATGACCGCGGCGCTGATCAAGCCGCTGCTGCAGGACTGGTACCTCAAGCGCTGGAAGTACCGGGCCCGGGGCGTCACGCCCGATGCCTATATTGCCGCCCTGCTGGATTTCATCGAACAGGGTCTGGCCGGGCCCGATCGCCCCACCCCCGCCGCGCGATAGCCTCCCGCCGAACCGGCTGCGCCCGCGAACCGCCTCCACGGGCGCCGCCGCGGCTCACTGCAACCGTGCGCCGTTTTTCCCCCGTTTCTGTCACAAGCGAAACGGGACCCCGCGGGGTACGCCTAGTGTCCTTAGAAACATGGCGACATCCGGGACTGATTCTTTGGTTCAGCCGGACGTTTCAGCGGAAGGAGAGGTATGGCATCCCCACAGGCCGATCGCAGAGCGGCGCAACCCAAGGGCACCTCAGCGCTGGATCGGCTGTTCTTTGCCGCGTTCCTGATCGCCCTGCTCGCCATCGCCTTTCTTGCCGGTGCGCTGCTGAGCACGGCGAAGGTCTCCCCCGGCCCGCAGATCGCCCGGGCCTACGAGGCGGGACGGGCGCTCTACACCCAGGCCACGGCCTACGACGACGTGTATTCCGGAGATCTCTGGTACCCGCAGCGCAGCGAGGAGCGCGGGGTCACCCGCATCGACCGCGACCGTGCCCAGGAGGGTCTGACCCTTTACGCCTCCGGTGAGGCCAACCGCGCGCGGCTGATCTCGCTCGAAGGCGAGGTGCTGCATGAGTGGCACCTCCCCTTCAGCGAAATGCTGGCGGAGGGTCATGATTTCCCGCGCCCGCGCCCGGACGACTTCGTCTACTTCCGCAACCTGCATCTCTATCCCAACGGCGACCTGCTGGCAGTTCTCGAGGGTAACGGCGACACGCCCTACGGCTATGCCGTGGCCAAGCTCAATCGGGATTCGGAACTGCTCTGGCTCTACACCGGCCGGGCGCACCATGATCTCACGGTGGGGCCGGACGGGCGCATCTACACGCTGACACACGACATCGTGCAAAAGCGCCTCAAAGGTTTCGATCACTTGGCCAGCGCCTGGCTGGAAGACTATCTCGTGGTGCTCTCGCCCGAGGGCGAGGAAGAACTGAAGCTGCCATTGACCGAGGCCGTCGCCAACTCGCGCTACCAGCACCTGCTTCACACGGTCGCCAGCTATTCTGTGAGCGATCCGCTGCACACCAACGCCGTCAACCTGGTGGGGCCCGAAGCCGCCGAGAACCTGTCCTTCGCCGAGGAAGGCGACGTGATGCTCTCCTTCCGCGAACTCAACGCGATCGGGGTCATCAACCCGGAGCGGGAAGAGCTGGTCTGGGCAACCCGCGGTCCCTGGCTCGGCCAGCACGATGCCGACCCGCTGCCCAACGGCAACATCCTGCTGTTCGACAACTACGGCAACTACCAGTCAGACGAAGGCATTTCCCGGGTGATGGAGTTCGACCCCCGGAGCATGGAAATCGTGTGGGACTACGCTGGCACGCCCGAGGAGCCGCTGGACAGCGCGATCCGCGCCGAACAGCAGCGCCTGGACAACGGCAATACCTTGATCGTCGAGTCCAACGGTGGCCGCATCCTCGAGGTCACCCCGGAGGGCGAGATCGTCTGGGAGTATCTCAACCCGGCGCGCGGCGGCGAGGAAGAGCAGCACATCGCGATCGTCGCTTCCGCCGAACGCCTCAGCCCCGACAGCTTCGAGCCAGACTTCCTGGCCGCGCTCGACCTGAGCGACACGGCCGACCTCGCCGCGTCAACATCCACCCCTATTGATGGGAGAGAGGAAAAACCATGACTAGACATCTCTTTGCAATCGCCGCTGGCGTGCTGGCGCTCAGCCTGCCGCTTGCCGCCCAAGCCTATGTCGGCCCCGGCGCGGGCCTGAGCCTGCTGGGCGCACTTTGGGCGCTGCTGATCGCCCTGGGCACCGCGCTGCTCTTCATCGTCGCCTGGCCGCTGCGCAAGATGCTGCGTCGCCGCCGAGCCGAGCGCGCGGGGACGGTGGCCGAGGATGATGTTGTCCACCATGAACCTGCTCGCGCCGAAGCGCTGGACGCATCGCGACGCTCGTGATGCACGCAAACAGCGCGGCTGCCTGATCCATGGGGCTGCTCAATCTACCGCACCCGCTGTTCGACTGGATCGACCAGACGGTCCTGGGTTTCCTGCCGCCCCTGCTGCGGCTGCTGCTCTGGGCCGTGCTGGCCGCTGTGCTGGCAATGGAGCTCTACCGGCTGTTCTCGCCGCAAAAGCGCATTTCGGCGATCAAGCTGGAGTTCCGCGCGGCGCAGCAACGCCTCAATGATTTCGACGGCGCCTTCGAGGAGGCATGGCCTCTGATCGGCCGCGTGCTGGGGCTCGCCTTCAAGCGCATCGGCCTGGTGCTGCCGGCCACGCTCGCTGCCTCTCTGCCGCTGCTGGCTGTAATTGTTTGGCTGGATGCCAGCTATGGACACCGCTATCCGGCGGCCGCTGAACCCGTGGAGGTTTCCGTGCCCCGTGACGGCTATGAAGGGCGGCTGGATCAGGCCGTGGCACCGCCGCCGAGCGCCGTCATCCTCGACCCTTCCGGGGAGGAGGTGACGCGGGTTGAACTGGAGGCGCCGGTGCCGCTGCTGCACAAGCGCCGCTACTGGAACCTGCTGTTGGGCAATCCGGCGGGCTACCTGCCCGACGATGCCCCGGTGGAGCGCATCACCCTCAGCCTGCCGCGCCTGGAGGTGCTGTCCTTCGGCCCGCAGTGGCTGCGGGGCTGGGAGCCGGCCTTCTTCGCAGCGCTGATGCTGTTCGCCTTCCTTCTGAAGTACGTGCGACGGATCGAATGAACCAAGAGACAAAAGCCGACCCCGGCCTGCATGTGCCGGCCTGGCAGGATCGCCTCGGTGGTCTGGTTGAGACGCGCCCGCGGCTCTGGCTGGGCCTGGGCGACTGGGAAAGCCGCCTGCTGCGCGAGCGCCTGGAGGCGGTCCGGATCGAGCGCCCGCTCTACGTCACCGGACTGGCGCGCTCGGGCAGCACGATCCTGCTCGAACTGCTCGCCCGCCACCCGGCGGTGGCCACCCATCGCTACCGCGACTTCCCTGTGCTCGCCGCGCCCTGGGCGTGGAACTGGTTCGTCGATCGCGCCGGCGGCAAGGACGGCGGCCCTGCGCGCGAGCGCGCGCACCAGGACGGCATTGCGGTCACGGCGGAAAGCCCCGAGGCCTTCGAAGAGCCGCTCTGGAGCGCCTTCTTCCCGCAGGCCCACGACCCGCAGCAAACCAGCGTGCTGCGCGCCGGCGACGAGAACCCGGACTTCGAGGCCTTCTACCGCGACCACCTGCGCAAGCTGTTGTTGCTGCGCGGCGGCGAGCGTTATCTGGCCAAAGGCAACTACAACATCACCCGCCTGGGCTACCTCTTGCGCCTCTTTCCGGATGCGCGTTTCGTGGTGCCGATCCGCGCGCCGCTCTGGCACATCGCCTCCCTGATGAAGCAGCACCGCCTCTTCTGCGCCGAGGAGGAACGCAATCCGCGGGTGCTGCGTCACATGCGCCGCAGCGGCCACTTCGAGTTCGGCCTCGACCGTCGGCCGATCAACACCGGCGACCCCCGCGTGGCAGAAGTTTCCGCCCTCTGGGACGCGGGCCACGAGGTCGAGGGTTGGGCGCACTACTGGTCGCTGATCTACGATCACCTGGCCGAACGGCTGGAGGAGGAGCCGGACTTGCGCGCAGCAACGCTGGTGCTGCGCTACGAGGACCTCTGCGCCGACCCTGCCGGCACCATGGGGCGCATTCTGGAGCACTGCGGCCTGTCACCCGAAGACCTCCCCGCCCAGGCGGCCGAACGCATCCAGCACCCCAGCTACTACCGCCCCGACTTCACGCCCGGAGAGGCCGCGACCATCGAGCGCCTGACCGCCGACACGGCGGCGCGGTTCGGTTCCCGGGACACGGAGAGCCGGATCGGCTAGGTGCGGCTGAAGCTGGCGACCAGTTCCAGGTGTGCCGCCCAGGGGAACTGGTCGACCGGCTGGACCCAGTCGAGACGGTAGCCGCCCTCCACCAGGCTGCGGGCATCGCGCGCGAAGCTCACCGGGTTGCAGGAAACGGCGATGACCCGCGGAACTGGACTGCCCGCCAGTTCCTGCGCCTGTTCGCGGGCGCCCTGCTGCGGCGGATCGAAGACCACAGCATCCACCGCCGCCAACTCCTCGGCGTGCAATGGCTGGCGCACCAGATCGCGCTGCTCCACCATCACCGGCCCGGCCAGGCCAGCGCGCCGGGCTGCGGTCCAGAGCGCAGCCAAGGCGGCGGCATCGCCTTCCACCGCCGTCACCGTCGCGTGCTGCGCCAGGGGGAAGGTGAAGCTGCCGCAGCCGGCAAAGAGATCGGCCACACGCTTGGCGTCCTTCGGCAGCGCCTCCAGCACGGCCGCCACCAGGGCGGCTTCGCCGGCCTGCGAGGGCTGCACGAAACCGCCCGGCGGCGGTGAGACCGCGGTCTGTCCGAAGGTCAACAGCGGCGCGGAGCGTTCGACTATAGGCTCCGGCGCCATCTTGCCATCCGCGGCCCAACTCACACGCACCACCTGCTGTTCGGCTGCAAAGGCGCTCAACGCCTCGCGGGCGGCCAGGTCCGGCGGCTCCGGCGTGATCAGCAGCAGGTCGAAACCGTTCTCGGCCTGGAGCAGGATGACATCGCCACGCATGCCCGGCGGCAGCAGCGGCTCCAGTGCGGCGCGCAGCGGTGCGGCCAGGGCAAAGAGCTCGGGAGTCAGCAGAAGGCAAGTCTGGAGATCGACCACCGCGCCGCTCTGACGGCGGTGAAATCCCAGGTCGAGGCCGCCGGCATGACGCCGCAACGCGAAGGTCGCACGGCGACGGCTGCCGGCCGAAATGTAGATAGGCTCACGCAGTTCGCCCGCCGTCACCCCTTGCCGCTCGAGCGCTTCGGGCATCCGCGCCGCCTTCCAGTCGCGGTAGGCGCTCTCATCCAGGTGCTGGAGCTGGCAGCCTCCGCAGACACCGAAGTGGGGACAGGGCGGGTCGCTTCGATTGGGCCCCTCCTCCAGCAGATCCAGCGGTTCAGCGCGAAAGCCGCCGCCCTTTTCCGCCTCCAGCCGCACGCGCAGCCGATCGCCGGGCAGGGTCAGCGGGATGAAGACCGGCTTCTCGTCGACGAAGGCAATGCCATCGCCGCGGCTGCCGATTGCCGTCACGGTCAGTTCGACCTGCCGTCCACCGCCCTTGCGCGCGCGTCTGCGCATGCCTTGCTCCTGCTGCTTGAGATCCGGGGCCACGCCCTGGGGCGGCTGTTATAGCAGCTTCCCGGGCGCCGTCACGACGCGGCCGCCACGCCGTCCCCGGCGGCAAGCTGGCGGAAAAAGCGCTCGGCGCAACGATCGTGCCAGGACCGCGGATCATCGGCGGCGTGAAAGCCCACATGCCCGCCCGAGGGCGCGACCAGCACCTGCAGTGGTGAGGCGTGCTCTGCCGCCTGCAAATGCGGCGCGGCCGGAATCCAGGGATCATCGGCCGCGTGCAGCAGGAGCGTGGGCACTTGGATCTTCGGGAGCAGCGGCGCGGCGGAACTGCGGCGGTAGTAGTCGAGCGCGCCGGCGAAGCCGTTGCGCCGGGCGGTCCAGACCTCGTCGAACGCCAGCAGCGTGCGCGCGGACAGCACCTCCCGACGCTCCTCCACGCTCAAGTCGAGCGGCCAGCGGCGGAACTCGGCGCGCAGGCAGGCGAGAAGATAACGCTGATAGAGTGCGTTGCGCGGCCGGGCAATCGCCCGCGATGCCGCTTCGAGATCGATGGGAGCGGAAACCGCTACGGCACCAGGCAGCGGTACGGGAAAATCCCGCTCGGCCAGGAACTTGAGCAGCATGTTGGCCCCCAGCGAATAGGCGAGCGGCAGCACGCCGTGGCGGCGGATCTGCGGGTCCTGCTGCGTAAGTCCGGCCAGGAAGGCACGCAAGTCTTCGCTGCGCCCGGCGTGGTAGGCGCTGCGGCAATAGGGCGCCGACGGCCCGGCGCCACGCAGGTTCATACGGATGACCGGCCAGCCGCGCTCCAGAAAGTAAGCGGCCGAGGCGCGGATATAGGTTGAGTCCTCGCTTCCGGTCAGCCCGTGGATCAGCACCACGGTGGGCCGGGCCTCGCCATGCTCAGGACAATGGCGGGTGGCAAAGAGCTGGTCGCCGTCGGACAGCGCTACCCGCAGGGGCTCGCCCGGCCAGTGCTCCAGACTGGGCGCACGGCGAAGCAGCGTGTTGCGCAGGGTTTGCAGATCCCCGCCCCACCAGGGCGCGCGCGGTCGAAAGCGCGGAAAATCGGGGATCGTTGGCATATTGTGCTCACCTCTCGCTCGTCATCACTTCCCCTCCGCTAGATAGGGGTGACGCGACTGCACGTCGAGCCGCTGTGCAGCAGCAGAGCGGAAGGTTTGGCCCGTGCCGCCGGAGGTCTGCTATAGCTCAGCGCGTAACACCACCAAGGGATGGCAAATGGCCCAGAAAGGCGAGGCACCACCAAGCGAGCTAGCACCAGGCAATCCATACTCGGCGCAGCAGCGCCCGCCCACGAGCCGACGCGCGCAGGCGGCCTGGTGCCTCTACGATTGGGCCAACCAGGGCTATCCCACCATCATCGAGACCTTCATCTTCGCCACCTTCTTTACCCAGGTGGTGGCCATCAACGAGGTGGAGGGTACGGCACAGTGGGGCTATGCCCTCTCGATCGCCGGACTTTTCATCATCCTGCTGAGCCCGATCTTCGGGGCCGTGGCTGACCAGGGCGGCCGGCGCAAGCCGTGGCTGGCCGGCTTTTCCGGCCTGTGCATGGCTGCTTGCGCCATGCTCTGGTTCACCCAGCCATCCAATGACTACGTCCTCTGGGCGCTGGTCTTCTTCGCGCTGGGCTCGGCGACCTATGAGTTCTCCCTGATCTTCTACAACGCCATGCTGCCGGACGTGGCGCCTCCCGGTCGCCTGGGGCGGCTGTCCGGCTGGGGCTGGTCGGCAGGCTACGCTGGTGGGCTGGCCTCGCTGGTGCTGATCCTGGTGCTGTTCGTTCAGCCTGAGCAGCCGCTTTTCGGGCTCGACCGGGAGACATCGGAACACGTGCGCGTCTCCGCGCTGGTCGTTGCAGGCTGGTGGTTCCTCTTCGGCCTGCCGCTGTTCTTCTTTGTGCCCGACCGCAAAGCGACAGGCGTGCCCCTGGGCCAGGCGGTGCGGCGCGGACTGCGGCAGCTGCTGCAAACCGCGCGCAACCTGCCGCGCTATCGCAACGTCGCCCGCTTCCTGCTCGCGCGCATGCTCTACAACGACGGGCTGAACACCGTCTTTGCTTTCGGCGCCATCTATGCTGCCGGTACCTTCGGCATGGGTTTCGATCAGATCGTGCTGTTTGGCATCGGACTCAATATCACCGCCGGTCTCGGCGCCTTCGCCTTTGCCTGGATCATCGACATGATCGGCAGCAAGCGAAGCATCCAGATCTCCCTTGTCGGGATGTTGCTGATCGGCATCGTGCTGGTGTTGCTGCAATCGGTGTTCTGGTTCTGGGTCTTCGGCCTGATGCTGGGCATCTTCTTCGGGCCGGTGCAGGCGGCCAGCCGGGCCTTGATGGCGCAGCTTGCGCCGCAGGGTCTGGAAGGAGAAATGTTCGGGCTTTATGCGCTGTCCGGCAAGGCCATTGCCTTTCTCGGCCCCGCCGTGCTGGCCTTCACAACCGGGCTCTTCGAGAGCCAGCGCGCGGGCATGGCGTCCATCATGCTGTTCCTGATCCTGGGCTTTGCACTGCTCTGGGGCGTGCGCGAGCCTAGCCATCGGGGAGAATCAGCTTGATCGGGGCACGCAGAAACAAAATCTCTCAAAGGGTGCCCTGAGACAGCAGAGCGGAAGGAGTCCAGCATGCAGCCGGATCGACCGGTAAGGCTTGGAAAGCGGGGGCCCCGCGCCCCGCTCGTGCTGCTCTGGTCGCTGCTGCTCCTGCTGGCTCTCCTGTTGCCCGCGCTCCCAGGGGTCGGCCAGGAAGCGGAAACTGCTGACGCGGGCCGCCCCACCAGCGCGCTCTTGTTGAGCTGGGACGGCGCGATCGGCCCGGCCAGTGCCGACTATCTGTCCCGCAGCCTCGCCGACGCCCGCGACGAGGGGCATGACCTCGTCATCCTGCGCCTGGACACACCCGGCGGGCTCGACAGTTCCATGCGCCAGATGATCCGGGAGATCCTGGCCTCGCCGGTGCCGGTGGCCACCTGGGTCTGGCCGCGCGGCGCGCGAGCCGCCAGCGCCGGCACCTACCTGCTCTATGCAAGTCACGTTGCCGCCATGGCCCCGGGCACCACTCTGGGCGCCGCCACACCAGTGCGCGTCGGCGCCAGCGTCTCGCTGCAAAGCGATGGTGACAGCCCGGAGCCGGAAGAGGAAGCGGGCGAGGAAACGGCGGAAGGCGGCTCCAGCGAGAACGCACCCGATGCCATGTCGGCCAAGATGGTCGAAGACGCCGTGGCCTACATCCGTGGCCTGGCCGATCTGCATGGCCGCAACGCCGAGTGGGCGGAGAAGGCGGTGCGCGAGGCTGCCAGCCTGCCGGCGACGGAAGCGCTGGCCGAGAATGTCGTGGATGTGATCGCCGAGGATCCGGCAGACCTGCTCGAACAACTCGACAGCCGCTCGGTGGTCATGGAGCGCGGCGAGACCAGGGCGCTGTCCACCGAAAGCATGACGATTGAGGAGCAGGCGCCGGACTGGCGCGCGCAGCTTCTAGCGATCATCAGCAACCCCAACCTGGCGCTGGTGCTGATGATGATCGGCATCTACGGCCTGATCTTCGAGTTCTCCAACCCCGGCGCGCTCTACCCCGGCACCGTGGGGGCCATCAGCCTCCTGCTCGGCCTCTTCTCGCTGACCATCCTGCCCATCGACTATGCCGGGCTCGGTCTGCTGCTCCTGGGCGTGGTGCTGATGACCGCCGAGGCCTTCGTGCCCTCCTTCGGGGTGCTGGGCATCGGCGGCGCGGTCTCCTTCGCGCTGGGGGCGGCGATGCTGTTCGACGGCGCGGATGTCCCCGGCTTCGAGCTCTCCTACTGGACCATCGGCGCCATGACCGGCCTGTCGCTGCTGCTGCTCGCAGTGGTGCTGCGCCTCGCCGCCCGCTCCTTCCGCCGACCGGTGGTTTCCGGCCGTGAGGAGTTGATCGGCAGCCGCGGCGAGGTGCGCCGGTGGAAGGGCACGCACGGGCGCGTCCACGCCCACGGTGAGATCTGGCAGGCGCGGGCCTCCGGGCCTCTGACACCCGGACAGAAGGTCCGCATTACGGCCCTCGATGGCCTGACCCTGACCGTTGAACCCGACACCCGCACAGGGGAGTGAAGACCATGGACCTGCCCTTCGACCTCATCACCTATGTCGCGTTGCTCTTCCTGCTGATCCTCTTCCTCTCAGCAGCGATCAAGATCATGCGGGAGTACGAGCGCGCGGTGGTCTTCACCCTGGGCCGCTTCACCGGCGTGAAGGGCCCCGGCCTGATCCTGCTCATTCCCTACGTCCAGCAGATGGTGCGGGTGGACATGCGCACCGTGGTGCTCGACGTGCCGAGCCAGGACGTGATCAGCCACGACAATGTCTCGGTGAAGGTCAACGCGGTGATCTATGCCCGGGTGATCGCCCCGGACCGCGCCACCATCCAGGTCGAAAACTACCTGCAGGCCACCAGCGAACTGGCCCAGACCACCCTGCGCTCCGTGCTGGGCAAGCACGAGCTCGACGAGATGCTCTCGGAGCGGGACAAACTCAACGACGACATCCAGGGGATCCTCGACTCTCAGACCGACTCCTGGGGCATCAAGGTGTCGAACGTCGAGATCAAGCATGTGGACATCGATGAGTCCATGGTGCGGGCCATCGCCCGCCAGGCCGAGGCCGAGCGCAACCGCCGGGCACGCATCATCGACGCCGAAGGCGAGCAGCAGGCCGCCGCCAAGCTGCTCGAGGCGGCGGAGATCCTCGGCGGACGGCCGGAAGCCATGACGCTGCGCTACTTCTCCACGCTCTACAGCGTTGCCAACGAGCGCTCCAACACCATCATATTCCCGCTTCCGGGCGACCTGATGAACCTGGTGCAAGGCCTCAGCGGCGGTGCAGGGACAAGCGGCGGCAGAAGCGAGTAAGAATCCTGCGTGTGGCCGTCTGGATCGCAGGGATCTTGCGGAAACCGGGATCATTCCGCACTCGAATATTATATCGATCTGATATATATCGGGCCGAGAGGTTAGCGCGCCCCTGCAGGGCTGTTGCTCCTCGATGGAGTTGCCTCAGGAGGGCCGCCCGATGGACACCAAAACCCTGTGCCTTGCCGTCCTCTCCCGCGGGCCAGCCAGCGGCTACGAGATCAAGAAAACTCTGGAGCAGCCGCCCTATTGCCTGTTCCAGGACACCGGCTTCGGCTCGATTTACCCGGCGCTGCAGCGGCTGAACGAGGATGGGGCTGTCGCCACGACGGATTGCACCCCGACCAGGCGCCCGGCGAAGCGAATTCACGCGCTGACCGACGAAGGCCGCAGCCGCCTGCTGGAGGCGCTGAGCCAGGCCCCCTCTCCAGATCGCCTGCGCTCGGACTTTCTCTTCACGCTCTTGCACGGGGACCTGCTGCCGCCCGACCTGGTTCTGGAGATGATCGATGCCCGAATCGCCGAGCTCGAAGCGAAACTTTCCCAGGTAGAGGCCTGCGAGCCCCGCGCGGACTCGCCTTGTGCCGTCTTCCTGCATGGTCTGGGTCGGACCCATTACGGCGGCTGTCTCGACTACCTCCGTCGCAACCGCTCCAAGCTGGCCAGGGACCTGAACGCAGCCTCCGCGCCCAGCAGCAAGCGCGCCGCCGAATAGCGCCGAACGCGGCTTAAAGAGACCACAGATGAACCGCTCGCTTCTTCTTGCCATCCTGATCGCCGTCGGCGCCACCCTCTGGGTGGTCTCCGGTCCGCTGTTGAGTCAGGACGGCGGACCCGACATGCAGAAGGCGCCGGCCACGCTCGACCGTAGCGAGCAGCGGCCGGACGTACGCGTACGCACACAGCAGGCCGAGCCCCACACCCTCGAGTTGGTCATCAACGGGCGCACCGAAATGACGCGCGAGGTGCAGATCCGCGCCGAACAGTCGGGCGCGGTCGTCGAACTGCCCGGGGAGAAGGGCGAGGTGCTGGAGGAAGGCGCCTTGATCGCACGCCTTGCCGACCGCGACCGCAGCGCAGCGGTCGAAGAAGCCCGCGCGCGCCTGGCTTCGCGAGAGCTGGAATTCAACGCTGCCGATCGCCTCCTCCAGCGCGGCCATACCGCCGAAACCCAGCACGCTGCCGCGCGGGCGGAGATGCAGCAGGCGCGCGCTGCGCTGCGCCGGGCGGAACTCGCCCTGGAACAGCTCGAGGTCCGCGCCCCCTTTGCCGGTGTGCTGGAGGAGCGCTCCGCCGAGTTGGGCGATTTTCTGCGCGAGGGCGATAGCGTGGCCCGCCTGGTGGATCTCGATCCCCTTCTTGTGGTCGCGATGGTCAATGAGCGTGACATCGGCGATCTCTCGGTGGGAGACCGGGGGACGGCACGCCTGGCCGACGGGCGAGAGGCCGAAGGCCGGCTGCGCTACATCGCCCGCACCGCCGAAGAGACCACCCGCACCTTCCGGGTGGAGCTGGCCATTCCCAACCCGAGCAACCTCTTTCCCGCGGGCGTGACGGCCGAGTTGCGCCTGCCGCTGGAGGTGGTGCCGGCCCACTTGGTGTCCCCGGCCATTCTGGTGCTGGCCGATGACGGGACGGTCGGCGTGCGCGCCGTTGACGAGGAGGATCGCGTCGTCTTCCACCCCGTCACCATCATCGAGCAGCGGCCCGAGGGGCTTTGGGTCGCCGGCTTGCCGGACGAGGTGACGCTGATCACCGTGGGTCAGGAGTTCGTGCTGGATGGCCAGCAGGTGACGCCCGTGGATGAGGCCGAGGTGGCAGCCGGGCAGCCTGGAGCGGGCGCATGAACAGCCTGATCGATGCGGCGCTCGGTCATGCCCGCACCGTGCTGGCGACGCTGACGCTGCTGCTGATCGCGGGAACCTATGCCTACCTGAGCATTCCCAAGGAGGCAGAGCCCGACGTCAACATCCCGATCGTCTATGTCTCCCTCAGCCAGTCGGGCATTTCGCCCGAGGATGCGGAGCGCCTGCTGATCCGCCCGATGGAGCAGGAACTGACTGCCATCGAGGGCAAGAAGGAGATGCGCTCCACCGCCTATCTCGGCGGCGGCATGGTGCTGCTGGAGTTCGAGGCGGGCTTCGATGTCGCAACAGCCATGGCGGACGTGCGCGAGAAGGTGGACATCGCCAAGGCCGAGCTGCCCGGCGATGCCGACGAACCGCGAGTGCACGAGGTCAACCTCAGCCTCTTTCCGGTGCTGGTGGTGACCCTGGGCGGCAAGGTGCCGGAGCGCAGCCTGCTGCGCATCGCCCGCGAGCTGCGCGACCGGATCGAGGGCATCCCCACGGTCCTGGAAGCTGAGATCGGCGGCGACCGCGAGGAACTGGTGGAACTGATCGTCGATCCGCTGGTGCTGGAAAGCTATGGCCTGAACGCCCCGGGCATCCTGGAATCAGTCAGCCGCAACAACCGGGTCGTCGCTGCGGGCGAGATGGACACGGGCCGCGGACGCTTCCCGGTTACAGTGCCGGGGCTCTTCGAGGACGTGAACGACATCCTCAACATGCCGGTGAAGACCGAGGGCGATGCGGTGATCCGGTTTCGCGACGTCGGCCACCTGAACGCCACCTTCAAGGACCCGGAGGATTTCGCGCGGGTCAACGGCAAGCCGGCGCTGGCGCTCGAGATTTCCAAGCGCACCGGCACGAACATCATCGAAACCATCGAGGCGGTGAAGGCGCTGATCGAGCGCGAGCGCGCCTCCTGGCCGGCTGGGCTCGAGGTCAGCTACAGCCAGGACAAGTCGACCCAGATCGCCACCATGCTGAGCGACCTGCAGAACAATGTGCTAAGCGCGATCATCCTGGTGATGGTGGTGATCGTCGCCGCGCTGGGGCTTCGCTCGGCCGGACTGGTGGGCGTGGCCATCCCGGGCTCCTTCCTCACCGGCATCCTGGTGCTGGCGGTCGCCGGACTGACGGTCAACATCGTGGTGCTGTTCAGCCTGATCCTCGCCGTGGGCATGCTGGTGGACGGCGCCATCGTCGTGACCGAGTATGCCGATCGTAAGCTGGTCGAGGGGCTGCCGCGGCGCGAAGCCTATGCGCTGGCCGCCAAGCGCATGGCCTGGCCGATCATTGCCGCCACCGCCACCACTCTGGCCGCCTTCCTCCCGCTGCTCTTCTGGCCGGGGCTGGTGGGTGAGTTCATGAAGTTCCTGCCGATCACTCTGCTGGCCACGCTCACCGCGTCGCTGTTCATGGCGCTGATCTTCGTGCCGACCCTAGGGTCCCTGGTCGGCAAGTCGGGTGCGCCTGTGGAGGCCAGCCGCATGCGTGCGCTGGCAGCGGGCGAAAGTGGGGACCTCAGCCGCCTGGGAGGCGTCACCGGGGCCTACATCCGGGTGCTGCGCGCCACCTTGCGCCATCCTGGCAAGATCCTGCTGGCTTCGGTGGCGCTGCTGGTGGCCGTGCAGTTCGCCTATGCCACATTCGGGCGCGGGGTCGAGTTCTTCCCCAGTGTCGAGCCGGAGAATGTCTCGCTTTGGGTCCACGGCCGCGGCAACCTCTCGATTCACGAGCGCGATGCCTTGCTGCGCGAGGTGGAGCAGCAGGTGCTCGAACTCCAAGCCGAGCGCGGCGAGTTTCATTCCATCTATGCCCGTTCCGTCGCCAGTTCGGGACAGACGAACGACGAGGAGCCGGAGGATCTGGTGGGCACGATCCAGCTCGAGTTCGTCGACTGGTTCGCACGGCGCGGCGCCGAGGAAATCCTGGCGGAGATCCGCGAGCGCAGCGCGCATCTGGCCGGCATCTCCATCGAGCTGCGCGAGCAGGAAGCGGGCCCGCCGGTGGGCAAGCCGATCCAGATTCAGGTCTCCTCCTCCGACCCGGCGCGCATCGAACCCACCATCGATCGCATCCTGGGGGTGATGGCTGACCTGGGCGGCTTTATCGACCTGGAGGATGGGCGGCCGGTCCCGGGCATCGAGTGGGAGATGCGGGTCGACCGTGCCCAGGCGGCCAAGTTCGATGCCGACGTGCAGCTCGTCGGCTCCTACGTCCAGATGGCCACCCGCGGGCTGGAGATCGGCAACTACCGGCCGGACCGGGCTGATGAGGAAATCGATATCGTCGTGCGCCTGCCCGAGGACTATCGCAACACCAGCCACCTGGACCGCATCCGTGTGCAGACCGAGAACGGCCTGGTCCCCATCGCCAACTTCATCACCCTGCGCCCAGAGCCCAAGACTTCCCTGCTGCGCCGGGTCGATGGCAACCGCGCCATGACCATCCGCAGTGACGTGGCACCGGGCATTCTGGCCGACGACAAGGTGCAGGAGCTGCGCGCCGCGCTGGCGGGCGTAGAGCTCGACCCGATGGTCAGCGTGACCTTCCGCGGCGAGGATGAGGAGCAGCGCGCCGCCGGCGAGTTCCTCAGCAAGGCCTTCCTGGTGGCGCTTTTCCTCATGGCCATCATCCTGGTCACGCAGTTCAACTCCTTCTACAGCACCGGGTTGATCCTCTCCGCCGTCGTCATGTCCACCATCGGCGTGATGCTGGGCCTGCTGATCACCGGCCAGCCCTTTGGTATCGTGATGAGCGGCATCGGTGTGATCGCGCTGGCTGGCATCGTGGTGAACAACAACATCGTGCTGATCGACACCTTCGATCGCCTGAAGCAGGAGGCTTCCGAACCCTTCGAGGCGATTCTGCGCACCGGGGCGCAGCGCCTGCGGCCGGTGCTGCTGACCACCATCACCACCATCCTGGGCCTCATGCCCATGGTGCTGGGGGTCAATGTCGACTTTTTCGGCCGCAACGTGCAGTTCGGCGCACCCTCGACCCAGTGGTGGCAGCAGCTTGCCACCGCGATTGCCTTCGGGCTCGCCTTTTCCACGCTGCTGACGCTGATCTTCACGCCCTGCGCCCTGATGTTCCGGGCCAACATCCAGAGCTGGCGCGCACGGCGGCAAGCGCGGAAACAGGAAAGCCCGCCCGGCGGGGTGGCACGGCTGCGCCGGGCAGCGGAGTGAACACTCCCGGTGCACTTGCACCGCTTGCATGGCTCTATCTCTTTGTTGGAGAGCGGATTCACGCAATTAATCTGAACCAGGAGTGGTTCAGATTAATTGCGATCCGGTCTCGTCGTCTGCTTCATGTCTGGACAGCCGGGCGTTGCAGCGACAGTCTGCGCCGCGTCATGGAAGCCATCGTCAATGTCGTCCTGCCGGTCTTTGCCATCATGGCCGCCGGCTATCTCAGCGGTCGCGCCGGCATCCTGGGGCAGGACTCCAGCCAGGCGCTGAACGGATTCGTCTACTACGCCGCCCTGCCCGCGCTTTTCTTCGGCTCGCTGGCGCGCACGCCCCTGGCCGACGTTTTCTACTGGGACTTCATCGCCGTTTTCGGCCTCGGCCTGCTGGCGATCTTCTTCCTGGCCGCGATCATCGCCCGCTTCGCCTTTCCCGGTGGGATCGAGTTCAACGCCATGCACGGCTTTTCGGCCATCTTCTCCAACACCGGCTACATGGGCGTGCCGCTGCTGCAGCTCGCCTTCGGGCAGGAGGGGGTGCTGCCGGCGGTGATCACCACCATCATCAACGGTGCCCTGGTGATCGTCGCCGGGGTGGTGGTGCTGGAGGTGGTGCGCGCTCAGGGCCAAGGCGCCCTGCAGGTGGTGCGCAAGGCCGGCGCCGGGGTGGGTAAGAACCCACTCTTCCTCTCAGCCGCCGCCGGTTTGCTCTGGTCCTGGGGCGGGCTGCCCCTGCCCGCCTCGGTGGGCAACTTCATGGACATCCTGGGCGCCGCCGCGGGCCCTTGCGCGCTTTTTGCCATCGGGCTCTTCATGGTGGGCAAGTCGCTGCGCGCCGGGCTGGGTGAGGTCTTGTGGATCTGCCTGCTGAAGCTGGTGGCCTTGCCGGCCCTGGTGGCCTGGCTGGCGCTGGTGGTTTTCGAGCTGGAGCGGGTCTGGGCCTTCTCCGCGATCATCCAGGCGGCCCTGCCCATCGGTGCGCTGATGTTCGTGCTGGCTTCGAGCTACGAGGTCTATGTCCAGCGCGCCACCTCGGCCATTCTGCTCTCCACCCTGCTCTCTCTGGTCACGCTGTCCCTGCTCTTTTTGCTGCTGGGGGTGTGAGGCCATCCCCCTTGCACAGGCGTGACCGGATGGCCGGGGGCGTGCTATAGGCGCGGCCAGCTTTTTGCAGGAACTTTCCCACAGGATAAGGAAGACAGCTCATGGACGTGAAAGGACTGGCCGCGATCGTCACCGGCGGCGGCTCCGGCATGGGGGCGACCACCGCCCGGGCCTTGGCAAAGGCCGGCGCCAAGGTGGCGGTACTCGACATCAACGAGGAAGGCGTCAAGCGCGTGGCCGAGGAGATCGGCGGCCTCGGCTTCCGCTGCGACGTCACCAGCGCCGAGCAGGCCGAGGCGGTGATGGCCGAAGCGCGCGAGAAGCACGGGCCGGCCCGGGTGCTGGTCAACTGCGCCGGCGTCGCCCCGGCCAAGCGCATCGTCGGGCGCAACGGCCCCATGCCGCTGGAGGACTTCCGCAAGGCCGTCGAGATCAACCTGGTGGGCAGCTTCAACATGCTGCGCCTGGCCGCCGCCGAGATGCTGGGCGCCGAGCCGGTGAACGAGGACGGCGAGCGCGGCCTGATCGTCAACACCGCCTCCATCGCCGCCGGCGAGGGCCAGTTGGGCCAGGTCGCCTATGCCGCCTCCAAGGCCGGTGTGGTCGGCATGATGCTGCCGGCCGCGCGCGAGTTCGCCAAGTCCGGCGTGCGCGTCATGACCATCGCGCCGGGGCTCTTCGCCACGCCGATGCTGCTCAATATGCCCGAAGAGGTGCAGGAAAACCTCGCCAACCAGGTGCCCTTCCCCAAGCGCTTCGGCAAGGAGGAGGAGTTCTCCAGCCTGGTCATGCACATCCTGGCCAACCCCATGCTCAACGCCGACAACATCCGCCTCGACGGCGGCATGCGCATGCAGTGACGCCCACGCCCCCGCCGGCTTGATGGTACGGTCGGCGGGGGTGATTGCTGTACATCGAGCAATTCTCCTAAAGGCAGATCCGCTTTACGCAGCCCTGGTCGGCAACTGCCGGATGGCCGCGCCCTTTTCCCGCTGCGCGACGGCCAGCTCGAATTGCGCTTGCAGGTTCAGCCAGAACTGCGGGTCCACGCCGAACCAGTGACCAAAGCGCAGCGCCGTATCGCCGGTGATCGCGCGCTTGCCGGCGATGATCTGCGAAATGCGGTTCGGCGGCACCTCGATCTGGCGCGCGAACTCCGTGGACGTAACATCGGCGGCTTCCAGCTCCTCCTTGAGGACCTCGCCGGGGTGCACGGCTCTCATGAGCATGAGGCGGCTTCCTTCTCAGTCATAGTCAAGCATCGGGCCGCCCCGGTTCCTCGCGCACCTCGCGCAGGGCGCGGGCGAAGAAGTGGCGGGTGAGTTGGCCGCGGACTTCTGGGTCGGACAGCAGGATATTCTTCATCTCGCCGTCGCGCTGAAAGAGCTGGATGAGGCCGCGGAAGAAGGCCTGGTCGAAGGCGCTGTAGACCACGTCGGGTGGATTGTTGCGCAGCATCTCTGTCATGTCCGCGTCGAGGACGTCGCGCTTCACCGTCTCGTAGCGCAGAAAGTCCTCCTCGCTGAACTGCGCCCCGTGCCGCTCATTGAAGGCCTGGATGATGTCCGAGAGGGAGCGCTTTTCGTCTTCGCTGTAGGGCTTGGCGCCGAATTCGGTGATGGGCGGCAGGGGTTCCGCCATGCCGCGGGCGAGTGAGGCGTTGCCGGCTTCCTGCTGCTCCACCTTGAAGGCGTGCAGGCGCAGCATCTCGTCGGTGATCTCGATGTCCGGCGGCACCTCGCGGTCGGGCAGCAGTGTCAGGAGCAGGTGGCCATAGGCGTGAAGCTTTTCCAGGTCCGTGTCCTGCAGGCGCACCACCTGGGCCACGAAGCTGTAGTAGCGCGTGAAGCTCTTGAGAAGCTGGCGGAACTCCTCCTGCCGCCCCTCGTCCTCCTCCATCTCGAATCGCTGCACCGCGTGGCGCACCAGCCCGCTCAGGCGGGCGCGGTCGCTGCTATCCAGCAGTCCCTTAAAAAAGTTCTGGGCAAAGCGCTCCACCTCCGCGCGGTCGATGATCCCGAAGCGGCGCAGCCGCGCCTCCAGGGCGTAGACCTGGTTGGGATCCGAGGTTTCTTCCAGCGCGGCGGCCTCGAAGAAGGGTTTGAAGGCTTCCTGGATGTCCTCGATGGAGTTCTGGAAGTCGAGGATGTAGGTCCGCTGCTTGCCCGCCATCGTGCGGTTGAGGCGGGAGAGCGTCTGCACCGCCTGCAGGCCGGCCAGCTTGCGGTCGACGTACATGGCGCAGAGTTTGGGCTGGTCGAAGCCGGTCTGGTACTTCTCCGCCACCACCAGGATCTGATACTCCATCCCACCGAAGCGGCGCGGCAGTTCCGTCTCGGCAAAGCCGTTCACGGCGGCCTCGGTCCAGACCTCCCCGTCCAGCGTCTGCTCGCCGGAGAAGGCCACCAACGCCTGCAGGTCGCCATAGCCCTGCTCGGCGATGTAGTCGCGCAGGCTGAAGTAGAAGCGCAGGGCGTGCTCGCGGCTTTGCGTGACCACCATCGCCTTGGCGGCACCCTGGAGTTCGCGCTGCACATGGCGGCGGAAGTGTTCGACGATGACCTCGACCTTCTGCGCGATCGCGGTGGGATGCAGGGAGGCGAAGCGGGCGACCCGGCGCTGCGCCTTGCGGCCTTGCAGCTCGGGGTCGTCCTCGATGGCCTTTTCCAGCTCGTAGTAGGCCTTGTAGGTCATGTAGTTCTGCAGCACGTCGAGGATGAAGCCCTCCTCGATGGCCTGGCGCATGGAATAGAGGTGGAAGGGCCGGGGCAGCCCGTCGGGGCCCGGCGTGCCGAAGCGCTCCAGCGTCACGTTGCGCGGCGTGGCGGTGAAGGCGAAGTAGCTGATGTTGGGCTGCGGCCCGCGGCTCTGCTGATAGGCCGCGATCATGTCCTCCACATCCTCGCTGGAGTCCGCCTCGCGGGTCAGCGCTTCTGAGAGGGCCTGGGCGCTCTTGCCCGATTGAGAGCTGTGCGCCTCGTCCACCAGGATGGCGAAGCGGCGGTCCTGCTGCCCCGACACCTCCTCAAGGTGTTTGGTGCCGAATTTCTGGATCGTGGTGATGATGATGCGCGCGCCCTGCTGGATCGCCTGCTTGAGCTGGCGCGAGGTGCCGTCGATCTTCTTGACCACGCCCTTGGTCTGCTCGAACTGGGCGACGGTGTTCTGAAGCTGGCGGTCGAGCACGATGCGGTCGGTGATGATGATGACCGTGTTGAAGATTGGTTGGTCTGCTTCGTCGTGCAGCGTGATGAGCTGGTGCGCGGTCCAGCCGATGGTGTTGGACTTGCCGGAGCCGGCGGAGTGCTGGATCAGATAGTTCTGCCCCGGCCCCTGGGCCCGCGCGTGGGCCAGCAGCTTCGTCACCGCGTCGAGCTGCTGAAAGCGCGGGAAGATCAGGGTTTCCTTGCCGTCCTTCTCCAAATGGAGGAAGCGGCCGATGATCGACAGCCAGGTCTCCCGCCCGAAGACAGCCTTGCCCTCGGGCAGATCGCGGTAGAGGTAGGCGATGCGGAATTCGTCCGCCACCGGCGGGTTGCCGGCCCCGCCCTCCGCGCTGCCGCGGTTGAACGGCAGGAAGCGCGTGCGCCCGTTCAACAGGCGCGTGGTCATGGAGACATTGTCTTCATCGGCCGCGAAGTGCACCAACGCGCCGCGCTTGAAGGTGAGCAGCGGCTCCCCGGCCGGCGAGCGATCGCTTCTGTACTGCTTTTCGGCGTTCCTGAAGCTCGAGCCGGTGGGCAGGTTCTTCAGCTCCAGGGTCGCAACCGGCAGGCCATTGACGAAGAGCGCCAGGTCGATGGCGTTCTCGTTCCGGCGGCTGTAGCGCACCTGGGACATTACGCTCAGGATGTTCGCCTCGTAGAGCCGGGTGAGCGCCGGGTTGAGGTTGGAGGCCGGCTGGAAGAAGCAGAGCGCAAAACGAATGTTGGGCACCAGCTTCAGGCCGTGGCGCAGCACCCCCAGCGTCCCGCGATCCTTCAGCGCGCGTTCGAGCTGCTTGAAGAACTCGGCCTCGGCGCTGGCGCCGTACTGCGCCGTGAGCTTCTCCCAGGCCTCCGGCTGGGTCGCCTGCAGGAAGCGCAGCACCAGCTCCCGGTCCAGGGCCAGCGCCCGGTCGAAGACCTCGGGCGGCCGCGCCTCATAACCCTGCTCCGCCACCAGCCGGTCCAGGATATGGTCTTCCAGCACCGCCTCGCGATGGATGCTGCTGGCGCTTCGTGCTCTCATCTCCCCCTCCCCCGATCAAAACACGATCAAGAACGATACAGAGGCACAAGCAATTGAGACTGTTGATATTTTCTACTCATTCTAGCCCCCGTTTCCCTGTAGTCTTTGTTCCAATCAAAACCTGATCAGATTGCCTCACGTCTCCCGTCAGGCCGGAGCGGTCGCAACGCTCAGCCCTGCCGTCATATCTTTTTGAATCTCGTCCAGCCGCCGATCCGCCTCACCGCGCCGGCCCCAGGTGGCAACGTCGATCTGGCCGGTGACGGCGGCGGTGATGAGCGCGGAGCGGAACTCGCGGAGGCGGTTAGTATGCAACTCGACCTTACTGCGAAGTTGGGAGCGCTTAGCTTCCTGTTGCTTTAGCCGGCCTGCGATTTTCCGCTGTAGATCCTCCGGCGGCGTCGGAACGAACACGCGCTTAAGATCGAAGATGTTGATCCCCCGAACAGCAGCACCAAGCGAGCGTGCTTCAAGCGGGTGGAAGACTGCCGAGGAAAGCAGAGCAAAGCGCAGCCATTCATGGTCTACGCCGTCTCTTGGTGCAATACGAGCGGCGTCCTGAGTCAGATTGGCGCCATGAATCTCCGGAGGTACAATTTCAACGTCCCCGATACCGCCGCGGATAGAAATAACAAGATCGCCTGATTTCAAACGCGACCGAGCGTAGGCGCTCTCAATCTCAACTGTTGTTCGGCAAAGGCGGGCCGGGTGAAGCCGCCCCGGCTTCACATCGCCTCCCTTAACGATCATGGGACCATCTTCCATGTTTGGTCCCGGCAGCACTATGCCGTACATGATCGGGCGCTTTGGGTCAGTAAGGTACTTTAGGCGCACCTTGCGCCACTCGCGAGGCAAATGCTCCCAGTCTGGACTTTGGGGAAAGATGATGTGATTCAGTGTCGCAGACCAATGTTCATCGGCAATGCTTAGAAACCGCTGCTTCTTCTCGATCAACTGATCGATGCGGGCGGTCTCGCGGTCGAGGAAATCCGCGATGGCCTTTTGGGTGGGGAGATCAGGCAAGAACAGTCGGATGTTCTTCATGTCTGCGTAACGCGTTGTCCAAAGATCGGCAACGATACCGTGCCCCCAGCGGTAGAACTCCTCTTGAAATGCCCGTGAGCGCAGTAAGTGGTGTGCGAAGCTCGGATGAACACCCTTCGGCTTGAGTACGATACTGATCAACGATACCGATCCGTCGTAATCTGAAACTCCTCCTGAGCCTTTGCGGTCAGATCGGCTGTTGATGACGTAGTCTCCGGTCTTCACCAGTTTCCGATTATCGCCGTCATCTGACTTAGCAGCAGTTTCGAGCTGTGGGACGATGCCATTCATGGTTACGGAAAGCGGTGGAAAATCTTTGTCGCTGACTTTCTCCTTGCGCTCGTCAAATAACTGCCCCAGGCGATAGAGGCGCCATCCTCGGGGCTCGTGCAGAGTCATAATGTCCCTCACGCCGCCACCTCCTTCAGCAGCCCGGCGATCTCGGCTTCGAGCTGCTTCAGTTCGGCGTCGATCTCCGCCAGCGGCCGCGGCGGGACGTACTGATAGAAATAGCGGTTGAAGTTGATCTCGTAGCCGACGCGCCCCACATCGCCGTCGCGGGCGTCGCGGTGGCTTTCGTCGACCCAGGCGTCGGGCACGAAGGGTGTCACCTCGCGCGCCATGTAGTCGCGCCAGTCCTCGGTCAGCGGCACCAGCTCGCTGTCCCGCAGTTCGGGGTCAGGCTCCGGGTTGCCGTCTTTGTCTGTGCAAACCTCGGCCTCCTCGTCGCGCTCCGAAAGCGCGGAGAGGATGGCCTTGCGGGTTGGCGCGGCGAGCTTCACGCCCTCGGCCGCCAGGGCCTTCTTCAGGGCCTTTTCGAAAGCCGGCCGCTGGGTGAAGAGCCTGTCGCCCAGGGCCAGCAGGATCACCTCGATCTCCTCGCGCTCGTCTTCGGAGAGCTTGAGGAAGGCCTTCTCTTCCCGCAGGCGGGCGATGCGCTCGGGGCTGGCCCGGAAGTTCAGGCGCAGGGGCCGCTCCACCCGGATCTCGCGATAGCCGAAGTCGGTGGTGGCAAAGACCTTGGAGACCGCCCGGTCTGCGCCCTCGCCCTCCGCGCCCTCGCCTTCTGGCATTTCGTTGTAGAGCCGCAAAATCTCCCGCCGCGCCTCCTCGGGAATCTCCCGGCGCTTGGAGCCCAGCGACTTGCGCAGCGGCTTCCAAAAGCGCTCCCCACTGGCGTCGATGAGCTGCACCTTGCCCTTGCGCTCGGGCGCCTTGCGGTTGCTCAGCAGCCAGACGTAGGTCTGGATGCCGGTGTTGTAGAAGAGGTCGGTGGGCAGGGCGATGATCGCCTCGACCCAATCCTCCTCCAGCATCCAGCGGCGGATCTCGCTCTCGCCCGAGCCGGCGCCGCCGGTAAAGAGCGGCGAGCCGTTCATGACGATGCCGATGCGCGAGCCGGTCTCGTCGACACGCATCTTGGAGATCATGTGCTGCAGGAAGAGAAGCTGCCCATCGGACACGCGCGGCAGGCCGGCGCCGAAGCGGCCGGCAAAGCCCTGCTCCGCCGCCTCGGTCTTGATCGCGTCCTGATACTTCTTCCAGTCCACACCATAGGGCGGATTGGAGAGCATGTAGTGGAAGTCGGTGCCGGCGTGGGCGTCGTTGGTCAGCGTGTTGCCAAACGCGATCTGCTGCGGGTTGTGGCCGGTCACCAGCATGTCGGACTTGCAGATGGCGAAGGATTCCGGGTTCAGCTCCTGGCCGTAGAGCTCGACCCGGACCTTGCGCGCATTGGCCTTGGCGATGGCTTCTTCGGCGAGCGCCAGCATGCCGCCGGTGCCGCAGGCCGGATCATAGACCCGGCGGATGACGCCGCTGCCGCTCAAGCCCTCGTCGCCGGCAATCAACAGCTCCACCATGAGGCGCACCACCTCGCGCGGCGTGAAGTGCTCACCGGCGGTCTCGTTGGAAATTTCCGAAAAACGCCGGATCAGCCCTTCGAAGAGGTAGCCCATCTCGATGTTGGAGATCACCTCCGGGTGCAGGTCGATCTGGCAAAAGCGCTCGAAGACCTGCCAGAGCAGCCCGGCCTCCTTCAGGCGCTTGAGCTGGTCGGTGAAGAGGAACTTGTCGAGGAAGATGTCGCGGATGTTGGGCGAGAACTTCGTGATGTAGTCCAGCAGGTTGTCGTGGAGCTGGGTCGGGTCCTGCCCCTTCAGGCTTTCGAAGGTGAAGCGGCTGGTGTTGTAGGCGCGGATGCGCGCGCCCGCCGCCTCGAAGAGGATCAGGTCGCGGCTGTCGGGATCGATGTCCTCGGGCAGGGAGGCGTCAGTCGCGCGCACTGCCTCCTTACTGCCCTCCAGCAGACAATCCAGCCGGCGCAGCACCACGAAGGGCAGGATGACCTTGCCGTACTCCGACTGCTTGAAGTCGCCGCGCAGGATCTCCGCCACCGACCAGACGAAGGAGTCCAGGCTCCGGATGTCCGCTTCGTCCCTGCTCATCGTCCCTGCCCGCTCCACTGTCGCTTTGATCGGCTCCCCCGGCCGTAAACTCCGCCCTTCCGGGGCCGGGTGCAAAGCGCCGGATCGTCAGGCAAGGTAAGGCTTTACGGCGCAAAAGTGTAGCCACCTTTTCGACCTGACGGTGTGTATGCTGCGGGCAAGCTCGCCTGGTAAGAAGCGCCCGGCTAGAGCAAGGGAGAAACCGCCGTGGCAGTGGAAGCGGGGGCCTGATGATCGGCATTGAGACTCTGGTCAATCTGCTCGACCTGGGCGGCACCTTCGTGTTCGCGATCAGCGGTGCGCTGGCGGCGGTCAATCGCCGGCTCGATATCTTCGGCATCCTGGTGCTGGCCTTCGTCGCCGGCAACTTCGGGGGGATCACCCGCGATCTGCTGATCGGCGCCGTGCCGCCCGCCGCGCTCAGCCACGAACGCTATCTGCTGGCCTCAATCATGGCCGGGCTGATCACCTTCTTCTCCTACTCCGGTGTCAAGCGCCTGCGCAGCCCGGTGCTGCTTTTCGATGCGGTGGGGCTATCGGTCTTCGCGGTTGCCGGCGCCGGGAAGGCGATCGAGTTCGGGCTCAACCCCGTGATGGCCGCGCTGCTGGGCATGGTGACCGGGATCGGCGGCGGCATGATGCGCGACCTGCTGCTGATGGAAATCCCGCAGGTCCTGCGCTCGGACCTCTACGCGCTTGCCGCCCTGGCCGGCGCCGCCGTCGTCGTCATCGGGCACGAACTGGCCCTGCCCTACGGCGTCGCGGCGCTGGCCGGCGGGCTGCTGTGCTTCACCCTGCGCTTCATGGCCATCCGCTACGCCTGGCGCCTGCCGGTCGGGCATTTCTCCGCCCGCGAGCGCGCTAAGGCCGGGAAGGATGAGGAGGAGCAGTGAAGGGGGTCAGGAGGCTGACGCTGCCAAGAAACTCACGCTGATCGTGCCGTCGCTTTCGAGCACGAGGCTCTCCACTTCGGAAACCGAGTGCCCGCCCTGGGAGCGAATGGCGCTGATCGCCTCATCCTGCGTCACGCGCTCGCGCTTCATGGACTGCGCGCAAAACGCGCCGTTGCGCGCAAGCAGCGCCGGCTCCGAGCGCACCGCGGCGGCAAAGCGCTGTGAGCGCACCGAAAAGGAGGCGACGAGGTACTGGGCGAGGATCAGCAGGGCGAGCGCCGTCGCCCCCTCGGCGAGAGCGACCGATTCCTGCAGCACGATGGCCGACAGGGTCGAGCCGAGCGCCACCGTCACCACGAGGTCGAAGGCGTTGAGCTTGGCGAGCGTCCGCTTTCCCGAGATGCGCAGGAACAGCACCAGCGTCACATAGGCGAGCGCGCCCACCAGCACGGTCCGGACAATCCCTTCCCAGTCCTGAAAGAACATCGCCGCGATGTCCATGATCTCGGTTCTCCTGCCGGTGGAGCCTGTCTCATTCAAAGTGATGGGAGTTTAACGGGACGCGGGGCCCCGGGCGACTTCACACAAGCCTCAACCAGGCTGCCCCCGAGGCGCCCGGATCATTTCACGCGGGAGCAACGCCCCGGAGCAGAGTTGGTGGCCGCTCCACTCCGGGACGTGCGTCAAGTCTTTGCGTCAAGTCTTACAGCCCGAGGATGTCCTTGGCCTCGCCGAGAGCGGCCTCGGAGCCGGCGTGGTCGCCGGCCTCGTGCAGTTCCTCGCCTTCCTGCCGGAGCTCCGTCACGCGCTGACGCTCGTCCTCGGACAGGTCCGCGCTCGGCAGTGCCTGGTCGATCTCCTCCATCATCGAGGGACACTGATGCGCCAGGGCGGCGCCGCCGGACAGTGCAAGCACAAAGGCGGACGTGAAAATGATGCCTCGCATAGCAAGCCTCCGTTCGTTCGGGACCGCTTATCGGTCCACTGCCCGCATTCTACGGGCACATAAATCAGACGGAGATTCGCGCGGAAGGTTCCGTGACAAGCGCAGCGTCTCTAGCAACCACTGGCCCGTCGAGGGTCATCAGCACCTCCAACGGCGATACCCCCACCAGTGGGCATCCTGGCGCTGAGCGAGGCGGGGGTGTAGGGGGACCGGACATTATCGGTGTCTCGGCGAAATCAGCGTGAACAAATCAAAAAGCCCCTTGCGGGGGTCCGCGAGGGGCTTGCTTGATTGGGTGAGGGTGGTTGGAGGCAGATCAGCTGGAATGGCCCATCGAGGGCGAGGCCGCTCAGCTATGGGTGATCTTGGTCCCCAGCACGTTCAGGCATTCGCGCATGAAAGCCGCCAGACCGGTCCAGCCCTTGGCTGAGACCATGTTGCCATCGACATAGGCTTCCGTCGGTCCGACATCGATGAAAATGCCGCCCACGGCCGTGACCTCGGGTTCGCACGCTCCGAGACCCGCAACCTTCCGTCCTTCGAGAACGCCCGGTACCGCCATCAGAATCTGCACGCCGTGGCAGATCGTGAAGATGGGCTTGCCGGTCTCGTGGAAGTGGCGAACCATATCCTGAATCCGCTTGTCGGTCCGGATGTATTCGGGACCGCGACCGCCCGCAGCGTAGACGGCGTCATACTCCGCGAGATTCACTTCCGAGAAGGTTTTATTGATCTCGGCGTAATGACCGAGCTTCTCGGTGTAGGTCTGGTCGCCCTCGAAATCGTGCAGCGACGTCTTGATGAGGTCACCTGCCTTCTTGTCGGGGCAGACGACATGGACGGTGTGCCCCACGGCCTCCATGCCCTGCTGGAATACGTAAATCTCATACTCCTCGGTGAACTCACCCGTGAGCATCAGGATCTTCTTGCCGCTCATCGCGGATCTCCCATCAAGTGTCGGATAGGGTGACACCCGGCCGGAGCCGGGTGTCACTCGGGTTGGTTCAGAACGGAGAATCGGGGAAGTAGAACTGCTCCGCATTCTCCGGCGTGATCAGTGGCGCATCCAGCAGGAAGGAACCGCGCATCGGCGCCTGGCCGTTGAACTGGCCGACAGTCATGTAGATTGCCGACTTGATCATGGACGGCGGATAGGGCGTCGAGATCGGTGTGCGCTCGTCTTCCGCCATCACCAGTTCGATAACCTCCTTCATGCCGTTGCCGCCAAGCGCGAACTTGATGTCATCCCGTTCGGCCTGATCGACGGCCTCGATGACGCCCAGGAGCATATCATCGTCGTTGGCCCAAACGGCGTCGATGTTCGGGTACTTGGCGAGGTAGTCCTGCATCAGGGTGAACGCCTCGTCCTGGTTCCAGTTGGCGTACTGGATGTCGAGGATTTCAATGTCCGTCTCGGCAATAACCTCAGAGAAACCCTGAATGCGCTCGTCGTCGATGACCGTCGGAATGCCGCGCAGCACCACGATCTCGCCCTCGCCGCCGAGTTGATCGGCAAGCCAATGCGCCGTGTTGGCGCCCACGGCGATGTTGTCGCCCGCAACATAAAGATCCTGGACCGAGGTGTCGCTCAGCCCACGATCCACGACGGTGATGAAGGTGCCGTTGGACTTCACCTGCTCGACCGGTCCGGTCAACTCCTCCGAGGTGAACGGCAGGATGACGAGGGCGTCCAGATCCCGGGTGGCGGAGAGGTCTTCCAGTGACGAGACCTGTGCCGTCGCCGAGGAGGCGGTCGACAAGACAATGTCGATGTTGGGGAACGCGGCCTCGATTTCCTTTTCGGCCTGTTCGGCGTGATAGACGACACCGCCGGTCCAGCCATGCGTCGCCGCGGGGATCGACACGGCGATCGTGATATCACTCTCCTGTGCGCTGGCCGCTCCGAACGACATGGCGCAGGTGAGAGCGATGACGGAAACAAGTGTTCCCGTCCTTGTGGTGGCATACTTCATCTTTTCCTCCCTTGTGGTCGTGCCGCTGTTGTCAGCGACTGCTGGTAAAACGGTGCGCAAGCATGGCGATGATGATGATCGCGCCCTGCACCGCGGCCACGAGGTATTCGGAGACCATGTCCGATAGGACCATGACGTTCGCGATAACCTCGAGGATGAGCGCGCCGGCGACGGAGCCCCAGATTCGCCCCCTGCCGCCGCGCAAAAGAGTGCCGCCGATGACGACGGCCGTGATGACTTGAAGCTCCCAGAGCTGACCCGTCGTCGGCGTGGCAGCGCCTAGGCGCGGGACGTAGCAGATCGCCGCAACACCGACGCAAAGTCCCTGGATCACATAGGCAAGGGTTCGCACCCGGCTGACGTTGACCCCCGAGAAACGTGCCACTTCGGCGTTCGAGCCGACCGAGGTCAGGCGGCGACCGTACTTCGTGCGGTAAAGCAGGAAGGCGCCCAGCAGGACGACGGCGAGCGTGATGAGAACAGGATAGGGAATACCCAGGAAATCACCGAAATAGACCGGCCGGTAGGCCTCGCGCAGGCTGCGGTCGATCGGCAGCGAGCCGCCGTCGGACATGAAAGTGATAAAGGCGCGAAAGATACCCATCGTCCCGAGCGTGACGATGAAGGGTTCTATTCGTCCAACGGTAATGATGAGGCCGTTGAAGAGCCCGCAGAGCCCCCCCACCACCAGCGCGACGCCGGCCCCCATGACAATGGCCCAACTGCCATAGGACGGTGCCAAGCCGTTCATTGTCATGATCATGATGCCGGTAACGAAGGCCATCATCGACCCAACCGACAGATCAAGGCCACCTGATGAGATCACAAAGGTTGCGCCCACCGCGATGATGGTGATGAAGGCACTGCGGGTGATGACGTTGATCAGATTGGCCGAAGAGGCAAAATTCGAGTTGATCAGAATGCCAATGAACACGATCACGCCCAGCGCAATGAAGGGCGCCAGGTCGGCCCAGCGGATGCGACGTTTCTCTTCAGCTGTCGCGACGGGTGCGGCCGCTGTGGTCATGTAAATCCTCCCCTGTGCTGCCGTGCGCGCCTGAGGTGGCGGCGTAGACAACATTCCCTTCGTTGATTTCGCCACCCGACAGCTCGGCGACGATTCTCCCCGCGCGCATCACCAGGACCCGGTCGGCAAGCCCCACCAGTTCCTGCATTTCCGACGAGATAACGATGCAGGCTTTGCCGGCACGCACCATCGCGTCGATGAAATCGTAGATCTGACTCTTGTTGCCGATGTCGATGCCGCGCGTCGGCTCATCGATGATCACCACGGAGGGATCGGTCATCATAAGCTTGGCCAGAAGCAGCTTCTGCTGGTTGCCTCCGGAAAGCTTGCCGGCTTCGAGCGTTAAGGAGCGAACACGGATGTCATAATCCGCGACCGCCTTGCGCAGGGCCGCCAACTCGGCGCGCCGGTCAAGTATGGTTGCCGGATTGACGGCCTCCAGCGCCTGCAAGGTCAGGTTCGGCGCAAGCTTCTCGTCGAGGAGCAGGCCTTTGCCCTTGCGGTCTTCGGTCAGATAGACAAGTCCGGCCTCCATCATCGAAGCGACAGAGCGATGGGAGATCTCGCGGCCGTTCACGACGACGCTTGCCGCCTGCGACGAGCGCAGCCCCATCAGACCCTCGATCAACTCGGTGCGGCCGGATCCGATCATGCCACCGAGGCCGAGCACCTCGCCGGGACGAACGGCGAAGGAGGCCTTCTGCGCGCCCTGATCCACCTCCAGATCGGTGACCGAAAGCAGAGGTTCCTCCGACGTGGCCGCGCGCTTGTTTGGGTAAAGCATATCGAGCTCTCGCCCGACCATGAGTTCCGCCATCTGACGCTGGTTCAGTTCGGCTGCAGGCCAGGTGCCGATCATCCGCCCGTCGCGCAGCACCGTCACCCGATCGGCGAGCGTTTGAATCTCGTCGAGACGATGGGAGATGTAGAGCACCGCAACGCCGTGTTCGCGAAGGCCGCGAATGATGTCGAGCAATGCCGCGACCTCGTCATTGGCCAGCACCGCGGTCGGTTCGTCAAAGATCACGACCTTGCGCTCATCCAGAAGCGCGCGGGCGATCTGCACCAGTTGTCGCTGCGCCAGCGGCAGATCCCCGACCCGATGGCGTGGTCGCGCGACAGAGCCGATCCGCGCCAGCAGTTCGGCAGCACGGCGGTTCATCGCCCGGTCGTCGACCATGAACCCACGGCGAAGCTCGCGGCCAAGAAAGATGTTCTCGGCGACCGTCAGATCATCGGCGAGCAGAATCTCCTGATGAACGAGGACAATTCCCGCGTTCTCCGCCTCAACGGAGTCCGCAAAGGCGAGCGGCTGTCCCTCCATGAGCAGGTCGCCGGCCGTGGGCGTCACATGCCCTGACAACAGCTTCATCAAGGTGGACTTGCCCGCGCCGTTCTCGCCGATGATCGCGTGTATCTCGCCGGCGCGGATATCGAGCGTCACATCGGACAGGACCGTGATCGCTCCGTAGGCCTTGCTCAGCCCTTCCGCGCGGAGCACCTCAGCGGCTGGCGCACGCGCATTCTTGGTTGCTGCCCTGTGCGCGAGTGAGTTCATTCGAAGGCCCAGAGGATACGGTCGCGTGAGCGTTCAATGTGCTCGCGCATAGCCCGGGAGGCCGCGTCTGGATCCTGTGCCCGGAAGGCTGCGAGCAGCTCCTCGTGCTCCTCAAGCGCCTCCTGAGTGACCCGGGTGTGGAACATCAGCCGGAAAATGTGCAGGTGCACATGCTGGCTGAACAGCGTGCTGCGAATCACCTCGTTTCCGGAAAGCCGCATGATGTCATCATGAAACTGGGCGTCTGCGCGCGCAAAGCGAGAATAGCGGGCATTCCTGTCTTCCGGAGCCCCATCGTGCCCCATGTCGGCGGCTGTCCCCTCCAACAGCGCCAGGGCCTCCGGCGTCATGTTGTGCACAGCCAGCCGCGCGGCCTCGGGCTCTAGCAACAGGCGAAAGGCATAGAGATCCTCGAACTGCTTGCGCGTCCATTGTGGCGCGGCGCTGTAGCCGATGAGGTGCTCCTTTCGCACCAAGCCTTCCCGCTCCAGCCGGCTGAGCGCTTCGCGCACCGGCGTTTGCGATACATCGAGCTCGCGGGCGAGCGCATCGATCGGGATGCGCGCCCCTGGCGCGATCTCCAGCGCCATCAGCCGGTGGTAGATGACGTCATGGACGCCGTCGACCACGCTGCTCGGCCTGACACTGGCCCGTCTGCCCTCGCGTTGCGCTGAAGAGGTCACACCCGGCTCTCTCGAAGACCTTCTTGACATACACCAAGCAATTGCACGTAGGATATCGAATGTCAAATACGATATCGTATATGATTTGATATAGGGTTTTGTTATGTTGCGATCTGCCGACGCGCTCAGACAGCTTGCCGTCACCTCATTGGAAAGGCGTGGTGCACCCTATGAAATGGCGCAACTGCAGGCTGACCTCTTGATCGAAGCCGAGCTGCGCGGCCTGCCCTCACACGGGCTGCAACGGCTGCCGCGCCTACTGGTGCGGATCGACAGGAAGCTCGCGGATCCCCGCGCCAGGGGCGCAAAATCCTGGAGCGGGCAAGGCTTCCTGACCATGGACGGACAAAGGGGCCTGGGACCGGTGGTCATGATGGAGGCCATGCGCGAACTCGAGGATGCCGTCGCCACCTGTGGCATCGCCGTCGCTGCGATCCGCAACGCCAACCATATCGGCATGCTCGCCTACTACGCCGAGGCGGCT
The DNA here is from genome assembly GCF_029222965.1 of Aquibaculum arenosum. Lineage (GTDB taxonomy): Bacteria > Pseudomonadota > Alphaproteobacteria > Kiloniellales > DSM-21159 > Aquibaculum > Aquibaculum arenosum. Next base: position 286,023 of record NZ_JARHUD010000004.1, on the reverse strand, counting down.
GCAACGGCCGGATTGATCGGCATCATCATCTCGACCAGCGAAGCTCTGGTGCATCCTCACGGTGGCACACAGGCAATGTTGGGGACCAATCCGATTGCCGTTGGCATCCCGGCGGGCAAGGAACCCTTCATCCTCGATCTCGCCACCAGCGTCGTGTCGATGGGCAAGATCCACAATCACGCCCTGCGTGGCGCTCCCATCCCTGCCGGTTGGGCAGTCGATGCGGCCGGCCGCCCGACGACCGACCCCGAAGCAGCGAAATTCGGCGCCATCGCTCCCTTCGGTGGCGCCAAAGGCTACGGTCTCGGCCTCGCCTTCGAGCTCCTCGTGGCCACGCTGGCCGGTTCCAACGTCGCGCCTGAAGTACGGGGCACGCTGGACGATAGGCACCCGGCGACCAAAGGCGACCTGCTGATCCTCATCGACCCGAGGGCCGGCGCGGGCAACGCCGCGACATTGGCCGCCTATCTCGATCAGCTGCGCTCATCCCGCCCCGCCGATCCCGAAAGACCGGTCGCCATTCCCGGAGACGGATCGCGCGCGCGGCGCACCAAAGCGCTCTCATCCGGCATCCACGTGCCCGATGCGCTCTTGGACAGACTTTCGGCCCTCGCGGCCGCCTGAACTCTTGATGGAAGGAAAAAATGAGATGACCCTATTCGGCACCATCCGGGCCCCGGGTGAACTGGTTTTCGGTTCGGGCCAACGACGGTCCTTGGGCAGGATTGCCAAGAAGTTTGGCGAGCGAGCACTCGTCATAACCGATGCTCGGCTGGTGGCGGATGCGCAGTTCCAGGACATGGTGGCGCAGCTCGAGAAGGCGGGCCTTGCAGTGCGGGTCGACGGCTCGACGCCTCCGGACGTCCCGGTCGAGGCGGCTCTCGCCAGCGCGGGCGCCGCGCGCGACTTCTCGCCGGATCTGGTTATCGGTGTCGGTGGCGGGTCCTGTCTCGACATGGCGAAGGCCGTTGCCGTTCTGCTGACCCACGGCGGCAAGCCGCAAGACTATTTCGGCGAGTATAACGTCCCAGGCGCGGTGATGCCGATCATCGCCGTTCCCACCACCGCCGGCACGGGTTCGGAGGTCACCCCGGTGGCGGTGCTCTCCGACAGCGAGCGCAACCTCAAGGTCGGCATCTCGAGCCCCTATATCATTCCGGCGACCTCGATCTGCGATCCCGACCTGACACTCACCTGCCCGCCGAGCCTGACCGCGATCGCCGGCGCGGATGCGATGACACACGCGCTTGAAGCTTTCACCGCCGTACGCCGTGAAGCGGTCCCCGGCATCGCACAGGAGCGCGTTTTCGTCGGCAAGAACGCCTTCTCGGATCATTTCGCGCTCAGAGCCATCTCCCTGCTGTGGCAGGGTCTGGAAGCCGCCTGCACGAACGGCGCCGACGCCGCCGCCCGGGAGAAGGTGATGATGGGCGCCACCCTGGCAGGGCTTGCCTTCGGCGTCGCCGGCACCGCCGCAGCCCACGCCATCCAATACCCCGTGGGCGCCCTCACCCACACGGCCCACGGAGCCGGGGTGGCCTGTCTCATGCCCTATGTCATGAGATGGAATGCGCCTGAGATCACGCCCGAGCTCGCCGAAATCGCCGCGGTTACCGGACTTGGCAGCGCAGAGGAGGTGATTCCCGCCATCGCGGCCTTATTCGCCCGCATCGGCATTCCCACGACGTTGCGCGAACTGGGCCTCGAGGAAAACCGCGTCGACTGGGTCGCCGAACAGAGCTGCGGCATCGCACGGCTGATCGAAAACAACCCGCGCCCTCTGCCCCAGCCCGACATGCGCAGGCTGGTCGCCGCCGCCTACAGCGGCGACGTCTCACTGCTCAACTGATTTCCAGAGGTCCGGAATAATGACAATAAAGACAAGAACATCCGGCTATGCCGATCCTTCCCTGCACGCCCAGGGGCTCTATATCGGCGGCAAGTGGGAAAAGGGTTCCGGCATCGCCGTCGTCGATCCCTCAAGCGGCGACAGTCTGGCCGACGTGCCGGACGCCTCGGTTGAGGACGCACTTCGCGCCGTCGACGCGGCCGAGGCTGCCGCGTCCGGCTGGCGCGCGACCGCGCCCCGGCAACGCTCCGAAATCCTGCGCCGCTGGTTCCAGTTGATGAGCGAGCACGCCGAAGAGCTTGCCACTTTGATCTCGCTTGAGAACGGCAAGGCCCTTTCTGATGCGTGCGGCGAGGTCGCCTATGCGGCCGAGTTCTTCCGCTGGTACGCGGAGGAGGCCACCCGCCTTCCCGGGGAGTACAGGCATACGCCCTCGGGCTCGCACCAGATTCTGGTTGATCACGAACCCATTGGCATCTCGCTGCTGATCACGCCCTGGAACTTCCCGGCAGCCATGGCCACGCGCAAGATCGGGCCCGCGCTGGCGGCAGGCTGCACCGTCATCCTGAAGCCCGCCTCGGAAACGCCGCTGACAGCCTATGCCATGGCGCGTCTGGGCGAAGAGGCCGGCGTGCCCCCAGGGGTCGTTAATGTGCTGACCACCACCAGTCCCGGGCCCGTCACCAGCGCCGTGCTTGCCGATCCGCGGGTGCGCAAACTCTCCTTCACCGGGTCCACCGGGGTGGGCCGTCTGTTGCTTGCGGAGGCGGCAAAGACGGTGGTGAGTTGCTCGATGGAGCTTGGGGGCAATGCGCCCTTCCTTGTTTTCGACGATGCGGATCTCGAGGCCGCGCTTGATGGTGCGATGGTCGCCAAGATGCGCAACGCGGGCGAGGCCTGCACCGCGGCCAATCGTTTCTACGTGCAGGCCGGCATTCACGACGCCTTTGTCGCGGGTCTCACAGAGCGTATGGCAGCTCTGAAAATCGGTGCAGGTTATGATCCGGAGACCCAGTGCGGACCGATGATCACCCCAAAGGCGGTGGAGAAGATCAACCGGCTGGTCGGGGACGCCATCGCCCTTGGTGCGCGGGCGACGACCGGCGGCGCGCCGCTGCCCGGCAGCGGGTATTTCTATCCGCCAACGGTTCTGGAGAACGTGCCGGTCGATGCCGCCATCGCCAGCGAGGAAATCTTCGGGCCGGTCGCGCCGATCTACCGCTTCGAGACCGAGGGGGAGGCCATCCGCCTTGCAAACAACACCGACTACGGCCTCGCCGCCTATGTCTACAGCCAGGATCTCGGGCGCGCGATGCGTGTCGGCAGCCGGATCGACAGCGGCATGCTCGGCATCAATCGCGGCTTGATGTCCGACCCCGCCGCGCCTTTCGGTGGGGTCAAGCAAAGCGGTATCGGCCGCGAGGGCGGCGTGACGGGCATTCAGGAGTTTGTGGAAGCCAAGTACTACGCTGTAGAGTTTTAGCGCGGGCGGCACGGTCGAGCGCCAATTCCGCTGGCCGTGCCGAGACCGCTTACATCTTTTGGGGGGCCATGTGACCAAAACCGACTTGTACCGCATTCGCGATTTCGTACCTGAGTTCGACGAGATCGCCGCCGAATTCTCGGCGCGCAGCCGCGCCCTCGAGCGCCACGCGACGATGCGCAGCGACATCGCCTATGGCAGTCGTCCACGTGAGACGCTGGACATCATCTTTCCCGAGACCTCTCCCAGCGACGCACCGCTGCATGTCTTCGTACACGGCGGCTATTGGCGCTCGGGCGAAAAGGCGGACTACCGCTTCGTCGCCGAACCGGTGCTGGCTGCCGGCGGGATAGCCGCGCTGGTGGAATATGACCTTATGCCGGGGCAGCGACTCCCAACCCTGGTCGATCAGGTCCGGCGCGCACTGCTCTGGCTGCAAAACCACGCGGCGGAACTGGGTGCCGCAGCGGAACGCATCACCGTCAGCGGCCACTCAGCCGGCGCTCACCTTGCCTCCTATCTCGCGGCGACCGGCGTCGAGGAGGTCACACCTGCCCTGCCCCATCTCAAGGGTCTGCTGCTGCTCAGTGGGATCTACGACCTCTCGGGCATTCCCGACAGCTTCCTCAAGAACGAGGCCGAGATGAGCCGCGAGGAAGCAGCCGCCTGGTCACCACTCGACGCTAAACAGCATGAGGGACCGCACCGCATCATCGCCTATGGCGCCGAAGAAACGCCGCCCTTCCACGAACAAGCTGGCGCCCTGCACGACAGGCTCGCTGCACAAGGGCAACCGGCGGAGCTTCTGGCCCTGCCAGGCTGCAACCACATGAACATCCTGCTCGAACTTGGGGATAGAAACAGCGCGCTTGGGGCAAGGCTGCTTGAGCTCATGTCTGCACGATAACCAAAGGCAAAACCGCGCTGATTCCCCGTTGATGGCAATGGCACTGACTCAGGTTGGCAGCTTTGCGAGCACAAGCCGCCAGACTGGAAGCCCTGGATGATGTACTTGGAGATGTCGGCGGCATCGGCGCTCGGCTTCGACCCTCACGCCGTTCGATGCTATGGCTGGACTGGACCAAGAAAGCGGAGCACCGAGACTCATGCACATCGTTCGTCCAGCCTTCCGGATGGAAGAACAGGCGGCGCTCGCGTTTGCCGCTGAGCGGGGCTTCGGCCTGGTGGTTACAGCCGGGCCCGACGGCCCGGTCGGCTCGCATGTTCCCTTTGTGCTCCGCGAAGAGGCGCATGGCGTGGTCGCGCAGATGCACTTCACGGCCCAGAACCCCTTGATCGCCCTGGCCGACGGCCGGCGTCGCTTCCTGCTGGCCGTGACAGGTGGCGATTCTTACGTCTCCAACGACTGGTACGTTTCCGCCGATCAGGTCTCTACTTGGCTCTACGAAGCGGTGCATCTGTCTGGCGTCGCCAGCCAGCGCCCCCTGACGGACAACCGCAACCACGGCGACGACCTCCTTGCCGTTGCCGAAGCGCGCCTGCCGAAGGCGCCCTGGTCACTCAGCTCCATGGAGCCTGGCAAGCGCGAGACCATGCTGAACGGCATTCGGGTGGTCGAGATCGCTGTCGATCGTATAGAAGGGCAATCCAAACTGAACCACCACAAGCCCGATGCGGACCACGTTGCGGTCGCCAATCACCTCGCCAAGCAGCCCTCGACCGCCGCCCGGGAGCTGGCTGCCAAAATGCGCGCGTTGCGACCGCATCTCGACTATGCGGCGCCAAAAGGTGAGGCCGCGGTGGGGGAGAGGGAGCCTGGAAAGGCGGCGGGGTGAAGGGGAGAATGAGTAGCGCCACTACTTGAGCAACGGCCTGCTCGCAGAGGTTTGGTTGCCCGGCGAGAAGCGGTTCGATCGACGCGCACCCGCGTGCCGGCCGCCGTGGTGGCGATCGAGCGCGGTCAAGTTCGGGCAGACCGAGCACACTTTGTTAGCTCACCTAACAAACCCTGAAAGAAATAATAAATTTCTCCCGCGGCATCGCATGTTATGCGTGTGGAAACGGTCAAGATGCCAAAAGGGAGACCCTTAGATGCCAGCAGGGCGCGCCAGCGCGGCATCCAACGTATCGCTCGAGCTGCGAGCGTGGAACATTCGCCGCAAGGCACTTCTTATGGGTGAGGTTCAGGGCCAAGGCTACATCGGCCAAGCCCTCGGCATAGCCGATGTTCTCGCCGCCAGCTATTTCCACGCCTTGGAGTACCGAGCGGAAGATCCCGAGTGGGAGGGGCGTGACCGCTTTCTGCTCTCGATCGGCCACTACGCAATCGCGCTCTACGCCGTGCTTATGGAAGCCGGCATCCTGCCGGAAGAGGAGTACGAGACCTACGGCATGGATGACAGTCGGATGCCCATGTCCGGCATGGCATCCTATACCCCCGGCATGGAGATCACCGGCGGTTCGCTGGGTCATGGACTGGGCGTCGCCGTGGGTATGGCATTGGGGCTCAAGCGCAAGCAGAGCCCGGCCTTCGTCTATAACCTCATGTCCGACGGCGAGTTGGGAGAAGGCTCGACCTGGGAAGCTGTGATGTCGGCGGTCCAGTGGAAACTGGACAACCTGATCTGCCTCGTGGACTTCAACAACCAGCAGGCCGACGGCAAGCCGACCGACGCGTTGGCACAGGGCGAGGAAGCGAAGAAGTGGGAAGCCTTCGGCTGGCATGCCCAGCGCGTGGACGGCAATGACCTGGAAGCCGTCGTCGCCGCCTTCGATGCAGCCCGGGAAACGGACCACCCGGGCCCCCGCGTGATCATCTTCGACACCACCATGTGCAAGGGCGTCGATTTCCTGGAGAGCCGAGAGATCACCCACTTCGTACGCGTCGAGCCTGACGAGTGGGCCAAGGCGCTTGCGGTGCTGGAGAAGGGGAAGCCGCTATGACTCTCGCATCGATGAAGCGCAAGTACGAGCCGCGCCGGGTCAAACTGGGTCCAGACGGCAAGCCGATCGCCACCTCGGCGATGATCGCCTCCCTCTCTGCGGAAGGCTACGACACCGTCGCCGCGCCCTTCGGTCACGCTTTGGTGGAAATGGCGCGCAAGGACGAGAAGATCGTCGGCCTGAGCGCGGACCTGGCGAAGTACACTGATCTGCACATCTTTGCTCGAGCCATGCCTGATCGCTTCCACCAGATGGGGATGGCCGAGCAGCTCCTGATGTCGGCCGCGGCCGGGCTTGCGCGCGAGGGCTTCAACCCATTCGCCACCACCTATGCCGTCTTCGCAGCGCGGCGGGCCTATGACTTCATCGCCATGGCCATCGCGGAGGAAAACCTCCCGGTTAAGATCGTCTGCGCGCTCCCGGGCCTGACCACCGGATATGGCCCCAGCCATCAGGCGACGGAGGACCTGGCGATCTTCCGCGGTCTGCCCAACATGACGATCATCGACCCCTGTGATGCGGACGACATCATGGGCATGGTGCCGCAGATCGCCGCGCACGACGGGCCGGTCTACTCCCGCCTCCTGCGCGGCAAGGTTCCTTCGGTCCTGACCCGTCATAAGCCAGACTACAAGTTTCAGCTGGGCAAAGCACAAGTGATCCGAGACGGCCAGGACGTCCTCATCATCTCCACCGGCTTCATGACCATGCGCGCGCTCGATGCAGCCGAACGGCTCGCGGCAGATCGGATCGAAGCCGCCGTGCTGCACGTGCCGACCATCAAACCTCTCGACATCGAGACGATCCTGGCCGAAGCCCGCAAGGAGGGGCGGCTGGTCGTCACGGCAGAAAATCACAGCGTCGTGGGAGGTCTTGGAGAAGCCGTGGCCAGCACCCTGCTCACGAACCGCGTCACACCTTCATTCCACATGATCGGCCTGCCGGACCAGTTCCTGGAAGCAGGAGCCCTGCCGACACTCCACGAAATGTATGGACTGAGTGTGGATCGGGTAATCGAACAGATCAAAAGTTGGCTCTGACCTCAGCATGATCCGACGCATTCAACGAAGCGGAGACAGTCGGCCATGGGCCTGATGGACAATAAGTTTGTAATTGTGACTGGCGCGGCGAGCGCGCGTGGTCTGGGCAAGGCAACAGCGCAGCTCTTTGCCGAGCAGGGCGCGACCGTCGCCATCCTCGACCTCGATGCCGCGGCAGCCGAAGCCGCCGCTGCTGATTTGGGTGAGGGGCACCGAGGCCTAGCCTGCGACGTCACCGACAAGGCGGCTTGCGAAGCAGCTGCCCGAGATCTCGAAGGCGAATGGGGACGCATCGACGTGCTCGTCAACAACGCCGGGATCACCCAGCCCCTGAAGTTCATGGAGATCGCTCCAGAGAACTACGAGGCCGTTCTCGACGTGAACCTGCGTGGCACGCTTTACATGAGCCAAGCGGTGGTGCCTGGCATGCGGGCACGCAAGTACGGCAGTATCGTCAATCTGTCGTCCGTTTCCGCCCAGCGCGGCGGTGGCATCTTTGGCGGCCCGCATTACTCCGCTGCCAAGGCTGGAGTGCTTGGCCTCACGAAGGCCATGGCGCGCGAACTGGCGCCGGACAATGTCCGCGTGAACGCGATCTGTCCCGGCTTTATCGCGACTGACATCACTGCCGGGAAACTCACCCCGGAAATGCACGAGCAAATTCTGGCCGACATTCCCATGGGTCGGGCTGGCGCAGCTTCAGATGTGGCAGGTTGCGCTCTCTTTCTCGGCTCGGATCTGTCAGCCTACTGCACAGGAACCGAGGTCGATGTGAACGGTGGATCCCTGATCCACTGATATGCCGGCGGCGCCACGGCAAAAGGCGCCGCTTGTACTTGTTGCTCAAAAATAGGAGAGGAAACACTATGAAGACGTCGCTTTGGGCCGTTTTGGCATCAACCACCATCCTGGCCGGCGCTGCTCAGGCCGAGGAAGTGATTTTTGCGCACGGCGAGAACCCGGGCAACCCGCGCTACGTCGCTGCGGAAGAGTGGGCAGAAATCTTTACCGCCTGCAGCGAAGGCGCCCATACGGTCAATGTCGCCGCCTCAGCCACGCTGGGCGATGACTCGGAAATGCTGACCTCCGCCTCTGCGGGGGTAATTCACATCACTGCCAACAGCCAGGGCGCCATGAGCCAGATGGTTCCGGAGATCGGTCTGCTTGGTTTGCCCTTCCTGTTCGAGGATCTGCCGACTGCCTGGGAGGTGCTCGACGGTGACGTGGGCGCCATGATCGATGAGCGCGCCCAGAGTGCCGGCCTGAAGATCCTCGGCTACTGGGACAACGGCATCCGCAATGTCACCCATCTGAACAAGCACGTCTCCGAGCCTGCCGATCTGGCCGGCATGAAGATCCGCACCCCACCGGGTGAAATGGCGATCGCGATCTTTGAGGAGCTGGGTGCATCTCCGGCGCCGCTTGCCTGGTCCGAGGTTCCTTCCGCCCTGCAGTCGGGCGTCTTCGATGGTCAGGAAAACCCGCTTACCAATATCTATACGGCGAACCTCCACGAGATCACGCCCTACATCACCCTGACCGGTCACATGTACGAAGCCACGCCAGTTGCTGCCGGGCTGGCCTGGTGGTCCGGCCTCGATGAGGCGACGCAGAACTGCGCTCTGCAGGCGACGGCAGAGGCCGGTGAGTTGCAGCGGAGTCTGTCTCTGGCAGCGGACGAGGAGCTGCGGCCGAAGATGGAGGAAGAAGGCGCCATCTTTGCCGAAGCCGACAAGGCAGCCTATCAGTCGGCTACGCAGGCTGTGTATGACGCCTACGCCGAGCGTTATCCGGAACTGGTCGCAGCCCTTCGGGAAGCGGCGGGTCACTAATGTCCTTCGGCTCCGATGACAGCCGACAGGAAGGCGGGAAGAGGCCGAAAGGCCTCTTCCTCGCCGTGGCTGAGGGACTGGTCTCGGCTCTCGACTGGAGTGGCCGTCTCATCGCCGTGGTCTGTCTCGGCGTCATGTTTGCAGCCCTGTTCGTCAACGTTGTCCTTCGCTATACGCTGGGCTCGGGCATAACCTGGGCCTACGAAATCCATGCCATCCTGTTGCCCTGGCTGGTGGCCGGCGGCATCGTCATCGCCACGGCGCGCGGGCGTCACGTCGCGGTGAGCCTACTGTCGAACCTGCTGACCGGTCGCGCGCTGTCGGTTCTTGTTCTGATCATTCAGGCGGCAATCCTCGTCATCTCGCTCAGCATCCTCTGGTCGAGCCAGCCGATCCTGAAGGCATCCACATTCCAGACTCTCGCCACACTCGGGATCAAGCAGGTCTGGGGCTACTCGAGCCTCGCCTATGCCTTCGGCGCCATGGCGGTGATCGCTGGCCTTGATATCCTGCAGATTCTCGCGGGCAAGCCGCCTGCGAGCCAGACCCCCGAAGCAAGCCTGAGTTAAGAGGCCATCATGACTGCGCCCTTCGTTCTGGTGTTCTTCCTGCTTCTGGTGATCGCGGTGCCGGTAGCCCACGCCATGCTTGGAGGCGTCGCCGTCGCGCTTTGGCTGGATGGGAAGCCGATGGCGGCCATCGCCCAGCGCCTATACACGCCCACGCAAAGCTTCCCCATGCTCGCCATTCCCTTCTTCATTCTGGCGGGCAACCTCATGATGTCGGGCAAGTTTGGCGTCTACCTCGTGAACATTGCACGATTGATCGTCGGGCGTCTCAAGGGTGGCCTGGGACACGTTTCCATCATGGGATCGGTGATGTTTGGCGGCGTTTCCGGATCGGCAGTTGCGGACGCTTCGGCATTGGGCAACGCGCTCATCCCGGTGCAGATCAAACAGGGCTACCCCCGAGCCTTCGCATCCGCGATAACGGCCTCCTCAGCGTCCGTTTCGGTGCTGATTCCACCGTCCATCCCGCTGATCCTTTACGGCCTGATCTCCAACGTTTCCATCGTCAACCTTTTCATCGCTGGGATCCTTCCGGGACTTCTTCTGGGCCTGGGATTGCTGCTGGCCGTCGCTGTCGTGGCCCAGGTGCGCAACCTGCCACGCTCTCCATTGGAAGGCGGGTTTCGGGCGTTCAAACCGCAGATCCTGTCGGCCATACCCGCGCTGTTGATGCCGGTCTTCATCATCGGGACGTTGCGATTCGGGCTGGCCACGCCGACGGAAGTCAGTGTGCTTGCTGTTGCCTACGCCCTGGCAATCAGCGGCCTTATCTACCGCGACCTCACTTGGCGCGGCATCTGGTCCGCTTCGGTGGATACAGCCCTGATGACCGGGGCGGTCATGATCATCATCATGGCCTCCTCCACCGTGCAGTGGTTGTTGACCGCCGAACGGGTGCCGCAGGAGCTTGCCATGTGGGTGCAGGCGAGCTTTTCGGAGCCCTGGATGGTCATCCTCGCGCTCAACATCGCGATGATCATCGTGGGGGCATTCCTCGATCTGCCCGCCGCCGTCCTCCTGCTCGGGCCTCTGTTCGTGACCATCGCGCAGGCGATCGGGCTCGACCCGGTGCAGTTGGGACTTATAATGGTGGTGAACCTGTCGATCGGTCTCTTCACGCCGCCCGTTGGAACAACCTTGTTCATCTCAGCCGCAATCTCCGGCGCCAAGATCGGGGAAACGGTAAAGGCGCTGATTCCCTTCTATTTGGTGGCCCTGGTGGTCCTGGCGCTCATCTCCTACGTTCCAGCGCTCACTATCTATTGATTTGGCGAGGCGGCGGCGGGCGCATCAGCCTGTCTCCGTCTCGGCGCCCTCCTCGGACTCCGGCCCGCTCGGCCCACTTTCCGGACGGAAACGGCAGCCAAGATCCACCAGCAGGCGGCGCGCTGCTGCATCATGGCTGCTGGCCACCTCCGCCAACCAATCGGCAAAGCGGCCCACAATGCGCCGGTTGAAATGCCGGGGCGGACAGACGAGCCAGTAGGCCGGGAAGTCGATCACTTCAAACTCAGTCGAAAAAGGCACCAGTTCTCCCCGCTGAAGCTCAGGCAAACAGAGCGTGACGCTGTCGAGCGCCAATCCGCCCCCCTGTTTGGCGAGTTCGATGGACATGGAAGAGCGATCGAAACGAAAGGGGTAGCTGAGGTTGGCGACTTCGACCCGATGTGCCGCCAGCCATATATCCCAGCGGTAGAGCATCTTTACGCTGTCGATCAGACGCGCGGCGCGCAACTGCTCAACGGGATCGTCAGAAACAGTTCGAAGCTGCGCAAGATAGTCGGGACTGCAAAGCGGCAAGACCAGGTCATTCATGACCTTATTGACTGTAAGCCCTGCCCAACCGCCCAGGCCGTAGCGTAGATCGAAATCGACAGATTCCGTTTCAAAGGCCGTGAAATCCGGCGTGGCATCTATCCGGATGTTCCAGTCACGATTTTGTGCTGCGAAGTCGGCAATGCGCGGGCCCAGCCAGCGTACTCCGAAGCTGGGGCTGACCCGAATGACGAGAGTGCGCACGTTTCTCTGCAGCGATATAGCGCTGCGCGCGTTGCGGATTGCCCTGAACGCCTGAGTGGTGGTCTGGAACAGGCGGTCGCCATCCAAGGTCAGCACGAGCCTGCGCTTTTCCCGCCGAAACAGGCGCACGCCAAATTGCTCTTCAAGAATGCGGATCTGTTGACTGACCGCCGAGGGAGACACGGCCAGTTCCGCCGCAGCCTTGGTCACGGTTCCCAAACGCGCCACAGCCTCAAAGTACTCGGTGGCTCTCAAATTGATGTCACGCATATGCAGATTTGAACCGGGCCAGCACCCTGTGCACGAAGGGAAACTTCAGGTTAACACAGCTCCGGCTGAAAAGCTGGTACGGAGGCCTCCAAGCGGGATTCGACACAAGAGGGGGAGGCGCCAAAAAAGGACATCTGCCGGCTGAGGGCCTGGCCGATCTGATACCCAAAGTACCATCGGCACACAGATAGTGGTCATGAGCGCTACTCCATGAGCCTGGATCCTGCTTGAGCGGAGCCTCGGATTCTGGATCCTGTCACCACTCGGAATGTGTGGCGGGCATGGCAACCCAAATGCTTCTCCTTTTGGTCAGGATGGGTTGGGCATCATACGCGCAGATGTGAGAGCAAGCCGTCAATCGGGATCAGGGTCTGGGCGACCCGATTGCGGAAGAGGATAGTGTGTTCTGCTGCAAGTCGCTCTGCCTCGTCGGCATCCTGTTGTAGTAGCGCGTTGTAGAGCGCGTGATGCTCCGAGGTTGTGCGGTCCACATGCGCGCTCAGGGGCGGAGCCTCCCTGTCGTTCTCCTCGCTGAAGCAAACCCGTGCGACACGCAGGCCTTCTGTCATGACGCGGCTGTAGGACCGCTCCAGGTACTCGCTGTGAGCGGCCACGGCGATTGCCATGTGGAAGCGATAGTTGGACTCGGCCATATCCAGGCTCTCGACCCGCTTTCCGCTTTCCTCGAAGGCCTGGATGTGGGGCTCGATCGCCGCCAGATCCTCCCCTGTGCGTCGGAGGGCCGCCAAGCGGCTGACCGCGCGTTGCAAGAGGTCGAGTGCCTCAAAGAAGGTCCGCAGGTTGCTGATGTCCAGCGGGGCAACCCGGGCGCCGCGACCGCGTTGCAATACGACGAGCCCTTCTGACGCCAGCCGGATGAGCGCCTCGCGGATGGGCGTGCGCGAGAGGCCGAGCAAGGTGCAAAGCGCTCCTTCCTCCAATTCCGCACCGGGAGAAAACTCCAGGCGCAAGATGCGGGCGCGTATCTCCGTATAGGCTCTCTGCCTGCCACTCCCGTTGGTCAAGTCATGCACTTTTGCTGCTGCCATGTCTCATTTCACCAGGTTGTCTCTAGCCCATTCGACACGCCTCTGTCCCGCGATGGATGGTGCAGATCGCATCGCGCGGCACCTGCTTGACGCCGTGTATACGTCACGTATACCGTATTGCCTCTGAGGACACAGGGAAAGGCCAAGGGCAGATGGCGGACGGGATCAAGCAGGCATCGGATGCTGGCTCCGGCTGGATAGTGGGCGTCGACGTCGGCGGAACTTTTACCGATTTCTATGGCTTCGACAGGGCCACCGGCACGATTCAGCTGCACAAGACGCCTTCCACCCCTGACAATCCCGCCAAGGCGATTGTTTCCGGCTTGCGGGATATGGGCGCATCCAAAGCGCTGCCCTTGTCTGCGGTAACCAACCTGGCGCACGGCACAACGGTCGCGACAAACGCCCTGATTCAGCGAAAAGGTGGAACGGTGGCCGTGATAACCACGCGCGGCTTTCGTGATCTGCTGGAAATCGGGCGTCAGGTCCGCCCCCGAATGTATGACTTAAAGGCGGATTACCCGGCTCCACTGGCCAAGCGCGAGCATCGTTTCGAGATCACGGAGCGGGTCGGTCCGGAAGGACAGATCATAACGCCGCTCGATGAGACGGAGCTGGAAGAGATTGCGCAAGCGCTCACCGCGATCAAGGCAGAAGCCTGCGCGGTATGCCTGCTCTTCTCCTACATCAATCCTGCGCACGAAGAGCGTATCGGGACCTGGCTGAGAGAACGCCTTCCGACCCTCGCAGTTTCCCTGTCCAGCGAGGTTCAGCCCGAGTTCCGGGAGTATGAGCGCTTCTCCACCGCGCTCCTCAACACCTACCTGCAGCCAATCTTCGCCGGCTATATGAGCCACCTTGAGCAGGAGTTGGCAGAACTGACGCCAAAGGCGCGCGTCGGCATCAACCAGTCCAGCGGTGGCCTGATGTCGATTGCGCGGGCGCGCAGCTTTCCCATCCGTACCGCACTGTCCGGCCCAGCCGCCGGGGTGATGGCGGCAATTCATACCGCGCGCCAGTCTCAGAGGCCCAATGTCATCACGCTCGACATGGGAGGGACAAGCGCGGACGTCGCCCTGATCCGGAACTGCGAAGCAGGCCTCGCCTTCGATCGTGAGGTTGCCGGCTTCCCGGTGCGCCTCCCCATGGTCGATATCAACACGGTCGGCGCCGGCGGCGGCTCGATTGCGTGGTTCGAGCGCGACGGTCTGCTGAAGGTCGGCCCCTTGAGCGCCGGGGCGGACCCCGGCCCTGCCTGCTACCGCCGTGGCGGCGATCAACTCACGGTGACTGACGCCAACGTCGTGCTTGGACGTCTCTCCGCCCGCGGATTGCTTGGCGGATCGATGTCGCTCGATGTGGCTGCCTCCCGCGCCGTCACGGCACCGATCGCGGAACGACTTGGCTTCTCCATCGAGAAAACGGCTCAGGGCGTGCTCGGAATCGTGACGGCCAACATGGTTCGGGCAATTCGGGCGATCTCGGTCGAGCGCGGACACGACCCGCGCCAGTTCACCTTGATGCCGTTCGGTGGAGCGGGCCCCCTTCATGCCAACGCGGTGGCACGCGCCCTGGGGATCCACGAAATCCTGGTGCCGCTCGCCCCGGGCATCCTCTGTGCCCAGGGTCTGGTCGTCGCCGACATCAAGGAAGATCTCGTGCGCAGCCGGCGGCTGCCCGTCGTGGATGACAGCCTGCCAGAGCTGCAGACACTCCTCGAGGAGCTCGCTGCCGAAGCACAGCCATGGTTTGAACAGGAAGAGATACCCGTTGAGGCACGACTGCTCCAGGTGAGCCTCGACATGCGTTATGAAGGGCAGAATTTCGAATTGCGCGTTCCCGTCGACGTCGACGTCGCGGCGCCCCGCCTGCCCGAGGCGAAGGCCTTGCGGCAGCTCTTCTTCGAGGAGCACGAAAGCAGCTATGGGTTCTTCAATCCCGAGGATCCGGTGGAGGTGATCAACCTGCGCCTGACAGCCCTTGGTGCGCTACCGCCCCCACGGGCTCCCTCTGCGCCGGAAGGAGCCAGCCTGCACCCAGAGCCAGTCGAGCGGCGGCCGGTCTGGTTCGATGAAGCAGACTCGCACGACACCCCGGTCTACCGTCGCGAGGCGCTGGCCCCCGGCTGCATCATCCCCGGCCCTGCCGTCATCGACCAGTTCGATGCCACCACCCTCGTTTATCCGGGTGACACCGCTCGCGTCGACGACGCTCTCAACCTGATGATCGAGATCGCGCCATGAAATCCATCCCTCTGCTGTCGGACGAGGCCACCCGAAAGGCGCTCGACCCCATCACCCTCGAGATCCTCTCGAATGCCCTTCGCTCCGTTGCCGACGAGATGTTTGCGGCGCTTATGCGCAGCGCATACTCGACGAACATCAAAGAACGGCACGACCATTCGACAGCCTTCTGCGATCGGGCCGGGCGCCTCATCGTGCAGGCGGAGCAGTCACTGCCGATCCACATTGCCTCCATGACCGGGCTGATGCGCACGCTCCTGGAGAAGTACGACCTCTCCGAGATCGAGGAAGGTGACGTTTTCGTCGCCAACGACCCCCACGTGGCAGGGGGAACGCACCTGCCGGACATCAATCTGGCCGCCCCGGTCTTCGTGGACGGCCGCCTGCTGGGCTTCATCTGCAACATCGCCCATCACGCCGACGTGGGCGGGATGGCACCAGGTTCCATGGCCGGCGGAATGACGGAGATCTATCAGGAGGGGTTGCGCATTCCGCTGGTTCGCCTCTTCCGCCGGGGCGAGATTCAGGCCGATTTATTCGAGCTGCTGCTGCTCAACGTACGGATTCCGACGGAACGGCGCGGCGACTACTTTGCCCAGATCGCTGCCTGCCGCCTTGGTGTGCGGCGCATGATCGAAATTGTGGCGACCCATGATATCTCGCTGCTGGAAGCGGCGTTCGACGAGATCGTCGTCCGCACCGAACAGCGGCTGCGCACAGCGCTGAAAGCCATTCCCGATGGCAGCTACAGCTTTGAAGACGTGATGGACGACGACGGGGCCGGCACTGTGGATATCCCGATCCGTCTGACGGTCACAGCCCGCAACGGCGCCTTGACTTTCGATTTCAGAGAGACGGCACCGCAAGTGCGCGGCAACATCAACCTGCCCGTCAATGCCACCCAGGCCGCGGTCTGCTACGCCATCAAGGCGCTGCTCGATCCGGACGTGCCCAACAACCAGGGCATCATCGAGTGCTGCGAAATCAAAACGACACCGGGCACCCTGCTCGACTGCACCTTCCCGGCGCCCGTCGCCGCGCGCGCCAACACCTCGCAGCGGGTGATCGACGTCATCATCGGCGCGCTTGCAGCGGCCCTGCCCGAAAATGTGGTCGGCGCCGCCAACGGCGCCAACACCACGGCGGTTTTTGCCGGTCGCGACCCACGCAACGGCAACCATTATCTCTATTTCGAGACCCTGGGCGGCGGCTTTGGCGGGCGCAATGATCGTGACGGCAAGGACGGGGTGCAGGTGCATATCACCAACACCTCCAATCTGCCGATCGAGGCGATCGAAACCGAGTATCCGCTGCGGGTCGAGAGCTACGGATTCGTGGAGGACTCCGGTGGCGCCGGCCAGTGGCGTGGCGGTCTGGGCTTGCGGCGGGTCATCCGCCCGGTGGACCACACCTGCCTCTTCAACGGCGCGGGCGAGCGCTTTCGCCATCAGCCCTGGGGCATTTTTGGCGGGCAGGCCGGCCGCTCAGGTCGCTTCGAGCACGTTGACGGCGAAGGCAGCACCCAGGTGCTCGACGTGAAGCCATCGGGAATCGATGTCGGCCCCGATGAGCACATCGTTGTAGAGACACCAGGAAGTGGGGGGTACGGTGAACCGAAGCAAAGGCAGAGTGAACTACTGGCTGAAGATCAGAAGAGTGGCAAATTCAGCAAAAGTTACCTGCAGCGACATTACGAGAATGTTGCATTCTCCGGAGAATGAATCACACCCTCCTTTCTGGTTGCGTTTTCCACTCGTTCAAAAGTCGTCCAACAGGAACAAGGGAGCTTCGACGGTCATGACAAGATACACAACCACTTTGCTCGCGGCAGGTGCCCTGCTGCTTGGCGCTCAAGCGGCCTCTGCACAGAGCATTTCTTGGGATCTGGCCAACGAGTACGAGATCGGTTCGATCCACGGCCAGGCGGCTGAAACCTTCTCCGAAAGACTCGAGGAGCTTTCAAGCGGCGACATTCAGATCATGCGCCATCATGGTTCGTCCCTCGGCTACAAGTCGGTCGACCAGTTCGATGCCGTCGGAGACGGAGCGCTTCCCCTCGCGAGCAGCTACGTGGGGCCCTGGGGCGGCATTGACCCGCTTTTCCTGCTCTCCTCTCTACCCTTCCTGACCCCCACACCGGATGATGTCTGGGAACTCTATCAGGCTGCCAAGCCGGCCTATGCTCAGGTGCTGGAGGACAACAACCAGGTGATGCTGTTTGCGACCCCCTGGCCGCCCAGCGGCCTCTGGGCGAACCAGGCGATCGACTCTCAGGATGCACTGGAAAATCTCCGCATTCGCACCTATGACGCCAACGGCACGATCACCCTGCGTGCCGCCGGCGCGGCCCCCATCCAGCTGAGCTGGGCAGACGTCGTGCCGCAGCTCACCACCGGCGGCCTGGACGGCGTGCTTACCTCAGCGGATGGCGGTGTCGGCGCAAGCCTTTGGGAACAGCAGTCGCACTTCACCGAGGTCAACTACGCCAGCCCGCTTCAGATCGTGCACATCAACCGCGATGAGTATGATCGGCTGAGCGACGAACAAAAGGAATGGCTGCTGGAAGCCGCACGCGCGGGTGAGGAATTCGGCTGGTCAGCGCTGCGCGAACGCGTGGCGGAGAACTACGAAGTGATGCGCAGCCACGGTATGACCGTTGTCGAAGAAGTCGATCCCGCGTTTCTCGATCTTTTGCGGAAAGCGGGTACCGAGGCCATCGAGCAGTGGAATTCACAGCTCGGCGAACGCGGCGCAGTGATCCTCAGGGAGTACGAGGAAAGGCAGCAGAATTAGAGCAGATCGCCTCAAAACGGGTTCGCGAAGCGACGCGATTTGAAGCGTGAATCTGCACTACACTCTTGATTCAGAGCGGATTGACGCGTTTGTTCTGAACGCTGCGCGTTACAGATCAAACGTGATCCGCCCTAGCAGGTTCTGCAGTGGTCGGCGGCACGGCAGTGCGTGTCGCCGACACTTTCCCTAAAAGCGAGGAGCGATGATGCGCCTCCTGCAGACGGCAATATTTGCCCTCTCCCGACTGGCCGGCGGCTTAGCCGGCCTTCTGCTTGTGGCCATGGTTCTCCACATTCTTCTGGAGATCGTTCTTCGTGCCTTTTTTTCGACCTCGACCTTCGTTCTGGACGAGTTCGTGGGCTACGGCGTGGCGGCGATCACCTTCCTGTCCCTCGGCTATACGCTGGAACATGGCGAACTGATCCGCGTGAACCTGCTCCTCTCACGTTCTCGTGGTTGGGCCCGAAGAGCGCTTGAGGTGCTGGCCGCCAGTTTCACGCTCGCGCTTCTGACTTTCCTTGGCTGGTTCTTCTGGTTTCGGGTCATGCGCCACGTGACACGGGGCACGGTCAGCAGTTCCATCGCACAGGTGCCGATGTGGATTCCGGAGGGGCTCGTTTTGCTCGGGCTGGGACTCTTCTGGCTGCAGATGCTGGCTTACCTGCTAAGGATGCTGTTCGGGTCCTCTGATCAGGCTAGACCCCTGGCCGTGCGCGGTGCACGCGCCGCCGACAAACAAGAATGAGGCAGCGCTAGCGCCATGGAAGCACTGATCGCAGGGCTGGTGATTCTGGTCCTTATTCTCTTCTTCCTGGGCCTTGGCATATGGGTGTTTGCAGGGCTCTTCCTCGTCAGCGTGTCGGGCCTGGCGCTTCTGCTGGATATGCCGATGCAGCGCATCGGATCGATCGGCACCAGCATCATCTTCCGCTATGGCTCGGCCTGGGAACTGGCCGCCATTCCCATGTTCATATGGATGGGCGAGATCATCTTCCGTACGGACATATCCGATCGCCTTTTCCGCGGCCTCGCCCCGCTGGTTGACTTCGTGCCGGGCCGGTTGCTCCACACTAACATTCTCGGCTGCACGCTCTTTGCGGCCGTCAGTGGGTCCAGCGCCGCCACCACCGCAACAGTAGGCAAGATCACCACCGAGGAACTGGCACGCCGAAAGTACGACACCAACCTCTCAATCGGATCCCTCGCCGGCGCCGGCAGCCTCGGCCTGCTGATTCCGCCGTCCATCGTCATGATCATGTACGGGATCCTTGCCGAGGTATCGATCTCGCGCCTCTTCGCCGCGGGCATCCTGCCGGGACTTCTCGTCGCCGCCATCTACTCCGGCTACATCATGATCGTGTCCCTCTTGTCGAAGGAGGTGGCCCCGGCCGAAGAAAAGCGCCTGTCCCTCGGCCAAAGGCTCCGCGGCGTCGCCAACCTCCTGCCGGTCTTCTTCCTGATGGTGCTGGTCCTTGGCGCCATTTACAGCGGCCTGGCAACCCCATCAGAAGCGGCAGCCGTCGGCGTTGCCGCGGCCATCCTCGTCGCCGCCGTCATGCGTCAGCTCAGTTGGCAGATATTTGTCGAGTCCCTGATGGGCGCCGTGCGGACCTCCTGCATGGTCTGCATCATCCTGATCGCAGCAGCCTTTCTCTCCACCGCGATGGGCTACCTCCACGTGCCGCAAAACATCGCGCAAACGATCAGCCAGTTGAACCTCACGCCCTTCACACTGATCCTGGTCCTGTCGCTTTTCTACGTGCTTCTCGGCCTGTTTCTCGACGGCATCTCGATCATCGTCATGAGCCTTCCGATCACACTGCCGCTGGCAACCATGGCAGGCTTCGATCCTGTCTGGTTCGGCGTCTATCTCGTGCTCATGGTCGAGCTTGCACAGATCACCCCACCGGTGGGCTTCAACCTCTTCGTCATCCAGGGGCTGACCGGCCACCCGATCGGGCGCGTCGCCCGCGCCGCCATGCCCTTTTTTTTCCTGATGTGCCTGGCCGTCGCAATCCTGACCATCTTCCCCGGCATCGCCCTCTGGTTGCCGGATATTCTTTTTGGCTAGGCGCCATTGGGCAGTGACGCTACAGTCGATGGCGTTCTTGCCTGGTGACCCGGGTCGGCACGCTGGGGCTGTGGGTGCCGTAAGCACCGCGATAGGCTGTTCTCGGCGCGGCTGTTCGAGCGCTACCAACGCTCCGAGAAGGCCTTAGCGGGGCGCTGGGGGAGATGTATGTGCAGGGTGTTTCGATCGGGAAGGTCAAAGCGATCACCGATGAGCACTGCGGCCACAGCTTCTCGGCGCCGACGATCAGCCAGATCAACACGTGGCTGGACAAGGAGTTGGCGACCTTTGCAGCCCGGCGGCTGACCAAGTGGCGTCCAAGTACCCCAAGCTGACCGACTGGGTCGAGGCGCACATCGAGGACACCCTGATCTACTACCGGCTGCCGCAGCAGCACCACAAGCACATGAAGTCGACCAACATGCTGGAGCGCCTGAACCAGGAGCTGAAGCGGCGCACCCACGTGGTGCGCATCTCTCCCAGCAGTGAAAGCTGCCTGCGACTGATCCGGGCGCTGGCGATCGAGACCCATGAGAACTGGCTGGAGGGCACGCGCTATCTCAACATTGGGAGAAGTTGACGCGCAAAGTCACAACCTATGAACGCGCAGGTTGCTTTACTCCTTAACACTACCGCTTTGGAAACACCACCACCTTGGATCGGTGAATCTAGTTGGTTATGGGCAATTATAAGCAATGTTCTTGCGTTCAAACTGCTTACTCTCGATCTTTCTGCAACAACTTCTGGCACCGGCCTTTCGAGGGGCAGATGTCCGACATCTCCGTAATGATGTCCCGTTGATGTCCCGTTTAGAGCTTTCGATACATAGCCGGACATCAATGCGGGCTTTACGTTATTGTATTTACTAGAGAAAAATGGTGTGCCCGGTAGGACTCGAACCTACGACCCGCTGATTAAAAGTCAGCTGCTCTACCGCCTGAGCTACGGGCACTGCGGCGGCCTAGGTGTCGGGGGACGGGTGTCGCTTGACGGGGCGGCCGGCAGGATGGGCGCGACAATAGGGAGGCGGGGGCGAGGGGTCAACGACGGGTTGGTGGTGGCTCAGCAAGAAACCGTCGCAGGGTCGGAGCCGAACAGCGATGCGGCGAAATCGGCCGCTCAGCCCTCGCCGTCGCGCCGGTTGCGGGCGAACTTTTCGTCCAGGCGTTCGTGTACCAGCGGGGTGACGAAGGAGGACACATCACCGCCGAGCTGGCCGATCTCCTTGACGAAGCGCGAGGAGATGAACTGCTGGCGCTCGCTGGCCATGAGGAAAACCGTTTCGATGTTCGGCTCCAGCCGCGCGTTCATACCGGCCATCTGGAACTCATACTCGAAGTCGGAAACGGCGCGCAGGCCGCGCACGATCACCCGGGCCTTCACCGACTGGCAGAAATGCATCAGCAGACTGTCGAAGGCGCGCACCTCAACCCGGCACTGGTTGGTTTCCTTCTGGGCCACGAGCCGGTCGAGCTCGTGCTGCACCAGTTCCACCCGCTCATCGGTCACGAACAAGGGGCCCTTGCCGGCGTTGCGCGCCACCGCAACGATCAGGTGATCCACCACCTTGGTGGCCCGGCGGATGATGTCGAGATGGCCCAGGGTGATGGGATCGAAGGTGCCCGGATAGACCCCGATGAGCGGCGGATGCTGTGCCTCTAGCGCCATGATCCCTCCATGTCTCGACCCGGCCCTTGCGCGGGCATGCTCGCCCTATGTGCCATTCTCGGGCCCCTCATCGTCAGGCGCATCGTCATCGGGCGCGTCGCTGGCGCGCGGCGCTTCCGATCCCTCGTCCTCAGGCGCCGCCGGCGTCTCTCCGGCCTCCTCGGACGGCTCGCCGTCTTCGTCCTCTTCCGTGTCGAGGTCGGCCATGTGCGCCACCGAGACCACGCGCTCGCCCTCGGCAACGCGGAAGAGCGTGACACCGCGGGTGGTGCGCCCGGCGATGCGGATGTCCTCCACCCCGGTGCGGATCAGTTGCCCGGCATCGGTCACCAGCATGATCTGGTCGCCCGGCCCCACGGGGAAGACGGCCGAGACCCGGGCGCTGCGTCCGCCGCTGCGGCTGAGATCCAAGTTGCCGATGCCCTGCCCGCCGCGCCCGGTGACACGATACTCATAGGCCGAGGTGCGCTTGCCGAAGCCGTCATCGGAGACCGAGAGCAGGAACTCTTCCGCCGCCTGCAGCTCGGCCAGACGCTCGGCCGAAAGCTCGACCTCGCCTGCTGCTTCCTCGGCCAGGCCTTCGCCCTCGCCGTCACCATTGTCGTTGCCAGTGCCATTCTCGGCCCGGCGCTGTGCCGCGGCCCAGCGCAGGTAGGCGACACGTTCCTCCGGTGCAGCCTCGATGTGGCGTAGGATCGACATGGAGATCACGCGGTCGCCCGCCGCCAAGCGGATGCCGCGCACACCGACCGAGCTGCGCCCGGCAAAGACGCGCACGTCATCGACGCGAAAGCGGATGGTCTTGCCGCCGCCCGTGGCCAGCAGCACGTCATCGGCGGGGCTGCAGGTGCGCACCGCCACCAGGTGCCCGTCGGCGGCCTCCAGCTTCATGGCGATCTTGCCGTTGGCCATGACGTTGGTGAAGTCGGACAGGCGGTTGCGCCGCACCGTGCCGGCGGAGGTAGCGAACATGACGTCCATTTCGCCCCAGGTGCTTTCGTCCTCGGGCAGCGCCATCCAGGCGGTGATACTCTCGCCATCCTGCAGTGGCAGGATGTTGACCAGGGCCTTGCCCCGGGCCTGCGGCGTGCCCAAGGGCAGGCGCCAGACCTTGAGCTTGTAGACCATGCCGCGCGAGGAGAAGAAGAGCACCGGCGTATGGGTGTCGCACACGAAGAGCGAGGAGACGAAATCTTCGTCGCGCATCGCCATGCCCGCGCGCCCGCGCCCGCCACGCCGCTGGGCGCGATAGGTCGAGAGCGGCACGCGCTTGATGTAGCCGCCGTGGGTGACGGTGACCACCATGTCCTCGCGCGGGATCAGGTCCTCGATGTCGTGCTCGAACTCGGAGTCCTCGATGGAGGTGCGCCGCGGCGTGCCGAAACGCTCCTTGATGTCCACCAGTTCCCCACGCAGCACCTCCATCAGGCGCTCGCGCGAGCCGAGGATGGCCAGGTACTCGCGGATCTTCGCCGCCAAGCTTTCCAGTTCTCCAGCGATCTTGTCACGCTCGAGCCCGGTCAGGCGCTGCAGGCGCAGTTCCAGGATGGCCTTGGCCTGGGCCTCGGAGAGGCGATAGGTACCGTCTTCCGCCACCTGGTGGCCCGGCTCGTCAATCAGGTCGACCAGCGGGCCCACATCGCCCGCCGGCCAGGAGCGGCCCAGCAGGCCGGCGCGCGCGGTGTCCGGATCCGGCGCATGGCGGATCAGCGCGATCACCTCGTCGATATTGGCGACCGCGATGGCCAGACCCACCAGGACGTGCGCGCGCTCGCGCGCCTTGTTGAGCTCGTAGGCGGTGCGCCGTGCGATCACCTCTTCACGGAAGCGCACGAAGGCGACGATCACCTCGCGCAGGGTCATCATGCGCGGCCGACCGCTGTCGATCGCCAGCATGTTGACGCCGAAGGAGGTCTGCAGCGGCGTGTAGCGGTAGAGCTGGTTCAGGATGACGTCGGACACGGCGTCGCGGCGCAGCTCGATCACCACCCGCAGGCCGTGGCGATCGGACTCGTCGCGAATCTCGCTGATGCCCTCGACGATCTTCTCGCGCACCACCTCGGCGATACGCTCGAGCATCCGGGCCTTGTTCACCTGGTAGGGCACCTCGGTGACGATGATGGCCTCACGCTCGCGCGGCAGCTCCTCGATGTGGGTGCGCGCGCGCATCAGGACCGAGCCACGGCCGGTGCGGTAGGCCGAGCCGATGCCCGAACGGCCGAGAATCAGCCCCCCGGTGGGGAAGTCGGGTCCCGGCACCAGCTGCATCAAGGTCTCGTCGCTGGCCTCCGGGTCGTCGACCAGAGCGCAGCAAGCGTCGATCACCTCGCCCAGATTGTGCGGCGGGATGTTGGTGGCCATGCCGACCGCAATGCCGCCGGCGCCGTTGACCAGAAGGTTGGGAAAGCGCGCCGGAACGACCGTCGGCTCGCTGGTGCTTTCGTCGTAGTTGACCTGGAAATCGACCGTGTCGCGATCGATGTCTTCCAGCAGCGCTTCCGAGGCCACGCGCTGCAGACGCGCCTCGGTGTAACGCATGGCCGCCGGCGGATCGCCGTCCATGGAGCCGAAGTTGCCCTGTCCGTCCACCAGCGGCAGGCGCATGGAGAAGTCCTGCGCCATGCGCACCATGGCGTCGTAGATCGCCGAGTCGCCATGGGGATGGTACTTACCCATGACGTCACCGACGATGCGCGCCGACTTGCGATAGGGCCGGTTCCAGTCGTAGCCCAGCTCCTTCATCGCATAGAGGATGCGCCGGTGCACCGGCTTCAGGCCATCGCGCACGTCCGGCAGGGCGCGCGCCACGATCACACTCATGGCGTAGTCGAGGTAGGAGCGGCGCATCTCCTCTTCGATGGTGATGCCGCCGGTCGCCCCGCCGCTCATGCCGTCGCCACCGCCCGGTGGCAGCCCGCCGCCATCGCCTGAGGCGCCGTTCTCCGGCTCCGGAGGAACCGGGACGCTGTTCTCGTCAATGTCGCTCAAAATCGGACCCGAAATGCAGGTTCAAGGAAGGGAAAGCCCCGTCAGGCCCACCGGCCCCACACCGCGTAGCTTAACAGAGGCCGCAGATGCGAACAAACGCTTCGCGAGGCGCCGCAGCCGTGCCCCCGTCATTGGCAGAGTCATTGGCAGGCGGAACTTGCGTGGACAAATGCAGAACGTGTGCCCGCGTCCAGGGGTTGTGCATTCCCCAGGCCGTCATTGCGAGCGACCAGCGGGAGCGCGGCAATCCAGGGCCAAAGGCAAACCGCCCTGGATTGCCGCATCGGCCTGTCGGCCTCCTCGCAATGACGGGGCTAGAGCCAGCCGGCCTATGCAGACCGGCGCACCGCATGCTCCACGCCGCCGTGACCGGGACTTGGGGCCGCCGTGCGCTGCGATGTCGAAGCCGGCCGCCGGCTCAGAACGGAATTTCGTCGTCCAGATCGCTGGGGGGCGGGGTGGAGCCGCCGCCGGAGGAGCCGCCGCCGGGGGAGCCGCCACCGCCGCCGAAGCCGCGGTCTTCGTAGCCGGCGCCCGACGAGCCCATGCCGCCCTGGCCCCCATAGCCGCCGCCGCCACCGCCATCGGCGCGGGAATCCAGCATGGTGAGCTCACCGCGGAAGGGACGCAGCACGATCTCGGTGGTGTAGCGTTCCTGGCCGGACTGGTCCTGCCACTTGCGGGTCTCCAACTGGCCCTCGATGTAGACCTTGGAGCCCTTGCGCAGGAAGCGCTCGCAGATGGTCACCAGGCCGTCGTTGAAGACGACGATGCGGTGCCACTCGGTCTTTTCCCGCCGCTCCCCAGTCTGCTTGTCGCGCCAGTTCTCGGAAGTGGCCAAAGCCAGGTTGCAGACCCGGCCGCCGCTTTGCATGGTGCGGATCTCGGGGTCGCGCCCCAGATTGCCGACCAGAATGACCTTGTTGACACTGCCCGCCATCGTCTGCGTTCCCGTTTAGTTCGTGCTGTATGCGGGCACCTTAGCGCCCTGTTGCCGCGAGTCCAAGCCGCGCGTTGCGACAATTCCGGCGCGGGGCCCGGCTCAGGGATTGAGACCCATCTCCCAGAAGCCGATTTCCAGCCGCGTTGCGGTCCGGAAGGTCGCTACCAGATCGGGCCAGCGTCCGGAGCGAGTGACCTCGCCCTCGATGCCACGACGGGCCGCCACCCGGTCGAGCTGCGTGGCCGCGACCGCCGCCCCTTCCTGAAACTCCGTCCCGGCGTAGAGCTCGAGCCACTCGCGGTAGGGATTGCCCTCCAGGCGCGTGTCGGGATCGGCCATCAGCCGCCGGCCGATTTCGGCATAGCCCAAGGCACAGGGCGCCAGGGCCACCAGCAGGTCGAGCAGATCGCCGCTCATCCCGCGGTCGAGCACATAGCGGGTGTAGAGGCGGTTGGCGTCGGCCTCCGGGGTGGCAGCAAGCTCCGACTCGCTCAAGCCCCAGCGCGCCGAGAACTTGAGGTGCAGCGGCACCTCCGTGTTGAGCAGCAGGTCGACCAGCGCCGCCGACTGCTTCAGGTCCTCCACCGCGTCGGACTTCACCACCGCCAGGGCATAGGCCCGCGCGTAGTGCAGCAGGAAGACGTAGTCCTGCTTCAGATAGTGCCGGAAGCAGGACTCCGGCAGCCTGCCCGCCGCCAGTTGCCGCACGAAGGGGTGGGTAACGTAGCCCTCCCACTCCTGCGGGCATTCGGCCTTCAGCGCCTCGAAGAGCATGGGCTCAGCCCAGCATCATGTTGCGGGTTTCGCCTGGCAGGCGCACGGTTAGGCCGTCGAGCTCATCGGTGATGATGAGTTGGCAGCCGAGCCGCGAGGTCTTCTGCAGATCGAAGGCAAGGTCGAGCATGTCCTCCTCGTCCTCGCTCGCCTCCGGCAGGCGATCGTACCAGGATTCCTCGACGATCACATGGCAGGTCGAGCAGGCCAGCGATCCCTCGCAGGCTCCCTCGATGTCCACATCGTTGCGATGCGCGATCTCCAGGACCGAAAGTCCGGTTGGCGCCTCGACTTCCTTGCGGTTCCCGTCGCGTTCGATGAACACCATCTTCGGCATAGAGCCAGTCGCTCCTCGTTACAGATCGGCCCGGGCCATAGCAGACACGGCCCGGGAAGTGGAGTGGAAAGGTAAAGGCGCGCCGCCGCGGCCTGCCGCTCGCGGGGTCACGCCACGACCTCGGCTGTCGAAGGGCTGCCCCTCTCGGCCCTGCGCCGGTGCAGCGCGATCCAGGCCGCGGCGAAGGCGTGAAGCTCGGTCTCCTCGCTGGCCCAACCGAAGGAAATGCGCAGCGCGTTCTGCGCCAGGCGCTCGGGCACGCCCATGGCCGCCAGCACATGCGAAGGACCGACCTTGCCGCTGGAACAGGCCGAGCCCGAGGAAACGGCGAAACCCTCCAGGTCGAGCGCCATCAGTTGCAGCTCGGCGCTAAGCCTCGGCGAGGCCAGGCAGGAGGTGCTGGGCAGCCGCTGGACGTTCCGGCCGAAAACCCGGGCCTCCGGCTCCGCGGCGAGCAGCGCCGCCTCCAAATCATCACGCCAGGCGGCGAGCCCTGCCATCCGCTCCAGATCATCGGCTGCCGCCTGCGCCGCGGCACCGAATCCGGCGATCCCGGGCAGGTTTTCCGTCCCGGCGCGCCGGCGCCGCTCCTGGCCACCGCCGCGCAGCATGGGACTGAGGTCCAGGCCGCCACGCAGCCAGAGCGCGCCAACCCCGGCTGGCCCGCCCAGCTTGTGTGCAGAGAGGCTCAGAAGATCCACGTCCAACGCACCGACATTCAAGGGCCGCTTGCCGGCAGCCTGGATGGCATCGCAATGGACCAGCGCCCCGGCGGCGCGCGCGACCTCCACTACCCGTTCAATGGGCTGAATCACCCCCGTCTCGTTGTTGGCGAGTTGCACCGACACCAGCGCCGGCCGCGCTTCGGCCGACAGCATGTCGGCCAGCGCCGCGCAGTCCACACGCCCATCACTGTCCAGCGGGATCAGCTGCGCGCCCTCCACCGCCTCCAGAACCGAGGCGTGTTCTCCGGCCGACAGCAGGATCGCGGAGCGGCCACTGCCGCGCAGGGCGAGGTTGTTGGCTTCGCTGCCGCCGCTGGTGAAGAGGATTTCCGAGGGCCGCGCCGCGATCAGGCCAGCGACAGCCGCGCGGGCCCGCTCCATCACCGCTCTTGCTGCCCGTCCCTCGGCATGGATCGAGGAGGGATTGCCCACACGGCAGAGGACATCGGTCATGACCTCGCGCGCTTGCGGCCGCACAGGGGCCGTAGCGTTGTAGTCCAGGTAGATCCGTCCAGCCATGTCCACGCCTGCTAGGCTGCTGCCACCGGCGTTGCCGGTCGCGACTCGCTGCGCGGCGCCACCCGTCCCGCGACCACGTCAGCCACACTCACCCCACTGAGGTAGAGATAGATCTGGTTGCCCAGTTCCTCCCAGAGGTCGTGGGTCATGCAGCGTCCGACGTCGCCGCGACAGCCCACCGGCTTGCCCGGCGTGCAGCGGGTCGCACGGATCGGCTCATCCACCGCCAGAATGATGTCCGCCACCCGGGTCTGCGCCGCGGGGTGCGCCATCAGGTAGCCGCCGCCTGGTCCGCGGATGGCATCCACCAGTCCGGCACGCCGCAGCTTGGCGAAGAGCTGCTCGAGATAGGACAGGGAGATGCCCTGCCGCTCGGCGATCTCCGCCAGGGTCACCGGCTCCCCCGCGCTGTGTGCGGCGAGGTCGACCAGAGCCATGACGGCATAGCGTCCCTTGGTACTCAGCTTCATCGTCCTACTCCCAGGGCTGCAGGCCGCTCAACAGCTGCCATTGCGCCCATTGTGCGAGGGTCGCGGCTGCGACTCCCCGCGCTCCGATTCCGGCCCAGGGTCAAGGGATGTTGCCCCTGTGCCTTCACGTTCCAGCTCAGCGACCCGGGCGCGCAGGTGCTGCACCTCGTCCAGCAGGCCGTCGAGCGCCCTGGCAATGGGGTCGGGAATGTCGCCGGTCGGCGTACCGTAGGCGACGAAGCGCTCGTCGCTCGGCCGCACCGGCTGCTGCACCGGTCGGGCGGGAATGCCCACAACGGTGACGCCCTCCTCCACCGGCTTGGTGACCACGGCGTTGGCGCCGACCCGGGCGCAGCGCCCCACTGTGATGGGGCCGAGGATCTGTGCGCCGGAGCCCACGATCACCCGGTCTTCCAGGGTGGGATGGCGCTTCTGCTGGCGCTGGGAGTCGCTGTCCACCGAGGGCGCCACGCCGCCGAGGGTGACGTCGTGATAGAGGGTGACATCGTCTCCCACTTCGGCGGTCTCACCGATCACGACTCCCATGCCGTGGTCGATGAAGAAGCGCTTGCCGATACGTGCGCCGGGGTGAATCTCTATTCCCGTCAGCCAGCGACCCAGCTGGGAAATGAAACGTCCGAGCAGGTAGAAGCGGCGGCGCCAGCACGC
Organism: Aquibaculum arenosum; assembly: GCF_029222965.1. Lineage (GTDB taxonomy): Bacteria > Pseudomonadota > Alphaproteobacteria > Kiloniellales > DSM-21159 > Aquibaculum > Aquibaculum arenosum. Next base: position 256,808 of record NZ_JARHUD010000004.1, on the reverse strand, counting down.
GTGCGCCAGACGATAGAAGATCATCGCCTGGAAACCGGGGTAGCAGAGCACCACCTCTAGCCCGGAACGAGCGGCCGGATCGCGGGCCATGATGGCCTCGATCTCGGCGCGGAGTGTCTTGAACATGGCTCGACCTGTCGGCTACTGTCGCGGCCCCTGGGGGCTCTCCGACCTGGCATATAGGCTTCCTGAGTAAATTGGTCAACTTTTGACCTGGTGCGGAAGCACAGCCCGGACGTACGGAAACAGCCTGCCTTCGCGCCAGATTGCCGGGGCGAGCAAGACGAAGGTGAGTCGCAAGGAATGCCAGAGGTGATGTTTAACGGGCCGGCGGGCCGGCTCGAGGGTCGCTACCATCATGCGGCCGATTCCACGGCGCCGATCGCGCTGGTGCTGCATCCGCACCCGCAGCACGGCGGGACCATGAACAACAAGATCGTCTACAGCCTGTTCCACGCCTTCGTGCGTCAAGGCTTCTCCGTGCTGCGCTTCAATTTCCGCAGCGTCGGGCGCAGCCAGGGCAACTACGACCGGGGCGAAGGCGAACTGGCCGATGCGGCCTCGGCGCTCGACTGGCTGCAGATGTACAACCCCAATGCCTCGGCCTGCTGGGTCGGCGGCTTTTCCTTCGGGGCCTGGATCGGCATGCAGTTGCTGATGCGCCGGCCGGAGATCGCAGCCTTCATTTCCGTTGCGCCGCCGGCCAATCTCTACGACTTCAGCTTCCTGGCCCCCTGCCCCTCCTCGGGATTGGTGATCCAGGGCACGGCGGATGAGATCGTGCCGGAAGCCGCCTCAAAAAAGCTGGTCGAGAAGCTGTCGCACCAGCGCGACATCACCATTGACTACCAGACGATTCAGGGCGCCAACCACTTCTTCCAGGGCTATCTGGAGCAGATGGAAAAGACCGCCGAGGACTACATCAAGCGCGGCCTCGCCGAGCAGGCCGCCGCGAGCAAGGCTGCAGAAACCTGAATTGACCGGAACTGAACCCTACACCGGAGGCCGATAAATGCGGCCGCCGGTCGTGGGGCTCGGCACGCCGGTGGTGCCCGGCAGCGACAGGGGAAGGCCGGCGAGGCTGCGCGCTGCCAGGTAGGCGAAAGCCTCTGCTTCCAGGGCATCGCCGTTCCAGCCCAACGCCTCGACCGGCTCCACCGCCGCCCCCAAACGCTCAGCCAGCCAGCGCATAAGGACAGGGTTGCGCCGCCCACCACCGGTGACCAACCAGCGCCGCGGCGGGGCTGGAAAGTGATCGAGGGCCCGCACGACACTCTCCACCGTGAAGGCCGCCAGGGTGGCCGCCCCGTCCTCGCTCGAGAGTTTTTCGACCGGCGTGGGATCGAATGCGTCCCGGTCCAGGGATTTCGGCGGCCTTGTGTCGAAGTAGGGGTGGTTCAACAGGCTGGCCAGGGCTTGTCGATCCACCCTTCCTGCGGCGGCCAGGGCGCCGTCGAGATCGCAGGGCTGCCCTGCACGGCGGCGCGCCCAGTCATCCAGCAGGGCATTGCCGGGCCCGGTGTCGAACGCCAGCAGGGCCTCGGCCTCCTCACCAATCCAGGTGACATTGCCCACACCGCCCAGATTGAGCACCGCTGCCGGACGGGGCAGCGGGCCGAGGCGCGCTGCGTGATAAAGCGGTGCCAAGGGCGCGCCCTGTCCCCCGGCCGCCACGTCGGCGGAGCGGAAGTCACAGACCACGGGAATGCCCGTCAAGCGAGCCAACAGCTCGCCATCCCCAATCTGCCAAGTCCGTCGCTCGTCTGGCTCGTGCAGGATGGTCTGGCCGTGAAAGCCCAGCGCCGTCACCTCAGCGGCCGCAATACCGGCCAGCGCCAGCAGCCCTCCCACCGCCTCGGCATGGCGATGGGTCAGTTCCTGCTCCACTTCCGCCACCGGCTGCCGGCCGCCCAGCAAGGCGCGCAGCCTCTCGCGAAATGCAGGGTCATAGGGCACGCTGTGAGAGGCGCCGGGGTTCACCTGCTGTGCCCCGTCGGTCTCCAGCAGCGCGGCGTCGATCCCGTCAAGCGACGTGCCGCTCATCAGGCCGAGATAGAGCGCCATCAGCCTGCCTCCACCATCCGGTTCGCCTCGGGCATGGCCGCTGAAAGCCATGCCGCCGCCAGCGCCAACAGCAGAAAGATCAGTAAGGCCACTGGCGCGCCGGCAAACTGAGCCACGATGCCCAGCCCCCCGAGCGACAGCGCCACCAAGCCTATGAGCGAGTTGGAGAAGGCGACATAGAGCGGGCGCTCCTCGGTGGGTGCGGCATCCACCAGATAGGTCTTGCGGCCCACCCGGGCGCCGGCTTCGGCGATGCCAAGCAGCAGGAAGGCCGGCGCGTAGGCCAGCGCCGGGATGCCTTCGCCGGCAAAGAACCCGATCGCCAGGGCCAAAGCAGCCGCGGCGGCGCCCAGCAACCCCGCCTGCATCATCACGCTGCGCGCCGTCTGGTCCGACAGCTTGCCCCAGATCGGACTGGAGAGAACGTTGGCCAGGCCCACGGCGACGATGAAGACGCCCAGGGCCGTCGCGCCCTCCACCAGCCCGTGCGCATGCAACACGAAGAGCGGCATGGCCACCTCCACCGAAGTCAGCGCCGCCCGGGCCCAGAGATAGCGGCGAAAGCCACTCTGCTGTTTGACCAGCCCGAAACCCTGCCGCACCTCGGCCAGCATGTTGCGGCCGCCCTCGCTGGCGCCGGGTTCCTCCTCGATGCGGGCGAAGAGCAGGGACGCCAGCGCCCAGAGCAGCGCCGCCACCAGCACCAGCCAGAGGTAGGGCGTGACACCCGCGTCCTCTCCCAGCCAGAAGCGCAGGCCCAGGCCGGCGAGCAGCGTCAATCCGCCGCCGACGGCCGCGCGGTGCGACAGCAGGCGGCCGCGACGGCCCTTGGGAATGGTCTTGCCGGTTACATCCTGGAAGGCGACCGATCCGGCGCCGCTGGCGATGCTGAAGAGCGTGAAGAGCGCCAGGATGGTGATGCCCGCCGCCAGAGGCGGCAGAAAAGCAGCGGCGGGCAGGATGAGCAGCAAGGTCACGGCCTGAAAGCTGCCGGCGGCGCTCCAGACCCACTTGCGCCTGGCCATGCCGCGGATCCGCGCTGCCACGGCCATTTGCGGCAGCAGCGAACCCACCTGCTTGATCGGCGAAAGGAAGGCGACCAACGATGCCGGCACGCCGATGGCCGCCATCATCCACGGCAGCGTCAGACCCGGGCTGGCAAGCTGTTCAGCGAGCTTGGTGCAGGCTCCATTGCCGAGGTTCAGCAGATAGTTGCCCGGCAGGGCGGTACAGGCAGAGTCGGGAATCGCACTGCAGGCCCGCTCCTCCGGCCCGTCGCCGGTAAGGGCGCCGTAGAGCCGTTCGCTTAGCGTGCTGGCGGCAGGTCCCAGCGTCGTGCTCATGCAACTACCTCGTCCTCATGGTCGCCGCTCGCAAATCGCGGGGCAAACGGGAAAGCGTTTGGTCCGCTATGCGGCACGCTATAGCATTACCGGATGCGGTGGCGCTGCCGCAAACCGGGGGAAAGACAATGGGGCTCCATCGCACGGGGAAAGTCGACAGCGGTCTCGGGCGCGCCCTGATGACAAGCACCTTCTGCCTCGCCATCTCCCTCGCCGCGGGTTTCGGACAAAGCGCCCAGTCTGCCGACTGCGACGCCAATGCCGTCCCGCTCCGCGGCGCCTGCGTTGCTGTCGCCGAGGTGGCCGAGGATCTGGCCGCGGCTGTTCAGGACGCCATTGAGGAGGACGGCTTGAAGGCCGTCCTTCTGGCGGTGGAGGTTGCGGGCAAGCCGGTTCTCACCCATGCCTGGGGCAAAACGATGACCGCGGTCCCCGCCACCGCGGACATGCGTTTTCGCAACGGCGCGATCGCGATTGCCTACATGGGCGTGCTGGCCCTGCAGCTGCAGGAGGAGGGACTGCTGTCCCTGGATGATCCGCTTTCGCAGTGGCTTCCCGATCTGCCCATGGCCGAAGGCATGACCGTGCGGATGCTGGCGGATGGCACCGCGGGCTACGCCGACTACGTGCCGCTCTTCCCCTTCTACGACGATGTTTTCCGCCAGTGGCGCGAAGACGAGTTGCTCGCCATCGCCTTCGCCGAGCCGCTGGTCTGCGCCCCCGGCAGTTGCTTCGCCTATGCCCACACCAACTACATCCTGCTGGGCCGGGTGCTGGAAGCCGCGGCCGAGCAGCCACTGGCGGAGCTGCTACAGGAGCGGATTCTGGCGCCGCTCGGCCTCACCGACACGCACAGCGGTGCCACCGCCCGCATGCAGGAGCCAGTGCTGCACGCCTTCACCAGCGAGCGCGGTCTCTATGAGGACTCCACCTACTGGAACCCCTCCTGGACTCTGGCCCAGGGGGCGATCATGACCACCACGGTGGAGGACGCGATGGCCTCCTTTGCCGCCATCGGGCCCGGCGAGTTGCTCTCAGCCGAATCCCAAGAGCAACTTCTAGCCCCGACCACCGCCGGCTACGGGCCCTTCGACGAGGATATTTACTACGCGTTCGGCCTGCTGGTCAGCGATGGCTGGCTGATCCAGACGCCGGCTTTTGCCGGCTTCTCGGCGGTTGCCGCTCATCTCCCGGACCAGGACATCGGCTTTGCCGTCACCGCCACTGCCGGCCCCGAGACATCGCCGGACCTGCGGACCAGCAATCGCCTGGCGGTCCGCCTGGGCCGCATTCTGGCGCCCGACCAGCCACCGCGCCTGCCCGAGCGCTGAGCGGCCTGAGGCGCGTTGAGCCTTCCGGCAGCGCGTGCTAACTCTGCCCTCTTCCAAGACAGCAGACGCACTGCACGAGTGGTCCCATGACAAGCCCCGCATCCGATTTCCTGCGCACCATGGCGGCGCGCGGATACATCCATCAGTGTACCGACATGGAGGCACTGGACGCCCTGGCGCTCAAGCAGCCGGTAGCGGCCTATGTGGGCTATGACTGCACGGCGGACTCGCTGCACGTGGGCCACCTGCTCTCGATCATGATGCTGCGCGTGCTGCAGCAGAATGGGCACAAGCCTATTGTGCTGATGGGCGGCGGCACCTCGCGGGTTGGCGATCCCTCCTTCCGCGACGAATCCCGACCGCTGCTGACGAACGAAGAAATCGGGCGCAACATGACCAGCATCAAGCGGGTTTTCGCGCAGTTCCTGACCTTTGGCGATGGGCCCAGCGATGCGGTGATGGTCAACAACGCCGACTGGCTCGACCAATTGCACTACATCGACTTCCTGCGCGACTACGGCCGCCACTTTTCGGTCAATCGTATGCTGAGCTTCGATTCCGTAAAGCTGCGCCTGGATCGCGAGCAGCCGCTGACCTTCCTGGAGTTCAACTACATGATCCTCCAGGCCTACGACTTCCTGGAACTGGCGCGGCGCCACGACTGCCGGCTGCAGATGGGCGGCTCCGACCAGTGGGGCAACATCGTCAACGGCGTCGAGCTGGGTCGCCGGGTGGACCAGCGCGAGCTCTTCGGCCTGACCACGCCGCTGCTCACCACCGCCTCCGGCCAGAAGATGGGTAAGACGGCCGCCGGCGCGGTCTGGCTGAACGAGGAACGGCTGTCGGCTTACGACTACTGGCAGTTCTGGCGCAACACCGAGGATGCGGATGTCGGCCGCTTCCTGCGCCTCTTCACCGAGCTGCCGCTAACCGAGATCGAGCGCCTGGAACGTCTGGAAGGGGCGGAGATCAACGAGGCCAAAAAGGTGCTGGCCGACGCCGCCACCAGCCTCTGCCGCGGCACGGAAGCCGCACAGCAGGCGGCGGAAACCGCGCGGCGCACCTTCGAGGAGCATGCCCTGGACGAGGCGCTGCCGACGATCGCGGTGCCCCGCCAGCGACTGGAAAACGGCGTCCCAGCCTACGAGCTCTTCCGCGAGGCCGGCCTCAGCACTTCCAATGGCGAGGCTCGCCGGCTGATCAAGGGCGGCGGCGCCAGGGTCAACGACGAGCGCCTGGCCGACGAGTCCGCGGTGCTCGGTCTGGCGCAGCTCACCCAGCAGGGGGTGATCAAACTTTCGGCCGGCCGCAAGCGGCACGTCCTGATCCGCCCCGACTGACCCGCCGCGCCGCGCGCATGTCGGGGCATTGCGTTGCAGGGGGTTCGGACGCAATATCCAGTTCGTACCTTCCGTAAGCTAAGTTAATTTATGTCTGTCAGTGACTTAGCCCAGTTCCACTCGACAGATAGGTCAGTTTGCTCTACCTTTTTCTGGCTCCTGCCAATGCCATCTTTGCAGGACGTACGCCAAGAAGAACGGTCCGGAGCAAGGCCGCCACTTGATGCCAAGATCGCGGAGCCAGTCCGCGATCGGTTCAGGAGATGAGGGTCAGACATGCCTGACGGAGCCGTTTCGCTCGACGACAAGTACACTCTGGACAGCGGTCGGATCTTTCTGACCGGCACCCAGGCACTGGTGCGCCTGCCCATGATGCAGCGCCAGCGCGACGAACGGGCCGGACTGAACACCGCCTGTTTCATTTCCGGTTACCGCGGCTCGCCCCTGGGCGCGCTGGACCAGCAGCTCTGGAAGGCCCGCAAGTACCTCAAGGACAACCACATCCATTTTCAGCCGGGTGTGAACGAGGACCTGGCCGCCACCGCCATCTGGGGCACGCAGCAGGCCAATCTCTTCGGCGACTGTCTCTACGACGGCATCTATTCGATGTGGTACGGGAAGGGCCCGGGCGTGGACCGCAGCGGCGACGTCTTCCGCCACGGCAACTTCGCCGGCGCATCCCAGAACGGCGGCGTGCTGCTGCTGGCCGGTGACGACCATGCCGCCAAGTCCTCCACCACGGCGCATCAGTGCGAATACGCCTTCATGGACGCCATGGTGCCGGTGCTCAATCCGGCGGGCGTCCAGGAGTTCTTGGACCTCGGCCTCTTCGGCTGGGCCATGAGCCGCTATTCCGGCTGCTGGATCGGCTTCAAGACCGTCACCGAGACGGTGGATGCCACTGCCTCCTGCTACGTCGATCCGCACCGCCTCGAGCCGGTCCTGCCGGACTTCGAGATGCCGGAAGGCGGCCTCAATCTGCGTTGGGGCGGCGCGCTGGACATGCTGGCGCAGGAAGAGCGTCACCATCGCTTCAAGCTGCCGGCGGCCATCGCTTTTGCGCGCGCAAACGGTCTCGACAAGCGGGTGATCGACTCCCCCAATCGGAAGGTGGGCATCATCACCGCCGGCAAGTCCTATCTCGACGTGCGCCAGGCGCTGGACGATCTGGGCATCAGCGAGGAGATGGCCCGGGACATCGGCCTGTCGATCTACAAGGTCGCCATGAGCTGGCCCCTGGAACCGCAGGGCGTGCGTGACTTCTGCGAAGGGCTGGACGAGGTGCTGATCGTCGAGGAAAAGCGCCCGATCATCGAAAGCCAGGTCAAGGAGCAACTCTACAACTGGCAGGCCGACCGCCGCCCGCGCATCATCGGCAAGCACGACCGCAACCTGCCGGACGAGCCCGATACCTGGTTGCTGCCCTCCTATGCCGAATTGAACCCGGCCCAGATCGGACGGGCCATCGGCGCACTTCTGAAGCGCCACGGCATCACCAATGAGCGGATCGAGGCTCGCTTCGCCTTCCTGCAGGAACTGGAAACTCTCCTGCAGGGCGAGCAGGCGCCGATGAAGCGCATCCCGCACTTCTGCTCCGGCTGCCCGCACAACACCTCGACGAAGGTGCCCGAAGGCTCCCGCGCCATGGCCGGCATCGGCTGCCACTACATGGCGCAGTGGATGGACCGGAACACCGCGACCTTCACGCAGATGGGCGGTGAAGGTGTGCCCTGGGTCGGCCAGGCGCCCTTCAGCAGCACCAAGCACGTCTTCGTCAACCTGGGCGACGGCACCTACTTCCACTCCGGACTGATGGCCATCCGCCAGGCGGTGGCTGCCGGGGTGAACATCACCTACAAGATCCTCTACAACGACGCCGTGGCCATGACCGGCGGGCAGCCGCACGACGGGCCGCTGAACCCGGTGATGATCGCGCGCCAGGTGGCGGCCGAGGGCGTGAAGCGCATCTACGTCGTCTCGGACGAGCCCGACAAGTATCCCCTGGGCACGGACTGGGGCCAGGGCGTGACGGTGGAGCATCGCGACGAACTGGACCGCATCCAGAAGGAACTGCGCGAGTACCCCGGTGTCACCGTCATCGTCTACGACCAGACCTGCGCCGCCGAGAAGCGTCGCCGGCGCAAGCGCGGCACCTTCCCCGATCCGGCCAAGCGCGTCTTCATCAACGACCTGGTCTGCGAAGGCTGCGGCGACTGCTCAGTCCAGTCCAACTGCGTTTCCGTCGTGCCCAAGGACACCGAGTTCGGCACCAAGCGCGCCATCGACCAGTCCTCCTGCAACAAGGACTATTCCTGCCTGAAGGGCTTCTGCCCCTCCTTCGTGACGGTGGAGGGCGGCAGCCTGCGCAAGCCGGAGGCCCTGACCCCGGCGGCCGAGAAGGCACCGGCCTGGGCCGTGCTGCCTGAGCCGACGCTGCCGTCGGTCGAGGAGGAGCCCTACGGCATCCTGGTGACCGGCGTGGGCGGCACCGGCGTGGTGACCATCGGCGCCCTTTTGGGCATGGCCGCCCACATCGAGGGCAAGGGCTGCTCGATCCTGGACATGGCCGGCCTCGCGCAGAAGGGCGGCGCGGTGCTCAGCCACCTGCGCATCGGCAAGCGGCCGGAGGATCTGCACGCCGTGCGCATCTCTGCCGGCGGCGCCCGCCTGCTGCTCGGCTGCGATCTGGTGGTCGCCGCGGGGCAGGACGCACTGTCCAAGCTGCGCAAGGGCTACAGCCGCGCCGTGGTCAACAGCCACGAGACGATCACCGGCGACTTCACCCGCAACTCGCCCACCTACCACTTTCCCACCAAGGAACTGGAAGAGGTGATCGAGGATGTGGTCGGCCGCAACGCGAGCGAGTTCGTGGAAGCCACGGAGATCGCCACCGGTCTGCTGGGTGACTCGATCGCCACCAACCTCTTCATGCTGGGCTATGCCTGGCAGAAGGGCCTGATCCCCATCACGCGCGAGGCCATCGAGCAGGCCATCGAGCTGAACGGCGTGGCCATCGACTTCAACAAGAAGGCCTTCCTCTGGGGCCGCCGCGCCGCGCACAATCTCGATGCGGTTCAGACCCTGGTGGCGCCTGAGAGCAAGACCGCTCCGGCGCAGGAGCAGAGCCTGGATCAGCTGATCGCGCGCCGGGTGAACTTCCTCACCGACTATCAGAACCGCGCCTATGCCGAGCGCTACCGTCACCTGGTTGAGCGAGTGCGCACTACGGAGCGCACCCGGGCGCCCGGCCGCGAGAGCTTGACCGAGGCGGTTGCCCGCTATGCCTTCAAGCTGATGTCCTACAAGGACGAGTACGAGGTCGCACGACTCTACACCGACGGCAGTTTCAAGCGGAAGCTGGAAGCCCAGTTCCAGGGTGACTTCACACTGAAGTTCCACCTGGCGCCGCCACTGCTGGCCCAGCGCGATCCGGAAAGCGGCAAGCTGAAGAAGAAGCAGTACGGCCCCTGGATGCTGCGGGCCTTCGGCCTGCTGGCCAAGGGCAAGCGGCTGCGCGGCACGCCGCTCGATCCCTTCGGCTACACCGCCGAGCGCAAGACCGAGCGGCGGCTGATCGGCGAGTACGAGGCCCTGGTCGGCGAACTTTGTGAAGGCCTGACGCCGGACAACCACGGACTGGCCGTCTCGCTCGCCTCCCTGCCGGACCAGATCCGGGGTTACGGCCACATCAAGGAGGCCAACATTGCCAAGGCGGAGGAGCAGAAGCAGGAACTGCTGAGCAGCTGGCGCAATCCCCAGCCGCAGTCGGTCGCTGCGGAGTAGATCGGGGCGAAGAGTCTCGCGGCTTGGGCCGGATCGCGTTCAATCTGACCTATCAGGGTACAGATTGAACGCGTGACTCCGGTCCAGTCTTAAGGTGACAGAGTACAACGGCGCCAAATCCTGACTCAGTCGCGCCAGGAAGAGTCTTCGGCGTCGAGTGTCGACTTGAGATAGTCGAAATGCCGCTGGGCCATTCCCCGGTACGCGGCCCAACCTTCGGCGGTCGCGCTTGCCACCTCGTCCGAGAGCACCGACAGCGGCTGACCTGCGGAGCGGGCCAGGATGATTGTCTGGGCCGCCTTCTCGAAAAAGTAGAGGTCCTCGAAGGCATCGGCGACCGTCTCCCCGGCGACCGTGACGCCGTGGTTGGCCATCACCATAACCGAGTGACCGTCCATCGCGCTGGCCATGCGCCGCCCTTCTTCTTCTGCGTCGGCGATGCCGCCGAAGTGTAGGTCATAGCCGGTGCGGCCGAAGAAGCGTGCCGTGTTGTTGTCGATCGGCAGCACGCTCGGGTCCTTCAGACAGGACAGCGCCAGGGCATAGGGTGAATGGCAATGCAGGATGACCCGTGCCGCCGGCAGGCTCCGGTGCAACGTCCCGTGCACCGTCCAGGCCGAGGGATCGGGCGCGTCCGGGCGGGCCATCACCTCTGCATCGTCGGCGTCCAGCAGCAGTAGATCGCTCGCCCGGATGGTCGCGAAGTGTTGCCAGCGCGGGTTCAGCAGGAACCTCCGGCCGCAGTCGGAGATGGCGGCACTGAAGTGGTTGCCGACGGACTCGCTCCAGCCGAAGCGGTGGCAAAGCCGGAAGGCCGCAGCCAGGTCCTGCCGCAGCCCCTGTTCGGTTACGCTCTCTGCCGTCATGCCTTGAAGCGCCCTTCGCTGACGAGTGCCCGATAGCTGGAGCGCATTTCAGCGCGATCCGTGTAGCAGCCGCGCAGATAGCGCTCACCGCTGCTCGCCGAATAGGCCGCACGACCATGCACAACCCGGTGATTGTCGAAGGTGAGGCACTCCCCGGCCCGCATCCGGAAGTGCATCACGTAGCGCTCCTCCTGCAGCATCCGGCCGAAGCGGCAGAAGGCGGGATAGTAGTCGTCGAGCAGCTTCTGGGGCAGGTCGAAGACGTCGGCCATGTGCTGGCTGATCGTCACGCCCGACACCGCGCCCGTCTCGTCCAGTTCGATCACCCGCTGGCGCGAGCGCATGTCGTAGGTGTCATGCTCGCAGTAGAAGGGAATGTCGATCTCGGACAGCAGTCGGAAGGCTTCGGGATCTTCACGACGGAGATCCTCGGCAACAGCGACGCCGTCGAGGAAGAGGCTGTCGCCGCCCTCCACCGTGTTGGCGCGGCAATGCAGGAACTGAACACCCGGCGCCACCTCTTCGGCCGGGGTATCCGTGTGTAACTCCAGCGCCTTTGCGGTGTAGGCCAGATTGGTCGGCTCGATGTGTGTGCGCACGTCGAAGTACTGGCCGAAATAGGTGGGACGCACCTGACCGATCAGCCTGGCCGTTTCCGTCAGCCCTTCGTCGCTGTCGGGCATGTCGGTGATGATGGCGATGCCTTCGACCAGCATTGCCCTTATCCACGCCGCGACTTTCTGCGGATCGCTCAACAGCATCGGCTGCGAAAAGCGCTGGATCGCGGGAAAGTGATCGCCGTACCAAGGTGCGCGCGGCAGAGCGGCTGGATCGTGACGGCGCCCCTCATCAGCGAAAGTTTGGAGCATGGGAATGGGCAAGTGCGAGACGTGATTTTCGCGCTGCCAGGCGATCACCAGGGCCTCCCCCTCGAGAGCAACGCTTTGCGGGCGCGGAGGCTGTTCGAGATGAAAGATGTCGAAGGTCCGCTCGCGCGTCTCGCTGTCGAAGGAGGTCGGGCAGTTGTCACGCAGCCAGTAATAATTGAAGTAGCTGGTGCGGCCGTCCGGCAAGGTGATGTCGAGGCCCTTTTCCCGAAGGGTGACGGCGGATGTCAGGGTGTCCATGGCGCCTTCTTTAACTTCTACTGCAAAGAGGTTCGATCTGCCCGAGCAGATCGCACGCCTTTTCAGGATCCAAAAGGGGGATTACGCTTAAGGTTTGTTAAGCTGTGAGTTAACCCGTGAAGCGTTTGCCCCCACTGCGCCTGCTTGCCACGTTCGAGGAGATTGCCCGTCTCGGCTCAATGCGCGAGGCCGCCGCGCGCCTGAACGTCACCCGCCCGGCCATCACCCAGGCGCTCAAGGCTCTCGAAGACCACGTGGGCGTGGCTCTTCTCGATCGCACGACACGACCGGCCCGGCTCACCGAGGCGGGACAGCAGCTCGCCCGAGCCACCCGTGAGGGACTTGGTATCATTTCCGGCACGATCGACGAAATCCAGACAAGCGCCGGGCAGGAGCAGCAGCTGACCATTGCCTGCACCGTCGGCATGGCGACCCACTGGCTGATGCCACGCCTCTCCAACTTCTATGCGCAGCATCCGCAACTGGTGGTGAACGTGCAGGCGCCGCCGACAGACCTTCCGGCCCTTGCCCCCGGCATCGACGTCGCCCTGCGCTATGGCACGGGAGACTGGAGTGATGGAAAGACCTGGAAGCTTTTCAATGAAGTCGTCTGCCCGGTGGGCCAACCGGCATTGATCGCGCGCCTGTTAGAGGCGGGCGTGGATCTCGAGGAAGCGCCGCTGATCCAGGTGGCAAGCGCCGAGACACCGCACTGGGCAGGCTGGACGGAGTACATGGCGATGGCCGGGCGGGGCCGACCCCGCGGCCCCACCCAGACCTTCGACAACTATGTGCAGGCGATCCAGGCCGCCAGGGACGGGCGCGGGCTGGTGCTCGGCTGGCGCTCAATCACCGACGAGCTGGTGCGGGAGGGCCACTTGCGGCCCTGGCCCGGCGGCGAGGTCGATCCCGGTTTCGGCTACCATGCAACGCTGTCGCCGCAGGGTGCCGCCAAGGCCGCCACCCACGCCTTCATCGACTGGCTGAAGCAGATCACTGCCTGAAGAGAAGGCGGTCAACACAGCAGATGGAAGGGTCGCGTCAGAAGCGCCCGGCGCGGAAATCCTCTACCGCCTGCACCAGTTCGTCACGGCTGTTCATCACGAAGGGACCATAGCGGGCCACCGGCTCGTTGAGCGGACGCGCAGCCGCCAGCAGGACCCTGGCCTCACCCTCCGCGCCGGCCTGGGCGCGAAAGCCGTCGCCCTCGCCCAGAACCGTCAGGTCGCCGCGGGACAGGGACTCACCCTCCAATATCACCCCGCCCTCGTAGACGTAGGCGAAAGCAGCGTGCCCGGCAGGCAGAGGCACCTCCGCCGTGCTGCCGGCTGGCAGGGTCACATCGAGGAGATAGGGCTCGGTCGGCCGCGCCTCGGGATCGAGGGCAATGGCGCCCGTCACCTCGCCCAGACGCCCGGCAATCACGCGGGCCGTGGCGCCACCCGGCAGTTCCGCCGTGGGGATCGCATCTGCCTGGAGGTCGCGGTAGCCGGGCGTGGTCATCTTCAGATGCGAGGGCAGGTTCAGCCAGAGCTGAAAGCCGCGCATCAGGCCTTCCTCCTGCTCCGGCATTTCTGAGTGAACCAAGCCGCTGCCGGCCGTCATCCACTGCACGCCGCCGGGGCCGAGCAGCCCCTCGTTGCCCTTGTTGTCGCGATGGCGCATGCGGCCGTCCAACATCACGGTCACCGTCTCGAAGCCGCGATGGGGATGATCGGGAAAGCCGGCGATGTAGGCCTTGGGGTCGTCGGAGCCGAACTCATCAAGCATCAAGAAGGGATCCAGCGCGTCCAGATCCGGCGTGCCGATGATGCGGGTCAGCTTCACGCCAGCGCCATCGCTGGCCGGCATGCCGCGCAGGCGCCGCGCCACCGGACGCGCCTGGGTGACCGGGGCAGTGGGGCGGTCGTGTACTGTGGTCATGGGGATCACTCCTTTTGCTGTCCCCTGGAAGGTAGGCACGCGCGGCGCGCAAGAGAAGTGACGCCCGGCGGCCGCACTGTTTCCTCATGTCGAACAAACCAAGCCATTCACAGGAGCGCCCGCCGCCGGGTAAAGTGTTGCGCAAGGGGGATACCATCATGAGTCAGGTCGACCGATCGGCTAAATCCGCGGGGCTGCAGTACGCGGCCGACGAGAATCCGCCGCTTCTCCTCACGGGCATGCTCGGCTTTCAGGTGGTGACCCTGATCCTCGTCGGCATCGTGCTGACGCCGCTGATCGTGCTGCGCGCCGTCGGCCTGGAAGGAGAATACGGCTCCTGGGTTGTCTTCGCCGCCCTGCTGATCTCCGGCCTCACCACCATGTTGCAAGCGCGCCGCATCGGACCCGTGGGTGCGGGCTATCCGCTCTTCATGGGCACCTCGGGTGCCTTCATCGCTATCGGCATCGCCGCACTGACCGCCGGTGGCATGCCGCTCATGGGCACCCTCATCATCGCCGCAGCCCTGGTGCAGTTCGTCTTTGCCTCCAAGCTGGGTCAGCTCCGGCGCATTCTTACGCCGACGGTGGGCGGAACCGTGATGATGCTGATTGCCGTCACGGTCTTCCCGGTGATCTTCGATCTCTTGGCCCAACGGCCGGAGACGACACTGGGCCCTTCGGGCGCGCCCCTGGTGGCAACGATCACCTTTCTGATCACGCTCAGCCTGCTGCTCTTCGCCCGTGGCGGGCTTAAGCTCTGGGGACCGCTCGGCGGCGTCCTGACCGGCTGTCTGGTGGCTTGGTCCATTGATTTGCTGGATGTCTCAGCTGTCGCAACAGCGCCATGGTTCGGTTTGCCCTCCGTGGCTTGGCCCGGTCTGGATCTGTCTTTCGGTCCGGCCTTCTGGGGCCTGCTGCCCGCCTTCATCATCGTCACGCTCGTGGGGGCGGTCGAGACTTACGGCGACGCCATCGCCATTCAGCGTCTTTCTCACCGCGAGCAGCGGCCGTTGGATTTCAAGGTGATACAGGGCGCGGTCTATGCCGACGGTGTGGGCAACCTGCTCTCCGGCGTCGCCGGAACCCTGCCCAACACCACCTACTCCGACAGCGTTGCAGTGGTGGAAATGACCGGCGTGGCCGCGCGCCGCGTGGCCGTGTTCGGGGGCCTGATGCTGGTGCTGCTGGCCTTCTCGCCGAAACTCTCAGCCCTGCTTCAGTCGGTGCCCAGCCCGGTTTTGGGGGCCTTTGCCTTCGTAATCCTGTCGCTGCTCTTCGGGAATGGCCTGCGCATGGTCACGGAGGGCGGGCTGTCCTATCGCAACGGCTTCGTGGTCTGCCTTGCTTTCTGGCTGGGCATGGGCTTCCAGCACCAGTGGCTCTTCTCCGATTTGCTGCCGCCCTGGTCACGGGTCCTGCTCGACAACGGCATCACCGCCGGATCCATCGCCGCGATCCTTCTGATGCTTGCCCTGAACATCGGCAGCCCGCGCCGCCACCGACGCTCTCTCGCCGGCTCTCACGCGGCCTTGGGCGATCTCCATGACTGGTTGCAGGAAGAGGCCGTGGCCATCGGTTGGGACAAGCCAGCGGTGATGCGGCTGCAACTGGCAGCCGAGGAGGCGCTGCTCTTCTTGCTGGAGCGCCGGTCCACCGGCGGCCGTCGACGCGAATTGCGGTTGTCTGCTGCGGTGCAGCGGGACGGCGACCTCCTGGCAGTCGAATTCTTCATGGGGGCGCAAACCCAGGAGAACATCCTGGAGCAGCTCTCCGGTCTGGAAGCCCAGCCGGACCCGTCGGATGGGGAGGATGCCGGATTGCGCATCCTGCGCGGCCTGGTGCAGAGCCTCGACCATCAGCAGTACAACGAAGGGGAATACCTGAGCTTTTCTGTCGACAGTACGCCCCTGGCGTGAGGGCGAAACAGCTAGGCGCGCGAAGCGGCCCGGCGAAGCTTTTGGAACTCCGCCGGGCCGATCGCAATCAGCGCGGTTCTGCGCGCAAGCCCTTGATCAGGGCCCAACAGCCCAGCAACAGCACCAAGGCAAAGGGCAGACCCGTCGAGACCGAGGCTGCCTGCAGCGCCGCCAGCCCGCCGCCCAGCAACAGAGCGATGGCGACAAGCCCTTCAAAAATGCACCAGAAGACCCGCTGCGAAACCGGGGCATCCAACTTACCACCGGCAGTGATGGTATCGATAACCAGGGAACCCGAGTCGGACGAGGTCACGAAGAACACGATCACCAGCACGATGCCAATGAAGGAGGTGATCGACGCCAGGGGCAGTTCCTGCAGCATCAGGAAGAGCTGCAGCGGCAGCGCCGCTTCGGCCGCAGCCTGGTAGCCCTCGACGATCACCTGGTTGATGGCCGTGCCGCCGAAAGCTGTCATCCAGAGGACCGACGCTATTGAAGGAATCAGCAGCACGCAGGTGATGAACTCGCGCACCGTGCGCCCCCGACTAACCCGGGCGATGAACATGCCGACAAAAGGCGACCAGGAGATCCACCAGGCCCAGTAAAAAGCGGTCCAGCCCTGGGCAAAGTTGCTGTCCTCACGCCCGAAGGGATTTGAGAGTGCTGGCAGATACTCCACATAGGCCCTGAGGTTGGCGAAGAAGCCGTTGATGATCGCAAGTGTGGGCCCCACCAGGATGACGAAGAGCAACAGAAGGATGGCCAAGGACAGGTTGATCTCCGACAGGCGCTTCACGCCTTTATCCAGCCCAGCGAGCACCGAAACCAGGGCAACGGCCGTGATCCCGACGATTAGCAAGACCTTTGAGGTGTCGCCCTCCGGCACGCCGAAAAGGAACTCGAGCCCCGCATTGGCCTGCTCCGCCCCGAAGCCCAAGGAGGTCGCCAGACCAAAGAGCGTGGCAAAGACTGCCAGGGTGTCGATGACGTGGCCGGTCCAGCCCCAGACCTTCTCACCGAAGATCGGATAGAAGATCGAGCGCACCGACAGCGGCAGGCCCTTGTTGAAGGCGAAAAGCGCCAGAGACAGTGCCACGATGGCGTAGATCGCCCAAGGATGCAGGGCCCAGTGGTAGATCGTCGCCGCCATGCCCAGACGGCGGGCCTCCTCGGTGCTGCCCGGCGCTCCGGCCAGCGGGGACCAGCTTCCGGCGGTTCCCGCATCCTCGGCCACGGCGGTGCCAAAGTGCGTGAGCGGTTCCGACACGCCATAGAACATCAGCCCGATGCCCATGCCGGCGGCAAAAAGCATGGCGAACCAGCCGGGGTAGGAATAGTCGGGCGTGGCCTCGCGTCCACCCAGACGAACCTTTCCCAGCGGCGAAACCAGGATGCCCAGGCAAACCAACACGAAGATGTTGCCGGCGATCAGGAAGAACCAGTCGAAGGTCGAGGTCACCGTCGAGAGCAGCCAGTTCAAGATATCGCCTGCAGGCCCGGGCAAGGCCAGGGTCAGGAAAACGAAAGCGACGATGGCGAGCCCGGAGATCATGAACACCGGGTTGTGGATATCGAGCCCGAAGGGTCCAATCTTTGCTTGGATGTTGTCCTGACCGACCTCGTAATCCGTTTCGATCAGGTCGGCTGCCCCCTCTGGGGTCGGGTTGCCTTGGTCGTCGGACATCACGTGCTCCCCACTCTGTTTATTATGTCCGCAGCCGCTGCCGTGACCCTTTCCGCGCTATCAAAGGGATCAGATTCCCGACAGGCCAATGCTGCGTGTCTGAGACTTCGTATCCTCCACATCTATAGCTTTGGCAGAGGCGACCATTTCTATCGCCACTCAGGCATTCTAGGGGTTATAGAGCGATATGACCAAGATGGATTTCTTCCAGGCGTCTGATCGCTTTGCGAGAATGTTGATGTTGCGCAGTCGGGCGACACGGCCCGTGCGCTTCCAGCTGAACGGACAGGGTCGTTCATGCTTTGCGACTCGTTACAACGCAGGGCGGCTGGCATGACGAAGGTGCGCATTCTCTTCTACGGCGACCCGCACGGGCAATGGCGGCCACTGCTTGCCGCCTGCAAGGAGGAGCGACCCGATGCGGTGGTGATCCTGGGTGATTGCGATCTCGCGCAGCCGCTTTCCGAAGCGATCGCGCCGCTGCTTGAAGCGGAGGTTCCGGTTCATTGGATTCCCGGGAACCACGACAGCGATCGATCCAACTGGTTCGATCATCTGTTTCATGGCGGGGTGCCGGGAAACCTCCACGGGCGCACAACCGAAGTCGCGGGCACCCGGATTGCGGGATTGGGCGGCACCTTTCGTGCCAGTGTCTGGCATCCGCATGGCAGTGAGGACAGCCGGTTTCACGCGCCGCAGGAGTATCTCGCACACTTACGAGAGCAGCGACTACTCGATGGTCGCGAGCGCCTGGCCGAAACGGTGATTTTTCCCAGCATCTATGATGACCTGGCCAATGAGAGCGCCCAGGTGCTGGTCACGCATGAGGCGCCCTCGTGCCACCGCCACGGCTTCGAGGAACTGGACCTGCTGGCCGAAACCATGGGCGCGATGCTCATCGTTCACGGCCACCACCATGAGGATTATGAGGCTCGCTTGCCGTCCGGCATTCAGGTGATCGGTCTGGGACGGGCACAGCCCCGCCTGATCGAAATCACGCCTGCGGGATAGACGAGCAGAGGGCGAAGAGGCCCGGACGTTGCCCAGCCAAAGTCGTCTCACCATCATGCCTCAGTTTTGCACCTGGGATGGCCCCAGCACCGGACGCATCTTCACGGCAGCGAACCGACAAGGGAGTTCGACATGCACGTCGACGGGAAGATCAGCGGCGGCTACGCCATCCTCTGCAATTGCGGCAACGCCTTCGCCACCGAGCGTCTGGGCCTCGCACTGGAATGCCCCGCCTGCGGCCATACCGAGTTAGGCGTCGACGTCGCCGCCGACTATTACCTGCGGAGCAAGCGCCCCTCCTCATCCCACGACGTCTCCTCTCCTCCCTTCGCCGCTGGGCTTGCAAAGGCATGAGTTCGAGAATTGACGGGAGCAGGCGGCGGGTTAAAGTGCCGCCATGCCAGCCACAGAGTCTCCCCTCCACATCCGTGCCGCCGGCCGGGCGGATGCCCCAACGCTCGCCGCCATGATCCGCTCCCTGGCCCGCCATGAAGGCAAGGCCAACGTCGAGCATATTACCCCGGAGGCGGTACTAGACTGGGCCTTCGGCCCGGAACCGGCTTTCCACGCCCTTCTGGCCGAGGATGGCCCAACGGCCCTGAACCCGGCACCCCTGGGCTACCTCGCCTGGTACCCGGTCTTTTCGCCTTTCAAAGGCGGGCGGGTGATATTGGTGGAAAATCTTTGGGTGGAAGAAGCTGCACGCGGCCGCGGCGTCGGCAAGGCCTTGCTTCAGGCTCTGGCGCGCGAAGCGGGGCAGCGCGGATTGGCCCGCATAGAACTCAATGTGCGTCGGGACAACGAGGCCACGCGACGCTTCTACGCCAGTCTCGGGTTCAAACTCCCCGGCGAAGAAGTCTGCCGCATAGAGGACGAGGCCCTGCACCGCTTGGCGCAGAGGTGAATCCGGCTCTGCTTGTCCCGCCACCCAGCCTTGCCGCCTTCGCGCTTGACCCTCTCGGGGTGAGCGCCTTTTCTGCCCACTGGTTCAGTTCGACTGTCAGGGGAGTCGCCCGTGTCCGCACCGCCGCAAGCCAAGGGCGCACCAATTACCGACAAGGCTCAGTTGATCGAATGGTTTGCCGCCGGCAGCAAGCCGCGAGAGGACTGGCGCATCGGCACCGAGCACGAAAAGTTCGTCTTCACCCGCGACGATCTCAAGCCGGCGCCCTATGAGGGAGAACGCTCGATCCGCGCCGTGCTGGAAGGCCTGGCAGCGCGTTTCGGCTGGACTCCGGTCGAGGAGGAGGGGCGGCCCATCGCCCTGACCAAAGCGGGCTGCAGCATTACTCTGGAGCCGGGTGGGCAGTTCGAACTGTCGGGCGCGCCGCTGCGCACGCTGCATGAGACCTGCTCTGAGGTGAACCGTCACCTGGCTGAGGTCAAGGAGGTTTGCGACCCCATCGGCGTCGGCATGCTGGGCCTGGGCTTCGCGCCCACCTGGTCGCGTGCCGAGATGCCCTGGATGCCCAAAGGGCGCTACGCCATTATGAAGCGCTATATGCCGACCCGGGGCAGCCTGGGCCTGGACATGATGCTGCGGACCTGCACCGTGCAGACCAACCTCGACTTCCTCGACGAGGCAGACATGGTGCGCAAGTTCCGAGTCAGCCTGGCACTGCAGCCCATCGCCACCGCGCTCTTCGCCAACTCTCCCTTCACCGAGGGCAAGGTCAACGGCTTCAAGTCCTTCCGCAGCCAGGTCTGGACCGACACGGATCCCGATCGCTGCGGCATCCTGCCCTTCGTCTTCGAGGAGGGCTTCGGCTTCGAGCGCTGGGTGGACTATCTGCTCGACGTGCCCATGTACTTCGTCTACCGCGACGGGACCTATCTCGATGCGGCGGGTTTGTCCTTCCGCGACTTCATGGCCGGCAAACTCGAGATTCTGCCGGGTGAACTGCCGCTGATGAGCGATTGGTCGGACCATGTCACCACGGTCTTTCCCGAAGTCCGGCTCAAGAAGTACCTGGAGATGCGCGGCGCCGACGGCGGCCCCTGGCGGCGGCTTTGCGCGCTGCCCGCGCTCTGGGTCGGACTGCTCTATGACGACGAGGCCTTAGATGCGGCCGAGGCGCTGGTCGCCGACTGGACCGCTGCCGACCACGAGCATCTGCGCGCCGAGGTTCCACGCCTTGCCCTGGACACGCGCTTCCGCGGCCGGCCGCTGACCGCGCTGGCCGGAGAGGTGCTCGACATCGCGGCCCTGGGCCTGAAACACCGGGGGCAGCTCAACGGCGAAGGCATGGATGAGCGTCTCTTCCTCGACGTTCTGCGCGAGATCGTCGCCTCCGGCCGCAGCCCCGCCGACGCGCTGCTGGAGGATTTCGCCGGCCCTCTGGGCGGCGACATGGCCAAGCTCTTCGAGGCCTACCAGTACTGACCCGCGAGTGATCAACCCGCCGGGCTGTGGCCGGTTTGCCACAGCAGGTCGCTTTGCCTATGCTTGTAGCCGCTTTTGGAACAATGCAGAGGACAAGCTAACCGATGGCAGAAGAGAACCCCTTGCTGCGCCGCATCTATGCTCTTGGTGGTGATAGTGAGGAAATTCGCCGGGCCTATGGCGAGTGGGCAGAAGCCTATGACCGCGACACCCTGGACGGCATGGGCTATGTGGCACCGGGAATCGTCGCCAAGGAGCTCTCCGAGCTGGTGGAGGACGACGCCAAGGTCCTCGACGCCGGCTGCGGCACCGGTCTGGTCGGCAAGGAACTCAAGGAGCTCGGCTTCAAGGCCATCGACGGCATCGACCTTTCCGATGAGATGCTGGAAGTCGCCCGCCGCAAGCAGGCCTATGACCATCTCGCCCCCGCTGACATGAGCCAGCCGTTGGAGATCGAAGACAACAGCTATGATGCAGCCGTCTCGGTGGGTGTTTTCACCAGCGGCCACGTCAAGCCGAAGGCCCTGGACGAACTGGCCCGTGTCACCCGCAAGGGCGCGCCCATCGTGGTGACCGTGCACGAAAAGGTCTGGGACGCGGAAGGCTATCCCGAATACCTGGACTCCATGGAGAAGCGCGGCCTGGTGCAGGTCCGGGCGGTGAAGGACGCGCCCTACCACGACAAGGAAGGCTATCGCTGCCAGATCTGCGTTCTGGAGTCGCGCTGAAGCAGATCGCTCCAATCGGGAGCGCGCCGCAAGCTTACGCCAAAAGCCAGCGGCGCAGTTCCCGGTTCGTGGCCTCGGGCCGCTCCAGTGGCGGAAGGTGGCCGCAGTTTTCCAGAACGACCAGCCGCGCATCGGCAATGCTGGCAGCAAGCTCAGTATGAAGGTCCGCTGGCGTGAGCTGGTCCTCGCGACCGCAGAGAACCAGGGTGGGGCAGCGAATCGAGGCGAGCAGCGGCCGGTAGTCGGCCCGGTCGAGAATCGCCTGCTGCTGACGCAGGAAGGCATCGCGCCCCACCGTCTCCGCCATGTCCATAATGTGGCGGGTCAGTTCCTCATCCTCGAGGCGATCGGGGTGGATCAGCAGCGGCAACAGCCGCGGCGTCACGCCTTTGAAAGCCCCTTTTTGCGCCAATTCGATCAGGCCGCGGCGTCGCGCCGTGGTGTCGGCATCGTCGGGGCGCGCCTTGGTGTCCAGCAGCGCCAGGCGCTCCACACGCTCCGGCGCCTGGCGCATGATCTCCTGTGCCACATAGCCCCCCATGGACAGGCCGCAGAGCGCAAAGCGCTCCGGCATGGCCGCCAGCACGCTTTGCGCCATGGCCGCAATGGAGTCCTGCGAGGTGAAGTCGGCCACCCAGGGCTCGGCGATATCGGCCAGCGCGGCGACCTGATGATGCCAGAAGGTGCCGTCCAGCAGCAGACCGGGTAACAGGGCGAGCGGGGTCTTCTCCGACACGATGACGTCTCCACAGGGGCAATTTCACAGGGGCAATTCGGGTGCGAAGCCTACGACCCAGAAACGCCCAGGTCACGCTGTGAACGCAGGGCAACCGTCATTCGGCAAGCTTGCCCCAAGCCGGCGGACTCTGCTGGTCTGCCGGCCGCGAGCGCACCCCAGCAGCCTACTTGATCAGCCCCAGCACCTCCTTGAAGGCGGCGTTGCCGGCGTGATGCAGCCACTCGAACAGCACCATCTCCGTGGTCACCGGAATGCAACCGGCGGCCTGCAGGCGCACAAGCGCCGCCTGGTGATTTGCCTCGACCCGCGAGCCCATGGCGTCGCCGACGACGAACACCTCGTAGTCGAGGGCGCGCAGGCCCAGCGCCGTCTGCAGCAGGCAGACATGGGCCTCGGTGCCGGCCAGGATCCACTGGCGGCGCCCGACGGCCGCCACCCGTGCCACGAACGCCGGCTCCTCTGCTGCGGAGAAGTGCGTTTTCCGGTAAACTTCCTTTGGGGCCAAGCCCTGGCGCAGGGCAGGCACGCTGCCCCCGATCGCCTGGGGACAGTGCTCAGTGGCCATCACAGGTACCTCCAGGCGCCGCGCACCGACCAGAAGGCGGCTGGCATTGGCCAAGACCCTGTCTTGTGCTGCGATCGCCGGCAACAACCGCTCCTGGATATCCACCAGCAAAAGCGCCGACTGCGCGGCGCGCATCAGCGCGGCCGAGCGCGCCTTGGAGTCCAGGGTCATGAAGAGTCTCCGATCAACAACGTCACGATACTTTACCGATTAAAGACCACCCTCCCCAGGCCACGATAAAAAAGCAACGCTGATGCCACAAAGTACTCCAATGGCCCACATGGCAGCCATGAAAACGGCCGCAACTCTTGACAAAAGCCGGTCACAAGACCAGTTTCCCGATCAAGCCGGCAGCGCACTTGAACCAAGTCGCCGCCCTAAGGCTCGCATCTTCCCTGGAAAGCGCTGGAGCGCATGAGTTTCGACACACTCGGGCTGAGCACCGACGTACTGCGTGCAATAAGCGAATCGGGCTACACCACCCCGACCCCCATCCAAGAAAAAGCCATCCCTTACGTCCTGATGGGACGTGACGTTCTGGGGGTGGCCCAGACAGGCACCGGCAAGACCGCCGGCTTCACGCTGCCGATGATCGACATCCTCAGCAGCGGTCGCGGTCGTGCGCGTATGCCGCGTTCGCTCATCCTCGAGCCGACGCGCGAGCTGGCCACCCAGGTGGCGGAAAGCTTCAACAAGTACGGCAAGTACAGCGGCTTGAGCATGGCCTTGTTGATCGGTGGCGAGTCCATGCGCGACCAGCAGCTGATCCTGCAGCGCGGGGTCGACGTTCTGATCGCCACGCCGGGCCGGCTGCTCGACCTGTTCGAGCGCGGGCAGATCCTGCTGGCCGACACCAAGCTGCTGGTGATCGACGAAGCCGACCGCATGCTGGACATGGGCTTCATTCCGGACATCGAGCGCATTGTTGCCATGCTGCCCACCATCCGGCAGACGCTGTTCTTCTCCGCCACCATGGCGCCGGAAATCCGCAAGCTGGCCGACAAGTTCCTGCTCAATCCCAAGGAAATCAGCGTCGCGCCGCCGGCCAGTCCGGCGAAGACGGTGACCCAGCGCCTGCTGCGCTGCGAGGCCGAGGCCAAGACCAAGCGCGCTGCGCTGCGCGCGCTGCTGCAGCAGGAGGACGACGACACCAAGAGCGCGCTGATCTTCTGCAACCGCAAGCGCGACGTCACTATCGTCCAGCGCTCGCTCAAGCGCCACGGCCTCGACGCCGAGGCGCTGCATGGCGACATGGCGCAGGCCTCACGCACCGAGACGCTGGCCCGCTTCAAGGCCGGCGACATCAGACTCCTGGTCTGCTCCGATGTGGCCGCGCGCGGCCTCGACATCCCGGCGGTCAGTCACGTCTACAACTACGACGTTCCCATCCATGCCGAAGACTACGTACACCGCATCGGCCGCACCGGCCGGGCGGGGCGCAGCGGCAAGGCCTTCACCCTCTTTACGCCGGAGGACGGCAAGGCGCTGGCCGGGGTGCAAGAGCTCATTGGCGGTGTGATCGAGGAGTTGACCCTCGACACCGTCGAGACACCTGACAGCGACGCCTACAGCACGGACAAGCGTCGGCGCACTCGCGCTAAGTCCGGTAAGAGCAGCAAGGCCGAGGCGAGCCCGGCGAAGCAGCAGCCTGCCAAGGCGCCGGAATCCCAGCGCGAAGAGCAGCGCCCCAGCGCCCAGGCCCGCAAGAGCAGCAAACGCCCGCCCCAGCGCGAGCGCGAGGAGGCAGAGGCAGCGCCGGAGGGCAACGGCCCCTTTGGCGACCACATTCCCGCCTTCATCCTGCGCCCGGTGCCCCTGACCGCCAGCGCCTGATCTCGAACACCTGGCGCCAAACCAGGCTAGAGTGGCGCTGGACGCCGTCCCTCTAAGCGGGACGGCGCGCCCAAGCGCCCTGCCACGATTGCGGTCCGACGCAGCCGGGTCTGCCTTTCTGCGGGCACCCGGCGGGAAAGCGATGACGTGGCCGCGGCTTGCGGTTATGATCGCGCCATGCAGACGATCTTCGTTCAAATCAAATGCCAGCTGGGCGAGGCCTATAAGGTGGCCGACGACCTGGTTCAGACCGTGGAGCAGGTCTCAGAGGTCTATTCCACCTCGGGGCAATACGACCTGCTCATCAAATGCTACCTGCCGGAAGGCGAGGATATCGGCCACTTTGTGACCGAATCGATCCAGCGCCTGGAAGGGGTGAAGGACACCTTCACGCTCATCACCTTCAAGGCCTTCTCTTAAGTCGAAGCTCCTGGGCCGCCCCATTGACCGGGGCGACGCGCCAGCGGCCGAGGGCAGCGACCGGATAAAATCATTCACTTCGGGGATACTCCGGGTTCGCGGCGGCGTAAGAGGAAGAGTACATCCTCTCAGGTCCTGATCGGGAGCAAAGCAGAATGAGAATCCTCACCCTTGGCCTGGCCCTGGCCGCGTCCCTGGCGCTGGCCGGCTGTGCCAACCAGCAGTATGACAACACACGGCAGATCGGCGGCGGCCTGCTCGGCGCCGGTGCCGGCGGCTTGGCTGGTGCCGCACTTGCCAAGAACAGCAGTTCCTCCACCCGCGCAGCGGCCACCGGCCTGGGCGCGGTGCTGGGCCTGGTGGTGGGCTCCGAGATTGGCCGCTACATGGACGAGCAGGACCGCCAGCAGTCCTACAGCGCCTGGAACCAGGCAACCCGTGCTCCGGTGGGACAGACGGTCAGCTGGAACAACCCGCGCAGCGGCAACTACGGCTCCGTGGTCCCGGTACGCGACGGCTATCACCAGAGCGGCGCCTACTGCCGCGAGTTCCAACAGACCATCGTCGTTGGCGGCCGCACCGAGCGCGGCTTCGGCACCGCCTGTCAGCAGCCGGACGGCTCCTGGAAGACCATCTGAGGCACGCGCCGCGTCGCGAAGGTAGCGGCGCGGCGTTCTCTTGAACCGCCAGGTATAGATGGTCCCCTGTCTGCAAGGAGGAAATTGCAGCCCGCCACAGATCTGGCAGCGGTCATATATCCAACCTTTGAGCGCGGTCCAAGACCGCTCACTACGATGGGTTTCGCAGATCGGGTACCAAACGTTGAGGTGCGTTCTTCCACGCGGTTGCGCGGAGTTGACGCATTCACGGTTGGAGTATCCCGGCCCCGGCTCTGACAGTTTTGCTAGCGCTGTCTTCTGCGCCTTGTCTATTTCGCCGCTGGGCTGGCGGCGAAGCTTGTGACCTTAGGCTGCCCGCATCCAGCGCGCGGCCCGTATTTGTGGCTGGAGACGCGCGCGGCCAAGGGGAAGCACACGTGCTTGGCGGCCTGAGCGAAGCCTGCCACCGTCACCAGACCTCCAGAACCTGGAGGAAATAGCCTAGTGAGGGCCACGATGGCGCCGAGGGTCAGGAGATTTCGCCACTTCAGCGGGAACCACAGCTCTCGTTGCATGCGGGCCATTGCAGGCTTTCAGCCAGGCACTCTACCTGACCCAGATCCGCACTCACAGCTAAGTACAGTCAGTCCATCAACCTGTGCGTCTATGCTGGGAGAGCGTCCGTCGGAGATCCCGCGCCCCTCTGTCTTCAGCGAGGGTGCGACGCAGGTTGCAGGATCGGGACAAGGCGGCCCGCACCTGCATCCAAAAACGAACTTCTGATTGCAGTAGATAGCCAAAGCAGCATAACGGGCGACAGAGCAGCCTCGTTTCCATGTTGATTGACCGCTTACACCGTTTGGAGGAGACTAAGCTCGGTGGCGCGCACCAGCGGCTGCAGAAAACAGCCGACAGCGCCCGAAAGTCCAAACAAATTATAGGGAGAGAAACGTGGCTGGTGTTGGAAGCGAGAAAATTTTCGAGAACGACAAGGTGATCGTTTGGAACTTTGAACTCGCGCCGGGAGAAGAAACGCCGATTCACACCCACGAGCACAGCTACATGTGGTATGCGATAGCGGGTACAGCTCTTCAGGTGTTCGATGAACACGGCAAGGATTTGGGAACACTGGACGTGCCCACAGGAACCGTCTACTCGCTCAAGCTTGAAGATGGTTTCCTGGAAATTCTGTCAGAGCCCGGAAAGGGCCTCCGTGTTCCCGCCAAGCACAAGGCGCGTAACGCGGGAAGCACGCACTACCGCGAGATCTTGGTGGAGTACAAGTAATCACACGCGTGGCGCGGCTTGTCCGACTACGAGCCAGTCGCGCCACGTCAATCAGGGTCAGCTCATGTGCGTGTCTGCGCGCAAGTGCTTCGCTCATCCTCCATCTAGTACTACAGTTGCGCTTCTTCGTTTGTTCTGATTCCTTGGGCCATCGTGGAACAGGGGAGACGAAACGATGTCGGTGGCGGAATGGGCAGGGACACTGGTCGACTGGAAAGGCTCTCTTGAAGTATTGAAGGAGCGGCTGGCCCCCGCTTTCGGGCGCTCGGAGACACGGAAATCAGCCTCTGCATTCATCGAGGGGTTGCTGTCGCCTGCGGAGCGCAAGACCGGCTGGATGCTGGCTGAGCAGGCAGGGCTTTCTCGACCCTACCGCATCCAGTCTCTGCTTGGGCGCAGCCGCTGGTCGGCTAATTTGCTGCGCGACATAGTGCGAGACTATGTCTGGGAAGCCCTTGGTGATCGCGATGGCGTGCTGGTTGTTGACGATACCGGCTTTGTGAAGAAGGGCGCGCATTCGGTTGGCGTTGCGCGGCAGTACTCCGGGACGGCAGGCCGAATCGACAACTGCCAGATTGGCGTCTTCCTGTCCTATGCCAGTCGCTTCGGCCAGGCCCTGATCGATCGCCAGCTCTACCTGCCCAAGAGCTGGGCGTTCGACCCTGAGCGGCGGGCAAAGGCAGGCGTGCCGGAAGATATCGAGTTTGCGACAAAGCCCGCCATGGCGCGTGAGATGGTCGCCCGGACCCTCGATGGAGGCGTGTCTTGCGCCTGGGTCTTGGCGGACGCGGCTTACGGCAGCGATCACCGCTTCAGGCGCATGCTTGAGGAGCGTGGACAAGCCTACGTTCTAGCCATCCGTTCCAACCATACCCTGCGGTTCGTCGACGACTGGACACTGGTACAGAGCGACCCTGCCACCCTCGCCGATGAGCTTAAGGCTGACCAGTGGCACTCCCTGGCTGCTGGCGAGGGGGCGAAGGGGCCCCGGCTCTATGACTGGGCCAGAATTCCATTCGGGGAGGCTCGTGAAGACGGCTTAGAGCGCTGGGTTCTGGTGCGCCGAAGCCAGGCCGAGCCAACAAAACTGGCCTACTACTTCGCCTACGCACCCGCTGGCACTTCACTGACGGACCTCGCCGGGGCGGCCGGGCTGCGCTGGACGATCGAGGAGTGCTTCCTGCGGGCAAAAGACGATCTCGGGCTCGACCACTGCGAAGCCCGCTCCTGGCATGGCTGGCATCGTCATGTCAGCCTCGTCATGGCGGCAGCTGCTTTCCTTGCCAGGCTTTCCGCCGATCAGCGCCGCGCTGCCTTCAGCAAATGGGACAAAACGAGTCCAAGCGCCGCTGCGTGAGCTTCCGCGTAGCCGATATGCTCACCGCCTCGGAAATCCGCTACCTGATGATCAGGTTGCTGTTCACGCCGCCCAGCAATGCCGCTTTCATATGGACTTGGTCGTGGTGGCGACGACGGCATCAAGTCAATGCCGCTGAATGCCATCGAAGAATGCGGCAGAAAATGCAACTGTAGTACTAGCACGAATGATGCCGCCTGGAGGCCGGCGACACCATCCGGGCGGCCGACTGTGAACCGTTGTGGTCCGCCGTTCGGACGTGCAGAATTGGTGTTTGGCTTCCGGCCCACGCCGCCTCACGCTCGGCCGGACACCTCGGCGACCACGGCGCGAACAGCCTCGCCCAGGCGGCCGGTGATCTCGGCCAGCTCGGCTTCCGTGACGTTGTAGGGCGGCGCCAGGATGACGTGGTCACCGCGGCGCCCGTCCACATTGCCGCCCACGGGATAGCAGATCAGACCACGGTCAAGCGCCGCCTGGCGCACGCGCAGGTGCACCTGCAGTTCGGCCGGGAAAGGTTCCTTGGTCTCGCGGTCGGCCACCAGTTCCACCGCCTGGAAGAAGCCGCGGCCGCGGATGTCACCCACTGCCTCGACGCCTTCCAAAGCCTCGCCCAGAAGGCGATGCAGCAGCGGCCCTTCGGCGGCCACCTTTTCCACCAGCTTCTCGCGCTCGACGATGCGCTGCACGGCGACGCCGGCAGCGCAGGCTGCCGTGTGGCCGGTGAAGGTGTGGCCGGTGGAGACCGCTCCGTGCGCCGCCTCAATCACCTCGCCGATCCGGCGGTGATAAACGGCGGCGCCCAAGGGCATGTAGCCCGCGGCCAATCCCTTGGCCACGGACATGACGTCCGGCACCACGCCGTCGTGCTGCAAGGCGCGCCAGGTGCCACAGCGGCCGCTGCCGCACATGACCTCATCGGCGATCATCACCACCTCGTAGCGATCGCAGATCTCGCGCACCTTGGCGGCATAACCCGGCGGGGCGGGAACGCAGCCGCCGGCCGCGCCCACCACCGGTTCGAAGATGAAGGCCGCAATGCGCTCCGGCCCCTGGCGCAGGATTTCCCGCTCCAGCTCGTCTGCACACCACTGCGCCACATCCTCGGCGGCCACGCCCTTGGGCGGGCGATAGCTGTTCACCGGGGAGAGCAGCGGCACATCCAGCAGGCTGCCCTCGAAAGGCTCGCGCCGGGCGGCAAAACCGGAGCAAGAGAGCGCACCCAGCGTGTTGCCGTGCCAGGAGCGCTGACGAGCGATGAACTTGTGTCGGGTGTGGGCCCCGCGCGCACTCTGGTACTGCAGTGCGATCTTCAGGCAGGATTCCACCGCCTCCGACCCGCCGGAGACAAAGACCATCCGCTCCAGGCCCTCGCCGCCCCCTTCGGCGCAGCGGCGGGTGATGATCTCGGTCAGTTCCTCCAGCGGGTCGCTGGTGAAGCTGTAGCGGTAACCATGGGCGACACGGTCGAGCTGGGCCTTGATCGCCTCGTTCACCTCCGCATTGCCGTGCCCGATGCAATAGACCGCCGGACCGCTGGAGCCGTCGAGATAAACCTTGCCGTCGGTGTCGTGGAGGTAGAGGCCGCGCCCCCAGGCGATCTTCGGCAACTGCGGCGAAACGACGGTGGCACTATCCTGCATTGACCTCTCCCCTCCCCTGCACTCAAGCCCGCTGATGGGCCGTGCGTCACTCCATGCCGAGCGCGGCCTTGTAGAGTTCCAGCAGCTCTTCCTGCTCCTGGCGCTCTTCCTTGTCCTGTTTGCGGATGCGGATGATCTGGCGGAGGATCTTGACGTCGAAGCCGGAGCTCTTGGCCTCGGCGTAGATCTCCTTGATATCTTCCTGCAAGGTCTTCTTCTCCTCCTCGAGGCGCTCGACGCGCTCAACGAAGGATCGCAGACGATCGCCGGCAACGCCGCCGACGTCATTGGTGGTTACTGCTTCACTCATGCCAAGAGACTCGCTGTGAGGATAAAGCGGACGGTCCGGCGAGCGCCAGCCGTTGCCCCGGTCGGCCGCCGCACCGGCTCACCGCCCATGAAGGTTGAGGGAACCTAGCGAGCGGGAGGCCGCTGCACAACGACCTCCCGCAGCGCATTTCCAACAATCAGCCGTGATTGGCGTGGGACTTCTCGAAGGCCGCCTTCTGCTCCGGCGTGGCTTCGCTCTGATACTTGGCGCGCCACTCCGCGTAGGGCATGCCGTAGACGATCTCGCGCGCCTCCTCCTTGTCCAGGTCCAGCCCCTTTTCGTTGGCGGCCTCCTGGTACCAGCGCGACAGGCAGTTGCGGCAGAAGCCGGAGAGATTCATCAGGTCGATGTTCTGCACATCGGTGCGTTCGCGCAGATGATCGACCAGGCGGCGAAAGGCAGCCGCTTCCAGTTCGGTGCGGGTGGCGCTGTCGAACTTATCGGACATAATAAAAAATCCCTTGCTGTGTCTCTCAGGTCTGTCCCTCTGAGGGGATGTTGGCCATATCGCGCTGCTGCGCAAGCAGGGGCTTCAGCACGTCGCGCAGAATCCGCGCCCAGCGCTGCACGCCCTCGCGAGTGTCCACCAGATCCTGGCGCAATTCGATGAGCGCAGAGGGCAGGCCCCGCCCCTCACCGTGGGCGTGCAGGCCGTAGTCCTCGCTCGAGGCGCCGGAATAGGGTTCATTGTCGCCCACCGTCAGCCCCCGCGCCCGCAGCGCCTCGATCAGCGGCCGGGCGATGCGGTCATCCTCGTTCCAGAGAATGCCGATCTCCCAAGGCCGCCGGAAGCCATCCATCACCGGTGTGAAGGAATGCAGGAAGATCAGAAGCGGCGGCCGGCCCTCTGCGAGCTTTGCCTCGATCTGACGTGAGACAGCGGCGTGGTAGGGCTTGAAGAGTTGCTCGACCCGCGCGCGCCGGTGCACCTCTCCCAGATTGCGGTTGCCGGGAATCTCTGTCCCATCGCTGACCGCCGGTATCGAACCGCTCGAGCCGGTGCGCCGATTGGCGTCGATGACCAGGCGGGAGAAATCCGACAGCACGCAGGGGCAGTCCAGCGCCGGTGCGAGCTGCGCGGCCACCTCCGCCACGCCGATGTCCCAGGCGATGTGTCGGGCGAGCTCGGCCCCATCGAGGCCGAGTCGCTCGAGCCGCGCCGGAATGCGCCGCGAGGCATGGTCGCAGATCAGGACCGCCGGCGCCTGCCCCGCACTGTTCAGAAAGCGGAAAGATGCCGGCTCTCCCGCCTCGCACAACGGCAGCTGGCCGGCGCAGTCAAAGCGATAGAGTTCCGCGATCGCCGGCTCGGACAGCGCAGGATGGCTCATGGCGGCGACGTTCGCGCTCACTCGGACATCAGCTGATGTTTTGCCGTGGCCGTCAGTTCTTCGATCTTCTTGCGCAGGCGATGCTCGGAGAGATCGATGTTCTTTTCCTGAAGATCGGCGAAGACCTTGCGCACCACGTCCTCGATGCCGGGTTCGCTGAAGTCGGCGGAGATGACCTCGCGGGCATAGTCATCGGCCTCCGGGCCCTTCATGCCCATCAGTTCAGCGGCCCAGAGACCGACCAGCTTGTTGCGCCGGACCTCGACCTTGAACTGCAATTCCTGATCGTGCTTGAACTTATCCTCGAATGCCTTCTCGCGGTCACTGAAGCTCATCTGGTTATCCTTCGTTCGGCTGGCCTTCGATCGGCTGGTAGGGACGCGCTGCAGCTTGCCGCCTCACGTCCCGAAGTGCTAGAGCCGATCATCTCACATCGGACGCGCGAAGCGATCCGAACAGAGACGTGAATCGGCTCTACCGCTTTAATGTAGACCGGAGGTGAACAACGCGCAAAGGACGCCTCCCACCTTGTGCACACTCGTGATTCTGCAACGCCCCGGCACCGATTGGCCCCTGCTGCTGGCCAGCAACCGCGACGAAATGGCCGAACGCCCCTGGTTGCCCCCTGGCCGACACTGGGAAGACCGCTCCGAAGTCGTCGCGGGCCAGGACCTGCTTTCGGGCGGCTCCTGGATGGGCCTGAACGACCACGGCCTCGTCGCCTGCATGCTCAACCGCTACGGCAGCCTGGGGCCAGCGCCGGGCAAGCGCAGCCGGGGGGAACTGGTGCTGGAAGCGCTGGATCACGCCGACGCCCGCGACGCGGCTGAGGCACTGGCGGACATCGAGCCCAGCGCATACCGTAGCTTCAATGCCGTGGTAGCCGACAACCGGGATGCCTACTGGGTCCGCCATCTGGGCGATGAAAGCGAGGTGGTGGTCCAGCCCCTGCCGCCGGGGCTCTCCATGATCACCGCCCACGACCGCAACGACACCCGGGGCAGCCCGCGCCAGCGCCTCTACCTCGATCGCTGGCGCGCGGCCACCACGCCCGATCCGGAGCAGGGCAACTGGCAGGCCTGGGAAGCCCTCTTGGCCAGTCGCGAAACACTGCCCGGCGAAGGGCCGGCCAGCGCCATGACCGTCAGTCTGCCCAGCGGCTTCGGCACCCTCTGCAGCAGCCTGATCGCCCTGCCCGCTGACACGAACCGGAAACCGATCTGGCGCTTCGCGCCGGGCGCACCGGACCGGACGGCATACGAACTGATTGATTTGGGTCTCGAGCCGTCGGGCGGCTGAAAGGGCTCAGGGACCCAGGCAGTTGCGGGCGCGCACGATGCCCTCGCACTCGATCATGTCATAGCCGTGCACGAACACCCCTTCCTCGTTCAAGGTGATGATGCTGTAGTTGAGCGGCGCTGAGGTCCAAAACGGCGTCGGATCATCGAAACCGGGGATGAACTGGTGATTCGAGCCGCGTCCGGCACTGAAGGGGATCCCGTCGCTCGTGACGCCCGACAGCGGCACGTGGATGTGACCGAATATGATGTGGCGGACACCGCCCGGATGGGCACGCAGCAGTGTCATCACCGACTCGCCGTCATGGAAACCGATGTGCTTGAAGTGCCGCATGCCGTGGGGGACCGGGGGATGGTGCAGGAAGACCACCACCGGCACGTCCGGTCGCTCCTGAAGGCGCGTGTGCAGCCAGCGCAGCCGGTCGGCGCAGTAGATGCCGCCGATCACTCCCGGCGCCTGGCTGTCGAGAAAGAGCAGGCGCAAGGAGGGGTTCTCCAGATCCTGCACCGACTGAACGAAACCATTCTCGTCGACGGGTGACTCGGGGAAGGCTTCCAGAAAGGTGTCGCGCCGGTCGTGATTGCCGAGCAGGAGCCGGCAGGGCATCGGCAAGGGTGACAGCACCTCTCGCAGCTGGCGATAGGCGTCCAGGTTGCCGTCGTTCGCTATGTCGCCGGTTATGACCAGCAGGTCCGCGTCGGCTTGATGCTCGCAGATGTGCGTCACCAACTGGCGCACGCGATCACAAGGGTCCATGCCGTAGAGCCGCGCGCCCGGCTCCACCAGGTGGGTATCGGTAAGCTGTATGATCTTCATGACCTGTCCTTCGACGGGACGGGAAAGGCTCGATCAGAGCCTCTCCCCTCCGAGGCATTCAGCGCATCAGCGCTTCGGTTTCGCTGACAATCTGCTCCAGCCCCTCCTCCACGCTCAGGTCACCGCGCATGACTGAGGCAATCAGATCGCGTTGGGTGCGCCAGATTCGCACGGACTCTCCGCCCGGGTAGCCGACCCACGGCCAGGAACGATCGATCTGGCTCGGTGCCGTGGCAAAGTTCGGGTTGGCCTCGTAGAAGGGCGCCAGATAGTCCTCGCCCAACGCACGCCGGTTGGTCGGCAGGTATCCCGCCGTCTGCACCACAATGGACTGTGCTTCGGGACCCGTAACGAAGGTCACGAACTTCCAGGCCGCCTCCTGCTTCTCCGCCTCATCGCTCAGAACGATGACGGCATTGCCGCCGGTGGGAACGCCGCCCTCCTCAGGATTGTCGAGCGGGAAAACCGCGGTGCGCAGATCGAAACGCTCGCCGACGAGGCCGCTAACCCGCGCGAGCTGTGCCGGCGTGGCAAAATAGATGCCCGTGAGGCCTGCGCCGAACTGCTGCATGGACTGGTCGCGATCGATCAGTTCCATGCCGCCTTCCGCTACCAGCCGCCGGCTGATCGACAGCGCGTTCAGGCCCAGTTCGTTGTTGAAGCCAACGGAGGCTTCATCCTCCGAGATCAATGCGCCGCCTTGCTGGTAGATCAAAGCCTGCCAGAGCCAGTCGTCCGGCCAAGCATGAATGTCATAGGCGATCCCGCTGATATCAGAGCCCAGTTCATTGATGTCCGCGGCCAGTTCGACCAGGTCATCCCACTTGGACGGCATGTTCTCCGGATCACCACCGGCCTGGCGCACCAGGTCGGCGTTGAAATAGATGATCGGTGAAGAGGCGTTGAAGGGGATGCCGTACTGAACGTCATCCACCCGCCCGAGCGCCAGCAGCTTCGGATCGAAGTTGGCGTTGATGAACTCCTCGCCCTCTTCCTCCAGCAGCGGCCCCAGTTCAATGATCTGACCACGCTCCGCGAGCCGGCCGGTCAGTTCGCTGAGCAGGTGGAAACCGGAATAGTAGACGTCGGGAAGCTGATTGGTCACCGCGTTGCGGAGCATCTGCTGATGCCCCTCATCGTAGTTGGCGCAAGGGGCCAGGAAGTTGATCCCGATCTCCGGATGCTGCTCCATGAAGGCTTCGGCAATCGGCTCATGAAAGCGGGAGAAGCTGGGATTGCAGTAGAGCACGTCCAAGATGACGTCCTGCGCCGAGGCCGATGTCGCAAACACGCCCGCGACAAGTGTGGCGCAAAGCAATCCGCTTCGAAGGTGTCGCATTCTTATTCTCCACTATGGGCTGATCGATTGAGAAAAGAGAGGAAGGAGGAGGCCGCGGGCGCTACTTGACGCCGGTCATGGTGATGCCCTGGATGAACTGGCGCCTGGCGAAGAGGAAGGCGACCACAAGCGGGGCTGTGAGCACGGTTGCACCGGCCATGAGCGCGCCGTAGTTGGAGCCGGCCTCGGCATTTGTGAAAAAGAGCATCCCGAGCGGAGGCGGCGCGAGCTTGGTGTCCGAGACCACGATCATCGGCCAGTAGAGATCGTTCCAGTGGGCCACGAGCGAAAAGACGGCAAAAGCCGAGATGGCAGGCAAGGCCGAGGGCGCGACCAGCCGCCAGCAGATCTCCAGCTCCGTGAAGCCGTCCAGCCGGGCCGCCTGAATGATTTCGTCGGGATAGCTCTTGAAGGTCTGGCGGAAGAGAAAGATTGCGAAGACCGACAGGAAGAAGGGCAGCATCATCGCAAAGTAGGTGTTCAGCAGATTGAACTCCGCGAGGCCCATGAAGAGCGGCAGGGCCAGCACCTGCATCGGGACACAAAGCGCGCCAACCACCAACGCGAAGAGCAGTCGCCGGCCGGCAAAGGGAAGCTTGGCCAGGGCATAGGCAGCAGGTACGGCGACAAGCAGCTGCACCACGAGAATGCCCAGGCAGACGATCACCCCGTTCAGCATGAAGCGCAGCAGCGGCACCATGCCAAAGGCCTCGCCGTAGTTTTCCCACCCGTAGAACTCACGTGGGATCGGCCAGAAGCTGACGCTGAATATCTCGGAAGGGGAACGGATCGATGTCAGCACCATCCAAAAGAAGGGCAGCAGGATGAAGGCTGCACCGATCAGCAGGACAAGATGCGACAACAGCGGCGTGAGCCCTGCAAGGGGAGAGGGAAATTTGCGCATCAGTAGTGGACCCGGCGATCGAGGTGGAAGGTCTGCCAAACCGACAGCAGCAGCACGAAGGTCATGAAGACGAGCGTCAGTGCGGCGGCGTAGCCCATCTCGAAGTACTGAAAGCCTTCGAGGTAGATGGCATAGAGCAGCACTTCGGTGCCCCGCTGCCCCTTGGTCAGAACCGCCACGGTCTCAAAGACCTTGAAGGCGGTGATCGAGGTGGTGACGGTCACGAACATCGTCGTCGGACCGAGTTGCGGCCAGGTGACGGTGAGGAAGCGGTCCAGTGGCGCCGACGCGCCATCCACCCGCGCCGCATCGTAGAGCTCACGCGGAATGGCCGTGAGGCCAGCCAGGAACAGGATGACGTTGAAGCCCACGACCTGCCAGACGCCGATCGCCGCCAAAGTCGGAACGATCAGCGCGGGATCAGACAGGAAGTGAGTCTCCGGCAGCCCCAGTGTCTGCAGCAGCTTGTTCACCGGCCCCAGACGCGGGTGCAGGATGAACTGCCAGACTGTCGCCATGGCCACGAGCGTCGCGGTGACGGGCAGAAAGTAGATTATCTCGTAGAGCGAGCGGGTGCGGCGACGCTGGTGGATCAGGATTGCGATGACCAGCGCCAGCCCCACACCGAAGGGAATGACGATGGCGACGTAAAGCAGCGTGTTGCTGAAGGCGCGCTGGAACACGGGGTCAGCGAAGGCGCGCTCAAAATTGTCCAGCCCGACGAAGCCCGTGACCACTGCGCCCAACTGGTAATCAGTCACACTGAGCGCCAGGAGCATCGCAAGCGGCACCAGGTAGATCAGCATCAGCAAGAGGGCGGCCGGACTGACGAAGGTCCAACCTTTTAAGCTCTCCGCGTAACCACGCCTTCGATCACGACGGCGAGAAATGTCGGTGGGAAGACTGATGGCGCTCATGCCGACTGCAGCCTCACCGGGGCATCGAACAGGCTGACGTCCATGCGCCGATCATCCGAGCCGAACAGATGAGCATCAGCCGCAGAGAAGGCAATGGTCAGCGCCTGTCCCTCGGCCAGCGGCTGTCCCTCCAGGGCTGCGCCGGAGACCCGAATTCGCACCAGTTGGTCACGTCCCTGTGGCTCGGCGAACAGGATGTATTCGCTGCCATGGTGCTCGATGCGCCGCAGGGTGGCCCCA
This sequence comes from Aquibaculum arenosum, assembly GCF_029222965.1. Classification (GTDB taxonomy): domain Bacteria; phylum Pseudomonadota; class Alphaproteobacteria; order Kiloniellales; family DSM-21159; genus Aquibaculum; species Aquibaculum arenosum. Next base: position 219,689 of record NZ_JARHUD010000004.1, on the reverse strand, counting down.
AAGACCACATCCTCGGATCGGGCGGAAAGCCGGATGCTCTCCGGCCGTACGGCCAGGCTTGCCCGCTGCCGGGTTTCCGACGTCACCATTCCCGAAACGGGTCGGCCGAGACAGCTGACGGTCCCGGCGCTGTCGATCTCGGCAGGAAAGCAGTTGATTGAGGGAGTGCCGATGAACTGCGCCACACGCAGGTTCGCCGGCGCACTGTAGAGTTCGCTTGGCGTGCCGAACTGCAGGATGGCCCCGCGCTCCATCAGGGCGATCCGGTCCGACATGGTCATCGCTTCGACCTGATCGTGGGTGACGTACACGAAGGTCGCGCCGACGCGCCGATGCAGATCGGTCAACTCGCCGCGCATATGGACCCGCAGCTTGGCATCCAGATTGGACAGAGGCTCATCCATGAGGAACAGCGACGGCTGTCGGACCATGGCGCGCGCCAGAGCGACACGCTGACGCTGCCCGCCGGAAAGCTGGGCAGGCTTGCGCCCCAGAAGGGGCCGAATCTCGAGCTGGTCTGCGACCTCTTCAACCGCCCGGTCGATGGTGCTGCGGACCTGTCTGCGTCCCGGCGCAAGCGCGCCGAGCAGCGGAAGCCGGGCCAGAAAGTGAAGGCGGGACATGATCAGAGGCGTGGCAATGTTGGCTGCCACGGTCATGTGCGGGTAGAGCGCGTAGCTCTGAAACACCATGGCGATCCGCCGCGCCTTCGGCTCCAGGTACGTCACCTCGCGGCCGTCAATGGCCACCCGGCCGCCGTCTGCCTGCTCGAGCCCCGCGATGATCCGCAGCAAGGTGGACTTGCCGCATCCCGACGAGCCCACCAGGGAAACGAACTCCCCGCGCCGGATCGAGAGGTCGATGCCTCGGAGGACGGGGTTCTCCGGCTCGAAACTCTTGTCGAGACCGCGCAATTCCAATCCCAGCGTCATGATCTGCTCCGCAGCTGCCGTGGTGCGGGCACACCATCGCTGCGGCGTGCGACAAAGGGATCACGCTTTGGCGATCCTTCATTGAAGGATCGATTACAGAACGACGACGGTGACTTCCTTGGGAGCAGGCGATGAAGCAGGCGATGGGGGGATGGCGTGGCGGCCTGGCGGGCCTATATCCTTATGGTAAGGCTACGGCCAAAAAGGGTCGGGCGACGCCCCGGCCGCTCCCGCTTGATACCACTCGGTCTCGGCGGGGATGCCGCCACCCCTTTTGACCGTATACACATCGCGACCCGAAATAACGCGGAATTGCGATAGGTGCGCCGGCAGAAGGGGAGCATTGTTTATGGAACGCTTCAGTTGATTTTCGATTTCTTTATACGACGAGGGTGAACGCGCAGAAGTACCGAAATTTTACGCCCGTCATACCGCAGCGAGGGACTTGGGTCATGCTGGATGTCTTTTCCGACTACACGGAGAACTACCGGACCCGCAAGCAGTCCGAGATGAGCCTGATGGAGTATCTCGAACTCTGTGCCGAAGACTCCATGGCTTATGCTTCGGCGGCCGAGCGTATGGTGGCCGCTATCGGTGAGCCCGAGGTGCTCGACACATCGAAAGACCCGCGCCTAGGCCGAATCTTCATGAACCGGACGATCAAAGTCTATCCGGCCTTCCATGATTTCTACGGCATGGAAGAAACAATCGAGCGCCTGGTGGGCTACTTCCGCTACGCGGCCCAGGGTCTGGAGGAGCGCAAGCAGATCCTCTACCTGCTCGGCCCCGTGGGCGGCGGCAAGTCGTCGCTGGCTGAGCGGCTGAAGAGCCTGATGGAGGTCCACCCCATCTATGTGCTCAAGGCCGGGGATGAGATCAGCCCGATCTACGAAAGCCCGCTCGGCCTCTTCGATCCCGAGCGCATGGGGCCCAAGCTGGAAGAGCGTTTCGGCATCCCCCAGCGCAAACTAACCGGCCTGATTTCCCCCTGGGCAGTGAAGCGCCTCGACGAGTTCGACGGCGACCTGGCCCGCTTCACCGTCGCCAAGGTCTATCCCTCCAAACTGCGCCAGATCGGCGTGGCCAAGACCGAACCGGGCGACGAGAACAATCAGGACGTTTCCAACCTCGTCGGCAAGGTCGACATCCGCAAGCTGGAGTACTTCAGCCAGAGCGATCCCGACGCCTACAGCTATGCCGGCGGCCTCAACTGCACGACCCAGGGGCTGCTGGAATTCGTGGAAATGTTCAAGGCGCCAATCAAGGTGCTGCACCCCCTGCTCACCGCCACCCAGGAAGGCAACTACGTGGGCACCGAGAACATCGGCGCCATCCCCTACCAGGGCATCATCCTGGCCCACTCCAACGAGTCGGAGTGGCAGAGCTTCCGCAACAACCGGAACAACGAGGCCTTTCTGGACCGCGTCTCGGTCATCAAGGTGCCCTACTGCCTGCGGGTGAGTGAGGAGGAGAAGATCTACGACAAGCTCATCCGCAACAGTGAACTGGCTGAGGCGGACTGCGCACCGGGCACGCTGCACATGCTGGCACGCTTCAGCGTGCTCACCCGCCTGAAGGAGCACGAGAACTCCGATCTCTTCTCCAAGCTACGGGTCTACGACGGCGAAAGCCTGAAGGACAGCGACCCAAAGGCCAAGTCGATCCAGGAGTATCGCGACGCCGCCGGGGTCAATGAGGGCATGGAGGGGCTGTCCACCCGCTTCGCCTTCAAGGTGCTCTCGCGCACCTACAACTACGACGCAACGGAGGTGGCGGCCGACCCGGTGCACCTCATGTACATGCTGGAGCAGGCAGTGCGTCTGGAGCAGTTCCCCGAGGAGACGGAACGGCGCTATCTGGAGATGATCAAGGGCGAGCTGGCGCCGCGCTACGCGGAGTACGTCGGCAACGAGATCCAGAAGGCCTACCTGGAGTCCTATCACGATTACGGTCAGAACCTCTTCGACCGCTATCTCGACTATGCCGATGCCTGGGTTGAGGACCACGACTTCAAAGATCCGGACACGGGCCAGATGATGGATCGCGAGCTGCTGAACCAGGAGCTCAGCAAGATCGAGAAGCCGGCGGGCATCGCCAACCCCAAGGACTTCCGCAACGAGGTGGTGAAGTTTGCCCTGCGCTCACGCGCACAGAACGCTGGGCGTAACCCTTCCTGGACCTCCTACGAGAAGATCCGCGAGGTGATCGAGCGGCGCATGTTCAGCCAGGTGGAGGACCTGCTGCCGGTGATCAGCTTCGAGAGCAAGAAGGAGTCCGAAACCCAGCGCAAGCACAGCGAGTTCGTCGAGCGCATGGTGGCCCGTGGCTATACCCAGCGTCAGGTCCGACGGCTGGTGGAGTGGTACATGCGAGTGAAGCAGGCCGGCTAGGCCGGGGGAGCAGGCAGTGCGGATCTTCGATCGGCGACGCAACCCGCAAGGTAAGAGCCTGGCCAACCGGCAACGCTTCATGCGCCGCGCCAAGCGGCAGGTCACCGAGGCGGTGCGCCAGGCGTCCTCCGACCGCAGCATCCGGGACATGCCGGGCGAGGAGAAGATCGTCATCCCAGCCGACAGCCTGCATGAACCCCGGCTGCGTCACGATCCGCGTACAGGCCAGCAAGACGGCGTGTTGCCGGGCAACAAGCACTTCCGCCAGGGTGATCGCGTGCGCCGTCCGCCCGAAGGCGGCGGCAGCGGGGGCCGCGAGGGCAGCCCCGACGGCGAGGGCGAAGACGCCTTCACCTTCGTGCTGTCGCGCGAAGAGTTCCTGGACATCTTCCTGGAAGACCTGCAACTGCCCGACCTGATGAAGAAGAGCGTCACCCGCTCGGAACAGGTCTCCTACCAGCGCGCCGGCTTCACCGCCAGCGGCGCGCCGACCAACATCAACCTGCTGCGCACCATGCGCAACAGCCTGTCCCGGCGCATTGCCCTGCGGCGACCGGGCCGAGGGGAAATGGCTGAGTTGGAGCGCGAGATCGAGGCTCGCGAGGCACAACTGGCCGAGAAGTCCGAGGCCGAGAACGACCCGGAGCTGATCGCGCTGCGTGCGCGCCTGGAGCGGCTGCGCCGGCGCGCGCGGGAAATTCCCTTCCTCGATCCGCTCGACCTGCGCTTCAACCGTTTCGAGGCTGTACCGAAGCCGGTCACCCAGGCGGTGATGTTCTGCCTGATGGACGTCTCCGGCTCCATGTCGGAAGAGATGAAGGACCTGGCGAAGCGCTTCTTCACCCTGCTCTACCTCTTCATCCAACGGCGCTATCGGCACGTGGAGATCGTCTTCATCCGCCACACCCACCGGGCCGAGGAGGTGGACGAGGAGACCTTTTTCTATAGCCGGGAAACCGGCGGCACGCTGGTCTCCACCGCGCTGGAGGAAATGCGCCGCGTGATCGACGCCCGCTATTCGCCAGCAGACTGGAACATCTATGCCGCCCAGGCCTCCGACGGCGACAACATGACAGCCGATGGGCCCCAGGTGGCGGCCCTGTTGGAAAAGGACATTCTGCCCTTCACCCAGTACTACGCTTACATCGAAGTGGCCGGCGGGGTCGGGGAGTTGCTGCGCACCCGCTCCAACCTCTGGCAGACCTACGCACCCTTCAGCGAGTCCCACGCCAATTTCGCCGCCCGGCGCGTGGCCAAGCGCAGTGACATCTACCCCGTTTTCCGCGAGCTCTTCACCCCGGAAACCGAGCGCGCGTGAGAGAGGAGCCGAGCCGATGACCACCTTGTTCAGCGGCGGCGACTGGTCCTACGACAGCCTGGAGCGCAGCTATCAGGCCATCGAGGCCATCGCACTGGGCGAACTCGGGCTGGAGATCTATCCCAACCAGATCGAGGTGATCACGGCCGAACAGATGCTCGATGCCTACGCCTCCATCGGTCTGCCGCTGATGTACAATCACTGGTCCTTCGGCAAACAGTTCGCGCACAATGAACTGCTCTACCGCAAGGGCGCGCGCGGGCTGGCCTACGAGATCGTGATCAACGCCAATCCGTGTGTCAGCTACATCATGGAAGACAACTCCATGGCCATGCAGGCGCTGGTCATGGCACACGCCGCCTTCGGCCATAATCACTTCTTTCGCAACAACCACCTCTTCCGCCAGTGGACGGACGCGGATGCCATCCTGGACTATCTCGCCTTCGCCAAGGGCTACATCGCCCACTGCGAGGAGCGCTACGGGGCACGAGCGGTGGAACGGCTGCTGGATGCGGCCCATGCCTTGATGGACCAGGGGGTCAACCGCTATCAGCGCAAGCGGCGAACCGGGCCCCAGTGGAGCGAAGCGCGCGAACGCGAACGTCGGGCCTATGCCGAGGCCAGCTACGACGACCTCTGGACCCGCACCCGCCCGCACGCGCCGGAACCGCCGCGGGCCCGCCCGGACGCGCCGGCACCGGACGAAGCGCTCGACCTGCCCGAGGAGAACCTGCTCTACTTCCTGGAAAAGCACGCCCCGCGCCTGGCGCCCTGGCAGCGCGAGATCCTGCGCATCGTGCGCCAACTGGCACAGTACTTTTATCCGCAGAAGCAGACCAAGGTGATGAACGAGGGCTGCGCCACTTACGTGCACTACCGGGTGATGAACCGGCTGCACGAGCAGGGGCAACTCTCGGACGGCGGCTATCTGGAGTTCCTGCACGCCCACACGGCGGTGATCTTCCAGCCGGACTTCGACGATCCGCGCTTCGGCGGCGCCAATCCCTATACGCTGGGATTCGAGATGATGCGCGACATCGAGCGCATCTGCCGCGAGCCCAGCGAGGAGGATCGCAGCTGGTTCCCGGACATCGCCGGCTGCGGCACGCCCATGGAGGTGCTGCGCGACGCCTGGGTGGAGTATCGTGACGAGAGCTTCCTGCTGCAGTTCCTCAGCCCGAGTCTAATCCGCAAGCTGCGGCTATTCGAGCTGACCGGGGAGGAAGACGAGCCGGACTACCTGGTGGCCGCCATTCACAACGAGCAGGGTTATCAGAAGATTCGCCGCGCGCTGGCCCGGCAGTACGATGTCTCCCTGCACGAGCCCGACATCCAGGTGGTGGGCGCTGATCTACAGGGTGACCGCACGCTGCTGCTGCAGCATCAGGTCTACGATGGCCGCCGGCTGGACGAAGCGGACGCCACGCTGGTCCTGCACCACATCGCCCGCCTCTGGGGCTATCCTGTGGTTCTGCTGGAGGTGGATGCAGCAAGCGGCGCCACTTGGCGCCGCCTGCATTGCCATCAACCGGATAGTTGAGTGGCCCGATAACTGACTGGATGGGGGAGGCCGAAGCCTCCCCCGAAGGTTCAGACCAGGTCTCGCGATTCCTCACGAGCCTCACGCAGGTCCTTGAGGAATGCCCTGCAGATCACGAACAGCACCGCTGCGGAGATCACGGGCCAGACCAGGATGTAGAGCGTCAGAATCATTTCCATCGTGATCTCTCCTTATTCGGCGGCTTGGGTTGAGTCGCTCTTCTGGAAGCGCTGCACCCGCTGCGGGATGAGGGCGAAGTCGAACTCCTCCTTGCTCATCAGGCTCAGCGCGACACAGATGATCGTGCTGGCCCCATAGGCGGTCAGAGAGGCCAACAGCACGGTGTAATCGCCCAGGAAGCCGGCAAAGTACCAGGCCAGCACCAGGGTCATGATCACACCAACCGCCATGCCGGCCGTACGCCCGAAGAAGGCGAAGGTCATAAGGCCGAGCACGACACCGCCACCGACTGCAGCGATCAGTTCGAAGAGGAGGCCGATCACGCCGTCCATCGGCAGAAGCTCGAAGCGCGCGATGGTGAAGAGTGCCAATCCACCGAGCACCGCGGCCGTGAAGGCAGTGTTGGTGACACGCCCCCAGTAACAACTCGAGATCACCGGGAAAACGATTGCACCCCAGAGCGCACCGACGAAGACCAGCATCACCAGGATGTCCAGCGAGAAGCTGGCCAGGATCAGCCCGATCATCGTTGCCACGATCATGGTGATGCGGCCCAGCAGCAGCATCTTGCGCGGGTCTGGACGACCCTTTGCGATGTTCTTGCCGTAGACGTCGGTCATCATGATGGCCGACAGCGCCGAGAGGTCGGAGTCTGCAGTGGACGACAGCGACCCGATCACCAGGATGAAGAAGAGCGCGATCAGGACAGGCGGCAAGTAGCCCGAGGCCATCTGCGGGATGATGTTGTTCAGATCACCGTCTGCCGGCACCACGCCGATCAACAGCGCCATCAGGCCCAGCATGCCGAGACCGATCACGACCGCGCCGTAGCCGATCGTCGCCGTGATGAAGGTGGGCTTGATCAGGTCCTGGCGCACAGCGAAGAGCCGCTGCGCAATGGTCTGATTGCCGATGGCATAGGCCAGCACCGCGACGAAGAAGGGCGCGCCCTGCTCCAGGATGGCCGTGCGCGAGAAGAAATCGGCCTGCTCCGCCGTCAAGCGACTCATGCCTTCGGCGAGAACGCTGGGCCCGCCAAGGCTGAACAGGATCCAGGGAATGATGATAACCGCAACCGCCATCATGCAGACCAGCTGCGCGAAGTCGGTCAGGATCGAGGCGCGGAAGCCGGACCACAGAGTGTAGGACAGGACGCCGAAGCCCGCGATCAGCACGCCGTGCGTGAAGGACAGCGGCGACAGCACCGCGACCAGGGCGCCGGCGGCCGTGAAGTTCACCATCAGGCTGATGGCACTGCCCAGCAGATTGGAAAACGCGAGGATCAACTGGCTGGAGGAGCCGTGACGGGCGTGGATCAGCTCGCCCAGCGTGTGCGCGTTGGGCGCAAGCTGCCGGAAACGCAGGCCGAAGGGGAAGATGAAGAGGATCATCAAGGCGCCCCACAGACCGTAGTGGATGGCGCCCGATAGGCCATAGGTATAGCCGGAACTGGCCGCGGCGTAGAAGGAGGCCGCCCAGATCCAGGTCGCCGTCATGCTGGCGGCGGCAATGCCAAAACCGACCCGCCCGCTGGAGACCATGTAACCGTCAACGTTCTCCTTCTTGTGTCGCACCAGAAGCGACAAGAGAAAGGTGCCCCCGTAGAAACCCGCGAGCAGCAAAAGCATGCTCGTGCTCGAAAACTCGAAATACGGAATCTCCATTCCTTTTAAACTTCCCCTACTGTTGTTTGTTATATTTAGGCGTAGATGCCTTTGACCCTCTCCTTGGTTGGATCAAAGTGCGGAGCGCGCACCACGGTGGCCGGGATCCGCTTCTGGAGCCCGTCGAGCTGCCCAACCTCGACTTGGGTTCCCTCTTCGGCATGGGTCGCGTCCATACGGCAGAGCGCGATGACCTTGCCAAGGATCGGCGAACGCACAGCCGAGGTGATCTCGCCCACCTGGGCCCGGCCGATGCGCACACAGTCTCCGCTGGACGGCACTTGGTGGCCGACCAGATCCAAGCCGACAAGCTTGCGGGTCGGATGCGCCTTGCGCTCCTCCAGCACCTTACGGCCGATGAAGTCGTCCTCCTTGGACTTGAGCGGAACCGTGAAGCCGATGCCGGCCTCGAAGGGGTTGGTCTGGTCGGTGAACTCGAAGCCTGCGAAGACCAGTCCCGCCTCGATCCGCACCATGTCCAGCGCCGCAAGTCCGAAAGGCGTCAGGCCATGCGGCTGTCCGGCCGCCCAGACGGCATCGAAGACCTCGCGGGCATCCTTGGGATGGCAGAAGACCTCAAAGCCCAACTCGCCAGTGTAGCCGGTGCGCGATACCACCACGGCCGGACCGTGGAAGTCGCCAATGCGTCCGACAGTGAAGCGAAAGACGCCCAGTTCCTCCACTGTGGTCCGGTTCTCCGGCGTCCAGATCACCTCGCGCAGGATGTCGCGGCTAAGTGGCCCCTGGACCGCTATGTTGTGCAATTGGTCGGTGGAGGAGCGCACCCAGACGTCCATACCGTGCTTTTCCGCCTGTTCGCGCAGCCACAGCCCGGACGTGCCGCAGCCGCCGACCCAGCGGAAATTGTCGTCGCCGAGACGGAAGACCGTGCCGTCGTCCACCATGCCGCCGTGCTCGTAGCACATGGCGGTATAGACCACCTGGCCGACACTCAGCTTCTTCATGTTGCGGGTGACGCAGAGTTGCATCAGCGCTTCAGCGTCCGGGCCGGTCACCTCGAACTTGCGCAGCGGGCTCAGGTCCATGATTGCCGCCTTCTCGCGGCAGGCCCAGTACTCCGCGATCGTGCCGTGATCGTTGAACTGGTTGGGCAGCCAGTAGCCGTTGTACTCGACGAAATCGCGCGTGTGTTCGGCGAAGCAGTCGTGGAAGGCCGTCTTCTTGGTGGGCTCCACCTGGGCGTCTGCAGTCATGCGAAAACCTATGGATCGTGAGAAATCTTCCTGCTGGTCATAGACCCGCACCTGGATGTCGGTGGGATTCCAGCCATTGGCGGGATCCACGTCGCAGGGACAGGCGGTGGAAACGCACAGCAGGTCGGTCAGGGCGCGCACCAGCACGAAGTCGCCGGGGCGCGACCAGGGGTCGTCCATGCCGATGGCATTGGCGTCGTCCAGCAGGGTGTTGAAGAAAAAATTGATCGCGGGCCAGCCGCCGCGCGGGGGCAGACCATAGCGCTCGAACTCCCGATTGATGTTGTCGGAACAGTTGACGTGGCCCGGATAGCCCAGGTCCTCATAGTAGCGCGCGGTGCAGGCCAGGCCGAAGGTGTCATGCCGGCCGCAGGTGTCTTGCACGATCTCCACCAGCGGCTGCATGTCGACCGAGTAGTACTTCGCGAAGAGGCCAGGTCGGGGATAGAGCGAGCCGCTCAGGCTGCGCGTCGTGGTCGGGTCGATGTCGGCGATACGCCCCTTCTCGACCGCCCGCAGATCCAGCGCCTGAAAATCGGAACACTCCCGACCCTGCACATCCAGCACCTGGATGTACTGTCCCTTCTTCACCTCATAGGTCCGGGCCTGGCCCGGCTGAATGTTGATATCGGTGAGAGGGTCGGCCAGGGGATCGGGCGGTGCTTGCCCCCCTTTGCGCTGAACGGGGCGCGCGCGCTTCACATAGGCCACCAGGTCGGTGGGCGGGTTCTGCGCGTCCACGGCCATCGGTCCGCCGGGAGCAGCGACGATGAGCAGACCCGGCCCCTCCGCCGTGAAGCTGGCGCTGTCGCCGGCCCGTGATCCGGGGCCGAAAAGTCGGATGCAGGTGGCGTTTGCGAGGTCGAAGCCGGACTTCTCGAGCGCGGCGCGCACCCGCCGCGCAGAAGGCTCCGCGGAATTCAAGATCGCGCGCAAGCCCTCAGGTTGATGGGACGTCTGCACGCCCAGCAGGCCGGAATTGCTGCGGCCCTGCGGGTCGAAGAAGACAAGTTCGCAGGATTGCAGGCCCTCTCGGTTGACGACGGTGATCTCGTCGCCCACTTCGATCGCCAGTGTGCGTGACCCGCCCCCGGGAACAGGGTGGCGTTCCGTGCCCGGTGGAAGCAGCGGCAACCCAGGTACCAGGACGCCGCCACGCACCTGAGGCGTTTCGAACTGCTGCAATACGCCCATTTTTGCGTCCTCCTTCGCAATTCCGGCCATTAGTCGGTTGACAGGAGAGGGGCGTAAAGCAGCATTGTCTGAGGCTCAGCCTCAGGAAAACTTATGCGAAGACGCCAGAACAGACTGCCGCCGCTCGATTATCTGATTGCCTTTGAAGCGGCCGCCAGATTGGGCGGCTTCACTGCGGCTGCTGCGCGGCTCAACCTGAGCCAAGCCGCGGTCAGTCGGCAGATCAAATTGCTCGAAGAGCATCTGGGCGCCCGACTGTTCCACCGGCGCTATCGCTCGGTGGTCCTGACGCGTGAAGGTCAGGCTTTCCTGCAGCATGTGAGCCTGGCGCTGGATCAGGTGGAACAGGGCCTCGAAGGCCTGCGCGAAGCAGTGGAGCGGCCCCGGGTCACGCTGGCCGCCACCCAATCGGTTTCAACCCTCTGGCTGATGCCGCGCCTGCGCCGCCTGCGCCAGGATCATCCGAACCTCGATATCCACCTGGTCTCGACGGATATCGACGCCGAAGCCCTGGCCGGGGAGCATGACCTGGTCATCCTGCGCGGCGAAGGGGCCTGGCCGGATTTCGAGGCCGAGTTGCTGTTGAGTGAAGAGGTCTTTCCCGTCTGCGCGCCAGACTACGCCACGGACCGCAAGCTCCATGACCTCGAGGCTTTACGCCGCTGTACGTTAATTACTGTGGCCAGTCACCACAGCGAGTGGATGGACTGGAGCCGCTGGTTGAAGAGCAAGGGCATGGCCGACAGCAGCGAGATGCCCAGCCTGAGCTTCAACACCTACGCTCTGTCCATCCAGGCCGCCGTCGACGGATTGGGCGTCGCACTCGGCTGGCGCTATCTGGTGGACTGCCATCTGGCCGAGGGCTCGCTCATCAAGCCGCTGGCGGAGAGCGTTCGCACCCGCTCCGGCTACTTCCTGCTGCAGCGTCGCGGCGACGTCCCAAGCGGTGCCGCCCAGGTGGTGCGGGACTGGCTGTTCGCCGAAGCCCGCGCCGCCGACACGCCGCAGGCCCAGCACGCGTTTCCTTGCCTGGAAACGGGATCGCACTCACCCTGAACCCATGGGTCTCAGGGTGAATGCGTAGATTTGGCCCGGCTTCTCCGAAGCCGGATCAGGCTCCGGCCGCTGCGCGCTGCTTGTGCAGCGAGATGACCTCGGCATCACGGGATTCGGACGGCGTCCTCTGGAGGTAGGCTTCTAGGGAATCGTCCAGCGCATCCTTCCACGGCGTGTGGTGGGCGGGCGATACCTTGCCGGTCATCACCGAACGGTAGGATTTGTTGCGGAAGCCCATGATGTCTTCCTTCTTGTGCTTCTTCCAGGCGTAGAAGGCCTCACAGGCTCCGTCGACATCGAAGCTCGGGTAGTCGGTCTCGGCGATCAGTTCCTTGATATAGTCGCCCTGGTACTTGATCGCATGGCTGGCGTCCCCGCCGCCGGCGTCCTCAAGGGCAACCCGCTCCTCGACGTCCTTCTCCAGCACGCTCCTGTCCTCAGGGATCGCGATCTTGCCCAGAATGGCGTCACGCACCCACCAGGCCTGGGCATCGAACATGTTGAAGGTGAACCACTGATCCTGCATGCCGAGGTAGAACATCTTGGTGTTCTTGACGAAGACGACCCCCTTGTAGAGATCGGCCGCCGCAAGGCGGTTCGCCGTTTTCAGCCGCAGGTCGTCCGGCAGGAAGTTGAAGAAGTGCTGGTACCCGGTGCAGAGGATGATCGCGTCCACCTGCCGCGAGGAACCGTCCTTGAAATAGGCCGTGTTGCCGTCAACACGCACCAGCGCAGGCACCTCTTCCCAGTTGTCGGGCCAGGCGAAGCCCATGGGCGCGTTGCGATAAGCCACCGTGATCGACTTGGCGCCGTACTTCCAGCACTGCGATCCGATGTCCTCGGCGGAATAGGAGGAGCCCAGGATCAGCAGGTCCTTGTCGCGGAACTCCCGGGCATCCCGGAAATCATGGGCATGGAGGATCCGACCGTTGAAGCCCTCAAAGCCCTCGTAGTAGGGCACATTGGGCGTGGAGAAGTGACCCGACGCGCAGATGACGTGGTCGAAGGTCTCCTCGTAGGTGGTATCCTTGATCTGGTCGTGCGCCGTGACCGTGAAGGTGCCGTCGCTCTCGTTGTAGCGCACGAAACGCACCGGGGTGTTGAAGCGGATCCAATCACGGATGCCTGCCTTCAGCACACGCCCCTCGATGTAGTCGAAGAGCACCGCGCGCGGCGGATAGGAGGCGATCTCCTGCCCGAAATGCTCATCGAAGGTATAGTCGGCGAACTCCAGGCCCTCCTTGGGTCCGTTGGACCACAGATAGCGATACATGGAGGAGTGGACGGGCTCGCCCCGTTCATCCAGGCCCGTGCGCCAGGTGTAGTTCCAGAGGCCGCCCCAGTTGCTCTGCTTCTCGAAGCAGACGATTTCTGGAATCTCCTCGCCCTTCTCCCGGGCGGACTGAAAGGCACGCATTTGCGCCAGTCCCGAGGGGCCGGCACCGATGATCGCTACGCGTTTGGACTTCATACTGTCTCCTCCGTGGCCCGGACCACTTTCATCTTGTGGTCTCCTGTTCCGACAATGTGGTGCAGCGTGTAGCCAGAATGGTGCAAGAGATTGAACCAATCGGTCAACAGGAAATCGTCAGATCAGTGGACGTGATCGATCCGCAGCCCGCTTCCAATTGACCGCGATCTGCACTAGATGGAGCTATGGCTCCCTCCAGCTTCGCCCATCAGCTCGCGGTCTCCAGCACCCTGCCCCGCCTCTCGGTGGGGATGAATGAGCCCATCATCCTTGGTTTTCTCGCGCCGCTGAGTGGTTCGCTGGAATCATGGGGCCAGCCGGGGCTTTACGGCTGCGAGATCTGGGTCGACTGGCTGAACCGCAATGGCGGCTTGATGATTGGCGGGCGCCGCTATCCCGTCGAGATCAAGCATCACGACTGCGGCCCAGACGCCGAGGCGGCGATGGCCGGCGCGCAGGAACTGGTTGAGCGCCACGGCATCAAACTGCTGATGATGCTGGGCGGCGACGCGCTCACACCGCTGCGCGACTACCTCAACCGGCGCAAAATTCTCACCGCCACCCTGCTGCCGAGCGACCTTTCACCCGAGAGCCCCTATCTGATCGCGCCCAGCGAGCTCCACCCGATCTTCAATGTCACCGGCGTCGAGTGGCTGCGAAAGAGCCGGCCTGAGCTCGGCAGGGTCGCGCTCTGCAGCCAGATGGACGGCCTGGGCCTGCCTTCTCTGGCCAGCTATCGTGCGGCTTTTCGGGCCGCCGGCCTGCCTATCGTGAAGGAGATCCGCTACGCCCCCGACAGCAGAGACGTGGCGGGTGTGGTACAGCCCATGCTGGATGCCGACCCGGACATCCTGTGCTGGTGCACCAGCCACACTCCCATGGTGCACGCGATGACCGAATATGCCCATGCGCAGGGCTTCAAGGGGCAGATCATCAGCTGCACGCTGGACCGCTACGATCGATTGATCGAGCGAACATCGCCCGCCTTTATGGAGGGCGTCATTTTCCAATTCCCGGAGTTCGACGACCCCAAGCTGCGCGGCAAGACCTTCTTCTTCCATCAGCCGGGCGCGTTCTTCGAGGAGTACAACCGTCGCTTCCCAGGCGCCTGGAGCGCCGTGAGTTGGGAGTATGCGGCCATTCTGGACATCTGGCATGGCGCGGTAGAGAAAGCCAACAGCCTCAGCTCCGCCTCCGTGCTGGCAGCCATGAAGCAGCTCGGGCACGTCACCCATGCCTTCGGGCCTGCCCGCTGGTGGGGCCGCGAACTCTTCGGCATCGACAATGCGCTGGTCGGTGACTGGCCCGTTGTGACGATTCAGCAGGGGCGCGCCCGCATTGCCGAGTTCAGGTCCATCTCCACCTGGCTGTCACGCCACGGCGCACTCCTCAAAGAGGAGATGCAGGATCTGGGCCAGCTCTGGGAACAACGCATGCTGGCGGAGAGTCGCACTCCCGCCGACGTCCTCTAAAGCTCCTGCAGCAGCAGCTTCTGCTCTTCGATCAGGTGCAGCTTGATCAGCTCCACAGCCCGCTCCACATCGCGCGCGGAGATGGCGTTGGACAGGCTGTGGTAGCGCTGCTTGTACTCCTGAATCCGCCTGGGGGTGAGGTAGCGGCGCAGCAGCGTGGTGCGAAAGCTCAGGCGGCAGGACTCGATCGCCAACTCATAACAGGAGGCCAGCAGGCGATTGCGCGTGCCGGCGGCAATCATTCGATAGAGCCGCTCCTCGAACTCCACAAAGGCGTCCACGTCGCTGCGCACCGCCTCGAACTCGGTCATCAACTGCACCAGATCGCCGATCTCCCGCGGCGTCATGTTGATGACCGCAAGCCGCACCATCTCCGGTTCCAGAATGCCCCGCACCACCAGATGATCCAGCGGACTGGTCTCGAGCGCGAAGGAATGACTGGCCGGCTCGGGAACTGAGGCTTCCGCCCGGTAGGTCACGAAGCTTCCGCTGCTTCGTCGCCGTCTGATGACGTTGCACTCTTCCAGGACATCCAGCGCCTCGCGCACCGTGTTGCGCGCCACGCCCAGTTCCGCCGCCAGCGCCCGCTCCGAGGGTAAGCGCGATTCGTGAGGGTACTCGCCGTTCTTGATCTGCGCGAAGAGCGTATCCAGCACCACCTGCACCGTCGCCCCCACCGAATGGGTCGCAATGATCTGCGAAATCACCTGTGGGCTACGGTCTTCCATCTGCGGCGTTCTTCCCTGACTTGTGGCTCAATGCCTCGCAGCATAGCGCATTTTGGTCTGGACCAAAATGGCAATCTGGTTCAGCCGCGAGAGACTACAGCAAAACGCCCCGCAGAGCGGGGCGCGCTGGAAGCCTCAGAGCACGCCGAGGTCGCGTGCCGTGGCGTCTATGCAGTGCTTGAGCCGGACCACCATCTCGTCGATCTCGGCCGGGGTGATGACCAGTGGCGGCGAGAGCACCATGGCATCGCGCACTGCACGGATGACCACGCGATTGGCGAAGCAGTGATCGCGGCAGATGCCGCCGACCCGGCCCAGCTTCTCCCAGTGGGTGCGGCTGGCCTTGTCCTTCACCAACTCCACAGCGGCGATGAGGCCGGTGCCGCGCACTTCCCCCACCAGCGGGTGATCGTCGAAGGCGGCGTGCAGGGCCTGCTGCAAGTGCGGGCCGGTCTCGTTGCGTGTGCGCTCCACCAGCCCTTCCTTCTCGATGATGTCGAGATTAGCGAGCGCCACGGCACAGGCTGCCGGATGGCCGGAATAGGTGTAGCCGTGGGCGAATTCGCCCCCTTCGCGCAGCAGGGCTTCTACGATGCGATCGCTGACCCCCACGGCTGAAAGCGGCAGGTAGCCTGAGGTGATGCCCTTGGCCATGGTCATCAGGTCCGGCTCGATGCCAAAGAGCTCGGAGGCAAACCAGTGGCCGGTGCGCCCGAAACCGCAGATCACCTCGTCGGCGACCAGCAGCACGTCGTACTGGCGGCAGATGCGCTGCACCTCCTCCCAGTAGCCCGGCGGCGGCACGATCACTCCGCCCGCCCCCATGATGGGTTCGCCGATGAAGGCGGCAACATTCTCCGGCCCGATCTCGAGGATCTTCTCCTCGATCGCCCGCGCCGCCTTCTGCCCGAACTCCTCTGGCGAGAGGTCGCCGCCGAAATCGTACCAATAGGGCGGCACCACGTGATGGAAGCCGGGCAGCGGCAGGCCAAAGCCCTCCTGCATCGGAGTCATGCCGCCCAGCGAGGCCGAGGCCATGGTGGAGCCATGGTAGGCGTAGGTGCGGCTGATGAAGTGCTGCTTCTCCGGCTGGCCTTCCAGCTTCCAGAAATGCCGCGCCAGGCGCACCACGGTGTCGTTCGATTCCGAGCCCGAGGAGCCATAGAAAACCCGGTTCAGCTTCTCGGGCATCAAGGCGGCCAGGCGCTCGGACAGCTCGACCGGCGGCGGCGTCGCCGTCTTGAAGAAGGTGTTGTAGTAGGGCAGTTCCAGCATCTGCCGGTAGGCCGCTTCTGCCAGCTCCTTGCGGCCATAGCCGACATTGACGCACCAGAGCCCCGCCATGCCGTCCAGGAAGGCCTCGCCCTCGGAATCGAAGAGCTGGATGCCCTCGGCGCGGGTGATGATGCGGCTGCCGGCCTCCGCCCCCTTCAGGTCGCGATAGTCGGTGAAGGGGCTGAGGTGATGGCGGCGGTCGAGGTCGCGCCAGCGCGCAGTGGTGTTGCGGACGGGGGTATCGGTCATGGTTAAGGTCCTTCGCAGCAGAGGGGATCAGCGCCGATGGGAGCACCGGCGCCCGAAAGCGGGCGGCGAAGGCTGTCTAAGGATTGTATCCGATGCGCGCGCAGAGGATCAGCAGCTCGGCCTGGCGGCTGCGAGCGGAGTGATAGCGGCGGCGATCCTGGAGCCGCGTTGCGTGGATCTGTCGCATCGTTGCATCCGGTAACGGGGAAAGTCCCTGTCTATAACAGCCGGACGGGAAAGTCCCAAGCATCACCCGGCACGCCCCGGGCCCCGGCGTGCGTGCCGAGGCCCGGGACGCATCAATCAGCCACGGCCGACGAAGGGCATCTTGGTGGCCATCACGGTCATGGTCAGCACGTTGGCGTCCAGTGGCAGGCTGGCCATGTAGACCACGGCATTAGCCACGTGCTCCGGATCCATGCGCGCCTCCGGCTTCTTGCTGCCGTCGGGCTGCAGCACGCCTTCGGTCATGCGCTCGGTCATCGGCGTGGCGGCATTGCCGATGTCGACCTGGCCCACGGCGATGTCGAAGTCGCGGCCGTCCAGGGCGCAAGACTTGGTCAGGCCGGTGATGGCGTGTTTGGTCGCGGTATAGGGCGCCGAGTGCGGGCGCGGCGTATGGGCCGAGATCGAGCCGTTGTTGATGATTCGCCCGCCGCGCGGCTTTTGCTGCTTCATCAGGCGGAAGGCCTGGCGGCTGCAGAGGAAGGCGCCGGTGAGGTTGGCGTCCACCACCTTCATCCACTCCTCGACCGGCAGTTCTTCCATCGGCACGGCCGGCGCGCCGGTGCCCGCGTTGTTGAACAGCAGGTCGAGGCGGCCGAACTCCTTTTCGATCCGCTCAAAGAGATCCTCGACCGCCACCGGATCGCTCACGTCGGCTGGCACCACCAGGGTGCGGGCTTCGGGGTCGGCCGCGGCGATCTCCGCCTCCACTTCTTCAAGCGGCTCGGGCCGGCGGCCGGTCAACACCACCGTGTAGTTCTCACGCGCAAGCGCCAAGCAGGCTGCCCGCCCGACACCGGTGCCGGCACCGGTCACCAACGCAATCTTCGCGGTAATCTCCATCGGAAACTCCTCCCACCTTTTCTGTTTCGGACGCTGTCTGCTCTTCTTCTAGCTGCCAGGACGCCGAGGGAAAAGCACCGGCTGCTGGAGCCCAGGGCGGCCGGTCTGTTACTGTGGCAGCCATGAGCGGCAAAAGCCTCCTGATCGTCGGGCACATCCCCTCCGACAACACCAAGCGGCTGCGCGATGCGCTGGTCGAGGGCGCGACGCAGCCGGAGATCGAAGGAGTGACGCTTACGGTGCGCACGCCCTTCGAGGCTGGACCCGAGGAGGTCCTGGCGTCGGACGCAGTGCTGCTCTTCACCACGGAGAACCTCGGCTACATGAGCGGGGCGCTGAAGGATTTCTTCGACCGCAGCTACTATCCCTGCTTGGAGAAGACCGATGGCCTGCCCTACGCTCTTTGCGTGCGGGCCGGGCACGACGGCACCGGCACCTGCCGCGCCGTCGAGAGCATCACCACGGGCCTGCGCTGGCGCGCGGTGCAGGAGCCGCTGGTCTGTCGCGGGTCCTTCCAGGAGGACTTCGTCGAGCAGTGCCGCGAACTGGGTCTTCTGATGGCCGCTGGCCTGGAAGCCGGCATTTTCTAGCGAGCACGGACAAACAAGGAGCCAAGCATGGCCGATCCTTTTCAGGCACCAGCGGAGGGCAGCGCGGTTCTGGACCTCTCCCCGCCCGCCAGCGGCAGCCGCTACCACGACCCGGCTGAGGCAACCTGGCAGGCCACCGACGCGCCCGGCTTTTGGCTGAAGCCCCTGCTGGACGATCGGCAAAGCGGCCTGTCGACCGCGTTGATGAAGATCGACCCCGGCGCCTATGCCGATTGGCACGCGCACCGGGAGCTGGAGCAGATCCTGGTGCTGGAGGGCAGCTTCCACGACCAGGATCAGGAGATTTCCGCCGGCGGCTATGTGGTGCGCGCGCCCGGCGCCTCGCACACGGCCGGTAGCCGGGAGGGCGCGGTGGTACTGCTGATCTTCACTGCAGCGCAAAGCACGGACTGACCCGCCCGCAAAAGCCAGCGGCACCGGCGTCATCGGCCGTTCCCCCGCCCCTTTCCCTGTGCCATGCTGAGGCTCTCCTCCGGCAGCGGTGACGAAGCATGAGCGACGGCTTTCATTTGAGCGAAGCGGCACTGGCGCAGACCATCGACTGGCTGCGCTCACGCAAGGTGGACGAGGTGGAATGCCTCCTGCCCGACGCCAACGGCATGATGCGCGGCAAGATCGTCCCGCGTGAAGACTTCATCCGGGCACTGGACAGCCAGGGCCTGCGGGTGCCGGAATCGATCCTGGTGCAGTCGGTGACCGGCCACACGGTGGACGATACCCTGGTGGCCGCCGAGATTGATTCCGACATTCGCGCCGTGCCCGACGTTGCAACCCTGCGTCTCGTGCCCTGGTATGAGGAGCCGACAGCCCAAGTGATCTGCGACGCCTGGACCACCGATGGCCGGCGGGTCGACTATGCACCGCGCTCGGTGCTGCGCCACGTGCTGGAGTGCTACGCCGAGCGCGGGCTGACGCCGGTGGTCGCCCCTGAGTTGGAATTCTACCTGGTCGAAAAGAACAACGACCCGGACCTGCCGCTCATCTCTCCGCCCGGCATTTCCGGGCGCCGCGAGTCCGGCCGTCAGGCCTACGGCATCGAGGCCGCCAACGAGTTCGACCCCGTGGTGGAGGACATCTACGACTACTGCGATGTCCAGCAGATCGAGATCGGCACCATGGCCCACGAATCCGGGCCGGTGCAGCTGGAGATGAACTTCAAGCATGGCGACGCGCTGGCGCTCGCCGACCAGGTTTTTCTCTTCAAGCGCACGGTCCGCCAGGCCGCTCTCCGCCACAAGATGTTCGCCACCTTCATGGCCCAGCCACACGAGAACGAGCCGGGCTCGGCCATGCATGTGCATCAGTCAGTGCTGGAAACAGCCACGGGGAGCAACATCTTCACCGCGCAGGACGGCAGCGATGCGCCGGCCCTACTGCACTACATCTCCGGGCTGCAGCGCTACGTGCCGGCCGCGATGCCGCTCTTCTGTCCCAACGTCAATTCCTTCCGGCGCATCCGGCTCGAGTCCGATGCGCCGATCAACGTGCACTGGGGCCGGGACAACCGCACCTGTGGGCTGCGGGTACCCGATTCACCGCCCGAGGCGCGCCGCGTCGAGAATCGGGTGGTGGGCGCCGACGCCAACCCCTATCTGGCCATCGCCGGCACCCTGGCCTGCGGCCTGCTCGGCCTGGAGGAGGAGTTGCAGCCGGAGCCGATGGTGACCATCGACGCCCACACCCTGCCCTTCACCCTGCCGCTGCACCACCACCAGGCCCTGGAACTGCTGAAGGGCTGCGCGCCGCTGGGCCGGGTGCTGGGCCAGCGCTTCGTCGATGCCTTCATCGAGGTGAAAACCCTGGAGTGGCGCCTCTACAACAAGGTGATCTCTTCCTGGGAGCGGGAGTATCTGCTGCTGAACGTGTAGGGCTTGGTTATCCCAGGTAACGCTGGCGCAGGTGGTCCAGGTAGATTTCCGGATCGAGTGGACGGCCGGTTGCGGTCTCCACCAACTCCTCCCACTCCAGCAGCGATGCCCTGGCATGAATCTCGCGTCGCATCCAGGCAAGCAGCGGCGTGAAGTCACCCTGCTCCAGGGCATCCGGGATCGCCGCATCGCTTTCCACGGCAGCCCGGTACAGCTGGGCCGCGGTCATGGCGCCCAGGGTATAGGTGGGGAAGTAGCCGAAAGCCCCGTCGTACCAATGGATATCCTGCAGGCAGCCAAAGCCATCGCCCGGCGGCACGGCACCCACCAGCGCCCTGGCCTGCTCCCGCCACGCGCCGGGCAGATCAGCAAGCGGCAGATCGCCCGACAGCAACGCCGGCTCGAGTTCGTAGCGCAGCAGCACATGCGCCGGATAGGTTACCTCATCGGCATCCACGCGAATGAAGCCGCGCTCCACCCGGGTCGCCAGACGATAGAGGTTCTCAGGCTTCCAGGCGGGGTCAGCGCCGAAATGCTGCGCCAGCAGGGGCGCCAGGTAAGCCAGGAAGGCGCGGCTGCGGCAGGCCTGCATCTCGACCAGCAGCGATTGGCTTTCGTGCACCGCCATGCCCCGCGCTTCGCCCACGGGCTGCAGCCGCCAGTCCCGGGGCAGTCCGGCCTCGTAGAGCGCGTGCCCCGTCTCGTGCAGCACCCCCATGATCGCGGAGCTGTAGTCCGCCTCGTCCCATCGCGTGGTGATACGCAGGTCGTCGGGAGTGCCACCGGAAAAGGGATGCAAGGAGGTGTCGAGTCGCCCCTGATCGAAGGGGAAGCCCAGCCGCTCCATCAAATTGCGCGCCAGCGCTTCCTGGGCGGCTTGCGGGAAAGGCCCTTGCGGCACCAGGGGCGTGGGACGCGCGGCCTGTGCAGCCAGGGCACCCTCGATCAGTTCGGGCAGTGCCGTACGCAGCGGGGCGAAGAGGCTCTCCACGCGCGCAGCCCGCAGGCCCGGCTGATACTGTTCGAGCAGGGCGTCATAGGGCGTCAGGCCCAGAGCCGCGCCACGCGCCGCCGCACTCTCACGCACGCGGGCAATCACCTCGGCCAGGGCGGGGCGGACGGCGGCAAAGTCGTCGTTCTTCCGGGCCTCGCGCCAAAGCATCTCGCAGCGGCGGCAAGCTTTGGTCAGGGCTTCCACCAACTCCGGTGGAACGGCGGTGGCGCTGCGATGGCTGCGCAGCATCTCGCGCAGGTTGGCCGCCTGCCAATGGTCCAGCGGCTCCTGCTGCGCCTGCTCCAGCAAGTCGCCGGTCTCGGGCGCGGTCAGCAACTCGTGCTGAAGCACCTCCAGCGTTGCCAGCTGCTCCGCGCGGGCGCCACTGCCGCCCGACGGCATCATGGTGGCCATGTCCCAGTGCAGCATCGATTGTGCACCAGCGAGTGTCCCAATTCGCTTGAAGCGTTGCTGTAGAAGCTGATAGGCGGACATGGTCTTGAGTTCATCCTCGCTTTTGCGCCGCGATCAAACTGCAATCGCGGTCCACAGCATGGTCATCCCGGAGCCGCAATGAAACCCCGCCTCGACAAGCCCGTTGCCACCTTTTCCTTCGACCGGACCAAAAGCTGGTCCTTCATGATCATGCTGGCGGTGCTGATGATGCTGGGCTTCGCTCGGATCGCCCAAAATGGCCTGGAGGGCGAACTGGGGGGCATCTTCATCCTGATCGTCATCCCCGGCCTGGCCATGTGGATGGTGGGCGCGGAACTGCGCATCAAGGGTCCGGTGCTGATCATCGCCGAGGACGGACTCGTTGATCGGCGCAAAGGGCCTGATGGCATCGCCTGGGAGGATGTGCAGGAGGCCACCATCAAGCGCCGGCTGCTCAGCCGCGGCATTCGCATCCTGCGCACCGATGGGGAGCGCTACGACATCGAGCTCAACCTGATCAAGGCCAAGCCCCTGGAGGTGATGAAGCTCATTCAGGAGTGCGCCCACCGCGCGGTCGGCGATGAAACAGAACATAAATGACCAGCAGAGCCGCGGCCATGGTGAACCAGAACAGCGCATACTGCAGGTGATTGTCGCGCAGTTCCGGCTCCGGGGGACGGGCTTGGGGCGGCGGCGGCAGCTGGCCGGGCTCGACCACGGCGTAAATCTCGGTGACGGGCTGCAACAGGCCGGTGGCGCCCGCCATCGCCTCCAGGTCCGGCCAGAGCCAACGATTGCCGGCCGGGTCGTTCACCGGGCGCAGCCAAGTGGCCCAGGCCGGACCGCCCCAACCGCCGCGGCGTGCTGTCGCCACCACTTCTAGCGGGCCGTCCGGCTGGCTTGCACGACGTCCGGCGGGATCGAGATCCGCTGCCGACAGCCAGCCCCGATCCAGAAGAATCTCACGGCCATCCTCCAGGCGCAGCGGCGTGACCACGTGATAGCCATTCACGCCATCCAGGGTCCGTGACGCCCAGTAGAGTTCGCGCTCGTGCAGCAGTGTGCCAGTGAGTGCGAGGCGGCGGAACTCCAGCGCGTCCGGATCGATCCGCTCCGGCAGAGGCACCGGTGGTTCGGCCTGTTGGACTGCCAGGTCCGCGATCAGGTCGTGCTTCCATTCCCGCCGATCCAGTTGCCAGGAGCCCAGAGCCAACAGGATCGCCAGGGCTGGCAGCATGATCACTGTGGGCCAGAAACGCGGACGAAAGGACATCACGGTTACCGGCTCAGGGCTCGTAGCGGGTGCTGCCGCTGTCGCTGGCTTTGTGGCGATACTGCAGGGCGATCATCGTCGCCTTGAAGGGCCGCAGCATGGCAATGGCGCCCCCCAAGATGACCACGCCCCAGAGCACCGCATGCACCCAAAGGGGTGGCTCGACCCAAGATTCGAACAGCAGCGCCGCCGGCACGACCAGAAAGCCCAGAATGAAGATGAGGAAAACGGCCGGTCCGTCGCCGCTGTCGGCGCTTTTCAGATCCAGCCCACAGCGTTCGCAGCGATCCTGCACAGTCAGGAAGCCATCGAAAAGCCGTCCCTGCCCGCAGCGCGGGCAACGGCAGCCAAGTCCCGCGGCCAGAGGCGACACGCGGGCATGATGATGTGAAGATGTCATAGTCGAAAATCACCTTGCAGGATCACCCGCACTTCTTGCAAGGGACGGCATGTCGCAGCCCGGAACGGGAACAGCGCGCCCAGGGATAAGGCGCGCTGTTGCAAGCTTCAAACAGAGCTCTCCGCCGCGTCGCCCAAAGGCAGAACAGCGGAGAGTGCACTGCACGGCGGGATCAGTGGGCGGCGATCGCTCCGGCACCCCACCAGTAGATGGCGACGAAGAGGAACAGCCAGACGACGTCGACGAAGTGCCAGTACCAGGCCGCTGCCTCGAACCCGAAATGGTGGTCCGGCTTGAAGTGGCCGGCATAGGCACGAAGCCAACAGATCGCCAGGAAAATGGTACCCACCAGAACGTGGAAGCCGTGGAAGCCGGTCAACATGTAGAAGGTTGTCGAATAGATGCCCTCACGGAAACCGAAAGCCGCATGAGAGTACTCGTACGCCTGCAGGCTGGTGAAGAGCGCCCCCAGCAGAACCGTCAGCCCCAGCCCCTGGAGGAGACCCTGGCGATCGCCTTGGCGCAATGCGTGATGCGCCCAGGTCACGGTGCAGCCGGAGAGCAGCAGGATCAGGGTATTGAGGAACGGCAAGTCGAAGGGATCGAAGGTGATAACACCTTCCGGGGGCCAGACGCCGCCGATGGCCGCTGTGCGCTCGGCGTGAATCGGATCGTTCGGAAAGAGCGCGACATTAAAGTAGGCCCAGAAGAAGGCTACGAAGAACATCACCTCCGAGGCGATGAAAAGCAGCATGCCGTAGCGCAGGCCAATCTGGACCACCGAGGTATGATGTCCTTCGTGGGTGGCCTCGCGGACCACCTGTCGCCACCAGCCGAACATCGTCATGAGCACCAGGAAGATGCCGGCAAACAGCATCCAGTTGGTGGGGGCATGCATGAAGACGACCATGCCGACGGCGAGGAAGCCGCCCGATAAAGCCCCAATCAACGGCCAAGGGCTAGGATTGACTAGATGGTAAGGATGGTCTGGTTTCGCGTGTGCGTCGCTCATCTTTCTCTTCCCCCAGGCGCGGCTTAACGGGCCGCTGTCTGCTCTTGCCTGTAGCCGGACTCTTCCGGCGCCATTTCGCTCATTTGCTGTTCTTCCTGCTCCGCGTCCCAGTCATCCAGGTCGCGGAAGAAGGTGTAAGACAGCGTGATCGTGTGCATATCTTCGAACTCGGGATCCTCCAGAATCGCCGGATCGATATAAAAACTGACCCCCATCTCGACGGATTCACCAGCTTCCAACTTCTGCTCGTCAAAACAGAAGCATTGCACCTTGTGGAAATAGGGCCCTGCCTTAAAAGGCGTCACGTTATAGATCGCGGTCCCTACGGTCGGCCGCGAGGCTTGGTTCTCGGCATGATAGACGGTCAGGTTCGGCTCACCGATCCGCACCACCATCTCTCGCTGCTCGGGCTTGAATGACCAGGGCAGGCGCCGGTTCACGTCCGCGTTGAAGCGCACCCGGATGGTTTCGGCACTGGCCGCATCGGGCGCGCGCTCGGCCACCTGCGTGGTGCCGCCATAGCCTGTCACGCGACAGAAGAGATCGTAGAGCGGCACGGCGGCGAAAGTCAGGCCCACCATGCCCACCACAATGCTGCAAAGCACCAGCACGAGACGGCCATTGCGCCGATCGGTCTGTGAGGAGCGACGGTCGGACTCAGACATCTGCTTCACCCTCCCATACGGATCATGGTGACGAAGAAGACCAGCACGATGAAAGCGAGCAAGGCGAACAGCAGAGCAAGATTCTTGCGGCGCTTGGCATGATGCACATCGGAACTGCCCGGTCTGCGGCGGCGATCATTGGGATCCTTGAGCTCAGGCAAGACCAAGTCCCCCGATCAGACCTTCGCCGCGATCAACGATAAGCAGAGCAAAGAGGAGGAAAAGGTAGAGGATCGAGAAGGCGAAGAGCCGCTTCGCTGCCCGATCGGTATCCGCTCCGCTCGGCGCGCGCAGCACGGCCAGCGCACCGGCCAGGAAAAGCAGACCCAGAACAAGCGCGGTGGCACCGTACACGATCCCAGCGGTGCCCAGCAGCGCCGGCGCCGGCGCCAGGGGCAGCAGCACCAGGCTGTAGAGCAGGATCTGCCGCTTGGTGGCGCCCTCCCCGGCCACAACGGGCAGCATCGGCACGCCCGCGCGGGCATAGTCGCCGCTGCGATAGAGCGCCAGCGCCCAGAAGTGCGGCGGCGTCCAGAAGAAGATCAACGCGAAGAGCAGCAGCGACTCGATCGACACACTGCCGGTCACCGCGGCCCAGCCAATCATGGGCGGGAAAGCCCCAGCGGCACCACCGATGACGATGTTCTGCGGCGTGCGTCGCTTCAGCCACACGGTATAGACAAAAACGTAAAAGAGGTTCGCCAGCGCGAGCAGGCCCGCAGCGACCCAGTTCAGCGCCAAACCCATCACCATGACGGAGAAGAGCGACAGCACCACCCCAAAGGCCAGCGCTTCTTCGGGCGCGACGCGACCCTGCACGATGGGCCGGGCCCGCGTGCGAGACATGACGGCATCGATGTCGCGGTCGTACCACATGTTGATGGCGCCGGCTCCGCCGGCAGCCACCGCAATGCAGAGCACCGCGACGGCGGCCAAGAAGGGATGCAGGCTGCCCGGTGCGACCAGCAGGCCGGCCAGGCCCGAGAAGACCACCAGGGACATGACGCGCGGCTTGAGTAGTGCGACGAAATCACGCAACTGCTCTTGCGTCTCTGTGGCCCTGTCGAGGGTGGTGTCGCTCACGCCTGAAACTCCTGATCACGAACCCGTCTCGTCACCGCGCTTGGTGACGAAGGGCGGGCCCTGACCGAAAGGCTAGGGCCCGCCCGCTGTGTCACTGCGCGCCGATCACTTGATCTGCGGCAGCTTGTCGAAGGTGTGGAACGGCGGCGGAGAGGAAACGGTCCACTCCAGCGTCGTCGCGCCTTCGCCCCAATAATTGCTGGCCACCCGACGCCCCGAAGTGAGCACCCAGATCGTCATCCCGACGAAGAACAGCGTCGAAGCGAAGGACAGGTAGGCACCCAGGGAGGAAACCAAATTCCAGCCCGCGTAGGCGTCCGGGTAGTCGATGTAGCGACGCGGCATGCCCTGCAGACCCAAGAAGTGCTGCGGGAAGAAGGTCAGGTTCACGCCGATGAAGGTGGTCCAGAAATGGATCTTGCCTGCCCATTCGGGGTAGGTCCGACCGCTCATCTTGCCCATCCAGTAGTACATGGCACAGAAGATGGCGAAGACGGCACCCAGGCTAAGCACATAGTGGAAGTGGGCCACCACGTAGTAGGTGTCGTGCAGCGCGATATCGATGCCCGCATTGGCGAGCACCACACCGGTCACCCCGCCGATGGTGAAGAGGAAGATGAAGCCCATCGCCCAGAGTAGCGGCGTCTTGAACTGGATCGAACCGCCCCACATCGTCGCAATCCAGCTGAAGATCTTGATGCCCGTGGGCACAGCGATGATCAGGGTTGCGGCGGTGAAGTAGGCCCGGGTGTTCACGTCCAGTCCGACCGTGAACATGTGATGCGCCCAGACGATGAAGCCCACGGCACCGATGGCCACCATGGCATAGGCCATACCCAGGTAGCCGAAGACCGGCTTCTTCGAGAAAGTCGAGACCACATGGCTGACGATCCCGAAGGCTGGGAGGATCATGATGTAGACCTCGGGGTGACCGAAGAACCAGAAGAGATGCTGGTAGAGGATCGGGTCACCACCGCCCGCCGGATCGAAGAAAGCCGTTCCAAAGTTGCGGTCGGTCAGCAGCATGGTGATGGCACCGCCCAGCACCGGCAAGGCCAGCAGCAGGAGGAAGGCGGTCACCAGAAGCGCCCAGGCGAAGAGCGGCATCTTGTGCAGCGTCATGCCCGGCGCGCGCATGTTGAAAATCGTGGTGATGAAGTTGATGGCGCCAAGGATGGAAGAAGCGCCCGCCAGATGGAGCGAGAAGATCACCATGTCCACTCCAGGCCCAGGATGCCCCAAGCCGGAGGAGAGCGGCGGATAGACCGTCCAGCCAGTACCCACGCCCGGCCCCACGAAAGGCGAAGCGATCAGCAGCGCGAAGGCCGGCACCAACAGCCAGAAGGAGATATTGTTCATCCGCGGGAAGGCCATATCCGGCGCGCCAATCATCAACGGCACGAACCAGTTGCCAAAGCCGCCGATGAGCGCGGGCATGACCACGAAGAAGACCATGATGAGACCGTGCGCGGTGACGATGACGTTCCAGAAATGGCCGTCGGGATCGCCGGCGCTGGTCAGGAACTGAACGCCCGGATCCTGCAACTCCATGCGCATGATCACGGAGAATAGGCCGCCGATCAGACCCGCGATGACCGCGAAGATCAGATAGAGGGTCCCGATGTCCTTATGGTTCGTGGAGAAGAACCAGCGGGCGATGAAACCCGGCTTATGGTCGTGGTGGTCGTCGTGTGCGTGCGAGGCGGTCGCCATCGTCGTTTATCCTCCGGCGAAAATCACTGGGCCGCGCGGGCGTCGGCGAGCTGGGTCGCGCGCGCCGGGGCTGTAGCGGGGGCTTCTGCGTACTGCTCGGCCATCTCGTCGAGCCAGGCGTCATATTCGTCGCGCGGAACCGCGCGCACCTGGATCGGCATGTAGGCGTGACCGGTGCCGCAGAGTTCGGAGCACTGGCCGAAGTAGAGGCCCGGGGTGTTCACATTGAACCAGGTCTCGTTCAGGCGCCCCGGAACCGCGTCGATCTTCACGCCGAAAGCCGGCACGGCGAAGGCGTGCAGCACGTCGCCGGCGGTCACCACCACGCGGATGTTGGTGTCGGTCGGCACCACGATCTCCTGGTCCACGCCCAGCAGACGCGGCAGGCCGGCTTTGGCCGCTTCATCGTCGGTCAGCATGAAGGAGTCGAACTGGAAGGTGCCTTCCTCCGGGTGATCGTACTCGTAGTTCCAGTACCACTGCATCCCGGTCGCCTTGATGGTGATCTCGGACTCCGGCACGCGGTCCGACGCATAGAGCAACCGGAAGGAGGGCACGGCAATGATCACGAGGATCAGGACCGGGACGGTGGTCCAGACGATCTCGATCAGCGTGTTGTGCGTGGTCTTGGAGGGCGTCTTGTTGGCGTCCTCGCGGAATCGCAGGATCACAAAGACCAAGAGCGCCAGCACGAACAGCGTGATGGCGGTAATGATGATCAGCAGCAGATTGTGGAAATCATGCATCTGATCCTTGATCGGCGTGACCGACGGCTGGAAGCCCAGGCCCCAGTTCCGCGGCTCGCCGATAATCTCTTGAGCCAGGACCGGGGCGGCGCTCACCGCCGCTACGAGGGCGACCAAAGCGGCGCCCAGGCGTGACATCAGCCTCATCATCCTTTTCCCGTCTCTCCTTTGCCGGACAGGACACCCAACCGAGCCCTCTCGGCAGTGATCCCTTCCGACCGTTCGCTCCCCCTAGTGGGAACGGACGGCCCCCGCCTTTGTCGGCGCGCAACCTAGCCGAAGCGCCATGGCCCCTCAAGCGGCACGACGTCGCGCCTGACGCAATGCCAGCCGCCTAAAGCCTTCGCCGCAATTATAGCGCCAAGTGAGCCCCTGTGCCGGCTCATGCGACCTTGTGCCGCAGTGAGGCTGCGCGGCTGCTGCTCACTCCCTTACCCAGTGCGCCAGGCGCCGGCGGACCCGACGCATGCCAAGCCAGACCGCAGCCGCGACCAGGGGGATGGCCAGGCCCGGCGTCACCTCCACCGGCAGGGCGACGCCCAGGTCCTCGGCCGACTTGATGGCATAGGCAAGCAAACCGATGGCGTAGTAGGTGATGGCCGCCACTGACAGGCCTTCAACCGTTTCCTGCAGGGCAAGCTGCAGCCGTGCCCGCCGGTCCATGGAGCCGAGAAGATCGCGATTCTGGGCCTCCAGTTGCACGTCGACGCGGGTGCGCAGCAATTGGCCGGTGCGCGCCACCTGCCGGGACAGGCTTTCCAGCCGTTCGGCCACCGCTCGGCAGGTGCGCATTGCCGGGGAGAGGCGACGGTCCATGAATTCCCCGATGGTCTGCTGACCCTCGATGCGTTCCTCGCGCAGTTCGGCGATTCGACGCTCGACCAGCGCCTGGTAGGCCCGAGCGGCGCCGAAGCGATAGGCGGTGGCGGCTGCAATCTGTTCGGTCTCGGCCGCGATCAGGGTCAGGCGATCCAGCAACGCGCGCTCGCTGTCCACACCAGGCGGCGCGTCCTTATCGGGCAGCAGTGAATCGGAGGGTTTTGCCAAGGCCTGTGTCACCTCGGCCAGGCGCGACCCGATTCGCGTCAGCTCGCTGCCATGCTGGCGCGCCAGCGGCAGGGCCAGCAGGGCCATCATGCGATAGGTCTCGATCTCGAAGAGCCGCTGCGCCAGGCGGCCCGCCTGCCGGGCGCCCAGATGGCGGTCGAGCACCAGGACGCGCCCGAATCCGTCCTCGTTGATCGTGAAGTTCATCCAGACCTCGGCCGCACCGCCCGCAACCAGGGAGCCCGAAAAGGTGTCGCTGCCCAGCAGCACTCCCACGCCCTCGGGGTCGAGCTCCTGCTCGCCGGTCGGACGCAGTTCCAGATGAACCGCGGCCAACACCCGACCAGGCAGACGCTGCAGCCACTCATCCGGCACCTGCTCGATGGCGGTGCCTGCGAAGGGCGCTTGCGCAGCTTCGCCCCGCCATGCTGTCTGCGAGTCCCCGGCAACGAAGAAGCCGTAGGTGGAGAACTCGGTGTGCCGCTCCCAGCGCAGGCGGAAGCCGTCGAGCTCAACCAGGTGAAAATTGGCGTCCGGCCCCGGGGGTGACGCGCCACGCGCCTCACAAAAGGACGCCAGCAGGCTGCGCTCGGCCTCCACGCCGTCCTCGCCGGTGTAGAGCGCCAGATGGCTCGCCCGCTCCGGCGCCTGCAGGCGCATGTAGGGGCGGGCATGGACCTCGTCGGACAGCAGCTGGCGTTGCGGATGGTCCGGCACGGGCAGGATCTGGCGCATGGTCTCCCCCTTTTGGACGGCCCGACCGGCTGGGTGGTCGATAAAGCCGCCGCCAATCTCTATATCAGGGGCAAACCCGCCACGCATCGCCGGAGGCCACAGCCTGATGTCATTGCTCACCGAAACCGATTCGCTCTTCTTCTCCCGCAGCGGCCTGGAACGCAGCCGCCTGGAACGCCAGGTGGGCGAAGCCCTGCGCGGCGCCGACGACGGCGAGATCTTCCTGGAGTACCGCCAGTCGGAAGCACTGGGTTGGGACGACGGACGCCTGAAGAGCGCTTCCTTCGACACATCCCAGGGTTTCGGCCTGCGCTCGGTGGCCGGAGAGGCCGCCGGCTACGCCCATTCCAGCGAGTTGAGCGAAGAGGCGGTGGGCCGCGCCGCCGAGGCCGTGGCCGCGGTGCACCGGGGTCGCGGCGGCACCCTGGACCTGGCACCCGCCGGCACCAACGCGCGGCTCTACAGCGACGACAACCCCATCTCGGCGCTGCCCTTCGAGCAGAAGGTGAAGCTGCTGGAAGAGATCGACGCCTACGCCCGGGCGCGCGACCCGCGGGTGCGCCAGGTTTCGGTCTCGCTGGCGGGAAGCTGGCAGGCGGTGCAGATCATCCGCCCCGACGGGGAGCGACGGGCCGACATCCGGCCGCTGGTGCGCCTCAATGTCTCGGTGGTGATGGAAGAGAACGGCCGCATGGAAAGCGGCAGCCACGGCAGCGGCGGACGCTTCGCCTATGAGAGCCTGATCGAGCCCGCCCATTGGCAGGCCAGCGTTGCCGAGGCGATCCGCCAGGCCGAGGTGAATCTGGGCTCGGTCGACGCCCCCGCCGGCGAGATGCCGGTGCTCCTCGGCCCCGGCTGGCCCGGCATTCTGCTGCACGAAGCCATCGGCCACGGGCTGGAGGGCGACTTCAACCGCAAGAAGACAAGCGCCTTCGCCGGCCTCATGGGACAGCGCGTCGCCGCGCCCGGCGTCACGGTGGTGGACGACGGCACCATCGCCGACCGCCGCGGCTCGCTCACCGTGGACGACGAGGGCACGCCCAGTCAGCGCACCGTATTGATCGAGGATGGCATTCTCACGGGCTACATGCAGGACCGCCAGAACGCGCGCCTCATGGGCATGCAGCCCACCGGCAACGGCCGCCGGCAGTCCTATGCGCACATCCCCATGCCACGCAT
Source organism: Aquibaculum arenosum (assembly GCF_029222965.1). Lineage (GTDB taxonomy): Bacteria > Pseudomonadota > Alphaproteobacteria > Kiloniellales > DSM-21159 > Aquibaculum > Aquibaculum arenosum. Next base: position 188,177 of record NZ_JARHUD010000004.1, on the reverse strand, counting down.
GACCAACACGGTGATGCTGGCCGGCGACCGCGAGCCCGAGGAACTGTTGCGCTCCATGAAGCGCGGGCTCTATGCCGTTAACTTCGGCGGCGGCCAGGTGGACATCACCAGCGGCAAGTTCACCTTCTCCTGCACCGAGGCCTACCTGGTGGAAGACGGCAAGATCGGTCCTGCGGTCAAGGGCGCCACCCTGATCGGCAACGGCCCCGACGTGCTGACCAAGGTCACCGGCATCGGCAACGACATGGCGCTCGACCCCGGCATCGGCACCTGCGGCAAGGACGGCCAGGGCGTCCCCGTGGGCGTCGGCCAGCCCAGCCTCCTGGTCAGCGCCATCACCGTGGGCGGCACGGCGGCCTGAGGCGGCTCAGCGGAAGGCGCAACTGGACTTTGTGCCTCCTGGTGAGCAGAGAACGATCCAACAATGAGATCTGCGCCATTTCCTACGCGGCAGCACACCCTTCTGCCATCTCCTTTGCACTGCGTGCATTTCCCGCCACCAGAGCCGATCCTCAGATTGGATTTGCGAATCCATCCGAACAGTGCTGCAAATTCAACTTACACAAGAAACAATTAAGTAATTATACTAATTGATCGCGGATAATTCGTGACACAAACTACACCGTAAGGTGGTCGGCACACACATCAGCGCACGGAACGCAAAGACAATTTGCTGCGCTTGCCAGTAAGTTTCGGCCAGACCAATTGCTTAACCCGATAGCGAACCAGAAAGCCGAGGAAACTATGAAAGTGAAGCGGACCATACTATTCTCTGCATCAGTTGTGATCATATCGACATTTACAGCTTGTGAGTCAACCATCACCGAATCCCCGAGTATATCCGTAGACGGGGAGCAGTACAGAGTTAGAACTGTGGAAGAATCAGACTACTTGGGAAATATTGGTGTAATACCTGAATCGTGGGAAGAGGTTTTTATACCTGGAATGGGCTGGGTTGACTGCCATGGGGACTGTGGTCGGATGGTTACGCAAGAATTAAGCGAAAGCTCACAGCCGACGACACGCACACCCACGTTTGAACCATCGCAAACACAGGGCGGCGGGCACTAGGCCCCGGACGCATAACCAGTAGTTGACCATGGCAACAACCTGGAGGGCGGCGAGGAAGTTGGTGGGCAGCCGGTTGTACCGCGTGGCAACCGGAAGAAAGTCCTTGAGCCTGTTGAACATCCGCTCAATGGCATTCCGGATTCGGTACAGATAGGGCGAGAAACAACCTTTCCAGCGGCGGTTGACCTTGGGCGGAATGTTGGGTGCTGCTCTCTTGGCGTCGATCTTGCAGCGCACGGCGTTGGTGTCGTAGCCCCTGTCGCTATGCACCAGATCGGCGTTCGTTACCTAGTCCAGCAGTTGCTCCGCAGCCGTGCAATCTGCAACCCGCCCACCGGTCAGGAGGAAGGCAACGGGGCGACAGGCGGTGTCGGCCCACCTGGTGGAGGACGGCAAGACCGGTCCCGCGGTCAAGGGCGCCACCCTGATCGGCAACGGCCCCGACGTGCTGACCAAGGTCACCGGCATCGGCAACGACATGGCGCTCGATCCCGGCATTAGCACCTGCGGCAAGGACGGCCAGGGCGTCCCCGTGGGCGTCGGCCAGCCCAGCCTCCTGGTCAGTGCCATCACCGTAGGGGGCACTGCGGCATAACTCTCCTACTCAGGCCGCCGCGACAGCCTCGATTTCGACCAGGAAGTCGGGGCTGGCGAGGCCGGCGACGATGAGCAGGGTGGAGGCGGGTTCGGCGTCGCCGATGAAGGAGTCGCGAACGTCGCGGAAAAGCTGCAGGTCTTCGCGCCGGGTCAGATAGACATTGAAGCGCACCAGATGCTCCCAGCCCATGCCGGCCGAGCGCAGCAGCGATTGGATGTTGGTGAAGACGGCGTGCATCTGGTCTTCCGCCCCTTGCGCCACGCTTCCGTCGGGCAGAGTGCCGACCTGGCCCGAGAGGTAGAGCCAGCGCCGGCCTTCGTCCACCTCCAGGGCCGGGGCATAGCGCGCGGTGGGCGATGAGGCGCCGGCGTGGCGCTTGTGCAGGGTCTTCGGCATGACGGTCTCCCCCCAAGAAAATGGACGGCGTGCTATTCCGCCGGCTGCTCGCCCGGCTTGGCCTGGCGACGCTCATCCGCCTCCAACGCCTCGAGATCCTGCGCCACGGCGTTGCGCGAGCGGGTGAAGCCCGCCAACAGATCATAGAGCACCGGCACGACGAAGAGCGTCAAGACCGAGGCGAAGAGCAGGCCGCCGATCACCACCACACCAATCGAGGCCCGGCTTTCGGCGCCGGCCCCCGTGGCCATCACCAGTGGCAAGGCACCAAAGACGGTGGAGATCGCGGTCATGAGGATGGGACGGAAGCGCAGCACCGAGCCTTCGACGATGGCCTCGCGCACGCTCATCCCTTCGTCGCGCAGCTGGTTCGCGAACTCGACGATCAGAATGCCGTTCTTGGCCAGCAGGCCAATCAGCAAGATCATGCCAATCTGGCTGTAGATGTTGAGCGAGATGCCGCTGAGCAGCAAAGCGCCCAGTGCTCCAGTGATGGCCAAGGGCACCACCAGCAGGATGATCAGCGGGTGGATCCAGCTTTCGAACTGCGCCGCCAGCACCAGGAAAACGATGAGCAGCGCGAGGGCAAAGGTGACATAGATCGCGCCGCTGGTTTCCATGAACTCCAGAGACTGGCCGAGATAGCCGAGCCGCGCCTCCGGCGGCAGTTCTTCCGCTGCCAGGTCCTGGATGAATGTCAGCGCCTGCCCCAGATCGTAGCCATCGGCCAGGGAGGCGGTGATGGTGATCGACGGCAGACGGTCGACGCGCGTCAGGCGCGGTGAGGCGCCGCGTTCCTCCACGGAGATCAGGCTCGACAACGGCACGAGTTGGTCGTCGGAGGCGCGCAGGAAGATGTTCTCCAGATCGGCCGGCGTGGCCCGGTCGGCCGGATCGGCCTGGACGATGACGTCATACTCACGCCCACGGTCGAGATAGCGGCCAACCACACGCGAAGCGATCATGGTCTCGATGGCGCGCGCCACCTCTTCGGAGTTTACACCCAGGTCGGCGGCGCGGCGCCGGTCGACCGAGACATCGAGTTGCGGCCTGTTCTCGTCATAGTCCGTGTCGACGTTGATCAGCCCCGGATTCTGTCCCGCCCGCTCAACCAGCCGGTCGGTCCAGCGCTTGATCTCGTCGTAGTCGGCGCCACTGACCACCACCTGCAAGGGCTGGCGGAAGCTGGACTGGCCCAGGCCCGGTGGATTGACCGCAAAGGCGCGAATGCCCGGCACATTGCCCAGCATGGGGAAGATCTGCTGGGTGACGTCCTGCTGGCGCACCTCCCGCTCCTCCCAGGGCACCAATCCAAGGATGGTGAAGGAGCGATTGCCGATGCCGCCAAAGCCCACAATGGTGAAGATGCGGTTGGCGAGCCCCTGTTCGCGGAACTGCTCGAGTTGCCGCTCAATGCCCTGGACGCTGCGATAGGTTTCTGCCGGCGTGGTGCCTTCGGCTGCGGTGCCGGGAATGATGATGACACCCCGGTCCTCGATGGGCGTCAACTCCTGGGGGAGGTAGAGAAAGAGCTGAACGGCAGCCAGCGCGGCCACGAAGGCCAGTGCCAATACCACGATCGGCAGCTTGAGCGAGACCTGCAACGCGCTGCGATAACCGGCGGCAAGGCCGTTCAGGAAGCGCTCGGAACCGCGCACGAACATGTTGCCGCCACTCGTGGGCCGCAACCACTTGGAGCAGAGCATGGGCGCAAGCGTGAGCGCAACCAGGCTGGAGAAGATCACGGCCGCAGCCATGACGAAGCCGAATTCGGTAAAGAGCCGGCCCACGTTGCCCTCCATGAAGGCGATGGGCACGAAGACGGCGATGAGGGTCAGAGTGGTTGCGATCACGGCGAAGGCCACCTGCCGGGCGCCGCGGTAGGCCGCCATCAAGGGCGGCTCACCCTCGTCGATACGCCGCTGGATGTTCTCCAACATCACGATGGCGTCATCCACCACCAGGCCCACGGCCAAGATCAGCGCCAGCAGCGTCAGCACGTTAATGGAGAAGCCCGCTGGCGCCATAATGATGAAAGCGCCGATGATGGACACCGGGATCGTGAAGGCCGGGATCGCCGTCGCGCGGATCGACCGCAGGAAGAGAAAGATGACGACGATCACCAGGGCGATCGCGATGCCCAATGAGATGATCACCTCCCGCACGGCGGCACGCACGAAAACCGATTCATCATAGCTGCGGGTGATGGAAACGCCGGGTGGAAGGTTCTCCTCGATCAGGTCCAGTTCGGCCTGCACCCGGTCCGAGACCTCGATGACGTTGGCGTTCGACTGGCGAATGACGCCAAGCCCCACGGCCCGCTGCCCGTCGGCACGCAAGATCGTACGCTCGCTTTCCACGCCGCGCTCCACCCGGGCCACCTCGCCCAGGCGCACTTGATAGTCCGGCGTGCGCGCCACCACGATCTCGGCGAACTCCTCGGCCGTGGCCAGCCGCGTCGAGGTGCGTACCGTCAGTTCCCGCGTCACCGATTCGATCCGCCCGGCGGGCAGTTCGAGGTTGTTTTCGCGCAGCGCGCTTTCGATGTCGCCGATGGTCAGATTGCGCGCAGCCATGGCCTCGCGGTCGAGCCAGATGCGCATGGCATAGCGCCGCTCACCACCGATGTTGATGCTGGCCACGCCCTCCAGCACCGACAGGCGATCCACCAGGTAGCGCCGGGCGTAGTCGGTCAATTCCGACGGCTCCATGCGCTCGCTGGTCAGCGAGAGCCACAGCATGGGACGCGCATCGGCGTCCGACTTGCGCACTATGGGCGCGTCGGCCTGGTCCGGCAGGCGGTTGAGAACCCGCCCGATGGCGTCGCGCACATCATTGGCCGCAACGTCGACGTCACGATTGAGGTTGAAGTTGATGGTGATGAAGCCGCGCCCATCGCGGCTTTCGGAGGTGATGTAGCGGATGCCTTCGACCGTGGCGATGGCGTCCTCGATGACCTCCACCACCTCGCTCTCGATCACCTGGGGCGAGGCGCCGGTGTACTCCACGCGGATCGAGACGATGGGCGGATCGATGTTGGGGTTCTCGCGAACCGCCAATTGCATAAAAGAAGCGATCCCCAACACGACGATCAGCAGGCTCAGCACCGTGGCCAGAACCGGTCGCTTGATCGAGACGTCGGAGAGAACCATTGCGCCCGGGCCTCAGACGCCGGCCGCCGCGCCGGGGGCCTGCTCATCCCCCTCGACGATGCTAACCTCCATGCCGTCGCCCAACCGCTGCAGGCCCAACACGGCCACGCTTTCGCCGGCCGCCAGACCGTCGCGTATCTCCACTTCGCCATGCAGCCGCTGGCCCATGGTGACCGCTCGCCGTTCCGCCCGCGCGTCAGCGATCACGAAGACGTAGCTCTCGCTGCCTTCATTGACCAGCGCCGCCTCAGGCACCAGGACGGCCTCATCGTTGGCGTCCACGGTAAGAGACACGCCCATGAACATGCCCGGCCGCAAACGCCGATCGGCATTCGCCAACTCGGCCTGAACCCGAAGCGACCGCGTCACACTGTCCACTCGGGTGTCGATCCGCGTCACCCGACCGGTGATTGCTTGTCCGGGAAAGGCGGAGCTGTTCGCCTCCACTGCCAAGCCCGGCACAAGGGCGGACAGGAAGCGCTCGGGGACCGAAAAATCCAATCGCAGGGAAGAAATGTCGTCGAGAGTCGTCACGCGTTGCTGCGGCTGGACGAAGGCGCCGCGGCTGATCTCGCGCAAACCCACTACGCCATCGAAGGGCGCCCTGATCTCCTTGTCGTCCAGCGCAGCCTGCAGGGCGGCCACCCGCGCGTCCGCCGCGGCCAGACCAGCCCGCAGTTCATCCACCCGCGCCTGGGCGACATTCTGGGACTGCAGCAGGCGATTGGCGCGTTGCAACTGACTGGCGACGTCATTGCGCAAGGCCTGGGCCTCGCGCAGTTGAGCAGATTCGCGCTCCTTGTCGATTTCGACCAGCAGCTGGTCCTCCTCGACCTGCTGGCCTTCCTCAAAGTGAATTGCGACAACCCGTCCGGCCACCGGCGCCACCACTTCCACCGCTTCGCGCGCCCGGGTCGTGCCCACGCTTTCCACCCGATGCACCACACGGCCACTGCGCGCTTCGGCAACCGCCACAGGCACCGCCGCCGAGCCCTCCGGGCGCGCCTCCTCGCGTGCCGCAGGCTCGCCCAGAGCTTGCCAGGTGGCATAGGCGCCGGCTGCGATCGCCAGAACGATCGCCAATTGCAAGAGAGTCCGCTTCATGATCACCTTATAGCATCGCCGCGTTGATACTACGCCGCGAAGAGCTCACTCCATCCCCAGAGATCGGGCCCTGGACGCGCAAAGCTGCGGCAGAAGGACTCCAATCTTTTCTATGTACTCGCCCGCCGGACAGATTACAGGACTACATGCTCACCCGGAACTGTACGTCCTGGACACAACCGGCTGGAAAAGCGCCTGCTTTCCCGGCACACTTGCCGAGCCGCAACCTACAGCAGACCGCCGGCAAGTGGAATAGAAAGCGCAATGCTTCAACGAGCGATTCTTTCAGCATTACTCACTTTGACCCTGGCAATGGCCACTCCGGCGCTTGCCGACCTGCCGCGGCCGCCGGGCCCGAAGCCGGCAGAGCTCGGACTGTCGCAGCCGGCAGCACTGAATGCGCTGCCCGAGGACCCTCTGCGCAATGGCGCACATAAGGAACCGCTGGCCGACTATGTCCTGGTGGACAAGACTGAACGTGTTCTCTCCCTCTTTGCCGAGGGCGAGGAGATCGCCCGCTTTCCCATCCAGCTTGGCAAGGAGCCAAAGGGTCACAAGCAACGCGAAGGGGACAACCGCACGCCGGAAGGAGTCTATCACATCGACTGGCGCAATCCTGAAAGCGCCTTTTTCCTTTCCCTGCGCATCTCCTATCCGAACAACCAGGACCGGGCCCGCGCCGAGGCCGAAGGGGTGAGTCCGGGCGGCATGATCATGCTGCACGGCATGCCCAATGACGTGGACTACCGCCGGGAGGTCTGGGACGAGGACAACTGGACAAACGGCTGCATCGCCCTGCGCGATCATCATATTGCCGAGGTCTGGGACCGGGTGGCAGTGGGCACGCCCATCGAGATTCGCCCCTGACAGCCCCCCCGGCACCAGAGCCTGTACGAACGGCACCCTGCATCGCACTGTAGTTTTTGACGCTGCCGCCATCGCTCTCTAACATCAACGCCCCACCGTCGTCTTGAGACGGCCAGGGCAACGATTAGGGGAGAGATGATGGGCGACAACAAGGCGCGGACTCTGGCACAGGATGCACTGGATTTTCACACGCAGGGCCGACCCGGCAAGCTGGAGATCACGCCTACCAAGCCGCTGACCACGCAGCGCGACCTCTCCCTCGCCTACTCCCCCGGTGTGGCCGAACCCTGCCTGCGGATCGCCGAAGACCCCGCCACCGCCTATGACTATACGGTCAAAGGCAACCTGGTCGCTGTCATCTCCAACGGCACCTCCGTACTGGGCCTGGGCAACCTGGGCGCGCTGGCCTCCAAGCCGGTGATGGAGGGCAAGTCTGTCCTCTTCAAGCGCTTCGCCGACGTGGATGGCATCGACCTCGAGGTCTCCACCGAAGACGTGGACGAGTTCGTCAACTGCGTGCGCTTTCTCGGCGCCTCCTTCGGCGGCATCAATCTCGAGGACATCAAGGCGCCGGAGTGCTTCATTATCGAGGAGCGGCTGAAGGAGCTGCTCGACATTCCGGTCTTTCACGATGACCAGCACGGCACGGCCATCATCGCTGCCGCCGGCATCATCAATGCGCTGCACCTAACGGGCCGCGACCTGGCCGATGCGCGCATGGTGGTCAATGGCGCCGGCTCCGCGGGCATCGCCTGCGCGGAACTGGTCAAGGCCATGGGCATGCGCCCGGAGAACGTGATCGTCTGCGACACCAAGGGCGTGATCTATCGTGGCCGCACCAGCGGCATGAACCAGTGGAAGTCGGCGCACGCGGTGGAAACCGAAGCGCGCAGCCTCGCCGATGCCCTAGACGGCGCGGACATCTTCTTCGGCCTCTCGGCCAAGGGTGCCATGACCCGCGAGATGGTGGCCTCCATGGCCGACAATCCCATCATCTTCGCCATGGCCAACCCCGATCCGGAAATCACGCCGGAGGAGGTGGCCGAGGTCCGCGACGATGCGATCATGGCCACCGGCCGCTCCGACTATCCCAATCAGGTCAACAACGTCCTGGGCTTCCCCTACATCTTCCGCGGTGCGCTGGACGTGCGCGCCTCGACCATCAACATGGAGATGAAGATCGCCGCCGCCGAGGCGTTGGCTGCGCTGGCGCGCGAGGATGTGCCGGACGAGGTGGACAAGGCCTATGCCGGGCGCCGCCTGCGCTACGGCCGGGAGTACATCATTCCTGCCCCCTTCGACCCGCGCCTCATCGTCGCCGTGCCCAAGGCCGTGGCCCAAGCTGCAGTGGACAGCGGGGTGGCGCGCAAGCCGATCGAGGACATGCGCGCCTACGAGCAGCAGCTTTCCGCCCGGCTCGACCCCACGGCGGCGAGCCTGCAGTCGATCTTCGAGAAGGTCCGGCGCTCGCCGCGGCGCATCGTGTTCGCCGAGGGCGAGGAGGAGAAAACCATCCGCGCGGCACTGGCCTATTACAATGCCGGGCTGGGCAAGCCGATCCTCATCGGCCGCGAGGAGCCGATCCGCGCGACCATGGAGGCGCTCGGCGTCTCCAGCGACTTTGCCGAGATCGCCAATGCGGCGATCGGCAACCACCGCGAACGCTATACCGAGTATCTCTACAACCGGCTGAACCGGAAGGGCTCGCTTTATCGTGATTGCGTGCGCATGGTGAACCAGAACCGCAACATCTTCGCCGCCTGCATGGTCGCCTGTGGCGAGGCCGACGCCCTGGTCACCGGCCTGACGCGGAACTTCAACGTCGCCTACGAGGACGTGACCCGCGCCATCGACGCCAAGCCGGGCCGGCAGGTCTTCGGCCTCAACATGCTGTTGCACCGTGGCGGCACGCTCTTTATCGCCGACACCCAGATCCATGAGCTGCCCTCAGCGGAGATGATCGCCGACATCGCCGAGCAGGCGGCGGAGTTCGCCCGCGGGATGGGGCACGAGCCGCGGGTGGCGCTGCTCTCCTTCTCCAGCTTCGGCAACCCGCCGCGCGAGCGGGCGATGCGGGTGCGCGAGGCCATCGCCGTGCTCGATTCCCGCGCGCCGGACTTCGAGTACGACGGCGAGATGCAGGCCGGCGTGGCCCTGAACCACGCGCTGATGCAGGAGCTCTATCCCTTCTGTCGTCTCTCGGGTCCCGCCAACGTGCTGGTAATGCCGGCGCTCCACGCCGCCAACATCTCCACCCAGATGATGCAGGAGCTAGGCGCTGGGACCATGATCGGGCCGCTGCTGAACGGCCTTGCCTGCCCGGCCCAGATCGTGGGACTCGGATCGACGGTCGGCGACTTGGTCAATGCCGCCGCCTTGGCCGGCTACGGCGCGCTCTCCGACCGTCTCGGCTGAGCATCGACCGCGGCCGCTTACCCCCAAAGCCTGCGCGGTTGACAGGCACCGCTTGCCTGCCTTCCATGGCGGGGAAATTTGCGGCGGGAAAGGCACGACGGTATGAAGGTTATCGGGCTGGCGGGATGGAGCGGAGCGGGCAAGACCACCCTGGTCTGCAAGCTGATCCCGGCATTGCGTCAGCGAGGTATATCGGTCTCCACGATTAAGCACGCTCACCATGCCTTCGACGTGGACAAGCCCGGTAAGGATTCCTACGAGCATCGCGCCGCCGGTGCCACGGAGGTGCTGGTCTCCTCGGGCAAGCGCTGGGCGCTGATGCATGAGTTGCGCGAGGAGGCCGAGCCGACGGTGGACGAGCTGCTGGCACACCTCAGCCCGGTGGACCTCGCGATCATCGAGGGCTTCAAGCGCGAGGCGCACGACAAGATCGAGGTCTGGCGCCGCTCGGTCGACAAGCCGCTGCTGGCCGGTGAGGATCCGCAGGTGGTGGCGATTTGCAGCGACGGGCCGGTCCCGGAAGCGGCCGCCCTGCCCGGCGGCACGCGCCCGGTGCTAGACCTGAATGACGTGGAGGCCATCGCCGATTTTATCCTCGCCCACTGCGGGCTGGCGGCGAAGTTGACTCAGCGGGAAGAGGCCTGAGCATGGCCCAGCTGAGCGACGACTGCTTTGCCCACGGCGGACCGCTGATGCCCTGCGAGGACGCGCTGGCGCTGCTGCGCGAACGGCTGGTGCGCGTGACTGAGGACGAGTCCCTGCCGCTGGCTCAAGCCTTGGGGCGGGTGCTGACCGAAGACGTCATCGCGTCCGCCGACGTGCCGCCGCATGCGAACTCGGCCGTGGATGGCTACGCGGTCTACTTCGACGATCTGAACCGGAACAGCGAGACCCGCCTGCCGCTATCCGGACGGCTGGCCGCGGGGCAGGCGCTGCCCGAGGCGCAGCAGCCGGGCACCGCCGTGCGCATCTTCACCGGCGCGCCCCTGCCCCAGGGCGCTGACACGGTGATGATGCAGGAGGACTGCCGCGAAGAGGCGGGCACCGTGGTTATCGCGCCCGGCATCAAGCGCGGGTCCAACTGCCGCAGTGCCGGCGAGGACGTCGCCAAGGGAAGCCGCGTGCTCGCTGCTGGTCGCCGTCTGCGCGCCCCGGATCTGGGCCAGGCGGCGGCCGTGGGTCGGCGCAGCCTGCAGGTCTCGCGCCCGTTGCGCGTGGCGCTCTTTTCCACCGGCGACGAACTGCGCGAGCCGGGCGAAATCCTGGTGCCGGGCGCGATCCACGATTCCAACCGCTATACCTTGATTGGCCTGCTGCAGGGACTGGGCTGCGCGGTATCCGATCTCGGCATCCTGCCGGACCGGCGCGACCACATCACGGGCGCACTGAAGGAGGCGACTCAAAGTCACGATCTGCTCATCACCTCCGGCGGCGTGTCCACAGGCGACGAGGATCACGTCAAGCAAGCGGTGGAAGCGCTGGGGCAGCTGCATGCCTGGCGGCTCGCGATCAAGCCCGGGCGCCCCATCGCGCTTGGACAGTTGGGCCGCGTGCCCTTCATCGGCCTGCCCGGCAATCCCGCGGCCGTGGTCGTGACCTTCACCATGCTGGTGCGGCCACTGCTCCTGCTGCTCATGGGCGGCGAAGCGGAAGCACCCCTGCGCTTTCCCGTGGCCGCCGGCTTCGACTACAAGAAGAAGCCTGACCGACGCGAATGGGTGCGTGCCTCCCTGCGCCGCGAGGCTGACGGTCGGCTGACGGCCACGAAGTTTCCCCGGGACGGCGCGGGCATCCTCAGCTCCCTGGTGGAAAGCGATGGGCTGATCGAGCTGCCGGAAAGCCTCACCCGCCTGGAAGCCGGCGCGATGGTCGACTTCCTGCCTTTCAGTGAACTCTTCGGATGAGTGGGAGGGTAAAGTGCGTCTGCTCTATTTTGCCTGGTTGAAACAGAAGACCGGCGTCACCGAGGAAGAGGTCGAGCTTCCCGGCGAGGTGACCAAGGTCAGCGAACTGCTGGACTGGTTGGCCGGACGCGGCGAGGGCTACGCCGAGGCGCTGGCCAACCGCAAGACCATCCGCGTTGCGGTCAATCAGGAGTACGCCCGGGCGGACGATCCGGTGAAGGATGGCGACGAGGTGGCGCTTTTCCCACCGGTCACCGGAGGCTGAAGCCATGGCCGTACGCGTACAGCGCGAGGACTTTGACCCCGGCGCAGAGATCGCGGCTCTGACTGCCGGGAACACCGCCGTGGGCGGCCTGGCCGTCTTCGTCGGTCTCGTGCGCGAAATGGCGGAGAACCGCCAGCTCTCGGCGATGACGCTCGAACACTATCCCGGCATGACCGAAAAGATGCTGGAGCGTATCGAGGCGGAAGCGAAGGAGCGCTGGCCCTTGGAGGCCAGCCTGATCATCCATCGCCACGGCCGGCTTGAGCCGGGCGAGCGCATCGTTTTGGTCGCGGCCGCCAGCCCGCACCGCGACGCCGCCTTCGATGCCTGCCGCTTCCTGATCGACTGGCTCAAGACCCAAGCGCCCTTCTGGAAGCTGGAAGAGGACAGCAAGGGCACCGGCACCTGGGTGGAGGCCCGCGAGAGTGACGAGGAAGCAGCCGGCCGCTGGCAATGAAGCGCGGATCCTGCTGCCTTTCGGCCTTGCGTCCCAGCCCCTGTCGCTTATAGCTGAGTCTCGTTTCAGTAGACATCACAGCGCTGGGAGCAATCAGTGAAAGTGAGCCGGGTAATCGGGGTGGCTGCAGCATGCTGCCTGTTGGCGGGCTGCTTCGAGGCGGACCAGGACCTGACCGTGGATGAGGATGGCTCCGCCACATTCCGCACACGCATCGCAATGGAAGCCAGCGTGGTGCAGATGTCCGAAGATGATGGAGACTTCTGCTCACCCGAGGAGGTTCCAGCGGTAGACGGCGTTTCGGTTGAGCAGGAGAGCTTTGCCGAAGGCAGCATGGAGGTCTGCACCGTCACGGCTTCGGGCCCGATTGACCGCCTTGCGGAGTGGATCGAACTGGATCAGGGCCCGACCGGGGCCGACGGCGAGATGGGAGAGGCGCCGACGATCGCGCTCCGGCGCGAGGACAGCGACTACGTCTTCTCCGTGCACTTCGAAAGCAGCCCGATGGAAGCCGGCGCCGATGATCCGATGATGGAAGAGATGAAGCCGATGATGGTGGCTGCCTTTGCCGGACGATCGCTGGACTGGTCCGTCTCTGCGCCGGAGATCCTCGAGACGAACGGGCAGCTTTCGGAAGACGGCAAGACAGCCAGCTACTCTGTACCGATGGCCAGCCTCCTGGATGAAGGCTTCAAGGACCGCCTGTTTGAAGTGCGTTTTGCCCTGGACTCCCCAGGCCTGCTCAAACGGCTGTTGGGCAATTAACAGGGATCGCCCTCAAGCGGAATCGTCTCTCGGCTCGGCCTAAAGAGTCAGCACCATGGCGCAGCGGTGTCCGGCTTGCGCTTCACGCTCCAGAATAGCCTTCAGCCGTGGGTTCAGGGCGTCAGCCTCACGCACCCTGAACCCCAGGCGTTCATAGTATGGTGCGTTCCACGGCACTTGCCGGAATGTCGTCAAGGTGAGCGCTGCAAGGCCGCGTTGGCGCGCGCGGCGCTTTGCCGCCTCGATAAGCCGCCGCCCGATCCCTCGCCGCTGGTAGTCATGGTGGACGGCCACCTGCCATAGGTGCAGGGCATCCGCGGCGAACTCCCCGTTCACAAATCCGACGACACCGCGCCCTGGCATCTCGGCGACCAGGGCGACACCTGAGGCAATCAAATCATGGTGCTGTTGGGTCGATTGAACAGCGTCGTCGGCAATCCACTCCAGTCCCGGCCATTCGCGAAAGATCGCCCCGGAACTGCGCTCGACGTCCGGCAAAGCAGCGGCGTCCCTATGCTCCGCTGGCCTGATATCGATCATGGTACCAAGATTCCGCTCGGCGGCGTGCGGTACGGGATGCACCCCAGGAGACAGCCATTGCTCATTCTGCGGCGCAACGTGATGCCAGGCCTTGCTGTCGCGCCGCTACTCGCGCGAGGGTGAACCTGCCTCACGCCTGAAGCTCCAAACCGACGCGGGCGGAAAATTCAGGGGCACGAAGCGCTCACGCCGGGCGACGAGGCCGGCCCTTTGCAGCAGCGAACGCCGGGCCGGCGCCACCGGACCATAGGTGAACTGCAAAAAGGGCGCCCCGGGTTCCAGCAGCTCCGCTGCCTGATTGAGCAACAACCCCTGCTCATCGGCCGGAATCGCCACAAGCGGGATGCCGGAGACGATGGCTGACACGCGTTGGATGCCCCGCGCCCGCAGCAGAGAGCCCAGGTGCAGGGCATCATCGGTCAGGATCTCAACGCCTTCGGGCAGGTCTTTGGCCAAGAGCTCTGCCAACTGCGGTTCCCGCTCGATCGCCAGCAGGCGGTCGGGGCGCAGGCCGCGCTTGAGCAGCGCGCGGGTGACCACACCGGTACCCGGCCCCAGTTCCACGACCCAGGCCTCGGGATCATCCAGCGGCACCGGCGCAGCCAGCGCCCGCGCCAGGGCATGGCTGCTCGGAACGACCGATGCGATGGACAGGGGGTGCTCGAGCCAGAGCTGAAAGAAAAGGCTGTTCGGATTTGCCATGAACTCGCCGGCGCTCCCTGCGCAGTCAGCTATCTCAAATAGTCGGCGTTGCTATAACTTCAAAGATCTAGAGCAGATTCACGCATCAAATCGACTCACGTCGTGCACCCGCTTAACGCGATCTGCTCGCGCGCGCCAGGTCCGAGCATCAAGGCTGCGGAGACCCGAGCAAGCGGAACAGAATCAAGCCGGTATCCACAAACGCGCTCGTAGACCGCCCCCGGGCGCGTCATTTAGAGACAGTTCTCCCCCTTGTCCACGTATCATATCACGCGCAATGGTCAATCCTAGCCCGGTGCCGCCGGTATCAAAGTTCCGTGAACGCTCCAGGCGGACAAAGGGCCGGAAGACCGCCTCGCGCTGTTCTTCAGGAATACCGGGCCCGTCGTCGTCAATGAGAATCTCGATGCCCTTGTTCCGTCGATGCGCAGTGACGCCGACACGTTCGCCATAGCGCGCGGCATTGGCCAGCAGGTTGGCAAGCGCCCGATGCAGGGCCTCAGGCCGCACCACCGAGACCAGCGCGCTCTCCAGGTGGAGGTCGACGCCCGCCCCGGCCCGCCGCGCCTCGGCCACGCAGTCGCGCAGTAGCTCCGCCACGTCAATCTCGCGTGCCAGCTCGCTGCCCTCGCCTCGGGCGAAGGCAAGGTAGCCTTCGACCATGCGCTCCATCTGCGTGATGTCGGCCTGCAGGCTGTCGATTTCCGGCGACGGGGGCAGCATCGCCAGTTCCAGCTTCATGCGGGTCAGCGGCGTGCGCAGGTCGTGACTGACGCCGGCCAGCATCTCCGTGCGCTGTTGCACCTGACGGCGCAGCCGGTCGCGCATCACCAGAAAGGCGCGCCCCGCCCGCCGCACCTCGGACGCCCCGGCCGGCCGGAAGTCGCCCACGTCCTGGCCGCGGCCGAAGGCGTCCGCCGCCTTCGCCAGACGACGAATCGGACGAACCTGGTTGCGCATGAAGATCGTGGCAATGGCCGAGAGCACCAGGGAACTGCCGAACATCCACCAGAGGAAGATGTAGATCGTCGAACTGAACAGCCGGCTGCGGTCCACCATGACCCGCAGCACGCCCCTGTCCTCCAGATCGACGCGAACCTCGACATGGTCTGAATAGCTGTGCGTGTCGATGGAGAACTCATGCCAGAGCTGCTCGCGCAGCGCCCGCCCCAACCGGTCGTGAATCAGCGATGGCCAGAAGGGAGGTTCATACTCCTCGATGCTGCCAGGTGGCAGCAAGCCGATGGAGATTGACAGGTGGTCGCGAGCGAGACCGATGATCTGGTCGCGCGTGACCGGCATCTCCTCTGCCTCCAGCACGGCCGAAACTGCGGCAATCTCGCCCGCCACCGCCTGGCTGAGCCGGCGGGTGATGTTCTCATAGTGCCGATCATAGAAGGCCCAGGTGGAGATGCCCTGCAGGATGACCAGGGGCAGGATGATAATGAGCAGCGAGCGCGCCAGCAGGGTCTGGGGCACTAGGCGCTTCAGCCGCAGTCGCCGCCGGCGCCGCAGGCGGGCCTCGGGCGAAGGAGCATAGCGCTCATCCGAAGCCTGGCGCTCTTCCTCACTCGGCGAAACGGCCTCTGCCACCGCGAGACTCCTCAGTCAGGCTCAAGCACGTAACCCGTGCCGCGCACGGTTAGGAGATAACGCGGCATCTTGGGATCGCGCTCGATCTTGCGGCGCAGGCGCGTCATCTGCACGTCGATGCTGCGCTGATTGCCTATGTCCGGACTGACCGCCGCCAGGTCCTCTCGGGCCACTGGCACGCCGGGATTGCGCGCCAGTGCACTAAGCAACTGCGCTTCAACTGCGGTCAGATGCACCAAAGCCTCGCCACGCCGCAGCTCCGTGCGCGCGAGGTCGAAGACAAACTCGCCGAAGAAGACGCGCTGGTTGCCAGGCTCGCCTGCACCGGCGGCGGCGCGGCGCAGGATGGCCTGGATGCGCAGGATCAGCTCGCGCGGCTCGAAGGGTTTGGCCAGATAGTCGTCGGCGCCGCTCTCCAGCCCGGCGATGCGGCTGTCCACCTCGTCCATGGCAGTCAGCAGCAGCACCGGCGCCCGGCGCTCCTGCCGCAGCCAGCGCGTCAGCTCCAGCCCGTCCTCGCCGGGCATCATGATATCCAGGACGATGAGATCGAACTCCACTCCGGCCAGCGTGCGCCGCGCTTCGGCGGCATCCCCCGCCGTGGTGACCCGCAGCCCCTGGTCGGTGAGAAAACGCTTCAACAGCTCGCGCAGGCGCGTGTCATCATCCACGACCAGGATATGCGGCCGTTCCTCGCCCGGCTGCAGCGCCGTCAAACCCAATGCCCTTCCATCACGCCCCGCTCCGTCATCGCTTGGCTCCGCCCGCCGTCTCCCGCTCCAGGAAACGCTTGCGGTCCTCCTCGTTGATCAAGCCGAGCAGCACGGTGCGGAAGCCTTCGACCGCCTCGGCCCCGGCGGCCCGATAGGCGCGCGCCACCATCTCCATCTGGGCGGCGCTCAACTGCCGTTCCAGGGCCCGCCCCTTCTCGGTCAGCTCCAGCAGGCGCTGACGCCGGTCCCGCTCACCCGGAGTTTGGCGCACATAGCCTTCCTCCACCAGCTGGCCGAGGACGCGCGACAAGCTCTGCTTGGTGATCTTGAGGATCCCCAGCAACTGGGTCACCGCCATCCCCGGATGACGGCCCACAAAGTAGATCACGCGGTGATGCGCCCGCCCGAAGGCCTTATCAGCCAGGATGCGGTCCGCCTCCCCGGTGAAATCGCGGTAGGAGAAGAAGAGCAGCTCGATGCCCTGACGCAGTTCCTCCTCGCGCAGGAAGAGCGGATTCACCTGGGCTTTTATGTCAGTCATGTTGACTTAGTTCACTAAGGTTGTTACAGATGATCGCAGCGGACGGTCAGAATGTAACAAAGTCAGCGATTCCCTGGTAATGATGCACCTGGTCGCCCTTGACAGCCGAAGGCCGAGCGCGTGTAACGACGCTCGGACCCTGTACCCGGCGTAAGGCGGGTCGGCGTACACAACTCTTATAGGGCCTGAGGACCCGCGATTTCCATGCTTCCTTTTGATGACCGTGATGGTTCGATCTGGCTCGACGGCGCGCTCGTGCCCTGGCGCGATGCAAAATTGCATGTGCTTACCCATGGTCTGCACTATGCTAGTGCCGTGTTCGAAGGCGAACGCTGCTATGGCGGCCGCATCTTCAAGATGCGCGAGCATCATGAGCGGCTGCATGCCTCGGCGGAGCTGATGGGCTTCGAGATTCCCTGGAGCGCCGCCGAGATCGACGCGGCCTCCGAAGAGGTCCTCAAGGCCAACGGCATCGTCGACGGCTATGTGCGCCCCATCGCCTGGCGCGGTGCCGAGATGATGGGTGTGTCGGCCCAGCACAACAAGATCCACCTGGCGATAGCGGCCTGGGAATGGCCGGCCTACTTCAGCCCGGAAGCCCGGCTGCAGGGCATCCGCATGACCGAGGGGATGTACCGCCGCCCGGACCCGCGCACCGCGCCGGTCCATTCCAAGGCCGCCGGGCTCTACATGATCTGCACGCTGTCCAAGCACGATGCCGAGGGCAAGGGCTTCAACGACGCACTGATGCTGGATTGGCGCGGCCAGATCGCCGAGGCCACGGGCGCCAACATCTTCCTGGTCCAGGACGGTGTCATTCACACCCCCACCCCGGACTGCTTCCTGGATGGCATCACCCGGCGCACGGTGATGGATCTGGCGCGCCAGCGCGGCTATGAGATCGTCGAGCGGGCGATTATGCCGGAAGAATTCGGGCGTACTCAGGAGGTCTTCCTAACCGGTACGGCTGTGGAGGTAACACCCGTTCGGGAGATTGCCCTGGCCGATGCGATCTACCATTTCACACCGGGTGAGATAACGGTTAACCTGGTGCATGACTATGATGCCTTGGTCCAGGGCAAGGCGGCGACGCCTGCCACCAGCGCGGCCTGACACGGCGCTCGATGCGAGGCGCCGGTCATGAGCCGGGCCTTTGTCCGTGAAGACGATCTGGAATCCCGCGGCGAGTTCGAGGGGCTTGAGCGCCCCCTGCCGCCGCGGCCGATCCTGATCACTGCCGCCGGCCGCGCGCGCCTGGAAGCTCAGCTTGCCGAGACAGAGGCCGAGGAAGCCGCACTTGCGGAGGACACGGCCCTGGCCGCAGACAGCGCCCGCCAGCACCTGCAGCGCGAGAAACGCTGGCTGGAGAGCCTGCTGACCGCCGCCCAAACGCCTGCTCCAGAGGGTGGCGACGAGGTCGCATTTGGCGCCTGGGTCACAGTGGAGGACGCCGAGGGGCAGGAGCAGCGCTACCGGCTGGTCGGCGAGGTTGAAGCCGACCCCAAGGCCGGTGCCATCTCCTGGCGCTCCCCACTGGGGCGGGCCCTGATGCAGGCCCGCAAAGGCGATCTGGTCACTTGGCAGCGCCCTGCCGGTGATATCGAATTGGAAGTTCTTGCCGTCGAGTGGGATTGAGCCTGGCGCGCCTGATCGACTCTGGACCAGATCGACTCAAATCCGGTTCGCGAAGCGACCCGGTTTGAGTCGTGAATCTGCTCTACACTCTTGGTTCAGAGCGAATCGCGCAGCCCGTCACAGGTTGCCTTGGTTCACACGCTGCGCCACCTCCTGCGCAGACTCCACCCGCTCCGAATAGCGTTCGGTCAGGTAGGCGCTCCGGTCACGCAGGAGCAGGGTGAACTTCATCAGCTCCTCCATCACATCGACGATCCGATTGTAATAGGGCGAAGCCTTCATCCGCCCGTTCTCGAATTCCGTAAACGCGCGCGGAACGGAGGACTGATTCGGAATGGTGACCATGCGCATCCACCGTCCCAGCACCCGCAGCTGGTTGACGGCGTTGAAGCTCTGGGAGCCCCCGCAGACCTGCATCACCGCCAAGGTGCGCCCCTGGGTCGGACGAAGCCCGCCCATCGCCAGCGGCAACCAATCGATCTGCGCCTTCATGATGCCGGTCATCGCGCCGTGGCGCTCCGGCGAACACCACACCTGGCCCTCCGACCAGAGAGACAGGCTGCGCAGTTCCTGGACCTTGGGGTGATCCGCATCAGCCCCATCCGGCAGCGGCAGGCCAGCCGGATTGAAGGTGCGCACGTCCGCGTCGAAGCGCCGGAGGATGCGCGCAGCTTCCTCGGTTACCAGCCGCGAATAGGAGACTTCCCGCAAGGACCCGTAAAGCATGAGAATGCGCGGCGGGTGCCGGGAAACCGGCGCTTCGAAAAGCGCCTCGCGATCGATTGGGCGAAAATGCTCCTCCTGCAGACTCGGGAAGGTAAGCAAGGAATGGGCCGATTCGGGCATGGAAGACGTCCTGCTGAGAGCGTGACATAATTTCGATTATTCGAGAATTATAGATATTAAGGCCGAACCGTTGAATCAAGCTAGCTTTCGTCGCCGTGGTAGGGAGAGGGACCGGGCCGTGAATGAGGCCGTTGAGTCCGCCTCACGCCCTACCACTTTGAAAGCAGACCGGATTGACGCATTAATTCAGAAGCCTTGTGGCGATCCGGGTTAATGCAGCCGGCTGCCGTCGGGCACCGGCTTGTCCGGGCGGACCAGCACCACATTGCCTTCGGTGTCGGCAAAGCCCAGGACCAGCACCTCGCTGCGGAACTTGCCGATCTGCTTGGGCGGGAAGTTGACCACCGCCGCCACCTGGCGCCCCACCAGCTGCTCGGGCTCGTAGTTCTCCGTGATCTGCGCCGAGGTCTTGCGCTCACCGATCTCCGGGCCGAAATCGACCCACAGCTTGACCGCCGGGCGCCTGGCCTCGGGATAGGGCTCGGTCCGCACCACCGTGCCGACCCGAATGTCCACCTTCAGAAAATCATCGAAGGTGATTTCAGCCGCCGCTGCGTCGCCCATGCTGTCCCCCGCGTTCACTTACCGCCCTATATAGAAGCGAACAGGGGCCGCCCCATCCGGAACGGCCCCTGCTGCTGACTCACTCTCCGACCAACCGCTTAGTGCAAGTCGGCCCAGATCTTGCGCTTCACCGCATAGAGCAGACCGGTGAAGATGAGCAGGAAGAGGATAACCTTCATGCCCATGATCTTGCGCGCTTCCATGTGCGGCTCGGCCGCCCAGGTGAGGAAGTAGGTTACGTCTTCCGCCATCTGCGAGACCGTGGCCGGCGTGCCGTCGGCATAGTCGACCACACCCTCCATCAAGGGCGGCGCCATGGCGATCTGATGACCGGGGAAGTAGGCGTTGTAGTACATGCCGTCCATCATCTCCACGTCGGCCGGCGGATCCTGGTAGCCGGTCAAAAGATGATAGAGGTAGTTCGAGCCGTCGGCGCGCGCCTTGGTGATCAGCGAGAGATCGGGCGGGTAGGCGCCACCGTTGGCGGCCCGGGCGGCGTTCTCGTTCGCGAAGGGCGGCGGGAAGCGATCCGACGCCGAGCCGTCGCGCATGAACATCTCTCCGTCACCATCCGGACCATCCTCGACCTGATAATCGGCCGCAATCGTCCGGATCTCCTCCTCGTTATAGCCGAGGTCGGCGAGATTGCGGAAGGACACGAGCCGCAGTCCGTGACAGGCCGCACAGACCTCCCGATAGACCTGCAGCCCGCGCTGCTGCTTGGCCCGGTCGAAGGTGCCGAACAGGCCGTCGAAGGACCAGTCACGGGAGGGGATTTCCACCTCCTCTGCCGCCTGGACCGTGGGCGCTTGGGCCAGGCCGAGGAAGGCGGCCGCCGCGGCGATGATTGCCAGCTTCTTCATGGGTCAGGCCTTCTCCGTCGACTGGTTACCGCTCCTGAGCACCGGCTCGGAAATTGAGGCGGGCAGCGGCTTCGGCCGCTCCAGCTTGCTGAGCAAGGGCAGGATGATCAGGAAATGGATGAAGTAGTAGGCCGTGGCGATCTGGCCGACCGTCACCCAGGGCTGCTCCGGCGGCATGGCCCCGACGTAGCCCAGCACCACAGCCGCGATCACCAGCAGCCAGAAGAACTGCTTGTAGAGCGGGCGGAAGCGCGCCGAGCGCACCGGCGAGGAGTCCAGCCAGGGCAGGAAGAAGAGCAGGATGATGGAGCCGAACATCACCAACACGCCGCCCAGCTTGGCCTCGATCAGCACGATCCCAGTGAAGGGGATGGAGATGTCGAAGGTGATGGCCCGCAGCATCGCGTAGAAGGGCAGGAAGTACCACTCGGGCACGATGTGCGCCGGGGTCACCAGCGGGTTGGCCTCGATGTAGTTGTCCGGGTGGCCCATGTAGTTCGGGGCGTAGAACACGAAGGCCGCGAAGATGATCAGGAACACGCCCAGGCCGAACATGTCCTTCACGGTGTAGTAGGGGTGGAACGGGATCTTGTCCTGCGGGCCCTTGGCATCGATGCCCAGCGGGTTGTTGGACCCGAAGGCGTGCAGCGCCCAGAGATGCAGGAAGACCACGGCGACGATCACGAAGGGCAGCAGGTAGTGCAGCGCGAAGAAGCGATTGAGCGTCGGGTTGTCCACCGAGAAGCCGCCCCACAGCCAGGTTACCAGCGCATCGCCGATGCCCCAGGGAATGGCCGAGAAGAGGTTGGTGATCACCGTGGCGCCCCAGAAGGACATCTGGCCCCAAGGCAGCACGTAGCCCATAAAAGCGGTGGCCATCATCAGCAGCAGGATGATGACGCCAAGTCCCCAAAGCACCTCACGTGGCGCCTTGTAGGAGCCGTAGTAGAGCCCCCGCAGCATGTGGGCGTAGACCACGATGAAGAAGAAGGACGCGCCGTTCATGTGGATGTAGCGCACCAGCCAACCGTAGTTGACGTCGCGCATGATTCGCTCGACCGAATCGAAGGCGTGATCCACGTGCGGCGTGTACTGCATCGCCAGCAGAATGCCGGTGACGATCATCACCACCAGCACGATGCCGGCCAGGGAACCGAAGTTCCACAGGTAGTTCAGGTTACGCGGCGCCGGATAGTCGACCAGATGGTGATTCATGGTCGAGACAATCGGCAGCCGGCTGTCCAGCCACTTGACCGCTCTGTTGTTCGTTTTCAAACCGCTCATCCCTCGCGCCCCCTCAGCCGATCACGATCGTGGTGTCGTCGCGGAAGTCGTATTCCGGCACATCCAGGTTCCGAGGCGCCGGGCCTCGGCGAATCCGGCCCGAGGTGTCGTAGTGGGACCCGTGACAAGGGCAGAACCAGCCACCGAAATCGCCCTTGGGATCACCCGCACGCTGGCCGAGCGGCACGCAACCAAGATGGGTGCAGATGCCAACCATCACCAGGAACGAGGGATTGACCACCCGAGCCTCATCGGTTTCCGGGTCCATCAAGTCCGACAGCGGCACGCTTTCGGCTTCCTCGATCTCATCGGCCGTCCGGTGCCGTATGAACACCGGCTTGCCGCGCCAGGTCACGGTGATTGCCTGCCCTTCCTGGATCTGGCTGACGTCCACTTCCGTGGTCGCCAGGGCCAAGACGTCGGCGGAGGGATTGAGGGTGTCGATCAGCGGCCAGGCCACCGCAGCGACACCCACCGCGCCCATCGCGCCGGTTGCCAGGTAGAGGAAATCGCGGCGGGTCTCTCCTTCGCCGCCGTGTCCGGCATGCGCACTGTCTGCCATTGGATTCCAAGTCCCCTCGTCGTTGACGCAACGCGAAGCTTGTGCCCGTGATGCCGGCCGCCCATGCACCGCGCGTGGGTCCCCTGCCGTCCTGCTCGCGAACACCGGCCTCGTCATGGCGCAAGCCAGCAGCCGCGCAGCTCGCTCGCCTTGCGTGACGCGGTGCATATAGAGGAAATTCCGCCGTGAAGTAAAGGCCGGCCGGTCCGGTTGCGCGCCGAATTCGCCCAGGCGTGGTCGCAAGTCCCCAATTCCACCACCCCTCCGACGCAGGAATGCCGAGAACCACCATGCGCCTTGCCCTTTATCAACCGGACATTCCCCAGAACTGCGGCACGCTCCTGCGCCTCGCCGCCTGCCTGGCCGTGCCTGTCGACCTCATCGAGCCGTTCGGCTTTCTCTGGGACGACAAGCGCCTGCGCCGCGCCGGCCTCGACTATGCTGTGCTGGCCTCTGTCACCCGCCATTCCTCCTGGGATGCCTTTCTCAACGCGCGGGCACAGCGGCTTGTTCTGCTGACCACCGCCGGCACCACATCCTATACCGACTTCGCCTACCGGGCGGACGACATACTGCTGCTCGGTCGAGAGAGCGCTGGCGCCCCCGAGTCGGTCCACGCCGCCGCCGACGCCCGACTGGTGATCCCCTTGTCTCCGGGCTTTCGCTCCCTCAATGTCGCCGTGGCGGGCGCCATGGTGCTTGGCGAGGCGCTCCGCCAGACGGCTGGATTTCCGCAACAGGAGCCGCAATGAGCGATAGAGACAGCATCGAGGCCCGCAAGACGCAGGCGGCAGCCTGGTTCGAGGAACTGCGCAACCAGATCTGCGCCGCCTTCGAGGAACTCGAGGACGAGCTGAGCACGGTCCCGGGCGCACCGCTGGCCGAGAAGGAACCGGGGCGATTCGAGCGCAAGAGCTGGGAGCGCAAGGATCATGACGGCGCGCCGGGCGGTGGCGGCGTCATGAGCCTCATGCACGGCCGCGTCTTCGAGAAGGTGGGGGTCAATATCTCCACGGTGGAGGGCCGCTTTTCGCCGGACTTCGCGAAGAAGATCCCCGGCGCCGAAGCCGATCCGCGCTTCTGGGCGTCTGGCATCTCCCTGGTGGCCCACATGCAGAGCCCGCTGGTGCCGGCGGTGCACATGAACACGCGGCACATCGTCACCAGCAAAGCCTGGTTCGGCGGCGGCGCGGATCTCAACCCCATGTACCCGGACGAGCAGGACACCGCCGACTTCCACAACGCCTTCCGCAGCGCCTGCGACCGGCATGATCCCGAGCACTACCCGCGCTTCAAGGCCTGGTGCGACGACTACTTCATGATCCGCCATCGCGGCGAAGCCCGCGGAGTCGGCGGCATCTTCTATGACTATCTGGAAAGCGATTGGGAGCGGGATTTCGCCTTCACCCAGGACGTCGGCCGCGCCTTCCTCGAGGTCTATCCGAAGCTGGTGCGCCGTCACATGCACCGCCCCTGGAGCGAGGAGCAGCGCCAGCACCAGCTGTTCCGCCGCGGGCGCTATGTCGAGTTCAACCTGCTCTACGACCGCGGCACCCGATTCGGCCTGGAGACCGGCGGCAACGTCGAAGCCATTCTCATGTCCCTGCCCCCGCTGGCCGCCTGGCCCTGATCCAAGCCCGTCCGGCCGGCAAGCTCAGGCTTCAGTTTCCGCCATGGCGCAGATCAGGCGCCAGTGCTCGTCGGAAACCGGAACGACGGACAGGCGCGACTGGCGCACCAATGCCAGATCGGCCAGGCGCGGTTCGGCCTTGATCTCGGCGAGGGTCACCGGTCGCTCGACGGGCTTCACGGCTTCCACGTCCACCATGCCGAAGCGCCCACGGGGGTCGCTGTCGTCGGGATAGTACTCCTTCACCACCCGCACGATGCCGACGATCCGCTTCTCATTGACCGAGTGATAGAAGAAGGCGAGGTCCCCCACCTTCATGGCCTTCATGTTGTTCGAAGCCTGGTAGTTGCGCACGCCGTCCCAATGGGTCCGGTGCTCGCGCACCTGATCGTCCCAGGACCAGGTTCCCGGTTCGCTTTTCATCAGCCAGTAGGCCATGCTTTCCTCCACAGCGGTTGAGGCCCCATAGCAAAAGCCCCACCGCACCGCCACACCGGAAAGGAGCCATCATGAAGCTGCAGCACTGCGCCTGGCCGGACATCGAGGCCTATCTCAAGCGCTCGACCGCCATCATCATCCCCATCGGCTCCACCGAGCAGCACGGCCCCACCGGCTTCCTCGGCACCGATGCGCTTTGTCCCGAGGTGCTGGCGGAGGGCATCGGCGAGCGCTGCGGCGCGCTGATCGCGCCGACCTTGTCGATCGGCATGGCCCAACATCATCTCGGCTTTCCAGGATCGATCACCCTGCGGCCGACCACGCTGATCGCCGTGGTGCAGGACGTGGTCAACTCCCTGGCGCGCCACGGCTTCGACCGCTTCTTCTTCCTGAACGGCCACGGCGGTAACATTGCCAGCGTCACGGCCGCCTTTTCAGAAGTCTATGCGGAATCCAGCCTGGGCACCGCATCGGGCAATCGGCCGCCGCTTCGCTGCCGCCTGCACAATTGGTGGGACGTGCCCGGCGTCAAGCGGCTCTCGAGCGAGGTCTTCGGCGCCGACGAAGGCAGCCACGCCACCTGCTCCGAGGTGTCCCTCACCTATCACGCCTTTCCGGAAGCCGGGCAGCGACTCGCGGCGGCCGGCGACGCGCTGACGCCGGGGCGCGCGCCCAACGGTCCGATCCGCGACGCCGACGACTACCGCCGCCGTTTTCCGGACGGGCGAATCGGCTCAGACCCTCGCAAGGCGAGCGCCGAGGCCGGCGCACGGCTGTACGAAACAGCCGTGACCGAACTCAGCGAGGTCTGGAAACGCTTTGCAGCAGAGGATTGACTTGGTGCTCAGAGCGGATTCACGCGTTCGATCTGGAACCCTGTGGTTCAGATCGAACGCGATCCGGTCGTTGCCTCAGGCAGCCTTGGCGTAGATGCCAGCCGCCTTTACGGGGTCGTCCACATAGGCCTCGAACTGCTTGAAGTTCTGCTCGAAGCGCTTGGTGAGCTCGTGCGCCGTGGAATCGTAGGCCGCGGCATCCTGCCAGGTGCGCCGGGGGTCGAGCACCTCCGCCGGCACTTCGGGGCAGGCGGTTGGCACACGCAGACCGAACTGCGGATGGACCACGCTTTCCACGCCGGCCAGGCTTCCATCCAGGGCCGCGCGCAGCATGGCCCGGGTGTGGCGGATCGACATGCGCTGTCCCACGCCGTACTGGCCGCCGGTCCAGCCGGTGTTCACCAGCCAGCAGCGCGCACCGGTCTTGGCCATCTTTTCTCCCAGCATGCGGGCATAGACACTGGGGTGGCGCGGCATGAAGGGCCCGCCGAAGCAGGTGGAGAAGGTGGCCTGCGGCTCATTTCCCAGTCCCTTTTCCGTGCCGGCAACCCGTGCCGTGTAACCGGAAAGGAAGTGGTACATGGCCTGCTCGGGGCTCAACTCGCTGATCGGCGGCAGCACACCGAAGGCATCAGCGGTCAGCATCACGATGTTCTGCGGCAGACCGCCCACGCCCTCTGGCACAATGTTGGGAATGAAGTCGAGTGGATAGGAGGCGCGGGTGTTCTCGGTGAAACGGCCATCATCGAGATCCAGTTCACGGGTGGCCGGATCGAGGGCCACATTCTCCAAGATGGTGCCGAAGCGCCGGGTCGTGGCCCAGATCTCGGGCTCCGCTTCGGCGGAGAGCTTGATCACCTTGGCGTAGCAGCCGCCCTCAAAATTGAAGACCCCGCTGTTGGTCCAGCCGTGCTCATCATCGCCGATCAAGTTGCGCGAGGGATCGGCCGAAAGCGTGGTCTTGCCGGTCCCGGAGAGCCCGAAGAAAATTGCGGTATCGCCCTTGGGCCCGACATTCGCCGAACAGTGCATCGGCAGCACATCGCGCGCCGGCAGCAAGTAGTTCAGGACGGAGAAGATCGACTTCTTGATCTCGCCGGCGTACCAGGTGCCGCCAATCAGGACCAAGCGCTGGGCGAAGTTGACCAGCACGAAGCACTCGCTGTTCGTGCCGTCCACCTCCGGGTCGGCCTGCAGCCCCGGAAGCTGCAGCACGGTGAATTCCGGCTCAAAGGACTGCAGGGCCTCGGCCGGCGGGCGGATGAACATGTTGCGGGCGAAGAGATTGTGCCAGGCATTCTCGGTGATCACCCGCACATTGAGGCGATGCTCGGGGTCGGCGCCGGCCCAGAGGTCCTGAACGAAGGCTTCGCGGTTCTGCAGATAGGCCCGCGCCTTGCGCAGCAGCCCGTCAAAGGCTTCAGGCGACATGGGGCGGTTGACGTTGCCCCACCAAATATCTGCCTGGGAAGAGGGTTCCTCGACGATGAACTTGTCGTTCGGAGAACGGCCGGTATGCTGACCGGTGTAAGCAACGAAAGCGCCGCCGGAAGCAACGAGCCCTTCATTGCGCCGCAATGCCGCTTCGTAGAGCAGCGGTGCGGGCAGGTTCCAATGCGCCTTGCCGAGATTATACAGTCCGATGGTATCCAGTCCGTGGCTGCTGACGACCGGGCCGGTGTTATCCACGATGCGTCTCCGTTTCCTTGTTTCGTGAACCTCTCCGAGATTGTGGTTAGTGGGCCGCGGTGCAAATGGCAAGAGTTGGGCTGTCACAGGGGAAACGAGCGACTCTCGCAAGTGTTTCACCCGCCCCCGCACCGGCGTTCCTGCTCGGCGCTGCCGCTGGCTCGGATCGCCCTGCGGGCGCGCGTTTTCGGCGGCGGCGCAGGAGTTCTGGCCAGTGCTGGCATGTTCCCGCTATGATCGCGCACTTTGAACATGACAGACGCAGCACCACCCATCGACATTTAATGACCCTGTGACCAGAGTGAGCAGAGCATGAGAGCCCAAAGCGAGCGCCTCGGGAGCGCAGCCTCACCGGATGACATCGAGTCTCAGCGCTACGACATTGCTCTGGTGGATGACGACCGGAACATTCTGACCTCGGTATCCATGGCGCTGGAAGCGGAGGGCTTTCGCGTTCGGACCTATACGGACGGCACCGAAGCCCTGCGGGGACTGAGAAGTCATCCGGCAGACCTTGCCGTGCTCGACATCAAGATGCCGCGCATGGACGGCATGGAGCTGCTGCAGCGTCTGCGCGAGAACTCCAACATGCCGGTGATCTTTCTCACCTCCAAGGACGAGGAGGTCGACGAGGTGCTGGGCCTGCGCATGGGGGCGGACGACTACATCACCAAGCCCTTCTCCCAGCGCTTGCTGGTCGAGCGCATCCGCTCCCTGCTGCGACGCGAGCGGGCGGCCCGCGAGGAACTCGACCCGGAGCGCGAGGCGCCGATCCGCCGCGGCGAGTTGATGCTGGATCCGGCGCGCCATCTTTGCACCTGGAAGGGCGAACCGGTGAACCTCACTGTCACCGAGTTCCTGATCCTGCGCGCGCTGGCGCAGCGCCCGGGGCATGTGAAGAACCGCGACCAGCTGATGGACGCGGCCTATGGCGAACACATCTATGTAGACGACCGCACCATTGACAGCCACATCAAGCGCCTGCGCAAGAAGTTCAAGGTGGTCGATGATGACTTCGCGCAGATCGAGACCCTCTACGGTGTCGGCTACCGCTACCGAGACAGCTGAGCCGAAGGCGGCGGCCGCATCGGGCGCGAAGCGGAGGCGGAGCGGCCGCCCGGAAGAAAGGACAGGCGAGACGATCGCACCCCGGCGTTCGCAGCTGCGCGGAAGGCAGGAGAGCAGCGCCGAGGCGCGTCGGCGACTGCCGGCTTGGCGCTCCCCTCTCACGCGCCGCATCCTCCTGATCAACACCCTGGTGTTGCTGATCCCCGTGCTCGGCCTGCTGCATCTGGAGCAGTACCGCCAGAGCCTGATCGATTCCGAAATCGAGGCCATGCGCACCCAGGCCACGACCGTTGCCCTGGCCCTCGGCTCCGCTGCCATCCGCGACGGTCCCCAGGGTGATCAGCAGCTCATGCATGAGTCCGCCCGCCAATTGATCCGTGTACTGCTCAGCGACATCTCCCTGAGCGCGCCTTTGCGCGCGCGCCTCTTCAGTCAGAGCGGCGAGCTGGTGGCGGATTCCTTCATGCTCGGCGGCCCAGAAGCAGTGGTCCGCGTGGAAGAGCTGCCACCGCCGCAATCGCGCGGCCTGGAGGTGATTCGCTGGATTGAAGACTTCTACGACAAGAACATGCGCCGCCTGCTCTACCCCGACGCCTTGCCGCTCTATCAGGAGCAGCCGCGGCAGAGCGCTGCACACTATAACGAAGTCGAGCAAGCCCTCGCCGGTGAGGGTTCCGCAGAAGTGCGTCAGGACGCCGGCCAGCGCCTCGTGCTCTCGGTCACCGTACCGGTCCAGCGCTACCGTCAGGTCGTGGCCGCCCTGATGGTCAGCAAGGATGGCGGCGCCATCGACCGAGCAGTGCGCGACCGCCGCAGCGACATCCTGCTGGTCTTCGCCGTGGCGCTGGCGGTCACAATCCTCCTCTCGCTCTACCTGGCGCGGACCATCGCCCGCCCCATCCGACGCCTGGCGGAAGCCGCCGACCGGGTCCGTGGCAGCAGTGGCCAGTTCGATAGCATTCCCGACATGACCGCCCGGCGCGACGAGATCGGCGACCTCTCGGCCGCGCTCATCGAGATGACCCAGGCGCTGCACAGCCGGCTCAAGGCCATCGAGCACTTTGCCGCCGACGTCGCGCACGAGATCAAGAATCCCCTCACCTCTTTGCGCAGCGCAGTGGAGACAGTGAGCCGGATCGAGAACCCCGAGCAGCGCGCGCGGCTCATGGCAATCATCATCGATGATGTGTCACGCCTCGACCGGCTGATCAGTGACATCTCCGATGCCTCCCGCCTGGATGCCGAACTGGCCCGGGCCGAAAGCGAACGCTTCGACATGGCGATCCTGCTGGAAACCCTGGTGGCGGTGGAGCGCGAACGGTCCGAAGACGGCACCGCTGATCTCAGCCTGACCCTGCCTCTGCGGGCCAATCTCACGGTCATGGGCAAGGAAGGGCGCCTGGGCCAAGTCTTCCGCAATCTCATCGCCAATGCCTTGTCCTTCAGCCCGCCAGACAGCACCATCCGCCTTGCCGCCCGGCGTGAAGGCGCCTGGGTGGTTATCACGGTCGACGACGAGGGTCCCGGCATACCCGAAGGCAAGGAGAACGCCATTTTCAGCCGCTTCTACAGTGAGCGTCCCGCCGGAGAGAAGTTTGGCACCCATTCCGGTCTGGGCCTGTCGATCTCGCGTCAGATCGTCGAGGCCCACCACGGGACCATTGTTGCCGAGAACCGGCCGCAGGGCGGCGCCCGCTTCACCGTGCGCCTGCCGGCGGCCGGCTGATTGCTGCAGGAATCGCGTATGGAACGCATGCATGCCACCTGCGTCGCCCTTTCCACCCAAGCCGGCCCACTCGGGGTGCTGCTCCGCGGACCGGCCGGCGCGGGCAAATCCGGTCTGGCGCTGCGCCTGATCGATGAGGGCGGTTGGCTCGTCGCCGACGACCAGGTGGAAATCCGCCGTGAGGAAGATCGCCTGCTGGCCCGCGCCCCAGCGCAGCTCGCCGGCATGATGGAACTGCGCGGATTCGGTCTGGCCGAGGTGCCCCACCTGCCGGAGACGCCGCTGGCCCTGGCGGTGGACCTGGTGCCAGAGGAAGGGGTGGAGCGTCTGCCAGAAGAGACGAGCCTGGAACTGCTCGGCCTGGACCTGCCGCTGCTGCGCCTGGACCCGGCCGCAGCGACCACGCCGGCCACGCTGCGATTTGCCGCCCGGGCGCGGGCCACGGCCCTGGCGCCGCCCACAGCGGAAGCTCAGGACCCCGCTGCGCAAAGGGAAGACGCTCCCGCACCGCTGCTGCTCATCACCGGCCTGTCGGGAGCAGGCCGGACCTTGGCGCTGAAGCACCTGGAGGATCTTGGGTGGGAGGCCATCGACAACCTGCCTTTGGGCCTGCTGGACGGCGTGCTGGGAGCCAACCCACGCCGCCAGCCGCTGGCGGTGGGCATCGACAGCCGCACGATGGATTTTTCCGTGCCGCTGTTCCTGCGGCAACTGGCGCGCCTGCGCGCCGACCCACGCATCGAGCCCAGCCTGCTCTTCCTGGACTGCGACGATGCGGTTCTGCAACAGCGCTACACCGAGACCCGCCGGCGTCATCCGCTGGCGCTCAACCGGCCACTGGCCGACGGCATCGCCGCCGAACGGGTCCTGCTGGAGCCGCTGCGCCTCAAGGCCGATCGGCTCCTTGATACCAGCGATCTGCCGCCGGTGGAGTTGCGCCGCCTGCTGGCAGCCGATCTCGCCGTCGACCGCGCCGCCGGCATGCAGGTCTTCGTCACCTCCTTTTCCTATCGCTTCGGGCTCCCGCGGGAGGCGGACCTGGTGTTCGACACGCGCTTTTTGGCCAATCCCCACTGGGAGCTGGAACTGCGTGGCCTGACCGGACGCGACCCGGCGGTGGCCGCCTATCTGGCCGCCGACCCCAACTACGAGCCTTTCATCGCCGGTCTGCTGGCCCTGCTGGAGCCCTTGCTGGAGCAATACCAGGCGGCCGGGAAGAGCTACCTGACCATCGCTTTCGGCTGTACGGGCGGACAGCACCGTTCGGTTGCCACCGCAGAGCGAGTCATGGCGCGGCTCTCCGAGCTCGGATGGCCGGCGGGCCTCTCACACCGCGAACTGGAGCGGGCTGTGGTCAACGCCAACAGCTCCCGCCCCTCGCCGGTCCCCCGATGACCGGTGGCCAAGGGTCGCGGGTGGACGAATGATGGCTGCGGTCTCAGATCAATTCGGGTAGTAATGGCCGGCCCGCGCAAGGCTGCGCTCGTAAGGAAAGCGAAATGATCGGTCTCGTTCTGGTCACACACGGCAATCTGGCTAGCGAATTCATCGCCGCCATGGAACATGTCGTCGGCCCTCAGGCTGACGCCGTTGCGGTCTGCATCGGCCCCGAGGACGACATGGAACAGCGGCGTCAGGAGATCATCGAGAGCGTGCAGCGCGTCGACAAGGGATCGGGCGTGGTCATCCTCACCGACATGTTCGGCGGCACGCCCTCCAACCTCGCCATCTCCGTGCTGGACCAGGGCCGGGTGGAGGTGATCGCCGGCATCAATCTGCCGATGCTGATCAAACTGGCCCAGGTGCGCGGCCGCGAACGCCTGGCCGACGCCGTGCTCCAGGCCCAGGAAGCTGGCCGCAAGTACATCAGTGTGGCCTCGCAGCTGCTGCGCGACGAAGCCTCGCGCTAAGGGGCCACTCGCGCTGGGGGTCTCCCGTCTAAAGGCCGCTCGCGGAAGGGATATCAAGAACGTGGACGATCATAAAACAACATCCCCCTTCGTTCGTCACGTCACCATATGCAATCGAAAGGGATTGCACGCGCGGGCTGCGGCAAAGTTCGTGAAGCTGGCCGGGGAGTTCTCGGCCAAGGTCATCGTGGTGCGCCGTGACCAGGAAGTGCCTGGAGATTCGATCATGGGCCTGATGATGCTGGCGGCCGCGCCGGGCTGTGAACTGGAACTGCGGGCAGAGGGGCCCCAAGCGCAGCAGGCGCTCGATGCTTTGGCGGAACTTGTGCAGCGCGCATTCGATGAAGACTGAGAGCGGACAGGGCGAGTCGAACACACGGGGCGAAACCCGGCTGCAGGGCCTGGCCGTCGCGCCCGGCATCGGCATCGGCACGGCGCATCTGCGCGATGGCAGCCGGATTCCGGTGCCCGAATACCTCATCTCCGCCGCTCAGGTCCCCAAGGAGATCAGCCGCTTCACCGCAGCGGTGCAGGCTGCCGAGCGGCAGATCAGCAAGCTGCGCAGCAAGGCCGGCTCGACGCACGGCGCCTCGGCAGAGGAACTGACCTATCTGCTGGAAGCCCACGCGCAGATGCTGCGTTCCGGACAGTTGCGTCAGGGCGTGGAGCGTCGCGTGCGCGATGAGCGCCGCAATGCCGAGGCGGCACTGGCGATCGAGATCGACCAGATCGTCGGCTTTTTCGAGGCCATGGACGATCCCTACCTGCGCAGCCGTGGCGAGGAGGTGCGCCAAGTCGGGCAGCGCATCCTGCGCCACCTCACTGACCAGGCCTATCAGGGCTTCGGCGAACTGGGCCGCAACTCCCTGGTCTTCGCCGAAGAGGTGACACCGGCGGACACGGCCCTGATGGACCCGCGCCGGGTGGTGGGCTTTGCCAGCGTGCTCGGCGGTGCCGAGGGGCACACTGCAATCATGGCCCGCTCGCTCGGCATTCCCGCGGTGCTGGGCGTGGCGGAACTGCTGCGCCACGCACGAAACGGCGCCGCTGCCATCGTCGACGGGGACAAAGGTCTGGTGATCCTCGAGCCAACGCCCGAGACGCTGGACAGCTATCGCCGCCGTCGCGCCGGGCAGCTGCGCTCCACCCGTGCGCTCAAACGTCTGCGCGACCTGCCGGCCGTGACCCGCGACGGAACGCGCGTCACGCTCCAGGCCAATCTGGAACTCCCTTCCGATGTAGAACAGGCGGTGGCCGCCGGGGCCGAGGGCGTGGGTCTGCTGCGCAGCGAATACCTCTTCATGAACCGCGACGACCTGCCCGAGCAGGAAGAACAGGTCGGTTCGATCCGGCACATCCTCGGCGGTCTGCCCGAGGGGCCGGTCACGGTACGCACACTGGACGTGGGCGGGGAAAAGCTCGCGTCCGCCCTAGGGCATCATCTTGGCGAAGCCACGAACCCAGCCCTGGGTCTGCGCGCCGTTCGCCTCTCCTTGCGGGTTCCGGAGTTGCTGGAAACCCAACTCGCGGCGATCCTGCAGGCTGACGAAGGGGGCCGCCTGCGGATCCTGCTGCCGATGATCGTCAACGTCGAGGAGCTGCGCATGGTGCGGCGCACCCTCAACAGCGTTGCCCGCAAGCTGGCGGCGCAAGGACGACCGGTTCCGCACCCACTTCCCCCGCTGGGCGTGATGATCGAGGTTCCCGGCGCGGCGCTTGCCGCCGATGCCTTGGCGCCGGAAGCGGACTTCTTCGCGATCGGCACCAATGATCTCATCATGTACACCCTCGCGATCGACCGGGGCGACGAGCGGGTGGCCTATCTTCACGACCCGCTGCACCCGGCAGTGCTGCGGCTGATTCACTTCGCCGTCGACGTGGCCTTGCGGCATGGGAAACCGGTGTCAGTTTGCGGCGAAATGGCTGGCGATCCCCGCTACCTGCCGCTTTTCGTCGGCCTTGGCGTGCGTGAACTTTCCATGCGCCCCACCGCCCTGCCCCGCATCAAGCAGTCGCTGCGCCGACTGGATGCTTCGGCCTGTCAAAGCCTTGCGGAAGCCATGTTGCGCGAGCACGATCGCGAGACCATCCAGCACCTCCTCGAGAGCTTCCACGCATAGCAGGGGCGCTTCACCTGCGTTGCCGCATCCCCATAGTTTGGCTAGGGTCCGGGCACATGCATATCTGCCTATAGTCGTCATGCCGCTCGAAGAGCCCCTCTTCCATCTGCCCGCACCGCCGCTGCCGGGAACCGACTGGGCGTTGTTTCTCGACGTGGACGGCTGCCTGCTGGACATCGCCGAGCGCCCCGATGAGGTTGCGGTGGAAGCCGGGCTGACCGAGACTCTGGCCTGCCTGCGCACCCGCCTGGGCGGCGCGCTGGCTCTCGTGAGCGGCCGGCCCTTGGCACAGCTCGATGCACTCTTCGCTCCCCTGCACCTGGCCGCCGCCGGCCAGCACGGTCTGGAGCGACGCGATGCCCGGGGGCACCTCCTGCCCACAGCCACTTTGCCCGACGGCTTTGCCGCAGTGGAAGCGCGGCTTGCACTCTTTGCCGAGCGTCATCCTGGCATGCTGCTCGAACGCAAGTCACACGGACTGGCCCTGCACTATCGTGGCGCGCCCGCCTGCGAGACCGAAGCCCGTCGCCTGGCCGAAGCGCTTGCCGGCACTTGCGAACCGCCCTTGGCCGCCGTGCCAGGCAAGGCGGTCATCGAACTGCGCGTGCCGGGCAGCGACAAGGGCCAGGCCATCGCGGCTTTCCTCGATGAACCACCCTTTCGGGGGCGCATCCCTGCCTTCGCCGGGGATGACGTGACCGATGAGGATGGCTTTCGTAGGGTCAACGCCCTGCAGGGCCATACCATTCTTGTTGGAAGGCGGGCCAGCGCAGCACGCTGGGCCCTGCCCGATCCCCCAGCCCTGCGCCGCTGGTTGAGCGAAGCTGCGCAGGCATTGACCCCAAAAGGAGACTGACGCTTGACCTTCGCGCCTCGGCCCAACCTCGATCTGGCGGTGATCGGCAACTGCGCCATCGGCGTCCTGGTGGACTGCTACGGGCGGATGGTCTGGGGCTGTCTGCCCGCGTTCGACGGCGATCCCTGGTTCAGCGCCCTGCTGGGGGGCGAGGAGCCAAACGAAGGCTTCTTTGCCATCGAACTCAAGGGGCAGCAGCGCTGCGAGCAGGAGTATCGTCGCAACTCGGCGGTGCTGGTCACGCGGCTTTATGCCGAGGACGGCAGCGCCGTGGAGATCACCGACTGCATCCCGCGCAGCAAGCTGTTCGGCCGCACCTTCCGCCCAACCATGATCGTGCGCCGCATGCGCCCGATCAGCGGCACGCCGCAGGTCCGCGTCGTTCTCCGTCCTACCTGCAGCTACGGCGCCGAAAAACCACAGGTCACACGCGGCAGCAATCACGCCCGCTACATCGGCCCCTCGTTCACCTTGCGGCTCTACGCCACCGCGCCGTTGGCCTACGTCCTGCCCGAGCGCTGGTTCCTGCTCGAGGAGGACGAGCACCTGCTGCTGGGGCCGGATGAGAGCCTAGCCGAACCGGTGGAAACCGCGGCCAACCGTCTGATTGCCGAGACCGATGCCTACTGGCGGGACTGGGTGCGCTCGCTCTCCATCCCCTTCGAGTGGCAGGAGGCGGTAATCCGCGCCGCCATCACGCTCAAGCTCTGCAGCTACGAGGAAACCGGCGGCCTGATCGCGGCGCTCACCACTTCCATCCCCGAGGCGCCGGGCTCGCAGCGCAACTGGGACTACCGTTACTGCTGGCTGCGGGACTCCTACTACACCGTCAATGCCCTCAATCGCCTGGGCGCTACGCGCACCATGGAAGGCTATCTGCGCTACATCATGAACGTGGTTTCGGCGGCCCCGGACGGTTACCTCCAGCCGGTCTTCGGGCTCGACCTGGAACAGCGCATCGACGAGCGCGTTGTCGAGAGCCTGCCCGGCTATCGGGGCATGGGGCCGGTGCGCGTCGGCAATCAGGCCTACACCCAGATCCAGAACGACGGCTACGGCAGTGTGATCCTGGCCGCAACGCAGTGCTTCTTCGACCAGCGCCTGATGGCGCCCGGAACGCTCAATCTCTTCCGGCGTCTGGAGGAGTTGGGCGAGCAGGCGATCCGGCGCTTCGACATCCCGGATGCGGGCCCCTGGGAGTACCGCAGCCGGCAGATGGTCCACACCTACTCCACCCTGCTCTGCTGGGCCGCCTGCGATCGCCTGGCACGGATCGCGCGCCGCCTGGGGCAGACCCAGAGGGCGGCCTACTGGCAGACCGAGGCCGAGCGCATCCGCAGCGTGATCCTGAAGCGCGCCTGGAACGACAAGCTGAACAGCTTCGTGGCCACCTTCGAAGGCGAGACCCTGGATGCCAGTCTGCTGCTGATGCAGGATCTGGGCTTCGTCGAGGGCAAGGATCCCCGTTATCTGGGAACCGTGGCCGCGGTGGAGCGTTCCCTTATGCGGGAGGGTTACCTTTTGCGGTATCATGCAGCGGACGATTTCGGAGTACCTGAGGTAGCCTTCACCATCTGCTCATTCTGGTATGTGGACGCCTTGGCCGCGACCGGGCGCGAGGAAGAAGCGCGCGCGCTCTTTGAAAACCTCCTGGCGCGTCGCAACCACGTCGGACTGCTTTCCGAGGATCTGGATCCGAAGACAGGCGAGCTCTGGGGCAACTTCCCCCAGACCTACTCCCTGGTCGGCATCATTCATTCGGCGACGCGCCTCAGCCGGAGCTGGGAGGCGCTGTGATGCGGCGCCTGCTGTTGCTTTCCAACCGTGTAACACCCCTGCAAACCGGCGCCGGAAACCGCGGCGCAACCGGAGGCCTGGCGGTGGCCATTCACGACGCACTGTCGGAAAGCCACGGCCTCTGGTTCGGCTGGAGTGGCCGCATTGCGGAGAGTGAGACGGAGCGCAGGCTCAACACGGAGGAAAAAGAGCATTACCAGGTCACCACCATTGACCTGACCGAGGCCGAACTCGAGGGCTACTACAACGGCTACTCCAACGGCGTGCTCTGGCCGATTCTCCACTACCGCGCCGACCTGATGGAGTATCACAGCGCGCATTTCGAAGCCTATCGCCGGGTCAACGAACTCTTTGCCGAGCAGCTTGCGCAGCAGGTTCGCCCCGGCGACCTGATCTGGATCCACGACTATCACCTGCTCTTGGTGGCGCAGGAGCTGCGCAAGCGCGGCGTAGACAACCCCATCGGCTTTTTCCTGCACACTCCCTTCCCGGCCCCCGAGGCCCTCACCGCCCTGCCGAACCACCGCGAACTGATGGAAGGGCTCTGCCACTGCGACCTGATCGGTTTGCAAACCCGCACTGACCTGCGGGCCTTCCTGGACTATCTGCGCTTCGAGGCCGGCGGCAAGGTACTGGATGAAGAGCGCATCGAGTGCTTTGGCCGCCGTTTGCGCGCCGGCTGCTTTCCCATTTCCATCGATCCCGACGGCTTCGCCCAAGCGGCGGCGCAGGTGCGCAACGAGGCTCGGCGACGCCTGCTCATTAGCCTGGATGGCCGGCGCCTGCTCTTGGGGGTCGACCGCCTGGACTACACCAAGGGCCTGCCCCAGCGCATTCTCTCCTACGAGCATCTGCTTGAGCATCATCCCGAGCACCGCCGGCGCATCGCCTTCCTGCAGATCGCCCCTCATTCACGCTCGGAAGTGCCGGAGTACATCCACCTGCGCCGGCGCCTGGAAGAGCTGAGCGGGCACGTCAACGGCCGCTTCGCTGAACTGGACTGGGTGCCGCTGCGCTACGTGAACCGTGGCCTCTCCCGCAGCGCCTTGGCCGGGGTGTTGCGCATTGCCTCAGTGGCGCTGGTCACCCCGCTGCGCGACGGCATGAACCTGGTGGCCAAGGAATATGTGGCCGCGCAGGACCCGGAGGACCCGGGCGTCCTGCTGCTCTCGCGCTTTGCAGGCGCGGCGCATGAACTGGATGCGGCGCTGATCGTCAATCCCCTGGACTACGAGGCCACCGGTGAGGCGCTGCACCAGGCGCTGGCCATGTCCCTGGAGGAACGCCAAGAGCGCTGGCAGGCCATGATGGAGGTGATCCGGGCCCAGGACGTCACCCGTTGGTGGCGCAGCTTCGTCACCCGCCTGGCCGAGGATGCCTGGGAAGCCTAATCAGACTGAATGCGGGCCGCTGCCCACCAGCCGCCGATAGATGTCCGGGTCCGTCGCCCCTTCGCTGCCCAGCAGGAAGACCCGGCTGTCCGGACCCAGGCCCAGCCCCGCCCGCAGGGCCTCGTCCTGGGCGGCGGCGGTCAGGCCGATGAGACCGGCGACAGCCGATTCCCCGGCGACGATGGCGCCGCCGCCGGCCTCGCCCGAGGCCAGCAGGCGCATCGCCGGCGCCACCCCTTCCTCACCGATGGAGAGATAGTCCGAGGCCCCGGCCTTGAGGATGTCCCAGGCCAGCAGGGAGATCGTGCCGCAGGACAGGCCGGCCATCAGGGTCTCCTCCTCCAGCGGCACCTGCGTCGGGCTCCCGGCCCGGGCGGTGGCGAGGATGCAGGCGGCGCTGGCCGGTTCCACCACCACCGTCCGCGGCCGTCTCTCGCCCAGCCCCTGCCAGAAGCGCGCGCAGAGCGCCGCGGCCACGCCGCCCACACCGCCCTGGATGAAGAGGTGGGTGGGTGGCGCGTCGGCAAGCTGCTCCAGCGCTTCCGACGCCATGACGCTGTAGCCCGCCATCACCTCCCGCGGCACCTCGGTGTAGCCCTCGTAGGAGGTGTCCGAGACCACGAACCAGCCGTTCTCCTCGGAGTCGCGCGCGCAGCGGATCACCGATTCGTCGTAGTCCCCCTCGATCCGCACCACCTCGGCCCCCAGCGCTTCCATGGCCTGCTGCCGCCCGCTGCTGACGGTGGCGTGGATGTAGATGCGGCAGCGGCAGCCGGCCATTTGCGCCCCCCAGGCGACCGAGCGGCCGTGGTTGCCATCGGTGGCCGTGGTGACGGTCAGTTCGTGAAGCTGCTCGCGAAATTCTCCGGCACGGATGCGGCTGAGCGCCGGAGTGGCACCGCTCCGCTCGGCCACCTGCGCCGCCGCCAGGCGCAAGACGCCATAGGCTCCGCCCAGCGCCTTGAAGCTCTCCAAGGCAAAGCGATGCCCCTCGTCCTTGTAGTAGATCGCGCCCAGCCCCAGCGCCTCGGCCAGGCGGTCGAGCCGGTGGATCGGCGTCGGTGCATAGCCCGGCCAGTCGGCAATCTCCGTCAGGGCCGCTTCGGCCATCGCCGGCGAGAGCACGGCATCCAGCGCCGCGGGCCAGGGCCCCTGCGTCACAGTCAGGTGCGCTTGGTCGAGAATCCGCGGCGGTGGCTGCAGCATTTTGTCCTCTTGGTTCAGGCGCGAGGCCATCGACTTTTCAGGCTGTCGCAAGAGGCTTAGCCTAGAGCATGCCCGGTCGCGACGGAATCGGCTTTCTGATGGAGATCATCCAGCCATGACCGAGTGGGAGTCCAAGGCCCTCTGGCTGGTGGCGGATATCGGCGGCACCAACGCCCGCTTCGCGCTCTATCCCGCTGGCTCGCTGGCGGAGGGAGACGCCCTCTATCACACGCGCATGGCCACGGCCTCGGTCGCCGGGCCGGCCACCGCCATCGCCCGCGTCCTGGAGGAGGCCGGCTGCCCCACCCCGGCCGCGGCGGCCCTGGCCATCGCCGCGCCGGTGGCAAACCACAGCGCTGATACGCAGATCAGCCTGACCAACGCGCGCTGGCGCTTCACGCCGCGCGCCGTGCAGGCAGAACTAGGTCTGGAGCGTCTGGAGGTTGTGAACGACTTCGCGGCCCTGGCGCATGCGCTGCCTCTGCTGACGGACGGAGATCGGAGTCCGCTGGGTCCGGCTCTATCACCGAGGCCCGGCCGACCAATCCTGGTGCTCGGTCCCGGCACGGGGCTGGGCGCGGCAGCCATCGTCGCCGACAGACACGGTGGCTGGACCGTGGTGCCTGGTGAAGCAGGCCACATGACGGCCGCCGCCTGCACTGCCGAGGAGGCGGAGGTTCTGGACCACCTGCGTCACGAACGCGGGCATGTCTCCTATGAGCGCCTTGCCAGCGGCCCCGGTCTGGTGGAGATTGCCGGGGCGCTGGCAGCGCTGCGCCGCGCACCCACCCCGCCAGACACACCGGCCGAAGTCGTGGCGGCCGCCCGCGCCGGTGACCGGCTCTGCGGGGATGCCATCGTGCTGTTCCAAAACTGGCTGGCAACGCTCGTCGGCGACCTTGCCCTGGCCTTCGGTGCCCTGGGCGGCGTTTATCTGGCAGGCGGGGTCCTGAGCCATCTGGAGGGGCTGTTGGATGCCGAGGCGTTTCGTCGGCGCCTGGAAGACAAGGGACGCTTCTCAGACTATCTTGCCCAGGTGCCGCTGTGGCGGCTCACCCGGCCCGACACCGCGTTTCTGGGCCTGCGCCGCCTGCTGAGCGAAGCACCGGAGCCCGACGAGCTCAAAAAGACGTAACCTTTGGCTACTGCGACGGCTCGTCCTCAGGCGCCGGATTATCAGGCTCGCGCGCGTCGAAGGTGCCGGCCTGGCGCATCTCGATCACGCCGCGGCGGATCTCACGGGTGCGGCGGAAGAGGTCTTCCAGCGTGTCGCCTTCGCCCCAGCGGATCGCCCGCTGCAGGGCGGTGAGGTCTTCGCTGAAGCGCTGCAGCATCTCCAGCACGGCTTCGCGGTTGTTGAGGAAGACATCGCGCCACATCACCGGATCGGAGCCGGCGATGCGGGTGAAGTCGCGGAAGCCACCGGCGGAGTAGCGGATCACCTCCTGGCGCTCGCTGGCCTCCAGGTCGAAGGCAGTGCCAACGATGGTGTAGGCGATCAGGTGAGGCAGATGACTGGTGACCGCGAGCACCTTGTCGTGGTGAGCGGCGTCCATGCTTTCCACCATGGCGCCGCAGTCTTCCCAGAGGCTCTTTACCCGCGCCACCGCCTCGCCGTCGCTGCCGGGCGGCGGCGTCAGGATGACGTAGCGGTTCTCGAAGAGATCGGCAAAGCCGGCGTCGGGGCCGC
Organism: Aquibaculum arenosum; assembly: GCF_029222965.1. Taxonomy (GTDB): domain Bacteria; phylum Pseudomonadota; class Alphaproteobacteria; order Kiloniellales; family DSM-21159; genus Aquibaculum; species Aquibaculum arenosum. The sequence goes on along the minus strand of NZ_JARHUD010000004.1, from coordinate 146,983 downwards.
TGTGCTCGGTGCCGGCAATGGGGTGGCCCGGTACGAAGTGCACCCCCTCCGGCAGGCAGGGGCCGACGTCGCGGATGACCGATAGCTTGACCGAGCCCACGTCGCTGACGATGCAGCCTGGAGCGAGCCTGGGCGCCATGGCCTCGGCCACGGTCGCATTGGCACCAACGGGCAGGCAGAGCATGACCAGATCGGCACCGGCCACGGCATCGGCCGGGCTGTCGGTCAGCCGGTCGCAAAGCCCCAGCGCCACGCTGCGCTCACGCACCGCCTCGGCGCCATCGAACCCGATGATCTCTTCGGCCAGACCCCGCGTGCGCATCACCCGCGCGAGGGAGGAGCCGATGAGGCCAATGCCGAGAACCGCGACGCGGTGGAAAGGAGCCCTGCTCATTGTTCGAAGCGGGAGAGCGCGTCCAGCACGCGCGCCATCTCCTCGTCGGTACCGATGGTCACCCGCAGGTGCTGCGGCAGCCCATAGGCATCCATGCGCCGCACCAAGATGCCCTCCTGCTTGAGATGCGCCGCCGCTGCGGCCGCATCGCCGAAGCGCACCAGGACGAAGTTACCCTCGCTGGGTTCGGCCCGGAGGTTCAGGCGCTTCAGCCCCTCGACAAAGGCTGTCCGGGCAGCCGCGTTGTGCCGGCGCGAATGCTCCAGATGGTCGCCGTCGCCGATGGCGGCCACGCCGGCGGCCTGGGCCGGAGCCGCCACGTTGAAGGGGCCACGCACGCGGTGCAGCACGTCGGCCACCGCCGGCGGACAGTAGGCCCAGCCCAGGCGCAGAGAGGCCAGCCCATGGATCTTCGAGAAGGTGCGGATCATCACGACATTGTCGTGCTTTTCCACCAGCGCGCTGCCGTCGCTATAGTCCGCCCGCTCCACATACTCGGCGTAGGCGGAGTCGAGAACCAGCAGCACTGAGTCCGGCAGGCCGGCATGCAGCCGCTCGATCTCGGACGCCGGCAGGCAGCTGCCGGTCGGATTGTTCGGGTTGGCCAAGAACAGCAGCCGCGTGTGCTCGGTGACCGCAGCCAACAACGCATCCACATCGCTCGTCATGTCCCGCTCCGGTGCCGCCACCGGCGTTGCGCCGACGCTCTTGGCGGCGATGGGGTACATGAGGAAGCCGTGCCGCGAATAGAGCACCTCGTCGCCCGGTCCGGCATAGGCGCGAGTGAGCAAGGAAATCAGCTCATCGGAGCCGGCGCCGCAGACAATGCGCGCGGCATCCAGCTTCAGCGCCTGCGCGATGGCCTCGCGCAGTGCCACAGCGCCGCCGTCTGGATAGCGATGCAACTCCTCCGCCACGGCGCGATAAGCCTCCACCGCCCGGGGGCTCGGGCCCAGCGGATTCTCATTCGAAGCCAGGCGAATCACCCGCTCAACACCGGGAATGGCAGCCTCACCGCCGACATAGGCGGCGATTTCCATGATTCCGGGACGGACTTGCAAAGGCATTAGCTACGCTCTCGTTCCTTGGCGGCGACCCGCGGGTCCACCAGATCGGCTTCGGCGAAAGGCAGGGGATAGCCCCCAATCAGCCAGCAATGCTGGATCCGCTCGCCGTTGTTTTCCTGCAGACGCTTTAGACGCGGGTCGTCGCGGCCCACGAAATCGGCGACCTCCACCAGAAGCAGGTAGCCCTCCGAAGGGCTGTCCCACAACACGGTATCATGAACCGGCAGGTCGGCCTTTTCCACCAGGCTGCGCGCTGCGCTGCGGCTCAATTCAGATCCGGCCTCCAGGACCAGGAAACTGTGGTCCGCGCCCGAGGGCTCGGCATCGACCAGGCCAATGACCAACGCGGTCTGGTCGGCGCCCGACGGCGCCGCAGCCGGCGCAAAGGGCAGGTAGCCAATGATGCGCGGCACCTTCTCGCCGCTGCGCGCCAGATAGCGCCACCAGGCATCCGGCGCATCGCTGGCCGGCGGCGGCAGCAGTCCGATGCTGCATTCTCCTTCAACGACGGCATTGATCACCCGCACCGCGGAGCCACGCTCCAGCACCGGAGTCAGCACGCCGAAATGGTCGCGCGCCAGCCCGGTCAGGCTGCTGCCCGGCTCGGCGCTATAGGCGGCCACGGCGAAGGGGCCCTGCTGGGAGAGGGAGTCGGCCAGGATCTCGCGCCAAAGACGCACCAAAACGGCACGCGGCAGCGGACCCGCATGGCGCGCCACCAGGCGGCGCAGCACCTGCATTTCCCGCGCCAGGCGGAAGGAGGTCGGCCCCTTCGGCTTGGCATTGGCGATGGTGCGCGAAACCTGGGTGCGGCGCATCAGGAGATCGTGGATCTTGCTGTCGATCTCGTCGATCTCGCCACGCAAGCTGTCAAGGGATGGAGTGCTATCCATCATTGTCCGGGATCTTGGTTCTAAGGGCGCCCAGTGTTAGTCGCAGAATCGACGAAAATCAAAGGAATCCCGCAACCTTTGCGCTGAGCGGACGCCGGAGCTGCTTCCCGGAAAGGGGCATTGACAGAAAGGGTCCCCGCTTCCTTAGTGTGCGATCACTCCACCGTTTGCACCCCGTTACACCAGAGTAGTCGCATCTTCGCAGCCCATGGCCGGTCCAAGCTCCTCGAAATCCCCCGAGATTCAGCGCGCCCTGCCCGGTCACCGGCTCGAAATCGGACCGGAGCGACCTTTGGAGCTGGACTGCGGCGCCGCGCTTGCACCGGCTGTGCTGGCCTACCAGACCTATGGTGAGCTGAACGCCGAGCGCAGCAATGCCATCCTGGTCTTTCACGCGCTCACCGGCGACCAGTTTGCCGCCGAGGATCACCCGATCACCGGCCGGCCCGGTTGGTGGGAAGTGATGATCGGCCCGGGGCGACCGCTCGACACCCGGCACTATTTCATCATCTGTGTGAATGTGCCCGGCGGCTGCATGGGTTCGACGGGACCGAAGGAGATCAATCCCGAGACCGGCGAGCCCTGGGGCCTCGATTTTCCCGTGGTGACCATCGCCGACATGGTGCGCGCGCAGTTGAGGGTGCTGGACCATCTGGGTATCGACAAGCTCTTCTGCGCCATCGGCGGCTCCATGGGCGGGATGCAGGCGCTGCAGATGGCAGCGCACCACCCCGAACGCGTGCACAGCGTCATCGCCATCGCCACGGCCGCCCACCACAGCGCGCAGAACATCGCTTTTCACGAAATCGGCCGCCAGGCGATCATGGCCGATCCCGATTGGCGCGGCGGGCGCTATCTCGAGGCCGGCAGCGTGCCGCGCCGCGGCTTGGCAGTGGCGCGGATGACCGCCCATGTCACCTATCTCTCTGAGCCGGCGTTGCACCGCAAGTTCGGCCGACGGCTCCAGGACCGGGGCGCGCTCAGCTATGGCTTCGACGCAGATTTCCAGGTGGAAAGCTATCTGCGCTACCAGGGCGCCAGCTTTGTCGAGCGTTTCGATGCGAACTCCTACCTCTACATCACCCGGGCAATGGACTATTTCGACCTCGCCGCCGACCATGCCGGGGTGCTGGCCGGAGCTTTCCGTGACTCGCCAGTGCGCTTTTGCCTGGTCTCCTTCACCAGCGATTGGCTCTTTCCGACATCCGAGGCCAAGCGCGTGGTGCACGCCCTGAACGCCGTCGCTGCCGACGTCAGCTTCGTGGAAATCGAAAGCGACAAGGGACACGATGCCTTCCTGTTGAACGAGCCCGAGTTCCACGCCACGCTGCACGGCTTCCTCAACGGCTCGGCGGAACGGCTGGACCTGCCGACGGGGGACCTGATTCCACTTGAGTTGGGCGAACGAGACCCGAGCGAAGAGCGGATCTCATGAGCCGGGCGCAGCCTCTCTCCACGCCGACAGCGGGCAGCCTCGGGCGCTCGGACCTTCGGCTGATTGCCGAGTTGATCGAGCCCGGAAGCCGCGTGCTCGATATCGGCTGCGGCGACGGCTTGCTGCTGGAGTTCCTGGTACGGGAAAAGTCCGTCGTCGGCCGCGGGATGGAACTCAGCCAGACAGGCGTGAACGCCTCGGTGGCGCGCGGTCTTTCCGTCGTGCAGGGCGATGCGGACACCGCGCTGTCGCATTACCCGGACGGCGCATTCGATGTGGCCGTGCTGAGCAAGACCCTGCAGGCGACCCGCGACCCGCGCGCCGTCCTGCGGCAGCTGGTGCGCATCGGCCGGCGTGCCATCGTCTCCTTCCCCAACTTCGGCTACTGGCGCATCCGCCTGTCCCTGCTGCTGCACGGGCGCATGCCGCAAACACCCTCGCTGCCTGAAGCCTGGTATGAGACGGAGAACATCCACCTCTGCACCCTGCTGGACTTCCTCTCGCTCTGCCGCGAGGAAGGGATTGCCGTGGACCATGCCTTCACGGTGCGCGACGACGGCACCCCGAAGGAGATCACCTCGCCCACGCTGGCCAACCTCCTGGGACAGGACGGAGTGTTCCTTCTAAGACGCGATTGAAAGACCGGCCAATGAGGAACGCACAGTGAGGGACCGGGCATGACCGCGGGGCAATCGGCGTGGCGTGAGAAGCTGCGGGCGCTGGTCGAGCACCCGCGCAGCCAGCGCATCATCATGACGCTGATCGTCATCAACGCGGTGGTCCTGGGCCTGGAAACCAGTGCCACGGCGCGCGAGGCCGCCGGCGAGCTGCTGCGCGTTCTGGACAGCCTGATTCTCGCCGTCTTCGTGCTCGAACTGGGGGCCAAGATCCTGGTCCACGGGCGGCGGTTTGTCCGTGATCCCTGGAACATTTTCGACTTCCTGGTGGTGGCCGTGGCGCTGGTGCCGGCCACCGGCAACCTTTCGGTCTTGCGGGCGCTGCGCGTGCTGCGCGTCATGCGCCTCGTCTCCGGCATCCCCTCGATGCGCCGTGTGGTGGGCGCGCTGCTGAGCGCCATCCCCGGCATGGGGTCGATCGTAGCCCTACTCGCCCTGGTCTATTACGTCTTCGCCGTCATCGCCACGCGGCTCTACGGCGCGAGCTTCCCGGAGTGGTTCGGCACCATCGGTGCCTCGTCTTACTCGCTGTTCCAGATCATGACACTGGAATCCTGGTCCATGGGTATCGTGCGGCCGGTGATGGAAACCTATCCCATCGCCTGGCTGTTCTTCGTGCCCTTCATCATGCTGACCTCCTTCACCGTGCTGAACCTCTTCATCGGCATCATCGTCGATGCCATGCAAAGCCAGCACCAGTCGGAGGTAGAGGCCGAGCGCGAACAGGCCCACGCCGACGCCGAAGCCATCCTGGCAGAGCTGCGCAGCCTGCGGCAGGAGGTGACGGAGATGCGCCAAGAGCGGCGGTCAGAGGATCAGGGGCAATAGGCGAGCGGCGGCCCCTCAGGGCCGCACGCACACACTTCCGGGCCTTGGCACCAAGAGGCGCCCTTAGCCCTCCTTCACGACCTTCGGCGGCAGAGCCAGCTTGAGGTGCAGTTCCTTCAGGCGCTCCGCCGGCACTTCGGCCGGGGCCGCCATCATCAGGTCCTCCGCGCGCTGGTTCATCGGGAAGAGGATGACCTCGCGGATATTGGGCTCGTCGGCCAGCAGCATGACGATGCGGTCGATGCCCGGTGCCGAGCCGCCATGGGGCGGCGCGCCGTAGCGGAAGGCGTTGAACAGGCCGCCGAAGCGCGCCTCCACCTCTTCCTTGCCGTAGCCAGCGATCTCGAAGGCCTTGATCATCACTTCCGGCAGATGGTTCCGGATCGCGCCGGAGGACAGTTCCACGCCGTTGCAGACGATGTCGTACTGGAAGGCCTTGATGGTGAGCGGATCCTGGTTTTCCAGCGCGTCCAGTCCGCCTTGCGGCATGGAGAAGGGGTTGTGGGAGAACTCGATCTGCCCCGTCTCCTCGTCCTGCTCGTACATCGGGAAGTCGACGATCCAGCAGAACTTGAAGACGCCGCTTTCAATCAGGTCCAGTTCCTGGCCAACGCGGGTGCGAGCCTGACCGGCGAAAGCGGCGAACTTTCTCGGCAGCCCGGCGACGAAGAAGACGGCATCGCCGTCCTTGAGCCCAAGCTGCTCGCGGATCGCGGCCGTGCGTTCCGGGCCGATGTTCTTGGCCACGGGGCCGGCCCCTTCACCCTCGCGGAAGAAGATGTAGCCCAGACCCGGCTGCCCCTCGCCCTGCGCCCAGGAGTTCATGCGATCACAAAAGGCGCGGCTGCCGCCACCCGGCGCCGGAATCGCCCAGACCTCGACCTGGGGGTCCTTTTCGATCATGCCCGCGAAGACCTTGAAGCCGGAACCGGCGAAGTGCTCGGTCACTGCTTCCATCTCGATGGGATTGCGCAGGTCAGGCTTGTCGGAGCCGTACTTGCGCATGGCCTCGTCGAAGGGAATGCGCGGGAAGGGCGCCGGGGAGACCTTACGGCCGTCAGCGAACTCCTCGAAGACCCCATGCAACACCGGCTCGATGGCGGCGAAGACGTCCTCTTGCGTCACGAAACTCATCTCGAAGTCGAGCTGGTAGAACTCGCCCGGCGAGCGGTCGGCGCGGCTGTCCTCGTCTCGGAAACAGGGCGCGATCTGAAAGTAGCGGTCAAAGCCTGCTACCATGACCAGCTGCTTGAACATCTGCGGCGCCTGGGGCAGCGCGTAGAACTTGCCCGGGTGCAGACGGCTCGGCACCAGGAAATCACGCGCGCCTTCGGGGCTGGAGGCGGTGAGGATCGGCGTCTGGAACTCGACGAAGTCCTGCTCGATCATCCGGCGCCGGATCGAATTGATCACCTTGCCGCGCAGCACGATTTTGCGCTGCATCTTTTCACGGCGCAAATCGAGGTAACGGTAGCGCAGACGGATGTCTTCGCCGGCATCCTCTTCCGAGTTAACCTGCAGCGGCAGGAGGTCGGCGCGGGACTGCAGGGTAAAGGCCTCGATGCGCAGTTCCACCGCGCCTGTCGGCACCTTCGGATTGACCGTTTCCGCCGAGCGCTCGACCACCGTGCCCGTGATGGTCACCACGCTCTCCGGCCGGGCTGCCTCGACCTCCGCAAAGATCGGCGACGAGACGTCCACCACACACTGGGTGATCCCGAAGTGGTCGCGCAGGTCCACGAACAGCAGCTGACCATGGTCGCGCTTGCGTTGGATCCAGCCGGACAGGCGCGCTTGCGTGCCAGCATGGGAGGCGCGCAGTTCACCGCAGGTGTGGGTACGATAGGCGTGCATTGGCTTTTCCGTTTCGAAGGGCCCCGCGCCTGCCCCCATGAGCGAGCAGGCAAGCGGCTGTTCAGCCGCGAATGATGCTGGATCGTCTCGCACTCAATCGGCTCGCCAGGCAAACGCGATCGAGAACGACCTTGTCCAGGCCCCGACGCCGCGCTTCACAAGGACGCGCGCGCGTCGAAAAGGCGGCGGCAAGAGGCAACGAGCGGCGGGTGTTTGTCAAGGATCGGGGCACAGGGAGAAGGCCAGGCGGTGGAATTGCCGATGCACGAAGAATCAGCACCATCCCACAGCGGCTCGACAGGCACTCGCCGTTGATGTCGGATCAAGTAGGCCTTCTAGGTGAGCGGGGAATCGATTACAGCCAAACATTGGTGTACAAATAGTTCGCTGCCAATGGCTCACCGCGAACTTGACTGGCTGTTGATCAGCGGTTGTGAGCAGTTGCATCGACAGGTTATAGTTCCTGCACAAACTGGATTTGATCAACATTGGGAGGCTCGCATGAAACATCCGATCCTAACTCTGGCAGCGGGCGTTGCCGCCGTCGGACTGAGCGGGGGCCTGATGTCCTCACCGGCCACGGCGCAGGACACTCAGGAAATTCGCTGGGCGACGTCCTCTGTCGGCTCCGCCGGTCACCGTGCGCTGGTGAGCCTGTCCCAGATTCTGAACAGCAACATGGATGAGATCTCGATCACGGTGATGCCGACCCCCGGGGCGGCGGCCTCGGTGCGTGGCTTCTCGGCGGGGCAGTTCGACGGCTACTATGGTGCCGACGTCGCCTTTCACGAGATTGCCGGAGACACCGGCCGCTACGAAGGCTTCGAGCCGGGCGAGAACGAGCTCACTCAGTCCTTCTGGGCCTACACGCTGGAGATGGGCTTGGGCGTGCGCGCCGAGGACATCGGCGAGTATGAGGGCTGGCGCTCGCTGAGCGGCCGCCCCGTCTTCACCAGCCCGGCGCCCTGGGACACGCGCGCGGCTCTAGAGCGCGCGATGAACGCCCTCGAAGTCGGTCATGAGTATGTGGAGCTCGACACTGGCCTGACGGCCCAGTCGCTCCAGAACGGCACGGTCGATGCCTTCTCGATCTACACGGCCGGCGAAGCGAGTGCGTCCCCCTGGGTGCAGGAAGCGCTCATGAGCACGGACGTCCACGTCCTCAATCCCAGTGACGAGGAAATTCAGGAACTCGCAGATGCGGGCATCCAGGTGGTTCGTATCAGTGCCGATGCCTACGACAATGCCATCGGCGCCGACGAAGTGGTGGCCGTTCCCTTCTATTATGGTTTCCACGTCGGCATGAATGTAGACGCCGATACCGTCTACCGCATGCTCGAGGTGGTCGAGGAGAATGTCGACGAGCTTGTCGCGGCGGACCCCGGCCTGTCCCAGTTGCAAGACGATCTCGTCGGCATGCAGGTGCGTGGCATCGAGTCCATCGGCGATGCTGCCCCGATCCATCCGGGGCTGGCCCGCTTCCTCCAGGATCGCGACGCCTGGAACGAGGATTGGGACGACCGCATCGCGGAATAAGTAATCCTACCGTGTACAGGGCGCTCAACGCCCGCCCCTGAGACACCGCCCCCGGTCCGATCGGCCGGGGGCGGTTGAATCTGATCCCACCAGCCGCAAGAGACACAAGAGGATGTCGGATATCGTCGAATTGGAAACTGGACCGCCGCCCCGGGACACCCCGCTCAAGCAGCGGCTTGGCCTGGTCGCCGACATCCTGTTCTACGTCTTCTGCACCGGCTTTTTCGTCTACCTTTTCCGCTACTACATGACCGGCGCCGGGGGTCCCTCCCTGCTGGCGGTCACAATGATGCCGATCACGCTGTGCATCGTCATCCTGAACGACCTGCGCAAGCAGATGCTCTACCCGGCACTGGGGCCGGCGCTGCCGTGGCTTTTTGCCCTCGTTTACATCGGCTTCAGCGTCTACGCCGCCTACTATCTCCGGACCGAGTTCGACGGCATCCGCATCTACCGCATGGGCATGTGGAACACCCACGACCTGATCGTGGGTGCCGGGATGGCGGCGCTGATCCTCGAATACACGCGCCGGCGCTACTTCGTACTCTTCGTCATCAATCTCCTGCTGATCCTCTACACCGTCTACGGCTATGTGGTCCCGGGCCTATTCAACCACCCGGGCATGTCCTGGGAGCGGGTGGCCAGTTCAATCAGCGTCGAGATGTCGACCGGCATCTTCGAGCGCCTGCCGCAGCTCGGCCTCACCCTGATCGGGTCCTTCATTCTGGTCCTTGCCGTGCTGCGCGCCTTCGGTTGCATCGATTCCATCCTGCACGGCTCGTCGCGGCTGGCAGCACAATCGCCCACCATGCTGCCGCAGGCGGTGGTGGTCGGCTCCTTGGCGGTCGCCGCTGTTTCCGGCTCTGGCGCCGCAAACGCAGCAACCACCGGATCGGCCACCATCCCGGCACTGGTGCGCGCGGGCTTTCCCCGCGTCACCGCAGCAGCAGTGGAAACCGCCTCCTCGCTGGGCGGGCAGCTCATGCCGCCCCTGATGGGAATCGCGGCCTTCCTGATGGCCGAGTACCTGCGGGTGAGCTACTTCGACGTGGTTGCCCGCGGCTTCGCACCGGCCTTCGTCTACTTCATCGGCGTGGCGTTCGCCGTCTACCTTCTCGCCCTGCGCTTCCAGCACCGCACCCTGGTGGACAAGGTCGGCCCGCTGCGCCATCTCGACCGCTTCAACATCGCCGCCTATGCCCTGGCGGTGGTGGGTCTGGTCTATTTCATGGGTGTCGAGCGGCGCGCGGCCATGTCGGCAGCGCAGACGGTCTTCATCTATCTCTTCCTTGTCATGGCGGCGGTCTTCCTCTTCCGCGTGGTCAAGGAGCGCCTTTTCGACATCCGGGAGATTGCACGGCCCTTCCTGCGGATGATCGAATCCTTCGCGACGATCACCTGCGAACTGGCCATCCTGCTCGCCACCCTGGGCATCCTGACCGCGAGCTTCACCATCACCGGCGTGCCGACCAAGGTTGGCGTCATCCTGATGGAAGGCGCCGGCATCAATCTCATCGTCATGGTGCTGGTGGCCTTCGGCTTCGGCTACCTGGTGGGCATGGGCCTGCCGGTGGCGCCGACCTACATCATCACCGCGGTGGTCATCGCGCCCTTCATGATCAGGGCCGGGCTCGACCCCTGGGTTGTGCACTTCTTCGCCTTCTTCGTCGCTGTCTTCGGCGAGCTCTCGCCACCCACCTCGGTGGTGGCGGCCGTGACCTCACGCATCGCGGACGCCCCCTTCGTACGGACCATGATGCATGCGATCGTGCTGTGCATGCCGCTGATGGTCATGATGGCCGCGGTCTTCACCCATCCGGAGTTGGTGCTCAACCCGGGTTGGGCGCAAATCCCCGCCTTCCTAATCGTCGTGACCGGCACTCTGGCACTCAGCCTCTCCTTCCAGGGGCGGCTGTCGCACAGCAAGGCTGCGGACATAGGACTGCGCGTCGTCATCGCCGCACTGGGCTTTGGGGCCATCTTGATCCCCGACACCACCCTTGCAGGCGCCTTCGCGGTCGCCTGTCTGGTGGCACTGGTGCTGGGCACGCTGGCAATGCGCCGTGTCGTTCGCACTCTGGGGGCGCCCGAAACGGCGAAGGCTTGACGCAACGCGGTCTGCGGTTGCGCCTTTCGAGGCGCGCTGCGGCGCGCTATAATTGGCGGCCATGCTAGTCCTGACAGATACCGACGCGCTCGCCGGCTATTGCGCGGCCCAGCGCAGCGCAGATTTCGTTACGGTCGATACGGAGTTCGTTCGCGACACAACCTATTGGCCCAAGCTCTGCCTGATTCAGATCGCCGGCCCGGTCGAGCCGGCGATCATCGATCCTCTGGCACCGGGCATGGATTTGACGCCGCTGCTGGATCTCTTTGCCGACACGCGGGTGCTGAAGGTTTTCCACGCCGCGCGGCAGGATCTGGAGATCTTCTATCATCTCTGCGGCCGCCTGCCGGAGCCCGTTTTCGACACCCAGGTGGCGGCCATGGTCTGCGGTTTTGGCGAGCAGGCGAGCTACGAGAAGCTTGCCGGCGCCCTGGCCAATGCCCGAATCGACAAGTCCGCGCGCTTCACCGACTGGGCGCGGCGTCCGCTGGGCCGGCGGGAGCTGGACTATGCTCTGTCCGACGTCACGCATCTGCGCACGGTTTACGTCAAGCTGCGCAGCCGCCTGGAGCGTAACGGGCGAGCGGAGTGGCTCAGCGAGGAAATGGCCACGCTGACCAATCCGGCGACCTACAACCTCGACCCAGAGAATGCCTGGAAACGCCTGAAAAGCCGCTCGCGCGACCGGCGCTATCTCGCCGCCATCAAGGCGCTGGCCGGCTGGCGCGAGCGCGAGGCGCAGCGCCGGGACGTGCCACGCAACCGGGTGATCCGCGACGAGCAGCTCTACGACCTCGCCGCCCAGCTCCCCACCACGCCGGACGCCCTGGGGCGTACGCGTGGCCTGAACGCTGACGTGGCGCGCGGGCGGATCGGCAAGGAAATCCTGGCCGAGATCGAGGCGGTGCTTGCCCTGCCAAAGGATAGCCTTCCCCAGGCCCCCAAAGTGGACAATGCCGAAGCACCGCAGGCCCTACTCGACCTGCTGAAGGTGCTGCTCAAGCACAAGTGCGAGGAGCACGACATCGCCCAGAAGCTGGTGGCGAACAGCGCCGATCTTGAGCAGATCGCCCTGGACGACAATGCCGAGGTGGCGGCGCTGACGGGCTGGCGCCGCAAGATCTTCGGCAAGGATGCCCTGGCGCTCAAGCGCGGCGACCTCGCGCTGGCAGCCGCGGGCCAGCGGGTCAAGCTCGTCCCCCTTTCCGCAGGCGGCGCCGACCTCAAGTCCTGACGGCTGTCCGGTGTCACCCACCCCGGTCGTTCCAACCATGACCGAGACCCTGCCCATCGAAGAGCTGCTGCCGAACTTGCGGCGGGCGCTTGCAAAACAGAGGGCTGCGGTGGTCGAGGCGCCGCCGGGAGCCGGCAAAACCACGCTGGTTCCCCTGGCCCTACTGGAGGAACCCTGGCTCGCCGGTCAGAAGATCCTGATGCTGGAGCCGCGCCGGCTCGCGGCCCGTGCTGCCGCGGCGCGTATGGCAAGCCTGCTGGGCGAGGTGCCGGGGAAGCGCATTGGGTACCGCACCCGCCTGGACAGCAAGGTCGGCCGCGAGACCCGCATCGAGGTGGTGACCGAGGGCATCCTGACTCGCCGGCTGCAGAGCGATCCCGGACTGGACGGCGTCGGGCTGGTGATCTTCGACGAGTTTCACGAGCGCAGCCTGCAGGCTGACCTGGGCCTGGCGCTCTGTCTCGAGGTCCAGGCCCTACGCGACGACCTGCGTCTCCTGGTCATGTCGGCCACCCTGGACGGCACTGCCGTGGCCGCCCTGCTTGGCGATGCCCCGCGGCTCACCAGCGCCGGGCGCCAGCATCCCGTGAGCGTGACCCATCTGGGGCGCCCCCGCGACCGCCTGGAGCCGGCCATCGTCGCGGCGGTCCGCCAGGCCTTGCGCGAAGCCCGAGGCGACATCTTGGTCTTCCTGCCCGGCGAGGGGGAGATCCGCCGCTGCGAGACCGCCTTGACTGAGGTCATCACGGATGAAGCGGTGCAGGTGCGCCCGCTCTACGGCGCTTTGCCGCCGGAACGTCAAGACGCGGCCTTGCGCCCGGCCGAGGCCAGGCAGCGGAAGGTCATCCTTGCCACCGCCATCGCCGAGACCAGCCTGACCATTGAGGGCGTGCGGGTGGTGATCGATTCCGGGCTTGCCCGCCGGGCCCGCTTCGACCCGGCCAGCGGCATGACCCGCCTGGAAACCGGTCCCGTTTCCCGGGCAGCCGCGGACCAGCGGCGCGGACGCGCCGGCCGCACCGCGCCCGGCCACTGCTACCGCCTGTGGGGTGCCGCGGAGGAGCGTGCGCTGCCGGCCTTCGACCGTCCCGAAATCCTGGATGCCGACCTGGCGCCACTGGCGCTTGAACTGGCCGCCTGGGGCGTGGAGGAGGCAGAGCAGCTCGCCTGGCTCGATCCGCCTCCCGCAGCCGCCCTGGCACAGGCACGCGACCTGCTGAGCGCTCTGGGAGCGCTGGATGCTGATGGCCGCATCACGGAGCACGGGCGCGCCATGACCCGGCTCTCCGCGCATCCGCGCCTGGCGCACATGCTGCTTGCGGCGAAAGGCGAAGAGAAACCCTTGGCCTGCGACCTCGCCGCTCTGTTGTCGGAACGCGATATCCTGAAAGGCGCGCGCGATGCCGACCTGCGTCTGCGACTCGATCTGCTGCGCGAGGGGGCTGCGACGACCCAGGGTTTGCCGGTGGATCGGGGTCTGCTGCGGCGCTGCCGCCAGGCCGCCGCCGACTGGCGCCGTCGCCTCGGACTTTCGGGCAAGCCGGCCTCCAGCGAGGCCGCCGGCCGGCTGCTGGCCCTGGCCTATCCCGAGCGCCTGGGCCAGGCCCGATCCGGCCGTCCCGGCAGCTTTCAGCTCGCCAACGGCCGCGGCGCGGTGCTGCGGGTAGAGGACCCGCTCGCGGCGGCAGACTGGCTCGCGGTGGCCCACTTGGACGGCGGCGAGCGCGATGCGCGCATCTTCCTGGCCGCTCCCCTCACCCAGGCCGAGATCGAGCTGGTGTGCGCCGAGCGCATCGAGGAAAGCGAGACCATCACCTGGAACGAACGCAGCGGACGCGTGGAGGCCCTCTGGCAGCGCCGGATCGGCGCCCTGGTGCTTGAGAGACGGCCGCTGGCGCGCCCCGCCCCCGAGCAGATCGCCGCCGCGCTGCTGCAGGCCGTAGAACGCCGCGGCATGGAATCGCTGCCCTGGAACCAGGCTGCCCGGCAGTTGCAGGCGCGCGTCGCCCTGCTGCGCCGTGTCGAGGGCGAGGAGACCTGGCTCGACTTGTCCGATGCGGCGCTGGCCCGGGACCTGGCCAGCTGGTTGCAGCCCTACCTACACGGAATGACCCGCCTGGAGGATCTGCAGCGCCTCGACCTCACCGCCATCCTGACCGACCGCCTGGACTGGCCGCAGCGTCAACGCCTGGACAGCCTGGCCCCCACGCACCTCACCGCGCCCAGTGGCCGGCGCCACCGCCTGGATTATGGCACCGGCGAGCAGCCGGTGCTGGCGGTGAAGCTGCAGGAGATGTTCGGTGCCGAATCGAGCCCGAGTGTGGCCGGCGGGCGGGTGCCGGTGCTGCTCCACCTGCTCTCCCCGGCCGGTCGGCCGCTTCAGGTGACAGGAGACCTGCGCACCTTCTGGCGCGAGGGCTACCGCGAAGTGCGCGCCGAGATGCGCGGCCGCTACCCCAAGCACCCCTGGCCGGAGGATCCCCTGACCGCCCCGGCCACAGCCAGGGCCAAGGCGCGGCGATGAGCGAGCGCACGAGCCGACGAACAGCGTCATGCTTTGGCCGCAGGGTCACTTGGGTTATGCTGGCGGCCGTTACGAGACAGCAAGAGAGACAGCCGGTTGGGGCGGACAGACTTGGGGCGGGTCGGCGTGGCTGGGCCGCGCAGGGCATGGGTGTGGACGGCCGCGCTATGAGTGTCGCAGCGCCCGCAAAGCTGCGCGCCCAGCTTGGGGCTTGCCGCCCGAGCCTGTTTGGCAGTCTGTTGCTGGCCCTGCTGCTGGTGTCGCCCTTGGCTGCCCAGGAAGAGGCTGCCGATCCGACCGAGGTCGAAGCGGCCGGGACTGAGGAGCCAGGTGCAGAAGCTTCGGACACGCAACCCTCCGCCCGCATCATTCGCCGCATTCCCCTGGCCCGCTTGGGTCATCTCCAGGGTCTGGCGCTGGAAGGCGTCGCCGACGCGCGGGAGCTGCGCTTTCCCCTACCGCACGGCGTGACGATCGAAGAGGGCTGGCTGGGCTTGGGGCTGGAGCATGTCACGCCTTTCAGCGAGACCGCCAGCCTACGCCTGTCGATTGACGGCATGCCACGCGCCACCCGGGGTCTAGCCGGTGAAGGCGAGAGCGATTGGCCCTTCCCCCTCGACCCGGCCAGCCTCAGCGGTGACAGCCTCTCGGTGGGCTTGGAGTTCCGGGCGAGCCGCAGCGAGAACCGCTGCCTCGATGAACGCACCCTGACGGACTTCGTACGGATCGGGCCGGGCAGCGGCCTGCACCTGGCCATCGATGCCCACAGCGTCCAGTCCCTGGCCTCGGCCTGGTCGCTGCTGCCGCAGCGGGTCACGGTCTCGCTGGGGCGCGAACCGCTCTCGCCGGGCGCCTTTGCCGCGCTGCTGGAGATCACCCGGCGCCTGCAGGCCAGCGGCCGCGAGGTGCGCTATCTGCCACTGCCGGAGATCCCGGCCGATGCGCCGGTTGGGCAGCTGGCCTCCGGCTTGGCCGGCGCGCGCAGCCTGCTGTTCGAGGGCTTTGCACCGGACGAGAGCTTTGGCATCGGTCACATCGTCGTGGCCGCACGCAGCGAACTGGCGGCACTGGAAAGCGCGGTGGCACAAGCACAGGAACGTTTCGAGCGCTTCTCCGGCGCCGCAGAGGGCGAAATGCCGCTCCCCTCGACACGCCTGCAACCGCAGCCAGGCGACGCTCCCGATCTGCGCCTGGTGCGCTTCCTGGATTACCCGGTGATCGCGGCCGGCAGCAGTGATCCGGAGCCGGCGATCGGGCTGCTGACAGGGCCCTGGTCAAGTCTGGCAGACTCCAGCAGCCTGCGTGCAGACCTGCAGCAGTCGCTGAGCGCAGACGCACCAAAGCGAGACGGCGCCACCTTTGCCGAGCTCGGGTTTGACGATGGTCTGCGCAGCGCCGCGGGCCGCTCCGAATGGCTCCTCGACTTCGCCCTGCGCGACCTGCCCCAAGGTCGCTTGCCCACCGCGGTGGAACTGCAGCTCATTCTGCCGGGCAGTCCGGACGGCTCGCGCTCGGGCCCGCTTGACGTCTATTTCAACGACTCGCTGCTGGCCAGCATTCCGCCCGGACGCAGCGGCGAACGGCGGCGCGAAACCCTGGCTCTGCCCACCTATCTCATCGGCACGGAGAACCGCCTGCGCGTGGTGCTGCGCCGCGTCCAGAGCGCCGAGGATTGCACCCTGCCGCCGGCTGATACTCCCGCCCAGTTGCTGGCCAGCAGCCGCATCCTCACCGAGCAAGAGGCACCGCGGCCGCGCGACTTCTACGAACTAATCAGCCACATGGGGCAGGATCCGCTCTTCCTTCTGCCTGAAAGCCTGCTGGCCGACCCAGCCGCAGCCCTGCCGCTGCTCGCGCGCGTAAGCGAAACTCTGCTGCCGGCCCGGGTGCGACCCCGCCTGCGCTTTTTCGGAGAGAGCGCTCCGGCCAGCGTCGACGGCCCCTTCCTGCTGCTTGGCCAGGCGCAAGGACTGCGGCCACAGGCGCCGCTCGACCTCTCCGATGGCCAGCTCACTCTGCGCGATGGAACCGGCCGCAACCTGCTGCAAACCGATGCGCCGCTGCAAACTGCCGTGGTGCAGTTGGCGCGGCTTGGCGAGCACAGCGGACTGTGGGTTTTGCCCGACGGTCAGGGTCGCTATCCGGCGCCGCCAAGTCTCTCCCTGGGCCGCAACAGTCTGGCCTGGATCGACGACGGGGGCGTGGCCCTGGCGCTGCAGACCGAACCCGAAGCGGCCGCGCGCCTGCGCTACCCCTGGGCGGAAACCTGGCTCGAACTGCTGGACCGGCACCGCCATGCCATCCTGGCGGGGGGCGCGATCCTGCTGACGCTGCTGATCCTGGCGCTGATCACCCGTCAGCGTCGCCGCCGTCGGCGCAGCCAGGGCTGACCGGCTAACGGAGCGAGGCCCTCACAAGCCAGCGGGCCGTCCTTCCACTGGGTTACTGAAGGGAACGAAAGCCTCCTGCCCGGCCACCTCGCGATGGTGGCGAAGGGCCCAGTGCACGGAAGGAAAGGCGAGCGACTCCCAGGGAATGTCGGCCCAGGCAAACAGCCCGACATCGCTTGATTCCGGCCCGGCCCACACGGCATCGTCCAGCAGCCGCGCGCGGTAGATCAACTGCACCTGGCTGATGCGCGGAATGGAATAGACGGCGAGCAGCTGGTCGATCTCGATGCGGGCACGCGCTTCCTCCCAGGCCTCCCGCCGGGCCCCGGCATCGGCCGTCTCACCCAGCTCCATGTAGCCGGCCGGCAGCGTCCAATAGCCGAGACTGGGCTCGATGGCGCGACGGCACAGCAGAAGCTTCTCCTCCCACAACACCACCGAGCCGACGACGATCTTCGGATTCTGGTAGTTGATGAAGCCGCAATCGCGACAGACCAAACGCTCCCGGTCGTCGCCCGCAGGCCTGCGCTGTTCGAAGTTCGTCCCGTCTCCGTCCAAGCCACCCGCTCCTTCTCTGTCCCTCACCTGCAGTGTGGGAAACGACCGGGACGGGGGCAAGCATCAGCTGGCCGATTGTCGATCAGCGGATTGCGCGAAACGGCGCTCAGCAGTCGCGGAACAGGCCGTGGCCGGCGGCCTTGTGGCCTTGTTCGGTGGCGGCGGCGCGGTAGTAGGTAACCAGGAAGGTACGCACGGCCGAGGCGAGATTTCCCTCGCTGGTGGCTCGGATGCAGGATATCAGGCGATCCATGCCGACGCCCTCGCGCAGGCACACCTCCTCAAGGGCATCCCACATCGGGCTTTCCAGGCGCAACGACGTACGGCGTTCCTGGACCCGGATGTTGCGCAGTTCCTGCGCGCCATGATCTACGGCATCCCGTTTCGATCGAGGCGCAGAGGCTTCCACGGGGCCGTCCAGTGGGCGGGATTCAAGGGCGCGTGTCGGCATGGTGCACCCAATGATTGAGGCGGCGGCGTTTCATCCTCCATTAATCGCGCGTCCGTTGCGAGCAGCGCAAGTCTATTTCACATCCGAAAGGCGTACTGATCAGTTTATTTCGCTTCCTCAGGGGTAAGAGTTTGCATCTGCAGGGCGTGCAAGCCAGCCTCGAACTCTGCGCCGAGCACCGCATAGACCGCTCTCTGGCGCTCCACCCGGCTGAGCCCCACGAAGCGGTCGGAGACAATGCGCACCCTGTAGTGTGTCTCGCCACCCGGCCGCGCGCCGGCATGGCCTTCGTGGCGAGCGGAATCGTCTTGGATCGTCAGTTCCTGCGGCGCGAAGGCCTCACGCAGCTTCCGCTCCAGGTTCTGCGACATCGACATGGCATGGACCTCCTTGGGGCTGTATGGCTTGGAAAGGTATGGCAAGAGGCGACGCTCCGTCGCTCCCGCCGGCCTGTCAAGCCGGACCGCGGCGGCAAGCATGGATGCGCTGGGGAGGATGACCTGATTTCATGAGCAGAACATCGAGCTCCGCGCCGCCCCCAGCGCCAGGGGCGGCACCGGGGGCGCCCGCTCCCGCGCTGGCCTACGGCCTCTTTGCGCTCACGGTGCTGATCTGGGGCAGCAACTGGCCGATCATGAAGATCGGGCTGACCATGATTCCGGCCTTCTGGTTCGCCTTCCTGCGTGTCTTCCTGGGCTGTCTTGCGCTTTTTGCCGTGTTGGCCGCCGTGGGCAGCCTGCGCCTGCCGAAGCGCAGCGACCTGCCAGTGATCCTCTCGGTCGGCATGCTGCAGATCGCCGCCTTCCTGCTCATCATCAATCTGGCGGTGCCGGTGGTGGGCGCGGGGCGCTCGGCCATCCTGGCCTACACCACACCGCTTTGGGTGGTGCCGGGCGCCCTGCTGCTGCTGGGCGAGCGCCTGCGGCCACTCAAGACCCTCGGCCTGCTTGCGGGCCTGTTGGGTGTGGCGATCCTCTTCAACCCGATGGCCTTCGATTGGGCCGATACGGCCCAACTGCGCGGCAATGCGCTGCTCATGCTGGCTTCCCTGGCCTGGGCCGTGGCCATCCTGCATGTGCGCTCGCGCCGTTGGCAGGGCTCGCCGCTGGAGCTGGCGCCCTGGCAGTTGCTGGTCGCCATGCCGCCGCTGCTGGCCGGCGCGCTTTTCTTCCATCCCGACTGGCGCCCGCCGGCGCGCTGGGATCTGGCGCTGCTGTTGCTGCACAACGGCGTTCTGGCCACCGGCTTCTGCTACTGGGCCGCCTTCACGGTGACCCGGGCGCTACCGGCCATGTCCACCTCGCTTGGCTTCCTTGGGGTCCCGGTGGTGGGCGTGCTCTCCTCCGCGGTCATCGTCCAGGAGGCCCTGACGCTCAGCGTGATCGCAGGTCTGCTGGCCATCCTGCTGGGCGTCACGCTGGTCAATCTTTCGGACCTGCGCCGCAATCGGCGCCGACGATAGGATTGAGGGTACGCAAGGCTCTTGCAGGCGGCGCGCTCCGGACGCACCCTGCAGCCATGCTGCACCTACCCCTCCTCGCCCTTGCGCTCGTCGCCCTACTCCCCGCCCTGCCGGCAACGGCCCAGGATCGCCATCAGGCCTGCCTGCAAGAAGCGGCCTCGCAGCCCGCGCAGGCGCTGGAGCGCGCCCAGGCCTGGCGACAGCAGGGCGGAGGTGCTGCCGCGCGCCACTGTGCTGCGGCCGCGCTCGCCGAGTTGCAGCGCTATGGTGAAGCGGCGCAGGAACTGGAGGGCGTGGCCCGGCTGGTCGAGAATGAGGCCCGTCCCGGCCTGCTGGCCGAGGCGGCCTGGCTGCACCTGCTGGGCGGCGATCGCGATGCAGCGGATGCTGCCCTGAGCGCCGCCATCGAACAGGCGCCTAGCGATGTGGAGCTGCGCATCGACCGCGCCATCGTGCGCGCAGAAGGCGAGCGCTGGTGGCAGGCGATCGATGACCTGGACCGCGCCTGGGAGCTGGCGCCACAGCGCACGGAAACGCTGCTGCTGCGCGCCGAGGCCTACCGCCGGGTCGATGCCTCGGAACTGGCGCTCGATGATCTCAACCGCCTGCTTTCCCTGGAGCCGGACAATGCCGAGGCGCTGATGCAGCGCGGCATCGTGCAGATCGAACTGGGCGAGACCGAAGCCGCCGCCATGGACTGGCGGCAGGCGAGTGACCTGGACCCTCAGGGCGAGGCTGGGCGCATCGCGCGCGAAAACCTGCAGCGCCTCGAGGCGACCGCCGAATAAAAGCCTTCAGAAATCCAGATCAGCGTAGTGCGCCGGCGCCGGCACCCCCGGCACGCTATCGGACAGCAGTGCGCGCATGATCGGGCGCGACTTGATCCGGGCGTACCAGTCCCGCGCCACGGGGTGATTATCCCAAGGGACGTGCCCCAGGTAGTCGACACAGGAGAGATGCGCCGCAGCCGCCAGGTCGGCAAGACTGAGGCTCTCGCCGGCCAGCCAGTTGCGCCGCTCGGCCAGCCAGGCCAGGTATTCCAGGTGGTGGTGAATGTTGTGATTGGCGGCCCGAATCGCCTGGGAGTCCGCCGAACCGCTGCGCGCCAGGCGCTTCAGCAGCTTTTCTTCCAGGAGCGGCTCGGAAACTTCGCGCGCGAACTTGCGGTCGAACCAGTTGGTCAGACGGCGCACCTCCACCCGGTCTAGGGCCGTTTCGCCCAGCAGTTGGCGCTCGGGATAGATTTCGTCGAGGTACTCGGTGATGACCCCGTCTCCGGGCACCACGGTCCCGTCCTCCTCGATGAGAACGGGCACCTCGCCAGCCGGGTTGAGGCGCAGGAAGGCCTGGCGCCGCTCCCAGACCTGCTCGGCCTTGAGCTCGAATTCGAGGCCCTTCTCTGCCAGCGCCAGTCGGACCTTGCGGCTGCCGGGATTGAGGGCATGATGGTAGAGGACACGCATGAGCGCCACCATATACGGACTGTCTCCCGGACTGAACAGGGCCGGGATTCTGCCGATTGCAGGAAGAGCGCGTCCGCATGACATTGCGGCAGCGGCCCGTCCACCCTATTTTCCGCCCTCAATGAGCCCGCAGGCTCCCAGAAGTCTGCACGCCCAGGGCGCCCCAGTCACGGTAACCGGACCGGCATGAGCATCGACCTGAGTCATATTCGTAACTTCGCCATCATCGCGCACATCGACCATGGTAAGTCCACCCTGGCCGACCGCATGATCCAGCTCTGCGGCGGGTTGACCGAGCGCGAGATGAAGGAGCAGGTGCTCGACTCCATGGACCTGGAGCGTGAGCGCGGTATCACCATCAAGGCCCAGGCTGTGCGCCTGGAGTACACCGCGGACAACGGCGATACCTACCAGCTCAACATGATCGACACGCCTGGCCACGTGGACTTCTCCTACGAGGTCAGCCGCTCGCTTAAGGCCTGCGAAGGCTCACTTCTGCTCGTGGACGCTTCACAGGGCGTGGAAGCGCAGACGCTGGCCAATGTCTACCTGGCCATCGACCACGACCACGAGATCGTGCCGGTGCTTAACAAGGTCGACTTGCCGGCAGCGGAGCCCGAGCGCATCCGCGAGCAGATCGAGGAGGTGGTGGGGCTGGATGCCACCGACGCGCTGCAGATCTCGGCCAAGACCGGCGTGGGCGTCAAGGAGGTGCTGGAAGCCATCGTCCATCGCCTGCCGCCGCCAGAAGGCGATGCCGAGGCGCCGCTGCAGGCCCTGCTGGTGGATTCCTGGTATGATGCCTATCTGGGCGTCGTGGTCCTGGTGCGGGTGATGGACGGCAAGCTGCGCGCCGGCATGAAGATCCGCATGCTGGGCACCCGGGCCCTGCACGACGTGACCCAGGTGGGCATCTTCAAGCCGACCAAAACCAAGGTCCAGGAACTCGGCCCCGGCGAGCTCGGCTATGTTGTGGCCGGCATCAAGGACATTGCCGACGCCAAGGTGGGCGACACCATCACCGACGAGCGCCGCCCCTGCGCCGGCCCGCTGACCGGTTTCCAGCCCTCGATCCCCGTGGTCTTCTGCGGCCTCTTCCCGGCCGACGCCAGCGACTATGAGGAGTTGCGCGATAGCCTGGGCAAGCTGGCGCTTAACGACTCCTCCTTCGTCTTCGAGCCCGAAGTCTCCCCGGCGCTGGGCTTCGGCTTCCGCTGCGGTTTTCTGGGGCTGCTGCACCTGGAGATCGTGCAGGAGCGCCTGGAGCGAGAATTCGGCCTCGACCTCGTTACCACGGCGCCCTCGGTGGTCTATCACGTGCATCAGCGCAACGGCGAGACGCTGCACCTGCACAACCCCTCCGACATGCCAGACCCCACCAAGGTGCTTTCCATCGACGAGCCTTGGATCAAGGCGACCATCATGGTGCCGGACGAGTTCTTGGGCTCGGTGCTCAAGCTCTGCGAGGAGCGCCGCGGCGAGCAGCAGGACCTCACCTATGCCGGCAACCGGGCCATGGTGGTTTACAAGCTGCCGCTCAACGAGGTGGTCTTCGACTTCTACGACCGCCTTAAGTCGGTCACCCGCGGCTATGCCTCCTTCGACTATCACCTGGAGGGTTATCGCGAGGGCGACTTGGTCAAGCTTTCCATCATGGTCAACCAGGAGCCGGTGGATGCTCTGGCGCTCATCGTCCATCGCAGCCAGTCGGAAGCGCGCGGACGGGCGCTCTGCCAGAAGCTGAAGGAACTGATCCCGCGTCAGCTCTTCAAGATCGCCATCCAGGCCGCCATCGGCGGCAAGGTCATCGCGCGCGAGACGGTCTCGGCCATGCGCAAGGACGTCACCTCCAAGTGCTACGGCGGCGACATCTCGCGCAAGCGCAAGCTGCTGGACAAGCAGAAGGAAGGCAAGAAGCGCATGCGCCAGTTCGGCAACGTGGAGATCCCGCAGTCCGCCTTCCTGGCCGCGTTGCGCATGGGCGAGGAGTAGCGTGCCCCGCTGATCCAGGTCATGGCCGCCAATCGGTAGGTGTGGCAAGGAGCCGGCGAACCATAACCGCCGGAGCCCTCCGATGCCGCGCCGCATTCTGATCATCCAGGGCCATCCCGACCCCGACCCGGCGCGCCTTTGCCGCGCCCTGGCCGAAGCCTATGCCGAGGGCGCACACAAGGCGGGGCATGAGGTCGCGCGCCTCGACCTCGCCCAAATGGACATTCCCCTGCTGCGCAGCGAAACTGCCTTCAAGGAGGAGCCACCCACGCAGGAGATCCGCCGGGCCCAAGAGGCCCTGCTGGCCGCTGAGCACGTGGTGGTGATCTTCCCGCTGTGGCTCGGCACCCTGCCCGCCCTGGTGAAGGCTTTCTTCGAGCAAACACTGCGCCCCGGCTTCGCCTTCGCGACCAAGGGCAAGGGCTTTCCCAAGGGACGGCTCAAGGGCCGCTCGGTGCGCCTGGTGGTCACCATGGGCATGCCCGCGCTGGCCTACCGCTGGCTCTACGGCGCCCACGCCCTGAAAGGCCTATCGCGCAGCCTCTTCGGCTTCGTCGGCCTCAAGCCGGTGCGCCAGACCCTCTTCGGCATGGTGGCCAGCGCCAGCCAGCAGCGGCGCCAAGGCTGGCTGGACGAAATGCGCCGGCTGGGAGAGCGGGCGCGGTAGCGCGGAGAGCCGCGTCACTGCGAGCGACCGCAGGGAGCGTGGCAGCCACACGGGCTGGCCTGTGACCCTGGATCGCCACGTCGGCTGCGCCTCCTCGCGATGACGGCGGCAGGAATCGGCAGCCCCCGCATCCGTACGACGCCGACGCGGCCCAAAACGCCGTCATTGCGAGCGACCGCAGGGAGCGCGGCAATCCAGGGCGACTGGCCTGTGACCCTGGATCGCCACGTCGGCTGCGCCTCCTCGCGATGACGGCTGTGGTGAGGGGTTTCTCCCAGATCAGTCACCGTGCAGCGGAGCAAGCGGCTCGCGGTGATGCCATTGGGATGGGAGGCTCCTCCCCCTATCCCATCGCCTCCTGGCCGATGCCGCCGCGCAGGGCGCCGGGCGCTACTGACCCCCAGAGCACCGCATGGTCCTCCGGCAACGCACGGCTGTTGGGCATGGCGAGCCAGAGGCGGTAGAGCAGGCGTTGGCGGCCCGCCTCGGCATCGTCGGTGAAGGGCGTGCGGCCGTGGTAGATGACGTGGTTGTTCAATAGCTGGATGTCGCCCGGCTCCAGCGTCATCTCGAAGGAGAGCTCCTTTGCCACCGCCATCAGCATGTCCAGCGCCTCGCGCTGCACCGCCGTCATCTTCGGGATGTCGGGCAGCAGCTCTGCCGCCTCGATGTAGGTGAGGGAATAGTGGCTGGTGAACTTGCCGTCTCTCTGCCCGAAGATCGGCAGCGGGTAGGCCAGCCGCTCCGCGCCCTTTTCCTCGCCGAAACGGCTACGGTGATAGGGCTGGTAGAGCACGGCGGCGAGGTCCGGCCGGCGCTCCAGGATTCTGTTGTGCACCGCTGCCGAGGAGCAGAGCGTGCTGACGCCGCCGCTGCCGGCCTGGCTGACGCAGAGCAGGCCCACCACATCGCAGCGGTCGGTGTGGAAGCGCAGCGCGCCGTTGCTCAGAGTGCGGGCGTAGGAGGAAAGGAAGGTGCCCTTGTCGGTCTCCACCGCACCGTAGCGCTCGCCGATTCCGGCGCCCTCGTCGCAGATCTCGCGCATCAATTCGCCGCGGGCGTTCTGGAAGCGCGGGCTGCCGAGGTGAAGGCCGAGACCGTACCAGAGGCGCTTCAGGTCGGCCGGCTCGTAGCGCTCAACCGGAATGCGGCGCAGCTTCACCATGCCGCTGCCCTCTTCCAGCTCGGCGCGCGCCGCCGCCAGCCGCTCCTCCAGGCCCGGCAGCGCAAAGCTCTCGCGGGTGAGTTCCTGCCAGGGCGTGCCGCGGCGCTTCGCCGTCGCCACCGCCGCGTCCAGAGTCGCGATCTCCGACCTCGTCAACTCGATGATCCAGCGATCCGAAACCGCCATCTCCTGTCCGTCCCAGACACAGGCGCCCTCGATCCTCCGCGGTGACTTCATCGCTCCCCGCTCTCCCCTTCGTCTTTTTTCTCGCTTGTTCCGCGCCTCAGGTTGGGAAGTGCGCGGTCAGCTCGCCCACCTGTTCGGGCGTGAGGTAGCGCGTGCGCTCGCCGCGCAGCAGCAGAAAAAGCTTCGCCGTCTCCTCCAGCTCCTCGGCGGCATAGACGGCCGCATCCAGCTCCTTGCCCGCGACCACGGGCCCGTGGTTGGCCAGCAGCATGGCACGGTGCTCGCGCGCCGCAGTCCGCACCGCCTCGGCCAGTGCCTTGTCGCCCGGCCGGTAGTAGGGCAGCAGCGGCAGCTTGCCGACGCGCATCACGTAGTAGGCGGTGATCGGCGGCAGCACGTTTTCGGGGTTAATCTCCGCCAGGCAGGAGACCGCCACCGAATGGGTGGCATGCAGATGCACCACCGCGCGTTCCTCGGGGCGCTCCTGGTACATGGCGAGGTGCAGAAAGGCCTCCTTGGAGGGCTTATCGCCGGCAAGGAGGTTGCCCTGCCAGTCGAGGCGGGAGATGCGCGCCGGGTCGAGCCGACCCATGCTGGAGTTGGTGGGCGTCACCAGGATGCCATCCTCCAGGCGCACCGAGATGTTGCCCGAGGAGCCGCAGCCATAGCCGCGCTCGAAGAGCGACTTGCCGTGCAGCGCGATACGCTCGCGCAGCCGGTTCTCCTCGCTCATGCCCCACCTCCCGGCAGCTGCCGAAAGGCCTTCTCGAAGAAGTCGACCGTGCCGAAGTTGCCCGACTTGAGCGCCAGGAGCAGCGGCGGCTCGCCCAGGGTCGCGGTCCAGGGCACGCCGGGATCGATCTCCGGGCCGATGCGAAGCGCAGCGATGCCCAGGGCCGCCACCACGGCGCCGGAGGTCTCGCCGCCGGCCACCACCAGGCGCCGCAGCCCGGCCGCGACCAGTCCCTTGGCCACGCCGGC
Organism: Aquibaculum arenosum; assembly: GCF_029222965.1. Lineage (GTDB taxonomy): Bacteria > Pseudomonadota > Alphaproteobacteria > Kiloniellales > DSM-21159 > Aquibaculum > Aquibaculum arenosum. The sequence goes on along the minus strand of NZ_JARHUD010000004.1, from coordinate 121,119 downwards.
CAGGGTTTCCTCGACCAACGTGCCGGCCGCCTCGCGCCCCAGTTCGGACTGCACGGCAGCGACGGCATCGGGCTCGGCGGTGGCGTAGATCAGGATCGGCTCCGCGCCCATCTTCGGCCGCGCCCAGTCGAGAATCGTTTCGACGCTCTGCGCGCCACGGGCCAGCGCCAGGGGGTCGAGGCGCAAAGCCGGTCGCTTGGCGGCGAAGTGCGCCACCTGCGCGTTGGTGGCGCGCGAGCAGCTGCCGCTCAGCACGGCGGCCGCGCCCGCGATCTCCGGCAGCGCGTCGCTGACCTCGGCCTGCAGCAGGCCGCTGCGCCGGAAGTTCTCGGGCAGACCCAGCGCCACGCCGGAGCCGCCTGTGACCAGGCTCAGATCCGCCACGGCTTTGCCGATGGCGCGCAGATGGGCATCGTCCAGCGCGTCGACGATGGCGTGGCGCTTGCCTTCGGCCCGAAGCTCGTCCAGGGCGGTGCGGATCGCCTCGGCACCCCCGGACACGCTGGCATAGGGGACAAGCCCCACCGGATGGCGGGTCTGGCGACCCAGGACGCGCACGAGGTCGGCATCGGTCATGGGGGTCAGCGGATGGTTCTCCATGCCGCTTTCCGACAGCAGGCGGTCACCGACAAAGAGATGCCCCTGATAGATCGAGCGGCCATTGGTGGGAAAGGCCGGGCAGTAGATGGTCTGCTCCCCGCCCAGCGCCTCCAGCAGGGCCTCAGCCACCGGCCCGATGTTGCCGGCATCGGTGGAATCGAAGGTGGAGCAGTACTTGAAGAAGATCTGCCGCGCCCCGGCACCGCGCAGCCATTCCAGCGCTTCCAGGGATTGCCGCACCGCCTCGGCCACCGGCGCCGTGCGCGATTTGAGCGCCACCACCACGGCGTCGACATCCGGCGGCGTCCAGTCACTCGCCGGCACCCCCAGAACCTGCACCGTGCGCATGCCCTCGCGCACCAGCGTCGAGGCCAGGTCACTGGCTCCGGTTACATCATCGGCAATACAGCCAAGCAGCATGGTATTTCCCCGTTTCGTGTTTGTCCGGAAAGCTAAACCGCGTATGGCACAGGGTCCAGCCTTCCCGAACGTGCTCGAAGACCATCCGAGCACAAGCGGGAAACTGAGGGCCGAAGCGTCTCGAGTCCGCCTATTGGGCGATTGCGCGGCGCGGTGATTCTTGGTGCAATGCGCCGGTCAGGCTCGGCGGCCGTCGGCAGCACAGTGCTGCGTGCCGATCTTTCCCGCCCGAGCGACAGTCTCCGCCGCCATCCGGGCGGCGGGACACGGCTTCTGCCACATTGGAGGTACATCATGACCTTGCGGATCAATGCCGTCGCGCCGGATTTCACGGCGCAGACGACCCAGGGCACCATCAACTTCCACGAGTGGATCGGCGATGGCTGGGCCATCCTCTTTTCCCACCCCAAGGACTTCACGCCCGTTTGCACCACGGAACTGGGCTATATGGCCGGGCTGCTGCCCGAGTTCGAGAAGCGCAACTGCAAGATCATCGGCCTGAGCGTCGATCCGGTGGACAACCACGCGGCCTGGGCCAAGGACATCGAGGAGACCCAGGGCCATGCCGTCACCTACCCGATGATCGGCGACCCGGAACTGCAGGTCGCCAAGCTCTATGACATGTTGCCGGAGAGCGACGGCAGCAGCTCCGAGGGTCGCAGTGCCGCTGACAACGCCACGGTGCGCTCGGTCTTCATCATCGGGCCGGACAAGAAGATCAAGGCGATGCTCACCTATCCCATGAGCAGCGGCCGCAACTTCGACGAGGTGCTGCGCCTGCTGGATTCCTGCCAGCTCACCGCCAAGCACCAGGTGGCCACGCCCGTCAACTGGAAGCAGGGCGAGGACGTCATCATCGTCCCCTCCGTTTCCGACGAGGAGGCCAAGAAGCGCTACCCCGACGGCTGGAAGGCCCTGAAGCCCTACCTGCGCATCGTGCCGCAGCCGAAGTAGGCCACGACGTCAGAGCGGATTCAAAGGTGTAACGCAGAGTCACGCATTCATTCGGATCGCGCAGCGACTTCGAATGAATGCGATCTGCCTCACTCGCGCGGCAGGGGCGCCAGGCGCTTGAGATAGGCCGCCATGGCCTGGCGGTCCGCGTCGCTCAACTGGCTGGTGGAGGTCTCGATCACCTCCACCATGGCGCCGCCGGCATAGTCGAACTCCGGCGTGAAGCCGGTCTCCAGATAGTAGGCGATGTCGCCGGCGCTCCAGTCGGCAAGGCCGTCCTCGTGCGGTGTGATGTTCGCCACCCGGCGCCCATCCGGCCCCGTCGCGGTTCCGCCGAAGGCACGGTCCTGCTCCTGCGCGCCCAGGCGGTTGCGCGGCGTATGGCATTCGCCACAGTGGCCCAGCACCTCGACCAGATAGGCGCCGCGCGCCTCTTCCTCGCTCAAAGCCGGATCCGGTTCGAAACGACCCTCCTCGAAGAAGAGCAGCCGCCAGGGCTCCAGCAGGAAGCGGAAGCCGAAGGGGAAGGAGAGATCATGCTCCCGGTTGGCTTGGTCCGAGGGCTCGATGGTCTGGATATAGGCCCAGAGATCCGACACGTCGGCATCGCTCATGCCGGTGTAGGAGGTATAGGGAAAAGCAGGATAGTAGGCTGAACCGCCCGGCATCCGCCCCTCGCGCAGGGCGCGGGCGAACTCCGCCTCGCTCCAGTTGCCCAGCCCGGCCTCCGGATGCGGTGTGATGTTCGGGCTGTAGAAGGTGCCGAAGGGCGAGGAGATGGCCCGCCCGCCGGCCAGGAATGTGCCCTCGTCCGGCGCCGTGTGGCAGCCGGCGCAGGAGGCGGCGAGGAAGACCTGGCGCCCCCGCTCCTCGGCAGGCGAGAGGTCTGCCGTCGCTTCAGCCTGTTCTTCCTGGGTCTGCTCTTCCTGATCCTGCTCTTCCTGGGCCTGCGCCGCCGTCACCAGCAGCGCCAGGCCCAGGAAGGCCGGCAGAGCGCGCAAAAGCATCGCGGCTGCGATCAATCCAGTTCTTCGCGATAGGTCCGGTGACAGGCACCGCAGCCGTCACGGCCGAGAGCGGCCATGCCGGCCCCGATCTCGGCCGGGTCCTCGGTGGACTCCGCAAGCTCGGCAAAGCTGGTGGCCGCTTCGCTCAGTCCCTCGGCTTTGGCCGCGAAATCATCCGGATCTTCCCAGATTTCCGGGCGTGCCCCAGTCTCGATATCCACCTCGTGCATGCCGGTGCCCTCGGGGAAGAGGGCCACGATCTCGCCGGCGCGCTCGGCAATGGTCCGAGCAGCCTCGGCCACATCGGCAGCAGTGCCCTCGCCGTCCTGAACGTAGGAGCGGGCGACGCCCAGCTGCTGGCCGAGGCCCTTCATGAACTCCTGCCGCTCGTCGATGATCTCCGCTGGGTCGGCCTGGGCCGCCAGCGGTGCGGCGATCAGCAGGCCGGCCGCCAGAAGCGTGAAGAGGGACTTAGTACAGCGCATGGCATCGTCTCCCTGTTTTTTCCGAACCCTGTCGTAGCGGACTCATGTCAGAAGACTAGCGGCCCGCGTGCCCTTGCCGCAAACATTCTTTGTTCGCTCGGGCGTCCGAGCTACGTGGCAGCTCCCCGTCACATATCCTCGTCAAGGCCACCGCCCAACGCGGCGATCAGGTCGCGCAGTTCATCTGTCGCAGCCTTCAGCCGGGCCTCATCGGTCGCGCGCAGCACAAGCGAGGTGCCGACACGACCGTCGCGCATATAGGGATAGCTGCCCATCTCCACGTCGGGATAGCGTTCCTGCAAAGCACCCAATCCCGGCGCCACCTCGGACTCCGGCATGGCCACCGGCAGTGAAACCGACTGCATGGGCAGACCGCCCACCAGGTCCGGCGCCAGGGCTTCGAACTGCGCCTGCATGATGCGCGGCACCCCGGCAAGCACGAAGACGTTCTCAATCTTGATGCCCGGCGCGCGGCTGACCGGATTCTCGATCAGCCCGGCCCCCTCAGGCGTGCGCGCCATGCGCAGACGCGCGTCGTTGATGCGGTCGCCGTAATAGTCTTCCAGCAGTCGACGGGCCTCGGGATGCTCTATCACGGGGCGCTCGAACGCCGCGGCGACGCAATCCACCGTGATGTCGTCGTGCGTCGGGCCGATGCCGCCGGTGGTGAACAGGTAGTCGTAATCCTCCTTCAGCCTGCGCAGCGCCGGCACCAGCGCCGACTGCAGGTCCGGAAGGATCCGAACCTCGAGCAGGCGGATGCCCAGCTCGTTCAAGCGGCGGCCCAGGTAGCCAATGTTAGCGTCCTGGGTGCGTCCCGAGAGAATCTCGTTGCCGATCACCAGCACGGCGGCGGTGTAGATCCGACTCATCTCAGCCTGCCGCTCACTCCGTGGAGGTCCCGCGGCTTTCCATGCACTGACGGAAGTGCCGCTCGTAGCTGCCCTGTTCGCCGTGGTCGCGCATGGAGCGGCTGAGTGAGCTCATCGGGGCCGAACCAAGGCGGCTGCTGCGCATCGTGTCCCGGTCACTGCGGATGCGTCGGTCCTGGGCCACCACCGCGCGGGCATAAGCATCACACTGCTCATTGGCTTCCTGGTAACCCTCGTCCCTTCCACGTTGACCGGGCTGCGTGGCCGAATCGTCGTAGATCAGAGGCGAGGTTTCCTGCCTGGGCTCATCATAGCGGTAGGCCGGGGCCGCGCCTTCGCCCGCCGGCGCTTCGGCCGATCGTTGGGCACAGGCGCCCAGTGCAAGCAGTCCCGCCAGGGCGACGCCCCAGAGAATCGGTGGGCGGCAGGCGGCTCGGGGTGTGGAAGAAGTCAGTGCCATCATGCCGACAGCTTGCGACCCGCGTTGCGCAAGTGCAAGTGGGAAGCAAAGCAGGCAGCTTTGTCACGTCCTTCTGCCACCTTTGCCTCCCGGTGCTGTCTCCCGATGCAGGGTCCGCCTTGGTCAGGCCGGCAAAACCCGGATTTGCTTGAGCCCGGGCGGGGATTTTCCTACATAGGCTGCAAAAGGCGGGCGAGGACGCCCGTGTTGCCCACTCGGATATTCAGGGGCCGGACACGCAGGGGCCCGACCAACAAAGGGGATCGCACGAGCATGACCGACGACCGGATGCTGCAGGACCACAAGTCGACCTACTCTGGCTTCATCAAGTTTTCCACCGCCGGCGCCGTCATCGTTGCCGTGGTGCTCATCCTCATGGCCCTCTTCCTGGTATAATTCCCGTCTTTCCCGCGCAGCGGGACCACTGGCCGGCAAGTTCTGTCCGGTTTTCCCTTCAGTGGCCCGTATCGCTCTTTGGGCGTGACACGCCCCACGCCCCTTCCCGGCTTGTCCGCGACGTACGCGCATCCCGCCGGCACGGAAGGCCCCGCCGCCGTGTGCCGGCTTGCGAGTTTAGGACGGGCCAAGGGAGTCGGGAGCCATGCATCTCCAGCGTTTCCTGGTCCTGAGCGTTCTCTGCCTGGCCGCCATGGTCAGTCAGTTCTATCGCGCCGCCAACTCGGTGCTGGCCGCCCCGGTGATGGCCGACCTCAGCCTGCCGCCCGCTGCCTATGGCGGCATGACCGCGGCCTTTTTCGTCGCCTTCATGCTGACCCAGGTGCCCGCCGGCATCCTGCTCGACCGCTACGGCCCGCGGCTGACGATCAGCGGCCTGCTGCTTTTCGCTGTGGCCGGCGCGCTGCTGTTCGCCGCCGGCGACCGCCTGGTCGTGCTCATCGCCGCGCGCGTGCTGCTGGGGGTGGGCTGCGCCGCGGTGATCATGGGAGCCTTCATCGCCATCTCCGGCTGGTTCCCGGCGCGGCACTTCGCGCTGATCTCCTCGGTGATCATCTCCACCAGCCATCTCGGTAACCTGTTGGCCACGGCGCCGCTGGGTTATTCGGTGGAAACCGTCGGCTGGCGCGGCAGCTTCGTCGCCCTTGCCGGAGTGACCCTTGTCGCCTCCCTGCTGGTCTATCTGCTGGTGCGCGACACGCCGCGACCGCGCAGCCGCCAGGCCTCGCGCAGCTCCTGGTCGGAAACGCTGAAGGGTTCGCTGTCAATCCTGAAGATGCGCGACATTCAGCGCGCCTTCGTCTTGGCCCTGGTCGGCTATCCCAGCATGATCACCATTCTGGGGCTGTGGGGTGGCCCCTATCTGCAAACGCGCTTCGGCCTGACCTCCGCCCAGGTGGGCGAGGTGCTGCTGGTGATGCCGGCCTCCAGCCTGGTGGGCGCGCTTTGCTTCGGACCGCTGGACCAGCTCTTCAACTCACGCAAACGCGCGGTGCTGGCGGGCATCGTGCCGCTTGGCCTGCTGCTGCTCGCCCTTGGCATCCATCCCGCGCCGTCCCTGACCCTGGTCACGCTCTTCCTCGGCGCCATCGCCTTCTTCTCGGCCGCCAGCATGCTGATCATCGCCCATGGGCGCGGGCTGTTGCCGGATCACCTGGCCGGGCGCGGCATCACCACCATCAACATCGGCATCATCGGCGGCGCCGCGCTGTTCCAGCTCTGCAGCTCGCTGCTGCTCGATGCTTACACAGGCTCGCAGGGCGTCATCGCCGACGCCGGCTTCCGGGTGCTCTTCACCACCATGGGTTCGCTGGTGCTGCTGGCCGTGCTGGTCTACCTGCCGGCGCGTGACGTGCACCCGCGCCAACTGACCGGCAAGCCGAGCGCCTGAACCGCTCTCTGAAGACAGAAGCGCCCCGCAAGCCGGACCTGCGGGGCGCTTTTACCAAGATAACGCCGGCCAGAAATAAGTCGGCCGGTCAGGACGCGATCTTGCCGCCCAGCTCGTCCTCGATGTGGGCGCGGATGATCTCCTCGAAGTTGCTTTCCGCCTTGAAGCCCAACTCGCGGGCGCGTTTGGCCTCAAAGGTGGTGGGCCAGCCGGCGACGATGCCTTGGATGAAGGGATCGGGCTCCCAGCGCACGCGGTCTGCGACCTGATCGCCGGCCACCCGGCGCAGCGCCTCGACCATGCCGCCGACGGTTTCGCCGAGGCCGGGCATGGTCAGGTTGCGGCGCGGCCCCACCGTCTCCCCGTCCAGCCCCGCGGCGTGGATCAGGAAGCCGACGGCCGAGCGCGGGCTGGCGAACCAGTGGACCACGTCGGCATCGACGGGACAGACAGCTTCCACCCCGGCAAGAGGCTCGCGGATGATGCCGGAGAAGAAGCCTGAGGCCGCCTTGTTGGGCTTGCCCGGGCGCACACAGATGGTCGGCAGGCGGATGCCAATGCCGTCGACCATGCCCTTGCGGGTGTAGTCCATCAGCAGCATCTCGCCGCAGGACTTCTGCACGCCGTAGGAGGTCAGTGGCGTGTGATGGAAATCATCGGGGATGGTCTCGGGAAAGGGTGCGCCGAAAACCGCGATCGAGCTGGTGAAGACCAGGCGCGGACGGTACTCCGCTTTGCGGATTGCCTCGAGCAAGGCCCAGGTGCCGGTGAGGTTGATGCGGTAGCCCTTGTCGAACTCCAGCTCCGCCTCGCCGGAGACGATGGCGGCCAGATGAAAAATGACGTCCGGGCGCCCGGCAATCAGCGCCTCTGCCGCCCCTTCGGCGGAAAAGTCGCCGGCTCGGGTCTCGACGCTGAAACCGGCCCCGGCCGGGGCCGTGGGCTCGACCACATCGTAGAGCGTCATGGTCGAAATGGACTGACCGTTCAGTGTTCCGTCGGCAACCAGGCGCTCCACCAGCTTGCGGCCCACCATGCCGGCAGCGCCGATGACCAGGACGTGCATTGGGCTTTCCCTTCCCTTCAGGTGAATTCTTGCTGCGGGATCCGATACCGGAACGCCCTCGGGGTCAAGCTCAAGCCACGCGCAGCACGCCGCTCATGCCGCCCAGCTGATGCTCCAGGATGTGACAGTGCAACATCCAGTCGCCGGGGTTGTCGGCCACGAAGGCGATCTCCACCTCCTCCTGCGGCATCAGCAGCACCGTATCCTGCCACTCTCCATGCGGCGTGGGCCTGCCATTGCGGCTCAGCACCCGGAAGACATGGCCGTGCAGGTGGATGGGGTGTGGCCAGGCGGTGTCATTGCGCAGGGTGAGGACGTAACTGCGGCCCAGATCCAGGGAGAGCATGGGACGGTGATCATGATCGTGCGCGGCCACGCCATTCACGGTCCAGGCCAAGCCATGCTGCATCAACTCGCGCGGCGAGACCTGACGACCGTCCAATTCGGCCCCGGTCATGCCGCCCATCATGCCGCCGGCGAAGATCAGATCGTGCCGCTCCGCGGCTTCCAGATCCGGCTCCGCCACGGGATTGGCCGGCAGGCTTGGCACCGCGCCCAGGGACTCCTCGCGTACCACCTCCGCCTCATAGGCGATGTCCACCAGCCGGTAGGTCTGGTTCGGGTAGAAGGAATCGGTGACCGCAAAGGTCTCGTTCGGACCGCCGGTCATGTCGATGATCAGGTCGGCGCGCATGCCGGGGCCCAGCATCAGCCGACCGTCCGGCAGACCGTGCGGCGCCACCGGCTGTCCGTCCCAGGCAATGATGCTTGGCGCATGGCCCTCGAAGTTGAGGCCGAAAACACGGGCATTGGCTACATTGACGAGCCGCAGGCGCAGCCGCTCGCCGGGGCGAACCGCCAGGGGCTCCGGGCTGCGGCCATTGATGGTCGCGCTGTTGCCGAGCCGGCCGGCATGGCTGATGTCGTGGAAGGCACCGAAATCCTCGGCGATGGCGGCCTCCTCGGTCAGGCGCCAGTCGTCGAGCACCCAGAGCAGATCCCGGTCCACTTGCGGCGGCTCCGCCTCCTCGACGATCAGCGCTCCGGCCAGTCCGCGCTCCACCTGCTCGAAGCTGCGAAAGTGCGGGTGGTACCAGAAGGTGCCGGCATCGGGGCAGTCGAAGCTGTAATGAAAGCTCTCGCCCGGCTGGATCGGCGCCTGGGTCAGATGCGCGACGCCGTCCATTTCATTGGGCAAGCGGATGCCGTGCCAATGGATGGTGGTGGGCTCCTCCAGGCGGTTTTCCACCACCAGGTCGAGGCGTTCGCCCTGCCGCAGCCGCAGGGTCGGGCCCGGCACCACGCCGTCGTAGGCCCAGACTTCCGTTTGCGGATAGCCGGCCGGCGCCACTTGCGCCCGGCCTGGACTGGCGATCAGGCGCTGCGCTTCGGCCTGCGCCCGCGCGGTGCGCGGCAGCACCCCCGCCACCACGAGGCCGACACCGGTCAACAGCAGGCGACGGCGGGAAAGGCCAGCGCCAAAGGTCGTGTGCTTCGAATGGTCTGCCCGCATGGTCGCCTTGCTTCCTGTCTTGCCGACCGCCCCCACTCACAGATGCCGCAAGCGGCCATCCGGCGCCACCCAAAGATGATGGGACGGGTCACCGGGTCAGGGCGGCCGGCCCTGTTACACGTTTTCAGAGGGGGCTTGCGGGCGCGGTTCGTGATGCTTCACGTCGCCGCGCACCTTGCGGGCATGGTCTTCCAGTTGGCGCTCGGCCGCATCGAAGGAATCGCGCAGTGCCACCTTGATGTCTTCGTGGGCGTGGTCCTTGGGTCCGGCACGATTGACCACAAGCTGCTGCCCGGGCACCCCGATCACGATGTTCACGGCAAACAGGTCGCCCTTGCGGTGGCGGTGCTGGCTGCGCTCGATCACCACGCGGCAGGACACGATGCCATCGAAGAGTCGGTCCAGCTTCTCCAGGCGTTCCCGCACCAGGGTCTCGACGGCCGGCGAGTGGTCCAGGTTGTGGAAGACGATTTCAGGTTCGGTCTGCATCTTGTTTCCTGTGCATTGAGGGGAACACGAGAGATAGCGGCCGGGGCAGGTTGCCCCGACCGGTCAGGCAGTTTCTGCCTAGCGCGTCGCTCAGTAGCGGTGATGGCGTCCGCGATACTGCCAGGGTGATACCGAGCCTTCGCTCGCCATGCTTTCGAAGCGCTCCTGGTGGAAGGTCATGAACTCTTCCTTCGAGATCTCACCGTCGCCATCGGCATCCATCTCGCCGAAACGTTCCTCCAGGCGCTGCTGGCGCCGTTCCGCCCGGGGGCCGTCCGCGTCACCGCGCGACCGCTGACGGGCCTGCAGTTCTTCGAGCACCAGCGCACCGTCGCCGTCCTGGTCCAGGAACTCGAAAATGCCTTCGGCGTGGGCGGCGGCCTCGTCGGCAGAAATGCTGCCGTCATTGTCGCGGTCGATCATGCCACGCTGCGGATCGCGCGCCTCGCGCCGGTCGCGGCGATCGCCCCGCTTCCCGTCGCCTGCACCCTCCTGCCAGCCAGCCCCGGGGCCGCCGCCCCACTGCTGGCCGTACTGCGGCCCATGGCCCGGCCACGGACAGGGGTGTGCGGCACCATAGCCTTGGCCCCACCCCATCATGCCTGGGCCCATCATACCCTGGCCCATCATTCCGGGGCCCATCATTCCGGGGCCCATCATTCCGGGGCCCATGCCCGGCTGACCGCCACCAGGGTAGCCGGGTCCATAGCCGCCCATGCCGTGACCACCCATGCCGTAGCCACCCATGCCTGGGGCATGCCCGTAGCCCGGACCCATCTGCGGACCCATCTGATAACCATAGCCGGGGCCCATTTGATAGCCATAGCCCTGACCCTGACTTTGGCCCGCTCCCCGGCTCTCGCCACGCTCGCGACGATCACGCGACCGGGGCGACCAGTCGCCATCCTCGTCCTGCTGCGCGCCGCGCTGGCTGCCGGGACCGCTGCCGTGCATGCCCATGGGACTGCCATCGTGATACTGCCCCTGGCCGCGGGTTTCCTCCTGCAGTCCGGAGGATTGCGCCATAGCCGTGCCTGCCGTCAGGACACCGCCCAGTGCGGCGAACATCAGTAGACGTAGCTTCCGTGTCATGATCGGACTCCTTCCAAAGGTGAGAAACCGATGCGACTGGATGTGCTCTCAGTGCGGCCCGCCGCTGCCGCCCGGGTTGAAGCCCGGCGGGTCGCTGGCGGGAAAGGAATCCCGCCCGGCCTCGTCGACCAGATCGGACATACGCGCGCGCATCTGCAACGTCTCCCCCTCACCGGCCGGCAGGTCGTGCACATGCACATCTTCGCCGCCGTTTCGTGTCAGTATGTCCGCCGCCCGGCGCTCGTGCGCTTCATCGCGGGTGTGCACCCAGAGCAGCAAGCCGCCACGGGCAATCTGGTCGGCGATGGGGTTCAGATAGCGCTTCTCCACAGTGCGATCGAGGAGGTAGCCGAGCAGCCCGCCTCCGCCACCAGCCGCTGCAGCCGCGGCAATGGCGGCAGCAAATGCGCCGCCAGAAGCGACCACGGCACCTGCGGCCGCCACCGCTCCGACATAGATCAGCGTCCCCGCGATGGCGCCCTCGATCTCACCCACCGATTCGCGCGCCATGTAGGCCACGGTCGGCACATCGGGGTCGTCTTCCAACTCCCGCACCGTGCGGTAACTGTGCCCGAGCTTCTCTTCCACGGCCTCCCGGCTTGCCAGCAGGCTCAGATCGGCACGGTCGAAACCGGAACTCAGCAACTCGTCGATCGCCGCTTCCAGGTCGGGACGATCGTGAAACACACCCACCGCCTCGCGCACCGCGCCACCTTCGGTCATGGCCGTCTCCTCGCATGGGACAGGAACTGGCGATTACCGGCAGGCTGCCACCGCCCCGGCGCACCCGCCTTGATCTGGCGCAACCTTTGCAGACCATTGCGGAGACACGAAGCACACGAAGGGCTTCACAAAGTTCATCAAGAGCGATTCAAGCCGCCGCTCACCCTTTTCGAATGAAATCCCTTGTGCACTTCGTGCGATTCTTCGTGCACTTCGTGTCAACCAACACCACCCCCCCTCAAAGCCGGGTCATGCGCAGCCGCAGGGCGTTGCCAATGACGCTGACCGAAGACAGCGACATGGCGGCGGCGGCCACGATGGGGGAGAGCAGGAGGCCGAAGACCGGGTAGAGGATGCCGGCAGCGATCGGCACGCCCGCCGAGTTATAGGCGAAGGCGAAGAAGAGGTTCTGACGGATGTTGCGCATGGTGGCCTGGGACAGGCTCCGGGCCTGCACCAGCCCGGTGAGGTCGCCGCGCAGCAGCGTCACGCCAGCGCTTTCAATGGCGACATCGGTGCCACCGCCCATGGCAACGCCCACGTCCGCCGCGGCCAGGGCCGGCGCATCGTTCACGCCATCTCCGACCATGGCCACCACCCGGCCTTCCTCGCGCAGTCGTGCCACCACCCGGCCCTTATCCTCGGGCAGCACCTCGGCCTCGACCTCGTCGATGTCGAGCTGGCGGGCAACGGCCTCCGCAGTGGTGCGGTTGTCGCCGGTCAGCATCACCAGGCGCAGCCCCTGTTCATGCAGGGCACGGATGGCCTCGGGCGTGGTTTCTTTGATCGGATCGGCAACGGCCAACGCTCCGGCCGCCACACCCTCCACGGCGGCGAAGATGGCGGTGGCACCCTCGCGGCGCCAGGCCTCCGCCTGGCCCTCCAGGCCGCTCACGTCCACACCGAGATCCATCAGGAAACCGCGGTTGCCCAGGGCAACGCGCCGGCCTTCCACCAGCCCGGTGACGCCCTTGCCGCCGGGTGCGTCGAAGTCCTCGACGCTGGCCAGCGGCAGGTCGCGTGCTTCGGCCGCCTGCACCACCGCCGCGCCCAGGGGATGCTCGCTGGCCCGTTCAAGACTCGCGGCCAGTCGCAGCAGCTCATCCTCCGACAGTCCGGCCGCCGCATGCAGCCCGGTGAGCTTCGGCTTGCCTTCGGTCAGTGTCCCGGTCTTGTCCACCACGATGGTGTCGACCTTCTCGAAGCGCTCCAGGGCCTCGGCATCGCGAATGAGTATTCCCATGCCCGCACCGCGCCCGACGCCGACCATGATCGACATGGGCGTCGCCAGTCCCAAGGCGCAGGGGCAGGCGATGATCAGCACCGCCACGGCATTGACCAGCGCGTAGGCCAAGGAGGGCGAAGGGCCCCAAATTGCCCAGATCACGAAAGCAAGTACGGCGGTACCCACTACAGCCGGCACGAACCAGGAAGCCACAACGTCGGCCAGGCGCTGGATCGGCGCGCGGCTGCGCTGGGCGCTGGCCACCAGCTGGACGATCTGTGCCAGCATGGTCTCCTTGCCCACCTTCTGGGCCCGCATCACGAAGCCGCCCTGACCGTTCAGGGTGCCGCCGATAACCGTGGCGCCCGCTTCCTTGCGCTGGGGCATGGGCTCGCCGGTGACCATGGATTCATCAACGTTTGAGGCGCCCTCGATTACCTCGCCATCCAGCGGCACCTTCTCTCCCGGGCGCACGCGCAGCCGATCGCCGACCTGGATCTCCTCCAGGGAGACATCCTCTTCGCGATCGTCGGTGCCCAGGCGCCGCGCGGTCTTGGGCGCCAGGTCCAGCAGGGCACGGATGGCGCCGGAGGTGCGCTCGCGCGCCCGCAGTTCCAGCACCTGGCCCAGCAGCACCAGCACGACGATCACCGCCGCCGCCTCGAAATAGACCGGCACGGCGCCTTCGGCATCGCGGAACGCGTCAGGGAAGATGCCGGGCAGGAAGGTCGCGACGATGCCGTGCAGCCAGGCCACGCCGACGCCCATGGCAATCAGGGTGAACATGTTGAGGCTGCGGGTCACCAGCGACTGCCAGCCGCGCTCGAAGAAGGGCCAGCCGGCCCAGAGCACCACCGGCGTTGCGAAGAGAAACTGAAGCCAATTGGAGGTCTGCTGACCGATGGCGTGGGTGATGCCGAAGAGGTGGCCACCCATCTCCAGGATGAAGACCGGCAGCGCCAGCGCAGCACCGATCCAGAATCGCCGTGTCATGTCCTGCAGTTCCGGGTTCGGGCCCTGCTCGAGGGTCACATCCTCCGGCTCCAGCGCCATGCCGCACTTTGGACAGCTTCCGGGACCGACCTGGCGCACCTCCGGGTGCATGGGGCAGGTGTAGATGGCATCCGGCGGGCCCTCGGCCGCAGGCTTCTTGCCTGACAGGTAGCCCTCGGGGGCGCCCAGGAACTTGCGGCGGCAGCCGGCCGAGCAGAAGTAATAGTCCTTGCCGGCGTGCTGCGTGTGATGCTGGGCCGTCGCCGGATCGACGCTCATGCCGCAGACGGGATCGACGACCTGCCCGTCCTGCGCCGCAGCCTCACCGCTGTGCTGATGCTTCGCGTCGGCGCTGTGTCCGCAGCAGCCGTGGTGCTGTTCCTGGGCCATGCCCCTTCTCCTTCTGGTACAGAAGTAGGTTATGGGGCTTCCCACCATGGGAAGGTCAAGAGGAGAAGAGATCCGGCTGCTCGTCCGGCAACGCGCCCTCGATCTCCAGCAGACGCCACTTGGTGATGATGCCGCCGGGCGCGGAAAAGCCACCGGGGCGGCCGCCGGCTGCCAGCACGCGGTGGCAGGGCACGACGATGGGCAGGGGATTGCGGCCCAGGGCCTGGCCAACCGCCCGGGAGGCACCGGGCTGACCCAGGGCACGGGCGATCTCGCCGTAGCTCTTGGTCTGCCCCGGCGGAATCCGGCGCGCCTCGTCATAGACCCGCCGATAGAAGGGCCCGATGCCCTCAAGGTCCAGGGGGAACTGCAGCAGCGAGGGCTTCTCACCGTCAAGCAGCGCCGTGATCTGCGCCACGGCTACGCCCACCCAGGTGTCCGATGCCAGTTCCTCGGGCAAAGCAGCCTCTGCCCCTGGACAGGCGCGCAGGAGCACCCTCAGGGTTTCGCCGGCGCTGGCCTCCGGCAGTGCGAGCGCACGCAGGCCCGCATCGCTCCAGGCCAAGCCGCAGCGACCGATGGCCGTATCGAAAAGGCAATAGCGCGGTTCGGGCATGATGGGGTCAGGATAGCACGTCTTACACGCGGGCGCCGCCTCTGCTTTTCGCTGCCTTGCCCTTTCGCCGGGCGGAAGGGGCGATGTAAGCTTGGATGAATGTGATTTACAGGGAGACGAAGACTTGTCGGAAGTGAAGAAAGCGGCGCCGCAGACGCGTCTGGCCCACGCGGGCCGCAGACTGGCATGCAAGGGCGGACGCCCGGTCAATCCGCCGGTGGTGCGCGCCTCAACCATCCTCTTCGACAGCGTCGAGGACCTGCTGGCGGTACACAGCCATCGCCTCGACCCGGAATTCGTCTCCTACGGCCGCAACGGCACGGAAACCAGCTTCTCCCTGGAGCACGCCGTGGCCGAACTGGAGGGCGGCGCCGGCTGCGTGGCCGTGGGCTCCGGTCTGGCGGCGATCACGGTTGCCGTGCTCTCGCAGATCAAGCAGGGCGATCATCTGCTGGTGGCTGACAGCGTCTATGCACCCACCCGCAAGCTCTGTGACGGCCTGCTGACGCGCTTCGGTGTCGAAACCACCTACTACGATCCCCTGATCGGCGCCGGTATCGCCGACCTCGTCCGAGCGAACACCCGGGTGATCTTCCTCGAGGCGCCAGGCTCGCTCACTTTCGAGATCCAGGACGTGCCGGCCATCACCAAGGTCGCCCGCGAGGCCGGCGTGACCACGATCATGGACAACACCTGGGCCACGCCGCTCTTCTTCCAGCCGCTGGCCCATGGCGTCGACATCTCGGTGCACGCCGGTACCAAGTATGTCGTCGGCCATTCCGACGCCATGCTGGGCCTGGTCATCGCCAACGAGGCACAGCATGACGCGGTGCGCCAACAGGCCCAGGATCTGGGTCACGGCGCCAGCCCCGACGATGCCTGGCTCGGCCTGCGCGGCCTGCGCACCATGGCTGTGCGCCTGGCACAGCATCAGACCAATGCGCTCCAGGTCGCGCAATGGCTGCAGGGGCGCCCGGAAGTGGCCCGCGTGCTCTACCCGGCACTGCCGAGCGATCCCGGGCACGCCATCTGGAAGCGCGACTTCCACGGCGCCAGCGGGCTTATGGGCGTGGAGTTGCATCCGGTGGGCATGGAAAGCGTGGCTGACCTCCTGGAAGGCCTGGACTACTTCGGCATGGGCTACTCCTGGGGTGGCTACGAGAGCCTTGCTATTCCGACCTTCCCGGCAAAGCTACGCTCGGCCGTCCCCTGGGACGCCGCAGGCCCGCTGCTGCGACTGCACATCGGCCTGGAGGATCCGGCCGACCTGATCGCCGACCTGGAGGCCGGCTTCCACCGCTTGCGCCAGCGCGCCGCGGCGGAGTGATCCCATGCCGCCCCGCCCTCGCCTGCGGGTGCTTCTCGGCGAGGCAACCGCCATGGGACCGGGCAAGGCGGCGCTGCTGGAAGCCATCGACGCCAGCGGCTCCATCAGCCGGGCCGCCCGCTCCATGGGCATGTCCTACCGCCGCGCCTGGCTGTTGGTGGAGACCATGAACTCTGCCTTTCGCGGCCCACTGGTGGAGGCCGCGCGCGGCGGCAGCGGCGGCGGCGGCGCACACGTCACCGCCCTGGGCCATGAAGTGCTGGCGCAGTACCGCGAGATGGAAAAGCATGCCGCCGAGACGCTGGCCGGAGACATGGAGCGCTTCGCCCGCCTGCTCGGCGAGCCCGACTCACAAGAAGACAGATAAGGAAATCCCATGCCCTTCGGTCGCTTCGGTTCCGAAGACAGCGAACTGTTGGAAAAGGAAGAGCTGCACCGCGGCTTCCTCACGGTGGAACGTCACAGCGCGCGCTATCGCCGCTTCGCCGGCGGCTGGATCGAACAGCTGCGCGAGATCATCGACCAGCACCAGTCCGCCGCTGTCCTGCCCTACGATCCCGAGCGGGACTGCGTTGTCCTGATCGAGCAATTTCGCTTGCCGGCGCTGCTGGCCGGAAAGCCGCCCTGGCAGATCGAAGTGGTCGCCGGCCTGCTCGACCAGGAAGGCGAGGCCGCTGAAGCGGTGATCCGGCGTGAGGCGGAGGAAGAGGCCGGCGTGACCATCACCGACCTGGAGCCCGTGGCAGCGCTCATGTCCTCTCCCGGGTCGAGCACCGAAGTGATCCACCACTTCATCGGCCGCACCGACGCCAGCGATGTCGGAGGACTTCACGGCCTGGAGATCGAACAAGAAGATATACGCGCTGAAGCCCTGCCCTTCGAAGAGGCCTGGGCGCTGCTGGAAGCCGGCCGGATCACCAACGCGCCGGCCTGGACCTGCCTGACCGGCCTAAAGCTCAAACGCGACGGCCTGCGCGAGCGTTGGCGCCGCGACTGAGCACTGCAAACTTGTGGGCTTCAGCCGCCGGCCGGCTCCAACTCGTCGAGCATGGGCAGGCGGGAGAGATGCAGTTCCAACAACAGCCGAATGGTCGGCCGGATCGCGAAAAAGATCGAGCCGATCAGGAACAGCCAGGTCCCGGTATAGACCATGTCAGGATAGAAGAAGAGCAGGCTGCCAATGATGAAGGCCAGCGCGGCCAGGACCTCGATCGCGGTGCGGGCGATCTCGTAGCGTCGCGTCAGCGCCTCGTGTCGAGGCGTACACACCCGCAGCCCCTGTTCAAACGGTTTCATCGTCGTGCGCCCCCAAGCTTCAGCCCCTTGATGGGCCTGAAGCAGGCTCCCCCCCCCCGTTATCGAAAGTGTCAAGTTGCGCCGGCTTGCCCGGGACGGGGCGGCGGCGCTACTCTCCACGTTCCGCTCATCAAAGACTTTCGGCAAGGCTGGCCCTATGGACGTGCGCGACGGATTCATCGGTACCATCGGCAACACTCCGCTGATCCGGCTGCGCCGGGCATCGGAAGAGACCGGCTGCGAGATCCTGGGCAAGGCGGAATTCCTCAATCCCGGCGGCTCGGTGAAGGACCGCGCCGCCTGGGCCATCGTGAAGGATGCGGAGGAGCGCGGGCTGCTGCGTCCCGGCGGCGTGATCGTCGAGGGAACGGCAGGCAACACCGGGATCGGCCTGGCACTGGTGGGGGGCGCCCGCGGCTATCGCACCGTGATCGTCATTCCGGAAACTCAGAGCCAGGAAAAGAAGGACATGTTGCGCCTGTGCGGCGCAGACCTGCGCGAAGTGCCGGCGGTGCCCTACAAGAACCCCGGCAACTACGTGCATGTCTCGGCGCGCCTGGCGGAAGAGCTGGCCGCCAGCGAGCCCAACGGCGCGATCTGGGCCAACCAGTTCGACAATGTCGCCAACCGCCGCGGCCACTATGAGACCACCGGTCCGGAGATCTGGGAGCAGACCGAGGGCAAGGTAGACGGCTTCGTCTGCGCGGTCGGCACCGGCGGCACCTTGGCCGGCATCGGCCAGGCGCTGAAGGAGCGCAGCTCCAAGGTGACCATCGCGCTCTCCGATCCCAGCGGCTCGGCACTTTGGCACTACTACGCCCACGGCAGTCTCAAGGCGGAAGGCACCTCCATCACCGAAGGCATCGGCCAGGGGCGGATCACCGCCAACCTGGAGGATGCACCGGTCGACCGCGCCTACAGCATTCCCGATAGCGAATCCCTGCCGGTCGCCTTTTCCTTGCTTGAGGAGGAAGGCCTGTGCCTGGGCGGCTCCAGCGGCGTCAATGTGGCCGGAGCGATCCGGCTGGCGCGCGAGCTCGGGCCGGGCCACACCATCGTCACCGTGCTCTGCGATTCAGGCGCGCGCTACCAGAGCAAGATGTTCAATCCCGCCTTCCTGCGGGACAAGGGCCTGCCGGTTCCGGGCTGGCTGTAAGCAAAAAGAGGGGGAAGCGCTTCATGGAGCTGCTGTTCCGCGAAGATGCCTATTTAAGAGAGGGCGAGGCCCAGGCCGTGAGCGTGGGGCCCGAAGGCATCCGCCTGGACCGCACCATTTTCTATCCCGAAGGCGGCGGACAGCCAGGGGACAGCGGCCGTCTGCTGCTGGCCGACGGCACTACGATCAACATCGTCGACACCCGCAAGGGCGAGGCGAGCGATGAGGTGCTGCACATTCCGGCCGAGGAGGCTCCGACGCTCGCCCCCGGCACGCCGGTGACCATGGAACTGGACTGGGAACGGCGCCACCGCCACATGCGCGTGCACACCAGCCTACACCTGCTCTGCTCGCTCATCGAGGGCGAGGTGACCGGCGGCCAGGTGGGCGACGGCAAGGGACGCCTGGATTTCAATCTGGAAAGCGCCCCCGACAAGGTCTGGCTGCAGGAGGCACTCAACCGCCTGGTCGAGGAGGACCGCCCGGTGCGCCCGCGCTGGATCGACGATGCGGAGCTCGCTGCGCAGCCGGAGCTCGTGCGCACCATGTCGGTGAAGCCGCCCAGCGGCAGCGGCAAGGTGCGCCTGCTCGAGATCGAAGGCGTGGACCTGCAGCCCTGCGGCGGCACCCACGTGCGTTCCACCGGCGAGATCGGCCGGCTCGAGGTCGGCAAGATCGAGAACAAGGGCCGGCAGAACCGGCGCATCAACCTGCGGCTCGCCTGACCGGCAGAAGGACGCCCCATGACCCAGCACCCGGACCACTGCCTGGTCACCACCGACTGGCTGGCAGCCCACCTTGAAGATCCAGACCTGCGGGTGGTGGATGCCACCTACTACCTGCCGAACGAGGAAGGCAACGCCCGGGCCGAGTACGAGGCCGAGCACATTCCCGGCGCCGTCTTCTTCGACATCGATGCGATCAAGGACCCCAAGAGTCCCCTGCCCCACATGCTGCCACCGCCGGAGATCTTCTCCAGCAAGGTGCGTCACCTCGGCCTGGGGGACGGCAACCGCATCGTAGTGTACGACCGCAAGGGGCTGTTTTCCGCCGCGCGGGTCTGGTGGAGCTTCCGGGTTTTCGGCCACAAGGAGATCGCGGTGCTCGACGGCGGCCTGCCGAAGTGGAAAGCTGAGGGCCGCCCGCTGGACGACCGGCCGGTCGCGCCCATGGAGCGCCACTTCACCGCCCGCTTGGACAGCACACAGGTGCGCGACCGCAGCCAAATGCAACGCAATCTGGAAAGCGGCAAGGAGCAGGTGCTCGACGCCCGCGCCCGGGCCCGCTTCGAGGGCGAGGCGCCGGAGCCGCGGCCGGAACTGCGCTCCGGGCACATTCCGGGCAGCCTCAACCTGCCCTTCACCGAACTGCTCGACCCCGCTGATGGCACGCTGCTGCCGCCCGAAGCGCTGCGCGCACGCCTGGAGGCCGCCGGTGTCAACAATGACCGCCCCGTGGTCACCACCTGCGGCTCAGGGGTTACCGCCGCCGTGCTCAGCCTGGCGCTCACCTGCCTCGGACGGCGCGACCACGCGCTCTACGACGGCTCCTGGGCCGATTGGGGCCAGGCGGGCGAGACACCGGTTGAGAGCGGGCCGGCCACAGTCGGATAGAATCAAGGGGCGTAGAACAAAGGAGCGGAGCGAGATCCATGAGCAACAAAAAAATCGCCCCGCTCTATCGCCTGCGCCCGGCCCAAGGGAATGACACGCCAGCGCTCTCTGCGCTCTGGCAACGCTGCGGCCTCACCGTGCCGCACAACGATCCCGAGGCGGACATCGCCCTCTTTCAGGCCAGCGCCGACGCGGAAATCCTGCTGGCCGAGCGCGAGGGCGAGATCGTCGGTTCCCTGTGTGTCGGACACGACGGCCATCGCGGCTGGTACTACTATCTCGCCGTCGACCCGGCCCTGCAGCGGCGGGGCCTGGGGCGGCATCTGGTCCAGGAGGGTGAGCGGTGGCTGAAGCAGCGCGGACTGCGCAAGGTGCAGCTCATGATCCGCCCGACCAACGCGCGGGTTCGCGCCTTCTACAAAAGCTGCGGCTACGATCTTACGCCGCGGCTGGTGATGGCCCGCTGGCTGGACGGCGAGGAAACGCCGGCCCCGGAAAGCGGCGCCGACGTCGAAGTCGTCGTCACCCACCTGGAAATGGACGGCAAACCTGCGCTGCAGCGTCCTCACCCCTCCGGCGGGCACAAGCTCGCCTTGCTGCGGGCCGAACAGCCGCCGCTGGACTTCTATCGCTTTCTCTACCGCAGCGTTGGCAGCGACTGTCTCTGGTGGGAGCGACTGGCGCTGGATGACGCCGCGCTGGCTGCGACGATCCACGACCACGACGTGGCGATCTACGTGCTCTATGTGGACGGCGTACCGGCCGGCTTCTCCGAACTCGACTCCCGCCCCCAGGCCGAAACGCCCCGCACCGGCGAGCGCGGCACGCGGGCGTGCCGCCTCACCCACCTGGGTCTCGCGCCCGCCTTTCGCGGCCGCGGTCTGGGGGCTTTTCTGCTGCACGAGACCCTGGAACTGGCCTGGGACCAGCCCTGCAGCCGCCTGCTGCTTTCGGTCACCACGCTGGATTCGCCGAGTGCGCTGACATTGTGCCAGCGCATGGGCTTCGCGCTGACCGGTCGAGAGCAACACCGCTTCCCCGACCCGCGTGGCAGCGGATTGTTGCCCCCCAACGCTGGCATTTGACGCAGATTCTGCCCCAATCAGCCGCATTCCCGACCTGGTTACTCGCAAAACGCGAAGGCCTTATCACGCAGGGCTTCATTTTATCACCCGTTTGCTGCTACAAAGCGGTTTCGGGATTCCCAATCCGGGATCTTCGAGGGATTCACTAAAGAGAACAGGTGAGGGACAAATGAAGCTGAAATCAATTCTTGCTGCCGGAGCCGTGGTCGCCGTTGCCGGCGCCGCCCTTCCGGCTGCCGCACAGAGCATGGTGGAAACCATCACCGATCGCGGCGAACTGAACTGCGGCGTCAGCACCGGCCTCGCCGGCTTCAGCAACCCCGACAGCGAAGGCAACTGGACCGGCCTGGACGTCGACGTCTGTAAGGCGATTGCCGCGGCGATCCTGGGCGATGCCGATGCTGTCTCCTACACGCCGGCCACCGCCCAGCAGCGCTTCACCATCCTGCAGTCCGGTGAGGTCGACCTGCTGTCGCGCAACACCACCTGGACGCTGACCCGCGACACCTCGCTGGGCCTCCACTTTGCGCCGATCACGTTCTATGACGGCCAGGGCTTCATGGTGCCGCGCGAGCTGGGTGTGACCAGCGCCCTCGAGCTGGATGGTGCGGCCGTCTGCGTGCAGCCGGGCACCACCACGGAGCTGAATCTGGCCGACTACTTCCGTGCCAATGGCATGGAGTTCGAGCCGGTGGTCATCGAGCAGCTTGACGAGGTCAATGCGGCCTACTTCTCCGGCCGTTGCGACGTCTACACCACGGACGCCTCGGGCTTGGCCTCGATCCGCTCCACGGTGGCCGAGAACCCGGAGGATCACATGATCCTGCCGGAGCTCATCTCCAAGGAGCCGCTCGGCCCGGCCGTGCGCCAGGGTGACGACGAATTCTTCAACATCGTGAAGTGGGTGGTCTACGCCCTGATCGAGGCTGAAGAGTACGGCATCACCTCCGAGAACGTCGACGACATGCGTGAGAACAGCGACAACCCGGGCGTTCAGCGCCTGCTCGGCGCTTCCGCCGGCATGGGTGAGAACCTGGGTCTCTCCGAAGACTGGGCCTACAATGCGATCAAGCAGGTGGGCAACTACGGCGAGATCTTCGAGCGCAATGTGGGTGTCGACACCCCGCTTGGCCTCGAGCGCGGCTACAACGACCTCTGGACCCGCGGCGGCCTGATGTACGCCATGCCGGTCCGGTAAGGACGGATTATCCGCATGAACCGGCCGTCGTCGCCTTCGGGTGGCGGCGGCCGCTGCGGCCTCCGGGAGGGGTCGCAGATCTGGTGACGAGCTGACGCGCGACCGGAGCGGACAGACCCTCAAAGGGCAAAAGTCCGGCGCGCGGCCAAGCAGGGAGGCCGGCTCGTGGCAGTAGACAGCGATCGAGGCGCAAGCGCTTCATCGAAAACGCCATTCTGGTATGATCCGCGCTTTCGCGCGATCTTCTTTCAAATTCTCACAGTCGTTCTGGTGGTGGCCGGCATCGGCTACCTCGTCTCCAACGTGATGACGAACCTGGAACGGCAGAACATCGCCAGCGGCTTCGGCTTCCTGCAACGGGAAGCGGGCTTCGCCATCGCGGAATCGATGGTCAGCTACAGCGCGGCGGACACCTATGGCCGCGCCTTCATTGTTGGCATTCTCAACACCTTCCGGGTGGCCCTGCTGGGAATTGTGCTGGCGACGATCATCGGCGTGCTGGTGGGTGTCGCGCGGCTCTCCACGAACTGGCTGATCGCCAAGCTGGCCTCGGTCTACATCGAGGTGCTGCGCAACATACCGCTGCTGCTGCAGCTTTTCATCTGGTATGGCGTGATCACGGTGAGCCTGCCCGGTCCCCGTCAGGCCATGAGCCCGGTCGAGGGCATTTACCTCAGCAACCGCGGCTTCATGATCCCAGCCCCGGTGGCCGACCCGATCCACGCCTACATGGGCATCGCCGCCCTTTTGGCGCTGGCGGCGGGCTATCTCATCCGTCGCTGGGCCAAGCAGCGCCAGATCGACACGGGTAAGCAGTTCCCGGTCTACAAGACCAGCCTGGGTCTGCTGATCCTCTTCCCGGCCATTGCCTGGGTGCTCGGCGGCGCGCCGACGGTCATGGAATTGCCGACGCTGCAGGGCTTCAACTTCCGCGGTGGTCTGACGCTCACGCCCGAGTTCGCAGCACTGCTCTTCGGTCTGACTTTCTACACCGCCGCCTTCATCGCCGAGATCGTGCGCGGCGGCATCCTCGCGGTCAGCCACGGGCAGAGCGAAGCGGCCTTCGCGCTCGGCCTGCGCAAGGGCATGGTGCTGCGCTTCATCGTGCTGCCCCAGGCGCTGCGCATCATCATTCCGCCGACCACCAGTCAGTACCTGAACCTGACCAAGAACTCGTCGCTGGCAGTGGCCATCGGCTATCCCGATCTCGTCTCGGTGGGCAACACCACCTTGAACCAGACCGGACAGGCCATCGAGGCGATCACCATCTTCATGGCGGTCTACCTGACGCTCAGCCTGACGATCTCCCTGATCATGAACTGGTATAACAGGGCAATCGCCCTGGTGGAGCGCTGAGCCATGACAGATCAGACGCTTCACCGCACCGTACAGCACGCCGCCCGCACCGGCGGCGATTCCCCGGTGGTGCAGCCGCCGTCCACCAAGACCGGTGTCATCGGCTGGCTGCGCGCCAATCTCTTCAGCACCTGGTACAACTCGCTGGCCACGCTGATCCTGCTCTACATCCTGGCGAAGCTCGTTCCCGGGATCATCGACTGGCTGTTCATCAGTGCCGTCTGGTCCCATACGGAACCGGAGGTCTGTCGCGCCGCGGATGGTGCCTGCTGGGCTTTCATCCACGAGAAGTATCGCCTGATCCTTTTCGGCACCTACCCCTTCGACGAGCAGTGGCGTCCCACCCTGGCCGTGCTGCTCTACCTGGTCCTGCTTCTTGCCAGCTGTAATCGCGCTTTCTGGAAGCCCTGGCTGGGCGTCGCCTGGGTCGTCTTGCTGGCTGTTATCGGGACCTTGATGTATGGCGGCATCTTCGGTCTGACCCAAGTGCCGACCACCCGCTGGGGCGGCCTGCCGCTGACCTTGATGCTGGCGTCCTTCGCGCTGGCCATCGGCTTTCCGCTGGGCATCCTCATGGCGCTCGGGCGGCGATCCGATCTGCCGATCGTCCGAATGCTGTCCGTGGCCTACATCGAGCTGATCCGCGGCGTGCCGCTGATCACCGTGCTCTTCATGGCCTCGGTGATGCTGCCGCTCTTCCTGCCGCAGGGGGTATCGATCAACAACCTGCTGCGCGCCCAGATCGGCATCATCCTCTTTGCCTCGGCCTATCTGGCGGAAGTGGTGCGTGGCGGATTGCAGGCCATTCCCAAGGGCCAGTACGAGGCCGCCGACAGCATCGGCCTCGGTTATTGGCAGAAGACGCGCCTCATCATCCTGCCCCAGGCCTTGCGGATCTCGATCCCGCCGCTGGTGAACACCTTCATCGGCCTGTTCAAGGATA
Source organism: Aquibaculum arenosum (assembly GCF_029222965.1). Lineage (GTDB taxonomy): Bacteria > Pseudomonadota > Alphaproteobacteria > Kiloniellales > DSM-21159 > Aquibaculum > Aquibaculum arenosum. The sequence continues at coordinate 96,394 of NZ_JARHUD010000004.1, read as the reverse complement.
CCTCACTGGTGATCATCGTCGGGCTGTTCGATCTGGTGGGTGCCGCCAAGGCGGCGCTGACCGATCCCTCCTGGCGCGGCTTCTACCGTGAATCCTACTTTTTCATCGCCATGATCTATTTCGTCTTCTGCTTCTCCATGTCGAAGTACTCGCAGCACCTCGAAAAGAAGCTGAATGTCGGAACCCGTCGCTGAGGATGACCCTGTCATGAGCCTAGCAAGCGAACGCCAGTCCCCCACCGCCCACGCCGCCAGCGGCAGCCCGATCATCGAGATGACCGGGGTCAACAAGTGGTTCGGTGAATTTCACGTCCTGAAAGAAATCCATCTCGCCGTGGAGCGGAAGGAGCGCATCGTGATCTGCGGTCCCTCCGGCTCGGGAAAATCAACCATGATCCGCTGCATCAACGCCCTGGAGGAACACCAGCGCGGCAAGATCGTGGTGGACGGCATCGAACTGACCTCGAACCTGAAGAACATCGATGCCATCCGGCGCGAGGTCGGCATGGTGTTCCAGCAGTTCAATCTCTTCCCGCATCTCACGGTGATGGAGAACCTGACCCTGGCGCCGATCTGGGTGCGCAAGGTGCCCAAGAAGGAGGCCGAGGAAACGGCCATGTACTACCTGGAGCGGGTGCGCATCCCGGAGCAGGCCCAGAAGTACCCGGGTCAGCTTTCCGGCGGCCAGCAGCAGCGCGTGGCCATCGCGCGCTCGCTTTGCATGAAGCCCAAGATCATGCTGTTCGACGAACCCACATCCGCCCTCGACCCCGAAATGGTCAAGGAGGTGCTGGACACCATGGTCTCGCTTGCCGAGGAAGGCATGACCATGCTCTGCGTCACCCACGAAATGGGCTTTGCGCGCACGGTTGCCGACCGGGTGATCTTCATGGACTTCGGCGAGATCGTCGAACAGAACCGCCCGGACGACTTCTTCGGCAACCCGCAGTCCGACCGCCTCAAGCTCTTCCTCAGCCAGATCCTGCATTAGAGACAGAACCGCAAGGCAGCTCGCTACTTAGAGCCGGGGGCTCGCAACCTTCGGCCGGCGGCGGTACTCTGCGCCCCTGTCGCAGGAGGAGACTTGCATGTTCTTCGAGCCCGGCCAGCACAAGCAGCACGGCCTGCCCTACAACCCCTTCAAGGCGTTGGTGGTGCCGCGTCCCATCGGCTGGATCACGACGATCGGGTCGGACGGCGTGGTCAACCTGGCGCCCTACAGCTTCTTCAACGGGCTCTCCGACGCGCCGCCCATGGTCTTCTTCGCCAGCAACGGCAAGCCACGCAGCCAGGACGGCGGCAAGGACAGCCTGCGCAACGCCGAGGAGAGCGGCGAGTTCGTCGTCAATCTCGTGACCTGGGATCTGCGCGAGGCGATGAACGCGACCGCCGCGCCCCTGCCTCCGGGTGAAAGCGAGCTGGAGCGCACCAAGCTCACGCTGGCGTCCTCGGAGAAGGTGAGCGTGCCGCGGATTGCGGACTCACCAGCGCACCTGGAATGCCGCTGGATCAAAACGGTGGACCTGCCCTGCACCCTGCCCGACACCGGCAACCACATGGTGATCGGTGAGGTGGTGGGCATCCACATCGAGGAGTCGCTGCTGACCGACAAGGGTTTGGTCGACCTGGCCCGCGCGCGGCCCGTCGGCCGCCTGGGCTATATGGACTACACCGTGGTCGACACCATTTTCGCCATGGAGCGCCCGAAGCGCTGAGCCTGCCGCCCTTTGGAGCGAATCACGCGTCGCGATCCAAGGCCTTTACTTTCAGGCAAAGGGTCAACCGCGCGCCGCGCAGGGCAAGCCGGCGCCAGGGCGCGTCGAACTCCAGCACCGCGAGGGCGGCGGTGGGAAACTTGGCCTGGATCTGCGCCACTGCCTGCACGTCGGAGCCGCGGCCGGCGAGACTGAGCGCCAGGCTCTCGAGCTGCGGGTTGTGCCCGATCAGCAGCACGCTGGAGTGATCCTCCGGCAGGTGGCGCAGCGTTCGCAAGACGGCGTCCTGGCTGGCACCATAGAGCTGCGGCGTCTCCTCCACCTCGGGCCGGTCCGGCAGTTCCGGCGCGACGAGGTTCCAGGTCTCCTGCGCCCGCCGGGCCGGGGAGACCAATACGCGTTGCGGCCGCCAGCCGCGCTGGGCGATTTCCCGGCCCATGCGCGGCGCAGCCTGCCGCCCCCGAGGTGCCAAGGGGCGCTGCCAATCCTCCAGGGTGAGGTCGTCCCAACCCGACTTGGCGTGGCGGAGCAACAGCAGCCGTTTCATGGTCTTTGAATGTCCCCTCCTGCCGCGAGGAGCACCCCTTGCCTTTTTGGGTAGCGCGGCAAATCTGGTGTAGACTATAGCAGCTCGTAATCGATTGGCTTTGCGGCCGATCCTGTCAGAAAGGATTCACTTGAGTAAGGCGGCACGCCAGACGGAAGCCCGGGAGCGCACCGGGGCGGTGATCCAGGCGCCGATGAGCCCCTGGCCCACCGCCGACTCGCCCGAGCGCTTCATCAACCGCGAGCTGTCCTGGCTGACATTCAATGAGCGGGTGCTGGACGAAGCCTTCAACACCCGGCATCCGCTGCTGGAACGGGTGCGCTTCCTTTCGATCTCGGCCAGCAATCTCGACGAGTTCTACATGGTGCGCGTGGCCGGCCTGCGCGGGCAGGTGGGCGCCGGTGTGAAGGACATCAGCCAGGAGGGCATGACGCCGGCCGAACAGCTGAGGGCGATCCATTCCCGCGCCCAGCGGCTGATGCAGCGCCAGCAGCTCTGCTGGACCACCCTGCGCGAACAGTTGGCCGACAACGGCATCGACGTGCTGGCCCGCGAGGAGTTGAGCGAAGCCGACCGGCGCTGGCTGGCCGACTACTTCGAAGAGCAGCTCTTTCCCATGCTCACGCCAATTGCCATCGACCCGGCGCACCCCTTCCCCTTCGTGCCGAACCTGGGCTTTGCGCTGGTGATGCGGCTGGTGCGCGCGGCGGACGAGGAGCCGCTCAACGGCCTGGTCCTGCTGCCGCAGCAATCCGAGCGCTTCGTGCGCCTGCCGGGCGAGCGGCCGCGCTTCGTGCGCAGCGAGCAGATCATCCGCCTGAACCTGAACCGTCTTTTCCCCGGCATGGAGGTCTCGGAGTTTGGCGTCTTCCGGGTCATCCGAGACAGCGATGTCGAGGTGGAGGAAGAGGCCGAGGATCTGGTGCGCGTCTTCGAAAGCGCGCTCAAGCGCCGGCGGCGCGGTTCGGTGATCCGTCTGGCGGTCAATGCCGACATGTCCGCCGATATGCACGATTTCATCCTTGCCGAACTGGGCGCCTCACCCGACGATGCCTTCCGGCTTGGGGGCATGATCGGCTTGGTCGACGTGCAGCAACTCATCATCGACAATCGCCGCGATCTGCTCTTCCCGCCCTATGTACCGCGCTTTCCCGAGCGCATACGCGATTATGACGGAGATTGCTTCAAGGCCATCCACGCCAAGGACATCATCGTTCACCACCCCTATGAATCCTTCGACGTGGTGGTGCAGTTCGTGCGCCAGGCCGCCGCCGACCCGCAGGTGGTGGCGATCAAGCAGACGCTCTACCGTACGAGTGAGGATTCCCCTATTCTGCGCGCGCTGACCGAGGCGGCGGAGGCCGGCAAGTCGGTGACCGCACTGGTGGAGCTCAAGGCCCGCTTCGACGAGGAACGCAACATCCGCTGGGCGCGCAATCTGGAGCGCGCCGGGGTGCAGGTGGTCTACGGCTTCATCCGCCTGAAGACCCACGCCAAGGTGGCTTTGGTGGTGCGGCGCGAGGGCGGCGCCCTGCGCTCCTACGTGCACTACGGCACCGGCAACTATCACCCGATCACCGCCAAGATCTACACCGACCTCAGCTTCTTCACCACGGACCGCGTGCTCTGCCGTGACGCGGCGCGGCTGTTCAACTACATGACCGGCTATGCCAATCCCGGCAAGCTGGAGAAGCTGGCCATTGCCCCGATTAACCTCCGCGAAACCCTGATGGAGAACATCGAGGCGGAGATCGCCCACGCCCGCACCGGCCGACCGGGCGCAATCTGGGCCAAGCTAAACGCCCTGGTGGACGGCGACATCATCGACGCGCTCTATCGCGCCTCCCAGGCCGGCGTCGAGATCGACCTGATCGTGCGCGGCATCTGCTGCCTGCGCCCCGGGGTGCCGGGCTTGAGCGAGAACATCCGGGTGAAGTCCATTGTCGGTCGCTTCCTGGAGCACGGACGCATCGTCTGCTTCGGCAATGGTCAGCCCCTGCCCTCGCCCGACGCCAAGGTCTTCATCTCCTCGGCCGACTGGATGCCACGCAACCTGAACCGCCGCGTAGAGATTCTGGTGCCGATCGAGAACCCCACCGTGCACGAGCAGGTGCTGGAGCAGGTCATGGTCGCCAATCTGCGGGACGAGGCCCAATCCTGGATCATGCAGCCCGACGGCGACTTCGAGCGGGTCGACGGCGGCGAGAGCCCCTTCAGCGCCCAGTCCTTCTTCATGACAAATCCCAGCCTCTCCGGCCGCGGCTCGGCGCTGAAACGCGAACCCAGAGGCGAATGGGCCGGCCCTGGCGCCAAACAATCGAGGACAGCGGACGCGTGAGCGCAGCGGACGTGACCTGTACCCCCATCCGTCCCGTCGCACCGGTGGGAGTGGTCGATATCGGCTCCAACTCCGTGCGCCTGGTGGTCTTCGACGGCCTGCGCCGGGTGGCGGTACCGCTGTTCAACGAGAAGGTGCTCTGCGGCCTGGGTGCCGGGCTGCACCACAGCGGAAAACTCAACCCGGAAGGCCGCGCCCTGGCCCTGGAGACCCTGGTTCGCTTTGCCGGCCTGGCCCGGGCCATGAAGGTAAGCGAATTGGACCTGCTGGCCACCGCGGCGGTGCGCGATGCAGCCGACGGCCCGGACTTCGTACGACAGGTAGAAGAGCGCACCGGCCACCCCGTGCGCGTTCTTTCCGGGCAGGATGAGGCACAGCTCTCTGCGCTCGGCCTGCTGTCCGGCCAGCCGGACAGCGCCGGTGTCATGGGCGATCTCGGTGGCGGCAGCCTCGAACTGGTGGCCGTGGAGCAGGGGCGCACCAATGGCTGGGTTTCACTCAAGCTCGGGCCGCTGCGGCTGCAGGACGAGGTGGGCAGTGACCTGCGCGCAGCCCGGCGCCTGATCGATGCCGAACTGGCGAAGCTTGATTGGCTGGACGGCCTGGAGGGCCGTGACTTCTATGCCGTGGGCGGCGCCTGGCGCGCACTGGCACGCCTGCACATGGAGCAGAGCCGCTACCCGCTGCACATGGTACAGGGCTACGCCATCGACCGCAGCGAAGCCGAGGAGGTGGCCAAACTGGTCGCCAGCATGGGCCGGCGCTCGCTCGATCGCCTGGTGGACCTGCCGGCGCGCCGCCTGGAAACCCTGCCCTATGCGGGAATGCTGCTGTACCGCATCCTGCGGAAGGGGCGCCCCCGGCGGCTGGTCTTCTCCTCGCGCGGCCTGCGCGAAGGCTGGATCCTGGACCGGCTCAGCGAGGAGGAGCGCAGCCGCGACCCCCTGCTCGTGGCCGTGCGCGACTGGGCCACCTCCGACGGGCGCTTTGGCGACCTGGGGCAGGAGATCACGGCTTGGGCCGCGCCGCTCTTTCCCGAGGAAAGCGAGGCGCAAGCCCGGCTGCGGCTGGCCACCAGCCACCTCTCCGACATCGGCTGGCGCTACCACCCGGACTACCGGGCGGAACAGACACTGCTGCGCATCCTGCGCGCCCAGGAGTTCTGCGTGGAACATGATGAGCGCGCCTTCATCGGCCTGGCGCTCTATCACCGCTACGGCGGAGAGAAGAGCAAGCGAGTCCTCAAGGGGCCGCAATCGCTGCTGGGCTCGGCGCGCAGCAAGGAAGCCGAGATCCTTGGTCGGACCCTGCGCATCGCTTACCTGCTGTGCGGCGGCGCGGCGGAAATGCTGCTTCGCTGCCGACTTGAGCGCTCTGCCGAACACCTCATCCTGCGGGTGCCCGAAGACGCGCCGGTGCCCCCCGGCGCCACCATCGAAAAGCGGCTTTCCTCCCTCGCCTCCAGTCTGAAACTCTCCGAAGCGCGGGTGGTGAGCGACCCCGTTGCTTGACATAATGACTGGCGGGCGGCGGAACAGTGGGAACGAAGCGCCGGGCTGACGTGTCTTACTCCTGTCCGGGACCGTACATCTGTGTGCGGCCTCCAGCCCGGTGATCCAATCAAGGAGTGGCCATGCAGCCCAGAAAACCCGCCGCCATCGCCATTGCACTTCTCCTGAGCCTCGCGGTGCCGCAAGGTGCGCTGGCGCAGTTGGAGGAACCGGAAGGCTCCTGCTTCGAACCGGTGAAGCCGGCCTGCGCCGAGGTCACGGTCGAGTCCGAGGACGAGGGCTGGGCCCTGCGCTGCCAGGAGGAACTGACCCAGTTCCTGGAAGAGGTGGACGGCTATCGCCAGTGCGTGGTCAATCGCATCGACCGCATGCGCGAACAGGCAAGCGAAGAGCGCGAGCACATGAATTGCCTGGTGGAAAGCGAAGGGAGCGGCGACTGTTGAGCGAAGAGAACAAGGACGAGATCCGCTGGTTCGGCCACACACCGAGCCTGGACCGGGACAGCCGCAGCCTGCGCTTTCACGGCGAGGTCGGCCGCGGCGAGGAGGCACGCACCATCAACGTGGCCGTGCGCTGGGAAGCACTTGAAGCACTGGAAGGCCAACAAAGCGAGGTGCGCGACCGGGCGCGCTACAGCGCGATCTTCGAGGAGCACCGCGACCGCTTCGAAGCCATTGCCGCGAAGCTCCATCGGCACGACACTCCCCTGCAGGACGGTTATCTCGTGATCGGGCCAGAGCACCTGGGCAGCGGCGCCTGAGCGCGTCTCAACCTGTTGAAGAGACCGGAATGCGTTCGGTGAGTTCCAGATAGCGCACCGTCGCCTCGGTCCGGTTGCGCACCTTCAGCTTTTTGAAGATCGACCGGCAGTGCAGCTTGACCGTGACCGGATTGAGCTCGAGCCGCGCCGCAATCTCCTTGTTCGAGCAGCCCTGTAAGAGATGCTGCATCACGTCCTTTTCCCGGCGGGTGAGGGCGAGATTTTCGACGGCGGGCCTATCCCTGGCATCGCCTGTGCGCGCAAAGGTTTGTGATCCCGGGTAATGGGTGCTGCGCCCGCGGGAGGACACAAAGATTTCTCCCGCCAGCATGAGGTCCACGGCGGGAGGAATGGCGGTGATCGCCAGGGCCTTGGAGATAAAGCCGACCCCGCCTTGGTCCAGCACCCGGTCCGGCAGGCTTTCGTCTTCCAGGCCACTCCAGATCGCAACCGACACCTCCGGCCGGCGCTCCTTCACGCGCTGCACGATGGCGTCGCCCGGGATATCGGGCAGTGTGTAGTCTATGATGCAGAGATCCAGCGCTTCCTCCTGGTCGAGCCATTGGAGGAAGTCCGTAAAGCGCGTGAACTCGAGGGTTCTGTGGCCACGCGCGGCAATGAGTTCGCGCAAGGCTTTAGCAATCAGCGGGTGATCATCCACTATGGCAATCACCCTATCTGGCAAGGCCATCCCGTTCTCTCCGTCCGGCGGGGCAGACAGAAAACCCACCCTTTCCATAACCGGAACCTATCGTCTGGATTTGCTTTTGGGAAGTCAGTAATCTCCTCACAGTAGAATATAACGAGGCAACAGACCGACCTCAGGTCTTCCCCAGAAAGTCTCGGCTTGCCGCCAAGCGAGGTACCATAGCAACCGGGAGCCCTGGTTCAGAGCGGATCGCGTTCAGCGCAGACTGTCCAACTGGCCGATCCAGCCATCGATGGGCGTCGCCCCCGCCGCACCGCGTGCGCCGCTGCCATCACGTGCCGTGAGCAGCGGCCACCATCCGTTGAACGCCCCGGTGGCGCTGCTGCGCAGGGCGTAGACCCAGAAGCCAGCCGTCGGCCGCGTCATCGCACCGCCGATGCCATAGCCCAAACCACCGCCGCCATAGCCGAATCCGCTGAGATTGGAGACCCGCCCAGTGCGCACGCTCGGCAGTCCGTCGGCGCCGATGATGAAGGCCTGATCACGATCCTGCGCCACATCGGCCAGCGCACCGCTCGGCAGGCGATAAAGGTTGTTGCGAGACATCCTGTCCGACAGGCGGTCCTGGATGATCACCTGACGATAGCCCGGGCTCATTCCCACGCCGCCGGCCGCGCCACGAAAGGCGGGCTGATAGGGTCTGTTATTCCACTGTGCCGTTGCTTCGGCCAGGGGCAGGACAAGGACAAGTGCCAGTCCGGCCGCCAGGGAAAGGATCTGCTGTTTCATACCGACCTCCTTCCGTTCTGAAATGGAGCCCCGGACGTCCCCTCCCCGTCGTCTCGTCGCTTCGTCACGTTTCGCTTGGCCCCTCCTCGGAGTCCTCGCCTGAGCCTTCTTCCTCGCCACCCTCCGGGCCAAGATAGCGGTAGGCGAGGATCGCAGCCGCGGTTCGGCTGCGACAGCCCAGCTTCGCCAACAGGCTGCGCACCATGTTGCGGATCCGACCGAGCGGCATACCAAGCCTGTCGGCAATTTCAGCATTGCTTGCCCCGGTCATGAGGAGGGCAAGCAACCGGCGCTCCTCCTCCTCCAGTTCCGCCAGGGCCGCCCCGTGACGCTGGCGGTCGATGAGCAGCTGCACTCCCGGTGGCGGCAGGCTGGTTACACCCTGCACCGCGTCGAGCAGGACATCCGCGCCCACCTCACGCAGCCGGGCCGGCTCGATCCAGCCGGCCAGGGATTGCAGCAATTGTTCGCGCTCCAGACGGTACAGGACCGTGGAGAGCTCTTCCAAGGGGGATATCACTATTATGCGAAGCGCTGGGGGAAAGGTGCGCCGCCGCTGACGAAGCAGGCGCAAGAGACCCCGGCCGCTGGTGATGAGCACGCCGATCTGCCGCCCCACCGGGACCGGTAAGGGCGTGGCGATCACCGCAGGGAAGTCGTAGCGCCCCAGCACCGCCATGCGTGTTGGCTGCACCATGGCTTCCAGCACCTCGCGCTGGAAGCTGTCGCTGCCGACAAGGATGACGCCCCCTGCCGCGCCGAACGGGCCGGTGGCTGGCTCAGGCATTCTGCGTCCCTTTCTGTTTTTTATTCTTCACGGCCTGCCTCGCTGAACAGAGGTCACAGGATACAATGCCCAGTGACAGTGCGTTGTGCGGCCGCTCGGAGTGTCCAGCAGCAATTGTGAGGCGAATACCCCTTTCGCTTTACCGGAATAGGCGCAAAACGGTCCGCCCTACTCCTCCCGCCACAACGCCCTCAACCCGTATTGATCGAACCAGATCTTAACTGAGACTTTACCAAACCCCCTTTTCTCTCACTTTATACTTTTGCTCCTCTGCCTCTGTACGCTTGTTGCGGGTAGGCTTGTGTCAAATGGCGGGCGTTACTGAGACGCGAACAGGGCACCCCCGCCGGGGCAAGCAGCAAGGAACGGGAGTTGAGAAGAATGGGCCTGAACCGGATCGTGATCGGACTGGGATTATCGCTCGCCCTGGCGGGCTGCCAGACCGCAGCCGTGGTCGCCGAAGGCAAGGCGCCGGCGGTGCGGCCGGCCTACAGCTTCCCGGTCACCACCAACACCACGCCCTATACACGCTGCCTGCAGACGCTCGCGAGCTATCCCGGCAGCCACCTCCCCTCCTTCGCCGTCGGCGAGGTCTCTGACAAGACCGGCCAGATGGACACCCTGACCGAGAGCACCGTGCTCACCCAGGGCCTGTCGGAAATGGTGATGAGCGCACTTTGGCGCAGCGGCAAGGTGCGCATGGTGGAGCGCTATGACCTGCGCATCCCCCTGGCCGAACTGAAGATGATCGAGCAGGGGCTGACCAGCCGCTCGGCCAACGAACTACAGCAGTCGGTGCCGGCCAGCGACTTCGTCGTCCTCGGGGCGCTCACCGAGCTCAACTACAACATCGTCAGCGAGGGCGCCGGCCTGTGGGTCGGCGGCATCGGCGCCGGCGGGCGCACCGTCATCATCAACGTGGGCCTCGATCTGCGCCTGGTCAACGGCCGCACCTTCGAGGTGGTCCACGTTAGCACGCTGCAAAAACAGGTTTTTGGCTACGAAGTCGAAGCGAACGTCTTTCGTTTCTTCGGCTCCCAGCTCGTCGAGTTCGACGCGGGTCGCATTCAGAACGAACCGCTTCAACTCGGCGTGAGGTCCGTCATCGAGATGGCTGTCTACCAGATCATGACGGACTACTTCCGCCTCCCGAGTGAAGAACACTGTCAGGTCCGGGAGACGAACTTCTTCGAAGAAACCCTGACAGGCAAAACCAAAGAAATGGAGAGCTAGTGATGAGTACAGTAAAGCGCACTCTTATGTTGGCCGGCGCCTCGGCCGTCGCTATGGGCCTGCTTGCACCGTCCGGCGCAGAGGCTTTCGACAAGATCCACTGGCACTGGAACAATCACGTCAATGGCTTCGTGAGCAAGTATATCAATATCCACGCCAACTTCGATCCGAAGGGTCTGGTGATGGTTGAAGGCTTGCAGACGCAGCTCGGCGATGTGACCTCCAAGTCGGTCGTCTTCAATGTCGACAACAATTCTCCGAACGGCGAGTCCGTGACCCAAGAAGTCGACCTCGGGAAGGTAAACCTGGAAGCCGCCGGATACGGCAAGGTCACATGGAACAACGAAGGTGAACTTGTCGCCGAGAATGGCGACGTTCTTCAGAATCAGAACTGCTCGGTTACCGGGTTGGGAGGTTGTTACCTTGATCTCGGCACCGCCACCATCACCCTCGAAGGCATGGGCGGTCCGCTCAATGCAGTTACGGAGCTCCCCGAGGTCGTGAGCACGGCGGCGGCGATCGGCAACAGCTTCTCGATCGAGAGCCCGACCATGACCGAGTTCCACGTCGAGCAGACCCTGAAGGGCGATCAGCTCTTCCAGCCGGCGAGCATCGACGCGGATTCCTTTGTCTGGGACATCAAGAACGCGACGGTCGACAGCTCGGCCACCGCGGTGGGCAACAGCTTCAGCCTCGACCTGGAGACGGTGAAGGAGAGCGGCGGCTTCGGCTTCCCATACGGCGGCTTTGGCGGTGGATCGGATGACCTGATCGTCATCGGCGACGTCACGCAGTTCAGCCACGCCAACATGAATGCCACCTCCTTCGTCGCGGATGTGAGCATCTCCAACTACAACAAGCTGGGCAAGATCGACCGTCCGATCGTGAGCTCGGTGGCCACGGCCGTGGGTAACGCTGCCAACGTGTCCGTCAACGTCGGCGGTGCCGGCGGCCTCTGATCCAGGACGCGCGAATGGGCTGAACAACAGCCCTAGAGCGTAACTCTCTCTGACTTGCGGGGTGGGCCCGCGGCTCACCCCGCCCCTTTTCCGGCTCACAGACAACAAGGAGCCTCGCCATGAAAGCACACAGCCTCATTCTCGCCACCGCCCTGGGCGGCCTCGTGGCCCTGATGGGAGAGAACCTGCCGTCGCTCTCAGGAGAGACCGTCGTGCAACAGGCTGCTGCCCAACAGATGGGACGCCAGGGCTGGGGCTACTCCCGCAACAAGTCCATGGCCGCACAGTTCCAGCACGTCGAGCGGGAAAACAAGAAGAACCGCGCAGCCGGCGGCGGAGGCGGCGGTGGTGGTGGCTCGGTCACCCAGTACGTGACGAACTACAACACCAGTTCGACCGCCATCGGCAACTACACCCAGATCGAGCAGATCCTCAGCGACGGCGCTCAAGGCTCGCTGGACTACCTGGCCGATCAGGACAGCAGCGGCAATCAGGGTGCCGATTCCTTGACCGATCTGAATATCGACAACTCGGTGGGCAAAAACAGCCGCGGCAAACGCAAGAAAAACAAGTCCGAGGCAAAAAATTGATCAAGACAGAGTACTAAACACCACCGGGGTCCACTTGCCGCAGCCGGCCTGGCCGGCTGCCAGGGATGGGGTATCGTCCAATGCAGACTTTCAGCCATAAGGCCCGCGCCCTCAGCGGCCGGGCCGCCCTTGTCATAGCCGCACTCGCGCTCCCGCTTGCAGCAGCGCAAATGGTTTCCGCCGAGACATTCAAGGTTCCAGCGACAGCCGAAGAGCGCGACGCGCTCGCACGCTCGGCGGAGGCGGGGGATCCGGATGCACTCTACCTGGTGGGCGCCCTCGGTATCGAAGGCCGCGTGCGCGACCTTTCACGCGAAGATGCCTTGTCCGCCCTGTTCCAGGCCGCCGAGGCGGGACAGGTCGAGGCGAATCACCTCCTGGGGGTGATGTTCGCCACCGGCCAACTGGTGCGCCAGGATCGCGCCCGCGCGGCAAGCCACCTGGAAGTCGCTGCCACAGCCGGTCATGCAGAGGCTCAGGAAGCCCTTGCCCAGGCCTATCTGGCCGGTGCCGGTGTACCGCAGGACAGCGCACAAGCGCTCCACTGGCTGGAGCAGGCCGCTGCGCAGCACAGCACCGCGGCTCGGGTCAATCTCGCCGTGCTCCTCCTCAACGGCGACGCAAGCGTCCGCGCCCCCGAACGTGGCCTGGCGATGTTGAGCAAAGCGGCGGAGGAAGGCTTGCCCGCCGCACAGCACAATCTCGCCTGGGCCTATCAACAAGGCGAGAGTGTCGTGCCGGACGCCGCCCTGGCGCTCGCTTGGTACCGGCGCGCCGCGGAGCGCGGCTATCAACGCTCGCAGTACAATCTTGGCGGCATGCTGCTGGACCCGGAGTTTGCCGGTTTTGACCCGGTGGAGGGCCTGTCCTGGCTCATGCTTGCAGCCGCCGGCGGCAATTCAGAGCTCAAGGCGCAGGCCACAAATCTGCTGCACGAGCTGGCGGCGGAAACGCCCCCGAACCTGCTCAACGAGGCGGGAGAAAGAGCCCGGATCACAGCCATGCGCGCCGGCATGAGCAGCGGGCAGTGACGAGGCGCTTCCTGCCGGCCCCGGTCAGACGTCTGGCCGGGGCCGGTGGCCTGATTCTGGTGGCCTGCGCGTTGAGCGGCTGCCTCTACGCTGGCGGCATGGCCGCAGCCGCGCTTGTCAGCGGCGTGAGCGGCTCCGATACGGCAGCAACCCCGGCCCCTGGCACCGGCGTGCAGAACGGTCGCAATTTCGATCCCTCCATCGGCCAGGCCCTGGCCGCCTCGCAAAGCTCGCCCCTGAATGCCTGCCGCGCCCGTCTGCCGGAAAGTGAGCCTCTGGCGGCCGGACAATGCGCCGTCCGGCCCGTCTGCCTGCCGGGCGCAGTACAGCCCAGCGAACTCCTCGTCTGCCACGCCCCGCAGTAGCCGGGCCGCCACACCCGATTTTGAGCACCTGACCCTAAACAGGTGCAAGCAAGCCTCCCGTGGGCCAGCGGCCCGTATCGCACCGTGCCATCAGCCATGCGCGGGCGTTCATTTGGCTGTGGGCGGGAAAGTGGAGCCCCGGCGTTGGGGCTTCGGGAGTGGGGCACGCCGGGGCTCCTGCAAGGCCGAATAACCGTTCGGCCTGACAATACTAGGAGAAACGCGAGCGAGACGGGAGTGCTATATCGGAAATCTCTCTACCCAAATGGTTGATTTTATTTATCCGCTATTACCCGCGCACAAGATATTGGCGCTGATCAATCAAGTTGGCGGCGATCGGCAACAGAAGCTGTTCCAGTTGCCCCGAAAATGTTCCTATCCCGCGACACGAAGGCGGCGCTTTACTGCTCGCAGTATTATTTCCGATCTACGCCCTTTGGGTAGGTATGGCATGCACCCCATACCCTTGCGCAACGACCCTAGCCTTCTGCCACTCACCATAGTTCGCATTACCGGGGTAGTTTTGCCCTGTGGGCGGCCTACCCAAATCCGAAGAAGCGGGATCAGGCCGAAAGGACGCTGATTACAGCCAGTAAGCGGAAATGCTTTCGAGACCGCCTGCGACCAATAAGAGCCCGCAAGCCAATGATGGATGGGGCAAAACGGAGTGCTGTCATGGAACATTCTGTAGAACTGTTGCTCATCGACAGGAATCGTCTCTTGCGGGAGGGGCTAAAGCGGATGCTCTCCGGCTCGAACGTCGCCGTGACCGAGGAATGTGCCGACGTCGCCGAGGCGGTGCAGCGCGATTTCAGCGGCTGGATGCCGGCGATCGTGCTCATGGAATGGGTGGGTCCTGAAGCCGAACGTGCCAATCCTGTGGGCGAGATCCTCACCCGTTGGCCCGGGGCAAGGGTCATTGTTTTCGGCGACAGCCTGAACAAGTCCGAAATGGTCATGGCGCTGCGTGCTGGCGCCTCCGGCTATCTGCTGAAAAGCATGTCACTGGATGCCCTGATCCATTCCCTGCGGCTGGTCCTGGTGGGCGAGGTGGTCTTCCCCACCGAGCTGGCCGGCCAGTTGGTCAAGGAACCCCTGCAAAGCAGCAGTGCCAGCTTCTCGCTCAACCACCTGGACATCGACCTGTCGCCGCGCGAGATCCAGATCCTGCGTTGTCTGGTGGCAGGCCAGGCCAACAAGCTGATCGCACGCGAGCTCAGCATCACCGAAGGCACGGTGAAGGTGCACATCAAGCGCCTGCTGAAGAAGATCAATGCCCGCAATCGCACCCAGGCAGCGATCTGGGCGCTGAACTCCGGTCTGCAGCACCAGCAGCCGAACGTCTCCTGACCCGAAGCGGCTGCCGCCCGAACAAGGGACGGCAGCCGGGACGGCAAAGAACCCCGGAGAGGATAAACTCTTTCCGGGGTCTTGCTTTGCGATCCCTTCCCAGGTGGCGGACAAACCAACGGCCGCCGAAGCGGCCGCTGGGAACCTTGCCGCGTTCGATCCGGGTTACGGCGGCGGCACCGCTTCCTCCCGCCGGGCGCGCAGAATGATCTGCTTGAAGCTGCGCCCGCTGCCGATGTGCCGGCTGCTGGGCTGCTGTGTCGCGCCGGCCGGCTTGTCCTTCTGACGGACGAGGGACAGGCGCGGCGGCGGAGGAGCCAGTTCCAGGCTGCCGGGCGGTGCCTCCTCCTGCGCCTCCAGCAGACAGGCCTCGGGCATGATCTCGCAAAGCGCCGCACGCAGTTCGGATGCGTCACCCGCCTGGCAGAGCGCATGGAGCCGCTCCAACTGCTGCTGCAGGCTGTCCCAGGCCGCATCGCGCGCCCGGGCACGCATGATCTTGGGGTGCGCGGTGGGCGCAAGCGCCTCCTGGGGGTGGAAGAGCTCCTCGGTGAGCTTCTCGCCGGGCCGCAGGCCGGTGTAGGCAATCCCGATGTCCTCCCCCGGAAGCAGGCCGGAAAGCTGGATCATCTGGCGCGCCAAGTCAGCGATGCGCACCGGCTCACCCATGTCGAGGACGAAGATCTCCCCGCCCTCGCCCATGGCCGCTGCCTGCAGGATCAGACTGACGGCCTCCGGGATGGTCATGAAGTAGCGGGTGATGTCGGGATGCGTGACGGTCACCGGCCCGCCGCTTTCGATCTGGCGCCGAAACAGCGGCACCACGGAGCCGGCGGAGCCCAGCACATTGCCGAAACGGGTGGTGATGAAGGCGGTCTGGCTGCGCCCGTCCAGGGCCTGACAATAGATCTCCGCCAGGCGCTTACTGGCGCCCATGACGTTGCGGGGATTGACCGCCTTGTCGGTGGAGACCTCGACAAAGGTTGCGGCTTCGAACTCCACAGCCAGGTCGGCCACGTTGCGGGTGCCGAAGACATTGGCCTCGACCCCGGCCACGGGATTGCTCTCCACCAGCGGCACATGCTTGTAGGCCGCGGCATGGACCACGATCTCCGGGCGATAGCGCTCGAAAACCGTGCGCAAGCGCGCCCGGTCGCGAATGTCGGTCAGGCTGGCGCTGAAGGCGAGGCCGGGAAAGCGCTCCGCCACCTCGCGCTCGATGGCGTAGAGGTTGTACTCGCCGCTGTCGAGCAGGATCAGGTGCCGGGGGTCTTGTGCCGCGATCTGGCGCACCAGTTCCGAGCCGATCGATCCGCCGGCGCCGGTAACCAGAATGGTCTTGCCGGCAATAAAGCGCCGCACCGCCGCCGCATCGATCTCCACCACTTCGCGGCCCAGCAGATCCTCGAGCTGCACGGCGCGCAGCCGGGCGATGCCGACCCGCCCGCTGGCCAGTTCCGACAGGCGCGGCAGGGTGATGCAGGGCACCTTGGCCCGGGCGCAGGTGTCGTAGAGGCCTCGGATCACCCGTCCCGGCGCCGACGGCATGGCTATCAGCACCACATCGATTCCCGGCCCGCGCAGCCGCGAGGCGAGTTGCCCGAGATGGCCCAGCACCGGCACGCCATGCAGGGTGCTGCCCTGCTTTTCCCGGGCGTCGTCCAGGATGCCGACCGGGCGATAATCCTCCTGCTTCAGCAGATCGCGAATCAAGAGGTCCGCTGCCGAGCCGGCCCCCAGCACCAGCGCCCGCTTGCTCTGTTCCGGGCGGTGGCGCCCCTCGACCGACCAGCGCAGCACGATGCGCGAAGCGGCAAGTCCGCCGCCGAGCAGGGCGGGATAGAGCACGATCGCCGACCGCGGCACGCTGGGCAGTGCGCCCAGGAAATAGAGCACCAACACGCCTGCGACACTGCCCAGCGCCACGGCCTTGAGAATGCACAAGAGATCGGACAGTGAGACGAAGCGCCAAATACCCCGATCCAGGCGCAACAACAGGAAGGCCGCCCCCTGCAGGGGCAGCATCACCAGCAGGAAGGTGCCCAGCGCCGGGGTCAGGACATGCTCGAAAGTGCCCAGATTGGCCGTCAGCCAGAAGGCGAAGAAGGCAGAAGCCAGGACCCAGAGCATGTCATGGGCAAAAGCCAAGGCGTTGCGTCCGCTCACGCCGGCGAGGCTGCCGGGAAGCAGGTCGGCCCCGCCACGACCGGGCAGCTGCACCACTCTCTCTGTCATGGCAATCATCCCTTCTCGCAAGGCATAGGGGTGGGCGCCGGGAGCAGGCAGCCCCAGCGCCAACGGCGATACTCGGATTGACGATGGACGTCAGTCAGGGAGCCGGCGGGCGCGGCCGCCTCAGCAGGTCACGTCCGACTGCGGGTCCAGGCGCGGCGGCGCCCTGGTTTCGATGCGCGCATGGGCCGCGGCGGTTCCCTTGGGAATCTCGACCCGCACGCAGGCGAAGGGACCGCGGTTGCCGTGTATCAGCACCAGATCGTCGGCAATCCCCCGCCCCTCGAAACGCAGGCGATTGCGGCCCTCGAAAAAGTTGTTGGTGATGACGCTGCGCAGGGGCGCCTTCGGCAACAACAGGGGCTCGGGCCCGTTCGGCTGGCCGTAGTCGTAGCGCTGCCAGTAGGGCCAGTTCTGGATCGAACGGCCCGTCACGTCGCGGAAGAGGTTGCCCTCCACCAGCAGGGTGCTGTTGGAGCGCTGGGTGATGGCGTGCAGCAGCGGGTCGTGGAAGCGGTTGCCGCGAATGAACATCACGCCCGACTGCTGCGGCCGCGAGACCACATTGCCGTTCTGGCCCACCTCGACGCAGTGCCGCGCGCAGCGCACGAAGAGATTGTCGAAAACCTCGGTCAGCCCGACATTCTCCTTGGTGGAGATGTCGTGGTTGTACATGCCGTTGAAGACATTGTCGGAAATCCGCACCGTCTCCACGATGTGGATCTCCAGGCCGTAGTCCTCGGTGCCGCCGTAGTTGGTGGCGATGCCATTGAAGATCATGTTCTCAACGATCAGCGCCCCGATCCGCACCGGAACGATGGTGCGCACGCTGCAGCCGTAGGGATTGGGGTGCCCGCGCCTGAGCGCCGTCACCGCGCAGCGCAGGGTCAGTCCGTCGAGTTCCACCGGCATGATCTCGCCGTAGTGGCCGGGCTCCAGGATGACGACGGAACAGGCCGGCAGCTTGGGCAGCAGCGGCGGCAGGCTCTGGGAGTCGACGTGGTAGACCTCGGGGTCGCCGCAGGGCGACACCTGGGAGGGGCGCTGCGCCAGGTTCTGCCAGACGGCCGGGTCGCTGGCCTCCAGCGAGCGGGGCGTGACCTGCAACGCGGCGCGGCGATGCTCACCGCAGGCCGAGAGCGGCAGCGAAACGAGCAGCAAGGCGGCCAGCACCAGCAGGCTGCGCAGGCTCCGGCCCCTCATCCTGTTGGCCCACTCCGACGGCACCGACAGCAGGGCCATGGCTATCCCGCCCTCCGGGTGACGCTCTGCCCTGCCTGCTCCTCCCGCAGCAGGCAATAGCGCGCTTCCGCGGCCACCCGCTCGACGGTCTCGTCGCTCATGGCGCTGCCGGACGGCAGGCAGAGGCCGTTGGCGAAGAGCCGCTCGGCCACCGCGCCGCCATGGCAGCGCGCGCCGGCGAAGACCGGCTGCAGGTGCATGGGCTTCCAGACCGGCCGGGCCTCGATGCCCGCCGCCTCCAGCGCCAGGCGAACCGTCTCCCGATCGCAGCCGGCGCGCTCGGGATCGATCAGCAGGACCGTGAGCCAGCGCGAGGCGCGGCTGCCGCCGTGGTCCAGTTCCGGCATGAAGGTGACGCCCGGCAGATCGCCGAGCGCGGCGCGATAGCGCTCGAAGATCGCCCGCCGCAGGGCCACGCGCGCTTCGATCACGGCAAGCTGGGCGCAGCCGATGGCGGCGGATATGTTGCTGAGGCGGTAGTTGTAACCGACGCTGCGGTGTTCATAGTGCGGCACCGGCTCGCGCGCCTGGGTCGCGAGTTTGCGCGCCGCAGCGATCAACGCGGGATCCTCGCTGGCCAGCGCGCCGCCGCCCGACGTGGTGATGATCTTGTTGCCGTTGAAGGAGTAGGCCGCCGCCCAGGCGCCCTTGCCCGCCGCACGCCCCTTGTAGCGGCTGCCCACGGCCTCGGCGGAATCGCAGAGCACCGGCACCTCATAGGCATCGCACAGGCGGCGGATGGCATCGAGATCACAGCTCTGGCCATAGATGTCCGTGGGGATCACGGCCTTCGGCAGCTGCCCACGCCGCGCTGCGTCGCGCAGGGCCTCCTCCAGCAGGCCGGGATCCAGCGTCCAGGAAGCCGGGTCGCTGTCGAGAAAAACCGGCCGCGCCCCCTGATAGATCACCGGCGCCACGCTGCCGATGAAGGTCAGGCTGGCGGCCCAGACCTCGTCGCCCGGACCGACCTCCAGGTGGCGCAGGGCCAGGTGCAGGGCCGCGGTGCCGCTGCTGACCGCAACGCAGGGCATCCCGACATAGTCGGAGAACTCCCGCTCGAAACGATCAAGCATGGGGCCCGCCGGGGCGACATAATTGCTGGTCAGCGCCGCCTCGATCAGCGCGCCTTCATTGCCGGCGAGGTGAGGCGGGGAAAGGAAGACCTCGAACTGCGTCATGGGCGGGACCCTTGCTGCGGGGCGATGCAACCCGGCGCGCGGTAGGCGGGAAAGAAGCCCTCCCCGCTCGGCAGGGCGCCGGCTTCACTGACAGCGAGACCGGAGAGGCGGGCGTAACGGCCGGGATCGACGATCATGCGCAGGCTGTGGAAGGTGGCGCTCTGCTTGGAGAAGCCGGCCTTGAAGCGAAAGAGACTGTCTTCCCGCCCGCCCAGTCCGCCGCCGAGGTGCAGCACCCGCGCCCCTTGTGCCCGAAAGTGCAGCGCCGCTTCGTGAAACAGCAGCTTCGCGGGCGCTTCGGCCAGGGCGGTCGAGGCGGTGCCGCCAAGGTGGTATTGGACGATGCCTTGATGGCGCAGGAAGAGCGCCGCACTCGCCGGCCGGCCCTCGGGATCGAAGATGGCGTGGAGCGATGCGCCCTCGCCCAAACCGTCGCGCAAGGCTTCAAAGTAGGCCGCCGGGAAGTGGTAGAAGGCACCCGCTCCGGTCCGCGTCATGGTCTCGGCATAGATCGCGCGAAAGACCGGCAGCAGCGACCAGTCATCGGCCTGATAGCGCCAGCCCGCACGCTTCAGCGCGTTGATGTTGGAGCGAAAACGCGATCGGATGCCCGACCAAAGTGTGTCCTCGCTGACCTCCAGCGGCATGAACACCGTCGGGCCGTGCGCCACCAGCCGCCCCACACCTACTGCGGCCTCCAGACAAGCCGGGGTGCTGAGCAGTGGATGCAGGCGAAAGAAGGCGGCAATCACGCCATACTCGGCCAAGACGCCCCGCAGACCTTCCCAAAGCGCCCGCCAGGAGGTGGGATCGTCGGTGCTGGCCAGCGGCGACGGATAACCGTAGGGACTGCAGGCATCCCAGCCGACCTGGCCATCGGGCAGCGACCGCAGCAGCAGAGGAACGCCCATGCGCTGCCCCGCCGCCTCGGCCAGTGCGATGCACAGTTCCCCCTCCTCGGCCTGGCTGCAGGCGTGCAGGTAGCCGGGCTGGTGATAGCTGTCCGAGGGACACTGCCGGAGCAGCGCCTGCCAGGCGGGATGCTCGGGAGCCACCAGGCTGCCAGCGCCGCGCTCGACCGGGTGCAGGTCCATGGACTGCGCCCTCACCCGTGCGAGCCGGTGAACCAGGGCATTGTCGCCTCCTCGCCATGGCCGATGCCGTCGCGGGCGAAGACCCGCACCAGGGTGCGCAGCAGGATCTTCACGTCGACGAGGAAGGAGCAGTTGTCCACGTACCAGAGATCGAGCGCGAACTTCTCCTCCCAGGTCAGGGCGTTGCGGCCGTTGACCTGAGCCCAGCCGGTGATGCCGGGCCTCACGTCATGGCGACGCATCTGTTCGGGGCTATAAAGCGGCAGGTACTCCACCAGCAGCGGCCGGGGACCGACGAGGCTCATGTCGCCCCGCAGCACGTTCCAGAGTTCAGGCAGCTCGTCGAGCGAGCTGGCGCGCAGGAAGCGGCCCAGGCGGGTGAGCCGACGCGCATCGGGCAGCAGCCGGCCCAGGGCATCGCGCTCGCCGGTCATGCTGCGGAACTTGATCAGCAGAAACGGCAGCCCCAGGAAGCCGGGCCGCCACTGCCGAAACAGCACCGGCCCCCCGATGCCGATGCGCACCGCCAGCGCCACCCCCAGAAGCAACGGGCCCAGCAGGATCAAGCCCAGGCCGGCACCGGTGATATCCAGCAGACGCTTGCCGTGGCGACGATAGAAGCCGCGTCCCTCTGTGGTGGACATGGCGGAACCTCCATTAATGAGAACTGCAAGGGACGACGCGAGGCCACACGCCGCCGAAGGAGATCACTCCGGGCCCGGTGCTGTGGCCTTGCCGTTGGTCCAGCGATGGCCCAGGGAGCGCAGCAGCCCGGGCGCACTGGCGTGGGCACGCAGCAACAGGGGATGCAGGGAGCGCAGATAGACCGCTCCGTAGCAGCGCCCCAGGGGCGTCAGGCCGAGGCAGTAATCGCTTACCGTTTCCACATCCGTGGCCCAGGAGCGCTTGTAGGGGCTGTCGGGCGGCAGGAAGTCGAAGCGGTCCACCCCCTGCTCGAAGCACCAGCGTAGCGTCTCCAGCAACTGGAGATGCCCCGGACTGTGTTCGGCGAAGGCGAGATCGATGGCGCCGATATGGGAGAAATAGCGCGCACCCTGGCGATAGCCGATCTCCAGCGCCAATGGCCGCTCGTCGAGCAGTAGACCCGAGACCAGCGCGCCGCTGTCCGGCCTTCCCAGCAAATCAACCAAAGCATCCAGGCGCTCCGGCTTTGCGAAGCTGCGGCTGATCCGCCCATGCGCCTTCATCCACGCCAGCTTCAGCGCCAGGGCCTGTCGCCCGAGAGCCTGGGCCCGCGACCCCGCCTCCTGCGCTTCGAAGCGCAAGGCGCCCCGCTCCTCCAGGCGACGACGCTTGCGGCGATAACCCTTGAGGCTGCGGCTGTTGCGCGTGGCGAGATAGGCCGGGAAGCTGGCAAACTCATCCAGTGCCGCATAGGGCGCCCAGCCATAGGTCAGGGGCGCCGCACCGCGGGCGGCGAAGAAGCCGGCCATGGCCGCGTCCGCGCGCACGGCCCGGCAGTGCAGCACGTCCGCCCCCTCCCCCACGCGCTGCAGCAGGGCAAGCGCCGCTTCCATGCCGGCAATCGGATCGAAGCCGGGGCGCAGCAGCAGGTCGCCAAAGGCCAGCAGCGGCTCGCCCAGCCATTCCAGCACCCGCACGCCGGCGCGGGTCACCCGGCTGAAGGGCGCGATCATGGCCAGCCCCTGCGCGTCCTCGACCAGCACCACCAGCGGCCGGCGCGGTTCGGGGATCTGCAGCAACGGCAGCAGCCAGGCCGGCGACTGGAAGACGCTGTCCCCGGCACCCCACTGTTCCTGGAAATCGCGCCAGATTGGCACAAAGGCGGAGATCGCCTGTGCACAGTCCAAGAGGTGGCACTCCAGCGACGCCGGGCGCGACAGCGGCTTCACCTTCATGACAGCGCCTCCGCACCCCGGCGACTCCGGCCGTGCACCCTGCACAGCAGATCGGAAAGCTGCCCGGCGAGGAGATCGCGATCGAAGCGCTCGCGCGCCAGGGTGAGCGCGGCCGCTTCCGCCGCCGCCAGCCGTCCCGGCGCGCCCAGCAGTTCTTCCGCCTGCCAGAGTGCAAAGTGCGGCTTGGACGGCGGCGCCACCAGCCCGGCGCCGCTTTCCTCGAGCAGTTCCGCCTGCCAGCCACCATAGTTGATCAACACCGGTCGGCCGGCGGCCAGGGCATCGAAGAACTTGTTGGCCGAGTTGTGCCGCATCTCCGGCAGGTTCTTGAACAGCGAGGTCGCCAGGTCGAGCGCACCCATGACATAGGGCATGTCGCGCTTGGGCAGCGGCGGGTAGAGCCAGAGATTGCGGCCCAGGACGCCCTTTTCCTGGGCCAGCGCCTTGATCATGTCCTGCTCCGCGCCCTCGCCGAAGACGGCAAAGCGCAGCCGGCTGCCCTGGCTCTGCCCCAGCGCCGCCATCTCCACCAGATAGGCAACGGCGTTGATGTGGCCGAGGGTGCCGGTGTAGCCGACCAGCGGCCCGCCCTGCAGTTCGGGATGCCGGGCGAAGAGCCAGGCCCGCGCCTCCTCGCGCGACACCTGGGAGAAGAAATCGTTGTCGCAACTGTTGGGAATGACCGCGATGCGCTCGGCCGGATAGCCGGTCGAAACGATGCCGGCACGCATGCCGGGCGAGAGCGCCACCACGGCCTCGGCATTGCGATAGGCGAAGCGTTCCAGCCAGCGCGCTGCGGAAATGGCCGCTGGGTTGCGCAGCGCGCCGATGGCAATGGGCAGTTCCGGCCAGAGATCGCGCACCTCGAAGACCATGGGGATGCCCTGACGCCGGGCGGCATAGACTGCCGGCAGGGCGATGGTAAGCGGCGTGCTGGTCGCGAAGATCAGATCGGCCGGCAGCGCCGCCGCCTTGCGCGCCGCCTGCCAAGCGAAGCTGAAGAACGCGCGCATGCGCTCCTGATAGGACAAGAGATTCGAGTAGGGGATCGGCACCCAGTGCACCCGCATGCCGGCTTCCCAGGTCTCGAACCAGCCGCGGCGACCATCCTCCTCCGACCAGGAGGTGACCACCTGCACGTCATGCCCCTGCGCCGCCAGGCGCCGCCCCATCTCATAGGCCCGCGTACCGCCGTAGGTCTCCGGCGTGGTGAAGTACTGGTAGAGATAAAGGATGCGCAGCGGACGCTGCGGCAGGCGGCGCGACAGGGGCAGGTCGCGGACGACCCCACCGGTTGCGGCAAGGCTCATGGCGGGCCTCTCAGGGTGTGATGCGAAGGGAACTGAATTTCAGCGCGATCCGCACTGGGCGATCCGCACCGGTCGGCCGCGACTGGGTCAGCGCGGCGGGCGTTCCGCGCGCGCCGCAAGGGGTGCGACCACGGTGGTCGGCTGGGGCTGATCCAGGAGACGCCGGTAGAGCCCGATCAGCTTTTCCTCTTCTGGCTGCCAGTTGAAGCGCGCTTCCACCGCCGCCCGGCCGCGACGACCCATGGCCACTGCCTCGTCAGGGTTCTCCAGGATCCAGCGCATGGCACCGGCAATGGCCACGGCGTCCTGCGGGTCGACCAGCAGGCCCGCCCCGCTTTCCTCAACCAGTTCGCGCCAGAGCGGAAAGTCGGAGGCGATCACCGGCAGGCCCGCGGCCATGTACTCGAACATCTTGTTCGGATAGGCCTCGACGTAGTTCGGCTCAGGGTGGAGCAGCACCAGTCCGGCCCGCGCCCGGCCGAGGATGGCGGCCACCTGGGGCCGGGTCGCCCAGCCATGGAAACGCACGCGCGACCAGCCCGGCAAGGCGCGGACACGCTGCTCCAGTGCGGGAGAGGCGAAGCCGCCTGCCAGCTCGAGCCGGCAGGCCAGCGTCCGGGGAAGCAACCCCAGCGCCTGCACCATCTCGTCCGCGGCCCGTACCTCGGAGATATCGCCGACGTAGGCCAGGGCCGGCGGTCGCGCGGCATAGGCGAGCGCATCGACGCACCGCAGCTCATCCAGAAGGGGAAAATTCTGCACCACCACGGTCCGGGGGCCGGGGAAGCGCCGGGCAATGGGAGGGGTTGCCGGCACCACGCCATCGAAGACCTTTACCGCCAGCCCCTCCAGAATTCCCACCACCGCGGCCAGCGGACGACGCAGCAGCGCCGGTATCCAGTCCTTGGTGAGAATCTGCCGCGGCACATCTTCGTGTACGTCGTAGACCACCCGCGCGCCGGTCAGCTTCATCGCCAGCCCCAGGAAGAGGAGCTCGGGGTCATGGAAATGCACCACGCGTGGCTTGACACGGCGCAGCGCACGCCACATGCGCCAGTTGCCCCGGATCATCCGCATGATGCGACCACGCGGGCGCAGGCCGCTGTCGATCACCCGATAGCGGCCGCAGGCGCTCACCTCCGGCCCCTTGCCATCCTGAACCAGCAGGAAAACCGGCTCGTCCAGGCGGCGGGCCAGAGAGGCCACCTCCTTCACGCGGATGCGGGTGTCAGCGCGATGGTGAACGGTTGTAATCTGAGCGATGGACATGAATCAGCCTAAAGGTCGGGCCGGGGGCCATTACCGCGCGCGGATGGGCCTGTAGCGATCGCTGCATCGCGCCCAAAGCGTTGCCATGAAGCCCCCAGCCGAAGGCAACCAGCGGCCAGAAAACCGGCTTGGAGGCGAAGATCAGGATCAGACAGACGGCGTTGACCACGAAGGACATCAGCCAACGCTGGGAAAAGCGGCTGGTCTCGATGAAGCACCAGTAGGCACCGACAACACAGGGTACGATGGTCAGCATGAGGTAGCTGGTCACCCCGATCAGGCCGTAGTTCTCCCAGGCCGAGAGATAGTTGTGGGCATAGAAGCCGATGCCGCCGCGTGTGGTGTGGGCGGCGAACTGCCCCCAGATCGGGTTCTCCTTGATCACCTCCCAGGCCTGGTCTTCTAGCACCTGCCGGGCGTTCCAGGACGTGGAGGAGCGCAAGTCCAGGATCTGCAGCTGCCGACTTTCTGTCAGCGTCTCCATGTTCACCATCACCACCGCCACCAGCGCCGCGCAGGCAACCGTGGCAAAGAACACCGTCTTGAGGCTGCGCATTCCAAGCACGACGAGCAGCATGATCGACAGCGCCATGAAGGCGAAGAGCTCGGAGCGGGCGCCCAGCACGAAGAGCACGAAGACGCCCGAGACGACCATCAGCCAACGAAAGAACTCACTGCGGGCCGTGACCACCAGCAGGATCCAGAGACCCAACGAGGAGCGAGCGAAACCCTGATAGGTGGCGACCCCTTCGTCCGCATCGTAGAGTTCGCGCGCGTAGAAGAAGACGGAACCGGTGGTGGCGACGTAGTGCAGGATGAACCCAGTGATGGCCAGGGCGCAGAAAAGACTGGCCCTTCTCAGCACCCGGCTTTCCAGCGGCAAGAAGAAGCCCAGGAAGAAGAGCGCCACCCAGAAGACCAGCACGCCATAGGATTGCTCCCCGGCTGCCTGAATGAAATCCCAACTAAAGGAACTGGTGTGGGCCAGGGTGACCAGCAGGACATAGAAGATGAAACCGAAGACCCCCACGGTGTAGAGCGATCCGGCCTGGAGCAGGCTGCCCAGGTTCATGGGCAACAGGGCGAGATAGCTGAGGAAGAGCACCAGGCTAACCGGCCCGAAGAGACCCCCCAGCACGGCGGGCGCCAGGCCGGCGGAAATCAAGTAGTGGTAGAAGACAAAGCCCGGGAAGAGCAGCAGGAAGCCGATCACCGATACGCCGCGCGCGATTGAGTTGGCGTTCATTGCGCCGCCTCCGCGGGATAGCGCTCACACGCGACCTGCTCGAGATCGGGAGACCCGGCATCCTCGTCGAGCAGGGCTGTGAGGGCCTGGCGGTCCCAATCGCTGCGGATCTCGCTGTTGTGCCAAAGCAGCGTGAAGTCGCCGCCGAAGCGCAGGCAGGTCTCCTTCAGGCGCTGCAGGCGCTGCAGCGCCGCTACGCTGCGGCCCAGGTTCATGTACTGCGGTCCGATGGCGCTCCACTCCATGGCGATCAACGGCTGCTCCCGGAGCGCCAGCGGTCGCCCGCTGCCCCAGTCCCAGAGCCGGAAGCCCCGCCCGGTGCCGTAGCGAAAACCGATGTGGTCGGCATAGCCGCCCGTGCTGTCGCAGGCGAAACCGCTCTGTTCCATCAGCGCCGGTGTGCGCGCGCTGTCCCAGCGCAGGTAATGTTGACGCACCGCCCGCACCTCGGCCCGAAAGCCGGCCGTGCGGCAGGCCGCTTCCAAAGCCTGGCGCTCCTGCCGTAGCACCGCAGCGTCACGGAAGCTGTTGTAGCT
Source organism: Aquibaculum arenosum (assembly GCF_029222965.1). GTDB lineage: Bacteria > Pseudomonadota > Alphaproteobacteria > Kiloniellales > DSM-21159 > Aquibaculum > Aquibaculum arenosum. The sequence goes on along the minus strand of NZ_JARHUD010000004.1, from coordinate 69,784 downwards.
GCCGTGCAGACCGATGGCGTGTCCCCGCTGGTGAATGCGCCGCAGCAGGTCCTGCAGGAAGGGTTCGTCGAGACTGTAGCAGCCGTCAATGGCCCCGCCGGAGTGGCCGGCGATGATGTAGAAGGTGGCTTGCGCCCCTTGCGCCTCGCAGCACTGCATCAGCCAGTCGAAAGTGTTGTTGGGATCGCGGGTGTAGTCGCCACGCCGGGCGCGCCAGACCCGCCCCAGGCGTGCCAGCATGCCCTGCGGCCGGCGCCTGAGCAGAAGGTCGCCGACGAGCGCACGTACAAGCAGGGACAGACGCTTGCTGCCCCCCTCGTAGGGGTGGTCAATGTCGCAGGTAAACCGAAGTTGTCCGCGCGTCCACGGCAGGGACAGGCCCGGCCAAAGCCGCAAAAGCGCCGCGCAAAGCACTGCCAGATACTCGTCGAGCAGCGGCCGCTCCAGCAAGCCGGCGCGCAAGGCCAGAGAGGCGGAAGCGGGGAAACGCTCGTGTCCGTCGCGCTCCTCCAGCGCCTGTTCCTCGTAGCGGGAGAGGCAGAAAAAGGCGCTGCCGAAGAGGTCGAGGCCGAGATAGGCGCTGCGCCCCTCCTGCAGCCACCAGCAACCGGCGGCATTGGGCGTGCCGGCCAAGACTGGCAAACCGCCGTCCAGGTGGCGCGCCTCCGGCAACTCCGCTTCGCTGTACCAGCGCGCGAGCGGGAGCTGCGGAAGCGATGCCGGCTCCAGCCAGCGACCACGCGTGCCGGCGAAAAAGCAGTCTGGCAGGATCAGTTCCGCGTTTGCGGCGGAATCGCACAGCCGCCAGCGATCGGCCGAGCCGACACGGATCTCTAAAGGCAGACCCAGAAACTCGCCCAGCAGCGTTTCCGCCGCATGGCGTCGCGCGGCCAGATGGTCTCCCGGCATTTCCAGCAGGAACTTCATGGCGCGAAGGCCTGTGAACTTGTGGCTTTTAGAGCCATGGCGTCCTGCCAGCGCGCCGGTCGCGCGCAGGGCGCTAGAGGATCCCGAGCAGCAGCAGCGCTACTTTCAAGAGTGGAGAGCGCGTCTTCCAGACCCGGGTATAGGCACGCTGCTCGGCACCGAAGGCACGCAACTGCCGCTCCACCGGTTCCAGCATCGAGCCCTCGAAGTCGTAGCTGCGCGTCACGCTGGCCGCAAAGCGAATCGACTCCCACTTGCAGAGGCTGGTGGCGCCGCTCTGGCGCAGTGCTGGATCCGAGCCCGACAGCAGGTCGTAAGCCGTCATCTCGTCCCAGACCAGATACTCGCCGGCGTGCAGACACCCTTGTGGATCGCTTGCGATGAAAATCCGCCGGCAATCGTGTTCCGCACAGGCGACATCCAGACGGTGCAGCAAATCTTCCGGGTAGGGCAGGTGTCTGCCCTGGCGCGCGAAGGTCATACGCAGCAGCGGCAGGAGGCTCTCCAGCCCCAGATCGCTGCGAACAGTCAGCTTGTAGCGCTGCTGCGCCTTGCGGATGTCGCCGCGCACGCTGCCGCGCAGGCCCTCCCACAAGCGCCCTTCCTCGCTGAGGTCGTCGAGCACATAGGTGTAGCGCACCGTCTGATGGAAGCCCTGCCAATAGAAGGGCAGCCAGTTGCCGCGACTGTGATGCCAGTTCTGTATGAAGTGGCCGAAGCGGGGCAGCTGGGCGATGAGATCGGTCATGATCCGCACCTCCCACTCCAGCCGCTCGCTCTCGCGCCCCGCAAGGGGCCGGATCCAGGGACCGAGCGTCTGGCTCAGCGGCGGCTGCGACAGCCACCAGGCCCCGAGATGGCGATTGCGCACGAAGGGCATGGCCCCCAGCACGCGCCCTTCGGCCTCCACAAGGACGACATCCCAGTTCGCCGCTCCGACCAGCGCATCCAGCCACCAGTCGCGCGCAAAAATCGGGATAGTCTTCTCTGTCGCGCAAAGCGCACGGTAAAGCGCCTTTCGGCTTGTCCACGGCATCGAACGCCCCTTCCAGCAAGAAGGATTTCATCCTGCTCTCCCGTCCCACGCGTTCGCTGCTACAGAAACAGCCGCAGAAGCCGGCTGTTGGTTTTCACGACCCGGAAGTAGGGCCGCTGCAGGGCACCGAAGGCCCGGAACTGACGCTCCACCGCTTCGATCATCGAGCCGCTGAAGTCATAACTTTGCGTGACCGTCGCCGCGTGACGTATGGCGTGCCAGAGGCAAAGCGGCGTTGCCCCGCTCTGACGCAAGCCGGGATCGGCGCCGCCCATCAAGGCGTAGGCCGCCTGCTCGTCCCAGACCATGTACTCGCCGGCATGGGGCCGGCCTTCTGGGTCGACAGCAATGAAGACCCTGCGGCACTCGCGCTCTGCGCAGGCCTGGTCCAAGCGCCGGACAAGGGCATCGGAGTAGGGTGGCATGCTGTTCTGCCGCCCATAGGTTTTGCGGTTGAGCGCGAGAAAGGTATCGAGACCCATATCGCTGCGAACACTGAGGCGAAAACGACTCTCCGCTTTGCGGATCGTACCGCGCACACTCTTGTCCATCGCTTGCCAGAGCGAGCGTTCATCCGAGATATCCGGCAGTACATAGGTGTAGCGCGTGGTCTGGGAGAAGCCGCGCCAGTAGAAGGGCAGCCAGTTGTGACGGCTGTGATGCCAGTTCTGGGTGAAGTAATCGAACGGTGGAAGACTGTCGATCAAGGCCTCCATCAGGTCCTTTTCCCGCGCCATGGCATTGGCGGACTTGGCCGCCGATGGCCGGATCCAGGGACCGAGCCAGGGCGTCAACGGGGGATGGGACAGCCAGCGAAAGCCGAAGCGCCGGCGCAGGCGAAAGGGCAGTGCAGCCATCACCTCACCGCCGCGCTCCACCACCGCCACGTCCCAGCCTTGCGGACCGCTCACGGCATCCAGCCACCAGTCGCGCGCAAACAGCGGCAAGCTCGGCTCGCTCTGGGAAAAGTGGCGGTAGATTTCCTTGGCCGCGGTCTCTCCAGAGCGCTTCCGGACAGCGATCGTTCGACCGCCAGGCTTTTGTGCGCGGGACTCTCTGGGCAGCAGAGAATAGGCCGGAGCTGAAGGCTTGCACGGCACGAGTGGCCCGGCACGCACCACGTTCCGATCCACCGCAGTCCCCGGCAGGACACCGCCAAAGCCGGGATCTGCGAGCCCCCTCAAACCTGCTTTCATGCGCCAACCACCTTCACCAAACAGCCCGGATGAGAACAAGATAGCGCGCGGCGATCATCACCGCGGCCAGGCCCACGGCGGACAGCCAGAGCTGCGGCGTGACGTCGAAGAAGGCGACCACCGCCAGCGGACTTGCCAGAAGCAGCGCCCAGGCCGTTGCCTGCACCAGGGGCGCAACCAGCGGTTGCCAATCGCGCAACACCAGATGGAAAATCCAAAACAGCTTGCCGAGATAGCAGAGCGCGCTGACCAGCGAGAAAAGCGCCACTGTGAGTATCAGGCTGCCCATCCAGTAGCCGATGAAGAGCGCCAACACCCGACCGAGCAGCAGGCCGAGCTGAAACAGCATCTCGTCCACCTGCTTCTCCAGCACGTCGAAGAGCAGGGAGAGCGGTGAGGCGACGAACTGGAACAGCAGCCAGGGCGCCATCCACTGGGCGAAGCTGCCCGCCTGGTGCCATTCCGCGCCAAAGACGAGCGCGAAGAGTTGCGGTCCCGCCAGCACCAGAACGAAGGCCGGCGGCATGGCCACCTGCACCAGCTTCTCGTAGATTTTCGTGACCAGCCTGGAGAGGTCGCCGGAGCGGCGCGCCTCGGCAGCATCGGTGAAAAAGGCGTCGCTCACCGCCTGCCCCACCACGCTCATGGGCAGGGCCAGGACCCGCTGGGCCAGGGCGTAAAGTCCGGCCGCGGCGGGGCTGAACAGCGCGGCAAAAAGCAGGGGCGGCACCTGGGTGCTTAGAGTGTTGAAAGCGCCGCTCCAGGTGGAGAAGAGCGGGAAGCGGCGATAGCGCACGACGGCGCGCCAGAGACCTGCTGGCCGCACCCGGCGGAACAGCGACCAGCGTTTGCGCACCGCGACCTCGCCAAGCCCGACCACGCCCGCACCATTGCCGGCAACGTGGCCGAGCAGCAGGGCCAACGGCCCCAGGAGGAATCCCCCCAGCTGAATCGCAACCGTGACCAGGCCCTGGTAGAGCCTCGTGCGCGCGATCACCGGAAAGCCGCGCTCGCGGATCGCCCAGTACATGAAGGCTTCGTAGATGCCAGCCAGCAGCAGACCGAGCGGCAGCAGCCAGAGATAGTCGGCCAACGCCGGCAGATGCAGGAGGGCCGCCACCGGTGCCGCAAAAAGCGCGACGATCACCAGGCTCAGCAGGGCCAGCCCCAGAACCGCGGCCAGACAGAGCCCCAGGACATGGGCGGCTTCCAGATCGTTCGCCGGCAGGGGAATGGCGAACTCGTAGCGCAGGTTGGAGATGACGGCGAGGATCGCCATCAGCGCCGCGAAGGCGGCCAGCAGGCCGAAGTCCTCCGGGCCGTAAAGACGGGTAAGCAGCGGCGCCGCCAGAATGACCAGAAGCTGCGCCGCCGCGGTGCCACCGGCCAGGATGGATACGCTGCGGGCGAAGCGGCTGCGGGGCAACAGCCGGCCGAGCCGATCCTGAAGCAGACTCATGCACAGGCCGCCACCAACAGCGCCTGCCCCAGCGCTTCGGCGACCCGCTCCTGGGCCTCTCGGCTCAAATAAGGGTGCATGGGCAGGCTCATCACCCGCTCGGCTGCGCGTTCGCTGGCCGGCAGGCTGACTGTGTTGTCAGCCACCGCCGGCTGACGATGCAGCGGCAGGGGATAGTGCACCATGGTGGGGACACCGGCCTCCCGCAAATGGTTTCGCAGGCTGTCACGTGCCGGAACCTCGGCCGAGACCTCAATGGTGTACTGGGCATGGGCGCTGCGGCAATCGGCAGGCAGCGGATGCCGTATGACCGGCAGTTCGCCGAGCAAGGCGTCGTAGCGCTGCGCCACCTGCTCGCGCCATTCCAGCTCCGCCTCGAAGATCTCGAGCTTGGCCAGCAGGATCGCCGCCTGCAGCGTGTCCAGGCGTGAGTTCACCCCGACGCGCACGTGGAGATAGCGCGACTGTTCGCCATGGCGAGCGATCTGGCGCACCCGGCGGGCCAGTTCCGGATCGTCGGTGAAAACCGCACCGCCGTCGCCGTAGCAACCCAGCGGCTTGCTGGGAAAGAAGGAGGTGCAGGCCAGGGTGCTGAGCGCGCAGGAGCGTTCGCCGCGATAGACCGCCCCGAAACTCTGGGCCGCATCCTCGATCACCGGCAGGTCATAGCGCGCCGCCACGGCGTTGATCTCATCCATGTCGGCCGGCAGGCCGTAGAGCGAGACCGGCAGAATGGCGCGGCAGCGCGGCGTGATGGCCGCTTCCAGGACGGCCGGATCCAGGGTGTAGCGGGCCGGATCGATGTCCACGTAAACCGGCGTGGCGCCCAGGAGCGCGGCGGCTTCGGCCGTTGCGATGTAGGAGAAAGCCGGCACGATCACCTCGTCGCCCGGCCCGACCCCCAGCGCCATCAAGGCAATCTGCAAAGCATCGGTGCCGTTGGCCACAGTGACGCAGTGCTCCACCCCCGCGTAGTCGGCCAGGCGCTGCTCCAGCGCCGCCACCTCCGGCCCGAGGATGTAGCGGCCGTGCGCCAGAACAGCCGCGATGCGCTGATTGAGGCTGTCCTTTATCCGGGCCTGCTGGGCGGCAAGATCGACGAACTGCATGTTTCGGCTGTCCCCCGTCAAAGGCGTTGACTCACAGTCGCTGGGCCAGGCCGGGCCGATCCGCTTCTCGCGGCAGCGGAGGCTGCTGGCGGAGAAGGCTGGGCGGCGGGGCATAAAGGCCGTTGCGCCGCACGCCGGGCATGGTTGCGGTGAGAATGGCATCGAAGACCGCGCGCTCGCGCCGGCTCATATGCCTGGTCGACTGGCGAAAGAAGAGCTGCAGCCGGTCGGCCGGCGCCAAGTGCTCGCGACCCCACCAGATGGGATGAGTGAGCAGTTGCAGCGTGCCGTGGCGCGCTTGGGTGAGCTCGTCCAGCGGCTCGCCGCAGCGCCAGGAACCGCGGGAATCGGAGATGTACCAAGTCATCAGTTCCGCGGCGTAGGCATTCACGCGCCCGGCGATGAAGAGCGGTCCGCGCAGGAAGCTCTCCACCGGCCGGTGGAAGGAAATCGAGGTCACAGCCTCGCCCAGCACCGCCTGCAGCCGATGGCAGTCCATGCGCACCCGCGCTTCCAGGCCGGCGCGGTCGTCGCCGCGCTGCTCGGGCGGGCAGTCGAAGTGGATGCCCACCTCGTGGCCCAGGTCGCGCAGTTCGCGCAGCGCATCGCCCTGCTCGGGGTCGTAGAGCAGCGACTGCATCATCACGAAGTAGGTGGCGCGCACCCCCATGTCGTGCTCAAGCCGGCCCAGCGCCAAGGCAGCCTCCAGGCTGCAGTCGATGTCGTGGCGCAACAGCAGGTGGCCGCCGTCGGCCCGAAGCGAGGGCACCTCACGGAAGAGCCGCGGGGTGAGAAAGCGGCTGGCCGCTTCCACCAGGCGAGCGTAGTAGTCGTAGCTGAAGTTGTCCGCCCAGCCCGCCATGGCGTCTTGCTCCCTATTCACGTGAGGTTTCCGCCGCGCAGAGCAGCGTTTCGCCCGGTGGATGGGCGAGGCGCTCGCCCGTCCGGCTCATCCAACCGATCTGCCGCGCCGGTGTGCCGACCACCAGCGCATGGGCCGGCACGTCGCGCGTCACCACCGCGCCGGCGCCGACGAAGGCGTAGGCGCCGACGGTCACGCCGCAGACCAGCGTGCTGTTCGCCCCCAGCGTCGCGCCGCGGCAGACCCGGGTCGGACGGTATTCATGCTTGCGCGAGACGGCCGAGCGCGGGTTGATGACGTTGGTGAAGACCACGCCGGGGCCGCAGAAGACCTCGTCCTCCAGCGTCACGCCCTCATAGACGGAGACATTGTTCTGGATCTTCACGCCGTCGCCGATCGTCACCCCCGGCGCCACATAGACCCCCTGTCCCAGCACGCAGGCGCGGCCGATGCGCGCGCCGGCGCTGACGTGGCTGAAGTGCCAGACCCGGGTGCCCTCCCCCAGATCCGCGCCGGGGTCGACGCACGCCGTGGGATGAACGGAAAGCGCGCTCGTCATGCCGGCACCGCTTCACGCGCTTCGCTGCGCAGCCAGGGATGCGCTTCGCCGGCCTCGGGCGCGCGCGGCCGAGCGTTGCGAATGGCCTCGACCGTTTCGATCGAGGGCCGCACCTCCGCCAAGCCGAAGCCGCGCCCGGCCAGCACCTCCGCATAGCTGCGGCTGTGCAGGTCGGCGAAACCGTCCGAAAACTCAACGTCCCGGCCATCCAGAGTGATTGCGCGAAAAGTGGTCTGGCCCGGCGCGCGTTGCCGGGGCAGGTCGGCGGCATCGGTGGAGAGAAACCAGCGCACCTGCGCACGATCGAAGCGCAGGTAACCGGCGGCCCGATGCTCCTCGGCCAGATGCAGCACGCTGCGCTGCCGCTCGCCAAAGAGATAGTGCAGCATGTCGAAGAAATGGATGCCGATGTTCATGGCCAGGCCGCCGGAGCGGCGCGGATCGGCCTTCCAGCTCGTGTCGTACCAGGCCCCACGCGAGGTGATGTAGGTCAGCTCCACCTCGTGCAGCGTCCCGGGCGGCGCCTGTCCCACCAGGCTGCGCAAGGCGCGGATCACCGGGTGCAGGCGGAGCTGCAAGATGGTGCTGACCCGCGCTCCACTGTCCTGCTCCAACTGCGCCAGATCGTCGAGCAGGGCCGTTGTCAGCACCAGGGGCTTTTCGCAGATCACGTCGCAGCCCAGCCGCAGTCCGGCCGCCACATGGGCGTGGTGGAGATGGTTGGGGGTGCAGACACTCAGGAAGTCGAGCCCCGTGCCACGCGGACGGCGCAGGCGGTAGCAATAGTCCTCGAAGCGTTCGAACTCGGTGAAAAAGGCGGCTTCCGGAGCCAGGCCGTCGATCACGCCGACGGAATCGCTGACGTCGCAGGCGACGGCCAGTTGGCCGCCGCAGTCCCGGATCGCCCGCATGTGGCGCGGCGCGATGTAGCCGGCGGCACCGATCAACGCGAAGGCAACCATCCCTCACTCCTTCTCGAACTGGCTCGAACTGGCTCAAACAGGTCTGAAAACTTGCGCGCTCAGGCGCTGACCACGCAGGCGTCGAGGCGGCGGAAGCGCCCGCGGGTGTCGACAATCAGCGCCGCATGGCGGCGGATCAGCTCATAGTCGAAACGGTCATGATCGGTGAGCAGCAGCACCGCGTCGTAGCGGGCCAGGCTGCCGGCGGTCAGCGGAACGCTGGTCATCTCCAGTCGATGCTGGCGCAGCTTGGGAAAGCGCGGGACGTGGGGATCGCTGTAGTCCGCCAGCACCCCCTTGGCCACCAGCCGCTCGAGAATTTCCACCGAGGGAGACTCGCGCATATCATCGACGTTCTTCTTGTAGGCAACACCCAGCACCAGAACCCGGCTGCCCTTCAGGGACTTGCCGCGCTCGTTCAAGGCCTCGGACAGTTTGACCACGACCCATTCGCGCATGAACTGGTTGATCTCGCCGGCCAGCTCGATGAAGCGGGTGTTGATGCCGTACTCGCGCGCCTTCCAGGTCAGGTAGAAGGGGTCGATGGGAATGCAGTGCCCGCCAAGGCCGGGGCCGGGATAGTAGGGCGTGAAGCCGAAGGGCTTGGTGGCGGCCGCGTCGATCACCTCGAAGATGTCGATGCCCATGCGATCGGCCACCAGCTTCATTTCGTTGACCAGGCCGATGTTGACCGCGCGGTGAATGTTCTCCAGCAGCTTGGTCATCTCCGCCGCCTGGGTGGAGCTGACCGGCACAACGGTCTCCACAAGCTGCTCATAGAGCGCGACCCCGGCCTGTCGGCAGGCGAGGCTGTGGCCGCCCACCACTTTGGGAATTGAGGCGGTCTCGAAGTGCCCGTTGCCCGGATCCTCGCGCTCGGGCGAGTAGACCAGGAAGATCTCCACTCCCAGCACCAAGCCCGCGCCGGCGATGCGCGGCGCCAGTTCTTCGGCAGTAGTCCCGGGATAGGTCGTGCTTTCCAGCGAGATGAGCTGTCCCGGGCGTAGGTGTGGCAGCAGGGCCTCCATCGTGCGCAACACGAAGCTCAGGTCAGGTTCGCGGTGGCGGGTCAGCGGTGTGGGCACGCAGAGGATCAGCGCATCGGCCTCACCGACCCGGGCAAAATCTGCCGTGGCCTCGAAGCCATCGGCACGCATTGCCGCCACGCGCTCGGAGGGAATGTGCTCGATGTCACTGCGCCCGTCGTTGAGGCGCGCCACCTTCTCTTCGTCGATGTCGAAGCCCAGCACTGGAAAGCCGACAGCCGCGCTGCGCAGCGCCAGAGGCAGCCCGACATAACCCAACCCGACGATGCCGATGCGCGCAGTGCGTGCCTGAAAGGCGCCGAGCAGGTCGGACAGCCAGTCCTGAACCGGAGGGGGCTGCAGCAGGATCGACATTCCCTCGTCTCCACATCGCGGTTGAAGGTGTGCTTCTGGGTGGAACGCGCGCTGCCCGCGAGGGGCGGCCACGCTACCGCAGTCCGGGTGAAAGCTTCGCGCTTTCAGCCGGGGACCGCGGCCGCTCCGCAAAGGGGCGACCGGTTAAAGGACCAACAAAGGACCGAAGCGCCGTCAGGCGCTCTTGCGCACCGCGTTCAGCGGCAAAGTGACCGGCACCCGGCCACCCAGAAACTCGAGAAGGACCCTAACCCGTCCCGCCGGCTCAAGCCGGACGACCCGGGCCAGATGGTCCGCGAAGGGCCCCACCAGGATGCGAACATCGTCATCGACCTGCAGACGCTCCAGACGTTCGGCCTGCAGCAGCCCGCGTCGGTCGCTTGCGGCCAGCAAAGCCTCGACCACGCCCGGCGGCACCCGCAGGGGCCGCTCGCCGGAGCTGAGCAGGCGCACCACACCGATCGTCCCATTGACCGAGCGCCAAGCCTGGCGCTGTGGATCGAGGTGGACAAAGAGGTAGGAGGGAAAGAGTGGCGCCAGGACGGTATCGGTCCGACGGGCATGGCGGCGCGTGCGGGCCAGAAGCGGCAGGAAGGCTTCGAAAGTCTGTTGCTGCAGATGCCGCAGCGCGAGGGCTTCCTTTCCCACCTGACTGTGAACGCAGTACCAACCGCCCCGTCCCTCGACCTGCTCCCGCTTCACCAAGGTGCCCCTCCCTCTGATTTACCCACTCACACAAAAACAAAATCGCTTCACTACAAATAACAAACTTGTGGGCTATTCGCCAAAAATCAAAAGAGCTATTTCCTGTTCGTCGGTATTAGCAAGTTTTCTCCTCCGCAACAATCTGTGCGGTTTACTTAAATTTTTTCTGTTCTTTTGTTTTTAAGGAGTATGTCGTTTCTTCGCAGGTGATATTACGGATATTATTGTCTGGCGGTTCCCTGCCTTCTTATTACTCGGCGTAGTAGCCCTTGTAGCGGTCGTAGTGGTAGCCGTAGTCGCCGTAGCCATAAGTGGCCTGCTTGCGCAGATCCACTTGCGACAGCACGATCCCGGTGACCGCAATATCGACCACCGCCAGCTTGCGCAGCGCCGCCTTGACCGTGTCACGCGGGGTGTGGCCCCAGCGCACGACGAAGACCACGGCGTCCGAGATTTTCGCCAAGGGCCCGGCATCGGCCACCGCCATGATCGGCGGGGTATCCAACAGCACCAGGTCGTAGCGATGGCGCACGCTCTCGATGAAGGCCGCCATGCGCCGCGATGCCACCCGCTCCAGCGGACTGGAAACGCCATGGCGCGAAGCCAGGATGTGCATGCCGCTGAACTTGTCCTCGACCACCGCCTCGTCGAGGCGATGCGTTCCGTCCAGCACGTCGGCCAGGAAGGCCCGCGGCCGCAACTTCAGACGATAGGCCATGCGGGGGCGGCGCAGATCGGCCTCCACCAGCAGGGTGCGCGCGCCGGAACGCGCCGCCATCCGCCCGAGCGTCAGGCAAAGCGAGGTCTTGCCCTCCGAGGGCACGGAGGAGGTGACCATGATGACCCGATGCGGCCCCTCCTCCGGCGTCAACTGCAGACTCATACGCAAACCCTGCACACCCTCGCTGAAGGCGGAGTAGGGCTTGGCCAGGGCGTAGGTGGAGGGCTCGAGGCGGCTGCGCAGGAGCGGTTCGACCCCCAGCACCGGCAGGCCCGTGTCGCGCTCGAGCTGGTTCGAAAGCCGATAGCCACGATCGATCAGCTCCAGCACCGCAGCGATCATCAGGCCCAGCAACAAGCCCAGCATGCCGCCGGCGCCCATCATCAAGGCCGGACGCGGGAAGGAGGGAACCGACGGGGTTTCGGCGCTGGACACCACCCGGGCGTCGGGACGCTGCAGCCCCTCCTGTTCCGAGGTCTCGCGATAGCGGCGCAGGAAGTTGGCATAGATGGCGCTGATCGATTCCGCCTGGCGTATCAGTTCGTTCAGCTCGACCTCGGCCCGCTGGGTCCCGCTGCTGTCTTGGCGCAGGCCGGCCAGGGCGGTGGCCAGCGCCTCCTCCTTGGCAATGGCCTCCTGCACGGCGATGCCCAGCGACTGCACCACTCGGCCGGTTTCCTCGCGCAGCTTCGCCTGCACGTCGGCGCGCTCAGCCTGCATTTTCTGCATCTCGGGATGCAGCGGCCCATAGCGCGAGGCCTGTTCCGCCTCGCGCCGGCGCAGGGCCGCTTCCTCGGAGCGCAGGTGCCAGAGGATCGTCGCCCCTTCGACATCGCGCAGCCCTTCGGGGTTGCCTGAACGCGCCGCGCGCAGGCGTGCCTCGGCCTGGGAGCGCTCCACCTGAGCCATCACGAGTTGGGCGTTGATCTCCGCCAGTTGCTGCTCGCCGACCGTCTCGCCGCGGCTCTCGATAAGGCCGTGCGTCTCGCGATACTCTCGCACCGCCAGCTCGGCCTCGCGCACCTCGGCGCCGAGCTCATTGAGCCGCTGCACCAACCACTCATTGGCCGAGCGCGTGGCATCCAACTTGGCTTCGAGCTGATCCTCCAGGTACTGCTCGACAATGGCGTTCACCACCTCGGCCGACTTCTCCGGGTCCGGGGAGGTGAAGCTGAGCTTGATGGTGTAGGATCGCCCGTCGTTATCGGTCTTCAGCTTGGCAAGCAGACGATCTATGACCCAGCGTTGCTCGGCTTCCTCATCGAGATTGCTTGCCGGCGGCCCTTCCAGTTCCAGTGCCCAGGCCGGCACCAGGTTGGTTGGCAGGACCGACGCCAGGAACTTGCGCCCCTCGTCGCGCCACTCGGCCCAACGACTGGGCTCTTCCGGCGGGTTGAAGTAGGGATCGTTGTAGAGGTCGAGCCGCTCCGCCACACGCCGCATCAAGGGCACGGAATTCAGCACGTCCAGTTCCGAACGGAGCACCGCATTCTCGGCCGAAAGGCCCGACAGCACCGACTGCACGTCGGTCACATGCACCTGGCGCGCATCGATCATCAGCTGCGCCTGCGCCGTATACTGCGGGGTGAAGCTGTAGGCGAGCAGCGCGCTCAACCCGGTCACCAGGAGAAAGCCACCCAGAATGATCCCCACGCGCCGGCGCAGGAACTGCAGGGTGGAGGCCAACTGGGCGCCGTCGCCCCGAGGCTCCTCGGCCACGGCATCGCGATAGTGTCCGTCACTCGGTGTTCTCATCTGCACCCTCCAGGCGACACCCGATGCGGCGGATGCGCGTCAGTCCCCACGGTGAGCTACGGCTGCACCAACGTGCAGCCGTAGGCCTCGATACTCAGAAGAAGCGTTCGGGAATGGTGATCACATCCCCCGGCATGACCGTGGCGTTGGGGCTCGCATCGCGATCCACCTCGTCCTTGCCCTGGCGCTTGATCTCCGCCCGGCTTTCGCGGGCCCGGTAGGTGTAGCCGCCGGCCATGGCCACGGCGTTCATCACCGTCATGCCGTCGACATAGGGGTAGCGGCCGGGCTCGCGCACCTCGCCGATGATGTAGAAGGGTCGGTAGTTGATCACCTCGATCGCGACTTTCGGCGAAACGAGATAGCCACTGGCCAGCACCTCGGTCAGCTGCCCCTCCAGTTCGCGCACCGTGATGCCGCGCGCCGGCATCTCGCCCACCAGCGGCAGAGCCACGTGACCCGAGCCATCCACCTCGAACACGCCCGAAAGCGAGGGCTCGTTGAAGACGCTGACGCGCACCTTGTCCCCCGGCCCCAGGCGATAGACCTCCGCGTCCTGGGCCTTGGCCGGCCCGGAGGAGAGCGTGAGGACGGCTAGCACGAAGAGGACAGAGAAAGCCCGTGCCAGGCTCCGAGACAGACCCCGTGCCAAGCAATGCCGCCGTCTGTTTGCGCTGACTGTGTGCCGCATTGTTCGCTGCCTCACCGAAGTTGGACGATGGCAGCAAGCCTAGGCGCAGGCGCGAAAATTGCAGAGAGGGGCAGTGGAGTCAGCCGCCTTCGAGTATGAGGTAGCCGCCCGCCGGAATCGCTGCAGGCTACCCCTCTTCCCGGGGGAATGTATCGCAAAGAAAAGGGCGGCCCTCCCTGCCGCAGCAGAAGAAGAGCCGCCCCCTCTCGAAAGCGCCGGTAACTACCCCGTCACGGCGTTAGCGCGGGGTGCAGGAAACTCTTCAGGCGTCCGCGAGATTGGCCGCGGAGAGGACCGCCTTGACCGAAGCGGTCGAGACATCCTCGTCGATGCCCACGCCCCAGACGGTCCGGCCGTCCTCGGTCTGGCATTCCAGGTAGCAGGCCGCCTGGGCGCCGGACCCGCGACCCAAGGCGTGCTCGTGATAGTCGACCACTTCCAGGCTGAGGCCGCAGTCGTCGCGCAGGGCGGCGAGCAGGCTGGAGATCAGGCCGTTGCCGCGCCCGCTGATCGAGCGTTCCTTCCCGTCGACGCGAATGCGGCCGACGAAGGCGCGCTCCTGTCCCGGGCGGCGCGGCGCCGTGCTGTCATAGTCCTCCAGCACGAAGCGACCCTGCTCCTGCAGGAAGGTCTCCTGGAAGGTCTTCCAGATGTCGGCGGTGGTCAGTTCGCGGCTGGTGGAGTCGGCCACCTCCTGCACCACATGACTGAAGGCGATCTGCAGGCGCCGCGGCAACTGCAAGCCCTTTTCCTGCTGCAGCACCCAGGCCACACCGCCCTTGCCCGACTGGCTGTTGACGCGGATCACCGCCTCGTAGGAGCAGCCCAAATCGGCCGGATCGATCGGCAGATAGGGCACGTCCCAGATATCGTCGTTGCGCTGCTCGCGCGCCGCGAAGCCCTTTTTGATGGCATCCTGGTGCGAACCGGAAAAGGCCGTGAAGACCAGTTCACCCGCGTAGGGGTGGCGCGGGTGTACCGGCAGTTGGTTGCAGTGCTCCACTACCTCGACCACGGACTGGATATCCGAGAAATCCAGTCCCGGGTTCACACCCTGGGTGTAGAGGTTCAGCGCCAGGGTCACGAGATCGACGTTGCCGGTGCGCTCGCCATTGCCGAAGAGGCAGCCCTCGACGCGGTCGGCGCCAGCCATCACCGCCAGTTCCGCCGCTGCGACGCCGGTGCCGCGATCGTTATGCGGATGCACGCTGATCACCACCGAGTCCCGGCGGGAAATGTTGCGGCAAAACCACTCGATCTGATCGGCGTAGATGTTGGGGGTGGAGGCTTCCACGGTCGCCGGCAGGTTCAAGATCACCGGCTTGTCCGGGGTCGGCTGCCAGACGTCGAGTACCGCTTCGCAGACCTCCAGGCTGAAGTCCAACTCGGCGGTGCTGAAGGTCTCGGGCGAATACTGGAAGTGCCAATCGGTGTTCGGCTGCTTCTCCGCCTCGGCCTGGAACATCTCGGCGCCCTTGATCGCGATGTCCTTCACCTCTTCCCGGCTCATCTTGAAGACCACACGCCGGAAGGCCGGAGAGACGGCATTGTAGAGGTGCACGATGGCCTCGCGGCTGCCACGCAAGGACTCGAAGCTGCGCTCAATCAGTTCGCGGCGCGACTGGGTCAGCACCTGGATCAGCACACCCTCCGGCACCTGCTCCTTCTCCACGAGGCTGCGGGTGAAGTTGAAGTCGGTGGCCGAGGCCGAGGGGAAACCGACCTCGATCTCCTTGAAGCCTGACTTGATCAGCAGATCGAAGAAGCGCTGCTTCTTCGTACCGTCCATGGGATCGATCAGCGCCTGGTTGCCGTCGCGCAGATCAGTCGACAGCCAGCGTGGCGGCTGGGTGATGACCTGCGAGGGCCACTGTCGGTTCGGCAAATCGATGGGCGTGAAGGCGCGGTACTTACTTTCGGGTTGGCTCAACATGGCCTGCGGGCTCCGTTCGGTACTGGATGTCTGTCTCGGTTCTGACTGCGCTCAGAGGCGGACGGCGCACAAGCGCTGCGGTCGCGGGCGGCCGTCAGGCCCAGCGACCGCCGATAAGTCGCAGAGCGGCACCGAGGATTGCGCAGGCAAACGTGGCAGAAAAGGTTTTGAAAAAGCTGTTCATTTTTGGACCGGCGGAAAGGTGGCGGTTCGACGCGGGCTGTCCCGGCTCCCTCAGGAAGCCGGGCGGAGAAGTCGAAGGGCCTGGGTCATCGCTCTGTCCATGGCCCACGACTTTAGGGGCCTGGCCCGAAAGTGCAAGAGCTTTGCGCCAGGCGGGCGTGTCACGGACCGTTCGGAATGCACGCGAGCACAATGATGCATGAGGAAGCGCTCTTCCTTGTGCCCGCTGGGGCACGCGGGTAAGAGGTGCCACCAGCCCACCTTTCCCCGCACATCGTCTCGCCCCTTCGCCTTTGGAACCCCTTTTCATCTCCACGCTGCTGGTCGCGGTCGCCGAGATCGGTGACAAGACACAGTTGCTCGCCCTGGTGCTGGCGACGCGCTTTCGTGCGCCCTGGCAGATCCTGGCCGGCATCACGCTTGCCACCCTGGCCAATCATGCCCTGGCCGCGCTGGTGGGACAGATGGCGGCGGAGCTGGTTTCCGAGCAGATGCTGCGCTGGATGCTGGTCGCTTCCTTCCTGGGGATGGCTGCCTGGGTGCTGGTGCCGGACCGGCTCGACGACGGGGAGAAGGTCAAGAAGTCGCGAGCTGGCCCTTTTTTGGCCGCCACGCTTACCTTCTTTCTAGTGGAGATGGGCGACAAGACGCAGATCGCCACCGTAGCCTTGGGCGCGCGCTTCGAAGCCCTGGAACTGGTCATCCTCGGCACCACCCTCGGCATGCTGGCGGCCAATGCGCCGGTGGTGATGATGGGGCATCTGCTCGCCGACCGGCTGCCGCTGAAGACGATCCGCGCGATCGCCGCCCTGCTCTTCCTGCTGCTGGGCCTCTGGGTCGCTCTCTTCGGCCTCTGAGTCTCTTCGCCGCTACCCGAAGAGGCCATGCAGGAACCAGCGTTCGGCCTGGCAGTAGAGCCAGAAGCGCCGCCCGTCCTGATCCTCGATGCGGAAATAGTCGCGCGAGTCTATCGGGCCATCACGCCACCACTCCGCAGAAAGCCGCTCAGGACCTTCGGCGTGGGTCACCCGATGCAAACGCCGGCGCCAGCGGAAACGGGTCGGCGCACCCTCTGCCATCGGCGCCAGCACCTCCACCGGCTCCGGCCGAGCCAAAAGGCGCAGAGGCCGCGGCGGCGCTGGGCACCACTGACCTGCACGCCGCGTTGGCAGGGCCGGCAGGCGGGTCACTGCGCGCTCCGGCAAATGGCTTTGTCGCGGCGCCTGACAGCCCACCGCCCCCGCCCCGAGTCGCAAGGTCAAGCGGTCGATCAGCAATGCCAGCGCCGCTGCATCTGGCTCCGATGCAGCAGCGGCAGGGTCGGCCGGACGTCCCGCTTGCCCGGACGGCTCTGCAACGAGGCTCATCTGCAAGGCGCTGAGCGACTCGACCACGCAGGCCGCCAGCGCCAAAGCATCGAGGCCGAAGCCGGGTTGCAGCCGTTCGCGCTGCTGGGCGAAGAGACGGGCGAGATGGGCCGGCTCGCGGGTGGCGCGGCTGGTGGCCAGTTCAAGTTCCTGGCGGCTGCCCTCGGCCCGGAAGAGCGTAAGGCGCAGGTGCCGCACGCCCTGCCCGGCCGTTTCCAGCCGGCAGCACAGCCGCCCGATCAGGCAATCCACCGCACGGGCGAGATCCTCCGCCGCGGCCAGCGGCTCGCCGAAGGCCAGACGCACCTCCTGCGGCGGCGCGGGACGGCGCGGAGACAGCGGCTCGCCCTTTTCACCCAACGCCTGGCGCAGTCGCGCCGCCACCTCCGGACCAAGCCGGGTCGTGAGGCTCGCCGGCGGCAGCGCCAGCAGATCTCCGATGCGCAGCAGCCCGAGGCGGGCCAGCAGTTCCACCTTGCCCGCCGGCAAGCGCAGAGCCGCCAGCGGCAGCGGAGCCAGAGCCTCTCGCTGCGCACCGGCCTCGATCCGCCGCCGGTTGCTTCCCGGCTCACAGCCATGTCGGGCCAGCGCCCAGGCGGCCCCCGGCGTATCGGCCAGCCCGGCCCGCCCGGCGTAGCCCTGCTGCCGGCAGCCGGCCAGCAGCGCGCGCAGAAGCGCCTCCTCACCGCCGAAGAGATGGGCACAGCCGGTGATGTCGAGCCAGAGCCCGGCCCCTCCGCCAGGCTCTGGCAGGCCGTCCAGAGCGACCCAGGGGGTAAAGCGCTCCGCCCAATCTGCCAGGCGGGCCAGGGCGGCCTTGTCCTGCTGTGGCGCCGCTTCCTCGCTGCCCAAAGTGGGGCAGAGCGCCCGCGCCTGTGACAGGGTCATCCCCGGCAGAAGGCCACCCGCTTCGGCCGCCGCATTGACGGCAAAGAGCAGTTCGCGCCCGCCCTCACGCTGGAACAGCGCAAAGGGGGCGCTTTCAGGCGACGCCCGCCGCCGCTCGATCGCGAAGCGGGGCAGCCAGAGCGAGATCACCCGTCGCATCGTCCCATTCCACCTCGAAACTGGCCGGCCGGCCGCCGCGACAGCGCAGCAGGTCAAGCTGCCAGCAAGCCCGTCCCACCAGATCAGGCAGGCCGGGATCGCTCGGCAGGGCAGCCACCTGCCAGCGGGTCAGAGCCGGGCTGCCGGCAAGCCGGCCTTGCGTGCCTGCAGCGGAGCGCTGCAGCAGGAAGCAGGGGCGCCCCGCCTTCTCGGCCGCGAGCTGCAGCCGACGGGCCGCCACCGCATCCACGGCATCGACCTCGCCCACCACGCCGGCAAGAGCCGGGCAATCCAACCCCTGCTCCAGTGCCCAGAGCAGATCCTCCCGCCGAGCGGCACAGGCGCGCAGCAGGCGCGCAGTAGACAGGCCAACCACCGCCGCAGCCGGTGCATGGAGGTCGTCGGCGCGGCTGACCCAGAGCAGCCGGCCGGCGCGCGCCGCGAGCAGGCGAGCGGCGAGCAGCAGGAGAAAGCCCGTTGCCGGGCCATCATCCAATTCCGGATGTGCCGGGCGCACCTCATGCAAACCGGCCAGAGGCAGGCCACCGCCGGGCAACCGCCGGTCCAGCGCCGCTGCCCCCAGGGACAGGGTTGCTCCATCCCTTCTTGCCCCGCCGCTCTGCTCAAGCCGGCGGATATGCGCGCGCAAGACCTCGAGGTTCTCCGGCTCGCTTCCTGTCATTATAGAGTCTGCGCCATTCATGTTCTTGTTATGTTCTAATCCCGTTTTTTCCAGCGATCAAGCCCCAGGCCTTGCGTCTTCGTCGTTCCCGTCGCGCTTGTCCGCGGTTAAACTGGGAACATGCGGCTTACCCCCGACCTGCTTTTGCGCGCCTATGCGCTTGGCGTCTTCCCCATGGCGGAAAATCGCCAAGCGGAAGAGCTGCACTGGGTCGACCCCGACCTGCGCGGCGTGCTGCCGCTCGAAAGTGTGCACCTGCCGCGCCGCCTCCATCGCCGGCTGCGAGGCAATGGCTTCCTGGTCACCTGCAACCAGGACTTTCCCGCTGTCATCCAGGCCTGTGCCGCACCCATGGAGAACCGGCCGGAGACCTGGATCAACAGCACCATCGAGCAGCTCTACAGCGAACTGCATCGCATGGGCTTTGCCCATTCCATCGAGGTCTGGCTGCCTGAAACACCGACAGATCCGTCAGACGCCGCCCTCACGAAGGAGAGCAACGACGCTCCAGCAGCACACGGCCGGCGGCTGGTCGGCGGCCTCTACGGTGTCGGGCTGGGCGCGGCCTTTTTCGGGGAATCGATGTTCACCCGCGTCACCGACGCCAGCAAGGTGGCGCTGATGCACCTGATCATGCGGCTGCGCCAAGGGGGATTTCAGCTTCTCGACACGCAGTTCACCACGCCGCACCTGCGCCAGTTCGGCGCGATCGACCTACCCCGCGCCCACTACAAGGCGCTGCTCGGCCGTGCCCTGCGCGAGACGGCGGTCTTTCCCGTGGAACTGAGCGAGGAGGCCTTTGCCGAGCAGCTGGCAGCTCTGCGCAGGCCAAGCGCTAAACCGAAGTGCGAATAGAACCGCGAACTCTTGGCGCATGACGCAAGCAAAGCGGCCACAGAACACCATAAAATGATACCAAGTAGCGCCGAATCCACTTGACCCCAAAAGCAGGAGTGACGCCATCTAGGCAAGAGAGAATTTTGGCGCAATCTACCTCGGGTCATAGCGGCATGCCGGACCTTCCCAGGAAACCGTACGACAGCGTTCTCCAGCGCCGCAGAAGCATTGGAGAGACCGAGCACGATCAGCCGCAGACTTTCGACACCCCAGCCGCTTCGCCGTCAGGAAACCCAACCATGCGCCCGCGCGCTCCGCTCGACCCGGACAGCTATCAACAGGTCTTCGACCGTGCGCCCAATGCCGCGGTCATCCTCAGTCCTGATCTGACCATTCTCGACTGCAATCAGGCCTACGAGGCCGCCGGCGGCATCACGCGTGACCAACTGATTTCCCGACCCCTCTTCTCCACTTTCCCCGGCCACGGATCGCCGGACGAGAAGATCCTGCGCGACTCCTTCGCCTACGTCATCGCCCAGCGCCGGCCGCACCACATACCGCTGCTGCACTATCCGGTGATGATGGCAAACCCGCCGGACCAGGCTCACATCCAGGATCGTTACTGGATGATTTCCAACCTGCCGCTGCTGAACGACGAGGGCGAACTTTGGGCCATCCTGCATCAACCGACCGACATAACCGAACTCGCCCAGCAGCAGGAAATCCAGCCGCCGATTGAAGCCAAAGAACAGACCTCGGGTGTGGGCGGGGACGAAATCGAGCAGATGGAGTCATCGAGCGCGGCGGGAACCTCCTTGGAGCATTGGGCCCGCAATGTGCAGCGAATTCTGTCGGCGGAGCGACAACGCCTGCAACAGCTCTTCCAGCAGGCGCCGGGCTTCGTCTGCGTGCTGCGCGGCCCGGAGCACATCTACGAACTGGCCAATGACGCCTACTACCAGCTGATCGGCCACCGCCGGATCATCGGCCATCCTCTGGCGCAGGTGCTGCCCGAAGTGGTCGGCCAGGGCTTCCTGGCCAAGCTCGACCGCGTCTTCACAACCGGCGAGCCCTTCATCGGCCGCGCCGTCCCGATCAAGCTGCAGCGGGTGGCCGGCGGCGGCCTGGAACAGCGCTACACCGATCTGATCTACCAGCCGATCCGCGAGCTCGAGGGCGCGATCAGCGGCATCTTCGTGCAGGGACACGACGTCACCGAAGCCCACGAACTGGCGCAGGAGGTATCCTATCAGGCCGCCCACGACTCCCTGACCGGCCTCAGCAACCGGCGCGGCCTGGCGCAGGCCATCATCAACATCGAGCAGCATCCGGGCCCGCACGCGCTGCTCTACATGGATCTGGATCACTTCAAGATCGTCAACGACCGCTGCGGCCACGCCGCCGGCGACGCGCTCCTGCAGCAGGTGGCCACCCTGCTGCGCCGGTCCGTTGGCGAGAAAGTCCTGCTCGCCCGCCTGGGCGGAGACGAGTTCGCCCTGGTCCTGCGGCTGAGCGACGAGGCTGGTGCGCTCAACCTCGCCCAGCGTCTCTGTCGCGAGGTCAGGGAACTCGACTTCTTCTGGGAGGGCCAGCGCTACGGGGTGACCATCAGCATCGGCCTGGTTCTCTTCGGCCGGGACCATGGGCTGACCTACGCCGAAGCGCTCAGTCTTGCCGACGCCGCCTGCTTCCTTGCGAAGGAGAAGGGGCGCAACAGAATCCAATTCAGCAAGCCCAGCGACATCGACATCAGCAGGCAGCAGCGGGACATGGACTGGAACAAGAGGCTGCAGGACGCGCTGCGCGAGGACAGAATTGTTCTCTTTGCCCAGTC
The DNA here is from genome assembly GCF_029222965.1 of Aquibaculum arenosum. GTDB lineage: Bacteria > Pseudomonadota > Alphaproteobacteria > Kiloniellales > DSM-21159 > Aquibaculum > Aquibaculum arenosum. The sequence goes on along the minus strand of NZ_JARHUD010000004.1, from coordinate 48,519 downwards.
GATCGTGCAGTTGCAGACGGATCAGACCGATGGCATCAGGCGCTGGGAAGTACTCGTCCGCCTCCTGGACGCCGAGGGACACTTGGTACCGCCGGGCAGCTTCGTCCCCGCCGCCGAGCGCTTTGGCCTGATCACGCAGCTCGACGCCTATGTTCTGCGCCGGATCTTCGCGCTGATCGCGCAGATGCAGCCGCAAGCCCGCAGCCGGGTGCGCTATTCGGTCAACCTTTCCGGCCTTACGCTGGGCTCCGCCGACTTTCTCACCCTGATCGACGATTTGCTTGCGGCTTTCCCTCAGGTCCAGCCGGAACAAATCTGCTTCGAGGTGACGGAAACGGCTGCGATCTACAACCTGCAGCAGACCGCCACTGTCATGCAGAGCCTGGTGGACCGGGGCTTCCGCTTCGCGCTGGACGATTTCGGCAGCGGCATGGCTTCCTTCTCCTACCTGAAGCAGCTGCCGGTGCATGCGGTGAAGATGGACGGCGCCTTGATCGAACGCAGCCTGACGAGCTCCACCGATGCGCTGATCGTCGAATCCATCACCCGCATCGCCCACAACATGGGGATCAGTGTGGTGGCCGAGTCCGTCGCCTCTACGGAAGCGCTCAACCATCTGCGCGCCCTGGGCGTCGACTTCGGCCAGGGCTTCCATCTGCACCCGCCGGAGCGGCTGGGCAGCACCGCGAGCATGAACCAAGCCTCCGAAGATGACAGCAGGCAGGTTTCCTGACACGCCGGGCGCCACCGCGGGGAATGCTGCGCGCGACTGTGAAGCACTGGTTGCGCGGTTTCAGACTGCTGGATAGGTTAGACCCGATCGCAGTTGAGCGGGAACAAACACCCCCCGCTCAATCGCGTGGATCGGGTCTACTTTCAAAGAGGTTTGCTGCCGCGCAGGGGCTGCAGTCAGCACAAGATCGATAAACTTACACTCGGAGGAGAGCATGTCCTGGATGGTTGGTTCCCGTTTTTCGCGACGCGCAGCGCTTGGATTCGGCGTTGCCATGGCCGCTGCAGTCGCGGTCATGCAGCCCGGCACCTCCTCGGCGCAGGAGACGGTCAAGCTGGGGGCGTTGATCCCCCTCACCGGTGGCCTGCAGTCCTACGGTGAGGGCTCCATGCGCGGCGTGCGCATGGCGGTGCAGCAGGTGAATGCCGCTGGTGGTCTGCTCGACGGCCGTGAGGTGGAGCTGGTGGTCGGCGACACCCAGACCAGCCCGCAGCCGGCCGTGGACGCGGCGCAGCGTCTGGTCTCGGTCGAAGGCGTGGCGGGCATCGTTGGCGCACTCGGCTCCGGCAACACCATTCCGGTGGCCCAGACCGTTTCCTCGACCAACAGCATCCCGCAGATCTCCAACGCCTCGACGGCGCCGGCGCTCACCACGCTGGACGACGACGACTTCCTGTTCCGCACCGTGCCCTCAGATGCCTATCAGGGCGTGGCCCTGGCACAGATCGCGGCCGATGCCGGCGACACCAACGTCGCCGTGCTCTACGTCAACAACGACTATGGCGAAGGCCTGGCCGAGGCTTTCGAAGAGTCACTGACTGAGGCCGGCGGCACCGTCACCCGTTCCGAGGCTTTCGAACCGAACCAGGCCTCCTATCGCAGCGAGCTGTCCGGCCTGGCCGGCACCGGAGCCGAGGCCCTGGTGCTGATTGCCTATCCGGATGACGGCGGCTTGACCATCGTGCGCCAGTCGCTCGAGGAGGGTCTCTTCGACCGCTTCATCCTGACCGACGGGATGAAGGCCGAGGGCCTGCTGACCGAGATCGGCGCCGAGTATCTGGAAGGGGCCTACGGCACCGCCGCCCAGGCCATGGAGAGCGAGGCCGGCGAACTCTGGCGCGCGGCCTACGAGGCGGAGTATGGCGAACTGCCACCGCTGCCCTACATCGACTCCGCCTATGACGCCGCCATGATCCTGCTCCTGGCCATCGAGAAAGCCGGCAGCACTGATGGCACCGCCATTCGCGACGCCATCCGCGAGGTCTCCAACGCTCCGGGCGAAGTCATCCTTCCGGGCGAAATGGAAAAGGCACGCGAGCTGATCGCCGCCGGAACCGACATCGACTACCTCGGCGCCGCCGGCGACCAGGAGTTCGACGAGAACGGTGACGTCTCCGGCACCTTCGAGCACTGGGCGATCCAGGACGGCGAGATCGCCACGGTGCGGGTCTTCGACCCCAGCGCCGAGTAAGGTCGGCCGCACAGCCTGCGGTCTGACGAGGAACCCAAGCCGGAGGCGGCGACAAGAGTTGCGGCCTCCGACAGGGCCCGTACCGAACATCGGTGCGGGCCCTTGTTTTAGAGCAGATACTTTTCGTCATCTGGATTGCACTGCTGGTTTGCACTGCGGGCGCTGGGCGGCCGGCAGGTCCAAGGATAGAGTGATGGCATGAGCCTCCTACGCCGCCTTCGCCCGCCGTCACAGCGCGCTTCGCTGCCTGTTGCCCGCTCCGCGGCGGCGGAGGCTTGGCTCGTTGAACTGCGCGCCACACTGCGGCTCGCCGGGCCGCTGGTGTTGATGCAGCTGGGCCAGGTCGGCATCCACACCACCGACGTCGTGATGATGGGGCGGCTGGGCCCGGAAGCGCTGGCAGCCGGCAGCTTGGCGATGCACTGGTTCATCCTGCCCTGGCTCTTCTGCCTTGGCGTGCTCAGCGGCGTTCCGGCCCTGGCCGCACAGGCGCTGGGCGCGCGCGACAGCCGCGGCGTCCGGCGCACCGTGCGCCAGGGACTGTGGCTTGCCATCGGCCTCTCGCTGCCGGCCATGCTGCTGCTCTGGCAAACACCGGCGCTGCTGCGCCTGGTGGGACAGGACCCGGGCCTGGCGGACACGGCCGGCGACTACGCCCGTATGGCGCTCTGGGGCTTCTTGCCCTCCATGGGCTTCGTCGTGCTGCGCGGCTTCGTCTCCGCCCTCTCGCGGCCGGTTTCGGCCATGGTGGCCATGCTGGGCGCCGTGCTGCTCAACGCCCTGGTGAACTACGGCCTGATCTTCGGCAATTTCGGCCTGCCCCGGATGGAGGTGGCCGGCGCCGGCCTGGGTTCGGCCATCGTGCAGACCGCCATGTTCCTTGGCATGCTGGCCTATGTGCAGCGCGAGCGGCGCCTGCGACGCTACTACCTGCTGGCCCGCTTCGGGCGCAGTGACTGGCCGCGCATGCGCGCACTGCTGCGGGTGGGCTGGCCGGTGGGCTTCATCCTGCTGTTCGAGGTGGGCCTGTTTACCTCCGGCACCTTCATGATGGGCTGGGTCGGCACTGCCGCATTGGCCGCCAGCGCCGTGGCGGCCCAGTGCACCCACGTCACCTTCATGGTGCCGCTGGGCGTGGGCCAGGCGGCGTCGGTGCGCGTGGGCCTGGCGGCCGGCGGGCGCGACCCCGAGGGCGTACGCCGAGCCGGCTGGAGCGCGCTTGCCCTGGGGACGGCCTTCATGTGTCTGGCAGCGCTTGCCTTCTGGCTGCTGCCCGAAACCCTGATCGGCCTCTTCCTCGACCTCTCCGACAGCGAGAACGCCGCCGTGATCGCGCTGGGCATCCGCTTCCTGGCCGTGGCAGCGCTCTTCCAGGTGGCCGATGGCGCCCAGGTGATCGGCACGTCGGTGCTGCGGGGCCTCTCCGATACGCGCGTGCCCATGGTCTACAGCGCTGTTGGCTATTGGGTGATCGGCTTCACCTCGGCCTGGCTGCTGACCTTTCCACTCGGCGTGGGCGGTGTCGGCATCTGGATCGGCTGGGCGCTGGGCCTGTCCGCCACCGCCATTCTGCTGGTGCACCGCTTCGCCCGGCGTGAGCGCCTGGCTCTGCTGGACCGGGTGTAGTCGGCGTGAGCGCCCACATTCGCGTCGACCGCCTGCTGCTGGACCGCGGGCTGGCGGAAAGCCGCAGCCGGGCCCAGGCGCTGGTCGCCGCCGGGAAGGTGGAAAGCGCCGGCCGCGTCATCGCCAAGGCGGGCGAGCAGTTGCCGGTCGACGCACCGCTCGTCATCACCGGGCGCGACCACCCCTGGGTGTCGCGCGGCGGGCTCAAGCTGGCCCATGGTCTGGAACACTTCGGCATCGATCCGCGCGAGGCGGTCTGCCTCGACATCGGTGCCTCCACCGGCGGCTTCACCGATGTGCTGCTGCACCAGGGTGCGCGGCGGGTCTATGCCGTTGACGTGGGTCGTGATCAACTGGCGGCGAAACTGCGCTCCGACCCGCGGGTGATCTCACTGGAGGGCGTCAATGCGCGCTATCTGAATGCAGGTCAGATCGGCGAAGCGGTGGACCTGCTGGTCTGCGACGCCAGCTTCATCTCGCTTACCCTGCTGCTGCCCGCCGGCTTGGAGCTGGTCGCACACGGCGGCCAGCTCCTGGTGCTGGTGAAGCCGCAGTTCGAGCTGGAGCGCGAGGCACTGGGCAAGGGCGGGGTGGTGCGTGACCCGGCACTGCACCAGCGTGCCTGCGCCCGGGTGCGCGACTGGCTGTCGGGGCGCCCGGGCTGGGAGATCCTGGGACTGACCGACAGCCCGATCACCGGCCCCAATGGCAACCGCGAGTTCCTGCTGGCCGCACGGAAGCTCGGGCCGTGAGGAGAACGAGCAGGCAGTGCGACGCCGACAGGGCACACCCCGCCGTCACTGCGAGCGACCGCAGGGAGCGCGGCAGTCCAGGGCCACAGGCAGCCGCCCTAGATTGCCGCGTCGGCTTCGCCTCCTCGCAATGACAGTTGTGATAAAGGGCCCCTCCCAGACCAACCACCGTCCAGCGGAGTTAGGGGTTCGCAGTGACGGCGCTTTGGGCTTTGCCGGCGACCCATTGGAGCGAGAGTGGGACCCGATCACTCGCCTGAGCCGAGCGCCGGGGCCTGCAGCAGGGTCTCGCGCGGGTTGGCGGAGAAGGGGGCCAGGGCTTGGCGCAGCGGACGCAGCAGCGCCTGCACCTCGCTCAACAGGCGCAATGCCTCGAGGTCACCTGCCGCACTTCCCGAAAGTTCACCGCGCAGCAGGTCGGTGAGCAGAGCCTCAAAACCGCGCCCCCGCTCGGCGTAGTCCAGCAACACCAGCGGCCTGTCCGGCTCCAGCCCGGCCTCGCGCGCGGCCGCGGCGGCAGCTTCGCGCAGGCCGCCCAGTTCGTCCACAAGGCCAAGCGCCAAAGCCTGCTGCCCGGTGAAGACCCGGCCGCCCACGACTGCCTCGAGCGCCGCGCCCTCCAGACCGCGGCCCTCGGCCACCTTGGCGATGAAATCGGCGTAGGTGCGGTCGAGACTGGCTTGGAAGTGCTCCCACTGTTCTGGCGTGAAGTCGCGATTGGTGGACCAGATGCCGGCGTTGCGACCCGCCTGCACACCGTCCCAGCTCAGGCCCAGGTGCGGCCAGAAGTCGGCCAGCACCGGTTTGCCGCCGGCGACTCCGATGGAGCCGGTGAGACTTCCGCCCTGGGCCAAGAGCGGCTGGCCTGCCACGGCGACGTAGTAGCCGCCACTGGCCGCGACGCTGCCCAGGGAGACCGCAACGGGCTTGCCGGCCTCGCGCACCTGCTGCACCGCGCGCCAGAGCATGTCTGAAGCCACCGGCGAGCCCCCAGGACTGTCGATGCGCAGCACCACGGCAGCGATCTCTTCATCCGCGGCAACTGCCCGCAGCTGACCGACGAGCGCTTCGGCGCCAGTCACCCCCGGCGCCAGCCCTTCGGTTTCGCCACCCAGGCGCAGCGGTCCCTCTAGATAGAGCAGCGCAATGGTCGCGGCATCGGCGGCCGGTTCCGGTGCGCCGTCCAGGTAGTCCTGCACCCCGACCAGGCCTGCCGCCTCCCCGACTGCATCCAGGGCCGCCGCCTCGAAGCGGTCGCGATAGTCGAGACGATCCACCAGGCCAGCCTGCAGCGCCGCTTCGGCGGTATAGGGTCCCTCGTCGATTCGGTCCGCGGCTTCGGCGGGGCTCAGGCCGCGCGCCTCAGCCACAGCGGCGGCAAGCTGCGCGTAGTGCGAGTCGACCACCGCCTGCAGATTTTCGCGCACCGGCTCAGCGAGCTCGCGCCGATTCGCCAGATCGACCAGCCCCTTCCAGTCCTCGCGCTGGTCGGCCTGCACCCGCAGGTCCCAGTCGTCGAGCAGATCGCGCAGGAAGGGCTGTTCCAGGTGATAGCCCAGCAGATCGAGATCACCGGAAGGCTGCAGCCAGATCTCTTCCAGGCCCGTGGCGAGGTGATAGTGCTCATTGCCGTCGCCGGCCTCACCGAAACTCTCGGCAAAGCCCATGGCAAAGCGCCCTGATTCCCGGAAGCGAAGGAGCGCGACGCGCAGCTCCTGCGCCTGTGCCGGCGACAGCGCACCATAGCCCAGTCGCAAAGCCACCCCCTCGACCCGCGGATCCTCGGCGCCGCGCTCCAGCGCCTCCAGGACCTGGTTCAGGCTGGGGGTGCCGTCGAGCCCGGGCAGTCCAAAGGGACCCTGGCTCGGCCCTTCGCGCAGGCCCTCGGCGGTGTCGAGGGTGAGCACCATGCGCTCGGGCAGGCCATTGTCATCGGCCAGGCGCCAATCGCGCACCTCCTGCCAGAAGAACCAGAGACCGATGGCGACCACGACCAGCAGCAGTCCCAGCGCTGCCAGCAGCGCCACCAGGGATTTCAGCAGGAAGAGCAGGATCCGGACCACATCAGTCCTTCCACAGCGAGGCAGAGCAGCAGACAGCGGTCATTCAGGTACCGCTCGTTTCCGCCAGATGCCCCAGGGCGGCTTGAACGCCGCCGCGCTGATGCGGCACGCCGGCTAGGCCCAGGCCCATCTCCACCCCCGACAGGGTGCCGGCAAGGGTCAGATCGTTGAAGTCGCCAAGATGACCGATGCGGAAAACCTTGTCGGCCAGACGTCCCAGGCCGGCGCCTAGCGACATGTCGAAGCGCTCCAGGATCGTCTGCCGCAGGGCATCCGCGGACTGCCCCTCGGGCATGAGCACGGCGGTCAGGCTGTTCGAATGCTCCGCCGGGTTGCGGCAGAGCACTTCCAAGCCCCAGGCCTGCACCGCGCGGCGGGTCGCTTCGCCGTGGCGGGCGTGGCGGGCGAAGACTTGCTCCAGCCCCTCCTCCTGCAGCATGGCAAGCGCCTCGCGCAGGCCGTAGAGCAGGTTGGTGGCCGGGGTGTAGGGGAAGAAGCCGCGCGCGTTCGGCCCCAGCATCTCATCCCAGCGCCAGTAGGACCGGGGCAGCCCGGCCTGCTTGGAGGCGGCCAGCGCCTTTTCGCTCACGGCATTGAAGGAGAGGCCCGGCGGCAGCATCAGCCCCTTCTGAGAGCCGGCCACGGTGACGTCCACGCCCCAGTCGTCATGGCGATACTCGATCGAGCCCAGCGAGGAGATGGTGTCCACCAGCAGCAATGCTCCATGGTCGGCACGGTCCATGGCCCGGCGCAGGCCGGGAATGTCGCTGGTGACGCCGGTGGAGGTCTCGTTGTGCACGGCGCAGACCGCCTTGATCGCGCCCTCTCGGTCTTCCGCCAGGCGCGCTTCCACCTGTGCCACGTCGACGCCACTGCGCCAGTCGCCGGGCAGCAGTTCCACCTCCAGCCCCAGGCGCTCGGCCAGTTGCTTCCAGAGCGTTGCGAACTGTCCGGTTTCGAACATCAGCACCCGGTCGCCGGCCGACAGTGTGTTGACCAGCGCCGCCTCCCAGGCCCCAGTGCCGGACGCAGGATAGATGACGACGGGGCCTCGCGTGCCGAACACCGGCTTCAGCCCCTCCAGCACCTCGGCGCCCAGGCGGGCGAAGTCCGGCCCGCGGTGATCGATGGTGGGCGCGTCGATGGCGCGCAGCACCCGGTCCGGCACGTTGGTGGGACCGGGAATCTGCAGGAAATGGCGACCGCTGTGATAGGTCATGGGGGCTGGTCCTCGAACTGTCTCTCACCCTTTGCGTGCGGACATTCAATGCATGTCCGCCCGGCCACGGCAAGCCAGACCCCGACGGCCGCGCGCCAGGTCAGAGTTCGAGGCTGTTGCCCTCGTTCAGCCCCACGACCAGCCAGTCGCAGCGCCCGCCCTCGGCACAAAAGGCCAGGATACCCTCGGGCGTGGCCACGAAGGAGCCGCAGCGTTCGTCATTGTTGTCGCCCAACTGGTGGCAGAAACGCTCCTCCTCGATATGCCAGGAGCCGGCCATCACCTCCGTGGCGCGGCGTTCACGCTGTCGCTGGCTGCCCGAGGGATCGTAGTAGGAGGCAAAAAGCTGCGGCGTGCCCCCCACCGGCTCCCAGAATGCGGTGTTGCCGGCAAAGTGGCTGCGCACCTCTTCGCTGCTCACCGCTTCCATACCTTCGGTCGCCAGCAGCTCCTCTTTGGTCATGGTGCCGGCGCCCTGGGGCGAGGGTTCGGTAGAGGCAGAACTCCCCTCCCCTGTGGTCTCGCAAGCCCCCAGCAGCAGCGCCGCGCCAAGGGCGAGAATCGTGAAACCGAGCTTCATGCAATCCTTCCTCAATCCATGCTTTTCTCGCGCCGCCGCCGATCGTTTCCCGCGACCGGCGGATGCCGCCGAACCGGGCGCGACGCGGGTCTTGCCAAAGGCCAAACCCGATGCTACTCACCTGCCGCGCCGCCGGGAAGCCCGCAGTCCCGAAATTCGGCGCAGGTAAGGGCGCGTAGCTCAGCGGGAGAGCACTACGTTGACATCGTAGGGGTCGCTGGTTCAATCCCAGCCGCGCCCACCATCCAACTTCCAGCTCTTCCCCATTATCGTGGGTGCCGTGATGGCAGAGCCGATGGCTGCCACGCAAGGCCTGCCGCCACGGCGACACCGCCGATCCACCGCACAGGCAACAATGGGGGTCCCAAGAGGTCCCTTCTTGACCCAGAGCACCCCTACGTTTCATATTCCCAAATTGGGAATGGGAGGCGCTGAATGCGGGTTATCGCAAGAAACACGATCACCGAATTCATCGCCCAGCACCCTGAGACTCGCGCGCCTTTGGAACATTGGTTCCGGGTAACGAGGGCTGCATCGTGGCAGACAACGCAAGATGTTCAGACGGCCTTTTCGAAGGCGAAGGTATTGAACGCCGAACGCGTACGATTTGAGATCCAAGGCGGAAACTATCGCCTGGTAGCAGCGTTCGACTTCCTTCGTGGTATTGCCTTCATCGAGTTCATCGGCACCCATGCCGAGTATGATCGCATCGATGCTCTGACAGTATCTATGTACTAAGGACAGGACCATGAACGTTCATCCGATCCGCACTGCGGAAGATCACCGCGCAGCCCTCGCTCGCATCGAAGAGCTATGGCGCGCGGAACCTGGCACGGATGCCGGTGATGAGCTCGACCTCCTTGTTGACCTTGTTGAGCACTATGAGGAGCGCAACTTCCCATTTCCTGAATTGGAGCCTATTGAGCTATTGCGCTCGCACATGGAAGCAACAGGCCGCACTCAAGCTGACCTGGCCCTATTGTTTGGCTCGACCTCACGCGCATCCGAAATTCTGAACCGCCGCCGGGCGCTTACAGTCGATATGATCTACCGGCTGCACGCAGAGTGGGGTCTGCCAGCAGATTGTCTCGTTCGACCCTATCACTTGGAGTCGGCCTGAAGACGGATGAGCGCAAGGCCCACGACATTCACCCGAGTGGTCACTACATTCCGCGCGACGAATAGCGGCGTCACACGGGACGTGCCTTGCGGTTTTTGAATAGCGCCCTCGAACCGTATCGCCGCCAAGGGAAGGGTTCGTAGACATGCCAGACAGATCCGGCGGGAAGATTTTGCAAAAGAGGTGAATTGGCTCGCAGTAAGAACCGGACAGGAACACGGCCCGTTCAATCCCAGCCGCGCCCACCATCTAACTTCGTGAAATACCTTGAAAACCCGACATCCCGACAAAATCAATCCGACACCCCGACAAACACCGAGTTGGGCGTCATTGCGTGTGTTGCGGGATGTGCTACTCTTGCGCGTAGCAAAGGGGGCGTTTGCCATGCGTGTATTTCTGACCGCCGCGACGGTAGCTTTCGCACTCTCCGGTTGCGAGACCAGCGCAAGGAGTGACGCCGAGCACCAAGTATATCTGCAAGAGTTGGCCCGGTCTTACCAGGGCCAGACGCTCTATGCCTTCCTGAACGAGAACCCGGGCTTCCGGGCGGTGGGCGGTTACGACGTTGGTGGAGAAAGGGAATTTGTCTATGAAAGCACGTGGGTCGTAACTGATCACGCACCGACCTACCAGCCTGGCGGAATGCACTACAACGACCCCGGGATGGGACGAGCTGCCGCCAATCTCGCCGCAAGCATAGCCGGGGGCGGCCGATCACGCTCACAAACATTGGTATGCCGGGCTACCATCCGCGCGGAGCAGATTCGCAACAAGCCAACCCCGGCCAGTTGGCGGATCAATGCGCTTCGGTTCAGCGGAGCATGCTAGCGCAAGACCGACCACTCAGATCAATGTCCAACGTCACTGTGAACGGTGGTAGAATCGGGGTCTATTCTCGCTCAAACACGGCTCCAGCACTGATTGAATCACTACAGGCGTCTTGATGCCCCAACGCTGAATGGCGACAACAGCCATCTGATTTAAGCGTGTCGCTTATTGTCGGCCTACGTTGGGCTATATTATTTGACACACGCCAGACAAGACGTTAGGTTGAGATTCTAGTTCCGCACGAAATGGATGGACAAACCCAATGCCTCGCCACTCACACGATTCGGGCAAGGAAGCCTTCAGCATCCAGTTACGCAATCTAATGTTGGAGAAGGGATGGAACCAGAGTGAACTGGCTCGCCAAGCTGGTCTGAACCGCGATAACGTCAGCACCTACATCAATGGCAAGTCGATGCCGTCGCCGGAGCGTCTCAAGAAGCTGGCGACAGCACTAGGCGTTGCACCCGACGAACTGCGGCCCAATACCGCCAACGTTGCCATAAGCCGAGGTGCGCCCACCTTTGAACTTACGGTGCAAGCCCACGCTCCTGACAAGGCCCAGGTAAGACTCGAACGCATTATGTCGATGCGCACTGCCCTGAAAATCGCGGAATTACTGAGCGATGAGGATGAACCTTCTGGTCAGATCCGCAGCAACTAAGAAACAGCGATTGAAGCTAGAGAAGATTAAACGCCTTCGCTGTCATCGGGCTGCGACGCCTGCTTCAGAACCAAGAGCTACACACCATGGGAAGTGGACAATATCTTCGTAACTCAACGGTCGTTTATGCGGCGCTTGCATCTAACTCAATTGTTCCGCAATACAATCGGCAGCGAGCATCAAACCAAAGGCAAAGTCCGGGCGCGCACCACCTAGCCCCAATGATGCGCATGGCGAACTTGCGCGTCGCGTTGCCTATGAGAAAGTCATGCGCTGGCTTCATTGGCATGCCAGCTTGTGCAAGTCTCTTCTCCGGAAGACCTTCGGCTAATTGTGCCCTTGATGGATTCGAGTTACTCGACCCTATCCTACCGTAAAGGCAATAGCGTTTAGCGCCTGACTGCAGCAGCGCCAGGCCCGCTTAACATAGCTATAGTTCGGGATGCCTTCCACTCGGCGCTGAAGCCGGCCGAGCAGATCTTGGTGCCCCTGGAGGGACTCGAACCCCCACTCCTCTCGGAACGCGATTTTGAGTCGCGCGCGTCTACCGGTTCCGCCACAGGGGCCGAACACCAAGCGGGCCGCAGTCTAATCGAGGCGCGGGTCAATGCAAGCAAGAGGTGGCGGATCCAGGGGGCCGAGAGCGCTCGCGCCGATCGAGGTATACGCGGTGCTACTGAACGACCTTTTACTGTCATAACAATGACTTCGGGCGGACCTCCGCAGTCATTGAAGCGCGCTTTTCCCTTGAAACATTTCTGCCGCTGCCTACTTCTTCACCCATCGCTTGCTTGAGAAACAGAAAATCTCGGGGCCGCGGCGGAACATCGGCCGGGCAAGAGGGAGACTTTTGCGCGCCCGCCTTCATTTCGGTGGCGCCCCGCACGAAAGGAGCAGACCGCCGAACCCATGTGCGGAATTGTCGGTGAGATTCGTTTCGACGGCGCCGAGGCCGACCTCGCGCGCGTCCATGCCATGTCCGAACACATCGCCCGGCGCGGGCCCGACGCCCTGGGCGTCTATTCCCAGCGCGGGCTGGCGGTCGCCCATCGGCGGCTGAAAATCATCGACCACGCGGAACGCTCCCAGCAGCCGATGCTCGACCCGCAACTGGGGCTGGGCGTCGTCTACAATGGCGCGATCTACAACTTCGCCGAGCTCAAACGGGAGCTCGAAGACATCGGCTACCACTTCTTCACCAACGGCGACACCGAGGTCATCCTCAAGGCCTATCACGCCTGGGGCCGCGACTGCGTCACCCGTTTTGCCGGCATGTTCGCCTTCTGCCTCTGGGAGCGGGACACGGGTCGCGTGCTGCTGGCGCGCGACCGCCTGGGCATCAAGCCGCTCTACCTCTCGGAGGTGCCGGGCGGCCTGCGTTTCGCCTCCAACCTGCCGGCCCTGGCCAAGAGCGGCGGCGTCGACACCAGCGTCGACCCGGAAGCACTGAACTATTACATGAGTTTCCATGCCGTGGTGCCGGCGCCCTGGACCATCCTCAAGGGCGTGCGCAAGTTGCCCCCGGCCACCACCCTGCAGATCGAGCCCGACGGCACACGCGACCAGCGCTGCTACTGGGAGCTCTCCTTCGGCCCGCAGCCGGGCGACGAGTCCCTCAGCGATCGCGACTGGCAGGATCTGGTGCTGGAAAAGATGCGCGCGGCGGTCAAACGCCGCCTCGTCGCCGACACACCCGTCGGCGTGCTGCTCTCCGGCGGTGTGGACTCCTCGTTGGTGGTCGGCCTGCTGGCCGAGGCTGGCCAGAGCGGCCTGCAGACCTTTTCCGTCGGCTTCGAGACCGTCGGCAAAGAGGCCGGCGACGAGTTCATCTACTCCGACATCATCGCCGAGCGCTACGAAACCGACCACCACAAGATCTTCGTCGACAGCCGCGAGCGGCTGCTCCCCAGCCTGCCCGACTGCATCGCCTCCATGTCGGAGCCTATGGTCAGCCACGACGCCATCGGCTTCTTTCTGCTCTCGCAGGAGGTCTCCAAGCACGTGCGGGTGGTTCAGTCCGGCCAGGGCGCCGATGAAATCTTCGGCGGCTATCACTGGTATCCGCCGATGCTGGAGAGCAGCGACCCGGTGGCCGACTATGCCCGCGTCTTTTTCGACCGCGACCATCGCGGTTTCGCCGAAGTGGTGAACCCGGAACTGGTTGGCGAGGACCATGCCCGGCGCTTCGTGGAGGAGCACTTCGCCCGCGCCCGGGCCAGCCGACCGGTGGACAAGGCGCTGCACATCGACACCACGGTGATGCTGGTGGACGATCCGGTGAAGCGGGTCGACAATATGACCATGGCCTGGGGCCTGGAGGCGCGCGTGCCCTTCCTGGACCATGAGCTGGTGGAACTGGCCGCGCGCATCCCGGCGGAGCAGAAGATCCGCGAGGGCGGCAAGTACGTGCTCAAGGAGGCCTCGCGCCAGGTCATCCCCGCAGCCGTGATCGACCGTCCCAAGGGCTACTTCCCGGTCCCGGCGCTGAAGTACCTCGAGGGCGAGGCGCTGAACTTTGTGCGCGGCGTGCTCGACGCCCCGCAGGCCCGCAGCCGCGGCCTGTTCCGGGAGGACTACGTGCAGCAGCTGCTCCAGGCCCCCAGCGAACACATCACGCCGCTTGGCGGCTCGAAGCTGTGGCAGATCGCCCTGCTCGAGTCGTGGATGCAAACACACGAACTGTGAGCCCCTCCGCCATGCAGGATGAGGAAGACGAGGTCATGCTTCCGCGCAGTGAAATAGTCGCCCGCCATCAGCCGCCCCCGACACAGAGCGACATCATTCTCGACTGTGGCTGGGGCCGGCTGCTCTTTGCCCAGACCTTCGCCGATGGGGAAGCGCTGCTGGACGCGCTGCTGAGCGAGGAGGAAGGTCGCCGCGACATCGCCTTCTATGTGGACGATCCGCATGTGCTGCTGTCGCGCCGACCGCAGCAGATCTTCCTCGACCCCTCCCACACCTACCGCCTCGACCTGCACCGGGAACTGCCGGAGGAGCGCGATCCCCCCTTCGTCATCCGGCCGCTGGAAAGCCTCGCCGACGCCGAGGCGCTCAACCACTGCTATGCCCGGCGCGGCATGGTGGAAGTCGACCGGGACTTCCTGCTCGCCTGCCGCGGTGATGAGCGCTATCTGCACCTGGTGGCCTGCGACGCAGCTTCCGGCGAGGTTGTGGGCACGGTCACCGGCATCGACCATGAGGCCGCCTTCGGCGATCCGGAGCGCGGCTCCAGTCTCTGGTGCCTGGCCGTGGACAGCCAGGCGCCCTATCCGGGCATCGGTGTTTCGCTTGTGCTGGATCTCGCCCGGCGTCTGAAGGCGCGCGGACGGGCCTTCGTCGACCTCTCGGTGCTCTACGACAACAAGGAAGCCATCGCGCTTTACGAGAAGCTGGGCTTCTATCCGGTGCAGCGCTTTGCGCTCAAGACCCGCAACTCCATCAACGAGAAGCTCTACATCGGCCCGCCGCCGGAAGAGACTCTCAATCCCTATGCCCGCATCATCGTCGACGAGGCGCGCCGCCGCGGCATCGCGGTGGAGATCCTGGATGCCGAGGGCGGCTTCTTCCGCCTGACCCACGGCGGCCGCTCCATCGTATGCCGGGAATCGCTGTCGGAACTGACCACCGCCGTGGCCATGAGCCGCTGCGACGACAAGGCGGTCACGCACCGCATCCTGGCGGGTGAAGGCCTGAAGGTGCCGGCGCAGCAGAAGGCGGGCACCCCGGAGGAGAACGCGACTTTCCTGCAGAAGCACGGCCGGGTGGTGGTCAAGCCCCTGCGCGGCGAGCAGGGCCAGGGGGTGGCCGTCGACCTGCAGCGGGCGACGGATGTAGAAGCCGCCGTCGCCACCGCGCGTCAGCACTGCGACACCGTGCTGCTCGAGCAATTCGTCGAGGGCCAGGACCTGCGCATCATCGTCATCAACTTCCAGGTCGTCGCTGCGGCGGTGCGCCGACCGGCGGAGGTCATCGGCACCGGGCGGCACAGCGTGGCGCAGTTGATCGAAAAGCAGAGCCGACGCCGCGAGGCCGCCACCCAAGGCGAAAGCCATATCCCCTTGGACGAAGAGACCGAGCGCTGCGTCAAGGCGGCCGGCCACAGCATGGAGTCCGTGCTGCCCGAGGGGGAAACCCTGGTGGTGCGCAAGGCTGCGAACCTGCACACCGGCGGCACGATCCACGACGTCACCGAGCAGCTGCATCCCGAACTGGAGGAGGCAGCGGTCCAGGCGGCGCGGGCGCTGGACATCCCCGTGGTGGGCCTCGACTTCCTGGTGCCCAGCCCTGAAGGCAGCGACTATGTGATCATCGAGGCCAACGAGCGTCCCGGGCTGGCCAACCACGAGCCGGCACCCACCGCACAACGCTTCATGGACTTACTGTTCCCTCATCTGGCAAGCTAGGGAACATGGACCTACACCAGATACCCACCGGCTTCAGCCGAGACCTGCCGCAAGCCCTTCCCATCGACATGGACTACCTCCAGCAGGTGATGCTCACCCTGCTGGAGCTGCCCAGCCCCACCGGCTACACGGATCAGGTGGTGCACTGGACCTGCGAGGAGCTCGAGCGCCTGGCGGTCGAGTACGAACTGACCCGCCGCGGTGCCATCCGTGCCAACATCCAGGGCAGCCGCCGCGCCCCGGACCGGGCCATCGTGGCGCACCTGGACACCATCGGTGCCATGGTCTCCGGCCTGAAGGACAATGGTCGGCTGGTCATCACGCCCATCGGCACCTGGTCGAGCCGCTTTGCCGAGGGCGCGCGGGTCACTGTCTATACCGATCAGGGCTCGCGCAGCGGCACCATCGTCCCGCTCCTGGCGTCCGGCCATGCCTTCGACACCGCCGTCGACACCCAGCCGGTCACCTGGGACCAGGTGGAACTGCGCCTCGATGAGCAGGTCTACTCCCGCACCGACCTGGAGATGCTGGGCCTGGCGGTGGGCGACTTTGTCGCCGTGGACGCCAACCCACGCGTCACGCCGGCCGGCTTCATCGATTCCCGCCACCTGGACGACAAGGCCGGCGTCGCCTGCCTGCTGGCAGCGGTCAAGGCGGTGATGGACTCCGGTGTGGTGCTGCCGGTGGACTGCCATCCGCTCTTCACCATCTCCGAGGAGGTTGGGGTCGGCGCCTCTGCGGTGCTGCACCAGGACGTGGCCGAGATGGTCGCCATCGACACCGCGCCCCAGGCGCCGGGGCAGGAGTCGATCGAAACGCGCGTGACCATCGGCATGCGCGATTCCTCCGGCCCCTTCGACTGGCACCTGACGCGCAAGCTGATCGCGCTGTCCCAGGTCAACTCCATCGCCCATGTGCGCGACGTCTTCCGCTTCTACCGCTGCGACGCCGCAGCGGCCCTGGAGGCGGGCAACGACATCCGCACTGCCATCGTCTGCTTCGGCACCGACGCCACCCACGGCTATGAGCGCACGCACCTGCACGCCCTGGAAGGCGTGGCGCGCCTGCTCTCCGCCTACATGCAGGCCCCGCCGGTTTCCTCCAGCGATCAGCGCAAGCTGGCCCAGCGCGAGGACTTCAACCAGCAGCCAATGGAAGAGGCCGGGGAACACCCGGACCCCGGCCCGGAAGCCGCCACCGCCCAGACCGAACCCTACCCCGAGGCCTGGCGCAACAACTGAGGCCATCACCCCGGGGCCGACACCCGCTACCCTCACAGCAGCAGCAATCCCTCCCGGTCGGTGTCCTCGGCAGGCGTGAGCAGGGATGAAAGCGTCACCCCCAGCAGGCGCACGCCCTTGGGCACCGGCAGCAAGGCGGAAAGCAGGGCGAAACTGACCGCTTCCAGTTCCGCGCGGCTCGCCACCGGCTGCAGCAACGTGCGACTGCGGGTGATCTGACGGAAATCGGCGTACTTCACCTTCAAGGTCACGGTGCGCCCACGCAGGCCCGCCTGGTCACAGTGCTTCCAGACCTTGTCCAGGATCGGCTGCAGAGCCGCCCGCAGGTCCTGCGGGGTGTAGAGGTCCTCGAAGAAGGTGTTCTCGGCGCCCAGGGACTTGCGCACCCGATCCGGTTTCACTGGCCGACGGTCGATGCCGCGGGAAATCCAGTAGTAGTGCGGCCCGGCCTTGCCGAAGTGTGCCTGCAGGAAGGCGAGGCTGCAGCCGCGCAGGTCCCGGCCGCTGTGGAGCCCCAGCCCCTGCATCTTCGCGGTGGTGGCCGGGCCGACGCCATGAAAGCGCCCGACCGGGAGGTCCTCGACGAAAGCCGGTCCCTGGGCCGGCGTGATCACGAACAGCCCGTCGGGCTTGCGCTGGTCGGAGGCAAGTTTGGCCAGAAACTTGTTGTAGGAGACCCCGGCCGAGGCGGTCAGTCCGGTCTCCGCGCGAATGGCTGCGCGGATCTCCTGGGCGATGTGGGTCGCGGAAGGCAGGCCTTTCAGGTTCTCGGTCACGTCGAGATAGGCCTCGTCCAGGGACAAGGGCTCGATCAGCGGCGTGTAGCGGGCGAAGACCTCACGTATCTGCCGGGAGATCGCGCGGTACACCTCGAAACGCGGCTTAACAAAAATGAGCTCCGGGCATTTGCGCCGCGCCGTGACCGAGGGCATGGCCGAGCGCACGCCATAGCGGCGCGCCTCATAGCTCGCAGCGGCCACCACCCCGCGCTCGCGCGCGCCACCCACCGCCACGGGCAGACCGCGCAGGCCCGGATCGTCGCGCTGCTCCACCGAAGCGTAGAAGGCGTCCATGTCGATGTGGATGATCTTGCGCAGGGGCTCCCTCTGTTCTGGAGCCGCGTCACCCTGCTCTGCTGCCGCTGGCTGCCGCGTCACCGTCGTTGCGCCCGTCACGCACACTGCCTACCTTTATACCTAGAGCCGGTCTAGGCAGCAGAGAACTCTTTTCCCCTTTTGTTCGCAAGTCCTTCCCGTGCGAAAGAAGGCCGCAACTGCCTCTCCTGTGCGGAACTGCGACTCGCACAGGCGATTTATACCGGAGCGAGGGTCAGGCAAGGGCGAGAGGTGCGCTGAGCATGGTGATCAACAGTCCGCAAGCATTGCTGCTGCACGAGCTGCGCCTGGCCGAGAATGCCGAGGAACAGCTGCGCGACATCATGCCGAGTCTGCTGTCCGCCACGCCCAACTCCCGGCTGCAGCATTTGCTGGATCAGCGCCTCTGCGAAGGTGAACGGGTGCTGAGCGACATCCGCGGCTGCCTGGAACTCCACAGCGAGGAGGAGGGCGAGGTCCACAACGAACCGATCGCAGCTCTGGTGCAGGACACGCGACGGATGATCGCGGCAGCCGGAACGTCCGAGTTGAAGCAACTCGCAGCCGCGGCGGCCGCCCGCCGCCTGCAGCACCTTTGCCTCGCCGGCTGGGCCAACTTGCAACTGCTCACCACCCGTCTTGGCGATGAACCCGCAGCAGAACATCTCGCCAGCGCTTTAGAAGAAGGCCAGCGCTGGGACCGGCAGTTCGGCGATCTCGCGTTGAAGGCAAAGGACCCCGCGGCCGAAGGGAAATAGCGCGGGGGAGGTAGCGCGGCGCGCTGTTCTTACTTCAGGCGCAGGTCGTTCATCCGGCTCTGCGCGAATATCCGCGACACCTCCGATGCGTGCTGCACGGCCTTGGCTTGTCTGTCCACTTTGACACGCCACATATTGAAACCGCATATATGGGTTGTTAGCGGCTCTCCTCAGGCCATCCGCGTTAAGACCCCGCCAGGGGCCACTGGCCAGATACAGGGAGATTTCAATCCTCAGGCCAGTGCTATCAGGCTCCGCTCCGGCGGGGCCTTTGCTATGTAGGCACAAGCCTGGCTGGTGCCGCGCCTTTGCGCCTCCCTTGACCCCCACTGGAGGGCAGGCGACAAGACCGGTCCGTTCTTGTTGACACTCTCCAACGGCAGGCGCCCATGTCCGGACCCCTTTCTGGCCTTCGCATTCTCGATCTCACACGCATCCTCGCCGGCCCGACCTCGACCCAACTTCTGGGCGATCTCGGCGCCGACGTGATCAAGATCGAGCGGCCGGGCGAAGGGGACGACACCCGGCGTTGGGGGCCGCCCTACGTCAAGAACGCCGATGGCAGCGACAGCGATGCCAGCGCCTACTACCTCTCCTCCAATCGCAACAAGCGCTCGCTCACCGTCGACATCGCCGCGCCCGAGGGCCAGGCGCTGATCCGGCGGCTGGCCGCCTCCTGCGATGTGGTGGCGGAGAACTTCAAGGTGGGCGGCCTGGCAAAGTTCGGGCTCGACTACCTCTCCATGAAGGAGGTCAAGCCGGACATCGTCTACTGCTCCATCACCGGCTTCGGCCAGACCGGCCCCTATGCGCCGCGCGCGGGCTACGACTACCTGGCCCAGGGCATGGGCGGGATGATGTCGATCACCGGCGAACCCGACGGCCAGCCCATGAAGGTGGGTGTGGGCATCGCCGACGTCATGTGCGGCATGTATGCCAGTGTGGCGATCCTGGCCGCGCTGCGCCACCGCGACCGGACCGGCCAGGGGCAGTACATCGACCTCGCGTTGCTGGACACCCAGGTGGCCTGGCTGGTGAACGAAGGGCTGAACTACCTGACCTCCGGCAAGGTGCCGCATCGCCGCGGCACCGAGCACGCCAACATCGTCCCCTACAACGTGCTGCCCTGCGCCGACGGCCACTTCATCATCGCCGTGGGCAACGACCGGCAGTTCCAGCGCTTCTGCGCCTTTGCCGGTGCGCCGGAACTGGGCGAGGACCCGCGCTTTCTCACCAATTCGCTGCGCGTGGCCAATCGCGACGCGCTCTACGACCTGTTGCCGGAACTGACCCGCCGCAAGACCCTGGACGAGTGGGTAAACGGGCTGGCGGAACTGGGTGTGCCCTCCGGCCCCGTCAACACCATCGACCGCGTCTTTGCCGACCCGCAGATCCTGCACCGCGGCATGAAGGTCTCCCTGCCCTTCCCCGGCAGCGAGACCGGCACCGTCGACCTGATCGGCAACCCCATCAAGTTCTCCGAGACCCCCGTGGCCTATCGCCGGCCGCCCCCGCGTGTGGGCGAGCACAGCGAAGAGGTGCTGCGCGAGTTCGGCTTGTCCGAGGACGAGATCGCCAAGCTGCGCGACAAAGGCATCGTCTGAAAGCCACGCCACGCTGCGCGCTTGCGGTGATTGTTGCGGTCAAGCTGTACTCAATGCACCGGGTTGCAGCTACAGGCTGCCGAGTAGGAGCGAGATGGCAGCGATGGAACCGTGAGAACAGCCGCCCCCGTCTGCTTGGCGCATAGCATAGCACGACCATTGGTTGGCGCGCTTCAGTAAAGTAAACACAGAAGTTGGCGGTGGGCTATTGGTTGGCCAAGACCAGCCAACTGGACTCTTGCGCTCGATTGCTAGTGCTTATAAGACTCACACTCGGATAAAACGAAATACTAAGGGACGGGGATGGGCTTATCACGCCGCGGACTATTGACCGCCGGGCTGTTGTTGCCCGTCGGCGGACTTGCCTACTATCCCTTGAGAGGCCTGTCGGCCGCGGACGGTAGCGACGCAGTGGAGGCGGCAAGTCCGCTCGGCCTGGCCGACGATCTGGCCAATCCTCCGGAAATCCACGCCAGCGACGGCGTTCTGCGCGCCACCCTGCGCATGGCCTTGCAGGACGTCACCCTGCCGGGCGGCGCCACGGAGTTGCGCAACTACGGCGCCCTGCCGGGCCCGACCCTGCGCGTTCACCCGGGCGACACTCTGGAGATCCGGCTCGAGAACCGCCTGCCGCCCAATCCGGACCGCGGCACGCCGGTGATGAACACCCCCAACCGCTTCAACAGCACCAACCTGCATTTCCACGGCTTCCACGTCAGCCCGCGCGGCAACAGCGACAACGTCTATCTCGAGATCGAACCCGGGCAGACCTTCAACTACGTGGTGCAGCTTCCCGACGACCACCCCGCGGGCACCTACTGGTACCACCCGCATCGCCACGGCTCGGTCGCCGCGCAGGTCGCCTCGGGGGCGGCGGGCATGATGATCGTCAACGGCACCCTGGACGAGGTGCCGGAGGTCCGCGATGCGGTGGAGCGCATCCTGGTGGTCCAGGCGCCCATCGCTGTGGAAGGCGGACTGATCGAATCCATGGATTCCATCTGGGAGCTCACCGCCGAGCGCGATTTCCTCATCAACGGCCAGTACCGTCCGCGCATCTACCTGCGCGAGGGCGAGGTACAGCACTGGCGCGTGCTGCACGCCGGCGACGCCCAGTTCCTGCCCTTCACGCTCGACGGCCTGACGATCCTGGAGATCGGCCGCGACGGCAATCCCCTGGACGAGCCGGAGGAGATGACCGAGGTCGACCTGGCGCCGGGCAACCGGGTGAACCTCATGGTCCGCGCCGAGAAGGAGGGCTATTACGAGCTCCGCCGCCCGGCCTTCAATCAGGGCATCCAGGCGCTGCCCGAGGTGCATTTGGCCGATGTGATCGTGCTGCCGGCCGATTCCGACCGGGTCGACTCTTCCATTCCCATGGCCACGGCCCTTCCTTCAGGCCCCCTGCCAGAGAACCGCATCCTCACGGACATCACCGAAGATGAGATCGTCGCGCAGCGGCAGTTCGTGCTCGGCACGCGCACGGTCGAGGGCATGTACAAGAACATGACTTTCACCATCAATGGCGAGGCCTTCGACCCGCGGCGCGACGACGTGGTCGCGAAGCTGAATACGGCGGAGGAATGGGTCTTCATCAATGAAACACCCTTCCCGCACCCCCTCCACATCCACGTCAATCCCTTCCAGGTGGTGGCGATCAACGGCGAGCCGGAAGAGTACAAGCACTGGCAGGACACCATTGCCGTTCCGGCTGCCGGGACCGTGACGATCCGCACGCGCTTCACCGACTTCACAGGCCGCTTCGTCATGCACTGCCACATCCTGCCGCACGAGGACCTGGGGATGATGCTCAACATCAACATCGAGGAGTGACTGGGGCCATGGCGCGACACGGCATCCTGCTGGCCGGCCTGCTGCTGGCCCTGACACCAGCGACAGCGCTGGCGGACGACGACAAGAGCGCGACCGCCATGCCGGAGGCGGCGGCTTCCTGCCTTTCTTGCCACGGCGCTTCGGGCCGTCCGGTGCTGCCGGAAGTACCGATTATCGCCGGGCAGCAGCCGGCCTATCTGGAACGCGCGCTGAAAAGCTACCGCGAGGGGCTGCGCAACGGCGGCCCTGCCTTGGTCATGTCCGGCATCGCCGCCGACCTTAGCGACGAGGACATCAAGGCGCTGGCCCAATGGTTTGGAGAACAACGATGAAACTGAGCGTTCTTGCAGCCCTCAAGGGCGCGGCGCTGGGCGCCCTGCTCGTCCTGGCAGCGCCCGCGGCGGCGGAGCCGGTCTATCTCACCACTCCGGAGGGCGACGAGCGGCTGCTCGCCAGCAAACCGCTCAGCGACTACATCGCGCTCGCCACCTACCTCGAGTACGAGCACATCCAGACCTTCTGCGCCCCGGCCACCATGGCCGGCGTGCTCAACAGCCTGGACGTCGAGCGGCCGCAGCCGCTGCGCATCTATCCCTTCGAGCTCTTCACCCAGGACTCGATCTTCACCGAGGAAAACCAGGCGGTGAAGGCCTATGCCAAGGTCGAACACGAGGGCATGACCCTCGAGGAGATCGGAACCTTCCTCACCAACCTGGGTGTCGAGGCCGAGGTGCACTATGCCGATGCGCTCGACACGGACGCGCTGCGCCAGATCGCCCAGGACACCCTGGCCGACCCCGATGCCCGCCTGGTGGTCAACTACACCCGCGAGGTGATCGGCCAGATCGGCGCCGGCCATGTCTCGCCCATCGGCGCTTACCATCCCGACAGCGACAGCCTGCTGGTGCTCGACGTCGCCAAGTACAAGTATCCCCCCTCCTGGCTGACGCTGGACGAAATGCTGGCCGCCATGCAGGCAGTGGACAGTGGCTCGGGGCTCTCCCGCGGCCTCGTGGTGGTGCGCAGGCCATGAATGTCACCCGCCGCAGCCTGCTGGCCGCGCTCGCCGCCCTGCCGGCAAGCCGGGCGCTGGCCGGACCGCTGGGCAGCGGGCGCGAGGATGCGGCCTTTGCCGAAGTGATCCGGGCGGTCGGCGGTCTGAGCGCGATTCCCGACATCCTGGTCGAGGGCTGCGCCGCGGCATTTCGCAAGCACTACGGCGACGAGGCCATGCCGGCGCTGCTGCAGGCCGTGGCGGGGCAGCCGCTGGACGCCCTGGGGCCGCCGTCTACCGCCCAGAACGGGCTCAGCGACGACGACCTGGAAGATCAGCTGCGCTGGATCGCGGCCTTCCTCTACACCGGCGAGATCACGACCGCGGCCGGGGCCACCCGCGTTGCCTGGTATCCCTGGGCCCTGGCCTGGTCGGGCCTCGGCTTCGCCACGGCGCCAGGCTTGTGCGGCATGCCCTTCGGGCACTGGCAGGACGCTCCCGCCAACACCCAAGCCAACAAGGGGCCCGTCTGATGCGCACCGACGTCGTCATCATCGGGGCCGGGATGGCCGGGGCGCACCTGGCCTATTCCCTGGTGCAGCAGGGCATGGACGTGCTGGTCCTGGAGGCCGGACCGCGGCGCCCGCGCTCGGCCTATGTGAAGCACTTCTACGAAAATCCGGTAAAGGGACCGCAGGCCGCCTATCCCAGCGCGCCCTCGGCCCCGCACCCGGAGGATGGCGGCTACGACGATTTCTACGTCCAGAAGGGTTCGATCTCTTTCATCGGCGCCTATCTGCGGCTCTTCGGGGGCACCACCTGGCACTGGACCGGCTTCGCCGACCGCCTGCGCCCCAACGACTTCCGCATGCGCAGCCGCTTCGGCGTGGCCGATGACTGGCCGCTCGGCTACGAGGACCTGCTGCCCTACTATGTCGAAGCGGAGCGGCGCTGGGGCGTGGCCGGCGACCCCGATCACGTCTGGGGCGCGCCGCGCGAGGAGCCCTATCCCCTACCGCCGGTGCCCATGAGCTACATGGATCAGCAGGTGATCAAGGCGCTGGACCAGCTCGGCCTGCACGCCGGCCCCTTCTCCCACGCGCGCAACTCCGTGGAGTTCGACGGCCGGCCGCCCTGCTGCGGCAACAACACCTGCGTGCCCATCTGCCCGATCGGCGCCAAGTATGATGCCTCGATGCATGCCGAGAAGGCCGAGGCCCTGGGCGCGCGGGTCGAGTGCGATGCGCTGGTCACCTTCATGGAACTGGACGAGGCACAGCAGGTCCGCCGCGTGAAGGTGCGCCGCCCCGACGGGGAGACCTTCTGGGTCGAGGGCCGCATCTTCGCGCTCTGCGGCCATGCCATCGAGAACCCGCGCCTGTTGCTCAACTCCGCCCAGGAGGCCGCGCCCCAGGGCGTGGCCAACTCCTCCGGGGTGGTGGGCCGCTATCTCCTGACCCAGGCCAATCAGGACACCTGGGGCCTGACGAAAGAGCCGGTCTTCCCCTACCGCGGGCCGCAGCAGACCGCCGGCCTGATCGAGCTGCGCGATGGCGATTTCCGCGGGGAAAAAGCCGCCATCGGCACCTCCTTCATGAACAGCGGCTGGTCAGGCAACAGCGACGCCACGGAGTTGGCGAAGAAGCTCATTGGCGAGGGCAAGCGCGGGCCCGAGCTGGCGCGGGCGGTGGCCGAGCAGGTATCCCGCCATCTGCGCCTCAACTCCTCGGCGGAAATCCTGCCCGACCCCGACAACCGGGTCGAGCTGGCCGAGGAGCGCGACAGCGCCGGGGTGCCGAAGCCGCAGGTGACGGTCCACATGGACGAATACACCCGCCGCGGCCTGCAGGAAGCGGAAGAGCTGAACCGTCGCATCTTCGAGGCGCTGGGCGCCACCGAGGTGCAGTCGAACGAGCCCTATCTCTCCAACGCCATCATCGGCGGCACGACGCGCATGGGCGAGGATCCAACGCGCTCGGTGGTGGACACGCAGATGGTGACGCACGACCACGCCAACCTCTTCATCCTGGGCACCAGCACGCACATCACCGCGCCGGTCAACGCGCCAACGCTCACCGTCGCTGCCTTGGCCATCCGAGCCGCTGAAGAGGTGCAACGCCGGCTGTGACACAACGGGCAACAGGCTTCGGAGTGCTGGCCTTCGGCGGGCTCGGCATGGCCGCCCTGCTGGGCAATGGCCTCAAGTCGGTCATCACCTCGACGCTCTTCATCTCCGAGGGGGAGTTCGCCAGCTTCCTCACCATCTCGGTCGAGCGCACCAACTTCATCGTCGAGCTGATCGTCGGGAGCATGGTGATCGCGCTCGCCCTGGCACCGCTGTTGATCACTCGGCGCCGGGCGCCCTATCTGGCCGCCCTGGCCTCGGTCCTGGCCGCGGCCGCCTTTGCCGGGCTCGGGATGCTGTTCAACACCCAGCCCAGCCTGCCGGTGCGCGAACTGGGGGTCGCTCTATCCTTCGTTGCCGGCGGCCTCTCGCTGGGCCTGCTGGCGCCGCTCGCCCAGTTCCATATCAGCTCCTTGGAGGACGACAAGGCCCAGGGCATGCTGACCACTCTCTGGTCCTTTGCCACGCCCTTCGCCTTTCTGGTGACGCCGCAGCTGGTCAAGTTCACGGCCCACGACATCGGCATCGGCAACTTCTTCCTGATCTTCGCCCTGCTGCCCTTGGTCTATCTCGCCGTGGCGCTGCCGTCGCTACGGCGCATTGCCGGCGGCGACAGCAACGCCCAGGCGGAACAGCTCGCCCTGGACCGGCGCAGCATCCTGCTTTTCGTGGGCAGCGTGCTGGCCTTCCAGATCGCAACCGCCCTGGGCACGCTGGTGGGCTGGAGCAGCGTGGCGACAGTGGTCGCGCTCGTGGTTTTCGCCGGAGCGCTTCTCGTCACCGCCAGCCACATGCGCCGGGTCAAGCCGCTGACCGGCATCCCCAACACCCCGCTGCTGCTCCTGCTCGGCCTCTTCCTGCTGCAGATCCCCACCACGGGTTTCTTCGACACGGTCTATCTGGTGCGCCATCTCTGCAGCGCCAGCCTGATTGCCGACCGAGCCAGCATCGGTGCCCTGGGCCAGGCGGTGGCGGTGCTGTTGGCCGGCGCGCTGGTCGCGCGCAACGCCGCACTGGCAGTGCCGCTGATCGCCGCCAGCCTGCCGCTCGTGTTTCTGGGCATCGTGGGCTACGCCTTCTACCCGACGGTGCCGGAGGACTGGCTCTTCATCGGTGCGCGCCTGTCCACCAGTCTGGGCATGGGTCTCGTGACCGCGACCGTGGTGGTCACGGCGACCCGACAGGCCGACCGTTACGCCCTGCTGGCGCTGCTGCCGGCCGGGGCCATCATGATCGGCACCGAAGCAGGGCTCGAACTGCTGGAGATTGCCTTCGCCGTGGCCAAGGCATTCGGGGCCAATGATTTCGGGGCCTACCGAGTGGTCTTCCTGCTGCAGATCGGCGCCGTCGCCGTAGCGGCCCTGCCGCTGCTGGCCGGCCTGCGGGGGCTGGCCGCCGGTTTCAGCGCCCGGCAGCAGACCGCCTGAGCGGAGATTAGGCCGGATTCACGCTACTCGGCCCCGCCCTGAGCCTTGCTGATCATCTCGAGAATCTCATGGGCCGCTTGGGGAATGTTGGTCCCGGGGCCGTAGACCGCCGCCACGCCCTGCTCCTGCAGGAAGGCATAGTCCTGGGGCGGGATGACGCCGCCGCAGACCACCAGGATCTCGCCCGCCCCCTCTGCCCGCAGCGCCTCGACCAGGGCCGGCACCAAGGTCTTGTGCCCGGCCGCCTGGCTGGAAACGCCGATCAGGTGGACGTCGTTCTCGAGCGCCTGGCGCGCCGCCTCTTCCGGCGTCTGGAAGAGCGGGCCCACGTCCACGTCGAAGCCGATGTCGGCAAAGGCGGTGGCGATCACCTTGGCGCCGCGGTCATGGCCGTCCTGTCCGAGCTTGACCACGAGCATGCGCGGGCGCCGCCCCTCTTCCTTGGCGAAGGCCTCGACCTCGTCCTGAATGCGCTTGAAGCCCTCGTCGCCTTCCCAGGCCGCACCGTAGACGCCGGAGATCGAGCGGATCACGGCGCGGTGCCGGGTGAAGACCCGTTCCAGAGCATCGGAAATCTCCCCGACTGTTGCGCGGTGGCGGGTCGCCTCCACCGCCAGTTCCAGCAGGTTGCCGCTCTTGTTCTCGGCCGCCTCCGACAGGCGGTCGAGCGCAATGCGCACCGCCTCCCCGTCGCGCTCGGCACGGAGCTTGTTGAGGCGCTCCATCTGCTGCGACAGGACCTTGCGGTTGTCGATGTCGAGAATCTCGACCTCGTCCCGGGATTCCGGGCGGTACCTGTTGACGCCGACGATGGTCTCCTCGCCCCGGTCGATGCGAGCCTGGCGGCGGGCGGCGGACTCCTCGATGCGCATTTTCGGCATGCCGCTCTCGACCGCCTTGGTCATGCCGCCAAGCTCCTCCACCTCCTTGATGAGCTTGCAGGCTTCCTGAGCCAGCGAAGAGGTCAGGCTCTCGACGTAATAGCTGCCGCCGAGCGGGTCGACCACATTGGTAATGCCGGTTTCCTCGGCGAGAATCAGCTGGGTGTTGCGGGCGATGCGCGCCGAGAAGGGCGTGGGCAGGGCAACCGCTTCGTCGAGCGCATTGGTGTGCAGCGACTGGGTGCCGCCCAGCACCGCGGCCAGCGCCTCGACCGTGGTGCGGATCACGTTGTTGTAGGGATCCTGCTCCGCCAGGCTGACGCCCGACGTCTGGCAGTGGGTGCGCAGCATCAGCGAGCGCGGGTTCTCGGCGCCGAAGAGGTCCTTCATATAGTGGGCCCAGAGCAGGCGCGCGGCGCGCAGCTTTGCCACCTCCATGAAGAAGTTCATGCCGATGGCGAAGAAGAAGGACAGCCGCGGCGCGAAGGCATCCACCTTCAGGCCCTTGGAGGTCGCCGCGCGCACGTACTCCAGCCCGTCGGCCAGGGTGAAGGCCAGCTCCTGCACCGCGGTCGCGCCGGCCTCCTGCATGTGATAGCCGCTGATCGAGATCGAGTTGAAACGCGGCATCTTCTGCGCCGTGTACTCGATGATGTCGGCGACGATCCGCATCGAAGGCTCGGGCGGGTAGATATAGGTGTTGCGGACCATGAACTCCTTGAGGATGTCGTTCTGGATCGTGCCGCTCAGTTTCTCCGGCGGCACGCCCTGCTCCTCGGCGGCGACGATGTAGCCGGCCAGCACCGGCAGCACCGCCCCGTTCATGGTCATGGAGACCGACATCTCGTCGAGCGGGATGCCGTCGAAGAGCACCTTCATGTCCTCGACGGAATCGATGGCCACGCCGGCCTTGCCCACGTCGCCGACGACGCGGGGATGGTCGCTGTCATAGCCACGGTGGGTGGCGAGATCGAAGGCAACCGACAGTCCCTTCTGCCCCGCCTTCAGATTGGCGCGGTAGAAGGCGTTGGACTCTTCAGCGGTGGAAAAGCCGGCATACTGCCTGAGCGTCCAGGGCCGCACGCTGTACATCGTGGCTCGCGGCCCGCGCATGAAGGGCTCGAAGCCGGGAAGCCCCGGCTCGAACTGCATGGCTTCCAGGTCGGCCGCCGTATAGAGCGGCTTGACCGCGATGCCCTCGGGCGTGTGCCAGACGAGGCTGTCCGGGTCGCCGCCCTTTAGCTCCTTGCCTGCCAGTTCCTTCCAGTCGTCGAGGCTCCGCTTTGGAAAATCGGCCATGGTCCTACCCGTCTTGAGGAATCTGCAGTCTTGCAGGCATTTAAATCCTTGTGGCCCCGCCTGTCCAACGCGCGGCCGCCCGGGATCGCTCCCCGGCCTCCGGCTGGAAGCCCTGAGCCTCCCCTACCAGCGAAAGACCGGCAGAGTGGCCACGGGCTGCTGCTCGTCCGCGGCGAAGAGGCGCGCGAGCTTCTCCGCATCGGGCATGTCGCCTTCGCGGATGCCCAGGCTTTCGGCGTGAATGCCACCGGCAACCAGCACCCCGTCGATGCCGGCCCCTTGCGCGCCGGCGATGTCCGTGCGCAGGGAATCCCCCACCGCCGCGATGCGCTCGCGCGGCACGTCCGGCAGCGCGGCGAAGCAGGTCTCGTAGATCGAGCGGTGCGGTTTGCCGTGATAGCGCACGGGCGCACCCAGCGCCTCGTAGTGCGCCGCCAGGGCCCCAGCGCAGATCTCGCGGTTGCCGCCGCGGATCACTTCCAGATCGGGGTTGGCGCAGATCATCGGCAGACCGAGCGCCGCCGCGGCTTCCAGTTCCTTGCCGTAGGTGTCGATGGTGTCCTCGGCCATGTGCGCGCCGGTGTTCAGCACGAAATCGGCCGCTTCCAGCTCCTCGACGAAATCCAGGTCCAGACCCTCGCGCATGCCCCGGTCGCGGTCGGGACCGAAGTGGAAACAGCGGCGCCCCAGGTCCCGATAGAAGGCGTCGGGGCGTTTGGCCAGATGCTGCCAGGTGTCCTCGCCCGAGGACTGCACCTTGTCATAGAAGCGCGGTGCGATGCCCAGTTCGTTCATGCGCGCCTCGACTTCGGCGGCACGGCGCGGGGCGTTGGAGAGGATGACGATGCGCGTGCCCCGGCTGTGCAACTGCTCCAGGCAGTCCAGCGCGTGGGGAAAGGCGACGACGCCGTCGTGCAGCACGCCCCAGAGGTCACAGATCAGCGCGTCATAGCGCTCGGCGAGGGAGGCAAAGCCGTCAAGAACGACCGGCCGGCCCGCAGTGGTTTCGGTCTGGCTCATGGGCCGCTCTTCTGCCACAGCCTGCCCCATCCGAAAAGCCGCTTTGCCGGCACCGGGAGGCAGGTCGCCCTTGCGCCAGACGCGCAAAGCGGGCTAGCTAACCGCCCGAAGGGGGAGTCCGGACCATGCCTGTCACGATCTACCACAATCCACGCTGCAGCAAATCGCGGCAGACCCTCAAGCTGCTGGAAGAGCAAGGGGTGGAACCGCGTGTGGTAGAGTACCTGCGCACGCCGCCGGATGCGGAAACGCTGACGCACCTGCTCTCGCTGCTGGGCATGCAAGCCCGCGACCTGCTGCGGCGCAAGGAAGCGCCCTACAAGGAGCTCGGCCTCGACGATCCGGGCAAGGGCGAAGCGGAGATCATCGCCGCTATGGTCGCGCACCCCATCCTGATCGAACGGCCCATCGTCGTCGGCCCCAAGGGCGCCGCCATCGGCCGGCCGCCGGAACAGGTTCTCTCGGTCCTGTAACCCGCAGGCCCTCCCCGCTTGCTTTGGCGCCGCCCGCGCACGGTAAGTGGCTCTGTTGCCTGGGTGATCGGAAGGTTAAGGGTGGGGAAGCCTCTTCCACCCGACCGGACCCGCCATGCCCTCCCCGCGCCTCAACGCCCTCGACCAGCCCATTGGCGAACCCCTGCCCGACTGGGCGCCCCGCCCGCTGCCGCCGCGCAGCCCCATGGTCGGGCGCTACGGACGGGTCGAGCCGCTCGAGCCCGCACGCCACGCTGCCGAGCTCTTCGCCGCCAATGCCGCCGACCGCGAGGGGCGCAACTGGACCTACCTGCCCATCGGCCCTTTTGCCGAGGAACGCGCCTATCGCGCCTGGCTGGAGACGGCCGCCGGGGGCAGCGACCCCTTCTTCCACGCCATCCTGGACGGCGAGAGCGGACGGGCGGTCGGCGTGGCCAGCTATCTCAGGCTGCAGCCGGAGGTGGGGGTGATCGAGGTGGGCCACATCAACTTCGCTCCGGCGCTGCAGCGCAGCCGCCTGGCGAGCGAGGCCATGTACCTGATGATGCGCCGGGTCTTCGAGGAACTGGGCTATCGCCGCTACGAGTGGAAGTGCGATGCGCTGAACGCCCCCTCCCGCCGCGCGGCGGAGCGGCTCGGTTTCGTCTACGAGGGCACCTTCCGGCAGGCCACGGTCTACAAGCAGCGCAACCGCGACACTGCCTGGTTCGCCATCATCGACCGGGACTGGCCCGCCGTTAAAGCCGGCTTCGAAGCCTGGCTCGATCCCGCCAACTTCGACGCGGAGGGGCGGCAGCGGCGCAGTCTTGCGGACTGCCGCGCCGCCCCGTGATCGGGCCGCACGGCCCGTCGATCCGCCTTACATGATGCCGGTGCGCCGGAAGACCTCCTGGGTGCTCACACCTTCTTCCAGCATACGCTGCACGTCCTGCTCCCCGGCAACCTTGGCCAGGGCGAGTTCCACGATCTCCGCTTCCACGGCACTGGGAATGATCACCACGCCGTCGCGGTCGCCCACGACGATGTCGCCCGGCTCGACCCGGGTGCGGTTGGGAAACTCGATGGGGCAGCGGTAGTCGATCACCCGGCCGCGCATGCGCTGGTCCTGGGCGAAGGCGCCGACGGAGAAGACCGGCAGGCCCTGCTCCAGCACGCCGGCGGTGTCACGGTGGGGCCCGTTCAGCACCGCACCGGCGGCCCCCAGCACCCGGGCGCGGGTGCTCATCATCTCGCCCCAGAAGGCATAGTCGGGCGAGCCACCGGTGGCGAGATAGACCTCGTCGGCCTGCAGCTCGTCCAGCGCCTTGAACATCAGGCCGAAGGCCGCCGCCTCGCCGCTATGGCCCATCCGGTCCCCGGTGCAGTCGGCCTCCAGCACGGTCATGGCCCGACCCACCACCACCATCTCGGGGGTGAGCGGCCGGATCTCCGGCGGCAGGAACTGATGGTGGTATCCGCGGCTGTCCAGCACATCGCCGATCACCGCACTGAACAGCTTGCTGCGAATGGTCTCCAAAAGCGCCTGTGACGCCGGCATCGCCTATCCTCCCCTGGTTGCTCGCTTCGCTGGGCCGAGTATGGGAGGGGCGCGCCGCGCCTGCAACGGGCAGCAGGTCTTAACCGATGGCTGGTTGCTCGGTCCGCGCAGGTTCCGGCAGCGGCACGGCGCCGCCCTCGTTCTCCCAGTTCGCCAGGCTGAAGCAGTTCACGGGCTCCAGGCGGCCGGATTCCAGGCGATCCTGCCGGTCGGTCTGGTAAACGGGGCGCGCTGCTGCAGAATCAGTCCAGATACTCATTGTTCTTCTCCTATCCATCCAGATCCGCCTGGTTCCGGCGCGGCAGCGCGGCCACCACACCGGCAAGCGGCGGGTCCGGGGCCTCACCGCGGCAAGCCGCCGCCTCGACGGCGCCCAGGGGACGCACCCAATAGAGCTTCTCGTCCTCGAAGGCGCTGTGGAAGCGCAGAGACTCGTTGCCGAGGCGAACCTCATTGGCCGGGCGCTCCAGGGCGGCGGCACGCAGGCGAGCCAAGGCCGGCGTCTCGGCCTCGACCACGACACGCTCCCACACCGGGCGGCCCTGCCACCGGGCATCATCGGGGCCGGCGACGGGATAGATCATCCACATGGTCTCGGTCTCCTTCTAACGAGGGGCCGCCAACGCGGCCTTAACCGATCATATGGTGAGTCAGGAGGCATGTTGCGAGTCCCTCGCAACTACGGGCGACAAAGAGTCGCGGCGTGCATTCCCTGCCGAAGGAACCGAGCTACTCGCCGCGCATCGGCAGGGTCACTCGCGTCGCGGCCTCACCGTCAGGTCCGATCAGATGCCCCAGCTCCAGTGCCAGTTCCAAGGTCAGAGGCCCGGCCACCGCCTGCACGGCCGGCAGAAAGAGACTGGCCCGTTGCGCGGCGGGGTTGGCGTAGAAGCGTGCAGCCACCGGCTTCCCTTCCGCATCGACCAGCCGCAATCCGCTCTCGAGTTCCTGGAGGCTGAGCGGCGCGGTGTAGGCCAGAGTGAGCGGCACTCCTTCGGCCACGGCCTCACCGTCCGGCAGCGACTCCAGGTGGATCTCGGGCACCAGGCTCTCGACAAGTGACAGCTTGGCGCGCTCAAAACGCAGGCCGTCATGCACCGTGACCCGAAGCGTCGGCGCCGACCCTGGTTCCAGCAGGGCACGCGGCAGCAAGGCAGCATTGCCCTGCTGCCGGACGGCAATCCCGTGCCAGGGCGCTGTGCCGTTGGGGCTGTAGGCGAGGTCGTAGGTCAGGTCGGGGTCCTGCATGCGCCAGCCAACGAACAGCGCATCGGAGTCCTCAGCCAGAACCTGCGGGGGCACGACGAAACGCGGTGCCTCAATCGGCGCTTCGAGGTGGAGCAGCTCGCGCTCGCCGGTGCTTACCACCAACTCCGCAGCAGCGCTGCGCCAGGGCAGGCTCACGCTGAACCGGCGTGTCAATGTTTCCGGTAGCCGATCTTCATCCCAGCCCTCGGCGTCGAGCAGGTCGTAGAGCTCGAAGGAAGCCTCCGCCAAGGTCGCGCCCCGCGCATTTAGCAGCTGCGCGCGATAGGGGCCCTCTGCGTTGGCCGGCTGCGGCGCCGCGCTCAGTTCCAGGGAGGTGATCTCGGCCGTCTCCCCATCAGCAGCAATGCGCCCGCGCAGCACGAGGCGCTCGGCCGGCGCCGGCGCCAGGTCCACCAGGCTGCTCTCGGGGGCAGCCGCCACACGATAGGGCTCGAGCGGCGCCGACCCGAAACGCACGGCATCGGTGCCCCCCTCGATCGAGCGGAGCAGAGTGCGGTACTCGGCGTCGGTCATGGACATTTCGCGCGTCGGGATTATGTAGGGCCACATCATTGGCACCAGGACCTGCGGGTGCTCGCCATTGCCCTCGTCGGAAGACTTGTTGAAGCCCGAAAGCCCGCCCGGGTCCATGCGCCAGGCCTCGATTTCGATCGGTGAGACGTACTTCATGCCTGGGGGGATGCGATCGGCATCGCCGGGATTGTGGGCCAAGCCGTGCTCATGGCCCAGTTCGTGCAGAAGGGCCTGGGCCATCTCATCCACCCCGAGCCAGTACTCGTCCCCGATGGCGACCAGGGCGGCGCGCATGCCGGGGACCACGAAGATTCCGGGATCGTTCTTCTGTCGCACCATGGACCCCACGCCGACACCCAGGGCATCCATGAAATCGGTCGGCACGAAGACGAGGAAAGTGTCGTTGGGCGACATGGTCCGGGACAGGCGGTCGAGCTGCACCAGGAAGGCCACCATCAGGTTGCGGATCTGCTCGGCGAAGTCGGCGGCGTGTTCCTCATTCGCTGTGCCGCGACGGCGCTCATGGTCGGGGATCACCTCGTCCCAGCCCAGCAGACGCATGACCGCATCGTTCTCCAGCGCGTCGTGCAAAAGGCTGCCCGACGCCTCTCCCTCGACCGGCTGGGTGCCAAAGACCAGGTCTTTCACCTCAAAGCTGCGCAGGTCGTCCGCTTCCATCCGCGCCACGTCCTCCAGCAGGATGAAACTGGCCGAGCGCGCGTGCACCGAGCGATAGGGGAAGAACTGCGGCGCCATGACCCGCGCCGCATCCAGCGTCGCCAGCATGCGCCGCCACTGTCCCTGGGGGATGCCCTCGCGCCAGCTTCCGACCATCGCCGCGGTGAAATGCAGGGTGTGCGGTGCCGGATCATGGCGCCAGACCTCGACCGAGGTGTCGACCCGCCCCTCTTCGGCAGTGCTGGCAGACGGAAAGGGCTCGTGGGCGCGCGCGCTGACCACGATCTCGCGCGTGCCGCGCTCGGGCTTCCAGCCGAAGAAGTTGACCGTGTTCTCGGCAAGCCGCCGCCGCTCCTCGCCGAACTCCTCATCTCGCCAGATCCGCACCATATCCGGCGACTCGCGCGGCAGGATGCCGTACTGCCCCACCAGACGGGGGTGGTCCGGCGTGATCTTCAGGCGCGTGGGATAGCTGCGCGGCTGCCAGTTCTCGTCGATATCGTCGTGGAGTTGCCAATCGAGATAAAGCCGGGTCAGGCTGGGCTTGTCCCGGGTCAGCGGCGCGTCGCGCACCACCTGAAAGCTGTGGAGCCGCCCGGAGAAATCCTGCGGATTGTCTTCCTTCGCCATGTTGAGCAGGGTGGAGAAGCGCCAGGGCTCATCCTGCTGCAGCCAGCGCTCCCCATCGACGGTCGTCACCCCCTCCTCGCCCCCGGCAATGCGCGCCGCCATGACGATCCCCGAGCGCATCTCGAAGCCCCCCGTGGCCTCGAAACGATAGTTGGTCGGCCCATCGCCCTGCTCCCAGCGACCCTCCACTTCCAGTTCTTCGCCGTCAGCTGCCCGGGTGTAGAGCCTAAAGCCCTTCTCCAGCGACTCCGGGTCGACGGGCTCGCTGAAGGTCACCGCGATGCTCGGGTCATGGTAGTTGACGTTCTCGCGCCCCGGCGGCGGCTGTACCGCATCCACCTTCAAGCCCGGCTGGCAGAAGTCCGGCACCGCTTCCCAGACTTCGATGGGACAGATGTAGCCGCTGATCTCGGCCCTCCGGCCGGTGGGCTGCGGGGTGACGCCCGGCCCGTCCTCATACTCCGAGACGTAGGCCGTAAACTGGATGGCCGGACCGGCGGCGTGCCTCTGATCGACCCGCACGCGCCCGCTGTCCACCCGCGTTTCCGGCCCCTCGAAGATCGTCTCACCGGTCAGGGACTCGAAGGTGCCGGCATGCAGCCGCTCGCGCGGGATGTTCTGGAAGCGCTCGCTGGCAAAGAGGTTGTCGCTGATCGCCTCCAGCCCGGTGCCGCCCCGACCTTCAGAGTGATAGAAGGGCGCGTGGAAGATGTCGGGGCTCTTGTGCGAAACGGTCGACCAGAAGAGGTGCGGGAAGTCGAAGCCCTCGGCCCGCAGGGGCGCGATCAGCTGCACCCGATCACGGAAGACGATGCCGGTGAGCTGGGCCTGCCCGCTGTGCTCGGAGGACCAGTCGCCGTGCGCCCGCCACCCCCAGACCACGGGAATGGTGATCAGGGGCGGCAGGACGGCACCTTCCGCCTGCTCGTTGATGAACAGGCGCCAATCGTCGTACTCGGGCGTCTCGATCCACTCGCCACCGGCCCACTCACCACCGGCCCACTCACCACCGGCAATGTCCTCGATTGCTTGGAATATGCCGCCGAGGGACTCGAGGTCCATCTCTGGCAGGCCCATAGCCGGCGGTTTCGGGGCGTCCTCCAGGGCTTCCGGCGAGAGCGGCAGGGTTGCGCGCTGTGCCTGTACAGCGGTGGCCGCCAGCAGCAGCGCGCCGAGCAACCCTGCCGCCAGGCCGGGACGCATCAGTAGCGTTCCGCGAAGAGCTCCGTCTCAAAGCTGCCGTCGACCTCGAGACAGTCATCCGGAAAGGAGTTGACCTCCATCATGCTCGGCATCTCCACACGACAGAGGCGCGCGTTGAAGCTTCCGACCGCAGTCCCGAAAGGCTCCTCAAAGCTCAGGTCCGTGAAGGTGATCTCGCCAAGGGCATTCATGTCGGTATCCGTGGTGTAGAAGACCGCCGGCATGCCGCGATTGCTCTCGATCACATAGAGTATCTCGGCCGACATCGGAGTACCGAGATTGGCCTGCCACTCCTCCGGGCCCCCGACGAGTTGGGGCTGCAAGGAGAGCACGCCTTCGGTCAGCAGCTTGTCGCTGGCCGGGTCGTGGCCGGCGATGGAGACGTCGATCGTTTGCAGCAGGGCCGCGCGCTGGTGCGCCAGGCGTTCCTGCATCATCTCCAGCATGGCCTGCTGCTCCGGCGACAGGCCCCCCCCTTCCTGCATCTGGGCAAAGGCATCGTCCTGCGAGCCGCCGGGCAGTCCCCCCGGCAGGCCGCTGCTCCAGGTAGCGCTGCCCCCCGCCTCACCGCCGGCGATGCCGTAGATGGTCACCCACTCCCGATCCTCGCCGTCCAGCGTGGCCCTGACATGGCCGAGGATCTCCACCTCGTCAGGCGCCTCGAAGTCGGGGATATTCATGTCCTGAGCCGGGGCCGGACCGACCAACAGTGCAGCGGCGAAAACGCAGGACGAGGAGAGTAGCGGGCGTCGCATCATTGGGACCATGGCCTCCTTGATCGTTTGCTCAGAACTCGAACACGCAGGCCTCGGCCGAAAGCAAATGCATCCGGGAGGGCAAGCGATTTTCAAGCAGGCTAGCAAAGGCCTACCCCCGTCGCCCCCTGCGTTCGAAGGGGCAGGGGCGATCACACAAGGCATCGGATGCTAAGTCATTGCCTCGCAAGCCGGATATGTCATGATCGTGCTGGTCACGAGACACCGGCACCCGAGCGCTATTCCAACAAGAAGAAGGTTAAAGGAGGTAACATGAGCGGCATCGGTCAGTCCGAGGAGGATCGACGCTCAGAGCGCCGCCAAACTCTGCTCTCGGCGCAGCTCACTCTTCGCCCTGACGAACCGCCGCTGAGTGCGATCATCCGCAACATATCGCAACACGGAGCGCTGATTCAGTTAGAGATGATCGAGACTCTGCCTGAACAGTTTCAGCTTTCCATTCCCAAGCTCCAGGTCACACGCCGTGTGCGCGTCGTCTGGAAACGCGGATACAACGTGGGAGTTGAATTCGGGAAGACTCTCGCCGAGGCCACAAGGGCGCCTGGCGAAATCGACCTACTCCACGCCCGGGTCGCCGCACTGGAAGCGACCGTAAAGTCGCTGGAAGCGCGCATCCGCCAGCTCACCGGGGAAGACTGACCCACCCTTCCCAGTGAGCACGACGCACCGGA
Organism: Aquibaculum arenosum; assembly: GCF_029222965.1. Taxonomy (GTDB): domain Bacteria; phylum Pseudomonadota; class Alphaproteobacteria; order Kiloniellales; family DSM-21159; genus Aquibaculum; species Aquibaculum arenosum. The sequence continues at coordinate 11,037 of NZ_JARHUD010000004.1, read as the reverse complement.
GCGCAGCTACCTAGGGATCAGTTCGGCGAGCGCGCGATCGGCGGGATCCTCGCTCTCGGCCAAACCGGCCGCCACGCCCGCACGATCCGCGGCGCTGCGGTTCTGGCTCAGCTTGCGCTTGCCCTCCAGGCGGGTGATCGGCATGCGCAGGCCGACGATGCCACGCAGCTGTGCCTTGATGAAGTCTTCGGGCGCGTCGGACACGGCCCAAGGATCCCGACGCGTGCCTTCCTGCAGATCGGTCAGGCGCGTGACCACCTCTTGCAGGCGTTCGGGATCATCGAAGAACTCCACCGGGCCATAGGCGTGGACCGCCACGTAGTTCCAGGTCGGTACCACCTTGCCGGTCTCGCGCTTCGTCGCGTACCAGGAGGGCGTCACATAGGCATCCGGCCCCATGAACATCGCCAAGGCCTCGCCCTGCGGCGGCTGCCGCCACTGCGGGTTTGCCTTCGAGAGGTGGCCGTAGATCACGCCCCGCTCCCCTTCGCGCGCATCGAGAAACAGCGGCAGGGGCGTGGCAAGCGGTCCCTCGGTGGTGGCCGTGACGAAGTGGGCCAGGCGCGACGCGCGGATGGTGGCCCGGAGACTCTCGACATCCTCGTCGCGGAAAGCCGGTGGCGTGTACATGTTCTACCTCTTGGAATCCGATCCTGCTCGCCGGGACTTTGGCAGCGAAAGCGGTCCAAGGAAAACGTCCGGTTTCGGCAATGTGCAGGAACCAATCGAGACGCCACACAAGATGGAGACTGCCGCCAGAATGTCGCTGCTGCTGATCGCGCCAGTGCCGTCTCCAGCGGGCAGGCACGGCTTCGTGTCTATTCCATCCGCTTGCAGATCGCGAGCCTGCCGTTTCCGCCTCCGGAGATACAGTCCTCTATGGCGAAGCCCTGGTTCGTGATCAGCCTCATCGCGCCGTCGAACAGCGGGCGGGGGCAGCGAATGGCGAACCATTCGGACGCCATCGACAGGGCGAGGGACAGAGATCGCTCGCGGACATGCTTATCAAGGTGCTGATAGATGCCAAGGAAGAGGACGATGTTGTAGCTTTCGCGGAAGATCCTTCGGTCTCGAATGTTCGCCGGGAAGTTCAAGTCGACCACGTCGAAACGGCTATTCCCGGAGCCCACCCGCCTTCGGGCCGACTGAATGCGCCGCGCGCTCTCGTCCACCCCGTGGACAAAGCGCGCTCCGTTGGCAAGAAAAGGCTGCAGCATCAGGCCTTCGGCGCATCCCAGATCCAGGACGGAGCGGCCGGCCGCCCGCTGCACGAGAGGCAGAATCGCTTCCAAACGCTCGCGCGGATCCTTCTTGCCCGTGAGCCCCAGTTTCAGATCCTTGTAATAATCCCTCTCCAGGCGGCGGGCAATAAACTCAGGCAAAACAACCCGACTGCGCTTGATTAGCGAGTGTGGCACACATCTATTCCCAATATAATATAAAGTAATTCAACCTTGGAGACCTCAGAAGCAGAGATCTACGCCAAAAGCGGGACAACAAGACACCTGCAACTGTATCGAAGACTATTGAGTCCGATCATGATGTTCGCTGCAAGAGAAGGAACAGTCAGGCGTGGAGATGACGCGCGGATGACGCGACGAAGACTCCAGCCAAGTTCCAGAGAGAATCAGGTCGCGGTGGCGAAGCCACAGGCAAGCCACGAGATCAGCCGGAGATGCGTTTTCAAGATTAGACCAAGGGCCTCTGCGCCATAGCCATGCCGCGCAGGAATACACTGAAGTGTACACAATCACGCGAGGACGAGTTCTCGCGGAAAGGCTAAAAGCGCCAGCTTGTAGAATGGCGTCCCCTAGGGGATTTGAACCCCTGTTACCGGCGTGAGAGGCCGGCGTCCTAGGCCACTAGACGAAGGGGACGCAAGCGCTTGGCGTGGCCAGGGCCGGGATATAACCAATGGCGGGCCGCTGCACAAGGGGTAGCGGCCCGCTTTTCTGCTGTCGGTGCGTTTTTCCCTGGCCCAAATGAGGCGGCCAAGAAGACGAGCCTCAGAGGCTCCCGGCACCCGGCGGCAGCGCGAAGGGCGCAGCCTGTTCGAAGGCGTGGGCGGCGCGCAGGACCAGAGCATCGGCGTGGCGTGGCCCGACGATCTGCAAGGCAGCTGGCAAGCCGGCGGCCGTGAGGCCACAGGGCACGCTGGCCGCGGGCTGGCCGGTCAGATTGAACGGCCAAGTGAAGGGCGACCAGTCGCACCAGCGCTCGACGTCTGCGCCCTCGGGCCACTCGCGGCCGGCCTCGAAAGCCGGGATCGGCAGGCCTGGGGTCAGCAGCAGGTCATAGTCCTGATGGAACCTCGCCATGGCGATGGAGTAGGCCTCGCGCTGGGAGACCGATTCCTGGAACCCGCGCAGGGAGTAGCTGTCGCCCTCGGCGGCGATCTCGCGCAGGCCAGGGTCCATGAGCTCCTGCTTTTCCGACGGGATCTTCGAGAGCAGACGTCCCGCGCCCGAGTACCAGGTCACCCGGAAGGCCCAGGTCGGATCCGGCAGGTAGGAGAGGTCTACCTCCTCCACCTGCGCCCCCAGGTCACTGAAGCGCTGCACCGCCGCCGCCACCAAGGTGGCGATCTCCGGATCGACCTTCACCTTGGTGTTCATGCCAAGATCGGGGCTGTAGGCGATACGCAGGCCCTTCACCCCACCATCGAGCCCCAGCGTAAAGTCCTCGTCGCTTGCCGGCAGGCTGTAGGGGTCGCGCGGGTCCGGACCGGCCATGACGGTGAGCATCAGCGCACTGTCCGCCACCGTGCGGGTCATGGGCCCCACGTGCGACACCGAGGCAAAAGGACTGAGCGGATGGGCCGAGACCCGCCCGAAGCTCTGCTTGATACCAGGGATGCCGCAGAAGCCGCAGGGCATGCGGATCGAGCCGCCCCCATCGGTGCCGAAGTGCAGCGCGCCCATGCCCATCGCAGCGGCCGCCCCAGCGCCGCCGCTGGAGCCGCCCGGCGTCATGGCCGGGTTCCAGGGGTTGCGGGTGATGCCGGTCAGCGGATTGTCGGTAACGCCCTTCCAGCCGAACTCCGGCGTGGTGGTCTTGCCGATCAGCACGGCGCCGTGGCGGCGCAGGTTGCCGACGCTGGGCGCGTCCTCTTGCGACGGCGTATCGTCGGTGGTGCGCGAGCCGCGCCGGGTCGGCCAGCCCTTGGTCACCAGCAGATCCTTCACCGAGGTCGGCACACCGTCCAGACGCCCTTGCGGCCTGCCGGCCTGCCAGCGCGCCTCGCTCTCGCGCGCGGCGGCCAGCGCGCCTTCGCGATCGAGCAGGCAGAAGGCATTGAGCGTAGAGTCGTGGCGTTCGATGGCTTTGAACGCGGCCTCGGTGGCCTCGACCGGCGAGAGCGTGCCGGCAGCGTAGTGGGAGAGCAGTTCCGTGGCCGAGAGAAGGGCGGGATCCTGGCTGCGGGCGGCATCCGACATAAGGCGATTTTCCCTGCTTGGTCTTGTTTGCCGGCCAGACTATAGCGGATGGCGGCGGTGCAAAAGCCATGGATTGCGCGCAAGCCGATGGAGGACGCCCGCCCGGCCGACACCCTGGCATGCCGGGCGCAAGGGGGGCAGAATGCGCGAGAGCAGGAGGAACCCGGGATGAAACGGCACCACGGCACAACCCGACGCACAGCACCGCTGTCAGTCGTCTCGCGGCTGATGCCGCCTATTGCGATGGCGCTGCTTGCGAGCAGCCTTGCCACTGCGCCGGTCCTGGCGCAGGAGGAAGAGCCGCCAGGAGCGATCGAACCCGAGAGCGGCACATCCGAAAACGCCCCGGAAGAAATGGCACGCGAAGGGGTGGAACTGCTGCTGCGTGCCTTGCGCGGTTTTCTGAGTTCCGTGCCGCAGTACGGCCTGCCGCGGATCGAGGAGAATGGTGATATCGTCATTCCTCGCCTAAATCGCGAGGAGGAGAACGAGCAAGACGGGGACGACACCGACGGTTCAGACGACAGCCCCGAGGAGATTCGCACCTGATGTCCGAAACACCCTCCCAGACACCGCCCCGATCGACTCGTACGAACGGCGACGGTTTCGACCAGGCCCGCGACCCGTTGGGCGCCTTCCTGCCCGGCCCGCGGCTGCAGCTGCCGCCCCTGGGCATCGGCCCGCTCAACGGCCTCACCGTCGCGGTGAAGGACATCTTCGACACCGAGGGATTGGTGACCGGCAGCGGCAACCCCGACTGGGCCCGCAGCCATCCGCCGGCCGAGGCCCATGCCGAAGCGGTGATCCGCCTGCTGCGCGCCGGGGCCGCGGTGGTGGGCAAGACGATCACCGACGAAATGGCCTACAGCCTCAGCGGCCGGAACAAGCACTACGGCGCTCCCGCGAACCCCGAAGCGCCGGGGCGCACCTGCGGCGGCTCCTCCTGCGGCTCAGCTTCGGCGGTGGCCGGCGGGCTCTGCGATGCGGCGCTGGGCAGCGACACGGGCGGCTCGATCCGCGTGCCGGCCTCCTATTGTGGCCTCTTCGGTCTGCGTCCGACCCACGACCGCATCCCGCTCACCGGCGTAACACCGCTGGCGACCAGCTTCGACACGGTGGGCTGGTTCGCACGCGACGCCGAGACCCTGGAGCAGGTCGGCGGCGTGCTGCTGGGCGAGGACAGCCAGTCCTTCACCTTCCGCCGCCTGCTGCTGGCCCAGGATGCGGTGGAGCGGGCTGTGCCCGCGGGCCAGGCCTGCCTGCGCGAGGCCGAGACCCGCCTGGCGCGCCTGCTGTCGCCGCCGGAGAGCCTGCGCCCTGGTGATCCGGAGGGATTGACCTTCTGGGGAGACTGCTTCCGCGTGCTGCAGGGTCGCGAAATCCACAAGCACCACGGCGCATGGCTGGCGGCGGAGCAACCGGACTTCGAGACCGAGATCGCCGAGCGCCTGGCCTGGACTGCCACCCTGACCGCCGACGAGGAGGTCGAGGCGCAGGCCGCGCGCAGCCGACTGACGGAGCGCCTGACGAACCTGCTGGGCGACGATGGCCTGCTGCTCTTGCCCAGCGCTCCCGACGCCGCGCCCTTCCTGAACGCCGACCTTCCGGCTCTGCGTGCCCATCGCGCCACGGTCTTGGCTATTACCAGCCTTGCCGGCCACGCCGGCCTACCGCAGATCAGCCTGCCACTGGGCCGTGTCGACGGCTGCCCGCTCGGGATCGGGCTGATTGCCCCGGCCGGCGCTGACCGGGCGCTGCTTGCTTTCGCCCGCAAGGTGGTGGCAACGCCGGAGTAGCGCGACGCCCCCTCTACACCGTCATTGCGAGCGACCAGCAGGAGCGCGGCAATCCAGGGCTGCAGCCTGTGGCCCTAGATTGCCGCGTCGGCCTGACGGCCTCCTCGCAATGACGAGGTAGGGGCGTGCCCGCTGACGGCCTCCTCGCAGTTACGGGTGCTCCCTCACTCCGCTTCGGTTTGCGCTTCCGGCTCCGCGGCCTGTGCCCGGTGGTTCACCCGGTCCGGAGGCAGCCACACACGGGCCAGGGTGCCCTGCCCGCGCTCGCTTTGCAGAGTCAGGCGGCCACCATGCAGTTCCACCAGGGTGCTGGTGAGCGGCAGGCCGAGGCCGGTGCCCTGCTGACCAAAACCGAAGCCGGGATGCAGTTGGATAAAGGGCTGCAACGCTTGCTGAAGCTCGCCGGCATCCATTCCTATACCGGTGTCGCGGATTTCCAGGATCGCCCCGGTTTTGGGCCCGACACTGATGCTCAAGGTAACCCGTCCGCTGCGCGGCGTGAACTTGACCGCGTTGCTCAAAAGGTTGAGCAGGACCTGCTGCAGGCGCAGGGGATCGACCAGCACTGGCGGCACGCTGGTCGGCAGGTCCGCGAGCAGCTCCACGCCAGACGCCTCGGCGCGTGGGCGCACCAATCGCAGCGAGGCCTCGACAATCGGGAGCAGCGAGACGGACTTCACGTCAAGGGTGAGCTTGCCCGCTTCGGCCTTGGAGACATCGAGGATGTCGTTGATGATGCCCAGCAAATGTACGCCGCTCTGGCGGATGTCCTCCACGTACTCCTGATAGCGCGCCGCGCCCAGGGGGCCGGCAATCTCGGCCGCCATGAGTTCGGCAAAGCCGATGATGGCGTTGAGGGGTGTGCGCAGCTCGTGGCTCATGTTGGCCAAGAATTCGCTCTTGGTGCGATTGGCCAGTTCGGTCGCGTGCATGGCCTGGAGCAGTTCCACCTCCGCGAGCTTGCGCTCGGTGATGTCCTGCAGGGCTCCGTAAACGCGCTCCGTCTCCCCGGTGAGGGGGTCCACCTGCGGACGGACGATGAGCCGCGCCCACATCACCGCAGTGCCCTTGGCCACACGCAGGCGCAGTTCCTCGGTGCTGCCTTGGCCGGCCAGCAGGCGCCGGCGAACCCCGTACAGCAGGGGCAAGTCGTCGTCATGCACCAGCTCTTCGAGGTTGAGCCGAGGGCCTCCCCCCAACCGGCGCGCCAGCAGCGAGCCTACCATCCACTCCGGGTCCAGCCGGCCATCCCTGAGGACGTAGGAAAAGACCAGATCCGAGGTCATCTCGGTGATCAGGCGGTAGCGGTGCTCGCTCTCGCGCAAGGCCGCCTCCACCCGGCGGCGGTCACTCACCTCGGCGATGCTGCCGACAAAACCGCCTTCGGGCAGGGGATTGATGCGAACCTCTAAGAGGCGGCCATTTGGCAGTGACCGCTCGTAGACGAGCGGAGCGCCACCCATCAGCAGATTGTAGCGCTTGCGCACCTCCACCTCGGGATCGCCCGGCCCGTAATCGCCGCGGCGGGCGCGGAACTCCAGCAGCGCCGGAAGATCACCGCCGTCGAGCAGGCTGGCCGGCAACTCGAAGAGTTCTTGCAGACGCCGGTTGTAGGCCATGATGCGAGCCGCACCGTTCACCACCAGCACCGCTTCGGCCATGTGATCGAAGAAGACCTGCAACAGCCGATCGGAGGAGTCGCGTGCCTCCACCGCCTCGCGGCGCTGGATCTCCGTGCTCAACCACTTCGCCATCAACTCCAGCAGGTCGCGATGGCGCAGGTGTGGGCTGTCGGGCCGATCATCGACCGCAAAGATATGTCCGATGCGCCGGCCATCATGGCGGCGCAAGGCGTGGGCCACGAAGGCTTCCGCTCCGCACTTCGTCAACTGCGAACATTCCGGAAAGGCGGCTGCCACGCCTTCAGGCCAGTAGCAGTGGCTCGTGCCGCCATAGACCTCCGAACAGGGGTTGCCCTCCAGGCAAACATCGAAGGGCGAGACTTGCACGCCATCCGATCGAAGGGCGACCACTTGAACCGCCTGGCTCGACGACTTGAGCCGCGCCACGCCGATCCAGCGATAGCCGAGCAACTGGCTCAGAGCCTCGCAGACGATTTCGTAGGGCGAACGCCCCTTGGTGGCGTCGCACAATAGCAGTGCCAGGGCGCGTTCCCTGCGCTCGGCTTCTTCCGGTGTATGCGGCAAGGTCCTCTACCCTCATCTGCCGGCTCGCGGCACAGTCGAAACTGCGGCCGACAGCATGCGCACAGCCCAATGTTCGACTCACCCCCAATGGGGTGCATTCTAGCCTTTGCACGGACCGATGCGCCAGAGGATTATGGATATACTTTAGTGGTATTCTAACGAGCCCAAACGGGGACCAGGGGGAGTCAGGCGTCGTAGGTCAGGAGGGAATGGGCCGGCACCGGCAGCTTGTCGCGGCCGCCGAGAAAGTTCAACTCTACGATGCAGGCCGCAGCGCAGACCTCCGCGCCGGCACGCTGCAGCAGGTGGACGGCGGCCGCCATGGTCCCACCCGTGGCGAGCAAATCATCCAGCACCACCACCCGCTGTCCAGGCTGCACCGCATCGGCCTGGATCTCGATGGTGTCGCTGCCATACTCAAGGCCGTAGGAGTAGCTCAGCGTATCGCCCGGCAGCTTGCCGCGCTTGCGCACCATGAAGAAGCCTAGGTCCAGATGCAGCGCCAGGGGCGCAGCAGTGAGAAAGCCACGGGATTCGATGCCCACCAGCAGATCAGGCTTGTAGGGCGCGATCACCTCTCCAAGCCGCTCGACGGTGGTGCGCCAGGCCTGGGGATGCATCAACAGTGTCGAGATGTCGTAGAAAAGGATCCCCGGTTTCGGGAAGTCCGGTATCGTGCGAATGTGGTCCTTCAGATCCATGGGGTTGCCCTTTCCTCTGGGAGCAGCTGCTGCACCGGGCGCTTTCTATAGCGACAGCCACAGGCAGGGACAACGTGGCACGAGAAGAATGCGTAGGATCTGAGGAAAGCTTGCATGGAATCAGCAATGCGCTACCTTGCTACATGTGCTTCGATCCATAAATGCAAGTAATTTGTGGGCATTACTCCCCGCGGTCCGCTCCTAGAGGAACAACATTTGCCGCGATGCCTGGCTCGAAGCCGCAACTCTTCACAGCAGTAAGGTGAGTGTCCCATGACCGACGCACCGAAACGACCAAACGCGGACGCGAACGCGAAGACAGGTGAGACTCCCGAAGAAACCGGTCGCATCTCCCGCCGTGGTTTGCTGGCTGGCTCCGCCGGCCTGACGCTCGGCTCACTTGCCCTGGCGGGCAAGGTCCGGGCCGATCACGAGCATGGCACCGGCGCAGCGGGATCAACGTCGACGCCGGGTCCGAGCGGCAGCCTCAGCCAGCGGGCCTATTCCATGCCGGAGCGCGTCGCCGACGATGTCGCCCACGACCCCGCAAGCCTGCCGTCTCCGCTGGACCGGCGCGAACCCCAGACGGTGCGCGTGGAACTGGAGACCATCGAAAAGGAAGCCAATCTCGACGGACGCGCCACCTTCCGCTACTGGACCTTCAACGGCACGGTGCCAGGGCCCTTCGTGCGGGTGCGGGTCGGCGACACGGTCGAGGTGACGCTGCGCAACGCCGAGGACAGTTGGATGCCACACAACGTGGACTTCCACGCCTGCACCGGCCCCGGCGGCGGCGCAGAGGCGACGACATGCTTTCCGGGTGAGGAAAAATCCTTCCGCTTCAAGGCGCTGAAGCCCGGGCTCTATGTTTATCACTGCGCGGTGCCACCGGTGGCCCTGCACATCGCCAACGGCATGTACGGGCTCATTCTGGTGGAACCGGAGGAGGGCCTGCCGCCGGTGGATCGCGAATTCTACGTCATGCAAGGAGAGCTCTACACCCACGAGCGCTTCGGCTCTAGCGGCCTGCTCACCGAAGATTATGACAAGATGCTTGAGGAACGCCCCGAATACTTTTTCCTCAATGGTCACGTCGGCGCGCTGACCGAGCACTTCCCGATGAAGGCCAATGTGGGAGAGACGGTGCGCATCTACTTCGGCGTGGGCGGACCGAACTTCGTCTCCTCCTTCCACGTGATCGGCGAAATCTTCGACCGGGTCTACGTGAACGGATCGGTCACCTCGCCGCCGCAGGAGGACGTGCAGACCGTGCTGGTGCCAGCCGGCGGCGCCACCATCGTCGAAATGGATCTGGAAGTGCCCGGGCGCTACGTCCTGGTGGACCATTCCCTCTCCCGCGTCGAGCGCGGCCTGGCCGGCTGGCTGGATGTGGAAGGCGAGGAGAATCCCGAAATCTTCGCCGAGCTGGAGTAGCGATTTCAGGGGATAAGGGGGGCGTGAGGGGGCGCCGACGCGGCGTCCCCTCTGGCTACTGCTCTTCTACTGGGTCAGAGGCCCCAGCGAGATGCCCCAGTCAGAAAGATGGGGCAGCGCCAACATCAGCGCGATCACCAATACGGTCAGAACGATCACCAGCGCCATGGGCAGCCGATTGACGATCCGGCGCGTCAGGTGAAACAGGAAGATCTGGAGGATGCGGTTCAGCTGCTGCATGGCAGGTTCATGGACAAGGTCACCGGCGTGAGACTCGATTCGACCGGACCCTACCACGTTTGCATTCCGGCTCCCCCCGGTTATGCGGCGATTCACGGCCAGAGCACGAAGATATAGAGGCCATAACCGGCGAGCAGCAGCGCCCCTTCCCAGCGCGCGATCCGCCGCCCGCTCCAGGCAAAGAGCACGAGCACCAGGGTGACGCCCACCATCACCAAATTGTCGAACGCGACGATTTCGGCCGGCACCCGGCTGCGCGCGATAAGCGCTGTCGCCCCACCGATTCCCAGCAGGTTGTAGATGTTCGAGCCAACGATATTGCCGAAGACCACGTCCCCCTGGCGCTTCAGGCCCGCCACCACGGAAGTGACAAGCTCTGGCATGGAAGTGCCGACAGCAACGATGGTCAGGCCGATCACGGCTTCGGAGATGGCAAATCCCCGCGCCAGCGAGATCGCGCCCTCGACGAGAAAGGTGCCGCCCAGCACGACCAGTGCCAGCCCCGCCAGAGCGATAACCACGGAGAGCGCCAAGGAGCCATGGGCACGTGCAGGCGGCGTCAGGGCGCTATCCGCTCCCTGCAAAGCCTGGCTCTTATCAAACACCGCCGTGTGACCCGCGGTTGCCAGCATTCGCTCCTGCCGGAAGGCGAGATAGACATAGGCGATCAACGCGGCCACCAGCCCGGCGCCGATCACCCGGCCCATCGGCAGGACCGCCGCCAGCCCGGCAAAGACCAGGGCGACCAGGACCATGAAGAGCGCATCGCGCTTGAGCGCCCTGGAGGCGACGGCAATCGGGCTGAGCAGGGAGGCCAGGCCGACGATCAGCAGGATGTTGGCGATGTTCGAGCCGACGATGTTGCCATAGGCGATGCCGGGGGCGGCAATGAGCGCCGCCTGCACCGAGGTGACGAGTTCCGGTGTCGAGGTGCCGAAGCCGACCAGGGTCAGGCCGATCACCAGCGGTGATACGCCCAGAGCGGCTGCGACCTGCACCGAGCCGCGGACCAGCAGCTCGCCACCGGCAATGAGGAGGATCAGGCCTCCGAGCAGCGGCAACCAGATCTCGAGCATGGCGACCCCCAGTTGCATGAGACAGCTGAGGACCTCTAACAACCGGGTTTGATGTTCTGAAGCAGCCAAGCCGCGCCGTGCTTCATTACTGCGCTCGCCTTACCCTGCAGCCTCGGCGGGGCTATGGAGGTCGGCGGTCCTCTCTG
>NZ_JARHUD010000003.1 GCF_029222965.1 Aquibaculum arenosum | reverse complement strand
CTCGTCGTCGACCATGTCGCACTTGTTGAGGAACACCACCAGACCCGGAACGCCAACCTGGCGCGCCAGAAGAATGTGCTCGCGCGTCTGCGGCATCGGGCCATCGGCGGCCGACACAACAAGGATCGCGCCGTCCATCTGCGCCGCACCCGTGATCATGTTCTTCACGTAGTCGGCGTGACCCGGGCAGTCCACGTGGGCGTAGTGACGGTTCTCCGTCTCATACTCAACGTGAGACGTCGAAATCGTGATCCCGCGCGCCTTCTCTTCAGGCGCCTTGTCGATCGAGTCGTACGCCGTAAAGGTCGCACCACCCGTCTCTGCAAGAACCTTCGTAATCGCCGCAGTCAGCGACGTCTTACCATGGTCAACGTGACCAATCGTCCCAATGTTGCAGTGTGGCTTCGTCCGCTCGAACTTTGCCTTCGCCATGGTGTCCGACCTTCCTTACGACTCTCGTCTTTCTGGGGCGCCGCCTGCGGTCATCTCTCCGATGCGGCCCGTTCTGCCTCTGTCTGCTGGAGCGGGTGACGGGAATCGAACCCGCACAACCAGCTTGGAAGGCTGGGGCTCTACCATTGAGCTACACCCGCACGCAGACCCTAATATAAACTTGGAACCTCATGCTCTTCCGTCGCCAGCAGGCAGTGGTGGAGGGGGTTGGATTTGAACCAACGTAGGCATAGCCAACGGATTTACAGTCCGTCCCCTTTAACCACTCGGGCACCCCTCCTCCTGGTCCGCTGCCCGCGCGACAGGTGGGCGATCTAGGGGTATTTACCCCAGCCTGTCAACCGCAAACGTCACAAAAAACCGCCATCGCTCTTAGCGTCGGGCTGACGCAGCGAACGTGGACGCCTCTGGACTTATTTCCGCGGAGAGTGTAGGCGGCCGCATGCCCAGACGCAAGCCCAGCCGATCAAATAGCGCACAGCGCGGAACGACCCGCCGCGAGTCGCCTTCACCACGCGAAGAGAGAAGGGCACAGCGCGACGCCCAGACGCAAGCCAGCGGCGCAGCACCCCGCAACCGGCCCAACCGCCCCTCGGCTGCCGCCGCGCGTGGTCTGCTGCTCTACGGCGCCCATGCGGTGCGCGCTGCGCTGGGCAATCCGCAGCGGCGCTGCCATCGCCTGCTGCTGACCGAGGAAGCCGAGCGGCGCGAAGGCCGCAGCCTCGAGCCCCTGCTGCGCGCACGCCCCGGCGGTTTGCCGGTGGAGAGAATGACGCGCGAGGCCCTCGATGGCCTCCTGCCCGGCGCAGTGCACCAGGGCATGGCGCTGGACGCAGCACCCCTCGACCCGCCGCTGCTGCAGGACTTCCTGGCCGAGCTGCCACCGGGACCGGCGCTGCTGCTGCTGCTGGACCAGGTCACCGACCCGCACAACGTCGGCGCCATCCTGCGCTCGGCCGCGGTCTTCGGCGCCAGCGCCGTGCTGGCCCCTGAGCGCCATGCCGCAACGGAAAGCGGCACACTGGCCAAGGCAGCCAGCGGGGCGCTGGAGGAGGTGCCCTACCTGCGCGAAGTGAATCTGGCCCGCAGCCTCGACCAAGTGAAAGCAGCCGGCTTCTGGGTGTTGGGCTTCGCGGGTGAGGCGCCGCAATCACTTGGCAGCTACGACCCGCCGGAGCGCATTGCGCTCTGCCTCGGCGCCGAGGGCGCGGGCCTGCGCCGCCTCACCCGCGAACGCTGCGATCTGCTGCTGTCCCTGCCGGCGGCGGGCAGCTTCCGGGACCTCAACGTCTCCAACGCTGCCGCCGTGGCCCTCTTCGCCTTGAGTCACAAGCGACTCGAAGGCAACCAGTAACCGCCTTTCAACGGCCCAGTTTTGAACGGCCCGGCGATCAACGGCGGCCGAACAGCCGCTCGATATCCGCCAGCTTTAGCTCCACATAGGTCGGCCGGCCGTGGTTGCACTGGCCGCTGTGGGGCGTGACCTCCATCTGGCGCAGCAGCGCGTTCATTTCCTCGCCGTTGAGCCTGCGCCCGGCGCGCACCGAACCGTGACAAGCGAGTGTGCCGCAGACCTCCTCCAGCCGCTCCTTCAGGGCCAGGGTCTGGTCCATCTCCAGCAGCTCGTCGGCCAGGTCGCGCACCAGCGCCACCACATCGGTCTTGCCCAGCAGGGCGGGGATTTCGCGCACCAGCACCGCATCGGCGCCGAAGCCTTCGATCACCAGCCCCAGTTCCTCCAACTCCGCGGCGCGCGCCAGTAGGCGCTGAGCCGCTGGCTCCTCCAGCCCCACAACCTCGGGGATCAGCAGGAGCTGCCGGGCCACACCGTCGCGACTCATCTGCTGCTTCATGCGTTCATAGACCAGCCGCTCATGGGCGGCGTGCTGGTCGACGATGACGATGCCCTGGGCGGTCTGCGCCACGATGTAGGTGCCGTGCAGCTGCGCGCGCGCCGCCCCCAGGGGATGGGCCTCGCTCGGGGCTGAGTCGCCACCATCCGCCGCGACATCCGTCCGGTCTTGCGTTGCCGCATCGGGCCAGGGCTCGCTGCGCGCGGCGGGGCGATCGTCCAATCCCGGCAGCGGCGCGTAGGCGGCCGCAGCCTGGGCAAAACCGGCCGGACTCCCTTCGCGCCTCGGGTACCAAGTGCCGCCGCCCCCCATCCCACTGTCCCCCATCCCACCCCCCGTCGCGCCCGGCGGCGGCTGCCCCGGACGAAAGGCACCCAGCGCCTGGCCTGCCACGGTGGTGGAGGCACGGTGCCCGGCCTGGGCCAAGGCATGACGACAGGCCGAGACGATCAGGCCGCGCACCAGCCCGGCATCGCGAAAACGCACCTCGGCCTTGGCTGGATGCACGTTCACGTCCACCACCTCGGCCGGGCACTCGAGAAAGAGCGCCACCAGCGGATGGCGGTCGCGGGCGAGGAAATCCTGATAGGCGCCGCGGATCGCCCCCAGCAGCAGCCGGTCCTTCACCGGCCGGCCGTTGACGAAGAGATACTGATGCTGCGCGGTGCCACGGTTGAGGGTGGGCAGGCCGATCAGGCCGCTGAGCCGCAAATCCTCGCGCTCGGCATCCAGCGGCAGGCAGTTCTCCTGGAAGTCCCGCCCCAAGAGCTGCCCCAGGCGCTGGGCCCGGGCGTCAAACAGTTCGCCGCCGCCCGGCTCCAGCTGCAGCAGCCGGCGTTTCTCGTCGGACAGCAGGAAGGCCACCTGGGGGTGGGCCATGGCAAGCCGGGAGAGGGCGTCGCGGACGTAGCCCTGCTCGGTGCGGGCCTGCTTGAGGAACTTGAGCCGTGCCGGGGTCGCAAAGAAAAGATCGCGCACCTCCACCCGGGTGCCCTCTGCCAGGGCAGCCGGTTTGATCTGGCGCTTGCGCCCACCCTCGACGGTGAGCTGCCAGGCCTCATCGCTGCCCCGGGCACGGCTGCTGAGCGTAAGCCGGGCCACAGCGCCGATCGAGGGCAGCGCCTCGCCGCGGAAACCGAGACTGCGGATATGCACCAGATCATCGTCCGGCAGCTTTGAGGTCGCGTGACGCTCCAGTGCCAAATCGATCTCCTCCGGGCCCATGCCCTCGCCGTCGTCGGTGACGCTGAGATAGGCGCGTCCGCCGTCGCGCAGCTGCACCTCGATGCGGCTTGCCCCGGCATCCAGCGCATTCTCCACCAGTTCCTTTACCGCCGCCGCCGGTCGCTCGATCACCTCGCCGGCGGCGATGCGGTTCACCAGGGTCTCGGGCAGGCGGCGCAGGGGCATAAGGGGCTTGGAACTCCGTCAGGAACGTTTGAGGTGAGGCAGCGGGAACTCAGTCCCGCTGCATGACCGCAAGATAATCGCGGGCCAGGACCTTGCCCTCCTCCACCGCCGGCTGGTCGTAGGCATCGACGCCCAGCAACTCCGCCGCCAGGATCGTCTCGAGCATGAAGTGCATGAAGAGCCCGCCCAGCACCTCCTCGTCCAGGCGCTCCAGCACCAGGGTGCGGGTCGGCTTGCCGTTGCGGATCAGGGTCTCCGCCGTCGCCCGGGCCATGGCATCCAGCAGGTCGCCCATGCGCCGCCCCGCCAGATATTCCAGCCGAGGATCGTCGACAATCTGCGGCGCCACCCGGGGGCCCTCGCCCTCCGTTTCAAGCCGAATCAGCGTGAAGAGCTTGTCCGCCGGCCCCTGAAGATAGAGCTGCAGTTGGCTGTGCTGGTCCACCGGGCCCAGCGCGCGGATCGGCGTGGTGCCCTTGCCGTGCTTGCCCAGGCTTTCGGCCCAGAGCTGGCGATACCAGAGCCCGAAATCGGCGAGGCGGTCAACATAGGGCATCAGCACCGACTGGCTGTAGCCCCGCTCCGCCGCCAGCACCGCCAGCGCCGCGCCCGCGGCCGGCGAAGCGAGTTCGCAGCCCTCCGGCCCCAGCGCCCGGTCGAGCACCGCCGCCGCCCCCTCCCGGAATGCGGCGGCGTCCAGGCCGGCCAGCAGTGCCGGCAGCAGCCCCACAACCGAAAGGACGGAAAAGCGCCCGCCCACGCCGAGGTCATGGTCCAGGCGCGGCAGGCGCCAGCGCTCGGCCAGGGCGGCCAAGGGGCTGTCCTTGGGCTCGGTGATCACCGCCACGCGGCTGGCCAGCCGGCTCTCGTCCAGGGCTTCGATCATTGCTTCGACGATCACGGCGAACTGGCACAGGGTTTCCGCCGTGCCGCCGGACTTGGACACCGCCACGACGCCGGTGTGCTCCAGATCAAGCCGGTCCAGCAGCCGCTCGAAGCCAAAGGGGTCCACATTGTCCAGGAAGTGCAGCCGCGGGTGCGCCGGGCCCAAGGGCGCATCGGCCAGAGCGTAGAGCGTCTGCCCCCCCAGCGAGGAGCCGCCGGTGCCCAGGATCAGCACGTCGTCGCAGGCTTCGTTCAAGGCAAAGGCCAGATCGCGTGCCGGCTCCAGGTCGGCGCGCCGGTCCGGCAGCAGAAGGAACTCGGGATCCCCCTCACCGGCCGAGCGCAGGTCCGAGAGGCGATCGAGCGCCGGACGAAGGCTCTGCGCCTTGACGAGCACCTGGGACTCTTCCAAGGCGCCATCGCCCAGGCGCGCGCTCAGACAGCCGGAAAGGTCGAAAGCGAGGCTCATGGTCCGTGATTCTCCCTGGCGCGGAGGCTGCCCCCCGAATTGAGACTCCCGGGCCAAAACCGGCGCTGCACGCGTGATGGCCGGTGAGGGACCGTTTGACGGACCCGTTGCCGCCGGCGCGCGATCAGGCCGCCTTCAGCCCGATTATGCCCGTGAGGATAAGCGCGATACAGCCGAGCCGCCAGAGGGTTGCCGGCTCCCCGAAAATGAGGATGCCCACCACTACGGTGCCAATCGTGCCGATCCCGGTCCAGACAGCATAGGCGGTACCCAGGGGCAAGCTGCGCATTGCCCAGCTCAGCAACAGGAAGCTCAGGCCCATCAGGAAAACGGTCACGACGCTGGGCCCCAGGCGGGTGAAGCCCTGGGTGTACTTGAGGCCGAGGGCCCAGCCCACTTCGAGCAAACCGGCAATTAACAGTATGATCCAGGCCACGCGTTCTCCGCTCCCGTATTTGCAGGCGCTGCGCAGCGCCCCACCAAAAGTGTTTTCCACAGCTTCCGGAACCCGCGGCCCCGTGCACGCGTCCTTGAGGATGCGCACACAAGCCCTCGACCGAAAGGGCGGCGCGCTGCATGCTGGCCCAGGATTACCGCCCCCACACCGTTTGAACAGGACAGCCTTGTGCCGAAATCCGCCCCACCCCCTTTCCCGGACAAACAGGCGATCCTGGAGTTCCTCCAGAACGCCGGGGCACCGGTCGGCCTGAAGGATCTCGCCCGCCATTTCGCCGTCAAGGGCGCCGACCGGCGTCTGCTGCGCAAGTTGGTGAGCGAACTGGAGGAAGAGGGCCAGATCGACAAGCCGGAACGGCGCAAGCTGGCGCCAAAGGGCGCCCTGCCCGCCGTGACGGTGCTGGAGATCAGCGGTCTGGACGAGGACGGCGAGCTGCTGGCCAAGCCCGCGCGCCGCCGCGAGGACGAGCCACCACCGCCCCCCATCTATATGGTCCCGGAAAAGCGCAGCCGCGCCGCCCTGGCGGTGGGCGAGCGGGTGCTTGCCAAGCTCGAGCGCCAGGAGGATGGCAGCTATGCCGCCCGGGTCATCCGACGCCTGGGCCGCGCGCTGGAGCGCGAGGTGCTGGGGATTTACGAGATCGGTCCCAAGGGCGGCCGTCTGAAGCCCACGGACCGCAAGGCAAAGTACGACTACCGGGTCAGCCAAGCCGACTCCAAGGGGGCGGAGGCCGGTGAGCTGGTGCTGGCCGAGACCAAACCGCACCATCGCCGCGCCGGCGAGCGCGAGGCGGTCGTCATCGAGCGCCTGGGCGGGGTCGACAACCATCGGGCCCTTAGCCTGATCGCGGTGCACGAGCACGGCATCCCGACCCGCTTTCCGGAGCGCGCCATAGCGGAGGCAGAGGCCGCCGGCCCGGTGCCCGAAGCAAAGCGCGCCGACCTGCGCGACCTGCCGCTGGTCACCATCGACGGCGCCGATGCTCGGGATTTCGACGATGCCGTCTTCGCCGAAGCCGACGACGATCCCGGCAATCCCGGCGGCTGGCGCATCGTGGTGGCCATCGCCGACGTGGCGCACTATGTCCGGCCGGACAGCGCCCTCGACCAAACGGCGCGCGAACGCGGCAATTCAGTCTATTTCCCCGACCGGGTTGTGCCGATGCTGCCCGAGGCCCTGTCCAACGGCTGGTGTTCCCTGCGCCCAAACGAGGAGCGCGGTTGCCTGGCCGCTCACCTTTGGATCAATGCCGAAGGCCAGCTCAAGCGCCAGAAATTCACCCGAGCCATCATGCGCTCGGCAGCGCGGCTGACTTACGAGCAGGTGCAGTTGGCCCACGACGGCCATCCTGACGACACCACCGGGCCCTTGCGTGAGCCGGTGATCGCCCCGCTCTACGGTGCCTTCCACGCGCTCTGCAAGGCCCGGGAGAAGCGCGGCACTCTCGACCTGGACGTCCCCGAACGCCGGCCCGTGCTCGACGAAGCCGGTCAGGTGGTTGCCATCGAGCCTCGGCGCCGGCTGGATAGCCATCGGCTCATCGAGGAGTTCATGATCACCGCTAACGTGGCCGCGGCGCAGGAACTGGAAAAGCGCCGCCAACCCTGCATGTATCGGGTCCACGATCAGCCGGACAAGGCCCGGGTCGATGCCCTGCGCGAGGTGCTCGACGGCCTGGGTCTGCGCCTGGCCAAGGGGCAGGTGCCACAACCCAAGACCTTCACGCGCATCCTGGAGCAGGTGAAGGGCACCGAAGCCGCCACCATGGTCAGCGAGCTGATCCTGCGCGCCCAGGCACAGGCGGTCTACAGCCCGGAGAACATCGGCCACTTCGGCCTGGCCCTGGCGAAGTATGCGCACTTCACCTCCCCCATCCGCCGCTATGCCGACCTGCTGGTGCACCGCGGGCTGATCTCCGGCCTTAAGCTCGGCGACGACGGGCTGCCGCCCCAAGCTGCAAGCGCCTTCCCGGCGCTGGGCGAGGCCATCTCCATGACCGAACGCCGGGCGGCCGCCGCCGAACGCGACGCCATCGACCGCATGACCGCCGCCTTCCTGCAGAACCGCATCGGCGAGGTCTTTGCCGGGCGCATCGGCGGCGTCACCCGCTTCGGCCTTTTCGTCACCCTGGAGCAGAGCGGCGCAGACGGACTCGTGCCCATCTCGTCCCTGCCCGACGATTACTACGTCCACGACGAGACCCAGCACAGCCTGGTCGGCCGGCGCTGGGGGCGGGTCTACCACCTGGGTCAGAGCGTGACCGCGGCGCTGGTGGAGGCCGAGCCCTTGACCGGCGGCCTGATCCTGAGCCTGGTGGAAAGCGAGGAAGAAGAAACGCCGAGCAGCCTGCCGACGAAACGCCGGCGCAAGGGTGCGGGCGGCCCCCGACGCAAGAACCGCCGGTGAGCGGTCGCAGCAAGCTTTCCGCTTTCGGGGCAATGCCCTGCCCGGTTGTGGCCACAATGGCGCGAAAGGCTAAGGTGGTTCATAGGAGGAATGCTCATGACACCCTCTGGCACTTGCCCACCAAACTGTGCTGAATGAGGCGGCGGATGTGATTTTTGTGGACCGGATGATGCGAAGCGACCGGCCTTTACGAAGCGGAACCAGAGCGCTCGGCACCCTGTTCGGGTTGCTGCTGCTCATGGCCTGCACCGCCGGAAATGCCGGCTTCTCCAGCGCGGAATATGACAGCGAGCGGGCCGCCCGGCTGTTCACCGCCGGCTACCATGACATCGCCGGCGTCTACATCGAAGCCGTACCGCCGCGCCAGTTGGCCCAGGCCGGGCTGAGCGAACTGCACGACATGGACCCGCGCCTCGCCCTGGAGCCGGAGGAGGACAAGGGCTTCGTCCTGCGGGTCGAGGACCAGCCGGCGCTGCACTACGCCCTGCCACGCCAACAGGATTACGATGCCTGGGGCGCGCTCACCGCCCGTGTCCTGGATGATGCCCGGGCCCTCTCCCCGGCCGTCGCCGAAGCCGAGGGCGAGGAACTCTACGGCACAGTCTTTGGCGGCATCGTCGGTGAACTCGACGGCTTTTCACGCTATTCCGGCCGCGATCAGGCGCGCGAGAACCGCGCCGGGCGCAGCGGCTTCGGCGGCATCGGCGTGCGTATCCGCAACGAGGATGACGGCGTGCGCATCCTCTCGGTCATGGAGGACACACCGGCCGAACGCGCCGGTCTGCAGGGCCGCGACCTGATCCTGGCCATCGACGGCGCACCGGCCAAGGAATTCGACCAGTACGAAGTGGTGCAGCAGCTGCGCGGCCCAGTAAACTCCCGGGTGCGCCTGCTGATCGAGCGCGAGGAGGTGGAAACCCCCTTCCAGGTCAACGTGCAGCGCGCCCACATCGTGCCCCAGACCGTCCATTACAGCCTGGAGGATTCCGTGGCCGTCTTCCGGGTCACAGGCTTCAATCACGCCACCACCGCCACCCTGCGCCGCAAGCTGGTCCAGGCCGAGCGCGAAGCGGGCGACCGGCTTTCCGGCTACCTGCTCGACCTGCGCTCCAACCCCGGCGGACTGCTGGAGCAGTCGGTAAGCGTGGCCGACATCTTCCTGGAGGGCGGGCGCATCGTCTCGACCCACGGCCGCCACCCCGACAGCCACCAGTACTTCGAGTCGCGCCACGAGGCCCGGGTGCCACCCCGGCCCATGGTGGTGCTGATCAACGGCAACTCGGCCTCGGCCTCGGAGATCGTCGCCGCCGCCCTACAGGATGCCGGCCGCGCCCTGGTGGTTGGCAGCGGCTCCTACGGCAAGGGAACGGTACAGACCGTCCTGCGCCTGCCCAACGAGGGTGAACTGACTCTGACCTGGGCGCGATTCCACGCTCCCTCCGGCTACTCCCTGGACCGGCGCGGCGTGATGCCCGACGTCTGCACCAGCGGCGAAACCCAGGACGAGGAGGCGCTGATGAGCGGCATCTATCAGGGCTTCACCCGCGAACACCGGGCGCTGCGCCGGCAACGCGTGGCCGTCGAAGATCCGGGTGAACTGGCAGCCTTCCGCGCCCACTGCCCCAAGGATGACGCCGAGCGCGAGGCCGACATGCGCATCGCCATGAAGCTGCTGCGCGACCCGAACCTCTATGCTGCCGCCCAGGGCCTGCCCACGGTGACGGCAGAAGTGCCCCGCAGTGAGGTCCTGCTTGATCAGGCCCCCTCGATTGAAGCGCCCGCCGGGGTGAGCGCACCAGCACAGTGATTGGGCAAACCAAGTGACGGGGCTGGCGGAAAAGCGCAGCGCGCGGCGGAGCGTCGTGCGACCCCAGGCCGCTGCAGGCATCGTTCTGCTGCGCCGCAGCGCCAAGGGCGCGGAAGTGCTGCTCGGCCGGCGCAACGCCCGGCTGCGCTTCATGCCGGGCTATTATGTCTTCCCCGGCGGCCGCCTGGACCCCGGCGACCGCCAGGCAAGCGGCTTTGCCGAACCGCCAAGCCCATTGCCCGGCCCGGGCGCCGACGGCCTCACCACGCGCCTCTTCCCGGCGCTGCGTCGGGCCGCCATTCGCGAGACCTGGGAGGAGACCGGCCTGCTGCTGGCAGACAGCGAGGCCTCCCTGACAAGCGATGCGGAGTCGACACCGGGCGTCTGGCAGGATTACCGCCGCGCGGGACTTGCCCCGGCCTTCGGGCAGCTAAGCTTTGTGGCGCGCGCCATCACACCGCCGCAGTCGCCGATCCGCTTTCACAGCCGCTTCTTTCTCTGCTGCACTGACGAGGTGGCCCTGGGCGGTCGTCTCGCTGGGGATGGCGAGCTGGAGGATCTGGACTGGCGCCCTGCCCGCTCCCTGGACGCGCTGCCCATGGCCGACGTGACCCGTGCGGTGCTGCAGGAGGCGCTGCATCGCCTCGAGCAGCCAGAGCGCCCGGCCTGCCTCTTCCTCTATCGGCAAGGGCGCATTCGCCGCCGCTGACGAAGAGATTCGTGAGGGACGCCCGCTGCGAGCCTTGACTTGTGTCTTCGCGTGGCTATCGTCGCCGCCTTGCAGAGTGTGATCGGGCGGCATGGCCGCACCCCAAGCACTTCGAGAGTCATCGGTGCCTGATCTGCCGGAACACCGGCCCGGGCATCGAAATTTGCAGCGCCGAGCAGCCCGGAAGGACAGATCGTTATGGCGAAGCCCGTGACGCAATGGATCAAGCTGGTGAGCACCGCCGACACCGGCTACTTCTACGTCAAGAAGAAGAACCCGCGTAACCAGACCGAAAAGATGAGCCTGCGCAAGTACGACCCCGTCGCGCGCAAGCACGTCGAGTTCAAGGAATCCAAGATGAAGTGAAGCGGGTCGCCGGCCGGGCATCTCGGCCGCGCACTGCTTCCAATGTCTTGATCAAGAAAACCCCTCGGGCCGGCCGGCGCGAGGGGTTTTTCCTGTTATATCCAAGCAAAGAAACGCGCTCAATCCGAAGCCCTGCGGATCAGATTGAGCGCGCTTTGCGTCACGCCTTGCCGTAGCCGCCGCCGCCTGGCGTTTCCACGAGGAAGGTGTCGCCTGGCTGCATCTCCGCCTTGTCGGTGCCTGAAAGTTCCTCGACGCGCCCATCCTTGCGGGCCACCGCATTGCGGCCCAGCGCACCGGGCTCGCCGCCTTCCAGGCCGAAGTTCGGCACCTTGCGATGGCTGGAGAGGATGGAGGCCGTCATGGGCTCCAGGAAGCGCAGGCGGCGGATCGTGCCGTCGCCCCCGCGCCAGTGGCCCTTGCCGCCGGAGCCGCGCCGGATCTCGAAGGACTCCAGCAGCACCGGGAAGCGCCACTCCAGCACCTCGGGATCGGTCAGCCGGGCGTTGGTCATGTGGGTGTGCACGGCATCGCAACCGTCGAAGCCCTCGCCCGCGCCCGAGCCGCCAGCAATCGTCTCATAGTACTGATAGCGGTCGCTGCCGAAGGTGAGGTTGTTCATCGTCCCCTGCGCCCCGGACAGCGCCTTGGTCGCACCATAGAGGCAGTCGGTGATCGCCTGGCTGGTCTCCACGTTGCCGGCCACAACAGCGGCCGGTGCCACGGGATTGAGCATCGAGCCTTCCGGGATCACGATGTCCAGCGGCTTGAGACAGCCCTCGTTCATCGGGATCTCGTCTTCCACCAGGGTGCGGAAGACATAGAGCACCGCCGCCCGGCAGACTGCAGAGGGGGCGTTGAAGTTGTTGGGCAACTGGGCGCTGGTGCCGGTGAAGTCGATGCGGGCGCTGCGCGCGGCCCGGTCGATGGACACGCTCACCGCGATCTGGCTGCCGTCATCCATGGGATAGACGAAGGATCCCGGGGCCAGGCGATCGAGCACCCGGCGCACCTGCTCCTCGGCGTTGTCCTGCACGTGGCGCATATAGGCCTGCACCACCTCCAGCCCGAAGAGCCCGACGATGCGTCGCAGCTCGGAGACGCCCTTCTGGTTGGCGGCGATCTGGGCCTTGAGGTCGGCCACGTTCTGGTCCGGGTTGCGTGCAGGATAGCGCGCAGCGCTCAGCAGTTCGCGCACAGCCGCTTCGCGGAAGCGGCCCTGCTCCACCAGCTTGAAGTTGTCGATCAGCACGCCTTCCTCTTCCACCGTCCGGGAATCCGGCGGCATGGAGCCCGGCGTGGTGCCACCCACGTCAGCATGATGCCCACGGCTGGCCACGTAGAAGAGGATCTCAGACTCAGCCTCGTTGAAGACCGGCGTAACCACCGTGATGTCCGGCAGGTGCGTGCCGCCGTTGTAGGGCGCGTTCAGCATGTAGACGTCGCCCGGGGCCAGCCGGTCGCGGTTCTGGCGGATGACCGCACGGATCGACTCGCTCATGGAGCCCAAATGCACCGGCATGTGCGGCGCGTTAGCGACAAGATCGCCCGTGGGCGTGAAGAGCGCACAGGAGAAGTCCAGTCGCTCCTTGATGTTCACCGAGTAGGCGGTCTTCTCCAGGGTCGAGCCCATCTGCTCGGCGATGGACATGAAGAGATTGTTGAAGATCTCCAGCATCACCGGATCGACCTGCGTGCCCACGGCAACCGCTCGCTCCAGCGGCACCACGCGCTCGAGCACCAGGTGGTTGCGGCCGGTGAGCGCGGCGCGCCAGCCTGGGTCGACCACCGTGGTGGAGGTGGATTCGATGACGATGGCCGGACCATCGATCTTGTGACCGGGCACGATGTCCTCGCGGCGAAAGACCGGGGCGTCGTGCCAGGCGCCGTTGGTATAGATCGCTCGCCGCGCCGCCGGCTGCGGCGCAGGAGCATTCTCCTGCACTGCCAGATCCGGATCGTCGGCGGCATCGGTGCGCCCGATGGCTTCGACGGAGACCGCCTCCACCACATGCGCCTTCTCCGGCATAGTGAAGCCGAAACGCTGCGTGTAGGCCGCCTCGAAGGCAGCGACCACGGCTTCGGGCGTGCCGAAATCGACGATCAGCGCCGAGTCGGTCCCCTCGTAGCGCAGGTGAACCTTGCGCAGGATCTCGATGCGCGCCGTTGGTACGCCCTGGGCTTCCAGCTCGCCGCGCGCTTCCGCTTCCAGCGTATCCAGTGCAGAGGTGACGTCCTCCAGCGCCGACTGCAGGCGCTTTTCCACCGCCTGCTCCTTGATCACGCGCAGGTCGGCCAGGCCCATGCCATAGGCCGAGAGCACACCGGCGTAGGGGTGCAAGAAGATGCGCGTCATCCCCAGGGTGTCGGCGATGTCGCAGGCGTGCTGGCCGCCGGCGCCTCCGAAGCAGTTCAGGGTGTACTTAGAGACGTCATAGCCGCGCTGGATGGATATCTTCTTGATGGCATTGGCCATGTTCTCCACGGCGATGCGCCGGAAGCCCTCGGCCACCTCTTCGGGGCTGCGTTCGTCGCCCGTGGCCTCATGGATCCTGGCGGCCATCTCGGCAAAATGCGTCTTCACCACCTCGGCATCCAGCGGCTCGTCGGCCCCGGGACCGAAGACCGGCGGGAAGAAATCTGGCTGAATGCGGCCCAGCATGACATTGGCATCGGTCACCGCCAATGGTCCGCCGCGGCGATAGCTGGCCGGCCCTGGATTGGCACCGGCACTGTCCGGCCCGACACGGTAGCGGGTGCCGTCGAAATGCAGGATCGAGCCGCCGCCGGCCGCCACTGTGTGTATCTGCATCATCGGCGCACGCATACGCACACCGGCGACCTGGGTCTCGAACGTACGCTCGTACTCGCCGTCGTAGTGGGCAACGTCGGTGGAGGTGCCGCCCATGTCGAAGGTGATGATCTTCTCGAAGCCGCCCATGGCCGCCGTGCGAACGGCGCCGACAATGCCGCCGGCCGGGCCTGAGAGGATGGAGTCCTTGCCCTGGAAGGCATGGGCGTCGGTCAGGCCGCCATTGGACTGCATGAAGAGCAGCCGCACCGCCGCCGCCGCTCCGTCTCCTTCGGCCCCACCAAGTTGCCCCGCGACCTGGTCGACGTAGCGCCGCAGGATCGGTGAGAGGTAGGCATCCACCACGGTGGTGTCGCCACGCCCGACCAGCTTCATCAGCGGGCTGACCTCGTGGCTGACCGAGATCTGCGGAAAGCCGATCTCGCGCCCGATCTCCGCCACCCGCTTCTCATGGTCGGTGAAGCGGTAGCCGTGCATCAGCACGATGGCCAGCGAGCGGATGCCGGCATCATAGGCCGCCTGCAACCCGGCGCGCGTGGCCGCCTCGTCCAGGGGCTCCAGCACCGTGCCGTCCGCGAGCAGGCGCTCGGGCACCTCCACCACCTGCTCATAGAGCAGTTCCGGCAGCTCGATGCGCCGGGTGAAAAGGTGCGGGCGGTTCTGATAGGCGATGCGCAGCTGATCGCGGAAGCCGCGCGTGATGGCGAGCACCGTTCGGTCGCCCTTGCGCTCCAGCAGCGCGTTGGTGGCGACCGTGGTGCCCATTTTTACCGCCTCGACCTGGTTGGCGGGAATGGTTTCCTCGCCCTGCAGGCCGAGCAGATCGCGAATGCCCTGGATCGCGGCGTCGCTGTAGGCCTCGGGATTCTCGGACAGCAGCTTGTGCGTGACGATCTCTCCGTCGGGGCGGCGGCCCACCACATCGGTGAAGGTTCCGCCGCGATCGATCCAGAACTGCCAGCGCCCCTCGCCGTCGTGCACGCCTGCCTCACCCGCCATATCGTCTCTCCGCTGCTGCTGCCGGATCGCCGCCGCACTCCAGCGCAGCGCGACTCGCTTGCTGTTAAGGTGGTCTGCTTACTGTCTTGCCGGGGGGTTTCTCAAGCACGACCCGGCGGGTCGCGCGACAAACCGCGGGCCTCGAGGTTGCTCAGGTAGTCGGCCCAGAGCTGTTCCTGCTCCTCGCCCAGCTTGTGGAGGTAGTCCCAGGAATAGAGGCCGGTGTCGTGCAGGTCGTCGAACTTCAGGCGGACGGCATAGCTGCCCACCGGCTCGATTTCCATGATGCCCACGTGCCGGCGCCCGGAGACGATCTGTTTTTGTCCCGGACCGTGGCCCTGGACTTCGGCGGAGGGGCTTTCCACCCGCAGCAGCTCCGCGGGCAGCGAGAAGCTTTGCCCGTCGTCGAAGGTCACCTCCAGGCACTTCTCCGAGCGCTTGTAGCGCAGCTCCACCGGGTGATGCTTGACGTTGAACTCACTCATCGAGATTGCGCGCCTCTTCGGGCAGCATGATGGGGATGCCGTCGCGCACCGGATAGGCCAGTTTGGCCTGCCGGCTGATCAGTTCCTGTCGCTCCCGATCGTATTCCAACGGCCCCTTGGTCAAGGGACAGACCAGGATATCGAGCAGCTTCGGATCCACTCTCGCAGCGTCCGTCATTTCTACCTCCCCGCAATTCGCGCCCGGATCGGGTCAGTGGCGCAGGCCTTCGCCACCGCCCTGGGCCAGGGTTGCCATTTCGAACAGCGCGATCATCGTCTCCGCCCGCTCGCCCAACGTCGGCGCTTCCAGCAGCGCTTGCTTCTCGCGCACATCGAATGGGCAGAGCATGGCCAGCGCCGTGACCAGTTCATCGTCTTCGGCGGCCTGGATCGAGTCCCAGTCGCCCTGCAGGCCCGAGACCTCGAAGTAGCCGCGCAGCGCCTGCAGCAGTCGGGTGCGGTCGAAGGCCTGCTCGATCTGCGCCAGTTCGTCACCGCCTTCCAGGTCGCCGCGGAACGGCTCCCAGGCCGGTCGGACACGGCGATAGCCTTCCTCGGCCCGCGGCAGCTCCTCGCGCACGCTGAACCGCAGCATGCCGGTCAGTGTGATGAGATAGCGCCCGTCGTCGGTTTCGCCGAAGGAGGTGATGCGCCCAGCACAACCGATGCCGAAGAGCGGCGCGGCGCCAACGTCCGCGGCGTCACCCTCCTGCTCCTGAGGGAGAGGCTGCACCATGCCGATCAGCCGCGACCCGGCCAGGGCGGCCTGGGTCATGGCCAGATAGCGCGGCTCGAAAATGTTGAGCGGAAGCTGACCGCCTGGCAGGAGCAGAGCCCCCGGCAGCGGGAAGATCGGCAGGGTCTCCGGCAGTTCCTCGTAACGCGGGGCGAAAGCGGGTGTGGTCATGCGAAGAGCAGCGACGAGAGGCGCCGACGCGCCTCCTGAGCCAGCGGATCTTTGAAGCCCCAGGCCTCGAAGTACTTCACCAACTGCTTGCGGGCTGCATCCTCATTCCAGCCGCGCTGGCGCTTGACGATTTCCAGCAGTTCCTCGACCGCGGCTTCACGCTTGTTCTGGGCATAGAGCGCCTGGGCCAGATCGAAGCGCGACTGGTGGTCGTCTGGGTTCTGCGCCACCTTCTCCATCAGGTCGGCCACGTCGCCGCTTTCTGCTGCCTGGCGCGCCAGTTCGATGGCGCTGGCGACCGCCTGCAGCTCGGGCTTGAGCTGCATGGCTTCCGGCAGGCTCTTCAGCGTCTCTTCGGCACCATCCATGTCGCCCATATCGATCTGGCAGCGCAGCATGCCGGCAACAGCCGCCGCATTCTCCTGATCCTGCTGCAGGATCCGTCCGAAAAGCTGGGCGGCTTCCTGCGGCTGGCCGGAGGTGCGCAGCTTCTCAGCCTCGGCGAGGATTTCCTCCGCCGACGGGCCCGCATCCTGCCCCGCCGTTTGCAGCACACCGGCGATGAACTGCTTGACCTGGCTTTCCGGCAGCGCGCCCTGGAAGCCGTCCACCGGCTGGCCCTGATAGAAGGCATAGACCGTGGGAACGGACTGGATGCGCAGCTGTGCGGCCAGTTGCTGGTTCTGGTCGATGTCGATCTTGACCAGGGAGACCTTGCCGCCTGCCTCGGTCACCGCCTTCTCCAGCACCGGCGTCAGCTGCTTGCAGGGCCCACACCAGGTGGCCCAGAAGTCCACGATGACCGGCCGCTGCATGGAAGCTTCCATGACGTCCTGGCGGAAGTTCGCAGTATCCGAATCCTTTATGATGTCGCCAGCCGGGGCGGCTTGCCCCGCGGCGCTGGGATTGCCGGACAGCGAACCAATAATCGGCTCCATTGCGCAGACTCCGTTCGGAATTTAAGGCATCACAACCGGCCCTGGCGGCACCGGACTGCCCTCAAAATGGCTGCTTACCCCGCTCGAAACAAGGGCACGCGGGACGGCCTCAGTTCAGTAACCGCGTTCGAAATCCACCACATTGAGCGGCGGCTGGCCGGCCTCGATGCGGGCGATGTTCTCGGCCACCGAGCGCGCTGCCGTGTCCGGCACGGTCATCGAGGCAATGTGCGGCGTCATCACCACCCGGGGATGCTCCCACAGCGGGCTGTCCGCCGGCAGCGGCTCGGTCTCGAACACGTCCAGCGAAGCCTCCTTGAGCTGTCCCGAATCCAGGGCCGCCAGGATGTCGGTCTCCACCTGGTGCGCGCCGCGCCCGACATTGATCAGACAGGCGCCACGCGGCAGCTTCGCGAAGAGCTGCGCATTGAGAATGCCGCGGGTTTCGGAAGTGAGCGGCAGCAGGCAGACGAGGATGTCGCTGCGCGCCAGCATGGCATCGAGCCCCTCAGCCCCGTGATAGCAGGCCACGCCCGCCACCTCCTTGGGAGTGCGGCTCCAGCCCGCCACATCGAAGCCCAGCGTCGCCAGCTTGGCCGCCGCATCCCGGCCGAGCACACCGAGCCCCAGGATGCCCACCCGGCGGTCACCGGCGGGAATCGCGGGAATTTCTCGCCAGAGGCGCTGAGCTGCCTGGGCGCGAAAGTCCAGCATGAAGCGATGGTGATAGAGCACCTGCATCAGCACGAACTCGGTCATCCCCGCCGTCAGCCCGTCCTCCACCATGCGGACCACCGGCAGATGCGCCGGGCGCTTGCGGTCGGCAATGATGTGATCGATCCCGGCGCCGATCGAGAAGATCGCCTTCAGGTTCGGCAGCGTGGCGAGAAAACCCTCGGGCGGCTCCCAGACCAGGGCGTACTCGATATCCGCCTTCTCCCCCACCTCGGGCCAGAGCCGGACCTCCCGACCCGCCAGGTGTTTCTGCAGCGCCGGCAGCCAGGTGTCGTGACGCTCGATATCGGACTTGAACAGCAGAGTCATACAGAAGGCCTCAGATATGCAGCGGGCGGCCGTGCACGGCCAGGGCGGCCTCCTTGACCGCCTCATTGAGCGTCGGGTGTCCGTGGAAGGAACGGGCCAGGTCCTCGGCCGAGCCGCCGAACTCCATCGCCACCACCACCTCGTGGATCAGGGTGCCAGCCTCGGGCCCCAGGATGTGGGCGCCCAGGATGCGATCGGTGGCTTTGTCGGCCAGGATCTTCACCATGCCGTCGGTGCTGTTCATCGCCCGGGCGCGGCCATTGGCGGTGAAAGGGAATTTGCCGACGCGATACTCGACCCCCGCTTCCTTCAGCTCCTCCTCGGTCTTGCCCACACTGGCCACCTCCGGCCAGGTGTAGACGATGCCCGGCACGGTGTCGTAGTTCACATGGCCCGGCTGCCCGGCGAGAATCTCGGCCAGGGCGGCACCCTCCTCCTCGGCCTTGTGGGCCAGCATCGGGCCAGGGATGACATCGCCGATGGCGTGGATGCCCTCTACGTTGGTGCGGTAGGAACCATCCACCTTCACCCGACCGCGCTCGTCCAGTTCGACGCCGACCTCTTCCAGACCCAGGCCCTCGACGTAAGGCTTGCGTCCCACGGCCACGAGCACGACGTCGCAGTCCAGGTTCTCCGCCTCGCCGCCCTTGGCCGGCTCCATGGTGAGCGTCACCCCGGAGCGCTTGGTCTTGGCACCCGTGACCTTGGTGGCGAGCTTGAAGGTCATGCCCTGCTTCTTCAGCACGCGCTGGAAGGTCTTGGCGATCTCGCCATCCATGCCCGGCACGATGCGGTCGAGGAACTCGACCACGGTGACCTTGGCGCCGAGGCGCTGCCAGACCGAGCCCATTTCCAGGCCGATGTAGCCGCCGCCGATCACCACCAGGTGCTTCGGCACCTTCTCCAGGGTCAGCGCCCCGGTGGAGGAGACGATGCGCTCCTCATCCACGTCCAGCCCGGGCAGGTCCACGTGGGTCGAGCCGGTGGCGATGACGATGTTCTTGGCCGAAACGCTTTCGCCATCGACCTCGACCGTTCCCGGCGCGGTGATCCGACCGGCGCCCTTCAGCCAGTCGATCTTGTTCTTCTTGAAGAGGAACTCGATGCCCTTGACGTTGCTGTCGACCACCGAATCCTTGTGCTCAAGCATGGTTGGCAGGTCGAGGCTGACCTTGCCAAGCTTGACGCCGAACTTGGCCAGGGAGTGATTGGCTTCCTCGAACTTCTCACTGGCCTGCAGCAGTGCCTTCGAGGGAATGCAGCCGATATTGAGGCAGGTGCCACCCAGGGTGCCCCGCTTCTCCACGCAGGCCACCTTCATCCCGAGTTGTGCTGCGCGGATGGCACAGACATAACCGCCGGGTCCGCCACCGATCACAACCAGGTCATAGGCCTTCTGCTCACTCATCGCGTTGCCTCCTCTGCATGCAGCGCGGCAACTTGCCGCAAAGCGCGCCGGGGAACAAGCCGGAGCCGGCAAACCCGGCCTGCGCCTGGGCGTAAAGGACCCGCGGCCATTCGCTCCCGGCTGCACCGCAGTGCTACTTTACGGCAGTAACGCAACAACACAGCCTTGATTTGCGCGGGAAACATGTAATAGTGGTGTGCTTTGCTGGTCGGGCTCGGGAATAGTGGTTCGCCCCACTGTCCCGATCCGTCCGCTGCACGGTCCAGGCCGTAAAGTGGGTGGATCGAGTCTGAGGTCGAGTAGGGTGCCCGCCGTGCAGGGAGCCTGCCTTGAGCCCAATCGCGGGCAGCATGTTGACTACATACTATAGTATGCAATATGCCAAGCATTCCGCGGGAAAATAGCGGTGCAACAAGGAGGCATGATGGCCAAGGGGCAGGGTATACGGGGTCGGGGCGCAGGGCGCCCCAACGCAGTGGACGTTCACGTCGGCAGGCGCGTGCGACAGCGGCGCACGCTGATGGGCTTCAGCCAGGAGAGGTTGGGAGAAGCCATCGGCCTCACCTTCCAGCAGGTGCAGAAGTACGAGCGAGGCAGCAACCGAATCAGTGCGAGCCGCCTCTATGACCTGTCGCAGGTGCTCGACACTGATATGAACTTCTTCTTCGCAGACATGCCTGAAGAGGTCGCCGCCCGCTCGCCGAGCCGGGTGCTTGCGGAGAAGCTGAATCTCGCAGACTACATGCCCGCCCCGGACCCGGTGATTAAGCGGGAAACGCTGGAACTGGTGCGGGCCTATTACCGCATCAGCAGGCCGGAAATGCGCAAGCGGCTCTTCGAGATGACAAAAGCCCTGGCGGCGCTGGACAGTCGAAAGGGAGAGGACGACAACGACGAATCGAAATAAATCTGCGGCTTCACCACCACGGCGTCGTGGCCGGAGCGGCCCTGCCCGAGCCGGCGCAAAATGGGAGCCTCCCGGAGGGGGCCTTGTTCTTGCTGCTATCAAGCGGCAGGTTAAGCGCGCCCGTTCGGGCAATCTCGCTTACTTCTAAGACAGCGACGAGGATTTATTATCGTGCGTAAAGGCCGCTATCTCTTCACCAGCGAATCAGTTTCCGAGGGCCATCCGGATAAGGTGTGTGATCGCATCTCAGATGCGATCGTCGACGCCTTCCTCTCCCATGACCCACTGTCACGAGTAGCGGTGGAGACCTTGGCGACCACCAACCGCGTCGTGCTTGCCGGCGAGGTCCGTGGGCCGGAGGCCGTGAACGCGGCAATGATGGAAGACATCGCCCGGGCGGCGGTGCGCGACATCGGCTATCGTCAGGAGGGTTTCAACTGGGAAACCATGGACGTCGCCGTGCATGTGCATCAGCAGTCCGCTGACATCGCCGTGGGCGTAGACGCCGCCGGCAACAAGGACGAGGGCGCCGGCGACCAGGGCATTATGTTCGGTTTCGCCTGCGATGAGACCGATGCGCTCATGCCCGCGCCGATTCACTATTCCCACGCCATTCTCAAATCCATGGCCGAAGCCCGCCACTCCGGCGCCGAGCCTATCCTGGAGCCCGATGCCAAGAGTCAGGTGACGCTGCAGTACGAGGACGGCATTCCGGTCGGCGTGACCTCGGTGGTGGTCTCCACCCAGCATACGGAAAAGGCGAGCCAGGAGGAGCTCCGCGAAATCGTGCGCGGCCACGTTTCGCACTGCCTGCCCAACGGCTGGATGCCCCCGGAAGATGAGTTCTACGTCAACCCGACCGGCCGCTTCGTGATCGGTGGGCCAGACGGTGACTGCGGGCTGACCGGCCGCAAGATCATCGTAGACACCTATGGCGGCGCTGCGCCGCACGGTGGCGGTGCCTTCTCGGGCAAGGATCCGACCAAGGTGGACCGCTCGGCCGCCTACGCCGCGCGCTACCTGGCCAAGAACGTGGTTGCTGCCGGCCTCGCCAAGCAGTGCCTGATCCAGGTGTCCTACGCCATCGGCGTCTCCAAGCCGATCAGCCTCTATGTGGAGACTGCCGGCACCGCCGAGGTCGATCCCTATAAGCTGGAGAAGGTGCTGCGCGAGGTCATGGACCTCAGCCCCCGGGGCATCCGCGAGCACCTGAAGCTGAACCGTCCGATCTATGCCCGCACCGCGGCCTATGGTCACTTCGGCCGCGCGCCGGAGTCCGACGGCGGCTTCTCCTGGGAGCGGACGGACCTGGTGGACGAACTGCGTCGCGCTTTCGGAGCCTGATGTCTGCGAGCGGCGAGGTGCGGCCTCCCGCCGCGAAGCTGCATGGCCGGCGCACGGGGCGACCCCTGCGCCGGTCGCTGCAGCATTTGATCGATGAAGAGCTGCCGCGCCGGGCACTGACACTGCCCGACCCGCCAGCCCTGCCCGACCCGCCGGCCCTGCTCGACCTCCAGGCCCTCTTCCCCTCGTGTCGCGAGTACTGGCTCGAAGTGGGCTTCGGCGGGGGTGAGCACTTGGCCGCCCAGGCGGCTGCGCATCCCCATGTCGGCATCATCGGTGCTGAGATCTTCCGCAACGGCATTGCCACTTTGCTGCGCAGCCTTGTGGAGCAGCGCAGCGACAATGTCCGCATACTCGAAGAGGACGCCCGCGCCCTGCTGCCGCTGCTGCCGGAGGCCAGCCTGACGCGCGTCTTCCTTCTCTTCCCCGACCCCTGGCCCAAGACCCGCCATCACAAGCGGCGCTTCGTGCAGCCGGAGACCCTCGACCTCCTGGCCGCGGCCATGGTGGACGGCGGCGAATTTCGCCTGGCCAGCGACGATCCGGGCTATCTTACCTGGATGCTGCGCCACCTGCTGGCCCATCCGGACTTCGAATGGCTGGCCGAACGCGCTGAAGATTGGCGCCATCGGCCGGAAGACTGGCCTCAAACGCGCTATGAGGCCAAAGGGCTGGAAGAGGGACGACCGCCGGCCTTCCTGCGGTTTCGCAGGCGTGCGCGCCGGTCAAACGCCGGCCTTTGTGCTTGAAATCTGCGCGAAAGAGGCCTAGTGTGTCTTCGTGCCATAGGGTCTTGGCTTGATCTCGTTATCTTGCCGAGCCGTTTTGCTGTGGTGGGCCACTGGCCCGCCTTTTTTATTACGCCCGGTTGCCGGCACGGTCACTCAGTCTTGGGCGGGAGTTTACGGTCGAAGTGCAGGATCCGCGTGAGAGCGTCGAAGGGCGGTCGGCAGAGCCGGCGCGCACCAGTGAAGGGAAGGCGGCAGAGGTCGAGCGCCTCATTGCCCCGACCGTTGCTGATCTGGGTTTCGAGATTGTGCGGGTTCAGCTCACCGGTGATGGCGGTCGCCAGACGCTGCAGATCATGGCCGAACGGCCTGACGGCAGCATGGGGATCGAGGACTGTGCAGATCTGAGCAGCAGCGTCTCGGCCGTGCTCGACGTGGAGGACCCCATTTCGGGGGCCTACAGCCTTGAGGTCTCCTCGCCGGGGCTCGATCGTCCGCTCACGCGCTTGAAGGACTATCGAAACTGGACTGGCTTCGAGGCCAAGATCGAATTGACGGCCCCCCAGGAGGGGCGCAAGCGCTTTCGGGGCCTGCTCGGCGGGGTCGAGGGCGAAGAAGTCCTGCTGCAAGAGAACGAGAGCGAAGCGCTACACCGCTTCCCCTTCTCGGCGATTGCGCGGGGGAAACTGGTGCTGACCGACGCGTTGATTGCCGCGACTGCGAAAAGCGACGACGCGCCGGAAACCGAAATTTAGACCTGACTCAATAGGTTGGAACGCGAGATGGAAGCGACCACACTTCAGCGGACAGAGCTGCTCCAGGTGGCTGACGCCGTGGCCCGGGAAAAGGGCATCGAGGCGGACGAAGTGCTCATGGCCATGGAACAGGCCATTCAGCGCGCGGGCCGGGCCAAGTATGGCCAGGAGCACGACATTCGCGCCGAGATCGACCGCCGCACCGGCGAGATTCGTCTGAAGCGCTGCCACACGGTGGTCGAGTCGGTGGAGAACGAGTTCACCGAGGTGGACCTGGAAAACGCCCGCCTGCGCCAACCCGATGCCCAGCTCGGCGACGTGCTCAGTGATGAGCTGCCACCGATCGATCTGGGGCGCATCGCCGCCCAGACTGCCAAGCAGGTCATCGTACAGAAGGTGCGCGAAGCCGAGCGCTCCCGGCAGTACGACGAGTTCAAGGATCGCGTGGGCGAGGTGGTCAACGGACTGGTCAAGCGCAACGAGTTTGGCAACGTCACCGTCGACCTTGGGCGCGCCGAGGGCCTGCTGCGCCGCGACGAGACGCTGCCGCGTGAATCCTTCCGCACCGGCGACCGTGTGCGCGCCTACATTTCCGACGTGCGCCAGGAAACCCGGGGGCCGCAGATCTTCCTCTCGCGCTCCCATCCGCAGTTCATGGCCAAGCTCTTTGTCCAGGAAGTGCCGGAGATTTATGACGGGATCATCGAGATCAAGTCCGTGGCGCGTGATCCCGGCAGCCGGGCGAAAATCGCCGTTTTGAGCCACGACGGCTCCATCGATCCGGTCGGCGCCTGCGTCGGCATGCGCGGCAGCCGCGTTCAGGCCGTGGTTGGCGAGCTGCAGGGCGAGAAGATCGACATCATTCCCTGGTCATCGGACCCGGCCACCTTCGTGGTCAACGCCCTGGCGCCGGCCGAGGTGAGCAAGGTCGTGCTTGACGAGGAGCAGGGGCGCATCGAAGTGGTGGTGCCCGACGAGCAGCTTTCCTTGGCCATCGGGCGGCGCGGCCAGAACGTCCGCCTCGCCTCGCAGCTCACCGGCTGGGACATCGACATTCTCACCGAAGAGGAAGAAAGCCAGCGCCGGCAGGAGGAATTCCGCTCGCGCTCCCAGATGTTCATCGACGCCCTGGATGTGGACGATGTGATCGCCCATCTGTTGGTGGCCGAGGGCTTCACCTCCATCGACCAGGTGGCCTACCTCCCGCTGGAGGAACTCACCGAAATCGAGGGCTTCGACGAGGAGGTCGCGGGCGAGCTGCAACAGCGGGCCCGCAACTTCCTGGAGGAAGAGGACCGCCGCCACGAGGAGAGCTGGCGCGGTGCCGGGGTCAGCGAAGAAGTCGCGGCTCTGGAAGGCCTTACCTCGGCCATGGTGGCGCGCCTCGGCGAGAACGACATCAAGACACTGGACGACGTGGGTGACCTGGCAGCCGACGAGTTGATCGAGCTCCTGGGCGACCTGGCTCCCAACGAAGATGAGGCCAACGGCATCATCATGGCCGCGCGGGCCCACTGGTTCGAGGACGCGCCGGCCGAAGCACAGCAAGGCGAGACGGCCCAAGGCGAGGAGCAGACATCCCAGGCATGATGGCGGAGCAGGAATCGGCAGTGATCGGGGCGCAGCACGCGCCACCCGATGGACGACCGCCGGCGCCGGAGGCTGAAGAGCCTGTGGTAACGGGGCAGTCGCCAATTCGTCGGTGCCTTGCGAGCGGCGAGCGTCTGCCGCAAGATTGTCTCCTGCGGTTCGTCGTGGCACCGGACGGCACCCTGGTGCCGGACTTGGCCGGCCGCCTGCCGGGACGCGGCCTGTGGATCCGGCCCGACAGAGCGCTGCTGGAACGCGCCGTGGCGCGCAAGCTCTTTGCCCGATCGGCGCGCATGCCGGTCAGCGTTCCGGACGATTTGATCGACCGGCTTGGTGGCGCGCTGCGTCGCCGCTGCCGGGACAGTCTGGGACTGGCGCGCCGCGCCGGTCTGGTTGCTGCCGGGCACGACAAGGCCCGGGGGCCGCTGGAACGGGGCGAGGCCGCGCTGTTGCTTCAGGCCTCGGACGGCTCGCTGCCACAGCGGGCCAGACTGGCCAACCTGGGGCGCGGGCGTTGCCCGGGCCTTGAGGTGATTGAGATTCTGACCGCCGAAGAGCTGGGCGATGCCCTGGGCCGCGGGCCCACGGTGCACGTGACCCTGCTGCCCGGTGGACTTGCCGAGCGTGTGCGCCTGGATTGCGCCCGCTTGGCAACCTACAACGCCGTCCGGCACGACGCCGGGAGCCCTGCCACCGGCCACCGGCCAGGCACGAGCCGCGACGCCAACGATTGAGCGCTTGGGAAAAGATGACGAGCACCGACGAGAAGACCGACGCAAAAAAGCTGACCCTGAATCGGCCCAAGAAGCTCGAACTGAAGAAGACAGTCGAGACCGGGCAGGTACGGCAGAGCTTTAGCCATGGCCGCAGCAAGACCGTACAGGTCGAAGTGCGACGCAAACGGGTGTACCGCCCTGGCGAGACCGCCGAGCAGGCACCTGCGGCCGAGCGCCCTGAGTTTCATGGCGATGACGGCCTGACTCGCGCCGAGCGCGAGGCGCGCATGCGTGCCATTGAACAGGCCCGCGAGGACGAAGCACGCCGCAAGGCGGAAGCGGAAGCCCGGCGTCAGGCTGAAGAGGAAGCCCGCCGCAAGGCCGAGGAAGAAGCCAAGCAGCGCGCCGAGGAAGAGGCGAAGCGCGCCGCTGACGAGGAAGCCCGCCGCAAGGCCGAGCCGGATAGCGCCGCACCAGCCCAGGCGCCCGAGCCTGAGGCGCCTCAGCCGGAGGCCGCACCCGCGCCTCAGCCTGTTGAACAGCCGGCGGAGCCGGTTGCAAAGGCGAAGGTCGAGCGCGCCCCGGCACGTCCGGCGGAAGAGGAAGACTCTGGCCCTCGCGGTGGTCGCAAGAAGGCGGCCGTCAAGGCGCCTGCGCCTGCGCGCACCAAGGGCGAACCGAAGCGACGCCAGGGCAAGCTGACCATCACCCGCGCCCTGGACGACGGCGAGGAGGAGACGCGCCAGCGCTCCCTGGCCGCAGTGCGCAGGCAACGTGAACGTGAAAAGCAGCGCGCCCGTGAGCGCCTGCAGCAAGGCCAGAAAATCGTGCGTGACGTGACCATTCCCGAGGCCATCACCGTCCAGGAGCTGGCCAATCGCATGGCCGAGCGCGGCGGCGAGGTGGTCAAGACCCTGATGAAGATGGGCGTGATGGCCACCATCACCCAGACCATCGACGCCGACACCGCCGAACTGGTGGTGGAGGAATTTGGCCACCGTGCCCATCGGGTTTCGGACGAGGACATCGAGGTCGGTCTCAAGCGCGAAGACGAGGACGAGACCGACCTGCAGGCACGCCCGCCGGTCATCACGGTCATGGGCCACGTCGACCACGGTAAGACGTCGCTGCTGGACGCGCTGCGCAAGAGTGACGTCGCCGGTGGCGAGGCTGGCGGTATCACCCAGCACATCGGCGCCTATCAGGTAGAGGTCGAAGGCGGGCAGCGCCTGACCTTCATCGACACCCCGGGCCACGCCGCGTTTACCGACATGCGGGCGCGTGGCGCCACGGTGACCGACGTGGTCATCCTGGTGGTCGCGGCCGACGACGGGATCATGGCCCAGACGGTCGAAGCCATCAGTCACGCCAAGGCGGCCGGAGTGCCCATCGTTGTGGCGATCAACAAGATCGACAAGCCGGGCGCCGACCCCAACCGGGTCATGACCGAACTGCTGCAGCATAATCTCGTGCCCGAAAGCATGGGCGGCGACATCATCTGCGTTCCGGTCTCCGCACTGTCCCGCGAGGGTCTGCCCGACCTGATCGAATCCATCCTGCTCCAGGCCGAGCTGCTCGACCTCAAGGCCAACCCCGGCCGGCCGGCCGAGGGTACCGTCATCGAGGCGCGCCTGGAACAGGGCCGTGGCTCGGTGGCCACGGTTCTGGTGCAGCGCGGCACCCTGCGTGTCGGCGACATCTTCGTGGCCGGCAGCGAGTCGGGGCGCGTGCGCGCCCTGATCAACGACCGCGGCGAGCGGGTCGAAGAAGCCGGCCCGTCGGTGCCGGTGGAGGTGCTCGGCCTCACAGGCACGCCGGACGCCGGCGAGGACTTTGTGGTGGTCGAAGACGACGCCCGGGCCCGTGAGGTTGCGTCCTTCCGCGCCGAGCGCAAGAAGCGGGCACAACAGGCTGCCACGGCCAAGGGCCGCGGCTCGCTGGAGCAGATGCTCAGCCGGATCAAGGAAGGCGAGGCCGCCAACCTGCCGCTGGTCATCAAGTCCGACGTGCACGGCTCACTCGAAGCCATCCTGAGCTCGCTCGATAAGCTCTCCACCGAGGAGGTGCGGGCCCACGTGCTGCACTCCGGAGTGGGTGGCATCAACGAGTCGGACATCACCCTGGCGCGAGCCACCGGGGCGCTGGTGATCGCCTTCAATGTGCGCGCCAACGCTCAGGCCCGCGAACTGGCCAAGCGCGATGGCGTGGAGATCCGCTACTACTCGATCATCTACAACGTGATCGACGACGTGAAGGCAGCCCTGTCGGGCATGCTGGAGCCGGAGCAGAACGAGAAGTTCCTGGGTTACGCGGAAATTCGCCAGACCTTCAATGTCACCAAGGTTGGCCGGGTCGCCGGCTGCATGGTGACGGAAGGCATGGTCAAGCGCGGAGCCAAGGTCCGCCTGCTGCGCGACGACGTGGTGATCCACGACGGCACCCTGAAGACGCTGCGCCGCTTCAAGGATGAGGTCCGGGAAGTTCAACAAGGCTACGAATGCGGTATGGCCTTCGAGAACTATCAGGACATTCAGGTCGGCGACCGCATCGAGTGCTATGAGATCCAGGAGGTCGCCCGCACGCTCTGATCCGTCCCGCACGGACGCCAGGGCGCGGCGGGGGTTCGCCCGCGCATGACTCGTTCCAAAGGCAAGGCACCCAGCCAGCGCCAGCTCCGGGTGGGAGAGTTGCTCCGACATGAGCTGGCGCGGTTGATCAATGACGGCACTGCGCATGATCCGGCGCTGCGTGCCGCAAGCATCACCGTTTCCGAAGTCCGGGTGAGCCCGGACATCAAAAACGCCACCGCCTTCGTGCTGCCGCTCGCGGGCGAGCACCGCGATGCCATTCTCCCGGCGTTGAAACGGGCCGCCCCCTTCTTCCGACGGCGCTTGGCTGATGTGGTGGAGCTTCGCTACACCCCGCGCCTGGATTTCCGGCTCGACACCTCCTTCGACGAGGCAGAGCGGATCGACCGCCTGCTGCACAGCGAGCGGGTGCGCCAGGATATCGAGGCGAGCGAAAGCCAGCCGTCGGGAGAGCAGGAGGACGACGATGGCGCGTCGACGTAAGGGCCGCGACATCAACGGCTGGCTGGTCATCGACAAGCCGTCGGGCATGACCTCGACCGACGTGGTCAATCGCGTGCGCCGCCTGCTCGATGCCCGCAAGGTCGGTCATGGCGGCACGCTTGATCCTCTGGCCACCGGCCTTTTGCCGCTTGCCTTCGGCGAGGCCACCAAGACGGTGGCCTGGGTCATGGAAGGCGACAAGACCTATCGCTTCACCGTGCGCTGGGGCGAGCGCACCGACAGCGACGATGCCGAGGGAGAGGTGGTGGAGCGCAGCGACCTGCGCCCGAGCCGCGAGGCCATCGAGGCGGTGCTGCCGCGCTTCGTCGGTTTGATCGAACAGGTTCCGCCAGCCTACTCGGCCATCAAGGTGGACGGACAGCGCGCCTATGATCTGGCGCGCGACGGAGAAGCGGTCACACTGAAAGCCCGCCCGGTGCGCATAGACCATTTCGAACTGGTGGACATGCCCGACGCCGATCACGCCGTCTTCGAGGTCGGGAGCGGCAAAGGCGCTTACATGCGCAGCCTGGCACGCGATCTGGGCGATGCTCTGGGCTGCCTGGGCCACATCGCGCAACTTCGGCGCCTGGCCGTCGGCCCTTTCACCGAAGAGGACGCAATTTCACTGGACAGCCTGGAGCAGGGCGAGCATTGTGCCGCCGCCGTGGAGCAGGTGCTCCCGGTCGAGACCGCGCTGGACGACATCCCGGCGTTGGCCTTGACGGAACCCGAGGCGGGGCGGATGCGCAGCGGGCAGGCGATTTCCCTGCTGTCGCGATCGCAAGCCGAAAGAGTCCGAGACCTTGAACCGGGTGACACCGTTTGCGCCATGTCCGGCGGCAAGCTGGTGGCCATTGCCCGTTTCGAGGCCGGAGAACTCCGCCCGGTCCGAGTGCTCAACCTTTGACACGAAAGGGCATCATCGATGTCGATCACTGCCGAGCGCAAGCAGGAGCTCATCACCGAGTACGCGACCAAGCCGAACGACACCGGCTCCCCGGAAGTTCAGGTCGCCATTCTTTCCGAGCGCATCTCCAATCTGACCGGCCACCTCAAGGACCACGGCAAGGATTTCCATTCCCGCCGCGGCCTGCTGGTGATGGTCGGACAGCGGCGACGCCTGCTCGACTACCTCAAGGCCAAGGATCGGAGCCGCTACGACAGCTTGATCCAGCGCCTGGGTCTGCGCCGTTAAGGCGCCGAGCCATCAGGATGACGCAAAGCCGGCCCGCGAACGCCCTGCGCTCGGGGCCGGCGCGTCTATTTCATACCCTTTTTTTCGCAGCAGCGCGGGCGGCCGGCCGGCACGCCCGCTGTCTGCGTGACCGGGCCGTCGTAAGCGGCGTCGCCGCGGCCCTATGCCGTTGCGGCGCCTTTTGCGCGGGTCCGGTACGCTTGTTCAGCCGGCCGTGAGTCAAGGAACGACTTTCCATGTTCAACATCCACCGCAAGGAAGTCGACTGGGGCGGGCGTAAGCTCGTTCTGGAGACCGGGCGTATCGCCCGCCAGGCCGACGGTGCCGTGCTCGCCACCTATGGCGAAACCGTGGTGCTCTGCACCGCCGTGGGCGCCAAGCAGCCCAAGCCGGGCCTCGATTTCTTCCCGTTGACCGTCAACTACCAGGAGAAGACCTTTGCCGTGGGCAAGATCCCCGGCGGCTTCTTCAAGCGCGAGGGTCGCCCGAGCGAAAAGGAAACGCTGACGTCGCGCCTGATCGACCGGCCGATCCGTCCGCTGTTCCACAAGAACTATCGCAACGAGACCCAGGTCATCTGCACCGTGCTGAGTCACGACCTGGAGAACGACCCGGACGTGGTCGCCATGATCGGTGCCTCGGCCGCCCTCACCCTGTCCGGCATGCCCTTCATGGGGCCGATCGCGGCCGCGCGTGTCGGCTGGATCGACGGCAAGTACGTGCTCAACCCGGTACTCGATGAGATGCCGCTGTCGCAGCTCGACCTTGTTGTCGCCGGCACCAACGACGGTGTGCTAATGGTCGAATCGGAAGCCCAAGAGCTCTCCGAAGAGATCATGCTGGGTGCGGTGAACTTCGGCCACGAGCAGATGCAGCCGGTGATCGATGCGATCATCGATCTCGCCGAACTGGCCGCGAAAGATCCCTGGGTTGTGGCCGAGGATCCCCCCGCCAAGGCCGAGGTCTACGAAAGCGTGAAAAGCCAGTTCGGCGAAGCGCTGACCGCCGCCTACGGCAATGCCGACAAGGTGGAGCGTCAGGCAGCCATCGCTGCGGTCAAGGCCGATGCACTGGCCTCCCTGGGCGAG
This sequence comes from Aquibaculum arenosum, assembly GCF_029222965.1. GTDB lineage: Bacteria > Pseudomonadota > Alphaproteobacteria > Kiloniellales > DSM-21159 > Aquibaculum > Aquibaculum arenosum. The sequence continues at coordinate 398,691 of NZ_JARHUD010000003.1, read as the reverse complement.
GACGAGGACAAGCTCGCGGTCTTTTCCGGGGTCTTCAAGGCCCTGGAAAGCGACGTGGTGCGTGGCCAGATCCTGGCCGGCAAGCCGCGAATTGACGGGCGCGACACCAAGACCGTGCGGCCCATCGTCAGCGAGACCGGCGTGCTGCCGCGCGCCCACGGCTCGGCGCTCTTCACCCGCGGCGAGACCCAGGCACTGGTGACCACGACGCTGGGCACCGGCCAGGACGAGCAGTTCGTGGATGCACTGGAGGGCGAGTTCCGCCAGCACTTCATGCTGCACTACAATTTCCCGCCCTACTCCGTCGGCGAGGCTGGCCGTGTGGGCTCGCCGGGTCGGCGCGAGATCGGTCATGGCAAGCTGGCCTGGCGCGCCATCCGGCCGCTGCTGCCGAAGAAGGAGGATTTCCCCTACACCATTCGCGTGGTCTCGGAGATCACCGAATCCAACGGTTCCTCCTCCATGGCAACGGTCTGCGGCACTTCGCTGTCGATGATGGACGCCGGCGTGCCGCTGCCGCGTCCGGTGGCGGGCATCGCCATGGGCCTGATCAAGGAGGGTGATGACTTCGCCGTCATCTCCGACATCCTGGGCGACGAGGATCATCTGGGCGATATGGACTTCAAGGTGGCCGGCACCGACACCGGCGTCACCGCGCTGCAGATGGACATCAAGATCACCTCCATCACGCGGGAGATCATGGAGATTGCCCTGGATCAGGCTAAGGGCGGCCGCACCCACATCCTGGGTGAAATGGCCAAGACCATGGGCGGGGCCCGCGAGGGCGTTGCTGCCAATGCCCCGCGCATCACGACCATCTCGATCTCCAAGGACAAGATCCGTGATGTGATCGGAACCGGCGGCAAGGTGATCCGCGAGATCTGCGAGACCACCGGCGCCAAGGTCGACATCGAGGACGACGGCACCATCAAGGTGGCGGCCGTGGATCAGTCGGCCATGCAGGCCGCCATCGACTGGATCGAGTCCATCGTGGCCGAGCCGGAAGTGGGCAAAATCTACAAGGGCAAGGTCGTGAAGGTGATGGACTTCGGCGCCTTCGTGAACTTCCTGGGCCCCCGTGACGGTCTGGTGCACATCAGCCAACTGGCGCCGCAGCGCGTCGCCTCCACCGCCGATGTGGTGAAGGAAGGCGACGAGGTGCGGGTCAAGGTCATCGGCTTCGACGATCGCGGCAAGGTGAAGCTGTCCATGAAGGTCGTCGACCAGGAAACCGGCGCCGACCTGGAAGCCCAGAAGGGTGACAGCGAGTAACCTCATCATCATGTTTTGGTGATGAGATCGTCATAGGGCGGTGCCAGGCTTGGAGCGTGGCGCCGCCCTTTTTCTATTCATGGAGTGTTTGTGATGACCGCCCTGCCGTCCCTGCCGCCGGTGATCGCCCATCGCGGCGCCTCGGGCCACGCCCCGGAGAACAGCCTGGCCGCTTTGGACAAGGCGGCGGCGCTGGGCGCCACCTGGGTCGAGTTCGATGTGCGGCTCAGTGCGGACGCGGTTCCGGTGGTCCATCACGATAAGACCTTGGCGCGCACCGGCGGCCGACCGGACGAAGTGGCGGCGCTTGCCTGGAGCGAACTTGCGCAGGTCGACATCGGCCGCACACTCAATCCCGCCTGGACCGGCGAACGCCTGCCATGCCTGGCGCAGGTGGTCGAGCGCCTGGGAGCGTTGGGCCTGGGTGCCAATGTGGAACTCAAGCCCCACCCGGGACAGGCAGAGGAAACGGCGCGCATTGCCCTTGAGTGGATCGGCCGGCACTGGCCGGAGCACCTGCCCCAGCCGCTGATTTCCAGTTTTTCCACGCCAGCCCTGGAAGCTGCGGCCCGCGTCGCGCCCGATCTGCCGCGCGGCTACCTGGCCGAGCGCCTACCGGAGAACTGGGCGGCCGAGGCAGCCCGGCTGGGCTGCGTCAGCGTCCATCTCGGCTGGGAAGAGCTGGAACAGGCCGCTGCTGAGGCCGTGACGTCAGGGGGCTACCGCCTGGCGATCTGGACAGTGAACGACCCGGAGGTGGCTCGGCGCTGCCGTCGCTGGGGTGCCGACAGCATCATCACCGACTACCCCGGTCAGATCATCGCCGCCCTGAAGCACGAACCGGCCTGAGGCGAGGGCCTTCGCTTTCAGCCTGCCCCGCAGCTGGCGCCACCCAGCACACAGAAGCGCGCGCAATGGGGGTGGTTGAGCGCCACCGGTCCGGCACTGTCGCGCAGCGTTTCGCCAAGCTCGAAGCGGGTGTCGTAAGGCAGGAGCGTGCAGGGCACGACCACGGGATGCGTTGCGCCCTTTCGTTTTACGACCATGCGGCTCTCGGCGCACATCACCTGCTCCGGCCGGCGCCCGAGCAGCCCCCAGCAGGCTTCGGTGATCTCCGGCACATCGGCGCCTTCGTCCATCTCGGGAAAGATGACCAGGTCACGTGGGTCATTGGCGTCCATGGGCAGCGCGTGCTCGGCAAAAAAATGTGCAAAGCCGGCCCGCAGCGCCGCGTCGCTTTCCCCGGAGAGCTGCCGGCTGGCGATGGTGACATGAAAGCCGGCCTCGGTCAGCCAACGCAGTCCGGCAATGGCCGGCGCCCAACTGCGCGGGCCACGCTCCGCCTCGTGCACGGCTGGGCCGTAGTGATCCAGCGACACCCTCAGCGTCAGCCGTTCCGCCGCCAACGCGCGCAAGGCCAGCAGGGCCTCGGCCTGCTTCATCATGGGCCGCATCGCATTGGTCAGCAGCAGCACCCAGTGGCCACGCTCCAGGCAGGCGCGCAGGATCGCCGGCAGGTCCGGGTTCATGAAGGGTTCGCCGCCGGTGATGCCGATCTCCTCGGTGCCCAGCCCTTCGTGCTCGATCTCATCCAGATAGCCGACCACTTCTTCAGTGCTGAGATAGGCGAGGCGATCGTTGCGCGGGCTGGACTCGATGTAGCAATTGGCGCAGGCCAGATTGCACAGCGTACCCGTGTTGAGCCAAAGGGTTCGCAGGCCCGACAGGGCGACCTGTGCCCGCGGCTCGCCCGTGGCGGTGTGCCGCGGGTCGGTAAACTTTGCCATCGGCAAAGTCTCGCGGTCGACCCTGTCTGCTGCTGCCTTGTGCTCGAGTTGCGCCATTCGCCCGTCCTTCCCGGTTTGTCCTCATGATGAAGGTGCATACTGCCAGGCAGTGTCACAAGGGGAAGCATGGCGAGGCTGCCGGTCCGCTGCCATTCTTCTTGCGTGCTGTGCTACGACTGCGCATACTGAATTCAGTATTCAAACGGGTGCGCCACCATGGAACCGCTTTCGCCGAAGCCAGCGCTGATCGAGCAGGTGTATGACCGGCTGGTAGAAGCCATCGCGGATGGCACGCTGGCGCCGGAGGAAGCAGTCACTCAGGAGGCCTTGGCCGACCAATTCGGCGTCTCGCGCCAGCCGGTCAGCCACGCACTGGCCTTGCTGCGCCGCTGCGGCCTGCTGGTGGAGCGAGGCCGGCGTGGCCTGCAGGTGGCGCCGTTGGATCCTGACCACATCCGCGATCTCTATCAGGTGCGCACCGCCCTGGATGGCGCCGCGGCCGAATTGGCTGCGGACAGGATCACCCGGGCCGACCCCGATGCCCGCGCCGAGGCGCAGCAAAGCGTTGAGGTCGGGCTGCGCGCGCTGCACACCGCCGACCGTGCGGCCTTGATTGCTGCCGATGTGGCCTTCCACGACGCCCTCAACCGACTGTCCGGCAACCCCGTCATCGTCGAGATTGCGGCGCTGCAATGGCCACACTTCCGCCGCGCCATGGGCGCCGCTCTGGGCGACCCAGGCCTCGCGGCTCGCTACTGGCAGGAGCACGAAGCCATCCTGACGGCCGTGCTCGCCGGCGATGGCAGCACCGCAAAGGACCGGGCCGAAGCCCATACGGCGCGCGCTGGTGCCGAAACCTGGCGTCGCCTGTGCGACGCGGCCAAGGCTGCCTGATTTCTACCATCCAAGCCGCTCGCAAGAAGCGGCCCATTCACGGAGGAACGATCCCATGAAACTGAACCAGGAACAGCTCGAGGCCTTCGAGCGTGATGGCTATGTCTTCCTGCCCGAGTGCTTTTCGCGCGAGGAAACCAAGGTTCTGACCGACGAATTGCCCGGCATCTTTGCCCAGCGGCGTGACGAGGTTTGGCGTGAGAAGGACGGCGAAGCCGTACGCACCGCCTTCGCTGCCCATACTTACAACGAGGCCTTCCGGCGGCTTGGCGCTCATCCACGGCTGGTGGAGCCGGTGCAGCAGCTTCTGGACGGTCAAGTCTACATGCACCAGTTCAAGATCAACGCCAAGCGTGCCTTCGACGGCGACGTCTGGCAGTGGCATCAGGATTACGGCACCTGGGCCCGCGATGACCTCATGCCCGAGCCGCGGGCGATGAACATCGCGCTCTTCCTCGACGACGTCACCGAGTTCAACGGCCCGCTGATGTTCATCCCGCGCAGTCACAAGGCAGGCGTGATGGAGGCGGGGCACGATCTCGAGAGCACCTCCTATCCACTCTGGACCCTCGACAAGGCCACGGTGTCGCGGCTGGCGAAGGACGGTGGGCTGGTGGCACCGCGCGGGCCGGCCGGTTCGGTCTTGATGTTCCACTGCAATCTGGTGCATGCCAGTCCGGGCAACATCAGCCCCTATGATCGCACCATCGTCTATCTCTCGCTCTGCGAGGTGAACAATCACATCCGTCAGTTCAAGCGCAAGGAATGGATCGCCCACCGCGACTTCACTCCGATCGAGGCCCTGAACGACGACTGTCTAATGGAATTGGCCCGGGAGAAGGCTGCATGAATCTGTACGCCCTTTTGCAACGCCGCATGGACGCCGGTAAGCCGATCCGGGTCACGGTGATCGGCGCCGGCAAGTTCGGCTCGATGTTTCTGGCCCAGGTGCCGCACACCCGCGGGCTGGAAGTGGCGGCGATTGCCGACCTGTCACCGGATCGCGCCCGCAAGGCCTGCGAAGCTGTGGGCTGGAGCAGTGAGCAGATTGCGGCGACCACCTTCACCGACGACGCAAGTGCCGCGGTCGGGCGCGATGACGTCGAGGTGGTCGTGGAGGCCACCGGCAATCCGGCCGCCGGCATCCGCCACGCCCGAGCCGCGATTGCGGCGGGCAAGCACATCGTCATGGTCAATGTCGAGGCGGACGTGCTGGCGGGGCCCCTGCTCGCCCAGGAAGCAGCGCAGGCTGGCGTGGTCTACTCCCTGGCCTATGGCGACCAGCCGGCGCTGATCTGCGAGATGGTAGACTGGGCGCGCGCCGTGGGCATGGAGGTCGTTGCCGCCGGCAAGGGCACCAAGTATCTGCCCGCCTACCATGCCTCGACCCCCGATACGGTCTGGGGGCATTACGGCATTACGGCGGAAGACGCAGCCGCGGGCGGTATGAACCCGCAGATGTTCAATTCCTTCATGGACGGCACCAAGTCCGGTATCGAGATGGCGGCGGTCGCCAACGCCACCGGCCTCGGCGTGCCGTCTGCGGGGCTGGCCTTCCCGGCCTGCGGCGTCGACGACCTGCCGCTGATCCTGCGGCCGAGGCAGGAAGGCGGAGCGCTTGAGACGCCGGGCCAGGTGGAGGTGATCTCCTCGGTGGAACGCGACGGGCGTCCGGTCTTCCGCGACCTGCGCTGGGGCGTCTACGTGGTCTTCGAGGCCCCAGGCCCCTACACCGCCCGCTGCTTCCGCGAGTATGGTCTGGTCACCGACCCGAGTGGCACCCGTGCCGCCATGTACAAGCCCTATCACCTGATCGGGCTGGAACTGGGGGTCTCCGTTCTCTCCGCCGCCCTGCGCGGTGAGGCAACCGGCGCGCCCACGGGATTCCGCGGCGACGTGGTTGCCACAGCCAAGCGCGATCTGGCCGCCGGCGAGGAGCTCGATGGCGAGGGGGGCTTCTGTGTCTGGGGCAAGCTCATGCCAGCAGAAGAATCGCTGGCGATCGGCGGCCTGCCCATCGGCCTTGCCCACGGCATCAAGTTGATCCGGCCCGTGCAGGCGGGACAGCCGGTCACCTGGGCAGACGTCGACATAAACGAAGCCGACGAAACCTACCGCACCCGCCGCACCATGGAAGCGGCCTTCGCGCCCAAGGCCCAGGCGGCACAGTAAAGCCACCGAATGTGAGAAGGGGTCGCGCCTCGATGCCGGGCGCGGCCCCTTTCCTTTTGCGGGAAAAGCGGTTCGACAAGAACACGGTCTGCGCTACAGCCTTACCAGCTATGGAGCGCGGACTATGTGCAGCAAAAAATACTATGCTGCACACTTGCCCGCTGTGTGCAGCAATAATATGTTTGATGCACACAGTGAGCGACCGCTATGGACATCCTATCCCACTCCCGCTCCGCACAGGTGGCCTATCAGGATCTCCTGAGGCTTCACCTCGACGAGACCGCTTCCGGCATTCTCGGCAGCATCGAGGCGCGCCAGCGCAACGGGCGCACCTATCTCTACGACAAATTCCGGCTCGGAACAGAAATGAAGAGCTGCTACCTGGGTGAGGACACGCCCGAGATGCGCGCGCGCCTGGCGCGGGCGACTGAGCTCAAGGCCGACGCAAAGGAACGCAGGAAGACGATGGCGCGCCTGGCACGGACCCTGCGTGCCGAAGGCTTTATCGCAACCGACCGGGACAGCGGGTCCATGCTTCTTGCCTTCGCCCGGGCGGGTGTGTTCCGGCTCGGCGGAACCTTGGTGGGAACCGGCGCCTATGCCCTCTACCAAGGGGAACTGGGTGTGCGCTTCGATGCCGAGGAACTGGCACAGACGGGAGACCTGGATATCGCTAGCTTCGAGCGTCTTTCGGTCGCGCTCGAGGATCGTGTGGAAGAGACTCCGGGCGAGATTCTCCAGGCACTGAAGTTCGAGCCCGTGCTTGGCATTCATGATCGGCAGGTCTGGAGGTGGCGACAGAGCCGGGGACAGGCCATGGTCGAGTTTCTGACACCGGCTTTCGGTGACGAGCGGGTCAAGCGCTTGCCGGCGCTCGGCGTGAGCGCGCAGGCTCTGAACTACCTGAACTTCCTCATCGCGGAGCCCATCCCCGCCATTGCGCTCTACCGGTCGGGCGTGCTCGTGCAGATCCCGCGCCCCGAACGCTTCGCCATCCACAAGCTGATCGTCGCCGATCGCCGACTGCGCGGCCCCGACCAGGCGAAAGCGCGCAAGGAGCGCGCTCAGGCAGAGTTCCTTATTGCCGTGCTGGCCGAAGACCGGCCCGATGATCTTGCGGAAGCCTTCCAGGATGCGCTGTCGCGCGGCCCCCGCTGGCGCGAGCGCCTCGAGGCAAGCCTCAACCGCTTGCCGCGTACTGCTGAAACGCTCCGGTCGCTTGCGTGAAGGCCCTGAAAAAAAGCGCAGACCCAGCCAATGGCCGCGCCTGCGCTCTTGATTAGAGAGTACCGCCCGGGCCTGAAGGCCCGGGCGGTTTTGCCTCAGCCGTAGATTAGGCCGGGCAGCCAGAGTGCCAAGCCTGGGAACAGCAGCACAAACACCACTGCAATGTTCTGAATCACATTGAACTGCAGCATGCCGATATAGATGTCCCCCAAACTCAATTCGGGCGCAGCGCCCTTCAGGTAATAGGCCGCCATGGCCACCGGTGGGGAGAGGAAGGCGGACTGGAGATTGACCGCCACCAGAATCCCGAACCACAGCAGGCTCATTTCCAGCTCGCGCACGATCGGCGCCAGGATGGGCACGAAGATCAGCACGATGGCCGGCCACTCGAGCGGCCAGGCGAGCAGGAAGATCAGGATCATCATCATGACCATGATCCAGAAGGGCTCGAAGGGCATGTTGAGGAACCAGTCGGTGACAAGCGCCCCGCTGCCCAGCCGTGAGAAGATCGACGCATAGATGTTCGCCGCCACCGCCAGGAAGAGAATCATGGCGGTGGTCTGCAATGTGTTCATCATGCAGTCTTTGAACATCGGCCAGTTCATGCGCCGATAGACGATCGCCAGCAGGAAGGCACCGAAGGCCCCCAGACCGGCCGCTTCCGTTGGTGTGGCGATGCCGATGAGGATCGTGCCCAAAGCGAAGAACATGAGCGCCGCCGCGGGCAGGAAGCCGGCAATCAACTCTTTGACGACCACGCCCCAGTTCGCTGCCCGCTCCTCCACCGGCAGGGGCGGTCCCAAGGCCGGGTTCATATAGGAACGGAACATGGCATAGGCCATGTGCATGCCCGCCAGCAGCAAGCCCGGAATGATTGCGCCTGCAAAGAGATGCAGCACCGACACACCCAGCACCGGCCCCATGAGCACCAGCATGATCGAAGGAGGGATCAGAATGCCCAGCGTACCGCCGGCACAGACCACACCGGCAGCCAGCCGCGGATAGTAGCCGTTCTTCAGCATCACCGGCACTGCAAGCAGCCCGATGACCGTCACGGATGCACCGATGATGCCGGTGGCCGTAGCGAAGACCGTGGCTGTGAGCAGGGTGACGAGGTACAGCGAGCCCGGCATCCCGCCCATGGCGAGCTGCAGGGCCCTGAATAATCGTTCCATCAAGCCTGATCGTTCCAGGAAGAATCCCATGAGAACGAACAGAGGAACGGCGGCCAGAACCTCTTCCTGCATCAACCCAAAGGTCTGTGAGACCATCAGACGGAAGACCCGGTGCTCCAGGCCCATGTAACCAAAAACCACCGCCAACAGCATCAGCGTGAAGGCGATGGGGAAACCCATAAAGATGGTGACGAGGAGCAATCCGAGCATCACCAGGCCGAGATACTCGGTGCTCATTCCGGCCACCTCCCGACGATTGCCGCGTAAAGCGATTTCAAGAGTTCAGACACCCCCTGGATCATCAGCAGCACGATGGCCACCGGAATGACCGTCTTGAAGGGATAGATCGGCGGCGCCCAGGGCGAATAGAAGCCGCGCTCCCCCTGTATCCAGGAACGCTCGGCGTAGCCGTAACCGGCTTCGAAAAAGAGCCACATCGCCGGAAAGAACAGCAGGACATAGAGCACCGCATCCATGATCCCCTGCCACCGCGGGCTCCAAGCGCGATAGAGAAAGTCGGTGCGGATATGGCCGCCCCGATAGAGACAGTAGGCCGACCCCAGCATGAACATGGAGCCGTAGAGCATGTAGGTGACGTCATAGGCCCAGATTGTGGGCGAGTGGAAAACGTAGCGCGCCACCACATGCCAGACGATGGCCAGCATGAGCACGATCGACATCCAGGCAAAGACCCGCGCACACAGAATGGTGAAGCGGTCGATACCCCTGACAATCGCGCGTACTCCGGAGTCCAATGGCATACGCGAAGCCCCCCGAAAGAGCGGTCAGAGCGAACACAAGAACGCAGCCGCAAAGGGGTGCTGGCACTCTGCGCACCGGCACCCCCGCGGCTGCTTCATTGCACTCGGATCAATCGGCTATGAAGGTGTCGTAATCCGACGGCGCCGTGTACTCGAAGTCCACGATCTCGCCGCTTTCAACCAGGCCGCCTGGAGCCCAGTAGCGGTCCGCAATGGCTTTCCAGTTCGGCTCCAACATGCGGCGGGCAACAACGTTGTGCGACGCCCACTCGAGCTGGGAATCGGCGATATCCTTGAAGGCCGGATTGTTGGCATACTCTTCCGCCATAATGCCGTGCCAAGCGTCCATCGATTCTTCCAGGATATCGTCTGGCGTCCGCCGGAACTGCACGCCCTTCTCTGACAAGCGCTGCATGGCCAGGCGGTTCTGGTAAGGCTTGTGGTTCTCCCACCAGAGATAGTGGGCCTGGGTGGTAACGATGATGATGTTCTTGATATCCTCGGGGAAGGACTCCCAGATCTCGGTGTTGAACAGCACCTCCGCCACCGTCACGGACTCGTGGTAGGCTGGCGCATAGTGATACTGCCAGACGTCCTCGAAGCCGAGCGCCTCGTCGTGATAGGGATTGACGAACTCGCCAGCATCGATCACGCCGCGCTCGCCGGCCGGCACGATTTCGCCGCCTGGCAGAGTGACCACCGAAACGCCCATGTCTGAATACATTTCGCCCGGGATGCCCGGAATGCGCAGGCGCAATCCACGCAGGTCATCGGCCGATTCCAGCTCGACATTGTACCAGCCCAAGGATTGCGGCCCGGTGCTGCCCACCGGCATCCAGAAGACGTCGACGTTCAGGACGTCGTTGAAGAAGGCGTTGTTGACGTCAAGGCCACCGCCTTCCCAGATCCAACCCCAGTAGTCGAAGGAATCCATGCCGAAGGGACCGGCAGGCCCGGAAGAGACCATGACCGCGGCGCGGTTCTTGCCGACCCAGTAGCCGGACCAGGCATGGCCGCCGTCGATGATCTGCTCATGCACGGCATCCAGCACTTCGAAAGCTGGCACCACTGCGCCCGCGGGCAGCGTTTCGATGGTGACCCGGCCACCGGTGTTCTTTTCGATCTGCTCCGCCCAGCGCACAAAGTTTGTCTGGTGCGGGTCACTGGAGGACCAGGTTGATTGGAATGTGAGGTTGAATTCTTCTTGCGCGGACGCCGGCGCCCCCATGCCGGTCACCACGAAACCGGCGAGCGCCACCGCGGCCGTCCCAGCCAGAACTTTCTTCATGATAGGTCGCCTCCCTGCGATTGGGCGTGAACTCTGAAGTGGAGCAACGGTGGCGAGCTATTGTTCTGCCCTTGCACCGCCAGCACAGAGCCATTGTTTGAAGCTTACGCTATTTGACTTTCACCGGCTCCGACCCTGCCCCCTGTTTATGTTCGGCGCCGCTACCAAACCAGGTTCCGTAACCGCGCCGGTCGACGACATTCGAAGTCGACGGGGCAAACTATAGTCTGACCATTTCTCACCTGTCGACTCCCTCTTATGTGTAGAAGTGCGGCCGCGCTTTCCAAAAGCGCGTGCCTGGGGTAGCAAGTCAGCGATGGTGAGGCGGCGTAGGGGAAGGCCGCACCGACGGCTTGCCAGCACCCGGGGAGGATCGAAAGTCGTGAGTAAAATACTACTCGTCACCGGCGGAAGCCGTGGCATCGGGGCCGCCGCCTGCCGCCTGGCAGCGCGCGACGGCTGGGACGTGGCCGTGGGTTATGGCAGCGACGCAAGCGCCGCAAAGCAGGTGGTGGCATCGGTCGAGGCCGCCGGTCGGCGCGCCGTGGCGCTGCAGGCCGAAGTCAGCGATGAAAAGGCGGTGATCGCGCTGTTCGACCGCGTGGAAGAGGCGCTTGGACCCGTAACGGGACTGGTGAACTCTGCCGGCATAACCGGCCGGGCCTCGCCCTTCATTGAGGCTTCGGTCGAGGAAATGCAGCGCACGCTCGACATCAACGTCATGGGCAGCCTGCTCTGCTGCCGTGAAGCAGCCCGTCGCATGGGCAAGGGGCGTGGCGGGGCCGGCGGCGCCATCGTCAACCTATCCTCCGGCGCCGCCACTCTGGGCAGCCCCGGCGAGTTCATCTGGTACGCCGCCTCCAAGGGCGCGATCGACAGCATGACCATCGGCTTGTCGAAGGAGCTCGGTCCCGAGGGCATTCGCGTCAACGCCGTGGCCCCTGGACTGATCGAAACCGATATCCACGCTTCTGCGGGAATCCCGGATCGGGTTGAGCGCATGGCGCCCACGGTACCGCTGGGCCGCTCCGGCAGCGCCGAGGAAGCTGCCGAACCGGTGGTCTGGCTGCTCTCGGAGGCTGCGTCCTACATCAACGGGACGGTGATTCGCGTCGGCGGCGGGCGATAGATCGGATCGCCACTGCGCCTGTCACTCCTTCATCCGCACAAGGTGCATGTCCTGGTGTACGCCGGGATAGATTTCGAACACATGAGTGTTCCTACCGCGATCGTGCTCCACTTCGACCAGGTACCAGCCCCCGGCCAGCTGCAGCCGGGGAGCTGAGGAGTTGCCGGCATAGACGACCTGATCCCCGGCCGGGTGACTGGGGTGGGTGCGCACGTGCCATTGCAGCGGAGCCGAGGCACGCCGCAGCGTGCTGCGGTCGATCAGGCTGAGTTCGATGCTTCCGGTTGGTCCGGCGGCCGGTGCGGACTGCGACGGTTCTGGCGCGGAGCGAAAAAGTCCGCAGCCGGCCAGCAGCATTGCGGCAAGGCTCACCAGCAGCAAAGATCGCAAGGCAGGCATGGTTCAGGTCCCCTATCAGCAGATGGCCAATAGAATCACGAAGTTGCCGTCTCTTGCAAATGCAAAAGATAAACTCTGCTGCAGAGGTAGAATGCGCGAGAAGGATAGGCGCGTCAGAGTGGCTCGCCGCGCACCAGCCGGGGCAGATCGCCCACCACACCCATGGCATGGCGCATGAAGAGCCGCCGTGCCGGCCCCAGGCGATTGACCGCAGCGAGGCCAAGGTCTCGCGCCAGGCGGACAGGGGGCAGGTCGTTGGAAAAGAGCCGGTTGATGCCGTCGGTCGCCGCCAGCATCGCCAGGGTGTCGAAGCGCCGCCAACTCTGATAGCGCTCCAGCACTGAGGGGCTGCCGAGATCGAGGCCAAGGCGCCGGGCATCCACCAGGCATTCCGCCAGGGCGGCCACATCGCGCAGACCGAGATTGAAACCCTGGCCGGCTATCGGGTGGATCTGGTGCGCCGCATCGCCGATCAGGACCAGGCGCCGGTCGTGGTAGCGCGCCGCATGCATCAGCGACAGCGGATAGGACCAACGATGGCCCTCCACCGTAATCTTGCCCAGGCCATAGCCAAAGCGACGCTGCAGTTCGCCGGCGAAAGCGACATCGTCCATGGCCATGAAACCGGCCACCAACTCGCGCTTTTCGGTCCAGACCAGGGAGGAGCGATGGCGTCCCTGCTCGTCATCGGTCAGTGGCAGCACCGCGAAGGGACCCGACGGCAGAAAGTGCTCATGCGCCGTACCGGCGTGGTCCAGCTCATGGTAGAGCGTGCAGACGATCCCAGCCTGCGGGTAGTCCCAGGTGGTCACGGGGATGTTGGCGCGGCGGCGCAGCGGCGAGTTGCGTCCCTCGGCCGCCACGAGCAACGGCGCCGTGAGCCGGCGTCCGTCGGAGAGCAGCGCTTCGGCCCCTTGTGCGCTGCGCCGGTCTGATTCGAGGGTCAGCGGCGCCAGCAGGCTCAGGCCGGGCAGTTCGGCGGCGCGCGCCTGCAACGCCCGGCGCAGCACGCGGTTCTCCACAATGTAGCCCATGGGCCCTTCGCCTAGGTCGGCGCTGTCATAGTGCAGGAAGAGCCGCGACGGGCGGCGGCCGACTTTGCCGTCGCTGACGCGAATATCGAGAATCGCCGCCGCATCAACGCCGACGTGCTGCCAGACGCCGATGGTGGAAAGCACCTGCTGCGAGCCACGCGCGATGGCAGAAGCACGCCCATCGAAGGGCGCGTCGACGACCTTGGCCGGATCCTCGCGGTCGATCACCGCCACTTGCAGCCCGGCATCGGCCAATGCGACGCCCAAGCTCATTCCCACCAGGCCCCCGCCTGAGAGGATGACATCGAAGCGCGCCTCTGCGCGCAGCTCGCGGGAGTGTCCGGACATGACCATGCGCCGAGCATCGCCGTCCGCCGCGCGCTTGTCCAGAGCCTCAGACACACTCAATTGCCTAATTAATAGGCTGTGAATGTTGGTAGATTATTTTTTGTGCATTTATCCCTCCCCTTTAGCGCGCCCAAGGGCTGCCCACTCCGATCATCAAGCCCTAAAGCCGCTGAATCCGGCCTCACAAAAGTTTTGGCACGGAATCTGCTTCTCTGCTGGATGACACCTGCGAATGAGCGCAGGCCAAAAACCGGGACCGCCGGCGCACTGCGTTTAGGCGATCTCTGCGAGAGAAGGGGAAGAGGCAATGAAAATGATCGTGGCGATCATCAAGCCCTTCAAGCTGGACAGCGTGCGCGATGCCCTGACGGCGGCCGGCATCGAGGGGCTCACGGTCAGCGAAGTGAAGGGCTACGGCCGCCAGAAGGGCCAGACTGAAATTTACCGCGGCGCCGAGTACGCCGTGAACTTTCTGCCCAAGGTCAAGATCGAGGTGGTGCTGGCCGACGACCAGGTCGAGGCGGTGGTCGAGACCATTCAGAAGGCCGCCAACACCGGGCGCATCGGCGACGGCAAGATCTTCGTGCTGGACGTTGCCAAGGCCGTGCGCATCCGCACCGGAGAGACCGATGCCGACGCGCTCTGATATCGAAAAGAGAGGGGGACTTATCATGCTGCGCAGCCTTATTCCGGGCGCGCTGGCGCTCACGGCCCTGCTGGCTGCAGGCCCGGCGCTGGCCCAGGACACCGCGGAGGCCGCAGAGACGGTCACGCGCGTGGCCGACGAGACCGGCTTTATCCTCAACACCTTCCTGTTTCTCTTCGCCGGCGTGTTGGTGATGTGGATGGCCGCCGGCTTCTCCATGCTGGAATCCGGCCTCGTCCGCACCAAGAACACCGCGACCATCTGCCTGAAGAACGTCACGCTCTATGCGCTCGGCGGCATCATGTACTACCTGGTCGGCTACAACCTGATGTACGTCGACGTCACCGGCTGGATCGGATCGCTTTCGCTCTTCTACAACCCGAGCAGCGCCGAATTGGCCTTGCTGGACGGCGATGAGAGCATGCTGGCCGCCGTGCTGGAAGGCGGCTACACGATCATGTCCGACTGGTTCTTCCAGATGGTCTTTGTCGCCACCGCGGCCTCCATCGTCTCCGGTGCCGTCGCCGAGCGGGTGAAGCTCGGCCCCTTCCTGGTCTTCGTCATCCTGCTCACCGGCTTCCTCTATCCCATTCAGGGCTCCTGGACCTGGGGCGCCGGCTGGCTCGACGCCATGGGCTTCTCCGACTATGCCGGTTCCACCATCGTGCACTCGGCCGGCGGCTGGGCCGCGCTCACCGGCGCCATCATCATCGGTGCGCGCAAGGGCAAGTATGGCCCGGACGGCAAGGTGAACCCGATCCCCGGCGCCAATCTGCCGCTGGCAACGCTGGGCACGCTGATCCTCTGGATGGGCTGGTTCGGCTTTAACGGCGCCTCGGCGCTGGCCATGGACAGCGCCGCGGTCATGGTCGAGATGTCGCTGGTCTTCGCCAACACCAACCTGGCTGCTGCCGGCGGCGTGGTCACCGCGGTGGTGCTCACCACCCTGATCTACAAGAAGGTCGACCTGACCATGGCGCTGAACGGCGCACTGGCAGGCCTGGTCTCCATCACCGCCGGGCCGGATGTCGGCAACCCGCTGTTGGCCATCATCATCGGCGCTGTCGGTGGCCTGATCGTGGTGGTCACCGTGCCGCTGCTCGACCGCTTCAAGATCGACGACGTGGTCGGCGCGGTGCCGGTGCATCTCTTCGCCGGCATCTGGGGCACGCTCGCGGTCGCCATCTTCGGTGATGCAGACTTCTTCGTGCAGATCATCGGCATCCTCGCCATCGGCGGCTTCATGGCTGTCACCTCCTCCATTGCCTGGCTTGCCATCAAGGCGGTCATGGGTCTGCGGGTCTCCGAAGAGGAGGAGGCGCTGGGCCTCGACCGCAGCGAATTGGGCCTGGAGGCCTATCCCGAGTTCGCCCAGGGCGCCCGCTCGCTCTGAGCCAAGACTTCAGCGACGGCGATCCTCCGCCAACCTGGCCCGGTGGGAAACCACCGGGCCTTTTTTCTGTGCGCGTAACACGGCGCTCACCGGCCCGAAAAGCCGCCTGCTTGCGCTCTTGCAGAACCCCCCGCAAGCAACGTTGACACGCTGCAGGTGCGGCGGCACCCTGCGCGCTTTCCAGCGCCGCCGCCGCCCTGGCGGCAGGCGCGGTTTCTCCGGAGGATCCGGTCCATGCGCGATGCCCTGATGCGGAATTATGCCCGCGCCGATCTTGCGTTCGAGCGCGGCGAAGGTGCTTGGCTTTACACCGAGGACGGGCGACGATTCCTGGACTTCACCGCTGGGATCGCTGTCTGCTCTCTGGGCCATGCGCACCCGCATCTGGTCCAGGCGCTGCAGGAGCAGGCGGCCAAGCTCTGGCACACCTCCAACCTCTTCCGCATTCCCCAGGGCGAAAAGCTCGCCGCGCGCCTGGCTGAACGGTCCTTTGCCGAGCGGGTCTTCTTCTGCAACTCCGGTGTGGAGGCCTTCGAGGCCGCGGCCAAGATCGTGCGCAAGCACTTCGCCGACAGGGGCGAACCCAAGCGCCATCGCATCATCGCCTGCAGCGGCTCCTTCCACGGCCGCTCGCTCGCCGCGATTGCTGCCTCGGGCAACGCCAAGTACCTGGAGGGCTTCGGCCCCGCCGCGCCGGGCTACGACCAGGTGCCCTTTGGCGCCAGCAACGAGCTGCGCAACGCGATCACCGACGAGACCGCGGCCATCCTGGTGGAGCCGATCCAGGGCGAAGGCGGCATCCGCACAGCGCGCCTGGAGTTCCTGCGCGAACTGCGCCGTGTTTGCGATGAGTTCGGCCTGCTGCTGATCTTCGACGAGATTCAGTGCGGCATGGGGCGTACCGGCAAGCTCTTCGCCTGCGAGTGGGCGGATGTCACGCCGGACGTGATGATGCTGGCCAAGGGGCTTGGTGGCGGCTTTCCCATCGGCGCGCTGCTCACCACCGAAAAGGTGGCGGCCGCCTTCGCGCCGGGCACGCACGGCACCACTTTCGGCGGCAATCCCCTGGCCATGGCCTGCGGCAATGCGGTGCTCGACGAGCTGCTGCGCCCCGGCTTCCTGGACCAGGTGCGCGAAACCGGCGACGATCTCTGGCAGAAGCTGGAGGGGCTGGTGCAGCGCCATCCGCAGGTTTTCGAGGCGGTGCGCGGCGCGGGCTTGATGCTCGGCCTCAAGTGCCGGGTTCCGGCGGGCGAAGTGATCGCCGCTGCCCAGGAGCGCGGCCTGCTCACCGTCGGCGCGGCTGAGAACGTGGTGCGCCTGCTGCCACCGCTGATCATCGGCCGCGCGGAGGTGGACACCGCCCTTGGCATTCTCGAGGAGACCGCGGGCAGCTTCGCCGCGGCGGAAGAAACAGCATGACAGATGCACCACGGCATTTTCTCGATCTCGACCGGCTGGCGCCGGAGGACCTGCGGCACATTCTCGAGCTGGGTAAGCTCTGCAAGGCCGGCACCGCCGGCCGCGATCGGCCACTCGACGGCCAGGCCGTCGCGCTGATCTTCGAGAAGCCCTCGACCCGCACCCGGGTCTCCTTCGACGTGGGCATCCGCCAGCTTGGCGGCGAACCGGTGGTGATGGAGCCGGCCGGCACGCAGCTCGGCCGCGGCGAGACCGTGGCGGACACGGCCCGGGTGCTGTCGCGCTATGTCGATGCGATCATGATCCGCACCACCAAGGAAGAGAAGCTGCTGGAACTGGCGGAGTATGCCTCGGTCCCGGTCATCAACGGCCTGACCGACCGCACCCATCCCTGCCAGCTCATGGCCGACGTCATGACCTTCGAGGAGCATCTGGGCCCGATCGGCGGCCGGGTGGTGGCCTGGTCCGGCGACGGCAACAACATGGCCGCTTCCTGGATCCACGCCGCGGTGCGCTTCGATTTCGAGCTGCGCCTTGCCTGCCCCGAAGGCCTGGCGCCGCCGGCAGAGGTCCTGGCTTGGGCCAAGGCCGAAGGCGGCAGCATCTCCGTGCTGCACGACGCGGCGCAGGCGGTGGAGGGTGCGGACTGCGTGGTGACCGACACCTGGGTTTCCATGGGCGATGACGAGAACGACAAGCAGCGCCGCCACGCCCTGCTGCAGCCCTTTGCCGTCACCGAGGAACTCATGGCCCGGGCCAAGTCCCATGCCATCTTCCTGCACTGCCTGCCGGCCCACCGCGGCGAAGAGGTGACGGCCGCGGTCATCGACGGGCCGCAGTCGCGGGTCTGGGACGAGGCGGAGAACCGCCTGCACGCACAGAAGGCCATTCTGCTCTGGTGTCTGGCATGACCCTGATCGGCGAAGGGCCGGGCGACGATCTCGTCCTGCCCTTCATGATCGACAGCTCGGGCATCCGCGGGCGCCTGCTGCGCCTGGGGCCAACGCTGAACACCATTCTGACCCGCCCGGACTATCCCGAACCGGTGGCGAAGCTGCTGGGCGAGCTGGTGGCGCTGGGCGGCGGGCTGGCCTCGACCCTGAAGTACGAGGGCGTCTTCACCCTGCAGGTTAAGGGGGAGGGGCCGATCCGCACCATGGTCGCCGACATGACCTCCGAGGGCGAGTTGCGCGGCTATGCCGGCTTCGACGACGATGCCATAGCGGCCCAGAGTGGGGCCGAGCAGAGCCGTGCCCAGGCGACGCAGGCCGAAGCTCCGCTGGAGGTCGAACCCTGGTTCGGCAAGGGCCACATGGCCTTCACCGTGGACCAAGGCGAGCACAGCGAGCGCTACCAGGGCCTGGTGGAACTGGCCGGGCCGCGCCTGGCCGACTGCCTGCTGGCCTATTTCCGCCAGTCGCAGCAGATCAACGCCGGCATCATGGTGGCCTGCGGCCGGGTTGAGGGCACCTGGCGCGCCGGCGCACTATTGATCGAACGCATTCCTGAGTCGCAGCCCAGCACAATGGAAGATGCAGAAACCTCCCAGGAGGACTGGCAGCGCGCGCTCATTCTGATGTCGAGCCTGAGCGACCGGGAGCTGCTCGACCCTGCGCTGGCACCCGAGCAGCTGCTCTACCGCCTCTTCCATGAGGACGGCGTTCGGGTCTTCGACAAGCGCCCGCTTTCCGTGGGCTGCCGCTGCACACGCGAGCGCCTTGCCGGCATCCTCGCCTCCCTCTCCCAGGAGGAGCTGGAGCACCTCACGGTCGACGGCGCACTCACCATGACCTGCGAGTTCTGCGCCTACGACTTCCGCTTCACGGACGCCGAGGTCCAGGCCGTGAAGTCGGCCAGATAGCGCTTCACGCCGGCGCGCCGCCTGCGCTGGCCACCCTTGATCGCGAAGCGAAAACGGGGCGCCGACGCGGCCCCTCACGTCAGATGCGCGCGCTCCAGGTAGTCCACCGCCTGCATCTCGGCCAGGCGGCTGACGGTGCGGGTGAACTCGAAGCTGCCGTCGCCTTCGGGATAGAGCGCCTCCGGCGGGCCGGCGGCCGTCATCACCAGCTTGCAGCGATGCTCGTAGAGCGCATCAATCAGGTGCATGAAGCGCCGGGCCGCATTGCGCTGATCCGGGCCCATCACCGGCACCCCCTCCAGCACCAGGGCCCGGAAATGGGTGGCCAGGGTCAGGTAGTCGTTGGCTCCCAGCGGCTGCTCGCACAGTTCGGCGAAGGCAAAGCGCGCCACGCCGTGGGCCGTGGCCGGGATCGCCAGCTTGCGGCCCTTGATGGTCAGACTGCCGGGCTTGGGCTCCGCCCCTTCGGTGAGCTCGGCGAAGGCCTTTTCGGCGAAGCGCTCGGCCTCGGGGCCCAGCGGATGGTGGAAGACCGGGCGCTGCTTCAGCCGGTCCAGCCGATAATCGGTCCCCGCCCCCAGGTCGAGCACATCGAGGCGCTCTTTCAGCAGGGCGATGAAGGGCAGGAAGTGCTCGCGCTGCAGCCCGTCTTCATAGAGCCGGTCAGGCTCGAAATTGGAGGTGGCCACCACCACCACACCGCGCTCGAACAGGCTCTCGAACAGCCGGGCCAGGATCATGGCGTCGGCAATGTTGATCACCACGAACTCGTCGAAGCAGAGCAGCCAGGCCTCCTCGGCCAGCTCACCCGCCAGGTCCGGCAGCGGGTCCGCCTTGGCGCCGCGGGTGCGCGCCCGCCAGGCATGCAGGCGCTCGTGCACCTCGGCCATGAAGGCATGGAAATGCACCCGGCGCTTGCGCTCTACGGGCGCGCTGTCGAAGAAGAGGTCCATCAGCATGGACTTGCCGCGCCCCACCGGCCCGTAGAGATAGAGCCCCTGCGGCGGCTCCTCCCTACGCCGCGCCAGCCCGAGCCGCTCCTTCCAGCTCGTGCGCCCACCGGCCGGCTGGTAATCCTGCAGGGCGTGATGCAACGCCTGCAGCTTCTCCGCCGCCAGCTCCTGCCCCCCGTCCGGCTGGATCTCGCCGGCGTGCAGCTTCTCCCGATAGGCTTGAATCGGCCCCTGACTCAAAACAGCCCCCTGTCGAAAAACCAGGGTGAGAAAGGACTGCGGGCGGGCGGCTGGGTCAAGACCCGGTGAGGGGCGCAACGGCAATCCAGCCCACTTGAAGTCTTGCAAAGACATCCCCTTACTGCATGCATCGACTGCAAGAGCAGAAAATGCAGTGGCCATGCTGACAGTCCAGAATCTGCCTGACGAGGTACATCGCGCCTTGCGCGTGCGTGCAGCGCTGCGTGGTCACAGCCTAGAGACCGAGGTCAACGACATCCTCCGCACTGCCGTCTTACCCGAAGGTCGGGTTAAGCTGGGCAGCCTGCTGGCTGATATCGGCCGCCAAGCTGCAATGACCGAGCAGGAGTCGGCTGTTATCGAACAGGTGCGCGACACCTCTCCCGTGCGGCAGATCGACCTCGAATGATATTCCTGGACACACCAACGCGATCTCGGCCGTCGCGGCTACGCACGGCATGACCGTGGCCACGCGAGTCACACGGCCCTTCGAGGCTACCTGCACGCGCGTCATCAATCCCTGGCAGCCTGACATCGATCAGCCACCACCCCTCCCTGACAGTGGCTTTCCCCGGCGTGGCGTGCTAGACCGCGCGCGTTCCTCGACAGCAGCGTCCCGGGAAGGGGAAAGGGCGTCCATGCGCACCGCCAGCATTGCACGCGATACCAAGGAAACCCGCATCAGCGCGACCATCGATCTGGATGGCAGCGGCCAGTATGATGTGCAGACGGGCATCGGTTTTCTCGACCACATGCTGGAGCAGCTGTCGCGCCATTCGCTGATCGACATCACCCTGCGCGCCGAGGGCGATCTGCACATCGACCAGCATCACACCACCGAGGATACGGGCATCGTGCTGGGCCAGGCCCTGGCCCAGGCGCTGGGGGAGCGGCGTGGCATTCAGCGCTATGGCTCTGCGCTCATTCCCATGGACGAGACCCTGACCCGGGTGGCGCTGGACGTCTCCAACCGGCCCTACCTGATCTGGAAGGTGGACTTCACCCGCGACAAGCTGGGCGACTTCGACACCGAGCTCTTCAAGGAGTGGTTCCAGGCCTTCGCCTTCAACGGCGGCCTGACGCTGCACGTGGAAAACCTCTACGGCACCAACAACCACCACATCATCGAGTCCAGCTTCAAGGCCCTGGCGCGCGCCCTGCGCCAGGCCATCGAGATCGACCCGCGCAAGGCCGATGCCGTGCCCTCCACCAAGGGGACGCTCTGACGCCATGAGCGTGGTCGTGGTCGACTACGGCTCCGGCAATCTCCGCTCGGCCGCTAAGGCGCTGGAGCGGGCGGCGCGTGAGCGCGGGCTGACCAGCCCCATCCTCGTAAGCGGCGAGGCCGAGGCCGTGCTGCAGGCCGAGCGCATCGTGCTGCCGGGCGTGGGCGCCTTTGCCGACTGCAAGGCGGGGCTGGCAGCGCTGCCGGGCATGATTGAGGCACTCAACGAAGCGGTGATCCGGCGTGGCCGGCCTTTCCTGGGCATCTGCGTGGGCATGCAGCTCATGGCCGAGCGCGGGCTGGAGCACGGCAAACATCCGGGCCTGGGCTGGATCGAAGGCCAGGTGGAGGCGCTGCAACCGGGTAACCCGGCGCTCAAAGTGCCGCACATGGGCTGGAACGAGCTGGAGCCGACCGACGCCGGCCTGCGCCATCCGGTTCTGGCCGGGCTCACCGCCGGCAGCCACGCCTATTTCGTCCACTCCTATCACTTCCGCCCGCGCTATCCGGAGCATCTCCTGGCGACGGTTGACTACGGCCAGGCGCTGGCTGCCGCCGTGGGGCGCGACAATCTCGTGGGCACCCAGTTCCACCCGGAAAAGAGCCAGGCGACGGGACTGCGCCTGCTCGGCAACTTTCTCGAATGGAGGCCGTAATGGACGGCCGGCAGCACGCCATCGAAACTCGGGTCGAGCCCCTGGAGCGCTTCCGCGGGCCCGATCTCCACGATCTCTGCGATGCGGCCGATGCTGCCATCGTCGACGGCGGCGGCTTCGGCTGGCTGGCGCCGCCACCGCGTGACGTGATGGAGAACTATTGGCGCGGCGTGCTGCTGATCCCCGAGCGCAAGCTCTTCGTCGGTCGCCTGGATGGGGTGATCGCCGGCTCGGCCCAGCTCGTGCTGCCCACCAACAACAACGAGGCCGGCCGCATGTCGGGCTCGCTCACCACCTTCTTCGTCGCCCCCTGGGCGCGCGGCTACGGCCTGGCGCTCAGTCTGGTACAGACGGTGGAGACTGCCGCGCGCGAGGCTGGTCTCAAGGTCCTGAACCTCGACGTGCGCGAAACCCAGCGCAGGGCCATTCAGATCTACGAACAGCTCGGTTACCATCGCTGGGGCACCCATCCGCGCTATGCGCTGGTGGAGGGGCGCTGGATGAAGGGCTTCTACTACCACAAGGACCTCGTGGCCGATTCCCTGGAAGCCGAAGCCCAGGAAAACAGCGCCGAGCAAGCAACGCAGGAGACGACGCCGTGATCCTCTTTCCGGCCATCGATCTCAAGGACGGGCAGGCCGTGCGCCTGCTGCGCGGCGACATGGCGCAGGCCACGGTTTTCAACCCCGACCCGGCCGACCAGGCCCGACGCTTTGCCGCGGCTGGCTTCGAATGGCTGCATCTGGTGGACCTGAACGGCGCCTTTGCCGGCAAGCCAGTCAATGCCGCAGCGGTGGAGGCCATCCTTGAGGCGGTGGCCATGCCGGTGCAGCTCGGCGGCGGCATCCGCGACCTCGCCACCATCGAACGCTGGCTGGAGCTGGGAGTGCGCCGCGTCATTCTCGGCACCGTGGCGCTGAAGGATCCCGATCTGGTGCAGGCCGCCTGCCGCGCCTTTCCGGAGCGCATTGCGGTGGGCATCGACGCGCGCGGCGGCAAGGTGGCCGTGGAGGGTTGGGCCGAGACCAGCGAAATCCAGGCGGTCGATCTGGCCCGGCGCTTCGAGGATGCCGGCGTGGCGGCCATCATTCACACCGACGTGGAGCGCGACGGCGCCATGGGCGGACCGAACCTGGACGCCACGCTGGAGATCGCCCGGGCCGTCTCGATCCCGCTCATCGTCTCCGGCGGCGTCAGCTCGCTGGCCGACCTGCTGGCGGTCAAGGGCGCGGGAGACAAGGGCGTGGTGGGCGCCATCATCGGCCGCGCGCTCTACGACGGGCGCATCGACCCGGCCGAGGCCCTGGTCCGCTGCCGGGAGGCGGCCTGATGCTCAAGGCCCGGATCATTCCCTGCCTCGACGTCAAGGATGGCCGGGTCGTCAAGGGCGTGAACTTCGTCGACCTGCGCGATGCCGGCGACCCGGTGGAGCAGGCCCGGGTCTATGACGCCGCCGGCGCCGACGAGCTCTGCTTCCTGGACATCACGGCCAGCCACGAGAACCGCGGCATCATCCTGGACGTGGTGCGCGCCACGGCAGAGCAGTGCTTCATGCCGCTGACCGTCGGCGGAGGCGTGCGCAGTGTCGAGGACATTCGCCGCCTGCTTCTGGCCGGGGCCGACAAGGTCTCCATGAACACCGCCGCCGTGAGCGACCCCGATCTGGTGCGGCGCGCCTCGGAGAAGTTCGGTGCCCAGTGCATCGTGGTGGCGCTGGATGCCAAGCGCGGCGCTGCCGGAAGCTTCGAGGTCTTCACCCACGGCGGGCGCAAGGCCACCGGCCTGGACGCCGTGGCCTGGGCGCAGCGCCTGGCCGAGCTCGGCGCCGGGGAGATCCTGCTGACATCCATGGACCGCGACGGCACCCGCGCCGGCTTCGATTTGGAGCTGACCCGGGCCGTGGCCGATGCCGTGCCGATTCCGGTCATCGCCTCGGGCGGCGTGGGAACCCTGCAGCATCTGGTGGAAGGCGTGCGCGACGGCCATGCCTCGGCGGTGCTCGCCGCCTCGATCTTCCACTTCGGCGACCATTCCGTCGCCGAGGCCAAGGCAGCGCTGGCCGCCGCCGGCGTGCCGGTGCGCCCGGCCGAGGAGGCACAGGAATGAGCGACAGCAAGCCCGAGACTCCCGCTGCCGGCGCGTCCGACTGGGACGCCCGCATCCTGGACGAACTCTATGCCCTGATCGAAAGCCGCCGCGACGCCGATCCGGGGTCGAGCTACACCGCCAAGCTCTTCGCCAAGGGCGAGGCCAAGATCGCGCAAAAGCTGGGCGAGGAGGCAGTCGAGACCGTCATCGAGGGCATCCGCAACGATCCCGAGGCCCTGGCGTCGGAGAGCGCCGACCTGCTCTACCACCTGCTGGTGCTCTGGGCTGCGCGCGGGGTCCGCCCCGAGCAGGTCTGGGAGAAGCTGTTGCAGCGCAAGGGCACCTCCGGCCTGGCAGAGAAGGCGGCGCGTAACATCACGGCTTGAGAGGAAGCGATGGCCTACGATCCCGACAATATCTTTGCCAAGATCCTGCGCGGCGAGTTGCCCTGCAAGAAGGTGCTGGAGAGCGAGCATTCCCTGGCCTTTCACGACATCAGACCCTTATCGCGCCACCACGTCCTGGTGATCCCCAAGGGTGCCTATGTCTCTTTCGACGACTTCAGTGCCCAGGCCACGCCGGACGAAATCGTCGACCTGATGCGCACCATCGGCGAAGTGGCGCGCATGCTGGGCGTCCAGGAGAGCGGCTACCGCCTGCTGTCCAACCACGGCGAAGACGCGCGCCAGGAGGTGCAGCACCTGCACTTCCATGTCTGCGGCGGCCAGGACCTCGGCGTCATGCTGCGGCTGCCCAAATGAGGTGAAAATGCGGGTTGCGGTGGAACGCACCGCAGCCCGCGACGCTTTCCCCCTCGATCGCCCTGCCGACACTCCACCCGGGCAGGGTCAACAAAGGGGAGACCACCATCATGGGACTCGAATTCGGCCTGCTGGGCCTCATCCTCCTCGTTCTCGTCATCTATGCCATCATCAAGACCGTGGGATCCTCAGCCTCCACCGGCACCAAGGTCATCTGGGTCGTCGTGCTGGTGGTCTTCCCGTTCGTGGGCTTCATCGCCTGGCTGATCTTTGGACCGCGTAGCTGACCGCCAGCCACATCCAAAACTGGGCTTTCGGGTTGTCAGACAGGGGACAGAACGGCATAGTCGCAGCGAATTTTCTGTGAACTCAGCAGGTTGCTAACACTCCGGCATCGCTCGCCGGGCACGGCTTCTGTCTTGCCTGCGGACTATGCTGCCCCTCCCCCCACCTTCACCTGAAAGCCGCGCTGAATGGAAGCCTTGGACCTGGGCACCCTGGCCCACTTCGTCATCATGCTCGTCATCGCCGGGGCTATTGCCGGGACCATGGCCGGCCTGCTGGGGGTGGGCGGTGGCATGATCATCGTGCCGGTGCTGCTCTACATGTTCACCCTGCTCGAGGTGGCAGAGGCCCATCGCATGCATCTGGCGGTCGGCACTTCACTTGCCACCATTGTGGTCACCTCGGTCATGTCGGTGCGCGCCCACCGCAAACGCGGCAGCATCGACTGGAACATCTTCAAGGCCTGGGCACCCTGGATCGTGCTGGGCGTAGTCGTCGGCTCGGTGATTGCCGCCTGGCTGGATGCCAGCGGACTGAAGATCGTCTTCGGCGGCATGGCTCTACTGGTTGCAGCCTACATGGCCTTCGTAAGGGAGGGTTATGTGCTGGCTCAAGAGCCGCCGCGCGGCGCGGCCAAGGCCGCCACCGCCTCGGTCATCGGGGGTCTATCGACCCTCATCGGTATCGGCGGCGGCACCTTCACCGTCCCGACCCTGGTGCTCTGTTCCATCAAACCGCTGATCGCCGTGGGCACCGCCTCGGCCATCGGCATCCTGATCGCCGTGCCCGGCAGCCTGGGCTTTATCCTCAGCGGACTCGACAAGACCGAGGGCATGCCTCCCTTCACCATCGGCTATGTCAACATCGCTGCCTTCCTGGCGCTGATCCCCATGACCAGCCTCTTCGCCCCGGTGGGCGCCAGAATCGCCCATGCCATCAGCAGCCGCTGGCTGCGCCGGGCCTTCGCTCTCTTCCTTTTGGTCAACGGGGTGAACATCTTGCTCTCCGCCTAGACACCTGAACCACTTTAGGTTCTGACTGAAAGCGCGACTCCGCTCTCCATCAAAGAAGTGGAGCCGAGTGGCTCTCGTAACCTTTTGCGCCGGATAGCTCTCCGAAAGGCGGCTCTCTTCCGTGGCCTTGGCAGCGGCGCGGGGATATGGCACAGCTGCCCGCAACGAAAGCGGGATGAGACGCGATCGGCAATACAAGAAAAGCGGTAAGTGGCAGCGGGGAAGATGAGCGACCTTGGGCGCAGAATGGGGCAAGCCGGGGGGATCAGGACCGAGCAGCAAAGGCTACTCCGGCTGCATCGCTACTGGCTGTCGATCTGCGGAAAGCGGCCCATGCCGACGCGAAAGGATATCGATCCGGCCGCGGTGTCCGACATCCTCAAGGATGTCATGGTGGTAGAGGCGCTGTCGCGCGACCCCGACGAAGCGCAAGCCGGTCGTCCCCTCTTCCGCTATCGCCTGATCGGCACAGGTGTGACCCAAGCGGCGGGCTATGATCTGACCGGCGCGACCTTCGACGACCTGCCCGACCCTGCCTTTCGCCGCTTCTGCCAGCGTCTCTTCGAAGGCGTGATGGCCGACGGAAAACCGCGCAGTGCGGCGGGCCGGCGTCTCATCGCCTGCGAACGCTGGGCCTTCGATTCCCTGGTTCTGCCGCTCAGCGACACGGGCGACTTGGTTACCGGTTTCCTGGCCGCTCTGGTCTATCCCCGAGAGTGGAACCACGGCTTGTGGCCCCGCCCCTCCTGGAACTGGCATCGCAACAACGCGTCGGAGACGGACCCGCCGGAATAGGCGCGGAAAGCGGCCCGCAGCGGCCGGCGCTTCACACCGCCGCCAGGCCCTCCGGCGGCTGCGTTGCCGGCTGATCCGGCGCCGCGCGGCGCTTGCCCGCCAGGTTCCAGGCCCGCTCATGCAGGAAATAGGCGAAAGTGTTGGCCAAGGGCTCCAGCATGGCCACACCCGTGGCGATGGGCAGCGAGCCGGTCAGCAGATAGACCACGCCGAACGCCACCGTGAAGTGAACGCCGGCATAGCTCAGGGTCTTGATCACATCGCGCTGCATTGACCGTCTCCGTACTTTGTATTGCGACTGATTTGCAATATAAGGTGCCGGGAGCGGCTTACAAGGACGAGACCGCGAATTTTCGAAAGGCCGTGCCGGGTCAGGCAGTCGGTCGATCCAGAGCATACCCGGCTGATCGCACCGTGCGGATCAGGTCCGGCAGACCCCCGTCATTCAGCGCCTTGCGCAGTCGCCGGATGTGCACATCCACGGTGCGCAGTTCCACATAGACATCGCGTCCCCAGACGGCGTCCAGGAGCTGCTCGCGGGAATAGACCCGTCCGGGCTGCTGCAACAGGTGGCGCAGCAGACGATACTCCGTGGGCCCCAGGTGCAGCGACTTGTTGCCGCGGCTCACCCGGTGGGCCGTCAGATCCATGGTGATATCCTCGAAGGACAGGGTCTCCGCGGTGGTCGCCGGGGCGCTGCGGCGCAGCACCGCACGGATGCGGGCCAAAAGCTCCGCCGGAGAGAAGGGCTTGGTGATGTAGTCGTCGGCCCCGCTCTCGAGACCGCGCACCTTGTCGGTTTCCTCGCCGCGCGCGGTGAGCAGGATAATCGGCGTGTCGCGGGTTTCCGGACCGCGGCGCAGTTGGCGACAGACCTGCAGACCACTGAGCAGCGGCAGCATCCAGTCGAGCAGGATCAGGTCCGGCTGTTCCTCCTTCGCCACCACCAGCGCCTCCTCGCCGTCGTGGGCTTCGACCAGGCGGTAGCCTTCCTTCTCCAGATTGTAGCGCAGCAGCGTGATCAGCGCCGCTTCGTCCTCGACCAGAAGAATCGTCGCGCTCATCTCTATCTCCCCTCCCCACCGGACCGCGGGCTTTCCGGCTCCACCACCGCATAGCTCGAGGTGTCGCCCTTGGGTCGGCCCCCTTCCAGACGATTGCCGGTCACCATGAAATGCACCACCTCGGCGATGTTGGTGGCGTGATCGCCCATACGCTCGATATTCTTGGCGATGAAGAGCAAATGGGTGGCCGGAGTGATATTGCGCGGATCCTCCATCATATAGGTCAGGGTGGCGCGGAACAGCCCGGTGTACATCTCGTCGATCTCGCGGTCGCGCTCCCAAACGTCCAGGGCGAGCCGCGCATCACGCTGCAGGTAGGCGTCCAGCACCTGCTTGATCCCAGCCTGAACCAGGCGCGCCATGCGCGCAATCGCCCCCAGGGTCTCCATCTGGCGGCTTTGAGCCAGGGCCGTGGAGCGCTTGGCCACGTTCTTGGCGTAGTCGCCGATGCGCTCCAGGTCAGCGGCGATTTTCAGCGCCGCCACGACGCTGCGCAGGTCGCCGGCCACCGGCTGACGCAGAGCCAGCATGCGCACGACCGCGGCATCGATTTCCTGCTCGAGTTCATCCAGCGCCCGGTCCCCGGCCACGATCCGCTGCGCCCGCTCCGCATCGCCCTTGACCAAGGCATCGACCGCCGCGGCGAGCTGGATTTCCGCCAGCCCGCCCATGCGCGCGATCAGGCCGTTGAGCGCCTGCAGCTCGTCATCATAGGCGCGAATGATGTGCTCCGATGAGCCCGTCATGCCTTCTCCTCCTCCAGCTCAGCCGAAGCGGCCGGTGATGTAGTCCTGAGTGCGCTGATCGCCAGGATTGGTGAAGATCGTCTCCGTGTCCCCGGTTTCCACCAGATTGCCCAGGTGGAAGAATGCCGTGCGCCGGCTCACGCGTGCCGCCTGCTGCATGTTGTGGGTGACGATGACGATGGTGTAGTTGCGCCGCAGTTCGTCGATCAGCTCCTCGATGTGCGCCGTGGCGATGGGGTCCAGGGCCGAGCAGGGTTCGTCCATCAGGATCACCTCGGGGCTGACGGCGATGGCCCGGGCGATGCACAGTCGCTGCTGCTGGCCTCCGGACAGCCCTGTGCCGGGTGCTGCCAGGCGATCCTTCACCTCTTCCCACAGACCGGCCCGGCGCAGGCTGGTCTCCACCACCTCGTCCAGTTCCGTGCGGTTGCGGGTCAGGCCGTGGATGCGTGGCCCATAGCACACATTGTCGTAGATCGACTTGGGGAAGGGATTGGGTTTCTGGAACACCATGCCGACGCGCGCCCGGATCTGCACCACGTCCAAAGCCGGATCGTAGACGTCGACCCCGTCCAAGGTCACGCTGCCGCTGACCCGACAGCCCTCGATGCTGTCGTTCATGCGGTTGAGACAGCGCAGGAAGGTGGACTTGCCGCAGCCCGAGGGGCCGATCAGGGCCAGCACCTCGTTGCGCCGGATGTCCACATCGATCCCGTGCAGGGCTTCGTTGTCGCCGTAGTGCACCCGCACCTGGCGCGCAGACATCTTGACGTCGGCCATGGGAGCCGTGGCGGTGGCCGGAGTGTTTGGGGCAGGACTGGCAGTCTGCATCAGGGCGTACTCTTCCTTGAACATGGGTTTACCACCGCCTCTCGAAGCGCCGGCGCAGGAACACGGCCAGCGCGTTCATCACGATCAGAAAGCCGAGCAGCACCATGATGGCCGCCGAGGTGCGCTCGACGAAACCGCGCTGCGGGCTGTCGGCCCACATGTAAACCTGGGTGGGCAGGGCGGTGGCCGGGCTGGTCATGGAGTCGCCGACGCTGGTGACGAAGGCATTCATCCCCACCATGAGCAGCGGCGCCGTCTCTCCCAGCGCTTGGGCCAGACCGATGATGGCGCCGGTGAGGATGCCGGGCATGGCCAGCGGCAGGACGTGGTGGAAAATGGTCTGAATGCGTGAAGCCCCGATGCCCAACGCCGCTTCGCGGATCGAAGGGGGAACGGCCTTCAAGCTGGCTCGGGTAGCAATGATGATGGTCGGCAGGGTCATCAACGCCAGCACCATGCCGCCAACCAGCGGCGCGGAACGGGGAAGCCCGAAGACCTGGATGAAGACTGCGAGCCCGAGCAGGCCGAAGACGATGGAAGGCACGGCGGCCAGATTGTTGATGTTGACCTCGATCAGGTCGGTGAGCCGGTTCTTCGGCGCGAACTCCTCCAGGTAGATCGCCGCGCCGATGCCCAGCGGGAAGGACAGCACGAAGGTCACGATCATCAGATAGAGCGACCCTTGGAGTGCCCCAGCCAGGCCGGCCAGTTCCGGCTCGCGGCTGTCGGCCCGGGTGAAGAGCCCCCAGTTGAAGGGTGCGGAAATGCGGTCCTGTGCCTCGAGCTCGCGGAACCAACCGATCTGTTCGTCGCTCACCGGCAAGCGGCGGCCAGATTCCAGATCGAACACACCCTTGTTCAACTGGTCGACGCTGCCGCTGACCAGCAGCTGCAGTTCCAGGGTGGTGCCGACCAACTCAGGGTCGTTTTGGATGCGCCGGCGCAGTTCCAACCCAGCCCCTTGAGACAACATGCCGCGCAAGGCCCGGCGCTCGGCCGAGGCCTCCACCGCCGGAAAGAGGCCATAGAGCGCGTTCTCGGCCAGGCTCTGGTAGTCGGCCCGGGCCAGGTCACGCGGGTCTGCGGTGCCGCGCGGGTCGATCACCTCGGGGTCTAGATAGACCTCCAGGCTCACGTGCGTCTGGATGAAGGCACGATAGCCTTGGCTGACGATGGTGGTCAGCAGGAAGGCGAGCATCGCCAGGCCAAAGAGCACGGCGAAAAGGCCCAGGGCTTTGAAGCGCCGTTCGGCTGCATAGCGCCGCCGCAGGCGCCGCTGCGCCGCCGGCGTCGTGTGCAGCGAGGTGCCAGCGCCTGTGATCTGCAAGCTGTCAGTCATAGATTTCCCGATAGCGCTTGACGATGCCAAGAGCGATGACGTTGAGGCAGAGGGTCACGCAGAAGAGCAGCAATCCGAGCGCAAAGGCCGAAAGCGTCTTGGCGCTGTCGAACTCCGTATCGCCGGTAAGGTTGGAGACGATCTGGACCGTCACGGTGGTCACGGCCTCGAAGGGGTTCACCGTCAGGTTGGCCGCCAGGCCCGCCGCCATGACCACGATCATGGTCTCGCCGATGGCGCGCGACAGCGCGAGCAGCACCGCGCCAACGATCCCTGGCAGGGCCGCCGGCAGCACCACCTGACGCACGGTTTCCGACCGGGTCGCCCCTAGTCCCGCCGCGCCATCGCGCAGGGACTGCGGCACGGCGTTGATCACATCGTCGGACAGCGAAGAGACGAAGGGAATGAGCATCAAACCCATCACCAGGCCCGCGGCCAGCGCGCTGTTCGCGGCAACGCTCAGTCCCAGGGTCACGCCCGCCTCGCGCACCAGGGGGGCGATGGTCAGGATGGCGAAGAAGCCGTAGACCACCGTGGGTATGCCGGCCAGGATCTCCAGCACCGGCTTGACCCAGCTCCGCACCCGCGGCGTGGCATACTCCGCCAGGTAGACCGCGCTCATCAGGCCGACAGGCACGGCCACGAGCATGGCGATCAGGGAGATGAAGAGCGTGCCCCAGACCACCGGCAGGGCGCCAAAGGCCCCGGAGGAGCCCACCTGGTCCTCGCGGATCGCCGTTTGCGGGCTCCATTGCAGGCCGAAAAGGAAGTCGAGCGGACTGTAGCGCGCGAAGAAGCGCAGCGCCTCGAAGATCAGCGACAGCACGATGCCGAGCGTCGTCAGGATCGCCAGCGCCGAGCAGAGCGCCATGGCCAGGCGCAGCGTGCGCTCCACGCCATTGCGGGTGCGCAGGTCCGGCGCCAGGCGGCGCAGTGCCCAGGCCAACGCTGCCAGTGCACCGGCGATCAGCGCCGCTGAAACGATCCAAGCGCTGAAGCTGCGCAGCTCCACTAGGCGCTCGGCTGCGGCCGCCACGAAGGGTTCGGGTGTGCCGAAGCCGATCCCGGCAGCCTCGTTGCGGATCTGCGCCAGCAGAAGCGCGCGTTCGCTGTTGGTGAGCGTGGCGGTCTGGGCATCGGGCAGTCCGGCCAGCACCAACGCCTCCACGATGCGATCGCCCGCCACCCCCCAAGCCAGGAGCAACACGAAGGCAGGAATGCCCGCCCAGAGCGCCACGTAGAAACCGTGATAGCTCGGCAGGCTGTGCAGCCGTCCACTGCCTCGCGCCACCAGGTTGGCGGCACGGCTGCGCCCGACCCAGTAGCCGGCGGCCGAGAGCAGCAGCAAGACGCCCAGGGTCAGGGAGAAGGACATGGCAGCGATTGGGTCATCGAAGTGTAACACCAGAAATGGAGAAGCGGCGGCGCACCGAAGCGCGCCGCCAGGAGGGGAACTTGATTACTCGGAGGGGCTGAAGGTCGCGCCGCTTTCGGCTGCCTCGCGCACTTCGGCACGACGCTCTTCCGGCATGGCGATCAGGCCGATATCGGTCATGTAGCCGTCCGGCCCGAAGGCGCGGTCGTCGGTGAGCTCCGCAATGAACTCTTCGAGGCCAGGAATGGCACTGCGATGGGCATTCTTGGCATAGACGAAGATCGGGCGGGACACGGGGTAGGAGAAGTCCGCAATGGTCTCTTCGCTGGGCTCCACGCCGTCGATGGCCGCCGGCTGGATCGAGTCCGCATTCTCGGCCAGGAAGCTGTATCCGAAGATGCCGTAGTTGTCGGGCTCGGAGACCAGACGCTGCACGATCAGGTTGTCGTTCTCGCCGGCTTCCACGAAGTGCCCGTCCTCGCGCATGCGCTGGCACACCTCGGCGTGGCGGTCTTCGTCACTCTCGGCCAGGTCTGCGATGGCCGGGAAGGTGTCACATCCCTCTTCCATCACCAGCTCGATCCAGGCATCACGGGTGCCCGAGGTCGGCGGTGGGCCCAGAACGGTGATCTCCACATCCGGCAGGTCGGCGTCGATGTCGGACCAGCGCTCGTGCGGGTTCGCGACGATCTCGCCGTCCACCTCGACTTCGGCGGCAAGCGCCTGGAAGAGCTGCGCGCGGGTGACATCCATCGGCTGGCCATCGAGAGAGACCGCAAGAGTGATGCCGTCGAAGCCGAGCTGGATCTCGGTCACGTCATCGACGCCATTGGCCTGGCAGTTCTCCCACTCGGAGGCCTTCATGGCGCGCGAGGCACCGGTGATGTCGGGATAATCGACGCCGACGCCGCCACAGAACAGCCGCATGCCGCCGCCGGTGCCAGTGGATTCGACCACGGGGGCGGGAAATTCGCCGATCCGGCCGAACTGCTCGGCCGCCAGGCTGGAGAAGGGGAACACGGTGGAGGAGCCCACCACCCGGATCTGATCGCGTGCCTGCGCAAGCGCATCGCCAGCCATCAGTCCCATGGCAGCGACCGCCGCCGTTGCAAGCATGACATTCTTCATCGGACTTTGCCTCCTCTTGGCACTGCCGCAGCAACTCGATCTCCAGACCCACGTGAGCCTGGTGACGTTGCGCGGATGGCCGAGACCTACCCGCTGACGAAGTCCAGCTTATTGCGTTTGTGTTAAGGTTTTTTGACGCGCGTCACTTTTGTCTTCCCCGTGCATTTCCGCCGCCGGCGCCAGCGGCAGATAGACGGTGAAGACCGAACCCTCACCCGAAATGCTTTCGATCCGTAACAATCCGCGGTGCCGATTGACGATGTGCTTGACGATGGCCAGTCCCAGACCTGTGCCCCCCAGCTTGCGCGAGCGCGCCGTATCGACACGATAAAAGCGCTCGGTCAGGCGCGAGAGGTGCTCGCGCGGAATGCCCTCACCCTCGTCGTGCACCGCCACGGCCAGGCAGGGGACGCCAAGGCGCCGTGCGAAGGCATCCTCCTCTGCATCGCCCAGGCGCCCGAGGACACGAACCACGCTACCGTCCCGGCCGTACTTGATGGCGTTGTCGATCAGGTTCTGGAAGACCTGGGTCAGCTCGTCTTCCTCGCCCAGCACCGCGGGACAGCCGGCAAGGTCGAGGTCCAGGCGCATGCCCCGGTCCTTCGCGCGCAAGGCCAGCCCGCGGGCCACGGCATCCAGCGTGCGCGCAAGATCAACCCGGCCGCTCGGCGGGCTGTGCTCACGCAGTTCGATGCGCGACAGGCTGAGCAGGTCTTCCACCAGGCGGGTCATGCGCTGAGCCTGTTCGTGCATGATCGGCAGAAAGCTCTGCAGCGCCGCCGGATCGTCGCGCGCCGGCCCGCGCAAAGTCTCAACGAACCCGAGCAGGCTGGCCAGTGGCGTGCGCAGCTCGTGGCTGGCGTTGGCGACGAAGTCCGCGCGCATCCTCTCTGCCCGGTGGATGGCGGTCAGGTCATGCAAGGCAACCACCGCCGCAGGCCCCTCCACAGCCGGCATCTCCAGCCCCACGACATGAGCAATGAGGTGCTGCTCGACCGGTCCCGGCAGGTCAAAATCAACAGCCTCCGCTCGCTGGCCGGCCAGCGCCTGGTCCACTGCGCTCAGAAGGTCAGGCTGGCGCAGCACCGACACCAGGTCGCGCCCCGCCAGCTCCCCGCCCAACAGGGCCTCGGCCGCCGGGTTGGCGCGCAGGATGCGCCGCTTGCCATCCAGCAGCAGCAACGGGTCGGGAAGGTTTGAAAGAATGGCTTCGTTGGCAGCCATCGCGCTTTCCACCGCCTGCTGCTGGCGCTCACGCTCGCGTGCGGTCTGCTTGAGCGCGACATCGAGCCCGGGGGTCAGAAGGGTGGCGCCGCCCTCCCAGTGCTGCACCATGCCAATGGCCGCGCCGCCACCGCGCCGCAGCTTGCCGAGATAGGCCAAGATGGTTCTCAGGTGGTGAAAGTGGCCGATCAACAGCGGCAACTGAATTGCCGCAATCAACAGCACCGCCAGAATAGCCCAGGACCAGGCCAGGAAGCCGGCCGCCACCAGCCCGGCCAGCACCACCAGAACCGGCGCACAGAGCGCGAGCAGGGCAAGAACAACATGACGCAGCATTCCGGCAAGTTCCCATCGACGGCAGAAAAACGCCCCCGGTCCTCTGTCGGCCAGCGGCGTCTTTGCCTCTACCAGTGAAAGATGACAGGGGGAAGACAGGCGCCGGAAAGGCCGCCTTGCCCCACGGCTGCCGCCCGCCCATGATTGCACAAGCAAACGAAAAAGGGGGAGGCAGTCATGACGCTTTTCTTACACACAGCCGCAACGCGACCTGCCCGAACTGCAAGAAGTGTGACAGCCAGAACGGTAATGACGGCCGGACTGGCCCTGCTGCTGGTCGGCTGCGCCGGTGATGGCCTGCGCGACCGTGATGCCCCGAAGCCCGGAAAAATCACCATCGCGGTGCCGGGTGCAGCCAGCGTCGATTCCCGGAAATTGCGTTATGACTGCGAGGGCGAAGCGGTGGAGGCAGAGTACATCAACGCCGGCGACATCTCGCTGGTCACCCTGGCGCTGGACGAGGGCTTCGTGATTGCCGCCAACGTCCTTTCCGGCTCCGGCGCCCGCTACGCCGGCGGCCCCTACATCTGGTGGGTGAAGGGCGAGGAGGCCTCGCTGCAGAACCTCATGCGCGATTCGGAAAATGAATCAACCAGCTGTCGGGTGCAGTCCTAAACGGGTTTCGCGCCACGTCAGCCCTGTCGCGCCAGGTCGAGAACAGGCCCATCGAG
The DNA here is from genome assembly GCF_029222965.1 of Aquibaculum arenosum. Lineage (GTDB taxonomy): Bacteria > Pseudomonadota > Alphaproteobacteria > Kiloniellales > DSM-21159 > Aquibaculum > Aquibaculum arenosum. The sequence goes on along the minus strand of NZ_JARHUD010000003.1, from coordinate 363,153 downwards.
CAGGCTTACGAGGTCGCCAAAGTAACCTTCAGAGTTTGCAGGGCGGGTGGGATCCGACGTGATCGCGACGGCGAGATCGGCGTCGGGATGGGCGGCGATGACCTGACCACCGAAACCGCGTGCCAAGATATAGCCGGTTTCGGTGATGAACCAACCATACTCATAGTCCATGCCGGAATAGGGTGAGCGCGCCCGTGGAACAACAGAGGCCTCGATCCAGTCGGTTGGAACGATCTGATCGCCGTCGTAGCGGCCCCCGTCGCGCATCATGAGCGCAATCGCAAGCATGGCGCGCGGGGTCAGCGCCATCTCGTTGCCGCCCAGATAGAAACCTTGCGGATCCCGCGACCAGGGCGGAATCTCAAATCCCATCGGGCGGCCCAAGCGGTCGCGCGCAAGATCGAGAAGCGTCTCGCCCGAAGCCTGGGTCAGCGCAGCACCCAAGACATGCGTCGAGCCGGTCGAATAGATCATACGGCTGCCCGGCTCCGCGACAATGGGCCGGGTCAGCACATCCGATACCCAATTCGCAGAGGCTATCCACCCGCCGTAGTTTCCGCCCGAGGTCGCCTCCAGGCCTGCTGTGAGCGACACCAGATGTTCCATTGTAATCTCCGACACGCCGTCAGTCGCATCCTGCGGCACGAGATCGGGCGCGACATCGACAAGGCGCGCGTCAACCGAAGGAATCTCGTTGCGCGCGATGCAGGTGCCGAGAATCAAGGCAACGATGCTTTTGGAGCACGACTTGATGTTAGCGACCCGGTCCAGTCCGGGTCCGCGCGGGGCTTGAGCCAGAAGAACCTCGTTGCCGCGCTGAATCTGGATTGAGTACAACTGATCCAGTGGTGCAATGGCCTCCTCGACCCCAGCGCCGGTTTGGCTGCGCGCCGGCATGGTGATTGGCGGGGCGAGACCGGCGACGAGGAAGCCATTGAAGAGACGACGGGTGATCATCCGACTTACCCCTAAGACGTCCCTAAAGCTGTCCTTCACGGGCTGCGGCGGTGCTCCAAAAGCATCTCCAAACCGCCCTTGGGCCGCAGCGTCAGACGGCAGACCGGCTTCACCTCTGCGCCAGGCTTGAGCCGGAAGCGGAAGCGGCGATAGAGGCTGGCCAGCAGCAGGGTCGCCTCGGCCATGGCGAAGGAGGCGCCGAGACAGGTGCGCGGTCCCGCGCCGAAGGGCAGGAAGGAGAAGGGCGTGCGCCGCTCCCCATCATCCAGGAAGCGCTCCGGCCAGAAAGCGTGAGGATCGCTCCAATAGCGCTCGTGCCGGTGCAGCAGCCAGGTGGGCACCAGCATCAGCGACTGCGCCGGAATCTTACGCCGGCGGATGTGATCCTCCTGCTTCGCTTCGCGCGGCAGCAGCGCCACCGGCGGATAGAGTCGCAGCGTTTCCTGCACCACCGCCGCCGTGTAGCGCAGCCGCGGCAGGTCATCGTAGCTCGGCGCTCGGGCGGTTTCCGGCGGTCCAAGGGTCTCGTCCAGCTCCGCCGTCAAGCGCGCCTCGACCTCCGGTGCCTGTGACAGGAGAAAGAAAGTCCAGGACAGCGCTGAGGCCGAGGTCTCGTGTCCCGCCAGCAACATGACCGCCGCCTCTTCGCGCTTCTGCTCGTGGGTCAGCGGCGCATCGCGTTGCGGATCGCGCCCCTCTTCCAGAAGATCAACGAAATCGCTGCGCTCGACCGAACGGCGCGCACGCTCCTCCAACAGGCCGTCCAGCAAGCGATGAATGCGCTTGGCCGCGCTCCGGGACCGAAAGGCCGGCGGGCGCATCGCGGCCGGCAGGCGCAGCAGGAAGCCGATGTCGAAGGGCGCTGCGTGCTCCTGGTAGTCGGCGAAAGCCTTGCCCAGGTCGAAGGCCCGGTCGAGACCCAGCGGCACGGAGAAAAGCGCCCGGCAGACCACCTCGGCAGTGGCCGCGGTCATGGCGTCGGAAACGCTGACCGGCGTGCCCTCCGGCAGGTCCTTCCAGCGCTTCACCAGCGCCTCGGCCACCGGTGGCACCTCTTCCATCATTCGCCCCACCTGCACGGAGGTGAAGGCGGGCTTCGCAAGGTCCCGGCGCCAGCGCCAGTTGGCGCCGTTGGTGATGAACATGCCGTCCCCCACCAGCTCGCGCAGCGCCCGCTCCATCAGGTCACTCTTGGGATAGTTCTGCGCGTTGGTGACCAGAACATGGCGCACCGCATCCGGCGAAAGCGCCACGAAGACCCAACGCCGCAGCACGGAGAGACCGCGGAACTTTCCGCTGTAGCCCCACTCAGGCCAGATGGAGATAAGGTCGAGTTCCCCCCTAGCCAGGCGATGGGCCTCAGCCAGATAGCCGCTGATTTCGTGCGGTTCGACCAGCGGCGCCGGGCGCGGCGGCTCGAATCGCGCCCGCGGGGGCGCCACCGCACCGCCAGACTCCGGAACCGCCGAGAAGGGACAGGCCTCAGCCAATGGGATTTTTGCTCCCCGGCACGCCGGCCGTTTTTATTGGAAGAACTCGATGTCACTGCGTGAGCGCAACTCGACAAGATCGACGCAGTCCTCCCGCGTACCGCTCTCATCAGCGCAAGGCGCGATGTCGTTCAGCAGCACCCGATCGATCGTGTCGCACTGGAGATCGGAGAGGTCGAACAGCTTCACCACCGAGCGGTCGGCCCGCAGAGGCGCTGCCTCCACCGCGATGCGCCGTGCGATCACCCCCTCGCCGTCGAAGAAAACGAGATCCAGACGGAACTCATCGAAGCGGCTGTCATGGCCGTTCTCGAAGAGCAGGTAAGCCCGGCAGGCGTTATCAATCTGCTCAACCTTGTTGAGTTCGACGGTGACCGGCGGGCTTTCCTGCGCCGCGGCCGAAAGTCCGGCAAAGGCGATAGCGGCGGCGCCGACGAGGCCGGCGGCAAAAGAGAATCGACGGCTCATGGTTTTTCCTTAAACCTCCCCCAGAATGAAATCGCTGCGCAGTCTAGAGCGGAACGCGTGCAATTGGAATCGCCATGCGAGCCAAATAAACGCGCAAATTGGGACCTGGTGCACCTACGCAAGCTGTGAAACTGGAAACCGCGCCGGCCGCAGAATGCGGCAAGAAACACCAGCTCTCCATCAAGCCCGCACCGCCATGCGGATCGGTCCCTCGCTGCGCCCTTCAAGGAGCTGGCGCAGCCGCGGTTCTTCGGCGTGGCGTGCCTCGTCGGTGGTCCCCTCCCAGATGATGCGGCCGTCATGCAGCATCATCAGGCGGTCGTAGAACTCCAGTGCGGCCCGCATGTCGGTGGTGATGGCAAAGACCGTCGCACCGCTCTCCTCCACTGCCGCGCGGATCAGGCGGTTGGTGTGGCGTGTCATGATCGGATCGAGACCATCGGTCGGGGCATCGAGCATGAGCATGGCCGGCCGGCTGACGAAGGCTCGGGCCAGGCCGATGCGTTTTTGCATGCCGCCCGATATCTCTGCTGGATAGCGATCGGCCACCTCGGGGCGCAGCCCGAAACGACCAATCTGCTCGATGGCCTGCGCGCGCGCCGCCGCGCGGTCCTGATCGCCACGCTGCAGCAGGCGAAAGGCTACATTTTCCCAGCAGCTCATGCTGTCGAACAGCGCGTTCTGCTGAAAGGCCACGCCCATGCGGTCCGCCTGCTCACGACGCTGCGCGGTGTTGAGGCTTGCCTGCGTGCGGCCTTCGATCTCGATGCTGCCGGCATCGATGGGCAGGAGGCCGAGCATGCACTTGAGCAGCACGGTCTTGCCCGAAGAGGAGGGGCCTATCAGCACGGTGGACGCACCGCGTCGCACAGTGAACTCCACATCACGCAATACCTGCTTCTCGCCGAAGCTCTTGGCGAGACCGGTGACATGGAAAGGATGGGGCTGGTCGGTCATGACAGCCTGGAGAGTGACGGGGCGAAGCGGGTCTGACAAGACCACGTGAAAAGTGACAAATTCGCGGCACAGGCGTTCAACGTCTTGTCCTCGGCAACCGGATAAATCATCTTGCAATGGTAGCTGGGACTGCGATGTCCACCAATGGAGAGTCGCGCGCCCCCAATATACGTGTTGTTTGGTCCGGGCGCTCGCCCAAGAGTATTGAAAGCGATGTGGTTGCCCTACAGATGAGCACAGCGGAACGCTAGACCTCTTTCGGAGGACAGCATTCCCAGGCCGAACGACAGACGGTTGAATTGCCGTATTGCCCAGGCTTGCGGGGCCGACGCCCTTCGGTCCGAAATTGCACAGCAGCGGCGGCCTGTTTGGTTATGTGACCCTTTGGAGGAGGGGATCACCAACCTGCAGGCATCAATCATCCGTCTTTCTCGGATCGTAATGGAGCCACAAGGCCCGCCGTTCGTTGTGGTTGTGCAACGAGAGCTCTTCCGCCTCGGAACGCAGACCACCTGTCAGGTGTCAGGGTACGCGCCTGCCCGTTTCAAGAGAGGCTACAGTACAGGAACAGGTTTCACCGGGGGTCCCACGCCGATCTTCGAAACTTCATCCCCCAGCGAAGGGAAGGTATCCAGATGTATCACAAGACCGACATACACATTGGGCGTCGTCTCAGGGAGCGTCGTGTCTCTCTGGGCATGAGCCAGAGCGAACTGGCCGACAAGCTGGGCGTCAGCTTTCAGCAGGTCCAGAAGTACGAAAGTGGCGCCAACCGCATCAGCGGCAGCCGCCTTTGGGACATCTGCAACGTGCTCGACGTGCCGGTGGGCTATTTCTTCGAGGGCCTGGAAGGCGCCGCCACGGAGGACGCCAAGCCGCTGGATCGTCAGTCACTGGAACTGGCGCGGGCAGTGGGCTCGATCGAGGATGAGAATCTGCGCTCCCAGATTGTGCGCCTGGTGAAGGCCTTCGCCAAGGCGAGCTGATCGACGGCGCGGCGCTGCGCTCCTCTCACGGCAGCTTTCCAGCCGGAGAGGAGCGCAACAGGAGCCGGCGCCAACTGGGTTTCGAAGTGGCGCTCGAAGCGCAGGCGAACCCATCCTGCGTTTCGCAGTCGAGATCGATAGGAGAGCGACCCATGATCGAACATCGCTTGGCGGCCCTTGCGTCGCCGATGCTCAGCGTCCTGCGGATCATGTCCGGTCTGCTGTTCCTGGCTCACGGAACGCAGAAGTTCCTCTATTTCCCTGGGGGCGACAGCGCCGGCTTCGGGTGGACCTTTGCACATCCGGGCGCTTACGCAGGTCTCGTTGAACTCGTGGCCGGCGCGCTGATCGCGGTGGGACTGTTCACGCGTCCCGCTGCGTTCCTTGCCTCGGGCACCATGGCCTTCGCCTATTTCATGGGCCACGCCTCCCAGAGTTTCTGGCCGGTCAACAACGGCGGCGACGCAGCGATCCTCTATTGCTTCCTGTTCCTCTACTTCGTGTTCGCGGGAGCGGGGCCGATCAGCATCGATGCCTATAGAGGCCGGCATGCGGGCAAGGTGCGCGGAACCTGACCCAACGCGTCGCCTTCGAAGTGACCTTCAGGCGCTCCTCTCCGGCCGCAAAGTGGCCGCGAGAGGAGCGCATCCGGTAGAGTCGGGCTAGCCCTCGATCGGCTCCAGACCACACCAGTTGGCGGTGAAGAGCGCTAACGTACGGGTCACCTGCTTCAAGGACGAGAGGCTCACCCGCTCATCGAAGCCATGGATGTTGTCGGACTTCGGCCCGTAAACCAGGCAGGGTGTGTCGCCGTAAAGCACGAAGACCCGCGCGTCGAGATAGCCCGGGGTCACCAGTTCTTCGAGCTGGCGCGAAAAGACCTGCTGATGCGCGGCGGCAAGCTGCGCCTCTGCCTCACTGCCGGGCTCCAGCACATAACCCTCGGCGAAGAAGCCGTTCCACTCCACCTCCGGCGGATTGTTGCCCAGATAGGGGTCGTTGCGCGCGGTCTCGCGCACGCAGGCCTCGATCTCCGCCGCGGCATCCTTGGCCGCCACGCCCGGATAAAGCGCGATGCGGCAATCGAAGGAGCACCAAGCCGGCACCGATGAGGCCCAGTCCCCGCCCTCGATCTTGCCAAAGTTCAGGTTGATCGGGTGATCCAGGTCCTCGAACCAGGGGTGATCGCCCTTGCGCTCGTTCCAGCGCGCTTCCAGTTCCCGCAGGGCCTGCATCACCTTGAAGGAGGCCTCGATGGCGTTGGCGCCGCTGCCGGCCTCGCGCACATGCACCGGATGGCCCCGGACGTGCACGCGGAACCAAAGCACACCGGTATTCGCCCGCACCAGCATCTCGTCCTCGGGCTCGGGGATCACCGCTGCGTCCGCCTTGTAGCCGCGCACCAGGCAAGAAAGCGCGCCGTTGCCGGTGCACTCCTCCTCCACCACCGACTGCAGATGCACGGTCGCCGCCGGCTGGTAGCCCAGGCGACGGAAGGCATCCATCACCGCCAGGTTCGCGGCCAGACCCGCCTTCATGTCTCCGCCGCCGCGGCCGTAGAGCCAGTCGCCCTCGATGCGCGGTTCGAAGGGCGGGCTGCTCCACATGTCGAGTGGCCCCACCGGCACCACATCCATGTGGCCGTTGAGGATCAGGGAGCGGCCCTTTTCCTCCCGCGGCCGATGGGTACCCACGACGTTGATGGCATTGGAATAGTCCACCTTGACCGGTGAAAACCCCGGATGGTGCTCAATGTCCTCCACCCGCACCTGCCAGCGGTCCATGGTGTAGCCGCGGCGCTTCAGGTGATCGAACCAGTAGTCCTGGGCGGTATGCTCCTGACCGCGGAGGGAGGGATGGCGAACCAGCTCGCAGAGAAAATCGACCTCCTCGTCGAATCCCCGGTCGACGGCATCGATGATGTCCTGCTGGAGCTTTGGATCGAGACTCATGCAATGGCTTCCTGTTGTTGCTGCACCGCCAGGCGGGCGGATTCGGGAATCTGCCACTCCTTGCCCGGCACCGCAGCCAGCAGGGAGCGGGTGTAGTCGTGCTGCGGCTCGGCGAAAACCTGCCGCGTCTCACCATACTCCACAATACGGCCGCGCTGCATCACCGCAACGCGGTCGCATATCTGGGCTGCCACCCTCAAGTCATGGGTGATGAAAAGCATTGCCAGCTTGAGGCGCTGCTTGATCTCCTCCAGCAGGTCGAGCACCTGCGCCTGCACCGAGACGTCGAGCGCCGAGACCGGCTCATCGGCCACCAGCAGCTCCGGGTCCAGAGCCAGGGCGCGGGCTATGCCGATGCGCTGGCGCTGCCCGCCGGAGAACTCGTGCGGATAGCGCTCGGCCGCCGAGGGATCGAGATGCACCAAGGCCAGCAGCTCCCGGGCTCGGGCCATGGCGTCGTCGCGCGAGGCACCATGGGCCATCGGCCCCTCGGCGATGATGCGCCCCACCTTGCGCCGCGGGTTCAGCGAGGCATAGGGGTCCTGGAAGACCATCTGCACGTGCCGTCGATAGGGGGCGAGCGCCCGGCCGCGCAGGGCGTTGAGGTCGACCTCCTCACGGAAGCGGATCGCACCGCCATCGGCATCCAGCAAACGCACGATGCAGCGCCCGACCGTAGACTTGCCCGAACCGCTTTCGCCCACCAGCCCGATGGTCTCGCCGCGCCGGATCTGGAAGCTGACGTCCTGCGCGGCCGCCACCTCCCGGCCCTTGGTGAAAAGGCCGCGGGCCACCACAAATGTCTTGCGCAGGCCTTCCACGCGCAGGATCGGCTCGCCCTCCATTCGAGGCCGCGCCGCCGGCGGTTCGAAGGCCGGCACCGAGCCCACCAGGCGCCGCGTGTAGGCATGCTGCGGATCGTCAAGCACCTGGCGGGCCGGGCCGGATTCCACCACCTTGCCCAGCTGCATCACCGCCACGCGGTCGGCAATCTCCGCCACCACCCCGAAATCGTGGGTGATGAACATCACGCCCATGTCCCGCTGCGCCTGGATCTGCTTGATCAGGGCCAGGATCTGCGCCTGGGTGGTAACGTCCAGCGCCGTTGTCGGTTCATCGGCGATCAGAATTGCTGGCTCCAGTGCGAGCGCCATGGCGATCATCACCCGCTGGCGCTGCCCGCCGGAAAGCCGGAAGGGATAGGACTCGCCGAGCGTTTCCGGTTCCGGCAGGCCGACGCTATCCAGCAGTTCCGCCACCTTGGCTTTGCGCGCCTTCCTGCTCAGGGCACCATGAGTGTCGAAGACCTCGGCGATCTGAGCGCCGATGCGCATCACGGGGTTCAGCGCGGTCATCGGCTCCTGAAAGATCATGCCGATGCGGCTGCCACGCAGGGCGCGCAGCGCCGATTCCGGCTGCTGCAAAAGGTCGCGCCCCTCGAACATGATCCGACCGGCCACCGGCTCCACGTAGGGGCGCGGCAGGAGCCCCATGATGGTGTTGGCGGTGATCGACTTGCCAGAGCCGGACTCGCCGACGACGCAGAGAATCTCCCCGCGCTGCAGCTCGAGGGAGATGTCCTCCACTGCATGTTGCCGGTCTGCGCCGGCAGGCAGGCGTACCGTCAGACCTTCGACCCGAAGCAGGGCCTCTTGCGTGCTCATGGTCACCTCCCCTTGCGGGCCAGACGCGGGTTGAGCGCGTCGTTCAAGCCCTCGCCCACGAGGTTGAGGGCCAGCACGGTCAGCAGGATGGCGATGCCCGGGAAGAAGCTCATCCACCAGGCCTGGCGCAGCACCGTGCGCGCCGCACCGATCATGTAGCCCCAGGACATGTGGTTGGGATCGCCCAGACCCAGGAAGGACAGCGACGATTCCAGCAGGATTGCCGTGGCCACCATGAGCGAGGCCATGACGATCACCGGAGAGAGCGTGTTCGGCAGGACCTGGGTCAGGATGATCCGCGCGTTGGACTGGCCGATCACCACCGAGGCTTGCACAAACTCCCGACTGCGCAGTGAGAGGAACTCACCGCGCACCAGGCGCGCCACCGGCGGCCAGGACACGATCGCGATCGCCATCACGATGGAGGTGATCGAAGGCTGGAAGATCGCCACCAGCACGATGGCCAGGGCGAAGTTCGGGATGGTCTGGAAAAATTCGGTAAAGCGCATCAGCGCATCATCCAGCAGACCGCCGTAATAGCCGGCCAAAGCGCCCAGCGTGACCCCGATGGACAGCGCCACCAGGGTCGAGACGATCCCCACCAGGAGCGAAATCCGTGCCCCGTGGGCCAATCCGGCGCCAATGTCGCGGCCGAGCGTGTCGGTCCCGAACCAGAAACCGTCCATTTCCATGGGCGGCAGGAAGGGCCGCTGCACCATCCGCCAGGGACTGTCGGGGTAGAGCAGCGGCGCCAGCGCCGCCAGGAGCACCACCGCAATCAGGATGCCCAATCCGATGACGGCGCCCTTGTTGCGGGCAAAACGTTTCCAAAAATCCCGCATCACGACACCTCGATTCGCGGGTCGACGAAGGTGTAGACGAGGTCGGTGATCAGATTGAAGAGCACCACCATCGCCGAGGAGACGAAGAAAATGCCCAGCAGCAGGTTGTAGTCACGCTGCAGCAGAGCATCGAACATCAGCCGCCCGATGCCGGGCCAGGCGAAAACCGTTTCCGTCAGCACCGCCCCGCCGATCATCTGCCCCGCCTGGATGCCGGCCAGGGTGATGACGGGCAGGAGCGCGTTGCGCAGCACATGGACGCGGGTGATCCGCCCCGGGGCGACACCCTTGGCCTTGGCCGTCTTGACGTAGTCCATCTCCATCACCTCGAGCATCGAGGCGCGGGTCATGCGGGCATAGACGGCGGTGTAGAAAAGGCCGAGCGTTAGCGCCGGCAGCACGAGGTGCGCCAGAATGTCGCCGATGTAGGCGAGGCCCGTGTAGCCGGCGCCCACGCTCACCATGCCAAAGCCCGGCAGCCAACCGAGATAGACCGAGAAGAGCAGGATCGCCATGAGCGCGATCCAGAACAGCGGCGTGGCGTAGAAGATCAGCGCGACCGTGGTTATCAGCGAGTCGGTCCACTTGCCGACCCGGGCCGCCGCCAAAGCGCCCATGAGCACGCCGAACATGAGCGAGATACAAAAGGCCGTGCCGGTCAGAAGCAAGGTCGCCGGCAGGCGCTGGCCGATCAAAGAGGCCACCGACTGATCCTGTCGATAGGACCAGCCCATATCGAGCGTCACGATGCCCTTGACGTAGATGAAGAGTTGCTCATGCAGAGGTCGGTTGAGACCGAAGCGCTCCTGCAGCTGCTCGATGAACATCTCGTCGGAGGCGCCGGCCTCCCCGGCCATGACCTGGGCCGGGTCGCCGGGCGCCGCCCGGATCAGGAAAAAGTTCAGGATGACGATGGCCAGCAGGACGAAGAGCCCTTTGACCAGCCGCCGGGTGATGTAGGAAAGCCTGCCCATTGTTCCCCTGGCGCCCAGCGGTCACAGGAAAGGACGAAGACGACCCCCGCCGGCCCCGCTTGCGGCTGGCGAGGGCCGAGATGCCGTAATCAGCGATCCAGCCAGGCGTCGCCGAAGCCGTCGTTCACGCCGATGGCGGTCTGGATCAGGTCCTTCATGTCGCAGCGATAGATCGTGGGAAACTCGATCTCCAGGAGCCAGGCGATCGGCGCATCCTCGACGATGATCTTCTGCATTTCGCTGTAGATCTCCTGGCGCTTCTCGTCAGGGAAAGCCACCGCCCCCTCATCCGCCAGTTCGTCGACCCGCTCATCCTCATAGCCCTGGACGTTGTTCCACTGAGAGCCCTTGGCGATGTTCGAGGAGATGTAGTTTCGGGTCACACCCAGGGCCGGATCGCCGTACTGGTAGAGGTAGGTGAAGGCCATGTCGTAGTCCCAGTCACCCAGGCGCTGGTTCCAGCCGCCAACGTCGGTCGCCTCCATGGAGACGTTGAAGCCGGCCTCCTGCATGTTCTGGCGCACCGCCTCCGCCCAGCGCTGCCAGGTCTCGCCATAGGGCAGCGGCAGCATGCGGATCTCTTCACCATCGTAGCCCGCCTCTTCGAGAAGCTCGCGCGCCTTGTCGGGATCATAGTCGTAGCGCGGCACGTCGGGCTCGTAGAAGCGCACCTTGGAGCTCACCGGGCCGGTGGGCACCTCGCCCAAGCCGTTCCAGATTGCATCGCGGGCGAACTCGCGGTCGATGGAATAGAGCACCGCCTGGCGCACACGCTTGTCGGCCAGCGGCCCTTCACGATTGTTCAGCCACATCCAGGCCATGGGGGAGAAGTATTCCCAGCCCCCGCCGGTGATGCAGGTGTTCGGCAGTTCCGAAAGACGTGCCACGTCGAAGTTCTCCACCGAACCGCCGGGCAGCACATCCACGTCGCCATTCTCATAGGCCACGGCCCGCGACGCCCCGTCCGGGATCACGTGCCAATAGACCTCGTCCAGGTAAGGCAGGCCCTCGACGTGATAGTCCTCATTGCGCACCAGATGAATGTGCGAGCCCCGCTCCCACTCAGCGAACTTGAAGGGCCCGGTGCCGATGGGATGGTTGTTGGCCGGGTTGTCCTGGAAGTTGGTGCCCTCGTAGATGTGCTTGGGCGTGATCGGCATTGAGCCGACCTCGAAGATGCCCATGAAGGGGCCAAAGGGCTGCTTCAGCGTGAACTGCACCGTGTGATCGTCCAGCGCTTCGACATTCTCCACATGCTCCAGGGAGACGCGCAGACGCGGGTGGGTTTCGGCCAGGAAGTCGGTGACGGAGAAGACCACGTCGTCGGCGGTCATGGGCTCGCCGTCGTGCCAGAGGACGTTGTCCTTGAGATGGAAGGTGTAGACCGTGCCATCGTCGTTGACCTCCCACTCCGTCGCCAGGCTGGGCAGAGGGTTCAGCTCCTGGTCATACTTCAGCAGGCTTTCATAAATGTTGCCGGCCACCATCTGCGTCGGGGCATTCTGCCAGAGGCCCATGATCAGGCCGGGCGGTTCCGGCTGGATCACGACGTTCGCCGTGCCGCCCCGCTTCGGCTCCTCAGCCAAGGCCGAGCCAGCCGCTGCTGTCACTGCGGCCGCCATTGCCAGGGCGATCGCCCTTTGCCCTTTGGTCATGCTTCGAGTCTCCCTCTTGTGTTTGAAGCCGCCCTGTTGCGCGGAGGTCTGTTTATTTCGCCCCCTGCACATAAGACCCTGCCACAGACTGAGACGCAGCACCAAGCAGAAATGTGTCGACAGTCGACGCCTTCGCTCGCTACCCTGAGTAACGTCAGGTTGTGGAGCCAGCACGCAGGGAAACGGTCCAGGATGGCCTTCCAGACCATCGAGCGACACGGACTGGTGGACCGGGTTGCCGAGCAGCTCACCCGCGCCATCGTCACCGGCCGTTTCGTCCCCGGCCAGCGACTGGGCGAAGCGGAGATTGCCCGGCAGATGGGCATCAGTCGCGCTCCGGTACGCGAAGCCGCCCGCCTGCTGGAGCAGCGCGGACTGCTCACCTCCCGCCCCCATCGCGGTTTTGCCGTACGCCTGCCGACGCTGGAGGAGGTGGACGACCTCTACAGCCTGCGCCTCTGTCTGGAGAGTTTTGCCGGCAGTGCGCTGCTGGCGCGCGGCGCAGACGTCGATCTCGACCCCTTGCGCCGCCAACTCGAACGCCTGCTGGAGACCGCCGAGCGCGGCGACCAGGCCGCCGTGGTCGAGGAAGACCTGCGCTTCCACCTCCTGCTCTGCGAGCTCTCGGGCAACCGCCGCCTGCAGCGCGTTTTTTCCGAACTGACCGGCGAACTGCATCTTGTGATCGCGCTGGTGGGTCAGATCTTCGACGATCCATGCCGCCTGGCCCAGGTTCACTGCCCGCTGCTCGAGGCGCTGGAGGCTGGAGACGGCGAGCGCCTGCAGCAAGAGCTCGACAACCACATCACCGTTGCCTGGAAAGAGGTGCGTGCGCTCTTCCAGCAGCGCCAGCAAAAGCCGGCGCGGCCCGGCGAAGGAGAAGCATGAAGGTCATTCACGCCCCCGAACACAGCCGGCACGATCCCCAGTTCTTCCTGGTGCGCGGCATGGCGAAGCCCAGCGCCGAGAAGCCCGAGCGTGCGCAAGCCCTCTTGGCGGCGGTGGAGCGCCAAGGCCACCAGGTCCTGACCGCCGAAGCCTTTGGCCCCGGTCCCCGCGCGGCCATCCACACGCCTGAGTATCTGCAGTTCCTCGAAACGGCCTGGCAGGAGTGGCAGGCCCTGGGCGACAGCGGTGGAGAGATCATCGCGAACGTGCACCCCGGCCGGCGCCCCGCCAGCTACCCCCAGCACATCGTGGGCCGCGCTGGCTGGCACATGGCGGACACCGCCTGTCCCATCGGCACCCACACCTGGGAGGCTGCCTGCCGCGCCGCCGATACGGCTGTCCATGGCGCCAGCCTGCTGCTCGACGGGGCCGACGAGGCCTATGCGCTCTGCCGCCCGCCAGGTCATCACGCCTATGCCGACATGGCCGGCGGCTTCTGTTTCCTGAACAACGCCGCCATCGCCGCCCAACACCTGCGTCAGGCCCACGAGCGTGTCGCGGTCCTCGACGTCGACCTGCACCACGGCAACGGCACCCAGGGGATCTTCTACCGCCGCCGGGACGTGCTGACCGTCTCCATCCATGCCGATCCGGCGCAGTTCTACCCCTTCTTCTGGGGCCACGCCCAGGAGCGCGGTGAGGGCGAGGGAGAAAGTTTCAACCTCAACCTGCCCCTGCCCATCGGCAGCGGCGATGAACCCTTCCTCCAGGCCCTCGACCGGGCTTTCGCGGCCATCCGGGCCTATGCGCCGGGCGTACTGGTGGTCGCGCTCGGCCTGGATGCCTTCGCCGGCGACCCGCTGGCAGGACTGGCAGTCACCACCGAAGGCTTCTCCCGCATCGCCGAAGCCATCGCGCGCGAGGGTTTCCCCACCCTGCTGGTGCAGGAAGGTGGCTATCTCACCCCGGAACTCGGGGAGAACCTGGAATCCTTCCTGCAGGGCTTCGAAGGGGCGCGGAAGTAGGGGATGCTTTTCAGGAGAGCGCATTCAGGTGTCATGGATTGCAAAAGCATCATATTGCATGTGATATGACACTTTGATTGCTTCTGAAAAATGATATTGTATATGATATGAGGGTGGTGCTTGATACCGACGTGGTCCTCAGCGGCCTGAGAAGCCCAACAGGCGCATCTCGCATCCTCTTGATCACAGGGTTGGAAGGGGTGATCGCCCCTCTAACCGGCGTCGGGATGATGATCGAGTACGAAGCGGTATTGAAGCGCCCTGAACATCTGACCGAGATGAATCTCGATGCGAACGATATCGATGCCTTTCTCGATAACTGGGCGGCCGTCGTCGAACCCGTGACCCCGGACTTCTCGTGCCGGCCGTCCCTGCAAGACCCGAACGATGAGTTGTTCGTGGAGGTGGCGCTGAATGGGGGTGCTGACGTGCTGGTGACGTTCAACGTCAGCGATTATCAGCCATCGGACCCAGGGGTGAAATACATTGGGGTCGAGGTATGTCGGCCTGGCGAACTCTTGAGGAGGATAGAATGGCGACCGTCACTGGATACGCTCTCCGCCTTCCGGCCTCGATTATGAAGGAGGTGAAGAAGGCATCCGAAATGGAGGGCACTTCGATCAACCAGTTCATCACCGTGGCCGTTGCAAGGCGATTGGCCGAGCTGAAGACCATGCGCTACTTCGAGGAACGAGCGGCCAAGGCCGATCCCGAGGAGCTCAAGCGGATTCTGGCTACGGCCGGCACCTTGCCGCCGCGGGAAGGGGATGAGATTCCTGAGGGCTGGCTCGAAGACCGCATTGAATCTGAATCATGAGGCTTCGGAGTTTGGACGTGACTCCGATAGCACCAAAAAAAATGCCGGGCCACGAGGGCCCGGCAAGTTGAACAGGGAGGCTTCACGTCTGGGAGACGTAGGACCCAGCAGCGCGAGGGACGCGCCGGAGGGCCCTGTGCCCGGATCGAGATCCGGGCGGGGTTTCCGGCGGGAGGAGCCGGAAACCCGGGGGATGTTGCAACGCAACATCGCTGAACAGGAATTTGGTGTTCCGGCCCCTCATTGTCTATGCACAAACAAACATTCGGGTCATGCGATGCTCGCATGGCTGACGGAAAACCAACATCCGACAGCGCCCTCAAATACCTAACGCCGGTCAGGCTGCCCAGGTTCCGTCTCGCACGCCTTTGCGCAACGCAGCATACTCAAAACTTCGACTGCGCAACCTGCCGCAAAAGGAAGTCGCGGAACACCTCCACGCGGTGGGTTCCCCGCAATTCCTCCGGATAGACAAAATAGGCATCCAAGCGCGGACCTTCCAGTTCCGGAAGGATCTGGACCAGATCACTGCCTTCTTGGATCATGAACTCGGGCAGCCCGCCAATGCCGGCGCCCGCCGCCACAGCCTGCATGATCGCATAGACGTTGTTCACCGTAAGCGCCGGCTTGCGCAGGCGGTTGTCGCTCGTGCCGACGCGCAGCAGCCAGTTCACGTCCGGCACCGGCGCGCGCATTTCCTGGCCATAGACGATGAGGCGGTGCTTATCGAGATCGGCCGCCTTGTTCGGCAGGCCATGCTGCTTCAGATAGGAGGGCGCCGCGTAGGCCTGCATGTGCACGGTCAGGAGATGGCGTTGGATCAGGTCGGCCTGGCGTGGCGGCGAAAGCCGGATCGCCACATCCGCCTCGCGCATAGACAGATCCAGTTCCCGGTCATCGAGAAGAAGATGCATCTCGATTTCGGGATAGAGGTCCATAAAGCCGCGCACCCGTGGCGCCAGCCAGGTCGAGCCGAAGGCCACGGTGGTGGTGACCTTCAAGGGGCCGCGCGGGCGCTCCCGGCTCTCGGTGAGCAGCGCCTCGGCCATTGACAGCTTGGCGAAGACCTCGTGGGCGGTTCGATACAGCGTCTCGCCCTGCTCAGTGAGGATCAAGCCGCGGGCGTGGCGATGGAACAGCGGCACACGCAGGCTGTCTTCCAGCGCGCTGATCTGCCGGCTGACCGCGGACTGACTAAGATTCAGCACCTCGCCCGCATGGGTAAAGCTGCCGGCCTCGGCCACCGCGTGAAATATGCGCAGCTTGTCCCAGTCCATCATCGCCGCCCGCGCCGCGGACCTCCCTGTCATGAGAGCAGATCATCCCGAAGACGCGGACCCGGTCGGTCCGCAATCAAGGTCGTGACCCTGCTCCACCCTTCCGTTCCGAACCGGATTCACTTTCGAAAACCGAAACCCAGTGGCTCCGATTGGACGCGATCCGGTCCTGGGCGCACATTGCCACAAGGACGTTAGGCGATGATGGCGGATTCGTGGAAGAAAAACCGCACGAGCAGATGCATTTTTTGCCGACAAGCCGCCCAAGGCTGCAACAACACCAGCCTGCGGCCCGCACGCAACACCAATTTACTTAAATGTCTTTCTGCTTGTCTTCGCGCAGTTCCAGCCACATGGCGTTGAGGATGGCAAAGGAACAGGCGAGTCCCAGGCCAAGGATCCAGGAGAAGTACCACATGCCGCAAGCGCCTCCTTCAATAGGCGTTGACGTTGGAATCCAGGTCGCGCGTCGTCACCTTGCCCGCGATGATGCGGTAAACCCAGGCGGTGTAGGCCAGGATGATCGGCATGAAGAACAGCGTGGCGATCAGCATCACCCACAGCGTCATGGGGCTGGAGGACGCATCCCACACGGTCAGGCTCGAGCGCGGATCCTGCGATGAGGGCAGCAGGAAGGGAAAGAGCGACAGGCCTGCGGTGGAAATAATACCGAAGATGCCCAGCGCGGAGGCAAAGAAAGCCAGCAGCGGCCGACGCACCAGCAACAACAGGCCGGCCAGCGCAACACCGCCGAAGCCGAGGATCGGCCCCGTCAGCATCCAGGGATAGGCGTCGTAGTTGGAGAGCCAGCCACCCACCACCGTCGCCACCTCCTTGCGCAGGGGATTGGACGGTCCGTCCTGCACCACTTGCGAGACCAGCACGTAGCCCTCGACCCAGTAGGCCACCGCCAGGCCGGCCAGAGCGAAGAGCGCCAGAGTGGCCAGCGCCGCGAAGCTGCCGTAGCGGCGGGCACGCTCTGCCACCGGCGCCTCGGTCTTGAAGGAGAGCCAGGTGGCGCCGTGCAGGATCAGCATGGAAAGGCTGACGAGCCCGCAGAGCAGCGCGAAGGGGTTGAGCAGACCAAGCAGCCCGCCGTCGTAGAAGGGCCTCAGGTCATCCGAGAAATAGAAGGGCACGCCCAGCAGGACGTTGCCCACTGCAACGCCGGTGATGAGCGCCGGCACCGCACCGCCCACGAACAGCCCCCAGTCCCAGAAGGTGCGCCAGCGCGAGTCCCCCACCTTGGAGCGGAACTTGAATCCCACCGGCCGCAGGATGAGCGCGGCCAGTAGGAGGAACATGGCCAGGTAGAAGCCGGAGAAGGAGACGGCGTAGAGCGGTGGCCAGGCCGCAAAAATCGCACCACCGCCCAAGATCAGCCAAACTTGGTTGCCTTCCCAGACCGGCCCCACCGTATTCACCACGATGCGCCGTTCGTCATCAGTGCGGGCGACGAAAGGCAGGAGCGTCCCCGTGCCCAGATCGAAGCCGTCCATGACCGCAAAGCCGATGAGCAGCACGCCCAGCAGCAGCCACCAGATTAGCCGCAGCGTGGGATAGTCGAGCGGGATCAGTTCCATGGCGCTCACTCCTTGTAGGCGGCGGTGGCGTGGCGCAGGCCCGGTCCTTGCGGGCCATTGCCTGTAGCGGCGCTGCCCTGCTGCGGCTCGGGCTCGGAGGGACCCTTTCGCACGTAACGCAGCAGCAGCCAGACATCGACGATGGCCAGCAGGGTGTAGAAGGTCACAAAGCCCGCGATGGTCAGCACCAGATCCCAGACCGAGAGGTCAGAGACGGCGTAGAAGGTCGGTAAGACGCCTTCGATGATCCAGGGCTGACGCCCATACTCAGCGACGAACCAGCCAAGCTCGACGGCAAGCCAGGGCAGAGGCAGGCTCCAAAGCGCGACGTGCAGGAACCAGCGATTGCGCTCGAAGGCGCCGCGACTGGACAACCAGAAGGCCAGCGCGAAGAAGGCAATGAAATAGAAGCCCAGCGCCACCATGAGCCGGAAACTCCAGAAGATCGGCGCGATGTGCGGCACCGTGTCCAGCGCCGCCTGGGCGATTTCCTCGTCGCTGGCCTCCAGAATGTCCTCGCGGTAGCGCTTGAGCAGCAGGGCGTAACCGAGATCGGCCCAGTGTTCGGCCAACAGCTCACGCGCCGCGTCGTTCTCCGAATCCGCCCGCAGATCCAGCAGGGCCTGGTAACCGACCAGGCCGCTGCGCACCTGATCCTCGGCCCGATCCACCAGGTCGATGATGCCGGGAAGCTCCCTGCTGAAGGAGCGGGTGGCGATCAGGCCAAGCGCGAAGGGCACCTGCACCTCGTAGCGATTGCTCTGCGAGTCCTGATCAGGCAGTGCAAAAACGGTGAAGGGCGCCGGCGCGTCCTCCGTGTGCCACATGCCCTCCATGGCCGCGATCTTCATCTTCTGATGCTCAGTGGTGACGTAGCCGCTCTCATCGCCCAGCACGACGACGGAAAGCGCCGCGGCCAGCCCGAAGCTCGAGGCCACCGCCATGGACCGCCGTGCCATGGCCTGGTGACGGCCGCGCAGCAGGAAGTAGGCGCTGACCGACATGACGAAGATCGCGCCGGTGACGTAGCCGGCGCTGACCGTATGCACGAACTTCGCCTGGGCCACCGGATTGAAGATGACGGCGATGAAGTCTTCGATCTCCATGCGCATGGTGTCGGGATTGAAGGTTGCGCCGACGGGATACTGCATCCAGCCGTTGGCAATCAGGATCCACAGCGCGGAGAAATTCGCGCCCAGCGCCACCAGCCAGGTCACCGTCAAATGCCCCAGTTTGGACAGACGATCCCAGCCGAAGAAGAAGAGTCCGATGAAGGTGGCTTCCAGGAAGAAGGCCATCAGGCCCTCGATGGCGAGCGGCGCCCCGAAGATGTCCCCGACGTAGTGGCTGTAATAGGACCAGTTCATGCCGAACTGAAATTCCATCACGATGCCCGTGGCCACACCCATAGCGAAGTTGATGCCGAAAAGCGTGCCCCAGAAGAGGGTCATGCGGCGCCAGATGTCACGCCCGGTCATGACATAGACACTCTCCATGATCGCCATGATGAGCGACAGGCCGAGCGTCAGCGGCACAAAGAGAAAGTGATACATGGCTGTCAGCGCAAACTGCAAACGCGACAGGGCCACGACATCCATATCGATCATAGCGAGAGCATCCTTTCGCACACCCGCGGGGGAGCGAGCCCAAGAGGGGTAACGCACCCAGGCTGCAGCATACTTGACTTGCGTCAAGCCCAGACGAGGCAAGTCGCCGCAGGCATTCACTCACCGTAGCACAGCCTAACATGGCGGAAAGGCAAGCCTGCCCACCGCTGTGCAAGCAGCAACGGCGGTTTAGATCGATGGCAATCCGGTCCAAGCTCGACTTGCAAGCTCTGGCCGAGGCTGATCCTCTGCCGCGCTGTCGCGCACTTTCTCGATTCGGGATGACATGACCGACCTGCCGCCGCCGGAAAGCCTTGAGGGCCGCCGGCTTTCCCCCACGGAACTCCGCGATCCGGACCTCGGCCGGCGCAATGGCGCCTGGCTGCGTGGCTGGGCACGGCCGGCGCGCGGCGCCCTTGCCGCCGCCGTGGCCTGCGGGGCCCTGGGCGGACTCTTGCTGATCGTCCAGGCTTTCCTGCTCGCCGCCGCGATCCATCTGGTCGTGGTGATGCAGCGTGGCCCCGAGGCGCTTTGGCCCCTGCTGGCCGTCCTCCTGCTGGTGATCGCGCTGCGCGCCCTGCTGCACTGGGCCGGTGAACGCGCCGGGGCGCGCGCCGCCACCCTGGTCAAGCAGAGGCTGCGCCGCGCGGTCTTCGAGGCCATGCTGCTGCGTGGTCCCGGCTGGATCCGCGAACATCGCAGCGGCGCGCTCGCCAGCGCATTGATCGAGCAGATCGAAGCCTTTGACGGCTACTTTGCCCGCTACCTGCCGGCCATGGCCCTGGCGGTCTTCCTGCCCGCGGCGATGGTGGTGGCCATCCTGTCGCGTGAGCCCGTTGTTGCGTTGCTGCTGCTGGCCACACTGCCGCTGATCCCGCTCTTCATGGCGCTGGTGGGCATGGGCGCCGCGGCCAGCAGCCGGCGGCAGCTCCAGGCGCTCACCCGCATGGGCGGCCACTTCGTGGAACGGCTGCGCGGCCTCGCCACGCTGAAGCTCTATGGCCGGGCAGAAGCAGAACTGGAGGAGGTACGCCGGGTCACCGATGGCGTGCGCAGCCGCACCCTGGCCGTGCTCCGCATCGCCTTCCTCTCCTCAGCGGTGCTCGAGTTCTTCGCGGCGCTGGCAGTCGCCGGCGTGGCACTCTATCTCGGCCTCAGCTACCTCGGGCTGCTCACTCTGCGCACGGCCCCGCTCAGCCTGGAGGTCGGCCTCTTCTGCCTGCTGCTGGCCCCGGACGTCTATCTGCCGCTGCGCAACCTGGCCACCCACTACCATGACCGGGCCTCCGCTCTGGCCGCGGCGGAGGAACTGCGCACGCTGCTCGAAAGCGACCTGCCGCAAGCGCCGGCAAGACATCCAACGGCTCCCCTGGCCGCAGCCCAGCCGGGACGACCGCTGCCGCAAGCGGAGGCCATCGGCTTGAGCCTCGACGACGTCACGCTGCGCCTCGGCGCCGGGGAGCGGATCGCCCTCGACGGGGTAAGCTTCAGCGTCGCGCCTGGAGAAATCCTCGCGCTGGCCGGCCCGAGCGGCTCCGGCAAGACCACCGTGCTGGAGGTGATCCTGGGCCTGCGCCAGCCGCAGCAAGGCAGCGTGCTCTGGAACGGCGTCCCGCTCGCAGACCTGGACCCGGCGAGCCTTCGCGCCCGTCTCGCTTACATGAGCCAGCGGCCGCACCTCTTTCACGGCACGCTGGCCCAGAACCTCCGCCTCTTCAACCCCGACGCCAGTGACGCGCAGGTGGAGGCCGCCGCCCGGGCGGCCGGCGTGCTGGACTTCGCCGCCGAGCTGCCGCAGGGACTGGACACCCCGCTGGGCGAGCGTGGTTTCGGCCTCTCCGGTGGCCAGGCACAGCGCCTCGCCCTGGCGCGCGTCTTCCTGCGCCAGGCCCCGCTCCTGCTGCTCGACGAGCCGACCGCGCACCTGGATCGCGCCACAGAGGCAGCCTTGCTCGAACGCCTGGCTTCCCATGCGCGCGGGCGCACGCTGGTGATCGCCACGCACAGCCCGGCCGTGATCGCCATGGCTTCACGCGTGCTGCATCTGGCGGAAGGCCGCATCGTCGCGGAGGAGCAGCGATGAAGGATCTTCTCTTCTTCCTGCGCCTGGCGGCCCGGCGGCGACTGAGCTGGATGCTGGCCGGCGCCCTGCTCACCTTCACGACACTCTTGGCCGGGACCGCCTTGCTGACGCTCTCCGGCTGGTTCATCTCCGCGGCCGCCCTCGCCGGGTTGGCCGGGGCGGGCGCCGTCTTCAACTTCTTCGTCCCCTCTGCTGGCGTTCGCTTTTTTGCGATCGGGCGCATCCTCTCGCGCTATGGCGAGCGGCTGGTCACACACGAGGCCACACTGCGCGTTCTGGCCGATCTCAGGGTCTGGTTCTTCCGCAAGGCCATCCCCCTGGCCCCTGCCCGCCTGGGCGGCTTGCGCAGCGGCGAGGTCGTGGCGCGGGTCACCTCCGACATCGAGGCCCTGGACAACCTCTATCTGCGCGCCGTCGCGCCGGCGGCCGCAGCACTGCTGCTCACCCTGATCGCCGCGGGCTTTCTCGCGCTCTTCGAGCCGCGCTTGGCGCTGGTGCTGCTCGCGGCCATGGGGCTTGCCGGGGTGGCCGTGCCCCTGCTGATCGCGCGCCTGGCGCGCCGTTCGGGCAAGGCCCAGGCCCGCGCGGCAGCTGAATTGCGTGGAGCGGCATTGGACGGCCTGCAGGGTGCCCCGGAACTGCTTGCCCACGGCGCAAGTGACAGGGCCGCCAGCGCCCTGGAATCGGCGAGCCTGCGCCTCTCGGTCGCGCAGCGGCGCCAGGCAAGCCTCGGCGGCCTGGGCGGGGCGCTCATCCTTTTCACCACCGGCCTGGCTCTGGTGCTCCTGCTGCTGATCGCGGCCCAGGCTGTGGCCGAAGGACGGCTGAGTCCGCCGCTGCTGGCCATGGCAGCCCTGTTGCTGCTGGGCGTCTTCGAGGCGGCCGGACCGCTGGCCCGCGCCTGCCAGTCCCTGGGCCAGACCCGCTTCGCCGCCCGGCGCCTGCGCAGCCTGGCCGAGACGGAACCGGCCGTGCGCGACTGCGAGTCTCCGCAGGATTTGCCGCCCGGCGGTGACCTGGCCTTCGAGCGGGTCAGCTTCGCCTACGGCCCGGACGCACCGCCGGTGCTCCACGACCTCTCCTTGACGGTGACCGAAGGTGAGCGGGTTGCGATCCTCGGCGAAAGCGGCAGCGGCAAGTCCACCCTGGCCCATCTGCTGCTGCGGCTTTGGGACCCGCAGGCCGGGCGGGTGCTGCTGGCCGGTACGGACATCAGCCGCGTGCGCCAGGCGGAACTGCATCAGCGCATCGCCTTTCTCTCCCAGGACACGCCGATCTTCTCCGGCAGCCTGCGCGAGAACCTGCTGCTGGGCGACCCCGAGGCGGAGGAGGCCCGTCTTTGGGAGGCACTGGATCAGGCGGGTCTGGCGGACTTCGTGGCGCAGCTTCCGGAGGGGCTGGAAAGCTGGGTCGGAGAAACGGGGGTCAATCTTTCGGGCGGTCAGGGGCGACGTCTGGCCCTGGCCCGAGCCCTGCTCAAGCCCTCGGCGATCCTGCTGCTGGACGAGCCGACCCAGGGGCTCGATGCCAGCGCCGAGCGGGCCTTTTTCGCCACCCTGGCCCAGGCTGCGCGCGGGCGCACGCTGGTGCTGATCACCCACGCGCAGCACCTGGAGGGCTGTGTGGAACGGGTCTACCGGCTCGACAAGGGCCGCTTGCAGCCGGCGCCGTGATCCGGGGCGCCGGCTGCCGAACTGCGGCTCAGACCACCTTTTCGAGCAGCTGCTCGTCAAAGGGGTAGCGCGAAAGCAGTTCGATGCCGCTCTCGGTGATCAGCACCTCCTCCTCGAGCTTCACGCCCTCGGGGCCGTCCACCTCGCCGATGTAGCTTTCCACCGAGACCACCATGCCCGGCTCCAGCACGCCGTCGCCGGAGAAGCTGTCGAAGTCGAGGGAATGGGCGACCAGCGGCGTCTCGCCGTGCATGCCCACGCCGTGGATGATCGAAGGATAGCGCCGGTCCAGGAAGCGCTCGGGAATCTTCCAGGCGCTTTCCGCGATCTCGCGGTAGGACTTACCCGGACCCAGCAGCGCCATGTTGTGGTGCACCTGCTCCCAGGCCATGGAATAGAGGCTCTTCTGGTAGCCGCTCGGCCGGCCGGGGCCGCAGAAGAAGGTGCGGGAGAAGTCGGAGTAGTAGCCGTTGACGCCGATGGTGTCGGTGTCCATGGCCACCAGCTCGCCCGGCCGGATGCGCCGGTCGCTGGCTTCGGCGAACCAGGGATTGGTGCGCGGGCCCGAGGAAAGCAGGCGCGTCTCGATGAACTCGCCGCCGCCGGCGATCACCTCGCCGTACATGGTGGCGAAGAGCTCGGTCTCGCTCACCCCCGGCCGGATGCGCCGGGCCATGGCGTCCACCGCCGCTTCGCTGGAGGCCATGGAGAGCGCGAGACAGGCGACCTCGTCGGTGGTCTTGATGCGCCGGGCGTGCAGGATGTGCTGCTGGCAGTCCTCCACTGTCACGCCCTCGGCTTCGAGCGCCAGCGCCAGGATGTGGGAGCAGCGGTCGAGCCCGACCTTGCCGCCGCCCTGCTGCTTGAGCAGATCGGCAATCTCCTGCGCGAAGGGCTGTGCCACCGCGCCGTCGCGCTGGTTGACCGAGGACCAGACGACCTTGGAGGTGCGCGACTCGTCGATGGTCTCCAGGCAGGTGGAGATGTGGGCGCTGCCGGGATATTCGAAGAGGATCACTGGTCCGTTGAGCGGCACGTAGATGTAGCGCGTGGAGTTGCGCAGGAAGTAGCCGAACATGTTGCGCGAGCCGGTGGCGTAGCGCTGGTTGTAAGGGTCGAAGAGCACCACCGCCGCATAGCCCTGCTCATCCATCATCGCGCGCAGCCGCGCCAGGCGCTCGGCACGCAGGCGCACCGGGTCCAGGGCGCTGGGAATGGCATCGCTGGCAAAAGCCGGCCCGCTGGGCACGACGGAGGGGCTGTCGGGTCGGGGATGGGTCACGTTCGTCTTTCTCCTACGGCAAGAAGCCCCCAGGCGCCGGAACGGCTGCGGAGGCCGAAATCTGTCTTTCTCGAAACCGCGACAGCGCCGGCGCCAGCATCTCCTTCGGATGCCGGCGCCGACAGCAATCGCTTGTGTCTCGTCAGTCGGCCAGGCTGTCGCTGCGCGCCGGTCCGTCGGCGGTCTCCGCCTCGTGGATCGGATGCAGCCGGCCGAAGATGCGCTTGGTCCGCGCCGCGCGCGCGATCATGCCCGGCTCCCGCGCGAAACCGAAGATCACGGTGTGGCGGTCCTTCTCGCCGCCGACGCGGCTGACCCGGTGCAATGAGTAGCGCCCGAAGAAGATCTGCAGGTCGCCGGGCTTGAGCTGCAGCGTCTTCACCGGTGCTTCGTCGCCGTGGAGCACGCGGCCGACGGACTCGTAGTTCTCGCTTTCGGTGGAGCGGATGTTCGGCGCGTACTGGAAGAGGCCACCCTCTTCCGGCGCGCGGGTCATCATCGAGACCACGAACTCGTTGGTGTCGTAGTGCCAGGGGTGCTGACAGCCCGGCTTCAGCACGTTGATCACGAGGCCGCCCAGCGGGTCGGCATACTCGTGGAGTTCCTCCACGCCCATGGCGCGCTGCACGAAGCGCTGAAAGGCCGGATGGTGGTAGAGCTGGCGGATCGCCGTTTCCTGTCCGATCAGGTCGCCGCCAACGAAGCCGTTGGAACGGTCCATGAAGACGTTACGGGGATGGTCCTCCGGCAGCTCCGGGTCGCCGTCGCTGCTGTAGGGATTGGTCTGGGTGTCGTTGATGTGCGCGCCCGGTGCCAAGCGGTGGGTTTCCTCACCCATGGCGCGCAGCGCCTCGGGGCGCACGAAACTCGGCAGAACCGCGCAGCCGTCGCCGGCGAGGCTGGCCCGGCAGCGGGCGAGGAGCGCCTGGCCTTCCGGACTGTCCAGGCGGTCCAGCGGATAGCGCTCCAGGTCAATCAGCCCACCGAGGTCCACCTCGGCGGGCGCAGGTTGTCGGTCTTCAGCGAGCATGGCGGTTGAACCTCCCAACATTGTTCCAGCCTAAGACGGCCCCCGCAGGAGCCTCTGTGCTCTGGATGAGCCTAGGCCCTTGGGATCAATGAGAGAAGCGATTAGTATCAATAGAATTGATGAGCTTTCCTCATGGAAGTGAGACCCTCCGATGAACCTGGACCTCCTGCGCGCCTTCGTAGCCGTGGCCGAATCCGGCGGCTTCAGTGCCGCGGCCCGGGTGCTGAACCGCACGCAGTCGGCGGTCAGCCTGCAAATCAAACGCCTAGAGGCACAACTGGCTGCGCCGCTGTTCGACCGCACCAGCCGCCAGGTCGTGCTGAATGACGCCGGCGGCACCCTACTGCCCTATGCCCGGCGCCTGCTGCGCCTGCAGGAGGAAGCGCGCGACGCCATCGGTCGCAGCGGAGACATGGAGGTGCTGCGCCTGGGTCTGCCGGACGAGCAGGCCCAGGCCTACCTCGCCGACCTGCTCGCCCCCTTCGCGCGCACGCACCCGGACGTGCAGCTTTCCATCTACTGCGACCGCAGCGACTTGCTGGTGGAGCGCTTACTGGACGGCCTGCTCGACCTGGTGCTGGCCATCCGGCACGATCCGGCCTCCGGCGGGGAGCACGTGGCGAACGAGCCTCTGGTCTGGGTCGGTGCTGAGAACCTGACGCTTTCGGCCCGGGCACGAGTCCCCCTGGCGGTGCACGCCGAAGGCTGTCCCTACCGCGCTGAGGCCGTCAGCCAACTGGGCCGGCGCGGGCGGCGCTGGCACGTCACCTTCACCAGCCAGAGCCCGACCGGCATCAATCTCGCCATCCAGGCGGGCCTCGGCATCACGGTCAAGGCTGCCCGCTCGGTGCCCGAGGGCTGCCGCGTGCTGGGCGAAGCGGAAGGACTGCCGCCGTTGGCGCCGGCCATTGCCGAACTGCACCGCAATCCCGCCACAACCTCGCTGGCGGCCGATGCACTGGCCGAGCAACTGGTCACCGCGGTGCGCGAACAGCGGGCGCGCCCGTAAAGTCTATTCCTCGTTCTCAGCCGGGTTCTCGGCCGGCCCTTCGAGGGCACGCAGGGCCGTGGTGCTCACCGCCCCGTCGCAGATCTCCGCGGCCACATCGCTGTTACCGCCTGGCAGCACGGTGCCGAAGAAACGACAGGCGTTGCGGCCGGCGAAATCACGCGTCCACTCGGCGCTGAAGGGCTCGGAACGGTGGCGCATGATTGCGGTCAGGACATCGAGATGCCCCACCTCCACCAGCGGCGTTACCGAGCCGTCGTAGTCGGAGCCATAGGCGGCGTAGCGGCTGGGCTCGAGATCGAGCGCCGCCGACAACTCTGCGACATGGGCCATGATGTCGATGATGCGCCAGACGCTGGGGCCCACTGCCTGGGGCCAGAAGCCGACGCCGATCAGCCCCTCGGCTTTTAGGATGGCCTCCAGTTCCTCCTCGCTGAGGTTGCGGGCAACGCGACAGGGCGGCTCGCACTCGGACTGGATCCCGGTGTGGGAAATGGTGAAAGGCTGCTGCAACAGGTCGAGGGCATCGCGGATGCCGGCGTGCGAGAGATGCGCCAGGTCCACCCCCATGCCCAGGCTCTCGGCCTCGCTCAAGGCAATGCGCCCCTGGGCCGTAAGACCGCCACGTTCGCAGCCCTCGTTCGAGCCGCCGAGACTGTTGTCGAAACGATGCACCGGCGCGAAGAGTCGCACGCCGGCTTCGAAGAGATCCTGCACCTCCCGGCGCACATCCTCCGGTGTGGCATCGGAGGCGATCCAGTGGGCGCCCTCCACACCCAGGATACCGCCCACCACATCCTGTCCGGCCACCCGGTCCTCCACCAACTGCTGCAGGTCCGCGGCGGTCTCGATCAGGCGCAGCTCCGGCCCCTCCTCCTCCAGGGAGCGGGCTGCCGCCTCCTTGAAGCGTTCTACCCGGGCATAGGCGCGGTCGCGCACGTCGAAAACCGGCCGGCCATGCAGCAGAGCCAGCAGTGCGGCGCGGTCGGGCGCGCGCGGCGTCACGCAGTTGTTCCAAGGCAGGACGACGGGACTGCGGGTCACGATGGTAAAGACCTGCAGCGCCACGTTGCCGTCCATGAGGCGCGGCACGTCCACATGACCGAAGAGCGAGCGATGCAAGGGATCGCGCGCCCAGTTCAAGGTATCGGCGTGGAGGTCGGCGATGAAGAGCGTGCGGTGAAAGGCCCGGTCCTCGGGCGTGGGTTCCGGCGCCTCGGGATCGACGCCGTAGGGATTCATCATCCGGTCGTAGCGCCCGGCGGCATAGTAGAGCCAGGCGGCGTAATCCCGATAGGCGAGATGACCGGCCCAGACGGCCCAGACGACGACAACGATCCACAGAAGCTTTTGCAGCGCTCCCGGCCCCCTGCGTGGTTACGGCTGGGCATCAACATGGGGACGGACGGGCGGATATGCAAAGAAGCGGCGCCGCGGGGGCTTTCAATCTGGCCCGCGGCGCCGCTTCATCTCTCAGGTGAAGGCGTCGGGCACGGCGGCCTTCTTCTCAGCGATGAAGGCCAGCAGGGCCTCGTCCACACCCGGATCGATCGCCGGTGCCTCGTAGGCCGCCAGCCAGTCCTTCCACTGCTTGTTGGCCCGCTGGGCGGCGTTCAGGCCGCCTTCGCTTTCCCACTGTTCATAGGAGTTGTTGTCTGCGAGCGAGGAGCGCCAGAAAGCGGTCTGGAAGTTGGCCTGGGTGTGGCTGCAGCCCAGGAAGTGCTTGCCCGGCCCGACCTCGCGGATGGCGTCCATCGCCTGGCCGTTCTCGCTCATATCCACGCCATTGGCCATCGCTTGCAGCATCGTGAGCTGATCGGCGTCGAGCATGAACTTCTCGTAGGAGGAGACGAGGCCGCCCTCCAGCCAGCCTGCGCCGTGCAGCACGAAGTTCACGCCGCCCAGAAGGGTGGGCAGCAGGGTGTTGGCCGTCTCATAGGCAGACTGGGCATCCACCGCCTTGGAGCCGCAGAGCCCACCGCCGGAGCGGAAGGGCACGCCAAGCCGCCGGGCGAGCTGGCCCATACCGTAGAGCACCATGGCCGGCTCCGGCGTGCCAAAGGTCGGCGCCCCGGACTGCATGGACATGGAGCTGGCGAAGGAGCCCAGCACCACCGGCGCGCCGGGCCGTACCAGCTGCGCCAGCGCCATGCCGGCCAGGGATTCCGCCAGGGTCTGGGTCATGGTGCCGGCCACGGTGCAGGGCGCCATGGCGCCGGCCAGAATGAAGGGCGTGCAGATCACCGCCTGGTTGTTGCGGGCATAGACCTTGAGCGCCCCCACCATGGTGTCGTCCCAGACCATGGGGGAGTTGGCGTTGATCAGGGAGATCATCACCGTGTTGTCGCGCACGAAGTCCTCGCCGAAGAGGATCTTGGCCATGGCCACCGCATCCTCGGCCCGCTCCGGCGCCGTCACCGAGCCCATGAAGGCCTTGTCGCTGTAGCGCATGTGGGCATAGAGCATGTCCAGGTGGCGCTTGTTCACCGGTACGTCCACCGGCTCGCAGACCGTGCCGCCGGAGTGGTGCATCGCCGGCGCCATGTAGGCAAGCTTCACGAAGTTCTGGAAGTCGGCGATGGTGCCATAGCGCCGGCCCTGGTCGAGGTCGCTGACGAAGGGCGGGCCATAGACCGGCGCAAAGACCGTGGCATCGCCGCCGATCTGCACCGAGCGTTCCGGGTTGCGCGCGTGCTGCGTGAAGCTCTGGGGAGCGTTTTCCGTCACAAGCTCGCGACAGAGTCCGCGCGGGAAGTGCACCCGCTCGCCCTGCACGTCGCAGCCGGCGTCCTTCCAGAGCTGCAGCGCCTCCGCATCGCCGCGGAATTCCAGCCCCACCTCCTCCAACACCGTATCCGCATTGTGCTCGATGATCTCCAAGGCCTCGACGTTCATGACCTCGAAGCAGGGGATCTTGCGCAGGATCTGCCCGAGCTGCTCACGCGCGCCGCCGCGGCGTGCCGCCCGGCGCGTTTCCGCCCCGCCGCGGCCCCTGCGGCCCCCACGCCCTTCCTCGTTCGTGGTTGCACTTTTGGCTCCGGCGGGGTGGTCCGCGCCGGAGTTTGCAACGAGACTCTGATCGGTCATCGCCGTCCGCTCCGTGAAAAGGAGAATGTCACTGGCGGGGGACCGATACGGGTCCGTCCACCGGCCTGCCTCCTTTTCCGCCGACAGCAGCGGCCGGGCTTGCGTTTCTGCGACAGCCATGACCGCATCCGCGCCTTGCCGGCCGTGCGCTCCCAATGCTGGTGGAACGGCGCCTACAGAAGCGCCTACAGAAGATGTCCGAAACGGCGGGCCTTGGTGTCCAGATAGTCTTCGTTGTGGCCATTGGCCGGGAAGCTGTGCGGCACCCGTTCCACCACCGTCACGCCGCTGGCAGCCAAGGCTTCGACCTTGAGCGGGTTGTTGGTCAGCAGCCGCACCTGCGCCACACCGAGCTGGCGCAGCATCTCGGCTGCCGGGCGGTAGACCCGCTCATCGGCATCGAAGCCGAGCTGCTCATTGGCATCCAGGGTATCGGCGCCGCGGTCCTGCAGTGCATAGGCCCGCAGCTTGTTGACCAGGCCAATGCCCCGGCCTTCCTGCGCCAAATAGAGCAGGATGCCGCCGCCCTCCCGCTCCATCAGGTCGATGGCGCCGCGAAGCTGGTCGCCACAGTCACAGCGCAGCGAGCGCAGCAGGTCACCGGTGAAGCATTCGGAGTGCAGCCGGGTGAGCACCGGTCCCGAAAGGTCGGGCTGACCCACCAGGATGGCCAAGTGCTCGCGCCCGCCGTCCGCCGGACGGAAGGCGACGATGCGCGTGCCTTCGGCGTCGAGCAGAGGCACGGCAGCCTCGGCCACCTGGGTGAGGCGGGCACCGGCCTCCTCCCGGAAACGCCGAACCGCAGCCTCCTCGACGCTCAGGCACTCTGCGTCTTGCGAGTCCGGCGACACCAGGGCCGCGGGCAACAGCCGCCCAGCCTTCAGCAGCTCCAGCATCGCCTCGGCCCCTTCGGGCGGACGCAGCGAGACCGGCCACTCCGCGACGGCGCGCTGCGGTCGATGCAGCGGATTGGCCAGCGCGGCCAGATCATCCGCGCCCATTTCACGCGCCGACAGCGCCACGACGCGCTCACCCTGCGGGTCCAGCCCCAGGTGGCGCGCGCGGGTCGCGGTGAGCAGCACTAGCGGGCTCTCACCGGCTGCGGTCGCTTGGGCGAGCATAGACGGATCGAAGCCTTCCAGCGGCGCCAGGAGCCACGGCTGCCCGGCCTGCGGGACGAAGCGTAGCGGCCGGCCGCTGCGCAGCTCCGCGATCGCCCGCTCCACCATGGCCAAGTCCCGCTCATCCATGGCCGATGGCGCGGTGGGATTGGGGTCGACAAGAGCTTTCTTCATCACGTCCGGACTTTACGATTTCGCTCGCGGCGTGTCACGCTGGCCACGATCATGCGCCCATGCTCAAATTGCACCTCTGCGTCAAGTGGGGGAGGCGCCGAAACGCGCAAGCGGAATTGCCAAAGGAGTCGTCAAGCGATGGGAAACACTGTGTGGCGCGGCTACGACCGTGCGGCGCTGGATGAGCAGCTCAACCTTCGGGTCCGCACCCCGGAGCATCCGGAGATCTTCCAGCGCTGGGAGACCGACAGCCGCGCGGTTCGCGACAGCGTCCCCCATCGCTTCGACCTGGCCTATGGCGACAGCCCGGGCGAGAAGCTCGACTTCTTCCCGGCGGACAATCCCGACGCCCCGCTCTTTGCCTTCATCCACGGCGGCTATTGGCAGAGCCTCGACAAGGCCCACTACAGCTATTTCGCCCCGGCCTTCACCCGCGAAGGAATCGCCTTCGCTTCCATCAACTACAGCCTCGCACCCGAGACCCGCGTTGAGACCATGGTGGCTCAAGTGCGCCGGGCCCTGGCCTGGCTGCACGGCCAAGCCGCAACGCTGGGCTTCGACCCGGATCGCCTGGTGGTCTCGGGCCACTCTGCCGGCGGCCACCTCGCAACCATGGCGGCGGCGACCGACTGGTCGGCCCAGGGCCTGCCGCAGACCCTGATCGCCGGCTGCTGCTCAATCTCCGGCGTCTACCAGCTGGAGCCGATCCGCCAGAGCTATCACCAGCCGGTGCTGCAGATCTCCGAGGCGGAGGTGCGCGAGTTCAGCCCGCAGCACCAGCGCCCGCCGCGTTCATTGCCAACCCTGCTCGCCGTGGGCTCGACAGAGCCGGACGAGTTTCACGCACAGCAGCGCGAGCTGGCCGAAGCCTGGGGCGCGGACAACCCGGTCCAGGCGATGGAGATCGCGGACCGTCACCACTTCGACGTGGTCGATGCCCTGCTGCAGGACGAGCAGCCGCTGCGCCAAGCCCTGCTGCCCCTGCTGCGCGACGGGCGCCTGCGGTGACACGCTAGCAGCAGCCCGGCTCCGCGCCCACCATGGCCACCCAGATCCCGCGTCAGCTTCTGCTCGTGGATGAGGATGCCGCGCTGCGCGGTCTGCTCGGCGAGCAGCTGGGCACGCACGACGGCTTTCAAATCACTGAAGCCGCCCGTGTCGCCGAGGCCCTGGCGCTTTTGGAAGCGCGGTCCTTCGATGCCCTGTTGCTATCGACCGGGTTAGGCGGCAACGATCAGGCCGATGTCTGCCGCCAGCTGCGGCGCCAGGGCTTCAAGGCTCCGATCCTGCTCCTGGTCAGGCGGGGGGAGTCGCCTGCGCCGCACCTCGAAGCTGGCGCGAACGACTATGTCGAGAAGCCCTTCAAGCTCAGTCAGCTTCTGGCCCGGCTGCGGGCCCAACTGCGCGCCTATGACAACAGCGAGAATGCCGAACTGGTGATCGGCCGCTTCCTATTCCGGCCCACCGACAAGCTGCTCCAGCATCGCGAAAGCGGCGAGCAAATGCGTCTGACGGAAAAGGAAAGCCAGATTCTGCGCTACCTCTACCGCGCCGGAGAGCGCGCTGTTTCCCGTGAAACATTGCTGGGCGAGGTCTGGGGCTACAACGCCGCGGTCACCACCCACACGCTGGAGACGCACATCTATCGGCTACGGCAAAAAATGGAGGAGAACCCCTCGGCTGCGACTCTGTTGCTGACCGAGGGCGGTGGCTATCGTTTGATCCCCTGACGCAAGCCGATACTTGACGCCCCCGCTTCCGCCAGCCAAGAGGAGCGCCAGCCTCCCCGGAGTGGACCATGGGCCGTACGCTTGCACCGGTATTCGCGCTGCTCGTTTCCGTTGCCCTGCTGTTGCTGGGCAACGGCCTGCTGGGAACTCTGCTGCCGGTGCGCGCGCAGTTGGAGGCCTTCTCCACGCCCGTCATCGGTCTGCTGGGCTCACTCTACTTTCTCGGCTTCGGTTTTGGCTGCGTCCTAGGTCCGCACCTGATCCAACGCGTGGGACACATTCGCACCTTCGCCGCCCTGGCGGCTTTGGTGGTGGCCGTCCCCCTGGTGCACGCGCTCTTCCCCCTGCCCTACCCCTGGGCGGCCCTGCGTATCGTGGCGGGCCTCTGCCTGGCCGGCCTCTACACCGTGATCGAGTCCTGGCTGAACCAGTCGGTGGACAACGCCTCTCGCGGCACGGTGCTCTCGGTCTACATTGTGATCAATCTCAGTGCGATGACCGGCGGTCAGCTCCTGCTCCAGCTGGACTCCCCCGCCGGCCCGGCGCTTTTCAGCCTGGTCGCCGTGCTGATGACGCTCGCGGTGGTGCCCATCGCCCTCACTCGCGCCGCGGCGCCGGTGCCCCCGGTGGCGGTGCGCCTGAGGCTGCGCCACCTCTATCACCTTTCCCCCGTGGGGATTATCGGATGCTTCACCGTGGGCATGACCAGCGGCGCGTTCTGGACGGTCGCCCCCGCCTACGTCACCGCCCTGGGCGAGGGGCCGGAAGCAGTCTCCACCTTCATGGCGGTGGCCGTCTTTGCCGGAGCTCTGGCCCAATGGCCCCTGGGGCGGCTCTCGGACAAGATCGACCGGCGCCTTGTCATCTTGGGCGCTTGCCTGGCGGCCGGATTGGCAGGGCTTGGTCTGTTTCAAAGCGCGCACCTGCCAATACCGCTGCTGGTGCTCGCCGGGTTCTTTGGCGCCTTTACGCTATCCGCCTATGCGCTTTGCATCGCGCATGCCAATGACTTCATCGCGCCGGAAGATGCGGTGGAAGCCTCCGCCGGACTGCTGCTGACCTATGCCGCCGGCGCGGTGGCAGGGCCGCTTCTCGCCGCCTCGGCCATGTCCTGGCTCGGCCCTTCCGGGCTCTTTGCGGCCACGGCTGCCGCGCATTTCCTTTTTGCCCTCTTCGTGATCCACCGCATCCGCCAGCGCGCCCCAATTCCTGCCGACGAGCGCGAAAACTTCGTACTCATGGAGCCGCGCACCTCGGCAATGGTCTTCGAGCTCGACCCGCGCAGTGAAACCACCACCCCCGAAGCAGCGGAGGAACAGGCCGCTGCGACGATCCTGGAAGACGACCTGCCGGATGCCCCGGAGGACGAGCAGCCGCCGGCCGAAGAGGGACCCGAGGGCAATGAGCAGCCGCTGGACGAGGAGAAGAGGCCGAAGGAGACGTGATGCAGGACGGCAACCCGCTGCCGGACGGACGAGAGAAGGCACAGCGGCTGGCCCGGGGCGTCAGCCGCCTGCTGGAGGACATGGGCTACGCCAGCCTGACGGAGTTCACCCTGACCAGCGGCCGGCGCATCGACGTGATGGCGCTCGGCCGCG
Organism: Aquibaculum arenosum; assembly: GCF_029222965.1. Lineage (GTDB taxonomy): Bacteria > Pseudomonadota > Alphaproteobacteria > Kiloniellales > DSM-21159 > Aquibaculum > Aquibaculum arenosum. Next base: position 329,224 of record NZ_JARHUD010000003.1, on the reverse strand, counting down.
ACGGGGAACTGCTTGCAGTCGAGGTGAAATCCTCCCTCGCCGACTTTCGCAGTGACGGCAAGTGGCCAGAGTATCTCGACTGGTGCGAAAGGCTGCTCTTCGCCGTGCCGCCCGAGTTTCCGCAGGAGATCCTGCCGACCGAGTGCGGGCTGATCGTGGCCGATGCCTGGATGGCGGAGGTGCTGCGCATGCCGGCACGACGGCCTCTTCCACCGGCCCGACGCAAGGCCATTACGCTGCGCTTTGCCCGCACCGCCAGCCTGCGCCTCGGTCGCCTGCTCGACCCGCGCGGCGGGGCAGACCCTCTTGGCTCCCCTTGGATCGGTCCCCAGACTGGGTCAAAGTGAGTCCCTGACGGCGAAGCGATGACGGCTGAAGCCGCAACTGCTATAGGCTAGCGCATGCAGCACGACAGCTATTCCAACGCCTACATCCTCTCCATCCTGCGGTCCGTGCGGACCATTGCCATGGTCGGCGCCAGCGCCAAGTGGAACCGTCCCAGTCACTTCGCCATGAAGTACCTGCAGGAGAAGGGCTACCGGGTCATTCCGGTCAATCCGGGCCAAGCCGGAGGCGAGATTCTGGGCGAAAGGGTTTATGCCTCATTGGCGGAGATTCCCGAGGGCTTCGAGATGGTCGACATCTTCCGCGCCTCGGACGCGGCGGGCGGCATCGTGGACGAGGCCATTTCACTGCAGACGGAGAAGGGGATCGAGGTGATCTGGATGCAGCTCGGCGTGCGCGATGACGCAGCCGCGGCCCGTGCCGAAGCGGCGGGCATGAAGGTGGTCATGGACCGCTGCCCCAAGATCGAGTTCGGGCGCCTCAACGCCGAGCTGGCCTGGGGCGGCTTTGACACCAAGGTGATCACCGCCAAGCGGCGCAGGGTGAGGCTGGCATGAGCAGGAACGCGAAACGCGAGGGTGATCAGGCGCCGGACAGCTACGGTTTCGAAACGCGCATGATCCACGCCGGCGCCCAGCCGGAACCGGTGACCGGGGCGCGCCAGACGCCGATCTTTCAGAACACCTCCTACGCCTTCCATGACGCAGAGCACGCGGCCAGCCTGTTCAACCTGCAGACCTTCGGCTTCATCTACTCGCGCCTCACCAACCCGACCACGGCAGTGCTGGAGGAGCGGCTGGCGAGCCTGGAGGGCGGGCGCGGCGCCACCTGCACGGCCTCGGGGCACGCCGCGCAGCTGCTGACCTTCTTCGCCTTCATGGAGCCCGGCGACCACTTCATCGCCTCCACCCGGCTCTATGGCGGCTCGATCACGCAGTTCGGCAAGACCTTCCGCAAGTTCGACTGGCATGTCAGCTTCGTCGATGTGGAGGAGCCGGAAGCGGTGCGTCGCGCGCTCACGCCCAAGACCAAGGCCATCTTCGTCGAGTCCCTGGCCAATCCCGGCGGGGTGGTGAGCGACCTGGAAGCCCTGGCCGCCATCGCCAAAGAGGCGGGCATCCCGCTCATCGTCGACAACACGTTGGCCAGCCCCTGGCTCTGCCGGCCCATCGAGTGGGGCGCGGATCTGGTGGTGCACTCCACCACCAAGTTCCTCTCCGGCAACGGTACCGCCATGGGCGGCGCCGTGATCGATTCCGGCGGTTTCGACTGGACGGCGGCGGGGGAGCGCTTCCGCGGCCTGAACGCGCCGGAACCCGCCTACCACGGCCTCGCCTTCCATGAGACCTTCGGCGATCTGGCCTTCACCACCCACGCCCATGCCGTGGGCCTGCGCGACCTGGGCACCACCATGGCGCCGCAGCACGCCTTCCTCACCCTGCTGGGCACGGAAACCCTGGCGCTGCGCATGGAGCGGCACTGCAGCAACGCGCTCAAGGTCGCGGCTTTCTTGGCCGAGCAGGAGGCGGTGGCCTGGGTGTCCTACTCCGGATTGCCGGACAACCCCTATCACGCCCTGGCCAACAAATATCTGCCGCGCGGGGCGGGCTCGGTCTTCACCTTCGGGCTCAAGGACGGCTATGCCGCCGGAGTGCGGCTGGTGGAGGAGGTCAATCTCTTCAGCCATCTGGCCAACGTGGGCGACACCCGCTCGCTGATCCTGCACCCGGCCTCCACCACCCATCGCCAACTCTCCGAGGAACAGCGCCAGGCCGCCGGCGCCGGCGAGGAGGTGATCCGGCTTTCGATCGGCCTGGAGACGGTGGAAGATCTGATCGCGGACCTGAGCCAGGGCCTGGAGACCGCCGCGCTGGCGGCACGGCGCGCAGCGGTATAGGGCGAGAACGCAGGCGAAGTGAGAGGCGCCCTCTTGCGCTCGCTGCATGGCTGCTGCGATTTGACCTGGTTGTCGGGCAGGCTACCTTGAATAAGTCAGTGCCGCTGACGCAACAGCCAGAAACGAGACGCATGACCGCCGCAGCCGAGGCCACGCCACCCACCGCCATTGACCGTCCCAAGCCGCCGATTGCCATCCTGGTGGCGGTCAGCGCCATCGGCCCCTTTGCGCTCAACATCTTCGTGCCTTCGATCCCCGGCCTCGCACGCTTCTACGAGGTCGACTACGGCACGATCCAGCTCACCTTCACGCTCTATCTGGTGGGGCTGGCGGTCAGTCAGCTTTTCTACGGCCCGCTATCTGATCGTTTCGGCCGACGTCCCTTGCTGCTCGGCGGCATGGCGCTCTTCGTGGTGGCCAGCTTCGTCTGTGCCCTGGCACCGCCGCTCGAATACCTGATCATCGCCCGCATCCTGCAGGCGGTGGGCGGCTGTTCCGGCCTGGTGCTCTCGCGCGCCATTGTGCGCGATCTCTACGGGCGGGACAAAGCCGCCAGTGTCATCGGCTACATCACCATGGCCTGGGTCGCAGCCCCGATGATGGCGCCCTCCATCGGCGGTCTGCTCGACGTGCATTTTGGCTGGCAGGCCAGCTTCTACCTCGTGGCCGCCGTGGGCTTGGCAGCTCTTCTTGCGGCGATGCGCTGGCTGCACGAGACCAACCATCATCGCAGCAGTGACGGCGGCGGTTTGGCCATGATCCTAGGCTTCGGGCGATTGCTGCAGAGCCCACGCTATCTCGGCTACGCCCTGCCCACCGCCTTCACCTCGGCGGTCTTCTTCTCCTTTTTGGCGGGCGCGCCCTATCTGACAATCGAGGTGCTGGGTCTGACACCCTTCGGCTATGGCCTCTGGTTCATCCTGGTCTCCTTCGGCTACTTCCTCGGCAACTTCGCCTCCGGTCGCTATTCGCAGCGCCTGGGCGTGGACCGGATGATTCTGACAGGCACCCTCCTGGCCCTGGTGGGCGTCGGCCTCATAGCCACCTTCGCTCTCGGCGGCCTGCTCTCGCCCTGGACCCTCTTCCTGCCCATGTTCCTGGTGTCGCTCGGCAACGGCATGAGCATCGCGAACGGCCTGGCTGGCTCAGTCAGCGTCTATCCCGCCATGGCCGGGGCGGCTTCGGGCTTGGCCGGCTTCCTGCAGATGGGCCTGGGTGCCGGGTCGGCCCAGTTGGTGGGCTTGGTCCAGGAGCATTGGACTGACTTCATGGCGGTGATCAACCTGGGCTGGGCCCTGCTGGCCTTGGGCGTCTTCCTGCTGCTCGTGCGCCCAACCCGTCGACGCCCTCACGCGCCCGAGCAATCTTGACGCAGTGGCCTTTGCGACATAGCTAAACCGCAGGATAAGTGAGCTTCCGGGCAGCTCCGGACACATTGCCCCTGTGCAACCACCCCTGTACACCTAACTCTCTGCGACGAAAGTTTTCTCCTATGGCCAAGCTTCCCATCCTCACCGCGCCCGATCCGCGCCTCAAGCGTCGGGCCAAGTCCGTGGAGAAGGTCGACGCGCGCATCCGCCAGCTGATGGATGACATGCTCGAGACCATGTACGCCGCACCGGGCATCGGGCTGGCCGCACCGCAGGTGGGCGTACTTGAGCGGGTCATCGTGGTCGACGTCTCCCCAGACGAGGAGGAGGCGCAGCCGCTGCGCATGGCCAATCCGGAGATCCTTTGGCATTCGGAAGAGCTCGGCACCTACGACGAGGGCTGCCTGTCGCTGCCAGAGCACTATGCCGAGGTCGAACGGCCGAAGCAGGTTCGTGTGCGCTTCATCGACCAGGACAACGAGATCCGCGAGATGGAGGCCGACGGCCTGCTCGCCACCTGCATCCAGCACGAGATCGACCACCTCAACGGCACGCTCTTCGTCGACCACCTGAGCTCCCTGAAGCGCAACATGATCCTGCGCAAGCTCACCAAGGCGCGCAAAAGCGAGCAGTTCCCCGCCTACGCCGCCGCCTCCTGAGGTGATTGATCTGCTTAGCGCAGATCGTGATCTACTGGCGTCGCTTTGCGATCCAAGTAGATCGGGTGAATCTGCGCGGGCCCTAAACAAGGTATCATGCAGTAAGTGTTGAAGCCTCCGCCCCGAACTTGATTCGGGCTTTTCTGAGTGTGTTAGTTTCCATCTTCCTCGGGCGGCGGCAGAATCGCCTCCGCTTCCGGGTGGCAGCCCGCGAGGAATTTCATCATTTCTGTCGCGTCTTTCGAGAGATAGAAGCGCACCATCTTTTCGTTGAACTCCTGCGTCTTGGCGGCGGGAACGCTGATCGCATCGATACCGTGCGACATCAGGACGCCATTCATCATGAAACGCGATGTGCGCTTGTTTCCGTCGAAGAAGAACTGCTGCAAGGCTCCGAACAGGAAGAAGGCTGTCGCCCGCTCGAACGCTTCGCAGGCTTGCAGATCGGCAACGCCTGCATTGAACACCCGGTTCAGTTCCGGCGCACCAGGCAGTGTTGGCAACGGGGTGTAGTGCCCATGCTCACCAAGGCTCACATCCGGCGTGTAGTTCTTCTCCTGACCTTCACCACGGAAAACGCCCCATTCCAAGGCTTCCTCCTTGCGGGCGACGATGCCATTCAGTTCGGTGAATATCGGCTTGGAGAGCGAGAACTCCCCGTTCTTAACCATCACCAGCAGACGTTTGGAGCTTTCCGCAAGATTCAGGATTTGTTCCTGATCGGAAAGCTTGGCCCGCCAACGGTTACGCCATCCAGCAGCGTCTTTACCTCCGGAAAGGTGAAGGGGTTACCTTCAAGCACCGAGGCGTCCCACACGAACTCAGGCAGCATCTTGTGGAAGCGGAAACAGACCCGATCCCTCGAATGAGTCGGAACGGGAATCGGTACTGTCGACCTGTCCCATTGGAAGCCAAGATCATCAAACATCGACATTCGGCATCTCCCTTAATTTTCGCCGCGGCCTCAAGACTCAGGATGTGCCCCTTCGATAACTGAGTGCTTTCTCAGCGCCACAAAGGCATCCTTGATCCCGACCACAAGAGCGCTGCCTTCTCGGCGTTCATGCTTCGGTGAATGCGACAACTAAAGCGATTGATCAATAGGTCGACTTTCCGACAGCGTTCTGCTGAATGGTGCTGGTGTGCATTGCCTCTCCCCAACCGAATCCCAGCGGGGCTGTGAAACGGCCCTGCGCATGCTAACCATCAATTCATGACAGCGCTTCGCCTCGCCTTTCTCGGCACGCCGGATTTCGCCGTGCCCTGCCTCGCCGCCTTGGCCGAGGCGGGACACGAGATCGCCTGCGTCTATAGTCAGCCGCCGCGCCCCGCGGGCCGCGGGCACAAGCTGCGCCCCTCCCCGGTCCAGCGCCTGGCGGAGGAACGCGGCTGGCCGGTGCGCACGCCGCTCAGTCTGCGCGACGGGCAAGAGCAGGCGGACTTCGCCGCCCTCGATCTCGATGCGGCGATCGTGGTGGCCTACGGACTCATCCTGCCGAAAGCCATTCTGGAAGCGCCGCGGCTGGGCTGCATCAATGTCCACGCCTCGCTGCTGCCACGCTGGCGCGGCGCGGCGCCGATCCAGCGCGCCATCCTCGCCGGCGATCGCGAAACCGGTGTCACCATCATGCAGATGGACGAGGGACTGGACACCGGCCCCATGCTGCTGAGCAGAAGCCTGGCCATCACCGAAAGGGACACGGGCGCAAGCCTGCACGACCGCTTGGCCGAACTCGGCGCCGCGGCGCTTGTCGAGGGTCTGGCTGAACTGGCCGCCGGTCGGCTGCAGCCGCAGCCCCAGCCGGAGGACGGCGTCACCTACGCAGAGAAGCTCCGCCGGGAGGAAGCACAGCTCGACTGGAGCCGCCCGGCCGAAGCGCTGGCCCGACAGGTGCGCGCCTTCACGCCCTGGCCCGGCGCCTGGTTCGACGTCGATGGCGAGCGCATCAAGGTGCTGGAAGCCGCAGCGGTGGATGGCCAGGGCGTGCCGGGCCAGGTGCTGGATGATCGGCTGACCGTGGCCTGTGGCGAAGGCGCGCTGCGCCTGACCCGGCTGCAGCGCCCCGGCCGCGCGCCCATGGATGCAGATGCGCTGCTGCGCGGCTTTGCGATTGCGCCGGGAACGCAGCTTTCGTGACCCGCTGGCGCCTGGTGCTAGAGTACGACGGCGGTGCCTTTGCCGGCTGGCAGAGACAGGAAACCGCCCCGTCGGTGCAGGCGGCGCTGGAAGAGGCCGTCACCGCCTTCAGCGGCGAATGTGTGCTGGTGCAGGCGGCGGGGCGCACGGATTCCGGCGTCCATGCCACAGGACAGGTGGCGCACCTGGACCTGGCGCGGGAAACAACGGCCGATACGCTGCGCAACGCGGTCAACTTCCACCTCAAGCCACAGCCGGTGGCCATCCTGGAAGCCCGGCCCGCAGCACCCGGTTTTCATGCCCGCTTTTCCGCCATTGGGCGGCGCTATCTCTATCGCATCCTGAACCGGCGCAGCTTACCGGTGCTCGACCGCGGGCGCGTCTGGTGGGTGCCGCAGCCGCTCGACGCGGAGGCGATGCAGGCCGGCGCCCAGCGGCTGCTCGGCCGGCATGACTTCACCTCCTTCCGCGCCACGGCCTGCCAGGCGGCTTCCCCGGTCAAGACGCTGGATCGGCTGGAGGTGATGCGCGTGGGCGACGAGATCCGCATCGAGGCGGCCGCCCGCTCCTTCCTGCACCATCAGGTGCGCAACCTGGTGGGCAGTCTCAAGCTGGTGGGCCTGGGACGCTGGACTCCGGAAGACGTCACGCGCGTGCTGGAAGCCCGAGATCGCCGCCTGGCCGGCGCGACGGCGCCACCGGAAGGACTTTACTTGACGGCTGTGGTCTATCCCGACGAAGCCGGCGGCTCGTAGTCCGGCAGTTCAGCCAGTTCGTCTTCGCTGAGCGCGGAGAGATAGTCGTCGCCCTCCTTGCGCTCCAGGAGCAGCTCCTCGATGGGCACGGCCACCCGCCGCTCCCACAGGCCAAGAAAGCCCCCGGTTGCCGCGAGCACGGCCATGACCTTGCCGCGCTGATCGGCCAGCAGGTCGCGGATACGCGCCAGGCGGTTGCCCTGCACATCGGCGATGGACGCACCGATAAGGGCGGTGGGCTGCAGATCCTCCGGCAGCTCGGCATCGGCATAGTTGCCTGCCAGCGGCCGGAGCTTGGCCAGCTCTCCGGTGAGATCGAAGCTGCCGGCAAGGTCACCCGGCGCCGCCCCGGCCACCGCCGGAAGCTGCGCGGTTGAAGATGCCGTCGCGGCCTGACCGGGCGCGGTCGCGCTGGACCCGCCGAACATCAAGGCCGCAAGGGGCAAAACGGTGCGTAATCGCGTGCGCACGTAAGGCTGCTCCTACTTGAACGCCGTCGCCGGAAAGAGTTGCTCGCTTGGAAGGGCACCGTATCCGCGCTGCGGACCGATCCGGCAAGCCCCTGCCAGCAGGACATCTACTGCCAGTAAAGGCCGAAGGAGCAAGAGTCGATTATGCGACCGGCCACAGATCAGCTATGCGGGAAAAGCATAAAGCTTACTCGCGCCCCTGCAGGCGGGCCGAGCGGCGCCGCAGCAGCTCCGTGGTCGCCATCAGCAGGATCGACAGAAGAATCAGCAGTGTAGCCGCCGCCGCAATCACCGGCGAGATGTTCTCACGGATGCCCACGAACATCTGCCGCGGCAGCGTGCGCTCTCCCGGGCCGGTGAGAAAGAGCGCCACCACCACTTCATCAAAGGAGGTGACGAAGGCAAAAATGGCACCGGAGACCACACCCGGGGCAATGGTCGGCAGCACAACCTTGCGGAAGGTCAAGACCGGCGGCGCGCCCAGGCTGGCGGCGGCGCGAACCAGATTATAGTCGAAGCCGGCCAGGGTGGCGCTGACGGTGATGACCACGAAGGGCACCGCCAGCACGGTATGCGCCAGGGTGAGGCCCAGCAGGCTGCCGGTCAGGCCCAGGGGCGCATAGAAAAAGTAGATACCGACACCGACAATGACGATGGGCACCACCATCGGCGAGATCAGCAGCGCCATCACCGCGCTCTTGGCCGGGAAGTCGGCCCGGTTCAGGCCCATGGCCGCCAGGGTGCCGAGGAAGGTAGCAAGCAGCGTGGTCGCCACCGCCACCACAATGGAGTTACGGAAGGACAGCTGCCAGGGATCGGACGAGAAGAGCTCCTGGTACCACTGCAGAGAAAGGCCCGGCAGCGGGAAGGACAGGAAGGAGCCGGCGGAGAAGGACAGCGGCACGATCACCAGGATCGGCAGGACCAAAAACAGCAACACCGCCACCACGATGCCCCAGTGGGTCCAGTGCCAGATCCGCTGTTCGCGGGTGTAGGTCTGCGGCAACGCCATCAGCCGAGCCTCATGCGTTCAACGCCCACCAGGCGGATGTAGAGCCAATAGATGATCAGCACCGCCACCAGCAGCAGCGACCCCAGCGCCGAGGCCATGCCCCAGTTGACCGTTTGGTTGGTGAAGAAGGCGATGAACCAGCTCACCATCTGGTCATTGGCCCCGCCCACCAGGGCCGGCGTGATGTAGTAGCCAATGGACAGAATGAAGACCAAAAGGCAGCCGGCGCCGATGCCCGGCGTCGTCAGCGGCAGGTAAACGCGCCTGAAGGCCGTAAAAGGATGCGCGCCCAGGCCGGTCGCTGCGCGCGGCAGCGCCGGATTGATCCCGCGCATCACCGAATAGAGCGGCAGCACCATGAAGGGCAGCAGGATGTGGGTCATGGCGACATAAACGCCGAAGCGGTTGTAGATGAGCTGCAGCGGATCTTGGATCATTCCGGCGCCCTGCAGCGCCTGATTGATCGGCCCCTCGCGCTGCAGCAACACGATCCAGGAGGTCGTGCGCACCAGCAAGGAGGTCCAGAAGGGCAGCAGCACGAGGATCAACAGCAGATTGCTGATGCGTGCCGGCAGGTTCGCAAGCTTGTAGGCCAGGGGATAGCCCAGCAGCAGGCAGAGCAGCGTCACGCCCACGGCGATCGTGAAGGTGCGCGCAAAGATGTCGCGATAGATTGCCTGGTCGCGAGGCGCCGCTTCAACGCCGCCCTCGGCTCCCATGCGCAGATCCATCGAGGCGAGCAGGTAGTAGGGTGTCACCGTCGTGGAAGCACGGCGCAGCAGCAGCCAGGTTTCCGCCTCCGCCCAATCCTCGTTGATGCCGATCAGGGTTTCCGACCAGCTGCCTTCCGGACTGTCCGGCAAGCGACGGGCCGTGCCCATGATTGTGGTGCGAAAGCCGGGAACTTCGGTGTTGAGCCGGCGGGCCACGCCCGCGAGATCGCGTGCCTCGGCCGCCGCGCGCAATTCCTCGGCGAAAAGCGCCAGAACGGATTCATCGGGCAGCGGCGTCTCGGTCGGATCCCACTGCTGAATCTCTTCGGCAAAGCGCGGCAGGGTCGAGGGCAGTTCGCTGTTGTCAACGCTCAGCCACATCATGCGCGCAATCGGCACGATGAAGAAGAAAATCAGGAAGAGAAGCAGTGGCACCACAAGAGCGATGGCACGCAGCCGCCCGCGCCATTCGGCACGGCGCAGCCGGCGCTTCAGATCGCTGCCGGTAAGCGCTGTGGCGGTCGAAACGGTCATGCCCCGGAAATGCTCCGAAAGGGGAAGCCGCCCGCCCTCGAGCAGCTATACTCTGGCAAGGCGGGCGGCGTCAGGAAGAACGCGTTACTGCGCGATCCAGGAATTGAAGCGCTCGGTCAGACGCTCGATGTTGTCGACCCAGAACTCGGTGTCGAGCTGGGCGGTGACGGCGAGGTTGTCCGGAGCGGTCGGCAGATCCGGCAGATCCTCTTCAGAAATGCTCTCCGCCGCGTCCACATGGGTCACACCATAGGCCACATAGTTCGGCAGCAGGGCCTGACGCTCCGGCTCACTGGCGAACTTGATGAACTCGTGCGCCTGTTCGAAATGCGGGCTGCCGGTGAGGATCACCCAGTAGTCGATGGAATAGAGGCTGCCCGGGAAGACGACCTTGAAGTTACGGCCATCGGTCTTGTTGGCGCCGGTCACACGGCCGTTATAGGCGGTGGTCATGATCACCTCGCCGGCGGCCAGCAGCTGCAGCGGCTGTGCGCCCGCTTCCCACCAGACGATCTCGTCCTTGATCTCGTCGAGCTTGGCGAAGGCACGATCGACGCCTTCATCGGTGGCCAGCACATCATAGACTTCGTCCACCGGCACGCCGTCCGCCTGCAGGGCGAACTCGAGCGCATACTGCGGACCACGGCGCAGACCGCGCTTGCCCGGGAAGGCTTCCAGGTCCCAGAAGTCTTCCCAACCCTCGGGGCCTTCATCCAGGCGGTCGCCGTCGTAGGCCAGTGCAGTGGACCAGACGATGGTGCCTGCGCCGCACTCATGCTCGGCACCCGGGATCAGCTTGCCAGACAGGCCCAACTCATCCCAATCGAGCAGTTCGTAGAGGCCTTCCTCGCAGCCGATCACCAGCTCTTCGGTCTCGACCTGCACCACGTCCCAGTCGGATGCGCCGCCTTCGACCTTGGCACGAATGGCGCCCACGCCGCCGTTCCACACATCCTCGAGCAGAGGATTGCCGGTCTCTTCCTTGTAGGGCTCGAAATAGATCTCGCGCTGGGCATCCTGATAGTTGCCGCCCCAGGAGGTGACGGTGAAATCGCGCGCTTCGGCGTTCCCGGGCACGGCCATGGCCAGGCCGAGTCCCAGCGCCGTCGCGCCGAGCGTAAGGATACGCGGGGTGGTCTTGAACATCATCGGGGCTCCCTGAACGTGTTCGCGGCATTCTTGCCTTCACAGCCCGGCTGGGCTGGGCGCGAAATATTATCGTGCGACGCAGCTATGTCCACGGACATGTTGCGAAAATCACAGGCCCGCGCGGCGCGGCCGTGTGTGACGCTTCTGGCTACACTGCCGGGTGCAGATCGCCCGCGGCGGCTGGTCCAGTCAGGTTTGCGCGCCCGTCGCCAGCGCCTCGAACCATGCCAGGCGTGCGCGCGTTTGCGCCACTTCCAGGTCGAGCCAGGTTGTCAGGGCGCCAGCCTCACGAGCGTGGTGCTGGCGCAGGTCGAGCAGGCGGGCCAGATCACGCTCGAAGAGCTCAACCATCATTTCGGCCTGATTACGCTGCTCCGCCTCCGGCAGCAGGTGCAGAAAGCGCACCTTCAAGGCGATGATCAGCTTGTTGAGGTCGTTGATCTGCGAGCGCAGATTGGCGCGCAGCAGCGTCTGCAGCGCGTCCTCCCCGGCCGCAGTAATGCGCAAATGCGCATTGTCCGCCAGGCCGCGCCCATCCACGGCTTCGATCAGCCCTTCCACCTTGAGGAGTTCCAGTGGTTGGGCCATCAGGTCCAGCGACGGGCCCACGAGGCGCTCGGTGAAATGGCGAACGGCCGAAGCAAGATCGGCATAGGAGCGCTCGCCTTCGGTGAGGATCCCCAGGGCGAGCAGGCGGATCGCCTCGCTCGGCATCAGGCTGTTGTCGCGATACATGACTGAGTGACTCCCGGCTCCCGCCCTGTTGGTCCGGTGGATGGGGTATCCCGGACAGCCTTCAAGATAGTGCGAAGCGGATGGGCTGTCCAGCCGTTGCGAACGAATCGCAACCGCTGGACAGGTGCCGGAAGGAAAGCCCGCTGGATCAGCTCGGCGAGAGGCCGCGCATCCGCTCGTTGCGCCGGCGCAACAGCTCCAACACGGTCAGCAGCGCGATGGAGATCAGCACCAGGATGGTCGCCACGGCGAGAATGGTGGGACTGATCTGCTCGCGGATGCCCGACCACATTTCGCGCGGAATGGTGCGCTGTTCGACACCGGCGACGAAGAGCACGATCACCACTTCGTCGAAGGAGGTGATGAAGGCAAAGAGCGCCCCCGAGATCACGCCCGGCGTGATCAACGGCAGGATCACCTTGAAGAAGGTGGTCTGCGGCGGAGCGCCCAGGCTGGCCGAGGCGCGGGTCAGCGTGTGGTCAAACCCGGTCAGGGTCGCCGTCACGGTGATCACCACGAAGGGGGTGCCCAGCGCGGTGTGCGCCAGGATCACGCCCGGGAAAGTCTGGGCCAGGCCGATCTGGGAGTAGAAGAAGAACATGCCGGCCGCCGAGATGATCAGCGGCACGATCATCGGAGAGATCAGCAGCCCCATGATCAGACCGCGGAAGGGCATATGGCTGCGCGAGAGCCCCAGGGCGGCGAGCGTTCCCAGGCATGTGGCCAGGAAGGTCGAGGCGAAGGCAATGATCACCGAGTTGCGGATCGAGGTCACCCAGGCGGAGCTGTTGAAGAACTCCTCGTACCAGCGCAGGGAATAGCCCTCTGGCTGCAACGTCAGCATCTCCGTGGTGTAGCTGAAGTAGGGCTGCGCGTTGAAGGACAGCGGAATCATCACCAGGATCGGCGCGACCAGAAAGAAAAAGATCAGGCCGCAGATCACGCGATAGGAGTAGTACCAGGTCCGCTCAAGCGGCGAGGCATAGGATGGCAGGGCCATGGTGCGCGTTTCCCCCTCAGCCGAGCTTCATGTTGTCGATGCCGACGATGCGGTTGTACAGCCAGTAGAGGATCAGGACCCCGCCGAGCAGGATCGAGCCCAAGGCCGCGGCCAGACCCCAGTTCAGGGTCCGCTGCATGTGGTCGGCAATGAGATTGGAGATCAGCTGGCCCGACTGCCCGCCCACCAGGGCCGGCGTGATGTAGTAGCCGATCGAGATAATGAAGACGAGGATGGCGCCCGCCCCGATGCCCGAGACGGTCTGCGGCAGATAGACCCGCACGAAGGCCACGAAGGGGTTGGCGCCCAGGGAGCGCGCAGCACGCTGATAACTGGGCGGAATCGTCTTCATCACTGAGTAGAGGGGCAGCACCATGAAGGGCAGCAGGATGTGGGTCATCGCCACAATGGTGCCGATCCAGTTGTGCATCATGGTCAAGCGCCCGTCATCGCCGATCAATCCGACGGCGACGAGGAGATCATTGATCACGCCTTGTTGCTGCAGCAGGACGATCCAGGCGGTGGTGCGCACCAACAGTGATGTCCAGAAGGGCAACAGCACCATGATCATCAAGAGGTTGGAGTAGCGCAGCGGCAGGGTCGCCAGCAGATAGGCGATCGGGAAGCCCAGCAGCAGGGTCAGGACCGTGATGGCCAGACTGAGCGCCAGCGTGCGCATGAACAGCGCAACATAGATGCGCTGGTTTTCCGGCTGCATGGCGACCGAGCCGTCGTCTGCGTAGCGCATATCCACAGCGGAGAGGTAGTAGCTGGCCGTATAGGGCCGTCCCTCGCGCTTGATCAGGCGCCAGGTCTCCACGTCGCCCCAGCGTCTGTGCGCGTCCAGCAGCGCTTCCTTGTAGGGCGGCTCGAGGGAATCGGCGTTGCGGGCAGTCCGGGAAAAGAGACTGCGTGCGCCGCTCATCTCGTAGTTCAGCCGGATGCCCACCTGCCCGATGGACCGGTTCTCCTGGCCAACGCGCAGGTCCTCCACCATTGCGGCAAAAGCTTCTTCAGGCGGCAGCTCCTCGCCGTCCCAGTCTTCGAGGGCGGTGACGGTGTTCGGCAGTGTGTTGATGATCGCCGGATTGTCGACGCTGCGCCACAGCATGTCACCGATCGGGGCAATGAAAGTCAGAAGAATGAAAGCAAGCAACGGCACGACCAGCATGAAGGCCGTGATCTTGCGCCGCCTTTCAGCACGCCGCAGGCTGGTTTTCAGCGGAACACCGTCCGCCGTCACCATGGGTCCGCTGTGCGCTTGCGCCTGTGCCATTCAAACTCTCTCCCCCGATCCACCTTGCCGTACGACGCGTACAGCCCCCGTTGGGCATCCGCGACCGTACGGTTAGTGAGGGAGCGCGCCCCTTCGGACGCGCTCCCCCGCCCTTAACCGTTGAGCCTACTGGAGCATCCAGTTGTTGAAGCGCTCACGCAGTTCGTCGCCGTAGTCCGTCCAGAAGTCGTTATTCAGGAGGATCGGCGATTGGTAGTTGTCGGGATGGGTCGGCATGTGCGGGCCCATGTCGATGCCGAGGTCGGCATGCTCACCGACCAGATCGGCCGAGGATGCGCGAGCCGGGCCGTAGGAGATGAACTTGGCCTGATCGGCAAGGCGCTGGGTGTCGGTCGCCCAGTGGAGGTACTCCATGACGACATCGACGTTGTTGCCGCCTTCCGGCACGACCCAGCCATCCCACTCGACGATCTGACCGTCCCAGATGATGGAGAAGGGCTGGCCTTCGACTTCCGCCGCGTTGAACATGCGACCGTTATAGCCGGTGGCGAAAGCCACTTCCTTGTCGGCCAGCAGCTGCGGCGCCTGGGCACCTTCACTCCAGAAGACGAGGTGCTCCTTGATGGTGTCGAGCTTGGCGAAGGCGCGCTCAACACCCTCCTCTGTCTCGAGCTCGTCGTAGATGTCGTCGATGGCCACACCGTCGGCGTAAAGCGCCCACTCCAGGTTCGCCGCGGGGCGGTTCTGAATGGCACGACGCCCCGGGAAGTCATCCACATTGAAGAAGTCTTCAATGGTGTTGGGCTGGTTATCGTCCGGGAACATCTCGTTGTTGAAGGTCATCACCGTCGAATAGACGATCTGGGGAATGAAGCACTCACCCAGGGAGCCCGGCAGGAAATCTTCGGACGCCGGCGTGCCATCTGGCGCCTCGGCCAGCACCTCATCATGGTCGATCGGCATGATCAGCCCTTCGTCACAGGCGAGCTGCGCGTCTGACGGCAGCATGTCCACCAGGTCCCAGGTGACGTTGCCTGCCTGAGACTGGGCCCGCAGACCGGCCAGGGCGTTGGCGGAGCTGTCATCGTTGATGATGTTGATGTCGGGATTGAGCTCCATGTAGGGCTCGTGATAGGCGCGCACCTGGCTTTCGGTGTAGGCGCCACCCCAGGACACGACCGTGAGATCGGTTGCCTGGGCATCCCCGGCATTGGCGACACCCAGCAGGGCGCCGGCCGCAAGGGCGGTTGTGGTGAGTGCAAGTTTCTTCATCTGAAAGCCTCCTTCTGTTCTCTATGATCCCCCGGCACTTCGGCCGGTTCGTTGCTTTGGCCCTCTTGCCGTCAACTGGCGTCGAGGGCGCGACAATCCTCCATCGCCCATCCCACCTGGACAGTCTCACCTCTGGCGATGCTGGCGTGGGCATGGGCGTTGGGAATCTTGACGATGAATTCGTCGGTGCCGCACAGGCTGACGCGGGTGCGGATGTGATCGCCGAGATAGATCAACTCTTCTACCCGCGCCTCGAAGACATTGGGGTACTGTCCTTCAGGCGGCGCGATGGCGACCCGTTCGGGCCGCAAGGACAGGGTGGTACGGTCGCCCACCTTATCCACATTGACCTTGAGGGCGTGGATGATGGAGCCGTCGTCGAGCTGCACCTTGCAGTCGTCGCCCTTGATCTCGACCACCTTGCCGTGGAGCTGATTGTTCTCGCCGATGAAGGCGGCAACAAAGGCGTTGAGCGGGCGCTCGTAGAGGTCCGGCGGCGGCGCCAGCTGCTGGATCACCCCGTCGTCGAACACGGCAATGCGGTTCGACATGGTCAGCGCCTCGGACTGGTCATGGGTCACATAGACCACAGTCACGCCCAGGCTCTCGTGGATGTGCTTGATTTCGTACTGCATCTGCTCGCGCAGGTTCTTGTCCAACGCGCCCAGCGGCTCGTCCATCAGCACCAGGTCGGGGTCAAAGACCAGCGCGCGCGCCACGGCCACACGCTGCTGCTGACCACCGGAGAGCTGCGCCGGCCGGCGATTGCCCAGATGGCCCAACTGGACCATGTCGAGGGCGCGCTGCACCTTCTGCTCGGTCTCAGCCTTGGAGACTTTGCGCACCTGAAGGGGAAAAGCCAGGTTCTCCGCCACGGTCATGTGCGGGAAGAGCGCGTAGTTCTGGAAGACCATCCCGATGCCGCGCTTGTGCGGCGCCACCTTGTTGATGCCCCGCCCGTTGAGCATGATTTCGCCGCTCGTTGCCGTTTCGAAACCGGCGAGCATCATCAGACAGGTGGTCTTACCCGAGCCGGAGGGGCCGAGCATGGTCACGAACTCGCCCTTGGCGATATCGAGATTGAGGTTTTTGACGACCAGCGTCTCGCCGTCGTAGCTCTTCTGGACGTTGATGAAACGAACGAAGGCGTCGTTGGACTCGCTCATATTTTCCCCTGTCGTTCACTCTTGCGAGCGGCTTGCCTCTTGTCAGCATTGGATCGGCGGCCGGGCACAGTCCGCGCAGAACGCGCAAACTGAAGAAGAACACCCGATTTAGATTGAAGGCGGCGCTGCCGTAGAATAGCAGCAGGCTTGATACGGACTGTCTGTTTGCCCGCGACGGCACGAACTGCTGGAGCGAAGGCTGCTGACGCAGCCGCCGGCCCGGCGGGAGCGGAACCCATCATGAGTTGCGACGCACGGTCCCGTCAGCTTGCCCAGGCGGGCAGTCCCTTGGCGGCGGCCATCCCGTCGCCTGACAATTCTGCACCCTGTTTGGACACCATCCCCGTTCCGACCACTGTTCTTGTTCCTCGGGACGCTCACAGCCCCAGCACACCTGCGCAGCATGCAGTGAGCCCCGCATTGAGTGAATGGAGCCTATGCTATCCTTGCATGGATTTCGAGTCTTTTCGGACTCTTTCCCGCCACCTTTCGCCTGGGGGTTGGGGAGGCCCTCGGCGCAAGCTGCGCAGATCAACCGTTATACGGTAATTTAAGGTAATCCCAGGTTTCGCAGACCGCTTCGGTGAGAGCCGCAATCTCCGCGTCCTGATGCAGCGGCGAGGGCGTCAACCTCAGGCGCTCAGCGCCGCGCGCCACCGTTGGATAGTTGATCGGTTGCACGTAGAGGCCGTGGGTGTTGAGCAGCCGGTCGCTGGCCGCACGGCACAACTCCGGGTCGCGCACCATGAGCGGAACAATGTGGCTTGGCCCGGGCAGAACCGGCAGCCCGCGGGCCGCAAAGCCCTCCTTAACCGCGCTGACTGCTGCGCGGTGCCGCGCGCGCAGATCGCCCGCATCCTGCAACAGGCGAACGCTCTCCAGTGCCCCCGCCGCAATGGCCGGCGGCAAGGCTGTGGTGAAGATGAAGCCGCTGGCGAAGGAGCGCACGAAGTCGACCAGCGCAGAGGAGGCTGCGACATAGCCGCCGATGAGACCCACCGCCTTGCCAAGTGTCGCCTGCACCACGTCCAGTTGGTCTAGCAGGCCGTCGCGCTCCGCCACGCCGGCGCCGCTTTCACCGTAGAGGCCGACGGCATGAACCTCATCCAGGTAGGTAAGCGCCCCGGCCGCTTTGGCGACCTCGCAGAGTTCGGCGATGGGGGCAATGTCGCCATCCATGGAATAGACCGATTCGAAGGCCACGATCTTCGGGCGTTCCGGCGCGATGCCCGCCAGCCGACGCGCCAGATCTTCGGGATCGCTGTGGCGAAAGATCTGCTTTTCCGCCCGCGAATGCCGGATGCCCTCGATCATCGAGGCGTGGTTCTGCTCGTCCGACAGGACCACGCAGCCCGGCAGTTTGGCCGCCAGCGTGCCCAGGGTCGCCCAATTCGCCACATAGCCGGAGGTGAAAAGCAGCGCCGCTTCCTTGCGGTGCCAGCCGGCCAGAGCCTGCTCCAGAAGCACGTGATAGTGATTGGTGCCGGAGATGTTGCGCGTGCCGCCCGCACCGGCGCCGCAGCGATCGACCGCTTCGCGCATGGCCGCCAGGACCCGGGGGTGCTGGCCCATGCCGAGGTAGTCGTTGGAGCACCAGACGGTGACCGGCGACTGCGTTCCATCGGCATGACGAATGGCACGGGGAAAGTCGCCGGCGCGACGTTCCAGGTCTGCGAAAACACGATAACGGCCCTCGCGCTTGAGGGCCGTCAGGGCATCGCCGAAGAAGGCATCGTAATTCATGGGGGCAAGCTGCCGCGCAAGCAACGGGAACGCAAGTCAGGGAGATAACAGCAGGCCGGGAAGCCCCCCTTCCCGGCCTGCATGGCTCTGCCGTGTTTTACTCGGCAGCAGCGGCGCGGCTCTGCACCCACTGCAGGGTGTCGTCCAGAGCCTGGCCAAAACGCTCCAGCAACTGATCGATCTCCTGCTCGCTGATGATCAGTGGCGGGCAGAAGGCGATGGCGTCGCCGAGGTTGCGCAGGATCAGACCGTGCTCCTGGCAACGCTCGAAGAGATGCAGGCCGACGGAGCCCACCGGCTCGAAACCGGCCTTGCTCTTCTTGTCGGACACCAGCTCGACGGCGGCGATCAGGCCGACGCCACGCACCTCGCCCACAAGCGGGTGGTCGGCGAAACGGCGCAGACCCTCCTGGAAGCGCGGGGCCACGGCTGCAGCATGCTCGATCAGCTTGCGCTCCTCGATGATCTTGATGTTTTCGAGCCCGACCGCGGTCGCCACCGGATGCGCGCTGGTGGTGTAGCCATGGCCGAAGGTGCCCAGCTCCTTCGTGTAGTCCGCCACGCCCTGGTAGATCTCGTCGGTGATCATGATGGCGGCCAGCGGCATGTAGGAGCTGGTGAGCTGCTTTGAGGTCACCAGCACGTCCGGCTTGATGTCATAGGTCTGGCAAGCCCAGAGGTTTCCGGTCCGCCCGAAGCCGTTGATGACCTCGTCGGCCACCAGCAGGATATCGTACTTGCGCAGCACCTTCTGGACCTTCTCCCAGTAAGTGCGTGGCGGCACGATAACACCGCCGGCGCCCATGACCGGCTCACCGATGAAAGCGGCGATGGTCTCGGGGCCCTCGCGCAGGATCAGATCCTCGAGCTGCCCGGCCAGGCGGCTGGCGAACTCCTCCTCGCTCTCACCTTCCCACGCGAAGCGGTAGTGGTGCGGGCAGGCCGTGTGCACGAAGCGATCCAGCGGCAGGTCGAAGCCCTTTTGGTTCGCCGGCAGACCGGTCAAGCTCGCAGAGGCGAGGGTGATGCCGTGGTAGGCCTTGATCCGGCTGATGAACTTCTTCTTCTCCGGACGGCCCTTCGCATTGTTGTAGAACCAGAGCAGCTTGATGACGGTGTCGTTGGCCTCCGAACCGGAGTTCGTGAAGAACACCTTGGAGAAGTCGCGCGGCGCGATCTCGAGCAGCTTCTCGGCCAGCAGGATCGAGGGCTCGTGCGACTTGTGAGCGAAGGAGTGGTAGTAGGGCAGCTGCTGCATCTGCTTTGCCGCCGCGTCCACCAGGCGCTGTTCGCCAAAGCCCACGGCCACGCTCCAAAGGCCGGCCAGGCCCTCGATGTATTCCTTGCCCTGGTCGTCATAGACATGCACGCCCTCGCCACGCCCGATGATCATCGGGCCGGTCTCCTCATGGCGGCGGGCATTGGTGTAGGGGTGCAGGACGTAAGCGATGTCCTTGGCGGCGGGGGAATTCGGGCGCACGGCCATAACGGGCTCCAGCTTCAGATGTCGGATGTCGACGGTTTCATTCCGTGGTTTAGAAGCTATACCCGTGCCGGGATCGCACTCAAGCGATTAGCGGAACGACAGAAGGAAGCTATGCACATGACGAGACTCTGCATTGCGGGCGCCACAGGCTGGACCGGCCGGGCAATCGCCAGCGCTGCCCTGGCCGCCTCCGATTTTCAGGTGACCGGCGCCGTGGCGCGCAGCGCGGCCGGCGAGGATCTGGGCGCGGTGGTGGGCCGCAAGCCCGTCGACGTGCGGATCAGCGCTTCGGTGGCAGAGGCCCTGGATGCGGCCCCGGCCGACGTGCTGATCGATTACACCCACCCCTCAGTCGTGAAGGCCAATGCGCTCGCCGCGCTGGAGCGGGGCAGCGCCGTGGTGATCGGCACCTCGGGCTTGACCGCCGACGACTTTACCGAACTGGATGCCGCGGCACGCAAGGCCGGCAAGGGCGTGGTCGCCTCGGGCAACTTCGCCATCACGGCAGCCCTGCTCTCTCACTTCGCGATGATCGCCGCGCGCCATATCGCGCACTTCGAGGTGATCGACTACGCCAAGGCCGCCAAGCCCGATTCCCCCAGCGGCACCGCGCGCGAGCTGGCCGAGCGCCTGGGAGACGTGCGCAAGCCCCAACTCGATTACCCCATCGAGGAGATCATCGGCCCCTCGGAGACCCGTGGCGGATCAGTAAACGGCGTTCAGGTGCACGCCGTGCGCCTGCCCAGCTACACCGCCTCGGTGGATGCCCTCTTCACCGTTCCCGGCGCACGGCTGGTCTTGAAGCACGACGCCGGCACCGACGCCTCGGTCTATGCCGACGGCACCCTGCTGGCAGCCCGCAAGGTCTCCGGCGTCACCGGCCTGATCCGCGGCCTCGACCGGCTGATCTTCGATCAGGGTTGAGGGGATCGCGCGAAAACGGCCCTCGGCAATTCAAGCCTACAGCCGGATGCCTCCCGGCAGCGGGGTGAAGCGCACTTCGAGAACTCGCCTGCTGTGCAGGCGGCCCTCACCGTCGCGCTCCACCACCGTCAGCCACTGCTGGCCGTCCGGCTGGCCCACCGGCGCCACCAGGCGCCCGCCAGGGGCCAGCTGCGCGGTCAGCATCGGCGGAATGTCCGGAATCGCCAGCCGCACAATAATGGCCTCGAAGCGCCGCTGGCGCTCCGGCCAGCCGTAATAGCCATCCCCTTCCCTTAGCTCGATGGCGCCGTAGTCCAACTCGTCGAACACCGCCTGGGCATAGGCGGCGATTTCCGGCTCGTACTCCATTGCGCGCACTGACAGGTTCATCTCCGCCAGCAAGGCCGTGAGGTAGCCCGCACCAACGCCGACCACCAAAGCGTCCTGCTCCGATTCCAGGCCCGCCAGATGCAGCATCAGGGCCACGATGTAGGGCTGGGACACCGTGGCGCCCGGCAGCACCGGCAAGGGCGTGTCCATATAGGCCGCCGGCTGCAGGGCATCGGGCAGGAAGGCATGGCGGGGCACCCGGCGCATGGCCTGCAACACGGCGGTGTCCAAGCGCTCCTCGCCGGTTTCCGGGGCGGCGATGCGCGCCTGGAACTGGACCGCCGCCACCATGGCCTCGCGCTCGGCCTCACGCTCAGGCGCCTGGGCGAACGCGGCAGTGCCGGCCAAGAGCAGCGCAAGGACGAGAAGACCGCGCGAGAGCTGGGATGCCATGAGCATAACCTCGCCACTATGCCCCAAGCTCCTTCCAGGCGCCAAGCTAAGCCACAGGGAACAGCGCGCGGGCGCCATGGAGTACGAAAGCTGGACTTTTTTGCGTCCTCTGCGAGACCCACGGGGGCGCATTCTTGCAGATCGCCGAGCGCGTCCCACGTAAATCCACCCATTCAACAGTTGAGGAGACGACATTATGCGCAAGCTCCCAATCGCCACCGCCGCTTTCGCCCTGGCCGTTGGCTCTGCCGCTCCCGCCCTGGCCGATCCGCCCCCGCCGTCTGACGCCATGCCGCTGTCGCAGATTCTCGAGACCCTGGAACAGGAATCCGGCTTCAGCCACTTCAAGGACATCGAGTGGGATGACGGCGTGTGGGAAATCGAATACCGAACCGATGAAGATCGCGAGGTGCGTGTCGACGTCGATCCGGTGAGCGGTGAATCCCGCTAAACTGCAAGGGTTGCAGCCTTCGCCGCCACTCAAGCGGCGAAGGTGACCCTTCCGCGCATACAGAGCCCGCCATCAGGGCCCGCCACCCAAAGGTCAGCTCCCTCGTCATTAGGCTGACCGCCCACTGATATGGCCTCACCGCAGAAAACGGGGCGCAGCGCGCGAAAGCCAAAAGTCGCCAAACGGCGCTGTGGCGCTTCGCGCCGTGCCAGATCCACCATTAAGGTCGCCAGCAGGGGCCCGTGCACGATCAGGCCGGGATAGCCCTCGGTGCCGGTCACATAGGGCTGGTCGTAGTGGATGCGATGACCGTTGAAGGTCAGCGCCGAATAGCGGAACAGCAGCACGGGATCCGGCTGCAAGCTGCGGTGCCAGGCCCCCTCGGGCGCCGGTTCGCCCGGCCCACGCGCCGGCACTTGGCCCTCTGCTTGGACCGCTGCCGGAGCCTCGCGATAGACGATATCGTGTTCTTCCTCCAAAGCCGGTCCTTCCGGTCCCTCCAGCACATGGCGCAGGGTGACGAACACCAGCGGCCCGGTACGGCCCTGTTTCTCTTCGATGGCAGCAATCGTCGAGTGGCGCTGCACCACGCTGTCGAGGCGCAGCGGCGCCCGCCAAGTCAGGCGGCTGCCGGCCCACATCCGCCGCGGCAGGTCCACCGGGGGCAGGAAGCCGCCCTTCTCGGCGTGCCCGTCAACTCCCAGGCGCGACAGCGCGGCATAGTCCCAAAAGTAAGCCCAGTGCCAGAGCTCCGGCAGCGCCTGGCCCGGCGCGCAGGGCGGGTCGCGGCTTTCCAGCGTGACGCGCAGGGCCTCGGCACGCGCCACCTCCAGGCGCTCGTTGCGCGTCTCACTCCGCCCGATCCAGTCCGTGATTTCCTGCACGCACGCCTCCGCCGCTTCAGTCCGGCGCCGGCGCGTTCGCCTTGCGCGCGCGGGCCGGCAATGGAACCCTTGTGGTGATAGCCGGAGTGTAACCCATGGCAGCGCTGCGCCAACGCAAACATCTCGAGGTGCTGACCTCACTGCTCGATCCCGGTGGCAAGAGCGCCCTGGACGTTGGCTGCGGCGACGGCAGCCTCTTGCGCGCACTCTTGCGCCGCGGGCTGCGCGAAGGCATCGGCCTGGAAGCGGCATTGCCCCAACTCGAACGCGCCCTGGCCGGCGCGCCGCAGCCAGGCTTGCAGTTCATGGCCGGCCGTGGCGAGGCCCTGGCCTTTCCGACCGCGCGCTTCGATCTGGTAATCTACTTCAATTCCCTGCATCACCTGCCTCTCGATGCCATGGCGCAGGCCCTTCTGGAGGCGCGTCGCGTGCTGCGGCCGGACGGCCTGCTCTATGTGGCCGAACCGCTGGCCGAAGGGCCGCAATTCACCCTGGCTCAACCGATCGACGACGAGACCGAGGTGCGGCGAGTCGCCTATGCACGGCTTCGCGACGCTGTGGGAGCAAGCTTCGAAGAAGTCTGCGAGCTAGGCTACGACGCGCCGGTGCGCTACAGCGGCTTCGCCGACTTTCGCGAGAAGATGGAAGCCGTCGATCCCGGTCGGCAGCGGCTGTTTCAGGAACGGGAGGAAAGTATGCGCGCAGCCTTTGAGGCTCTGGGCGAACGCGACGAGACGGGCTACCGCTTTAGCCAGCCCATGCGCGTCAACCTGCTGCGACCGCTTGCGTGACGTCATGAGCCTGCACTACGCCTCTCCCCTGCATCACCCGGACGATCCGGGCGGCCTGATCGGCGAAGCCTTCGCCATGGGCGCGGACTTCCCTGGCCCGGCAGAAGACCTCTTTCTGGCCTGGAGTCTGCGCCTTCCGATCGGATGCGATAGCGCGGCAGCGGCCGCACGCCTGCTGCAGCGCTACGCTCCCACTGACGGTGAAACCCCCGGCGATGCCTGCGGCCGCCCCATCGATGCCTGCGGCCGCTTGGCCGAACTGCTGCGCCAGGCTGCCCAAGGCGAAGCACTTTCCTATGGCCGCCGACCTGCGAGACGGGGGCGACGCGGGCGACAGGCGAGCAGAGTTACGCGGGATTCTGATTAAGGGTCTCGAAACGAGCCAGATAGGCAGCTTTCGCCTCGCCGGGCGGCAGGGGCTGCAGGGGAAACTGCGTGCGATCCAGGCTGAGACCGCGCGGGCGCTTGAAGAGACGCCGGGCCTCCTGTTCGCCGAACCCTGCAAGTTGCGTCGCTTCCAGATAGGCCGCTGCGTGATCGCAGCGCTTGATCAGGCGCACGACCGTCGCCGGCAAGCGGGCCGGCAGGGAAAAGCGCAGGAGGATCGCGGAGAAAAGCCGTTGTTCCAGCGCCTTGTAATCCAGCCCGACAGCCGCCTTGAAGGGCGAGATCAAGTCCCCCACCACATACTCCGGCGCATCGTGCAGCAGCGCTGCCAGGCGCCAAGGCACCGGCAACCCGGGCGCAAGCCGCTCCGCCAATTCCTCCACCAGCAGGCAGTGCTGCGCCACGGAAAAGGCCCAGTCGCCCTCGGTCTGCCCGTTCCAGCGCGCCACCCGCGACAGGCCATGGGCGATGTCCTCGATCTCCACATCCAGGGGCGAGGGGTCGAGCAGATCGAGGCGACGCCCCGAAAGCATGCGTTGCCAGGCACGCGGCGCGGCTTCGGCCACAGGCAGGTCCTTTCAAAGCTGGTTGGTTGCCGGCAGGCGCCTCTGCCGCTCAAGCCGCCGTGCGCGGCGAAACCTCTTCCTCGATCCTTTTGCGCAGGTCGCGCTCTGCGACATCCAGTTCATAGCGCGCCTGCAAAGTCAGCCAGAACTCCGGTGTGGTGCCGAAGTAGCGCGCGAGACGCAAGGCCGTGTCAGTCGTAATCGCCCGGCGTCCGCGCACGATATCGCTGGCGCGCGAGCGCGGCACCTTGATCGCATTTGCCAGCTCATAGGCTGTGATCCGCATCGGGCCCAGAAAGTCATCGCGGAGAATCTCTCCGGGATGAACCGGCAGCAGGCGATCCCCCGTCGTAATGTCGGAGAGATCCACAACGCCCTTGTCCAAATCCTCACGCTTAATGCTCATTGCCCTCACCCTCAGTGGTAGTCAACGATCTCAACGTCCCAGGCGGCGTTCTCGCGCCAAGCAAAACAGACCCGCCACTGATCATTGACCCGGATGCTGAACTGGCCGTGCCGGTCGCCGCGCAACGCTTCCAGCCGATTACCCGGTGGCAAGCGCAGGTCATCCAGTACCTTGGCGGCATCGATCGCAAGCAGCTTGGCGCGTACTCGTTGCTGAATCTGCTGCGGAAAACCGCGAACGGCATAGCCGGCGAAGATCGCAGCTGTGCGCTTATCAGCGAAACTCCTGATCACGTCAAAAGCGTACTGGATAACGGGACGTCCTGTCAAACGCTACGCTGGCGCGCAGCGGCGCGACATGCCCGCAAACCCGCCCTGCGCTCGCATGGCTCGCCACCAAGCCGCCCATCTGTTAGAGGCAGGGGGAAACTATCATGGGTGAAGTGCGGCATGAGTCAGCAATCGCAGTTCGGGCCAAAGGACATTTCGCGCGGGATTCTCACGATCTGCGCCGGCGTGGCCTTCCTGGTGCTGAACGATGCGATCGCGAAGCTGCTCACCGAGCGCTACGATCCGGTCCAGATCATCTTCCTACGCAATCTGATCGGCATACCGATGATCGTGGCCGTGGCCGTGGCCTTGCGTGGCCGGCGGGTGCTGCGCACCCGGCACCTGAGGCTGCATGCCCTGCGCGGCACCCTGATGATGGCCGGGGCCTACCTCTACTTCACCAGTCTCAGCTTCCTGCCGCTGGCCGAAGCCACAGCGCTGATCTTCGCGGCGCCGATCTTCATCACCGCGCTCTCGGTACCGCTGCTCGGCGAGGCGGTGGGCTGGCGGCGCTGGAGCGCGGTGCTGCTGGGCTTCATCGGCGTGCTCATCATCGTCCAACCCGGCGGCGAGGCTTTCCAGGCCGCCTCGCTCCTGCCCGTGGCCGCTGCCTTCCTTTACGCCATCTTCATGATGAGCGCGCGTTGGCTCGGATCCGGCGAGAGCATGTGGACCATGATGCTCTACGTGGTGCTCTTCCCGATGATCTACTCGGCGCCCTTTGCGCTCCAGGTCTGGGAACCGGTGCACACGCCGGATCTCTGGTTCTTCCTGGCGATCGCCGTTTGCGGCAACCTCGGGATCACGCTGATCGGCCAGGCCTTCCGCAGCGCACCGGCGGCCGTGGTGGCGCCCTTCGACTACACAGCGCTCATCTGGGCCACGGGCCTCGGCTGGCTGATCTGGGGCGACATCCCGCAGTCCTGGACCATCGTCGGCGCGCTGGTGATCATGATCAGTGGCATCATCATCGTGCTGCGCGAGGCGGCGCGGGGTAAGCGATAGCGACCAGAAGGGGCAGGAGGGCCAAGCATGTCCCGCAGGATCTACAATCTTCCGCCCCTGACCACACTCAGCGTCTTCGAAGCGGCGGCGCGCCATCTCAGCTTCAAGAACGCCGCGGCCGAGCTCAACGTCACCCCAGCGGCGGTCAGTCATCAGATCAAGACCCTGGAAGACCACCTCGGCGCGCCCTTGTTTTTGCGCCGGCATCGCGGCGTGGACTTGACCGAGGAGGGCAGCCGGCTCTTTGCCACGCTGGCGGAGAGTTTCGTGCGCCTCTCCCACACCCTGCGGGAGATCCGCCAGCGCAGCGAGGATGCGCGGGTGACGATCGGAACCACCTCGGCCGTGGCCAGCCTTTGGACCACGAAGATCCTGGCTGATTTCTGGCGCGAGCATCCGGGGGTCACCGTCGACCAGCTGGTCTCGGACACGAGCTTCGGCGACGCGGGCGAGCTCGACATGTTCATCCGCTACGGCCCCGAGGCCAATCCGCTCTGGGACCAGCATCCGCTCTACCAGGACACCCTGGTGCCTCTGGCGAGCCCGGAGATGGCGCGAAGCCTACAGTCGCCCAGCCTGGAGGAGCTCGCCGCCCAGCGCCTGATCTACCTTGAGTCCCATGATCAGAGTTGGACGCGTTGGACTGACTGGTTTGAGGCGCTGAACTGCCGCCTGCCGCAGCAGCGCGCACTGCGGGTCAACAACTACATGATCGGGCTCTACGCCGCGTCGGATGGCCTCGGCCTGGTGCTCGGTTGGCGCCGGTTGGTGGACCCGATGATCCGGCGAGGAGAGCTGGTGGTGGTCAGCGACCACAGTGTGCCGGCACCCCAATGGTTCTACCTCGTCACCCGGCCGGATGAGAGCCTCTCCGATGCAGGCCGCACGCTTCGGGACTGGATCATCGCCACGCTGGGGGACGACGCGGGGGACGGCCCCGGCGAGGGATGATCACAGATCCAGCACCAGGCGCGGCGAGCGCGCCCGGGAGACGCAGGAGCACATAAAGGCGTTTGCCGCCTGATCATCGGGAGAGAGCACGCCGTCGCGGTGCTCCACCTCGCCCTCCAGCACATCGACGATGCAGGCGCCGCAGAGCCCTTCGCAGCAGGCGGACTCCACGTCCAAGCCGCTTCGACGCAAGGCGTCCAGCAAGCTTTCATCGCGCCCCACCTGCAGGACCCCGCCGCTGCGCGCCAGCTCGACTTCGAAGGTCAACGTGTCGTCGGCAGCAAAGTCGGCCGCTGCCGCAAAACGCTCGAAATGGATGGCGCCGCCGCGCAGAACCCGCCCGGCCTCGAAGACCGCCTGCAGCAGGCCCTCCGGCCCACAGACATAGACGTCGCTGCCCGCCGGCAGCCGCTGCAGCAAGGCAGCGATATCGATGCGCCCCTGTTCCGCACTGCAATGCAGGTGATAGCGCTCATCCAAACCCAGCCCGCAGAAGGCGGGATCGAAAGCGGCCTCCTCCTGCCGGCGCGCCAGGTAGTGAACCTGGAATTCGGCCCGGGCCATCAGCAACGAACGGGCCATGGGCAGGATCGGCGTGGCGCCGATGCCCGCGGCCAGCAGCGTGATGTGGCGATCGATCTCGCCAAGGCTGAAATGATTTCGAGGCTCGCCGATCTCGACCAGGGCTCCCGGCGCAAGCGCATGCACGGCCCGGGAGCCGCCGCGCCCCTCGGCTTCGCGCTTGACTGCAATGTTGAACCAGCGCCCTGCGGGGTCCCAGTCCCAAACCGAGTATTGCCGCACCAAGCCCTCCGGCAGGGCGAGGTCGATATGAGCCCCCGCGGCCAGGCCGCTCAGCGGTTGGGCGAGCATCTCGAAGCGAAATGACGTGATTTCGGCGGTGAGGGGCGTTCTTGCGCGCAATCGCGCTGGCTGTGCCGGCATGACTCCCTCCTGATGCCTTGTGCGACCGTTCCCCTCATCGACCAAGGGGCGGGTGGCCTTCAAGCCGGATAAATCTCACCTTGGGGTCAACTCAGTTCATCTGGTGAAGAGTGCAGCGCAGCAATCCGTGTGCAGCGGTGCAGCGCTCAGATGAGCTCGACTTACCTGTCCGATAATTTTTCTGCCGTTGAGCCGCAATCGTAAGCACAGCAGGCTCACGACATCATCTTGCGTCGAGGGAGAAGACCGATGGACGCACATGCCCTCACCCAACATGCCCTGACGGCCGTCCCGCTCCACGGTCTTGCCACGGGTCGCGGCCTGCCCAACGAGCACTACATCGACAACGGGCTGTTCGCCGAGGAACGCCATGGCCTCTTCTTCGCCCAGTGGGCAGGCCTCGCCTTCGGGAAGGACGTTCCGCAGCCTGGCGACGCTCGGCCGGTTGATTTCCTCGGCGTGCCATTGCTCCTCCTGCGCGATCGGGACGGCGAGATCCGGGTGTTCCAGAACACCTGTCGCCACCGGGGCATGCTCCTGGTCACCGAGCCCACCCGGATCCGCGGCGCCATCCGCTGCCCCTATCACAGCTGGTGCTACGGCATGGACGGCAGCCTGCGCTCCACCCCGAACGTGGGCGGCCCCGGGCAGAACGGCCACCCGGCGCTCAACCCGAGCGATCTGGGCTTGATCCCCATCCGCAGCCACGTCTGGCGCGATATCGTCTTCGTCAATCTAAACGGCACCGCACCCGCCTTCGAGGAAGCCCACGCGCCGCTGCTGCAGCGCTGGCAAGAGTTCGAGCAGCCGCTGCACTTCGGCGGCCCCGGCTCCTCCTTCGAACTCGAGGTGCAGTGCAACTGGAAACTGGCGGTCGAGAACTACTGCGAAAGCTACCATCTCCCCTGGGTCCACCCTGAGCTCAACAGCTACTCCCGGCTGGAGGACCACTACAACATCGAGGGTGAGGGCGGCTTCGCCGGCCAGGGGTCGCTGGTCTACCGCCAGCTGCAGGACGAGGACGGTGCCGTGCTGCCGGACTTCGCCGAACTGGGCGAGCGCTGGAACGAGGCGGCCGAATACATCGCGCTCTACCCCAACGTCCTGCTGGGCGTGCAGCGCGACCATGCCTTTGCCGTGCTGCTCGAACCGCGTTCTTGCGAGCGGACGAGCGAGCAGATCGTGCTCTACTACGCCCAGGATCCCGCCACGACCCCGGAACTGGACGCACTGCGCGCAGAAAATGCGCGCCGCTGGCGTCGCGTCTTTGAAGAAGACATCTTCGTGGTCGAGGGCATGCAGAAAGGTCGCCACGGGCCACACTTCGACGGCGGACGCTTCTCGCCGGTGATGGACGGGCCCACCCAGCACTTCCATCAGTGGGTCGCCCGGCAGTTTGCGGCGCCGCCGGGCGCACTGAGGGCGGCCACCTGAACCCTGGCACCAGAAGTATCGAGACGGCGGGCCGAAAGCCTCGGCCCGGTTAGAACGCGCGGAGCAACATCAGCCATGGCCTTTCCCGAACAGGCAGAGTTCGTCATCATCGGCGCCGGCATTCACGGCCTCTCCACCGCTTGGCGCCTGGCCGAAGGACTGCGCGAGCGGGGCGAAGCCGTGGAGGGGCGCATCGTCGTGCTGGACAAGTCCGGTATTGCCAGCGGTGCGTCCGGTATTGCCTGTGGCGTCGTGCGCAACAACTACTTCCAGCCGGCGATGCGCCGGCTCATGGCCCATTCGGTGAGCGTGTGGGAAAGCGATCCCGAAGCCTTCAGCTACCATCCCGTGGGCTACATGCAGATCTCTCATGAGGCCATGCGCGCTGACATAGGCGAGATCTTCGCCCAGCAACAGGCGATCGGCTACGAGAGCGTTTTCATCGAAGGCGCGGAAGACAGCACGCGCTACATGCGCGGTTTCTTCGACGACTGGCAGGCACAGAACATCACCTCGGTGCTTCACGAAAAGCGCGGCGGCTACGCCAACAACACCAAGGCGATCTATGGCCTGGCCGCGAAGGCCGAAGCCCTGGGGGTGCGCATCATCACCGGCACCGAGGTGCTCGGCCTGGTGAGCGACCCCGGCTCGGCAGCAATCCGGGCGGTCGAGACCCAGCGCGGAACCCTGCGCTGCGAGCAGCTTGTGATCGGCGCCGGCCCTTGGGTGCGCGACTTCTGGGACATGCTGGACCAGCCAAGTCGGATCGCCATGCGGCACAAGCCGGGCGCCGCGCCCCGAGAGGTCGATATGTGGCGCTATTGGCAGCTGGAAGAGGGCGTGCTGCAGGTCGAACCGGGCCTGCTGCTGACCAATGATGGCGCCATGCCGCCGGTGATCCACGTGGACAGCGATGCGCCGCTTTACTCGGACGTCGACGGCTCCCTGATCACCGAGGAGGCCTGGGGCATATACTACAAGCCCGACTGGCACTTCGGCGGGGTCCAGGGCGGGGCGGCGCCCTACCCCATCGATGCGCCGGCCGAGGCGGTGGCGGTGGATCCTTACGGCCCGGAAAGCCCCGACTTCGTGTCAGGCCCGGACTTCGCCCACATGTGGGTCTCGGCGCTGGCACACTGCCACAAGCGCTTCCAGGGCACGCTCCCGAAATACGCCCGCGACCCCTCCGGCGGTATCGGCTGCTTCACCCCGGATTCCTTTCCAGTCTTCGACCGCTTCCGGGAAAATGTCTGGCTGATCGCCGACAGCAATCACGGCTACAAGATGCTCGGCGTCGGCTGGCTGGTGGCGGATGAAATCCTGGGCGCGCGGCAGGATCTGCTGGCGCCCTTCCGCTTCGCACGCTTCGAGCAGGGCGACCTGCACCCGACCTCGAACAGCCCCTTCCCCTGGAGCTAACCCGAGCCCGACCCTGCTCGGATCCGACGGTCAGCGCAGGAAGTGCAGATCCCGGAAGCCCTGGCGCCAGGCGGAGACCTCCGGCGTCACCCTGGTCGGGTCGCTTTCGGGGTCGAGCGCGCGGGCGATGAAACCGGCCAGTTCGGGCATGTGCTCCACGCCCATGCCCCAGCGCACGATCTCGGGCGTGCCGAACCGCAGCCCGTTCATGTCGCCCTCGACCGCCGGCAGCGGCAGCCCGATGCCGCAGGTGAGAATGTTGGCCTCGCGCAGCCGTTTCGCCGCCGCCTGCCCGCCGCCCCAGGTGGCAGCGTTCAACGCGAACTGCTGGGAGCGGGTGAATCCCCCTTGCGTGCGGAACAGGGGCAAGTTCGCGCTCGCCAGATTCTCCGCCAGCGCCGCAGCCGTCTTCACCATGGCGGCGGCATAGGCCTCACCCTTGGCTTTCCAGTCGAGCAGGGTCATGGCCAGGGCCGCGGTTTTGCCCGCATCGAAGTTCGCGGTCAGCCCGGGGAAGGCGATAGCCTCCAGCCGCTGCGCCAATTCTGGCTCGTTGGTCACGATCAGTCCGCCCGGCGGCCCGCCCAGGCTCTTGTAGGTGCTCATGGTCATGGCATGCGCCCCCTCCTCCAGGGGCTGCTGCCAGGCGTGCCCGGCAATGAGCCCGGACATATGCGCCGCGTCATAGAGCAGCCAGGCGCCGACCTCGTCCGCCAGCGCGCGAATCTCTGCCACGGGATGCGGCAGCAAATTGAGACTGCCGCCGATGGTGATGAGCTTCGGCCGCAATTCGAGCACCTGCCGGCGCAACGCTTCCAGGTCGACGCTGTAGGCCTCGGCATCCACACGGGCCGAATGGATATCCAGGCCATAGAGACCGGCGGCCCCCGCACGATGGTGCGTCACATGCCCGCCGATGGCCGCGTCGGGCACGATGACGGAATCGCCCGGCTGGCAGGTGGCCATGAAGACGTAGAGATTGGCCAGCGCGCCCGAACCCACGCGCAACTCCACATAGCGGGCGCCGAAGACCTCGGCGGCCAGTTCGGCCGCGATCAACTCGATGCGCTCGATCGCCTCCAGGCCCATCTCGTACTTGTCGCCGGGATAGCCCAGGGACGGACGACTGCCGAGACCGGCGCCCAACAGCGCCTCGGCCCTGGGGTTCATCACGTTGGTGGCGGGGTTGAGATTGACGCAGTCCTGCTCATGGATGCGCCGGTTCTCATCGGCCAGTCGCTCGATTTCGCCGGCACAGGCTTCCACATCGGCTGCCGCGGTGCGCCCTGCCCACTCCCGGGCCAGCGCCTCACAGGCCTCAGGCAGCCAGGGTCGCGACGCCAGTGCCGGTTGGGTCATGTTGTCCCTCCCCCTTCAATGGTCTTCTACAGATTCACTCGTTATCCGCCTGCAGCGCAGAAATGACCGCTTGGGTGACGTCGCCGGTGGTGGCCTTGCCGCCCAGGTCGGGGGTGAAGGGGCCGCCGGCGGCCGTCACCCGCTCGATGGCGCGCATCAGCCGCGCGGCGGCCCCCGCTTCGCCCAGGTGCTCCAGCAGGAGCGCGCCGGTCCAGAAGCTGCCCAGGGGGTTGGCGATGCCCTTGCCCATGATGTCGAAGGCCGAGCCGTGGATCGGTTCGAACATGGAGGGGAAGCGCCGCTCCGGGTCGAGATTGGCAGTGGGGCCGATGCCGAGGCTGCCGGAGAGTGCCGAGGCGAGATCGCTGAGGATATCGGCGTGCAGGTTGGTCGCCACCACCACGTCGATGCTCTCGGGCTTGAGCACGAAAGTGGTGGTCATGGCGTCCACCAACTCGAAGCGAACCTCGACTCCCGGGTAGTCCCGTCCCACCTCGCGGGCGATCTCATCCCAAAGCACCATGCCGTGACGCTGCGCGTTTGATTTGGTCACGACGGTCAGGTGCTTGCACCGGGTCATCGCCAGGTCGAAGGCGTAGCGCATGATCCGCTCCACGCCGCGGCGGGTGAAGATGGAGACTTCGGTCGCCACCTCCTCCGGCAGGCCGCGATGGCTGCGCCCGCCCTGCCCGGCATATTCGCCCTCGCTGTTCTCGCGCACGATGACGCAGTCGAGGTGACCCCGACGCAAGGGCCCCTCGATGCCGGGCAGCAGGCGGGCGGGGCGGACGTTGGCGTACTGGTCGAAGGACTGGCAGATGTTGAGGCGCAGGCCCCAGAGCGTCACGTGGTCGGGGATATCAGTGTCGCCCACGGCACCGAAATAGATGGCGTCGAAGGGGCGCAGCGTCTCCAGGCCGTCTTCGGGCATCATCCGCCCCGTGGCGCGGTAGAGATCGGAGCCCCAGTCGAAGGTTTCGCTTTCGAAGGTGAAACCACCCTCGCGCGCCGCCACCGCCTGCAAAACCTCGATTCCCGCCGGAATCACCTCCTTGCCGATACCGTCGCCGGGGATCACGGCGATGCGATAGTGCGTCATGCCTGTTCCTTCTGTTCGCCCGCTGAAACTGCTCACCCTCGGAGCAAGTCCACCTCGCCATTATCGCAAAGCCTGTCCGCCAACTCCTCCGTGGAGGCCACGACGAAATCCCATGCGCCATCGGCAGCAAGGTCCGTGGTCTGGTTCGGGCCATGTTCTGTGGGCCGCGGAACAAAGGCTGTTTGCATCCCCAGCGCTTGCGCCTGAGCGAGATCGTCGTTGTGGGCAGCCACCATCATGACCTCCTGCGGTGCCAGCCGCAGCAGCGCCATGGCTGTGAGATAGACCTCAGGATCCGGCTTGTAGTGACGCGCCAGTTCCGCGCCCAGGATGCAGTCCCAGGGCAGCTTGGCGTGGCGTTTCAGATTGGCCATAAGTGCCACATTTCCGTTCGACAGCGGCGCCAGCAGAAAGCGCTCATGCAGACGGGCCAGACCGCCGGACACATCTGGCCAGGGGTCCAGGCGATGCCAGCCGCGCACCAGCCCCTCGATCTCCTCCTCCTCGAGACGCTGCTCGAGTCCAAACTTCGGCAGCAGGGCAAGCAGAGACTCCCGGTGCAGATCATCCAGCACGGTCCAGGCGCGCCGACCGCTGCGCACCTCGTCCATGGAGGGGGCATAACGGCCGCGCCAGGCATCCGCCAACCCAGGCCAGTCGACCTGATCCAGCCCACGAGCTTCGCCAAAGGCTCTGAGCTGCCGGATAAGGCTGCCGCGCCAATCCACCAGGGTGCCGAACACGTCGAACAGCAGCGCCTTCGGCTTCGAGTATCCCTGTTTCACAGCCTCGCCCCCTCTTCCTGTTCTCCGGCGAAGCCTAACGCCATCCCTCGGGAACTGCAGCAGCGCTCTGCACGGGCTCTGCCCCGACGGCTCAGGCGCGCAGGCGTTCCAGGCTCCAGGAGCCGCCCTCGTTCCGGAAGAGCAGCGGCACGGCGTTGGCGCGGTCAACCTCCGTCAGGGGAAGTCGCAACAGCGCCGCCGTCGCGCGCAGCACCCCGCCATGGGCAACGATCAGCACCGTTTCCTCCGCAAGATGGCGCTGCAAGGCCTTTGCGCAGCGTGCAACGAAAGCCGCAATCGGCTCCGCCCCTTCCGGGTCGCCACTCCACAGCAGGCCCCGCCCGCTGGTGCCTTCGATGGGGCCGAAGCTGCGTTCGCGCAGACCGCGATCATAGGCCCCCACCCGCTGATCCAGGGCCGCGGCAACAATCCGGGCGGTCTCCGCGGCGCGGGACAGATCGCTGGCGATGATACGCTTCGGGCGAAGGGCCGAGGCACACAGTTCTCCGGCGGCAGCCCGGGCCTGGGCTCGCCCCACCTCGTCAAGCGGCACGTTCTTGTGCCCCTGGATGATGCCCCGGTGATTGGCGCTGGTGCGCCCATGGCGCAGAAAGAGAAACCTCGTGGCACGCGGACGGAAGTTCTCCCCCAGGCGGGCGCCGGCTTCAATGACCCGATCGTTCGCAATGGCGTCTGCGTCCTGCAGAACTGTCACACCAGTCTTCCTTTCGTCCATTGAAGCGGAGCGCCAGCTCAGCGCCGATGCGCTTGGCCAGCGCAGGGTTGATGCCACGCGGCAGCCGTTCCGGCAACGAGCGGTCTTGACCTGTCTTTTGTTCCAATTACTAATGCCAGCCATTCCGCTTGACGGAACAACCGCAGCAGCAGCATCGTTCTGCGGCAGCGATCTAGGGGGAGCGCGCCTGACACCATGGTGACCCAGGCATCGGAAGAGACCTCGACGGTCAAGACCATCGATCGGGCAGCCTCGATTCTGCGCTGCCTGGGCGAGGGCGCGCCGGCTGGTTGCCGATTGTCCGACGTTGCCACCTGCAGCGGCTTGGGCAAGGCCACCGTGCATCGCCTGCTCACCGCACTGGTGGAAGTCGGCTTCGCGGACCGTTGCGACGAAAGCAAGCGCTATCGCCTGGGCTACGGCCTCTATGCGCTTGGCGGTGCGGCGCGCCGCTTCCAGATCACTGAATTGGCGCGCCCGGCCCTGCTGCGGCTGGCGGCCGAGACCGAGGACACGGTCTTCCTGTCCATTCGCGACGGCGACGAAGCCCTTTGCATTGACCGCTGCACCGGCGCCTTCCCCATCCGCACCCTGACGCTGACGGTGGGCGACCGTCGCCCGCTGGGTGTTGGCGCGGGCAGCCTGGCACTGCTGGCCTTTCAGCCGGATGCTGAGATCGAACGCGTCCTCACCAGCAATGAGGCAAGCCGCGCTGCCTATTCCGGATTCGAGGCAGCGGCGCTGCGCGCCATGATCGAACAAAGCCGCAAAAGCGGCCACGCGCTCAACGACGGGCGCATCGTCAGCGCCATGGCCGCGGTGGCCGTTCCCGTGTTCGGCTCCGAAGGTCAGGTCGAGGCCGCGCTGTCCATAGCCGCCATCCGTGAACGCATGACCCCGACGCGCATCGTCGACCTCGTCCGGCGCCTGACACGGGAAGCCGAGAGCCTGGGCGACCTGCTGCAATCCCGCGAACTATCCGAAAGGAGCGATAAGGCATGACCCCTGCCCCCGCTGCGCCGCAACGGCACAGCAACCTGGACCGGCCGCACCTGCTGCGCCTCTACGAACTGATGCTGCGGATCAGGGCCTTTGAGGAGTTGGCCGTCGAGGCCCAGAAGGAAGGCTATGTTCTGGGCGCCATCCATCCCTCCATCGGCCAGGAGGCCGTGGCGGCCGGAGTCTGCGCCCAGTTGCGCCGGGACGACCTGATGCTGTCCACCCACCGCGGGCACGGGCACACGCTCGCCAAAGGCGCCGACGCACTGGCCATGATGCGCGAGCTCTTCGGGCGCGAGGGCGGCACCTGCGGCGGCAAGGGCGGCTCCATGCACATCGCCGACTTCGAGGTCGGTATGTTGGGCGCCAATGGCGTGGTTTCAGCCAACATTCCCATCGCTGCCGGCGCCGCCCATGCCATCAAGCTGCGCGGGGAAGACCGCATTGTCGCCTGCCTGTTCGGCGACGGCGCAATCAACCGCGGCCCCTTCCTGGAGGGGCTGAACTGGGCCAAGGTCTTCGAGCTGCCGGTGCTCTTTGTCTGCGAGGACAACGGCTTTGCTGCGACCACCCGCACCAGCAGCATGACCGCAGGTCCGGGCGCCGCTGCACGTGCGGAAGCCCTGGACATTCCGGCGGAAACCCTGGACGGCAACGATCTGCTGGCACTGGAGAGCGCCACCCGCGACGCCATCGCCGCCATCCGCGCCGGTGGCGGGCCGCGGCTGCTGCATTGCCGCACCTACCGCATGACCGGTCACACCGCCGTCGACCCCGCAGCCTATCGCCCCGCGGAAGAGGTGGCACAGTGGCGCGATGCCGATCCGATCGCGCGCGTTGCCGCCCTGCTGCAGGACGGTGGCAGTGGCAGCGATGAACTGGATGCGATCGCTGCAAAAGTGCGCCAGGACATGGAAGAGATCTGCCAGAGCGCGAAGGATAGCCCTTGGCCTGCAGAGGCCAGGGCCTTCGAAGACGTACAGGATATGGGCGACCCGCGGGAGAGGGCATACTGATGGCCGCAATCACTTATCTCGAAGCCGGCAGGCGTGCCCTGGCCGAAGAAATGCGGCGCGACCCATCGGTCTGGGCCGTGGGCGAGGATCTGGGCCGCGGCGGGGTCTTCGGCCAGTACAAGAGCCTGGCCGACGAGTTCGGCCCGGCACGTATCTCCGACGCCCCGATCTCGGAAGCGTGCATCATGGGCGCGTCTGTCGGCGCCGCCATGAGCGGCACCCGGCCGGTGGTGGAGATGCGCTTTTCTGACTTTGCGCTTTGTGCCGTGGACGAACTGGTCAACCAGGCGGCCAAGGCTCGTTATATGTTTGGCGGCCAGACCAAGGTACCCTTGGTGGTGCGTCAACCCATGGGCATGTGGCGCTCTTCCGCCGCCCAGCACTCGCAGTCGCTGGAAGCCTGGTATGTGCACATCCCCGGTCTGGTGGTGGTCGCCCCCGCGACGCCGGCGGACAACCTGGGTCTGCTGAAATCCGCCATCCGCTGCGACGACCCCGTGGTCTATCTCGAACACAAGAACCTCTGGACACTGGAAGGCGAGGTGCCCGAAGACGAGCATCTGACGCCGCTCGGTGTGGCCGAGACGGTGCGCGAGGGCCGCGACGTGACACTGGTCACCTGGTCGGCGCAGCGCTGGGCCTGCCTGGAGGCGGCCGAGACGCTGTCTGCCGAAGGCATCGAGGCCGAGGTAATCGACCTGCGCACGCTCTGGCCCTGGGATCGCGACCGGGTTCTGGCCTCAGTCGAGAAGACCGGCCGCCTGTTGGTGGTTCAGGAAGCGGTTTCCGTCGCCGGATTCGGCGCGGAGATTGCGGCGAGCGTAGCCGAGGCGCTACACAAGCGCCTGGCGGCACCCGTGAAGCGTCTGGGCGCACCGCGCGTGCCGGTGTCCTATGCGCCACCGCTGGAGGCCCGGGTTCGGGTCACGGCGGAGGCTATCGTTGCGGCAGCCCGGGAGCAGATTACCCCGGCGGCCGCGTGAACCGGACGGAGCGCAACAAAGCGCTCCATCCGAACTTCGAGGGAGGAATAGGAAAACAATGCTGCGTTTTAAACATCTGGCGGCTGCAGCCGTCGTCGCTGTGGCCGGCCTGCAGGCCGGGCCCCTGATGGCCCAGGATTACAAGGACGAGTACCGCATCTCCACCGTGGTGCCCGCCCCCTTCCCCTGGGGCATTGCCGCCGAGACCTGGGCCGAGCTCGTGGAAGAGCGCACCGAGGGCCGCATCAAGATGCAGGTCTATCCCGGCGCACAGCTCGTGCAGGGCGATCAGACTCGCGAGTTCACCGCACTGCGCCGTGGCATCATTGACATGGCAGTCGGCTCCACCATCAACTGGTCGCCGCAAATCGTGGAGATGAACATCTTCTCCATGCCCTTCCTGATGCCGGACTACGACGCCTTGGACGCCCTGACCGGGGGTCCGGTGGGCGAGCGCATCTTTGAGCTTGTCCAGGAAAACGGCGTAGTGCCGCTGGGTTGGGCCGAGAATGGTTTCCGCGAACTCACGAACTCTCAGCACGAGGTTCGCAAGCCTGAGGATCTCGAAGGCCTGAAGATGCGTGTGGTCGGCTCGCCGATCTACAACGACATGTTCACCGCGCTCGGCGCCAACCCGACGCAGATGAGCTGGGCCGATGCGCAGCCTGCACTCACCACTGGGGCTGTTGACGGCCAGGAAAACCCCATGAGCATGTATGATGTGCTGAACATGCATGAGCTGGGGCAGAGTTACGTCACCCTCTGGCACTATGTTGCCGACCCGCTGATCTTCGCCGTGAACCAGGACGTCTGGGACTCCTTCAACGAGGAAGATCAGGCGATCGTACGCCAGGCTGCGGTTGACGCCGGCGCACACGGTATTGACGTGGCCCGCAAGGGCCTGGTGGGCGACGACCAAAGCCTGATCGATGATATCCGCGAAAAAGGCGTGACCATCGTCGAGCTGACCGAGGAAGAGCGTGAGGCCTTCGTCGAGGCCACCCGTCCGGTCTACGAGGAGTGGCGTGAGCGCATCGGCGCCGACCTCGTCGAGATGGCCGAAGAGTCCGTCGCCAATCGGTAAGTAACGAAAGCGAACCCCACCGCCGGCGCCGGCGGTGGGGTTGTTTCTGTGGCCAAAGCGAGCTGCCTCATGAGCGACCAGATTCCCCCTGAAACGGAACCGCAGCCAGCCGACCCGGCCGCGCACACGCGTATCCCGATCAAGATCGAGGAGGGCTTGGGCGCCGCGGCCATGGCCGCGATCTGCCTGATTTCCTTCGGCAATGTGGTGGTACGCTATGCCACCAACGTCTCTTTTGCCTTCACCGAAGAGTTTTCGGTCTTCCTGCTGGTATTCATGACCTTCGTCGGCTCGTCTGCCGCCTTCGCGACCGGCCAGCATATTCGCATATCCTTCTTCCTGAAGCGCCTGACCGCGCCGATCCAGTGGGTTTGCGAGGTCATCACGCTGCTGGCCACCACCGGCCTCTTCTCCCTCATTCTCTACTACAGCGCCCAGGTGACCTGGGACGAGTGGTACTGGGGCGAGACTTCGCCGGGCCTGGGATATCCCACCTGGATCTACACCGTGTGGCTTCCGGTTCTGACCCTCGCAATTCTGCTGCGCCTCTTTGGCCGCGCCTGGGCCTGGCTGCGCGCGGGACCGCAGCGCTATCAGCCGGAAGCGGACTAACACCATGTTCGAAGCCAATCTCGCCCTGCTGCTGGTCTTTGCGGCCCTGATGCTGATCGGCACCCCCATTGCGGTGGCTCTGGGGGTTGGCGGCGCCGTCGGCATTCTCCTTGGTCTCGATGTTTTCGCCCTGGGGACCTTGGGCACCAACACCTACAACGGCATCGCCAAGTATCCGCTGATCGCCATCCCGCTGTTCATCCTGACCGGCATGATCTTCGAGCGCTCGGGCGTGGCCGGGCGGCTGGTCGGCTTCGCCCAGGCCTGCATCGGGCCGCGCCGCGGCGGCCTGGCCCTGGTGGCGATCCTGGTCTGCCTCATCATGGGCGGCATGTCGGGCTCCGGACCGGCTGACGCCGCCGCCGTCGCCACGGTGATGATTCCCTCCATGCTGCGCGCGGGCTATCCCAAGCCCTTCTCCGCCAGCGTCATCGCCGCTTCGGCCTCCACCGCCATCGTCATTCCACCTTCCATCGCGCTGATCGTTTATGCGGTGATGGTGCCGGGCACCGACCTGCGCGCGCTCTTCGCAGCCGGCGTCATCCCGGGCCTGCTGGTCGGGCTGGCCGTTGCCATCCCCACCGTAATGCTCAGCCGACGCAACAACTTCGGCGAAGCGGAAGTGGCTGAGCGGCCGCCCTTCTGGCCCAGCCTCTGGGACGCCCTGCCCGGCCTGATGGCCCCGGTCATCATCCTCGGTGGCCTGCGCAGCGGCCTCTTCACGCCGACGGAAACCGCCGTGGTCGCCGTCTTCTACGGCCTGCTGGTAGGAACGGTGCTTTACCGCACCATGGGCTGGCGGGACATCTACCGGGTGCTGGTGGAAAGCGCGAAGATTTCCGCGGTCTTGATGCTGATCGTCTCGCTGGCCGGAATTTTCGCCTGGGCCGGCTCCACCATGGGCGCCTTCCGCTTGGCGGCCGAGGCGCTGCTCACCGTCAGCGACAGCCAGTGGATCATCCTGCTGCTGGTCATGGGTCTGCTGTTGCTGGCCGGCATGGTGCTGGACGGCGTGTCCATCTATCTGATCACCCTGCCGCTGCTGATACCCATCGTCACCGCCTTCGAGTGGTCCTTTGTCTGGTTCGGCATTCTCATGG
This sequence comes from Aquibaculum arenosum, assembly GCF_029222965.1. Lineage (GTDB taxonomy): Bacteria > Pseudomonadota > Alphaproteobacteria > Kiloniellales > DSM-21159 > Aquibaculum > Aquibaculum arenosum. The sequence continues at coordinate 288,496 of NZ_JARHUD010000003.1, read as the reverse complement.
CCATGAACATCGCCATCGGGCAGTTCACGCCGCCCGTTGCGGTCAATCTCATGGTCACGGCCAAAGTGGCCTCGGTGCCCATAGAGAGCACCTTCCGCTGGGTCGGCTGGATCCTGCTGTCGATGATCACGGCCCTGGGTCTGATCATTGCCTTCCCCGAGATCGCGCTCTGGCTGCCGCGCGTCCTCGGCTACCGCATCACCTGATACTGAAGTTGGAGTGAACTTTTCATGACTGACGGCGTCGCTGCGCGCGATAACGAGATGACTGGGGGCGAGGTTCTCGCCCGCATGCTGCAGGCTCACGGCGTGGGCCCCATGTTCGGCATGGGCGGTTTTCAACTGCTGCCCTTCTACGATGCCGCCCGGCGACTCGGCCTGGCCCACTCGCTGATCAACGACGAGCGCTGCGGCGTCTTCATGGCCGACGCCTATGCCAAGGTTAGCGGCCGGGTGGGTGTCTGCGACGCGACGCTGGGCCCGGGTGCCACCAACCTGGTCACCGGCCTGGTGGAAGCACTGAATGCCGGTAGCCCTCTGGTGGTGATCATCGGCGACAGCCACCGCGCGCACTCCTGGAAGAACATGACCCAGGAATCGCGCCAGACCGAGATCCTGCGCCCGGCCTGCAAGGAACTCATCCGGGTCGAGCAGATCGAGCGCCTGCCCGAACTGGTGCGCCGCGCCTTCCAGGTTGCCACCAGCGGCCGGCCGGGCCCGGTGGTCATCGACCTGCCGGAAGACGTTTGCCACGATACCCACCCCTTCGAGGGCGAGGAGCTGAGCGCCGACGCCCGCTGGCAGTCGGCCCCGGCGCTGCGAGCCCGCCCTGATGCCGAGGACCTTGCCAAGGCGGCCGCGCTGCTGATCGAAGCCAAGCGCCCGCTGATCCTGGCCGGCGGTGGTGTCCACCTCTCCCAGGCCGCCGAGAGCCTCCAGGCCTTCGCCGAGGCTGCCGGCATCCCGGTCGCCCACACCATGAGTGGCAAGGGTGCAGTGGCTTGCAGCAGCCCGGTCAGCGCCGGCCTCTTCGGCCGCTATGATCGAATCGCCAACAAGCTGATCGAAGAAAGCGACTGCCTCCTGGTCGTCGGCTGCAAGCTGGGCGAAATCGCCACCAAGCGCTACACCGTGCCGCCGCCGGGCAAGACCCTGATCCACCTCGAGGTCTGGGCCGAGGAGATCGGCCGCTGCTACGCGCCGACGGTCCCGCTCTGGGGCGATGCCAAGGCCGGAATCGAGGCCCTGGCCCAGGCGATTGGCGGCCGTGGCCGTGAGGCCCGCGAACCCTGGCTCACCCAGGTGGTGGAGCAGATGGCCGCCTGGCGCGAAAAGGTGCGCGAGAAGCTGGAAAGCACCGAAACGCCGGTTTCCATGGGCCGTCTGCTGGGCGAGCTCAACAAGGTTCTGCCCGCCGATGCGCTGCTGGTTGCCGATGGCGGCTTCGCAGCCCACTGGGGCGGTCTCCTGTATGACAGCAAGCAGCCCGGCCGCGGCTTCGTGCCCGACCGTGGCTTTGCATCCATCGGTTACGGCCTGCCAGGCGCCATGGGCTGCAAGCTGGCAGCACCCGAGCGTCCGGTGGTGGCGCTGACCGGCGACGGCGGCTTCAACATGGTGCTGGGCGAGCTGGAAACCGCCCGTCGCCTGGGCCTCGCGGTCACCATCATCGTCGTCAACAACGCGGCCTCAGGCTATGTGAAGGCACTGCAGCATCTGATGTACGGCGAGGGCGCCTATCAGTCGAGCGACCTGGCGGAAACCGACTACGCCAAGGTGGCCGAAGCACTGGGCTGCAAGGGCATCCGCGTGGAGGATCCGGAAGCGCTGCAGGACGCCCTGAAGACGGCGCTTGCGGAGAAGGGTCGGCCCACCATTCTCGACGTGGTCGTCACCCGCGACCCGGCCAAGATGCTGCCGGGCGTCGACAACCGCGCCGCCAAGGTGCGCAAGGGCGACCGGGTCGCCTGATCGTCATGGCCTCACCGCTCCTCGCCGATACCGTCACCCGCCTCGGCCCCGAGGCGGTGGGCGCCGTCCTGGTCACCGGGTCGCACGGCGGCGTCTATGCCGCCTATCTCGCGGCCCGGGCCGGGCTGCGGGCCGTCATCTTCAATGATGCCGGCATCGGCCTGGAGGAGGCGGGGGTCGCCGGCCTTGCCTGGTTGGCGGAAAGGGGCATCGCTGCCGCCGCAGTCGATCACGCCAGCGCGCGTATCGGCGAGGCGGCGGACATGCTGCACCGCGGGCGCATCTCCCGGGCCAATGCTCAGGCCCGGGCTTGTGGCGTGGCAAGTGGGCAGGACTGTGCCGAGGCCGCCGCCTTGTTGGAGGCGGCCGAGGCGGTAACGCTGGAGGTCGCGCCCATGCGCGAAGCCCGCCAGGTGGTCGGGGGTCGCCACTGCCGTCTGGTGCTGATCGATTCCGCAGCACTGGTGCAACCAGAGGATGCCGGCCAGGTGGTGATCACCGGCTCTCACGGCGCGCTTTTCGGCGGCGACCCGGCCAACGCGCTGAAGGCCGATGCCCAGCTCGCCGTCTTCAACGACGCCGGTCTCGGTCCCGATGAAGTGGGCGCCTCGCGCCTGCCGGCGCTGCAGGGGCGCGGCATTGCCGCTGTCACGGTCGCCGCCGCCAGCGCGCGCATCGGTGACGCCCGCTCCGCCCTGGACAACGGCATCATAAGCCGCACCAATCCCCTGGCCGACGCGCTGGGTGCGCGAGAAGGCATGGCCTTGCGCGAACTTGTGAATGACCTGACCGGCCTCTAAAACCTAGCCGGCCAGCGTTGAAAGCTACTCCGCCATCAACGCCGCATCGAACTGGCCTCCAGCGGCGCGGGTGAGTGCCCTGTCGCCTCCCTTTGGCTGCAGTTGAACGCGTTCCGGTCTTGCATCCCCATCACTTCGGGCTGTTGTCCGACGAATCTTGCCATTAGGCTGTCGCACAAAGAGTCACGGGGAGAGGCGGCAAGCCGATGGCGGAGCCGAGGGTCGAGACCTCGCTGAAAAGCTGGGACGAGGTGAAGTCCACCACCTGCTACATGTGCGCCTGCCGCTGCGGCATCCAGGTGCATCTGAAGGACGGTCAGGTGCGGCACATCGAGGGCAACCGCGACCATCCGGTCAACAAGGGCGTCCTCTGCGGCAAGGGCTCGGCCGGCATCCAGCAGCATCTTTCGCCGGCGCGGCTGACTCAGCCCCTGCGCCGGGTCGGACCGCGCGGCGCAGGCCAGTTCGAGCCGATTTCCTGGGACGAGGCCCTGGCCACGGCCAGCGGCTGGCTGGCGGAGATCCGCGCCAGCGACCCGCGCAAGCTGGCCTTCTTCACCGGCCGCGACCAGTCGCAGGCGCTCACCGGATGGTGGGCGCAGCAGTTCGGCACCCCCAACTTCGCCGCCCATGGCGGTTTCTGCTCCGTGAACATGGCGGCCGCCGGCCTCTACACCTTTGGCGGCTCCTTCTGGGAGTTCGGCGAGCCGGACTGGGAGCACACGCGCCTCTTCCTGCTCTTCGGCGTGGCCGAGGACCACAGCTCCAATCCCATCAAGATCGGCCTGGGCAAGCTGAAGGCCCGCGGCGCCAAGGTGGTTTCGATCAATCCGGTGCGCAGCGGCTATTCCGCCATCGCCGATGAGTGGGTGGGCATCCGCCCCGGCACCGACGGCCTGCTGGTCGGCGCTTTGATTCATGAGCTGCTGCGCGCCGGCAAGGTCGATCTCGACTACCTGCAGCGCCACAGCGATGCCGCCTGGCTGCTGATCCAGGATCCCGGCGGCGCCGAGGACGGCCTGATCGCCCGGAATGAGGCCGGCGAACCCCTGGTGCGCCACCGCAGTACAGGCGCCCTGCTGCCGGCCAAGGAGGCGGGGGACGAGGCGGCGCTCCATGGCGCCTGCACGCTTGCGGATGGCCGCAAGGCCATCCCCTCCTTTCAGTTGCTGGTCGAGCGCTTTCTAGACGAGGCCTACAGCCCCGAACGCGTGGCCGAGGCCTGCAGCGTGCCGGCGGAGACCATTCGCCGCCTGGCCGCCGAGATCGCCCGGGCCGCCTTCGAGGAGGCGATCGAGCTCGACATTCCCTGGACCGACAGCCAGGGCCGGCGGCACGAGAAGACGCGCGGGCGGCCGGTGGCCCTGCATGCCATGCGCGGCATCTCGGCGCACTCCAACGGCTTCCAGACCTGCCGCCTGCTCCACCTCCTGCAGCTCCTGATCGGCAGCATCGATGTGCCCGGCGGCTTCCTCTACAAGCCGCCCTACCCCAAGCCGCCGCCGCCAGGGATCAAGCCGGCGGGCAAGCCGGGGCAGGTCGAGCCCGGCAAGCCGCTGCCCGGACCGCCGCTCGGCTTCGTCACCGGCCCCGAGGACCTGCTGGTGGACGTCGACGGGCAACCGCAGCGCATCGACAAGGCCTTCTCCTGGGAGGCGCCTCTGGCCGCCCACGGGCTGATGCAGCGGGTGATCGCCAATGCGGCGCAGCGCGATCCCTACGGCATCGACCTGCTCTTCCTCTACATGGCCAACATGAGCTGGAACTCGGCCGTCAATGTCCCGGACACCATCGCGCACCTGACCGCCACTGATCCCGACAGCGGCGACTACGTCATCCCGCGGATCATCTATTCCGACGCCTATGCCTCGGAGATGGTCGCCTACACTGACCTGATCCTGCCGGACACCACCTATCTGGAGCGCTGGGACTGCATCTCCCTGCTCGACCGGCCGATTTCCGACGCCGAAGGCGCCGCCGACGCGATCCGTCAGCCGGTCGTGGCGCCCGATCGGGACGTTCGCCCCTTCCAGGACGTGCTGCTCGACCTGGGGGCACGGCTCGGCCTGCCCGGCATGACGCGCGAAGACGGCACGCCGCGCTTTCCCGGCGGCTATTCCGACTACATCGTCAATCACGAGCGCGCGCCCGGCGTCGGCCCACTGGCCGGTTTCCGGGGCGAGGACGGTGAAGCCAAGGGCAAGGGCACGCCGCATCCCCGTCAACTCGAACGCTATATCGAGCAGGGCTGCTTCTGGCGCAGCGAACTGGCGCCGGAAGAACGCTACTACCGCTTTGCCAACCAGGCCTACCTTGACTGGGCGGTCAGCCACGGCTTCCTGCCGAAAGCCGAGCCCATCACCCTGCGCCTCTACTGCGAGCCTTTGCAGCGTTTCCGCCTCGCCGGACAGGGGCATGGCCCCCTGCTCCCGCCTGAACGCGAGCGCGCGCGCCTGACGCGCTACTTCGACCCCCTGCCCTTCTGGTATCAGCCGCTTGAGGAGGAGGCGATCGGCGACGCTGCGGCCTATCCCCTGCATGCGGTGACCCAGCGCCCCATGGCGATGTATCACTCCTGGGGCTCGCAGAATGCCTGGCTGCGCCAAATCCACGGCTGGAATCGCCTCTACATGGCCCGGGCCCGCGCTGAAGATCAGGAACTGGCCGATGGCGATTGGGTGGCGCTGGAAAGCCCGCACGGGCGCATCGTGGTGCAGATCGCGGTGATGGAGGGCGTCAATCCGGACACGGTCTGGACCTGGAACGCCATCGGCAAGCGCTCGGGCGCTTGGAATTTGGCGCCGGACGCGCCCGAGGCGCGCAAGGGCTTCCTCCTCAATCACCTGATCGGCGAGCTGCTGCCGGAGCGCGAAGGCGGCTATCGCTACGCCGCCAGCGACCCCATCACCGGACAGGCCGCCTGGTACGATCTGCGGGTTCGGCTGAGCAGGGCGTCCCCCGAGGAAGCCGCGGCCGCGCAAAGCCAGCCGCAGTTTGCCACTCTGCCGCAGCCGCCTGGCTCGGCGGATCGCTCGCGCCTGCGGCAGGGGCCTGCTGGGGCGAACCACAAGCCAGACAGGGGGACGGCATGACCAGTCTGCCCGACACCAGCGCAGCGGGGCAGAAGAAGCTCGGCCTCGTCATCGATCTCGACACCTGCGTCGGCTGTCAGGCCTGCGCCGTCTCCTGCAAGGAGTGGAACGACCAGGGCATGAGCGCCCCCTTGAGCGACCGCGATCCCCATGGTGCCGATCCGCTGGGCGTGTGGCTCAACCGGGTGCATGGCTACGAAGCTGGCGAAGGCGCCGAAGCTCAGGGCGTCTATTTCCCGCGCTCCTGCCTGCACTGCGAGGATGCCGCCTGTGTCACGGTCTGCCCCACCGGCGCTTCCTATAAGCGGGCGGAGGACGGCATTGTGCTGGTCGACCCCGACACCTGCATCGGCTGCAAACTCTGCTCCTGGGCCTGCCCCTACGGCGCGCGGGAGTACGATCAGGACCAGGGCGTGATGAAGAAGTGCACGCTGTGCGTCGACCGCATCTACAACGACAACCTCCAGCCCGAGGACCGGGTGCCGGCCTGCGTCAAGGCCTGCCCCACCGGGGCGCGCCACTTCGGCGATCTCGGCGACCCCGACAGCGCGGTCTCCCGTCTGGTAGACGAACGCGAGGGCTACGGTCTGCTGCCGGAACTGGGCTACAAGCCGGTCAACAAATACCTGCCGCCGCGACGCAGAGACGCCGCAGCTGCACCCCCTTCCCTAGCTTCCCTGGCCGGGGAAGGCGACGGCCTGACCGAGCGCTTCTTCCGCTGGGCCGACCGCGTGCTGTCCCGCTGATCCGGCGCGGCGGGACCTTCACAGAGGAGAGAGCATGCATCCTGCCTATTCGGTGATCCTCTTCACCTCGCTCAGTGGCGCGGGCTATGGCCTCCTGGGCCTCTTGGGATTGACGGCGGGTACGACCACGAGCCTGCCCGGCCCTGGCACGCTTATCGCTGCCTTCCTCCTGGCTTTCCTGCTGATCACCGGGGGGCTGCTCGCATCCACCTTTCACCTTGGCCATCCGGAGCGAGCCTGGCGGGCGCTCAGCCAGTGGCGCAGTTCCTGGCTGTCGCGCGAAGGCGTGCTGGCGCTGGCCACCTACCCGCCGGCACTGATCTTCGCCTGGCTCGCCATCACCGACCATGACGGCGGGCTGCTGCGCGTGCTCGGCCTAGTTACGGCCTTTCTCTGCGCGATCACCGTCGTGGCCACGGCCATGATCTATGCCTCCCTGGCCACCATCCGCCAGTGGCACCAGCCGCTGGTCGTGCCGGTCTACCTGGCTTTCGCGCTCGCCAGCGGCGCCACACTGTTGCTCGGCTTCGCGGTGCTGGGCGGCCAGATGCAGCCCGGTCACTTGATTCTGGCCGGTGGCACATTGGTCCTCGCCTTGCTGCTCAAGACGCTCTACTGGCGCGCCATCGACCAGGAGCCCCTTGATCTCGACATGGGCAAGGCCACCGGTCTCGGTCACCTGGGCCGCGTTCGGCAGTGGGAGGGCGCACACACGGCCGAAAACTTCGTCCAGCAGGAGATGGGCTACCGCATCGGCCGCCGTCACGCCGGGAAGCTCCGCCGGCTGATAACCTTTGGCCTGGCTCTGGCGCTGCTCTGCGTGCTGTTGACGGCTGTCCTACCCGGCTCGCTCGGGGCGTTCGGTGTGCTGCTCGCGCTGGCCTTCACCCTGGCCGCGACCCTGGTGGAGCGCTGGCTCTTCTTCGCCGAGGCGCAGCACGTGGTCACACTCTACTACGGTGCCGAACGGGCCTGAGCCGCCGCCAAACCATCCTGACGCCTTTTGATGCCGGATCGTCTCATCCGGGTCTTGCCCCGCGTCGCGGCGGCGGAGAGGATGCAGCACGCTCTTTGACAAGGAGGAGAGATCCCATGGACGTGCGTGCAGCGGTGGCCTTCGAGGCCGGCAAGCCCCTTTCCATCGAGACGGTGCAGCTCGAGGGACCGAGGGAAGGCGAGGTTTTGATCGAAGTGAAGGCGACTGGCATCTGCCACACGGACGCCTTCACCCTCTCCGGGGATGACCCCGAAGGCCAGTTTCCGGCGATCCTGGGCCACGAGGGCGCCGGTGTCGTCGCCGAGGTGGGCCCGGGGGTGAAAAGCCTGAAGCCGGGCGACCACGTGATTCCGCTCTACACGCCGGAATGCCGCGAGTGCGAGTACTGCCTCAATCCCAAGACCAACCTCTGCCAGGCAATCCGCACCACCCAGGGCCAGGGCGTGATGCCGGACGGCAGCAGCCGCTTCTCTCTGAACGGCAAGCCCATCCTGCACTACATGGGCTGCTCCACCTTCTCCAACTACACGGTGCTGCCCGAGATCGCGCTGGCGAAGATCCGCGAGGACGCGCCCTTCGACAAGGTCTGCTACATCGGCTGCGGTGTCACCACCGGCGTCGGCGCCGTGGTGAATACCGCCAAGGTCGAGCCGGGTTCGAACGTGGTGGTCTTCGGCCTGGGCGGCATCGGCCTCAACGTCATCCAGGCCGCGCGCATGGTGGGCGCTGACATGATCGTCGGTGTGGACATCAACCCCGCGCGCGAGGCACTTGGCCGCAAGTTCGGCATGACCCACTTCGTAAATCCGAAGGAGGTCGCGGGCGATCTCGTGCCGCATCTGGTGGAACTTACCAAGGGTGGCGCCGACTATTCCTTTGAGTGCATCGGCAACACCCAGACCATGCGCCAGGCGCTGGAGTGCTGCCACAAGGGCTGGGGTGAATCGATCATCATCGGTGTCGCCGGCGCCGGGCAGGAAATCTCCACCCGCCCCTTCCAGCTGGTGACCGGCCGCTCCTGGCGCGGCACGGCCTTCGGCGGCGCCCGTGGACGCACCGATGTGCCGAAGATCGTCGACTGGTACATGGAGGGTAAGCTCAACATCGACGACATGATCACCCACACCATGCCGCTGGATCGCATCAACGAGGCCTTCGATCTGATGCACGCCGGCAAGTCGATCCGCTCCGTCGTCGTCTATTAAGTCTGGGGAATAGGAGGGTCACCGCCCATGGCACTGGAAACCATCGCCGAGAACCGCTGCTTCGACGGGCTTCAGGGCGTCTATCGCCACGAGTCCGAGGCCTGCAACGGTCCGATGCGCTTTGCGCTCTACCGGCCGCCGCAGGCCCTGGCGGGCGAGGCCTGCCCGGTGGTGACCTTCCTCTCGGGCCTCACCTGCACCGAAGAGAACTTCACGGTGAAGGCCGGCGCCCAGCGGATGGCCGCCGAGCTCGGCCTGATCCTGGTGGCGCCCGATACCTCGCCGCGCAACCAGGGCATCGCCGGCGAGGATGACAGCTACGACTTCGGCAGCGGCGCGGGCTTCTACCTCGACGCCACCCAGGCGCCCTGGTCCAAGGCCTACCGCATGGAAAGCTATCTGACCCGGGAGCTGCCAGCGGTCCTGGAGGAATACTTTCAGGCCGACTGGTCGCGTCAAGGCATCATGGGTCATTCCATGGGCGGCCATGGCGCGCTGACCCTGCACTTCAAGAACCGGGAGCGGTGGCAGTCGGTCTCGGCCTTTGCTCCCATCGTCGCTCCCATGCAGGTGCCGTGGGGCCAGAAGGCCTTCACGGGCTATCTGGGGGACGACCGCTCGACCTGGGAGGCCTATGATGCCTGCGCCCTTGTGCGGGAGAAGCCGTCTAGAGCCGAGATCCTCATCGACCAAGGGACGGCGGACAACTTCCTGAACGAACAACTCCGCCCGGAACTCTTCGAGCAGGCCTGTCGTGACACAGGACAGCCCCTGAAGCTGCGGATGCAGGAGGGCTATGACCACTCCTACTTCTTCATCGCGAGCTTCATCGAAGACCACCTGCGCCATCACGCCACCGCCTTGCGCGGCTGAACAACCCCCCTCGTCCCTTCGCTGAGCAGGCGTTTCACGTGAAACGCCTGCAACGGCCTTGACCCCCTCCCCGGCTTTTGCGCATCTTGCCGTTATGCGCAGATTCGATGTCATTGTCGTCGGCGGGGGCCATGCGGGCTGCGAGGCCGCAGCCGCGGCTGCCCGCCTCGGCGCCAATACTCTCCTTCTTACCCACGATCCTGCCCGGATCGGCGAAATGTCCTGCAACCCGGCCATCGGCGGCCTGGGCAAAGGCCATCTCGTGCGCGAGATCGACGCGCTGGACGGACTCATGGGCCGCGCCATCGACCGGGCCGGCATCCAGTTCCGCCTGCTCAACCGCAGTAAGGGCGCAGCCGTCCGAGGGCCGCGCGCCCAGGCGGACCGCAAGCTTTACCGCGAAGCCGTTCAAGCGCTGCTGCGCGACCAAGCCAACCTGACCATCGAGGCCGCGGCCGTTGAAGATCTCACCTTGGACAGCCAAGGGCACTGCAGCGGTGTGATGACGGCAACAGGTGAAAGCATCGCCGCCGGCGCCGTGGTGCTGACCACCGGCACCTTCCTGCGCGGCCTCATCCACATCGGCACCGAACGCATCCCCGCCGGCCGGGTCGGTGAAGCACCGGCGATGGGGCTGTCAGCCACGCTCGAGCGCTGCGGCTTTCGCCTCGGCCGTCTCAAGACCGGCACGCCGCCCCGGCTCGACGGGCGGAGCATCGACTATACCAGCCTGACACCCCAGCCAGGCGATAACCCACCGCAGCCCTTCTCGACCCTGACCGAGCGGATCGAAACGCCCCAGATCGACTGCCACATCACCACCACCACTCCGGCGGTGCACGCCCTGATTCGCGAAAATCTGCACCAAGCGCCGCTCTACTCCGGGCAGATCGAGTCGGTCGGCCCCCGCTATTGCCCCTCCATCGAGGACAAGGTGGTGCGCTTTGCCGAGCGCGAACGCCATCAGATCTTCCTCGAGCCCGAGGGCCTGGACGACCACACCGTTTACCCAAACGGCATCTCCACCTCCCTCCCACGTGACGTGCAGCAAGCCCTGCTGCACCAGATCCCCGGGCTCGAGCAGGTTGTCATGCTGCAGCCGGGCTATGCCATTGAATACGATCACGTGGACCCGCGGGAACTGGAACCAAGCCTGGAAACCCGCCGCCTGCCCGGCCTTTATCTCGCGGGCCAGATCAACGGCACCACCGGCTACGAAGAAGCCGGCGCGCAAGGTCTGATCGCTGGCCTCAATGCGGCCAAGGCCGTGGGTGGGAGCGATGCCATTTTTCAGCTCGATCGCGCCGAGGCCTATATCGGTGTGATGATCGACGACCTGATCACCCGTGGCGTGACCGAACCCTATCGTATGTTCACCAGCCGGGCCGAGTATCGCCTGCAGCTGCGCGCCGACAATGCCGACCAGCGCCTCACGGAGCATGGCATCGCGCTGGGCTGCGTCGGGCAAACACGCCAAGAAGCCTTCCGCGCCAAGCAGCAAGCGCTGAAAGTGGCGAAGGATCAGCTCACGGGCCTTTCCGCCACCCCCGATGCCCTGCAGCGCGCAGGCATCGAGGTGAACCGTGACGGCCAGCGCCGCACCGCCTTCGACCTGCTGCGCTATCCGGATATCACCCTGCCCCGCCTCGCGGCGATCTGGCCGGAACTTGGCGCGCTCTCGCCGGCCGTGGCCGAGCAGATGGAGATCGAAGCAGTTTACGCCGGCTACATCTCGCGGCAGGAAGCCGACATTCGCGCCTATCGCAAGGACGAAGCCTTGCGGATACCGTCTGACCTCGATTTCCATGCCATCCCCTCCCTCTCGAACGAGGTGCGGGAGAAGCTGACCACGGCCCGCCCAGCGACCCTGGGCGCCGCAGGCCGCATTCCCGGCGTGACGCCCGCTGCGGTCCTGGTGCTGCTGCGCCATCTGCGAGCGCCGGCCAAGCGCCCAGCCAAATCCAGCGACGCGGCCTGAGGCGATGAGCGTCGCCCCTGCCCCCCTCAAGCCGGAGGATTTCGCCCGCGCATTGGGCGTTTCACGTGAAACGATGCAGCGCTTGGAGACATACGCCGGGCTGTTGCAGAAATGGAATCGCTCCATCAATCTCGTCAGTCGCGAAAGTCTGATCGACCTCTGGCGCCGGCATTTCCTCGACTCGGCTCAGCTCCTCGCCTTCCTGCCACCGCCCCCGCCGGATCGGCCGCTGCGGATTCTCGATCTTGGCAGCGGTGCCGGCTTTCCCGGAATGGTGCTGGCGATGCTGGGGGCCGGCGAGATGCACCTGGTGGAATCCGATCGGCGCAAATGTGCCTTTTTGCGCGAGGTCGCGCGCACCACAGGGACTCAGGTCTTGGTGCGCCCCCAGCGCGTAGAGCACATCGAGGGCCTGCGCGCCGACGTCGTCACCGCGCGCGCTTTGGCACCGCTGGACCGACTGCTCGACTACGCGCGGCCCCTGTTGCTGCACGAGGGAGTCTGTCTTTTCCTCAAGGGCCGCGCCGTGGAGCGCGAAATCAGCCAGCTGCCCCGTGATCCCACGCTGCGCATGGAAACCTTTCCCAGCCGCGCCGCCAGCGACAGCGTCATCCTGAGAATAGGGAGCCTTGCCTCATGACGGCCCCACCGAGCGATCAAAGCGAGTCGGCCAACGTCGAGCGACTCCCGGCCCGCACCCGGGTCCTCGCCGTCGCCAATCAGAAGGGTGGCGTGGGTAAGACGACCACCACGATCAACCTCGGCACTGCCCTGGCTGCCTGCGGCGCCCGGGTCCTGGTGATCGATCTCGACCCACAGGCCAATGCCAGCACCGGCCTGGGCCTTGATCGCGAGGCCGGCCGCACCACGGTCTATGACGTGCTTCTGGGCGGTGTGGACCTTGCCGAGGCTTCCCTGCCCTCAATCGTGCCCAACATGGATGTGCTGCCCTCCTCGGTGGAGCTGTCCGGCGCCGAACTTGAGCTGGTCAACGAACCGCGCCGCGAACGTCGCTTGCGCGAGGCCTTGAGCAAGCATCAGGGACGATGGGATTTCATCTTGATCGACTGTCCCCCCGCCCTGGGGCTGCTGACCGTCAACGCCTTGGTCGCCGCTCATGGTGTGATCGTGCCGCTACAGGCTGAGTTTTATGCGCTGGAAGGGCTCAGCCACCTCCTGCGGACCATTGACCGCATCCGCCGCGCGCTCAACAGCGTTCTGGAACTCCAAGGCATCGTGCTGACCATGTACGACCGCCGCAACAATCTCTGTGAGATGGTCGCGAACGACGTGCGCCTGCACCTGGGCGACCGGGTTTACGACACCATGATCCCCCGCAATGTGCGTGTCTCTGAAGCGCCGTCCCACGGAAAACCTGTCCTGCTCTACGACCTGCGCTGCAGTGGCTCCCAGGCTTATCTCGGCTTGGCGCGCGAAGTATTGCAGCGGGAAGGGCGGCCCTTGCCCCCAATCCCGGCTCTCGCATCCTGACTTTGCTTCCTGATCCTGAGGATATGCATCCATGAGCAACTCTGGCACTCCGGCTTCGAAGCGCGGTTTGGGACGCGGTCTGGCCGCTCTTCTCGGCGAAGATGCAACGACCCTCACGCCGACCTTTGGTGAGAAGGGCGAGACGCCGGCCCCGCCGCCGGGCCATCGCGTGCCCATCGAATACCTCCACCCCGGCCGCGTGCAGCCGCGCCGCCGCTTCGATGAAAGCCAACTGGATTCGCTCACGGACTCCGTACGCGCACAGGGCCTGCTCCAACCCATACTCGTGCGTCCGCATCCGGATCGACCCGGCGAGTACGAGATCGTCGCCGGCGAACGCCGCTGGCGCGCCGCCCAGCGCGCTCAGCTCTATGAAGTCCCTGTACTGGTTCGCGAACTCAGCGACGTTCAGGCGCTTGAGCTGGCTCTGGTGGAGAATGTCCAGCGTCAGGATCTCGATGCCATAGAGGAAGCTGAAGGATACCGACGCCTGCTCGAGGAATTCGGCCATTCCCAGGAGGAACTGGCCCGCCTGATCGGCAAAAGCCGGCCGCACATCGCCAATACCCTGCGGCTGCTGAACCTCGGCGATCCCGTGAAGGACCTGGTGCGCGAGGGAAGCCTCTCTGCCGGGCACGCTCGCGCACTGCTCGGTGCCGACAACCCGGAAGCCTTGGCCGGGGAGGTGGTCAAACGCGGCCTCTCCGTGCGCGAAACCGAGCGCCTGGTGGCCAAGGGACGGGACGACAACGGCGCCGGCCGCCCCCGTCGGTCCCAAGCGGCCCCGCGGCAGGACAAGGATGCCGACACTCTCGCTCTGGAGCAGGATCTGGCAGCCTTGCTGGGCATGAAGGTCACGATAGACCTGCGCGGGCAGGGCGGCGTGCTCTCCCTGCACTACGATGATCTCGATCAGCTGGATGAAGTACTACGCAGGCTCAATCAGGACCCGGCGCGATAGGCGCGTTGGTCAGAACTGACGCAGCAGCCGTTCCAGATAGTCCAACTCGATCTCAGGACGTTCGCGCTCACTGCTGCGCCGCCGCAGCTCGTTGAGGATCTCGCGCGAGCGCTGAAGCGCGGATTCTTCCGGAATCTCGACCCCCTCGCCCGACTGGAGGTAGCCGCCCCGGCCGCGCCGCCGGCCCAGGGGATCTGTCTCCTCGTCGCCAGGCCGTCCGAAGGTGCTGCCTTCACCCCCCTGCCCCTCACCAAGCTGCTGCGCAAAGTCCTCGAGCAGCGCTTCCATGCCCCGCTGCAGGTGATCCAGAGCTTCGCCTTGCGGCCCCAGCGCCTGCCCGGAGGAACCCTGCTGCAGGGCGTCACGCGCGGCGCGCATCGCCTGCTCCGCTGAGCCCAAAGGTGAGGGAATCGATCCGGTCATATCGCCCGAACGGCGCATGAGCTCACCCAGCTCCCGGCGAAGTGCTTCTTGGGTCTGGGCGTCGGCGCCTTCGGTGCCGGGGGCGCGGCCGGGGGTGGCTTCCTCGCCCTCGCGACCGGCCTCGCCTTCCTCGGCGCCGCGCATGTCGCCGCGCTGATTGCGCTGAAAACTGCGGTCCAGCAGCTCCTGCTGCCGGCTCATCATCTCCTGCAGGTCCTGCATCATCTCTCGCGATTCTTGCAGGCGCTCGTTCAGCTCATTCTGCTGCATGGGCTGTGCCTGCAGGTTCTCCAGCATACGCTGAAGCTGGGCCAGCAGTTCGCGCGCCTCCTCCCGCGCCCCGCTGCGCGCCAGTTCGCGCGCTTGTTCAATCAGGTCCTGCAGCTCCTGGCGTTCGAAATTGTCGTCGCCCGGGGGCTGCTCCTGCGGTGGCAGATCCTCCAGGCCTTCCATGGCCTGTTCCAGCAGGTTCTCCAGGAACTGGTCGAGCGCCGACTGCAGCTCGTTCATCAGGCGCTCGACCTCCTCCTGGCTTGCGTCCTCTTGCAGCGCTTCCTGCAGTTCCTGCTGCAGCTCACGCAGCCGGCGCTCGGCGATGGCCACCTCGCCTTCCTCGATCCGCAACGCCAGGTCCCAGAGCAGCGCCTGCACCTCCGGCACCGCCGCCTCGCGGCGGTCGCGCAGCAGTCGTTCCGCCGCGGACATGATGCCCAGGGACACCACGAGGTCGTTGAAATAGTGGTCCGGCTCCTCCGCCAGCCGGTCAAGACCACGAGAAACCGGCACGCGCGCGCCTGGATCAAGCGTCAGGTCGCGCCGGAGGTCGGCTAGGGCCCGGGCCACAGGGTGATTGAAGGTGCGCGCCGGCAGCACGGTCTCGAAAGCCTCGCTGCGCCCGCTCTGCCCGGCCGCATCGACGGCCTCCAGGGTCATGGTCACCGCGATACCCGCCCAGGGGTGGGGGGTGAGATCCTGAAAGCTCTCCGCTTCAGCGGGTTCCCCCTGTCCGGCCTCACCCCGCCGTCCAGGCAAGGGCAGGGAAATCTGCAATTGCTCCCCGGCGCCCTGCGCGTCCTGGCGCTCCACTACTGCAGACAGGCGTTCCACGCCATAGTCGTCGGCCACGCGATAGCGAAAGTGAACTGCCCCGCGCGCGGCTCGCGCCGGCGAGGCCAAATACTCGACCCAGGGCGGTTGGTCGGGCACCACCTCCAGGGTCCAGTCGCCCACTTGCTCCCGTCCGCGGCCGATGCTCAGCACGCCGCCCTCATGCAGCTCCGCCTCGCTGCGGAACACGCCGTCCCTGCGCTCTTCGAGCTCGCCCAGTGCCGTGTCGTCCAGGCTGAGCCAAGGTGTGCCGTAGCCGCCCTGAAGCTGCACCAACAAGCGGCTCCCCTCTGGCACGCTCAGTAGGCCGCCAGCCTGCTCCTCACCGCTGCGGCCTTCGAGATAGTGGGGTGCTGCACCGGTGTAGGCTGGTGGACTGATCCAGGCATCGAGGCGGGCCGGTACCGATTCCGCCGGCGCCGGGGTCCCAGGCACCAGCGCGCGCTCCAGACGTGGCCACCAGGCATCGCCCGCGGTCGCCAGGGCGATGACCAGCGGCAGACCCACCACGGCGCGCAGCCCCACAGTGTCGCGACGCGACCAGCCGGCCCGCGGCCAAGCCAAGCGCAGGCGCTGCACGCCGGCGAGCAGGCGTTGGCGATGCAGCTCCCAATAGGCAGCCCGGTCCTCCACGCTCCCGCCACCGGCAAGCGGGCGGTCCTCCAGTGCTGACAGCGGACGATGCGGCACGCCGCTGTCCTGCTCCAGGCGGCGTTGGGCCGCCTCCTGGCGGGGCAGGCTCAGACCGTGCAGGTTTCGCCGCAGCAGTTCGACAAAGGCCAGCGACAAGGCGACGAGCACCAGACTGTGCAGCCAAAAGCCAAGCCGGGGCAGAAAATCAAGGAAGGCGAGGGTCAGAAACAGCCCGAGCAGCAGACCCGCGGGCATCAAGGCCGGCCAGAGGCGCTCCCACAGCAACGCCGCCCGCGCCAGGCGGAGTTTGCGGGCCAGCCCAGGCAGGAGCATTTGACCAGACCTGGAAGTCTCGCTTGCGGGTTTGCCGTTCGACACGCCTTGCCTTTCACGCAGGGGCCGTCAGGGCTGGTACTCTAACCGCTTTTCGGCACCTTGCCCAACCAACTGGGCAGACTTTCCGACCGCATCAATGCGTCATGGCTCGGCCGTGCCCGGATGACCTCGAAGCTGTCGCCTTGCACCATGACTTCCGCCACTGGCGGGCGGGAATTGTAGGTCGAGGCCATGGTGGCGCCATAGGCGCCCGCGGCACCGAAAGCCACGAGATCGCCCGCTGCCAGCTCCGGCAGCTCACGTCCCTCGGCAAAGAGATCTCCGGTTTCGCAGATCGGCCCCACCACATCATAGCGCAGCCGCGCCGCGCTGGCAGGCTCGCGCAGCGGCACGATGTCGTGCCAGGCCTCATAGAGCGCCGGGCGCATCAGGTCGTTCATGCCGGCATCGACGATGAGGAAGCGGCGGCTGCGCCCCTGCTTCACGTAGACCACCCGCGAGATCAGCAGCCCCGCCTCGCCCACCAAATGCCGCCCCGGCTCAAAGACCAGCGGCACGTCCAGCCGCCCGGCCGTGCGCGCGACCACCGCGGCATAGTCCTCCGGTGTCGGCAAGGCTTCCTGCTGATAGGCAATACCCAGGCCGCCACCGAGATCCAGCCGCTGCAAAGGCACCCCGGCCTCCCGCTGCTCGGCAAAGAGACCAGCCACGCGCTGGAAAGCAGCTTCGTAGGGCTCTAAATCGGTGATCTGGGAGCCAATGTGGGTCGCCAGCCCCACCGGAAGAATCCCCGGCAAGGCCACCGCTTCCTGCAGGACAGCGGCCGCATCGTCACAGTCGATGCCGAATTTGTTCTCGGACTTGCCCGTGGTGATCTTGGCGTGGGTGCGGGCGTCCACATCGGGATTCACGCGCAGGGCCACCGGTGCCTGCACCCCCTTGTCCCGCGCCACCTGGTCCAGCAGGCGCAGTTCCTCGCGGGATTCCACGTTGAACTGCAGGATGCCCGCTTCCAGGCCCAGGGCCAATTCTCCAGCGGTCTTGCCCACCCCGGCAAAGACGATCTTTTCCGCCGGCACGCCGACCGCCAAAGCCCGGCGCAATTCGCCCTCGGATACCACATCCGCGCCCGCGCCTTCGGCTGCGAAGGTCGCGATCACCGCAAGCTGGGGATTGGCCTTGACCGCGTAGCAGACCAGGGCATCGAGGCCCGCGCCCTGCAAGGCCCCGGCAAAACGGCGGTAGGCCTGCTGCATGGCGCTGGCGGAATAGAGGTAGAAGGGCGTGCCCACCGCAGCGGCAATGTCTTCCACCGCCACCCCTTCGGCCTGGAGGCGGCCTTCCGAATAGGCAAAGGGCTGGGTCACGGTTGTGCCTCGCGTCCCTCCGGGGCCGGCGCCTGCGGCACCACC
This sequence comes from Aquibaculum arenosum, assembly GCF_029222965.1. Taxonomy (GTDB): domain Bacteria; phylum Pseudomonadota; class Alphaproteobacteria; order Kiloniellales; family DSM-21159; genus Aquibaculum; species Aquibaculum arenosum. The sequence continues at coordinate 270,472 of NZ_JARHUD010000003.1, read as the reverse complement.
GTGTGGGGGGCGGGATACTGCCGCTCGCCCAGGCGATAGAGTGCTTCCTCTCCCTCCGGCACCACCGGATCGCCCTTGACGCCGCAAGCGGCGAGCAAGCCCACCAGCAACGCGCTCAGAACCGCCGCCCTCATGCCCAGCGCTCCCGCGCCGCCTTGACCGCCGCGCGCACGTTTTCCGGCGCCGTGCCGCCGAAGGCGCTGCGGCTGGAGACGGAGCGCTCCACGGTCAGGACGGAATAGATGTCCTGAGTGATCCGCGGCTCCACCGCCTGCATCGCGTCCAGCGGCAGGTCGGCCAGATCGACTCCTTGGTCTTCGGCCCGGGCCACAAGCGTACCGGTCACGTGATGGGCGTCGCGGAAAGGCAGCCCCAGCACGCGCACCAGCCAGTCGGCCAGGTCCGTGGCGGTCAGGAAGCCCTTGGCCGTTGCCGCACGCATGGCCTCACGGTTGGCCTCTAGGTCGCGCACCATGCCGGCGGTGGCCGCAATGGACAGGGCCAGGGTGTCAAAAGCGTCGAACACCGGCTCCTTGTCCTCCTGCATGTCCTTGCCGTAGGTCAGCGGCAGGCCCTTCATCACGATCAGCAGGGTGTTGAGTCCGCCGATCACCCGGCCGGCCTTTCCGCGCACCAGCTCGGCCGCATCAGGGTTCTTCTTCTGCGGCATGATGGAGGAACCGGTGGTGAAGGCGTCCGAAAGATGAACAAAGTGGAAACCTTCCGCGCACCAGAGCACCAGTTCCTCGGCAAAACGCGAAAGATGCACGGCCAGGATCGAACCGGCGGCCAGAAACTCCAGGGCGAAATCCCGGTCGGACACTGCATCGATGGAGTTGGCCATGGGCCGTTCGAAACCCAGCGCCCGGGCGGTCATGCTCCGGTCAATGGGAAAGGAGGTGCCTGCCAGCGCGGCCGCACCCAGGGGGCTTTCGTTCAGCCGTGCGCGGCAGTCGGCAAAGCGGCCGCGATCGCGGCCGATCATCTCCACGTAGGCCAGCAGATGATGGCCGAAGGTCACCGGCTGCGCCGCCTGCAAGTGGGTGTAGCCGGGCATCACCGTGTCGGCTTCGGCCTCGGCCGTGTCCAGCAGCGCCGCTTGCAGCTCCGCCAGGCCAGCATCGACCTGATCGATGGCATCGCGCACCCAGAGCCGGAAGTCCGTCGCCACCTGGTCGTTGCGCGAGCGCGCCGTGTGCAGCCGCCCTGCCGCCGGCCCGATCAGTTCGCGCAGCCGGGCCTCTACATTCATGTGGATGTCCTCCAGCGCCGCGGAGAATTTGAACTGCCCTGCGTCGATTTCACCCAGGATCGTCTCTAGACCCCGGTCGATGGCATCGCCATCTTCCGCAGTGATGATGCCCGTGGCCACCAGCATGGCGGCATGGGCGCGGCTGGCGGCGATGTCCTGGGTGTAGAGGCGGCGGTCCACATCGATGGAGGCATTGATGCGCTCCATGATGGCGGCGGGGCCGGCGGCAAAGCGCCCGCCCCACATGGCGTTGGCGGCTTTGTCCGGCGCGTTCTTGGGTTGCTGATTGGTCATGACTGTGGTGTAGCGGATGGAGGCGATGAAGAAAAAGCTTTTCCTTGCAGCACTCTTGCTTCCCCTGACGGCAGCGGCAAGTGCCCTTTCGGCGAGTGAGCCGCCGCTCGATGGCTGGTTCGCCGAGGGCTACCAGACCGTCGAGACCAGCGCCCCGGACATCCCCTTCACCAGGCTGAACGATGGCGAAGAGCAGCCGGTCACCCTGGCCGACTACGAGGGCGAGGTGCTGCTGCTCAACTTCTGGGCCACCTGGTGCGCCCCCTGCGTCGAAGAAATGCCCGCCCTCGATGCCCTGGAGGCCGAACTGGGCGATGAGGATTTCCGCGTGCTTGTCGTCTCCAACGACCGCCGCGGCGCCGAGCAAGTCCTGCCCTTCTACGAAGAGCACGGCTTGGAGAACCTGGGCGTCTGGCTCGACCCGCGCGGCGAACTGATGCGCGCCATGGAAACCCGCGGCCTGCCCACCAGCTTCGTCATCGATCGAGACGGACGAATTGTGGGCCGCGTGGAAGGCGCCGCACCCTGGGACAGCGCTGAGGCCATTGAACTGCTGCGCTGGTATATGGAGTAGAGGCACGAGACCTCGGCTTCAGGCGCCGGTGAGCAGCGGCGTCGCCTGAACCCACCAGGCAGGCTGCGCTGCCTTCAGGCGCCGGACCGCCGCCTCCGCTTCCTCAGGTGTGGCGAACAGCCCGAAGCAGCTTGCGCCGCTGCCGCTCATGCGCGCCAGCAGGCAGCCGGCTTCCCGCGCCAGGGCGCTCAGCACGACGTCAATCTGCGGGCGAAGTGCGCGCGCGGCCGGCTCCAGGTCGTTGGCGCTGCGGCGCAGGCAACCCGCCAGTTCCGCCGCCGTGCGCGGCGGCGTTGCCCAAAGCGGAGCGGCGGCGGAGAAGGGGCCGCTGCGCGCCCGGAACACCTCCGGCGTTCCCAGAGCCACGCCCGGATTGGCCAGCACGATCCAGGTTGGCGGCAGCGCCGGCAGCGGCTCCAGACGCTCGCCCACCCCACGCATCAAGGCCGGCCGCCCGAGCAAGCAGACCGGAACGTCCGCCCCCAGTTCGGCGGCTAAGGCCTGCAGGCCGGGTTCCGGCAGGCTGATCGACCAAAGGCGCTGCAGCAGGCGCAAAGTGGCGGCGGCATCGGCCGAGCCACCACCCAGGCCCGCCGCCACCGGCAGGCGCTTGTCGAGCGTCAGAACGGCACCCCGCCCCACACCGGCGGCCTGCGCTAAGAGGCGCGCCGCGCGCAGCACCAGATTGCCCGCACCCGCGTCGTGCAGCGCGGCGGCAAAGGGGCCAGTCACCTCCAGCGTCAGCTCCCCTGAAGGGTGCGCGCTCAGACGGTCCCCGCAGTCGGCAAAGGCGACTAGGCTTTCCAGTTCGTGATAGCCGTCGGCGCGCCGACCCACGACTCTCAAGGTGAGATTGAGCTTGGCCGGCGCCGTCTCGACGACGGCCCCTGCCCCCGTGATCACTGCGCCGCCTCTTCCGGCAGCCCGTCCTCCAGCTTGCGCTCGATCGCCGGTATGTCCTTGTCCTCGGGATCGAGGGAGAGGGCCCGACTCCATTGAACCACCGCCTCGCGCGTACGCCCGGTCTTCCAGTAGGCGTCGCCCAGGTGATCGTTAATCACCGGGTCCTGGGGCTGCAGCTCCACAGCCCGCTCGAGCTGCTCCACCGCCTCCTCGTATTCTCCAAGGCGATAGTAGAGCCAGCCCAGGGAGTCGACGATGTGGCCGTCGTTGGGTTCTCGCTCAACCGCACGCTCCAGCATGTCCGCCGCTTCCTCGAAGTTCTGCTCCTGCTCGATCCAGGAATAGGCGAGATAGTTGAGGACGTAGGGCTGGTCCGGCTCCAGCTCCAGGGCGCGCAGGAAATCGGCTTCTGCTTGGTCCCACTTTTCGCTGCGTTCATAGGCAATGCCGCGGAAGTAGAAGAGCACCCATTGTTGCCGACTGATTTCTCCCACGCGCTCTAGTGCTTCGCTGTAAGCCTCGGCGGCGGCCTGGAAATCCTCCTGGCTGCGCAGGAGATTGCCCAGCCGGTATGGCGGCTCATAGCGCTCCGGCCGCTGCTCCGCCAGGGCGCGCAGCCGCGCCTCGGCCGCTTCGGTTTCGCCCAGTTGCTGCAACTCCTCGACCATGCGCAGGCCGGCATTCCAGGCGAAAGGCGAGTCTTCGGGGATCGCCTCGTAGACCGCGAGCGCGGCATTGGAGCGTTGCTGATACTGCAGGATCTCGCCGATGAGAAGGCGGGCAGCTTCCATCTCCGGCGCCAGATGCAGCGCCAGGCGGGCATGGATCAGGCCGGGGATTGGCACCTGTTCCTGCGCCATCAGGCTGGCAAAGTCGAACAGGGCTTCGGCAAATCCACGGAGCGGGTCGACCACCAGGGGTTCCGGCTCGCCGCTGTCTTCGCGCAGCCGTTCCACCAGCAGATTATCAGGGTTCTGTTCGGCAAAAGCCTCGTAGAGCGCCTCGGCTTCGGCCGCTTCGCCGCCGCGCTCCAGCACGTTGCCCAGGTACCAGACCAGGCGCATGGACAGGCGCTCGCTCGCCTCCGCCATGGTCTGCGCTGCCTCAAGCGCCTCATCATCGCGTCCCAGCACATCCAGCAGCAGCACCCGATGCAGCCCAGTCAGGGCGCTGAGCCCACCATCGCGCTCGAGCGTTTCCAGGGACTCCAGGGCTTCCTCGCCCTTGCCCTGCGCGACGGCGAGCCAGGCATCCAGCAGAGGTCTCGTGATCTCCACCAGGCCCGAGGCGGGCTGCTCGGCCAGCAGGCTGCGGGCGCGGGCCGGATCATCCTGCTCCAGAGCCTGGCCGGCGAGCAGCAGCAGCGCCGCCGCATCCGCCCGGTCCTGCTCCAGCAGGCGCTCGGCCAGATTGTAGGCCCGGTCCATCCGCCCTTCTGCGGCGTTCAGCATGAAGGTTTGCTGCAGCAGGGCCGGATTCTCCGGGTCGCCGGAGAGCGCATGCACCAGGAATTCCGCTGCTGCGCCGTAGTCGCCCCGGCCTTCCGCAACCAGGCCGGCAAGGTAGCTGCCATAGATGCTCTCTTGCGACCAGACGGCGTCTGGTAGAAGTCCGTTCGGCGCACTGTCGGGCGAGGCTGTGGCCTGTGCCGGCGGCGCGATCAACCCCAATCCGGCGGCCAGTGCCGCTGCGATCAGCGGAAGTTTCAGGCCGCTGCTGCGGCGCAGTCGATAGGCCATGCGCGTCACGCACCCTTTCTGCCGGTGAGCCCTTACCCCCAAACTAGACCGGATCGCGTTCAATCTGAACCACAAGGTTTGAGAGTGAAGACGCATACCCGCTCGAGAGTCCGAAATGGGGTGCAGATCGGCGGCACAGGTCTTGGCCGCCTGCACTGCCGAGGCCTCCGCATGCGTGCCGGCTTTCCTTGTGGGCGAGGCTCACATGTTCGGATAGTTCGGACCGCCGCCGCCCTCAGGCACCGTCCAGTTGATGTTTTGGGCCGGATCCTTGATGTCGCAGGTCTTGCAGTGGACGCAGTTCTGCGCGTTGATCACGAAGCGCGGATTAGAGCCGTCGTCGTCGCGCACCACCTCGTAGACCCCGGCCGGACAGTAGCGCTGGGCCGGCTCGTCATAGAGCGGCAGGTTCTTGTCGATGGGGATCGAAGGATCGGCCAGGCGCAGATGCACCGGCTGGTCTTCCTCGTGATTGGTGTTGGAGATATAGACGCTCGAGAGGCGGTCGAAGGTGATCACCCCGTCCGGCTTGGGATAGTCGATCTTCGGCATCTCGGCCGCCGGCTTCAGCGTTTCGTGGTCCTGATGCTTGTGATGCAGGGTCCAGGGCAGCTTGCCGCCGAAGAGCTTGAGGTCGATGCCGCCGTAGAGGAAGCCCAGGCGGTTGCCCCAGCGCGCTGCCGCCGGCCGGAAATTGCGGGCGTGATAGAGCTCCTCATGCACCCAGGAGCCACGATACTTCTCCTCGTAGCTCTCCAGCGTGCCATAACCCTCGTCGCCCCCGGCCAGCGCCTCGGCCACACTCTCCGCGGCCAACATGCCGGTCTTCATGGCGGTGTGGCTGCCCTTGATCTTGGGCACGTTGAGGAAGCCGGCCGCACAGCCCAGCAACAGGCCTCCCGGAAAAGCCAGCTTCGGCACCGATTGCCAGCCGCCTTCGTTCAGCGCCCGCGCGCCATAGGAGATGCGCCGCCCGCCTTCGAGCATCGGCCGGATCGCCGGATGGGTCTTGAAGCGCTGGAACTCCTCGAAGGGAAAGAGGTGCGGGTTCTGGTAGTCGAGCCCGATCACGTAGCCGATGTAAGCCTGATTGCCCTCCAGGTGGTAGATGAAGGAGCCGCCCCAGGTCTTGTCATCCATGGGCCAGCCGGCGGTGTGGATCACCGTGCCCTGCTTGTGCTGGGCCGGGTCCAGTTCCCAGAGTTCCTTGATGCCGATGCCGTAGGTCTGCGGATCGCGCCCGTCGCGCAGTCCGAAGCGCTGCTCCAGGCCCTTGGTCAGTGAGCCGCGGCAGCCCTCGGCAAAAAGCGTATACTTGGCCAGGAGTTCCATACCCGGTTCCCAGCTCGGCTTCTTCTCGCCGCTGCGATCCAGGCCCATGTCGCCGGTTGCCACGCCGCGCACCCGGCCGGACTCGTCGTAGAGGATTTCCGCGGCGGCGAAGCCGGGATAGACCTCGGCCCCGAGCGCTTCGGCCTGCTCGGCCAGCCAGCGGCAGACATTGCCCAGTGAGACGATGTAGTTGCCGTGGTTGTGCGTTTGCTTCGGCAGCAGGGAGACGGGAATGTTCCGGCTGCCCTTTTCGCTCAGCAGCAGGAAGCGTTCGTCCTCGACCGGCGTGTTGAGCGGCGCGCCGCGCTCCTTCCAGTCCGGGAGCAACTCGTTGAGCGCGCGCGGCTCCAGCACGGCGCCGGAGAGGATGTGCGCGCCCACTTCCGAACCCTTCTCCAGCACGCAGACGCTGATGTCCTGCCCGCTTTCCTCCGCCAGCTGGCGCAAACGGATCGCCGCTGCCAGACCCGCCGGGCCGGCGCCCACGATCACAACGTCGAACTCCATCGACTCCCGTTCCATCGTTCTCTCCCGTCTAGGCCTTGCTGCTTCCGGTTGGAAGTATCCTGCGCTGCGCCGAGCGCCTCAGCCGTGAAGGCCATATCAACGGCGCCCTGATGGTAAAGGAAACCACCACGGCGACCGCCTCTTTGCAACCCGCGCCCGCAAGGAACGGCGGGGCGAGTCGCGCACGGGCTTGCCGTGAGGTCAGCAGCAAGTCACTTTTGGCATCATGACGGAGAGTGGGCAGGAGCAGGACGCGCTGGCAGCGCTGCGCTGGCTGGTCGACGCCGGGGCCGACGAGGCCCTGGCCGACACGCCGCAGGATCGCTATGCGCAGGCGGTCCCCCCGGCAACAGCCCAACTCGCGGCGCCCCAACAAGCCCCGCCCGCCCCTGGTCGGCGCAGTCCGCCACCCGATCTCTCCAGCGATGCCCCTGGCACCTGGGCCCCCAAGATTAAGCCGCCGAGCGCGCCCCAAGCTGTCATCGAGGAGGCCCGCGCCCAGGCCAATGCGGCCCAGGACCTGGATAGCCTGCACGCCGCCATTCGCGCCTTCGAGGGCTGCGCCCTGAAGCAGTCGGCCACCAACACGGTGATCTTTCGCGGCAACCCCGCCGCCCGCGTCATGCTGATCGGCGAAGCGCCGGGCCGCGACGAAGACCTTCAGGGCCAGCCCTTCGTCGGGGCGGCCGGTCGTCTGCTCGATGACATGCTGCGTTGGGCGGGCTTCAGCCTCGATGAGGTCTTCATCACCAACGTGCTGTTCTGGCGTCCGCCGGGTAATCGCACACCGGAGCAACGCGAGATCGCGGTGTGTCTGCCCTTCATCGAACGACAGATCGCTCTCTTGCAACCAAGCCACCTCTTGCTGATCGGCAATGTCGCCACCAAGTCCCTGCTGGCGCGCAGCGAGGGCATCACCAAGCTGCGCGGATCCTGGTTCCCTTATGAGCAAGCGGGCCTGTCATCGCCCCTGCCAGCCATGGCATCGCTGCACCCGGCTTTTCTTCTGCGCCAGCCGGCACAGAAGCGCATCGCGTGGCGAAACATGCTGGCCTTCCGTGCGGCCGTTGCGGGCAATCTGGATCCTCTGGCCGGATCCTCAGGCAGCACCTGAGTCCTGAGCACAAGAGCCTTCCAGCCATCATGCAGCAGGCTTTTCTGGCACGCAGTGAACTACACAAAAGGGTCTCAGGTGCAAAAGGTTTCACTCCGCTCTGGCGCCGACGCCAAAAATGAGTCTAAAATGATGTGGGGCAAGTGTGGTTCTCCGTCGGGCAAGAGGAGAAGTTTTCCCGTGAGTGTTCAAAAGGCATGCGCGGTGCTGTGCGGAGCAGTGATCTGCATGCTTCCGTTTGGCTCAGGCGTGGCCGCCGAAGCAAGCGGACCCGCCAGCGGCCCGGAAGTACAAGCGGAAACCGCCGCACTGCCGAGCCTCGGTACCGCTCGGCCGACCGCCATGCCGGAGATTCTCTCTCGTGCCGATGCGCTGCGCTACCGCCGCATCTTCGATCTGCAGGGGGAGGGGCGCTGGGATGAAGCCGATCGCCTGATCGCCCGTCTGGCCGATCAGCGCCTCATGGGCCATGTGCTCTTCCAGCGCTACATGCACCCCACGGCCTACCGCTCCGAATACAGTGAACTGCGCAATTGGCTGGCCCAGTACGCCGACCATCCCGGCGCCCACCGCATCCATCGCCTCGCCCTCCAGCGCAAGCCATCGGGCGCACCGGATCTGCGGGCGCCCAGGTCCAGCAGTGGCTTCCGGGTCGATCTCTCCGTTGCGCCGATGATGGAAACCGAGACAACGGATCACTCGCCCCTGATGACCGTATCGGCCAGCACGCCGACGACCCAGGACAGCGAAGGCCTGCCCGCCTTCACCGTTGGGCGCGGCACGGCGGGAAGCTGGATCCTGCCGGGCGACCGGGAGCGCGCGCAGGATGTTTCCGACAAGGCCGCGGAGCTGGCGACAGCCCAGGCGCCGCAGCAGCATTGGAACAAGGGTCTGGAGGCCTGGCGCCGCGGGGACACCGAGGCGGCCGCTGCCTACTTCCAAGCCATCGTGATCGACGACCAGGCCAGCGGTTGGATCCGCTCGGCCGGCGCCTATTGGGCCGCGCGCGCGGCATTGCGTCTCGGGCAGCCCCAGGAGATGAGCCGCTGGCTGCGTGAAGCCCTGTCCGAGCCGCGCAGCTTCTACGGCCTGCTGGCCCAGCAGGCGCTGGGCACGGCACCGGCCTTCGATTTCACCGAGGTCGCATACGATCCCAAGGCCATGAACCGCCTGCTCGCCCAGCCGGCGGTCAAGCGCGCCCTGGCCCTGGCCCAGGCGGGGCAGCCTTCCCGGGCGGCGGACGAGATCGAAAGCCTGGGCGGGACCTTCAATTATCGCGAGGCCGAAGCGCTGCTCGCGCTCATCGACCGCGCCGGTCTCCCGGCCAAGGCCTTCGATCTGGCCAGCCGCATGGAGCAGATCGTCGGCGCCGGCAACGGCCTGGGCACCCTCGACGTGGGGCTCTTTCCCCTGCCGCCCTGGGAGCCCAACGGGGGTTTCACCCTCGATCGGGCGCTGCTCTACGCCCTGATGCGTCAGGAATCCGCCTTCGACCCCACGGCCCGCAGCCCCATGGGAGCCAGCGGCCTGATGCAGCTCATGCCGCGCACCGCCAGCTATGTGTCCGGGGACAACAGCCTCGCCGGCGCCAACCGGCATCTCCTGCTGGACCCGGCCTTCAATCTGGAGCTGGCCCAGCGCTACGTCAGCTATCTCCTCGACTACGACGGCGTGGACAACAACCTGCTGCACCTGGCGGTGGCCTACAACGCCGGGCCCGGCAACCTGCAGCGCTGGCTGGCGTCCATGGAGAGCGCCGGCATCGACACCAACGATCCGCTGCTTTTCATCGAGAGTCTGCCCTCGGGCGAAACGCGCAGCTTCATTCGCCGCGTCCTGACGAACTTCTGGATCTACCGCATGCGCCTCGAGCAGCCGACGCCCTCCCTGGCCACGCTCGCGGCCGGCGAATGGCCCTACTACGAGGCACTCGACTGACTCCGACCTGCGGCAGCACGCCCCCTGGTCCCTCGCGCTTGGGAAGCGTATATCCAGTCTGCGTGATCCCGGCATCGGTCGGGCACAAACAGGTCGCGGGAGCAGCCCATGAACCGGATCGACGAAAGCCGGCCTTTCCTGCCGGTGCGCATTGCCATCCTGACCGTTTCCGATAGCCGCAGCGCCGCCGAGGATCGCTCCGGCGACAGCCTGCAGCGCATGATCGAAGGCGACGGGCATGAGGTGGCCCGTCGGGAAATTTGCCGCGACGAGGTCAGCGACATCGCCGCCTTCCTGCGCGGCTGCATCGAGGACCCCGAGATCGACGTGGTGATCAGCACCGGCGGCACCGGCGTGACCGGCCGCGACGTGACGCCGGAGGCCTTTGACGCCGTGTTGGAAAAACGCATCGAAGGCTTCGGCGAGCTCTTCCGCATGCTCTCCTACCAGAAGATCGGCACCTCGACGATGCAGTCGCGCGCTCTGGGCGGCGTTGCCGGCGGCACCTATCTCTTCGCGCTGCCGGGTTCGCCGGGCGCCTGCAAGGACGGCTGGCAGGACATTCTCCGCTGGCAGCTCGACGCCCGCTATCGGCCCTGCAATCTCGTGGAGTTGATGCCGCGGCTGAATGAGCACCTCCGCGCGGCCGAGTAGGGCGCGACTGCGGCGTCACTGTCGCCAGAGCGGCTCTTTCAGACTGTCCAGCATGCGCTCGTGCGCTGCGGTCTCGGCTTCGCTCGGCGCATGCGGCCGGGGCTCCCGGTAGCGCCGGGTGACACCTACGACGCGGCTCGTGCCTGCAGCAGCCTGACTGTCGAGCGTGAGGCCAGGCTGGCGTCCGCCGCGCAGTTCCAGATAGACCGCCGCCAAAAGCTGGCAGTCGAGCAGGGCGCCGTGCAGGCTGCGGGCGCTGAGGTCGATATCAAAGCGACGGCAGAGCGCATCCAGGCTGGCCTGGGCCCCCGGAAAGCGCCGCCGGGCCATCGCCACCGTATCGACCGCCCGGGACATTGGGATGGGCGAGTGCCCCAAGCGCGCCAGTTCCGCGTTCAAAAACCTGACATCGAACTCCGCATTGTGGATCACCAGCCTGTCCTCACGGACAAAGGACAGAAAATCCTCTACGATGTCCGCAAAGCGCGGCTGTCCGGCAAGAAACTCCGACGACAGTCCGTGAACCTTGAAGGCTTCTTCCGGCATGTCGCGATCGGGGTTGATGTAATACTGCCGCATCTGCCCGGTGGGCACATGATTCAAGAGCTCGACACAGCCGATTTCCACCACTCGGTCGCCGCTCAGCGGGTCCAGTCCGGTGGTTTCAGTATCCAGCACGATCTCACGCATCCAAGTCAGTCCCTTCGTCCGCGCAGGTCGCAACGGTCGGGCGCAGGCGGCGCACGATCCGTCGGAGCTGTCGGAAGGTATCGCCTTTGCCGCGGCCGGTCAGCACCAGGAACTCGGCGCGTCGCCGTTTTTCCCGATCCGGCATCTGCTGCGCTCGCACGGCGTCCAGGCGCTCGCGCGTCATGCCAGGCCGGCGCAGCACCCGTTGCTCCTGCAAAAAGGCCGGTGCCGTCACCAGGACAACAGCGTCGCAGAGCCTGTCGCCGCCGGTCTCGTAGAGCAGGGGGATGTCCAGCACCACCAACGGCCGGCGCGCCCTGCGGTGCCGGCGCAAAAAGGCCAGGGCCTCGGCCCTCACCAGGGGATGGACGATCGCCTCCAGCCGCCGCAAGGCAGCAGGATCACTAAACACGGCCGATCCCAAGCGACGGCGATCGACGGCGCCCTCGACCACGCTGTCGGGAAAAGCCGCCTCAATCGCCGGAACGGCAGCTCCGCCGGTGGCAAAGAGCCGATGCACCGCCGCATCGGCGTCGTGGACCGGCAACTTCATGCGTCGCAGCATGTTGGCCGCAGTCGACTTGCCCATGCCGATGGAGCCCGTAAGGCCAAGCACGCGCACCTCAGGCCTCCAGCACCGCCTGGCGCAAGGCAGGAGTGACCTCCGGTTCCACCCCGAACCAAGCCTGGAAACCCGGCCGCGCTTGGTGCAACAGCATGCCCAGGCCATCAACCGTGCAATTTCCCCGCTGCTTGGCGTCCGCCAGGAGGGGTGTTTCCAGCGGCGCATAGACGATATCGGTGACCAGGGCTGTCGCCGGGAGCTGCGTCAGGTCGAGCTCCAGCGGCGCCTTGCCGGTCATACCCAGCGCCGTGGTGTTCGCGAGCAGATTGGCGCCATCCAGCGCTACGGAACGCGCCTCCCAATCGACCACCTCGATTGCGCCGCCCAGCTCCGCCGCCAAGGTCTCGGCTCGTGCCCGCGAGCGGTTGAGCAGGCGTACCACCGGCACGCCCGCATCCAGCAAGGCCACGAGGATGGCTCGCGCCGCCCCGCCAGCACCCAGAACCACGGCCGGGCCGGCGGCCGGCTTCCATGCCGCAGCCTCCTGGCGCAGATTGGCCAGGAAACCGAAACCGTCAGTGTTGTCGCCGGCAATGCCCTCGGCGCCGAACACCAGTGTGTTCACCGCTCCGATCCGCTCGGCACGGGGTGAGAGACTGTCGCAGAGCGCCAGTACCGCTTCCTTGTGCGGGATGGTCACGTTGGCGCCGCGAAAGCCCAGCGCCACCAGGCCGCGCACCGCCGTCTCCAGGTTCTCCGGTCGCACCGCCAGCGGGACATAGGCACCGTCAATACCATAGTGCGTTAGCCAGTGGCCGTGCAGCTGCGGCGAGCGTGAATGCGCCACCGGCCAGCCCAGAACCCCAGCAAGACCTGCCGCACCGCTGATGCTCATGACAGGAGCACTCCCTGCGCCCGCAGGATGTCGAGCAGCGGGAGCAGCGGCAGCCCGAGCACGCTGAAATAATCCCCTTCGACCCGCTGGAAGAGCTGAGCGCCCAAACCCTCCAGGTGATACGCCCCGACCGAGCTCAAAACGGCCGTCCCCGCTGCTTGCAGATAGGCCTGCAGGAAATCCTCCGAAAAGGGGCGCATGGTCAGCCGCACCTCGGCGGTGTGGTGCCAGAGGCGCTGGCCATCTCGCAGCAGGCACACGCCGCTGAACAGGCTGTGTCGCCGCCCACAGAGCGCCCGCAATTGCTCAGCCGCCGCCTCGAGACTTTCCGGCTTGTCGAACCAGCGTCCCTCGCAGGCCAGCATTTGGTCGGCGCCGATCACCAGTGCCCCCGGCCGACGGCGAGAGATTGCCAGCGCCTTCAGTTCGGCCAGGGTTTCAGCGGCCTGTGCCGCCGATGCGCCTTCTGCAGCCAGCGAGGCCTTGACCTCGGCCTCGTCGACCGGTGCGGCCAAGACTTCCACCGTCAGTCCGGCATCCGCCAGCAACCTGCGCCTCACGTCGCTCGCCGAGGCCAGCACCACCGGGGCTGCGTCAGCCTGCTGCAGGCCCGTCATTGCGCCACCACCTTGCGATGCTCTTGCAGCAGCGTGAAGATCGCCGCCGCCGTTTCCTCGATGGAGCGCCGGGTGACATCGATCACCGGCCAGCCGCGCTGGGCGCAGAGCCGCCGGGCCTGCTGCACTTCGGCGGCTACGGTTTCCAGATCGGCATAGCTGCCCGCCTCATTGCGCTCGCCCATGGCCCGCAAGCGGGTGCGGCGCACGTCCACCAGGCGCGCCGGGTCCTTGGTCAAGCCGACGATGAGAGGTGCCCGGGTGCGGAAGAGCGCCTGGGGCAGGGGGAGGTTGGGAACGATCGGCACATTGGCGGCACGCACGCCGCGCTGGGCGAGATAGATGCAGGTCGGGGTCTTGGAGGTGCGCGAAACGCCCACCAGCACCACATCCGCATGCTCCAGCCTGTCGACACCCTGGCCGTCGTCGTGGGCAATGGCGAAGTCCATGGCCTCGATTCGGTCGAAGTAGACCGAATCCAGGGTGTGCTGACGCCCGGGGCGCCGGCTGCCGGCAAGTCGGAAATGCCCCGCCAGGGCGTGCATCACGGGATCGAGAATGTCCACCGCCGCCACATTCAGGCGGTGGCAGGCATCGATCAGCGTCCCGCGCAGGCTGTCGTCCACCATTGTGTAGAGCACCGGCCCCGGGTTGGCCTCGATCGCGGCGATCGCCTTGTCGAGCTGACCGCGCGTGCGCACCAGGGTCCAGATGTGCTCGATGGGTTCGATGGCATCGAACTGCACCAGACAGGCCCGCGCCACGGAGTTCACCGTTTCGCCGGTGGCGTCGGAAATCAGGTGCAGATGGTGCTGATGCACCGGGTCATTGCCCTCGTTCACGCTCGCCCTTCAACCTTTCCCCACCCATCGGTGGATAACCTCTGTGTTCCGGGTGACTGTCCACCGCGCTGATGATTCCGTCCCCGCTGCACCTGCTGACACACAGACCTCATCCACTTCGGGATGGATTTGTACAGACCTGGGGATAACTCTGCCCGCCGGCACTGCCAGCCACTTTTATCCTCCTAATCCACAGGCCGACGCAAGCAGCAGGCTTTCTGCGCTTTCCAATGATCAGTCCCAGGAAATATCAAGAGATCACTGTCATCCGTTACGCCACGGCGCATCCTGAGCATGAATCTGGGCATGGCGGCGCCATCCACAGGACTCACCGCCCTACTACAACAAAAACCTACTCTTATTTTTAACCCTGACTCAGGGTAAGAGGGGGCATGAACAAAAAACCGAGCGACACGCAGATGCTGGACGCATCCCTTCCCGCCGCCGACGAAAAGCGCCTGCTGCGCGTCCTGCGCGGGGAGCGCCAGCAGCCCCCGCCGATCTGGCTCATGCGCCAGGCCGGGCGCTATCTGGCCGAATACCGGACGGTGCGCGCGGAAGCCGGCAGCTTTCTCGATCTCTGCTACAATCCAGAGTTGGCCTGCGAGGTAACCCTGCAGCCGATCCGGCGCTTCGGGTTCGACGCGGCGATCCTCTTTTCCGACATTCTGGTCATTCCCCACGCTCTGGGACAGAAGCTCTGGTTCGAGGAGGGCAGGGGACCGCGCCTTGAACCCTTGCAAGGGGCGGGGGATCTGGCAGCACTCGACCCCGGCCGCATTGAGGAGCGCCTGCAGCCGGTGTTTGCGACTCTGGGCCTTTTGCAAAAGTCTCTGCCGGCGGAAACCACGCTGATCGGCTTTGCCGGCGCACCCTGGACCGTTGCCAGCTACATGATCGAGGGCGGGTCGAGCCGCGACTTCCTCAAGTCCAAGCGCTGGGCCTACAGCGACCCCGAGGGCTTCGCCCGCTTGATCGGCTTGCTGGTGGAGGCGACGGCCGGCTATCTCATCGCCCAGGTGGAAGCGGGGGCCGAGGTCCTACAGATCTTCGATTCCTGGTCGGGTGTCTGGCCGGAGCCGGAGTTCCGGCGCTGGTGCCTGGCGCCACAGCGTGAGATCGTCCGCCGCGTGAAGGCAGCGCATCCGCAGGTGCCGATCATCGTCTTCCCACGCGGCGCTGGGCCGCTCTATGTCGCTGTGGCCGAGGAGGTGGGTGCCGATGCGCTTTCGCTCGACACCACCGTGCCGCTGGACTGGGCAGCGCGCCACCTGCAGCCGAAGGTGGCGGTGCAAGGCAATCTAGATCCCGCACTCCTGCTGGTTGGCGGCGCGGCGCAGGACGCAGCGGTGGACCGCATCCTGAAGCAACTTGGCCAGGGGCGCTTCATCTTCAATCTTGGCCATGGCATCGACAAGCACACCCCGCCGGAGCATGTTGCGCGGCTCATGGAGCGGGTGCGCGCGCAGCATTCAACGCCAGTCTAGCCAAGGGGAACGGCGCCATGCGCAGGGATGTTCCGGTCCGAGCACCGCGCGCCTTGCCGGCTGATCATCCGGTGCTGGCGCCGCGGCGCGTGGGGGTGCTGCTGATCAACCTGGGCACGCCAGAGGGCACGGACTACTGGTCGGTGCGGCGCTACCTCTCGCAGTTCCTCAGCGACCGGCGTGTCGTCGAACTCACGCCGCTCCTGTGGCAGCCCATCCTGCAGGGGATCGTTCTGTCCCGGCGGCCGACCAAATCCGGTGAGGCCTATGCGTCGATCTGGGACAAGGAGCGAAACGAATCGCCCCTGCGCGCCATCACCCGGCGCCAGGCAGAAGGCTTGGCTGCGCGTTTCGCCGAGATCCACCCTGACCTCGAGGTCGACTGGGCCATGCGCTACGGCCAGCCCTCCATCCCGGCACGTCTGCAGGCCCTGCAGGAGTGTGGCTGCGAGCGTATTTTGCTTCTGCCGCTCTATCCGCAGTACAGCGCGGCCACCACCGCCACCGCCTGTGACGAGGCCTTCCGCTGGGCCATGCGCCAGCGCTGGCAGCCCAGCCTGCGCGTGGGTGCGCCTTACTACGACGACCCGCGCTACATCGAGGCGCTGGGCAGGTCCATGCTGGCCTCGCTGGAGACGCTGGCGTGGGAGCCGGAGCGCCTGCTGGTGTCCTTTCACGGCATGCCGCGGGAGACCCTGGACAAGGGCGATCCCTACCACTGCCACTGCCAGAAGACCGGGCGCTTGCTGCGAGACTGGCTCGATTGGCCGGAAGAGCGGTTCCAGGTGGTCTTTCAGTCGCGCTTTGGCCCAAAGGAGTGGCTGCAGCCCTATGCGGACGCCACCGTCGCCGCCTTGGCCGCCGAGGGCGTTAAGCGGCTGGCCATCGTCAGTCCGGGCTTTGCTGCCGATTGCCTGGAAACGCTCGAGGAGTTGGCGATCGGCCTCAAGGAAAGTTTTCTTAGGGGCGGCGGCAGCGATTTTGCCTATCTTCCCTGCCTCAACGACAGTCCCGGCGGCCTTGATCTGCTCCAAGACCTGGTTGAACAGGAGCTCGCAGGTTGGTTATAGGCTGGGGTGGTGTGAACCGATGACCGCGCTGGCGACCCGAACAAGGTAATCATGTCCCTTCTGAGCACGCTCTATCCCTGGATCAAGGCCCTGCACGTGATGTCAATCATCGCCTGGATGGCGGCGATGCTCTACCTGCCACGGCTTTTCGTCTATCACGTCGATGCCCCGCCGGGCTCCGATATGAGCGAAACCTTCAAGGTCATGGAGCGTCGCCTGCTGCGCGGCATCATGACCCCGGCCATGATCGCCTCGCTGCTCTTTGGCCTGCTGTTACTGTTGGTCCCCGGGGTGCTGGCGCAAGGTTGGTTGCACGTCAAGTTCCTGTTGTTGCTGGGAATGTTTGGTCTGCATGGCTTCTTTGCCCGCTGTCGCAAGGACTTCGAAGCCGACCACAATCGTCGGTCCGCGCGCTTTTATCGCTGGATGAACGAGGTGCCGGCCTTGCTGATGGTGGGGATCGTGTTGCTGGCGGTGGCCAAGCCTTTCTGACTTAGTACGCTCAACTTTCCTTGACGCGTGCCGCAGGAAAAGGCTACCTAGGAAGCAGCCCGGCTCTTGCCGGGGCCTTTTCCGTTTCCCACCTTTACGGGTAGCTCGGCCTGAACAAGGTCGCGGGGCCAGAGGGTCGCAGCCGCCGACCAAGCGCTCACCGTAGCCCGGCTTCCCGCTTCCCGACGTTTTTCACCGGCCCTCGCGCCGGTCTTTCAGCCAATCCCCCAGCCGCTGTCAGAGCACTTCAATGAATCTCGCAGAACTCAAAGCCAAAACCCCGGCCGATCTCCTCGCCTACGCCGAGGAGCTTGAGATCGAGAACGCCAGCACCCTGCGCAAGCAGGATATGATGTTCGCGATCCTCAAGCAGCTCGCCGAGAACGACATCGCAATCTTCGGCGGCGGCGTGCTCGAGGTCCTGCCCGACGGTTTCGGCTTCCTGCGCAGCCCGGAAGCGAACTATCTCCCGGGACCGGACGACATTTACGTCAGCCCGAGCCAGGTGCGACGCTTTGGCCTGCGCACCGGCGATACGGTGGAGGGGCAGATCCGCTCGCCCAAGGACGGCGAGCGCTATTTCGCCCTCCTCAAGGTCAACACCATCAATTTCGATCCGCCGGAAGCCACGCGGCATCGCATCAACTTCGACAACCTGACCCCGCTCTACCCGGATGAGCGGCTGCAGCTCGAGGTCGAGGATCCGACCATCCGCGACCAGACCAGCCGCGTCATCGACCTGACCGCGCCGCTGGGCAAGGGGCAGCGCGCCTTGATCGTGGCTCCGCCGCGCACCGGCAAGACCATGATCCTGCAGAACCTGGCGCGTTCCATCGCGGCAAACCACCCGGACGTCTACCTGATCGTGCTGCTGATCGACGAGCGGCCGGAGGAGGTGACCGACATGGATCGCTCTGTGAAAGGCGAGGTGGTCTCCTCCACCTTCGACGAGCCGGCCCAGCGCCACGTGCAAGTCGCCGAGATGGTGATCGAGAAGGCCAAGCGTCTCGTCGAGCACAAGAAGGACGTGGTGATCCTACTGGATTCCATCACCCGCCTGGCCCGCGCCTACAACACCGTCGTGCCCTCGTCCGGCAAGGTGCTGACGGGTGGTGTCGACGCCAATGCGCTGCAGCGTCCCAAGCGCTTCTTCGGTGCCGCACGCAACATCGAGGAGGGCGGCAGCCTCACCATCATCGGCACGGCGCTGATCGATACCGGCAGCCGCATGGACGAGGTGATCTTCGAGGAGTTCAAGGGCACCGGTAACTCGGAAATCGTCCTGGACCGCAAGCTCGCTGACAAGCGCACCTTCCCGGCCATCGACATCGGCAAGTCCGGCACCCGCAAGGAGGAGCTGCTGGTGGACAAGGCGACGCTGTCGAAGATGTGGGTCCTGCGCCGCATCCTCATGCCGATGGGCGTGGTGGACTCCATGGAGTTCCTCACCGACAAGCTCAAGCAAAGCAAGACCAACGCCGATTTCTTCGCTTCGATGAATCAGTAACGGCAAGTCGCCAGAATGAGAAAAACCCGCCGGGATATATATTCCGGCGGGTTTTTCAGTTCTGTGTCTTCATCCCGTTCGTTCAGGATGATGTGACTGACTTCAAGGCAGCAACAGCGTCGAACCCGTGGTCTTACGCGCTTCCAGGTCGCGGTGGGCCTGTGCCGTTTCCGACAACGGATAGGTCTGGTTGATCTCGATCTTGACCTTGCCGGTGCCCACCATGTCGAAGAGCTCCGTAGCGCTGGCCACGAGGTCCTCGCGCTTGGCGGTATAGGTCATCAGCGTCGGCCGGGTGACGTAGAGCGAGCCCTTGGGCGCCAGCGAGGTGACGTTGAAGGGCGGCACCGCGCCGGAGGCATTGCCGAAGCTCACCATCAGGCCCAGGGGCTGCAGACAGTCGAGCGAGCCCTCCCAGGTGTCCTTGCCCACGGAATCATAGACCACCGGCACGCCCTTTCCGTCGGTGATCTCCTTGACGCGCTCGACGAAGTTTTCCGTCTGGTAATTGACGGTGTGGGTGCAGCCATGGGCCTTGGCCAGCGCGGCCTTCTCGTCGCTGCCAACCGTGCCGATGACCGTGACGCCCATGGAGGAGAGCCACTGGCAGGCGATCAGCCCGACGCCACCGGCCGCGGCGTGCCAGAGCACAGTTTCGCCCGGCTGCACCTGGTAGGTGCGGCGGACCAGATACTGAACCGTCATGCCCTGGAGCATCATGCCCGCGGCCGTCCGATCGTCGATGGCATCGGGCAGCTTCACCAGGCGATGCGCGGGCATCAGGCGCACCTCGGAATAGGAACCCGGCGGGTTGGCCGCATAGGCCACGCGGTCGCCGGGGGCAACCTCGCTCACACCCTCGCCCACGGCCTCCACGACCCCGGCACCTTCCATGCCGATGGGGTGGGGCAACTGCAGCGGATAAAGGCCGGTGCGGTGATAGACGTCGATGTAGTTGAGCCCCACCGCGGTGTGCTTGACCCGGGCTTCGCCGGGACCCGGCTCACCAACGGGGAAATCTTCCCACTTCAGGACGTCGGCGCCACCGAACTCGTGGATAACAATGGCTTTGGACATGGATTGGCGGCTCCTTATGAGAGGTGCTGTTTGAAGAAGTCGAGGCTGCGGCGGTTCGCCTGCTCTGCAGCCTTGGGGTCGTAGTGCTGCCCACCCTCGCGGGCGAAGGCATGGTCGTTGCCCTGATAGTCGTGCAGGGTGACCTGCGGGTTGTCATCCAGGGTGGCGTGCACCTTCGCCTGGGCCTCCTTGGGTACGAAGCCGTCCTCGGTGGGAATGTGCAGCATCAGCGGCTTGGAAATCTTGCCGGCTTCGCCCATGAGCTCGTCCAGCCCCACGCCGTAATAGCCGACGCTGGCGTCCACATCGCTGCGCGTCGCCATCAGGTAGGCCAGCTTACCGCCCAGGCAGTAGCCCACCGAGCCGACCTTGCCGGTGCTGGCGTCGTGGCTGCGCAGTGCGGTCAGCGTGGCCTTCAGGTCCTCAATGCCCTTGTCCACATCGAAGGCCTGGAAGAGCTCGAAGGCCCGCTTCCACTCCTCGTCCGTCTTGTCGGTGATGTCGATACCGGGTTCGATGCGCCAGAAGATGTCCGGGCAGCAGGCGACATAGCCTTCGCGCGCCAGCCAGTCGCAGGTGTCGCGCATCACCTGGTTTACGCCGAAAATCTCCTGGATCACCAGGATCGCCGGCGCGGGCGTCTTGGCGGGCAGGGCGAGGTAGGACGAAAAGCTGCCGCCGTCCGGAGCCTGGATCGTCAGTTCGGGCATGGTCATGAACCTCCTGTTGTCATCGGGTTTATCCTTCCCGCATGCTGCGGCCTTTGAGGCAGCGGACTGCAGGTGGGGTTTCAGGACGAAGTCTAGCCGCTGCGGTGTTGCACTGTCATCCGCCGGCCTGGGCTTCCGCCGCCGGTTCAGCCAGCGCCCGGTTCAGCGCCTCCGCCTCCGTCATGGGCAGCGAACAGGTGACCCCGCGACAGAGAAAGGCCGTGGCCTGGCCGGCAAGTGCGCCCTTTCCGGCAGCTGGATGTCCGGCGGGAAGGACACTGGTGTCCTCCACCACCTGAAGCACCAGGTCGGGACGACCGCACTGAGCAGCCTGGATCAGGATTCGCGTCTCCTCGTCCTCGCGCCGGCCGACAATGACCAGCTGAAGCGCGTCCTCCAGCATCGCGCTGGACAGGATGATGCCGGGAAAGGCAAACAGGCTGCGTTCCATCTCGCCGGAGAAGGCGGCAAGGCTGCGCTCGGCCGCCTCGCGCCAGCGCGGCTCGCCCGACAGGTGCCAGAGACGCGCCAGCACCGCGGCCATCGTGCCGTTGCCCGCCGGCGTCGCGTTGTCCTGGGCATGCTTGGGCCGCACGACGAGATCGCGCGCATCGTCGGCGGTCAGGAAGAAGCCTCCCTTTTCCTCATCCCAGAAGTGGGCCAGCGCCGTCTCGACCCAGACCAGTGCCTGCTGGCGATAGCGCGCCTCGCCGGTGGCCTCTTCCAGTGCCAGGGCGGCTTCGGCCATCTGGGCGTAGTCGTCCAGGGTGGCCGCATGCTTGCGCTGCCCGTGGCGCCAGGCATGAAACAGCCGTCCGCCTTCATCCATTTCGCTCACCACGAAGTCGAAAGCTGCTTGCGCCGCCTGCAGCCATTCCGGCTGCTGGAAGGGACCGGCGGCGCGGGCAAGCGCGGCGATGGTCAGGCCGTTCCAGTCCGCCAAGACCTTGTCGTCCCAGCCCGGGTGCGGTCGGCTCTCGCGGGCCTCGAACAGGCGCGCGCGGCATTCGGCCAGCACCGCTTCTGCGGCCGGATCCAGCAGGTCGGGGCGGTGGGAGCGGTTCAGGATGACCTTGCCCTCCCAGTTGCCTGCCGCGCTCACGTCGTAGTGATCCTTGAAGAAGGCGGCCTTATCGCCGAGTAGGGCGTCGATCTCCGCCTCGCTCCAGACGTAGAAGCGGCCCTCTTCCCCCTCACTGTCGGCATCCAGGCTGGCGGCAAAGCCGCCACAGGGCACCCCGCCGGGCCGGTCTTCTGCCTGCATCTCGCGCAGCATCCAGGCCACGGTCTCCTTAGCCCGCTGCTCGAACAGTGGATCCCGGCCGGCCTGCCAGGCCCAGTTCAGCAGATCGAGCAGCTGCGCATTGTCGTAGAGCATCTTCTCGAAGTGTGGCACCAGCCAGCGATTGTCCGTGCTGTAGCGGGCAAAGCCGCCGCCCAGGTGATCGTAGATCCCACCCTGGCTCATCTTGCGCAGGGAAAGCTCTACCGCCTGGCGGAAGGCAGGGTCGCCGCTGGCGTGCCAGGCGTACCAGAGCAGCTTGAGGATCATCGGCTGGGGAAACTTAGGCGCCCGACCGAAGCCGCCTTCGAAGGGGTCGATCTCGCGCAGCAGCCGCCGGGCCTGCGCCATGCGCTGCTCGGCGGTGATTTCGGACCCGCCTTCCGGCTGTGCCAGGCGCTCCAGCGCCTCGGTGAGCGCCTCGACGTTCTGGCCCACGGCCTCCGGTCTCTGGTGAAAGGCCTCGGAGACGGCGTTCAGCACCTGGGCGAAGCCCGGACGGCCGTAGCGCGGCTCGCGCGGGAAGTAGGTCCCGCCCCAGAAGGGCGCGGCGCTCGGCGTCAGGAACATGGTGAGCGGCCAGCCGCCCTGCTCACCAAGCAGCGCCAGCGCCTGCTGATAGAGGTGGTCGAGATCCGGCCGCTCCTCACGATCGAGCTTGATGTTGACGAAGTGGGCATTCATCAGCTCTGCGATCTCGGGGTTCTCGAAGCTTTCGTGCGCCATGACGTGGCACCAGTGGCAGGCGGCATAGCCCACTGAGAGCAGGATCGGTTTGTTCTCCTTGCGGGCCAGCGCCAGGGCCTCCTCGCCCCAGGGATACCAGTCCACAGGATTGTCGGCGTGCTGCTGCAGATAGGGGCTGCTTTCCCATGCGAGGCGGTTGCGGCTCATGGCGACATCCCTTCGGCGGCTGGTGATTGGGTCGCCGGGCTTTGCCGACGGATCGCGTGAGGGTTATATGAGGGGCGGCACCGCCCGCTCTCAAGCCCGGGAGGCATCTGGTCATGAAGATCACCATCGATATCGACTGCACCGCCCAAGAGGCCCGCTCCTTTCTCGGTCTGCCGGACGTGGCGCCGATGCAGGAGGCCTTGATGGAGGAAATCCAGCAGCGCATGCGCAAGGCCCTGCAGGCCAGTGAGCCGGAAACCTTGCTCAAAACCTGGCTGCCGGCCTCTTTGCAGGGATGGGAAGAGCTGCAAAAGAACTTCTGGAACCAGATGGCCGCGGCGGCCACCGGCGGTGGCGGGAAGGGTGGCAAGAGCGGCAAGAGCGGGGAGTGATTGCGTCTTTCTCTCCTGCGCCTAGTTTCATGCTGTACCACTTGTGTGAAGTGCCGTGAGCGCTGAGGACACACTCTTTGCGCTGTCGAGCGGGCAGGGGCGCGCTGGGGTGGCGGTGGTACGTTGCTCAGGACCCGCCACCGCGGCTGCTGTCCGCGCGTTGGCTGGCGATCTGCCCGAACCCCGACGCGCGAGCCTGCGGGCGCTGCGCCACCCGGGCGACGGGCGGGTGATCGATCATGGTCTGGTGCTCTGGTTTCCGGGGCCGGGTTCCTTCACCGGCGAGGATATGGCGGAGTTTCAGGTCCACGGTGGCCGCGCCGTTCTCACTGCGCTGCTTGAGGCTCTGGCGAGCCTGCCAGGCTTGCGGCTGGCAGAGGCGGGTGAGTTCACCCGCCGGGCCTTCGACAACGGCCGGCTCGACCTGGCGGCGGTGGAGGGTCTGGCCGATCTCATAGATGCCGACACGGAAGCCCAGCGCCGCCAGGCGCTGGCGCAGGCCGAAGGGCTGCTAGGCCGGGCGGTGGCCGACTGGTCCGCGCGCTTAACCCGCATCCTGGCCCGGGTGGAAGCGGCCATCGACTTCGCTGACGAGGAACTGCCGGACGAGCTGCTGCCGGAAGCCGCGCGCGATGCTGAGATGCTGCGGAGCGAACTGGTCGCGCTGTTGGAGTCGCCGCCGACGGGCGAGCGATTGCGCGAGGGGCTGCGCGTCGCCCTGCTGGGTCCGCCCAACGCCGGCAAGTCGAGCCTGCTCAACGCCCTGGCCCGCCGCGATGCCGCCATCGTCTCCGAGCGGGCCGGCACCACCCGGGACGTGGTGGAAGTGGCGCTGGATCTGGGCGGCTATCCCCTCCTGCTAGCCGACACCGCCGGCCTGCGGGCCGCGCCGGAAGAGAGCAACTTGGATCCCGTGGAAGCCGAGGGCATCCGCCGCAGCCTGGCCCGGGCCGAAGCCGCAGACATCAAGCTGCTGGTTTTCGACGCCGCCGAGGCTGCGGCACCGGATCCGGCTAGCTTTGCGCTGCTCGATCGCGACAGCCTGGTGCTCTGGAACAAGGTCGATCTGGTCGAGGGGAATCTGCCGGACAGTCTGGACGGCGTTCCCGCGCTCTCGCTGTCGGCACGCAGCGGCGCTGGCCTGGCCGAACTGGAGCGCCGCCTACTGACTCTGGTTGAGGCTCGTTTCGAGCATGCCGGCGAGGCGCCTCTGCTCACACGGGCGCGCCAGCGTGCGGCGGTAGCAGACTGTGCCGAGGCTTTGGCCAGGGCGGCGCAAGCTGGCGAAACCGCGCTGTTTGCCGAGGATCTGCGCCTGGCCCTGCGCGCGCTGGGCCGCATCGTGGGCCGGGTTGATGTCGAGGCCTTGCTCGACATCATCTTTCGCGATTTCTGCATCGGCAAGTGATGCCCGCACTCACAGGCGTACGCACCGCTCGCCGGAATCACAATTCCGCCTTATTCGGAGCAAATGGGCACCACAATCGAGGCTTAACTTCAATCCTACGGAGACTTCCCCTCTCTGTCAGAGGTTTGCCGGTCGACCTCGAAATGCCCCCCAAGCATAGATCGGCTCGAGCGGCCGCCGGCTCCGACCCCCGGCGGCCGCTTTTTTCTTTCGCGCCTTCTCCCTTTCCTGCTGCAACTTGCCTTGCGCTGCCCCCGACAACGGAGCCTTCGCCCCTTTGGCCTGGGCTTGTGATCTGTTATCAGGCGCCGACGCGCGGCCAGAGCGTTCTGGCCAATGCAGCAAGGAGCCCGAAGTGAGCCAGTTCGAAGGCTATGACCTTGGCTGCCTGCGGGGAGGCTGGCCGGTTTTTGCACATCTCGATTTCACCCTCGACGCGGGTGACGCGCTGCTGCTCGTCGGGCCCAACGGGTCGGGCAAGTCGAGTCTGCTGCGACTTCTGGCCGGTTACATTCCGCCGGCGGTTGGCGAGCTGCGCTGGCAGGGTGTTCCCGTGGCCAAGGATCCCGACCTGCATCGTGCCCGCACGCGCTATCTCGGGCATCAGGATGCCATCAAGGCACCGCTCACCCCGCGCGAAGACCTTGCCTTCTGGACGAAGCTTCATGCACAGCCACACCGCCTGGTGGAGGAGGCCTTGAAAGCCTTTGCCCTGGAGGCCCTGGCCGATCGGCCAGGACGCCTGCTATCGGCCGGGCAGCGCCGCCGTCTGGCACTGGCGCGCCTCACCGTATCGCCCGGACCCCTGTGGCTGCTGGACGAACCGACCGTGGGCCTCGACACGGCCTCCCAGAAGGCGCTGGTGGCGGCCATCGCCCGGCATCGGGCGGCCGGCGGCAATCTCGTGATGGCGACGCACCAAGCCCTGCCGGGTGTGACCGACCGGGCGCAGCGCCTGGATCTCGCCCATTATCGACCCCGGGCCCCTGACGCCGAGGCGCTGCTGGCATGAGCCCCTGGTTTGCGCTCGTCGCCCGCGATCTGCAGCTTGCCTGGCGGCAGCGTGGCGATCTCTTCCTCGCCGTGTCCTTTTTTCTGCTGGTGGCGGCACTCTTTCCCTTCGCTTTGGGGCCCGAGCCCAACCTATTGCTGCGCATCGGGCCGGGCGTGGTCTGGGTGGCTGCGCTGCTGGCGCTGCTGCTCTCCCTGGAGCGTCTTTTTGCCCTGGAGCAGGAGGATGGCAGCCTCGACCTGCTGCTGCTCTCGCCGCTGCCGGCGGAAGCTCTGGTGCTGGCCAAGGCCACGGCCCACTGGCTGACAACGGGGCTGCCGCTCGTGCTGGCGGCACCGCTGGTGGGGCTGCTCTACACCCTGCCGCCGGGAGGCTATCTCGTGCTCCTGGCCAGCCTGCTCCTGGGCACGCCGGCGCTCTCGCTCTTCGGCGCCACCGGGGCTGCGCTCTGCCTGGGCGCGCGGCGCGGCGGCGTGCTGCTGCCGCTGCTGGTGCTGCCACTGGCCGTGCCGGTGCTGATATTCGGCACAGCAGCGGTGGATGCCACGCTTGCGGGGCTGCCGGCGCGTCCCCACCTGCTTCTGCTGGGAGCGCTCTTGCTGATCGCCCTGCCGGTGGCTGCCGTTGCCGGGGGGGCAGGGTTGCGTCAAGCGGCGGAATGACGCGGCCTTTCCTGCGGCATTTGGCTGGACCTGAGGGGTACAACAGGCCATTTTACGCCCCGAATGCAAAGCCCGAACCCCGGTTGGCCCGGATGGCTCCTCTGCGGAGCCTGCGATCGGGCCGGCTGCCGCCACGCGCCTGCAGGACTTCGGCTGAGAAGCAGTGACCGACACCACCACCGCCAGAAGCGCCAATCTGCACCGCCTCGCCAATCCGGGGCGCTTTTTGCGCTTTGCTGACCGCATCTATCCCTGGTGTTTCGGGACCATGCTGCTTGCCTTGACTGCTGGATTGGTCGGCGCGCTCGCGCTCTCTCCCGCTGACTATCAGCAGGGCCAGTCCGTACGCATCATGTACGTGCACGTACCCGCGGCCTGGATGGCACTCTTCGTCTATCTCAATCTTGCATTGGCCAGCGCGTCCTTGTTGATCTGGCGTCATCCTTTGGCCGGGGTGGCAGCCCAGGCCAGCGCGCCCATCGGTGCGGCCTTCACCTTCCTGGCGCTCGCCACCGGCTCGCTCTGGGGCAAGCCCATGTGGGGCACCTGGTGGGTCTGGGACGCACGGCTCACCTCGGTGCTGATCCTCTTTTTCCTCTATTTGGGCTACATGGCGCTCTCCAACGCCTTTGAGAATGAGGAACGCGGCCGCCGGGCCGGGGCCGTGCTGGCCCTGGTGGGTGTGGTCAACTTGCCAATCATCAAGTTTTCGGTCGACTGGTGGAACACCTTGCATCAGCCGGCCAGTGTCAGCCGGATCGGCACGCCCGCCATTCACAGTTCCATGCTCTGGCCGCTGCTGGTCATGGCCTTGGCGTTCACGCTGTTCTACGTGGTGGTGCTGATCCTGCGCATGCGCAGTGAACTGCTCGCCGCACGGCTGCGTGCACTGGGCCGCCTGGCCGTGGAGGGACGCTGATGAGCGGCTACCTCGCCATGGGCGGCTATGCGCTCTACGTTTGGGGCAGCTACGCCCTGACGGCGCTTGTGCTCGGGCTGCTGTTCTTTGGCGCGCGTCAGGGATTGAAGCGGCGGGAGCGGGAGTTGGACTCCCTGCGCGCCCTCGCGCCCCACCGCCGGCAGCGGGCGGGCAGCAAGAAGGGGGAAAGCACATGACCCGCAAGCGCCGCCGCATGATGGTCGTTGGCCTGGGGCTGTTGTGCCTTGGCGCCGCCGCGGCGCTCGCGCTGACCGCCTTCGAGGACAACCTGCTCTTCTTCTACTCGCCCTCCGACCTGCACAGCGAGGCGCCGCCTCCCGGCCGCATGCTGCGCATCGGCGGCATCGTGGAGGAGGGATCGCTCGAGCGGGACGGGGAGGGCAGTGTGGCCTTCCGGGTCACCGACTTTGCCAGCACCGTTCCGGTCACCTACCGCGGCATCCTGCCGGATCTTTTCCGGGAAGGGCAGGGCGTGGTGGCCCAGGGGCGCCTGACCGATGCCGGCCTGTTCCAGGCGGAAGAGGTGCTGGCGCGCCACGATGAGAACTACATGCCCTCCGAGGTCGCCGATGCGCTGGAGCGCGCTGGGGTCTGGCGCCCGGAGTCCGGCGAAGGCCCACCCCGGGGCAGCGGGGGCTGAGCGGTGATTCCTGAGCTGGGTCACTTCACCCTGGTGTTGGCGCTGCTGGTGGCGCTGGTGCAGGGCAGCCTGCCCATGCTCGGGGCTGCGCGCGGTCGCGCCGACTGGATGGCAGTGGCCCGTCCGGCTGCCTTCCTGCAGTGCGCGGCCACGGTGCTGGCCTTCGCGGCACTGACCTGGGCCTATGTGGTCAGCGACTTCACCGTGCTGAACGTGGTCCAGAACTCACACTCGGCCAAGCCGATGCTCTACAAGGTCACCGGCGTGTGGGGCAACCACGAGGGTTCCCTGCTGCTCTGGGTGCTGATCCTCACCATCTTCGGGGCGGCGGTGGCAGGCTTCGGGCGCAATCTGCCGCCCAGCCTGAAGGCGCGGGTGCTGGGCGTGCAGGCGTGGGTCGCCATCGGCTTCTTCACCTTCATGCTCTTCACCTCAAACCCCTTCGAGCGGATCTGGCCGGCGCCGCTGGACGGCAACGACCTCAATCCGCTGCTACAGGACCCTGGCCTCGCCTTCCATCCGCCGCTGCTCTACCTGGGTTACGTTGGCTTCTCCATCGCCTTCTCCTTTGCCATCGCCGCCCTGCTCGAGGGGCGGGTCGATCCGGCCTGGGCGCGCTGGGTGCGGCCCTGGACGCTCGCGGCTTGGACCTTCCTGACCGGCGGAATCGCGCTGGGCAGCTGGTGGGCTTACTACGAACTGGGCTGGGGCGGCTGGTGGTTCTGGGACCCGGTGGAGAATGTCTCCTTCATGCCCTGGCTATTGGGCACGGCGCTGCTGCACTCGGCCATCGTGGTGGAAAAGCGCGACGCCTTGAAGGTCTGGACCATCCTCCTGGCCATCCTCACCTTCTCACTCTCCCTGCTTGGCACCTTCGTGGTGCGCTCGGGCTTGCTCACCTCGGTGCATGCCTTTGCCGTCGATCCCACGCGCGGGCTCTACATCCTGCTGCTGCTCGTGATCGCTGCAGGTGGCTCTCTGGCGCTCTTCGCCTGGCGGGCACCCAGCCTGAAGGCCGGCGGCCTTTTTGCGCCGGTCAGCCGGGAAGGCGGGCTGGTGCTGAACAACCTGCTGCTCGCCACGGCTACGGCGACCGTGCTGCTTGGCACCTTCTATCCGCTCTTCGTCGAAGCCTTCACAGGCGGGCGGCTCTCCGTGGGGCCGCCCTACTTCAACGCCACTTTCCTGCCGATCATGCTGCCGCTCGTGGCGGTGATGGCGGTCGGGCCGATGATGGCCTGGAAGCGGGCCGATCTGGCCGGGGTGCTCGGGCGGCTCAAGTTTGTGGCGCTGGCCGCCGTGCTGGCCGCGGCCGCCACCTGGTACATTCAGGAGGGCGGGCCCGTTCTGGCCGCCCTGGCCATGGGGCTGGCGGTCTGGCTCTTTCTCGGCACGCTGTGGGAACTGGGTGAGCGGGTGCGTCTCTTCCGGGTGCCTGCCGGTGACTCTTGGCGCCGGGCGCGTGGTCTGCCGCGCGCCGCCTGGGGCATGAGCCTGGCCCACGCCGGGCTTGCCGTGGCCATGGCCGGGATGATCGGCTCCTCGGCCTGGAAACAGGAGGAGGTGCGGGTGGTGCGCCCGGGCGACGAGGTGGCGCTGGGCGGTTACAGCTTCCGTTTCGACGGCGCCCAGCGCATCCAGGGCCCCAACTACCTGAGTGACACCGCGCCGCTCACCCTGCTGCGCGATGGGCGCGAGCTCGGCACGCTCTATCCAGAACGCCGCTTTTATCCTGTGCAGGAAATGCACACCACCCAGGCTGCCATCCGCACCAACGGCCTCTATGATCTCTATGCCGTCATCGGCGACCCGCAGCCGGGTGGTGCCTGGACCCTGCGGCTCTATCTCGAGCCGCTGGTGCCCTGGATCTGGTTCGGAGCCGCCTTCATGGCGCTCGGAGGCCTGGTGTCGCTCAGCGATCGCCGCCTGCGGGTCGGGGCGCCGCGCAAGGCAGCCAAGGCAGCGGCTCAGCCGGCGCCGGCCGAGTGAGGGTCTGACATGCTGCTACGACTGCTTTTTCTTTTCCCGCTGCTGATCTTCGCCGTCGGCGCCTACTTCTTCTATCTGGGGCTCGATCCCGCCCGTGATCCCTCGACCATTCCCTCCGTGCTGATCGATCAGCCGGCGCCGGCCTTCGAGTTGCCGGCGATCACCGGCGGGGACCAGCCTGGCTTCTCCACCGGAGATTTGGGCAATGGTGAGGTTACCCTGGTCAACGTCTTCGCCTCCTGGTGCCTGCCCTGCCGCGCCGAGCACCCCCTGTTCATGGACCTGGCTGCCGAAGAGCGCGTGCGCATACTCGGGATCAACTACAAGGATGAGCCGGAGGAAGCTCTGGCCTGGCTGGAGGAACTGGGAAACCCCTATGAGCGCATTGGCGCCGACGAGGAGGGGCGTGTGGGCATCGAGTGGGGCATCTCCGGCGTGCCGGAGACCTTCGTGGTCGACCGCGAGGGCACCATCCGCTACCGCCACGTGGGGCCGATCCATCCGGTTGAGCTGGAAGAGTTGATTCTGCCGATCCTGGAGCGGCTGCAGTGAAGCGTCTGCTGACTCTGCTGCTGGTCTGTTTCTCCCTGCCGGCGCTGGCTCAGGAGCTGCGGCTCGAGGATCCGGAGCTGGAGGAGCGGGCCCGGGACCTGCAGCGCGAGATCCGTTGTGTCGTATGCCAGAACGAGTCCATCGATTCCTCCCAGGCCGGCATTGCGCGGGACCTGCGGGTGCTGGTGCGCGAGCGCCTGCAGGCCGGTGACAGCGACGAGGAGATCAAGGCCTATCTCGTGGCCCGCTACGGCGACTATGTGCTCTTCCGCCCGCCGATGCGCCCGGAGACTTGGCTGCTCTGGTTCGGGCCGGCGGTGACCCTCGTCCTGGCCGGCGGGGGGGTGGCGCTGGCCGTGGTGCGCCGGCGCCGCCGGGCCGAGGGTGGCCCCGCAGCCTTGAGCGATGAGGAACGCACGCGCCTGAAGCGGCTGCTGCAAGAAGATTCCGAAAAGGGCGGGCCCGCATGACTTGGCTCTTCTGGGCGGTGGCTGCCGTGCTCACGGCGCTGAGCGTCGGTGCTCTGCTGCACCCCTTGCTGCGCCGGCCGGCCGGGGCCGCTGGGGAGACTGCGCCGGAGGACCGCGAAGCCTACGACCTGCACATCTATCGCGACCAACTTGCCGAGATCGACCGCGACCTTGCCCGCGGTGTGCTGACCGAGCGCGAGGCCGACGCCGCGCGTTTGGAAGTTCAGCGTCGCTTGCTGGCGGCTGACCGACGACGCGTGGGCGGGGCGGTCCAGGCTGCCGGTGAGGTCACCCGGCGCCGCAGCACCGCATCGCGAATGGCAGCCCTGGCGGTGGTCGTTGTGGTGCCTTTGGGTGCGCTCGCCACCTATCTTTCCATCGGCGAACCAGATCTGCCGAGCCTGCCACGCGCCGAGCGCAGTGCCGAGGTGGAGCGCGAGGGAGAGATGCGCGAGATGGTCGCCGACCTGCAGCGCCGCCTGGCCGAGAATCCCGATGATGCGCGTGGCTGGCAGTTGCTGGGACGCGCACGCGCCGAGATGGGCGACTGGGAGGCGGCAGCGGAGGCCTACCAGGAGGCCGTTGCCCGCGGCGGTGCCGAAGAGGCGAGCCTGCAATCGGCGCTGGGCGAGGCCCTGACCGCTGCGGCCGGCGGTACGGTCTCACCGCGCGCTGCTGCGGCCTTTGCCGCTGCCCTGGAGGCCGATCCGCAGGAGCCCAGGGCGCGCTACTACACCGCCCTTGCCCTGAAACAGGGCGGACAGGTGCGCGAGGCGCTGGATCTCTGGCTGGAACTGGCGGAAACCACGCCCCGCGATGCCGGCTGGCGCCCGCTGCTGCGCGAGCAGATTGTCATGGCGGCGGAGGACCTGGGGCTGCCGCTGGCGGAGCTGAGCATCCCGGCCGGTCCCGAGCCGCGCGGCGGTCCCATGGCGGAGCAGGAAGCCGCGGTGGAGGACATGAGCCCCGAGGAGCGCGAAGCCTTCATCCGCTCCATGGTCGAAGGCCTGGCCGACCGCCTCGAGGAGGATCCCGATGATATCGACGGCTGGCTGCGCCTGGTTCAGGCCCGGCTGGTGTTGGGGGAAACCGATGCGGCTCTTGCGGCGCTGGAGCGGGCCGAACCCCTGGTGGCAGAACTGCCGGCAGACGACCGACGGCGCCAGGCCGTGGAAGAAGGCTTGCGTCTCTTGGGCGATGGCTCCTAGGCGGGACGCGGAGGCTGTGCAGCGGCGCGCTTTTCCCTTGTCGCCGGCCGTCCCGGGCGACTACCGTCGGCTTGATGCCTGCGCGCAGGTGCAGTGGCGCACAATGCGGACATCAAAGCAGCCGGAGCTTGCACTCTGGATTGACGAGGGGACTTAGAGAATGGCGCAGACAGCGCCGGCGTTGGTCGTCGAGGACATTCACAAGGCCTTCGGTCCGCTGGAGGTGCTGAAGGGCGTGTCGCTTTCCGCTGCGGAAGGCGACGTGATCGCCTTGATTGGCGCCAGTGGCTCCGGCAAGTCCACCCTTCTACGCTGCATCAACCTCCTCGAAATTCCCGATTCCGGACGCATTCGGCTGCGCGGCGAGCCGCTGGAGATGACCCGGGATCGGCGCGGGCAGTCGCGGCCGGCCAACTGGCGACAGGTCGATCGCATACGCAGCCGCCTGGGCATGGTTTTCCAGTCCTTCAATCTCTGGACCCACATGACCGTGCTGCAGAATGTCATCGAGGCGCCGGTACACGTACTCGGCAAACCCAAACGCGAGGTGAGCGAGCAGGCCATGGCCCTGTTGGAAAAGGTTGGCATCGCCGATAAGGCGAGTGCCTATCCGGCACACCTGTCCGGCGGCCAGCAGCAGCGTGCCGCCATCGCCCGGGCTCTGGCGATGGAGCCGGAGGTAATGCTGTTCGACGAGCCGACCTCGGCCCTCGATCCGGAGTTGGTGGGCGACGTGCTGCGGGTGATGCGCCAACTGGCCGAGGAAGGCCGGACCATGATCATCGTTACGCACGAGATGGGCTTTGCGCGGGAGGTTTCCAGCGAGGTGATCTATCTTCACCAGGGTCGCATCGAGGAACAGGGCCCACCGGAACAGGTCTTCGGATCGCCGCGATCCGAACGCTGCCGGCAGTTCCTGGCATCGCATTTGAGCCGGGACCGAAATGGTCCCACGGCCGCTGCAGTGGCGGCGGTCGATCAACCAACGGCGTCGTAAAGGCGCCCAAGAAGGGGGAGTAGGACAATGAAGAAACTGGTTCTGGGTTTCGCGGCGGCGGCTTTCGGTTTCGCTGCCGTGTCGGCTTCGGCCGAAGAGCATGTGGTGCGCATCGGCACGGAAGGGGCCTACCCGCCGTTCAACTACATCGACGCGGAAGGCAACCTCGTCGGCTTCGATATCGATGTCGCCAATGCGCTCTGCGATGCGGCGGGCTTCGAGTGCGAGTTGGTGGTGCAGGATTGGGACGGCATCATCCCCGGCCTGCTGGCGCGCCGCTACGACGCCATCATCGCCTCCATGTCGATCACCGAAGAGCGCAAGGAAGTGGTCGACTTCACCGAGAAGTACTACGCCACGCCAGCGAAGTTCGTGAAAGCGGACGATCGCGATCTGGATATTCCCGACGACATTTCTGAAGCGAATGACACCCTCTCCGGCATGGCGATCGGCGTGCAGCGTGCCACGGTTCACGAGAACTTCCTGCGCGACAACTTCGGCGATGCGGACATCCGGGTCTACGCCACCCAGGACGAAGCCAATCTCGATCTGGTCAATGGCCGCGTCGATCTGGTGATGGCCGATTCCGTGGTGTTGCTGGAAGGCTTCCTGGAGACCGAGGAAGGCGAGGGCTACAGCTTTGTCGGCCCGGACTACATTGAGGAGCAGTGGCACGGCGAGGGTATTGGCATAGCGGTGCGCAAGGGCGAGGATGACCTGCGTGAGGCGCTGAACGCGGCAATTGAGGAGATCCGCGAGACAGGCACCTATCAGGAAATCAACGCCAAGTACTTCGACTTCGACGTCTACGGCGATTGAGTGACGCGAGGCCGGGCCGTGGGTGTGTTTCTTGTCACAGCCGGTGCGGCCCGGCACTCGTGGGGCCTGCAGCCACAGCAATCACCGACCGTGCTCAGCGGGGGGGCCTGAATGTTGCCCGACCTGCGCGGCTATGGCTGGATGCTCTGGGAAGGGCTGCAGCTCACCCTTCTGGTTGGGCTGGCATCGCTGCTGCTGGCCATCCTCCTCGGCCTGCTCGGCGCCTGGGCCAAGCTGGGTGCCTCGCGGATCGCCCGCGGCATTGCCGGCACCTACACCACCGTGGTGCGTGGCGTGCCGGAGCTGCTGCTCATCCTGCTGGTCTTCTACGGCACACCGACGCTGATCCAGAACACGGCGGCGCGCTGGGGCACCCCAGTCTATATCAACCTTGATCCCTTCGTGTCCGGGGTCCTGACTCTGGGCTTCATCTACGGCGCCTTCGCCACCGAGGTCTTCCGCGGCGCCTTTCTTGCCGTGCCGCCGGGGCAGATCGAGGCGGCGCGCGCCTGTGGCATGAGCCGGCACCTGACCTTCCGGCGCATCGTGCTGCCGCAGGTCTGGCGCTTTGCCCTGCCAGGGCTGGGCAATGTCTGGATGGTGCTGATCAAGGCAACGGCACTGATCTCGGTCATCCAGCTCGACGAACTGATGCGCAAGACGCAGATCGCCGTGGGCGCCACCAAGCTGCCCTTTACCTTCTACTTCGTAGCCTCGCTCATGTACCTCGGCATCACCGTGGCCTCCATGCTGTTGCAGCAGCGTTTCGAGGCCATGGCCAATCGCGGCGTGCGGAGGGCCTGAGGCAATGAACCTGGCGCTGGTGCTCGATTCCCTGCCGCAGCTGCTCTCGGGCCTGCTCGTGACCCTGGAGATCACGGCCTGGGCGCTGGCGCTTGGCCTTGCTGCTTCCATCCCGCTGGCGCTGATGCGCGTTTCCACCAACCCCGTGCTGCGCCTGCCGGTCTTCGGCTTTATCTTCTATTTTCGCGGGACGCCGCTTCTGGTGCAGCTTTTCCTGATCTACTACGGTTCGGGACAGTTCCGCCCCGAGCTGGAGGCGCTGGGGCTGTGGGTCTACTTCCGCGAGCCCTACTTCTGCGCCGTCCTGACCCTCACGCTCAACACCGCGGCCTATACGGCGGAGATTCTCCGGGGCTCAATCCAGGCCGTGCCCTTCGGCGAGATCGAGGCGGCGCGCGCCTGTGGCATGAGCCGCGGTCTGCTCTATCGCCGCATCATCCTGCCCAAAGCCTTCCGCCTGGCGCTGCCGGCCTATTCCAACGAGGTGGTTTTCCTCTTCCAGGCCACCTCGCTGGTCTCGATAATCACGCTGCTGGACCTGACGGGCGTGGCGCGGGTGATGGTGGCACGCACTTTCGCAGTCTACGAGCTCTACATCGCGGCCGGCCTGCTCTATCTCGCCTGCACCTACCTGATCCTCTGGGTCTTGCGGAAGGTCGAATATCGCCTCTCCGGGCACCTGCGCCCGCGCGAGGCGGAGCCGGCCCGGCCGGACCTCTCGCCCGCGGGCCTGCCCTGAGCACAAGCCGCAGAAACGCAAACGCCCCGCCATCACGAATGATGACGAGGCGCCTGCGCAGGGAGAGGCTCTGAAGACTGGGTCAGGCGGCGGCCTGCTGCTCCGCCGGAAGCGCGGCCTCGCCGTCGAGCACCGCGGCGACCGCATGGATCACGCCGGCGATGCGCAGGGCATCCTGCACGCCTTCCTTGGACACACCCTTGGCCAGCACTTCGCGCTCATGGGCATCCAGGCACATGCCGCAGCCATTGATGGCGGAAACGGCGAGCGACCAAAGCTCGAAGTCGACCTTGTCGGCGCCGGGGTTGGCAATGATGTTCATGCGCAGGCGCGCCGGCATCTTGCCGTACTCCTTATTGGAGAGCAGGTGCACCGAGCGATAGTAGATGTTGTTCATCGCCATGATGGCGGCAGCGGCCTTGGCGGCCTGCTGCTCCTCGGCACTCAGCTTGCCGGCAGCGTCCTCGGCCACGGCACCGATCACCTCGGCGTTGCGGGTCGCCAGCGCGGCAGCCAGGGCCGCGCCCCAGACCTGCGATTCGCTGAGCGCGGTGGACTGGAAGATGTTGGAGAGGTTGAGCTTGATATCCTTGGCGTAGGCCGGGATGCGGGCCTTGAGGGCGTCGACAGCCATAGCGCGCCTCCTTTCGTGAGCGATCTGGGGAAAGCGGTAAGCAACCGGGGGCAGGGGCGCTGCCCCCGGGGCTGAGTGTG
Organism: Aquibaculum arenosum; assembly: GCF_029222965.1. GTDB lineage: Bacteria > Pseudomonadota > Alphaproteobacteria > Kiloniellales > DSM-21159 > Aquibaculum > Aquibaculum arenosum. The sequence goes on along the minus strand of NZ_JARHUD010000003.1, from coordinate 234,691 downwards.
AAAGGCAGTCCGCCTTAGGCGACCTTCAGGACCTCTTCGCCCTGCTGCCAGTTGCAGGGGCAGAGTTCGTCGGTCTGCAGCGCATCGAGGATGCGCAGGGTCTCCTGCGGGTTGCGGCCGACGCTCAGATCGTTGACCGACACGTGGCGGATGATGCCCTCGGGGTCGACGATGAAGGTGGCGCGCAGGCACACGCCCTCATTGACGTCGAGGATGCCGAGCGCCTCGGAGAGCTCTCGCTTGATGTCGGAGAGCATCGGGAACTTCAGGTCGCGCAAGTCTTCATGGTCGCGCTTCCAGGCCAGATGCACGAACTCGCTGTCGGTGGAGAGGCCCAGGATCTGCGCATCGCGATCCTCGAACTCCTCGTTCAGCGCGGAGAAGGCCGCGATCTCCGTCGGGCAAACGAAGGTGAAGTCCTTCGGCCAAGCAAAGAGCACCAGCCACTTGCCCTGGTTGGACTGGTCGCTGATCTCGACAAAAGCCTCGCTCGGCGACTTCGGCTGACCGGCGGGAACGGCCTGGAGATTGAAGGAGGGGAGTTTCTGACCAACGGTAAGCATATGAGAGTTTCCCTTTGTACTGCGTCAAGTTGGGCACATGGTCGGCGCCCGCTGGGTTAGGCTCGTAAGCCCATTGTTTGGAACGCGTCTAATCTGCGTTGATTGCTGATGTAGTGTGGGGGTCCGCTGCGGTCAAGGCTATTTTAGAAATTCTTTAAGAAGCGCTCGCAGGCCCTCGCGCAGGCCGCCTGATAGTGGGGTAGAACCGATGCAGCCGATGCAGTCCCCCTTGCCTCATCCTGGCCCCTGGCAGAGCGCTGCCCGCGGCACTACACTTCAGTTATGTCCGAAACCGCCACTTTCCACCCCCTCGGCGGGGCCAGTCGTCCCGCGTTGCCCGACGGCCACGACGGGGCGTCGCCGCTGCGCATTCACTCCGAGTACGAACCGGCCGGCGATCAGCCCCAGGCCATTGTCGATCTCACCGGCGGCTTGCAGCAGGGTGAGCGTGACCAGGTGCTTCTGGGCGTCACCGGCTCCGGCAAGACCTTCACCATCGCTCAGGTGATTCAAAACCAGCAGCGGCCGACGCTGGTGCTGGCGCCGAACAAGACTTTGGCGGCACAGCTCTATGCGGAGATGAAGGCCTTCTTCCCGGAAAACGCGGTGGAGTACTTCGTCTCCTACTACGACTACTATCAGCCTGAAGCCTACGTGCCGCGCACCGACACCTACGTGGAGAAGGAATCCTCGATCAACGAGCAGATCGATCGGATGCGTCACTCCGCCACGCGGGCGCTGTTCGAACGGCGCGACGTGATCATCGTGGCTTCGGTGTCGTGCATCTACGGCATCGGCTCGCCGGAAACCTATGCCACGATGACCCGGACCATCCGGCAGGGTGATCTGCTCGACCGCAAGAAGCTCCAGCGCGAGCTCACAGAGCTGCAGTACAAGCGCAACGATATCAACTTCGTCCGAGGCACCTTCCGGGTGAGGGGCGACACCCTGGAAATCTTCCCGGCCCACTACGAGGATCGCGCATGGCGCGTTTCGCTGTTCGGCGATGAGGTGGAGGGGATCTTCGAGTTCGACCCCTTGACCGGCGAGAAGACCCAGACCCTGGAAGCCATCAAGGTCTACGCCAACAGCCACTACGTCACCCCCCGTCCGACGCTGATCCAGGCGGCGGAGCAGATCAAACGCGACCTCAAGCTGCGCCTGGAGGAATTCGTCGAGGGGGGCAAGCTGCTGGAAGCCGAGCGGCTGCAGCAGCGCACCCAGTTCGATCTCGAAATGATCGAGGCCACCGGTTCCTGCGCCGGGATCGAGAACTACTCCCGCTATCTCTCGGGCCGTAAACCAGGGGAGCCGCCGCCGACGCTCTTCGAGTATCTGCCCGAGGACGCCCTGCTCATCGTCGATGAGAGCCACGTCACCGTGCCGCAGCTGGGCGGCATGTACCGCGGGGACTATGCGCGCAAATCCACTCTATCGGAGTATGGCTTCCGGTTGCCCTCGTGCATCGACAACCGACCGCTCAAGTTCGAGGAATGGGACTTGATGCGCCCGCCGACGATCTATGTCTCTGCCACGCCTGGGCGCTGGGAGCTGGAGCGCACCGACGGCGTCTTCGTCGAGCAGGTTATCCGCCCCACTGGCCTGATCGATCCGCCCTGCGAGATTCGGCCGACGGAGCATCAGGTGGACGAGGTCATCGCCGAGTGCCGCGCCACCATCGAGCAGGGCGCGCGGGTGCTGGTCACCACGCTGACCAAACGCATGGCCGAGGATCTGACCGAGTACCTGCACGAAGCCGGACTGAAGGTGCGCTACATCCACTCCGACGTGGACACCCTGGAGCGGATCGAGATCATCCGCGATCTGCGGCTGGGCGTGTTCGACGTGCTGGTGGGCATCAACCTGCTGCGCGAGGGTCTGGACATTCCCGAGTGCGCGCTGGTCTGCATTCTCGATGCCGACAAGGAAGGCTATCTGCGCTCCACCACCTCGCTGATCCAGACCATCGGCCGCGCCGCGCGCAACGTCGATGGGCGGGTGCTGCTCTTCGCTGACAAGATCACGGACTCGATGCAGCGCGCTCTGGATGAAACAGGCCGGCGGCGGGAAAAGCAGCTCGCGTACAACGCGGAACACGGCATCACGCCCCAAACCATCCGCAAGCAGATCGCCGACATACTTGGGTCGGTCTACGAGCGCGATCATGTCAACGTGGACACCGGCGATGCGGGGCGCGGCGAACTGGTGGGGCACAACCTCAAAGCCTACATCGCCGAGCTCGAGGAGCGCATGCGCAGCGCCGCCGCCGACCTAGAGTTCGAGGAGGCGGCCCGCCTGCGCGACGAGATCAAGCGCCTGGAAGCCGCAGAACTGGAGTTGCCCGGTAGCGCTGCTGGGCTTGCGGAGGGTGCGGGCGGCTTCGCAGCCCGCGTCGCCAAGGCCGACGCACAGCAGAAGTCCCGCACAGGCAAAGGCCCCCAGCGTAAGGGCGGTGCTCGCCGGCGCCGAGGGCCTTAGACCGGATCGCATTCAATCTGAACCACAAGGTTTCAGATTGAATGCGTGAATCCGGTCTAACACCAAAAAGATAGTGCAGATTCACGCGTTCTACTTGGATCGCAAAGCGATTCCCGTTGGACGCGATCTGCACTAAGGCCTGGTTGGCCGCGCCGGCTCTTGCCGGCGGGCGGATCAATACATGTGCTGGCCGCCGTTGATCGACAGGGTGGAGCCGGTGACGAATCCGGCGTCGTCGGCCACCAGGAAGACCACGCCGCGCGCAATCTCCTCCGCCTCACCCAGACGCCCGACCGGGATCCGCGCCACGATCTTTTCCAGCACATTGGCCGGCACGGCGCGCACCATGTCGGTCGCGATGTAGCCGGGGGCGATGGCGTTGACGGTGATGCCCTTGCCCGCGCCTTCCTGGGCCAGCGCCTTGGTGAAGCCGTGGATGCCTGACTTGGCGGCGGCGTAGTTCACCTGGCCATACTGTCCGGCCTGGCCGTTGATCGAGCCGATGTTGACGATGCGCCCGAAGCCCTTGGCGCGCATGGCTTCGATCACGCAGCGCGAGAGGTTGAAGCAGGAGGTCAGATTGGTGTCGATAACCGCCTGCCACTGCTCCGGCGTCATCTTGTGGATCGTGGTGTCGCGGGTGATGCCGGCGTTGTTGACCAGCACCTCAACCGGGCCGTGTTCGGCGGTGATCTTTTCGATACCACTCTTCACCGCCTCGAAGTCGGATACGTCGAATTTGACCGCGGGGATGCCGGTCCGGTCGGTGAAGGCCTGGGCCGCCTCGTCATTGCCGCCGTAGTTGGCGACCACCTTGTAGCCGGCGTCCTTCAAGGCGACGCAGATTGCCTCGCCGATACCGCGGGTGCCGCCGGTGACCAGTGCCAGTCGTGCCATCAAAGCCTCCTCGTTCCTTTTCGCCGCCCGGCCTTTCCGGGTGGGTTCCCGATATGAAAGCATTTTATCGGTCGGCAACGGAAGCCTTGTTGCGACGGATCAAAAGCGCGAGCCCTCGGCCGGTCGCGCTTCACGGCGAGCGATATAGAGGGTGGAGCCCACCACAATGGCGCCGCCCAGATAGGTGGCCCAGTCCGGCAGCTCGGCGAAAGCTAGCCAACCGGCCAGCACGGCGATCGGCAGCTTGGCGTAGTCGAAGGGCGCGACGAAGGAGGCCTCGCCGCTGCGGTAGGCCTTGATGATGAGCGATTGGGAAACGAAACCGGTCACGCCCACCGCCGCGAGCAGGATCCACTGCTCCTGGCTGGGTGTGATCCACTGCATCAGCGCCAGGGGTGCTGTCAGAATGATCGAGGCCAGGCAGAACCAGAAGACCATCACTGGCTGGCTCTCGCTGGCCGGAACGCGCTTCACCAGCACCACGGACATGGCGATGCCGAAGGCTTGGCCCAGACCTGCCAGCAATGCCCATTCGAGCACGAAGCCGCCGTCCTGCAGCAGGCTGGGCAAGGTCATGATCACCACGCCGCCAAAACCGGTGAGCGTGGCCGTCCAGCGTCGCCAGCGCACCTGCTCGCCCAGCAGCAGCACCGAAAGCACCACGGCAAAAAGCGGCACGGTGAAGGTCAGCACCGTCACCGTGGCCAGCGGCAGGGTCGAGAGCGCGTAGAAGCCGCTGATCATGGCGCCCGCGCCGAAAAGCGCGCGCAGAAGATGGGTTCCGGGATGACGGGTGCGGAAGGCGACAAGGCCGCCGGCCAGCAGGAAGGGCAGCAGCGGTGCCAAGGCGAAAAAGGCGCGGGCAAAGGCGATTTGGAACACAGGCATGCCGCCCTGTGCCAAGGTCTTGGCGAAGGCCGCGTTCAGGGTGAAGCCAAGGGCGGCCAGCAGCATCCAGAGCGCACCACGCTCATTGCCGCCCAGTCGCACCCAACCCGCGGGTGCGCGGCCCGCACGCAATGCCGCATAGGTGTGGCGTAGCCCGTCAGACATCGCGGCTGCCGGGTGAGGTGGAGGCGGCCCGCAGAACCGCGCGTTCACGCTCGCGGGCCAGTTTGGCCTCGCGCTGACCGATGTAGATTGCCGAGGCTGCGATGATGCCGGCACCGACCCAGGTCCAGAGGTCGGGCAACTCGGTATAGAGCAGGTAGGCCAGCGCAGCCGAGAAGGGCAGGCGCATGTAGTCGAAGGGCATGACCGCGCTGGCATCGGCCAGGGCATAGGCGCGGGTGAAGGCGACGTGGGAGATGGCCCCGGTGAAGCCGACGAAGGCGCAGAGCGCCAGCGCATAGCCACTGGGCCACTGCCAGACGAAGAGCGCCGGCACCAGCGACAGGGGCGTGAGCAGCAGGTTCATGTAGGCGACCACCGTGCCGGCGCCCTCGGTGCGGCTCAGGGACTTGACCATCAGGGCGCCCATGGCCTGGAAAAGGGCGGCAGCGATGGGCAGCAGCATGATCAGGCTGAGATCGGTGAAGCCCGGCCGCAGGATCACCAGCACGCCGGCAAAGCCCACAAGGGTCGCCATCCAGCGTCGCGCACGCACGATCTCGTCCAAGAAGAGAGCAGCGCCGACGGTGGCAAAAAGCGGGACGGTGAAGTTGAGGGCCACCGCGTCGGCCAGGGGCAGCAGTGCCAGCGAGGTGAACCACATCATCATGGCGCAGAGCCCGACGGCGGCGCGCCAGAAATAGGTCTTGAGCCGGGTGGTGCGCAGGGCGGAAAAGCCGCCGGCCACCAGCCAGGGCATCAGGGTGAGCGCGGCGAAGAAGTTGCGCAGGAAGGCGACTTGCAGCGGCGAGAGTTCCTGGGCCGCCTCGCGGATCGCCACGTTCATCAAAGAGAAGCCGAAGGCGGCGGCACTCATGTAGAGCGCAGCGGCAATGGGGGCGCTGGGGCGCAAGGCTGCCGGGGGAAAACGATCGAAAATTCCCATGGGGCACGCAGCATAGGCAGCCCTGCAAGCCGCCGCTACGCTCAGGCGTGCAAGCCTGCCTTGCGCGCTACGGGGCCTTCGCCATAGTGTTTGGCGCCCCGCTGCCAGGCGGGGATAAGGACTGGAGCACAAGGGAGCCGTCGAGCCATGCCGACCACCGGGACCGAAGCCGACATGCCTGTTGCAAAGCCACTCTGGGAACCCTCGGCGGAGCGGATCGCCGAGGCTAACATGACGGCTTTCATGGCCTGGGTCGGGGAGCGGGAAAGCCTGGACCTGGCGGATTACGCCTCCTTTTATGGCTGGTCCGTCGACCAGTCCGAGACCTTCTGGCGCGCCTTCTGGGAGTGGAGCGGCATCATCGCGGACGGCCCGGGCGAGGTGACCCTGGTCAACGCTGACCAGATGCCCGGGGCCCAGTTCTTCCCGGATGCGAAGCTGAACTTCGCCGAGAACCTGCTGCGCCGCCGCGACGGGGCCGATGCCATTGTGTTCCGTGCGGAGGACAAGGTGGAACGGCGGCTCAGCCACCGCGAACTGCACGAACAGGTGGCGCGCCTGGTGATCGCGCTGCGCGAGGAGGGCGTGGAGCCCGGCGATCGGGTGGCCGGCTTCTTGCCCAACATGCCGGAAACGGTCATCGCCATGCTGGCTACCGCCGCCCTGGGCGCCATCTGGTCCTCCTGCTCCCCGGACTTCGGGCATCAGGGCGTGCTCGACCGCTTCGGGCAGATCGAGCCCAAGGTGCTTTTCGTGCCGGATGGCTACTACTACGCCGGCAAGACCTTGCCGGTGCTCGACCGAGTAAAGGCTTTCGCCGCCGAACTGCCCACGGTGCAGCGCATCGTGGTCTGCCCGCTGCTGGGCGACGGCAGTGGGCCGCTGAACTTCGACGAGCGCGGTGTCTGGCTGGAGGATTATCTACCGCTGCCGCCGGTGGGCGAGATCGAATATGAGCGCATGCCCTTCAATGCACCGCTCTATATTATGTTCTCCTCCGGCACGACCGGGAAACCCAAGTGCATCGTGCACGGCGCCGGCGGCACGCTGATCCAGCACCTCAAAGAGCACAAGCTGCACTGCGATCTGAAGCCGGACGACCGGGTCTTCTACTTCACCACTTGCGGCTGGATGATGTGGAACTGGCAGGTCTCGGCCCTGGCGAGCGAGTGCACACTGCTGCTCTACGACGGCTCGCCCTTCCATCCCGACGGCAATGTGCTCTTCGACTATGCGCAAGCCGAGCGCGCGACGCTCTTCGGCACCTCGGCCAAGTACATCGACGCCTTGAAGAAGGCAGACCTCCGGCCCAAGGACACCCACGACCTCTCGGCCATGAAGGTCATGACCTCCACCGGCTCGCCGCTGGTGCCGGAGAGCTTCGACTGGGTTTATGAGAACGTGATGGAGGATCTCTGCCTCGCGTCGATTTCCGGCGGCACCGACATCGTCTCCTGTTTCGTGCTGGGCAATCCGATCAACCCGGTGTGGCGTGGCGAGATTCAGTGCCGCGGCCTGGGGCTGGCGGTGGAAGTCTGGAACGATGCCGGCGAGCCAGTGATCGAGGAGAAGGGCGAACTGGTCTGCGTGAAGCCTTTTCCCTGCATGCCGATCTATTTCTGGAATGATCCCGACGGCAGCCGCTACCGCAGCGCCTATTTCGAGCGTTTCCCCGGCGTCTGGTGCCACGGCGACTATGTGGAACTGACCCGCCACGGCGGTATCATCGTCTATGGGCGCTCCGACGCCACGCTCAACCCCGGCGGGGTGCGCATCGGCACCGCGGAGATCTACCGCCAGGTGGAGCAGCTGCCCGAGGTTCTGGAGTCAATCGTCGTCGGCCAGGACTGGGACAACGACGTGCGTGTCGTGCTCTTCGTGCGCCTCGCCGAGGGTGCGGTGCTGGACGAGGAGCTGACCAAGCGCATCAAGACCACCATCCGCCAGGGCGCCAGCCCGCGCCACGTGCCGGCCAGGGTGCTGGCGGTGCCGGACATCCCGCGCACCAAGTCCGGCAAGATCGTCGAATTGGCCGTGCGCGACGTGGTCCACGGCCGGGTGGTGAAAAACCAGGAAGCCCTGGCCAACCCCGAGGCGCTGGATCACTTCAAGGGGCGTGACGAACTGCAGAGCTGATCTTCAGCCGCTCCGCCTGCCAGCGCTGCAGCGCCGGGGCGTCGTCCACGTCATAGCGTTGCTCCAGCAGCACCAGGCTCTCGGGCAATCGTGCCCGGGTATCCTGCAGCACGCTCTTGCTGCCCCAGGCGACACCGCTGAAATCGGGGCGCCGCCAGGGCCGGCAGCGGGCGCCGATGGCCCAGAAACCGCCGTCGTCGGCTGGTCCCAGCACCCAGTCGTGGCGGCGCAGCAGGAAGAAGGCCCGGCGCACCGTGGCCGGGTCGATGCCAGGAACATCTGAGCCGACCAGCAGCGCCGCGCCCTTTCGCCCCGGTGGCGGTGCCAGCAGGTTCAGCATGCGCTGGCCCAGGTCGCCGTGCCCTTGCGGGCGTCGCGGGTGGTTGGATGCCCAGCGGCCCGAACCCCGCGCCGCGGCATCCGGCGTCACCGCCACCACCAGCCTCCACTCCCGCGGTGCCTGCAGGCGGTGCAGCAGCTCCGCCAGGGCGATCTTCTGGAAGCGCCAGGCCGCAAGCTGGCCTGCTTCGCGCGCCAGTCGCTGCTTGCCCTGCCCGAAGCGGGGCTGCCGGCACATTACGATCAGGCGGTTGCGGCTGCCCATCATGGCGGCGCGCTGCGGCGGCCTTCATAGCGGCGGACCAGTCGCTCGGGCGGCACGCCGAGATGGTAGAGCCCGAGGCAGGTGAGATTACGCCAGGGCCGGCGCCACCAGCCCTCGCGCTCATAGCGCTGCGCACTGGTGCAGACCGTGGCCGGAAGGGCGAACAAGCGCTTGCGGCCGATGCGCCGCACCAGCGCCACATCCTCCATCAGGGGCCAGTCCGGGTAGCCGCCCAGGTCCTGGTAGAAGGCGGCGGCTATCACCATGCCCTGATCGCCATAGGGCAGACCGAACCAAGCCGCACGCCAGGCGGCCAGCCGCTCGACCCGCCGGGCCTGCGGCGCCGGGCTGATAAAGCGCAGGCGCAGGTAGCCGGCGCGCCGGCGATTGGCCGGATCGTCGATGAAGCTTCGCAACGCCTCGACCCAGGGGCCGGCGGGGAAGCTGTCCGCGTGCAGGAAGAAGAGCCACTCGGCGCCGGACGCGATCGCGGCTTCGGCCCCGGCGGCGAGCTGCCGGCCGCGGCCGGCGGGGCTGGTCAAAGAACGACAGCCGAAGCGCTCGGCAATGCCAGCTGTGTCATCGCTGGAGCCGCCGTCGACCACGAAGATTTCAAGCGCTAGCCAGTCGGCGCGCAGGGCCGCGAGCGTGGCGGGAAGGCAGGCGGCAGCGTTCAGCGCCGGGATGACCACTGCCAGCCGCGGCGCGTTCCTCGCCACCGCCTCAGGCCCCGCCACTGCCTCAGGGAAAGGCGCAGAGGTCGTGGGTGACCTGCAGGAAGCCCCGGTTCTCACCCTGCTGCGCGGCGAAGAGATGTTCGCTGCCATCATGCACGACCGAGAAATGCAGCGGCAGCTCGCCTTCGAACTCCTGCGTCTCTCCGCCCAGGCGCGTGACGGTCAGCCGCAGCACCGCTCCGGGGTCGAACCAGGCCTCCGGGTTGCCATCGGCGTTCATGGCCGTCGGGCCGGATGCCGTAACGGTGAAGAGGCCATCCCCGAAGGAGGCGACATCGTTGCCGCCGCGATGAAGCGGCGTGCGCACCAGGAAGCGCCGGGTGACCGGCTCGCCGCGGCATTCGCGCTCGGGCTCGACCGCAGAAATCACGAAGGTCAGGCGGGAAAGCTCCACCCCGTCTGCCAGCCGGGATTGCGCCTGGTCGAGCAGTTCGGCCATCTCGCCGGTAGGAACGTCCTGCTCATAGCGCTCCCGCACCTCGGCTTCCGCCTGACGGGCGCTTGCCGCGTCGGCGGCCAGCTGGCCGTTCTCGGCCTGGATCGAATCGAGTCGTCCGCGGGTTTCTTCAAGCTGATGCGCGAGGGCGTCGATCTGAGCCTGGCCCACCTGGCGCCCGGCGCCATAGGCCATCCAGGCCGCCACAGCGATGCTGCCCAGCACCAGCAGTGTCTTGATGAGGGCCCAGCGGCGCTCACGCTTGCGCCTTTCGAGAGGGTCCCTTAATCCGAGTGACATGGCGAGTTGGTCCGTTTTCCTCGTCCGTGAGCCTGTCCGCAGGACACAGTTGCCCGGACTTTTGCCCGCTGTTGGACGATAGGGCAAGCACCGCTGCACAGGAGATCAAGCTATGGTCAAGAAAATGCAATGGCAGGTAGAGCGCCCGCAGAGCATCGAAAGCGTTCTGGCGGCTTTGCGTTTCGACGAGCGCGGACTGATTCCCGCCATTGCGCAACAGCATGACAGCGGTGAAGTGCTGATGCTGGCCTGGATGTCGGCGGACTCGTTGCGCCAAACGCTTAGCAGCGGCCGGGTGTGCTATTGGTCGCGTTCGCGTGCCGCGCTCTGGCGCAAGGGGGAAAGTTCCGGCCACGTACAGCAGCTGGTCGATTTTCGCTGGGACTGCGATGCCGACTGCCTGCTGCTGCTGGTGGAGCAGACGGGCCAGGCCTGCCACACCAACCGGCGCAGCTGTTTTTACAACGCGTTGCGCGGTGGCGCGCCGACGGTGATCACTGAGCCTGAGACTGGCGCCTGAGGGTCACGGCAGTGGAGCGCGTTCCAGGAGCTCGATCTCCTGCGGGGACGCCAGCTCAATCATCGCGCCGCCGCTGAAGAACACCCACCCGCGTACGCGTACGCGTCGGCCCTCGAAGGAGGACAGGAGCTGTCCCTGGTGCGTCAGGCGGCGCATAACGGTGCTGGGCAATCGGATGGTGAAATCCTGGCGCCAGTCCACTTCAAAGTTTAGGTAGCCGGTGCCGCGCACGTCCTCGGCCGCCAGCACCCGGCCCTCGATGAGCGCGAAACGCCCCAGCGCGCGCCGCGCCTCACTGTGATGCAGCGGCTGGTGCGCCGGATCGGCCCAGAGGCCGCGCTGCTCGTCGCGCGCCAGCCGCTCCGCCGCAGCCAGGGCCGGCGCTGGCGACTCGGCTCCGCGCAGGTCGAGCAGCAGCGCCCCCTCACGCAGCAGACGTTCCTGCAGCCAAGCGCCTTCGGCTGCGCCCTGGACTAGCAGGCGCCGGTGCCGGTCGCTGCCTGGCGCGACTGCCAGGAAACTGAGCGCGCTGCCGGGCGGTGCCAGCCGTTCCAGCCAGGCGCGCGCCGCTTCAGCCTGCCGCCAGGGGCTATGATCGTCATAGGCGAGCGGGGGCTTTGGGCCCCGCACGCCGGCCAGCCGCAGCGTGCGTCCATCTTCCAGGCGCAGTTCGGTGGCGGAAAGGACCGCTGCGACCTGGGCAGTCTCGGCCTCCTGCCAGTTCGGCGCAGCGGCCTCCGGCGCACCCGTCATCCCGCCAAACAGACAAGCAATCAGAAATAGCCTAAACATGCCGTAGAATAACGGAGAGTGCCAAAGCAAGGCAAAGTGGTTGCACGGCTGCTGCGCGCCTTTCCGACGCATGCTATGAGTGAGGACAGGAAGGAGATGCCGTCGATGCCGCCTTTTGAACTCTTCCCGCCGATCGAGCCCTATGAAACGGGGCGATTGCGCGTCGATGACCTGCACGAGCTTTACTGGGAGCAGTCGGGCAATCCCGGCGGCAAGCCGGTGCTCTTCCTTCACGGCGGGCCGGGCGCTGGGGCTTCGGCGGATCACCGGCGTTTTTTCGATCCGGCGCACTATCGCATCGTGATCTTCGATCAGCGCGGCGCCGGGCGCTCCACCCCGCTGGGGGAGCTGCACGAGAACACCACGGATCACCTGATCGCCGACATCGAGCGCCTGCGCGAGCTCTTGGGCATCGCCCGCTGGCAGGTCTTCGGCGGCTCCTGGGGCTCGACCCTGGCCCTGGCCTATGCGCAGCGCCACCCGGAGCGGGTGGCGGCACTGGTGCTGCGCGGGATCTTTCTATCCCGGGCCCGGGAGATCGAGTGGTTTCTCTATGGCCTGCGCAGTTTCTTTCCCGAGGCCTGGGAGCGTTTTGCCGGCCACCTGCCCGAGGCGGAGCGCGGCGATCTGCTTGGCAATTATCTCAAACGCCTGAGCGACCCCGATCCTGATGTGCACCGGCCGGCGGCCCAGGCCTGGAGCACCTACGAGGGTGCCTGCTCCACCCTGCTGCCCAGCCCCGACACCGTCGCCGCCTTCGGCCGCGAGCGCACGGCCATCGGCCTGGCGCGCCTGGAAGCGCACTACTTCTCCCACGGCAGCTTCCTGGGAGAGGGGGCGCTGCTGCGTGGGGTTTCGCGCATCCGCCACATCCCGGCGGTGATTGTCCAGGGGCGCTACGACAATGTCTGCCCGCCTATCACCGCCTGGGAACTGGCCCAGGCCTGGCCGGAAGCGGGCTTCGAGATGATCGCCGACGCCGGCCACTCGGCCATGGAACCCAACATCCGCCGCGCCCTCGTTCGGGCCACGGAACGCTTCAAAAGGCTGTAGAGCGGATTGCTAAGCAACCATCTTGGGCCAGCGATCCGCCCCTGCTATAACCGACCCACAAACGCCACACCGCAACGGCCCCGTAGCTCAGCAGGATAGAGCAACGGATTCCTAATCCGTAGGTCGCTGGTTCGAATCCAGCCGGGGTCGCCAATCTGACGGAGGCAGTTTTATGGGTGGAGAGACCAAAGTCCTCACCGCGCATGTACCGCTCAGTCTTGTAAAGCAGGTGGATGAAATGGCTGCGCGGCTAGAGCGGCCGCGTGGTTGGGTGATCAAACAGGCGCTTGCAGCATGGGTGGATCAGGAGGAGGAGCGTCACCGGATGACGCTCGAAGCCCTGGAGGATGTCGACGCAGGGCGCGTGATCGACCAGCGGGCAATCCAAGCCTGGGCTGACAGCCTCGGGACCGGAAACCCGCTTCCACCGCCCACTGAATGAAGGTCCAGTGGACGCGCAGAGCTTCCTCGGATCTGCTGCGCCTGTACGAGCACCTAAGCCCCGTTGCACCTGAAGCCGCGGCCAGGGTGGTCCAGCAACTTGCTCATGCCCCCGATCGGTTGCTGGACTATCCGAGGATTGGTGAAAAGCTGGCGCCCTATGAGCCACGCGAGGTCAGGCGGATCATCGTTGGGAATTACGAGCTGCGATACGAGATCGCGAACCGGACCATCTTCATACTGCGACTTTGGCATTGTCGTGAAAATCGTACCTTCAGTGAGCAGGACGATTGAACGAAGCCCGCTCTCAACGGACGCTTTCCCTCGACCGGCAGCGCCTGGAGGCGCAGCGGGTCGGCTGAGCATGCTGCTTCCGGACGAGGCGCCGCGGCACTGAGGCGGAGCCTCCCGCCCCCTCACACCACCGCCACCTCGCGCAGCGGCCGGCCTTCGCGCAGGCGCGCGAAGCTGAAGGCGGAGAGGTCGAGACTTTGCCAGCCGCCGTGGACGATGCATTCCATGAGGCCGCGGCCCACCGCCGGGCTCTGCTGCAGGCCGTGGCCGGAAAAGCCGTTGGCAAAGAGGAAGTTGGTGATCTCCGGGTGCGGGCCGAGAATGGCGTTGTGGTCGAAGCTGTTGACGTCGTAGTGACCGGCCCAGGCACCGGTGGGCTTGATCGCCTCGAAGGCGGGAACCCGCTCGGCGAGCAGGGGCCAGAGCCGCTCCTCGAAGAGCGCGTGCTCCACCTCGAGATCCTCGCAGTCGGGATCCGCCTCGCCCTCGCCCGGTGAGATGCCGCAGATGAAGCCCTCGCCCTCCGGCCGGAAATAGAGGCCGCTGGGATCGATCACCAGCGGGCAGTGCGGCAGTGGCGTGCGGCAGTCGAAGACGAAGACGTTGCGCTTGCGGGGATGGACCGGGATGTCGATCTCGGCCATGGCGGCGACACGGCTGCCCTGGATGCCGGCGGCATTGATCAGCCAGCCGCAGGCGAGCCGCCCGCCGGACGCCAGCTTCGCGGCCTGAACGCGCCCCGCCTCAAGCTCTAGCCCCACCACTTCGTCATTGAGGTAGTCGACGCCCAGGCTGCGCGCCTTGGCGCGGAAGGCCTGCAGCAGGGCGAAGGGGTCGAACCAGCCTTCATCGGCCAGACCAAGGGAACCGCCAGCCAGATCCTCGATCCGCATCCAGGGGAAACGTTCGTGCAGTTCGGCCGGTTCGAGCAGGGCGACCTGCGCACCGCCTGCGCGCTGGACCGCGTGGTTGTGGCGGAGAATGTCGAGCCCGGAAGCCCCGGCCAGAAAGAGATAGCCCTTTTCCTGGAACTGGGGATCGGGCGTCTGGCCGTCGACCGCGAGATGCTCCGGCAGGGACTTGAGAAAGGCGGCGCCGAAGCGCGAGATGGCGACGTTCTCCGGCGTGGAGAACTGTTGGCGGATCGAGCCGGCGGAGCGCCCCGTGGCGCCACTCTGATAGGAGGGGTCCTTTTCCACCACGGCGACACGGCCGGTGAAGTCGGCGCTGGCGGCCAAGAAATAGGCGGCCGCGCTGCCAATCACGCCGCCACCCACGATCACCACGTCGTACGCCGTCGGACTCACCCTGCTTCTCCCTTTTGTCAGGCGGCGCGGATTGTGACGAAGTCGGGCCGGCGGGAAAAGGGTGTGCTGAGCGAGGGAAGATGCTGTGCCATCGACAGACCGCTCTTCGGATTGGCCAACCTCACTGCACCGAGGAACCCGCCACCGGACGGACCTGCTCCGGCAGCCAGGTGGCCAGTTCCGGAACGGCGATGATCAGGAAGACCATGGCGAACATGATCAGGAACATTGGCAGGGCCGCGCGGGCGATGAAGCTCATCGAATGCCCGGTCATGCCTTGCAGCACGAAGAGATTGAAGCCGATGGGCGGCGTTATCTGGGCCATCTCCACGACGATGACCACGAAGATGCCGAACCAGATGAGATCAATGCCGGCTTGGCGCACCATCGGCTCCACGATCGCCATGGTCAGGACCACGATGGAGATACCGTCAAGGAAGCAACCCAGCACGATGTAGAAGATCATCAGCATCATGATGAGCTGGAAGGTGCTGAGCTCAAGCGTGGCGATCGTGGTGGCAAGTGCACGGGGCAGGCCGGTGAAGCCCATCGCCATGGTGAGGAAGGCAGCACCGGCGAGGATCAGCGCGATCATGGCGGAGGTGCGGGTCGCGCCGAGCAGGCTTTCAAAGAAGACCTTTCGGTTGAGCGAGCCTTGCGTGGCCGCCAGAATCATCGCGCCGATGACGCCGATTGCCGCAGCCTCAGTCGCCGTGGCCACTCCCAGGTACATCGAGCCGATCACCAGTAGGATCAGCAGAAAGATTGGAATGAGAAAGCGCGAGCGCTCGAGCTTCTCCCGAAAGCTGATCCGGGCCTCGGGGGTTGGCTTGTACTTTTTCGAGAGTTGCGAAACCAGGATCACGTAGAGGCTGAAGAAGCCTCCCAGCACGAGGCCTGGGATGATGCCGGCAATGAAGAGGCTGGTGATCGACTCGTTGATCGAGACGCCGTAGACGATCAGCGTCAGCGAGGGCGGGATCATGAGGCCGAGGGTTGCGGCGCCCGCCAGGGTGCCAATGACCATGGTTTCGGGGTAGTTGCGCTGACGCAGCTCCGGAATGGTCATCTTGCCGACGGTGGTGAGGGTGGCTGCCGAGGAGCCGGAGACGGCGGCGAACACGGTACAGCCGGCGATATTGGTGTGCATCAGGCCGCCCGGCAAACGCGCCATCCAGGGCGAGAGCCCCTTGAACATGTCTTCAGACAGGCGTGTGCGATAGAGGATTTCGCCCATCCAGATGAACATCGGCAGGGCGGTTAGGGTCCAGGAAGACGACTGCCGCCAGATCGCCGTCATCATGGCGTCGCCGGTGGGCCGGGCGGCGAAGATCTCCATGCCGATGTAGGCGGTGCCGAGCAGGGCGAGACCGATCCAGACGCCAGAGCCGAGCAGCAGGAAGAGGACAAAGAGAAAAAGGCCGATCGCGTAGAGCTGTTCCACGAGTTCTACTCCACGCGGCTCGGTTTGGTGACACCGGCACGGATGTTGTCGCGCCCGGTGATGAGCAGCGTAACGAGATTATCAAGGAGGCAAATCGCCAAAATGATGGAGCCGACGGCAACCGGCGTCTGAGCGATCCAAAGCGGGGTGGCGTCCTGCCCCTGGCTGACATCGCCCAGCAGCCATGACCAGTAGACGGTCCTCACCGCATACCAGGCGACATAGATGCTGCCGGCGGAGGCGACCAGGAGGCACCAGAGCTCCCCCCAGAAGCGTTTCTTGCCGAGGAAGTTGAGCAAGAGCCCCACCCGAATGTGTGCCCCATGATTGAGGGTATGCGCGAGGGCGAGGAAGGAGGCTGCCGCCATCAAATAGCCCGCAATCTCGGCAGGTCCGTGCAGCGGGATCCCGAACCACCGCGCTGCAATCTGCAGGGTGATGGCGATCAGAATGAGGATAAGACAGAGCGCGGCGAGCCCACCTGCTGCGTAATAGAGCGCGTCGAGCAGGCGGCGGATCATGCGACCCACTTCATTCACGGATGCAGCCCCCAAGGCTGGGAAGAGGTGTGGGAAGGGGCCCGGCCCTTACGACCGGGTCCCTCTTGTTCCCTACTGCGCCCGATAGGCTTCAATGATCGCGGCGCCATCCTCGCCGGCGCTTTCGATCCACTCTTCAGTCATGGTCTCGCCGAAGACGGCCAACTCCTCGCGCAGCTGATCGGAGGGCGGTTCCACCGTCATGCCATTGGCACGCAGCTCCTCCAGATAGCCGCCAGTCAGTTCCTCTGCCTTGCGCGTACCCTCTTCGCCGGCGGTCTCACCGCATTCGAGGAGGACATTCTGCGTCTCTTCGTCGAGGCCTTCAAAGGCGCCCTTGTTGACGAACACGAGGTTACGCGGCAGCCAGGCCTGCACATCGTAGAAGTGCGAAACGCTCTCCCAGACCTTGGAATCAACGCCCGTCGAGCCCGAGGTGATCATGCTGTCGACGACACCCGTGGCCAGCGCCTGGCTGAGTTCGGCGGCCTCGATCTGCACAGGAGCCATGCCCGCAAGCTCGGCGATGCGCGCCGTGGCCGTGTTGTAGGCCCGAAACTTCACGCCCTGGAGGTCCTCGGTGCTGTTAATATCCTTCTTGGCGTAGAGCCCCTGGGGCGGCCAGGCGGCTGCGTAGATGTAAACGAGGTTCTGGCTGTCCAGGACCTCCTTCATCTTGTCCTCGGCCGCCGCCCAGAGCTTCTCGGAGGCCTCGAAGGAGGTCGCGAGGAAGGGGATGGAATCGATGCCAAACAGGGGATTCTCGTTGGCGTGCGCTGAGATCAGGCGTTCGCCGATCGGTGCCTGGCCGGTCTGAACAGCGCGCTTGATGTCGGAGCCGTTGAAGAGCGAGCCGTTTGGATGGGTGACGATCTCCAGTTCTCCGCTTGTGCCCTCGGTGACGCACTGCGCGAACTTGGCCGCATTCTCAGAATGGAAATTGGTCGCCGGATAAGCGAGCGGCATGTCCCAGGTTTCGGCCGAAAGGGTTCCGGCAGAAAATGACAGCGCAGCGCAGGCTGCGAGCAAAGAGGTAATTCTTTTCATCTTTTCGTCCCTCATAACGTGAAGTGGATGCTTCCCTCCGGATCGCGCCTGCCGAAATGAGATGTTTCGTAATCGCGGCGTGACTCCAGTCTCCTCTGGTCGCAGCAGGCTACCAGAGCAACGGGACGTCGAAAAGTTCGCTCGCGGGGGACGGTCGCTAACAGGGTCTTCGTTCGGAACAGCTTGTTTGGCCACCGACAAGGCGTTCTGAGGGCCTGCGTCAGCGCTGCAGTACCAGCAAGATGCCAGCCAGCAGCAAGAGGGTGCCCAGCCATTCCCGCCCGCTGGGGCGCTCGCGGAAGATCAGCAGTGAGACCAGGAAGGTGAAGACCAGTTCGATCATGCCCAGGGTGCGTACATAGGCCACCTGCTGGATCGTCATGGCGGTGAACCAGCAGGCCGAGCCCAGAACCCCGGTGATGCCCACAAGCCCCGAGAGGCGCCAGCTGGCGAAGACCGCTCGGAGCTGCCCGGGCTCGCGCAGGGAAAGCCAGAGTCCCAGCATCAGGGTCTGCAGCAAGACCGCGGCCAGCAGGGTCCAGCCGGCGGCCATGAGGAAGGAGGGATGGCCGGTGGAAAGAGCAGCCCCCCTGAAGGCAACGGAGGAGATGGCGAACAGCGCACCCGAAAGCAGCCCGAGCCCCGCGGCGGGGCCAGCGAGGCCGGCCCAAAGTCCGCGCCAGCTCAAACGACCCTTCTCCACGGCGACCAGCATGACTCCGGCGGTGCCCAAGGCGATGGCCGCCACCCCCAAACCCGTGACCGCTTCGCCGAGGAAGATCAGAGCGAAGAGCGCGGCTTGCACCACCTCGCTCTTCGAAAGCGCGGTACCGACGGCGAAGTTGCGCTGGCGGAAGCAGGCCAGCAGGGCCGCGGTGGCAAGGATCTGCGTCATGCTGCCCAGCAGCACCCAGGGCAGGAAGCCGGTGCCGGGCTGCGGCAGCGCATGACCGAGACCCTGGTTGAGCAGCAGCACATAACCCAATGCCAGTGGCACGCCGTAGACGAAGCGGGTGAAGGTGGCGCCATAGGTGGACAGCCGTCCCGTCAGGTGCTTTTGCAGGGCGGTGCGGACGTTTTGGAACAGCGCCGCGGCGATGGTGATGGGAATCCACAGCCACTCCAAGGCGGGTCTCCACTGCTGATTGGTCCCCACTCTTAGCCGCTGTCCCGCTCCGCGATAAGGCGCGCGTGGCGGGAAGCAGCCATGAGGCGCGCGCCGGTTGTTCGCTGTGCCCTTTCCTCTTAGGGTCGCTGCGGTTTCCACACCGCGGCAGGGCTGCTGCGTGCCGGGCTGGCCGAAAGGCTGCTTTCGGCTCAGGAAAGGTGTGGGCTTCCGCGGGTGTGAGGGATCGGGACGGACATGACGACAGAGGCGCAGCTGCGTTCTAGCCGCAGCGCGGAACAGGAGGAAACGCCAAACTTGGGGCTGCTGCGTATCGCGCTGGTGGTGGCTCTGCCCTTTGCCGGCGGCTATTTCCTCTCCTACCTGTTCCGCTCGGTCAATGCCGTGATCTCGGGTCGGCTGCTCTCGGAGCTGGGCCTCGATGCCTCGGCGCTTGGCCTGCTGACGGCCGCCTACTTCCTTGCCTTTGCCTGTTTCCAGCTGCCGCTCGGCCTGCTGCTGGACCGCTTCGGGCCCCGGCGGGTCCAGGCGGGACTGCTGCTTTTTGCTGCGATAGGCGGTGTCGTCTTCGCACTGGGTCAGTCACTCACAACCCTGATGATCGGAAGAGCGCTGATTGGGCTGGGCTGTGCCGGGGGGCTCATGGCCTCGCTCAAGGCGCTCAGTCTCTGGTTCCCGCCGCAGCGCTGGGCCTTGGTCAATGGCTGCTTTCTAATGGTCGGCGGGCTGGGTGCGGCCACCGCCACGGCTCCGGTCGAGGCGGCCTTGCACCTGGTCGACTGGCGTACGCTCTTCCTCATTCTGTCCGGCGCGACCTTGCTGGTTGCCTCCCTCATTTTCCTGGTGGTGCCGCCGCGTGGCGAGCAGGGGGCGGCGCAGTCCAATCTGCGTGAGCAGCTCGCCGGCCTGGGACGGATCCTGAGCAGCCGGCTTTTCTGGGCCGCCGTGCCGCTCAGCGTCTCCAGTCTGGCTGCCGGTCTCTCGCTGCAGGGGCTTTGGGCCGGACCCTGGCTGGCCGACGTGGGCGGGCTTTCCTCCTCCGCCGTAGCGGGCGTGCTGCTGGCACTGGCGCTCTCCATGACGGTGGGCTTCTTCTTTGGCGGCCTCTTGGCCGACGGCATGGAACGCATCGGGCTGGGTCTGGATGCAGCCATGGTGTTGGGTGCGATCCTCTTCATTCTGCCGCAGCTGGCGATCGTGCTGGAACTGGCGCCGCAATCGGCCTTGCCGTGGATGGCCTTCGGCTTCACCTCCAATCTTTGCATGGTGATCTACCCGCGGCTGGCCCGATCTTTTCCCTTGTCGCTCAGCGGCCGGGTGAACACCTCGCTCAACCTGATGGTCTTCATCGGAGCCTTTGCCATGCAGTACGCCATCGGCGGTCTGCTCGACCTGGCGGCGCCAGAGGCTCAGGGCCACTATCCAGCCGAAGCCTATCAACTCGCCTTTGGCGGCGTGGTGGGCCTGCAGCTCCTCTCCCTGCTTTGGTATCTCTTTTTCCTGCCCCGCGGTCAGCGGATATGAGCCATTCCTTGGGTGAGGCGCCGGCCGACTGGTACCGCAACTTCTTCGAGGGCCTGGCGGCCGAACTCTGGCGCGCGGCCTGCCCGCCGGAGCGCACGGCCCAGGAAGCTGCCCTGGTTGCCGATGCCTTGGATGTGGATCCGGGCGATGCTCTGCTGGACCTGGCTAGCGGCGATGGACGACTGGCCGTGCCTTTGGCGGCTGTGGGCTATCGCATCACCGCTGTCGATCTCTCGCCACGGGCTCTGGCGGCGGCGCGTGCTGGCGCTGCGGCGGCGGAGGTCGAGCTCGAACTCTGCCAGCGCGACCTGCGCGACCTGCCCTGGCCCGACCGCTTCCAGGGCGCCTACTTCCTGGGCAATTCCCTGGGCTACGAGGATGCTGCGGCCACCGGAGCCATCTTCGCCGCCGTGGCGGCTTGCCTGCAGCCGGGTCGACGTCTGCTGCTGCACAGCGCAAACCTGGCGGAAACGCTGCTGCCTTTCCTGGAGCCGCAGGTGCGGGTGCAGCGTGGCGGCATCGAGATGCGTGCGCAGAACGCCTATGACCCGGAAGGCCGGGTGCTGACCACGCGTTATCGCTTTCGGCGCGGCCAGGCGCAGGAAGAACATCTGGCCCGTCACCATGTCTTCACCCTGGCGGAGGTGGAGGGCCTGCTTCGGGCCGCCGGCCTGGAGACCATCGCCTGCTGGTCCAGCCTCGACGGCGAGCCCTTCGCCGGCGAGGCCGAGGAGGTCTGGATCCTGGCGGAGAAGCGCGGGACCTAAACGCATTGGGCTCGGGCGCGGCGCTCGGGCAGGGCTTCAGTCTCTTCCCATCGCGCCTGGCCCCGGCTACAACCGGTGGCACCGACGACCCACTGCTCAGAGGAAGCTGCGCCGATGTCCCTGCTTGTTCTCCTGCGTCATGGCCAGAGCCAATGGAATGCGGAAAACCGCTTCACCGGTTTCGTCGACGTCGGCCTGACCGAGCTTGGTCGTGAAGAGGCGCGCAAGGGCGGCCGCGCACTGGCGGGCACGCGCTTCGATCGCGCCTTCTCCTCCACCCTCAAGCGCGCCATCGAGACCACGGAAATCGCCTTGGCGGAAAGCGGCACCAACGAGCATCTGCGCCGCGACGGCGGTTGGGACATCATATGCCACGATGACCTGCGTGAGCGCGACTACGGCGACCTTGCCGGCCTGAACAAGGCCGAGACGGCGGAGAAGTACGGCAAGGAGCAGGTTCACATCTGGCGCCGCAGCTACGACATCGCGCCGCCGGGCGGCGAAAGCCTGAAGGACGTGGTGGAGCGCTCCGGGCGCTACTACGAGGCGGAAATCGCGCCCTGCCTGGCGCGCGGCGAAGCCGTCCTCGTCGGCGCCCACGGCAACACGGTGCGCGCCCTGCTGGTGGCCCTGGGCTGCCACAGCCCGGAGGAGATCCCCACCGTGGAGATTCCCACTGGCGTGCCGATGGTCTTCGAGGTCATCGAGGGCAAACCAGGCCGCTACCGCTTTCTCGAAGGCTGAGGTGGGGCGCCCAAAGGCGAGTCCCGGAGTTTTTTTGCACCAATGGATTGCGCGTTTTTGCAATTTGATCCGATTAAGGCTGCTGCTAAGCTGGCGCCTGCCGACTGAAACGACGGAGGAAGTGGGGGCGCCTCTTGGGCTATACCTTCCGGTTTGAGCCGGTATTCGAACGGTTTGATCAGCTCCTGGAAGGCGCTTGGCTGACCATTCAGCTCTCGGGCAGCGCGATGCTGGTCGGCCTTCTGGTCTCCATTCTTTTCGCCCTGCTGAAAACCTCCGGCCCGCGGCCCCTGGCCTGGCTCGTGAACGCTTACGTCGAGCTGATCCGCAACACCCCCTTTCTCGTCCAGATTTTCTTTATCTTCTTTGGCTTGCCGGCGCTGGGTATGCGGCTCACGCCCAACTCCGCAGCACTCCTGGCCCTGATCATCAACTTCGGCGCCTATGGCACCGAGATCATCCGGGCCGGCATCGAATCAATCGCCAAGGGGCAGATCGAAGCCGGCTTCGCCCTGGGTCTGAAGCGCCTGCAGATCTTTCGCTACATCATCCTGAAGCCTGCGATGCGCGCGATCTATCCGGCGCTCACCAGCCAGTTCATCTACCTGATGCTGACATCGAGCGTGGTCTCGGCAATTTCGGCTGACGACCTGACAGCCATCGGCAACAACATCCAGTCTGCCACCTTCGCAGCCTTTGAGGTCTATCTCGTCATCACGCTGATCTACCTCTTCCTCTCGATAGGCTTCTCGAGCCTGTTCAAGCTGGTGGAACGCGTCGCCTTCAACTATCCACTCAGCCGCTAGGGACAATGCGATGATCCGTCCCTTCGGCTTCAACGAGTTTCTCTTCATCCTCACGGCGGTGCAGTGGACGATCGCGCTCTCCGCCATCGCTTTCTGCGGCGGCGGGCTCGGAGGCTTGGGGATCGCACTTGCGCGCACCTCCTCGATGAAGCTGCTGCGCCTGGTGACGACCGGCTACATTCGCCTTTTCCAGGGCACGCCCCTGCTGATGCAGCTCTTTCTGGTCTACTTTGGCGCCAACATCTTCGGCCTGCCGCTGAACGCCTGGATCGCGGCGCTGTTGGCGCTTTCCCTGCATGCCAGCGCCTTTCTTGGAGAAATCTGGCGCGGCTGTATCCAGGCCGTGGCGCCGGGCCAGAACGAGGCGGCAACGGCGCTGGCACTGAACTATCGCGACCGCATGCGCTACGTGATCCTGCCCCAGGCGGCGCGCATCGCGGTGGCGCCGACCGTCGGTTTCCTGGTGCAGCTCATCAAGGGAACCTCACTGGCTTCGATCATCGGCTTCATGGAGCTGACTCGCTCGGGCCAGATCATCAACAATGCCACTTTCGAGCCTTTCAAGGTCTTTGGCGTCGTCGCCCTGATCTATTTCAGTCTATGCTGGCCGCTGTCGCTTTTGGCACGGCGGTTGGAGCGCCACTTCGCGCGCTCGACAGCCCGATGAACCAACTGCGATCCACGCAAGGGAGGAGTAAAAGTACATGAAGATGATGAGATCAGCCTTTTCACTGGCAGCCGGTGCGGCCCTGGCCATCGGTCTCTCGAGCGCACCGCTGCAGGCGCAGACGGTGGAGGAGATTCAGGAGCGGGGGACGGCCAACATCGGCATGCTGGTCGATTTTCCGCCCTTCGGCATCATGAACGAGCAGAATCAGCCCGATGGCTTCGATGCCGACGTAGCGAAACTCCTGGCTGAAGACATGGGGGTCGAGGTCAATCTCGTGCCCGTGACCGGCCCCAACCGCATTCCTTATCTGGTCAGCAATCAGGTCGATCTGCTGGTGGCCTCTCTGGGCATCACGGAAGAGCGGGCCAAGAGCGTCGACTTCTCTGAGCCCTATGTGGGCATCCAAATTTCGGTCTATGGCGAGAAGGATGTGGAGGTCGCGGAGCCCGAGGACCTCGAGGGCATCACGATCGGTGTCGCCCGGGCCAGCACCCAGGACACGGGCATCACTGAGCTGGCTCCGGAAGGCGCCCACATTCAGCGTTTCGATGACGATGCTTCGGCGGTGCAGGCCCTGCTCTCGGGCCAGGTCGACGTGATTGGCTGCTCGAACACTGTCATTGCTCAGCTGGAGCAGATGGCGCCGGGGCGCTTCGATGTGAAGTTCGACATCTCCGAGCAGGTGCAGGGCATCGCGGTGCGGCCCGGCTCCAGCGAGCTGCTGGACTACATCAATGATTTCCTGCAGCGGGTGAAGGACGACGGCCGCCTGGATGAAATCCACCAGAAGTGGCTCGACTCCCCGCTGCCTGAGTTCGTTCGCAATTCGGCAGATTGAGGAAAGGCTTCGCGATGCCGACGGAACTCCAGACAGGAGCAACGGGAGCTTCGCGAGGCTCCGACATAGCCGTGCGCATGGAAGGGGTGGACAAGCACTACGACGACTTCCATGCGCTCAAGAAGATCGACCTGGAGGTCCGCAGTGGCGAGAGGATCGTCATCTGCGGGCCATCGGGCTCCGGCAAGTCGACGCTCATTCGCTGTATCAACCGCCTGGAAGAGATTCAGGGCGGTCGTATCTTGGTGTATGGCCGTGACCTGACTGCGGGCAGCGCCGCTGTGGAGGCGATCCGCCGCGAAGTCGGGATGGTGTTCCAGCAGTTCAATCTCTTCCCGCACATGACGGTGCTGGAGAACTGCACCCTGGCCCCACGCCGGGTCCGCAGCGTGTCACGCGAAGAGGCCGAAGCGACGGCGCGCCGTTACTTGGAGCGGGTGCGTATCCCCGAGCAGGCTGATAAGTATCCGGCCCAGCTTTCCGGCGGCCAACAGCAGCGCGTGGCGATCGCCCGTGCGCTCTGCATGAACCCCAAGATCATGCTTTTCGACGAACCCACTTCCGCGCTCGACCCGGAGATGGTGCAGGAAGTTTTGGACACCATGATCGATCTTGCGGAAGGTGGCATGACGATGCTTTGCGTTACCCACGAGATGGGTTTTGCGCGCAAAGTGGCTGACCGCGTGGTCTTCATGGACGAAGGCGAGATCGTGGAAACCGCCCCGCCCAGCGAGTTCTTCACCCGTCCGCAACACAAGCGGACCCGCAAGTTCCTCGGTCAGATCGGCATTCAGCAGCAAAACATCGTGTAGGGTTCCGCCGCTTACGCAACGGCTGCATGGAATTCACCGCTGAGCGCTTCATGTTTTCTCGCTCGCCAAAGCCGCGCGTCGCTCAGCAAGCGCTCGGCGCAGGATTTGCCAGGCGCTGCTCAGGAACAGCATCGACATCAGGCCGGCCACCAGCAGGTCCGGCCAGGCCGTGCCCATGCCAAACACGCCGAGAGCGGCCAGGAGTACGGCGACGTTCCCGATGGCGTCGTTGCGCGAGCAGAGCCACACCGAGCGGATGTTGGCGTCGCCGTCGCGCCAGCGCATGAGAAGCAAAACGGAAACCAGGTTCGCTGTGAGGGCAAGCAGACCGAAAAGACCCATGACATGGGCTTCGGGCAGGCCGCCGTGCCACACGCTCCACAGCGTGCTCCCCGACACCCAGAGTCCGAGCAACAGCAGGCTGACGCCCTTGAGGAGTGCCGCGCCGGAGCGCACCAGCAGCGAGCGGCCGATGACCGCAAGCGTGATCGCGTAGGTGAGGCTGTCGCCGGCGAAGTCGAGCGCGTCGGCTTGCAGGGCCCGTGAGCCGGCGAGTTGGCCGGCGATCATCTCGGCCAGGAACATCGAAGCGTTGATGGCGATCACCAGCCAGAGGATGCGGCGATAGGCGAGAGACAGTCCTTCGAATTGAGGCGCATGGCTATGGCAAGAGGCACTCACGCATTCTGCTCCTTGTTGCTGCGAGGTCGCCTCTCTACCTAATCCCTACAGTGACTGTAGCTTCAAGGGACCGGCGGCATGGATAAGACGGAAAATTGGATGACCATCGGCCAAGTGGCGCGGAGCGCGGGCGCGAAGGTGCAGACGGTGCGCTATTACGAGGAGATCGGATTGCTGCCGCCGGCGCCCAGGACGGCTGGAGGCCAACGCCTCTATGACGAGGTGGCCCGCAAGCGCCTAGCCTTCATCCGCCATGCACGCGGCCTGGGCTTTCCGCTGGAGGCGGTGCGCGAATTGCTGCGCCTGGCAGATCATCCCGAAGCGCCCTGCGATGAAGCCGACCTGATCGCCGCTCGGCAACTGGAGGCGGTCGAGCAGCGCATCGCACAGCTACTCTCGCTGCGCCACGAACTAGGACGTATGCTGGATCATTGTCAGGGCGACAGGGTGGCCCGGTGCCGGGTGATCGAGACCCTGGCCGACCACAGCCTCTGCGCCGAGGCGGAGCACCTCGGCGCCGGACTGTGACCGGACCTCCCTAGAGTAGATCGCGTTTGATCTGTAACGCGCAGCGTTCAGAACAAACGCGTGAATCCGCTCTGAATTAAGGGTGTAGAGCAGATTCACGACTCAAACCGGTTCGCTTCGCGAACCCGATTTGAGTCGATCTGCTCTAGAGGATGAACTTCGAGAGGTCGGCGTCTTTGGAGAGGATGCCGACACGCTCGCGCACCATGTCGGGCGTGATCTCGATGCGCTCACCGCCGCGGTCGCTTGCGGTGAAGGAGATCTCCTCCAGCAACTTCTCCAGCACCGTGTGCAACCGGCGTGCCCCGATGTTCTCGACCGTAGAGTTGATCTCCGCGGCCAAGTCGGCCAAGGCCTCGATGCCCTCGTCGGAGAAGACCAGCTCGACCTCCTCAGTTCCCATCAAAGCCCGATACTGACGGATCAGGGAGTTCTCCGGCTCGGTGAGGATGCGCTTGAAGTCCTCGCGCGAGAGGGCGGAGAGCTCGACACGGATCGGCAGGCGGCCTTGCAACTCCGGCAGCAGGTCGGCCGGCTTGGCGAGATGGAAGGCGCCGGACGCCACGAAAAGAATGAAGTCGGTCTTCACCTGCCCGTGCTTTGTGGCCACGGTGGTGCCTTCGATCAGCGGCAGAAGATCGCGCTGCACGCCCTCGCGGCTGACGTCGGCACCGCCGCGCTGGTCGGAGCGGGCGGTGATCTTGTCGATCTCGTCCAGGAAGACGATACCGTTCTGTTCGACGGCGGCGATGGCCTCGCTGACCACCTGCTCTTCGTCCAGCAGCTTGTCGCTCTCCTCGGCCATCAGCAGGTCGTAGCTGTCTTCCACCGTCACCTTGCGCTTGCGGGTGCGGTTGCCGAAGGCTTTGCCGAAGATGTCGTTCAGATTGATCATGCCCATCTGGGCGCCGGGCATGCCGGGAACGTCCATGGTCGGCATCTGCATGCCGCCGCTGTCCTGGAGTTCCAGTTCGACCTCGCGGTCGCCCAGCTTGCCGTCGCGCAGCATGCGCCGGAACTTGTCCTTGGTTTCCTGGCTGGCGTTGGCGCCCACAAGGGCATCCACCAAACGTGATTCGGCGTTTAGCTCAGCCTTGGCCCGCACCGCCTTGCGCAGGCGCTCGCGCGTCATGTGGATCGAGATCTCCACGAGATCGCGCACGATCGATTCCACGTCGCGGCCCACGTAACCCACCTCGGTGAACTTAGTGGCCTCCACCTTGAGGAAGGGGGCCTGGGCCAGCTTGGCCAGCCGGCGGGCGATCTCCGTCTTGCCCACGCCGGTGGGACCGATCATCAGGATGTTCTTGGGCAGCACCTCGTCGCGCAGATCGTCGGGCAGCTGCTGCCGGCGCCAGCGATTGCGCAGCGCAATGGCGACGGCGCGCTTGGCCTCGCGCTGGCCGACAATGTAGCGGTCGAGCTCGGAAACGATCTCGCGCGGGCTGAAGGCGTAGGCGCCGGTGACTTCCGGAGCGGGGGCTTCAGAGGCTTTCGAGTGTGACGTTGTCATTCGTGTAAATACAGATCCCTGCTGCGATGCCCATGGCCTTGCGGGCAATGGCCTCGGCGTCGAGGCTGTCGATGTCCACCAGTGCGCGCGCGGCGGAAAGCGCATAGCTGCCGCCGGAGCCGATGCCGATGAGCCCGTCTTCGGGCTCCAGCACGTCACCGTTGCCGGTGAGCACCAGCGAATGGTCCTTGTCCGCCACGGCCATCATGGCCTCGAGGCGGCGCAGGTAGCGGTCGGTGCGCCAGTCCTTGGCCAGCTCAACGCAGGCGCGCAGGAGCTGGCCTGGATGGCTCTCCAGTTTGCCTTCCAGCCGCTCGAAGAGCGTGAAGGCGTCGGCGGTGGCGCCGGCGAAACCGGCGATGACGTCATCGCCGCGGCCGAGCCGGCGGACCTTGCGGGCGTTGGACTTCATGACGGTGTGGCCGAAGCTCACCTGGCCGTCACCAGCGATCACCACTTTTCCCCCCTTGCGCACCGAGAGGATGGTGGTGCCGTGCCAGGACACGGATTGTGAGGAAGACTGTTCGTCGGACATGCAGGCTAGATGGCGAAGCCGAGGGGACGGGTCAAGCAGCGAGGCGACTTTTGCGGAGGCTTGGCAGGGATTCGCGCCCGCGCGCGGTATCAAACGTCGGCCAGCCGCTTGCCGCTTTCGGGATCGAAGAGGTGTAGCAGGCCATCCTGGGCCTTCAGTGGCAGGCGGTCGCCCTCGGCGACCTTGGCGTGGCCGGGCAGGCGCACGGCGACGATGCCGGCCCCGCCTTCGCCTTCGACCTGCGGGGCGGCCGCGCCGGCTTCCACCAGCCGGCCATGCACCAGAACGTCGGCACCCAGGGTTTCCACGACCCCGGCCTCCAGGTGGAAGTCTTGCTCGCCCTCGGCCACGGGCTGCAGGTGCTCGGGACGCACACCCAGGGTGATGGAGCGTCCGGCGTGGTTGCCAAGCTTCTGGCTGATGCTGCGCAGGCGCGGGCCCTGCGCCAGTGCGATGGCCTCTCCCTTGGCATCGACCTCGCCTGGCAGGAAGTTCATGGAGGGCGAGCCGATGAAGCCGGCGACGAAAACGGTGGCCGGCCGGTCGTAGATGTTGATCGGCGTGTCGATCTGCTCGGCGACGCCCTGGTTCATCACCACCAGCCGGTCGGCCAGGGTCATGGCCTCCACTTGATCGTGGGTCACGTAGAGCGAGGTGGTGGCGAGCGAGCGCTGCAGTTGCCTGATCTCGAGGCGCATTTGCACCCGCAGCTTGGCGTCGAGGTTGGACAGCGGCTCGTCGAAGAGGAAGACCGAGGGGTTGCGCACGATGGCCCGGCCCATGGCCACCCGCTGGCGCTGTCCGCCGGAGAGCTGCCGCGGCCGGCGCTCGAGCAGGGCACTCAGTTCCAAAAGCTTGGCGGCCTTCTCCACCCGCTCGCGAATCTCCTCCTTCGGCCGGCCGGCGATCTTGAGACCATAGGCCATGTTGTCGAAGACGCTCATGTGCGGGTAGAGCGCATAGTTCTGGAACACCATGGCGATGTCCCGGTCCTTGGGCTCCAGGCGGTTGACCACGCGCCCGGCGATCGAGATTTCGCCGCCGCTGATCGCCTCGAGCCCCGCCACCATGCGCAGCAGCGTGGACTTGCCGCAGCCGGAGGGGCCGACGATGACGATGAGTTCGCCGTCGTTGATGTCGATGGAGACACCATGGATGACCTGGGTGTCGCCGTAGCGCTTGATCACATTCTTGATGGCAATGTCGGCCATGGGAGGAGGTGGCTCCGTTACTTCTCGGTCTCGACCAGGCCCTTCACGAAGAGCCGCTGCATGACGACCACCACGATCACCGGCGGCAGCAGCGCCAGCACCGTGGTTGCCATGGCGAGATGCCAGCGGGGATAGGAATCGGCGACGGTCACCATGCGCTGGATGCCCATGACGATGGTGTAGAAGGACTCGTCGGTGGTCACCAACAGGGGCCAGAGGTACTGGTTCCAGCCGTAGATGAACATGATGACGAAGATGGCGGCGATGTTGGTGCGCGAGAGCGGCACCAGGATGTCCTTGAAGAAGCGGAAGGGCCCGGCGCCATCCATGCGCGCGGCCTCCGTGAGTTCATCCGGCACGGTGAGAAAGAACTGGCGGAAGAGGAAGGTGGCCGTGGCCGAGGCGATCAGCGGGATCGACAGTCCGGCGTAGCTGTTCAGCATGCCCAGATTGGCCACCACCTCGAAGGTCGGCAGGATGCGCACCTCCACCGGCAGCATCAGGGTGGCGAAGATGATCCAGAAACAGAACATGCGGAAGGGAAAGCGGAAGTAGACCACCGCAAAGGCCGAGAGCAGCGAGATCGCGATCTTGCCCACAGCGATGGACAGCGCCATCACCAGCGAGTTGAACAGCATGAGCCAGACCGGCCCGCCGCCGCTGCCCGCCATGCCCTCGGAGAGCAGCGTGCGGTAGTTCTCGAAAAAGAGATCGCCGGGCAGTAGCGGGATGACGCCCGAGACCAGGCTGCGGCCGTCGTGGGTCGAGGCGACGAAGGCGATCCAGATGGGAAAGACCACGAGCGCCACGCCGCAAAGCAGCACGAAGTGCTGCAAGAAGGTCAGCCAGGGACGATTTTCAACCATCGGCGCGCCCCATCAGTACTGCACCCGTCGCTCGATGTAGCGGAACTGGATGGCGGTCAGGAGGATGACGATCAACATCAGGATCACCGACTGGGCCGCCGAGGAGCCGAGGTTCAGCGCCACGAAGCCGTCGGTGAAGACCTTGTAGACCAGGATGGTGGTGGATTGGCCCGGCCCGCCCGAGGTGGTGGCATGGATGACGCCGAAGGTCTCGAAGAAGGAGTAGACCACGTTCACCACCATGAGGAAGAAGGTGGTGGGCGAGAGCAGCGGGAAGATGATCGAGGTGAAGCGCTTCCACGGCCCCGCGCCGTCGATGGCCGCCGCCTCGATCAGGGACTTGGGGATCGCCTGCAGGCCGGCCAGGAAGAAGAGGAAGTTGTAGCTGATTTGCTTCCAGACCGAGGCGATGATCACCAGGATCATGGCGTCGGTGCCGCTGGTCTGGTGGTTCCACGCGTAGCCCATGCCGCGCACCAGGTAGGCCAGGATGCCGATCGAGGGGTTGAAGAGAAAATACCAGAGCACGCCGGCCACGGCGGGCGCGACGGCGTAGGGGATGATCAGGAGGGTCTTGTAGCCGGTGGCGCCCTTGATGGTGCGGTCGGCCATGACCGCCAGCAGCAGCGCGATCGCCAGTCCGGCCAGGGTCACCGAGGCGCTGAAGACCATCGTGACCTTGAAGGAGCCGAGATAAGAGGAGTCGCTCAGCAGCCGCGCAAAGTTGTTGAGCCCGACGAAGGTCGTGCGCAGGCCGAAGGCGTCCTGGCGCAGCACCGACTGATAGAGCGCCTGGGCCGCGGGCCAGATGAAAAAGACGAGTGTGATCGCAAGCTGCGGCAGGAGCAGCAGCAGGGGGAAACCGAAACCCCCGAAGGTGACCTTCTTGTGCATCCAGGGCCCTCGAGTGCCAGGGTCCGGTCGCCGGGAGACGGATCACCCGGAGACCGGTCGGCAGGCAAGCGGGGCGCCGCTGGGCGGCGCCCCGTTACGCTAGATCAGGAGTTGTCTTCCTCGAACTGACGCAGCAGCGCGTTGCCGCGCTCCACCGCCGCTTCGAGGGCTTCGTCGGACGACTTATTGCCGGACCAGACTTCCTCAAGCTCCTCGTTGATGACGTCACGGATCTGCACGAAGTTGCCCAGCCGCAGGCCGCGGGAGTTGTCCGTCGGGTCGTTGAGGGTCATCTGCTTGATCGAGACGTCCGTTCCCGGGTTCTCGTCGTAGAAGCCCTGCTCCTGCGAGAGCTCATAGGCGGAATAGGTGATCGGCAGGTAGCCGGTGTCCTGGTGCCATGAGGCCTGCACCTCGGGAGAGGAGAGGTACTGGAAGAAGGCGGCAACGCCTTCATACTCTTCCGCATCGTGCCCTTCGAGCACCCACAGGGTGGCGCCGCCGATGATGGAGTTCTGCGGCGCGCCCTCCACATCGTCGTAGTAGGGCAGCATGCCCACACCGAATTCGAAATCGGCGCCGGCGCTGACGGCGGCGTAGGAGCCCGAGGAGTCCATGTAGACGCCGCACTCGCCGGAGAGGAACTTAGGCCGGGAGTCGGAGCGCCGACCGCCATACTCGAAGATGCGGTCTTCCTGCCAGGCTTCCATGTTGCCGATGTGGCGCTTGTGCAGGTCGCTGTTGAACTGGAACTCGGTTTCCAGGCTCTCGAAGCCGTTGGCATGCGTGGAGAGCGGGACGTTGTGCAGGGCCGAGAAGTTCTCGATCTGCACCCAGGACTGCCAGCCGGTGGTGAAGCCGCACTCGGTGGCGCCGGCCTCGATCATGGCCTCGCTGGCCGCGACCAGGTCATCCCAGGTCTCGGGCGCCTGCTCCGGGTCCAGGCCGGCGGCCTCGAAGGCGTCCTTGTTGTAGTAGAGCACCGGGGTGGAGCTGTTGAAGGGCATGGAGAGCATGTTGCCGTTCGGATCGGCGTAGTAGCCGGCCACGGCCGCCAGGTAGACGCTGGGGTCCCAGTCGACGCCGTGCTCTTCCATGAGCTGATAGACCGGGTAGATGGCGCCCTCGGCTGCCATCATGGAGGCGGTTCCGACCTCGAAGACCTGCACGATGTGCGGTTGCTCGCGCGCGCGGAAGGCGGCGATGGCGGCGGTCATGGTCTCGGTGTAGTTGCCGCGATAGACCGCATTGACCTGATAGTCGTCCTGGCTGGCATTGAAGCCTTCTGCGATCTCATTCACGCGATCGCCCAGCTCGCCACCCATGGCGTGCCACCAGTTCACCTCGACCTGGGCCTGTGCGGCCTGAGTCATGCCGAGCAGCGCGACGACGGCGGCACCGGCCAGCGTCTTAGACTTGAACGTCATTTCTGTCTCCCTCATTTCCATGGCCCTCCGCAACTGACGGAGCGCCGACGAACCTCTCACGCGGAACCCCGGCAGCCTGTTCTGCGCCGCGCCCAGCGGTTGCGCAGGCGCGACGCTTCGGCTCGACCGGGGCGTCCTTGCTCCCCATTAGTCGTCATGGACGAACCTGATGTGAACCTATTGTTGCTGTTCGATGACAAAGGACAAGCCTTTTCGTATGCGAACAGCGGCTCTGGCGGCATCTCCGCTCCCAAGTTTCGTTTCCGCACATTATCGTTCGTAGCCGCTCAATCTTCGCGGCGCAAGCGGCGGCTGAGTGCAAAGGCCGCAAGCTTCGGATAGCGACCGCATCGGCGGGTCGCTAGTCTGCCGATCAGCCTGAGGAACGAGGAAGGCGAACGCAGATGACGGTCCACGACACGACGCAGCAGGGCAGGGTAGAGCGCGACGCACTGGAAATGGTTGAGCAGGCCTGCCGGCTGCTCGACAGCCAGATGGAACCGCTGTCCCTGGAGCGGCTTGCCGCACAACTGGGCTGCAGTCCCTGGCAGTTGCACCGCCGTTTCCGCAAGCACTTGGGCGTCAGCCCGCGGGACTGGGCCGCGGCACGGCGCGAGGCGCGTTTTCGTGGTGAGCTGCGCAGCGGGCAGGGCGTGGCCGATGCGCTCTATGGCGCCGGCTACGGTTCCTCAAGCCGCGTTTACGAACAGGCCGGCGAGCGGCTCGGCATGACTCCCGCCAGCTATGCCCGTGGCGGCAAGGGGGCGCGCATCGTCTGGGGGAGCACGGACTCCCCGCTCGGACGCCTATTGGTGGCGGCGACGGACAAGGGCATCTGTTTCGTGGCACTAGGAGACAAGGACGAGGAACTGGAAGCACAGCTGTGCGCCGAGTACCCGGCGGCCGATGCCCTAATGCGCGACCCTGTCGCCGTGGACGTGGCACTGGATCTGCTGGTGGAGCATCTGACGGGCGGGGAGCCCCATCTCGACCTGCCACTGGACATCCGGGCCACGGCCTTTCAGCGGCGGGTATGGAATGAGCTGGCCGCCATTCCCTGCGGCGAGACCCGCAGCTACACCGAACTTGCCGCCAGCCTTGGCCTGCCGAAGGCGGCGCGTGCCGTGGGCGGTGCCTGCGGCGCCAATCCGGTGGCGCTGATCCTGCCCTGCCATCGGGTCTTGCGCGGCGACGGCGCCCTTGGCGGCTACCGCTGGGGCGTTGCACGCAAGAAGGCGCTGCTGCGCCAGGAGGCCTCGGAGCAGGGCGCTTCGTCAGGCCGTGCGTGAGCTGCTTTGCGTGGGCATGGCGTGCGTCTCCGCGCGCCGGATCAGGCCGCGCAGGCCTTCTAAACTGCCCGGAGATAGCTCCAACACCTGAAAACGCCGGGGATCCACCGGTCCGGGTAGCACGAGACCGTAGGGCGATGCGGCCGTGAAGCCGTAGGGACGATAGTATTCGGGCTCACCCACAACGACGCAGAGGCGGTGACCCAGCCGGCGGGCCTCCTTCAAGGCATGGCGCACCAGGGCACGCCCGGCGCCACGACCCTGATAGGCCGGCTCCACGGCCAGGGGGCCCAGCAGGATTGCGGGTGTTTCCTCGATCAGGATCGGCCAGAAGCGCAGCGAGGCGAGCAGGGAGCCGTCGGGATGCACGGCGGCAAAGGACATGCCTGGCAGGGGCGCGATGCCTTCGCGGAGGCGATAAACGGTGCGGCTCTTGCGATCCGGCCCGAAGGCCCGATCCAGCAGTGGTTCAATCAGGGGAGCGTCGGCAGGCCGCTCAGGGAGAATCTCGAAGTCCATGGAGAGGGTTCCGTCGTCAGGATGTCCGGGCGGGCTGGCGCCCGGGGAACAGGAGCGGCGACGGACCATCGCGGTACGCGCAGCTAAGCCTCGGCAGCAAGCCGGCTTCGTCGTCGCGGCGCGTAGGTCATGGCAAGCCCTCTGAACCTCATCCTTAGCAGATTGCCTATAGCACGGCTTTGGCGCGAAAGCCAATTCCCTCGAAAGGTGTCCAGCTTAGGCGAAGAGCGGGCGGGCAGAGGCCCTGCGCCACGCCCATTCGAAGGGACCGACTTTGAAATGCTTCAGGTACCAGATGGAGAGCAGAATCTGGGTGATCCAGATGCCCAGTACCACCAGGAGCAGCATCGGCCGGTCCAGCTCACCATAGAGGCCGAGCCCGAAGCCGTAGAACAGCGAGGCACAGATGAGCGTCTGCAGCAGATAGTTGCTGAGCGCCAGACGACCGACGGCGGTGAGCCAAAGGGAGATGCGGCCGAGCAGGTTGAATTGAAACAGCAGGGCCAGCAGCGCGATCCAGCCGATCGCCACCAGAGCACTGGCCCAGTAGTTGGCGATGTCCCCCAGGTAGAGGGAATAGCGCAGATCCCAGCCGAACACCTCGTTCAGCAGCACACCCAGCGCCACCAAGGGCAGTCCGATGGCCAGCGCCCGCAGACCGATGCGACGATACTGCTGCGGTTCCCACTGTCCTCGCAGGAAACCGATGCGCAAAAGCGCCATGCCGATGAGCATCAGCGCCAGCACGCGCCAGAAGCGTTCGGTGATCAGCATCCAGCCCTGGATGGTCAGGCCGTCCAACGCGCGCGCGCCCATGGTGCTGAGCCAAGGCCCGGTGTAAAGCGCGACCTCGCTCCGGATCACCTCGCGACTGGGCAGCCAATGGGCGTTCGCGATCTCCTGCAGGCGCTCCGGCGGCAGGAAATGTAGGCCAATGGTCATCAGTACGGCGATGACCGTGGGCACGAGCAGCAGCACCAGGGCGATCTTCAGCAGTTGCCAGGGCGTTCGATTACGGAAGTGAACGGCTGCCATGGCGCAGATGGCGTAGCTGGTCAGGATGTCGCCGCGCCAGAGCAGCAAACCGTGCGCCAGGCCGATGCCGAGCAGCCAGAGCATGCGCCGGCGGAAAACCCGTTCGAACTCCTGGGCCTCCAGCTTCGAGCGCTCAGCCATCAGTACTATGCCGGCGCCGAACAGCAGGGTCAGGATGGTGATGAACTTCTCGTCCACCAGCAGGTGGGTGATCAGCCAAACGGAGTAGTCAGCGACCGGAGGTTCGCCCAGTGCCTTGGGATTGAGGAAAGCACTGGAGAGCAGGCCGAAGGACTGCACGTTGATCAGCAGGATGCCGAGAATGGCAAAGCCGCGCAGGCTGTCGAGAAGCCCGACACGCCCGTCGCCACCTGGCGTCGCCGCCCGATTTGGCGTCTTCTCTTGCTGCATCGAACCTGCTTTTCCCCAACGTTCCCGGGAACCGCCCACGCAAATTGGCCACCCAGCATACTCCTGCAAGAATACCGGCCGCCGCCACGGAGGTCCCGCCTCTAAAATGTGACAGCTTTGTGCCGTCCCTGGTTCCCGCCACCGATAAATAAAACCCGCGACAAAAAACGGCCCGGCGCAGGGCACCGGGCCGGCTCTTGGGCAATGGATCCGCCGCTTGGCGGTAAGCGATCAGACCGCGCGCACCTCGGTCACTTCCGGGATGTAGTGCCGCAGCATGTTCTCAATGCCCATCTTCAGCGTTGCCGTGGATGACGGGCAGCCGGAGCAGGCGCCCTGCATGCGCAGGAAGACCACGCCACGCTCGAAACCGTGGAAAAGGATGTCACCGCCATCCTGGGCTACGGCCGGACGCACGCGCGTGTCCAGCAGTTCCTTGATTTGGGAGACCACCTCATTGTCGTCACCCTCGGCATGGCCGTCGGCGCCGGCTTCGAGGATCAGCGGCTGCCCGGAGACGAAGTGCTCCATGATCACGCCGAGAATGCTCGGCTTCAGCAGATACCACTCCCGTTCCTCATCCTTGCTGACCGAGATGAAGTCTTGGCCGAAGAACACGCCGCTTACGCCCTCGACCTGGAAAAGGCGGCTGGCCAGCGGTGAGCGCTCGGCCTCATCGGCGTCGGCAAAGCTCGCCGTGCCCTCGGGCATGACCGTGCGGCCGGGCAGGAACTTGAGAGTCGCCGGGTTCGGCGTCTGCTCGGTCTGAATGAACATGGGGTGCTCCGGTAATGCTGGCAGTCAACAGCAGTCTCACGAATGCTGTCTGAAAGATGGTCGAGTTGGCACAGCAGTTCAAGCGCGCCGGGCGCTTCCCGGCCGGCGCCAGCGCAAGGCAGCCATGTTCAGGAGATGGCGTCGATGTCCTCGCTCGACAGGTTGCCGGGCACAATGGTCACCGGGATGCGCAGCTTGCCGACCATCTTACCGGTCAGGGCCGAGACCAGGGGACCCGGGCCGCCCGGGTCGGTGTTGGCACCCAGGATCAGGATCGAGATCGAAGGCTCTTCCGAGATCAGCCGCATCAATTCGTCGCTTTGCTTGCCTTCGCGCAGATAGAGGATCGGCATATTGCCGACCTGCTCCATCACCTGCTTGGCGACCCGCTGCATCAGCCGCTCGGCCTGCTCGCGCGCCTCCTTGGCCATCAGATCTCCCACGCCGAGCCAGGTCTGGAACTCGGTGCGCTCGATGACGTGCAGCAGGGCGACGCGCCCCGCGGCATGGCGCGCCCGGCGGCAGGCATAGCGCAGGGCAACCGGCATTTCGAGGCTGTCGTCGACCACCACAAGCATCACCCGCTCGGTGGGTTTTGCCTCGCCGGTCTTGGGCTCCCCCTCCGCTCGTTCGTCGCCCGCTGGTTCCTGGTTCACTCGTTCGTCAGCCATGACTGCGTTCGCTGTTTGCTTGCTGCCCCACTGCCGGCCTCAGGAGCGCCGGAACAGCAGGTGGGCCAGCCATCCTGCCACCAAGGCGGCCAGCACGGCAATCGCGCCGTAGGCGGCAGGCTGTTCATGGGCATAGGCATAAAGATCGGCTTCTACCCCCAACTTGCTGATGGACAGGGGCGTGGTCTGGGCCGCGACGACCTGCCCGTCCTGCAGCACGTAGGTCTCGGCACGATAAAGGCCCGGCGGCACGTTGGAGGGCAGGTGTACCGAAGTGCGAAACAGCCTTTGGCCCAGCAGAGCCACGCTGGCGGTCTCGCGCACATAGAGGCCCTGGCGCTGCTTGTTGCGGATCAGGGCCTCGCGCCACTCCGTAGCGGCCCGGCCGCCGGCGCGGGCCGACGGCAGGGCAATGCCGAGATTCTCCACCCCAAACTGATTGGCGCGCAGCACCGGCTCCGAGGCGATCTCAGACAGCGGCCGGTTCGAGGCCACGAAATAGAAACTGGGCACCCGCTCGAAGGTCATGCGCGCGGTGTTCATCCAGATGCCCGCAACATTGGATTTGCGCATCACCGGCTGGGTGCGCTCGGGCCCGCGCACCACCACCACGAGGTCGCCCGGCTCGTCAATGGCGCCGAAGAGCAGCACGTCGACGCCGGCAAAACCGCTGGTGATGGCGACCAAATGATTGGAGAGGTCGGCGATGAGTCCGGCCGATCGCGCGGGCAGGCCGGTCCCGCCCAACACCAGCAGGCAGAGCAGCAGAGCGCGCAGCGACCGGCTCACGAGGGTATCCCCAGGCTGTAGCGGTCATCCGGCGGCACGACCAATTCCAGGCTGAGCCGCACGGCCACGCCCAGGATCAGGATGCCCAGCATCAGCCGCAGCGTGTCCCCGGGCAAGCGCGCGCCGAAGCGGCCACCGAACTGGGCGCCTACGACGCCGCCTATGGTCAGCAGCAGCGCCAGCACGATGTCCACGGTCTGGTTCTGGATGGCCTGCAGGAAGGTGACGTTGACCGAGACGAAGATGATTTGGAACAGCGACGTACCCACCACGATGGCAGTGGGCATGCCCAGCAGGTAGATCATCAAGGGTACCAGGACGAAGGCACCACCCACGCCCATGATGGCGCTGAGGATGCCCACGGCGAAGCCGATGACAAAGGGCAGCAGGGCGGAAACATAAAGCCGGGAGCGTCGGAACCGCGTCTTGAGTGGCAGGCCATGCAGCCAGGTGTGGGTGTGCAGCTTGCCCGGCTTGATCTTGCGGCGGCGGCGCAGCAGCGCCCTGGTGCCCTCGATCAGCATCAGCACGCCAACCGTCCCCAGCAACACGACGTAGGACAGGTTGATGACCAGGTCGATCTGACCGAGAGTCTGCAGCAGGGAAAAGATCGCCACGCCGATTGTCGAGCCGGCGAAACCGCCACCCAGCAGAATCAGCCCCATCTTGAAATCGACGTTGCCCCGGCTCCATTGCGAAAAGCTGCCTGAGACCGAGGAGGCGATGACGTTGTTGGCCTGGGTGGCCACGGCGATGGGGGGCGGAATGCCGATGAAGATCAAAAGCGGCGTCATGAGAAAGCCGCCGCCGACCCCGAAGACCCCCGACAGAAAACCGATCGCGCCGCCAAGACCGAGCAGCAGGAAGACGTTCACGGACATTTCGGCGATCGGCAGGTAAATCTGCATGGGGCTCAGGCGCACTCCCTTTGGCTGCGGCAAACGAGGCAAGACTCGGGGACAACGACCCTTTCGGTCATGACCCCTTCCTGCCTGCCTGCACCCATGTGCGAAAACCCCTTCGCCGACGCGGCCGTTCCACCCCTGGACCGGGCCCTGGACCGGACCCTGAATCGGCCCCTGGAACGACTGTGACCGGGAATCCTAGACCGGATCGAAATCAATTTGAACCACAAGGTTTCAAATTAAATGCGTAAATCTGTTCTAGTTTCAAACAACTAGAGCAGAGCCACAGCTTTCATCAGAGCGCAAATGCGACACTGATGAAACGGGATTTCTTCGCGGCTGACCTGCCAACCCATTCGGTCGGTGCCAGCCCGCTAAAGCTTCGCGACGGTCTGTCTTTCCAGGCGCCCTTCGCGTCAGGGGCGCAGGAAGCCGACGACGTCTTGCACTTCGCGCAGGATGGGCTCGGCGATGGCCGCGGCACGTTCGGCGCCGTCGCGCAGGATGCCGTCCACATGCTCTGGGTCGGCCTGCAGGCGCTTCATCTCAGCGCCGATCGGCCCGAGCTTGTCCACGGCGAGTTCGGTCAGCGCCTTCTTGAAGGCGGAGAACTGCGCGCCCTCGAACTCCTGCAGGACCTCGCTCCAGCTCTTGTCGGACAGAGCCGCATAGATGCCGAGCAGGTTCCAGGCCTCGGGCCGGGCCTTGCGGGTTTCCTCCGGCAGGCGCCCCGCCTCGTCCAGCGCGGCCGGGCCGGGCAGGAGCTCGGGATCGGTGGTGGCGCGGCGGATCTTCTGGGCGATGGCGTCTGCCTCATCGGTCATGTTGATGCGGCTCATGTCCGAGGGGTCGGACTTGCTCATCTTCTTGCTGCCGTCGCGCAGCGACATGACCCGGGTCGCCGCGCCCAGGATCAGCGGCTCAGTGATCGGGAAGCAGTCGACGCCGTAGTCGTTGTTGAACTTCTGGGCCGTGTCGCGGGTCAGCTCCAGATGCTGCTTCTGGTCCTCGCCCACCGGCACGTGCGTGGCCTTGTAAGCCAGGATATCGGCGGCCATCAGGCTGGGATAGACAAAGAGGCCCGCGCTGGCGTTCTCGCGATGCTTGCCGGCCTTCTCCTTGAACTGGGTCATGCGGCTCAGCCAGCCCATGCGCACAACGCAGTTGAAGATCCAGGCGAGCTCCGCGTGGGCCGAGACATGCGACTGGTTGAAGATGATCGAGTGCTTGGGATCGATGCCGGCGGCGAGATAGGCAGCCGTCACCTCGCGGGTGTGGGCGCGCAGGGCGGCCGGCTCCTGCCAGACCGTGATGGCGTGTAGATCCACCACGCAGTAGATGCACTCATAGTCGTGCTGCAGGGCGACGAAGTTGCGGATGGCGCCGAGATAGTTGCCCAGGTGCAGGTTGCCGGTGGGCTGCACGCCGGAAAAGATGCGCTTCATGTCGCTGGGTCCAGGCACTGAAAAGCAAACGCGGGCTGCGGGAACGGAACGGAAGGGGTTATCGCCCCTGCCGGGCAGAGGGTCAAGCAGCGGGCCGGCAGCCGGTCATGGCCGTTCGCCGGCCTCCAGCCGCTCCCAGGGCAACAAGAAAGGCTCGCCCCTCTCCATGCCGCGCAGCACGCGTACGCCATAGGCGCTGGCCAGCTCACGGTCGCCCAGCACGCTCTCGGGCCGTCCCTGGGCGAGCAGGCGGCCGCGGTGCAGCAGGGCCAACTGGTCGCAGAAGCGTGCGGCCAGGGAGAGGTCGTGCAGCACCACGACCACGGCCTTGCCGGCGCGGGCCTCGGCGCGCAGCAGGTCCATGACCCGCAGCTGATGATGGGGGTCGAGGGCGGCCACCGGTTCGTCGGCCAGCAGGGCTTCGGCCTCGACCGCGAGCGCGCGGGCCAGCAGAACTTGCATGCGCTCCCCGCCCGACAGGGTGGCGAGGGTGCGTGCGCGCAGGTGCTCGACGCCGCTGCGCTGCAAGGCCCGTTCCACTGCCGACTGGTCCTCGGCCGAGGCGCGGCCGAGCGGCCCCTGGTGCGGCAGGCGGCCCAAGGCGACCAGGCGCTCGACCCGCAGCGGCCAGTGCGCCTCGCCGCCCTGCGCCAGATAGGCCAGCCGCCGTGCGAGCGCGGGGCGCTCCCGGCGGGCAATGGTCTTTCCGTCGTAGAGAACCCGCCCCGACCCCGGCGGCCGTAGGGCGCCCAGCACCCGCAGCAGGGTGGTC
Organism: Aquibaculum arenosum; assembly: GCF_029222965.1. Lineage (GTDB taxonomy): Bacteria > Pseudomonadota > Alphaproteobacteria > Kiloniellales > DSM-21159 > Aquibaculum > Aquibaculum arenosum. Next base: position 193,552 of record NZ_JARHUD010000003.1, on the reverse strand, counting down.
TTGCCGGCGCCGTTGGGGCCGATCAGGCCTGTCAGTTCGCCCGGCCGCACCTCCAGATCGACGCCGTCAAGCAAGGGCTTGCCGCCGATCTCGACGCTGACGGCTTCGGCGGTGATGCGCATCATTCGGCCATCTCCCGCCGCAGCCGGTGCAGCAGCAGCAAAAAGATGGGCGCGCCGACCAGGGCGGTGACCACCCCCAGCTTCAGTTCCGGGCCGGTGGGCAGCAGCCGCACCAAGAGGTCGGCGGCCAGCAGCAGGGCGGCCCCACCCAGCGCCGAGGCCGGTAGCAGGCGCGCCGGCTGCTGCCCCACCAGGGGACGCAGGAGGTGAGGCACCACCAGGCCGACGAAGCCGATGGCGCCGGAGACCGCCACGGCCGCGCCCACCGCCAAGGCGGTGCCGAGGATGAGCTTGAGGCGCAGATAGCCCAGGTCGATGCCCAGGCTGGCCGCCGTGTCCTCACCCAGGGTAAGCGCGTCCAGCCCCCGGCCGGAGGCAAGGAGCAGCAGCCAGCCCAGCAGCATGATCGGCGCCACCAGTTGCACATGCTCCATGCTGCGGTCGGCCAGGGACCCCATGATCCAGAAGATGATTTCCAGCGCGGCATAGGGATTGGGCGCGAAGTTCAGCACCAGGGAGGTGAGCGCGGCGGAGAAGGCATTGATCGCAACACCGGCGAGAATGATCGACAGCGTGCTGGCTTCCCGGCCGGCGAGGAGATGGAGCAACAGCACCGACAGGAATGCGCCGCCGATGCCACCGAGGGGCAGTGCCAGCGGAAAGGTGAGAGAGATGCCGCTGTAGAAGGCCAGTACGGCTCCGAAGGCGGCACAGCTCGACACGCCGATCACGCCCGGTTCCGCCAGGGGATTACGCAGGAAGCCCTGCATGGCAGCACCGGCCAGACCCAGGCTTGCCCCCACCAGCAGGCCCAGCAGGGCGCGGGGCAGGCGCAGTTCCAGAAGGAGCAGCGTTTCCAGGCTGCTCTCGCCCCTGAACAAAGCGGCCAGCGTGCCGGTCAGTGGCAGGGGCATCGTTCCCACCCCCAGGGAGAGGAAGAAGAGCAGAATGACGAGCAGCCCCAATCCGGGCAGCAGCCAGGCCGGCATGGGCGCATTGCCGCGGCTTTCGGTCATTCGCCGCTGCCCATCGCCAGGCGCTTGGCGGCACTGCGCAGCTTGGCGAGGGCTTCCATCAGCCCCGGTCCACCGCAGCTCCAGAGCGCAGGGTGCACCACGACGCGCTGCATTTCGGGAAAGGCGTCCTCCAGGGCGGGGTGAGAGAGCACTTCATGGGCCAGGGAGGGCATGGGCTCCTCAATGCTGTTGAGTACCAGCAGATCTGGGCGATGCCAGAGCAGCGTTTCGATCGATAGCACGCCGTTGTGATTCTGCAGGCCCTCCGAGGCAAGGTTCCTGAAGCCGGCAAGCCGCAGAATTTCATCCACCAGGGTGCCCGGTCCGACCAGAAAGCCGTTGGGCCGATAGACCGCAGCCAGGGGCCTCGGTCCCTCCGGTGGAGGGCCAAGCCTTGCTTGCGCCTGGCGCATGGACTTGATCATGGCCTGCCCGCGATCTGGCCGGCCCAGCGCGGCGGACACCTCGGCGATCTGGGCTTCCACCTCCTCCAGGGTGCTGGGCACGGCCACGTCGAGGATCGGCACCTCGAGCCGCCGAAGCAGCTCGACCGTGCTGCGGGTGGTGTAGGGTTCAGCCAGCACCAGATCGGGCTTGAGCGGCAGAATCTCCTCGGCCCGGCCCCGGTTGAGGGGCAAGCTCTCCACTTGGTCGGCCACCGATGATACCCGCGAGTCTGCGGCCAGGAAGGTGACCGAGGCGATGTCCTCGCGGTCGGCAAGCCGCAGCAGCAGCTCGTCGGCGCAGAGGTTGAGCGAAACAATGCGACTGGGGGTCTCGGCCCAGCCAACGGAAGGACCAAACGCGAGCAGGAGTGCTGCGAGCCAGGACGGCCACCGGCAGACCTTGCAGATGAAGCGCATGACTCGCAGCGTCCCGGCCTAGAAGCGCAGGCGCAGGCCGGCGTAGGCCGCGCGTCCAGGCGTATTGTAGGTGTAGCTCTCCTCGTAGTTTTCATTCAGCAGGTTCTCGACGCGCCCGAAGACCTCCAGGTTGTCGGTGATGCGGTAGGAGCCAGCGAGGTTCACCAACGTGTAGGAGCGCAGCGAAACCACTGAGGTGTTGAAGTTCTGGTCGAAGGCCAGATCGTGCTGATTGCCGTTGTAGAGCACACCCAGATTCAGGTTCGCCCGATCCTCCAGGAAGCGGTAGTTGAGATTCACGCTGCCGCTGTGCCGCGGCCGCTTGGTCAGGCGGTCGCCGTTGGGATCGCGGGTGTCGTTGAAGGTGTAGCTCCCCTGCAGCGAAAAGCCGCTGGAGAGATCGAGATCGGCGGTCAGCTCCACACCGCGTGAGCGCGAGCGGCCGTCCAGGTTGACCGAGGTGCGTCCGGCACCGGTGATCAGGTCCTCGATGTTCTGCTGGAACCAGGTGGCGCCGAGCGTGAGGCGCTCCTGGAAAAGATCCTGTTCGATGCCGATGTCCCAGCCACGGCTGCTTTCCGGCTTGAGGTCGGGATTGCCTTGGTAGGTCTGGTCGAAGCCGTAGAGCTCGGTGACCGTGGGGTTCTTCACCGCCGTTCCGTAGGAGGCGCGCAGGCGCGTGCCGGTTTCCACGTGGTTGTAGGCGGCGGTGAAGCGGTAGGTCTGTGCGTCCTCGAAGTGCTGGTTGGCGTCGTGACGCAAGCCAGCGGTCAGAGACACCCGCTCCAGCAGGTCGATCTGGTATTGACCGAAGACACTGCGGGTGCGGAAGCTGCGGTCCAGGTCGGCAAAGGCGCTGCTCAGCTCCACGCTCTCGCGTTCCTGCTCCAGCCCCAGCGTCACCAGATGCGACGCGTTTGCGAACTCCGGCGTGTCGAACAGGACGTCGCTCTGATAGTCGAACTTCGTTTTGCCGCCGATAGCCGTGTTGGTCCGGTTGCCGCTGTTGTAATCCCGGGCTTTCATGCGGGTCAGGGTGGCGCCGAAGCGCTGCTGCCAGTGGCCATCGAAGAGGTCCAGGCGGGCCTGGGCGCGGCCATAGCGCTGATCGCCCTTGGTCTGCAGGTCCGCTTCAACCGCCCGGGTGGTGAAGTCGTCGATGTCCTGGTCGTAGCGGGTGTAGCGCGCCACGAAATCGAGCTCCAGATTCTCCACTGGACGCGCCGACAGCTTGGTGAAGACCGTGCTGTTCTCGTAGCCGTCGGGCTTCAGGCTGCCGCCGGGGCTCTTAGCCTGAGAAATGCCGTTGCTGCGCATGTGGGTGCCGCTGATGAAGGCGTTGTAGCGCTCTCCTCCGGCGCCGAGGCTGGCATTGGCCTGCCCGGTGCGGAAGGAGCCGCCTTCCAGGCTGACGGCTCCGCTCGGTCGACCGACACCGCTCTTGGTGATGACATTGATGACGCCGCCCACGGCTTCGGAGCCATAGAGCACCGTTTGAGGTCCGCGGAGGATCTCGATGCGTGCCACGTCTGCCGCCAGCAGATGGGCGAAGTTAAAAAAGGAGGCACCGGCGGGGTCATTCACCTCGATGCCGTCGATCAGCACCAGGGTCTGGTTGGTTTCGGTGCCGCGCAGCCGCACCTCGGTCAGGGCCCCCGGCCCGCCGCTGCGGGTCACGCTAACCCCAGGCACTTCACGCAGGATATCAGCGACATAGTCCGTGCCGCGGTTCTCGAGATCTTCGGCAGTAATCAGCGTCAGGCTGCTGCCGACGCTGCTGAGCGGGCGCTCGGTGCGGGTGGCGGTGACCACCAGCGGGTCGAGCTGCGCAGCGTCCGCAGTACTCTCCTGCGCCTGAACGGGCGCCGCGGAGAGGGTTGAGAGGCAAAGGAGCAGGGTGAGCGGGGCGGCGATTGCAACCGCCCGCTCCCCACCGAAAGGCTTGCGCATGGCAGAATTCCTTGGTGCAGAGGACTGCGACCTGGGACAGCGTGCCGGACGCCGCGCGTGCAGCGCCCGGAAGGGCTATGCAGGTCTGCGGTCGGGTTATTGGGCGGTTGTGGTGATGAAAGGATGCGTGCGTTCGTTCGGCATCGGTCGAGACTTCCCCTCGAAGCGTCGCGCCGAACGACCGAGGTCCTGCCAAGGCAGGACGTTCGACACCGGCACCCCCGTCCGATGCGCTCGTGCGCGACTCCGTGCCGACGGCAGGTCTCCTGGCTCGTGGGTCCCGGCCCGCACCCGACCTTCCCAGGCTTGTCCGCCCAGTGGTATGTTTGGGTGCTGGCTCGCCACTCACAGTTGCGGGGGCAGCCGCGGCTTCGGATGACTCCTACCGCGTTCCCTCTCGGGCCCTTGCGGGCACCGTCGGCGGCGCGGAGTGTGGCCGAGGTGCTCGTGCCCGGTCAAGCCTTTCGCGGGCGGTTCTCATTACGCGATTGATCGCCGTCGCCGCTTGTGGTCTTGCGCCGGAAGGCGGCACGGAAATCGGCCGGCTCGACCGCGCGCAGGGCGAAGGCCAGAAGAAAATAGAGCCCACCGCCTGCCATCACCAGAAGTGCCAAAGCGAGGATGCGTTCAATCTCGCCGCCGGCAAAGAGATCAGCCAGCAGGGGTTGGAGCAAAATGAGCGCAAGTGCCATGGCCAGTGCGGCGGCCAAGGAGCGCGGCAGCCGTCGGCGCAAACGGGCATCGAAGTGCAGAAAGCCCCGCCGGCGCAGGCGCCCGGCGAGCAGTAGCACGTTCAGCCAGGAAGAGAGCGCGGTTGCCAGCGCGATGCCGACAAACCCGATGGTGAAGAAGAGCAGCAGGCTGAGGATCAGGTTCGCCGCCACCGAAGCCAGCGCGAAGCGCAGCGGCGTCACCGTGTCCTCGCGGGCGAAGAAGGGCGGCTGCAGGACCTTAACCAGGACATAAGCCGGAAGCCCGATGGCGAAGGCGGCGAGCGCCCAGGCAGTCAGGCGTGCCGCCTCGGCATCGAAGGCGCCGCGTTCGAACAGCACCGAGATGATCGGGAAGGGCGCCACCAGCAAGGCTGCGGTTGCCGGCAGGGTGAGCAGCAGCGAGAACTCGAGCGCGCGGTTCAGGCTGCTGTGGGCTTCATCGTCCCGACCCGCGCGCAGCTTGCGGGCCAGCTCCGGCAGCAGCACCACGCCGATGCCGATCCCGATGATGCCGAGCGGCAGCTGGTACAGCCGGTCGGCGTAGTAGAGGTAGGAGACGGCACCGGCCTGCAGCGTGGCGATCATGGTGCCGACCAGCAGGTTGAACTGCATGGCCCCGGCCGAGGCGACGCCCGGCAGCATGAGTCGCCACAAGCGGCGGATCTCCAGCGTCAGGCGCGGGCGCGGCATCCGCAGCGCCATGCCGGCGCGCTTGGCCGCCCAAAGCAGGAGCAGCAGCTGTCCCAGCCCGGCCAGGCAGACCGTCCAGGCCAGTACCTGTCCCGGCGCATCGCGAAAGTGCGGCAGCACCAAGATGATGGCGGCGATGAAGAAGAGGTTGAGCAGGATCGGCGCGGCCGCCGCCGCTGCATAGCGATAGAGCGCGTTCAGCACACCGGAGAGCAGCGCCACCAGCGCCATGGCCAGCAGGTAGGGAAAGGCGATGCGGGTCAGCTCCACCGCCAGGGCAAACTGCTCTGGGTCGTCGGTGAAGCCCGGTGCGATCACCTGCATCAGCCAGGGCATGGCCAGCAAGCAGAGCGCGGTGAGCAGCAGCACCGCGGCCGTCAGTGCCGCCAGCGCCTGCTCCGCGAAGGCCTTGGCCGCCGCCTTGCCGTCACGCTCCAGCCGCGTCGCGAAGAGCGGCACGAAAGCGGCGTTGAAGGCGCCCTCGGCGAAGAGACGACGGAAGAGATTAGGAAAGCGGAAGGCGACGAAGAAGGCATCGGCCACCGGCCCGGTGCCAAGCGCCGCGGCCATCAGGATGTCGCGGATGAAGCCGAGCACGCGGCTGACGGCGGTGAGCGAACCGACGGTGGCGAAGGCGCGGAGCAGCATGGGGGTCGCGGCCGGTGCGGCGTAGGCGCGCCCCTACAAGGGCACGGCCGGGACGCCGAAGATCCAGGGGTGCAGGATGATGAAGGCCAGGTAGAGCGCGATGCCCAGCAGCGGGCGCCACCAGCCGATCCCCGGCCAATCCATCTCGGTACGGCCTTCCGCGATGGCCTGGAAGGGCAGCAGCGATGTGGTGAGCTTCACCGGTCCCCAGCCGGCGCCGAGCTGCAGTTCGCGCTTGCGGTCGATCTGCTTCATGCCCAGCAGGGACAGCGCCAGGATGCCGCCCATCATCACCAGGCTGGCCAGATCGCCCCGCGCCAGCAGGTGGCTGATGGCCCAGAGCGCCGTGCCCCAGAGAAAGGGATGACGGGTGACCCGCAGGATTCCCGGCGCCGGATCGGCTGCCAGGGCGGCCGATTCACTGCCCACGGCAGTCGGGGAGGTTGTGGTGACCCCTGCGACCAGGAGGATCGAGGCGATGGGCATGACCAGCAGGGGCACCCAGTCCAGCAGCGGCACGAAGGCCCAGAGCGGCACGAAGGGCGCCTGGGTGTAGGCCTTGATCATCCAGACCAGGGTGACGACGGCCACGAGGGAATAGAGGATACGGAACCCGGTCGCGCCCAGCTTGCCGTGCAGCAGGCCGCGCAGCGGCGCACTGGCGAGGAGCAGGTGGCCGCCGACGAAGAGCACGGTCGCGGCAAGGAGTTCGTTTATGTCCAGCATGGCGCCGGCAGTCTAAACCCGAACGCATTCGATCTGAAACCTCGTGGTTTCAAATCCAATGCAATCAACGCTGGGAGGTGCTGGCGTGGCGCTCGGCCACGCTGCGCGGCAGCAGCAGCCAGTAGCGGCCCTGCTGGCGCATGCGACCGGCCTGCTCCAGGGCGGCCTCGCCGCTGCCCCAGAAGAAGTCGCCGCGCACGACGCCCTTGATCGCGCTGCCGGTATCCTGCGCCACCATGAGCCGCTGCAAGGGCTGGTCGCTGGCCGGCCAGGTGGTCTCGAGCCAGAGCGGGGCGCCGAGTGGCAGTTCTTCCGGGTCGACCGCCAGGGAACGCCCGGGCGTCAGGGCCACGCCTTGAGCCCCGATGGGTCCCTCACCGTCGATGGCGCGGAAGAAGATGAAACGCTCGTTGCGGTGCATCAGCGCTTCGGCCCGATCCGGGTTGGCGCGCAGCCAGTCGCGGATCGCCTGCATGGAGCTGCGTTCGCGCTCGATGATGCCTTCGTCGATCAGGGCCCGGCCAATGGCATAGAAGGGCCGTCCGTTAGAGCCGGCAAAACCGACCCGCAGCCGTCGGCCGTCGTCCAGCTGCACCACCCCCGAGCCCTGGACGTGCAGGAAGAAGGCATCGACCGGGTCGCTGACCCAAAGCAGTTCCGCCTCCTGCCCGGCGAGGTGGCCGTTCTCGATCGCGGCACGTTCGGGATAGGGCTTGAGCCGGCCGTTATCCACATGGCCAACCAGCCGTTCCGGCGGCAGGTCGGCGCGGAAATCGCGCAGGTCCACCTCGACCAGGTCGTTCGGGCGTTCGAACAGCGGCACCTCGTAGCCAGGCTTGCGCTCCAAACTGCCGTTCAGCTCCGCTTCGTAGTAGCCGGTGAAGAGGCCCTGCGTGTCCTCGCCGTCGCTGACCGCCAGGGGCTGGAAGGCATCTTCAAGAAAACTGCGCAGCGCTGCGTCATCGTCTTCCGGGAGGTTGGCAAGATTCTCGCAGGGAGCACGCCAGTCCGCCACGCTGCCCGCGAGGCCCTCGGGCCCCAGCGGCCGCTCATCAGGTTGGGTCAGCAGTCGCCCGCAGGAGCGCCGCAGGGCCGGCAGGGCCCGTGCCACGTCATCTTCCTGCCAGCCCGGCAGGTCGCTGAAGGAGGCGGGCTGCAGCTTGAGGCCGCGTGGCGGTTCTTCCTTGGGGGATTCGCAAGAGGCAAGGATGAGCGCCAGCGTCGCGGCAGGAAGCAGTCGAGCCAGGATGCGAAGCGAGGTCGAACCCTTGGGCAGGGCCCATGATCGAATTGCTTTGCGACCCGCGTGCGCCTGACCGGGCAGCGCCATACCTCGCGCCTCAGTTCGGGCTGCTTGTGGCGACCAGCGCCCAGTTCGGGTCGCGGCTGCGGGTGTTGCGGGCAAAGGTCCAGATGTCGGTCAGGCGGACCACGTCGCTGGGATCGCCCTCGATGATACGCCCCTCGGAGTCGCGGGTGACATTGACCTGTTCGGACACGATCTTGACCGTCACGAAGGCGGTGTTGCCCTGCATCTCGGCCTCGATGATTTCCGGGTGCTGGATGCTGACCAGCGTGGTGTCCAGGGTCTGGTCCTCGCTGGCGCGCTCCTCGATGGCGCGGGAGAAGTCATTGTAGACGTCGTCGGCCAGCAGAGAGCGCAGGGTATCCTTGTCCCCCTGTGCGAAGGCGGTGACGATCATCTCGAAGGCGGCGCGCGCGCCCTGAAGGAAGCCGTCAGGATCGAAGTTGCTGTCTGCCAGTCGGATCTGGATGACGCCGGCCGATACGGGATCGTTTGCGTCCGCCATGGATGGGGCCTCCTGCGGTCGGCGACCGTTGCCCGGCAGCGGGATCACCTTATCATCGGGCTGCCGATCGGCGTCCTGCTCCTGCCCGCTCTTCTGCTCGGGGCGCTGCTTGAAAGGATCGAAATCCGGTCGCGATTCATCGCCGGTACGCCGTCCAAGGACATTCCTGAGCCTGAGAACGAGGAAGGCCGCGATCGCTGCAAAGAGTATGATATCGAGCAACTGACTGCCTTCACCCATTCGGTCGATCCGATGATTTCCGCGCAAGAAGCCGACCCCACGCAGCCGATGTGCGAAAGGCCTTGACGAGACGCGTTGTGGGGCCCTTGTAGTGTCCAGTGCCCCACCCCCCGTACATAGGGAAGCAACGGAAAAAGAGCAAGCATGCCCCTGCTGATCCTGGCCATTCTCCTTGCCGTCCCGCTCATCGAAGTGGGGCTTTTCATTGAAGTGGGCGACGCCATTGGCCTTTGGCCAACCTTGGCGACGGCGATCCTCACGGCCGTGGTCGGCATCTGGTTGGTCCGCCTGCAAGGTTTCGCGGTGGTCACGCAGGCGCGTCAGCAACTCGACCGTGGCGAGGTCCCGGCGCGCGAGATGTTCGACGGCATCTGCCTGGCCATAGCCGGCGCCATGCTGTTGCTGCCGGGCTTTGCGACCGACACCCTGGGCGTGTTGCTGCTGCTGCCGCCGGTGCGCGGCTGGCTGTTCAGGCGCAGCCGAATTCGCGCGGAAAAGATGCGCATGCGCACGCGGGTCTATCGCGATGGCGAGGAGGTCCACCGCTCAGGGCCGCACGGCCAGCCGCAGCGTAGCGACACCATCGAGGGGGACTGGGTCCAAGTTGACAGCCAGGGCGAGCTGCCCGCCAATGATCAAAACGGCGACCGGCCGCCGAAGGGGCCGCGAACTCCGGGCCACGGCTCAGCCTGACCACCGGCGGACCGGGCGAAAACGCCCGCCGCCGATCCTCCTGCAGAGTTGTACGGACGGTGGGTTCGTGATAGCCAATCGGCCGCCGTCAAGACACCCTATAAGCCGTGCGGAGCAATCATGAGCGATCAGAACAGCAGCGCGCCGACAGGCGCCGCGACCGGGGGAGCCGACCAAACCCAGGCCGCCCAGAACCAGGGCAGCGAGAATAAGCAGGAAGCCCCCATCGTCATTCACGGCCAGTACGTGAAGGACCTCTCCTTCGAAAGCCCGCGTGCGCCGGCAGTGCTGGCCAGCATGCGCCAGTCGCCGCAGCTCGACATCCAGATGCACGTCAATGCGCGGCCGATCCAGCAGGAGCAGCAGAAGCGCCTCTATGAGGTGATGCTCAAGATCCGCGCCTCGGCGAAGCACGAGGAAAAGGCTGCGTTCATGATCGAGTTGGACTATGGGGCCTTGATTACGCTCGGTTCCATGATCCCGGAGGACCGGATTGAGCCGGTGCTGCTGATCGACGTCGCGACGATGATCTTCCCCTTCGCCCGGCGCATCGTGGCCGACATCACCCGCGAAGGCGGCTTCCCGCCGGTGCTGATCAATCCCGTGGACTTCGTCAGCCTCTACCGCCAGCGCAAGGCGCAGGAGCAGCAGGCCCAGGCCGAGGCCACCCAGGGCGCGCCGGCCGGCAACGCCTGAGGGCGTTCCAAAGTTATCTGGCTTCAGACAGCCGGCCCCACCAGGGCCGGCTGTTTGCGTTTCAGGGGGGTGTTTCCTTGCTGCCGCCGAGGTCGGTCAGGGCGCGGCGCAGGAGCCCTCGGGCCGAGGGCGGTGGTTCCCGGTCCCAGGGGAAAGGCCGACAGAGATCCATGGCAGCGGTGGCAATGCGGGCTGTCAGCAAGCCATTGAGCAGCCCCACGCCGGCGCGTCGGGACAGGCGCGAGGCGATGCCGGCCCCGATCAGGTCGCCGATGCTGTCGTCGGCCAGATCCAGGGCGCCGCTGGCAAGAACCTGGGCCAGCGACAGCCGCAGCAGACGCCAGGCTCCGAGCCAGCCGGGCCGCCCGCCGTAGATGCGTGCGATGCGGCGCAAGAGTCCCAAACCGATCATCAGGCTGACCAGCATGTCCAGCAGCGCAAAGGGGCTGATCGCCGTGATCATGGCGGCCCGTCGCACCGCGGACACTGCGATCTTCTGCGCGCGCTGATCCAGGGGCGCGAGCAGCTCGCGCTCCGCCAGAGGCAGTAGGGCGCCGGAGGCGGCGGCTGCGGCCTGTTGGTCCTCCACCCGACGCAGTGCCCACTCCATGTCCGCACGGCGGTTGTAGAGCTGCTTCAATTCTTTGACGACAGCCTGAGCGGCGTCGGGCTGCCCGGCAGCCTCGGCGCTTTCCGCCTGCAGACGTGCCGCGCGCAGCCGCTCGAGGCTGGTCAGGCCGTGCCACTCGCGCAGGAAGGCGAGCAGCAGGCCCAGTGCCAGCAGCCCCAATCCCGCCAGACCGATCCAGGCAAGCTGGCCCGCCGGCTCCAGGGCACGGCGAATCAGATCTTCGGCAAGCAGTGCCAGGGCGCCACCCAGCAACAGGCCGCCGCCCGCGAGGACCAGGCGCAGGGCCAGGGAGCGGCGCGGCGGGTCGGCCGGGTCGCGTGCCTCCACGTCGACCGGCAGCAGCCGCGTGGCTTCCAGCGGCAAGGAGTGTGGCGCCTCCGCGCGCGGCGCTTCGGCCTGCGGAGCTGTCGCCTCCACCTCTTCCAGGGGGCGGGAGCGTGGACCCTCTGCGTCGCTCATTCCACCCAGTCTCCAATGAGGAATTCCAGCGCCCGGTCGAGACCGAGGTGTGGCCAGGGGCCAGTGGGGTCCAGGTCCGCGGGCGGGCGAAAGCGTTCGATGCGAAAGCTGCCGTTGGCCAGGCGCCCGGTCTGGGGAATCCTGCCCGGATAGTGCGCCAGCGGCTTCTCGCCGCCGTAGGGCGTGCCGGCGACATAGCGCCGTGCCTCGCCGCGGGCCTCCACCTCGCGCGTTGCCCGCAGGGAGGCGAGCACGCGGGTTTCCAATTCCGCGCCGCTGTAGGCCGTGCGCCGCAGAGCCGCATCGAGCTTGCGGCGCAGCTGTTCCTCGAGGCCCTGGTGCTGGTCGCCTGGCAGATGGTCCGCCTTGGTGGCGGCGAAGAGCACCCGATCAATGTGCGGCGAGAGCCAGCGCGGCAGCCAGCCGCTGCCGCCCACCCTCAGGGCGGCCAGCACCGCGTCCAGCGCCGCGGCCGAGGCGTCGGCCCGCTCCTCGCCGGCGCTGAGGTGGCCGGCGAGATCGATCAGCACGATCTGGCGGTCCAGGCGGGTGAAATGGCGCTGGTGAAAGGCGCGCACCACCTGCTCGCGATAGGCGTCGTAGCGTTCGGCCATCAGGCGGCGCAGCGAGCTGCGCGCCGTTGTCTCATTGCCGCGCGGCGGCAGCGGCGCAAAGGTGAGCAGCGGCGAGCCCTCCAGCTCGCCCGGCAGCAGGAAACGACCCGGCCCCAGCGGTGCGGCCCGGCCCAGGCTGCGCTGTCGTGCCAGCAGATAGGCGGTGAAGAGCCGGGCGGCCTCGATGGCCTGGGTCTCGGCAGCGGCGTCGGCGCGATCGGGCGTCAGGCGATGCAAGAGTTCCAGGAAGGCGCGCGCTTCCGGCAGCGCGCTGGCCTCGCGCAGGCTGGCCAGTGCGCCGGCGGACCAGCTCTCGTAATCCTGTTGCAGCAGGGCGAGGTCGAGCAGCCATTCGCCGGGATAGTCGAAGAGATCGAGGTGCAGCACCCGCTCGCCCAGCCGGCCCATCAGCCCGCCCGGCAGGTAACGGAGCGACAGCCGAAGCTCGGCCTGGTTGCGCGTGCTTTCGGGCCAGTCCGGCGGTCCGTCGCGACCGGTGAGGCGCGCGACGCAGTCCTCGAAAGGAAAGCGGGGCAGGTCCTGGCTGGGCTGCGGGCGCAGCAGCACGGTGCGCAGCCGTCCCTCGGCCACCACCTGCAGCCGCGGCAGGGCGGCAGGGTGCAGGAGCGCCTGCACCAGTGCGGTGATGAAGACCGTTTTGCCGGCCTCGGCGAGGCCGGTGACGCCGAGGCGGAGCCGACGTTCTACCAGTCCGCGTCCGGCATCGAGCGCGCGGTCAAAGAGACGATCGAAATAAAGGTCCATGACGCCAGGAGATAGGGCTTCGAGATGGCAGCGGCAAAAGGAAATGCTGCATAACCGAGCCTCATGCTTCCAGGGGGAAGCCGGTGCCGGCTTTCCGGGTGAGGTAGAGCGTGGTCTCTCCGTTGATCCGATCGCGTGGCCTTTCTTCGACCACGGTAAAGCCAAAACGGGCCAGGGCGCGACTCATGGGCAGGTTGGATTCATGGGTGGAAACCCGGAAATCACGATGAAAGTGCAGCAGCAGCAGGCTGGCCAGCAGTCGGCTCACCAGGCCCCGGCCGCGATGATCCGGATGGGTCATGCAAAAGCCGATTTCCACCTCGTTGAGCTCTTCGCGCAGACAATAGTCGAGATAAGAGACAAGGTTCGCCGTTTTTTGTTGCTCGAGCGCCATGCCGTGCCAGCGGCCGTCGCGCAGGCCGTTGAGCAGCATTTCCGTGTGGCTGGTCTTCCAGGTCACCTTGGGCAGAAAGCGAATTGCTTCCGACAGGGCGCGGATCGTCTCCTCGGCATCTGGTGAGAGGAAGCGCAGCGGCTCGCCGGAGGGGCAGGGTGCGAGGCGTGCCTCAACCTCATCGCCCTGACATACGGCTGCTAGCGGGCAAAGCGCCTTGCCTTCCAGCAGCGCGCGCAGACGCTCGCCATCTTCGGGCGGCCGGTAGCGATGCGTGTGTGAAGCCGCTGTCTGCTCCATCTCTGGTGACGGCATTGACGCTTATCCCCCGCTTGATTTTTCCTGCCGGCGTGACGTTCAGCAAAGGAGCCTATACCCTTACGGGTGGTTCTACAAAGTGGCGAGGTAGCGGTGCATTTACTTCTCTGTAGCAAGCGCGATCTGGTGGCGAACCTGATGCTTCATCGCATGCTGCCACAACTTCCGCCTGCACGGATCACCCTGCTCCTGGCCAACCGCCTGCGCAGCGGCGCGCTGGCAGTGCCGCAGTTGCGCATGCTGCGGCTTTTCGAGGAAGAGTTGCCCAACCAGGTGCTCTTTCCTCTTGCCGCGGCCGCGGGGGCGCCGGGTGAGTTGGCGCCCTTCGAAAGCCTGGCAGCGCGTCACGACATTCGCCTGATCATCGCCGACGGCATGGGCCGTGCCGGTCGCAGTGCACTCTACCGCGAACTCGCGCCCGACATGATCCTGACCTTCAAGTTCGGTTTCCTGCTGCAGCCCGAGGACATCGCCCTGCCGCGCTTGGGTGCCTGGAACCTGCATTCCGGCGCCCTGCCGGAGCGCCCGGGCCTGCATGCTGCCTTCTGGGCGATGCACGATGGTGAAGCCAGCACCACGGCCACGGTGCACCAGATCGATGAGGGCATCGACACCGGCCCCATCGCCCTGATGCGCCAGCGCCCAATCGAGCCGGGGCGCTCCTTCTTTCACACCATGGTGCAGAACTACCTGCAGGGCGCCGACATGCTGGCCGAACTGGCCCGCGGTCTCGCGGAAGGGAGCCCGCCCAGGCTGCAACCGCAATCGCCCACGGCCCCCCGCCGCTATCTGCCGCTGCCCGATGCGGCGGCCCTGGCCCGCTTCGAGGCGGCGGGCAAGGTCATGGTGGAGCCGGAGGACTATCTGGCGCTGGCCCGGCACTTCCTGCCCGAAGGGGCAGAGAGTCAGCTTCCGCCGCGGCGGTAGCCCGTTGCCAGGATGGTCATGTCGTCGGCCTGGGCGGCGCCGTTCTCGAAGGCCTTGACCGCGTTGCCCAGGGCCTGGGGCATCATCCAGGTGGGCGTCTCCTGGTTGCGCCGCAGTTCGCTGAGCAGGCGCTCCTCCCCATACTCGTTGTTCTCGGGGTCGCAGGCCTCGGTCACGCCGTCGGTGTAGAGCAGCAGCAGGTCGCCGGGCTCCAGAACGACCTCGCGCTCCTGGTAGTCCTGCTCCTCCATCACGGCCAGGGCCATGTCGCCGGTGACATCGAGCAGTTCCACCTCGCCTGAGGCGCGCAGGTGCAGGGGCGGGTTGTGGCCGCCGTTGACGTAGAGGAAGCGGCCGGTCTCCGGCTCCAGCAAACCGAAGAACAGGGTGACGAACATCATCTGCTCGTTCTCGGCGCAGAGCAGATCGTTCAGCCGCTCGATGGCCTGTCTCGGCTCGGCGTCGGCGGTGGCGATGGCCTTGAGCAGGGTGCGCGTGATCAGGCTGAAGAAGGCCGCCGGCACGCCCTTGCCCGAGACGTCGGCGACCACAAGGGCCAAGCGCCCGTCCGGAAGTTCAAAGGCATCGTAGAAGTCGCCGCCCACCTCCTTGGCCGGCAGCATCATGCCATGCACGGCCAAGCCGTTCTGTTCGGGGCGGTCCGGCGGCAGGATGGAGAGCTGCATTGAGCGCGCCATGTCCAGTTCCTGCTGCAGCAGCAGGAATTCACTCTTGGCGCGCAGGGCCTCGTTCAGCTCCGAGACGAGCTGCTTCAGGTTGGCGTTCTGGTCGCGGATGCGGAAGGAGAGGTTCTCGAAGGCCACGGCCAGAAGCGCGAAATCGTCCTGGCCGCCGGCGCGGGGCTCGAGCAACGCTTTTTCCAGGCGGCCATCGGCGGCGCCCAGCAGATCGCTGCCTTGCTGCGCGCTGTCGCGGCGCGCCGTGCGTTCCAGGCGCTCCAGGTCGCCCAAAAGCGCCTCGCGGTCCTTGCCCTCCAGGGTTTCGGCCAGTCCGGTGAGCTGGCGGCGCAGGAAGCGTTCCTGCCGCCGCCGCTGCCGTTCACGCGAGATTTCCAGCGTGGTGAGCAGCAGCGCGCGTTGGCGCAACTGCTGCAGCGCGCTGGAGAGGCGGCCTGCCTCGTCATTGCCAGCATGGCGCGGCACTTCGACCTCGCTGTCGCCGGCGGCCAGAGCGGTCACGCCGTGGATCAGGCGGTCGAGGGGCGCGAACTCGCTGCGCAGCGCCCGGGCCAGAACCAGGAGCAGGAGCAGGAAGAGCGCCAAGCCCAGTCCGGCGGTCAGCAGGAAGAGCCGGTTCATGGTCTCGCTCACCGGCTCGGCCGGCAGCAACGAGAAAAGCTGTCCGATGGGCCGCTCAGCGATATCGGACAGTGGTGTTTCCAGCAGCCGCAGGCCCTCTGGCACCGCAACCTCCCCGGCGACCACCCGGCGCAGCAGCGACTGGCCTTCGTCCGGTCCAGAAAGCGCGACGGTCTGACCACGCAGGTCGGCAAAGGCTGCGGGGCGTGCCGGCGCAACGCCATTGCGCGAGATGCCCTGGAGCAGCCGGTCCATGCCGGTGGAGACGATTACCTGCGCGTCGTTTGGTAGCGTTCTGGTGAAGGCCAGCACGAAATCGCGCTGCGCATTCTGTCGGAAGCCGGCGAACTCATCGCCCCCCTCGGCATTGGCACCGGCGGCGGTGGTGGCGCGGGCTTCGAGGTTGCTGACGCGCTCTCCATTGGAGCCTGTCTCTGTCTGCGGGTAGAGCAGCCGGCCCTCGTTGTCGATGATTTCGACGCTGCGCAGACCGTAGCGCCGCTCCAGGTTCGGTAGTTCGTTTGCGATGCGCGCGGCCAGCAGGTCGGGGCGGTCCTGGTCCAGCAGGCGGGGCAGCCAGGGCTGTTCGGCCAACTCCTCGGCGGCCAGGGAGAGCAGCCCCGTCTGCTGCTCCACCAGTGTGCGCCAGAGCCGCGCTTGCTCGCGCTGATGCACCTGGAACTCGGCTTGGCTGACACTGGGAAGCGCGACGCTGCGGGTCCAGATCAGGCTGCCGGCTACTCCGAGCGCGAGCAGCAGGCCGGCGATCAACAGCAGGCGCAGGCGCGCACTCATCAGCGCCTCCCCATGAGACTGGTTGCCAGGAGGGCGGCGGCCGCCAGGGCGAAGAGGAGCGGCCAGCCGAAGGCGCTGATCGCCAGCAGGCCGAGCGCCGCGCCGCCGGCAAGGGCTATGACATTCTGCGTGCTCCGGGGCCTGCACTCGCCCGCCTCGGCGGTCAGGGTCGCTGCGATAAGCAGCAGCCCGGCAAGCACAGCGCCCGCCAACGCCGGAACCGCCATGGCGTGCAGCGTCGAGGGGGCCGTGTGGCTCAGGAAGGCCGCAAGCGCGAAGCAGAGCCCGCCCCCCAGTGCGGCGAATCGACGGGTGCGCACTGGCCCCAGCGCCGGAGCAAGGCTGCCCGAGAGCAGCACACCGGCCGCCAGCGCGATGACGACGGCCAGCAGTGCGACGATGTCGGGGGGGCCGCTGCCTGCTGCGCGGTTCGCGAGCAGCGTCGGCAGCAGGGCCGTCAGCAGACCGAGGCTGAACAGCGGCAGGGGGCGAGAGCGTGGCGTTGCATGGGCCTGCGAAGCGTTATCCGTTGCCTCGTTGCGTTCCGGCAGGCTCTGGCCGACGAGCAGGCCGCCGATGGCGGTGACCAGCGCGGCCAGTGGTGCCAGGTTTGGTGAGCCGGTGAGCGCCAGGAAGAGGAAGCCAGGACCGGTGCCGGCCACCAGGGCCAGTAGCGCCCCGCGCGTGAGCGCCACCCCACCTCCCAGCGGGTGAAAGGCCATACCGATGCCCAGTCCACCGAGTATACGCAGCGCCGCCACCGCTTCCGGCGTGTCCGCCAGTGCCAGGCCGAGCTGTCCGGCGGCGGCGATCAGGGCACCGGCGGTGAAGGTCATGCCCGGAGCAAAGCCGGCCAGAGCACGCCCTGCCAGATTATACCCCAGCGGGATGGCGAGCAGCAGCGGCAGAGCCAGTAGCGCCGTGGCGGCGTCTCGCGAAAGTGCCTCCAGCGCGCCGAGGTTCCACCAGCCCGGCAGCAGCACCGCCTCGCCCAGCAGCAGGGCAAAGGCAGCCAGCCGGAAGAGGCCGTCGCCGGCCACGGCCACCGGCCAGGCACCGGCCACCGGGGGCAGTCGATGCGGGCCGAGCCCGCGTCGCACGACATCGGTAATCTCCCGCAGGACCGGCGGCTCGAAGTGGCCGGCCCGGGCGGCGAAGGCGCTGAGCAGGAAGGCGTGGAAGGCGGTGTTGACGCCGGCAAGGCGGTGCCGGGTGGCGAGGAGCAGCCGGCCCATGCTGCCCGGGGCTGCAAGCCAGGTGGTGCGAGAAAGGTCGCCGCGCTCCAAGGCCGCCGCCAGGCGCGCGAGCGCCTCTGCGGGTCGCTCCACGCTCTTGAACAGGGTTGCGCGCAGCGCCTCGTGCAGCAGCACCAGCAGGGCCAGCGTGGCCAGCGCGGCGGCGGTCGTGAAGGCCAGGATCGTCTGTGACGGCAAACCATCGCCGACGCCGACCAGCACATAGCCTTGGGTCGTGCCCTGGTGCGAGATGGGCGCAATCACCGCCAGATGGCCGGCGGGGCGGAAGGCTTCTGCGTTGAGCGCGCCCGTGGTCAGTCGGTCCGGCACCAGGCCATTGTTGCGCCCGGCGGCTGCGACCTTCGCGCCCTCGCCGTCGAGCAGGGCGGCAAAGCCGATGCGTTCGTCGAAACTGGTGGTCGTCGCCAGGAAGTCCTCGACACCGGTTAGACGGTCGAAGGGGATGCCGGCCTCCAAGGCGAGCTCGAACTGCTGCACCAAGCCGTTGCCCACGGTGCGTGAGGCCGAGATCATCTCCCCTTCCAGGCGGTGCTCGACAGCGCGCAGGCCAAGCCAGCCGCTCAGCCCGGCGGTCAGCAGCACGATCAGGAGGCCGCAGAGCACCAGCCGGGTCCGCAGCCGCAGCGTCCAAGCAGTCTGCACAAGCAGGGTCCGGCTGTCGGCCTCCGCCGTTTCGTCCAGCGTCTCGCCCTTCGTCACCGAGGCGCCTGGAGCCAGGGGCAACTGGTCAGTTACGGCCATCGATGCGCTCCACCTCACCGGTTGCCTCACGGCAGCGACGCTCGGCGGCCTGAACCGCGCTGTGTAGGACCGTGACCGTTGCCGTCAGACTGCCCGTGGCATTGCTCGCCGTCTTGCTGTCCAGGGTCTTGGCTTCGGTCTGATGCCGATACAGGGCCTCGGCCAGCGCAGCGGCTTCCCTTTCGACGGGGCGGCAGAGGCGCTGGAACAAGAGGCCGCCGATCAGGGTGCCGCCGAGGGCCAGCGCCAAAGGCAGGGCCAGTGCCATGTTCTGTGTCGAGAGGTAGCCTTCGCCGACACGGGTGATGCTGTGGCGCAGCACCAATCCACCGACCACCAGGCCGAAATCGTTGTGCAGCGCCACGCCCAGGGCCTGGCCGTCGCGCTCGTCCAGATGCCAGATCGCTTCGCTTTGCGGGGTCTGCTCGGCCTCGTCCGGTGTCGGTAGTGCCAGGGTGGCCTCCAGCCAACCTTCGGGCACGGCCTGGCGGATGCCGACGCGGTCCGTTGTGAAGAGGAGGCTGCCTTCGGAATCGAACAGGTCGATGGAAAGGATTTCGGGATCGGCAGCGGCCTCCATCTCGAGCAGCTGCTGCAGGTAGTCGAGGCTTTCCACTTCGAGCCCCAGGGAGAGGGGCGATTCCACCCGCTGCTTCAACTGCGCCAGGCTGTAGGCAAAGCGGCCTTCGCGCAGGTCCCTCTCGCTGTCCACATGCATTGCTTCCAGGGTGAGGCTGAACAGCAGGGCAAGCAGCAGCAGCACGCTGCCGAGAATCGTCGTCATGCGAAGGGCGAGCGCCGTCGGCATGCCTCAGTCCATCAACTCGGCGATCTGGAGCACCAGCATGGGCGGGTAGCGCTCCAGCGCGAGCGCGACCGGCATGTTGATGAGCAGGGTGAAGCGGCGCAGAGACGGCGTGGGAAGGGTGGCCGGGTCGGCACCCTCGCGCAGGATCTGCTCGGCCTGATATCCGGCAACCTGGCCGATGCTGGAGAGTGATGCAAAGAGTGCGAGCATGGCATCGCCCTGGCGGATCGGTAGCTCCGCCGAGGTGAAAAGCGGCAGGCCTGCCTCGACCGCGGCGGCGGTGTAGGCCTCCACGTTCTGAATGAGGAAGGAACTCGAGACCGTGACCAGAATGTCTGGATCCTTCTCCGCGATCGCTTGCATTGCCGGCGCGATGCTCTCCGGCAGGGGCGGGCCTTCCGGACCTGGATCCAGTTGCTGCTCGATGACCTCTATGCCGAAGCGTGACGCTGCGACGCGCAGGGCGGTCACAGCGGCCACGGAGTTCAGTTCATCGGCACCGTAGACCACCCCAATGCGATCCACCTCCTGGTAGGACTGCATGACGCGCAACTGCGCCTCGAGGGGTACCTGAATGTTCGCGCCGGCCAGGTTGGGGCGCTCCGACATGTCTGGGCGGTTGACCAGCCCGGCGCCCAGCGGGTCGGCCACGTAGAGATAGACGGCCGGGATGTCGGTGACATAGGCCTCGCTGTCAGCGGTGCCGGCGGGGCCCACCATGCCGAGGCTGATGGCCGTGCCCCAGGTGACAAGGAGGTCGGGCTGCAACTCCTTCACCTCGGCCACCAGCTCGGGAATGCGTGCGGTGTCGCGTTCGATGGAGCGCTCGATGAAATCCACCGCCAGGCCGCGGTCCAGCAGGTAGCTCTTAAAGGCCTCGCACACTTCCTCGCAACCGCGGAAGGTGGCGATATAGACGTGATGGCGTTCGGCGGCCTCCGGTTGCTGCGCATGCAGCGGCGTGGCCGGGGCCGTTATCAGGATGCCCAGGAGCACGCCCAGCAGCAGGCTCACCGCGACCCAGCCGGTTGTTATGCGCCTTTGCATCTTTTTGTGTCCCCCCTTGCTTCCGTTAGTTCACCGCGCTGGCACCGCCGCGTGCGCGCAGCAGCGAGATCGCCGTGAACAGAAGCCCACAGGCCAGAACGTACAGCCCGAGCAGCCCGATCGTCCAGGCATAGCCGTAGAGGGCGGCCAGACTGGCCGCCAGGATCGGGCCCAGGACGCTGCCGATGCGCTCCAGAACACGGTAGGCTGAAATCGCAGCGGTGCGCCTGTCCCCGCCAACCCGATCGGCCTCCTGAAGCAGGATAGCGCCCTGGGAGGGGATGCAGAGCGCATGGGCGACGCCCACCAGACCCATGGACAGCGCAACCCAAAGCGCGAAGTGGGCGCTGCCTTCCAGAGAAGAGGGCAGCATTGCCGCCAGCCCGGCCAGCAGCAGTCCGGCGCCGGCGAAAAGGCGGTAGCGCCCCACCCGGTCCGCCAGCCGGGCCATCGGCACGCCCATCAGGATCATCACCACAAAGTAGACCATCATGGTCTGGCCGATCACCGAGGTGGAGTAGCCGACCGAATCAAGCAGCATGGGGGTGGCGTAGAAAAGATAGCCGGTGGTGAGCAGCTGGGTCGGAATGGCAGCGATGAGGATCAAGAGCTGAAAGCGCGGGTTCGCCAGCACCGTTCCGAAGTCGGCCAAGCGCAGCCGCACCCCGCCACCCATCGCCGAGGTGCCTCGGTCGCGCAGGTTGATCACCAGCATGAAGGCTGAGAGCAGGGTCACCGCTGCGGCCACGAGAAAGGTGGCGTGATAACCGAGGCGGTCGGCGAGGATGCCGCCGATGGAGGTGCCGCAAAGCCCGGCGGTCACGAAGGCTGCGGTGTAGATTGCCATGCCTTCAGCCCGACGGCTCCGCCCCGCCGCCCGGGCGATGTAGTCCAGGGCCGCGATCGTGGTGAGCGCGAAGCCCACCGCATTCACCGCGCGCCAGAGGATCAGCATGGCAATGTCGTTTGCCAGGGCGGTCATCAGCAAGCCGACCCCGGTCGGCACCAGGCCGAGCAGGAAGAGCAGGCGGCTGCCGAAGCGGCCGGCCAGCGCCCCGGCCATGGGGGTCAAGATCGCCACCAGGAAGAGGTAGAGTGCGATCGGCAGGGCGATGGTGAGCTCGTAGGAGAGGCCGGGCAGCGGCTCGTAAAGGTCGCGCGCGAAGATCGGCAGGAAGGAGCGGCTGAGTTCCGTTGCGAAGAAGAACAGGAAGAGCGGCATGCGCACATCGGCAATGCTGCCCTCGGTGGCAGCGGCGGGGCGCGCTTCGGGGCGCAGGCGCTCGCCCAGATCCTGCATCAGAGCGCTGAGTTCCGGCGGCGCGGTGGGACGCAGGCGGGAAAAGGCTTCCTCCAGAGCAGCAAAGCGCTCCTGCTCACGCCGCACCACCCTGTTGAAGGCGGCGGCGAAGCGGCCGATCTCGTCGCGCGTCTCTCCCGGGACCAGATGGCGGAAGAAGCCCCGCTCCCCATCGGCCATCAGGTGGCTGAGGCGTCGCACCGGTTCGGTGACGAACATGGCCACCACCACCAGCAGCACCTCGAAGGTGAGGAAAAGCGCCACCAGCAGGATGACCAGAATCTCCGCCTGAATCTCGCGCAGGCGATCCGTCACGTAGCCCGGCGCCACGGCCACGGCCAGCCGCCCCGCTTCTGCGCCGGCCGTGCCGACGGCGACCGTCTCGTTCCAGCTCGCCTCGGCCGGCACGCTTTGCTCCGAACTGGCGAACAGTGTCTGGCCGCTGCTGTCGCGCAGTTCGATCTTCAGGATTTCCGGATGGTCTTCCAGGATGGCGGCGGCAAAGGGTTGAAAGCCGCGCAGCTCCTCGAGCGGGATTCCCGCGGCCAGGGCGCGATCGATCTCGCTGCCGATGACGCTGGCGACCACCCCGGCCTTGGCCTCGAGACGCGGTTGCAGCACCCGCTCGAAGCTTTGCAGGCTGAGATAGGCCACGCCCGACAGCGCAGCAGTGAGCAGCGCAAGGGTCAGGACGATAAGCCCGTAGGACAGGCGCTTGAGCCCGCGTTCCTCGATCACCTTTTGCCCCATCCCCCTTGAGCGCCGGCTGGCTGAAGTTGCGGATCTGCCAACCGCTCCCTTTCGAGCGGAGTCGAGTCCGCTCAGCGGCGCGCCAGCGCGTTTTCGGCCTTCTCGACCTTGGCTTCCAGTTCCCCAACCTGTTGATGGACGACCTGGAAACGGCGCTCCAGATCGTCGGCCGGCAAGCCGCCGACCACTGGAGCCTGGCGTTCCCGGCCTTCGACCAGGCGGGTCAGTCGTGCAAAGCCCTGCGTGACGCCGCGCAGATACCAGCCGGTCAGCAACAGTGCTGCCACGCAGCTCAGCAGCAAGGCGGCCAGGCCGAAGCGCAGCTGTTCCAGCGTCACCTGGCGCACCAGCGCGCTGCTGGCCGCGCGGTCATAGTGGAGCGCCACCACCCCGGCCTGCTGCCCGAAGGCATTGAGCAGCGGTACCATAAGTCCAAAGGACCGGCTGTTGGAGAGCACCAGAGTGTCATCGCCGCCCCGTTCCGGCCTTTGCAAGCGTTCCAGGCCCGAGGACAAGCCGGAGTCGTCCGGGAGCGCGCCGGCGAGGTGCAGCAGTTCACCCTGTTGGTCGAGAATCACCAGGGAGAGGATGTCCCCGTGGGTCTCCACCAGGCGGTGCAGGATGCCCCCGAGATTGTCCATCTGCTCAAGGGTGAGGCCGAGTGCGAGTCCGCGCTCGGCCGTCGTCTTGACGTCCAGCGCCAGCACGAGGAAGCGCGATTGCTCCACCTCCTCTTGCAGTGAGCGGAACTTGGCGTTGGTCAGATAGGTCAGGAGCAGCAGGGCGAAAGCGATGATCCCCACCATGTAGACGGCAATCTTGACCGACAGTCGCATGCGACTGTTCCCGTACCGCTTGGCTGGACTCCGCGCTACTTGACGGCAGCCAGAGCGGTCTGCCGGTCTGCCTGGATGGAGAAGATGTTGGAGAAGCCGCTGATGTCGAAGACCTCGCGGACGTGCGGCGACAGGGAGCAGAGCGCCAACTTGCCGTTGCTGGCCCGCGCCTGCTTCGCGCCCTTGAGCAGCACCCGCAATCCAGCGGAGCTGATGTACTCGAGGCCTGAAAAATCCAGGACGACCGCAGGGCGGTTCTGAACCTGGTTGGTCAACACCTCGTCGAGTTGCTTGGAGGTGTTGCTGTCCAGTCGCCCCTGAATCGACAGGATCAGGACGTCACCGTCCATGGTTTCATCAATCTGCATCGTGCTCCTACCTCGTCTGCTCTATGCCGCGTTGGGCTGGTCCGTCAGCGGCTTGCGGAATCCCAGCCTATTTCGCCCATCCTTGCGTCGATAGCAAAGGTCATCCATCAGAGTACGCAAAAAATGCAAGCCCAGACCTCCGATGGGTCGCTCTTCCACCGAGGCGTCCAGGTCCGGCTCCTTGGCGGACAGAGGGTTGAAAGCCACGCCATCGTCCTCCACGACCACGGCAACGGCGTTTGCTTCGCGCTCTAATTGAATCACGATCTCCCGCTCACCGGCATCCTCCTCGTATCCGTAGCTGACGATGTTCGTCACCAGCTCATCGAGCACGAGGTTGAGATGATAGGCGGCGCCTGTGGGCACCGCCTTGGCCTCACAGAATTCCTCAAGCGCCTCGCTTAACGTGTCGAGCTCCGTCAAGTCGTTGCGCAGTCGCAGTTCCAATCGCGCGCTCTTGGCCTCGGACATTCTTCCCTCGCCCCCGTGGCGCCACCATACCACAGTGATCGCGGCTGCACAGGGAGTAAACCCTGCAATTGATCCGTGCCTTGGAGGGCGCGGCATTGCGTGTTGCGCGCCACGGCCTTCCGGCCTAGCTTGGCACTCGACGGGCGGCGGCGAGTATTAAGTAAATATTACAGCTTGTTAGGGGGGTTGGGTGGAGCGCCTGCAACGCAATGCCTATGGCGAACAGTCAACGCGGCGGGCGCGACTGACCATCGGCGCGCTGGGCATCCTTGCGATCCTGATTGCCGGAATCGTCGCCCTCTTCAGCCTTTACTATGCCGACCAGGGGCACCGGCAGACGGTCCAGACGCTTCAGGACCTGGATGAGGCCAGCCGCGAGGCCGGAACGGCGCAGGTCGCCTTCAAGCGACAGGTGCAGGAGTGGAAGAATCTCCTGCTGCGCGGCCATGATGCGCAGGATTACACCCGCTATCGTGTAGCGATGCAGGCCCAGAGCGAGCGCGTCGAGACTGCGCTGGCAGCCCTTGCCAGTGCGCCGGGCACGCCAGCGGCCCTGGCGGAACGCGCGTCGGCGGCGCGTGCGCTGCATGAGCGAATCCAGGCGGACTATGAAGCGGCGGCCGCTGCCTTCGAGGAGGCGGGACGCCGGGACCCTGTCGCGGTGGACGCCCGGGTTCGCGGGGTGGATCGCGAACTGGATCAGGCGCTGGATGCCCTGGCAGAGCAGCTGCGGGCCGCTTTGGGTAAGGCGCTGCAGGAGGCCCGAGTTGCCGCGGAACGCCGCTATGAGGCCCTGCACAAGGTCGTGCTGTTCGCGCACGGGCTCGGTATCGGCCTGCTGGCGCTCCTCCTGCTTTTGGCTCTGCGTGACCCTGGCGGGCGCAAGCCAGTGGGGCGCGGCTGAACTGGACGGACGGGATGGAAAGTTTCGCCAGTCTTTTCGCCGGCCTCGGGCTCTTCTTCATCGGCATCCGCTATATCGGCAGCCATCTGAAGCGCATGACCGGCCGGCGTTTCCGCCGTGCCGTGGCGGCGGCCACCCGCCGGTCCGGCACAAGCGCGATCGTTGGTGTGGTGGCGGGTGCGCTGACCCAGAGCAGCAACGCCGTGACTTTCATCGCCGTGGGTCTGGTCACGGCCGGTCTTACGGAGGTGCGCCGGGCCGCTCCGCTGGTGGCTTGGTCCAATGTGGGAACGGCGGGTCTGGTGCTGCTGGCGGCGATGGATATCAGGCTGCTGGTGCTCTTCCTGCTCGGTCTGGTGGGCTTTGCTTACTACTTCGATGTCGAGCGATCGGCCCGCTGGCGGCATGTGGTCGGCGCGCTGCTGGGCATCGGCCTGCTGTTCCTTGGCCTTCAGTACATCAAGGCCGCGGCCGGCCCCTTGCGCGAACTCGAGTGGATGAGCGCCTTCCTGACCTTCGCCGGCACCGCCGACTGGCTTGGGCTGGTGATCGGCCTGCTCGGCGCGCTGATCCTGCAATCCTCGGCCACCCTCACCATCATGGCCGTCACGCTCACGGGCCTGGGTTTGCTGTCGCTGGAGCAGACCCTGGTGCTGGTTCTGGGCTCAGGCGTCGGCTCCGGCTTGAGCGTTGCGGTCATGGCTGGCGGTCTTAGCGGCAGCGCACGTCAGCTCGCCTACTTCCAGGTTGCGGTGAAGCTCTTGGGGAGCCTGGGCGTGCTGCTGCTCTTCTGGCTGGAGCGCGACGGGGGCGTGCCACTGCTGCTCGCAGCGGTTCAGGCGCTGGCCGAGGGGACGGCGCTGCAGATGGCACTGCTCTTCCTGGTCATTCAGCTCGCCGGCGCCCTGCTCAGCCACCCTCTGCAGCGGCCGCTGCTGCGTCTCTGCGCCAGCCTGGCGCCGCCAGCTCCCGCTGAAGCGCTGGCGCGCCCGCGTTTCCTCTACGACCAGGCGCTGGAAGACAGTGCGATCGCCCTGGAACTGGTGGAGCGGGAGCAGCAGGCGCTGTTGACCCGGCTCCCGGCCCTGATTCCCGCTGACGGGCAAGTGGCTCCGCCGCCCGCCGAGCGGCAGGCCGTGCTGGAGGCAAGCCAGGAGGTGGTGGCGGAGGTCGAGCGCTTTCTCTCGGAGGTCGTGCAGCGCAGCGAAGGCGATGAGGCCCTGGAACGGGCCATGAACTTCAAGAGCCGCAATGCGCTGTTGCAAGCCCTCTGCGAGACCCTGGACGAACTAATGACGGCCCTGGACACGAGCAACGGATCGGCCGGGCCCCCGCCGCTGTCGGTCAATCTCACCGAGGCGGCCCATGCCCTGCTCGACAGCCTCATGGAAGCCGGGGGCGAAGGCGAGGCGGTGGATCCACAGCTCTTGCGTGCCCTGACCGCGGATCGCTCGGCCTTGATGGAGAGGTTGCGGCGCGATCTGCTGCGTAACGGTGCCGACCTGGATGCCGATCAGCGCAATGGACTGCTGGCCGCAACCGCGCTGTTCGAGCGCCTGGTGTGGCTGATCCACCGCTATGCAGTACTGCTGCCGGACTCCTTGGCAGAGGGAATCTCGCAAAAGGCGCCCGAGCGTGCATCCACTTGAAGAAAAGCGCGCTCTTGCCCTGCCAGGACGACGGCGGTGAGCGCGTTGCCATAGACGGCGCCGGTGTCGACGTTGATCCGATTGTGATGGTTCTCCGGCGCGGCGACCGGCGAGTGCCCATGCACCACCACACCGCCATGGTCGGCGTCGCTGCGATGGAAGAGCCCGCGGATCCAGATCAGATCGTCGCGCTGCTGCCGGGCAAGCGGCACGCCGGGGCGCACGCCGGCATGGGCGAAGAAATAGCCGTCTTCGCGGTGGCTTAGTGCCAGGCGCCACAGCAGCGCCCTGTGGCTCTCCGGCAGCCGGGCGCGCAGGGCTTCGGCCAGCGCCGCTGGTCGCTCTTCGGGATCCACCCCGTAGCTGCGGCAGGTTTCGTCTCCGCCGTAGTCCAGCCAGAGTCCCCCCAAGGCCGGGTTGCCGGTAAGAAAGCCCAGCATCATCTCTTCGTGATTGCCCCGCAGGCAAACCTGCTCGAAGCCTTGCGGCGGGCCCGCCACCAGTCGATCGAGCACCTCGCAGGAGGCGGGACCGCGGTCCACGTAGTCGCCCAGGTAGATCAGGACGTGGCGTGTGGCCGGATGCGCGGCCGCGTCGGCCTCGATGCGCTCCAGCAGGAGCTCGAGCAGCGCCGCTTCGCCATGGATGTCTCCGATGGCGTAAAGACGCGTATCCGGCGGAGCAGCATAGCGGCTCACCGCAAGTTCCCTCCCAACTTCCCCCCGCTGTGCCCCTGGTCTTTCAAGAGACCAGATCGACTCAAATCCGGTTCACGAAGCGACCCGATGTGAGTCGTGAATCTGGTCTACACTCTTGATCCTAGGCCAGAAGACGTGCGAGATCGCCATCGCGAATGGCGCGCTCCATCTCCTCGTCCAGGCTGCGCGCCATCTCTTCCATGAGACGGTGCCAGATTGCCGTGCGCTCGCCGCGCCCCAGGTTCTCGCGCACCGTGGTGCTGCGCTCCAGGCGAGCCTCAACGCTTCCGTCGGGTTCGCCGCTGGCATTGCGTGCCCGTAGGGCCAGCGAGATGCGCGCATCGTAGCGTTCGCTCTGTTCGCGGGTCACCAGCCCGCGCAGGCCGCTGCTGCGCGGCAGTGTCGTTTCAGTAACCGAGGCTTCGCGCAGCACCGCTTCGATTTCGCCCCCGCTGCCCACAGCCTGCAGGCGGTCGCGCACCCAGCGTTCCACCACGGTGGGCGGCGGATCGGGGAAGAGGTGCCCGACTTCAGGCGCCTCGCGCGGCTGCCGGCTTTCGTCCCGGAAGACGACCCGCGCTACATTAAGGCGCAAGGGCGCGCGGTGGCCGAAGCCGATCTGTGTGTAGTCGGGGCTGGGCGGCGGCGGCGGCGTGCAGGCGGCGATCAAGGGCAGCCCACCGGTGAGCAGAAGGGTGAAGGACAGGAAACTGCGGCGGCTTGTCATTCTTGTTGGTCCGAATTCTTGTTCGTGAAGTGTCCAGCCGCGGCTCGGCGCGTCGGTTCGGCACGCACCCGGCCGCCGCCAGCCAACCGTGGGCCAGTCAACCTTGCTGACGTGCTTTATCCACAGGTGGCGTGTTTTGGGACCGGCTGCAAGCTTTGGCGTCAATTCTTGCGGAGTAGCCGCCTTTCCCCTTCGCGCTTTCCTTACCCGCTTGCTTCTGGCAGAAACCATGCTTCAGCAGACAGTCGCCATGTAAGATCCTCGTGAACCCCTGCGCGTCGGGCCCCGAGTAGGTCCGTGCGCCCAGTCAGAGTGCCCGCATGCCCAAGCGTAACGACATCCAGTCCATTCTCATCGTCGGTGCCGGCCCCATCGTCATTGGACAGGCCTGCGAGTTCGACTATTCCGGAGCTCAGGCCTGCAAGGCGCTGCGAGAGGAGGGCTACCGGGTGATCCTGGTGAACTCCAATCCGGCGACGATCATGACCGATCCCGGGCTGGCGGATGCCACCTATGTAGAGCCGATCACGCCGGAGTTCCTGGAGAAGGTAATCGCGCGCGAGCGACCCGATGCACTGCTGCCCACCATGGGCGGCCAGACCGCGCTCAATGCCTCGCTGAAGCTCGCCGAACTGGGCATCCTGGAGCGCTACAACGTCGAGATGATCGGCGCCGATGCCGATGTGATCGATAAGGCCGAGGATCGGCAGCGCTTCCGCGAGACCATGGACGCCATCGGCCTGAAGAGCCCGGCCTCGCGCATGATCACCAGCTTCGATGCGGCCATGGACGCGCTCGACTTCGTCGGCCTGCCGGCGATCATCCGGCCGTCCTTCACGCTGGGCGGCACCGGCGGCGGCATCGCCTACAACCGCGAGGAATATGTCGAGATCGTCAAGAACGGGCTGCGGGCGAGCCCGACCAGCGAGGTGCTGATCGAGCAGTCGGTGCTGGGCTGGAAGGAGTACGAGATGGAGGTGGTCCGCGACAAGGCGGACAACTGCATCATCGTCTGCTCCATCGAGAACATCGACCCTATGGGCATCCACACGGGCGATTCCGTCACCGTGGCCCCGGCGCTGACCCTGACCGACAAGGAATATCAGATCATGCGCAATGCCTCGATTGCCTGCCTCAGGGCGATCGGGGTGGAGACTGGCGGATCCAACGTGCAGTTCGCCGTCGATCCCGCCACTGGGGAGATGGTGGTGATCGAGATGAACCCCCGGGTCTCGCGCTCCTCGGCGCTCGCCTCCAAGGCGACCGGCTTCCCCATTGCCAAGATCGCCGCCAAGCTGGCGGTCGGCTACACCCTGGACGAACTCGACAACGACATCACCAAGGTGACCCCGGCGTCCTTCGAGCCGACCATCGACTATGTCGTTACCAAGATGCCGCGCTTCACCTTCGAGAAGTTCAAGGGCACCCAGGCGCTGCTCTCGACCTCCATGAAGTCGGTGGGCGAGGCCATGGCCATCGGCCGCACCTTCCAGGAGTCGCTGCAGAAGGCCTTCCGTTCCATGGAAACCGGCCTCAGCGGCCTGGATGAGGTGGTGATCCCCGGCGCCCTCGATGAGGAGGGCCAGGTCGACCGCGAGGCCGTCCTGGGCTACCTCTCACAGTCCGTGCCGGAGCGGCTTCTGGCTGTGGCCCAGGCCATGCGCTACGGGCTCTCGGTGGAGGAAATTCACCGCGCCACGCAGATCGACCTTTGGTTCCTGCGCCAGATCGCCGGACTGGTGGATGCGGAGGCCGGACTGCGTCGCGACGGCCTGCCCCGGGAGCGGCGAGCCCTGCTGCGCCTCAAGTCCATGGGCTTCTCCGACGCCCGCCTTGCTGCGGTGACCGGGCAAACGGAGGCTGCCGTCGAGGCCGCACGGCTCAGCGTGGGGGTCCAGCCGGTCTACAAGCGCATCGACACCTGTGCCGCGGAGTTCCCTTCGCCCACGCCCTACATGTACTCCTGCTACGAGGGCCACGACTGGCGCGAGCCGGAGTGCGAGGCGGAGCCCAGCGAGCGCGAGAAGGTGATGATCCTGGGTGGCGGTCCGAACCGCATCGGCCAGGGCATTGAGTTCGACTACTGCTGTGTTCATGCCGCCTATGCCCTGAAGGAAGCCGGGTTCGAGGCCATCATGGTCAACTGCAACCCGGAAACCGTCTCCACCGACTATGACACCTCGGATCGCCTCTACTTCGAGCCCCTGACGGTCGAGGACACGCTGGCCATAGGCCGCCTGGAACAATCGCGCGGGACGCTGAAGGGCGTCATCGTGCAATTTGGTGGCCAGACGCCGTTGAAGCTGGCCCAGGCCCTGGAGACTGCCGGCCTGCCGATCCTGGGCACGGCGCCCGATGCCATCGACCGGGCCGAGGACCGCGAGCGCTTCCAGGCGCTGCTGCAAGAACTGAGCCTCAAGCAGCCGGCCAACGGCCTGGCGCGCTCCCTGGAGGAGGCGGTGGCGGAAGCCGAGCGCATCGGCTATCCGGTGCTGCTGCGCCCCTCATACGTGCTGGGCGGCCGGGCCATGGAGATCGTCCATGACGAGACAGAGCTGCGGCAGTACATCGCCACGGCGGTCCAGGTTTCCGGGCGCAACCCGGTGCTGATCGACTCCTACCTGCGCGATGCCACCGAGGTCGATGTGGATGCCGTCTGTGACGGAAAAGACGTTTTCGTCGCCGGCATCATGGAGCACATCGAGGAAGCCGGCATCCACTCCGGAGACAGCGGTTGCTCCCTGCCGCCCTATTCGCTCTCGCAGGAGATCGTCGAGGAGATCGAGCGGCAGACGGCGCAGCTTGCGCTTGCCCTGGGCGTCGTCGGGCTGATGAACGTGCAGTTCGCGGTGCAGGGCTCGGAGATCTACATCCTGGAGGTCAATCCGCGCGCCAGCCGCACCGTGCCCTTCGTGGCCAAGGCGACCGGCGTGCCCATCGCCAAGATTTCCGCCCAGGTCATGGCCGGGGCCAAGCTTGCCGACTTCAACCTTGCCCGCTCCAAGCGCGAGCATGTTGCGGTGAAAGAAGCGGTCTTCCCCTTCGCGCGCTTCCCTGGCGTCGACGTGGTGCTGGGACCGGAGATGAAGTCCACCGGTGAGGTGATGGGCATCGACCGGGACTTTGCCCGGGCCTTTCTCAAGTCACAGCTCGGCGCCGGCGTCAAACTGCCGTCCGAGGGCCGCGTTTTCATCTCCGTGAAGGATGGCGATAAACCCTTCGCGGCCCAGCTGGCGCGCCAGCTCATCGAGATTGGCTTCTCGGTCATAGCCACTGCAGGGACGGCTGCATATCTGGAGTCGCAAGGCATTGCGGCCGAGTTCGTCCATAAGGTGCGTGACGGCAATCGACCTCACGTTGTGGACCGGATGATCGACGGCGACGTCCAACTTGTGATAAACACCACGGAAGATCGCAAGGCTGTGGCGGATTCCTTCTCGCTTCGCCGCAGCGCTTTGACGAACTCCGTGCCCTACTATACGACCATGGCGGGGGCGGAGGCTGCGGTACAGGCGATTAGCGCCGCGCGTGGCGGGCTGCTTGAAGTGGCTCCGCTTCAGTCATACTTTAAAGGAGCGTTCTGACCGCCCCTGCGGTCGGAACGCACGTTTTTTCGGCCACCCCAAAGGGTCGGCACGCTTGCCAGGAGGGTTTCCGAAGGGCGATGAGCGAAAAATTTCCCATGACAGCCGAAGGCTTTGCCCGGCTGGAAGAAGAATTGCGTCACCTCAAGACCGTTGCGCGGCCCGAGGTGATCAAGGCCATTGCCGAGGCACGCGAGCACGGTGACCTCTCGGAGAATGCCGAGTACCACGCCGCGCGTGAGCGCCAATCCTTCATCGAGGGCCGCGTGGCCGAGCTTGAGGACAGGATCAGCCGTGCGCAGGTGATCGACCCGACAAAGCTGTCGGGCGACACGGTTAAGTTCGGCGCCACGGTGCGCGTGGTCGATGAGGACACCGACCAGGAAACCCAGTACCAGATCGTGGGTGAGACCGAGGCCGACGTGAAGGCCGGCCGCATCGCCGTCACCTCGCCCATTGCCCGGGCGCTGATTGGCAAGGCCGTGGGCGATTCCGTCGAGGTCACCACCCCCAAGGGCACCAAGGCCTACGAAATCCTCAACGTCCAATACGTTTGAGCCACGGATTACTGATCTGCTGGCCCGGGTATGGTTTCGCCAGGCCCAGGCTTGGCAGGATCGGCGTCATTCCATCTCCGCACGCAGTTTCTGGCGCAACACGTCGATGGGCACGGCGCGGCCTTCCACATCGAGATGCCAGAAGGACCAGCCGTTGCACGCCGGCGCGCCCTGCAGGGCGGCGCCCACCTGGTGGATCGAGCCGCGGTGATCGCCTTCCGGCCCGCTGGCGATCAGCGTGCCGTCGGAGCGCACCTTGGCGCAGTGCCGGCGACCGGGACCGTAGAGCAGGGTGCCCGGCTCCAGCAAGCCACGCTCCACCAGCCAGCCGAAGGGCACCCGCGGCGCTTCGCGCTTAGGCTTGATCTCGATGAGGCTGGGGTCGGTCAGGGGCTCGACGCGGGCGATGCGCTCGCGGGCGATGCGGGCGTAGTCGTTGTCACGCTCCAGCCCGATCCAGCGCCGCCCCAGGCGCTTGGCCACGGCGCCGGTGGTGCCGCTGCCGAAGAAGGGGTCCAGCACCAACTGCCCCGGCCGTGTCGAAGCGAGCAACACGCGGTGCAGCAGGGCCTCCGGCTTTTGGGTCGAATGCTGCTTGCGTCCCTCCGCATCACGCAGGCGCTCGCCGCCGCTGCAGATCGGAATGTACCAGTCGCTGCGCATCTGCAGATCGTCGTTCAGCGCCTTCATGGACTCGTAGTTGAAGGTGTAGCGTGACTCCTGCGAACGCGCGGCCCAGATCAGCGTCTCGTGCGCGTTGGTGAAGCGCCGGCCGCGGAAGTTGGGCATGGGGTTGGACTTGCGCCAGATCACATCGTTGAGGATCCAGTAGCCACGATCCTGCAGCGCCGCGCCGACCCGGAAGATGTTGTGATAGCTGCCGATGACCCAGAGTGTGCCATCCGGCTTGAGCAGGCGCTGCGCCTCGGCGAGCCAGGCCCGGGTGAAGGCGTCGTATGTGGCCAGGTCGTCGAAACGGTCCCAGCTGTCCTCGACGCCGTCGACCCGGCTGTTGTTGGGCCGGTGCAGCTCGCCACCGAGCTGCAGATTGTAGGGCGGGTCGGCGAAGATCACGTCGACGCTAGCGTCGGGCAGGCTGCGCATCAGCTCGACGCAATCGCCCTCCAGCACCCGGTCCAGCGCCGCGTCCAATGCCGCCGCTCCGGCTTCCTTTCCCCCTTGGGATGCGGCACGTTTTCTTGCCGCTGCCCGCGCCGAAGCCTTGGTCACACCCGCCATAGTCTCTACCCCCGATCAAAGGCCCCTAGGCCATCTGCATGGTGTGCAGCATCCTACGACCGGGATTCCGGGTCAAGATTCTTGAGCGGACTCAGGCATTTGGGAGAGAAAGTTGACGTATGGGACTAAAAGAGCGCCGGTGATGCAGGCAAGGCCCTAGATCTAGTAGGGCGCGGCGATGCTCTGCGGTGCCATAGCCGCGATTGCGCTCCCAGCCGTATCCGGGAAAGGCTTCGGCGAGGTCTTCCATCTCGGCGTCGCGCGCCACCTTGGCCAGGATCGAGGCGGCGGCGACGGACCAGCTCAGATCGTCTCCGCCGACCAGGCAGCGATGCTCGCAAGGCAGCGCCGGGGCCTGCAGCCCATCGATCAAGGCCGCCTCGGGCACCACAGGCAGGGCGGCCACAGCCCGCTGCATGGCCAGCAGGCTGGCCTGCAGAATGTTGATCTCGTCGATTTCCGCCGGCGTTGCGCTGGCGATGGCGGTCGCGGCGTAATCGGGGATGGCTGCAGCAAGCTCTTCGCGGCGCCGGGCCGTGAGTTTCTTGGAATCCTGCAGGTCCCGACGCAGCGTTTGCGGCAGCGCCTTGAGATCCAGAACGACGGCTGCCGCTGTCACCGGTCCAGCCAGGGGGCCGCGGCCCACCTCGTCCACACCAACGACAAGGCGCCCATGAAGGGCGCCCAATTCGATCTCGTAGCGATCGTCCGGCATTCCGTCTGCTCTCGCGGCCTCTCCGGCCCCAGCGATACTGCAGCGGTCTGCCGCGTTCAACGGCATAGAGCAGATCACATCAAATCTGAGTCACCCGCCGGGGTTCGGATTTGGTGCGTGCCTCTCCCTCTTTGCGCAAGAAAAAGACCGGATCGCATTCAACCTGGATCCGGTTGGATCAGATGGAATGCGATCCGGTCTTGCGACTTCAGGCCGGCGGATGTGTCGCGGCAATTTGCAGCGACGGCACATCCGCCGGCCCCGACCCTTAACGGGTCACGCCGCCATCCCGTGCCCGTCGCTCCAGGCCTGGGTCTGCTTGCAATTCGGGCAGATGCGCTCGCCCGACCACTGAGAGCGGAACTCGTTGCGGCACATCAGACACTTGCGCGTCTTGGAGACGTGCGGACGGTCGCTCTCCGGCTTCTTGACTGTCTCACTGCGATTTCTGGCCATCGGATCTCTCCCAAGCCCTTGCCATACGGATCATTCGTGGATGGCTTCGGTATATAAAGAAGATTCATGTGTCATCAAAGCATCATATCGCAGCGCAGCATTGCGTTCTGCGAATAACCGATCTGCCCTAGCGGCTAAGTCTTTCAAATGGAAGACTAAAACAGGGTCATCTGCCCTTCGGGGCCTGGTGCTTTGAAGCGACTTATATCGAGATCCCAACTGCGTTTGTCCAGACCCAGCCGGCGCAAAGCTAGGGAAAATCGCCGGGCGAGAAGGAAGGCGTAGGGCCCTTCGCCGCGCATGCGGCTGCCGAAACGCGCGTCGTAAAGGGCGCCGCCGCGGGTGTCGCGCAGCAGGTTCAGAACCTTTGCCTTGCGCTGCGGAAAATGCGCCTCCAACCACTGCTTGAACAGCGGGCCCAGTTCCCGCGGCAGGCGCAGAAGGATCCAGGAGGCCCGGTCCGCCCCGGCCTCGGCGCCGGCTTCGAGAATGGCTTCCATCTCCATGTCGTTGATGGCCGGGATCATGGGCGCAGCCAGCACGGCCACCGGCACTCCGGCCTCTGTAAGCCGGCGCAGGGCCTCCAGTCGCCGTTTCGGCTGCGCCGCGCGGGGCTCGAGAATGCGCGCCAGCGTGCCGTCCAGCGTGGTGATCGAGAGACAGACCCGCACCAGGCCCTCGCGCGCCATGGGGGCGAGAATGTCCAGGTCGCGCAGGACCAGGGCGGACTTGGTGATGATGGAGACGGGGTGGTTGGCCTCAGCAAGCACCTGCAGCAGGCCGCGGGTGATCTCGAGCTTGCGCTCCACCGGCTGGTAAGGGTCGGTGTTGGCGCCCAGCGCCAGGGTGGAGGGCTTGTAGCCACGCTTGCGCAGGGCTTCGCGCAGCAACTGCGGCGCCTGATGCTTGGCGAAGAGCCGGGTTTCGAAATCCAGCCCGGGGGAGAGTCCGAGGTAAGCATGGCTGGGCCGGGCAAAGCAGTAGACGCAGCCGTGCTCGCAGCCACGGTAGGGATTGATCGAGCGCTCGAAAGGCACGTCCGGGCTGTCGTTGCGTGCCAGGATGCTGCGACTGGCGTCGGGCAGGACGCTGGTCGCGGGCCGCTCCTCCAGTTCCTCGGGATCGAGCCACCAGCCGTCCCAGGTGGCTTCGCGCTCGTAGGCTTCGAAGCGGCCGGTGGGATTGCCCACCGCGCCGCGCCCCTTGATCGCCTGTTCCGGTCGCCGCTCGTCCATGTCCGCAGCATAGGTTCAAAACAAGAACAAACGCAATACGGAAGTCGCGTCAGTCTTCGCGCGTCTCGGCAAGTTGCTGCTCCAGCGCCTCCGGATCCTCGGCGTCAATGACGCGGCGGGCCAGGGTGCCAGGGAAGCCTTGCCGCCCGAGGGCGGCCAGATCGCGCTGGCGCCGCTCCGCCCGCTGTTCCGGGGCGCGCCAAGGGCCCAGGCGCCGTCTGCGGGCAAAGGCAATCGCGGCGGCCAGTTCCTCGTCGCCCGGCGTTTCCTGCGCCACGGCTGCCAGCGCCTGCTGCGCCAGATCCCCGGTAATCCCCTTGGTTGCGAGGCGGGCGCGCACGCCGGCCGCGGAGGCGCCGCGCCGCCGCAGAGCCCGGGCGCGCGATTCGGCGAAGGCGGCATCGTTGACCAGGCCGCGTTCCTGCAGCCGGGTGATCAAGCTCTCCACTGCTGCCGCGCCCTCCGCTGGATCGGTCCCGTGCGCTTCGGCGGAGCGGGCCACCTTGCGCAGCAGCACGCGGCGCAGGCTGGACGAGGAGCTGGCGTAGCGCTCCAGGTAGAAGAGGGCCGCGCGTTCGAGGTAGTCGGGCGTTGCCTTACGGGGCGCGCGCCTGCGAGTCTTGGCTTTGTCCGACATGCATGCGCCTCCTGCAAGTGACCCATGGCGCCAGCGGCCTTGTTCCGCTGGAGATGCGGCGTTATGTCCAGGCCATGATCGACAGCAACCCGTCTGCCCCGCCCGCGGCCACGCCGCCGGCGCCGCGGCAACTCGGCCAGATCAACTGGCTCGGCCTCTGGACCCTCTATCTGAAGGAGGTGCGCCGTTTCCTCAACGTCATTACCCAGACGGTGATGGCGCCTGTGGTGACGGCGCTGCTGTTCCTGGCGATCTTCACCCTGGCGCTGGGGCGTGGCTCCATGGTGGTGCATGGCCTGCCCTATGCGCTCTTCCTGGCGCCGGGGCTGATCACCATGACCATGCTCCAGAACTCCTTCGCCAACACCTCCTCCTCGGTGCTGATCTCCAAGGTGCAGGGTAACATCGTAGATGTTCTGATGCCCCCGCTCTCCACCTTCGAGTTCACACTGGCCTATGCCGCGGCGGGTGTGACGCGCGGCCTGCTGGTGGGGCTGGCGACGGGTCTGGCGATGCTGCCCTTCGTGCCGCTCGGCCTGAACGCGCCGCATGCGGTGCTGTGGTACGCGCTCAATGCCTCGTTGATGCTGGCGCTCCTGGGTTTGATCGGCGGCATCTGGGCAGAGAAGTTCGATCACATCGCAGCCGTGACCAACTTCGTCGTCGTGCCGCTGTCCTTCCTGTCCGGCACCTTCTATTCGGTCGAGCGCCTGCCGGAAGAGTGGTCCT
Organism: Aquibaculum arenosum; assembly: GCF_029222965.1. Lineage (GTDB taxonomy): Bacteria > Pseudomonadota > Alphaproteobacteria > Kiloniellales > DSM-21159 > Aquibaculum > Aquibaculum arenosum. The sequence goes on along the minus strand of NZ_JARHUD010000003.1, from coordinate 156,455 downwards.
TTGTCGCCCACTTCAATCCCTTCTTCTACCTGATCGACGGCCTGCGCTTTGGCCTCGTCGGTGTGCATGACGGCAATCTCATCTTCGGCGCCATCCTGGTGGGGGTTGTCAATCTGCTGCTCTGGGCGCTGGCCTACCGCCTGGTGGCCAGCGGGTACAAGCTGAAGCCGTGAAGCCGCAGGCTCTCCCTGAGCCCGCCGGCTGGCGGCCGCCGCGCAACTGGGGGCGGATCGGCTGGCCGGCGCTCTGGGCGCTCTACCGGCGGGAGTTGCTGCGCTACCTGCGCATCGCTCCGGAAAGCCTGGGCGGCGCCCTGATTTCCTCTCTGCTGTTCCTTGCCGTCTTCACCCTGGCGTGGCCGGATCGTCTACAGCTGCAGCCCGGGGTGTCGGCCCTGGTCTTTCTGGCCCCCGGCATTGCGGGCTATGCACTCTTCCACAATGCCTTCGAGAACGCGGCCTTCGGCCTGCTCTACGACAAGCTTGAGGGCATGCTTGGCGACATCCTGATGGCGCCGCTGACCCCGGCGGAGATTCTCTGCGCCTATGTCGCCGCGGCGGCCACCGGCGGCTTAATCACCGGCAGCGCGGTGCTGCTCGTACTGGCGCTGTTCATGCCGCTTCCGCTGCCGGCCTTGTTGCCGGTGCTCGCCTTTGCGGTTCTGGGCACGCTCTTTTTCGCCCTGCTGGGGTTTCTGACCGGCATGTGGGCGGAAAAGTGGGATCGCTATGCGGTGGTCGACACCTTCCTGGTCATGCCACTGGGCATGCTCTCTGGCAGCTTCTTCACGCCGGCGATCTTGCCGGAAACCGCGCGCTGGATCATGCAGGTCAATCCTGTTTTCTACCTGATCGACGGCTTTCGCAGTGGCTTCACCGGCGTTTCGGAGGTGTCGCCGCTGTTCGGGTTCGCCCTCGGGCTTGTCCTGACGATAGGTCTGGGAGCGTTGGTCTGGCGCCTGCTGCGGCGCGGTTGGCGGGTGCAGAGCTGACCGGGCCGCGTCAGGCGGCTGCCTTGCCGTCCCGGCGGGTCAGCAGGCAGCCCGCCCCCAGAAGCACGAGCAGTATCGGCACCCACCAGCGGCCCAGGCGGGCATAGATCGTGGGCGGCAGTGGGGTGGGAAGTGGCGAATCGGCGGCGGCCACCGCGTCCTGCTCCAGACGAACCAGCGTTCGGCCGTAGGGATCGACCACGGCGCTGATGCCGTTGTTGGCGACGCGCACCAGCGGCAGCCCCTCCTCCACGGCACGCAGGCGTGCGCTGGCGAAGTGCTGATGCGGGCCGGAAGAGCGGCCGAACCAGGCATCGTTGGTCAGGTTCAGCAGCCATTGGGGGCGCGGGGCATCAGTGGCCGTGACCCGGCCGGAGAAGATGATCTCGTAGCAGACCAAAAGGCTGGCCGGCGGCAGGCCGGGCAGCGCGGCCGTCGTCAGACCGGGGCCGGAGGAAAAATCCATGCTGCCGGCGGTGATCTTGTCCATGCCGAACCAGCCCAGAAAATCGCGCAAGGGCAGGTATTCGCCAAAGGGGACGAGGTGAAACTTGTCGTAACGCAGCCGCGTCTCGCCCTGCTCATCCAGGGCATAGATCGAGTTGTAGACCTGCAGGTCGCCGCTGTCGGTCTCTTCGTAAGCGGGCGCGCCTGAGATCAGCAGGCCGTCAGGCGGTACCAGCTCGCCCAGCGCCTCGGCCAAAGCCGGCTCATGATTGAGGTACCAGGGCAGGGCGGTCTCGGCCCAGATGATGTGGGTCGGAGGCGTTGGTGCCGCTTGCCGGGAGAGGCGGACATGCTCCTGCAGGTGCTGCTGCCGCAGCTCGCCCTGCCATTTTTCGTGCTGCGGGATCGAGGGCTGGACGAGGCGCAGGGACACGTCCGGCTGTATCGCTTCGCCAGGGCTCGGCGCCTGGGCCAGGCGCAGCGTGCCGTAGCCCAGCGCCAGCAGCGGGAGCAGCCAGCAGAGCGCCAGGAAACCCAAGCCACGCCGCAGCGACAGGCAGCCGGTGCCGGCCAGCACCGCCGGCGCGGCCGCGGCCAGCAGAGTGAGGACGGTGAGGCCCCAGACACCCGTGACCGCTGCGATCTGCAAGGGTGCCGGGTCTAGGCTCCAGACGCTACCCAGCAGGTTCCAGGGAAAGCCGGTGAGCAAGACCGAGCGGGCAAACTCGGCCGCAAGCCAGACAAGAGCCAGGAGCAAAACCCGGGCACGCCCCTGCAGCCCACTCTGCCAGACGGCCCAGAGGGCCAGACCGGTAAAGAGCGCCAGGCCGCCCGACAGTCCCAACACCGAGACCGGCATGAACCAGCCGAACTGCGCCAGATCGACCGTCATGGCGATCCCGACCCAGTAGAGGCCGGCGGCGAAGTAGCCCAGCCCGAAGCACCAGCCCAGCGCAAAGGCCTGGCGTCGGTCGCGCGCGCCGTCCAGCAGCCAGAGCAGGCTGGTGAATGCGGGAATGAGCAGCGGCAGCAGGAAGAGCGGCGGCAGTGCCGTCGCCGTCAGCAGGCCGCAAAGCAGCGCCACGCCGGCCCGCCGCCAGGGCGACAGTCCCGCCAGACGCTGGGCGAAGCCTTCCAGACCCCTGACCCGACTGGGTGAGGCAGGTGTCAGGTCGTCCGACCTCGTCACCCTGCTCCGGCCTCGCGCAATGCAGGCAGGTTGCGCAAGCGCAGGCGCTTGATGCGCCGGGGATCGGCCTGGAGCACCTCGAAGGTGACACCCGAGGCATGTTCTACCAGCTCACCGCGCCCCGGGATGCGCCCCGCGATGTAGAACACCAGTCCGCCCAGCGTATCAATATCCTCGTCATGCTCTTCTTCGGTGAGGATCGGGCCGACCAGCTTTTCGAAGTCCTCGATGGGCGTACGGGCGTCGGCGAGCAGGGTGCCATCCGGCCGCCAGGCCATCTTCGGCGCCTCGACCACGTCGTGCTCGTCCTCGATCTCGCCGACGATCTCCTCCACCAGGTCCTCCGCCGTGACCAAGCCGTCGATGCCGCCGAACTCGTCGACCACCAGGGCCAGGTGGCTGCGCTTCAGGCGCATGTCCAGCAGCAGGTCGAGCACCCGCATGGAGGGCGCGACGAACTCCGCCGGCCGGAGGATGTTGCCGAGACGGAAGGCATTGCCCTGGCGGCTGACCGCAAGCACGTCCTTGATATGAACCATGCCGACGATGTCATCCAAGGACTCGCGAAAAACCGGCAACCGGCTGTGGCCGCCTTCGGCAATGGTTTCCAGCACCCGGTCGAAATCGGCATCGAGGGGCAGGGCGACGATGTCCGCGCGCGGCACCATCACGTCGTAGGCCGTGAGGTGGCGCAGCTTGAAGATGTTGCCCAGCAGCATCCGCTCATGGGTGCCAATCGGCGTCGCATCCTCATCGTCCTGGTCTTCGATTTCGCCGATGATCTCCTCCAGGGTCTCGCGCAGTTGTTGGCTGTCGCCGTTGCGCCCGCGCAGGCGCCCCATGATCCAACCCACAGCACGCTTGAGGGCTCCCGGCTCTTCGCCCTTGCCGTTGCGCCCGCCGTTTCTGCACGCGCGTTCATGTTCCTCTGAGGGCTCCGTCTCCGGCACGGGGCGCGGCGCCGTTTCCGCCGGCTTGGAGCCGGAAGGACCTGAGGTGCCGGGGGAGCCCACGGTGCTACTCGGAGGCTCTTCGCCTTCGGACCTGTTCACGTCGTCTCCTGCTCTTTCAAACTGTTGAATCATAGCCTTTCACTGCTCGTTGGTTCCACTCGCCCGGTCACAGCCTGAGCTGCCTCGCTGGTCTCGCCCTCGGCATAGGGGTCGGCGATGCCCAGTTCCGCCAGCAGCTGCACTTCCAGGGCCTCCATGGCCTCGGCTTCGCCTGGCTCCTCGTGATCGTGGCCCAGCAGGTGCAGCACCCCGTGCACCACCAGATGGGTGGCATGGTCGGCCAAGCTCTTGCCCTGCTCTTGCGCTTCCCGGCGGCAGGTCTCGAAGGCTAGGGAAACATCGCCCAGCGAGCGCCCGCCCTCTGGCAGCGCCGTGCCGTCGGGGAAAGACAGGACATTTGTGGAGCTGTCGCGCCCGCGCCACAGGCTGTTCAGTTCCTGCTGGCTTTCGTCATCGGTGAGCAAAAGCGAAAGCTCGTCCCGGCCCGCAGGCGAGAGCGCACCGCTCTGCCGCAGGGTGAGTGCCGCAGCCTGTCGCAAGCGGGTCAGGGGGCGGGGAAAGGCACGTCGCCAGGCGGGAGCCTCACAAAGTACGGCGATGCGTGGTTCCGGCGCCTGGGCGCCACGGCGTCCTGAAGGAGCGGTGGTCATGGTCGTTCGAAGAGATCTGCCTCCTGCGCCAGCCCGGCGTCGCGGGCGGCATAGGCCTGGACGATGCGGGTGACCAGCTTGTGGCGCACCACATCGGCGTCTGTGAACTGCACGAAGGTCACACTGTCGATGCCGGCCAACAGGTCGGCGGCGTCGCGCAGGCCGGAACGCTGGCCGCGCGGCAGGTCGACTTGGCTGAGATCGCCGGTCACCACCATGCGGCTGTTCTCGCCCAGGCGGGTGAGGAACATCTTCATCTGGGTCGGCGTGGTGTTCTGGGCCTCGTCCAAGATGATGAAGGCGTTGGACAGGGTACGCCCACGCATGAAGGCCAGCGGCGCGATCTCGATTTCCCCGGTTTCCAAGCGCTTGATCACCTGATCGCCCGGCATCAGATCGTGCAGCGCGTCGTAGAGCGGCCGCAGATAGGGGTCGACCTTCTCCTTCATGTCCCCCGGCAGGAAGCCCAGGCGTTCTCCGGCTTCGACGGCGGGGCGCGAGAGGATAAGACGGTCCACCTTACCGCTCAGCAGCCAAGTCACGGCCATGGCAACCGCAAGATAGGTCTTGCCGGTGCCGGCCGGCCCCAGCCCGAAAACCAGTTCATTGGCAAAGAGCGCCTTCAGGTAAGTTACCTGACCCGCCGAGCGCGGAGTCACGTGGCGCTTCTTGGTGACCAGAGCCAGTTCCTTGCCGTGCATGGCCTGAAGGCCGGCATCACGGCTTTGGCTCAGCGCCATGCGGGCGGCGGCATCGACCTCGGCATTGCCCACGGCCATGCCCTTCTTCAAGCGTTCATAGAGCGCGCCCAAGGCCTCGCCGGCAGCCTGGCGGGAGTCTTCTGGCCCGGTGACGGTGACGTTGTTGCCGAAGGAGGCCAGGCTGACTCCGAGCTGCTGCTCCAGGCGCGTCAGGTTTTCATCATGCTGGCCGAACAGCAGTGGCAGCAGGGAGTTGTCGTCGAACTGCAGTTGCAGTGCGTCGCGGGTCAAGCCATCGCCCTCGTTGCTGCTCCCGCCGCCGATTGCGGCGGCTCTACGACATTCATGTCATTGCCCTCGCTCAAGGTGACCACGCGGCCGATCAGGGAGTTGGGGTGGGCTTCCAGCACATCCACATCCACCAGATGACCGAGCAGGCGCGCCGGCGCTTCGACCACGACGGACTGCATCCAGGGGCTGCGGCCTACGAGCTGGCCCGGATGCTTGGCGGCGCGTTCCAGCAGCACCGGCACCCGTTGGCCGACGCTCTTGCGGTTGAAGGCTTGCTGCTGCTCGTTCAGGAGCTGCTGCAGCATGGCAAGGCGTTCGGACTTGACCGCTTCCGGCACGGACTGAGCAGCGCCGGCTGCAGGAGTGCCCGGCCGGGCCGAGTACTTGAAGGAATAGGCCTGGGCGTAGCCGACTTCGGTGACGAGGCGCAGCGTGTCGCCGAAGTCGCGGTCGCTTTCCCCGGGAAAGCCGACGATGAAATCGCTCGACAGAGCGAGATCCGGTCGCGCCTCGCGCAACTGCTCCACAACACGGTGATAGAAGGCGGCGTCGTGCCGCCGGTTCATGGCGTCGAGAATGCGGTCAGAGCCCGATTGCACCGGCAGATGCAGGAAGGGCATGAGCTTGGCTTCGTCGCGGTGCGCGGCGATGAGCTCGGCGTCCACGTCGCGCGGGTGTGAGGTGGTGTAGCGCAAGCGCTCCAGCCCCTCGAACTCCGCCAGGCGCCGCAGCAGCCGCCCGAGCCCCCACTCACGTCCATCCGGCCCCTCACCGTGATAGGCGTTGACGTTCTGGCCCAGCAGCGTGATCTCGATCACCCCAGCCTTCACCAGGCGCTCGGCCTCGGCCAGGATATCCACCACAGGCCGGGAGACCTCGGCGCCGCGCGTGTAAGGCACCACACAGAAGGCGCAGAACTTGTCGCAGCCTTCCTGCACGGAAAGGAAAGCCGCGGCGCCAGGTGAGGCGGATTCCTCGGGCAGGAAATCGAATTTGGATTCAGTCGGAAATTCCGTGTCCACCAGAGCCTTGCGGTCTTCCCCGGCCAAGGCACGGGTCACCAGGCCGGGCAGGCGGTGATAGGTCTGTGGCCCGACCACCAAGTCCACCTGTGGCGCGCGGCGCACGATCTCCTCACCTTCGGCCTGGGCGACGCAGCCGGCCACACCGATCAAGAGCCGGCGGCCCTCCTCGGCTGCGGCGTTCTGCAGGGCGCGCAGACGACCCAGTTCGGAAAAGACCTTCTCGCTGGCCTTCTCGCGGATATGGCAGGTGTTCAGCAGGATGAGGTCCGCGCCTTCGGCGGACTCGCACTGGCTATAGCCCAATGGTGCCAGACTGTCCGCCATGCGGGCGGAGTCGTAGACATTCATCTGGCACCCGTAGGTCTTGATGTAGACTCTTTTGCTCGACACGCTCCGTCCTGCCAATCCGGGAAGCGGGCCACGCGGCCCTGCTCCCTTATTCAAAATGTTTAGCACAAAATTTGCGGCGCTTCATCCGCTTCAACCGCCCGCCGGCTGTGGCGGGTGAGTGGTCGGAGACTTCCGCGCCACGCGCCGCAGGCCCAGTCGACGCCGTTCCGGTATGCCCACTTTGCCCGCCAAGGCGTCGGCGACTCCCTGGGCCACGACCCGGTGGCAATGCTCGGCCAGCGCCTTGCGCGAACCATAGTCGCGCAGGGTTACGGGCTCATGGAACTGGACCACCACGGTGACCATGCCCATGCCCAGGGCTTCCCATGCATGCCCCGGCAAGCTCATGTCACCGTACCAAGCAAAATAGGGACGCAGGAAGCGGCCCATGGGCATGCCGTCCAGTCGCGTGTAGGTGATGGAGACGGGCTGAACCGTCAAGGGCTCACCACCCTCCACTTCTCGCTCCGCGACCGCAAACAGCGCCGACTTGAAGGGCAGTACGCGGTTCCCGTCGCTGCTGGTGCCCTCGGCAAAGAGTACCAGATCGTCGCGCGCAGCGAGGCGGGCAGCGATCTCGTCACGCTGTCCTCCGGTCTGTGAGCGACGGCGGTCGACGAAGACCGAGCGCTGCAGCTTGGCGAGCCAGGAGAAGAAGGGCCAACTGGCGATCTCCGCCTTGGCGATGAAGGAGGCGCGCAGCAGCGATCCCAGCACGGGGATGTCGAAGTAGGACACGTGGTTGGCCACATAGAGCACCGGGTGCTCCTGCACGGCCTTGCCCACTTCCAGCACCTTGATGCCAAGCAGGCGGCAGCCGCGGCGGTGAAAGCGATAGGGCAGCTCCCGGGCCAGACGGGTGCTGAAGAGCAGGAAGAAGGCCTGAACCGGCATGAGGGCCAGGGTAAAGCCGAGATAGAGCAGCGTCCGACGCAAAGCCCGCAGCGGCGAGGAGTAGCCCCCTTCCATGGTGTCAGGCCTCTCCCGTCTCCGTTGCCGCTTCGCTCCGGGTGAGATTGCGCCGGTACTTGTCCGTCACGACGTCGGTCTTCACCACCACGCAGACATCGGTGGTGCCAAATTCATGGTCGACCACGGCGCCATCGCCCACAAAACCGCCGAGCCGCAAATAGCCTTTCACCAGCGGCGGCAGGGAATGAAGCGCCGCCTTGGCATCCAGGGCCTCGGCGGGCATGAGGTTCATGTCGACGTAACGCTCTTCGACTGCGCGCGGCCGCAGATCCGACGGTGCGAGGTGTTGGTGGTGCAGGTAGGCCAGGGGCTGCGCCAGCGAAGACACGTCGGTGCCGCGCAGGCTCGCACAGCCGAACAGCAGGTCGACCTTGAAATGCAGCACGTAGGCGGCAATGCCGCGCCAGAGCAGCTGCATAATTCCGCTGGTTCGATAGTCCCGGTCGACGCAGGAGCGGCCGAGCTCCATGATCTCGCCGGGGTAATCCAGCAGCTTACTGATGTCGTACTCGTCCTGGGTATAGAACTGCCCGGCACGCTTGGCCTGCGCGCGGCGCAGGAAGCGATAGGTGGCGATCACCCGCCCCGGCTCGCCCTCGCTGTGGTCGAAGATGAGCAGGTGGTCGCAGTGGGGGTCGAAGGCATCGAACTCGCGGCGCGTGCGCGCCATTTCCTCGCTCGGCTTCGCACCCACCTCGTCAACGAAAACCCGGTAGCGCAGCTCTTGAGCCGCGGCCACCTCGGCCTCGCTTTCGGCCAGGCGAATCCGGAAGGTGCGCGCACGCACGTCGACCGGGCGATCGGTGGTCCCGCTGTCGGGCCTGATGTGACTCATTGGGATGCCTTCCGCCCGTCCGATGTCCGTTCGGTTATGGCGCGAAGCGGCACGCCAGTTTGTCGTCGAGCGGACATCCTCAGGACTTGTCGCTGGGGGTCTGCTTGTTGCGCGCCTGTCGGCGCTCGGCCTCCTCCAGGCGAACGCCGTAAAGCTCGAGCCGATGATCGATCAGCTGGTAGCCGAGCTTGCGCGCGATCTCTTCCTGCAGGCGCTCGATCTCTTCGTTGATGAACTCGATCACCTCTCCCGACTGCATGTCGATCAGGTGATCATGATGTTCCTCGGTGGCTTCCTCATAGCGCGACCGGCCGTCGCCGAACTCATGGCGCTCAAGGATGCCAGCCTCTTCGAAGAGCTTTACGGTGCGATAGACCGTGGCAATCGAGATCTTGGGATCGATCTCCACGGCTCTCTGATAGAGCTGCTCCACGTCGGGATGGTCGTGTGCCTGCGACAGAACGCGCGCGATGACCCGACGCTGTTCGGTCATCTTCAGGCCGCGCTCGATGCAGAGGGCTTCAATCCGTTCGGCCATCACCCTACCTGTCACTTTAACGCTGCAACACCAAACACCTGGCCGGGGCGACCGTGCAGCCTCCTGCGTCCGGCCGCCGAGCCCGGCCGCGGCTGACCCTATAATGCCAAGATCGCGTGTCGGGGCAATGGTAATCCGACCCAAGACCGGATCGCGTTCAATCTGAAACATAAGGGTTCCAAAGTGACCGCGATCTGCACTTGCGGGCGGGCCAATGCGACGCGGCCACGCCAGTGAGCTGTTATGGGCTCTGGCGTGGCCGTCTGTGGCTGGCCCATGTCCGTGCCGCGACACCGCAGCCTGCGGTAAGGCCTCTTTGCTGGACCTACTTGCTGGAGCGTCGGCCGAGCCCGATCTCCTTGGCGAGCTGACTGCGCTGCTTGGCGTAGTTCTCCGCGACCATGGGATAATCTGGCCCAAGGCCCCACTTCTCGCGGTACTGGTCCGGGGTCATGTCGTAGGCGGTCTTCAGATGACGCTTGAGCATCTTCAGCTTTTTGCCGTCTTCCAGGCAGATCAAGTAATCGGGATGTATCGACTTCTTGATCGGCACGGCCGGAACCGGGCGCTCTTCCTGCTTTTCGGCGGGAGAGCCCACCTGGGCCAGCATCTCGTAAACTTCGCGGATCAGTCCCGGCACATCTGAAGGCGCCACGGCGTTATTGGAGACATGGGCCGCGACGATGTTGCTGGTCAGAGAGAGAAGTTCACTCGGCTTTGGCTGTTCAGACATTACTCATTCCCAAGAAAACGAAATCTTCCTGAGCATATAGATAAGTGGGACAAGGCACGCAATACTATTTTTGCATACCGGAAGTAGTCCCTCGCATCGCTAAGGAAAGGAGATGCATGCGCTTGAAGTGGGCGGAGAAAAACCGCCTCGCAGCGGGGAAATCTGTGGCTGTGGATACTCGGGGCATCACGGCGTTACGGCAAGTCACAGGCGAGCAACAGGGCATCCACCCTTTCGCCTTCCCGGCTGTAATAATTCGGCCGCTGTCCCACCTCTTCGAACCCGAAGCGCCGGTAGAGTGCCAGCGCGCCGGCATTGTCCTCGGCCACCTCGAGCAGAACGCGCTGTGCGCCGAAAAGCCGCAGCCGGGGCAGAGCGGTCGTCAGCAGCCGGCTGCCCAGGCCGGCCCGGCGCTGTTCCGGCGCGACACAGAAGGTCAGGACCTCCGCTTCGTCGGCCGCGATCCGCAAGAGGATGAAGCCTGCGAGCGATGCTTCGTCCAGCTGCTCGCTTGAAGGGGCTAGCCAGCCGCAGACCCCTGGGGAAGCCAGCAGCTGCTCGAAGCTGGGCCGGGACCAGGGCTCATGGGGAAAACAGCGCGCGTGCAGCACCGCCGCGGCGCCCAGGTCTGCGGTATCAATCGGCCGAACGCCACGCTCAGGCACGAGGCTTGCCCGGCAGGCTGACGTCGGGCGGGCGCAGGTAGAGCGGGGTTGGCGGCAGGCTGCCGGCCGGGGGCAGCGGCAGGTTTGCGGCCAAACGGGCCAGCGCCACACTGTCGGCCGCCGCGCTGCCCTCCACCACCTGGTAGTCGCGACCCGTAAGTGCCGGCAGGAGCTGTTCCACCCCGTCACCGGCCAGGAGCAAGGGCCCCGCGGGAAGACGTGCGGCGGCCTGCTCGGGCAGAAGCGATTGCGGCTCCGCCAGCGGCTGGCCTTGCGCATCGAAACACTGCAGGAAGAGGTCGGCGCGCCGGGCGTCGATCGCCACCACCAGCGCGCTATTGCGCCGTGTCGCCTCGGGGAGTGAGTGGGTGGTCATGGCAGCGTAGAGGCGGAAGCCGTCGACGGCGAACAAGGGCAGGCCACTGGCGAGGGCCAGGGCCCGCGCGGTGGCCAAGCCCACGCGCACCCCGGTGAAGCTGCCGGGGCCGCGGGTGACGGCCAGACGTCCGAGATCGGTCCAGGACAGTCCCGCTTCTGCCAGGCATTCCTGCAACAGCGGCAGGAGGCGTTCGGCCTGGCCGCGCCGCCGCGCCTCGAAGCGCTGTGCCAGGACCTGATCGCCGACAAGGATGGCGGCGGAGCAACTGCTGCCCGCGCAGTCGAAGGCGAGCACAGGAGATGGGGTGAAGGGGGCGTTGGGCATAAAACAGGCTTTTGCCTTAGGCGATCTGAGAGTTGCAGCTTTCTAGCCGCATCGGCGGCTTACTGCACGTCTGCGCATATTGGTTCGGTATCAGAAACAATCAATTGCATCAGGTGTGGCTTGGCACTGAGCAGGGAAGCAATCATGTCTTTGGGGAACGTGCCGGCGATCAGGGGATTGCCTGCCTAGTACCTACAAGGAGATGCTTCATGTCCAAGATCCTCGTCCTCTACTACTCCATGTACGGCCATATCGAGACAATGTCTCATGCCGTTGCCGAGGGCGCCCGCTCGCTCGAGGGCACGGAGGTCATGATCAAGCGCGCGCCCGAGACCATGTCGCGCGACGTGCTGGAGCAGATTGGCGCCAAGCTCGACCAGCCGGCACCGGAAGCGACGGTCGACGAGCTCGTCGACTACGACGCCATCATCCTGGGTGTGCCGACCCGCTTCGGAAACATGCCTGGCCAGATGCGCACCTTCTGGGACCAGACCGGTGCCCATTGGGCCAAGGGCGCCCTGGTGGGCAAGGTCGGTAGCGTGTTCACCTCGACCGGAACCGGCGGCGGCAGCGAGACCACCATTACGTCCACCTGGAACACGCTGGTCCATCACGGCCTCGTGATCGTTGGCCTTCCATATACGGCCGCCGAACTGAGCGATATCTCAGAAGTGCGCGCCGGCAGTCCCTATGGGGCCGCGACCATCGCCGGCGCCGACGGCAGCCGTCAGCCGAGCGAGAAGGAACTGAGCCTGGCACGCTTCCAGGGCCGTCACGTGGCGCAGATTGCGCAGAAGCTGCACGGCTGACCCTTTCACCCAAGGGACGGGTTTAGGACCGGAAAGAAAAGGATGCGTTATGGGACTGCTGATTGACGGCAAATGGCATGATCAATGGTACGATACGGACAGCACTGGCGGCCGCTTTGAGCGAAGCGAGAGTGCTTTTCGCAACTGGATCACGCCGGACGGCAGTCCCGGCCCGTCCGGGAGCGGCGGCTTTGCCGCCGAGCAGGGGCGCTATCGCCTCTATGTCTCCCTGGCTTGTCCCTGGGCGCACCGGGCACTGATCTTCCGCAAGCTCAAGGGCCTGGAGTCCGCCATCCCGGTATCCGTCGTTCACTGGCGGATGAAGGAGAATGGCTGGGAATTCCGCACCGATGACGACCCGAGCGGCGCCGTCACCGGCGACCCCCTCTTCGGCGCCGATTTCCTGCACCAGCTCTACACCCGCGCCAAGCCCGACTACAGCGGGCGAGTGACGGTGCCGGTGCTCTGGGACGAGAAGCGCGAGACGATCGTGTCCAACGAATCGGCCGAAATCATCCGCATGCTGAACTCAGCCTTCGATGAGGCCGGGGCGCATGCGGGCGACTACTATCCGCAGGCGCTGCGCTCGGAGATCGATGCGATCAACGAGATGGTCTACGACCGGGTGAACAACGGCGTCTATAAGGCCGGCTTCGCCACGACGCAGGCGGCCTATGAGGAGGCGGTGACCGACCTCTTCGAGACGCTCGATGACCTGGAGGCTCGCCTGGGCCGGCAGCGCTATCTCGTGGGAGATCGCCCGACCGAAGCGGACTGGCGCCTCTTCACCACGCTGCTGCGCTTCGACCCGGTCTATGTCGGCCACTTCAAGTGCAACCTGCGCCGGCTGGTGGATTATCCCAATCTCTGGGCCTACACCCGGGAACTCTATCAGGTGCCGGGCGTGGCCGAGACCGTGAACTTCCACCACATCAAGCACCACTATTACGGCAGCCACGACACCATCAACCCGACGGGTGTCGTGCCCTTGGGTCCGCTGCTCGACTTCGAGGCGCCGCACGGGCGCGGCTGACGGCGCCCCCTGGTCAAAGCAGGGCGCTTTCGGAGCAGCCCCGCCTCTAGCCGAGTGCTATGGGCGGGGCTCACTCCCGCGAGGCGCGTTTCATGTTCTCCAAGATCCTCTGCTGTATCGACGGCTCCGAGCACGCCCTGCGGGCGGCGGAGTCGGCCTGTGCCCTGGCGCAGCGCTTCGAGGCACCCCTGACGTTTTTGACCGTGGCCAAGGAGCTCAAGCCCTCCAAGGCGGTGAAGCGCTTTCTGGAACTCGAGCATCTCTCGGGCGAAGCCCAGTACGTGCTGGACGACTACACCGAATCCTATCTGGAGAAGGCCAAGGACGTGGCCGAGGCCACGGGCCTGCGCGGCGTCCGCACCGAGGTGCGCACAGGCAATCCGGCGCGCACCATCATCGATTTCGCACATCGCGGCCGCTACGACTGTATTGTCCTGGGCAGCCGCGGCATGGGCGACCTGGAAGGCGCCCTGCTCGGCTCGGTCAGCCACAAGGTCGCCAGCCTCGCGAAGAGCACGGTTGTGACGGTCAAGTAGCGCGGATCTGTTCGTGCGACTTTCCGGTCTTTGCGCCGCTTGGCGCAGAGGCCTATTCTGCGGGCCGTGAGCGCCTCAGACTCATCACTTCTCCCCCTCACCTTTACCGCCTGGTTCCAGCAGCGCGGCTGGCAGCCGCATCGCCACCAGCTTGAGCTGCTGGCACGCGCGCGCGACGGGCAGTCGGCGCTGCTGATTGCGCCCACCGGCGGCGGCAAGACGCTGGCCGGGTTCCTGCCCAGCCTGGTCGAGTTGGCGGAGCGACCGGCCGAGGGACTGCATAGCCTCTATGTCTCGCCGCTCAAGGCGCTCGGCGTGGACGTGGCGCGCAATCTCACCGCCCCGGCCCGGGAAATGGGCCTGGAACTCGCCATCGAAACCCGCAGCGGCGACACGCCGGAGGGCAAGCGGCGGCGCCAGCGCGAGCGCCCGCCGCAGATCCTGCTGACCACACCGGAATCCCTGGCGCTGCTTCTCTCCTATCCCGATGCCCCGCGGATCTTCGGAGGCCTGCGCACCGTGATCCTGGATGAGATTCATGCCCTGGCCCCCAACAAGCGCGGCGAGCTCTTGGCGCTGGGCCTGGCGCGGTTGCAGCAACTGGCGCCGGGCCTGCGCCGGGTCGGGCTGTCCGCCACCGTGGCCGACGAAGAGGCGCTGCGAAACTGGCTGGCGCCCGGCGGCCGGGGCGATGCGCTGGCGCTGGTGCGCGGCAGTGCCGGGCTGGAGCCGCAGATCGAGACCCTCACCACCCGCGAGCGCCTGCCCTGGTCGGGGCACATGGCGCTGCATGCCCTGCCAGAGGTCTACCGCCGGCTCTGCCAAGCCGGCACCACGCTGGTGTTCGTCAACACCCGCGCCCAGGCGGAACTGGTCTTCCGCGAACTCTGGCGCCTGAATGAAGAGGCACTGCCCATCGGGCTGCACCACGGCAGCCTGGCGGTGGAGCAGCGCCGCAAGGTGGAAGCGGCCATGGCGGCCGGCAAGCTGCGCGCGGTTGTCGCCACCTCGTCGCTTGATCTCGGCATCGACTGGGGCGCGGTGGATCTGGTGGTGCAGATGGGGGCGCCGAAGGGAGCGGCGCGCCTGCTGCAGCGCCTGGGACGCGCCAATCATCGCCTGGACCGTCCCAGTCGGGCGCTGCTGGTGCCGGGCAATCGCTTTGAGGTGCTGGAGTGCCGCGCGGCCGTCGAGGCGGTGAGAGCCGGGAGCCTGGATGGCGAGACGCTGCGCCCTGGCGGCCTGGACGTTCTGGCCCAGCACATCCTGGGCATGGCCTGCGCCGCCCCCTTCGAGGCCGATGCGCTCTATCGGGAGGTCACGACGGCGGCGCCCTATGCCGGCCTGTCACGCGCGGACTTCGAGGCGGTGCTGCAGTTCGTCGCCAGCGGCGGCTATGCCCTGCGCAGCTATGAACGCTTCCGGCGCCTGAACCTCGACGCCAAGGGACGCTGGCGGGTGAGCGGCCCCGCCCACGTCCGCCGCTATCGTTTTAACCTGGGTGTGATCGTGGACACGCCCACACTCAAGGTGCGCTTCAAGGGTGCGCGGCGCAGTCTGGGAGAGGTGGAGGAGAATTTTGCGCAAGGGTTGCGCCCTGGCGACAGCTTCATCTTCGCCGGCCAGCTGCTGCGCTTCGAGCGTATTCGGGAAACTACGGTGGAGGTGAGCCGCGGCGGCAGCGGCAATCCCCAGGTTCCCGCCTACATGGGCGGCCGCCTGCCACTCTCCACCCACCTGGCCGAGCGGGTGCGCGGGCTGCTCGCCAGCCGGGAGGACTGGTCGAACCTGCCCGCGGCCGTGCAGGAATGGCTGGCCATCCAGCGCTGGCGCTCGAGCCTGCCGACCCGCGAGGGGCTGCTGGTCGAGAGCTTTCCGCGCGCCGGCAAGCATTTCCTGGTGGCCTACTGCTTCGAGGGACGCAACGCGCACCAGACCCTGGGCATGCTGCTGACCCGGCGCATGGAGCGCAAAGGCTATGGCCCGTTGGGTTTCGTCGCCACCGACTATGTGATCGCCATCTGGTCCCTGCGCCCGGCCGAGGATGTGGTTGAGCTCTTCGATCAGGACATGCTGGGTGACGATCTGGAGGAATGGATGGCCGAATCGTCGCTGCTGCGCCGCACCTTCCGCAATGTGGCGGTGATCGCTGGGCTGATCGAGCGCCGGGTGCCGGGCGCCGAGCGCAACGCGCGCCAGGTCACCTTCAGCTCCGACCTGATCTACGACGTGCTGCGCCGGCACGAGCCCGATCACGTGCTGCTGCGCGCCACCCGCGCCGATGCCGCCGGCGGCCTCACCGACATTGGCCGCCTGTCGGACATGCTGGCCCGGGTCCAGGGACGCATCGAACATCGCCGCCTCGACCGGGTCTCGCCGCTGGCGGTGCCGGTGCTGCTCGAGATCGGCCGTGAGCAGGTGGCCGGCGCCGCCATCGACGAACTGCTCGACGAGGCGGCGGCCGACCTGATCGCAGAGGCCACCAGCGGGGTGGAGCAGGGCAGCCTGCCGCTGTGATGGCCTGAGAAATAACCCGAGGAAATCAGTGGTCGACGATGTCACCCTCGGTGAAGAGAAACTCTCGCAGGTACTTCTCGAAGGTCTCGTCGTTGCGACGCAGCCACTCTAGGGCCATGCAGGCATGCTCGATCTCTTCGCGCATGTTGTGCAGCAAGATCGCCTTCAGGGCCTCGTCCTCGCAATCGTCGGCGCGCTGCTGATACCAGTCGACCGCCTCGAGCTCTTCCATCAGGGACACGATGGCGTGATGACGCATCAGGGTTTTCTTCGACAGACGCTCGCGCGGGGCGTGGAGCTGGTCACTGGCCATGCTTCGATCTCTCCTTGGTAGAATCCTTCGCAGCCCGATCGGGCCGGGGTCACGATAACCGCGGACCGGGGGATCAGGCCAGTGCGAACTCAGCCACCAAGGGAGCGTGGAAAGACTGTGGGCTGCCCGGCGGCAGGGCCCCTTCGTCGTGCAAGGCCTCGTTGTGGATCTCGCAATGCCGGAAGCGGGCCGTGAGGCTCGCGCTGGCCAGCAGGTGGTCGTAGAGCGCCGCCCGACCATCGTGCAGCACCGAATAACGCCGGTCCTGTGACAGGCTGCGCGTGAGCGGCGTGAGCTCACCTCCGGCCAGGTCGGGCGTCTCCACATCTGCCGCGGCACCGCGCAAAATGCGCAAAGGAGGTTCATTCTCCCCGGCGTTCATGTCGCCCGCCACCAGCACCAGCGCTTCGTTGTCGAGCGCCAGGAGCTCCTCCACCAGAAGGCGTGCTTCAAGGGCCTGGCCGCTGCGCTTCAGGCTGGCCAGGTAAAAGCCTTCCGCCCAGCCACCCAGGCTCTGCCAGCCGCCGCCGCGCCGCCGCTGGCCCGGCACCGGCGCGGCCAGGGGCGCGCGCAGGTGCAGGTTGACGATGTGGAGCAGTGGCCCATCGGGCAGGCGCAGGCTGGCCCGCAGCAGCGGCCGATCCCAGGTGACGGGGCTGGCCTCGGCCGAGGGCGGCAGGGCCGTGGCGTACTGCAGGCGCGGCGGCGGCACCAGGCGATGGTGCAGGCTTTCCCAGGAGATCAGCGGCCAGCGCGACAGCACGACTAGGTTGTGCTTGTCCGCCGGGCGCTTGCCGCTGCGGTCCAGGGACACCGCATGGTCGAAGCCGGCGTAGCCGCTTTCAGCCAGCAGGCTTTGCAACGCCTCGAGCTGCCGACTCCGGGGCTTACTGGGGGGCGTGCTGCGGGACGTGCTTTCTGGGGGCGGTCGCTGCGCGTCCACCTCCTGCAGGCAGAGCACGTCGGCGCGCAGGCGCTGCAGTTGCGCGCGCAGCAGCGGCAATCTTTGATCCAGTGCGCCGCGCCCCTCCGCGGCCACGCCCAGGTTCTCCAGATTGAAAGTGGCGATGCGCAGCCGGCCTTCGGCCATCACGGTCCTTTCCGCGCTCCGCCGCCCGGCCTGTGCAGGTCTAGGGGCTTGAGTTGCTGTCCTGCACGACCGGCCGGAAGATTTCGAGCAGGCGGTGGTAGAGCGGCCGCTTGAAGGGGACGATCAGGTCGGGCAGGTCCTCGAATGCCGCCCAGCGCCAAGCGGAAAACTCGGGCTCGGGCCCGTTGATGTCGATCTCGGCGTCCTCGCCCCGGTAGCGCATGGCGAACCACTTCTGCTCTTGGCCGCGATAGCGTCCCTTCCAGAGCTTCGGTACCAGATCATGGGGCAGGTCGTAGGTGATCCATTCGCTGCAGGCCAGGATTTCGGCCCGGTCGGTGCCGATCTCCTCCTTCATCTCGCGGAAGGCAGCCTTGAGCGGATCCTCCCCAGGGTCGATGCCGCCCTGGGGCATCTGCCAGGCCTCGGTTTTCATGTCCAGGCGCTGGGCCACGAACACCCTATTCTCACGGTTGAGCAGCATGACGCCGACCCCGCGGCGATACGGCAGGAGCGCGATCTCCGCTTCGCTCAGCGTTCCGTGGGCGTGGGGGTCGTAGGCCGTGTCGCTCATGGGCGCTCCTCATCGTTGGTGGCGCTGTTTGTGGCATCGGACTGCTCGTCCGGGCCCGGAATTGGCACGCTCTGCCATCCGGCCAGGCGCGGCTCCCCCTGTTCCCGGTCGGGCAGGGGGCCGACGTAAAGCGAGGCCGTGCGTCCGGTCTCGCCCGGACTCTGAACCAGGCTCACGCCCAGCCAGACCAGACCGGCCACGACCGCCATACAGAGGAGGATCCGCAACACTGGCCGCCGCTCCGCCGGGTTCAGTTGACGATGCGGCCGTTGAACAACGCCAGGCCGCGCAGGAGGTCGAGAGCACGGGCGAGCTGATAGTCCTCAATGATCTCCGCCGCTTCCTCATCGCCGTCGGCCTCAGGCTCCGGAAGGATGACTTCGGGCACAGCCTCCTCGTCTTCCGGCGCCGCAGGTGTTTCCGGCGCTTCCTCCCCGTCCAGATGGCGGCGCAGATCGGCTTCCCGACGCTGGCGCTGCTGTTCTGGCGTGGTCACGGTCGCCTGCTCGACAAGGATGTCGGGCTCGATGCCCATGGCCTGGATCGAGCGGCCCGAGGGCGTGTAGTAGCGCGCGGTGGTCAGGCGCATGGCGCCCTCGGCGCCCAGCGGGATCACGGTCTGCACCGATCCCTTGCCGAAGGAGGTGGTGCCCATGACGATGGCCCGGCGGTGGTCCTGCAGGGCACCGGCCACGATCTCCGAGGCGGAGGCCGAGCCGCTGTTGATCAGCACCACCATCGGCAGCCCCTCGATGTCATCGCCGGCGGTGGCGTTCCAGCGCTGAGAATCCTCATCGTGTCGGCCGCGGGTGGAGACGATCTCGCCGCGATCAAGGAAGAGGTCGGTCACGCTGATCGCCTGTTCCAGCAGGCCGCCGGGGTTGTTGCGCAGGTCGAGCACATAGCCCTGCAGGTCGTCGCCCAGCTCGGCTTCGATCTCCGCCACGGCCTCTTCCAGGCCGGGGGTGGTCTGCTCGCTGAAGGAGGTGACGCGCAGGTAGCCGATGTTGCCTTCGACGCGGCTGCGCACCGACTGCACCTTGATGATGTCCCGGACGATTTCCAGGTCGAAGGGCTCCTGCTCGCCGCGGCGGATGGTAACGGTGATGGGGCTGTCCACCGGTCCACGCATGCGGTCCACAGCCTCGCTGAGCGTGAGGCCCATCACCTGTTCGCCGTCGATGTGGGTGATGAAGTCGCCCGCCTCGACGCCGGCCCGGTAGGCCGGCGTGTCGTCGATGGGCGAGACCACTTTCACCACGCCGTTCTCCATGGTCACCTCGATGCCCAGGCCGCCAAACTCGCCACGAGTCTGGGTGCGCATCTCCCGGAAACTGTCGGGGTCGAGATAGCCGGAGTGGGGGTCCAGGTGGTTGAGCATGCCGCGCACGGCGGCCTCGATCAGTTCCTGGTCGCTGACTTCTTCCACGAAGTCGGCGCGCACCCGTTCGAAGACCTCTCCGAAGAGCTTGAGCTGCCGGTAGGTGTCCGCCTCCTGCGCGCTCGCCTGCAAGGGGGTCATCGCCATGAGGAGCAGCAGCAGGCTCGCCACCGCCGTGGTCGTCTGTTTGATCCTAAGCATCAGCCTCGCGCCTTATCGCTGGACAGTGCCAGCCAGGGTAGGGGATCCACTGGTTGCCCGCCACGCCGCAGTTCCAGATAGAGTTCGCTTTCGCGCTCGCCGTCCTCGGCCATCGACCCCACGGGTTCGCCAGCGAGCACCCATTGGCCCTTGGTTGCTGCCAGTCGGCCCAGCCCCGCGAGGAGCGAATGATATCGCCCGTCGTGTTCTATGATCAAGATCAGCCCATAGCGACGAAAGCGCCCCGCATAGGCAATCCGACCATCGAAGGGGGCCACCACCTGTGCCCCCGGACGTGCTTCGATGACCAGGCCTTCGGTCCGGCTTCCGCCACGGGCGCGGTCCTCCTCGCCGAAGCGCAGGGCGATGCGGCCCTGGGCCGGCATCTGCAGGATGGCGCTGCTCTGCTCGGGGAATGAGCGGGCCTCGGCGGGGCGCTCCTCGCGCAAGGGGGCTGCCGCCTCCTGCTGCGCCCGGGCATCGGCTTGGGCCGCTGCGGCGGCGGCTGCAGCCGCCTCGGCTTCGGCCCGGCGCGAGGCGTCCTGGCGCGCCCGTTCCGCCTCGCGCGCTGCCTCTTCGCGCAGGGCCTGGGCCCGGGCCGCAGCCTCGGCGGCGCGCCGAGCTTCCGCCTCGCGCTGCTGTCTTTCCCGCTCCGCCTCGGCCTCCAGGGCTTCCAGGAGCTGGCGCAGGTCGTCGGCTTCGGCCAGGCGTGCCTCCAGGGCGGCCTCGGCCTGGGAGCGGGCTTCGGATGTCTCGCCGAGGACCGCCTGGCGGCGTTCGGTCACGCGTGCCAACTCCGCCCGCTCCTGCTCCAGCCGCGCTGCCTGCTCCTGCAGGCGTTCGCGTTCGGCAAGCGCCTGGGCCCGGGCTCTGGCGTAGCGGCTGTGCAGTTCGGCGAAGCGCTTGGCGCGCCGCTCCAGGGTCGGCACCGCGCCGCCCAGCAGGCGCGCCGCCCTGAGCGCATCCAGGGGATCACCGGGCGCGCCGAGCGCCGCTTCCGGCGGCAGGCGTCCCAGGCGCTGCAGCGCAGCCAGGCTGCCCACGAGGCGCGCCTGTTCCACTTCGAGCGCTTCGCGGCTGCGCAGTTCGGCAACGCGGTGAACGGCCGACCCCAGCTCCCCCAGGGTCGTATCGGCTTCCAGGGCCTGGATGGATTCGGCAAGGGCGCGGCTCTCGCTGCGCAGGCTCTCGATCTCGGCGCGCAGCGCTTCGGCGGCTGCGGTGAGGGCTTCGGCCTCCTGCCGGTCGGCTTCGAGCTGCTGCTCCAGGCGTTCGAGCTGCGCGCGCGCCGCCCCCTCATCCTGCGCATCGGCGGCGAGGACGGGCGGCGCCAGCGCAAGGCCGATCAGCAGCACGACACGAAACAGCATCGGCTGCAGCATAGAGAGGTAATGGGTGCTGTCGAGGGAGCAGCGACCGCACGACGCCAAAGCCTGCGGGCGCTATCCGACCTTGCGCAGGTCGTTGCCTTCGCCGGGCAGGCCGCGCTCCTTGCGCGGAGTGCGGCCGAAGAAATCGCGGTAGCACTTCGAGAAGTGCGAGGCGGAGACGAAACCGCAGGCCAGGGCCACGTCGATGACGGAGAGGTTGGTCTGCAGCAGAAGCAGGCGCGCCCGGTTCAGCCGAAGCTCCAGGTAATAGCGCGCCGGCGAGCGATTGAGATATTTGCGGAAGAGCCGCTCGAGCTGGCGGGTGGATAGCCCGGCCTCGCGGGCGAGCTGGGCCCGGGACAGCGGCTCCTCCAGGTTCTTCTCCATGGTAGCGATGACGGAGAGCAGCTTGGGGTGGCGCACCCCCAGGCGGGCCGGCAGGCTCATGCGCTGGTGATCGTGCTGGTCGCGTATGCGCTCATGCATGAACTGCTCGGCCACGGCAGCCGCCAGTTCGTGGCCGTGCTGCTGGGTGATGACGTTAAGCATCATGTCCAGCGGTGCCGTCCCGCCGGCGCAGGTGAAACGTTTGCGCTCGACCTCGAACAGCTCGTTGCTGACATCCAGCTCCGGGAACTCCTCGACGAAGGAGGCGAGGTTCTCCCAATGGATCGTGCAGGCCACATCGTCGAGCAGCCCGGCCTTGGCCAGCACATAGGCCGCGGTGCAGATTCCGCCGATGTCGCAGCCCTGACGATCCATGCGGCGCAGCCAGGAAATCAGGCGACGGTCCGCGGCCTTCTGCACCTCCACCCCGCCGCACAGGGCGATGGTCTGGAGCCTGCCGGCGGTGTCGAGGTCGCCTTCGGGCGTGAAGGTGAGCCCGTTCGAAGCGGTCACCGGTTGCCCGTCCACCGAAAAGATCGGCCAGCGATAGAGCTCGCGGCCGCTGATCCGGTTGGCCTGGCGCAGAGCTTCCACGGCCGAGCCGAACGCGATCATCGAAAAACGCGGCAGCAGCACGAAGCCGATGACCTGCGGAAACTCTTTGGGAAGATTACCCAGCATGCATGCCTCTATGACGGGCTCTTGGCCGACACGACTGGAGGGGAAATGTGGCACAAGCACGCATGTCGCGAAATGGAAACTTGTCGGCGGGAGGGGAAGAGCTGCCATGCGCCTGAAGAGGTGGTTTAAGGCCGCGTTGCATCGTCGGGTTGCCGCTGACACCATACAGCCGGAAACTGGGATTGGACGTTGCGGGACAACAGGCTGGTCAGAGGGTGCGGCAACAGGCATGAACAAGCGCTATTCGATCTTCTCACTGGCTCGTAATGCCTTCAGTCGCCATGAGAATTGGCAGGAGGCATGGCGTTCGCCGACGCCGAAGCCGCGCTATGATGCGGTGATCATCGGCGGCGGCGGCCATGGCCTGGCCACGGCTTACTATCTGGCCAAGCAACACGGCATGACCAACATCGCGGTGCTGGAGCGCGGCTGGCTTGGTGGCGGCAACACCGGACGCAACACGACGATCGTGCGCTCCAACTATCTCTGGGACGAATCGGCCGCGCTCTACGAGCAGGCCATGAAGCTCTGGGAGGGCTTGAGTCGGGAGCTGAACTACAACGTCATGTTCAGCCAGCGCGGCGTGCTCAACCTGGCGCACAACCTGCATGACTTGCGGGAAATCCAGCGCCGCGTGAATGCCAACCGGCTGAACGGCATCGACGGCGAGGTGCTCGATGCGCAGCAGGTCAAGGATTTCTGTCCGGCCATCGATCTGCGCGCCGGCGGGCGCTACCCGGTGCTGGGCGCCTCGCTGCAGCGTCGCGGGGGCA
Organism: Aquibaculum arenosum; assembly: GCF_029222965.1. Taxonomy (GTDB): domain Bacteria; phylum Pseudomonadota; class Alphaproteobacteria; order Kiloniellales; family DSM-21159; genus Aquibaculum; species Aquibaculum arenosum. The sequence continues at coordinate 133,647 of NZ_JARHUD010000003.1, read as the reverse complement.
CCGCCCGGCATGACGCCGTGGCCTGGGGCTATGCCCGAGCGGCCGATGCGCTGGGTGTCGACATCATTCAGGAATGCCCGGTTCAGGGCATTCGCGTCGCCGACGGCAAGGTCCAGGGTGTGGAGACCGCGCGCGGCTACATCGAGACCAACAAGCTTGGCATCGTTGTCGCCGGTCATTCCTCCCTGCTGGCCGAAATGGCGGGGTTCCGCCTGCCGGTGCAGTCGGTGCCGCTGCAGGCGCTGGTGAGCGAGCCGGTAAAGCCGGCCATCAACTGCGTGGTCATGTCCGGCGCGGTCCACGCCTACATCAGTCAGTCCGACAAGGGCGAGTTGGTCATTGGCGCTGGTGTCGACAAGTATGTGGGCTACGGGCAGCGCGGCAGCCAGCCGGTCACCGAGGAGACGGTGGCCGCCATCTGCGAGATGTTCCCGATCTTCCGGCGCATGCGCATGATGCGGCAGTGGGGCGGCATCGTGGATGTCTGCCCCGATGCCAGTCCGATCATTTCCAAGACCCCGGTGGAGGGGATCTACATCAACTGTGGCTGGGGCACCGGTGGCTTCAAGGCCACGCCAGGCTCGGGCTGGGCCTTCGCCCACACCGTAGCGCGCAACGAGCCGCACCCCCTCAACGCCCCCTTCACACTCGACCGCTACCGCACCGGCTACCTGATCGACGAGCACGGCGCTGCGGCCGTTGCGCACTGAGGAAGCACCCATGCTGCTGATCGACTGCCCCCACTGCGGCCCCCGGAGCGAGACCGAGTTCTCCTACGGCGGCGAAGCCCACATCGCCCGGCCCCTCGATCCGGCTGCGCTCAGCGATGCCGAGTGGGCCGACTACGTCTTCCTGCGCGACAACCCCAAGGGCCTGATCCGGGAGCGCTGGATGCACGCCCATGGCTGTCGGCGCTGGTTCAATGTCGCGCGTGACACTGTCACTTACGAAATCCTGACCGTTTATCCCATGGGGGCGGAGCCGCCGGACTTGCCGGAGCGGCGCTACCCTTAACAGCTCGGCGTCGAGACGCGCCTTGCCCCGTCAATTGGCCCCGTCGAGGCCCACCTAAAGTTCAAGGACCCAGTGTGCGATGGCCCAGAGTTTCCGTTTGCCGGAAGGCGGTGTGATCGATCGCAGCAAGAGCCTGCGCTTCAGCTTCGACGGCCGCAGTTATGAAGGCCATCCGGGCGATACCCTGGCCTCGGCGCTGCTGGCCAATGGCGTGCATCTCGTCGGGCGCAGCTTCAAGTATCACCGGCCGCGCGGCATTTTTTCCGCCGGTGCCGAGGAGCCCAATGCCTTGGTGCAGCTCGGCGAGGATCCGCGCACCGATCCGAACCAGCGCGCGACCCAGGTGGAGCTGTTCGACGGCCTGACCGCCATGCCGCAGCACTGCTGGCCGTCGCTGGAGTTCGATCTCAACGAGACGGCAAGCCTGGCAAGCCGCTTCCTGCCCTCGGGCTTCTACTACAAGACCTTCATGTGGCCGAATTGGAAGCTCTTCGAGGGGCCGATTCGCCACGCTGCTGGCCTGGGGCGCGCGCCACGCCTGCCCGACCCGGACCGCTATGACAAAACCTACGCCCACTGCGATCTTCTGGTGGTCGGGGGTGGTCCCGCCGGGCTGGCTGCTGCGCTGGCTGCCGGGCGCCGCGGCGCCCGGGTTCTGCTGGTGGAGCAGGATTCGACCTTGGGTGGCCACCTGCTTTCGTCGCCGGACAGCGAGATCGACGGCCAGCCGGCCGCGGAATGGGTCGAGGCGGCGCGCGCGGAACTGGAGTCGCTGCCGGAAGTGCGGGTGCTGACCCGCAGCACCTGCTTTGCCTATTACGATCATAATTTCCTGGGTGTCCTGGAGAAGGTCACCGACCACTACGCGCCCTATTCCCGCCCGCAGCATCTGCCGCGCCAGCGCATGTGGAAGGTGCGTGCGGCGCAGGTGGTGCTGGCCAGTGGCGCCATCGAGCGCCCGCCGGTCTTCCGCGACAACGACCGACCGGGGATCATGCTGGCCTCTGCGGCCTCGGCCTATCTGCGCCGCTGGGGCGTGAAGCCCGGTGGGCGCGCCCTGGTGCTCACCAACAACGACAGCGGCTATCGCGCAGCTCTGGATCTCAAGAACGCCGGCGTGGACCTGGCCGCGGTCATTGATCTGCGTCTGGCGGCCGAAGGTCCCTTGAGCGCACAGGCGCGCGACGAAGGCATCCCGATTCGCAGCGGCCATGCCGTGACGGGCACCCAGGGGCACCTGCGTCTGCGCAAGGCCTTCGTCGCGCCGATGGACGGGGAGGGCCGCCGGGTCTTCGGCGGTGGCGAGCCAATCGAATGCGACCTGCTCGCCGTCTCAGGCGGGTGGAACCCCACGGTTCACCTCTTCTGCCAGTCGAAGGGCAGCCTGGAGTGGGACGAGCAGCTTGCCTGTTTCCGCCCGGCTCGCTCCATGCAGCGCAACCAGGCGGTCGTCGGTGGGGCGAACGGCACCTTCGCGCTGGGTGAGGCTTTGCGCGAGGCCCATGCTGCGGGCCTGCAGGCAGCCGAAGCCGCCGGCTTTGCCGGCAGCGGCAGCGAGCGACAGGCGCCGCGCGCAGGCGGGGAGGGGGACTTCCTTCCCTTGCGGGAAATCTACCTTGTCCCCTCGATTCAGCCGGTGGGCCAGGGCGGCAAGCACTTTGTCGATCAACAGCACGACGTGGCGGCGTCCGACCTGCTTCTGGCCCTGCGTGAAGGCTATCGCTCCATCGAGCACGTCAAGCGCTACACCACCACCGGCATGGCCACCGACCAGGGCAAAACTTCAAACGTCAATGCCATCGGCATCGTGGCGGAGCATCTGGGCAAGCCGGTGCCCGAGGTGGGCGTGACCACCTTCCGTCCACCCTACACGGCAGTCACCTTCGGCGCCTTTGCCGGGCGCGACGTGGACGGGCTGCTCGATCCCGAGCGCACCACGCCGATGCACGGCTGGCACCAGGCCCAGGGCGCGGCCTTCGAGGACGTGGGGCAGTGGAAGCGTGCCTGGTACTATCCGCGCCCGGGCGAGGACATGCACACCGCCGTGGCCCGGGAAGTGAAGGCCACGCGCGACTCGCTGGGCATCCTCGACGCCACCACCCTGGGCAAGATCGAGGTGCGCGGGCCCGATGCGGCGCGCTTCCTGGATCTGGTCTACACCAACATGTTCTCCACCCTGAAGGTCGGGCGCTGTCGCTATGGGTTGATGCTCAAGGAAGACGGCATGGTCTTCGACGACGGCGTGACCTCGCGCCTGGCCGAGGACCGCTTCCTGATGACCACGACCACCGGCGGGGCGGCCAACGTCCTCGACTGGCTGGAGGAGTGGCTCCAGACCGAATGGCCGGAGATGAAGGTCTATCTGACCTCGGTCACGGAACAGTGGGCGACCATGACCATCTCAGGCCCCAAGGCGAAGGCCCTGCTGGGCGAGGTGAGCGATCTCAAACTCGATTCGGAGACCTTCCCGCACATGAGCTTCGCCGAAGGCCGGGTGGCCGGCGTGAAGGCGCGGGTCTTCCGCATTTCCTTCACCGGCGAGATGTCCTTCGAGATCAACGTTCCGGCCCGCTATGGGCTTGCGGTCTGGGAGACCTTGATCCGCGCCGGCGCCAAGTACGCCATCACGCCCTATGGCACCGAGGCCATGCATGTGCTGCGCGCGGAGAAGGGCTTCATCATCGTCGGCCAGGAGACCGACGGCTCGGTGACGCCGCTGGACCTGGGCATGAACTGGATCGTCTCCAAGAAGAAGCCGGACTTTCTGGGCCGCCGCTCGCTGTTCCGCCCGGACATGCAGAAGCCCGATCGCAAGCAACTCGTGGGCATCGAGACCGAGGATGGGCGGGAGGTCCTGCCCGAAGGGGCGCAGCTGGTGGAGAGCAACGGTGCCGCCCGACCGCCGGTGCCCATGGTCGGCCATGTCACCTCCAGCTACTGGAGCCCGAACTGCGGCAAGGCCATCGCGCTGGCGCTGGTGAAGGGCGGCCAGGCGCGCATGGGCCAGCGGCTCTATGCACCGCTGGCCGACCGGACCGTCGCCTGCACCATCACCGAACCGGTATTTTTCGATAAGGCAGGAGAGCGCCTCCATGGTTGAAGACTTCCTGCGCCAAAGTCCCCTGTCCCACCTGGGTCTGGCCACCCACGCCCGCGCGGAGATCGCGGCGGATGATGGCGTGGCACTGGCTGAGCGCCCCTTCCGCACCGTGATCACTCTGCGCGGCCCTGGCGGGGAAGGCGCCTTTGCTTCTGCAGTGGAGCAAGCCAGTGGCCTGAAGCTGCCGCAGGAGGTTGGTGCGATCACCGGCGAGGCGGAGGGACGGCAGTTGCTCTGCCTCGGGCCGGACGAGTGGTGGCTTTGCGATGGCAACAGCGATGCCGAGTCGCTGCTAGTTGCCCTGGAGGACGAACTGGCCGGCCAGTTTGCGTCAGCAGTGGACACCAGCGACAACTGGTTTGCGCTGGAGATCAGCGGACCGCAGGCAACCGACCTCTTGGCCAAGGCCTGCCCGCTCGACCTGCATCCGCGCAGCTTCCCGGCCGGCCGCTGTGCCCGCTCGCTGCTGTCAAAGGCGCCCATGACGCTGCAGAAGCTGGACGAGAGCCCGCGCTTCCGGATCCACGTCCGCCGCTCTTTCGCCGACTATGCCTGGCGCTGGCTGAGCGATGCCGGCCGGGAATACGGCGTCTCGGTGCTGAGCGCCTGACGAGCCCTGCGCGGCAGGGCTCGTCAGGGCTTCCCGAACCTAGCGGTCCAGTTCGGTGACGTAGTCGGTCACTGGCGGCAGGGCTTCGACCACCCCGCTTTCCTCCAGAAAGCGCGCAAAACGCTCGTAGCGGCCCTTGTCGGCCGCGCCCGGGCGCAGGGCGAAGCGGGGCAGGGTGTCCCACCAGGCGCGGCTGTTCAGGTCGTCGTCCAGTCCCTCGTCATAGGCGACAAAGATCTCCCAGCTCTCCTCCGGGTGATTGATCAGGTACTGCACCCCGCGCTCCAGGGCGTCGAGGAAGGCAGGAAGGCGTGGGTCGTCCAGCGCGCCGCTGTTGGCGACGATGATCAGCTCGTCATAGGCCGGCACCCCCTGCTCCTCGGGATAGAAGGCGCGCCCGGCCTGGCCTTCCAATTCGAGCTGATTGAGTTCGAAGTTGCGGAAGGCGCCGATGACCGCGTCGACCCGGCCGGTCAGCAAGGCGGGGGAGAGCGCGAAGTTGACGTTGATCAGCTCCACGTCGTCTAGTTCGAGTCCGCTGTTCTCCAGCATGCGGCGCAGCAGTGTCTCCTGCATGCCGCCGATGGAGTAGCCGACCCGCCGCCCCTTCAGGTCCGACATGGTTTCCACCGGCCCGTCGGCCAGGCTGACCAGGCTGTTGAGCGGCGTTGCGATCAGGGTGGCGATGCGCGACAGCGGCAGCCCCGCCTCCGCCTGTAGGTGCAACATGGGCTGATAGGTGACCGCCAGCGGCGCCTGGCCCGCCGCGACCAGCTTGGGCGGATCGTTGGGATCGGCGGGCTCGATCAGTTCGACCTCCAGTCCGGCCTCGGCAAAAAAGCCCCGCTCTTGGGCCACGATCAGCGGGGCGTGATCGGGGTTGACGAACCAGTCCAGCAGGACGGTCAGGGGTTCCGCGCGGGCCGGCGCGCCGTTCAACAGGACTGCGGCGGCAAGCGCGATCAGTCCCCGGCCAAAACTCTTTGCTGTGATGGGCATTCCATTCTCCTCTTCGCCGTTGTCAGGGGAAGAGGGAGACGGCGGACCAGAGCGGCCCGCGTGCCCGTTCCATTCCCTGCGCCGGCATGACCCGGATCAGGTTCTAAGGGTTTGCGCGTGCACCGCGCTCTCTCAGCCCTCACCATGAGAGGGCACCCCCAGGAACCGCAGGAAAGCTAGGCTGTGCCCGCCACGGGGGTCAAGCGAAAGTCTGCGCAGGCCCGCTTGCACTCCCTGAGGCCCTGTGATACCTACCCGTCGCGCGGATGGGGCGGAGCCTGTCTGCGACGGTCCCTTTCCGTGCTTCCGCGGATGCTTCCCTGGCCTGACGGTCTTTGGGTGGTGTTCTTCTCAGGCGGCACGCGGCCGATGGGGCCGATGCCTCACTTCTTTCTGGGGAGCGATTAGGCTTTGGCAGGCGAAGACACCTCGACGGGCGGTCTGGCCGGGCGTTATGCCCTGGCACTGTTCGAGCTCGCCGATCAGGCGCAGGCCTTGGACAAGGTCGCCGATGACCTCAAGGGCGTGGACGCCTTGCTGAGCGAGAGTGAGGATCTTCAGCGGCTGGTGCGCAGCCCGCTCTATGGGCGCGAGCAGCAGGCCAAGGCCATGGATGCGGTCCTGGCCAAGGCGGGGGTCACCGATCTCACCCGTCGCTTTATTATGGTGGTGGCGCAGAATCGTCGCCTCCACGCACTACCCAACATGATTCGGGCCTTCCTGGCAGAGCTGGCGCGTCGGCGCGGCGAAGTGCGCGCCGAGGTCACGGCCGCTGTGCCGCTGTCCGAGACGCAGGAGAAGGCCCTGCTCGATTCCCTGTCGAAGTCGGTGGGCGGCAAGATCCAGCTCGTCCTCAAGACCGATCCGAGCCTGCTCGGCGGTCTTGTGGTCAAGGTGGGCAGCCGCATGATCGACACTTCGCTCAGGACCAAGTTGCAACGACTTCAGTTCGCTATGAAAGGGGTTGGATGATGGACATCCGCGCCGCGGAAATCTCGGCGATCCTCAAGGAGCAGATCGAGAACTTCGGTGCCGAGGCGGACGTCGCCGAGGTGGGCCAGGTGCTTTCGGTGGGTGACGGCGTGGCCCGTGTCTACGGCCTCGACAACGTCCAGGCCGGCGAGCTGGTCGAGTTTCCCGGTGACATCCAGGGGATGGCGCTGAACCTCGAGGTCGACAACGTCGGCATCGTGATCTTCGGCGACGACCGAGGCATCAAGGAAGGTGACACCGTCAAGCGGACGGGCCGCATTGTCGACGTGCCAGTGGGCAAAGGCCTGCTGGGCCGCGTCGTTGATGGTCTCGGCAATCCGATTGACGGCAAGGGTCCGATCGAAAGTGACGAGCGTCGTCGCGTCGAGACCAAGGCCCCGGGCATCATCCCGCGTAAGTCGGTGCACGAGCCGATGCAGACCGGTCTCAAGGCGATCGACTCGCTGATCCCGGTTGGTCGCGGCCAGCGCGAGCTGATCATCGGTGACCGCCAGACCGGTAAGACGGCGATCGCCATCGACACCTTCCTCAACCAGAAGCCGCTGAACCAGGGTGACGACGAGAGCAAGAAGCTCTACTGCATCTACGTCGCCGTGGGTCAGAAGCGTTCCTCGGTTGCCAAGCTGGTGAAGACCCTGGAGGACGCCGGGGCGATGGAGTACTCCATCGTCGTGGCCGCCACCGCATCCGATCCGGCGCCGCTGCAGTTCCTGGCGCCCTACACCGGCTGCACCATGGGTGAGTATTTCCGCGACAACGCCATGCACGCCGTCATCTGCTACGACGATTTGTCGAAGCAGGCGGTTGCCTATCGTCAGATGTCGCTGCTGTTGCGCCGTCCGCCGGGCCGTGAGGCTTTCCCGGGCGACGTCTTCTACCTGCACTCCCGTCTGCTCGAACGCGCCGCCAAGATGGGCGATGAGCACGGCGCCGGTTCCTTGACGGCACTGCCGATCATCGAGACCCAGGCCGGCGACGTTTCGGCCTACATTCCGACCAACGTGATCTCGATCACCGACGGTCAGATCTTCCTCGAGACGGGTCTCTTCTATAAGGGCGTGCGCCCGGCGGTGAACGTCGGCCTTTCGGTTAGCCGCGTCGGTTCGGCGGCCCAGATTAAGGCCATGAAGAAGGTCGCCGGTACCATCAAGCTGGAACTGGCTCAGTACCGCGAGATGGAGGCTTTCGCTCAGTTCGCTTCCGATCTGGACGCGGCCACCCAGCGCTTGCTGCAGCGCGGTCAGCGTCTGACCGAGCTGCTGAAGCAGCCGCAGTACAGGCCGCTGCCGGTGGAAGAGCAAGTCTGCGTGATCTACGCCGGCGTGCGTGGTTACCTGGACAAGATTCCGACGTCTCAGGTGACCGACTTCGAGCAGAAGCTGCTTGCGGCGCTGCGCGAGAAGGGCCAGTCGATCCTCGAATCCATTCGGACCAGCCAGGAGCTGACCTCCGAAGCCGAGGAAAAGCTGAAGGCCCTTCTTGCCGACCTCGGCAAGGCCTACGCTTGATTTTCGCCCTTTCGTTGAACCAGCCGCGGTTGAAGCGACATGGCTAGCCTCAAGGAGCTACGCTCCCGTATCGCCAGCGTCAAATCGACGCAGAAGATTACCTCGGCCATGAAGATGGTGGCCGCGGCGAAGCTCAAGCGTGCCCAGGAGCAGGCGGAAGCCTCGCGGCCCTATGCGGCTCGCATGGCCCGCATGCTCGGCTCGCTGGCTTCGGGCAGCCGCGGTGGTCAGGGGCCAAAGCTTCTGAGCGGCACGGGCAAGCAGGATGTGCATCTGCTGGTGGTCGCAACGGCCGATCGCGGCCTCTGCGGTGCCTTCAATGCCAACATCGCCCGTGAAGCTCGCCGCGACATCGAGCGGCTGAAGGCTGAGGGCAAGACCGTAAAGGTGCTCTGCATCGGCCGTAAGGGCCGCGATGCTCTGCGTCGTGGTCACGCCGATGTGATCATCGACACCTTGGAAGACGTCTCCAAGCCGCGACCGAGCTTCGAGAAGTCCGACGAGATCGCCCAGCGCCTGTTGGCCATGTACGACGAGGGCGAGTTCGACGTCTGCACGCTCTATTACGCGCAGTTCAAGTCGGCTATTTCTCAGATCGTCACCCGCCAACAGCTCGTTCCCTTTGCCGCACCGGAAGCCGAGGCGACCGGCGATGAGGCGCAGGCGGTCGAGAACAAGGGCATGGTCTATGACTACGAGCCCGACGAGGAGACCATCCTCGCCGAGCTGCTGCCGCGCAATCTCGCGGTCCAGGTCTTCAACGCCCTGCTGGAAAACAACGCCGGCGAACAGGGCGCGCGCATGACTGCCATGGACAACGCGACCCGCAACGCAGGCGAAATGAACAAGAAGCTGACGTTGCTGTACAACCGCACGCGTCAGGCTGCGATCACCAAAGAACTCATTGAAATCGTCTCCGCCAAGGAGGCCATGTAACCGCGACGCCGCGCGGCTGCATGGAAGCGAAAGGCACTAGAGGAGCATAGGATGGCCAAGAACCTCGTCGGGAAAGTCACCCAGGTCATGGGACCGGTGGTCGACGTGCAGTTCGAAGGCGACCTGCCTGCGATCATGAACGCGCTCGAGAGCGAGAACCAGGGCCAGCGACTGGTGCTGGAGGTCGCGCAGCATCTCGGTGAAAACATGGTCCGCACCATCGCCATGGACGCGACCGAAGGTCTGGTGCGCGGTCAGCAGGTCACCGACACCGGCGGACCGATCGCGGTTCCGGTCGGTCCCGAGACGCTGGGGCGCATCATCAACGTCATCGGCGAGCCGATTGACGAGCGCGGCCCGGTGGACGCCAAGATGCAGGCGCCGATTCACCGGCCGGCACCGACCTACACCGATCAGTCCACCGACGCCGAGATCCTGGTGACCGGCATTAAGGTGGTTGACCTGCTCGCTCCCTATGCCAAGGGCGGCAAGATCGGCCTCTTCGGTGGCGCCGGTGTGGGCAAGACGGTGCTGATCATGGAGCTGATCAACAACGTCGCAAAGACTCACGGTGGCTACTCTGTCTTCGCCGGCGTCGGCGAGCGCACCCGTGAGGGCAACGACCTTTACCACGAGATGATGGACTCCGGCGTCATCAAGACCGATGGCCCGGGTTCCAAGGCCGCGCTGGTTTACGGTCAGATGAACGAGCCGCCGGGCGCCCGCTCTCGCGTCGCGCTGACCGGTCTGACCCTGGCCGAGTACTTCCGTGATGAGGAAGGCCAGGACGTGCTGTTCTTCGTGGACAACATCTTCCGCTTTACGCAGGCGGGTTCGGAAGTGTCCGCCCTCTTGGGACGCATTCCCTCGGCGGTGGGCTATCAGCCGACGCTGGCCACCGACATGGGGCAGCTGCAGGAGCGGATCACCACCACCAAGAAGGGCTCGATCACCTCGGTGCAGGCCATTTACGTGCCGGCCGACGACTTGACCGACCCGGCTCCGGCCACCTCCTTTTCGCACTTGGACGCGACCACGGTGCTGAGTCGTCAGATTGCCGAGCTGGGCATCTACCCGGCCGTCGATCCGCTCGACTCCACCAGCCGCATCCTTGAGCCGGATGTGGTGGGCGAGGAGCACTACAACGTGGCGCGCCGGGTCCAGGAGACGCTGCAGCAGTACAAGCAGCTTCAGGACATCATCGCCATTCTGGGCATGGACGAGCTGTCCGAAGAGGACAAGCTGACCGTGGCCCGGGCCCGCAAGATCCAGCGCTTCTTCTCGCAGCCTTTCGACGTGGCACAGGTCTTCACCGGCACGCCGGGTGTGCAGGTGCCGCTCGAAGAGACCATTCGCGGCTTCAAGGGCTTGGTGGAAGGCGAGTACGACCACCTGCCGGAAGCGGCCTTCTACATGGTCGGCACCATCGACGACGCCGTCGAGAAGGCCCGCAAGATGGCCGCCGAAGCGGCATAGTCGACGGGTCTTTGGCAAGAACGAGGATAGGCTGACATGGCTGAGCAGAAGGTCGAGTTCGAACTCGTCTCGCCGGAGAAGCTGCTGCTGTCGCAGGCAGTGGACATGGTCGTGGTGCCGGGCGGCGATGGCGATTTCGGCGTGCTGCCCCGCCATGCGCCGATGATTTCCACGGTGCGGCCCGGTGTCATTTCGGTCTACGAAGAGCGCCGGGCGGTCAGCCAGCGCCTATTCGTTTCCGGCGGATTCGCTGAAGTCACACCAGAGCGTTGTACCGTTCTGGCTGTGGAGGCGGAGCCGCTGGAAGAGATCGATCGTGCTGCGACCGAGCAAGCATTGAAGAATGCCCGCGAGGATGTGGCGGACGCGAAGAGCGAGCATGATAAGGCTGTTGCGGCGAAGCGCGTGAACGTCCTGGAAGCCAAGCTCGACGCTTTGAGCCGCGCCAACTGAGTGTGAGGCGGATGGGCCGGTGCGACACCGGTCCTGCCCTCGTTTTTTTGGGCTGCCCACGCGAGCTTGAGGGTTGCGTGCGGAGCGAAAATGCTCTCTCTTGCGGCCGTTAGCCATCGCACTTACATGGCAAGCGCCGGATTCCAAAGCGAAGAACCGGTGAACATCAGGGGGCCGAGGGTGAGACATGTCCGACAAGCACTGGTCGCTCGACGACATCGCCTGGGATCGCTTTGATCGCACGCGGGTCGATCCTGAGCTTCTGAAAATCGCCAAGGCAGCAGCGCTGGTCGAGTTCAATTCCGGCGACTACGCCGATTATCTCTGCAACGTCTTTCCCGACGATGAGACCTTCAAGGCTGAAGCCCGACGCTGGGCCGGGGAAGAGGTGCAACATGGCGAAGCGCTGGGCCGCTGGGCCCGCATGGCCGATCCCGACTTCGATTTCGACGGCGCCATGGAACGCTTCCGCGCCGGCTTCCGTATTCCGGTCGATTCCACCACTTCCGTGCGCGGCTCGCGCAGCGGCGAGTTGGTGGCGCGTTGCATCGTCGAGGTGGGCACCTCCTCCTACTACGGATCTCTGGCCGACTCGACCGAGGAGCCGGTCTTCAAGGAGATCTGTCAGCGCATCGCGGCCGACGAACTGCGCCACTACAAGCTCTTCTACACGCACCTGCGCCGCTATCTCGAGCATGAGAACATCAGCCGCCTCCGGCGTTTCCTGATCGCGGTGGGCCGCATGCAGGAGACCGAGGACGACGAGCTCGCCTATGCCTACTACGCCGCCAACGCGCCGGCCGACGAGCCCTATGACCGCAAGCGCTGGAGCAGTGCCTACATGGTGCGCGCCTATGGCTACTATAAGCCCATGCGCGTGCAGCGGGCCTCTGCCATGATTTGCAAGGCCGCCGGACTCAGTGCCCAGGGACGCGTGGCCCAGCTCATGGCCAAGGTCGCCTATGGCACAATGCGCCGGCGCCACCGCCGTCTCAGCCGCGACGGTGCGCTCGCAGCCTGACGCCCGGCCATGCGACCGGGAGTCGTTCGTTCAACGTCCTCCTTTTTGCCGGAGCGTCCCATGACAGCCTTCCGAACCCTTGATGACGTCACGCTTGCGGGACGCACCGCCCTGGTACGGGTGGATTTCAACGTGCCCATGGAAGCGGGGCGGGTGACCGACGCGACCCGCATCACACGCGCCCTGCCCACGATCCGCCGCCTGCGGGACGCCGGTGCAAAGGTCGTACTCCTGAGCCACTTCGGCCGGCCCAAGGGCGAGCGCCGCGAGGACATGTCGCTGGCGCCGCTGGTGCCTGAGCTTCAGGCCGCCCTGGGCCCGGACGTGCCCGTACGCTTTGCCGAGGATTGCATCGGCGCCCCGGCCGAACAGGCCCTGGCCGCGCTGCCCGAGGGCGGTGTGCTGCTGCTGGAGAACCTCCGCTTCCACAAGGGCGAGGAGAAGAACAACCCTGAGTTTGCCGGCAAGCTGGCGGCGCTGGGCGACCTTTTCGTCAGCGATGCCTTCTCCGCCGCCCATCGCGCCCACGCGTCAGTGGAGGGCATTGCGCACAAGCTGCCGGCCGTGGCCGGTTTGCTGATGCAGGAGGAGCTGGAGGCGCTCCAGAAGGCGCTGGAGCAGCCCGAGCGGCCCGTGGCGGCTATCGTCGGCGGCGCCAAGGTTTCCACCAAGCTGGAGCTGCTGGGCAACCTGGTGGAAAAGGTGCAGCTCCTGGTGATCGGTGGGGGCATGGCCAACACCTTCCTGCACGCTCTTGGCGTCGATGTGGGCGCTTCCCTCTGTGAGAAGGAGATGGCGCCCACGGTCGAGGAGATCGTGCGCAAGGCCAAGGCCGCTGACTGCGACATCGTGCTGCCGACCGACGCGGTCGTCGCGGCCGAGTTCAAGCCCAATGCCGCCTATGACGTGGTGACGGTGAAGCAGGTGCCGGCCGAGCGCATGATCCTGGACATCGGTCCGCGCACCGCCGAGCACATCGCGCTGCGACTGGCGGAGTGCAAGACGCTGGTGTGGAACGGTCCCCTGGGTGCCTTCGAAATTCAGCCCTTCGATGCCGGCACCAACCAGGTGGCCCAGGCCGCGGCTGATTTGACGCGCGCCGGCACGCTGCTGTCGGTGGCCGGCGGCGGGGACACCGTGGCCGCGCTGAGCCATGCGGGCGTGCTGGATGCCTTCAGCTATGTCTCTTCAGCCGGCGGCGCCTTCCTGGAATGGCTGGAAGGCAAGACGCTCCCCGGCGTCCAGGTGCTGCGTGAGGATTCAAGGGGCTGATTGTTCTGTTTTCGGAAACAGTCCGCTGCTGAATGCGGCCCTTACCTATTCGGAAGGGAATAACGATCTCTTGGTCAGGCGCTTGGAGGATCTTTCCTTCCAAGTCTCAACCCTTAAGGAGATCACCATGATGAAGACGGTATTGGCATCAGCAGCGGTTCTGGCAATTGTGGCGGCGACCCCGGCCATGGCGGACATGGGCCAGCAGAACGCGAGCCTCAACAGCTACGTCGGCCACGCCACCGAGGCGCAGGCCAATCAGCCCACAGCTTTCCAGTCCGCGCACGACGGCGTGGTTATCCACCGCAACGCGCCCGTTGGTAGCGGCAATGCCAGCCTCGAGTCCTTCAACCCGAACAGCGCGCAGTCGCAGCCCACGCGATTTGAGGCTGCTCCGGGCGTGGCGGAAAACTCCGATTTCCGCTGGGTCGAGGACAGCGACATAGGTGCCTGAGTCTCCCATGCCAATCCGCCCGCAGTGCATGCGGGCGGATGACGCAGGTACCCCGGTTTCAAGATCGGCCCGCTTCCTCGGAGGCGGGCCGATTGCTTTTGGCGCCCCAATGAAGCGTACTATACCTCATCTTCGATCCCACGGGCGTCGCCGCGACGGTCGGTCCGGACGATCAAGTTGATCACCCCAGAGGGCAATGCGCTCCTGGTCGCCTTGGAGGCTGCGCAGGCGTTCAATGCGCTCGGAGGTGCCCGGATGGCTGCGCAGCAGTGACGGGATCTGCGTCTTCCCCTGGCCGGTCACCAGCGCCCAGAGGCCGCGCTGGCGCCGCTCCAGCTTGGTCAGGGCCGAGGCCAGGCCGGCGGGGTCTCCGGTCAGCGCTACGGCTTCCAGGTCGGCATCGAATTCGCGGGTGCGCGAGAGCGCCAGTTGCAGCAGGGCGGCCAGCGTCGGCGCGAGCGCCAGCAGACCGGCCCCAAGCAGCCAGCCCGGTTCGGCCTCTCCGGTGAGCACGAGCGGCAATCCGAGGAAGAGCAGCAGCAGGCCGACAAAGCCCAGCACCCGGGTGAGGCGGGACAGGCTGTCGGCGAGATTCATCACCCAGAGATCGTTGTTTATCAGATGACCGATCTCGTGGGCCATCACGGCGGCGAACTCGCGGGCATTGAGTTGGCGCAGTAGCCCGTCGGTCACGGCGATGGCCGCCTCTCCCCGGCGTCCGACGGTGAAGGCATTGAGCTGCGGACTGGGCAGATGATAGAGCGGCGGCAGCTGCTGCAAGCCGGCCTGGGCTGCCAGGCGCTCGAGGATGTCGTAGCCGTTGGGAAAGGCCTGGCGGGGCAGGGGGCGGGCGCCGTAAAGCGCCAGCGCTGCGCCCGGCTCGATCCGTGGGGCGATGGCTATGCCGAGCAGCCAGCCCAGCGCCGCCCAGAGGCTGGCCGCCGGGCCAAAAAGCAGCAGCGCGCATACGCCCAGCAGTCCGGCCATGGCCAGGAGCAGAATCAAGGATTGCAGGAGATTGCGCCGCTTGTGCCGGCGGCGTATGGCCTCGTTGAGGCCGGAGGAAGGAAAGCCGGGGCGGGCCATGGTCGGCCCTCGTGTCACAGAGCCGCGACGCGCAGCTGGAGCTGATGCTGTCGTCCGTCACGCAGAATGGTTATGCGCACCCGCTCACCGACTCGCACAAGGCCGATGCGATTGCGCAGCGCGGTGGAATTGCGCACTGCTTCACCCTCAACCGCGATAATGAGATCGCCACGCTGCAGCCCGGCCTGGGCGGCAGGAGAGCCAGTCTCCACTGCGGTGACCAGGGCGCCGTCGACACCGGGAAGCTCGAAGGCCTGGGCCAGATCGGGGGTGAGATCCTGGATCGACACGCCGATGCGGCCGCGCTCGACCCGTCCATGGGCCATGAGCTGCTCCATGACCCCGCGCGCCAGATTGCTCGGCACGGCAAAGCCGATGCCGATGTTGCCGCCGGAGCGGCTGAGGATCGCCGTGTTTATGCCGATGAGTTCGCCGCGGGAGTTGACCAGCGCGCCGCCGGAATTGCCGGGGTTGATCGAGGCGTCGGTCTGGATGAAGTCCTCGTAGCCGCCGCGGTTGATGCCGGTGCGGCCCAAAGCGGAGATGATACCGCTGGTCACGGTCTGTCCCAGGCCGAAGGGATTGCCGATGGCAAAGACCAGGTCACCCACCTCCAGGCGATCGGAGTCGCCCATGGGCGCGGCCTGGAGGTTGTCGCCGCGGATACGCAACAGGGCGATGTCGGTGGCGGAGTCCACACCGACGACCTCGGCCGGCTCCTGGCGGCCATCCACCAGCGAGACGATGATCTGGTCTGCGTGCTCGATAACGTGGGTGTTGGTCATGACAAGGCCGCGCCCGGCATCGACGATCACGCCCGAGCCGGCGGAGAGCGCTTGGCGCTGCTGCGGTGCCTGCCATTCCGGCAAGCCGAAGAAGCGGCGGAAAAAGGGATCCTGTAGCAGCGGGTTCTGGTGCACGGGCACCTGCTGGCGCACGGAAATGTTGACCACGGCCGGCGTGACCCGGGAGAGCTGTGGCGCAACAGTGAGCACCCCGCGCTCGCGGTCGAGATCGAAGGCTTCGGCCGTTGGCGCAAGCAGCGGCAGGCTGAGCGCAGCGCCCAGCAGCGCCAGGGTGCGTCGGCGGCTTTGCTGTCCGCTCAGAGGTCCCGGACTTTTGGTGCGTGCGTTCAATCCTGGCTCTGCCGGCATGGCTGATCCCCCTATCCCCAGGGCCCTCGTGCAGCGGTGGTTGTGGCGCCGGCCATCTCCCGCAGACGGGCAACGCGGTTGGCGGTGCGCGGATGAGTCGAGAAGAGACTGTCCACCTTATGGGCGTGCAGCGGATTGATGATGAAGAGATGGGCCGTCGCCGGATTGCGTTCGGCGGCGCCATTGTCAATGCGCTGAGCCGCCTGCTCAATTTTCTCCAAGGCCGAGGCAAGCCACAGCGGCTGGCCGCAGATGCGTGCGCCTTCAGCGTCGGCGCGGTACTCGCCGGTGCGCGAGATCGCCATCTGCACCACCATCGCGGCCATTGGAGCCAGCACCATCATCAGGATCACGCCGACGATGCCCAGCGGGTTGTTGCGGTTGCCGCCGAAGAACAGCGCGAAGTTGGCCAGCATGGAGATTGCGCCGGCCAATGTCGCGGTGATGGTCATGATCAGCGTGTCGCGGCTTTTGACGTGCGCCAGTTCATGGGCCATGACACCGGCCACCTCTTCCCAACTCAGGCGTCGGAGCAGGCCTGTCGTCGCGGCCACAGCCGCATTGGCCGGGTTGCGCCCCGTGGCAAAGGCGTTGGGCTGCTCATTCTCGATGACAAAAACCTTGGGCATGGGTAGCCCGGCATTCTCCGCCAGGCGCTCGACAATGCCGTAGAGCTCGGGCGCGCTGCTCCGGTCCACCTGTCTGGCGCCGTACATGCGGAGCACCATGGAATCGCTCTTCCAGTAGGCAAAGAAGTTCATGCCCATGGCGATGACCAGCGCAATGAGCATGCCGCTTCCCCCCGCCAGGAGGTAGCCGACCGCGAGAAAAAGGCCGGTCATGCCGGCGAGGAGAAGAGCTGTTTTTGCGTAACTCATAGCGAGAGATAAGTAAGGCGCGCCACCGCCTGTTCAAGCCTTGGCAGCCGGTGCCCGCCGGGCTATATTCCGCCCATGCGCGAGTTCAAGAGCCACACTCCAAAAAGCCCGGCAGCGCCTCTGCGCAGCGGGGCGCGTCCGGGCGGTGAGTCCGTCGATGCTGCTGCACGCGCTCGTGCCGAGCAAGCTGCCAACCCCAAGCCTGAAAGCAAGGAGATCGGTGGCCCCGAGGGGCCGGAGCCGACCCGTTACGGCGACTGGGAACGCAAGGGCATCTGCGTCGACTTCTGAGCCGTGGCGCAGGCTGCAGCGCGTTGTCCACCCGCGCCGCTCGCTATTCCGCAGCCTGTTCGACCAGATCCTGAGTCGCGAGCCAGCGCTCGGCCTCCAGGGCGGCCATGCAGCCCATCCCGGCAGCGGTCACGGCCTGGCGGTAGACATGGTCCTTCACGTCGCCAGCCGCATAAACCCCGGGGATGTCGGTGGCGGTGGAATCGGGCGCGGTGAGGATGTAGCCGTTGGCGTCGGTGCGAAGCTGCTCCCTGAAGAGCTGCGTGGCCGGATCGTGGCCAATGGCGACGAAAACGCCGTCCACGGCCAGATCCCGCTGCTCACCGTCCTTGCTGCTCCTCAGACGCACGCCGGTGACGCCCGGCGGCAGCCCGCCCTGACCTTCGTCACCGAGCACTTCCTCGACCACAGAGTTCCAGATGAACTCGATCTTCGGGTTGGCGAAGAGACGGTCCTGCAGGATCTTCTCGGCCCGCAGGCTGTCGCGCCGGTGCACGAGATGAACCTTTTCGGCGAAGTTGGTGAGGAAGAGTGCCTCTTCGGCCGCGGTGTTGCCGCCGCCGATGACCGCCACCTGCTTGCCGCGATAGAAGAAGCCGTCGCAGGTGGCGCAGGCGGAGACGCCAAAGCCGCGCAGACGCTCCTCTCCCGGAACCCCCAGCCAGCGGGCCTGGGCACCGGTGCAGATAATGAAGCTGTCCCCGGTGTAGCGCGTGCCACTGTCGCCCACGGCCAGGAAGGGCTGTTGCTTCAGGTTCACCTCGACGATGGTGTCGGTGATGATCTCGGTGCCGACGTTCGCCGCCTGGGCGCCCATCTGCTCCATGAGCCAGGGGCCCTGGATGGGGTCAGCAAAGCCGGGGTAGTTCTCGACATCGGTCGTGATGGAGAGCTGCCCTCCGGGTTGCAGGCCCTGGATTAGCATCGGCTTGAGATTTGCCCGGGCCGCATAGATGGCCGCTGTGTAGCCGGCCGGCCCCGAGCCCAGAATCAGAACGCGCGAATGACGTGTGTCGGGCATAACCGCTCCACTGCTTTAGAGCCGCTCGTCTCAGATCGGAGTCGCTCAGCGACCCGAGTAGAGGCATGGCTCCAGTCTAGCCGGCCACCATGCCGGCTGGCTGGACAGTAAGAAGCCTGGCCTGTCCTCGCAAGCACGCGCGTGGGCCAGCGTGCTTAGGCTGAGTGGGGGCCGGCCGGAACCCCCTTGGCCCCGGCCGATCCTGTCTGCTGGTCAGGCCGACTTGGCGAAGGTCTTTACCAGTTTCACGATCTGGGACTTCACTTCGCCCTCGGGTATGGAGTTGATCGCTCGGGCGACCTCCAGACTTTGACGGGTGAGCGGCATGCTGTCTTCCTGCGCCGCCGCATTGGGCTGCTCCTGCAGACCCTCGAAGAAGTGACTGACGTTGACGCCCAGCACGCGGCTGATGTCCCACAGCCGGCTGCCGCTCACGCGGTTGCCGCCGCGCTCATACTTCTGGACCTGCTGGAAGGTGATGCCGAGTTGTTCGGCCAACGCGCTTTGGCTCATGCCAAGTTCGACTCGGCGCTCACGAATTCGCCGCCCGATGTGCACGTCCGTCGGGTGAAACATGTCCCGTAGTCCCCTAATATCTGCGCCCTTGTCCCCCGGACTGCGGTGGATTCTAATGCCGAGGGCGTTGTCGGCACGGGTTATCATTGCCGCAATCAATGATTGCTGACCCAATCCTCGCCGTCAACGGGTGCCGAGAAAAAAACATTGTCGACAATCGAGCAGACGCACGCTGCTTGATTCACAAGGGGGATTTGCGCAATATTCGTGCGCGAATCGTGAGTCGCCGGATCCGAGTTTGACGGGTGCCGGAGCCAGATGTCACCAGCTGTCATTTTGCCCGCTACTCTCACAGCCCCTGCGGGACAGCGAAGCAAGCCCAGAAACAGGGAGTCCCCAATGCCGCGCGTCAAGCTCGATCGGATTGATCTGCGTATTCTCAAGGATCTGCAGGCGGAAGGCCGGATGACCAATGTCGAACTGGCGAGCCGCGTGGGCATATCCGCGCCGCCCTGTCTGCGCCGGGTGCGCGCCTTGGAGGAAGCGGGCTTCATCAGGGGCTATCACGCCGATCTCGATGCCGAGTTGCTCGGATATGAGGTGCTGTTCTTCGCACTGGTGGGTCTGGACAGCCAAAGCGAGAGTGTTCTGGAAGGCTTTGAGGCGATGGTCGCGGCCTGGCCCGAGGTGCGCGAGTGCCACATGGCGCGCGGACCGCACGACTTCCTGCTCAAGCTGGTGGCCCGCAACACTTCCCACGAGAACGAACTGACGCGCCGCCTGACCGGCTCGCCCCATGTCTCCACGGTGCTGACCGTGCAGACGATCCGCACCTCGACCGACCGTCCGGGCGTGCCGGTGGAAGAAGAAACGGCGCTTTCCGTTCAGGTGGGGCAGGGCGAGGAGTGATCGTGATGCAGGCCGGCACGCGCACAGGCGACTGATCGGCTCCGCCCCCGTGTGCCGGCTCGAGGCCGCTCAGCGGGTGGGGACTGGGGTGTCGGTGCTGTAGTCGTAGAAGCCGCGCCCAGCCTTACGACCGACCCAGCCGGCCTCGACGTACTTCACCAGCAGCGGGCAGGGCCGGTACTTGCTGTCGGCAAGGCCCTCGTAGAGCACGTACATCACCGCAAGGCAGGTATCGAGGCCAATGAAGTCGGCCAGTTCCAGCGGCCCCATAGGGTGGTTGGCCCCCAGCTTCATTGCCGTGTCGATGGCTTCCACCGAACCCACGCCCTCATAGAGGGTGTAGACCGCCTCGTTGATCATCGGCAGCAGGATGCGGTTGACGATGAAGGCGGGGAAGTCTTCGGCCGCGACCGGGGTCTTGCCCAGCGTGACGGTGAGCTGCCGGATGCGGCTGAAGGTTTCCTCGTTGGTCGCGATGCCGCGGATCAGCTCCACGAGCTGCATGACCGGCACGGGGTTCATGAAGTGCATGCCCATGAAGCGCTCGGGCCGGTCCGTGCCCGAGGCGAGGCGCGTGACCGAAATGGAGGAGGTGTTGGTACAGATCACCGCCTCCGGCTGCAGCCCCTGACAGAGCTGCTGAAAGATGGCCCGCTTGATTTCCTCGTTCTCGGTGGCGGCCTCGATTACGAGGTCGCAGTTATTGAGGAAATCCATGGAGACATCAGTTGAGATGCGGCCCAGCGCGGCTTTGCTGTCCGCTTCGCTGAGGCGCTCCTTGCGGACCTGGCGATCGAGGTTGCGGGTGACCGCCTCGACCCCTCGCTTGAGCGGCTCTTCACCGATGTCCTGCAGCCGCACATCGTAGCCGGCCAATGCACAGACCTGGGCGATGCCGCTGCCCATCTGGCCGGCGCCGATCACCCCGATGGTCTTGAAGTCCTGCAGCGTCGAGACCTGCTCGGCCATGAAACTCACTCCGCGTTGGGCCTGTCAGGCGAGGGGCGGGCCCGTCGCCTACAGCGCCTTGTCCAGTTCCTGCTCCAGTTCCGGGACCGCCTGGAAGAGATCGGCCACAAGGCCGTAGTCGGCGACCTGGAAGATGGGCGCTTCCTCGTCCTTGTTGATGGCGACGATCACCTTGCTGTCCTTCATGCCGGCGAGATGCTGGATCGCACCGGAAATGCCGACCGCAATGTAAAGCTCGGGCGCCACCACCTTGCCGGTCTGCCCCACTTGATAGTCGTTCGGCACATAGCCGGCATCGACCGCCGCACGGCTGGCACCGACGGCGGCACCCAACTTGTCGGCAATCTTTTCCAGCATGGCGAAGTTCTCGCCATTCTGCATGCCGCGGCCGCCGGAGATCACGACCCGGGCGCTGGTCAATTCCGGGCGCTCGGATTGGGTGAGCTCGGAGCCGACGTAGCTCGACTTGCCGCTGTCCCCGGTGCTTTCCACGGCCTCGATGGCGGCGGAGCCACCTTCCGGCGCTGCTGCGTCGAAAGCGGTGGCGCGCACGGTGATCAGCTTGCGGGCATCGCCCATCTTCACCGTGGCCAGCGCGTTGCCGGCATAGATCGGGCGCACGAAGCTATCCGCGCTTTCCACCGCGACAACGTCGGTAAGGGGCTGCAGGTCGAGCAGCGCGCCAACCCGCGGCATCACGTTCTTGGAGAATGTGCCCGACGGCGCGACCAGATAGTCGTAGCTCTCGGCCAGTTTGACCAGGAGCGGAGCGACATTCTCCGCCAGCAGGTGCGCATAGGCGCCATCGTCGGCCTTCAGGACCTTGGTGACGCCCTCGACCTTGGCAGCGGCCTCGGCGGCGGCGTCGACGCCTTCACCGGCAACCAGCATGTGCAGTTCGCCGTCGCTGTGGCCGGCGATTTCCTTGGCAGCAGTGACCGCGTTCAGCGTCGCAGGCTTGAGTGCGCCACCGTCGTGCTCGGCAATGACCAGAATGCTCATCGTCAGATGACCTTCGCTTCGTTCTTCAGCTTTTCCACGAGCTCGGCAACCGATCCCACCTTAGCGCCGCCCTGACGCGCCGGCGGCTCGCTCACCTTGACCACGCTGAGTCGCGGGCTGGGATCGACGCCCAGGTCCTCGGCGCTCATGGTGTCGATCGGCTTTTTCTTCGCCTTCATGATATTGGGCAGAGAAGCGTAGCGCGGCTCGTTCAGGCGCAGGTCGGCGGTCACCACGGCCGGCAACGCGACCTCGATGGTCTCCAGCCCGCCGTCGATTTCACGCGTGACGGTCAGCTTGCCGTCGCTCTTTTCAATCTTGGAGGCGAAAGTGGCCTGCGACCAGTCGAGCAGCGCCGAGAGCATCTGGCCGGTCTGGTTGAAATCGTTATCGACGGCCTGCTTGCCCATGAGGACCAGCTCCGGCTGCTCCTTCTCAACCACGCCCTTGAGCAGCTTGGCGATGGCGAGCGGCTGCAGTTCTGCATCGCTCTGCACCAGGATGCCGCGATCGGCGCCCATGGCGAGCGCGGTGCGGATTGTTTCCTGGCTGTTCTGCTGGCCGCAGGATACCACCACCACCTCGCTGGCGATGCCGGCTTCCTTCATGCGCACCGCTTCCTCGACGGCGATCTCGCAGAACGGGTTCATCGACATCTTGACGTTCTGCGTCTCCACGCCCGAGCCGTCGGATTTCACGCGCACCTTCACATAGGCGTCGATCACGCGTTTGATGGCGACCAGTACCTTCATGGGCTGCCTGCTACCTTCTTGATGAGTTTCGCCGGAACGGAAAACACGCACGCTCGAGGGCAATCCCCGCTACCCCCGAACCCCGCTACTCCACGACTCAGTCACTCCGGGTCGCAGTGATGCTGGGGTTGACACCCGAAAGCCGGCCGCCGTTCCGGCAAGCGAGCGCGCGCACGATAAGTAGACCTCTGGACCCTGTCAATTGCGACTCCCCGCCGCTGAAGCGCGTTTCTCGCCCTCGTCTCAGCCGCGATTTTGTCCCGGTACCCAGAGCACGTCGGCCTTGCCGTTGTCGTTCAGCGCGCGGGCCAGCACGAAGAGCAGATCGGACAGGCGGTTGGCGTAGCGAATGGCATCGGCGTTGACGCTTTCTGTCTCGGCCAGCGCTGTCATCTCGCGCTCGGCGCGGCGCACCACGGTACGGGCGAAATGCAGCCAGGCCGAGGCGGCCGTACCACCGGGCAGGATGAAGGACTTCAGGGGCTCCAGCGCGCCGTTGTAGTGGTCGATCGCCTGCTCCAGGGCGTCGACCTGCGCGGCGACGATGCGCAGTGGCGGATACTTCGGGGCTTCGCTCTCGGGGGTCGCCAGGTCCGCGCCCAGATCGAAAAGGTCGTTCTGGATGCGGCTCAATAGCGCGTCCACCTCGCCCTCGGTGTGCTGGCGCGCCAGACCGATCACGGCGTTGGCTTCGTCCACAGTGCCGTAGGCGGCCACGCGCAGGTCATGCTTGACCACGCGGCGGCCGTCGCTGAGCGAGGTCTTACCCTTGTCACCGCCGCGGGTGTAGATGCGCGTCAGTTGAACCATAGCGTTTCCTGCTCGCCTGTGATTACTTGCCGGCAGACAGCATCGCGATGGCGAAGAGCAGCAGCGCTGCCCCCTGCGCCAGGATGCGGTAGCGCATCAGCTTGTTGCCGTACTTCTTGTTGAACTCTCCGCCCCGGGCCATGGAAAACAGGCCGGCGAAGAGGACTCCCAGGGTGATCAGCATCGCGATCACCATGAGGACGATCATGAACGCGCTCATGCTTGTGAACCTATGCCTTGTGCCGGGCGTCTTCCAGCCCCGATCCTGTCGGTGGGTATCACTGCAGACCGATCAGAGATTGGGCCGCTGGCGAAAAGACCAGCGTCATGTAGCCAGCGTAGAGCAGCAGGAACAGCATTGCCTCCCGCCGCACAATCTTCCAGCCGGTGGCGGACACCACCACCAGCAGAGCCATGGCGCCCAGCATCACCCAGTAATCCAGTCGGATGATCTCGTCGGGCACCGGTATGGGCTTGATGGTGGCGGTGACTCCCAGGATGAAGAGGAGGTTGAAAATGTTGGAGCCGACGATGTTGCCGAAGGCCACGTCGGCGTGTCGGCGCAAGGCGGCCGTGATCGAAGCGGCCAATTCCGGCAGGGAGGTGCCGACGGCCACGACCGACACGCCGATCACCGTTTCCGATATGCCGAGCAGTGTTGCGAGTTCAATAGCGGAATCAACCAATAGACGGGCGCCGGCGATCACACCCGCCAGACCGATGGCCGTAACCAGCAGCGCCTTCCATAAGGGTCCTTCCACCGCCTCGATCTCTTCGGCTTCCGCAACGTGCTGCGCGCCTTCTTTGGTGTTCCGCCGCTCGGAAACGTAGCAGTAGATGAGGTAGACGCTGAGCGCGGCAAGGAAGAGCAGGCCGGCCCAGCGGGCCATGAAGTCGGTGAGCACCACGGCGCCCACCAGCAGGGCCGCCGCCATCATCACTGTGGCGTCGCGTGGGAAGGGCCCGCGCATGACGTATATTGGTGCGATTAATGCCGTGGTGCCGATGATCAGCAGCACGTTCGCGATGTTGGAGCCAACCACGTTGCCAATGGCAATTCCCGGTGCATCGGCGAGCGCGGCCTTAACGGAGGCCACCAGTTCCGGCATTGAGGTGCCGAAACCCACCAGCGTGATGCCGATCAGCAGAGGGGAAACGCCGAGTCGCCGTGCTGCCCCAACAGCGCCGCGCACCAGAAATTCACCGCCGGCGCAAAGCAGCACCAGACCGACGGCTAGCAGTATGTATACCAGCAATGAATTGTCCCTAATCTGTCGTACGCCCGCCCCCGGGGGCACGTTGCTCAATCTCGGCGCGGTCAGCGTCATTTCAAGAACTCTTTGCGCAGGCGGCCTCTATCAGCGCCGGGCAAAGCTTGGCCTGGGCGGTCCGAAAGGCTAGGACTGTCGGGAACCCGCAAGGGCAGAACGACACTTAGCACGGGAGGAAAAAGCAATGCGCATCGGTTTCATCGGAACGGGCATCATGGGTCGTCCCATGGCGGGGCATCTGCAGGCGGCAGGGCACGAGCTTTTCCTGCTGCAGCACCGCTCGCCGCTGCCCGAGGAGTTGGTGAGCGGCGGCGCCACCGCCTGCAGCAGTGCAAAGGAAGTTGCCGAGAAGTCCGAGGTCGTGATCCTGATGCTGCCGGACACCCCGGACGTCGAAGCTGTGCTTTTCGCAGATGAGGGAGTCGCGGCAGGTTTGCAGGCCGGTGCGGTGTTGCTCGATATGAGTTCCATCTCGCCCACTGCGACCCAGGCTTTCGCGAAGCGCATTCTCGATCAGGGCGGCGAATACATCGACGCGCCGGTCTCCGGCGGTGAAGTCGGCGCCAAGAATGCGGCTCTGACCATCATGTGCGGCGGCGCACGCAAGACCTTCGATCGGGTACTGCCCCTGCTGGAAGCCATGGGCAAGAACATCACCCTGGTGGGCGAGGAGAATGGTGCCGGACAGACCTGCAAGGTCGCCAACCAAATCGTCGTTGCGCTCACCATCGAGGCGGTGGGCGAGGCGCTGGTCTTCGCCTCCAAGGCCGGGGCCGATCCCGCCAAGGTGCGCGAGGCGCTGATGGGCGGCTTTGCCGGGTCAAAGATCCTGGAAATCCACGGCGAGCGCATGATCAAGCGCACCTTCGATCCGGGTTTCCGCATCGGTCTGCACCAGAAGGATCTCAATCTGGCGCTGCAGTCGGCGCGCGAGCTCGGCGTGGCGCTGCCCAACACTGGCACCGCCCAAGCTTTGTTCAGCGCCTGCGTCGCCCAGGGCGGCTTTGACTGGGATCATTCCGCCATGGTCAAGGCTCTGGAACTGATGGCGCAGCATCCCGTCAAGGAATAGCAGGGCGCGGAGTCGCGCCTGGCTTTTCCGCCACGAAGACAAGCAGCGGGAAAGGAGGGGTCGCGATGTACGAGCTCTACTATTGGCCGGAGATCCAAGGGCGGGGCGAATTCGTTCGCCTCGCGCTGGAGGCGGCGGACCTGCCCTACCGGGATGTTGCGCGGGAGCCTGGTGGCACGGCGCGGCTCCTGGCTCTGATGCGAGAGAGCGAGCGGGGGACCTTGCCCTTTGCGCCGCCCTTCCTGAAGCAGGGCGACCTGGTGATCGCCCAGACAGCGACCATCCTCTGCTATCTGGGCCGACAACACGGCCTGGCGCCGAGCGACGAGACCGGATTCCTTCGCGCCCAGCAACTCCAGCTGACCCTGGCCGACTTCCTGCAGGAAATCCACGATACGCATCATCCCATAGGCAGCGGGCTCTACTATGAAGAGCAGCAGGCCGAAGCGCGTCGGCGCACTGCCGGTTTTCTCGCTGAGCGGGCGCCACGCTACCTGGGCTACTTCGAGCGGGTGCTCGAGCGTGCGGGCGACTCGGGCTTTCTCTGCGGCTCGCGGTGGAGCTATGCCGACCTTTCGTTGTTCCAGGTCCTGGCCGGTCTTCGCTACGCCTTCCCGCAGGCAATGCGCCATTTGGAGCCCAGGTTTCCGCGGATTGTAGCCTTGCATGCGCACATTGCGGCACTGCCCCGGCTGCGGCGCTATCTCGAGTCGGATCGGCGTATCGCCTTCAACGAATCTGGGATCTTCCGGCACTATCCCGAGTTGGATCGCCCGCGAGCCTGACGGGCGGATGAAAAGCAAGGGTTGTTGTGGCTTTTCCTCGTGCGGCCGCCAATGAGGCGCTCTAGCCTGCATTTTACCCTAGCCCCGATCATCAAAATTATGCCATATGGGTAACAACAGTTTCGCTGTGCACTTTCCGACGGTTGTGGGACAGAGCACAACGGAAGTCCTGCGGCCTGCTCGCGTGCGGCGCAGGTCGCAAAAAGAGAAACGCACGGAAACGCAACAGGAGGCACGGCATGTCTGATGCTACGTCCAGCAAATTGTCTCGTCGCAAACTGCTCAAGGGGGGCGCGATCACCGCGGGTGTCGGCGCCGCATCCTTGGCGATGCCCCAGGTATCTCGCGCGGAAACCATGACCCTGCGTATGCAGTCGTCCTGGTCCTCGAGCGACGTCTTCCACGAAATGGCTGCCGACTATGTGTCCCGCGTGGAAGCCATGGCCGGTGGCCGTCTGCAGATCGACCTCACCCCGGCCGGCGCCATTGTCGGCGCCTTCCAGGTGCAGGACGCCTGCAGTGACGGCGTCATCGACATTGCCCATACCGTGGCTGCCTACTGGTACGGAAAGAACAAGGCCGCCTCGCTCTTCGGCACCGGCCCCGTTTTCGGTGGCGATCCGATCCAGATGCTGGCCTGGGTCCACCACGGCGGTGGTCAGGACCTCTATGACGAGCTGGTCCAGGACATCCTGGGCCTCAACATCGTCGGCCGCTTCGGCATGCCGATGCCGGCGCAGCCGCTGGGTTGGTTCAAGGAGCCGATCGAGTCTGCCGATCAGCTGGAAGGCTTGAAGTACCGCACCGTCGGCTTGGCCGCCGACCTTTTCCAGGCCATGGGCTCCGCCGTCACCCAGCTTCCGGGCGGCGAAATCGTTCCTGCCATGGAGCGCGGTGTCCTGGATGCCTTCGAGTTCAACAACCCGACCTCTGACCGTCGTTTCGGTGCGCAGGACGTGGCCAAGAACTACATGCTTGGCTCCTACCACCAGGCAAACGAGACCTTCGAGTTCATCTTCAACCGCGACATGTTCGAGGAGCTTCCGGACGAGCTGCGGGCCATCCTGGAGTATGGCGTCGAAGCTTCTGCCACGGCCAATCTCTCCAAGGCGATGAACCTCTACTCCGCCGACCTGCAGGGTCTGATCGAGGAGGATGGCGTCAACGTTCAGCGCACGCCGCAGTCCATCATGGAAGCCCAGTTGGCTGCCTGGGACGAGATGATCGATCAGCTGACCGGCGAGGACGAGTTCTTCGCGAAGGTGGTCGAGAGCCAGCGTGAGTGGTGTGAGAGGGTGGTCTTCTACAGCCTGATGAACGGGCCGGACTACAAGCTGGCCTATCAGCACTACTATCCCGGCAAGATCGACTTCTAAAGCCGGACCTGGATCAGGGGGCGGCGCCTTGGGCACCGCCCCCTTTTTCTGACACCGACACGAGGAGCCGGCGGGTGACGGGTTTCATCCTTTTCGTCGACAAGATCTCGATGTGGTTCGGCAAGGCTTTTGCCTGGCTGATCATGCTGATGACCCTGGGTGTCAGCTACGAGGTGTTCGTGCGTTATGTGCTGGGGCGACCGACGCCCTGGGCCTTCGACGTCACCTATATGATGTATGGCTCGCTCTTCATGATGGCTGGCGCCTATGCGCTATCGCGCAATGCACACGTCCGCGCGGACTTCCTCTATCGGCTCTGGCCGGTCAAGGTGCAGGCCACGGTCGAACTCATTCTCTATTTTCTCTTCTTCTTCCCCGGCGTCCTGGCGCTGATCTTCGCCGGCTGGAAGTATGCCGGAAACTCCTGGCGCTACATGGAAGTCAGTCAGTTCAGCCCGGCTAACATTCCGATCTTCCAGTTCAAGACCGTCATCGTGGCCGCCGGTGTTCTCCTGCTCCTTCAGGGTTTAGCCCAGGTTTGTCGCTGCATCGTGGCAATGCGTACCCGTGAATGGCCGCAGGCGCTGGAGGACGTGGAAGAGATGGAAGCTGTTCTCCTGGCCAACAAGGAGGTGGCTGCCGAGCCGGCGGCCGAGATGGAGAGCGTACAGACGGGTGCCGGTGCAGCGCATCCGGAAAGGCAGGGGCAATGACCGATCCCCAGGTCGCGGTGTTCATGTTGGGGTTGTTCATCTTCCTCATCATGCTGGGTTTCCCGATTGCCTTCACCCTCATGGGGATGGCGGTCGGCTTTGGCTACTACGCTTATTTTGACGGCACCCGGATGTGGCGCGCCTACGACAGGGCTGTCGAAGAGGGGGCAGGCTTCTTCAATCAGGTTGACGCCTATATCGGAGCCTTCCTGAACAATCGAATATTTGATCTCTTCGTCAATCAAACCTATTCGGTGATGGCAAACGACGTGCTGACGGCCGTGCCGCTGTTCCTCTTCATGGGGTACATCGTCGAGCGCGCCAACATCGTCGCGCGTCTCTTCTCCACCTTGAACATCGCCGCGCGCAACCTGCCGGGTTCCATGGCGGTGGCGGCCCTGATCACCTGTGCGCTCTTCGCCACGGCAACGGGCATCGTTGGCGCTGTGGTCACGCTCATGGGCCTGCTGGCCTTCCCGGCCATGCTCAAGGCGCGCTACAACACCAGCTTCGCAGCGGGCGTGATCTGCGCCGGTGGCTGTCTTGGCATCCTTATTCCGCCTTCGATCATGCTGATCGTCTATGCGGCGACATCGGGCGTTTCCATCGTGCGCCTCTACGCCGGGGCGCTCTTCCCGGGCTTCCTGCTGGCCAGCCTCTATGTGATGTACGTGCTGATCCGGGCCTGGATGCAGCCGCAGCTCGCACCCAAGCCCAGCAAGGAAGAGGTGGGCGAGGTGAGCGCAGGTCGGCTCTTCGTCATGCTGCTTACCTCCTTCTTCCCGCTTGCTGTGCTGATCCTTGCGGTGCTGGGTGCCATCCTCTTTGGCTTGGCAACGCCGTCGGAAGCGGCTGCCATCGGCGCGCTGGGCGGACTGGTTCTGGCCGCCGCCTACGGCGCGCTCACCTGGGATCGGTTGCGCGAATCGGTCTATCTGACGGTGAAGACCTCCGCCATGGTCTGCTGGCTCTTCGTCGGCTCCTGGACCTTCGCTTCGGTCTTCTCCTACCTCGGTGGCGAGCACGTGATCAGCGACTTCGTGGTCGGCCTGCAGCTTTCGGCCATCACCTTCCTGATCCTGGCGCAGATCATCATCTTCCTGCTCGGCTGGCCGCTGGAGTGGAGCGAGATCATCATCATCTTCGTTCCCATCTTCCTGCCACTGCTGGCGCACTTCGAGATCGATCCGCTGTTCTTTGGGATCCTGATTGCGCTGAATCTGCAGACCTCGTTCCTCACACCACCCATGGCCATGGCGGCCTATTACCTGAAAGGAATATCGCCACCTCACGTGCAGCTGGTGGATATCTTCAAGGGCATCGCGCCCTACCTGGTGATGATCGTCTTCTCCATGTTCATCCTCTACGTCTTCCCACAGCTCGCCTTCTGGCTGCCGCAGCAGATCTACGGGCGATAGGAGACAGGAAATGGCCAAGAAGAAGAACGCTGACGCTGGTGTGGTTGGGCTCTCCGCCCTGGAACTGGCTGAGGCAATCGCCAAGGGCAGCGTCCGGGCGGTGGAGGCCACCGAAGCTTTCCTCGACCACATCGGGGAGCAGGACACCCGGATCCAGGCCTGGGCGCACCTCGACCCCGAGTTTGCCCTTGCACAGGCGAAGGCGTTGGACCGGCACCGTGAGAAGGGGCACCCACTGGGGCCGCTGCACGGTGTGCCGGTGGGGATCAAGGACATCGTCGATGTCGCAGGGCTCCCCTGTGAGAACGGCACGCCGTTGGATGCGGGACGCAGGCCGCGCAAGGATGCGGCCGTCGTCACCCGTCTGCGCGAAGCCGGAGCGATTATTCTCGGCAAGACCGTCACCACGGAACTGGCGGTCTTCCATCCGGGCAAGACCCGCAATCCCCACGATACCAGCCGCACACCCGGTGGGTCCTCCTCGGGCTCGGCGGCGGCGGTGGCGGCGGGGATGGCGCCCTTGTCGGTGGGGAGCCAGACCAACGGTTCGGTCATCCGACCGGCTGCTTACTGTGGTGTGGTTGGTTTCAAGCCGAGCCAGGGCGTGGTCTCGCGCCGTGGTGTGATCACCCAGTCGCCGACGCTGGACACGCTCGGCGGCTTCGCCCGCACGGTTGAGGACGTGGCGCTGCTGCACGATGCCATGGCCGGCTACGATGAGGAGGACCGGGCCATGCGCCTGGTCGCGCGGCCCCAGTTGCTGGAAACGGCGCGCAGCAAGCCGCCGGTGCAGCCGGATTTTGCTTTCGTGCGCTCGCCCTTCTGGGAGGATACGGAGCCGGATCTGCGCCAGGGCTTTGAGGAACTGGTGGCGGAGCTGGGCCCGCGGGTTGAACAGGTGGACCTGCCCGAGGTCTTCGGCAAGGCCATCGATTTACACAGCACCATTCACCTGGCGGACATCGCAAAGAACTACGGCCGCTACTACGACAAGGACCGCGAGCAGCTCAGTCCGCGCCTGCGGGAGATGGTCGAAGAGGGCCGCAGGATCCTGGCCATGGACTACGTCAGCGCGCATGACTGGATCGAGATCTACAACGCCGCGCTCGATCAGTTGCTCGATCAGTACGACGCCTTGATCACCCCCGCCACGACCGGACAGGCGCTCGGCATCGAGACCACGGGCAAGCCAACCTTCTGCACGCTCTGGACCTTCTGCGGCGTGCCGGCGGTGAGTCTGCCGCTGCTGGTGGGCGCTGAGGGCTTGCCCATCGGAGTGCAGCTGATCGGCAAGCGGGGGCGTGACGGTCGCTTGCTGCGCACTGCGCGCTGGCTCGTGGAGCGCCTCCGCGACGAGAGCGACAACCAGGAACAGGGGCGCGGCTAGCCCGCGTTCGCTGTGATACATGAGGAGAGGAACGTCATGTTCTCCGACCGCCTGATCGCCATCTGCGCCCTGGTGCTCTTGCTCGCCTTCCTGTCCGTGCTGGTCATGTGGGTGCCGCGCGTCGACATGACCGTGGTCATCGGCATCGTCGTGCTGCTGGTGCTCTACGACTTCTTCCGCGACCTCGGTCCGGGGCGCGGCAAGCAGCAGGTCGACAAGGGCTAAAGTCGCGCTTTCACCGCCTGCGCCCCTTCGGCGCCGTCAAGGCAATGCCCAGCAGGATCTGACCACAGAGCGCGGTATCGCGGCTGCCGGTGCGCTTGCAGGCGGCCTCCGCGTCGAGCAGACGGGCGCTCGCCGCGGCCAGTCGGGCTGGCGGCCAGCTTCTGGCCTGAGCCTCGAAGCGGTCAGCCACTTTCCAGAAGGGACGCGGTTGCAGCGTGGCCATGGCGGATTTTGCTGCCGTGCCCTCTGCCACCTGTGCGGCCACGAAGTGCAGCCGCTGGAAGTGGCGCATGACGTGGCGCAGGATCTGCACCGCGTTGGTGCCTTGCTGAAAACTGCGACGTAAGGCCCGATCAAGCGCCGCGGTATCGCCGTCGCAGACGGCAAGCGCGATGTCGTCGAGGTCGAGGGCGGCGCCATCTCCGATGCAGGCCACCACATCTTCTACTTCGACGCGGCTGCTTGCCGTGCCGGCAGGGACGTCATCCTGGGACCCGCCTTTGTAGAGGATCAGCTTTTCGATTTCGCGACGGCTGAGCTGTCGGTCTCCTCCGAGCTGGCGGGAAAGCAGAGCCAGCGCATCACGGTTTGCCTCGAGTCCGGCCTCGCGCAGCAGCGTGGTGGCGAGGCGTGCGATGCCGCCGCCCTCGTCGCGGTAGCAGGCCACCACGCCCGCCCGATCGTCGGCGCGGGCGAAGGCCTGGACCAGCGCGGCGCGTTTCGGCAGATCCCCGGCTTCCACCAACAGCAGCGCCTCGCCGGGGGGATCCTTCAGGAAGCCCTTCAGCAGCTCGGCCAGCTCGTTGCCAGCGCCGCGCAGGCGCACCACGCGGCGTCCGCCGGTCAGCGAGAGCGCCGCCGCCTCGTCGGCCAGCAAGGCCGGGTCGTCGCGCAGCTGCGCCGGCGTCAGCTCCGCCATGCGAAAGGGATCGGCCGTCTCGCCCAGGACGGCGCGCGAGGCGTTGCCGCTCAGCTCAGCGATCAGCCCGGCATCGGGGCCGTAAAACAGCAGCGCGCGCAGACGCTCCACCAGGCGCGGCAGCTGGGAGGGAAGTTGGTCGGCGCGGATCTCCACGATCCGGTTCCCGTCAGCCGCTGGATTCGGCGAGGAAGAGCGCGAGTCGTCGACGGATTTCCTGCGCCAGCTCGCGCACCGCGCGTTCCTGCGCGCTCTGCGCCGAGACGTGGTTGGCGTAGCCACTTTCCACGAGGTTGAAGCCGACGATCGACTGCGCGCGCCCGCTGGTCAGTGCTTCGCCGCTTTCGCGTTGGAACAGGCGGTAGTCGGCGCGCATGGTCAAGGTGCCACGGGTTGCCGTTTCCGTGCGCCGGAGGCCGGATTCGCGCGTGTTCTCGGACATCTCCACCTGGAGATTATAAAGCGCCGAGACTGGTTGGCCGCGTGGATTGAGCAGATCGCGCAGCTCGTTGTGCAGCATTTGGCCACGGCGGCCTGGAATGGGCTGGATGCCAACCGAAGCCAGAGCCGGCGCCCCATCCTCCGCGGCTCCGGGTCGGCTGCCGGCCGTGCCGTAGAGCGGCCGCACCACGCAACCGCTCAGCCCGGCGGCGAGCGGCAGGGCGCCGAGCATGCCCAGCAGATGGCGTCTAGACCACCACATTGACGATCCGGTTCGGCACAACGATCACCTTGCGTGGGCTGCGGCCCTCTAGGTGCTTGGCTACCGCAGGGTCGGCCAGGGCGGCGGCTTCCAAGCTGTCGCGCTTGGCATCGCGCGGCTGCTCCAGCTTGGCGCGGAGCTTGCCGTTGATCTGCACAGCGATCACGACCACCTCATCGCGGGCCAGCGCCGGGTCGGCTTCCGGCCAGGGCGCCCGCGCCAAGAGGTCCTCTCCGCCCAGCCGCGCCCAGAGCTCTTCGGCCAGGTGCGGCATCATCGGCGCCACCAGCCGGGCCAGCGTCTCACAGGCTTCGCGCAGCACCCAGAGGCCGGCTTCGTCGCGGCCCTTGAAGGCGGAGATGGCGTTGGTCAGCTCGTAGATTCGCGCCACGGCCTTGTTGAAGTGGAAGGCCTCGATGTCGACGCTGATGTCGTGAATGGTCTTGTGGACCTGACGGCGCAAATCCAAGGCTGGGCCCTGGATCTCAGCCGGGGCCGGCGTGCCAAAGGGTGGCAGCAGGGGCAGCGACTCGGCGACCAGGCGCCAGAGCCGCTGGGTGAAGCGCCAGGCGCCCTCGATCCCCGCGTCGGTCCACTCCATCTCGCGCTCGGGCGGGCTATCTGAAAGCATGAACCAGCGCGCGGTGTCGGCGCCGTAGGTGCCGATGATACGCTCGGGGTCCACGGTGTTGCGCTTGGACTTGCTCATCTTCTCCACGCGCCCGCGGGTGACCGCCTGGCCCTCGGGGCCGCGCAGCTGGCCATCGTCTCCGGCCACCACCTCATCCGGCGAGAACCAGCGGCCCTCGGCGTCACGATAGGTCTCATGACCGATCATGCCCTGGGTGAAGAGACCGGCAAAGGGCTCCTCCAGGCCGAGATGCCCCGTCTGCTTCAAGGCACGCGTGAAGAAGCGCGAATAGAGCAGATGCAAGATGGCGTGCTCGATGCCGCCGATGTACTGGTCGACCGGAAGCCAGTGGTCCACGGCCGCCGGATTGAGCGGCCGGTTCTCGTCGCGCGGGCTGCAGAAGCGCGCGAAGTACCAGGAGGAATCAACGAAGGTGTCCATGGTGTCGGTGTCGCGTTCCGCCGTACCGCCGCACTTGGGACAAGAAGCCTGCTTCCAGGTCGGATGGTGGACCAGAGGATTTCCCGGCTTGTCGAAGCTGACATCCTCGGGCAGGCGCAGAGGCAGCTGTTCGCGCGGCACCGGAACCGCACCGCAGCTCGGGCAGTGGATCACGGGAATCGGACAGCCCCAGTAGCGCTGGCGCGAGACGCCCCAGTCGCGCAGCCGGAACTGCACCCGGCCCTCGCCCTTGCCGAGGGCTTCCAGGCGCTCGATGACCTTGCGCTTGGCCTCTTCCACCGGCAGGCCGTCGAGAAAGTGGGAGTTGAAGATCGTGCCTTCGCCCACATAGGCCTCGTCGCCCACGTCAAAGCTGGCGGCATCGGCGTCCGGCGGCAGCACCACGGGCGTGACCGGCAGGTCGTACTTGCGCGCGAAATCCAGGTCGCGCTGATCATGGGCCGGGCAGGCGAAGATCGCGCCGGTGCCGTAGTCCATCAGAACGAAGTTGGCGACGTAGACCGGCAGCTCCCAGTCCGGGTCCAGGGGGTGGCGTACCTTGAGGCCCGTGTCGTAGCCCCGCTTCTCAGCGGTCTCGATCGCCTCCTCGCTGGTGCCCAGGCGGTCGCATTCGGCGACGAAGGCGGCCAGTTCCGGGTTCTTCTCCGCCAGTTCGGCGGTCAGGGGGTGATGCGGCGAGAGCGCGCAGAAGGAGGCGCCGTAGAGCGTGTCGGGGCGGGTGGTGAAAACCTCGATGGCCTCGTCACGACCGACGATCTCGAAGTGCGCCTTGGCACCCTCGGAGCGTCCGATCCAGTTGCGCTGCATCAGGCGCACCTTCTCCGGCCAGCGTTCGAGCGAATCGAGCGCGCTCAGCAACTCCTCGGAAAAGGCGGTGATGCGGAAGAACCACTGCGACAGGCGGCGACGTTCAATCAGCGCGCCCGATCGCCAGCCGCGGCCATCGATGACCTGCTCATTGGCCAGCACGGTGTGATCGACCGGATCCCAGTTGACCCAGGACTCTTTGCGATAGACCAGCCCGGATTCGAGGAAATCCAGGAAGATCGCCTGCTGGTGGGCGTAGTACTCCGGATCGCAGGTGGCGAACTCCCGCGCCCAGTCGATGGACAGCCCCATTTTCTTAAGCTGTCCGCGCATGGTCGCGATGTTGTCGTAGGTCCACTGCGCCGGATGAATGCGGCGTTCGGCCGCGGCATTCTCGGCCGGCAGGCCGAAGGCGTCCCATCCCATGGGGTGCATGACGTTGAAACCGCGGGCGCGCTTGTAGCGGGCGATCACGTCGCCGATGGAATAGTTGCGCACATGGCCCATGTGGATGCGCCCGGAAGGATAGGGAAACATCTCCAGCACATAGTACTTGGGCCGGGTGTCTTCCGCGCCAGGCGCGTCGGCCACGTGGAAGCAGTCGGCCTCGTCCCAGGCCCGCTGCCACTTGGCTTCGGTTTCTTTCGGGTTGTAACGGCTCATGCTCTTGCTTCCAGACCGCCCGGCCGTCGCGGGCAGGCCGGGGGTATCGATCCGTAGTGGGCTCAGTTGAGGCCGGCGATGCGCAACTCGCGAGCCCGGGTCAGGATGGCGTCTTCGATTTCGCGTCCGCTGTTCTCGGCGCTGGGTGCATCCGCCCAGCCACCTTCGTCGCGCACCTGTCGGAAGACCGTGGCGCGTACACCATCGGCGCGCAGGTCGCTGCCGAGGATCAGCACGTTGACCTTGAAGCGCTCATCTGGCGTGTCCGGCGGCGTATACCAGTCGGTGATAATGACACCGCCGAAGGGATCCGCCGAAGCCAGTGGCAGGAAGTTCAGGGTGTCCAGCGAGGCCCGCCAGAGGAAGGCGTTGACGCCAATCCCGCTGCCCCCCGCATCCGGTCGCTCTGTCCGCGAGCCCAGCAGGAGCAGGCCATCCTCACCAAAGACGCTCGGCTCGCCTTCATAGGTCGGGCGGCCAAAGCGGTCCATTTGGTCAGGATAATCGTAGCGAACATTATCGTTGGAGGAGGTACCGCAGGCCGTCAATCCGAGCAGAAGGCAAAGGCTCGCCGTGCGTTTCCACATAGTACACCATTTCCGCGCCAAACACTGATCGGCGGCGATTGCCTGCCGAACGAGCGGCACTATGCCAGCATCGGCCGGGACTTCAAACAGCAAAGGCGCGTTGAAGTCACTGCCGTTGCTCAGAAGCTCGGCCGAATCCGTTCTTCATCGCTTTCACGCATGTCCGGGTTGTAGGGCGGGAAAAGCGTGAGACTGATCTGTGAAAGCAGTTCGCGATAGGCGGGATCGTCGACGCCGGACAGCGTCGGCACTGTGGCGCGGGTGCTGCTGATTGGCCCACCATTACAGAAGGCGGCTATCAGTCGCCCCTCGTCGGCCTCGGGGTTCGGGGCAGAGCGGGTGGTCAATTCGCCTGTATACTGGGCCGAGCAAACCTGCCGCGGGCTGGTGCTGAGTGGCGGGTCAAAGGCCAGGACGACACCCCAGGCGCTGTCCCCGTCGCGGCGCGGGCGGAAGTCGACCTGGGGAGCCCAGCCGGGAACCTGCAGGCGCTCGGCAGTGGCGGCCGTTACGGCTGCGTCGCCGGTGCCGAAGGGGTCGCCCAGCACGGTCAAGGGGACGCCCTCGTCCCGGCCGGCGTGAACCAAGTCGCTGACCCGATACCCTGGGGAGTAGTCTCCGCGATTGACGGCCGCGGTGTCGGCGCAGGCGGAAAGCGCCAGCCCGCCGGCGAGCAGCAGTGGTACGGCACGCAGCGCCCTTGCATGCACCGCGTTTGACAGGCGCGATTGGGACGGTCTCTCTTGCATGTCGCTGACCCTGAGTTATGCCCATTCCTTCAAAGGAAAATGGCGCTTCGCTGGTATTTCGGCAAGAGTGCCGGATGCGTGGTGGTGTCGGAGAGCAAGGAGATCGATCATGGCGCGTGAGGCGGAAGCGCTTGTGGAAAGACTGGAGGCGGTGCGCGACCGCATTAAGGCAGCGGCCCGGCGGGCGGGGCGCGATCCGTGCGATGTCACCCTGGTCGCGGTCTCCAAGACCCATCCAGCCGCAAGCATTGTCGAAGCTCTTGACGCCGGTCAGCGCTGCTTCGGCGAAAACCGGGTGCAGGAAGCCCTGCAGAAGTTCCCCGAGCTGCGCGAATCGCAGCCGGATTTCGAGCTGCATCTCATTGGTCCGCTGCAGTCCAACAAGGCGGCCGAGGCCGTGGCCCATTTCGACGTGATCCAGACAGTGGATCGAGAGAAGATCGCCCGGGCCCTGGCGAAGGAGATGGACAAGCAAGGGCGGCGGCCGGCCTGCTTCCTTCAGGTCAACACCGGCGAGGAGCCGCAGAAGGCCGGGGTGGTACCGGGCGAAGTAGAAGCCCTGGTGACACTCTGCCGCTCGCTCGATCTGCCGCTGCGAGGCTTCATGTGCATCCCGCCCCAGGGCGAGCCGCCGGCGCCGCACTTTGCACTGCTGCGCAAGCTGGCGGCGCGTTATGACCTACCGCTGCTCTCCATGGGTATGAGCGGAGACTATGAGACCGCGGTGGAGTTGGGGGCGACCCATGTTCGCGTGGGCACGGCCATCTTTGGCGAGCGGCCCTATCCGGCCGGCGCTTCCGCAAGCACCTCGACGGCGTCACCCGGCTGAAGCTGAGCCAGAACCTGCTCCAGATCGCTGCGCTGCAGCGCGACGCAGCCCTCGGTGGGGGCATAGTCTTCATGGGCGCAGTGCAGGAAAATGGCACTGCCACTGCCGGGGCGGGGTGGATTGTCGTTGTGACCCAGCACGACCAGGAGGTCGTAGAGGCCATCCTGCCGCCACAGGACCTCATGGTGCCCCGGGAAGGGCAGGTTGATCGGCTGATTGTACTCTGTGCGCTCGGGATCGTCGCACCAGCCATCGCGCTGGCTCAGCGGAGCACTGGGCAGGGCGGTCTGAGGGGCTTCGCCCCGGTCCGGGCGGAAGAGCAGGCGCCGCAGCGGCCAGCGGCCAAGCGGTGTGGCGCCGTCGCCCTCGCGCTTCTCGGCAGCCGGAAGAATACCACCGCGCCCGATGGCGCAGCGATAACGCTGCTCGCCGATGCGAGCCACCCAGCAGTCATTTTCAGGATAAACCAGGAGATCCATGGCCGGCCTCTTAGCATGCTTTCTGCCTAAGGTGGAAGGCTGGACCTGCGACCGGGGCTTGGGCAAGCTGGCGCCGACACCAAGGAGGGGCGGTATGAATCGCAAGGAGCGGCGCGCCGCGGCCCGCGGGGCCGGGAGCGATCGGGGGCAGAATCGGGCGGCGCGCGCGGCAAGTCTCGCCGCCGAGGGCGCCGGGTTGCACGGCCAGGGCGATCTGGCCGGGGCCGAACGCTGCTACCGCGAGGCCTTGAAACAGGATCCCGCGCAGGCGCAGGCAGCACACTATCTGGGCCTCTTGGCCGCGCAGTCGGGACGCCTTGCCGAGGCCGAGCGGCTCATCCGCAAGGCCCTGACGCAGCGCCCTCGGGACGCGGAAGCCCTGCGCAACCTGGCAAAGGTTGAGCTGGCGGGCGGTAAGGTCGAGGCCGCGGAAGGTTCCGTGCGAGCCGCCCTGGCCGAGGCGCCCGACGATGGCGAGGCCGCCATTGTGCTGGGCGCGGTGCTGGCGGCGCAGGGCCGTGCCGCCGACGCTGAGACGGCCCTGCGGCAGGCGCTGGAACTCCTGCCGGGTCATCCCGAAGCGCTCAACCATCTGGGCGGTGTTCTACTGGCCGAGGGGCGCTTCGGTGAGGCTGCGGAGACCTTCCAGGCCGCTTTGAGTGTTGCACCGGGCTTCGGCGAAGCCTTGATCAATCTGGGGGAAACCCACCTGGCTGCCGGAGAGGCTGAGCGAGCCGAAAAACTGGCGCGCCAGGCACTCTCCGGCGGCAGCCATCCACGCCTGCTCGATCTTCTTTCGCGGGCGCTTGCGGCGCGTGGCGCCAGCAGCGAAGCCTTGGAGGCGGCAACGGCGGCCGCCACAGCGGCACCGCAGGACCTTCAGCTGCGCTACAATCTGGCGGTTACGCAACAGGAGGCCGGCCGCTGGCCCGAGGCCGAAGTCAGCTACCGTGCCGTGCTGGCCCAGGCGCCGGACTTCACCGCTGCCTGGGCCAACCTCGGTGCTCTGCTGCAAAAGCAAGAGCGCCTTGAAGAAGCGGAGGCGGCGTTGCGCAAGGCGCTGGCGCTGGACCCGTCCCATCGGGAAGCACGGCTCAATCTCGCCACCGGCCTGGAGCAGGCCAGCCGCTTGACTGAAGCGGCGGAGGAGGTCCAGCGACTGGAGGAATTGGCCTCCGACCATCCGGCGACACGAGTGTTGGCGGCGCGGCTTGACCGGCGTGCCGGCCGCATCGAAGCGGCCGCCGAGCGGCTTGCCGAGGTTCCGCCGGCGGATGCGCCCGCCGTGCTGCGGGAGGACTGGCTGTTCGAGCGTGGCCGCAACCTGGACCGTCTGGGGCAGTACGAGGAGGCCTTTGCCGCCTTTGCCGATGCCAATGCTCTCGCAGTCGAGCGAGGCGCTGCGCTGCGTGGGGAGCAGGACCAGAGCCGCCGACTGATCGAGACCTTGCAGGCGCGCTTCACGCCGGAGTGGGTGGGCGGCTGGTCGCCGCTTGTCGCGCCCGAGCGGGCCGAGAGCCCCATTTTCCTGGTGGGTTTCCCGCGCTCCGGCACGACCTTGCTGCATCACATCCTGGCCGGCCACTCGCAGCTTGCCGTTATGGAGGAGGTGGAGGCACTGGATGCGGCGCGGCGCGGCCTGGCGGATTTGCCGCTGGGCTTTCCCGATTGCCTGGAGTCGCTGGGCGAGGCCGAGGCGGAGGCCGCACGACGGGACTACTGGCAGGCGGTGGAGGGCGCGGTTGTACGCGCGCCAGGGCAGCGCCTGGTGGACAAGCTGCCGCTCAACCTCATGCAGCTTGGGCTGGCCCAGCGCCTCTGGCCCGAGGCCCAGATCATATTCGCACTGCGCCATCCCTGTGATGTCTGCCTCTCGGCCTTCATGCAGAACTTCGACCTCAACGATGCCATGGCGAACTTCCTGACGCTGAAGGATGCGGGCAGCTACTATGACGCCGTCATGCGTCTCCATCACACCTACGCGCAGACGCTCCCGCTCGACGAGATGCGGGTGCGCTACGAGGATCTGCTCGAAGACTTTGAAGGCGAGGTGACGCGCCTGCTGGCCTTCCTGGGACTGGAATGGGAAGAGGGCGTGCGCGACTTCACTGCCACGGCGCACAAGCGCGGGCGCATCAACACGCCCAGCTACAGCCAAGTTACTGAAGGTCTCTACACCCGCGCGCGTTACCGCTGGCAACACTATCGCCCGCAACTGGAACCTCTAATCGAGCAGGTGGGACCCTGGGCGACGACATTCGGCTATCCTGCTGTCTAGCGCACCAGAATTCAGAAGGCCCTAGGGCCGATTTCCAGACGCTACGACTTTTGGTTAAACTCACGAACACCGGCGCCGAAGCAAGCGCCGAACGGAAAGGCGGCGGTTGCAGGCAATGATGACACAGCCCGAAGAACAGGCCCCGGCAGCACCCAGGATCCTGGTGGTCGAGGACAATGAGCTCAACATGAAGCTCTTCCACGATCTCCTGGAAGCCCAGGGCTACAGCGTTCTTCAGACCCGCGACGGCCTGGACGCGCTGCGCATTGCCCGGGAGCACCGGCCCGACCTCATCCTCATGGACATCCAACTCCCGGAGGTGTCGGGGCTGGAGGTAACCAAGTGGCTGAAGGAGGACGACGAACTGCGCCGCATTCCCGTGATCGCGGTCACGGCCTTTGCCATGAAGGGCGATGAGGAGAAAATTCGCGAAGGCGGCTGCGAGGCCTACATCGCCAAACCCATCTCCGTGAACAGCTTCCTGGAAACCATCCGCAGCTTCCTGCCGTAGAGCAGATCGCCTCAAATCGAGTTCGCGAAGCGATGCGATTTGAGGCGTGAATCTGCTCGACATCCCTGATTCAGAGCGGAGTCACGCGGTTGCTCTGAACGCTGCGCGTTTCAGATCAAAACGCGATCCGCTCTGGGTGGTTGTTACAAAACCTCGGCATTTGTGAACCTTTGCCGAGAGAATGTAACAACTCCCGTCAGTCCCGATGGTAGGGATGGCCTTGCAGGATGGCGTCGGCGCGGAAGAGTTGTTCGGCGAGCAGCACGCGTACCAGCATGTGCGGCCAGGTGAGGGCGCCCAGTGAGAGGCAGAGGTCGGCGCGCCGGCGCAGGCTGGGATCGAGCCCGTCTGCGCCGCCGATGGCCAGGGCAGTTTCGCGCACCCCTTCATCGCGCCAGCGCCCGAGCAATTGCGCAAAACCGCGGCTGTCAAGACTCCGGCCCTTTTCGTCTAGGGCGATGAGTCGGGCGCCGGCCGGCAGGGCGGCCAAGATGAGCTCTGCCTCCCGCGCTTTCTGGGCCTCGGGCGGCAGAGGCTTACGAAGCTCGACCTCTTTGAGCTGCAGGGGACCCAAAGGCCCGCTGCCCAGGCGCCGGGCATAGTCGTCGAACAGGCTCTGCAGCGGGCCGGCGCGCCAACGACCCACGGCGAGCAGAGTCAGGCGCATGCCGCCCCCTTTCGATCAATCGCGACTCTTGCGCCGGCGCGCTGTGGCGTTCTTACGCCGGCGTCTCGACCTCCGCGGACCGGACGGTGGGTGCGCCCCACATCTTTTCCAGATTGTAGAACTCACGCAGCTCCGGACGGAAGACGTGCACGACCGCATCGCCTGCGTCCAGCAGCACCCAGTCGCCCTGGGTCAGCCCTTCCACGGCGATATCCTGCACCCCCGCGGCCTTCAGGCGTTCGCGAAGATGCTCCACGATCGACGCGACTTGTCGGGTCGAGCGACCGCTGGCGATCACCATGTAGTCGGCGAAGCTGCTTCTGCCGGAAAGATCGATGACGACGATGTCTTCGGCCTTGTCGTCACTCAGCGAGGCCTCGATCAGTTCGATGAGGCGCGCTGTGTCTGGCTCGGCACCGGATGCGGCGAGGAAGCCCTCGGGTGCCGGGGAGGCGCTATGCAGCGCCGTGGCCTTCGTGGTTATGGCTATCAGTCTCCTTGATGATCGGGCGCCCGGCCGTTCCGTGCGCCCGTGCCAGCTTTCCCCGCCGGCTCGCCGGAGCGAGCGCGGGCTCTCAGCGCCGTTGCCGACTGGGCCACCAGCTTGATGCGCAGGAAGGACCAGACGGGCGGCTTGCGCCGAGCCAGCAGACGCCCGCGAGCGGATCGTAGGCGTTGGCCGGCAAAGCGCTGGGCCGCTTTGGCAGACGACGCCCCTAGAGAATAGGAAGGCCGATCAAACACCGCAACGCCAACGCGATGAAAGATTTCACTCCAGCGCCCCCAGCGATGGATTTGCCCCAGGTTGTCTGCGCCCATGATCCAGACGAAGTGCACGCCGGGAAAGCAACGCTGGAGCTGATCGAGAGTGTCGGCGGTGACCTGGGTCCCCAGCAGGCTTTCCAGCGCTGTGGCGCGGATGCGCGGATGCCGGGCCTGATGCCTTGCCGAGGCGAGGCGTTTGGCCAGGGGCGCCATGCCGTCGCGCTCCTTCAGCGGGTTCTGCGGGCTGACCAGCAGCCAGACCTCGTCCAGGCCCAGGCGGCGCAGGGCTTCGCGCGCCACATGGCTGTGGCCCTCGTGCGCCGGATTGAAGGAGCCGCCGAACAGGCCGATGCGCGCACCGCGCGGCGGTAGGCGGCCGCCAAGCGCCCGGCCCAAGGCGGCCCGCGTCGGGCGGGGCGGAAGGCGATGGCTGGTTCGGGTCACTGGGCGGGCACGGATTGCCTTACGCCCGGGTGCGGCCGTCACTGCGGACCAGATACTTGTAGCTGGTCAGCTGCTCCGCCCCCACCGGACCGCGCGCATGCAGTTTCCCCGTGGCGATGCCGATCTCGGCCCCCATGCCGAATTCTCCGCCGTCGGCGAACTGCGTCGAGGTGTTGTGCATGACGATAGCGGCGTCGACCCGCTCCAGGAAGGCGGCGGCTGCCTCGGGATCTTCCGTCACGATGCACTCGGTGTGGCGCGAGCCGTGGTTCTCGATATGCGCCAGCGCCCCTTCCAGATCGGTGACAGTCTTGATCGCCAGCACCGGGGCCAGATACTCGCAATCCCAATCAGACGCATCGGCGGGCAGCACCCGCGCATCGAGCGCCTGGACTGCCGAGTCGCCGCGCAGTTCGCAGCCCTCTGCCGCCAGGCGATCGAGTATCGGTGGCAGCAGGCGTGCCGCTGCCTGTGAGTCGACCAGCAGGGTTTCCGTAGCCCCGCAGATACCGGGCCGGCGCAGCTTGGCGTTCAGGGTCAGCGTCAGAGCCTTGTCGGGATCGGCGGCGCGGTGGAGGTAGGTATGGTTGTTGCCGTCAAGGTGCGCCAGAACCGGGACCTGCGCTTCCTGCATCACCCGTTCGATCAGGCTGCGCCCACCTCGGGGAACAATGACGTCAATCCAGCGATGGGCGCGCAGCATCTCGCCCACCAGCGCCCGGTCGCGGCCGGGCGGGCGCTGCAGGCAGGCGGCGGGCAGGCCTGCCGCGGCGAGGCCGGCCTGCAGGGCCTCCAGGATCGCGCCGGAGGAATGGAAGGACTCCGAGCCGCCGCGCAGGATCGCGGCATTGCCGGCC
Source organism: Aquibaculum arenosum (assembly GCF_029222965.1). GTDB lineage: Bacteria > Pseudomonadota > Alphaproteobacteria > Kiloniellales > DSM-21159 > Aquibaculum > Aquibaculum arenosum. The sequence continues at coordinate 89,825 of NZ_JARHUD010000003.1, read as the reverse complement.
TTGAGACAGAGCGCACCGGCGTCAGCGGTCACATTCGGGCGGCTCTCGTAGATGATGCCGATGACGCCCAAAGGCACGGCGACGCGCTGAATGCGCAGGCCGTTGGGCTGCTCCCATTCCGCGAGGACGCGGTCCAAGAGATCGGGCAGTGCGGCGACGCTTTCCAATCCCTGGGCCATGGCCTCGATGCGCTTGGAATCGAGACGCAGGCGGTCGAGCAGCGCGGCGCTCAGACCTTTGGCCTCGGCGGCGCGCATATCCTCGGCATTGGCGGCGAGCAGCCGAGATTCGGCTGCACGCAGGGCGGCCGCCCCTTCCAGCAAGGCCTTGTTGCGCTGGTCCAGCGAGCTGCGGGCCAGCACGGCAGCGGCCGCGCGGGCGTCGCGGCCAAGGACGGCCATCTGCTCGGCGGCGACTTCGGGTTTTTCTGCAAGCGTGACGGTCATCGCGCTTTCCTCACGTCAGCACCAGGTCATCCCGGTGGATCAGTTCTTCGCGGCCACGGTATCCCAGGATATCCTCGATGTCGCGGCTGTTGTGGCCGATGATGAGACGCGCATCCTCGGCGTTGTAGGCGCTGAGGCCGCGGGCGATTTCCCGGCCTTCGGCATCGCACACCAGAACGGCGTCCCCGCGCTGGAAGGTGCCTTCGACCGCGCGCACCCCGGCGGGCAGCAGCGAACGGCCGGCGCGCAAGGCCTTCAACGCGCCGGCATCCACCTGCAGCGAGCCCGCCGGCTTCAGGCTGCCGGCGATCCAGGACTTGCGGGCGGCGCGTGGCTCAACATCCGAGAGGAACCAAGTGCAGCGCTCGCTCTCCAGGATGGCGCGCAAGGGGTGAGGTCGCGTCCCATTGGCAATCGCCATACGACAGCCGGCGGAAACCGCGATGCGCGCGGCGGCCAACTTTGTGATCATGCCGCCGGTTGATACGCCGGGCAGGGCCTCGCCGGCCATGGCTTCGATCTCCGGCGTCAGGCGCACGACCACGGGCATGTGGCAGGCCGCTGGGTCGCGTTTGGGGTCGGCGGTATAGAGGCCGTCGATGTCCGAGAGCAGCACCAAAGCTTCGGCGTTCATCATCGCCGCCACGCGAGCGGCCAGGCGGTCATTGTCCCCGACCCGGATCTCGCTGGTGGCCACGGTGTCGTTCTCGTTGATCACCGGCAGTGCGCGGTGCTTCAGCAGGGTGTTGAGCGTGTTGCGCGCGTTGAGGTGGCGCCGCCGGGCTTCGGTGTCTTCCAGGGTCAGGAGCACCTGCGCCACGGTGATGCCGTGGGGCGCCAGGGCCTCCTGGTAGGCGTGGGCGAGGCGGATCTGCCCGGCTGCGGCCGCAGCCTGCTTCTCCTCCAGCTTGAGGCGCTGGCGCTCGAGACCCAGCAGCCGCCGACCCACCGCGATGGCGCCGGAAGAGACCACGATCAGTTCCTGCCCTTGCCCGGCCAGATCGGCTAGATCCTGCGCCAGGCTGGCCAGCCAGTCATGGCGGATGGCGCCGCTGGCCTCCTCCACCAGGAGGGCCGAGCCGATCTTGACCACCACGCGCTGGGCATTGCCCAGCAGGGCAGCCTGCTCGGCAATGATCGTCTGCTCGCTCATGCCTCGCTGCCCGCTGGTGCCTCCCCAGGCACGTCCTCTTGCGCGCTTTCCTCTGCCGCCTGGGCCTCGCGGATCACCTGCAGGAGGCGGAAGTGCAGGTCGCGCACGCCGCGCCCGCTGACCGCAGAGATGAGGGCGACATCGCTGCCTGCGGCGGCGGCCAGAGCGCTTTGGCGTTCGGCCAGGGCGGAGGCGGGGATGGCGTCGATCTTGTTGAGCGCCACGATCTCCGGCTTTTCCGCCAGGCCATGCCCATAGGCCTGCAGTTCCTCGCGCACGGTCGCATAGGCTGCCGCAGGGTCTTCGGCGGTGCCGTCAACCAGATGCAGCAGCACTCGGCAGCGTTCGACGTGGCCCAGGAAGCGCGTGCCCAGGCCGGCGCCGGCTGAGGCGCCTTCGATCAGGCCGGGGATGTCGGCCAGGACGAACTCGCTGTCGTCGGCGCGGACAACACCCAGGTTGGGGTGCAGGGTGGTGAAGGGGTAGTTGGCGATCTTCGGCTTCGCCCGGCTGACCGCCGAAAGGAAAGTGGACTTTCCAGCATTGGGCAGGCCGACAAGGCCCGCGTCCGCGATCAGCTTCAGGCGCAGCCAGACCCAGCGCTCCTCCCCCGGCCAGCCGGGGTCGGCACGCCGCGGCGCGCGGTTGGTGGAGGACTTGTAGTTGGCATTGCCGAACCCGCCGTCGCCGCCGCGCGCCAGCACCACGCGCTGGCCCACCTCGGTGAAGTCGGCGATCAGGGTTTCCTTGTCGTCTTCGAAGATCTGGGTGCCGACGGGCACGCGGATCAGCAGGGGCTTGCCGGCGGCGCCGCTGCGGTCCCGGCCTGCGCCATTCTGCCCGGACTCGGCCTTGAAGTGCTGAGAGTAGCGGAAGTCGATCAGGGTGTTCAGCCCATCGACCGCCTCGGCAATTACATCTCCGCCGCGGCCGCCATTGCCGCCGTCGGGACCGCCGAACTCCACGTACTTTTCCCGGCGGAAGGAGCAGGCTCCGGGACCGCCGTTGCCGCTGCGTAGGTAGATCTTGGCTTCGTCCAGGAACTTCATTGCCGTCACCGAAAAAGAGAAAGGGGGAATGGCGCGCCATTCCCCCTGGGTCTCTGCAGTGGGTCTCTGCAGCCCGTTTCGCGTGGGAAGCGCCTTACTCGGCGGCCTCGCTCATCGGGTTGGGAACCACTGAAACATGGGTGCGGCCACCGGCGCGCGTCTTGAACTCGACCTTGCCGTCGATCAGCGCGAAGATGGTGTGGTCCTTGCCCACGCCAACGCCCGTGCCCGGCTTCCACTTGGTGCCGCGCTGGCGCACGATGATGTTGCCGGCGGTCGCGCTCTGGCCGCCGAAGAGCTTAACGCCAAGGCGGCGACCGGCTGAGTCGCGCCCGTTGCGGGAGCTACCGCCTGCTTTTTTCTGTGCCATAGTGTCTCTCTCCTCAGCCGACGGCGATGTCGGTGATGCGGATGCGCGTCAGGTCCTGGCGATGGCCCTGAGTGCGGCGATAGTGCTTGCGACGGCGCTTCTTAAACACGGTGATCTTGTCGCCGCGGGTCTGCTCGACCAGTTCGGCATTCACCACGGCCCCCGCCACCGTCGGCGTGCCAATGGTGACCCCGTCTTCGCCGCCGACCAGCAGCACTTCGTCGAGCTGCAGAGTGGCACCCGCCTCTCCGGGCAAGCGCTCGATCTCGAGCACGTCGTTCTTGGCGACCTTGTACTGCTTGCCGCCGGTTTTGATCACTGCGTACATCTGTTTGCCTGCGTCGCGCGTGGAAAAATATCGCCGGGCGCGTTCCGCCCGATCGTGGAAGCCGAACTATACGCCCGGCCCGGGGAGTGTCAACGGCTTTTGGCCGCGAAGATCCGGTAGACGCCCTGTGCCGTGGCCAGCAAGGCACCTTCCGGCGCTCCCGCGTGAAGCGCCATGGCGGTATAGGCCAGGGTGCCGCCCAGTCGTTCGATACGGCCGATGCCGAAGACCAGGCCGGGCTGCACGACTTCCAGAAAGGCAGTGTTCATGTTGACGGTGGCCATACCCGCCATCTCCGGACGGCGAGCGTGCACGGCAAGGCCGCCGGCCACATCGAGCAGGGCCAAAGCCACACCGCCGTGGGCGATGGCGAACTGATTGAGGTGCTGCGCTTCCACCTGCATCCGCACAACCGGACGGCCGTCTGCCAAGCGCGCGATGTCATAGCCAAGCAGGTCCTGATAGGGCCCGGTGTAGGGTAATCCCGTCTCTGGCGTCATGGCGGTTTCGTGTATCGTCGACATCTACCTCTTTTCCGGGCCTCTTTTCCGAGCGTCTTTTTCCGGCCCCTCTTGTGCATCGGCTGGTCTATGGCCGGCCGATCGGGGCCTGTCAACGCGCAGTCCGCGCGCGGCGTGGCGGAAAAGCAAAACGGGCGGCTGCACTGCAACCGCCCGCTCGTCATTCGGGTCGTTTGATTCAGGTCGTTTGTTTCAGGCCGTGCCGCTGGCGGGTCAGCCGATCAGGCTGGTCAGGACCGTCAGCAAGCCGGCGGCCATGACGACGGCGAGGCCGAAAGTGTGCTGGATGCTCATGGTGCGCGCTCACTCACGATAAGGGTTGAGGGGGTCTCTGCCAGGGAGCGCCGCAGCGCCGTCCCTAATGCGCGATATGCGCCCCAACGTTGCGCCGCACAATGCACGCCACGGCAGAGCACCACTGCAGGGAATGCATAGCCTTTCTGCGCTCTGACGCACCACCCGGCGGCGGGGGCTGGGCGGTCGCCTTTCGCAGTTGCACACACCGATCTATCCTCGCCCTTCCCTGTAGTCACTGCGCGACGGGAAGAGGAGGGAAAGCCGTGTCAGCTCAAGGATTTACGGAAATAGACCCGGGAGTATCCGGCTTCCTCGCGGCGCTCGGTTTCTTCCCAGCCATGGCGCTTGTAGAGCGACTGATTCTCGGTCATGAGCTCGTGGGTATAGAGTCGCAATTCCTGCAACCCTCGTTTGCGCGCTTCGTCCTCGGCGCTTTTCAGCAGGGCACGGCCGAAACCTCGTCCCTGAAAGCCTGGATCCACGGCGATGTTGTCGATCAGCAGATGCCCCTCGCCGACCAGCAGCACGAGCAGGCCGGCAATGGCGCCGCCGCCGGTTTCCAGCACCCGGGTCTGACCCGCTGCAATGTGGCCCGCATAGTCTTCCAGCATGGGGCCGGGGGCCTTGCCCAGGCGCACCACATAGGGCGCATAGGCGGCATTCACCAGGGTCTCTATCGCGTCCAGATCTTCGGGTTTGGCCGGACGCACACAAAACTGCAGCGCGATCTCATCCGACATAGGCCCGCTCGATCCGCTCGTCCTCGTCCAGAAGAATTGTCAGACGGTCGTCCCGATAGTCCGATGTCATCATGCCGCCCTTGGGCACGACCCGGAGGCTCTTGCCTACGAGGGCGCTCAAGTCCGGTTGGGACTCGTCGGGCGGAACATCGCTACGACGCGCAGGTTTCTCTCGCCCTTCTGCCTGGGCGCTGCGCTGCGTGGCGCAGCCACCCACCAAGGTTACGGCAGCCAGACCCACGAGGGCCCGACGTCGGTTGTGGTCACTGTGCATCTCCACCTCCTCCCAGAGCCTGACGCTGTTGCGCCCGCACTGCAATAGGGGAGTGAGGAGGTATTCCCGGATTGCCTGCCCTGCCTGGCTGGCAACGCGACAGGCGACGCAGATCAGTCGATCGGCCGGTTCACCGTGAAACCCTGGCCATCGGGCTTCAACGTGAAGTCCCCCTCACTCACGGCGTAGCTCCAGGCGGCGGTCTTCCGCAGTCCGCCCAGCGGATACATGTGCACGCCGGTGATGCCGCAGTCGGGGTCGCTCGCCTGATAGCGGGCCAACTCCATTGTGAGTCGGTCCGGTGCGTTGAGCGTCATCAGCTTGGTGACGTTGCGCGCCTGCTTGAGCAGGAAGGTCATGGAGGGCCCGATGCCGCAGTTGCGCGCGTGGTTGAGCAGGGTTTTCAGCGTGGCCAGTCCTGGCAGACCAATGCGAATCGGCAGGCGATTGCCTTCGGCACGGATGCGCCGATCCCAGGCGATGATCGGCGCCGCCTCGAAGCAGAACTGGGTGACGATGTAGAGCTCGGCATCGCTGCGCGCGGCAAAGGCGTTCTTCCAGGCCAGAGCCGCGGCGACGTCCTCGTCCCGTATGTCGGGGCTGCCCTCGGGGTGTCCCGCCACGCCGATGCGGCGGATGCCGTAGTGGTCCAGCACGCCGGTCTCCAGCAAGGCCAGGGAGCTGTCGAAGGGGCCCAGTGGCGTGGGCACAGCGCCCGCCAGCACGATCACCTCCTCGACCCCGGCTTCCTCCACCAGGCGGGCCACGCCCTCCTCGAAGGCCGGGGTGCTGGGGAAGGAGCGGGCTGCCAGGTGCGGCAGCGGCTCGAAACCCTCGGCGCGCAGCCGCTTGGCGGTGGCCAGCGTGTCGGCGAAATCCGAGCCGGGCAAGAAGGTAACGGCCACCTTGGTTCCCGGGTACAGCGGCGCGCGATAGTCCGGGGTCTTGGCTGCGGTCCCTGGTGTCGTCTCCACGGTGAAGCCGCGCATGAAGGCGCTGATCTGGCGTTTGATCTCGCTGTCGCCCTCACCCACGTCGTGGATCTCCGGCAGATAGCGGGGCTCCGGTACGTGGTGCATTTCCGGCAGGCTCATGGCGTGGGTTCCTCGCTGACTGGAGGGGTGGAGGTGCAATGGTGTCAGGCCGCATCGTCCTCTGCGCCGCCTTGGGCGACCAGTCGGGCGAGCCGGGCCTCGTCGTAGTCCTGCTCCAGGCGCGCCGCTGTCTCGGCAGCGACGCTTTCGAGATCGTCGGCGCAGGCCTGAGGTGCGCCCTTGCGCCAGTGGGCAAGATAGCTGTCGGTATCACGCAGCTTCGCCTTCATGGCGGCGCGGTCAATGGCTGTCTCGAAGCGTTCGCTCAGCACCTGCTTGGCGGTCTTGCGCCCGGCCTTCACCACGACCTGGGCCGGGATGTCGCGCCAGTAGAGAATGGTCATTTGGGCCATGCGGCGACGCTCCCAAGCTTCTCGCGGTCAGGATCAGCCTCCTGCGGCGTGGCGGCGGCACGGGCTACGAAGTCGCCTAGTTCGCCGAGGCCGGTGAAGCGATATTCGTAGGCCAGGCCCAGGCGGGCGGCGGCGTCCTCGGCGCGCGACGCCAGCGCCGGATCCGGAGTCTGGGCCAGATAGACCAGGCGGCTGTAGTTGCCGAAGTAGTCGGCCAGCAGTTCGGGATAGCGGTCCAGCCCCAGACCGCGGATGATCAGGCTGTCGAAATGTCGGACCAGATAGTCGGTGAGATAAAAGGCCGTGGGATCGCGCTCATCCTGCTCCTGGAAGGCCGCCTGGCCGCTGAAGAAGGCATAGCAGTGGGGGCCGGGCAGCCGCTCGCCGCCTTCCTCCTCCAGCACCCGGTCCAGCAGGCCTCCCGTGCCGCAGTCGCCATAAGCCACGAAGATCCGCTCCACGCCCTGGGCCCGGGCGGCGCGGATCTTCGCACGCACCCCCTCAGGGATCCGTTCCGGGCGATTGTGCCAACTCGCCGGCAGGCAGGTGACGCGCAGCTGGCTGCAGCCATTGAGGCGCAGGCAATCGATGATCTCCCGCGCCACCGCACCGCAGGCGATGATCAGGCTTGGAGCCGCCTCGGCCGGCGCCGGAGCAAAGGCTGGCGCTGGTTGAAGGCTGGTCGGGTCTAAAGCCTGCAGGGCAGGGCTTTGATGGACGGGCTGGGCCATGGCGGCCTCCCGGGTCAGGCGGTGGCGGCCTTCTGGCCTGCCAGGTTGTGCCGGCGGGCCATGAAGTCCTTGGCGGTCTCGACCGCAACGGCGGCGTCGCGGCAGTAGGCATCCGCCCCGATGGCCTCCGCGAAGGCCTCGTTGAGCGGCGCGCCGCCCACGAGCACCACATAGTCGTCGCGCAGGCCCTGATCCTTCATGGTTTCGATCACCACCTTCATGTAGGGCATGGTGGTGGTGAGCAGGGCCGACATACCGAGAATGTCGGGCTTATGCTCTTCCAGTGCCGCGAGATAGGTCTCAACCGGGTTGTTGATCCCGATGTCCACCACTTCGAAGCCCGCGCCCTCCATCATCATGGAGACGAGGTTCTTGCCGATGTCGTGGATGTCGCCCTTGACGGTGCCGATCACCATCTTGCCGATCTTCGGGGCCCCGGTTTCCACCAGGAGCGGGCGCAGGATGTGCATGCCCGCCTTCATGGAGTTGGCGGCCATCAGCACTTCCGGCACGAAGAGGATGCCATCGCGGAAATCGATGCCCACGATGCGCATGCCTTCAACCAGGGCTTCGGTCAGCACCCGGTAGGGAGTCCAGCCCCGTTCCAGGAGGATGTTGACCCCTTCACAGACCTCGTCCTTGAGGCCGTCGTAGAGGTCGTCGTGCATCTGGGCGACCAGTTCCTCGTCGTCCAGAGAGCGCAGGTCGAGATCGTCTTCGTTGCTCATGATCAGTCCGTGCTTTCCACCACAGGGAGCCGTGCCAATCTGGCTCGCTTTCGCCGAACTTCCCGCCACAGCATCGCCCCAGCGATAGTGCCGGCGACCGATCGTGGTTGAAACGCGACAGAGCAAGGGAATCTGCCCCCTAAGCGGTGTTTTTGCAGCGCCTCTTGAGGCTGCCCGCGGCAACCACTGTTCCGCGCCTGACCAAGGTCGTGAGAGTGGTGCTTGCGGCGTCACTTGCCCCTCGAAAAGCAGCGGCGGCGATGATGGAAGGACCGCCAAAACACACCCATAATTGCCAGCGGCCGAGACCCGCGTTGCGGCGGCGGGAAAGAAGGGTGCAGCGGCGGACGCGGAGGGGCGGTGGCTTGCCGCTTCCGGTCCATGTTGTTATGACCCTGCGCCATCGCCGCATATTGCGACTGCGAAACGGAAGGAATAAGCATGCCGGACTTCACCGACTGCAAGGTCAAGGATCTGTCACTCGCGGACTGGGGCCGCTTGGAGATCGAAATTGCCGAGACGGAGATGCCCGGCCTGATGGCAACCCGCGAGGAATTCGGCTCTGCGCGCCCGCTTGCGGGAGCGCGCATTACCGGATGCCTGCACATGACGATCCAGACTGCAGTTCTGATCGAGACCCTGACCGCGCTGGGCGCGGAGGTTCGCTGGTCGTCCTGCAACATCTTCTCGACTCAGGATCACGCCGCCGCGGCTGTTGCCAAGGCCGGCGTTCCCGTCTTTGCCTGGAAGGGCATGAGCGAGGAAGAGTACTGGTGGTGCATTGAGCAGACCGTGCGCGGGCCTGACGGCTGGGTCCCGAACATGGTGCTGGACGACGGTGGCGACCTCACCGGTCTCCTGCACAAGCCCGAATACGCCGACATCATGGACGGCGTGAAGGGCATCTCCGAAGAGACCACCACCGGTGTGCTGCGCCTCTACGAGATGGCGAAGAAGGGGACGCTCAAAGCCCCGGCGATCAACGTCAATGACTCGGTCACCAAGTCCAAGTTCGACAACAAGTACGGCTGCCGCGAGTCCCTGGTGGACGGCATTCGCCGCGCCACCGACGTGATGATGGCCGGCAAGGTGGCCATGGTCGCCGGCTTCGGCGATGTGGGCAAGGGCTCGGCTGAGTCCCTGCGCCGTGCCGGTGCCCGGGTAATCGTCAGCGAGGTCGATCCGATCTGTGCCCTGCAGGCCGCCATGGAAGGCTACGAGGTCAAGACCATGGAGGAGGCCGCTCCGGTCGCCGACATCTTCGTGACCGCCACCGGCAACGCCGACGTGATCACCGTCGATCACATGCGCGAGATGAAGGACCGGGCGATCGTCTGCAACATCGGCCACTTCGACAACGAGATTCAGGTCGAGGGGCTGAAGAACTTCAAGTGGCAGAACATCAAGCCACAGGTCGACCAGATCGAGTTCCCGGACGGCAAGAAGATCATCCTGCTGGCCGAGGGTCGTCTGGTGAACCTGGGCTGCGCCACCGGCCACCCCAGCTTCGTCATGAGTGCCTCCTTCACCAACCAGGTGATGGCGCAGATGGAGCTCTGGGCGAACCACGCCAACTACGACCGTCAGGTCTACGTGCTGCCGAAGCACCTGGACGAGAAGGTCGCGGCCCTGCATCTGGAGAAACTCGGCGCCAACCTGGCGAAGCTGACCCAGGAGCAGGCGGACTACATCGGCGTGCCGGTGGAAGGCCCGTTCAAGAACGACGCCTACCGCTACTAAAGGTCATGCTGCGCTGCGGGACCCCTTTGGGTCCTGCGGCGCAGCCCGCCACGCGAAAAGAAGGGGAGTTCCGCCTAGGTGGAACTCCCCTTTTTCGTTACCCCCTTTGTTGGTGCTCAACTCTTGAGGACTTGCCGCGCATCCAGTGGTGACCGCGGGCCTTGCGGCGTGGCATGCTGGGGCCATGCGCAGACGCTTTCACCGCTCCACGCTCCGCGTGGCCGTCGTCGGGGCCGGTCCGGCGGGCTTCTATACGGTCGATGCCCTGCTGCGCGCCGAGATTCCGGTGGAGATCGACCTGATCGACCGCCTGCCGACGCCCTTTGGGCTGGTGCGCGGCGGCGTGGCACCGGACCATCAGCACACCAAGGGGGTCGAGCGCAGCTTCGAGGCGCTGCTGGACCGGCCGGAGCTATGCTTCTGGGGCGACGTGGAACTGGGCCGCGACATCCATCTGGCGGAGTTGCGGGGCCTCTACGATGCCGTGGTGCTGGCAATCGGTGCGCCGCACGAGCGCCGGCTTGGTATTCCCGGCGAGGAGCTGCCCGGCGTCCATGGCTCGGCCGCCTTTGTCGGCTGGTACAATGGTCATCCGGATTACGAAGACCTGGCCCCGCTGCTGGACGGGCGGCCGGCTGTGGTGGTGGGCAACGGCAACGTCGCGCTCGACCTCGCGCGCGTCTTGCTGAAGACCTCGGAAGAGATGGCCGCCAGCGATCTCTGCGACGCAGCCCGCGAGGCAATCGCCGCCGCGCCGCCGGCGCAGGTCACCCTGCTGGGCCGGCGGGGCCCGCTGCAGGCGCGCTTCACTCTGGCCGAGCTGCGCGAGCTGGCGGATCTGGCGGTGGGGCCGCCTGCCATCCTTGCCGGAGGCGACGACAACGCCTTGCCCGACGATGCCGCTGTGGTGGAGGATGAGCGCGCCCGGCGCAAGGCAGAGCGCGTGCTGAGCGTGCTGCGCGGTTTCGCCGAGACCCCGGCGGAACAGGCGCGCTTGCACCTGCGCTTTTTCACCCGGCCGCTGGAAGTTCTGGGCGAGACACGCGTGGAGGCGCTGCGCTGCCAGCCCACGGGTTTCGATGCCGAGGGCCGGCTGGTGGACCAGGGTGCGCCCTTCGAGCTGCCCTGCGGCCTGCTGCTCACCGCCATCGGCTACACCGGCGAGGCCGTGGAAGGGGCGGCGTTCGATCCTGCGTCCGGTCGCTTCCGAGCGCAGGGGCCGCGCCTGGAGCCCGGGCTCTATGCCGCCGGCTGGTGCCTGCGCGGGCCCAGCGGGGTGATCGGCACCAATAAGCACGACGGGGACGCCGCTGCGGCGGCCATCCTGGAAGAGGTCAAGGCGGAAGCGAAGCCGGGGCGTGTCGGTCTGCATGGCATTTTGACCGGTCGACAGCGTGGCTGGGTCGACCGGACAGGCTGGCGCGCCATCGACGAGGCGGAACGTGCGGCAGCCACGGCACCTGCACCCCGTCGCAAGCTGACCGGCTATGCCGCCCTGCGCAGTGCTGCGCAGGAGGCGGAGCAGGGATGAAAAGTCCGCACTCTTTGCGGGGCTGAACCACCCGGGCGCAGGTGTTAAGTACAGCCTAAGCCCAATCAGCCCAATCGAGGACTCTTGTTATGGAAGGCTCCGGCCCGATCGTTCCCAGCCGCCGGGAGGTGGAAAGCGCCGTTGTGCGCTTTGCCGGCGATTCCGGCGACGGGATGCAGGTGACGGGCAGTCAGTTCACCCTGGCCACGGCCCTGGCCGGCAACGACCTTGCGACCTTTCCCGATTTCCCGGCAGAGATCCGCGCGCCGGTCGGCACCACCTTTGGCGTCAGCGCCTTTCAGATCCAGTTCGGCGCCCGCGAGGTCCGCACGGCGGGAGACGAGGTCGAGGTCCTGGTTGCCATGAACCCGGCGGCGCTCAAGGTCAACCTGGCCGAGGTGCGCCGCGGCGGGCTCATCATTCTCGACAGCGACGCCTTCACCAAGCGCAACCTGACCAAGGCGGGCTATGAGGTCGATCCCCGCGCTGACGGCAGCCTGGAGCCCTGGCGCCTGCTGGAGATCGACATGACCCAGCAGACCGAGCGGGCCGTGGCCGGGCTCGGCCTGTCCAAGAAGGAGGCCCATCGCTGCAAGAACTTCTGGGCGCTGGGACTGGTCTACTGGCTTTTTGCCCGCGAGCGACAGGCGACGGTCGACTGGCTGGAGAAGCGCTTCGGCAAGCGCCCGGAGCTGGTGGCCGCCAACCGCGCCGCCCTGGACGCCGGCCATGCCTGGGGCGAGACGGCGGAACTGCCGAGCGAGATATCCGCCTGGTCCGTTCCCTCGGCGCGGCTTGCGCCCGGCGTCTACCGCAACGTCACCGGTTCCCAGGCGCTGTCCTGGGGTCTCCTGGCTGGGGCACAGAAGGCGGGTCTGGGTCTGACTTTCTGCGGCTATCCCATCACGCCGGCCTCGGTGCTGCTGCACAGCCTGGCGTCGCTCAAGTCCTTCGGCGTGGTCACCTTCCAGGCCGAAGACGAGATTGCCGCCATCTGCGCCGCCATTGGTGCCGGCTATGCTGGTTCTTTGGGGGTCACCGCGTCCTCCGGCCCCGGTGTTGCGCTGAAGACCGAGGCTCTGGGGCTGGCGATCGCCGCCGAACTGCCGCTGATTGTGGTCAACGCCCAGCGCGGCGGCCCCTCCACCGGATTGCCGACCAAGACCGAACAATCGGACCTCTTCCAGGCGGTCTGGGGCCGCAACGGCGATGCGCCGCTGGCAGTGATCTCGGCACGCTCTGCGGCGGACTGCTTTGAGGTGGCGATAGAGGCGGCGCGCATCGCCACCACCTGGATGACCCCGGTTATTCTCCTGACCGACGGCTACTTGCAGAACGCCAGCGAGCCCTGGCGCGTGCCGAACATGGCCGATTTCGCGGATTTCCCCGTGCAGTTCCACACCCAAGCGCCCGCGGAGGGCGAGAGCTTCCAGCCCTATGGCCGCGATCCCGACAGCCTGGCGCGGGCCTGGGTGCGCCCCGGCACGCCGGGACTGGAGCACCGCATCGGCGGGCTGGAGCGCGATGCGCTCAGCGGCAATATCTCCTACGATCCGGACAACCACCAGGTCATGACCGAAACCCGCGCCGCCAAGATCGCGCGCATTGCCAAGAGCTATCCGCCGCTGGCGCTGGAGCGCGGGCCCGAGGAGGGCGGCGACCTGCTGGTGGTGGGCTGGGGCTCGACTTGGGGGCCCATCGGCCGGGCGGTCTCCAACATGAACGAAGCGGGCCTGGCGGTCGGTCATCTGCACCTGCGCCACATCTGGCCGCTGCCCGAGGATCTGGGCGACGTGTTGAAGCGCTGGCGTCGGGTGGCGGTGGCCGAGATGAATGGCGGGCAGCTGGCGACATTGCTGCGAGCCACCTATCTGGTGGATGCCGTGCCCGTTACCAAGGTTTCCGGCCGGCCCTTCAAGGTGGCCGAACTGGAAGCGCGGCTAACCGCGCTGATGAAGGATTGAGGCGATGACCGAGATGCCCGCCCCGAAGAAGCTGCAAGCCAAGGACTATGCCACCGACCAAGAGGTGCGCTGGTGCCCGGGCTGCGGCGACTATGCGATCCTGAAGTCGGTGCAGAAGACCCTGGCCGAACTGGAGGCCGACCCAGCCCAGACCGTGTTCGTCTCCGGCATCGGCTGCTCCTCGCGCTTTCCCTATTATATGGCCACCTATGGCTTCCACACGATCCACGGCCGTGCGCCGGCCATTGCGACGGGCGTGAAGCTGGCCAATCCCGATCTCGATGTCTGGGTGGTGACCGGTGACGGCGATGGCTTGTCGATTGGCGGCAACCATCTGCTGCACCTGCTGCGCCGGGACGTCGATCTGCAGCTTCTGCTGTTCAACAACGAGATCTATGGCCTGACCAAGGGCCAGGCTTCGCCTACCAGCCGCCCCGGCACCCGCTCCCCCTCCACACCTAGCGGCTCCCTGGATCAGCCAGTCTCGGCGACCCGCTTTGCGCTCGGCGCCGGCGGTAGCTTCGTGGCGCGGACCATCGACACCGATCAGAAGCGCATGCCGGCGGTGCTCAAGCGCGCACGCGCCCATCGCGGCACCGCCATGGTGGAGATCCTGCAGAACTGCATCGTCTACAACGACGGGGTCTTCGACCTCTTTGCCGCCCGCGATGTGGCAGGCGAACGCCAGCTTCACCTGGAGCATGGCCAGCCAATGATTTTTGGGGCCGAGCGGGACAAGGGGCTGCGCCTCAAGCCGGGGACGCTTCGCGTCGAGGTCGTTTCTCTCAGTGAGGTGCCGGAAAGCGACCTCCTGGTGCATGACGAGACCGATCCCATGCTGGCGACGCTGCTGGCGGGTCTGGAGCCGCCCTTCCCGGTGGCCATGGGCGTACTCTATGCCGAGGAGAGGCCCGAGTCCTGGGAAGCGCGTCAACTTGCCGAGGTGGGGCAGGCCACCGGGCGGCCGGCGCCGGGGCCTATCCAGGGCGATCTCGACGGCCTGCTGCGCAGCGGGAGCACCTGGACGGTCGAGTGAACCGCAGGTGCGTCAAAAGCGTTTGACCGAGGCTGCACCAGGCCTTAGTGTCCGCGCGGTTTCCGCCAACAGGTCGTCCTGTCGGCTCCGAGGAGCACCGCCGGTCCGCGAGGGTTCGCGCACCGGCGCATAACCGCTTGGGGCGACATCCGGCCCGGCACCAGGAAGAGCGCATGTTCGAGTCTCTGCAAGAACGCCTGTCCGATGTTTTCGGTAAGCTCACCCGTCGCGGTGCGCTGAGCGAAAGCGATGTCGACGCGGCTCTGCGCGAGGTGCGCATCGCCCTGCTTGAGGCCGATGTCGCTCTCCCGGTGGTCAAGGACTTCGTTTCTGGCGTCCGCGAGAAGGCGGTCGGGCAGGAGGTGCTGCGCTCGGTCACGCCGGGGCAGATGGTCGTCAAGATCGTCCACGACCAGCTCGTGGAGATGCTGGGCGGCAAGCCCAAGGAAGAGGAGGGCAAGCAGGCGCCGCTGCTCGATCTTGCGGCGCAGCCGCCGGTGGCGGTGATGCTGATCGGCCTGCAGGGCTCGGGCAAGACCACGACCTGCGCCAAGCTGGCCAAGCGCTTGACCGAGCGCGAGCGCAAGAAGGTCATGATGGCCTCGCTCGACACCCGCCGTCCCGCAGCGCAGCGCCAGCTCGCGGTCCTGGGTGAGCAGGCCGGCATCAACACGCTTCCGATCGTTTCCGGCGAACCACCCCTGGCCATCGCCAAGCGCGCCATGCAGACCGGTGCTTTGGAAGGCTACGACGTGGTGCTGCTGGACACTGCGGGCCGTCTTTCCATCGACGAAGAGTTGATGGACGAGGTTGCGCAGGTGCGCGACGCCGTCAAGCCGCAGGAATCCCTTCTCGTCGCCGACGCCATGACCGGTCAGGACGCGGTCAATGTCGCCAAGGCCTTCCAGGACAAGGTGGGCCTGACCGGCATCGCACTGACCCGCGTCGACGGTGATGCGCGCGGCGGTGCGGCACTTTCCATGAAGGCGGTCACGGGCCGACCGATCAAGCTGCTGGGCACCGGCGAAAAGCTGGATGCCTTGGAGGCCTTTCACGCCGATCGCGTGGCCGGGCGTATCCTGGGTATGGGCGACATCGTCTCCTTGGTGGAGCGTGCCGCCGAGACCATGGAGCAGGACGACGCCGAAAAGCTCGCCAAGAAGCTGGAAAAGGGCAAGTTCGACCTCAACGACATGTCCAAGCAGCTGCAGCAGCTCACCAAGATGGGCGGCTTGAAGCAGCTCATGGGCATGCTGCCGGGCGTGCCTAAGCTGCAGGATCAGCTCAAGAACGCAAAGATCGACGACAAGGTCGTCAAGCGACAGCTCGCCATCATCTCATCCATGACGCCGCAGGAGCGCGCGCGCCCCGAGGTCATCAAGGCCTCCCGGCGCCAGCGCATTGCCAAGGGCTCCGGCACCTCCGTGCAGGAGGTGAACAAGCTGCTCAAGCAGTTCTCCGAGGCGCAGAAGATGATGAAGAAGGTCAAGAAAATGGGCAAATCGGGCCGTCTGCCCAACCTGCCGGGCATGCCGCCAGGGGGTGGATTGCCTCCCGGCGGCGGGCTTGGAGGCGGCGGCTTGGGCGGTGGCGGCCTCGGGGGCCTGGGCGGTCCCTTCGGGGGTCGCTGAGCGCCAACTCACCACACGATATCGACGTTCATCACAGTTAGAGAAACAGAGGAAAAGTTGCTATGGCCTTGCGTATTCGTCTTTCGCGCGGCGGTGCCAAGAAGCGCCCCTACTACCAGATCGTGGTCGCCGACTCGCGCAGCCCGCGCGACGGCCGCTTCATCGAGAAGGTGGGTGCCTACAACCCGATGCTACCGCGCGAGCATGCCGATCGCATCGTCATCAAGGAAGAGCGGGTGAAGCACTGGCTGAGTCAAGGCGCGGTGCCGAGCGACCGTGTGGCCCGCTTCTTCAGCGATGCCGAACTGATGCCGGCGCGCGAGCGGCGCGAGCAGAGCAAGAAGAGCCAGCCCAAGGCCAAGGCGCAGGAGCGCCTGCGTGAGGCCGAGGAGCGGCGCAAGGAGGCCGCGGCAGCCGCTGCCGAGACGCCTGAGGCCTCCACCGAAGCCTCTGCCGAGGCCTGAGTCGCATTGGGCTGCCGGCGGAGCCCGGCATGAGCGAGCCTCGCATCTGCCTGGCGGCCGTTGTGGGTCCCCACGGGGTGCGTGGGCTGGTGCGCATCAAGGCCTTCACCGAAGACCCGGAGAGCGTGGCAGCTTACGGCCCGCTCTCCGACGAGGCCGGCGCGCGTCAGTACACGCTTCGGCTCAAGGGGCAAGTCAAGGGCCTGCTGTTGGCAGAGGTCGAGGGTGTGCGCGACCGCGATGCCGCCGAGGCCCTCAGAGGCTTGCGGCTCTACGTGCCGCGCAGTGCGCTGCCGCCCCCGGAGGATCCGGAGGAGTTCTATCACGCGGACCTGATTGGGCTGCGGGTGGAAACGGCCGAAGGAACCGATCTGGGTCGGGTGGTTGCGGTACAGGACTTCGGGGCGGGCGATCTGCTGGAGATCGAGGGCGAGGACGGCTCCCGCAGTCACCTGCCCTTCACCCGCCAGGTGGTGCCGCAGGTCGACCTGGCTGCGGGCCGCTTGGTGGCCGAACCGCCCGAGGCGGTGACCGCCGCGTCCGATGACGGGACCGGGACTGGACAGGAGGGAGACGGCAGGGCATAAGTCCGCGCCGTCCGGAAAGGAAGGGCTGTCGTGGCGGCAGACGCGACCGGCGATGTGGGGGGCAACCTCTGGACCGCAAGCGTGTTGACGCTCTTTCCGGAAGCCTTTCCCGGGCCACTCGGTCTCAGCCTTGCGGGGCGGGGGCTGGCACGGGGGCTCTGGGCCTTGGAAGTCCTGGACATCCGGGATTTCGCGCGCGATAAACACCGCTCCGTGGACGACACCCCCCTGGGCGGTGGACCCGGAATGGTGATGCGCCCCGACGTGGTGGACGCCGCCATCGAGGCCATCGCCGAGCGACCGGGCCCTTTGGTGTACTTGACCCCGCGCGGGCGGCTGTTGGATCAGGCGCTGGTGCGGGAGTTTGCGGCCGGCCCCGGCCTGCGGCTGCTCTGCGGCCGCTACGAAGGGGTCGATCAGCGTGTGCTGGACGCGCGGGAGGTGCTGGAAGTCAGCGTCGGCGACTTCGTGCTCTCTGGCGGCGAGATGGCGGCGCTGGTGCTGCTGGATGCGGTGGTGCGGCTGCTGCCCGGGGTGATGGGCAATGCCGAGAGCGCTGCAGAGGAATCGTTCGAGGAGGGACTGCTTGAGCATCCCCTCTTCACACGTCCGGCCGAATGGCAGGGACGGAAGGCGCCGGAGGTCCTGCTCTCCGGTCACCATGAGAAGGTCCGCCGCTGGCGGCGGGCGCAGGCTGAGGACGTGACAAGGCAACGGCGACCGGATATCTGGCGCCGTTATCTGGCAAGCCGCGAGAGCGGCGAGAAAGACGAAGGATAGGACCGAGGGCCATGAATACCATTCAGCAGCTCGAGCAGGAGCAGATCGCCCAGCTGACCGAAGCCAAGGCGATTCCCTCCTTTGCGCCCGGCGACACCGTGCGGGTGAAGGTGAAGGTGGTTGAGGGCACGCGCGAGCGCATCCAGGCCTTCGAGGGCGTGGTGATTGCGCGCAAGAACCGCGGCATCAACTCTGCTTTCACCGTGCGCAAGATCTCCTACGGCGAGGGCGTGGAACGTGTCTTCCCGCTGTACAGCCCGCGGATCGACGGCATCGACGTGGTGCGCCGCGGCGATGTGCGTCGCGCGAAGCTCTATTACCTGCGCGGCCGTCGCGGCAAGTCCGCGCGTATCGCAGAGGCCACCACCGGTGTCAGCGCCAAGCTGAACCAGGCCGATCGCGAGCGCGCCAAGGGCTGAGCCCTGGTGAACCTGCGGGTTCGGGAAAGCCTGCTTTGCAGGGCGCCGGGCGCGTTCCGGCGCCCCTTTTCCGTTGGGATTATCGCTGGACGCGCTCCGTGACCATTTCGGGGCAGACAGCCCCTGCCTTTCTTTTGCCCGGAAGTTCCCGCTAAACAGGCGGCATGGCACCCTTATCGCGAACCCCCAAGCGCGCGCCCAGCGGCGGCGCCAAACCGGGAAAGGCGTCCAAGTCTGCGGGCGCCCGGACGGCCCGTGGTGGGGCCGCGCGCAGCAGCACCCGTAGCAGCTCAAGCGCAAGCACGCCGGCCGAGACCAAGGCTTCTGCAGCCACCGCGCGGCGCACGGCCTCCCCGGCCAAGACCAACGCGAAGAGCGCGAGCGGCACCGGTGGGCGCGGCAGGGCCAAGGCGAGTGCGAGCGGCGCTGGTCGCAAGAGTGGGCTCTGGCGGCGTCTGCTGGCTTGGAGCGCGGCCGCTGCGATCTGGTTGCTGCTGATCGTGGGGCTCGTGGCCGGCTGGTACGCCTGGGACCTGCCCGATGTGCGCCGCATCGCCGAATCCACCCGCCAACCCAGCCTGCAGGTCGTGGACGCCGAGGGTGGGCGGGTTGCCGCTTACGGCGAACTCTATGGCGTTGCGCTTTCGGTCGAAGACCTGCCGGCGCATGTGCCCCAGGCGGTGCTGGCAATCGAGGACCGGCGCTTCTATAGCCATTTCGGGCTCGACCCCATCGGTCTCTCCCGGGCAGTGGTGGCCAATTTCCGCGCCGGCCGCGTGGTCCAGGGCGGCTCGACCATCACGCAGCAGCTCGCCAAGAACGTCTTTCTCAGCTCTGAGCGCACCTACGATCGCAAGATCCGCGAACTGCTTCTGGCCTTCTGGCTGGAGTACAAGCTGAGCAAGGACCAGATCCTCTCGCTCTACCTCAACCGCGTCTACTTCGGAGCCGGCACCTATGGGGTGGATGCCGCGGCCAATCGCTATTTCGGCAAGTCGGCCACCGCTCTGGATCTCTATGAAGCCGCCTTGCTGGCCGGGCTGCTGCGCGCGCCTTCGCGCTACAATCCGGCCCACAATCCCGATCTCGCCCATGAGCGCGCCCGCAGCGTCCTGGACGCTATGGTGGCGGCAGACTTTGTTAGCGAGGAGGAGGCTCTGCTCGCGCTGGAGGAACGGGCCACGCCGGGAGAAAGACCGCGGGGGCGCGGTCGCTATTTTGCGGACTGGGCCACCAGCCAGGTCGAGGACGCGATCGGGCCGCTGGAGCGCGACTTGGTGGCGCACACGACCCTCGACCCCCGGCTGCAGCGCATCGTCGAGGAGGAGATCGAGGCGCTGTTGAGTGACGCCGGCGCCGAACGTGGCGTCAGCCAGGCGGCGGTGGTGATGCTCTCCCCGGACGGCGCTGTGCGGGCCATGGCCGGCGGACGCAGCTACGGCGAAAGCCAATTCAATCGGGCGGTCCAAGCCCTGCGCCAGCCCGGCTCGGCCTTCAAGCCCTTCGTCTATCTGTCTGCCATGGAGGCCGGCGCGGCACCCGATCAGCGGGTGAACGATGGGCCGATCACCGTCTCCCTGCCGCAGGGGCCCTGGTCGCCCGGCAACTTCGGCGACCGTTTCTACGGCGAGGTCACGCTCCGCGAGGCCTTCGCCCGCTCGCTCAACTCTGTGGCCGTCCAGGTGTTGCAGCAACAGGGGGCGGACAGCGTGGTGGAGCAGGCCCAGCGCCTGGGCATCTCCAGCCGGCTCGACAGTCTGCCCAGTCTTGCGCTCGGCACCTCCGAGGTGACTCTGCTGGACCTCACAGCGGCCTATGCCGCCTTCGCCAACGGCGGCTATGGCGTCTGGCCTTTCGGCCTGCGCCACCTCGCCACGCCGGGCGGCGAAGTTGTGTTTCGTCGCGAAGGGCAGGGGCTGGGTCGGGTCATCTCGCCGTCCGCCCATGCAGCCATGCTCGACCTGCTGCAGGCCAGCGTTGCCTGGGGCACCAGCAAGGCGGCCGATCCCGGTCGTCCGGCGGGCGGCAAGACCGGCACGACCCAGGACTTCCGCGATGCCTGGTTCATCGGCTTCACCGCGGAGCTTGTGGTCGGTGTGTGGGTCGGCAACGACGACGGCACGCCGATGCAACAGGTCACCGGCGGCAGCCTGCCGGCCCGCCTTTGGAAATCTATCGTCACCCGCGCCCTGGAGGGCGAGCCCGTACAGCCCTTGCCGATCCAGGCGCCGGTGCCGCAACCGCAGCCGCAGTTGGAGCAACGCCAGGCCCAGGCCTCCGAGGATCAAGGCGGATTTCTCGATCGTCTCATCGACAGCATCGCCAGTGGCGGCAGCTCAAGTTCCAGCAGCTCTGGCGGTGAGAACGAAGCGCATCAGCGCATGCTGGAGCAGCAGGAGCGCCGCAACCTCTACGGCGGACCCTGAGTGCCGCAGTTGCGGTCGGTAACGCGGCTCGCTACAGCAACTTGCCTTGTTTCGGTGCCGGGCCGTGTGGTTGCGGAGGAGTGGCAGGCTTCGCCGCGGCGGAGCTGGCCTCACGGCCGCCGCTCGCCAGCGCGGTCACCGCACCATCGAAGAACTCGATGCGCAGTTCGTCACCCTTGCGCACATCCTTGGCCCGAGGCTGCAGCCCCTGGGGCCCTCGCACCACGGCATAGCCGCGCTCCAGGGTCCCCTTATAGGAGAGCGTCTCCAGCAGGCGCTTGCTTGCGTCCAGGGTGTCTTTCCTGGCGGTCAGGACCCGGCGCATCGCCGGCTCGAGCCGTTCGCCACAGGTGGCCAGTGTCTGGACCGCGTGAGCCAGTTCGCGCCGGGGCGGCAGCGGCCGCAGGCGCTCGACCAGCTGGCGCCGCTGTGTGACCAGGCGCTGCATGGCCGGGCTCAGGCGGTCGCGGGCGCCATCCAGGGCCTGCTGGGCGTAGCGGAGCTGCTGGCGCGGGTGCGGCAGGCGATGACCGAGGCTTTCCAGTTCCGCCCCACGGCGGTCGAGAAAGCTGCGTCCGGCCAGCTGCAGGCGTTCGCTGCGATCGTCGAGGCTCTGGGTCTTCTCCTGCAGCAGGCGCTGCGGATCCGGCAAGCCCCGGGCCAGGCCCTCCACCTGATTGCGCCGTTCGGCCAGCTGCCGAACGCTGCTGCCCAGCAGGCGCCGCTCGAAATCCAGCACCTGGGACTGGAGCTCGCTGCGCACCGGCACGGCGATCTCGGCGGCCGCGGTGGGGGTCGGTGCCCGGCGGTCAGAGGCGAAGTCGATCAGGGTGGTATCGGTTTCGTGCCCGACCGCGGAGATCAGGGGAATGGCGGACTCTGCGGCGGCGCGCACCACCATCTCTTCATTGAAGGCCCAGAGGTCTTCCAGGCTGCCGCCACCGCGCGCGACGATCAGCAGGTCGGGCCGTGGCACCGGCCCCTTCGCCGGCAGCGCGTTGAACCCGCGGATGGCCTCGGCCACCTGCTCGGCGGCGCCCTGACCCTGCACCAGCACCGGCCAGACCAGCACCCGTCGCGGGAAGCGTTCGGCCAGGCGGTGCAGGATGTCGCGGATCACCGCACCGCTGGGTGAGGTCACCACCCCGATGACCTCGGGCAGGAAGGGCAGGGCCCGCTTGCGTTCCGGTGCGAAGAGACCTTCGGCACCCAGCTTGCGTTTGCGTTCCTCCAACAGCTTCAGCAGCGCGCCTTCGCCGGCAAGCTCCAGCGAGTCGATTACCATCTGGTATTTGGAGCGGCCGGCGTAGCTGGTGATCCGGCCGGTGGCGATGACCTCGAGACCGTCTTCCGGCTGGATGCTGAGGCGCTGTGCCGTGCCGCGCCAGCAGACCCCATCCAGCACCGCCCGCTCGTCTTTCAGCGCCATGTAGCAGTGACCGGAGGCGGCGCGCTTGAAACCGGAAATCTCGCCGCGCACCCGCACGCGATCGAACGCGCTTTCCAGCGTGCGCTTGATCGCGCCGCTGATCTCCGAGACGGTGAGCTCCGGCAGGTTGGCGCCGGCGCGCTCGGGCTGAAGGCCGGGGGTGGTGTAAGTTTCACTCATGGTTTCGCCGCGCCATGCTACAAGAGCGCGCCTGTAGGACAAGCCGGGAAAGGGATCGAGGCGGGATGAAGGTATTGGTGGTGGGCGGCGGCGGCCGCGAGCATGCGATCTGTTGGGCAATCGCGGCTTCGCCGGCGTGCGAGCGACTGTGGTGCGCGCCAGGCAATGCCGGCATTGCCGAGGTTGCGGAGTGTCTGGAGATTCCCGCCGAGGATGTCGAGGGCCTGATGGCCTTCTGCCGGGAGGCCCGCCCGGAGCTGGTGATCGTGGGTCCCGAGGCGCCGCTGGTAGCCGGGTTGGTCGACCGGCTGGAAGAGGTCGGCATCGCAGCCTTTGGCCCCAGCGCGGCGGCCGCGGCGCTGGAGGGTTCCAAGGGCTTCATGAAGGATCTCTGCGCCCGCCAGGGCATTCCCACCGCCGCCTATGGCCGCTTCACCGATGCCGCGGCAGCCAAGGACTTCGCCCGGGAGCAGGGCGCGCCCATCGTGGTCAAGGCCGATGGTCTGGCCGCCGGCAAGGGAGTGAGCGTCTGTGCGACACTGGCGGAAGCGGAAGCCGCTATCGACGCGGCCCTGCTGGAAGGACGCTTCGGCAGCGCCGGAGCCGAAGTGGTGATCGAAGAGTTTCTTGACGGCGAAGAGGTCAGCTTTTTCGCGCTCTGCGACGGCACCACGGCCCTGCCGCTGGCCAGCGCTCAGGACCACAAGCGAGCGTTTGACGGCGACGCCGGGCCCAACACCGGTGGCATGGGCGCCTACTCCCCGGCGCCCTTGATGACGCCGGCGCTGCAGGAGCGCGTCATGCGCGAGATCGTCGAGCCCACAGTGCGCGGCATGGCCGCCGAGGGGCGGCCCTTCCGCGGCGTGCTCTTCGCCGGGCTGATGATCGCTTCGGATGGCACGCCGCGCTTGCTGGAGCACAACGTGCGTTTCGGCGACCCGGAGTGCCAGACCCTGATGCTGCGCCTGGAAAGCGACCTGCTGGCCGTGCTGAGCGCAGCTGCAAAGGGGCGGCTCAGCGAAGTCTCGCTGTCCTGGTCGCCGCAGCCGGCCCTGACCGTGGTGCTGGCGGCAGAGGGCTATCCCGACAGCTATGAGAAGGGCACCAAGATCCGCGGCCTGGAGCAGGCGGCGCAGGTGGAGGGTGTCACCCTCTTCCACGCCGGCACCCGGCGCGCGGAGGACGGCAGTCTGCAGGCGGCCGGTGGCCGGGTGCTCAATGTCTGCGCCCAGGGAGAGGACTTGGCACAGGCCCGCGAGCGCGCCTATGCCGCTGTGGCACGCATCGACTGGCCGCAGGGCTTTTGCCGCAAAGACATCGGCTGGCGCGCGCTCACGTGACGCCGTCGCAGCTGGATCAGCCGCGGCGCACGGCCGCCAGATGCTCGGCGAAGTCCGGATCGGCCATCAGGATCTTGCAGCGCGCGAAGCGTTCGGTGGCATAGGCCCAGAAGTCCTCGGCCGGATTGCCATTGGCGTGCTGGATCAGGCCCCAGAGCGTCCAGAGCAGATCGCACATGGCCTTGTAGATCACCATGCGGCCCTGGACGGCTGCAGGTGCCGGGCCCTCGCAATAGGCCTCCAGCATTTCCTGGTCCTGCGCCGCGGTAAAACCGGCCTCGACGGACAGATCACCCAAATCCCAGAGCGGGTCGTTCATGCCCGAGTATTCCCAGTCGACGATCCACATCCGGCTGCCGGTGTCGATGAAGTTCTCGCACAAGGGGTCGCAATGGCAGGGGGCGAGAGGCGTCGGCTGCGCTGCCAAGGCCTCGCGGACGCCTTCGGCTTCCGCCACCACGTCATGGTAGCCTTCGGGCAGAGTGGCCCCAAGCCGCTCCAGCACCTTGAGATAGTCGTCGATCATGGCGAAGAGCTCGAAGTGGAACTCGAAGGTCTCGCCACTGCGATGCAGCTGCTTGAAGGCCTGGGCGGCGCGGGTGGGGGCTCCCGCCACACTGCGGAAATGTTCGGGGCTCATCGTTTCACCCTCGACATGGCGCATCAGCATCACGCCGCTGTCTGGATCGGCATAAAGCAACTCCGGTGAGACCCCGGCCCGCTGGGCAGCGCGGGCATTGTGCGCCTCCACCTTGCGATCGATGTAGGCCTCGGTGCCTTCCCCCGGCAGCCGCAGAACCCAGGCTTCGCCACCCCGCTCGACCCGATAGACCCGATTGGTCAGACCGCCCAGGCGCGTGACCTGTGCGTTGTCCGCCAGGGCTTCGAAGCCCGCTAGCTGCCCCAGTGCCTCGATCGCTTCATTGTCACTCATGCTCGTCCTACCTCGCGTTCCGTCTCAGGGTCGGCGGACGCTATCACTGGAGGTCCGGAAATGCAGCCTCGTGCAGCGACGCAAAGGTGAGGATATCCGCCAACGCTTTGCATTACAGGGCACAGAGGCTATCAATAGCCATCCCATACCGATGAGGAGTTTCGCATGGTAACCGCGCGAAAAGCGGAGAGTCTTGACACGGTATACAGCGCGACCAGCCCCGATGATGTTGCGCGCAAGTATGACGAGTGGGCCGAGAACTATGACGGGGAGATGGCATCACTGGGATATCGTCATCCAACCATTTGTCTTGCCCTGCTGTGCCGTCATCTACCCGTGGGCGAGGGACCGATTCTCGATGCCGGTGCCGGCACCGGCTTGATCGGGGAATGGCTCAAGATTGTCGGCTATAGCAGCGCTGAGGCGCTGGACATCTCCGAGGGAATGCTGGAAGTCGCGCACCGCAAGGGCGTCTACGACCGCCTGCACCGTGCCGCCATGGGCCAGTCGCTGCCACTTGAAAGCGACCATTTTGCCGGAGTCGTCTGCGCCGGAGTCTTCACCGTTGGGCACGTGGGCGCCGAGGGCCTGGACGAGCTGGCACGCGTGGTGCGCCCGGGGGGCGTCATCGTGCTTACGGTCAAGGATCGTCTCTGGGAGGACGGCTTTGCCGCCCGGGTCGCCGAACAGGCGCGCGCAGGCGTCTGGGAAGTGCTGGAGGAAACCCCGAGCTACGTCTCCATGCCTGGCCGGGCCGACACCGTGCCCAGTCGCGCCCTGGCGCTGAGGGTTCGATAAAGATCCACTCCCACCCAAAGAAAAACCTCCCGGAAGCCCTCGGCTCGGGAGGTTTTTTTTATTCGGCTGAAGTAGCGTGTGCCCCCGGTCAGGCCAGGCTGCCGTGGCAGTGCTTGTACTTCTTGCCCGAGCCGCAGGGGCAGGGAGCGTTGCGCCCGATGCGGCCCCATGTGGCCGGGTCTTCCGGATCGAAGGCGGCCTCGGGAGAGCGGTTGACGCTGGGCTGGACCGCTGGATGCGCCGGGGCTGCTTCGGGACCGGCACTCGCGCCCGCTGCAGCTTCCCCCTCGGCGCCAGCCAGGGCCGGATCCTGGCGGCCTTCATGCATCTCCTGTTGCGGGCGCGGCACGTTCGGTGCTTCGGGCCCGCGGATCTGCACATGGGAGAGCAGCAGCGTCACCTCTTCGCGCACCCGCGAGAGCATGGTCTCGAACATCTCGAAGGCTTCGCGCTTGTATTCGTTCAGCGGATCGCGCTGTCCGTAGGCGCGCAGGCCGATGCCGTGACGCAGGTGATCGAGCGCCAGCAGGTGCTCCTTCCACTGCTTGTCGAGGACGGCCAACAGGATCTGCTTTTCTGCCGCACGCATGATCTCCGGACCGAAGTTCTCGTCCTTCTCGGCCATGCGGGCATCGATGGCCTGGCGCAGGCGGTCCAGAATCTCCTGATCGGCGATCCCCTCCTCCTGGGCCCAGTCCTTGATCGGCAGGTCGAGACCGAAGACGCGCCGCGCTTCCTCGTGCAGGGAATCGACCTCCCACTGCTCGGCATAGGCCTTGGCCGGAATAAAGCGGGCGACCATGTCTTCCAGCACCTCGGCGCGCATGGAGAGCACGGTGTCGCGCACATCCTCGGCCCGCATCATCTCCTTGCGCTGTTCGAAGACGACCTTGCGCTGGTCGTTCATCACGTCGTCGTACTTGAGGAGGTTCTTGCGGATGTCGTAGTTGCGGGCTTCGACCTTCTGCTGCGCCTTTTCCAGGGCCTTGTTGACCCAGGGGTGCACGATGGCCTCACCCTCCTTCAGGCCCAGGCGCCGCAGCATGGTGTCCATGCGCTCGGAGCCGAAGATGCGCATGAGGTCGTCTTCCAGCGAGAGGAAGAACTTGGAGGCACCGGGGTCGCCCTGACGCCCGGAGCGGCCTCGCAGCTGGTTGTCGATGCGCCGGCTTTCGTGGCGCTCGGTGCCGAGCACGAAGAGACCGCCGGCCTGCAGCACGATCTCGCGGTTCTTCTCCACCTCAGCGCGGATTTCCGCTTCGCGTTTGGCTCGAGCCGTGTCGTCGACGATGTCGCCCGACTCCTGGGCCACGCGCATCTCGACGTTGCCACCGAGCTGAATGTCGGTGCCGCGCCCGGCCATGTTGGTGGCGATGGTCACCGCCCCCGGGGCGCCGGCCTGCGCGATGATGTAGGCTTCCTGCTCGTGATAGCGAGCGTTCAGCACGTGGTGCGGAATCTTCTTCTGCTGGAGCAGGTTCGCCAGGAATTCCGATTTCTCGATGGAGACCGTGCCCACCAGCACCGGCTGGCCGCGTTGGCGGCAGTCCTCGATCTGCTCGATGATGGCGTCGTACTTTTCCCGCTGCGAGCGGTAGACCTCGTCGTCGTTGTCGACACGGGCCACGGCGACGTTCGTGGGGATCTCCACGACCTCGAGGCTGTAGATGTCGGCGAACTCGGAGGCCTCGGTCATGGCGGTGCCGGTCATGCCCGCCAGCTTGGGATAGAGGCGGAAGTAGTTCTGGAAGGTGATCGAGGCCAGCGTTTGGTTTTCCTGCTGGATCGTCACGCCTTCCTTTGCCTCGAGTGCCTGGTGCAGGCCCTCGGAGTAGCGCCGGCCTTCCATCATGCGCCCGGTGAACTCGTCGATGATGACCACCTTGTCATCCTTGACGATGTAGTCCGTATCGCGGGCGAAGAGCTTGTGGGCGCGCAGCGCCTGGGTCACGTGGTGCAGCAGAGAGACGTTCTGGATGTCGTAGAGGCCGCCGCTCTCCATCAGCCCCAGTTCGCGTAAAACCTCTTCGACCTTCTCCACCCCGGCATCGGTCAACGTGACCGCGCGCAGCTTCTCGTCCTTCTCGTAGTGCTCCTCGGTGAGGTACGGAAGGACCTGGTCCATTGCTCGGTAGTGCTGGCTGGAGTCCTCCGCCGGACCGGAGATGATGAGCGGCGTACGGCTTTCGTCGATGAGGATCGAATCGACCTCGTCGACGATGGCGAAGTTGAAGTCGCGCTGGACCATGTCCTCCAGGCGATACTTCATGTTGTCGCGCAGGTAGTCGAAGCCGAACTCGTTGTTGGTGCCATAGGTCACGTCGCAGGCGTACTGCTCGCGGCGCACAGGGTCGGGCAGGCCGTGCACGATGGTGCCTACTGTCAGGCCGAGGAAGCGGTAGATCTGCCCCATCCACTCGGCGTCGCGCTTGGCCAGGTAGTCGTTCACCGTGATGACGTGAACACCCTTGCCGGCCAAGGCATTGAGGTACACGGCCAGAGTGGCCACCAGGGTCTTGCCTTCACCGGTCTTCATCTCCGCGATCTGGCCGCGGTGCAGGACCATGCCGCCGATCAGCTGGACGTCGAAGTGACGCTGACCCAGGGTGCGCTTGGCGGCCTCACGGACTGTCGCGAAAGCCTCGGCCATCAGGTCGTCCAGGCTCTCGCCCTTGTCCAGGCGCTCGCGGAACTGCTGGGTGCGGGCGGCAAGCGCCGCGTCGTCCAGCTTTTCCAGCTCGGGTTCCAGGGCATTGATCGCTGCCACCTCGCGGCGCAGCGACTTGATGAAGCGATCGTTGGCAGAACCAAAAACGCGCTTTGCAATCGCGCTGAACATGAATCCCTCGATACGGACTGGAAAGAAGCCGCCGCGCGGCCGGCGCGCAGGTACGGCATGGGGACCGTGCCTGAGAAATATGGGTCGACCCCGCTCAAGTCAACGCGCGATGGGTGAATGGCTCGGGCTGGGGCACCCTTTTCCGCACGTCCTTGCTCCTTGACTTGCCACAGCAAGGGTGAAAGCTCGACCCCATGACCTGGAACGATACAGCAAACGGCGACATTGCACCCGAACCGCTGGAAACGGCCGATTTTACGGATGTCGAGCAGGCATTGGCGCAGATCGAGCGGATCTACGAGCGCAACACGGCCTTCCTGCGCCACCACTTCGAGCGCTACCTGCAGGGCGATCCGCCGGCCCAGCGTGTGCGCGCGACCTATCCCTTCATCCGCGTGGCGGCGACCAGCCATTCACGGCTCGATTCGCGCTTGTCCTATGGCTTCGTGCACGGACCCGGCATCTACGAGACGACGATCACGCGGCCTGATCTCTTTGCTCCCTATCTCCGCGAACAGCTCGAGCTGTTGCTGCGCAACCACGGCCTGCCGCTGACGGTGGGCGAATCCAGCGAGCCGATTCCCGTCCATTTCGCCTACAAGCGCGACGTCAGCCTGGAAACGGCGGGGTTGCGCCGCGCCGCCGTGATCGAGCCGCCGCTGCGCGACCTCTTCGATACGCCGGACCTGGGGACGATGGACGACGCCATCGCCAACGGCACCCTGATCCAGACGGCGGGTGCGCCCGAGCCTCTCGCCCTCTTCCGGGCCGGGCGGATCGACTACTCCCTGCACCGCCTGTCCCACTACACCGGCACCATGCCGCGGCATTTCCAGAACCTGGTGATCTTCACCAACTACCAGTTCTACATCGACGCCTTCGTGCGGATGGGCCGCGAGCGCATGGCGGCCGGCCATCCGGAATACGATGCCTTTGTGGAGCCGGGCGAGGTGGTCACGCGCAACGCGCGCTTTGGTGAAACTGCGCGCGCGCCGGAGCCGCCGGAACGCCTGCCGCAGATGCCGGCCTATCATCTGGTGGCCCCGGACCACGGCGGGATTACCATGGTCAATGTGGGCGTCGGCCCCTCCAACGCACGCACCATCACCGACCACATCGCGGTGCTGCGCCCGCACGCTTGGCTGATGCTGGGGCACTGCGCCGGGCTGCGGAATACGCAACAACTCGGCGACTATGTGCTGGCCCACGGTTATGTCCGCGAAGACCACGTCCTGGACGAGGAACTGCCTCTCTGGGTGCCGATCCCGGCGCTGGCCGAGATGCAGGTGGCGCTGGAGCAGGCGGTGGTCGAGGTGACCGGTCTGGCTGGCTACGACCTGAAGCGGGTGATGCGCACCGGCACGGTGGCCAGCGTCGACAACCGCAACTGGGAGCTGGGCGACTACGATGCGATCCTCCGCCGACTGTCGCAGTCGCGCGCCATCGCCCTGGACATGGAATCGGCGGCGATTGCGGCCAATGGCTTCCGCTTTCGCGTCCCCTACGGCACGCTGCTCTGCGTCTCGGACAAGCCGCTGCACGGGGAGATCAAGCTGCCGGGCATGGCGGGCGAGTTCTACCGCGAGCGGGTGGGCCAGCATCTGGAGATCGGCCTGAAGGCCATGGAACGCCTGCGCTGCCAAGAACGCGAGCGCCTGCATTCGCGCAAGCTGAGAAGCTTCGCCGAGGTGGCGTTTCAGTAGTTCAGGAACCCAGTCGCAGCAACACGTCCGCCGCCACCGCGCCCTGTCCCTCGGGGCGGACCAGCAGCGGGTTGATGTCGCACTCCAATAGACGGTCTGCTTCGGCCTCCGCAAAACGGGCGAGCGCCATGGCGGCTTGCACGAGGGCCTCGACGTCGCCTGCCGGGCGGCCGCGCCAGCCGTTGAGCAGGCGGCTCACCTTCAGTCTGGCCAGCGCCTCGCGGACCGCGGCCTGGCTGGTGGGCAGCAGGAGGCTGACGCTGTCGCCCACCAGTTCCGCCAGGATGCCGCCGGAGCCGAGCAGCAGCGACGGGCCGAAGGGGGGCGAGACCTGCAGGCCCAGGATCACCTCGGCCACGCTGTCCTCGACCATGCGCTCGACCAGGAAGGCAGCATCGCTCGCCGGGCCGCCTGCCAAGCGATCGCGCATCGC
Organism: Aquibaculum arenosum; assembly: GCF_029222965.1. GTDB lineage: Bacteria > Pseudomonadota > Alphaproteobacteria > Kiloniellales > DSM-21159 > Aquibaculum > Aquibaculum arenosum. The sequence goes on along the minus strand of NZ_JARHUD010000003.1, from coordinate 59,507 downwards.
GGCGAGCGCTTCCGCGACCTCGTCCTTCGTTCGCAGATTCAGGGCCACGGCGCCGGCCTCGGTCTTGTGGGCCAGCGCGGGGTGCACCGCCTTCAGCACCAGCGGCCCGCCGAGCGCTTCGGCGGTGGCCACGACCTCGCTTGCCGGAACCACGCGGCTTTCCGGCACGCTCAGGCCATAGCCGGCCAGGCAGGCCTTGCCCTCCGCTTCATTCAAAAGCCGGCCTTCTGCCGTCAGCGGCGCTGCGGGCAGAGGCGGTGCTGCCGGTTCGGCAAGCAGGGCAGGGCGGCGCGCGCCGTAGTCTCCGGCGGCGGCCAGGGCCGTAAGGGCCTCGCTCAGTCCCTGGAGCGGCGCGATACCCGCAGCCACCAGTCGTTCGCGCACGGGCGCGGGCAGGCTTTCGGCCAGGGTCGAGGCGATGGCGGCGACCTGGTTGCGACCGCGGCTGGCGGCGATGAAGGCCTGTTCGCTGGCTTCCCAGGCGGCGGGGTCGCCGCGGCCGGCGCGCGGGTAGTCAAGCAGCAGCAGGCCCATGTCGACCGCCTCCAGCGACTCGGCAAAGGCCGGCTCCAGCGCGGCGGCATCGCCCCAGTGGGCCGTGTTGTAGTCGAAGGGATTGGCAACCGCTGCCGCGGGGACGCGGAGCAGTTCGGACAGTCGCGCCGCCCTGGCGGCGTCCGGCTGCGGAAACTCGAGCGGCAACGAGCGCGCCTCCACCACGTCGCCCACCAGCGCGGCCTCCCCGCCGGAGCAGGAGAGCGAGATGAGCCGGCGGCCGGCGGGAATGCCGGAGACGGTGAAGAGCTTCAGCGTCTCCAGCAGCGACGCCGGGCTGTCGACCCGCACCACGCCACTCCGCTCGAACAGCGCCTGGTAGAGGGCGTCGGAGCCGGCCAGTGCGGAGGTATGACTCATCACCGAGCGCGCGCCGGACTCGGAGGCGCCCAGCTTCAGAACCACCAGCGGCACGCCCTTCTCCAGGGCCTGGCGCGCCGCACTGGCGAAGGCGGGGACGTCGTGTAGCTGCTCCAGGTAGAGCCCGATGGCGGTGACCCGCGGATCCTCCAGCAGGCCCTCAATATAGTCGGCGATGCCGAGCCCCGCCTGATTGCCCAGGCTGATGACATAGGACAGCGGCAGGGAGCGCTCCTGCATGGTGAGATTGATCGCCACGTTGCCCGACTGGCTGAGGATCGCGGCCCCGCGTGAGCATCGCTCGCCGCCCTGCTCGTCGGGCCAGAGGGCCGCGCCGTCCAGGTAGTTGAGGAGGCCGGTGCAATTGGGCCCGACCAACGCCATGTCGCCGGCCGCTTCTCTGAGTGCCTGCTGCAGGTGAAGGCCCTGACCGCCGACCTCGGCGAAGCCTGTGGCGAAGCAGACGGCCCCGCCGGCGCCGGCGTCGTTCAACTCTCGCACCACGTCGACCGTCGGCGCCGCCGGTACGGCCACGAGCGCCGCGTCCGGTGCCTCGGGCAGGGCGGCAATCGAGGGGTAGCAGGCGATGCCGCCGAGGCTCTCGCGCTTGGGGTTCACCGGCCAGACGGCGCCGTCATAGCCGATGGCGCGTGACTGGCGCAGCGCGAGCTCGGCGTGCCGACCGCCGATGAAGGCGATGGAGCGCGGCTGCAGCAGGCGGCGAAGGGAGGCGCGGGTCATGGGCGCCGGCCTCTACGCCCCCAGCGGGCGCAGCAGGCTGCGGGCGATGATGTGGCGCTGGATCTCGCTGGTCCCGTCCCAGATGCGCTCGATGCGCGCGTCGCGCCAGAAGCGCTCAAGCGGCAGAGAGTCCATCAGGCCCATGCCGCCGTAGATCTGCACTGCCTCGTCGGTGACCCGGGCCAGCATCTCGGAGGCAAAGACCTTGGCCATGGCGGCATCCTGGTCGGTCATGCGACCCTGGCCGTGGTTCCAGGCAGCCATGAGGGTGAGCAGTTCCGCAGCGCGGATGTCGGTCGCCATGTCGGCCAGCTTGAAGCCGACGCCTTGGTTGCGCCCGATGGGCTGGCCGAACTGCTTGCGCTGGGCGGCCCAGTCCACTGCCAGGTCCATGACCCGCTGGGCGCGGCCGACGCACATGGTGGCCACGGTTAGGCGCGAAGCGCCGAGCCAGGTGTTGGCCAGTTCGAAGCCCTTGCCTTCCTCGCCCAGCAGGGCCGAGCCGGGAATGCGGCAGTCGGTGAAGTAGAGCTCGCAGTTCTTGTAGCCGCGATGGGAGACCGGGCGCGGGCCGGGGCGGACCTCGAGGCCGGGCGTGTCATGGTCCACCAGGAAGGAGGAGATGCGCTTGCGTGGGCCGCGCAGCGTTTCCTCCTCGCCGGTGACCGCGAAGAGGATGCAGAAGTCGGCCACGTCGGCGTGGCTGATGAAGTGCTTCTGGCCGTTGACGACCCAGTCGTCGCCGTCGCGCACGGCCCGGGTCGACATGCCGCGCACGTCGGAGCCGGCGCCGGGCTCGGTCATGGCCAGGCAGTCCATGCGCTCGCCGCGAATGGCGGGCAGCAGGTAGCGCTCGCGCTGGTCACCCTCGCAACCCTGCAGGATGTTGCTGGGGCGCACGACGAAGGACTGCAGGGCGTAGTTGGGCCGGCCGAGCTCGCGCTCGAAGAGCGCCAGCTCCACCGCGTCCAGGCCGCCGCCGCCGAGATCCTCGGGCATGTTGGCGGCATAGAAGCCGGCCTTGAGCGCCTTGTCGCGGATCTCCTGCGCCAGCTCCGGCGGCACCTCGTCGCTCTGCTCGACCAACTCCTCGTGGGGATAGAGCTCCCGCTCGCAAAAGGCGCGAACGGACTCGACGAGCATGTTCTGCTCTCCGCTGAGGGCGAAATCCATGTCTGTTACCGTCCCTTGAAGTCGGCCGGGCGCTTTTCGGAGAAGGCGCGCACGCCCTCTTTCGCGTCTTCGGAGTCCACCGACTTTTCGAAAGCCTCCAGCTCGCCGCTGCGCAGCAGCTCGAAGGACTGGCGTATGGACAGGGTTTCGCACTCGCGCAGAATCGCCTTGATCGCCTGCACGGTGAGCGGCGCGCCCGAGGCGATCTGCTCAGCCCATTCGCGGGCCTTCTCCAGCGGCTGATCCTTGGGCACCACCGCGTTGATCATGCCGTGATGCAGCGCCTCGGCCGCCGGCATGCGCCGGCCCAGCAGCAGCATCTCCATGGCGATGTTGTAGGGCAGGCGGCGCGGCACCCGCTGCACGCCGCCGCTGTCCGGGATGATGCCCAGCGGCAGCTCCGGCAGGGCGAACTCCACGTGCTCGCCGGCGATCAGCAGGTCGCAGGCGATCGCCAGTTCCAGGCCGCCGCCGAGACAGAGCCCGTTGATGGCGCAGATCACCGGCTTGTTCAGGTCCCAGAGCTCGGTGATGCCGGCGAAGCTGCCCGGGCCGTAGTCGATATGCCACCAGCGGCCGACCTCTTCCTCCTCGTTGGCGGCCTTGAGGTCCCAGCCGGCCGAGAAGATGCGGTCACCGGCGGCGGTGACGATGCCGCAGCGCAGCTCCGGATCGTCACGCAGCAGCACGAAGGCTTCACCCAGTGCGATGGAGGTGGCCCGGTCGATGGCGTTTACCTTAGGCCGGTCAAGCGTGATCTCGAGGACCCGCCCGCGGCGTTCGAGTCTGACGGCGTCGGTCATGGGGCGCTCCGAGTTTGAAATGCCGCCTCCGCGGCAGTGTCAGGTGTCGTCGATGTAATTCTTCCTGATGAGTCCAGCTTGCACTAGAAGGTCACCATTCGACCTGATTAGTTCAGGAGCGGATGCAGCTACTGAAAGAGGAAAGGAATCCATGGTTATCGCCAGAACCGGTAAGGCGAATGGAAGTCACTGCCCGCTTTGTTTGGCAGAGATGCGCCGAAAGCGCTCTGAGTATCAAGCTTGATTGCTTTCATCTCTAGCGGTGGCTGGCTGGGGAATACGCGCGTCGCTACAAAGGGCGCCAGCGTCGACAACCAGGGTTTCCGTCGCTATCGGATCGAAAGCGGCGCGAAAATGCTGCATGGACTTGACTACGACAAAGTCGAGCTGGGTTGGCTCGATACCCGCGTGGGTGAATGCTTCGACCTCGGTGCACTGGAGACGGTTGGAAACGATCAGGATATCGATGCGGCCGACGCGCAGAACAGCACTTGGCCCCAGATTCATTGTGATTCCCCGCCACCGTGGCCCACCGGCGACGAAGCGCCCATCGGTCCGGTGGAGGAGTGTCCCCGTCACATTTAGCGGCGCGCCGAAGCGCGGGTCGATCTTACCGCCGATCTTCAGTGTGACCTCATCGCCCATCTCGTGCGCAGAAAGGATGCGAACGGCTTCGGGATCGTAAATCGTCGCCAGCGCACCTCGGCCGACATCCGCGGCCAGCAGAGCTTCCAACAGGATGGTCGAATCGCCATAGGCGCCTCCGCCGGGATTGTCGGAGTAGTCGGCGATCACAATCGGACCAGTTTGGCCATTCTTGGTCCGGAGGTGGCTGACCAGTTCCTGGCAAGAGAGGAAGCGGCAGCTGCTTTCATGTTGGGTGTCCCGTATGAAACGCGCAAAGCGTTCCAGCACTTCCTCAGCCTTGTCCTGCGTGCTGGCGTCGTAGGTGACGGCAACTGACGGGCCGGCCTCGGGAAGGTTCGAAAACCCGAAACCAGCTTGCAAGCTCACCGATAGCACGCCGTGTTCAGCCCGCTCTGCCGCCTCGGCCATGGCGAGGGCACGCCCCATGACACTGTCCGGGGTCGTGGTACGGCCATCATCCAGCCCGGTGCGATAGCCGGAAGCGGCGAATGCGATGCGCGGCGAAATGCTGCCCCGCATCGCTTGTTCAAGAAGTGCTGCCGCTCGCCGCGCAGTTTGTGCTTGGTCGATATGCGGGTATGTCCGATAGGCACACAGAATGTCCGCATGTCGGCACATTTCCTCGGTAACATTTGCGTGAAGGTCGATCGTGACAGCGATTTTTACCTTGGCCGGTACGACCTCTCTGATTTCCCGCAGCAGATCGCCTTCAGCGTCATCGCTGTACTCGGTTGCCATGGCGCCGTGCAGAAATAGCAGAATGCCGTCGAGGTTACCTTCCGCCAACGTTGTCTTGCATCCATCGAGCAATTTCGCGGAAAGCGTCTGCCAGGCATCGTTCGAAACGCGCCCGCCTGGGGTCGCCCAGGCAGCAATCGGCGTGCGAAGGTGCCAGCCATAGGCTTCCACAGCCTGTGCCAATCCAGCAAATTCTGTCGCCGTGCCGGCAAGCGTCGGCATGACCGCATCGTTCTCGAAGAGGATGTTGTCTCTGAAGGCCTCTATCTCCGTGGGCAATACAGAGAGCACATTGGATTCGTGCCCGATCATCGACGCCAGAACCCGAAAGGTCATGTGTATCTGCTCCGTTGCAATCAAAGATGGAGAAAGGCCGAGGATATGGTGCGCGTCGTCTCTGTGATAACGGGGACGATCTCTTCTCGCGCTCGCTCTTCATCCCAGTCTGGCTTGTAGACAGGCATGCTGACCGCCGCGATGGCGCTGCGGCCTGGTCCCAGAATGGGCGCGGCCACGACGATCTCCTGCACCAGCAGCTGGTCCATCGAGATCGTGTAGCCGTCCTCACGGGCCCGGGCGACCCGCGCGCGAACGAGTTCTGGATCACGCAGTGTGCTGGGCGTCACGGGGGCGGGCATGCCCTGCGCAAGCGTCTCTTCCAGTACCGAGTCGGGCAAGAAAGCGAAGATGACAAGGCCGGCGGCAGTTACCACCGCTGGCTGGCGCACGCCGATGAGCGTAGCATCATATGCTAGGCTAGAGTGGGGAATGCGCGCCTTGTAGATAATCTCGTGCCCGTCAAGAACGCTGAGGTTGACGGTTGTCCCCAGAGCCCGGCTGGCCTCGACCAACATAGGCGTGGCGCGTTCAAGCAATCGATCATGGATGAGGTAGGCGTAGGCGAGGTCGAGCATCCGCATGCCGGGGCGGTAGCGGCGGGTTGACTCGTCTCGTTCGAGATAGCCTAGCGAATGTAGCGTGTAGGAGAGCCGCTGTGCGGCACTTCTCTCGAGCCCCGCCCGCACTGCGATCTCGCTCAAACTTAGCGGATGATGGTTCTCTCGAAAAAGGCTCAGCACCCGCATGCCCCGCTCCAGCGTGGAAGCCAGCTTTCCAGGGCGCGCAGTCTTGGACATTGGTGTCTCCTTCACCAGCAGTCGCGCCGGGCTTGACAGGCGCAGCTCCTTTTACGTTAAATAATGCCCTAAGCAATCACTATTTGATCGCGCTGATCAATAAACGGTGAGTTAAGCAGGGAGCCAGATCATGACATTGCGTTTTTCACTTGGGGCCACGGCGGCTCTGGGATTCTTGGGAGCGCTCGCCCTACCCGCTGCAGCAGCGCCGGAAGTCAACAGCCTCGTTTGGGCGTCCGATAGGGAAGTCACGGCGGTCGACACCTACTACGATACGTCTCGGGAAGCCGTGGTCCTCGCCCAGCATGTCTATGACGGGCTGATCTACTGGGACCAGGAAGCCGAGGCGTTTCTGCCTCTGCTGGCAACGAGCTTTCGACAGGTCGACGCGGTCACGCTGGAGTTCGATCTGCGAGATGACGTCGTCTTTCATGACGGCAGCAGCTTCGGAGCCGAGGATGTGGTTTACACCTTCAATTTCATTGCTGACGAGGCCAACGGGGTCTTGAACTACGGTGACATCCGATGGCTCAAGAGTGCCGAGGCCGTCGGCGAGAACACCGTCCGTCTTAATCTTCATGAGCCGTTCCCGGCTGTTCAGTCCTATCTTGCGCTGGTCCTGCCGGTCCTTCCGAACGGCCACTTCGACTCTGCCGAAGAGGGCGCAGGGGGGCAGAAGCGCTACTCATCGGTTCCGCCCAATGGTACCGGCCCCTACAAGGTCACGGACTTCAGCGCCGGCGAGCGAATCGTCATGACGGCGAACGAGGACTATTTCGGCGATGGACCGAAGGGGAGGCCGGCCATCGAGACGATGACCTATCGGACCCTCTCTGACGGCTCCACCCAGATCGCCGAGTTGATGACCGGCGGAGTAGATTGGGTATGGGGCTTGAGCAACGATCAGAGCGACGCGCTGTCGCAAGCCCCGCATCTCACGACGGTGAACGCGCCGACCATGCGGATCAGCTATCTGACCTTCGATCTCCAAGGCTCGAGCGGTACTGACATCTTTACCGACCGGAATGTCCGGCGCGCGGTGGGGCATGCCATCGACCGAGAACAGATTGCCACTTTTTTGTTGGGCGAAAACAGCGAAGTGGTGAACGCGGCCTGTCATCCCATCCAGTTCGGATGCACCGATGACGTCATGGTCTATGACTATGATCCAGAGAAGGCCCGCTCGCTCCTCGCGACTGCTGGCTACCCAGAGGGTTTCAGTGTCGACATCTACGGCTATCGCGACCGGGAGGTGACGGAAGCGATCGCAGGTGATCTCGCAAAGGTCGGCATAAACACCAACCTGCGATGGATGCAATACTCCGCACTCGCCGACCTGATCCGGCAGGGCAATGCGCCGCTTGCCAACATGACCTGGGGTTCCTCCTCCATCCCCGACGTGTCGGCGGTCACCAGCTACTTCTTCGGCGGCGGTCCTGATGATCCGGCCAATGACGAGAAGGTTACAGCCGCCATCCGCAAGGGCGATCTTTCCTCCGATCCGGAGGAACGCCAGGAGGCTTACGCCCAGGCACTGGGAATGATCGCGGAGCAAGCTTACTGGCTACCGCTCTTCAGCTATACGAAGAACTATAGTTTCGATAGTCGGCTCGATTTCACGCCCTCTGCCGACGAGCTGCCCAAATTCTACTCCGCAAGCTGGCGTTGATTACTTGATGGGCTAAGCCGGGCGCAAGCGGTAGCGCGCCCGGCCGTTCCTGCCCGCCGCCCGTCGAGGATTGCGTTGCCATCAACCGGAAAGAGGGAGCGGATGCTGCGCTTCATCCTGAGTCGTCTCGCAATCGCGATCATGGTCGCCTTTGCGGTATCCGGCATCTGCTTCGGACTGATGTTTCTGGCGGGCGATCCCGCGCTGGCTATTGCCGGAGAGGGCGCGACGGAAGCAGACCTGGAGGTCATTCGTCGCCGGTTCGGCTTTGACCGGCCAATTATTGTCCAATATGGCTCGTGGCTGCTGCACGTTGTTCAGGGCGACTTCGGCGATAGCTACTACTTTGGCACCCCGGTCGTCTCATTGATTGCCGAACGTTTCCGGGCAACGCTTAAGCTCGGTGGGCTGGCAATCTTGGTTGCCCTTGTACTGGCTGTGCCGCTGGGCATCCTCGCCGCTACGAGTCAGAACCGGCTGGCGGATCGCATTGCCCTCACCATCGGCACTATTGGACAGGCCACGCCCAGCTTCTGGCTCGGCTTGATGCTTATTTCTCTTTTCGCTGTTGAACTGCGTTGGTTGCCGGTGTCGGGTTCCGCAACCTTCGCGCACTTCATACTGCCCTCACTGGTGCTCGGATACTATGCGGCTCCATCAATGCTGCGGCTGTGCCGAGCGGGTATGATCGAGGCATTGCGTTCGGATTACGTTCGAACTGCAAGGGCCAAGGGCCTGTTGCCCGTCCAGATACTCGGCGGCCATGCCCTGCGCAATGCCATCCTGCCGGTGATAAGCGTCGCCGCTGTAGAGTTTGGCTTCATCCTCGGCGGATCAGTCGTGGTCGAAAGTGTTTTCGGCATTCGCGGCATCGGCATGCTCGCCTGGGAGAGCATCAGCCGGAACGACTTCCCGACGGTCCAGGCAATCATACTGATCTACGCCATGCTCTATGTTTGGCTCACCTTCCTGGCCGACGTGATCAATGCCTGGCTCGATCCGCGCATCAGGATGAACTGAAAAATGTCCTCACCGTCTCTGGAGCAAGGTCTGAGCAATCAAATTGCTGACTTGCGTCCGACGCCGAGTCAGCTCATGTGGCGGCGGGCGCGCAATCATCGGGGTCTTGCGATCGGCAGCCTGATCGTCTTCATCGTGCTGCTGTGCGGCCTCGCCGCCCCCTTCATCGCCCCACATGATCCCTATGCGCAGGATCTCACGAAGCGACTGCTGCCGGCAGTCTGGTCCGAAAATGGGACGTGGGAGCACGTGTTTGGGACTGACGCGCTGGGACGAGACTATCTTTCGCGTATCCTTTATGGTGCGCGCATATCGTTCCTGATCGGTATCAGTGCGGCGCTGGGCTCGTGTCTGATCGGCGCCGCTCTCGGGCTGCTCGCCGGTTACTATGGCGGTCGAGTCGACAGCGTTGTGACTTTCTTCGTCTCCGTACGACTGGCATTGCCGGTGGTGCTCGTGGCGCTGGCGACCGTTTCCCTGTTCGGCGGAAAGCTATGGATCGTCGTCGCCGTGCTCAGTCTGCTGCTCTGGGATCGCTTCGCGGTTGTCGTGCGTTCAGCGACGATGCAGTTGAGATCCCAGGAGTTCGTCGTCGCCGCCCGGGCGATGGGATGCAGCACGCCACGCATCCTTTTGGGGGAACTTCTGCCCAATCTTGTGGGGCCGTTGGTGGTTGTCGGCTCGTTGGAGATTGCGCATGCTATTCTGCTTGAATCTGCGCTCTCTTTTCTCGGACTGGGCGTGCAGCCGCCGACTCCCTCTTGGGGACTGATGGTGGCGGAAGGTAAGGGCATGATCTTCTTTGACAGCCGCCTCATTGCGCTTCCCGGCGCAGCGATTGCCCTGTTGGTACTAGGGATTAATTTGGTAGGTGATGGCGTTCGCGACGTCCTGGCGCCGGAGGGCAAGGCATGAGCAGCCCTATCCTCAGCGTGCGCAATCTGTGCGTGACCGTGCCAACCCCCACTGGCCCCCTCGAAGCGGTGCGCGGCATCGATTTGAGTGTGGCCAGAGGAGAAACGCTAGGCATTGTCGGGGAGTCAGGATGTGGGAAGTCGGTTTCATCCCTCGCCCTGATGAGGCTGCTGCCCTCTTTCATAAAAGTCGATGCCGATGCCATGGAGCTTTGCGGTATCGAACTGCTGCACAGGACTGAGCGCCAGATGGCCGATCTTCGCGGTGACCGCATCGCGATGATTTTTCAGGAGCCAATGACGGCCCTGAACCCGGTACTTACAGTCGGTAGGCAAATGACGGAGACCTACCTTCGCCATCGCCGCGCAGGACGTCGCGAAGCTCGTGAGCGCGCGGTAGATTTGCTGGTTCGAGTGGGAATCTCGCGCGCTGCCGAGCGTATGAAGGTGTATCCCCATCAACTTTCGGGTGGGCTGCGCCAGCGCGTGATGATTGCGATCGCGCTCCTGTGCGATCCGGACCTCCTCATCGCCGATGAACCCACGACCGCGCTCGATGTGACAGTGCAGGCACAGATACTCGATCTGCTGGCGGACCTGCAGCGGGAACGAGGCCTCGCAATGATCTTCATCAGCCATGACCTTGGCGTAGTCGCCCGCGTGTCGCACCGCGTGCAAGTTATGTTCTCTGGACAAACTGTAGATGCTGGACCGATGCGCGAACTCCTCGTGCATCCTCGTCATCCCTACACGCGCGCGCTGCTCTCCTGCATTCCACGGCGTGGCCAGCGATGGGGCAAGGACAAGCTTGGCGCTGAACAGGAGGCGTCGGCGTGAGCGAGGCCATGCTTCGGTTGATCGACGTCAGCCGCGTCTTCCAGCTTGGTGGTGGGCTATTTTCGCAACCGCGCCTGCTCCATGCACTGGATGGAGTTAGCCTCGACCTTCACAAAGGGGAGGTGCTGGCGCTCGTAGGGGAATCGGGTTCCGGCAAAAGCACCCTGTCACGCATCCTGCTCGGCCTCGACAAGCCAACTGCAGGTGATGTTCTGTTCGATGGGCGCAGTATCCGTAAGCTTCCCCGCCGGGAATTCACCCAGCGGGTGCAGCCAATTTTTCAGGATCCCTATTCCTCGCTCAACCCTCGCAAAACGGTACGTCAGATCATCGAAATGCCGCTGATCCTTCAGGGGAGGCATTCCCGCGCGGAGCGGCTGCGTCGGGTGCGCGAGTTGCTGGATCTACTGCGCATGCCGGCGCGTATGCTCGATGCCTACCCATCGCAGATGTCCGGAGGGCAAAGACAACGCGTGGCAATAGGACGGGCGCTGATTTCCCGGCCCGAAGTAGTGATCTGCGATGAGCCCACCTCGGCGCTTGACGTTTCGGTGCAGGCGCAGGTCCTGAATCTTCTGATGGAGCTGCGTGCTGAGCTGAACCTGACCTATCTCTTCATCAGCCATGATCTGGCCGTTGTGGAGTACATCGCCGACCGTGTGGCCGTGATGCAGGCGGGCAAAATTGTCGAGATCGCGGACGTCGACGGACTCTTCTCGCGACCTCAGTCCGACTACACGAAGAATCTCCTTGCCTCTGCACTGGTCATCCCGGAGATGGCCGATGTGGAACCAGTAGCCGGGCAAAAGTGATGGCGCTGCAAGTTGACGCGCTTGTGCTGGGCGCCGGTGCGGTCGGAACGGCAGTTGCGCTGCACCTCCAGCGTCGCGGCATGGAGGTCGTTTTGGTTGACCGCCGGGATCCCGGCGAGGAGACGAGCTTCGGAAATGCCGGCCTGCTGGAGCGCGCCACGCTTGTGCCTTATGCGTTTCCGCGCTCGGTCTGGAAGCTAGCGCGGTATGCACGGAACCGGCGCTCGGACATGCGCTACGACTTGCTGCACTTGCCGCGTATCGCGCTGTGGCTTGTCCGTTACTGGTGGCATTCACAGCAAGACCGCTTGTCCGCTTCAGCTGACGCTCTACTGCCGTTGATCGAAGACTGTCTGCGGGCTCACGAGGAACTGGCGGAAGTGGCCGAAGCGAAGGCGCTAATCCGCAAAGAGGGATGGGTAGAGCCTCTTCTTTCTCCTCAGGCTCGCGATGAGGCTCAGGCGCGTATCGATGCTGCTCGAAAGCACAGCGTCACGGGCCTCTTACTGGGGCGCGAGAGGCTTGTGGCGCTGGAACCCTGTGTCTCTACAGCAGTGGAAACCGCCATTCACTGGATCGATCCCTGGACGGTCCTTGACCCTGGCGCGCTGCTCAAAGCCCACGCAGCGGCCCTCGTTCGGTTGGGCGGGACATTCCTGCGCGGTGATGCAGCCACGCTCTCTCAGGAGAACGGCCTGTGGCAGGTAGAGTCGACGAATGGTCCTGCGTCGGCACCAAGGGCAGTTGTCGCAATGGGGCCATGGTCTGCCGACCTTACCTCGCGTTTAGGCTATCGAGTGCCGCTGATCACCAAGCGCGGCTATCACATGCACTATGGGCTGGAGAATGGCAGCTCCTTGCGCCGTCCGATCCTTGATGAGGAGGGGGGCTATGTGCTTGCGCCGATGACACGCGGCATAAGGCTCACGACGGGGATCGAGTTTGCCGCTCCTGACGCTCCACCCAACACCATCCAACTCGATAGGGCAGAGCTACGGGCGCGTCACTTGTTGCCGGCACTGGGTGAGCGTCTCGATCCTCACCCATGGCTCGGGCGCAGACCCTGCTTGCCCGACATGCGGCCGATCATTGGTCCCGCACCGCGCCAGGAAGGTCTTTGGTTCTGTTTCGGGCATGCTCATCACGGGCTGACATTGGGTCCGGTTTCAGGTCTGTTGTTGGCGCAATTGGTGACAGGCGAGAAGCCTTTTGCCGACCCAACGCCCTTTGCCGTCACACGCTTCCGATCCTGATTCTCGGCTCCGTGCATCTTCAGTAGAATCACGCAGGCGAAACCGGATGCGATACCTGGATGGGACGGTGCTTTAAGGTTAGACCGGGTTGCCGTCAATCTGAACGAAAGGTGTAGGACTGAACACACAAAACAGGGCTCCTCTTAATGAGGAAAGCAGATTCACGCGTTTGCTGGATCTCCGCAAACGGGCCCATCCAATTCAGGAGTCGGTCATGCCCCAACGCTACGTCTTCGAGCCATCTGCGCAGCCAAATTTGCCTATTGCGGGCAGCGAGCAGTTCTTCCCCGTGCGGCGCATCTACTGCGTCGGGCGCAATTACGTGGCCCATGCCCATGAGATGGGCGGGGATCCGGAGCGCGAACCGCCCTTCTTCTTTGCCAAGCCGGCCGATGCCATCGTGCCGGAAGGCGGCGATGTGGCTTATCCGCCGGCCACCAGCAGCCTGCACTTCGAACTGGAGTTGGTGGTGGCGATCGGGAAGGGAGGCGTCGACATTCCGGTGGAGGGGGCGCTGGATCACGTTTTCGGCTACGGCCTGGGCATCGATCTCACGCGCCGCGACATGCAGAACGAGGCCAAACAGATGCGCCGGCCCTGGGCCATGGCCAAGGGCTTCGACCAGTCTGCGCCCTGCACGGCCCTTCATCCAGCGGCGCGCATCGGTCACCCGGACAGCGGCCGGATCACGCTGGCCGTGGACGGCGAGACCCGACAGGACAGCGATATTTCGCTGATGATCTGGAAGACGCCGGAGATCGTCTCCTACCTCTCCGGCCTGGTGCGCCTGGAGCCGGGGGACCTGATCATGACCGGCACGCCGGACGGCGTGGGGCCGGTGGAGCGCGGTCAGACCATGACCTGCACCTGGGCCGACATCGATCGCCTGAGCGTGCGCATGGTCTGAGGCAGCGGCTCCCGCGCTTTATGATGGCGCGAGACACCATCTAGCGCTTGCGTCCGGCCGCGGCTTGCCCAATCTGCTGCTCCGCAGCAGCGGGAGAGGGACAAGCATGCAAGACACGCACAAGCAGGAGGGTCTGCGCGGCCGATTGCAGACCCTGGTGGAAAGTAGCCGCTTTCAGCAGGTGATCACGGCCTTGATCGTCATCAACGCCGTCACCCTGGGCCTGGAGACCAGCGAGCGCGCCATGGCGGCGGCCGGCGGCCTGCTGCAGACCCTGGACAAGCTGATCCTCTCGGTCTTTGTGGTGGAACTGGCCATGAAGATCCTGGTTTACGGCCGCCGCTTCCACCGCGACCCCTGGAACCTCTTCGATCTTCTCGTGGTCTCCGTCGCCCTGGTGCCGGCCACGGGCAACCTCTCGGTGCTGCGAGCGCTCAGGGTGCTGCGCGTGTTGCGCCTTATCTCGGCCGTGCCTTCCATGCGTCGGGTGGTGGGCGCATTGCTGGCGGCGCTCCCGGGCATGGGTTCGATCGTCGCGCTTCTGGGGCTGCTCTACTATGTCTTTGCGGTGATGGCGACCAAGCTGTTCGCCGCCAGCTTCCCGGACTGGTTCGGGACCATCGGTGCCTCGGCCTACACGCTGTTCCAGATCATGACCCTGGAATCCTGGTCGATGGGCATCGTGCGGCCGGTCATGGAGACCTATCCCCTGGCTTGGCTCTTCTTCGTGCCCTTCATCCTCATGACCTCCTTTACCGTTCTCAACCTCTTCATCGGCATCATCGTCGATGCCATGCAGGCCGGGCAGCAAGCGGAAATGGAGGCCGAACGTGAACAGGTTCACGCCGACGCCGAGACTATTCTGCGCGAACTGCGCAGCCTGCGGCGGGAGGTGGCTGAACTGAAAGGCGAGCGCGGCGAGTGAACGCCGCCGCCCAGCCGGTAGTGTGACTGTCTCAGGTCAGCTGCGTGGCCCGAAGATCAGCCAGGCGATGAAACCGACGAAAGGAAAGACCAGCAGAACCACGATCCAGATCGCCTTGCCCATGGCCGAGGCGGAGGAGCCGACGGTCTTGATGATGGCGTAGACGACCAATACGAGGAGAATGAGGCCAAGCAGGCCGACTTCGATACCCATGGATCATTTATCCTTTGTCGTGGTGGCATTGCTGCCGGAACCAATTCAACTAGTAAGCGACAGCATAACGTCAAGTCCCGACCAGAGCGGATCGCGGTGTATCTGTAACGCGCAGCCCTCAGATCAACTGGGCGAACGCGCTTTGAATAACGGGTGTAGAGCAGATTCGCGACTTAAATTGGGACGCTTTGCGAATCCGATTTGAGTCAATCGGTCTATTGGCAAAAACAGAACTCCAGGTGCCCATGCCGCCCACTCATCGCGGCCCGAAAAAACGGGCAAAGCGTTGACGATAGCGGGCAGGGGAAAGGCCGACGGCGCGCTTGAAGAGGCTGCGAAAGAAAGCTGGATCGGCATAGCCGACTTCCAGCGCCACCGCGTCGACCGGCGCGTTGCTGCTCTCCAGCATCTGCTTGGCTTCCTCCAGGCGCAGGGCCTGAACATAGTCCACCGGCGCGTAGCCCGTTGCCTTGCGAAAGCGGCGCGAGAAGGTGCGCTCCGACAGGCCGGCCACCTCCGCCATGCGGGTCACCGGATGCGTGCAGGTGTAGTTGAGGGCGATCCAGGTCTGGGCCCGGCCGACGGCGGCGTCCTCATGCTGGCGCGGACGGGCCAATGCAGCGAAGGGCTGCTGTCCGCCCGAGGTGTCGCCGATGATGAAGATTCGGGCCATGCGCCGAGCCTCGGTTTCGCCGGCAAAGCGGGCCACCAGATAGAGCGCCAGGTCGGTCCAGGAAGAGGTGCCGCCCGCGGTGACGATCCGCTGCCCCTCGCCCGCGGGACAGAGGATGCGTTCGGCCCGTAGGCGAACCTGGGGATAGTGACGACGAAAGAGGCCCGCTGCGGCCCAGTGGGTTGTGGCCTCAAGTTCATCGAGCAGGCCCGCCTCGGCGAGAAAGAGGGCGCCGGAGCAGACGGAACAGATCACCGCGCCCGCCTCATGCCTTTGGCGCAACCAAGCGACCTCTTCCTGCCAGCGCCCGCGCGGGCGAGACTCGTTCGTCATGCCCAGATCGGTGACGATGACGATGTCGGGTGGCGGCCCTTCGTCGAGCGCGGCCTCGACGGCGATGGGCAAGCCGAGCGGCGAGCGCTGCGACCGGCCGCTGTGGGAAACCAGGGAAGGCACAAAGCGGCAGGCCGCGGCTTCGGGCTCGCCGGTCACACTCTGCCAGGTGCGGCCGACGCAGCCGAGAAGTTCGTGCAGGCAGTAGAGCACGGCGGGATAGGATTCCGGCAGGGCCAGCAGACTGACCCGGATGAGGGGTGGTGATTGCGGCATCAAGCGTGTCCGAGGGTGGGCGCCACGCGGCAAGTTAATACCATAACCCGGGTGCTGCTGGCCGATATCCCTCTTTCTTGTCCGCTCCCTCTCTCACGGCCGTTCGGGCGGCGGGTGTAAGCGCTGTCGCACCGAAACCTGCCATAAGGAATGACATCATGGCACAGCTTGAAACGCTATCCGTCGATACCAGCAAGGCCGAGGCGAGCGACGCCCTGGCCGCTGTGGCTGAGACCTACGATGCGGCCCGTGCGGAAGACTTCCTCGGCCACGTCGCCAGTCTGCTCGACCACGGCGCCGCCGCGGTGATGATCGCCCACGGCCATCGCCTGGGCCTGTTCGACCAACTGGCCGCTCTACCGGATGTGACCAGTGTAGAACTTGCGAAAGCCACCGGCCTGACTGAGCGCTATTTGCGCGAATGGCTGGCAGTGATGGTGGTGGCCGGCATCCTGCACTACACACCGGAGAGCCGTCGCTATCACCTGCCGGCCGAACACGCCGCCTCGCTCACCCGCGAAGGCGCGCTCGGCAATCTCGCGGTCTATGCCCAGCATGTCGCACTCCTGGGCCGGCTGGAGGAACGCACTCTGGAGAACTTCCGCAGCGGCCGGGGCACGGTCTACGGGGACTATCCTTGCTTCCACCAGATCATGGCCGAGGACAGCGGCCAGACCGTAACTGCCGGGCTCTTCGAGCACATCCTGCCGCTGGCCCCGGAACTGCCGCTGCGTCTGGCCGAGGGCATCGAGGTGCTGGATGCCGGCTGCGGCCGCGGCGCGGCGCTCCTGGCCATGGCCCGGCGCTTCCCGCGCAGCCGCTTCACCGGCTACGACCTGGGCGCCGATGCCATCGCCTTCGCCCGGAAGGAGGCCGAGGCTCAGGGGCTGACCAATATCACCTTCGAGGCCCGGGATCTGACCGGCTATGTGGAGCCGGGCCGCTGGGATCTCATCACCAGCTTCGATGCGGTGCACGACCAGAAGGACCCCCAGGCGTTCCTGCGCGGCCTGCATGCTTCCTTGCGCTCCGGCGGGCTCTACCTGATGCAGGACATCGGCGCTTCGGCCAAGCTGGAGAACAACCGCGACTTCCCCTTCGCCACCCTGCTCTACGCGGTGTCCACCGTGCACTGCACCCCGATCTCGATCGGTCAGGGTGGTGAAGGCCTGGGCACCATGTGGGGCTGGGAAACCGCCGAGCGCTTCCTGCGCACCGCCGGCTTCGAAGACATCGAACACCACCGCCTGTCCCACGACCCCATGAACGTCTGGTTCATCGCGCGGGTGTGAGGGGGAGGCCGGTGCAGCGTATCTCTTGAGAAAAACGGAAACTGCGCTGGCTCTTCGCCGCCCCGACTTCCCTGCGCGAGGGAGCCGGGGCGGCGCTTGCCGTGCTTCACTCCGCGGAAGCGGCGCGTTTCTGCTCTGCATCAGGAAGGAACTGCGACCGGTCCAGGCTGCGCCCGACGGACACGTAACTGAGGAAGCCTGCCTCGTAGACGTCCCGCGGCTCATAGATGTTGCGCAGGTCGGCCATGCGCGGCACGGCCATGCCCTCCGCGAGGCGGCCCAAGTCGAGAGCGCGGAACTCGTTCCACGGCGTGATGATGATGAGAGCCTCCGCCCCTTCGGCCGCCACATAGGGGTCGCTCTCCCAGGTGACGCCCGGCAGCAGTGCCTCGCCCTCGCGGCGGCCTTGCGGGTCGACCACCCGCACCCGGGCACCGCCGCCCACCAGCGCCGGCACGATGGTCAGCGCCGGGGACTCGCGCATGTCGTCGGTGTTGGGCTTGAAGGTGACGCCCAGCACCGCCACCGCCTTGCCGTTGACCGAGCCGCCGCAGAGCTCGCAGACCTTCTCCACCATGCGGCGCTTGACCTCGTCATTGACGGCGATCACCGCCTCGGTCAGGCGCTGAGGCACGCCATGCTCCTGCCCGATGCGGGCGAGCGCGCGGGTGTCCTTGGGAAAGCAGGAGCCGCCGTAGCCGGGCCCGGCGTGCAAGAACTTGTTGCCGATGCGCCCGTCCAGCCCGATGCCCTTGGCCACGGCCTTAACGTCGGCGCCGACCCGTTCGCACAGTGCGGCGATCTCGTTGATGAAGCTGATCTTGGTCGCGAGGAAGGCATTGGCCGCGTACTTGATCATCTCCGCGCTTTCCAGGTCGGTGTAGACGATCGGGAAGTCGCGCAGGTAGAGAGGGCGGTAGACCTGCTGCATCACCTCGCGCGCACGCTCCGACTCGACGCCGACCACCACACGGTCGGGTCGCATAAAATCGTCGATCGCCGCACCCTCGCGCAGGAACTCGGGATTGGAGGCGACGTCGAACCGGGCCTCGGGCGCCACGGCGCGGATCGCCTCGGCCACCTTGCGGTTCGTGCCGACAGGGACGGTGGACTTGGTCACCACCACCGCATAGCCGGTGAGCGCCCGGCCCACCGACTCGGCGGCCGCCAGCACATAGCTGAGGTCGGCATGGCCGTCGCCGCGGCGGCTGGGCGTGCCGACCGCGATGAAGACCGCATCGGCCCCGGCGACGCCGCGGGTGGTGTCGGCGGTGAAGGAAAGCCGCCCGGCCTCCACATTGCGGGCCATCACCGCATCCAGCCCCGCCTCAAAGATCGGCACCTCGCCCTTCTCCAGGCGGGCGATCTTGGCCGGATCTTTGTCGATGCAGACCACCTCGTGGCCGAAATCGGAAAAGCAGACGCCGGAGACGAGTCCGACATAACCGGTGCCAATCATGGCGATCTTCATGCTGCGCAGGTCCCTTTCTGGCTACAATATCCCGTCACGGGTGCTCAATCTCCTGTATGCGCTGAGCGAGCGGCCCACGAGAACCCTTTGCTACGGGCCCGTCCTATGGCGGAAGGCAAGCATAACGATGCTCCCGCAGAGAGGTAGGGGAAATTCATAGCGCTGGTCACCCCCCCCCCCCCGTTAGAGGAGCCTGCGCTTTTACAACATGAGGCAATGCTGCCCTTCGCCCTGGGCTATCTGCTTCTCCCCCTCACTCCCTCACGAATGCCACGAAGCCCTCCAGAAAGGCCGACAGTTTCTCGCGGGCGGCGGCGTCGGTGAGGCTGTGGGTTTCGTCCATCAGGCTGTCGGCCCGGGCGAGCATGAGCTTCTTGCCGAACCAGGGGCGGGTGCCGAGCGTGCGCAGCACGGGCAGCCAGGCGCCCTGCGCCAAAATGGTGCCGAAGCCGCCGGGTGAGGCGCCGATCACCGCCACGGGCTTGCCGGCGAAGTGCGCGGAGACCTCGCCCGGCGGGCGGCTCAGCCAGTCGATGGCATTCTTGAAGACACCGGGGATCGAATTGTTGTACTCCGGCGTCGCCAGCAGCAGCCCATCCGCGGCCCGGAGGCGGCGCTTGAGCGCCACCACCGCGGGCGGCAGGCCCTCGGCTGCTTCCACATCCGCGTCGTAGAGCTGAATCCCCTCAATCCCCTGAACGTCCAGCGTCGCGCCCTCCGGCATGAGTTCCGCTGCGGCGCGCAGCAGTGCCCGGTTCAGGGAGGCCTGCCTCAAACTGCCGGAAAGGCCGAGGATGGTGGTCATGGGGTCTCCTTTTGCGCCTTTGCACGACAGACTCCCATGCCGCGCCGGCGCCTGGCAACAGGTCATCGCGAGGGCCCCTGCCTCCCTTTGATCTACCGCAAAGGGTCAGTGGCTGACTCTGTTAGCCTCAACGCTGCGGGCGGCCCGGCTGCGTGCGGCGCGAAGGGTCGCCCGTCGTTGTACAAGTTTTCAGGGAGGGACCGATGGCGCAGTCCAGCGAAGGAACGGAAAAACGCGGCCCGAGGTTTCCTACGGCCTACAGCATCCTCTTCGGCCTCATCATCCTGGTGGCCATTCTCACCTGGATCATCCCCGCGGGCCAGTATGAGCGCGCCTACAACGAGGAACTCGGCCGAGATGCCCCGCTGGCCGGGACCTATTCCGAAGCGGAGGCGAACCCGCAAGGCCTGATCGACGTTCTCATGGCGCCCATCGCCGGGCTCTATGACCCGGTCAGCTACGAGGCCAATGCCATCGACGTCGCACTCTTCGTGCTCATCATCGGCGGCTTCATCGGCGTCGTGACCGCAACCGGGGCGATCACCACCGGGATCGAGCGAGCCATGCTGTCGCTGCGCGGGCGAGAGAAGTGGATGATTCCCGTTCTCATGGGCCTCTTTGCCTTCGGCGGCACCACCTACGGCATGGCCGAAGAGACGCTGGCCTTCTACCCCCTGCTCATCCCAATCATGCTGGCGGCGCGCTATGACGTGGTCACGGCCGTGGCGGTGATTCTGTTAGGGGCCGGCGTCGGCGTTCTGGGATCGACGGTGAACGCCTTCGCCACGGTTATCGCGGCGGACGCCGCTGGCATTCCCTTTACTCAGGGCATTGTGCTGCGCTTCGTCATCCTGGGGCTCTGCTGGTTGGGCTGCGTCCTCTATGTCATGCGCTACGCCGAACAGGTCCGCGCCGATCCGTCTCGCTCTCTGGTCTATGACCGCAAGCAGGAGCATGAGCGCCACTTCCTCGTGCCCCGCGACCAGGAGGAGAACCCCGAGTTCACCGGGCTGCACAAGATCGTGCTGGCCATCTTTGGCCTGACCTTTGCGGTCATGGTCTGGGGTGTTCTTTTCGCGGGCTGGTGGATGGGCGAGATGACGGCGCTCTTCCTGGGGGCTGCCATTCTGGTCGGCCTGATCGCACGCCCTGGCGAGGAGCAGTTTGTCGAGTCCTTCCTATCCGGGGTTCGGGACCTTGTCGGTGTGGCGCTGATCATCGGCCTGGCCCGCGGCATCGTCGTGGTCATGGACGATGGCCGGATCACCGACACGATCCTGCACTCGGCCGAACTGGCGGTGTCCGGACTCTCCGAGGTGATGTTCATCAACGTCATCTACTGGCTGGAGGTGGGGCTGTCCTTCTTCGTGCCCTCATCCTCGGGCCTGGCGGTGCTCAGCATGCCAATCCTGGCACCGGTCGCGGATTTCGCCGGCGTTGGTCGCCACCTCGTGGTCACGGCCTATCAGTCCGCCAATGGCCTGGTGAACCTGATCAACCCCACCTTCGCCGTCGTCATGGGGGGATTGGCGATTGCCCGCCTGCCTTATGAGCGCTGGCTGCGCTTTATGTGGCCGCTGCTGCTGATACTGACCGTCATCATCATGGCGTGCCTCAGTCTCGCCGCCCTGTTCTAAGGAGCCTCAACGATGGCACAGACCTATGGCGTACACTCGGAAGTTGGAAAGCTGCGCCGCGTCCTGGTGCACCGCCCCGGCACGGCGCTGGCCCGGCTGACGCCCGCGAACCGGGAGGCGTTGCTGTTCGACGACGTGATCTGGGTCAAGCAGGCTCGGGTGGAGCACCTCACCTTTGTCGATGCCATGCGCCACCGAGGGGTTGAGGTGGTCTTTCTGCGCGAGCTTTTGACCGAGACCATGAAGATCCCGGACGCCCGGCGCTGGCTGCTCGACCGCCGGGTGAATGACAACAGGGTCGGCGTCGGCCTGGCTGACGATCTCCACGCCTACCTGATGGAAATGGATGCCGACCGGCTCTCGGGTCTGCTCATCGGCGGGATGAGCAAGGCGGAACTGCCGGTGGCGGCCGACAGTGTGGTGGCCGCGGTGCTGGCACCGGAGGAATTCATCCTGCCGCCCCTGCCCAACCACCTCTTCACCCGGGACACGACCTGCTGGATCTACGAGGGGGTGACGCTCAACCCCATGAAGTGGAACGCCCGGCAGCTGGAAACGGTCAACATTGCCGCGATTTATCGTTTCCACCCCGACTTCCGTGACGCCGGCTTCCCGGTCTGGTGGGGCGACCCCGATCAGAGCTTCGGCAAGGCCACGGCCGAGGGCGGCGACATCATGCCCATCGGCAATCGCACCGTCCTGATCGGCATGGGCGAGCGCACGACGGCGCACGCCACCGGACAGATTGCCCGGGCGCTTTTCGCCCAAGGGGCGGCCAAGCGGGTCATTGCCTGTCGCCTGCCCATCGAGCGCGCCAGCATGCACCTCGATACGGTCTTTACCTTCTGTGACCGCGATCTGGTGACGGTGTTCTCCGGTGTGGTGGACGCCATTCAGGCCTTTTCCCTGCGTCCGGGAGATAAGCCGGGGCGGATCGACGTGCGGGCGGAAGAGCGGCCGCTGACCGAGGTCGTGGCCGAGGCGCTGGGTTTCAAGCAGCTGCGCGTGGTGCAGACCGGCGGTGACGCCTATGTCCGTGAGCGCGAGCAGTGGGACGACGGCAACAACGTGATCGCCCTCGAGCCCGGTGTGGTCGTCGGCTACGACCGCAACGTCTACACCAACACTCTGCTGCGCAAGGCGGGGGTTGAGGTGATCACGGTGCCGGGCGCTGAGCTGGGGCGCGGCCGTGGCGGTGGCCACTGCATGACCTGCCCATTGATCCGCGATCCAATCTGAGGGAGCACACCATGCCTGTGAACCTGCACGGTCGCAGCTTTCTCAAGCTGCTCGATTTCACGCCGCAGGAGATCCGCTTTCTCCTCAAGCTCTCCGCCTCGCTCAAGCAGGCCAAGTACGGCGGCTACGAGCAGCAGAGGCTCAAAGGCAAGAACATCGCGCTGATCTTCGAGAAGGACTCGACCCGCACCCGTACCGGCTTCGAGGTCGCCGCCTACGACCAGGGCGCGCACGTCACCTATCTCGGGCCCACGGGCACGCAGATCGGCAAGAAGGAATCGATGAAGGACACCGCGCGGGTGCTCGGCCGCGTCTATGATGCCATCGAATACCGCGGCTTCGGGCACAGCATGGCAGAGGAGCTCGCACGCCACGCCGGGGTGCCGGTCTACAACGGTTTGACCGATGAGTTTCACCCCACGCAGATCCTCGCCGACTTCCTCACCATGCGCGAGTACACCCGCAAGCATCTTTCGCAGATCACCTTCTGCTTTCTGGGCGATGCCGGCAACAACATGGGAAATTCGCTGATGGCCGGGGCGGCGCAGATCGGCATGGATGTGCGCCTTGGCGCACCGAAAGCCTGCTGGCCGGACCAGGAACTGGTCGATCACTGCCGTGCGATCGCGCAGCAGACTGGGGCGAAGATCACCCTGACCGAGGACCCCAAGGAGGCCGCGAAGGGCTGCGACTACGTCTACACCGACGTCTGGGTCTCCATGGGTGAGCCGGACTCGGTCTGGGAGGAGCGGATCAAGCTGCTCACGCCCTACCGCGTGACCTCGGAGATCATGGCAGCCACCGGCAATCCCCATGCCAAGTTCCTGCACTGCCTGCCGGCCTTCCATAACCGGGAAACCGAGATCGGCGAGAAGATCTTCCAGCAGTTCGGGATCGACTGCATGGAGGTGAGCGAGGAGGTCTTCGAGTCGGAAGCCTCCGTGGTCTTCGACCAGGCGGAGAACCGAATGCACACCATCAAGGCGGTTCTGACCGCCACCATAGGGGGCTGAGATGCGCATCGTGGTTGCACTGGGTGGCAACGCCTTGCTCAAGCGGGGCGAGCCCATGACCGCCGAGGTGCAGCGCAGCAATGTGCGTCACGCCGCCCGGGCGCTGGCCGACCTGGCGCGCGACCACGAGATCATCGTGGCGCACGGCAACGGGCCGCAGGTCGGCCTGCTGGCCCTGCAGGCCGCTGCCTATCAGGACGTGGAGCCCTATCCGCTTGATATTCTCGGGGCCGAGAGCGTCGGCATGATCGGCTATCTGGTCGAGCAGGAACTGGTCAATGCTCTGCCGCCGGAGCGAAACTGTGCGACCCTGCTGACTCAGATCGAGGTGGACCGTGGTGATCGCGCATTCCTGAAGCCGGAAAAGCCCATCGGCCCGGTTTATGATGACGCGGCCGCCGAACGGCTGCGCAGCGCCCATGACTGGCCGCTGGTCGAGGAGAAGCCGGGCAGTTGGCGGCGCGTGGTCCCTTCACCGGCGCCCAAACGCATCACACAGATTGAAGCCATCCGGCTGCTGGTCGAAGGCGGCGTCATCGTCGTCTGTGCCGGCGGCGGCGGCATTCCGGTGGTGCGCAACGATGCCGGCGAAATGGAAGGGGTCGAGGCTGTGATCGACAAGGATCACGCGGCCGGGCTGCTCGCCCGTGAACTGGAGGCGGATGCCTTCCTCATGCTGACCGATGTCGAAGCGGTCTTCCTCGACTGGGGTACGGCCGAGCAGCGCCCGCTGCGCAGGGCCACGCCGGATGAACTGGCGCGCATGCAGTTCCCGGCCGGGTCCATGGGCCCGAAGGTGGAGGCGGCCAGCAGCTTCGCAGCCGTCCCTGGCCGAATGGCCGGGATCGGCCGGCTTGAGGAGGCGCGGGCGATTCTGGAGGGGCGCAGCGGTACGCTGGTGCAGCGCGCGTCTTGACGGCCTCGACAGTCCGCTCGCACTGTCGGCGCTGGTTCTTTCTTCTGGGCGGGGTTTCGTGATGCGGCTTTCCGGCAAAAGCTGGATCCTGTTGCTGCTCTTGGTTCTGGTGCTCGCCGCAGGCGCCTATCTTTGGCAGGGCCTCGGCGATCAGGAGCTGCCGGCCGGTTTCGCCAGCGGCAATGGGCGCATCGAGGCGGTGGAGATCGATGTCGCCACAAGAACGCCGGGCCGGATCACCGAGATTCTGGCGAACGAAGGGGATTTCGTCGAAGCGGGTCAGGTGCTGGCGCGCATGGACACCGCGACGCTCGATGCCCAGTTGCGCGAAGCACAGGCACAGCTCCGGCGTGCCGAGATTGCAGTCGGGACCGCAGGCAGCTTGGTGACCCAGCGACGTGCCGAGAAGGCCGCGGCGGAATCCGTGGTGGCTCAGCGCGAAGCGGAGCTCGACGCGGCTGAGCGGCGCCTTGCACGCTCAGAAGAACTGGCGCCGCGGGGCACGGTGCCGACGCAGCGCCTGGATGATGACCGTGCCCAGACGCAAGGCGCTCGTGCTGCGGTGAGCGCAGCAGAAGCCCAGGTGGCAGCGGCGGAAGCGGCGATCGCTGCGGCTGAAGCCCGCATCGTGGATGCCGAAGCCGAGGTGGAGGCGGTGGCTGCCACGATTGAGCGCGTCCAGGCAGACATCGACGACAGCCTGCTGCGCGCACCGCGTAACGGCCGGGTACAGTACCGCGTGGCCCAGCTCGGCGAAGTCCTGCCGGCCGGTGGGCGGGTGCTCAATCTGGTGGACCTGGCGGACGTCTATATGACGGTCTTCCTGCCCACGGGTCAGGCGGGGCGGGTGGCCATCGGCAGCGAGGTGCGCCTGGTGATGGATGCCGCGCCAGAGCATGTCATACCGGCACGGGTCAGCTTCGTCGCCGACGTGGCGCAGTTCACGCCGAGAACGGTCGAAACCGCGGACGAGCGGGAGAAGCTGATGTTTCGCGTGCGCGCGCGCATCGACCCGCACTTGTTGGAAGAGCACATCACTCAGGTGAAGACCGGACTGCCGGGCGTGGCCTACATCCGTCTCAACCCCGAGGCAGCCTGGCCCGACTGGCTGGCGCTCACCCTGCAGCCATGAGCAGCGCCGCCGTTTCCGGGTCGGCGCAGCTTCCGCCGGTCGCCACGCTGCAAGACGTAACGCTGGCCTACGGGCGCACCCTAGCCCTTGACGGTGTCAGCCTTGCGGTGCCGGCGGGGCAGATGGTCGGGCTCATCGGACCGGACGGGGTGGGCAAGTCGAGCCTGCTGGCCCTGATTGCAGGCGCACGGCAGATTCAGAAGGGCCAGGTCGAGGTGCTCGGCTGCGATATGGCCGACGCGGCCCAGCGACGCGCGCTGGGGCCGCGCATCGCCTACATGCCCCAGGGGCTGGGCCGCAACCTCTATCCGACCCTTTCGGTCTTCGAGAATGTCGACTTCTTCGGTCGCCTCTTCGGCCACAGCAGGGCCGAGCGTGCGCGACGCATCGCCCTCCTGCTCGAGGCCACGGGTCTGGCGCCTTTTCCCGATCGGCCGGCCGGCAAGCTCTCGGGCGGTATGAAGCAGAAGCTCAGCCTTTGCTGCGCCCTGATTCACGACCCCGATCTCCTGATTCTCGACGAGCCGACCACGGGCGTCGATCCACTCTCCCGCCGCCAGTTCTGGGAGTTGATCGAGCATATCCGCAGCCAGCGGCCGGGCATGAGCCTGCTGGTGGCCACGGCCTATACGGAAGAAGCCGCGCGCTTCGACTGGCTCTTC
Organism: Aquibaculum arenosum; assembly: GCF_029222965.1. Classification (GTDB taxonomy): domain Bacteria; phylum Pseudomonadota; class Alphaproteobacteria; order Kiloniellales; family DSM-21159; genus Aquibaculum; species Aquibaculum arenosum. The sequence continues at coordinate 33,354 of NZ_JARHUD010000003.1, read as the reverse complement.
GCCATGGATGAGGGACGCCTGCTTGCCCAGGGCAGCCCGCAGGATATCCAGGAGGCCAGCGGTGCCGCCTCACTCGAGGCTGCTTTTATAGCCTTGCTGCCCGAGGAGAAGCGCCGGCTGCACAAGCCGGTGGAGATCACGCCGCGTCCCGCAGGAGAGGACGCCCCGGTAGCAATCGAGGCGCGCGACCTGACCAAACGTTTCGGCGATTTCGTCGCTGTGGACCAGGTCACCTTCCGCATCCGCCGCGGGGAGATCTTCGGCTTTCTCGGCTCCAATGGTTGCGGCAAGACCACGACCATGAAGATCCTGACCGGGCTGCTGCCAGCCAGTGAAGGCGAGGCCTGGCTCTTCGGGCAGCAGGTGGATGCCCAGGACATCGCGGCCCGCCGCCGGGTCGGCTACATGACCCAGAGCTTCTCGCTCTATGGCGAACTGAGCGTGCGCCAGAACCTGGCACTCCACGCGCGCCTCTTCCAGGTGCCGGCGGCGCGGATCCCGGAACGAGTGGCCACGCTGGCCGGGCGCTTCGAACTGAACGAGATTCTCGACGTCCTGCCGGGGAAGCTGCCGCTGGGTCTGCGCCAGCGCCTCTCCTTGGCGGTGGCGCTGATCCACGAGCCGGAGCTCTTGATCCTGGACGAGCCCACCTCAGGCGTGGACCCGGTGGCGCGCGATGCCTTCTGGCGGCACCTGATCGAACTCTCGCGCCGCGATGGCGTCACCATCTTTGTTTCGACCCACTTCATGAACGAGGCCGAACGCTGCGACCGCATCTCCCTGATGCACGCGGGCGAAGTGCTGGTGAGCGACACGCCGGCGGCACTCCAGGAAAGGAGCAACTCCAAGACACTGGAAGAGGCCTTCGTCCACTATCTGCTAAAGGCCGTGGAGGAGGAGGGCGAAGAGGGTAAGGAGGGCACCCGCGCTACGGCGTCCTTCGACGTTCCCGCCACCGCCGCGGCGGAAAGTGCGCCCGAGCGTTCTTTCGACCCGCGCCGGCTGTTCAGCTACACGCGGCGCGAAGCCCTGGAACTACGCCGTGACCCCATCCGCGCCACCCTGGCCCTGCTCGGCAGCGTGCTGCTGCTGTTCATCATGGGCTACGGAATCACCATGGATGTGGAGGATCTCACCTTTGCCGTGCTCGACCGCGATCAGACCACCACCAGCCGCGAGTACACGCTCGGCCTGTCCGGATCGCGCTACTTCATCGAGCGCGCGCCGCTTGCCAGTCACGCCGAGCTGGACGCGCGCATGCGCAGCGGCGAGATCAGTCTTGCGCTCGAGATTCCGCCCGGCTTTGGCCGTGACGTCGCGCGGGGGCGCGCGGTGGAGATCGGCGCCTGGATCGACGGCTCCATGCCGCAGCAGGCCGAGACGGTGCGCGGCTACGTCCAGGGCATGCATGCCCACTGGCTGAGCCAGCGGCTGGCTGAAAGCCAGGCTGCCAACCAGTCTGCCGAGCTTTTCACCATCGAGACGCGCTATCGCTACAATCCGAACGTGGAAAGCCTGGTGTCGATCGTCCCGGCCGTCATCCCGATCCTGCTGGTCCTCTTTCCCGCCATGCTGGCGGCGATGAGCGTGGTTCGGGAGAAGGAACTGGGCTCTATCGTCAATCTCTACGTCACACCGGTGACGCGCCTCGAGTTTCTCATCGGCAAGCAGCTGCCTTACATCGCGCTGGCGATGGTGAACTTCCTGACGCTTTGGGTCCTGGCGGTCACCCTCTTCGGCGTGCCCATGACCGGAAGCTTCCTCACGCTGCTGCTGGCAACCCTGATCTACGTCAGCGCCACGACCGCCATCGGCTTGCTCATCTCCTCTTTCATGCGCAGCCAGATTGCCGCGCTTTTTGGAACGGCGGTCCTGACCATGCTTCCGGCGGTGCAGTTCTCGGGCATGATCGACCCCGTCTCCTCCCTAGAAGGGGCCGGTGCGGTGATCGGCGCGCTCTATCCCACCACGCACCACCTCACCATCGCGCGGGGCACCTTCGCCAAGGGCTTGGGCTTTGCCGACCTGAAGGCGGCCTTCGTGCCGCTGCTCATCGCTGTGCCGGTGCTGATCGGGCTCAGTGTTGTGCTGTTGAAGAAGCAGGAGCGCTGAGGCCATGCGCAGCCTGGCCAATATCTGGTTTCTGGGGATGAAGGAGCTGCGCGGCCTGCTGCGCGACCCGGTCATGCTGGTGCTGATCGTCTATTCCTTCAGCTTCTCGGTCTACACCGCGGCCACCGCCATGCCGGAGACCTTGAACAAGGCGCCCATCGCCATCATCGATGAGGATCGCTCGCCGCTCTCCTTTCGCATCATCGACGCCTTCTATCCGCCCTTCTTCCTGGAGCCATCGCTGATCGACCATGCGGAAATGGACGCGCGCATGGATGCGGGGCTGGACACTTTCGCGCTCAACATTCCCGCAGAGTTTCAGCGCGACATGCTGGCGGGGCGCAATCCGGCGGTTCAGCTCAACGTCGATGCCACGCGCATGAGTCAGGCCTTCACCGGCACCGGCTACGTCAGCAGCATCGTGAGTGCCGAAGTCCAGGAGTTTGCCCAGGGCTATCGCGCCGTGCCTGAGCTGCCGGTGACACTGGTCGAGCGGGCGCGCTTCAATCCGGAGCTCAACCCGGCTTGGTTCGGCGGCATCGTGCAGGTGATCAACAATGTCACCATGCTCTCGATCATCCTGACCGGCGCTGCGCTGATCCGCGAGCGCGAGCATGGCACCATCGAGCATCTGTTGGTCATGCCGGTCACGCCCTTCGAGATCATGACCAGCAAGGTGCTCTCCATGGGGCTGGTGGTGCTGGTGGCCGCCAGCTTTTCCCTTGCCGTCGTGGTGCAGGGGCTGATGGAGGTGCCGATCGAGGGCTCCATCGCGCTCTTTCTCGCCGGAACCGCGCTGCACCTCTTTGCCACCACTGCCCTGGGCATCTTTCTTGCCACCCTGGCGCGTTCCATGCCGCAGTTCGGCATGCTCTTGATCCTGGTGCTGTTGCCGCTGCAGATGCTTTCGGGCGGCAGCACGCCGCGCGAGAGCATGCCGGAGATCGTCCAGTTCATCATGCTGGGCGCCCCCACCACCCACTTCGTCATGCTGGCTCAGGCGATCCTCTTCCGGGGCGCCGGCTTCGCCCTGGTCTGGCCGCAGTTCCTGGCGCTGATTCTCATCGGTGGACTGCTCTTCGCCTACACCCTCTCCCACTTCCGCAAGACCATCGGCAGCCTGGCTTGAGCAGGCAGTGCCGCGCCTTGTGCGGTTGCTCTGCTATGCTGACGTGCGAGCAGAGTGACGGCAGGAGGCAGCGCCATGAAAGAGGTGGTCGCGGAGCGCGTGGCGGCGCGGATCGAGGGGGATTTCGTGGTCTTCCTCATCGGCATGCGCATCAACAAGCCCTGGAAGGTGCAGCGCTGGTGGCCGGTCTTCCGGGCAATGCCGGTCATGCTGCGTGAACTGGAGGCAGCCGGACCCGAGACGGGTTTTCTCGGCCACAGCGGGCTCAGCATGCGGCTCATTGCTCAGTACTGGCGCAGCTTCGAGTATCTGGAGGCCTATGCCCGCAGCGAAGACGGGCGCCACCGCCAGGCCTGGACCGCCTTCAACCGCGCAGCCCGCCACGCCCGCGGCGACGTGGGCATCTGGCACGAGACCTATCTGGTCAAGGCTGGCGCCTACGAAGCCGTCTATTCCGGCATGCCCCGCACCGGCCTCGGCCGCGCCGGGGAACTGGTGCCGGCGACGGGCGAACTGAGCGAGGCGCGGAGACGGCTGCATCTGGGCGCGTGAGTGCGGCGGGGAAAGTGGCCTCACCGCCTGTCAGTGAGCGCCCGCCCCGCCCGCCGCCGTCAGGCGGAAAGCCGCGTCGAGTACAGCCCCGCGTGGTGCTGCAGAGGCAGGTTCATGGAGCCTATTGCACGCTGTCGGCGTTGTCGCTGTGGACATCGACACGTTGAGGGGGCGTCAGAGGCAGAAGATGCCACGAATTCTGAAATGGATTGCCGCCGTTTTTGCCTTGCTGGCTGTTGCTGTTGTGGCGGCCATTTTTCTCTTTGATTGGAACATGTTGCGCGGGCCGATCGAGGCGCGTGTGGAAGCGGCAACCGGCCGCGACTTTGCCATCGAAGGCGATCTGCAGGGCGAGTTCTCCTGGCAGCCCTGGATGCGCGCGCGGGACATCCGCTTGGCCAATGCGGACTGGGCTCAGGCGGAGGAGCTTGTTCACGTCGAGGAACTTGCGCTGAGGATTGACGCTCGGGAACTCTTGCGTGGTCAATTGGTGATCATGGACACGCGCATCCGCGGCGCCGACATCCAACTGGAGATCGATGAGGAGGGGCGTGCCAACTGGGATATGGCTGGTGACGCCGGTGACGCGGCGGATGGGGGGGACTCGCAGCGCAGCGAGGTGCCGCTGTTGGAAAAGCTGGTGGTGGAAGACAGTCGGCTGACCCTCGAAGATGCCTCCCGAGATATTCAACTGGAGGCTCAGGTGGCCTCTGCGGAGGTCGTGAGCCCGGAGGAGGGCAGCCTGCCTGTCAGCCTGGAAGGCGAGGGGCGAGTCCAAGGCCATCCCTTCTCCATTGCCGCCAGCGGTGGTTCCCTGGCATTGCTGCGTCAGGAGGAGGAGCCCTATCCGATCGAGATTGAGATTGCCGTCGGACAGACGCGCGCCCGGGCCGAAGGGACGCTGACGGCGCCGCTACAGCTTGCCGGGATGGATGGGGAACTCTGGATCAGCGGCCCGACCCCCGATGAGCTGGCGCCGATCTTGAACATTCCGCTCCCCTCAACCCCGCCTTACGAACTGAGCGGGCGGCTGCGTAGGGATGATCAGGCCTGGTACTTTGAAGACTTCAATGGGACCGTCGGCGAGAGCGACCTTGCGGGTGACATGCGCGTTGAGGTGGATCAGGAGAAACCACTGATTGTCGCTGACCTGATATCGGAGCGATTGGCCTTCGAAGACTTGGGCACGCTCGTTGGCCTACCGCCCGAGCCCGAGCAGGTCACCGAGCAGAGCGAGGCCGGTGGCCGGGTGCGCCTGCTGCCCGATGCGCCGTTGCAGATTGAGCAGGTGCGCAGCAGCGATGCGCAGGTGAGCTTTCGGGGGGAGCAGGTGATCGCGCCGGGCTTGCCGCTGGACAACGTCGCGCTCGACCTTGTGATCGACGAGGGTGTGCTACAGCTCCAGCCGGTGGTCTTTGACTTCGCCGGAGGACAGCTCAGCCTCTTCCTCTCGCTTTATGCCACGGTGGATCCCGTCGAGACGGACTACGACCTGCGGCTCTCGGGCATTCAGCTCCAGAGGATTTTCAATCAGGCGGGGCTGGAGGGTGAGGCCCAGGGGGTCATCGAAGGCCGCACCCGCTTCTCCACGGTGGGCAACACGGTCCGGAGCGCCTTTGCCACGGCGGAAGGGGACGCGGCCTTCCTGATGGATGGTGGCCTGGTGTCCGGGTCCATCCTTCAACTTCTCGATGCGGGCTTTCTGGAAGCCATCGCTGTCGTCCTGAGCGATGGTGTGCCGGCCGACATGAATATTCGCTGTCTCATCGGCGCCTTCGACATCCAGGACGGCGTCCTCACCAGCAACCCGGTATTGCTCGACACCGAAGACAGCGCCATCCAGGCCGAGGGAATTATTGACCTGGGCGAGGAAGCGCTCGACCTGGAGATCGGCGGCGAGGCTAAAGATCCAGGCTTCGCCAGTTCGCGCCTGGCTGTGACCGTCGGCGGTACTTTCGCCGAGCCCGCCTTCGGCGTCGACCCGACGGAACTGGCTATCCGCGGTGGGCTGGCAGCCGCGCTGGGCACGTTGGTGACGCCGTTGGCGGCGCTGCTGCCCTTCCTGGAGCTCGGTTTGGCCGAGGATGCCCCCTGTGCTGCGCTCATGGGCTCTGCGGAAGCAGAGGTGGAAGCCGACGAGTAGAAAGCGCTCGGCGAAGGCTTCGCGCGCAGCCGCGCCGCCGCCAAACAGGTCCAGCGGGACGTCCCCTCATCCTACCCGCGCCCCGCGCCCGCCTGTTGGTCAGTGGCGTGGGGCCGGGCAGGATTACCGTGGAGTGGACGTGGCCATACAGGATTACGCGAGGGCGCCAGGTACCGGCAATATCGGTTCCGGCGCGCCCCGGCGGGCCAGGAAGCTGGGCCGCGGCTTTCGAGCTGCGAAGGGTTGCTCAAGGGCGTTCGAAACGGCGTTGAAGACGAAGAAGACGTTCGATCGCGGGAAGGGCGTGATGTTCCCGTTCGAACCGTGAATCGTGTTGCAATCGAAGAAGATCAGGGTGCCTGCTTTGCCGCTGGCATAGTCGATGCCGTTTGTCTGAGCCAGCCGCGCAAGACTCTCATCCGACGGCACGCCAACCTCCTGCTGCTTGAGCGAGGACTTATGGTTCTCGTCGGGCGTCGTGCCGCGACAGGAGATGTATGTTCTATGGGAGCCCGGGATGAGCATGAGCGGCCCATTCAGAGGCCCGTTGTCCGTCAGGAGCAGCGAGGCCGACACGGCGCGCATTCGCGGCATGCCGTCTTCGGCGTGCCACGTCTCGAAGTCGGAGTGCCAGTAAAACTCCTTGCCGGTCAAGCCAGGCTTGTAGTTCAGGCGGGACTGGTGGACGTAGACACCGTCACCGAGCAGGAACTGCGCCACGCCGGCCAGCCGGCGGTCGTGTGCCAACCTGCGAAAGGCCTCAGAATGCTCGTCGAGACGGAAGATCGTGCGGACTTCCTGGGCGCCGGGTTCTGTCACCACATCCTCTACTGGCAGGGTGGAGCCCGCTGTGCGAAGCTTGGCCGAGGATTGCACAAGAGCCTCAATCTCGGCCGCCGAGAAGATGTCTTTCATCACGAGATAGCCGTCGCGTTCGTAGCACCCGGCCTGCTCTCGTGAGATCGGCGCGTCGCTGCTCCATTCGCTCCACAGAACAGGTTCGAGCCGCTCCAACCACCGCTCCCTGTCTTCCACGCGAGTCGGGTAGGTATCGTCAGGTCGAGCGCGAATCTTTCCATCGTGCAAGGTCATTGCGAAACTCCCGAAGCTACAACCACGGCGTCTAACGTTCCCGCTGACGGCGGGTTCCTCGACCGCTGCTTTCCTGGAGGCGCGCGCTGAAAAAGGGCCGCCAAAGCGAGCGAGGGTGCTCAAGCTGAAGCAAGCTCTCGAGCACCAAGCCGAGGAGACCGAGGAACAAGTCTTGTCCGATGAGGTTCCATCATCGACGCTGCGAGGAGCCAGTCGTGTTAGCTGCCGATTACAGAGGCCCCTATCGGGTCCGGGCGGAGCGGAAGCCGGAGCCGGCTATCCATCACCCGCGAGATGCCATCGTTCGCGTAACCCGTTCCTGCATCTGCGGCTCCGACTTGCATCTCTACCATGGGCTTGTGCCTGACACGCGGGTCGGCATGACTTTCGGCCACGAGTTCTGCGGCATCGTCGAGGAGGTCGGCGCAGAGGTGGGAAACCTTTCGCCCGGCGATCATGTGCTGGTGCCCTTCAACATCGCCTGCGGCCAATGCCACTTCTGCAAGCAGGGCCTGTTCGGCAACTGCCATGAAGCCAATCCCGAGGCCACTGCAGTCGGCGGGATCTACGGGTATTCGCACACGGCGGGTGGCTACGACGGCGGGCAGGCGCAGTATGCGCGGGTGCCCTACGCCGACTTCGGCCCGACCCTGATTCCCGACGGGATGGATCTCGACGACGCCGTGCTGCTCACCGACATCGTACCGACCGGCTATCAAGCAGCTGAGATGGGCGGGATCCAGAAGGGCGATACGGTGGTCGTCTTCGGCGCAGGGCCCGTGGGAATCATGGCGGCGCGCTGCGCGTGGCTCTTCGGGGCAGGACGCGTCCTCGTCATCGACCACGTCGACTATCGGCTCGAATTTGCGAGCCGCTACTGCCCGGCGGAAGTCTACAACTTCGCGGCAATCGACGACATGGCTCTCTTCATCAAGAAGCAGACGGACTCGCTTGGGGCGGATGTCTGCATCGATGCGGTCGGCGGGGACGCGGCGGGAAGCATGTTGCGCACGCTCCTCGGCAAGAAGCTTAAGCTCGAGGCGGGATCGGCCATCACGCTGCACTGGGCCATCAACTCTGTGAAGAAGGGCGGGATCGTCTCCATCGTTGGCGTTTACGGACCGACGGGAAATCTGATCCCAATGGGAAACGTCGTGAACAAGGGCATCACCATCCGTGCCAACCAAGCCTCGGTGAAACGCCTCCTGCCGCGGCTGATCGAGCACGTGCAGGCCGGCCGCATCGACCCGAAGGCCCTCATTACCCACAGGTTGCCGCTCGAGGAGGTCTCCGACGCCTATCGCCTCTTCTCGGCAAAGCTCGACGCCTGCATCAAGCCAGTCCTGTATCCAAACGGCGGCGCTTAGGAGAAGCAGCGCATGGTTTCCAAAAGCTCGCGGCAGGCCATCGACCCGGCGACGGTGAACGGCTGGGGCGTGGACGCCGACTCGCGGAACGATCCGACCTACCCTTACCGTGACCGTGCGGCCGACCAGGCAAAAGGTATGGCATGGGAACGCCCGCCCTTGCAGCCAGAGGATGTGGAGGTGCTTCGTTCGCTCGAGCACAATCGCCGGCCGGCCGTGTTCGGCGTTTCCGTCCCGCCGTCGGGTGTAAGCGGTATGATCCGCCGTGCCGCCTTCACCTACAGCGAATCCGACTGGCGGCACTGGCTGATGCTGCTCGGGGCAGACCGGGTGAATATGCTCGAAGGCATTCTTGCCGACCTTATAGGTGGGCGCGTCCCCAACATTCCAGCGGAAATGGGTGTCCGGGCTGAGTGGCAGCACAATAGGGACAGCCTGGTGCGCAAAGCTGCGATTGCGGCCACGGTCTCGACGGTCGCCATCGTTCTTCTGCGGCGCCGCGCGGCGGGGCGTGAGCGGCGCGCGGGGCGCCTTTGATCAGCAACAAGCCGGTGCAGCAGTCGCTGCAGGTCATCGAGCAGGAGGGCTTGCGCTCGGGTCCGTCCCACTGATCGGGGTCGATGGGTTCGACACGCGGCGGCTCTTGGAGCCTGTCGGCACCATCCTGCCGAGCCGCTTGAGCAGCCAAGCGCCGGCGGGCCCCGGCGGGCGATCCTGACGATGCACGATGACCATCGCGACCGTCGGGGGCCGTATGTGCCTGGGCCACCTCGCAATCTCCAGTTCGATTAGGCGGCCCGCGGCGAGGTCGCTCGATACCACGTGCAGCGGCATGTTGCCCCAACCCATCCCTGCGAGCAGCATTGCATGCTTGGCGCCGAGATCGGCGAGGCGCGAAGTGCGCACGCTTGCGACGCCCGTGTCCCTGCCTTTCGTGAGGTCCGACCGGTCCGTTAGCACGAGCTGGAGATGATCGTGCAAATCCTCGTCGCTCAGCGCCGCGCCGCTTTGCTTCTGCATGAGCACCAGGGGATGGCTGGGCGCGGCGACCGGAACCAGTTCAATGGTATCCAAGGCTGTCGATGCCAGTTCGTTGGACAGATTATCGAAGTCTATAACGATGCCAAGGTCCGCGTGCCCATCCAGCACCGTCTTGACCGTTGCCCCCAGGGTTTCGACGTAGAGCCGGGTCTGTACGGTCGGAAACTGTCGATCGAACGCCGACAAGGCCTCGAACAAGGACGACATCGGGAACATGGCATCGACGACCAGGGTCAACTCCGCCTCTATCCCCTCGCGCAACGCTAACGCCTGCCGCGTAAAACTTGCGTTGCTTTCGACCACCCGGCGCGCACGTGGAAGCAGGGCACGCCCGGCGTCGGTCAAATCCGGGCGATAGCCGCTTCGGTCAAACAACAGGGTGCCGATCGCGCCTTCGAGCTTTTGCACGGCGTAGGTGATGGAGGCCTGCGATCGGTTCAGACGTCGGGCTGCCGCCGAGAAGCTTCCCTCTTCAACCACAGTTGTGAAGATGCGCAACTGGTCGAGACTGATCCCTAACTCCATCAGAATCTCCTATAGCGACTCCCAACACTATACCAGTTTTCTTGATCGAGCGGGAGGCTTAGTTCTGTGAGCCACGCGCTACTCACTCACAGGAACACCGCGATGAAGATCCTGCACGTCGATACAAGCATTACCGGTCCCGCCTCGGTCAGCCGCACACTCTCGGCCGAAATCATCCAATCGCTGAAGCAGAAGCATCCTTATGCAGAGGTGACGGTCCGCGACCTCGCGGCCAAGCCGATCGGCCATCTCTCCGATGCGCACCTTCTCGCTGCCCAGGGGGCGGTGCCTGAGGAGCCTGTTGTTGTCGATGATATTGCCGCAGGACGCGGGGCACTCGAAGAGTTCCTTGCCGCCGACATCGTCGTGGTCGGTGCACCGATGTACAACTTTGCTATTCCGAGCCAGTTGAAGGCCTGGATCGACCGCCTCGCGGTGCCGGGTGCCACCTTCCGCTACACTGAGGCCGGGCCGGAGGGGCTAGCCGGAGGCAAGAAAATCATCATCGCTTCCTCGCGCGGTGGCGTTTTCGCCGAGGCGCTCGATCACCAGGAAAGCTATCTGCGCATGATCTTCGGCTTCTTCGGAATCACGGACATATCAATCGTCCGCGCAGAAGGCGTTGCGCTCGGCGATGAGGCCAAGGTGAGCGCCATCAACGAGGCCAGAGGTGCAATCGCCGGTCTCGCGGCATAGCGCCACCGGGCAGGCGCACCTGCTTAGGCCAGTGCGCCTGCCCGAGCCTCTGGTTTGCGTTCAGTGACCGACTTGCGGCGCATCCTCAGCGCGTCCTGCTTTGGCGGCGCTTTGAAGAGCCGGCCATATTCGCGCGTGAACTGGGACACGCTCTCATACCCCACCTCGAAGGCCGCGTTGCTTGCCGAAAAGCCTTCGTCGAGCATGAGACGCCGCGCTTCGATGAGACGCAGGCGCTTTTGATACTGCCCCGGTGTCAAAGAGGTCATCATTTTGAAGTGCTTGTGAAAAGCGGTGAGGCTCATCGCCGCTGCCGCTGCCAAACGTTCGACCGGCAGGCGTGAGCGATAGTCTGCCCTGAGGATCGCGATGGCCGAGGCCAGGCGGCCGGCATATCCGTCAGGGTCTGCAAGCGTCTGCAGCGCAGAGCCATGGGGGCCGGACAGGAGCCAATAATGCAACTCCCGAATGATCCCGGGCCGCAAAATCGGGGCAGCGTCCGGCCGGTCCAGAAGCTGCATCAGGCGCGACGCGCAATCGAGCATCGCTTTCTCGCTATCTGCCGCGAAGAGCGTTTGCATGCTCGAAGTCCGTGATGTGGCGGTATCGCCGATCTGGGCCGCGACTTCGCGCAAAAGTGCCATCTCCAGTTCCACGGCGATCGCAAGATACGGCGTGTCCTGGCTCGCCTCGACAATCCGTCCGACCACAGGCATGTCAGCCGCCACGATGACGGATTGCCCTGCGTGGAATACACGCTCCTCGCTCCCCACCGTCATGCGTTTCGCGCCTTGCAGCACGAAACAGACGAGCGGCCGGTAGACGGAGTGGAGGTCGCCGGCAGGTGCTTCTAGGCACATCATCCGCAGCCCCGGCACTGGCGTGACGGCCAAGCCATCGCCGTTCGCGTGGCGCCGTGCATAGGCGCGCACAGCTTGCTTGAGCCTGTTCATCTCGCTTGCTCCTGCTCTTCAGCCCGACTGTAGCACGCCAGTGGGGGACATTTCACCGCCTGCTGCAGGATTAGGCAAGTTCTGCGCAGACCTTGGCAAGCCTCCTTCCCCACCCTCGCTGTAGAAAAGCCCTGACACGTGGATGCAAGGCCACTTGCGTGCGGCTGTCGCCAACGAAGTGGCGGACACGCGAAGGAGGGCAGCTATCCGCAGCAGGAGAAGGAGAAGATCAAGGTGAAGACGACAGGCAACACAATTCTCATAACCGGCGACCACGGAATTAGGGATCAGGTCGAGGAGATGCAGACATGACGGTATTCACGATCAATGGGCGCGCGGTCGAGGTCGTCGCTGCACCGGAGACACCGCTTCTGTGGGTGATCCGGGAGCAGCTGGGGCTCACCGGCACCAAGTTCGGCTGCGGCGTCGCACAATGTGGTGCGTGTACGCTGCACGTTGACGGAGAGCCGGTGCGTTCCTGTGTCTTCCCGCTCTCCGAAGCCGAAGGCAGGTCAGTCACCACCATCGAGGGCTTGTCCAATGATGGATCGCATCCCGTTCAGCGGGCCTGGGTGGAGCTGGACGTGCCGCAGTGCGGCTATTGCCAGAGCGGGCAGATCATGAGCGCGGTCGCGCTTCTGGCGCAGAATGCGAGGCCCTCCGATGCGGACATTGATGCGGCGATGAGCGGCAATCTGTGTCGCTGCGGCACCTACGTGCGCATCCGGTCGGCCATTCACCGTGCTTCCGAGATCTAACGAAATCCGCTCCTCATCGCTGTCCACGCAATGCGCAGGTTGAATGATGAAACAGCAAGATCTTTCGCTTTCCCGTCGATCCTTCCTGGCCAACGCTTCTACCGCAGCTGGCGCTGCCCTTATTCTTCCCCTTCGGCTGCCGGCGGCATGGGCGCAGGAGGGGGCCGAGCCGCGCGGGCCGCAAGCCTTCATCCGTATCGACACGAGCGGGCAGGTGACCTTCCTGCTGCCCACTTGCGAAATGGGCCAGGGGACCCACACCGGACAGGCTCAGATCCTCGCCGAGGAACTTGGCGCCGACTGGTCGAGCATCAGTGTCGCCATGCCGAAGCAGCCGGCGCCCGACTATCGGATTCCCTTCATCGGCCAGATGCGCTCCGTGGGCTCGTTCGGCATCCGCTTCTGGCACGACCCCTTGCGCCGCGCGGCCGCCCAGGCGCGGGAGATGCTGACGCAGGCCGCGGCCAACCGCCTCGCAGTGGCATCTGAGGGCCTGCATGCCGAAAACGGAGTCATCATCCACCCCGAGACCGGGCGGGTGTTCCCCTTCGGTGAACTGGTGGAGGAGGCGATGGCGCTGCCGGTGCCGGAGGAGCCGACTCTGCGCCCCGACAGTGAACGAAGCCTGACCGGTCACACGCTGCTGCGCCTCGACACAGCGGCAAAGGTAACCGGGAGGGCCATCTACGGGGCCGACGTCGAGCGCGACGGTATGTTGTACGGCGCCGTCCGACTTGCCCCGGTTTTCTCTGCCGAGGTGGAATCAATCGACGAAAACAGTGTTTCCGGCATGCCGGGGGTGATCGCTGTGGTTCGCGTGCCGCGCGGCGCGGTGGTCGTCGCCGACTCCTGGTGGCAGGCCAAACAGGCTGCGGACGCCTTGGAGGTCACCTTCACGCGGACACCGGCGGACGATCTTTCCACGGATGAGATAGACCGAATGCTCCGCGAGGGGCTGGACAGGACCGACGTCGCGGTGACGACGCTGCGCGGCGACGCCGAGGCGACCTTGTCGACCGAAGGCCTGATCGTCGAGGCCGAGTACGCGGTACCGCTGCTCACCCATATGAGCATGGAGCCGATCAACTGCACGGCCGAGTCCAGCGAGGAGCGGACGGAACTGTGGATTGGCACGCAGGGTCACGACGTCCTGCGCATGTCACTCGAGCGCGCGCTGCAGGTACCCGCTGAGCGGCTCTTCATCAACACGACCTACCTCGGCGGCGGCTTCGGCCGCAAAACCCATGGCGAAATCGCGCTGCAAGCGGCTCTCGCCAGCCGCGCGGTCGGTGGCCGGCCGGTGAAGGTGCTCTGGGCGCGCGAGGATGACGTTCAGCAGGGCCAGTACCGCCAGACCATGATGTGCCGCATGCGAGCGGTGTTGAACGAAGCCGGCGACATTGCCGCCATGCGCATCCGCCTTGCCGGACCGCAGATGGGGCGGGCGTACGGCTTCGATCCGGAGCAGATGGCACAGGCGACCGGCAATGTCGCCAACTTCGATCCCTTCTCGGTCGGCGGACTGTCGGACATGCGCTATGTCATCCCGAACTTCGTCGTTGAGCATGCCGTCGTTGAGCTGCCGATCCCACTTTGCCCTTGGCGCTCGATCGCCCATTCTTTCACCGGCTTCTTCTTCGAAAGCTTCATGGACGAGTGCGCTGCGGCAGCGGGCCGCGATCCGCTCGAGTTTCGCAGAAGCCATTGCACCGGACAGACGAGGATGCTCGCTGTGCTCGACAGGGCGGCCGAGATGTCCGGCTGGGGCGAGGACGCCCCGGAAGGAATTGCCCGAGGTTTGGCAGTGGTCGAGAGCTATGGCTCCTACGTGGCTCAGGTGGTCGAGGCGCGGGTGGAAGAGGGAACCATCAGCGTGGAACGGGTCTACGCGGCGATTGACTGCGGACATGCCATCAATCCCGGTCAGGTGGAGACGCAGATCCAGGGGGCGGTGATAGACGCGCTTGGGGCCGCGCTGAGACAGAAGGTCACGATCCGTGACGGTCGCACCGAACAGGCCAACTTCTATGACTACCCGCTCCTGACGATCGAGGAAGCTCCTTCGGTGGCGGTGAGCATTGTCGAGACTGGCTCGCCGTTGGGTGGTGTGGGGGAGCCGGGCGTTCCGCCGGTCGCACCTGCGCTGGCCAATGCGCTCTTTGCCGCCACCGCGCAACGCGTTCGGAGGCTACCATTCTCAGACCATGTCTAGATGCAGAGCAGACTTGGCCCGTCGAAATTGGTCGCCGGCCGCTGGTTGAGAGCTCGAAGAGCCAATGAAATGCATCGCGTTGCCTCGGCGGAACAAAGCAGGGGCGGGGGCCATTGACTGTGAAACCAGGTCTCTTGTGTTGAGGATTAACCGATGGCGATTAAGTCTCCACCACCGCAAGAGCAGGAACAACAGCCGGGCGTCGAGCGAGAGATGGAGCCGACGCCGGATTTCCGGCCGCGCTATCCAGGCGTCGACAAGGTTAAGGAGCGCGTCGTGCTGATCTCCGGCGGCGACAGTGGCATCGGTCGCGCCGTGTCCCTGGCCATGGCGCGGGAAGGTGCCCGCGTTGCCTTTATCTACCTGGATGAAGACGCCGACGCGCAAGACACGCTCGAACTTTTAAAGGAAGAAGGCTCGGAAGGCCTTGCCATCAAGGGCGACATTGCTTCGCAAACCTTCTGTCAGCAGGCCGTGGAACAGACGATGGCGAAGTTCGGGCGGATTGACATTCTGGTCAACAACGCCGCCGAGCAGCATATTCGACGCTCTTTTGAGGAGATCGAGGCCGACGACTTGGCGCGCACCTTTGGCAGCAATGTCTTCGGCTATTTCCATCTCACACGCGCAGCGTTGCCACACCTTGGTGAGGGCGCTTGCATCATCAACACCACATCGATCACGGCCTACAAGGGCCACCCACTGCTGATCGACTACAGTGCGACCCGCGGTGCCATTGTTGCACTGACCCGTTCGCTATCCCAGGCGCTTCTGGAGCGCGGTATTCGCGTGAATGCCGTTGCACCTGGCCCGATCTGGACTCCTCTCATTCCGGCCAGCTTTGATGAGTCCAAAGTTTCCCAACATGGCGAAAGCTCTCCCATGGGGCGGGTGGGGCAGCCCAATGAAGTGGCGCCCTGTTACGTCTTCCTGGCAAGCGAAGAGGCTTCGTACATGACGGGTCAGGTGCTGCACCCAAATGGAGGCAGCGTCATCAATGGCTGATGTGCGCCGATGCTTGAGCGCTCCCAGTGTGAGCGCGGCAACGCGAGCGCGGCAGTTGCCGGTCCGAAGCGCCGGATGGACTGCCGCTGGAGTAAACCAGTTGACCAGCAGGAGCTTGGATCATGAGCAGCAGCGAAGGTCGTCTGACGTCTGAAGGGCTGAATGTCCACCCACTGGAGCGACTCTTGTCGCTCGGGGTGGGCGCTTGTCTTCTCCGGTCCGGGTGGCGAGACAGCGGGGTCGGAGGCTGTCTGAAACTGATCCTGGGCGGAGCTCTTGCTTTCCGCGGCCTCAGTGGCCACTGCCATCTCTATGAAGCCTTGAGCATCGATTCCCGCGGAGGATTCGCTGGGGCCGAACATGGGCAGGGATGGCAGGAGGCCCAGGCCAGCGCCGTAATAGAGCGCCCAGCC
Organism: Aquibaculum arenosum; assembly: GCF_029222965.1. Taxonomy (GTDB): domain Bacteria; phylum Pseudomonadota; class Alphaproteobacteria; order Kiloniellales; family DSM-21159; genus Aquibaculum; species Aquibaculum arenosum. The sequence goes on along the minus strand of NZ_JARHUD010000003.1, from coordinate 17,356 downwards.
AGCGAGCTCTATGCGCGTTGGCGGAATGTCTCCACTCTGCCCCAGATCCTCTCCCACGTGGAGAAGGTCGAACCGCTCGATGGACGCAACTCTCGTTGGACCGTTACCGGCCCCGGTGGAGCACGATTGCAGTTCACCTCACGCATTGAACAGGATGAACCGAACCGGCGCATAACCTGGCGCTCCAGCGAAGATGCGGATGTCCAGAACGAGGGGTCCGTCGAGTTCCAGTCTGAGGGCGAGGGCAGGACGCGCATCAAGGTGCATTTGCGCTACCTGCCACCGGGCGGTGCGCTTGGGCGAATGGCGGCCCGTCTCTTCGGCGGCAACGCGGAGAGCCGACTGGCCAGCGACGTCAACCGCTTCAAACAGGCAGCGGAAGCGGAGATGGACAAAGCCGGTTCCTCGAAGCGTCCCTCGAACGAAGCGAGCAAGGAAAGCGGCACCGGAAACATTGGTGGCGGGCCATCAACCGGTGGTCCGGCTTCATCGACCTGACGCTGCCGGGAAGACAGGGCGGGGCGCCAGCAATCATCCTGTCGAACCGCCTTATGCTGGCAGCGCCTCCTGGAGTGGGGAGCGAAGGCTTTGCTCCTCCCACGGCGGTGGCCCGTGCGTGCGATATGCCAGTTCCTTGGTCTGGTCGTCGAAAAGCCGTCGGAAACGTGGATCGTCCGCGAAGTGCCGCCAACGTTTGTGGACCGCCATCCGGGAGGCCTGGCCGTGATAGTCCTGCCCATCGAAGGAACTGCCTCCGCCGACGGCCGGCACGGCATCCACTCGGGCATCGGTGAAATTCAAACCCAGTTGCTCCGCCAGTCGTTGACGGTAGCCGGGATCGCGGCACCAGCGGTTGTAGCTGACGGCCAGAAAGCGATGGCTGAGACAGGTGCGCAATCCCAGGAAGGCTCGCGCGTGTTGCTTCCAGACCCGCAAAGCCGTCGCTTCCGGTAGCAAGGTGCCATTAAATCGGCGCCGGCTGGCAAAGAGATTGTAGGGGTCCCGCAGGATTAGAAGGTCGATCCGCGTTCCGATGCTGCCAAGACGCTGCTCTATCGCGCTTTCCTGAATCTCAGTTGCGCGCTCGCCCCAGGCAGAACGCAGAAAACAGTCTTCTTGACTGAAAAGCAGATGGTCCAACTCACCGGGCTCGACCCCCTCGGGATCGAAGCCGGCGAGGTTACTCTCGTGGCAGGCGCCATGATCGGTGGGGCGAGCGCCGGCAAAGGGGTCTTGTTCCGGAACAACGCAATTCTGAAACAACCAGCGACCGGACAACTGCGCCAGAATCCAGTCAATTATGGCGTGATTGCCACTGCGTGACAGACCCAAGATTCGCGTCACGGTGAGAGAGTTGCGCTGGCACACCATTTAAAAAGAACCTCTGAAGCAACGTCGGAATGCAAGGTGATGCGCTACATTCCGATAGCAACCCTATCCATGTCAAGTAGAAGCGGATTGGTACGTGCAGTAGCAGCAGGTGAAAAGAGGGGTTAACTGAGATGACTTCTTTAAAATATGCTGCTGATCATAGGTTCAAAAGGAAGAAGAGTGGCTATTGTTTATGGAGGCAAAGGTATATCTCGTCGTAAGGTTTTCGGACAATTTCGTATCCCGCGCTCCGAAGCATGGCTTCGCAGCAGGCCCGGTTTGGAATCCACCAGTTTGTGGGATCGCCGGCGAAAGACTGCTCCACAAAGTGGAGGCGTGGGTAGGCCGGGTCGTTGAACACCTCTTCCTCGGCGAAGGGGTAGTCAGGTGCCAGGGCCGCAGCATCCTGGCTGCCACGCTGAAGCGATTGGAAGATGAAGAGGTCCTTGGTTGCGTGCTCGTGCAGCAGGTCCAGGGCCAGCAGGGGATGGCGCAGGTGGTACAGCACGCCCATGAAGAGCACCACGTCAAACCGCTCTTGCAGCGCAGCAATCTCGTAGACCGACATGCGGTGCAGTTCGATCTCAACACCGAGTGTCTCCGCTGCGAAGCGTGCTTGCGCCAGATAGCGTTCATCGGAATCGATCCCCACCACCCGTTCGGCCCCGAGACGCTTCATCTCGATCGAGAAGAAACCTCCGTTGCAGCCGACGTCGAGAACCGTGCGGCCGCTAAGATCTCTAGGTAAAGCCGGCTGCAACCGTCGCCAGATCCATCCGGGATAGTCGCCCAGGAAGTGTTCCGGAGCGGTGGACACGCCGCCCAAATCCATGTTGTGGAACCACTTGCCCAGCGCGCGTATGCGACGTTCGGTGTCGTGCTTCGCTGATACTCCATCGCTGCTCATGGTTCATCTCCCAGTCGACTGTGCCGGCACTGCATTCCTCATCCCTTGGAGACCAACTGCGCGACCAGCGTTTCCGCTCGGGAGAGGCTGTCGGCCGGCTGGCAGTTCGCGAAGCGTCCCGCAAGCGTGCCACCCGTGAAGGCCTGCACAACGCAGCGGTGGACATAGCTGCGTCTCACAACCGCCGGCGTATTGCTCAGCATCTCAGCCACTTCGTGCATGACCGAGGCGATCTGCCGGTTACGCGCCCGTTCTCGCGCTTCGGGCTGCAGGCGCGCCAGTCTCTGGCCGGCTGCGGCGGTGGCGGTGAGCGAGCGGAAGTCCTTGGCGCTCACCGGTGCCCCCGCAGCTTCACGCAAATAGGCGTTGACCTCGCCGGCCGTCACTTTGTGTCGCTTGCCCTGCGCACCGCGATATTGGAAGAAACGGCTGCCCGGCAGGGTGTGCAGTTCGCGTGCCAGGGCGGTGAGGGAGGGGTGAGCCAGTTCACAGCGGACCTCTCGCCCGCCCTTACCACGGAAGGTGAGACTGAGGTGTTTGCCGTCACAGTGGACGTTGCGCTTCAGCAGGGTTGAGGCGCCGCGCGTGCGTCCGGAGTGGACATAGTCTTCACAGCCGATGCGAATGTGGGTGCGGTCGATGATCAGCACGATGGCGGCCAACACCCGTTCACGGGTGAGGCCCTCCTTCCGCAGATCGCGGCGCACTCTGCGGCGCAGTCGCGGAAGGCTAGCGCAGAATTGAGCCAGGCGCTCCACCTTCTCGGCCTCGCGGACTTCCTCCCAGCCTGGATGATAGCGGTACTGCAGCCGACCGGCGGCGTCGCGACCCACCGCCTGAAGGTGGCTCCGCGCATCGGGGGAAATACAAACCTCTTCATATGCGGGCGGGATTGCGAGGCTGCGGATGCGCTGGAGAGTTTCTGCATCGTCGATACGCTGCCCGGCCTCATCGCGGTAGATGAAGCCTCGGCCACAACGCTGGCGCCGGATGGTCAGCCCGTCCACCTTCGCGAGGCGCAAGCCTGTGGCACGCAGCGCCCGGCGCCGCTGGTGACTGCTCATGGCGCGTGTTGCGTCCTCCTTGCTCAGGCAACGGGCGCGCTGGCGGCTTGGTCGGCCAGGGTCGCCAGCAGTTCATCGACTTGCCGCGCCCGCTGTGCGTAGGTGTGCGAGCGCAGCAGCCGCTGCAGGGCCGCTTGCCCGATGGCAGCCGCCCGATCCGACGTGAGGGCATTAAGGCACTCGAGCAGCTCCTGGCCGTTGCGCACCACCAGCACTTCGTCATCCGGCCGCAAAAAGTCCTCGATGCCCGGCCAGGCATCCGTCACGACACAAGCTCCGGCACCGGCGGCCTCGAAGATCCGCGTTGGCGGCGAGAAGCCGCGAGCAGCCATGCTGTCGCGGTTTATGTTCAGCACAGCTCGCGGACTGGCGTTGAAGGCGTTGTGCTCTGCAGTCGGCACATGCCCCAGGGCGCGCACATTCTCGGGCAGTTCCTTGCTGTCCCAGCCGGCGCCGCCGAGCAGAAAGCTCAGATGCGGCGCCTGCCGCGCCGGCTCCAGCAGAAAGCTCTCCACCCGGGTCTCGCGATCGGGCAGGCGGTTGCCGAGGAACGAGAGGTCGGCGTTATAGCGTGGCGCTGGCGTCACTGGATGGTGACTGTCGGGATCGAGCGCATTGTAGACGGGCTCGCAGTGCTTCGCGCCGAACTCCCGGTAGGCAGCGACCACTCCCGTCCCCCCACCGTAGGTCAGCACGCCATCGAGCCGGGGCAGGAGGCGCAGCAGCGGCGCATCCGGCCGCTGTTCAAGCTCTGCCAAAGTCGCCGGCGCGTCGACATCCCACCAGAGGCGCAGAGCGCCTGGTGCGGCGCCCGCCATGACCGCGAGCAGCAGTTCGTCGTCCAGGACCCCGACGCCGCTGGCCTTGACCACCACATCCGCTTCGCCAGCCCGTGCGGCAACACTTCGGACACCCGTCATGTCAGGGGGATAGACCACCACCCGGCACCACGACGGCGGCGCGATGTCGGCGTGGGACTGGCGTTCGAAGGCATCGGGTTCGAAAAAGGTCACATCATGCCCCAGTGCCGCCAGCGCCTTGATCAAGCCGCGGTAATAAGTGGCTGCGCCGTTCCAGTAACTCGACAGAAGGCTGGAACCATAGAAGGCGATCCTCATCCGCGGGCTCTCCTTTCAGCCGTGATACTCAGACAGTCTGGAATCGCGTCTCTGCTGCACGATGATAGGCAGTCAACAAGGCATCCACCTGCCGGGGGACAGTGAAGCTCGCAGCACGGCGCTGGGCGCGGGCGCCGAGCAGGGCGCGGGACTTCTCGTCTTCAATGAGCGCGTTGATGCTGCGTGCCATCGCCTCGGGCTGCAGCGGATCGACAAAGACGGCGCAGTCGTCCCACAGCTCGCGAAAGGTCGCAATGTCCGAGAGAACCAGAGCCGCACCGGCGCTCGCGGCTTCCAGCACGGCCAAGCCGAACGGCTCATAGCGCGCAGGCGAGACAAAGATGGGAGCCATCGCGAACCAGCGCGTGAGCTCGCGGTAATCCAGCGAGCCAAGGCAGGACAGATGATCCGGAGCGGCGACGGCGGTTTCCGGGCCAGCCAGCGGGCCGGCGGCATGGACTGGCCATGCGACCTCTCGCGCCGCGGCCTCCAGCGCCCACAGGTTCTTGGACTCGTCCCACCACCTCCCGGCTGCGAGGACGAACTGCCCCTTTGCTTGCGCTTCGATGGTACGACCGCCGTTGGGCACCACCTGCACCGGCGGCAGCTGGGAATAGGCCGCGCGCAATTGAGCGGCAAAGGCGGCGGTGGGCGCCGTTACGACGTCGGCGGCCGCGAGACCGGAGGCCATGTCCTGTGCGTGCCGCTGCCAATCAGCCGGCAGCGCTTCGCTGCGCATAGCGCGCCACCAGGTGGCAAGACAGGAGTGAGCGGCAGCAAGGCACGGCGGTCGTCCCTCCAGCAAGGAGGCAAGACTGGGTGTGTTCAGATGCAGCAGGTCGGGCCGGCGCTCCGACAGCAGATCATTCAGGGCAGCGGCGCCCTGCGCCAATGCTTCTCCTTTCGGGTCGGCCCAATCCAGCGGCACGTCCAGCCAGACCAGATCAACGGCGGCCGCATCGGCTTCCTGCACCTGCCCCCGCGAAGGCAGTGGCCCCAGGCCCGCCAAGGTCACCGTTACGCCGCGGCGCACCAGTTCCGCACTGACGTCCAAGCCGTAGCGCCAGACACCGCCGACGCTGTCGGCGGTCATCATGAGGTGCCCTGGTTTCAGCGGCAATACTCCGCCTCCAGCTGGGCAAGGTCCGCTGGCCGCGCTTCCTGGATGTCGCTGAAACGCGCGAAGGCAGCGAGGTAGTGTGCGTGGGCCCGCTCCCAGGCCTGGTCGTCCGGCTCACCCCAAAGCATGCGGTACTGGGGCGAGGCCGGGTAGGGGAAAAGCGGAACCGGGTCGTTCGACCAGACATCCGCCTGCTGCAGCCGCTGCCGCCATTGCGCGATGACCAGCGGGTCGTCTTCCTCGGTTCCCAAAAGGTTAGCCTGCACGAAGGGGATGTGGCTGCGCGCCAGCAGCAGGAGCTCCGCCAGTTCTTCATTGCTCAGGCGACAGCGCTTGTTCAGGGCCGCCCGCCCCTCGACGCTGAGGCTTTCCACGCCGGCCTCGACCGAGACACATCCGGCGCGTCCCAGCAGTTCGATCATCTCGGGCTTCCAGAGGTCGATGCGGGTCTGAACGCCGAACTGCACGGGCCGCTCGACCAGCGCCTGAAGCAGGTCCGCCTGTGGCAGGAAGATCTCATCGATGAAGTAGAGGTATGTGACACCTTGAGCGATCAGGGCGTCGATTTCCGGCAGCAAATGGCGCAGCGCCCGCTTCCGGTAGCCATCCCGGTAGTCGAGCTTAGCGCAGAAACTGCAGGCGAAGGGGCAGCCGCGTGAGGCTTCAACCTCGGCCCCGGGTCCGGACGGCCGGGTATCGAAGCGATGATGGTGATGGCTGTGCCTGGTAATCCACTCGTCCGGCCAGGCCAGAGGTGGCTGCTCCACGAAGGGACTGACATTGGGTGCCCCGGTTACCTGCACTTCCCCCTTGTCAAGGTAGGCGATAGAGGGAACCCGCCGATAATCCTGCGCCGAGGCAAGGTTGGTCACGACCTCCTCGCACTCGCCGCGCACAACAATGTCGGCCCCCAACTTCGTCAGGGCGGCACGCGGCGTGGTCGAACCATGGGGGCCCACGGCGACGACCCGACCGCCGCGCCCGTCCAGCAGCCGGATGATCTCCGCCGGCACCCGCAACTCCGGCGGCGGACAGCGCCAGAAAAGATAGCTCGGTGCGGTGGTGACAACAGTGTAGTCCGGGGCAAAGGCGGAAATATCCTCGACCAGGTGCTCCGCGGGTGTCTCGGTGAGGTGCCCGTCCAAAAGCAGCACTTCGTGCCCGGCGGCGCGCAGCATCGCCGCGGTATAACCGAACTCCAGCGGCAGATGCGGTTCGCGGCACCCGAAGTAGATGCTGCCCTCGAAGCGCCAAGGCGGATTGACCAGAGCCAGTTTCATGCGGAAACACTCCAAGCTGGGTCTTTCTTCTGGCCGGGAAGCCCCTCGACCGGTGACTGCTGCTGCAGCCAAGAGCAGAGTTGTTGCAGCCCGTCGCGCCAGGGCACGCTGGCGCACCATCCGGTGGCCGCTTCCAGCCGGCCAGTATCGGCGACAAAGTAGCGCTGATCTCCCGCCCGCATGGGGGCGTGCTGCCGCTCGACGGGCCGGCCGAGCAAGGCTTCGATCTCCGACAGCATGGTCAGCAGGCTAACGGCATTCCCTGGTCCGCCACCGAGGTTAAAAACCTGGCCGGCGAGGCCTTCCGCATTCTTGAGCAGCAGTCGATAGGCCCGCACCGCATCATCCACATGCAGCACGTCGCGGACCTGAAAGCCGTCGCCGAATAGTGTGATGGGCTCGTCGTTTAGCGCCTTGATGAGGAAGTGCGCCACCCATCCCTGATCCTCCGTGCCGAACTGCCGCTGGCCATAGATGCAGCTCATACGAAGGACGACCGCGGGCAGACCGAAGGAGGCGGCATAGTCGAGAACGTACTGATCTGCCGCTCCCTTGGAGCAACCGTAGGGCGTTGCGAACTGCAATGACTGGTTTTCGCCGAGGCCGCGGGCCAGAACATCCGGATCGCTGGGCAGGTAGCCCGCATCCCCTCGGTGAAGGGGAAGATCGGGCAGGCAGCCGTAGACCTTGTTGGTGCTGGCAAAAACGAGCGGAACCTTCTCGCCTCTGCGCCGCAGCGCTTCCAGTAGTGTCAGGGTTCCGCCTGCATTGATGGCAAAGTCCTCCAAGGGGCTCTCCAGGCTTTCCGTGACGGCCACCTGGGCTGCCAGATGAACGACAGCGCTGCAGGCGCCCACGGCATCGGCCACCGCTGTCGTGTCGCGCAGATCTGCGGTTTGAATGATTGCTCGCTCACCATGGTGAGCCCGCAGCCATTCCAGGTTGGCGGCCACGCCGGATCGGCTGAGATTGTCGAAGAGGATGACTTCCTGCCCCTCGGACAGAAGCGCATGAGCCAGATTGCAGCCGATGAAGCCGGACCCGCCGGTAATGAGAACGGGACGCCTGCCTGACGGTTTCAGCTGAGGCGCATCGATCCCGCGGCCGACCATGTGCAACTTGCGGCGGGCACTGGCTATGCCGCCCCTTCGCAGCAACTGTGCCAAGAGCTTGTCCCGGCCGCGGCGATCGAGCAGGCCGACATGGTAGTGCCGCATGTCGAACTGCCGCCCCTCCTGGATGTCAGCATCGAGAGGCAGGTCGCACAGCGAATACCAGTAGAGGCGTTCGGCGGGTGCATCGACGGCTTCCAGAAAGCGTCGCACCTGTTCAAGTTCGTCGTGGCGCCATGTGGAGTAGCCGGCCTCCGTGATCCATATCTCGGCGTGAGGCTGGTACTCCGAGAGGACCTGGCGCAGCTGCGTGATCTGCGTTTCCCAGCCTGTCCAGATGCCCGTCTCACTGTCCCAGGTTCCGGGAAAACCATGGATGCCAACCGCCGATACCTGCTCAAGCACCCCCTGGCGTCCGACCATTTTCAGCCACTCGATGTCGAAAGGGCCGGGGCCGCCCAAGACCGCTTTCCAGCTGCGGTGCTCCGTCCAATGAGCTGCAGCCACGATCATTTCGCAGAACTGGTGCCATCCGCGATCCGCGCGCCAATCCCAATCCAGTAGATTGTTGGGTTCGTTCCAGAGTTCGAGATGGGTAAAGTGACTGCCATAGCGGTCCAGAACCTGGTCTACGAAATCTGCGAGATCGCGCAGGCGCCGAGGTGGCCCGGCCGTCGTGCCGGTACGAGAGAGGGAGGGAGGTGTGTAGTGGACACATGGGAGAAGATCGACATGCTCCGCGAGCCGCGGTATCAGCCAATCGTACCACTCCGGAACGCCCTCGACGTGGAAATCTGCCCAGGAAAGGTGCGTGCGCAGGTGGGAGGCTCCGAGGTTCGTCAGATGTAGCAAGCACTCGTCGACCCGCTCGTACTCAAAGGGACGGAACCACTCGGTAATGCCGAAGCCTTTGTTGCCGGCCCGATCTGGCTTCATCGGTCGCCTTAAGCTCTGTTCTCCAGTCTCCGGCATTGGCGATGTTCCTGTGAGGGCTATTTATGGCAAACTGGACGGCAGCAGCAGGGTTCCAGACTCAGACACCACCGACAGCGGCGGGTTGCGCCGACGTCGCCGGCGTCGCAGGAGGCGAATGGCGAAACCATGCCACGGTCGGAGGCAGTCCATCGCGTAGTGTCACCTGCGGCTGCCACTTGAGGAGGCGCAGCGCGAGCGAGATATCGGGTCGGCGCCGACGGGGATCGTCCTGGGGGAGCGGGCGATGGAGATAGCAGCCTTGGTACCCCACGAGCCGGACAACCTCTCCAGCCAGTTCCAGAATGGAGAACTCATCGGAGTTGCCGAGGTTGACCGCGCTCTTCGGCACCTGCGGAAACTGCATTAGGCGAATGAGACCTTCGATCAGGTCGGACACGTAGCAGAAGGAGCGGGTCTGGGTGCCGTCGCCATGGATGGTCAGGGGCTCGCCTCGCAGCGCCTGGGCAATGAGGTTGCAGACGATGCGGCCGTCGTCGGCGCGCATGCGCGGGCCGTAGGTGTTGAATATCCGCGCCACCCTGACATCGACCCGACTATGGCGCAGAAAGTCGAAACATAAAGCTTCCGCAGCGCGCTTGCCCTCATCGTAGCAAGCGCGTGGGCCGGTAGGGTTTACATTGCCGTTGTAGCTTTCCCGCTGGGGGTGCTCTTGCGGATCGCCGTACACTTCGCTGGTCGAGGCTTGCAAGTAGCGTGCACCGACCTCCTCCGCTGCCTGTAACAGAGCAGCGGTTCCCCCTACGTTGGTGGTCAGCGTGTAGATTGGATCGCGCTGGTAGTGCAGAGGGGATGCGGGGCTGGCAAGATTGAATATCTGGTCGACGGGAGGAATCCTCGGTCGGCGAACATCGCCTTCGATGAACTGGAATCGCGCTTCCCGCTCCAAGGTTCTGAGGTTCTCGATCACGCCTGTGTGCAGGCTGTCCAGGCAGTAAACGCGCCGCCCTTCCGCCACCAGCCGTTCACAGAGATGGGATCCAAGGAAACCGGCACCGCCGGCAACCAGAACTGAACGAACCTCACTTCGACGTGACGAGGGCATGTTTGGCTGCTCCGCTGTTTCGCGATCGATCTGCGATGCCCGCAGTTGCCAAAACCTCTTCGAACGCATCTGCCCGCTTTGGGCTTGTATGCTTGGTCAGCACGATCCGTCGCGCATCCTCCGCCAGAGCCTTTGCCCTGGTCGCAGAGACCTGGGTCAGGATGCTCACAACGTCTTCACTGCGCTCTGCCGTCAGCAGCGCGCGATCAGGAGGCAAGATGTCTTCGAGCCCCGGCCAGCGGTCGGTGATGATGGGGCACCCGCAAGCGGCCGCCTCAAAAAGCCGGACACTGGGCGACCATCCTGCCTCGATCATGGCGGCGCGCGTCAGGTTGAGGGTAAAGCGCTGGCTGCCAAAGAAGCGCGGATGCTCTCCCGGCGGTAAGTGCGTGATCCGATCAACATTCGCGGGCCAATCGATGTCATCCGGATAAAGCGAGCCGGCGACGACAAAGCGATGCGACGGGAGCCGGCGTGCCGGCTCCAGCAGCAGGCGCTCAAGAGAGGCTTGGCGATCGGCAGCAAAGGTGCCGAGATAGCCCAGATCCCAACGCGGCGTTTTGCTCACCGGCTGGTAGGAATCACTGTCGACCAGACAGTAGAAGGGCGTTGCAAGCCTCGCGCCGTACTCCGCTTCCAAGCGCTTCAGCAAGGGGCCGCCGGTGAAGGAAAGGTAGAAGTCGAAATAGGGAACCAGTTCGGCGGTCAAGTACTCCGCATCCTGCGAAGCAAGCTTCGCCAGCGTGATCGGGGTGTCGATATCGTAGAATCCCACCAGTCCGCTGGCACTCTCGAGCACAGTGCGTGCCACCTCTGGGCCCTCAGCCAGGTAGGAGCCCAGAACCACGGCATCCGCCTGTGCGATAAGAGGGGCGTGATCTCGCTTCAGCTCGTGCAGATCGCGATAAAAGGCCAGGCGGCAGAAATCCGGTTGCGGCAGATCGCGATTGGCGGCGTACCAGGGTTGGTCGCGCTCAAGAAAGGTCAGATCGTGGCCGCGGGCGTGGAGCGCGCGAAGGAGCGCGCGGTAGTTGGTGGCATGTCCGTTGCCCCAGGAGGAGGAGAGCGATAGGCCGATGAAGACGAGCGATAGCTTTTTCTGCCTCATCCTGCCGCTGCCTCCCTGGAACCCAGGGACGGTTCAAGCTCAAGCTTGCGGAGTATGGTGAAGAGTTCGTCGACGCGGTGAGCACAGCTGTGGCGCGAGCGAATGGTCTCAAGTCCGGCTGCTGCGATCTCCTTTGCCATCTCCGGTTCTGCGAGCAGCTGAGCCATCTGGTTTTTCATTTCTTGACCATCTTCAGCGAGCAGAAAGTCCTGGCCTGGGCGAAAGAGACATTCCTCGTCACGCCAAGGGGCGCAGAGCAGCGGAATGCCGCAGGCGAGTGCTTCGAAAACGCGAATGGTGGGAATGCCGGGGAGTTGCTCCACGTAGGGCCGTCGCGGCACGTGCAGGGTCATACGGTGACCAGCGTAAACGGCCGGCACGTCGGCGTTTGGCAACCAGCCGCGATAGTCCAAACCGGCGATGCGAACAGACTCTCGCGCCTCCTCCGGGTAGCGCACACCATGCACCACGCCGGATAGGCCCAGGTCGCGTGCGGGTTCGAGCAGATACTCCCGCAGTTCGGCGTCGCGCTCGCCGTCTCCCCAATTGCCGATCCACACGAGGTCCTGCTTGCGCGGCACAGCCGGAAGGGGTTTGAACAGGCGCAGGTCGGCCGCTTCGTGCCAGCAGAACGCCCTGCGCCCCCAGCCGAACTGTCGATAAAGTTCGCCCAGCACTTCGCCAAACGCCAGCACAGCGTCGTAACCATCGAGCTTCAATGCAGCCATATCCTGCTGCGCCGAGACGCCCCGATGGTGGGTGTCGTGGAACAACAGCAGGAAACGGCCGCCCTCCAAGCGCCGACGGCCCAAAGTCTCGATCAGTGTCGGGTCAGTCCATTCGTGCACCAGAACCACGTCGGCTCCCTCGAGCAGCCGATCCAGGTCGGGGCAGGCGCCGTAGGTTTGTACCTGCAGCTCGGGAAAGCGATGTTCGAAGTCCTGGATGGCTTTTGGACCGCACTCCGCCAACAGGTTGTGGCGGCTCCACCCTTCAGCAGGTTCCAAGGCCAGCGCTTCGTGACCCCTGGCGGACAGCTCGCGCAGGATCCCGCGCTGGAAGTGCGCATTGCCATGATTCCAGTCGCTCACCAGGGAGTGCGTGAAAAGCAGGAAGCGCACGACAATCAGCCTCCGACAAAGCGGCTGATCATACCACCAGCCCTCGTTGTTCCAGTTCGCGTCGGGCCTCGCCGACGCGGTCCAAGGCATGCTGGCCGGAGAGCCAGTCGACCAGTTCCGGAAGGCTGTCCTCCAGGGTCCGCGTTGGCTCGAATCCCAGCAAGTCACGGGCGCGACTTATGTCGGCGAAGCAGTGGCGGACATCGCCGCTTCGGGCCTTGTTGAGAATCTCCGGAACGAGATCCGGGCGCTCCATCTCCGTCGCAAGCAGTGCGGCCACCTCGGCCACCGAGTGGTTGCGGCCGCTGCCTACGTTGATGGCCTGTCCGGCGGCTGAAGGCGCTTCCATCGCGAGCCGAAACGCGCGCGCAACGTCGGAAACATGCACAAAGTCGCGCCGCTGCTGTCCGTCCTCGAACACCAGCGGCGCAGCGCCATTGAGAAGGCGTGACGAGAAGATGGCCAGCACGCCGGTATAAGGGTTGGAAAGCTGTTGCCCAGGGCCAAAGACGTTGAACAAGCGAAGCGCCACGCCCTCGATGCCGTAAGCCGCACAAAGCATCAGGGTCAGGCGTTCCTGAACGTACTTTGAGAGGGCGTAGACGGAAGATAGATCGGGGCGCTTGCTTTCGTCTGTCGGTATCGGGAGGAGGGGAGCGCCTTCCCATTCCGGCTCCCATCGGCCTTCGCGAAGGGCCGTGGAGGGGCGGGCGCCCACTTCTACTCGCTCGCCTGCTTCGGTCCGGTACAGACCTTCGCCATAGAGGCTCATGGAAGAGGCGACCACCACCCGTTTCACAGGTTGGGCGATCACCTCCTGCATCAGCACCGCTGTTCCGAGGTCGTTGGCCGCCACGTAGCGTTCGACTTCGTACATGCTTTGGCCAACACCCACCTCAGCGGCCAGATTGAAAACGCCGTCAACCTGGGTGAGCGCCTCTCGCACTGCTGCGGTATCGCGTAGGTCGGCTTCGATGAAGTCCACCTCTGGCCAGGCCTCCACACCGCTCGTCGGGCCATGCACCTGCTCCACGAGACTGTCCAGCACGCGCACCTTGTGCCCGTGCTGCAGCAACTCTCGGCACAGATGCCGGCCAATGAAGCCCGCGCCGCCTGCAATCAGGAACAAGCCCATGCCTCGTTTTCCCTAAAGCGCCAACTGGAGGAGCTGCCTTCGAGGGTCATGCCTTCGTCATAGCAGCATCTGCAGCCGAACCTGCAGGATGAGGAATGGTTCCAACCTCGGCTCGCTTCAGGCGGGAACCACGACCAAGCGGCCCCGTTAGTTGACCATGATGAAGCGTGTATTGCGTAGCCCGCTTCGCCGGCACCCAGAGCCCCAGGAACGGGCGCTGCTCGCCTGCCTGTTGTATCTAGAGGGCTGAAGCGGTGACCAATGAGCAAGGACGGCAGCGGAGCTTGCGGCGCCTCGTCGAACGGGTCGAGTCCGCTGGCGGAAATCAGGACGTTACAATCGATAGCATCCTGCACGCGCTCGGCGAGCGAAGTTTTGCGCCGCTGCTGCTGGTTGTCAGCGTTCTGCTGGTGACGCCAGTGGGCGCTGTGCCAGGCGCACCAACGATCGGTGCCGTCATCATCGCTTTGATCGGCTTGCAGCTGCTGTTGGGCCGGCAGCAACTGTGGCTTCCATTGGTGCTGTTGAAGCGAAAGGTGAGCGGCCAAAAACTCACCCGGACGATGCGCTATCTGGAACCCGTGGCTCAAACCATCGACAAGCTTGTGCATCCGCGACTGCCGCGTCTGGTCCGCGCGCCCTTTCCGCGCATCGTTGGGGTCGCGTCTGTCCTGATCGCTCTCGCCATGCCGCCATTGGAGATCGTGCCGATGGCCAACGCATTCACTGCTTTGACGGTGGCGCTCTTCGCCTTGGCCCTCACAGCGAGGGATGGCCTGCTCGTCGTGATTGCGTTTCTTGCGGCCGCTGGCGTTGCCTACATCGTCGTCGGTGGCCTGCTGTAGCTGTTGTTCCGTGGCGCGAAGGCGCGGTTCTATAGGACCGTCCAGTCGAGGCAGGCTGCAGTGAGGAAGTTTCCGCTCACGGCAAGTGCCCCGTGTCTGTAGAAAGCGCTGGTGTCGCCACTGTCGGACAGTGCAATGGCCCAGAGGCGGCCTGAGCGGTCGCTCCAGACAAGCCGCGCATCCGCTTCGGCCGCTGAGGCGAAAATCTGCTCTGGTGGCGTGTTCTCGGAAAAGAGCACCATTACAGTGCGTGATTCGGCCGGTGGAATGGCGGAGATGGGACCAGTCGCGCTCACAGCCACTGCCAAGACGATGGCTGCGATGTGTCCTCCGGCGCCCGAAAGATTGTTATCGCCGGGCCGGCGGCGCAGCCAGAAGCCGATGGCCAGAACGCTGACACCGAATACGAGAAACCAGAGGATATCCCAGAAGAGCGGGTTTGGGCTGTCCATGCGGATCCTGTGCAGACCCAGTATCCAATGCGATAACACCCCGTCCAGCACATGCCATAGCCCGAAGCCAATCATGGCGTTTGCTGCCAGCAATCGACCGGTTCCCACCATTGCGAAGGTGTCGCGTTGGCGCCACAGGAGCCATAAACCCACCAGGGCTAAGACGTACATCAGTGCGTGGAAAAACCCGTCCATCATGATCTGCATCTGAATGTTGCGGAAGGGCGCGCTTTCAATGGCGCTCAGCAAATGGTGCCACTGCAGAATCTGATGGAGGATTATTCCGTCAAAGAAACCACCAAGCGCAAAGCCGAGTAGGCCACCAGCGAATGTGGTTTGACGATTGTACGGCATCCTGTTGATGGAATTTCTCGCCATGGCGATCTCGGAAAAGAAAAGACTGTGGTCTTATTTCTTCAAACCACAGTCGCTATTTGGGGCGGCTGACCGTCCAGAAAGGCTGAACGCCATAATGTTCATGGACTCTCTCGGCCCAGACGCGTTCGCTCCAGTCAAAAGGCGCCTGTGGTTCCCCGCCTTTTCCGAAGTGTGGGGCGCTGCGCAGTTGATGGTGTTGGGCTTGCAGGTGGAAGATGCGCTTGTCTTCATCGTAAGAGAGTACAGCCCACGGTAGGGGGTAGTGCTTCCCACTGGTGTCGGCGAGCAGTGCGTAGATCGCCTCCCCGCGTTCAACGTCCAGGATCACTTCGCGCAGTTCGCCGAATACCTCTCCATCGGCAGCCCGAACCTGTCTACCGGAGAGGTCGCGGCCGCGGATCAGGCCTGTGCCGGCCTGTTCTTCTAACTCTTGCGCAAGTTCTCCCGCCTGTTCTCGCTCGGAAAGGCTCTTAAAATTTCCGCTGTCCGGATCATAATTGAGCTGGTCCCAGCTCAAAACCAGCTCCTGATTTGAATCAGGCTGGTCAGCTCGATCCAATGATAGGAATTGAATGCGTCCACTGGGCATAGCCAAGACCACGTCTTTCACCATACCCAGCCACTGATTCTCGTGATCACGGATCATTATTTCATCAAGTCGTGCGGTTCTTATTATTCCATGGGGTAGTGTTTTCATGATCAATACGTCCCGCTTAAAGACCTCTTGAGCGGCGCCATGCTGATTAGGTCGTGACCTTCGTTAACCAGGGTGGCGGACTAACTGTTCCAGCGCAGGATCGAGTGTCGCTCGAAGCCACAACACGCTACTGTCTGGGCGGTCAGCGTGGTGTCCCCTCAACCCGAGAAGCGATCACTGGCTTGGAAGCGCGTGCTCTTTCAGGTGCCGACCTCAAATCAGCGACCGCAAGCCGCGACCTACTTTCCGTGAATGCCGGTCGCCTTCAGCACAGCCGCTGCCGTGTCATGGGCGGAGCCAACGGCTTTGAAATCGCTTGAGTGCGTAACGCTCCCGGCTGATCTCGTCGGCGGTACGGAATCCCATGCGTCGAAGGATCGGAACGGGAGGGCACCAACCCTGTATCGAATGCTGAAATAAAAAGGCGGTGACCACAGCGGGCAGCGCAAGCCAGCGTCGGTCAAGAGTTGTGCCGAGGGCAACGCCCGCAAAGGCAAGCGTTGATGCATTGGCTTCTATGGCGCGCTCTATGTCCCATTCCCGGTCAAGCTCGCCTAGTCGCACAGGAATCTCATCAAGATGCTCTGCGAAATAAGCTATGCGCGCCTCGGTATCTCTCTTGATCCGGCGATTGACTTCGCTGGCTGTATGACTGGGAACCCGTGATGCCGTGGAAATCATTGATACACCTCAAGCCCTTGAAAAGGCGCCGTGATGGGAGGTCTCTGCAGCAAAACGCAGGCCCCGAACGATGGTTCCAACAACTGCGGCGAGTGAAGAGCCAAGAGATCATTTCGCGGTTTCTGCGCCGGAGTGATCGGTCTCGGAACATCAACCCGCTCGGCTGATTGTATTCTTGATGAATAGGTGCACGGGAAAGCTGAGGACCTCTAACAACCGGGTTTGATGTTCTGAAGCAGCCAAGCCGCGCCGTGCTTCATTACTGCGCTCGCCTTACCCTGCAGCCTCGGCGGGGCTATGGAGGTCGGCGGTCCTCTCTGTCGGCTCGGCCTCAGGCACTCGCCTGTCGTCGCTCGTGCCAGACCAGACGACGGATGTTGTAGGTGATATTGGCCATGCCGATCTTCACCTTGGCTCGTGCCAGGCCGATGGTGCGGATGAAGAGCCCCATTGCCCCCTTCTGCTGGGCAAAGACGTGTTCGACGGCGGCACGGACCTTTGAGCGGCTGGCGTTGCCGCGGCGGATGTGCGGTGCCATGGGGCGCCCTCGCGGTTTGCGGTGATGGACCTGACTGCGAAAGCCGTTCTTTTCCATGAAGGCCTCGTTCGCCTTGGAGCGATAGGCACTGTCCGCCCAGACCGTCGAGGCGGTGTTGCTCTTGTCCAGCAGGCCGCGGCGCAGGATCCGGCCGTCATGGCGACTGGCATCCGTGACCGCCCATGTACGGATGAAGCCGTAGCGACGATCAATTCCGGCGTGGCTCTTGTAGCCGAAGACGGGGATGGCGATGTCGGCGTGCTTCGTACCGTCCTCGCGCAGGCGGGCCTTGCCGTAGACCAGGGTCCAGCGTGCATCGCGATCCTTCTGGCGCAGTTTCTCAGGCTTGTCCGCCCAAGCGTCGGGCACCCGCCCGGCCTTGATCGCAAGC
>NZ_JARHUD010000029.1 GCF_029222965.1 Aquibaculum arenosum | reverse complement strand
TCTGCTTGTCTTATGAAGATGGCGGTTCATCGGTAGAAGATGAACCATCGCCGGTGCCTGACCCGCACCGGCGATGGCGGGGGACGGATCGTCGATCTGCCGAGCGACACTGAGCCGAGCTAGAGTTGGATCACCCCCGTCTTTTCCCTGAGGCCCGAACGGATACCCGGGACCAAAGCCCGGATGACAAGCAAGGGACATGGAAAAGATGATCAAGGTTACCATTGGCATCGACATCTCGAAAGATCGTCTGGATGTCCATCGTCTGCCCGACGGTGCCAGCCGCTGCTTCCCCAACGATCCCAAGGGACATCGGGCCCTGCTGGCTTGGCTCCAGCACGATCCGGTCGACCGGATCGTGCTGGAGCCAACGGGCGCTTATCACCGCGCGCCTGAACGAGCCCTCGCCAAAGCAGGGCTGCCGGTGGCCAAGGTGAATCCACGACAAGCGCGGCGTTTTGCCGAAGCAATCGGCCGCCTGGCCAAGACCGACCGCATCGATGCGGTCATGCTTGCCCGCATGGGGATCGCTCTCGAACCCGCCACGCGCCCCGCAGCCAGTGAACGCCTCGACACGCTGAAGGAGTTGCACGGCGCCCGGCAGGCGCTCGTGAAGGACAGGACGGCCACGCGCAACAGGCAAAAAAATCTGACATTGCCCCTCCTCAAGCGCCAGGCCGCACAGCGGCTGCGGCAGATAGAGGCGCAACTCGCAGACGTGGACCGGGAACTCCTCAATCTGATCCGCGCGGATGAGAACCTGGCCCAGCGCCTTGGCATCCTCGTCAGCATTCCAGGAATCTCGGAAACCACCGCGGTGACAATGATCGTGGAAATGCCGGAACTGGGAACCCTCGAGCCACGGCAGGCCGCCAGCCTCGCCGGCTTGGCACCTATCACTCGAAGATCCGGAAAATGGCAGGGGCGGGCCCGAATTGGCGGCGGAAGAGCCCAGCTGAGGCAGGCCCTCTACATGCCTGCCCTGGTCGCCGCACGCTACAATCCAAACCTGAAGCAGAGATACGACGCACTCAGGCAGGCCGGAAAGGCGCCAAAGGTGGCCCTCACAGCCATCATGCGCAAGCTCGTGATCCTCGCAAACGCCCTCCTCAGAGATCAGCGTCCATGGGTCAACTTTCCTTCTTGATCAACACGGATACTCTAGCG
>NZ_JARHUD010000028.1 GCF_029222965.1 Aquibaculum arenosum | reverse complement strand
CTACAAGCGGCTGGAGGCTGGGGAGTTCGTCTGGCCGCGGATCAGCGAGGGCGTGATGCGTCTCTCCCGCGCCCAGTATGAAGCGCTGGTTGAAGGCCTGGACTGGAAACGGGTGGTGGCGCGCAGGATGCAAGCACCGACTGCGGCAGATTGACTCATTGCTCCTGGGAAGGTGGCAGGGCATCGCGCGGTTATGGTAGCTGGGTGTCATGTCACAGGGCCTGCCCAGTCTCGACCTTGATGCCCTGCCGCCGGAGACACGCGCGGCTGTTGCGGCGCATCTCGATGCGCTGTCTCTCCAGGCACGACAGCTTGATGCCGAGCGGGCGGCCCGGGTGCATCTCGAGGCGGAGGTGCAGGAGCTCAAGGCTCGCACCGAGCGCCTCGAGCATCTCCTGCGCGAACTGAAGCGCGCCCGTTTTGGCAAGTCCTCGGAGAAGCTCGATCCCGACCAGCTGGCGCTGAGTTTCGAGGATATCGAGATTGCCATCGGTGAAGTCCGGGAGGCCGATGATCGGGCGCGCCCGGAGAAGCGCCAGGCAAAGGAGCAATCCGGCACCCGCGAAGGCCGGCGGGCCCTGCCCAGGGATCTTCCCCGGATCGAGAGGGTGATCGAGCCCGACAGCCTGGCCTGCCCCTGCGGCTGTGGCGAGATGGTGCGCATCGGCGAAGACGTTTCGGAGCGGCTCGACATCGTGCCGGCCGAACTGCGCGTTCTGGTGACGATCCGCCCCCGGTACGCCTGCCCGAAGGGGCGCAGCGGCGTGGCTCAGGCCAAGGATCCGGCGCGGCTGATCGAGGGCGGGCTGCCCACCGAGGCCCTGATCGCCCACATCATGGCGGCCAAGTACTGCGAGCACCTGCCGCTCTATCGCCAGTGGCAGCAGTTCAAGCGCCGCGGGGTGGCCCTTGATCGCTCGGTCCTGGCCGACTGGGTCGGCCGGGCCTCGTTCCACCTGACCCCCGTCGTCGCGCGCATGGCGGAGCTCCTCAAGCAGTCGGGCAAGCTGTTCCTCGACGAGACGACGGCACCGGTGCTCGACCCCGGAAGAGGCCGCACCAAGACGGGCTATCTCTGGGCGCTGGCCCGCGACGATCGGCCGTGGGGCGGGACCGATCCGCCCGGCGTGGTGTTCCACTATGCGCCGGGGCGCGGCGGCATCCACGGCGAGAAGATCCTCGAGGGCTTTGAAGGCATCCTGCAAGTCGATGGCTACAGCGGTTATCGCCGCCTGGCCCGGCCGGAGCGCCGCGGCGGTCAACCTCTGGTGCTTGCTCACTGCTGGAGCCATGCCCGCCGTGAGGTCATCAAAGCAACACCTGGTAAAGGCTCGCCCGTTGCCGACGAGCTG
>NZ_JARHUD010000027.1 GCF_029222965.1 Aquibaculum arenosum | reverse complement strand
CGCCTGGCCCGGCCGGAGCGCCGCGGCGGTCAACCTCTGGTGCTTGCTCACTGCTGGAGCCATGCCCGCCGTGAGGTCATCAAAGCAACACCTGGTAAAGGCTCGCCCGTTGCCGACGAGCTGCTGAAGCAGATCGCCCGACTCTATGCCCTCGAGAAGGAGATCCGCGGCCAGCCGCCGGCGCAGCGCCTGAAGCAGCGCCAGGCACGTTCGCGCCCGATCGTCGAGAAGCTCGACACCTGGGTCGGTGAACAGCGTGCCCGGCTGTCACGCAAGTCGCCGATGGGCGGCGCGCTCGCCTACATTGCCAACCACTGGGGCGGCTTGTGCGTGTTCCTCGAGGACGGGCGTGTCGAGATGGACAACAATCCGGTCGAAAACCTCATCCGTCCGCTCGCCCTGAACCGGAAGAACGCACTTTTCTGCGGTCACGACGAAGGCGGCGCCAGCTGGGCGCGGATCGCGTCACTGGTCGAGACCTGCAAGCTGAACGGCGTCGAGCCTTACGCCTACCTGCGCGACACGCTCGAAGCCATCGCCGCAGACTATCCTCAGTCGCGCCTCGATGACCTGCTGCCCTGGGCGTTTACCTCGGCGCACCAACGGGCCTGACGCCAGCAAACCCCACCAAAGCATTGCAACAAAGCTTGCACACTTCTTTGCAAGCTACCGGAGAAGACTGCTCCGGCGCATCCGGCCGCAGATCACACTGGGAATGAACCACCGCTTACCTAGAGAAGGAGCTCAGGCGCACCCAGAAGGCAATCGCGAGGATTGTTGACGCCATCGAAAAGGGCGCTTACAGCAAGGTGCTCGGAGAACGCCTGCACGCCCTGGAAGCGGAACGCACCCGGCTGGAAGGTGCGCTGAGCGCCATCGCAAAGCCCTCACCCATCCAACTCCACCCGAAACTATCGGAGGTCTATCACCGCCGGATTAGCGAACTCTCTGCAAGCCTGAACGACCCGAGCATTCGTGCAGAAGCCGCTGATCTTTTGCGTGGACAGATCGAGCGGATAGAGCTTACCCCCAGGCCTGAAGGGTCGGGTCTGGATGCTCTACTCATCGGTCGGCTAGACGGTATTCTGGCTTTGTGCGGTGAGGCACAGAACGCAGAAAAGCGCCCTGGAGAAGCTTCTTCAGGACGCTCACTGTCGGTGGTTGCGGGGGCAGGATTTGAACCTGCGACCTTCAGGTTATGAGCCTGACGAGCTACCGGGCTGCTCCACCCCGCGGGTGTATTTTGTGTGGTGGAGGCTTGGAGAAGGTTCAAGCGGGCTTGGAAGACTTGGCGGCGACCGACTCTCCCACGCCTTAAGACGCAGTACCATTGGCGCTGAGGGATTTCACGGCCGAGTTCGGGATGGGATCGGGTGGTGCAGC
>NZ_JARHUD010000026.1 GCF_029222965.1 Aquibaculum arenosum | reverse complement strand
GATCGTGTACTGAATTTTCAGCAAAAGCGGTGACGGTTTCAGCGGTCATGGCACGCTGGTGATGTGAAACTCACCGGACCCTCAGGAGGGGTGCATGCCATGACCAGAATTGAACGTAAGAGCGATAAGGTTGCGTTGAAAGAGCTGCTTGGCGCGGATGAGGATTATCTGCGCACGCTGGTAGCAGCGGTCGTTGAGACGACGCTGGAGGCGGAGATGGCTGCGGCGCTGGGAGCTGAGAAGGGCGAGCGAACGCAAGAGCGTCTGGGCTACCGCTCGGGCTACTACCGTCGTTCGCTTGTGACCCGGGTGGGGACGCTGGAGCTGCGGGTGCCGCAGGACCGCGAGGGTCTGTTCTCGACGCGGTTGTTCGAGCGCTACCAACGCTCCGAGAAGGCCTTGGTGGGGGCTCTGGCGGAGATGTATGTGCAGGGCGTTTCGACCCGGAAGGTCAAGGCGATCACCGAGGAACTGTGCGGCCACAGCTTCTCGGCGTCGGCGATCAGCCAGATCAACAAGCGGCTGGACAAGGAGTTGGCAGCCTTTGCCGCCCGGCGGCTGAGCGAGCCCTATCCCTACCTGATCCTGGACGCCCGCTACGAGCGGGTGCGCGAGGCCGGTGTGATTTCGAGCCAGGCAGTGCAGATCGCCATTGGGGTCGACTGGGAGGGGCGGCGCAACGTGCTGGCCGTCGAGCTGGCAAACCGCGAGAGCCGCTCGAGCTGGAAGGATTTCCTGCTGGGCCTGCGTGAGCGCGGCCTGCACGGCGTAGAGTTCGTGGTGTCCGACGATCACCCCGGCCTGGTGGCCGCGATCCGCGAAGTGCTTCCGGAGGCGGCCTGGCAGCGCTGCTACGTGCACTTTCTCAGGAATGCCCTCGACTATGTGCCGCGCAAGGTGGACGACGACTGCCTGCAGGAACTGCGCTGGTTCTATGACCGGCGCGAACTCTCCGAGGTGCGCCAGGATCTCGCCCGATGGCTGACCAAGTGGCAGGCCAAGTACCCCAAGCTGACCGACTGGGTCGAGGCGCACATCGAGGACACCCTGACTTACTACCGACTGCCGCAGCAGCATCACAAACACATGAAATCGACCAACATGCTGGAGCGCCTGAACCAGGAGCTGAAGCGGCGCACCCACGTGGTGCGCATCTTTCCCAGCAGTGAAAGCTGCCTGCGGCTGATCCGGGCGCTGGCGGTCGAGACCCATGAAAACTGGCTGGAGGGCACGCGCTATCTCAACATGGCGCATCTGATCGAGCACAAGAAGGAGGCGCGGCGGCAGATCGAACAGGCCGACGCCGCCTGACGGCGGCGGGCGGGGCGGGCGCTTGCGCTCACTCGAAGGCGCCACGCCCGCCCCGCCAAACCAACAGCGGCCATGAACGCATTTTGCAGAAAATTCTGGACACTACTC
>NZ_JARHUD010000025.1 GCF_029222965.1 Aquibaculum arenosum | reverse complement strand
CGTGCTCGCCCGTATCGCCGAGATCCCGCAGACCCGGCTGCACGAGCTCCTGCCCTGGCACTGGAAAGCCAACAGCCCGGCCGCTCAAGCGGCCTGAGCCGCGGCGCTCACCGGAGGGTTACCCATAAAATGGTACCTCTTGCTGAGTATGATATACCGGATGGGTTGTTGCGGCGATGCATCTCGCGCTTATGCTGCCCTGAAGGTGCGAGGGGGCAGCCAAGGGAACTCGGTAGCCAAGGCGGCGGTCGATGCGGATATCATAAGCGTGTCATCCTCGGCAGAGGGCTTCGGGAATGATTGGCGGCGTAGGGTCGGTGTTGCCAACGAGACGCTTTCCGGCGCGAGCATCAGTTGAGAGGGGAGGTAGAGTGCAGTGACAACGTCCCGCATCAGGGTGAGAGTGGGCGCCAGCCTGCTATCTGCGGTAATGGTAGCGCTCTTTTGCAATGCTGTTTCAGCTCAGGAAGAAGACATAGAAGAAGAGCGCGGTGTTCCGATTTACGAAAGGTCAAGGCCAGAACTTGAGCCGTTGGGATTGCGCGCAGGGGCCTTCATGATCCGCCCAAGCTTGAGCGTCGGCGGCGAGTATAACGACAATATATACGCGACTAAGAACAACAGGGAGAGTGATTTTATATCCCGGGTAACCCCAAATGTTTCCGTGCAATCAGATTGGTCGCGGCATGCGTTGTCGCTTGATGTCGGGGCAGAGGCTGGATTTTATTTTGATAATAGTAAGGAGAACTACATCGATGGTCACGCAGGTCTCGCTGGGCGCATCGATTTGCTCCGGGAAACTTATTTAGAAGGACACCTTTCGGTGCAAAGGCGGCATGAGGATCGCGGCGATCCAGACGTGCCCTTGGCGAACGCCGAGCCCTCAGTGTACTACGAATATAATACGGGAATCAGCGCCTATCGCGGGGTTGGCCGGCTCTCGCTTCGTGTCGGAGTGGATTATACACGCTACGACTATCGGGCCGTTGATCTTACGGGTGGCGGATCCCTGAGTCAGAGTGAGCGCGATCACAATGTGTATGAGGCGCATACACGTGTTGCCTATGAACTTCTGCCCGCCGTGATCCCTTATGTGGAGGCGCGTTATAACATCCGCCGCTACGACACGCATTCCGGTGGAAACCGTGATTCGCATGGCTACCGAGTTGCGATAGGAACAGGGTTTGACGCAGGGGGCATCATCACCGGGTCCATTTTTGCCGGGTATATGAACCAAGATTACGCGTCAAACCGACAAGATGGTGTGAGCGGCCCTTGGTTTGGGGGAAACGTGCTCTGGAACATTACGCGCTTGACCTCATTCGAGTTGAATCTTGACCGTGGAGTTTTTGAAACACAAAACGCAGCCGCATCTAGCTATACTCGAAGTGCAGTGCATGCCCGGGTTGATCATGAGTTACTCCGAAACTTGCTTGTTGGTGGCTACGGTCAGTATGCCCATTATGAATACAATGGCGTGAATATATCAGATGAATATGTTGAGGCAGGGCCACGTATTACATATCTGTGGAATAGAAATTTGACCGCTGAACTTTCCGCTTCACATAGAAGAAAGAGCAGCAATCGAAGCGGAAGAGAGTACAGGTCAAACCAGATTATGTTTATGATAACCGGGCATCTATAAAGAGCACGGGTTGCACCAAAAAATTCGGGCATTCCTCGGCGGCGGCACCCTATTTGTCCACTTAACCTTCTTTCCATGCTACTTTTGGGAGGGAGGAACATCCAATGGAACAGTCAACGACAGCGAAGAAAGCAGCGCCGCGCGACGCGGCGAGCAAGGTGGCGCAGCAGCGGATGA
>NZ_JARHUD010000024.1 GCF_029222965.1 Aquibaculum arenosum | reverse complement strand
GTAACCCTCCGGTGAGCGCCGCCGATTTTGGTGCTGACGGTTTGATGTGAGTGTTGTTCCCTGTCGCTATGACTGGTGATAGCGACGGTATCTTTGTCGGGCGGCTGTCGGTGGTGAACACCGGCCGTCGTCGGCGGTGGAGCGCGGCGGAGAAGGCGCGCATCGTGGAGGAGAGCCTGACGGGGCACCGCCAGGCGTCGGCGACGGCGCGGTGCCACGACATTCCGACCTCGCTGCTGTTCCGCTGGCGCCGGGCGTACCGGGAGGGCCGTCTCGGCGGGAGCGATGAGGTCTGTGGCTTTGTGCCGGCGGTCGTGATGCCGGATGCGCCGCGGCCGGAGGAGGTGCCGTCCGTTGCGCCGGGGCGGATGGCACCGGGCTGCATGGAGATCATCGCCCATGGCGGGCGTCGCGTGGTCGTCGATGCCGGGGTGGACGCAGCCGCGCTGGCGCGGGTGCTTGATGTGCTGGAGCGTCGATGACGATCGCGGTGCCATCCGATGTGCGGGTCTGGCTGGCCGGGGGCGTGACCGACATGCGCCGCGGCATGAACGGGCTGACGCTGCAGATCCAGCAGGGCCTGGGCCGGGATCCGCATGCCGGCGATCTCTTCGTCTTTCGCGGTCGGCGCGGCAACCTGCTCAAGATCCTCTGGCACGATGGTGTCGGGCTGTCGCTCTATGCCAAGCGCTTGGAGCAGGGCCGCTTTATCTGGCCCTCGCCGGCGGACGGGGCGGTGGCGATCTCCGCCGCCCAGCTGGGCTATCTGCTGGACGGCATTGACTGGCGCAATCCGCGCCACACCTGGCGGCCGTCGCGCGCCGGCTGAGGCCGAAAAATCGCCAAGAAGTCGCAGATTTCTGCGGAATCCGGAGCCTGTTTCTGCTAGACTCCAGGCATGGAGAACAGCCCCGCCGCGATTGCTGAGTTGCAGGCACGACTGGCCGCCGAACAGGCTCGTGCAGACGCGGCCGAGGCGCAGGTCGCGCAGCTGACGGCGCAGGCGTCGAGCACCGAGGCACTGATCGTAAGCCTGAAACTGCAGATCGAGAAGCTCCGGCGCGAACTCTATGGCCAGCGCTCCGAGCGCAAGGCGCGGCTGCTGGGCCAGCTCGAGCTGGAACTGGAGGAGTTGCAGGCCACGGCGAGCGAGGACGAGCTTGCCGCCGAGCAGGCTGCTGCCAAGACCACGAGGGTCGAGGCATTCGAGCGCCGCAGGCCCGCACGCAAGCCCTTCCCCGAGCATCTGCCGCGCGAGCGGGTCGTCATTCCCGCACCGGAGACCTGCGAGGCCTGCGGCTCGGATCGCCTGTCCAGGTTGGGCGAGACGGTGACCGAGACGCTGGAGGTGATCCCGCGCCAGTGGAAGGTCGTTCAGACGGTGCGCGAGAAGGTCTCCTGCCGCTGCTGCGCGCGGATCAGCCAGCCGCCGGCCCCCTTCCACGTCGTAGCGCGGGGCTGGGCCGGCCCCAGCCTGCTGGCGATGATCCTGTTCGAGAAGTATGGCCAGCACCAGCCGTTGAACCGTCAGAGCGAACGCTACGCTCGCGAGGGCGTCGAGCTCAGTCTCTCGACCCTGGCTGACCAGGTCGGCGCCTGCGCCCATGCTCTGCAGCCGCTGCACGCTCTCATCGCCAAGCACGTCCTGGCAGCCGAGCGGCTGCACGGCGATGACACGCCGGTGCCCGTCCTGGCCAAGGGCAAGACCCGGACCGCCCGGGCCTGGGTTTACGTTCGCGATGACACGCCCTTTGGCGGCTCGGCGGCGCCGGCGGCCCTGTTCCGCTATTCGCGCGACCGTTCCAGCGATCACCCGGTCGAACATCTCGAACGCTATGGCGGCATCCTGCAGGCTGATGCCTATGCCGGCTACAAGCCACTCTACGAGCGCGATTCCGGAGCGGGGGCGGTGACCGAAGCGCTGTGTTGGAGCCACGCGCGGCGGAAGTTCTACGAACTGGCCGACCTCGCCAGGAAGCGCCACCGAGGCTCACGCGCTCCGCCGAGCTCGCCATTGGCACTGGAGGCGGTAAAGCGGATCGACGCGCTGTTCGACATCGAGCGGGCCATCAATGGGCTGAGCGCGGAAGAACGCCGGGCGATACGGCAGGAGCAGTCGCGGCCCCTGGTCGAAGAGCTGGAAAGCTGGATGCGAGAAGAGCGCGCCGGCCTGTCGCGCAACGCCGAGGTCGCCAAGGCCATGAACTACATGCTCAAGCGTTGGGAGGCTTTCACGCGTTTCCTCGACGACGGGCGCATTTGCCTGACCAACAACGCCGCCGAGCGCGCGCTGCGGGGACTGGCGCTCGGCAGGAAGTCGTGGCTCTTTGCCGGCTCCGATCGCGGCGGTCAGCGCGCCGCCGTGATCTACACCCTGATCGTGACCGCCAAGATGAACGACGTGGACCCCCAAGCCTGGCTCGCCGACGTGCTCGCCCGTATCGCCGAGATCCCGCAGACCCGGCTGCACGAGCTCCTGCCCTGGCACTGGAAAGCCAACAGCCCGGCCGCTCAAGCGGCCTGAGCCGCGGCGCTCACCGGAGGGTTACC
>NZ_JARHUD010000023.1 GCF_029222965.1 Aquibaculum arenosum | reverse complement strand
GACGCCAGCAAACCCCACCAAAGCATTGCAACAAAGCTTGCACACTTCTTTGCAAGCTACCGGAGAAGACTGCTCCGGCGCATCCGGCCGCAGATCACACTGGGAATGAACCACCGCTTACCTCAAATCTGAACTTGCAGAAACAGAAAGGCCGCCCGGTTGGGGCGGCCGATCTGCGCGACTTGGCGTCGCAATTTGAATGGTTGCGGGGGTACGCAACTGGCTTAACCTCTTCGATGCGCCGGGGCTTCGCTACCCCCCCCGGGTGCTTTCGGCTAGTCGAAAGGATTTGATTGGATGCGTCCGTTTAGCACTGGGTCGTTCATTACAAAGTGGAAGACAGCTGCGCCACGCTGAATTGAGGCACCATATGTATCATTGTCAGACCTATCACGCCGCTTGTGACCGGCGGCCGTTACTCCAACCACCGCAATCTCTTTGTCTGCAGTAATAATCGGGCCGCCACTGTTGCCTGGATACCCCGTGCAGTTGCTGCCAAAATACCCGGCTTTCCAAAGCGAGGTCACTTCGCACCCATAATCGATCCGCAAGAAATAGCCCTTGTTAAGGTCGCCAGAATATCCAATTACCATCAGGCGTTCCCCGGGTGTCAACGAGCGGGTCGAAACGGGCAGGTAGCTCTCCGAAGGCGCTTTTGTTACGAGGAAGGCAATGTCATAAGGACGAGTGTCGGTATTACCATCAACATAAAGATTGTGCTGATACTGTCTCTCTATTTCTATGTACTCGTCCTCTCCTGTCATGAAGGCTTCACCGTCGGCGGGAGTTTGACGAAATGCTCCTAACGCATCTCCCAATCTGAAACAATGGGCTGATGTCATGATAACGTACGGTGCGATAAAGAAACCGGTGCAGCTGCTGTTTCTTGTCTCATTAAGGACACGCACGATACTTCTGGAGATCAGATGGTCCGCAACCACCACAGAACGCCATTGGTCTTTGTGGACGGAACGCACTGCGGAAGAGTTCAACTCGCCAAGCCGGATTTGTTCCTGGAGAAAGGCCCCCAGACTATTGGATGCGTCGAGAAAGTTCGAGAATGCTGATTGGGCGGCGTTCATTTGCTGTGTCGTCGTCGCCGAGCTCCCTGCCTTGTAGGCGGCCACGGACCCGGCCGCCATAAGGCCACCCCTGAAGATATCGGCGACAATACTCAATGTTTTCGCGCGTTCTGCAGAAAATTTCTTATGCTCGACAAGCCCCGCGGCAAGAAGATTGGTTGATTGAACGAAACTCTGTCTCGCTTGCTCGCCATTGTGTGCCAGGATGTCGTGAAAGCCCTTATTTCCGTAAGCAAGTGCATCCTGGACATATCGATGGTCGAGAAAATAACTCCGGTCATGCTCGTCTTTAGGTAGGGACTCGGGCAAGACTGAGCCTTCAGGCGGTGGTGGTGGAAGGCTCTGGCAGGCAGAAAGGAGCGCAACAGCTACGCCAATAGCCCAAATCAGTCGTCCTCTGGAACACGTCATTTCTTCATCCGTCGTTTAGTAGTTTTGTCCGATAAACGTAGATGCCCAGGGGCTATCTAAGATGTTCCAGGAACGTTGCCGGCACGAGATGAGCAGGGATGGCAACGGGCTGGAATTCGAGATTTTTTGCTGTCGCCATGCCGACATTCGTCACGTAGAAGAATCCGCGCAGGCGCAGCACATAGGTGTTTTCTGCATATTCGCAGCGAGCCCGAGCAAAGGGTGCGCCGCGCGCCAGATCCAATGTCATGTCGAATAGCAGGTGATTGTTGTCGGGGTCGGGCTTGCCTGAAATCAGAACGCCGCCGGGTCGAGAGGCTCGGCGCTCGATATGCTCGCAGATCGTCTTGTCGGTTACGGGACCATTGCCATCCGCTCTGATTTTCTCGAACAACCCCGATCTCGCAGCATCTCTCATGGTCCAGTCGAGATAGAGGATGGTCTTATCATGCGCATCCTCAACCAGAGTGCGGAGATGTCGTCCTCCGTTCGCTGCCGCGAAATCGATCACCGCCTTTTGTGCGGTCCAGGCTAACGCGGCCGCTCCCGGCATGGGTTCGGCTTTGGTGGTGACGGCCATCGACGAAGCAACCACCATCAACATTGCAATGAGGACCGCACGCTGCGCATTGCGCCTTATAGGGGATATCGAGTCAGTCATCCGTGCCCTCTCGCATGCTTCGCAAGGCCCCCCGTGGCGTGACCGCAAGATCGTGAAGTTCCAGCGACCATTCGAAGCCATTTGCTTCCGTCATTTGCCGTTGCTGCTGTAGTGCAATGCTACCGGACAAGTGAAACAGCTCAAAACGTCGTGCCCCATTGGCAAGGTGACAGACATAGAAAAGCGAGTGGGATGTGACGGTGTCGCGTGACTCCATGAAAAATACCCCGTCGTCGCAACCCGTTTCTCCGTCAGGGCAGAAGATGCAGCCGGCCAGATTGACCTCGCCGATCAAGCCAATGTCATTATGCGCGTTTCTACGCAACGCCAGAGTCAGCGCGCCGTCTTGTGCCCGCGCTTCCCAGGTCACGGGAAGGGAGGCCATTTTTACCTTCGCGCCGGTGGGATCGCCGAAACGACTGTCTTCGAGAAGCAGCCTGTTGAAGGGGCAGTTGGCCTCGCCGTAATCTACGATATAGGCGAGACTCGTCAGGCGATCGCGGCCGGTTTCCAACATACAGGCAGCAGAATTGACATAGGCCGGCGTATTCCCAGGCGAATGCTCGACCAGTTGGCACCAGCCTTGCCGGTAGGTTTGCCAGTCGCTTTGTGTACGAGCTAGAAGTGCGCGGTCTTCTTGGCGGCAATAAGCTTTAGCTGAACGCGCAACGATACGCTCGATCTCTGCATCGACTTGGTTGCTGATCTCCAGCAGGCAATCACCAATCATCGCGCCGCCGGTGTCGCGAAAACGCGGGTCTTCACGGCATTCGCGAATGTCATGCGAGATGTCGCGGTCCCCAGCGGCTGCTTGGACCGGAATGGCAAGGGCCCAGGCGAGGCCAAGCACCGTCAGCAGCGATAGTCCGATCTTTTCGGCATATGATGTGCCAAGCGCTGTCATTTCACTCCTCTACGAGACGGGTGGTGTTCGTGAAATGGGTAAACCATCGGCAGGGCTCGTCAAACTCGCCACGCTCTACCTCGCCAATTGCCGCCATCTCCCTGTCTTTGCCCTACTCTCACTACCGCGCTCTTCCATGAGCTCGCGGGATAGCCATCCTAGGGCAATGACCTACCATGCTCGGGAGTGGTAATGTAAGCGGCGTTTTCCTCCCATTGGATTGACCATTTAAGGTCTCGCTTCGGTGGCTGATGCTCCTTCCTTTCAAGGAAGGAGCTGATGTCGATGGAGTTGGTGGAAGGAGTTGAACTGGCCGGGGCTGTTGCCGGTGGCTTTGCCGGCCGGCTTGAGGTGCTGGAAGGTCCGACCGGACGGCGGCGTTGGCCGGATGACGTCAAGGCGCGGATTGTGGCGGAGAGCTTTCGGCCTGGCGTCTTGGTGAGCGCTGTGGCGCAACGGCACGGCATTTCGCCCCAGCAACTGACGACGTGGCGGCGGGCGGCACGAGACGGCCATCTGGCCTTGCCGGGGGAAGCGGATGGCCCTGGTTTTGTGCCGCTGGTGGTTGATGGGAAGGCGGTCGACCTCGCGGACGAGCGGCCTGTCGAGGCAAAGCCGACACCGGAGACGGGTGCCGTGATCGAGGTCGAGGTGGTCGGGCTTGTTGTGCGTCTACCGGCAGAGATGGCCGCGGCGCGGATTGCGGCTGTGGTTTCGGCCCTGAAGGCCCTGGCATGATCGTCCCCGGGCAGCGCCTGCCGATCGTCATCGCGGTCAAGCCGGTCGACTTCCGGCGCGGTCACGACGGGCTCGCCGCCACGGTGCAGAACGAGTTGGGGCTCGATCCCTACTCCGGGCTGACGGTGGTGTTCCGTTCCAAGCGGGGTGACCGCATCAAGATCCTGGTCTGGGACGGCTCCGGACTGGTGATGATCTACAAGCGGCTGGAGGCTGGGGAGTTCGTCTGGCCGCGGATCAGCGAGGGCGTGATGCGTCTCTCCCGCGCCCAGTATGAAGCGCTGGTTGAAGGCCTGGACTGGAAACGGGTGGTGGCGCG
>NZ_JARHUD010000022.1:0-2829 GCF_029222965.1 Aquibaculum arenosum | reverse complement strand
TTTCAGGGTCTATTTCACTCCCCTCTCGGGGTGCTTTTCACCTTTCCCTCACGGTACTGGTTCACTATCGGTCATGCACGAGTACTTAGCCTTGGAGGGTGGTCCCCCCATGTTCAGACAGGATTTCTCGTGTCCCGCCCTACTCAAGCCTTGCCTGCTGTCTACCCTTACGGGGCTGTCACCCTCTCTGGCGGCCCTTTCCAGGGCCTTCAGGTTCTTCACAGACAAGAACTGGGCTGGTCCGCGTTCGCTCGCCACTACTAGCGGAGTCTCGGTTGATTTCCTTTCCTCCGGGTACTGAGATGTTTCAGTTCCCCGGGTTCGCCTCGCCGACCTATGGATTCAGCCGGCGATCACCCTAAAGGGTGGGGTTTCCCCATTCGGACATCCGCGGATCAAAGATTGCTCTCATCTCCCCGCGGCTTATCGCAGAGTGCCACGTCCTTCATCGCCTGTGCATGCCAAGGCATTCACCAAATGCCCTTATCTAACGCTTGATCTCGACAAGTCAGCCGCCACGCACAGGGACAAAGTCCGCAAAACACGGCAACCGACCTCACTCAGCTTCTTTAACCCGAGTGTACTTAGATCGAAAAAACATGCGAACCCCGAGCGCGCCTGACAGAGATGCCCTAAGGACATCCCGCCTCAAACGCACAATCGAGGTCTTCTTCTCCACAATGCCAAACAACCGACCATCCACCACAACAGCGGACAGCCAAAACTTCTGTCTTCCCACGAGACGAACGATCACCCAAGGCCAAAACCTGGTGGCCAGAACCTGGTGGAGCCGACCGGGATCGAACCGGTGACCTCAAGCTTGCAAAGCTAGCGCTCTCCCAACTGAGCTACGGCCCCGTTCGGTGCCTCTATTCGGCGCCCCCGTTCGCTGACGCGGCGCTGATGGTGGGCCTGGGAAGACTTGAACTTCCGACCTCACGCTTATCAAGCGCGCGCTCTAACCAACTGAGCTACAGGCCCCCTGGGCGCGACTGTCCCGGCACACACGGCCGGGGCCAGAGCCCCTTGCGCAGCTTACCCGGCCATAGGACCAGGAGCCGCGCCGGCTCGTCTCGTCGGGAAGGGATACGTGGGCGGCGTCAATCCGCCACCATCAATCTGTTGTGCGATCGCCTTGTCTAGCAAAGCCGGCAGCAAGCCGCCGGCTTCCTTAGAAAGGAGGTGATCCAGCCGCAGGTTCCCCTACGGCTACCTTGTTACGACTTCACCCCAGTCGCTGACCTTACCGTGGCCGGCTGCCTCCCTTGCGGGTTAGCGCACCGTCTTCGGGTAAAGCCAACTCCCATGGTGTGACGGGCGGTGTGTACAAGGCCCGGGAACGTATTCACCGTGGCATGCTGATCCACGATTACTAGCGATTCCACCTTCATGCACCCGAGTTGCAGAGTGCAATCCGAACTGAGACGGCTTTTGGGGATTCGCTCCGGCTCGCGCCTTCGCTGCCCTCTGTCACCGCCATTGTAGCACGTGTGTAGCCCAGCCCATAAGGGCCATGAGGACTTGACGTCATCCCCGCCTTCCTCCGGCTTGTCACCGGCAGTTCCTCCAGAGTGCCCAGCCCTACCTGATGGCAACTGAAAGTAAGGGTTGCGCTCGTTGCGGGACTTAACCCAACATCTCACGACACGAGCTGACGACAGCCATGCAGCACCTGTGTGGCGTCCAGCCGAACTGAAAGGATCCGTCTCCGGATCCCGCGACGCCCATGTCAAGGGCTGGTAAGGTTCTGCGCGTTGCTTCGAATTAAACCACATGCTCCACCGCTTGTGCGGGCCCCCGTCAATTCCTTTGAGTTTTAACCTTGCGGCCGTACTCCCCAGGCGGTGCGCTTATCGCGTTGGCTGCGCCACCGAAATGCTAAGCATCCCGACGGCTAGCGCACATCGTTTACGGCGTGGACTACCAGGGTATCTAATCCTGTTTGCTCCCCACGCTTTCGCGCCTCAGTGTCAGTGTCGGACCAGGTAGCCGCCTTCGCCACTGGTGTTCTTCCCAATATCTACGAATTTCACCTCTACACTGGGAATTCCGCTACCCTCTTCCGAACTCCAGATGCCCCGTTTCAAAGGCAATTCCCAGGTTGAGCCCGGGGCTTTCACCTCTGACATGAACATCCACCTACGCGCCCTTTACGCCCAGTAAATCCGAACAACGCTTGCCCCCTCCGTATTACCGCGGCTGCTGGCACGGAGTTAGCCGGGGCTTCTTCTCCCGCTACCGTCATCATCTTCGCGGGTGAAAGAGCTTTACAACCCTAAGGCCTTCTTCACTCACGCGGCATGGCTGGATCAGGCTTGCGCCCATTGTCCAATATTCCCCACTGCTGCCTCCCGTAGGAGTCTGGGCCGTGTCTCAGTCCCAGTGTGGCTGATCATCCTCTCAGACCAGCTATGGATCGTCGCCTTGGTAGGCTTTTACCCCACCAACAAGCTAATCCAACGCGGGCCCATCCCAGGGCAATAAATCTTTCTCCCGAAGGACGTATAGGGTATTAGCCGCCGTTTCCAGCGGTTATCCCCTACCCCAGGGTAGGTTCCCACGCGTTACTCACCCGTGCGCCGCTCGCCTCCGAAGAGGCGCGCTCGACTTGCATGTGTTAGGCCTGCCGCCAGCGTTCGTTCTGAGCCAGGATCAAACTCTCATCTTGACCTCACTCCCGAAGATCGATCCTAAGACCCCCGGAAGCTCATTGAACGGGTTCGCCGATCATGCTCGCGCATGATCTCGCACGTTTCGATCGTCTCCAAACCCGATGACCCCAGCAAAGCACCAAAAGCACCCGCCAGAACCAACAAGGCTCAAACGATC
>NZ_JARHUD010000021.1 GCF_029222965.1 Aquibaculum arenosum | reverse complement strand
AGAGAGGACCGCCGACCTCCATAGCCCCGCCGAGGCTGCAGGGTAAGGCGAGCGCAATACTGAAGCACGGCGCGGCTTGGCTGCTTCAGAACATCAAACCCGGTTGTTAGAGGTCCTCAGCTTACGGAATTTGCCTGACATCTGTTCCAGCTTGGCTTCCCATTCGGGGTTCGGTTGCTGGCCCTCAATTGTCTTGAAATAGACTTGCATCTGCAGGTGATGGCAAAAGGTTCCAGCAGTGCGGCCTTGATGCTCCATGCGAACAGCAGCGCGAATACCACGCCGCCTGCCGCCCATGCGCCGGGCATCAGGTAGACCACCAGCGCAGCTGGCGCGAGCATGACAAGAAACACTACAAAACTGAGGCCGTAGACAATAATTGCCAGCCATGCAGCATTCTTAAGCATTGGCTTGTAGTTCTGCGCATAGAGCACGAGCGCCACTTTCGCTGACCCCCATGCATTTGTCGAATTCGTGCGGATGGCGTGGGCAAGGATCACTTCGTCAACGAACCCGACGGCGACGCGCAAAAACGCGGATATGATACCGCCAATCTGTTGCGCTCCGGGAATCGGCAGAATGGTCAGGATGCCACGCACCAATCCCGAAATGGCGCGCACAACGCCTTTGATCAATTGATCGACGGCGAACAACACGCTGGCCTGCGGAAACCGTTCTTTAACCACCGCTGTTGCATGACTGATTTGGCTGCGGCCATGCGGCATCAGTTTACCATCAATCAATTCGATCAAAACGGCAATGTGTCCGGCCTTGACGATATAGAGAATATATTCGCGCGCCCAATACATAAAGACGCCAAAAAGCCCAAAGCCCGCAAAGCCGCCCCACATTGTTGTCGTGGCGCGAAACTCTTCGTCGCCAAACCCACCGACACCCCAGCCGACACCGGCGCCGACACCGGTAATCAGAATATAGCCCAGCGAGATCCCGAAATAGACCGCCATGCGCAACAGGATAAACGGCATCGTGCGCACCATCATTCCGAGCGCACCTCCAATACTAAAATCCCACATTTCCCTCTCCCGAGTAAAGCTACTTTGCCTGCCTAAAAAACCGTTCCCTGCGCTTGGATCACCCCTCGCACGTGCTATTGCCGTATTTCGCCACGCTCCTGCATCACGGCCTCGGCATACTCCTCGGTGACCGCTACCATCCTGTAGTCGCCAGGCGTCAGGACCAGCATCTTGCCCGGCAGGCCATCGAAGAGCCGCGACAGATGCTCGGCGGATAAGCTGACACTTTTGCGCAGAGCCTCGTTTTGCTTGCTCAGGCTGTCGGCCCGCGTCTCTGCACGGACAGTCCGGGTAACGTCACGGATACTGGCAACGATGGCCTCCGTCCCCTCGAAGACGACCTTGCTCCAGGCGAAGGAGGCGGCGTAGTGGTCCCCGGATTTCCCGACAATGGTCCAGGTGCCTGCATCGGTCACCGTCCCCTCGAATTGCCGAACCCGTGTAACAAGTTGGGCTCGTTCGGCAGGCGGGCGCAAGTCGATGATCGTCATCGCCTGCAGCGTCTGCGCATCGTAGCCCAGCCAATCCTGGGCCGCGCTGTTTACGGCGAGGATCCGCAAGCTCTCGACGGAGAACACCCAGACGGGAAGCAGGAGGTGCTCATAGGCTCGGATGGCCGCCTAGGGTAGCACCGGCAGGTTCGTCATGCTTCCCTCACGTCAGCAAGCCGCGCAGCAAATTTAATGCCGTTGCTACAGGAGCAATATGATTCAGGCAATCGCTTCGCTGCGCGAGGAGACATGGCCGTTATCCTGGTGGAGCGCCGGAGGCCGTCCCGTTTCGGATCTTTCTCCTATCCCTCCCAATCCTTCCAATCAAAGCTATGCGCTGATCGATTTCAGCTTCTGTCGCTCTCACCTGGAACGTCAGCCACTCGCGGAAACACCTGCCGCCTGACGGCGGCGGGCGGGGCGCGCGCTTGCGCTGTGTGGGGGCGCCGCGCCCGCCCCGCCCTGGGCAGTAATCCTGCTCAGCAGCTTTCCCCCAGGCAGGCCATCTTCAGAATGCGAACCGAAGGCCCCTCGCCTTTTCTCATTGGAAATCCATAAACTTTGAACGCGGCTTCTCGCGCTCCTCGATTCTGCACGCCCCCCCTTTTTCCCAAAACGTTAACCCGCTTTTAACCAGGCAGCCTCACTTCATCTCAGGACAGCCTTGGGTAGCCAGCCATGCCCTTTGTTCCACAAAGCGCAGCTGGCCAGGGGGCGGAGCCCCCGTGGACCCCCAACCAGGCACCCACAAACGGTCAAAGGAGACTGCCTTATGAGACACGACGAGATCATCCGCTTCCGCCTCAGCGCCGCCCTCAAGCAAGAGCTTGCGGCTGCGGCACGGGCGGCCGACGAGCCACTGTCAGCCTATATCCGCGCGGTGCTGGCCGCCCATGCCACCTGCCGCGACGCCGAGACCGAGCGCCAGCTGCTGGCCGAGCTGGTCGCCCTGCGCGGCGCCGTGGGGCGGCTCGGCAACAACCTCAACCAGATTGCCCATCACCTGAACGCAGGCGGCGCCCTGCCCGCGGCAACACCGGAGCGCATTGTCCGGGCGGCCGAGAGCATGCAGCGGCAGGTGGCCGCAACCCTCGACCAACGGCGGGCCGCCCGGTGATTATCAAGTCCACGCGCATCCGTGCCGAAAGCGGCCACAAGGCCGTGGCCACGCACGTCCTGCGCGGGAAAGACAACGAGCAGGTGGCTTGCCTGAGCGGCGATGAGACGCTGCTTGTCGATGCGGTGGCCGACGCCCGAAGTTGGCAGCGGCGCTATGCCCTGCGGCACTTCTCGGTGAATCCCGATGCACCGCTGGAGCGGCGTGACGCCGTCGCGGTGTTCCAGTCACTGGCCTCGGAGTTCGGCTTTGACCTGCAGCGCTGCCTCATCGTCGAGCACCAGAAACCCCGGGCCAGGAACGCGGGCTTCGGGCAGCACTGGCACCTGCTTGTGCCCGAAGTCGACCCCCTCACCGGGCGCGTGCTCAGCAGCTCACACAGCTACCTGCGCCAAGAGAAAATTGCGCGGCGCGCCGAACTGCGCTTCGGTCACAAGCTGACGCGCGGGCGCCACAACACCGCCGTGGTCGCAGCCCTGGAGGCCGAGGGGCGCACCACGGCAGCACAGCAACTGGAGCAGGAGGGCCTAACAGATGGCCCCCTGCCTCAGGCCGCCTACACGAGCGACCAGCACCAGGCGGCAAAACGCGAGGGCCTCTCGCTGCCGCAAGCCCGCGCAGCGGTCAAAGCTGCCTGGGAAGCAAGCGACAGCGCGCAAGCGCTGACAGCCGCCCTGGCGGAGCAGGGCCTGGGCGTCGCCCCCGGCGACAAGCCCGGCACCTGGATCATCACCCACAGCAACGGCCGCGTCCTGGGCGCCCTGCATCGCTTCGCAGGCGTCCGCAAAGCCGCCGTTTCACAACGCATGAAAGGAGAAACTCATGAAAATCAACGTACCACCGCAGCAGCCACCCGCCGAGCAACTCGGCCGAGCGACATACGACCAGACCCGCAAGATCTACAAACACACCGGCGCCATCCTCGACCACCTGAACAACCCGCCCGAGGGAGAGGACGACCCACTGGAGCAGCTCTACCAGATACTGCTGCAGATGGACCGGCGCCTGTATCGGATAGAACAGCGCTTGCACATAGACTCGCCGCCGCACGACTGAGGGCTGCGTATAAACGCAATCCGCGTAGGCTCTATCCCCTGCCTCCTGCTGTTCCGACGCCCAAACCGCAGACCAGGCCAGCCGCAGGCGCCATCGTCCATCCCCTGGTCGGCACCGCCATCCAGACTCGTCGCCAGGCCGAGGCCGTCGCCGCGCGCTGGCGTCGTCTCGGCTGCCACGCAAAAGCCAGGGACACGCACGTTCTGGTAACGGGGAAGGACTGGCGCATTGCCGACCACGGCAACCGCTGCCTCTTCGACAAGGCACACCCGGAGGCCATCGCGCTTGCGATGACCAAGGCCAAACGCGAATGGGGCGGTGCGGTGCTGGCCTCCGGCAGCCAGGCGTTCCTGGAACTGGCCTGGCTGGAGGCACAGCGCCAGGGTGTCCGCTTCTCGGTCAAGGGCAAGCCCGATTGGCAGCCGCCGCCGCACGTCCTGGCCCAGTGGCGCCAGGAGCAGGCACCAACGCAAACCCCACCAGAGGATCCGGGCGTCATGCCGGACCCAGACGAACCAGACCCAGACGAACCGGTGCAAGACGAGGAATCATCGACCCCGCCGCCTGCGTCCGGACCAGGCTTCTGAATGCCGCCTGCAGCAGTGGTTTGGCTCCTTTTCGGGCCATCTCGGATATTCCCGCACTGCCCGCGGTACTTTCTTCTTGACTATACGTAATTTTATTGCTTTAATGGGTGTATCTTTGTTTTAAATGGAGGAAATCATGCGCTAGAACCCGACCGAAACCCTTCCCGCCCGCTCCGGCCATTTTCGGCCGCTTGCCGAGGCTGCATTTCGCGCAGCCAAAGACCGCAAGGTTCGAGGGCGTAAGCCTGAACGATTTCAAATCCGGAGAACAGATGATGTTCGACTTTAAATTAATTTGGAGCATACTATGCAATCAAACATTGATAAGGCCGCAGGGCCACCAAGCGATAGTCCCGACCTGAGTGTCATAAGCCGCTTTCTCGCCAGAGCCTACGTGGCCGAGCGCCTCGCGCAGTCACAACAGGATCCTTGCGACGACCCGCAGCCTGAGCCGAGCGAGACTCGGCACTGACACCCGCTTTGCCCCGGAACCGGTCCCGGTTCCGGGGCCTCCGGGACCCCAACGAGAGAGAAAGGAGACCTATGACACAAGCCCTTCGTGCCATCATCTACGCACGCTATTCCACCGACTTGCAGCGCCCGCAATCCATCGAGGACCAGTATCGCCTTTGCCAGCGGGTCGCCGAGCAACAGGGCTGGGAGATCGTTGCCCAACTTCAGGACGGCGCCACCTCCGGCGCCACCATTAACCGCTCGGGGCTTAACGCCTTGCGTTCCATCATCACGTCTTACGGCACCGACATTATCCTGGTGGAGGCCTTCGACCGCTTGAGCCGCGACATGGCCGATATGGCGACACTCCACAAGGAAGCTGAGTATCACAACGTGCGCTTCTATTCGGTTGCCGACGGCTTCGCGACGCCCATGACCGTGGGGCTGCGCTCCATGATGGACAGCGAGTTCCTGCGCGCCTTGAAACAGAAAACCCATCGCGGTCTGGAAGGCGTCATCCTGGAAGGACGCCACACCGCGCGCCCGCCCTACGGCTACTGCAACGACCCCGCCGCTGCCCCCGACAAACGCGGCGTCCTCGCCATTCATCCAAAGCATGCCGATGTGGTCCGGCGCATCTACCGGGACTATGCCGAGGGCAAATCGCCCATCGCCATCGCCAAGGCGCTCAATGCCGACGGCATCCCAAGCCCCACGGGCAAGCCCTGGCGTGATACCACCATCCGCGGTCACGCGACGCGGCAATCGGGCATTCTGCGCAACCCGATTTATCACGGCACGATGGTCTGGAACCGCACGGAGTATCGCAAACACTACGAGACCGGTCTGCGCCAGGCCCGGGTGCGCTCCGCCGACGAATACGTCACCCGAGAGGTTCCGCAGCTGCGCATCATCGATGAGCCGCTCTGGCGGAAGGTTCAGGACCGCCTCAAGGCCACGGCCAACAGCGGCAAGGGCCGGCGCTCGGACCTTGCAAAGGGCAACACAGCCAAGGACGGCTTCTGGAACCATCGCCGTACCAAGCACTTCCTCTCCGGCCTGATGGTCTGCGGCACCTGTGGCGGCGCCATGGGCAATGCCGGGAAGGACTACATCGGCTGCACCAACGCGCGAAAGTCCGGCACCTGCACCGAGAAGAAGTCGGTCCGGCGCGCTGAGGTGGAAAGCCTGGTCCTCGACAGCCTGCAGCACCGCTTGATGGACCCGAACCTGCTGGCCGACTTCATCAAGGCGGTTCAGGCCGAGGCCAAGGCCGCCCTGAAAGCGGCCCGCCAGAAGCGTGAGCAGACGGAGCGAACTCTGGACGCCCTGCGCAAGAAGGAAGTTCACCTGGTCGACGCCATTGCAGACGGCCACGACGCCAAGCCGCTCATGGACCGGCTGACCAGCATCGAAAACGAAATCACCGCCCTGGAAGTGCAGCTTGCGCAGTCCGAGGAGGAGCCGGTTTTGAATCTGGACGATGACCTTGCCGCCGTCTATCGCGCACGGGTTGCAGACCTTGCCCGTCAGCTGCGCTCGCCCGACGCAGAGGCGGCGCGCCAGCAGTTGCGCGACCTGATCGAGCGGGTGGTGATTTCCCACGACGCCGCCCAGGGACACCGGGTGACGCTGGAGGGGGCCATCGTGGAGATGCTGGAACTGGCAAGTGCTTTTGGCGCAACGCAAAAACCCGCTCTGGCTGGAGCCGGAGCGGGTGATTTGTTGTGTTGTTCGGTAAAGGTGGTTGCGGGGGCAGGATTTGAACCTGCGACCTTCAGGTTATGAGCCTGACGAGCTACCGGGCTGCTCCACCCCGCGGGTGTTTTGTGTGGTGGAGGCTAGGAGAAGGTTCAAGCGGGCTTGGAAGACTTGGCGGCGACCGACTCTCCCACGCCTTAAGACGCAGTACCATTGGCGCTGAGGGATTTCACGGCCGAGTTCGGGATGGGATCGGGTGGTGCAGCCCTCGCCATGGCCACCAAGTCATCGAAGCCCGCTTGGGTGCCTCGGGTTCTGGGGTTCGCGTGTTTTTCTGCTTCGGGTTGGAAGCTTTTGAGGTTGGTTTGGTGTTTTGCGGCTTTTGCCGCTGTGCGTGGTGGGGCTGACCTGGCCTTGGGGCTTAGCCCTTTGGCGAGGTGATCAAGCCGATCGAGCGATTAGTAGGGCTTAGCTTCACGCATTGCTGCGCTTCCACCTGCCCCCTATCGACGTCGTGGTCTACGACGGCTCTCGGCGAGACCTGGTTTTGAGGGGGGCTTCC
>NZ_JARHUD010000020.1 GCF_029222965.1 Aquibaculum arenosum | reverse complement strand
GCGACGTTGCCGAGTTCGTTGGCCAGCTCCAGCACGCTCATCCGCTGCTGCGCCACCTTGCTCGCCGCGTCGCGCGGCGCTGCTTTCTTCGCTGTCGTTGACTGTTCCATTGGATGTTCCTCCTTCCCAAAAATAGCATGGAAAGAAGGTTAAGTGGACAAATAGGATATGACTATGGACTTGCGGGCCTGTGCCACCATGTCGGACAAGGAACGTCTCACCTGCTAGATCGGCCCATGTAACGGCCGACTTCCCGGCGAGCGGATGCCGCTCCGGCAGCACCGCCAAGAGCGGTTCAGTCCATATGCTCCGGGAATGGCAGTCGGGCGGTTTGGGCGCACCCGCGACGAACACCACATCCAGCCGGTC
Source organism: Aquibaculum arenosum (assembly GCF_029222965.1). Classification (GTDB taxonomy): domain Bacteria; phylum Pseudomonadota; class Alphaproteobacteria; order Kiloniellales; family DSM-21159; genus Aquibaculum; species Aquibaculum arenosum. The sequence goes on along the minus strand of NZ_JARHUD010000020.1, from coordinate 7,845 downwards.
GGCGCGAAGCTGCATCACCGCTTCGCGGGCTGTGCCTTCGGTTATCTCGACTACAACGCCGGGATGGTTTTCGCGATACTGCCCGATCAACTCGGCAAGGAAGCTGCCGGGGATCAGGGCATGGATACCTATGCGCAGGCGACCACATTCTCCCGCCGCCGCCATGCCGGCCGTCTTCACGGCATGGTCGAGATGATCCACTCCGGCCGCGATCCGCTCGACGAAGTGGCGTCCGGCCTCGGTCAGCCGGACGCCGCGTGCGTGACGCTCGAACAGGAGGATGCCAAGGTCTTCTTCCAACGCCTTCACACGGGCGCTGACGCTGGATTGCGCCACGCCGAGAGCATGGGCGGCGTGGCGGAAGTTCAGATATTCGGCGACGGCAAGCGTCTGGATCAGCGACGCAAGAGGGATACGTCCACCCAGCAGTTGTGGTACTTCACGCTGACCAATTTGCTTCACCTTCCGCCTGCGCATCGGGAAAGCCTATCTGCTACTCACGTTGCCTAAGTTTGAGCAATCAATCCCAGCCCCTTTCGTGCGCCTGGCAAAATCGTAACGGCGGTTATAAGGTCTTCGCTTGCAGCCCAAAGCTGTCCGGCCCTCCTCACATCTAGGGCATATGATTTCACGCCATCTGCAAAAGGATTCGGTGTGTCATCGATCGGCGCCACCGAACAGTCTTCGAGATAATGACCTCCGATAAGGTCCGCATCTGCCACGAATGCAGCCCACACTGACGTTGCCGCTGCTTGGGGGACGTCTTTCAATTCGGCAGGCGTTAGACCAGCATCTGCCCGCGCTTTACCGACGTTGTCCAGCAGGCCCTGTACATCATCCACTGACAGATGGCGCGTGAGACCAGTGCCGCCACTGTTCCCCGGCATGACCGAAGCGGCGCGGATGCCACGCTCACGAAAGCGCCGGTCGAACTCCACGGCAAACAAGGCGGTAGCCGTCTTCGATCTGCCATAGGCGATCCAAGGATCGTAGGGCTGTTGCTCGAAATTCGGATCGGAAAGGTCAATATCGGCGATCCGGTGGGCTTGAGAGGAAACGACCACCAATCGCCCTCCATCGACGAGCAACGGCTCGATGCGGCTCACCAAGGCAAAATGTCCAAGATAGTTGATTCCGAACTGGAGTTCGAAGCCATCGGTGGTCCGCCCAAACGGAGTCGCCATGACGCCAGCGTTGGCAATGATGACGTCGAATTTCCGTTCATCGGCCAGTAGCCTATCCGCGCAGGCATGGATGCTTTGAAGCGATCCCAGATCAAGTTCGATCAGTTCCAAGCTGCCACCTGCTTGCAAGGCCGCGTCACGGACAGGTTCAGTTGATGCTTCAGCCTTTGCCAAATCTATGTCCGCACCCACAATGTTTGCGCCATGAGATGCCAGCGATCGGCCAGTTTCCAGCCCTATGCCTGATGAGATGCCGGTGATGAGAACCCTTTTTCCTATGAGATCAATGCCGGCAAGTACCTCATCAGCCGTCGACTGCGCTCCGAATTTCTGTTTCATCTCTATTTTCCTTGAGTCGTTTTCATTTTACGGAATGATGTTTGTCGCTCAGATCTGGTAGCCGCCGGCCACATCCAGCGCGTTGCCGCTGACGTAGCTTGCGTCGGGACCAGCTAGGAAGCAGACGGCGGCGGCCACTTCCTCCAAGGTCGCGATGCGCCGGATCGCATGGAGGTCCATCATCGCGTCCGGCACATTGTGGGCAGTGGCCGCAGCCATATCCGTCGGCATGATCCCGGGCTGCACGACATTCACGGCGATGTTGCGCGGGCCAAGGTCACGTCCGACCGCTTTCGCATACCCCGCGATGGCCGCCTTGGTGCCCGTGTAATCGGCTGCCCCCGGAAATGCGGTGCGGCTGACGATGGCCGAGCCGATAAAAATGATGCGGCCCCCATCGGAGATTTTCTGTGCAGCAGCCCGCGTCGTCGCGACCGTACCCAGCACATTGACCCGCCACATCCGATCCATTTCAGCGTTGTCGAGTTCGGGATCGTCAACCAGTCGACCCTGTATGGCTATAGCTGCATTGTTTACGAGGATGTCGAGACGACCAAAATGAGCGATTACCGAATCGATCAAGGTTCCGGCGGCCGAAAGATCGGCCTGATCGTTTCTAATCGCGAGGGCGCGCACACCCATTGCCTTCAGTTTTTCAACGATGGCATCTGCTTTTTTGTCGGATGCCACATAGCTGATTGCAACATCCGCACCACGTTTCGCGAGAGCCTCGGCGATGATGGAACCGAGACCGCGAGAGCCGCCGGTTACGAGAGCAACCTTGCCTGCTAATGAATCCTGCATGATGTAACCTTTCGAGATTGCGTACATTCCTGTCCGCTCGTTTGAGGATTTTTTTGCACGACGTCAGGGAATGCGGATAGGACGCGCGCTTACCAAGTTGACCTTCAACTCCGGTGCAGTCTGATGTTCGTGAGCCATCCAAGCGGGCTGCCCAGGTCCGCTGCGCCAAGATTCGCTCAGCGGACTGTTATCAACAGTGTCGAATCCAAACTGGTCGTAGAGCTTAGTCACCAGCCGCACCGCTTCGGGATAGTTGCTGGACACCGAGAGGGCATGGCGGCCGGGCGTCCCTGCAGGTCTTGCCGACAGGAAAAGACGCGGTGCCTGAATATGGGTGAAAGCCTTTGCGACCTTCGAGGTCGGCAGTTGTTCCTGGCGGAGTTCGTGAACGGTCTTCTCTCCAGAATCGATAACCGCGAAATGACCATCGCGCCAAGACATGTAATTGTTCGTGTCGAGCACGACCTTGCCCGCAAGCTGCTCGACCGGCATGTCGTTGACGAGCTTCAATGGGACCGCGATTACAACGAAATCACCGGCTTCGGCGGCTTGAGAGGCAGTTGCGGCACGCGCGCGAGGACCGAGCTCGGCGACTAGGCCACTTAATGTTTCAGGCTCGCGGGAATTGGCGATAACGACCTGATAACCAGCCGTGATAGCTGCTCGTGCGATTTGGCTACCGACCTCGCCAGCCCCGATAATCCCGACGGTCGTAGGCGTTGAGGAATGCAAGGGAACAATGCTGTTTTTCACGGCGGACGTCCTTCAATGTTCGCCATCGATATGGCTCGACGGATGACCACACAGCCATCTTGAGCAGAACCATCCGATTACGTAATGATCGTTATCGTAACGATCATTACGTACACTAGACACAGCTTGTCAAGCGGTTTAATAATGGTCGTTATGAAAACAGAACCTGAGCAGGACTGATGGGCCGCCGCCGCGAATTTGACCCGGAGAAAGCACTGGACGCTGCACTTTGCGTTTTTTGGCGCAAGGGCTATGAAGGCGCATCATACGCCGATCTAACAGAGGCGACTGGCGTAGAGAGACCAGCGCTTTACTCCGCGTTCGGCAACAAGGAGACCCTATTTCGGCGGGCTTTAGCGCGGTACTACGAGCGGTACATGGACTTCATACCAGAAGCGCTTCGACTGCCGACATCCCGCCAAGTCGCTGAACATATACTATACTGTTCGGCTGACCTCCAAACTCGTTATCCTGATCGCCGCGGATGCTTGAACATCAACGGAGCCTTGGCAGGATCAGACAACTCGAGCTCTGTGAGACAAACGCTGATCGACGTTCGCGCAGAAGGGGAGACCCAGCTTCGTGAGCGTTTCGAGCAATCTAAGGCAGAAGGTGACTTGCCAGATACGGCTGATCCGGCAGTCCTCGCGGCATTCGTGATGGCAGTGGGACATGGAATGGCTGTGCAGGCAAAAGCTGGTTTTAGTCATGATATGCTGAAAGCTGTTGCAGAACACGCTCTCTCTGTGTGGCCCGTGGGTAATGATGCGTCCACCGCGAGGTCAAACTAAGTTCTCTGAGTTCACCCTACACACCGGCCGTTGGCCTTCCTCTGCAAAAGAGGATATCGACTGCCTGCGATCGATCACAGCTCACATTAAACGCGACACGCAGGCTGATCTCAGCGAGCATGCCTATATTCGTGGCGTTGGGGCAACCGCATGAAGCCGTTTTCAACGGCCCACTTCATACTTTAGCCGGCCATTCATTCAAAATATCATTGATCGTTTCAGCCAATTGAACAGGAGCTTCAAGGTGGGCAAGATGTCCTTGTCCTTGCAAGCTAACCCGCCGCGCACAATTCAGCATATCAAGATATCGATTTGCAGCCGTCCCGTATGGCTCGTTGCCCTCATTTAAACTGCCTACGATCATCGTAATAGGGGCAGTAATGGACGCATATTCTTCCTGGTATGGCTCGTGCCTATTGATAGCTGAAAGCTCGATCGCCGCAGGAGTAGCAAGATATCTTAATTTGTGCCATGCATCTGTTTCACGTAACGCCTCTATATGTGCAACTGACATCCCTCCTATTTCGGCTAATATAAACTCTACAGAACTATCGAGATCGCCCTTATCTATCCGATTCCAGAGGGGCTCTACAGCATCCCCGACAAAAGGACGGCAAACCGGCTCGTATAATACAATAGCATCTAACCTATCCAGATTTTTCGCCACCTCGGTAGCGAGAAGTCCGCCATAGCTCCACCCGAAAAGAATGTAGGGAGGCTGTACATGGGATAGAAGTGAACATACGTCGCCGACTTCGTCTGCGACCGTTGAATCCCGAGGAAGGTCGCTGCTCGGTACGCGTCCTCTTCGATTAATGATTGCAATCGATCGATTACTTTCTAAGGCGATGGCGACGGGCAACCATCCCTGTGCGTCCGTCATTGCACCAGGGATAATCACTATCGTTCCTCCGTAACCGGGGCGAATGAGCGCTGAAACCCCATCAATATTTAGCCACTTAAACTCATTTTCTCGTTTCATAAGTAAATCCGCAATTTGAGCTAACATTATGAGAAAACATCACGCCGCCTACGCCACCTTCATTCTCTTAGCTTTTCTAGTTCTGTCACCTTTTTGAAGGATTTTAATGCCGCGATGTTCTGCTGAAACGACACGTCATTCGTTTTTCGGGGTCCGAGCGATTACTTTTATTTCAAATGCGAATCCCGCGAGCCAAGTAACTCCGATTGCCGTCCAGTTCGGATATGGCGGGGCAGCAAAAATCTCGTTCTTAACCGCCATCACCGTTTCCATCTGGTTTTCGGGATCTGTATGAAAAGTCGTAACGTCGACAATATCTTCATAGCTGCAGCCTCCAGCCTCCAGCGTGGCTTTGAGATTGGCGAAGGCCAGGCGGACCTGCTCACCAAAATCCGTTTCCGGTGAGCCGTCCGCACGACTGCCCACCTGACCTGAGATGAATAGAAAATCTCCTGAGCGGATCGCTGCGGAATAGCCGTGAGCCTCATACAGGGCATGGCGATTTGCGGGAAACACTGGATCGGGTTTAGTCATGACATTGAACCTCTGTAAAAATTGAATGCGCTTAAAAGGCCAAATACATCCCGTGTGATGGCCAGGATTTAAACGCTGCTAGGCGGAGTTTATTTAAGTGGCTGCTTCATTAAGGAAAGTACGCATTAAATCCGCGACTTCCTGTGCATGGGTCTCCAGAGCGAAGTGTCCGGCATCCAGTAAGTGTATCTGCGCATCTGGCAGATCACGCCGATAGGCCTCTGCACCTGCCGGAATGAATGCCGGGTCGTAGCGCCCCCAAGCCGCCAGCAAAGGCGGACGATATTTACGAAAGTATGCCTGAAAATCAGGGTAAAGCGCCACATTGCTGCGATAATCAAGGATCAAGTCGAGCTGTATTTCCTCAGCTCCGGGACGCGCCATATAGGCAATGTCGAGTTCGTAGCCGTCCGGCGAAAGAAGAGCGGGATCCGCACCGGTGCCATATTGCCAGTTTCGGATCGTGTCCGGCGAAAGCGAGTCGCGGCAGGCTTCCCGATTGGCATCGGTGGGTTCTCGCCAATAGGCTTCCCACGGGCCCCATTCATCGCTGAAGCCCTCTACGTAAGCATTACCGTTCTGCGAGATGATCGCGGAAACCTTTTCGGGATTACGCATGGCCAGTCGCAGTCCGACGGGAGCACCGTAGTCAAAGACGTAGAGAGAAAATCGATCCAGCGACAATGACTGGGTAAAACCTTCGATTACCTCCGCGATATGGTCGAACGTATAATCGAACCTGTTTCGCGGCGGAGCCTTAGTCTGCCCGAAACCAGGTAGGTCTGGCGCGATCAGCCGAAAGCGATCGGCGAGCAAGGGGATCAGATCGCGGAACATGTGGCTGGCTGTGGGAAAGCCATGCAGTAGCAGGATCACAGGCGCGTCTTTCGGTCCCGCGTCGCGGTAAAAAATGTCTACGTCACCAACCTGCTTGAACCCATATCGTGTTGTCATTGTGCAAACCCTTCCATCTTTCAGTGAATGGTAGTGCATTTCGGATTGTGAAATAATAAGGATATTATGAAATGTTGGATTTCAGGATTGGAAATAATAATGGACCGTCTTGAAGCTATGTCGATATTTTTGACTGTTGTTGAGACCGGCTCGCTCGCTGCCGCCTCCCGCAAGCTGGGACGCTCTCCAGCATCGGTGACACGGGCCATTGCTCAGTTGGAGGAGAGCGCTGGCGTGCGGTTGATCGAACGAACGACACGACGCTTCGCCGTTACCGAGGCCGGCACTCGTCATGTCGAAACCTACAGGAAGATGCTCAACGAACTCGCACACTTGGAAGAGCGGTCGTCAGATGCCAACATCAGCGGCACTGTTGTGGTTACGGCACCCGAGCTTTTTGGCCGTATGAGAGTGATGCCTGTAATCGAAAGTTTCCTCGCGCTTTATCCCGAAACACAGGCGCGGCTGCTTCTCATGAACCGCGTGGTCGACCTTGTGGGTGAAGGCGTGGACGTAGCTATTCGACTGGCGGACCTACCCGACTCCTCAATGACCGCGATCAAAGTGGGTGAAATACGCAGACTTACATGCGCCGCTCCGTCTTACCTCGCCCACAATGCGCCTCCAACCAATCCCTGCGAACTCGCGTTCCACTCCTGCATTGGGTTGAACGAAGCGGGTTCCCAGGAGTTGTGGCGCTATCGTGCGGGCGCCGACGGGCGACGTAACCGTTCCGTTCGTGTCAGATGTCGCCTGACGCTGAATAGCGCGGGTGCAGCGATTGACGCTGCCGAGCGCGGAATGGGCATTGTGCGCCCGCTATCCTATCAAGTTGAAAGGCAAATGGCGGCGGGAACCCTCGTAAGTCTCCTTGACGAGTACGAACCGAAATCAATCCCGGTGCATCTGGTGTTCCAACCGCGCCCGTTCCACGGTGGGGCCCTGCGCGCCTTTATCGACCACGCCGCACCCTTGCTTCGGCAGTCATTCGGCACAGATTTGCTTTGATAAGCCGGGGTATCTGCGGAGGGTTCTCCGACAATTATATGCGACGTGTGCCAATCGCACCGCCACGCAGTGCACTGTAGCGCGTGCCAATTCGACTGTCGTTCGAGCAACATTTTTGTGTTCTATCGATGGTCGCCCAACACTCTGCGCGGCAAGCTATGAAACATTGGGGTGCAAAGGAGCATTATCTCGTAGCAACTATGCCGCGAAGCTAGGTCGAGATCGAGCCTGAGTCCCAGCCCGCACTATTTCCTGTTAAGCGCTCGCCTTCGTTTGAGAAAATGCTCGCTTCGCTGCTTCTATCTTGTCGTTGTTGGCGATAGCCCAAGCTCCCAGTGTCCACTTAACCTTCTTTCCATGCTACTTTTGGGAGGGAGGAACATCCAATGGAACAGTCAACGACAGCGAAGAAAGCAGCGCCGCGCGACGCGGCGAGCAAGGTGGCGCAGCAGCGGATGAGCGTGCTGGAGCTGGCCAACGAACTCGGCAACGTCGC
>NZ_JARHUD010000002.1 GCF_029222965.1 Aquibaculum arenosum | reverse complement strand
AAAGGCGCCAAAGGTGGCCCTCACAGCCATCATGCGCAAGCTCGTGATCCTCGCAAACGCCCTCCTCAGAGATCAGCGTCCATGGGTCAACTTTCCTTCTTGATCAACACGGATACTCTAGCGCGGGCCGATCACGTCCTTGCCAACATAAGGACGCAGCACCTCGGGCACCTGAATGGAGCCGTCCGCCTGCTGGTAGTTCTCTAGCACGGCGATGAGCGCGCGGCTGGTGGCGACCGCCGTGCCGTTGAGCATATGCAGGTGCTGCGGCCGGCCCCCGCCCTGTGGGCGGTAGCGGATGTTGAGGCGGCGGGCCTGATAGTCGGTGCAGTTGGAGGTGCTGGTCACCTCGCCGAACTCGCCAGCCTCGCCACGGCCCGGCATCCAGGCCTCCAGGTCGTACTTGCGATAGGCCGGGGCGCCCAGGTCGCCGGTGGCAATATCGAGAATGCGGTAGGGGATGCCCAGGTCATCGAACAGTTGACACTCGATGGCCTTGAGCCGCTCGTGCATGGCCGCGCTGGCATCGGGCGTGGTGAAGGCGAACATCTCCACCTTCGTGAACTGATGCACCCGGTAGAGCCCGCGCGAGGCGCGGCCGTGAGCGCCGGCTTCGGTACGGAAGCAGTGACTGTGGCCGCAGAGCAGGATCGGCAGGTCCGCTTGCTCCAGGATTTTACCGGAGAGCATGCCCGCCAATGTGATCTCGGACGTGGCGATGAGCGAGAGGTCGCTGTCGGCGATGGAGTAGATCTGGGTCTCCGGGCCGCGCGGCACGTAGCCCGTGCCGGCCAGCACCTCGTTGCGTGCCAAGTCGGGCGTAGAGACCAGGGTGAAGCCTTCTTGGACCAGGCGGTGCAGCGCAAAGCTCTGCAGCGCCATGTCGAGCAGCACCGCCTCATTGCGCAGGAAGTAGAAACCATGACCAGCGACCTTGGCACCGGCCTCCAGGTCGATGAGGTCGAGTGCTTCGCCGAGCTCCACATGATCTTTGGGCTGGAAAGCGTAGGCCGGCAGCGGAGTCTTACCCCGTCCGATCTCGCGGCTGTCTTCTTCGCCGCCTGCGGGGGACTCGGGGTGGCTCATGTTCGGGATAGCGGCCAGCAGCGCATCCGCTTCCTGCACCACGTCCTGCAGCGCCTGCTCCGCCTCGGCGCGCTGGGTGCGCAGGGTCTTGCCCTGCTCGATCAGCGCCGGCTTCTCCTCTTTGGCCGCCTTGGGAATGGACTTGGCCAGCTCGTTGGCGGAGCGGTTCAAGTCATCGACCTGCTGCTGCAAGCGCTTGCGCTGCTCCTCCAGAGAGACGAAGCGCGAAAGATCCAGGTGGATTCCCCGACGTTCGCAGTTGTCGCGGACGGCGTCGATGTTCTCCAGAACGAAGCGGCGGTCGAGCACGAGAGGCTCCCTCACGGTACAAACAGGCTGATGCGTCCTTTCCAGCCACGCCGGCAGCGTCGGGTCAACCGGAAAAGGGGCGCAAAGGGGACAAGCGACAGCGAAAGAGGATCAATCCTGTGTCACCTGGGAGCGAGGCGCGCACAAGATAGATAAAGATTTATCATATTGCCTCTTGATTCTCGGTGAAGCCTGCCTCTAGCATCCCTCCCACGGCAAGTTGTACAGGGCAAGGCTATCCAAAAGAGAGGGCCGCCGCCTTGATTGAGGCGAGCGGCCCTCCGTCTTTTCCAAAGTCTGTCGAGCTGGGGGAACAGGCCGCCTTTTTAGGCCGTCGCGCCGCACTCGGTCTCGGATGAAGCAAGGCTGCAATCGCTTTGCTGGCGCGCGCCATGGTCGTAGTCAGGCATCTCATCGCAGGACGTCAATTCGCTCACGAGAGGATGGCAGCGTACCAGGGTCACCAACTCTTCGCGCGTCACTCCGTCGCTCGCCATCATCGAGCGCATCACCGGGTCGTCCAGCATCTCCTGTAGACGGGGCTCTTCGCCCTGGCGCATCCATGTCTTCACTATCGTGTCTCCCTTTGCCCCGCTGCTGCGGCCACAGTCCAAGGCCGACGGCCCCGGAACCTGCACATCTTGTATCGCTAGTTGGTGACGTAGTGATGACGGCACCAGGGACAAAAAATGGACCGGAGCAGGAAAACCCACAGTACAGGGTGCGCGTTGCCTCTGTGATCGAGTCGGGGTGGACGGGCCGCCGGGAGCCATTATGCTCCACCTCCACGCCGTCTGGAGGAGAAGGCATGGCAGGCGCCAAGTTTCCCAATTTCGACACCCTGGCATTGCATGCCGGGCAAGTTCCCGATCCCGTGACAGGCTCCCGCGCGGTGCCGATCTATCAGACGACGTCCTACGTCTTTCAGGATGCCGACCACGCCGCGGCGCTCTTCAATCTCGAGCGGCCGGGCTACATCTACTCGCGAATCGGCAACCCCACTGTGTCGGTGCTGGAGGAGCGGGTGGCAGCGCTGGATGGCGGTGTCGCGGCCGTCGGAACCGCGTCGGGCCACGCAGCGCTCTTTCTGGCGATCGCCACTTTGATGGGGCAGGGGGGGCACATCGTCGCCTCCTCGGCGCTTTATGGCGGCTCGCTCAATCTCTTTGCCCACAGCCTGCCGCGCTTCGGCATCGAGACCACGCTGGTTAATCCGCGCGACACCGAAGCCTTCCGCGCCGCCATCCGGCCGGAAACCCGGCTGCTCTTCTCCGAGTTCGTCGGCAATCCCGGCCTGGAAGTCGCCGACATTCCGGCGCTGGCCGAGATTGCACATGAGCACGGCGTTCCACTTGCCGTGGACAACACCTTCCTCACGCCCTGGCTGTCCCGTCCCCTGGACCTAGGCGCGGACCTGATCGTGCATTCAGCCACCAAGTGGCTGGGCGGCCACGGCCTGGCCATCGGGGGAATCCTCGTCGACGGAGGCCGTTTCGACTGGGCGGCCAGCGGCAAATTCCCCACCCTGACCGAACCCTATGAGGGCTACCACGGCATCAACTATGCCGAGGAGTTCGGCCCCTCGGCCTTTGCCATGCGCGCACGCACCGAAGGACTGCGCGACTTCGGTGCCGTCATGGCCCCACAGACCGCCTTCTATCTGCTTCAAGGTGTAGAGACGCTGCCGCTGCGCATGGAGCGGCACATGACAAACACCCACAAGATCCTGGCGTTCCTGGAGAGCAGCGACGACGTGGCCTGGGTTTCACACCCGGACCTGCCGTCCCACCCGGATCACGCCCGCGCCCGAAGCCTGCTGCCCAAGGGCGCCGGCTCCATCGTCTCCTTCGGCGTGAAGGGCGGACGCGAGGGCGGCCGGGTCTTCATCGAGAGCTGCAAGCTGGCAAGTCACCTGGCCAATGTCGGCGACGCCAAGACGCTGATCATCCATCCGGCCAGCACCACGCACTCCCAGCTCGATGCCGAGGCTCTGCAGCGCGCTGGGGTGGGAGAGGACATGATCCGGCTGTCAGTCGGTCTGGAAGACGCGGGCGACATCATCGACGACCTGAAGCAGGCGCTGCGGGCTGCGCGCAAGGCGGTGTCGACATGAGCCGCGCGGGTCTGAAATTGCAGGTTGCCGGCAAGGGCGTTTTCGCCGGCACCGGCGGCGTCGCCTTCGATGCCGCGCAGCCGGTGGCCGTCTTCCTGCACGGCGCCGGCATGGATCACAGCGTCTGGGCGCTGCAGAGCCGCTATCTGGCCCATCATGGCCGGGCGGTGCTGGCCCTGGACATCCCCGGACATGGCCACTCCGAAGGACCGCCGCTGGCATCCATCGCCGAGATTGCCGACTGGCTGGCCGAAGTGCTGAATGCTGCCGGAGTCGAGCGGGCGAGCCTGGTCGGCCATTCCATGGGAGCGGTGGCGGCGGTCAGCTTCGCCGCGCGGCATCCCAAGATGGCCCAGTCCCTAGCTCTGCTGGGCTGTGCCGCCAGCATGCCGGTGCACCCCGACCTTCTGGCTGCGGCGGAGGCCAACGATCATGCGGCCATCGATATGGTCAACGGCTGGGCCCACGGCGCAGGCGCGCACATCGGCGGCCATCCGCTGCCTGGCACCTGGCTGACTGGGCAGGGCAACCGGCTGCTGGAGCGTGCAGCACCCGGCGTGCTCTACGCTGACCTGGCAGCCTGCAACGTCTGGAGCGACGGCGCAGCCGAGGCGGCGGCAGTGAAGTGCCCGGTGCTGCTGCTGATGGGCGAAGAAGACAAGATGACGCCGCCCAAGGCAGGCCGCAAACTGGCCGCGGCGCTCTCGGACTGCCGGGCGGAGGAACTGCCCGGTTGCGGCCACATGATCATGACCGAGCGCCCGGAGCAGACCCTGGCGGCGCTGAAGCGCTTCCTGCAGTAATCCCTACTCGTCGGGGTGCTGGCGCGAGGCGTAGGTGGCAAGGACGTCGGCCGGCGTGTTGGCTTCCGTTGTGGACTCGGGCAATTTGTCCAGACCGTTGAGCCAGGCGAGACGGCTCTCGCAGCCGAACTGCTGTTCGGGGACGACTGCGTTTGGCCGGTCAAGAGAGGCCAGGGCGACGTCGATCCAATCGCCTCCCACATAGCGGAAATGCAGCGAGGTGCCGCAAGCGGGGCAGAAGCCGCGCTCCGCCGCTTGTGAAGAGCGGAACCAGCTCGGTTGCTGTCGGGTCCAGACAATATCCGCCAGCGGCAGCTCGGCGAAGGCCATGAAGGGCGCGCCCGCTGCTTTCTGGCACATGCGGCAATGACAGACGTTCGGCTTGATCGGCCAGCTGTGCAGCTCGTAGCGCACAGCGCCGCACTGGCAGCCGCCCTGCAGGGGCAGCGAGGGGGTGGAAGGCGTCGTCATGTCCCCTGCAGCATTCGTCCCGACAGGGGTCGATGTCAAAGGCTTTTGCTGGGGGTGGGCGAAAGCTTGACGGCAACAGTTGCGCCCATCGGGAGAGGGTAAACTGCCCTGGAGTGTTTATGGATCGCTTTGTTGTAATTTCCGGCTGTTCGGGTGGTGGCAAGTCGACCCTGCTCGACGAGCTGGTACGCCGCGGCCACGCCGTTGTCGAAGAGCCGGGCCGGCGCATCGTGGAGTAGGAAGTCAAATCTGGCGGCCAGGCCTTGCCGTGGATCGATCTGGCGGCATTTGCGCGCCGGGCACTGGAACTGGCAATTCAGGATCGCGCCGCAGCGATGCGCACGGCCGGCTGGGTCTTCTTTGACCGAGGGCTGATCGAACCGGCGGCCGCACTGCAACATGCTTCCGGCGAGAAGTCGATAGAGCGCCATGCAGCACTCCATCGCTACCATCCCCGGGTGTTCCTGACGCCACCATGGCCCGAGATATACCGCAACGACTCAGGGCGCCAGCACAGCCTTCGCACTTCAGTCGAGGTGTATGAGCGTCTTCTCCACCTTTACCCACTGCTCGCTTTACCCACTGCTCGGCTACGACGTGGTCATTCTGCCCAGAACAGGTGTCGAGGAGCGCGCCGACCTGCTGCTTGCTGAGTTGGGCGGGGAGACGCCGTCGCGCACAAGCAAGAGTACTTTGGATTGAAGGCCGCGTCGGCGATTCCACCCACTCACGCAGATCGCGTCGCGCTTCCGGCTGAGTGAGCCCTGTATTACTCCGGCAGCTTGAAGATCGAGAGGTCTGGGCGGTTGCCGCCATCGATCGGGGCTTCCGGCTCCGGCTCGACCGGTGGGTTCGGGAGCTGGCCCGTGCGCTCGGCCTCTTCCTTGGCCTTGGCGATGGCCTGGTTCAGCTCAGACTGGCTGCACAGCCCCAGCAGGACCGGATCGCGCGGCCGGATGTTGGGGGAGTTCCAGTGGCTGCGGTCACGCACCGACTGGATCGTCGTCTTGGTGGTGCCGATCAGCTTGGCGATCTGCACGTCCTTCAGTTCCGGATGATTGCGCACCAGCCAAGCAATGCCGTCGGGCTTGTCCTGGCGCTTGGCCACCGGCGTGTAGCGCGGGCCCTTAGTCCGCTTGGTCGGCTGCGGCAGATCCTGGCGTTTCAGGCGCAGGCGGTGGCTGGGGTTTTGCTGCGCCAGTTCCAGCTCGTCCTTGTCGATCTGGTTGGTGGCAATGGGATCCTGGCCCTGGATGCCGGTTGCCACCTCGCCGTCGGCAATGCCCTGGACCTCAAGCTCGTGCAGGCCGCAGAAATCGGCAATCTGCTTGAAGCTGAGCGCGGTGTTTTCGATCAGCCAGACCGCGGTGGCCTTGGGCATCAGCGGGTATTGTTGCATGGCTTTCTCCTCAGGCGCCGGGCCGACCTTTGGCTCGTCGCCGCGCCACCCCTGAGGGTGACGCTTGCTGGGTTATCGGGAATTGAACCTTGGGCGGCTATATAAAGCCTTGCCGCTGGTGGTTAAAGGGCAAGCTTTGTCTTCGCGCCCCATCTGCCGCCCCTTTTTCCCGATCAGGTGGTCAGCATGATCTTACCGATGTGGCTGCTGCTTTCCATCAGCGCATGGGCTTCGGCTGCCTGTACCAGGGGAAAGGTGCGGTGGATCAGGGGGCGCACCTGACCCGATTCCAGCATCGGCCAGATCTTGGCCTGCAGATTGGCGGCAATCGCCGCCTTGAAGGAGATGGGGCGCGGCCGCAGGGTCGAGCCGGTGATGGTCAGGCGGCTGACCATGAGTTTCTGGAAGTCGACCTCCGCCTTGGAGCCGCCCAGAAAGGCGATCAGGACCAGCCGGCCGTCCGGGCGTAGCAGGCGCAGATTGCGCGGGATGTAGTCGCCGCCCACCATGTCCAGGATCAGGTCCGCGCCCTTGCCGCCGGGGGCATCGGCGGTCGCCTCGCGCACGGCCTCGACGAAGTCTTCGTTGCGGTAGTTGATGCCCTTTTCGGCCCCCAGCTCCTCGCAGGTCCGGCACTTCTCTTCGCTGCTGGCGGTGGCGAAGACCCGCGCACCATAGGCCTTGGCAAGCTGGATGGCGGTGGTGCCGATGCCCGAGCTGCCGCCGTGGATCAGGATGACCTCGTCCTCGCGCAAGCCCCCGCGGTCGAAGACGTTCGACCAAACCGTGAAGTAGTTTTCCGGCAGGGCCGCTGCCTCCAGCAGGCCCAAGCCGCGTGGCAGAGGCAGGCACTGGGCCGCCGGCGCCACGCAATACTCGGCATAACCGCCGCCAGCCACCAGGGCACAGACTTGATCACCCAAGGACCAGGACTGCACGCCCTCGCCGCAGGCAACGATCTCGCCGGCCAGCTCCAGTCCGGGAATGTCGGTGGCACCGGGTGGCGGGGCATAGTTGCCCTGGCGCTGGAAGACGTCCGGCCGGTTGACGCCGGCGGCGGCCACGCGGATCAGCACCTCGCCCGGGCCCGGCGTCGGCACCGGCCGCTGTGCGGCCTGCAGCACCTCCGGTCCGCCGGGCTGCGTGATCTCGATTGCCTGCATCGTCTCGGGCAAAGCGCTCATGGCCTCTCTCCTGCACCTTGGGTTCCTCAGCGTCCCGGCGCCGGATCCTTCGCGTGCCCGGCCGGCCGCCTGCTTCGTCCTTGGGACTTAGACCCTGCACGCCGCATGGACAAGCGTCGCCCCGCCCGAAGCTTGTGGTTCAGCCGGAAGCTTGTGGTTCAGATTGAAGGCGATCCGGTTTAAGCTCCCGCCAGCAAAGGAGCGCAGGAGCGAAAGGAGGGCCCCATGGACCGTGATGATCTGGAGCCGCGCGCGGCCAAGCCGAAGCCACGCGACCTGGACCTGATGGGTGTCGAGGAACTCAACGATTATCTGGCCGAGTTGGAGCAGGAGGCCGAAAGGGTCCGCGCCAAAATTGCCGATAAGACGGACTACCGTGGCACGGTGGAGAGCCTGTTCAAGACTTGAGGTCGCGCCCCGCCATATGCCGCCCCGCCATCCGTCGCCGGGTGCGCCAGAAGGCCAGCCAGCCCAGCGGCCCGGTGAGCAGCACCAGTACCAGCCAGCCGACGCGTGGGCCCAGCGGACAGCCGCTGCCCGGCGGCGGCCGCCAGGAGCCCCCACCAGGCGCAAAGCCGATGTGCAGCATCGGCAGCACCCAGCCGAGGATCAGGATCGTCCAGGCCATCCAGGGTTCCAGCATGACCGCAGCATGGCGGGCCCGCCCCCGTCTGCCAAGGCACTCGAATCACTGCCCTGAGAGACACTGACTCGCGTAGCTGACTTGGGGGGCGGAATCGGCTATTTAGCCCCATGACCGACCGCATCCTCATCCTCGACTTCGGCTCGCAGGTCACGCAGCTCATCGCCCGCCGAGTGCGCGAAAGCGGCGTCTATTGCGAGATCATCCCCTTCAATGCCGAGCCGCAGCGCATCCGCGACTTCGGCGCCAAGGGCATCATCCTCTCCGGCAGCCCGGCCTCCACGACGGCGGAGGGCTCGCCGCGCGCACCGGATCTGGTCTTCGAGCTCGGCCTGCCGATCCTCGGCATCTGCTACGGGCAGCAGACCATGACTCGCCAGCTCGGCGGCGAGGTCGAGGGCTCGGACCATCAGGAGTTCGGCCGCGCCTTCCTCGACATCCGCGAGACCTGCGCGCTCTTCGAGGGGCTGTGGCAGCCGGGCGAGCGCCACCAGGTCTGGATGAGCCACGGCGACCGGGTCGTGCGCCTGCCGCAAGGCTTCCGCGTCGTCGGCACTTCGGAGGGGGCGCCCTGCGCCGCCGTGGCCGACGATGCCCGGGGCTGTTACGGCGTCCAGTTCCACCCCGAGGTCATGCACACGCCCGACGGTGCGAAGCTGATCGCCAACTTCGCGCACCGCATCTGCGGCTGTGCCGGCGACTGGACCATGGCCGCCTTCCGCGAACAGGCCATCGCCGCCATCCGCGCCCAGGTGGGGCCGGAGGGGCGGGTGATCTGCGGCCTCTCGGGCGGCGTGGATTCCTCTGTGGCCGCCGTGCTGATCCACGAGGCCATCGGCGAGCGGCTGACCTGCATCTTCGTCGACCACGGCCTGCTGCGGGCCGGTGAAGCGGCGCAGGTGGTCGAGGTCTTCCGCGACCACTACAATATTCCCCTGGTGGCGCGCGACGCCTCCGAGCTTTTCCTTGGCAAGCTCGCCGGGGTCACCGACCCGGAGCAGAAGCGCAAGATCATCGGCAACACCTTCATCGAGGTCTTCGAGGAGGAAGCGGCCAAGGCCGGCGGCGCCGATTTCCTGGCCCAGGGCACGCTCTACCCGGACGTGATCGAAAGCGTCTCCTTCACCGGGGGGCCCTCGGTCACCATCAAGAGCCACCACAACGTCGGCGGCCTGCCCGAGCGCATGCGCATGGCGCTGGTCGAGCCCTTGCGCGAGCTTTTCAAGGACGAGGTGCGCGACCTCGGCCGCGAGCTGGGCATGCCCGAGACCCTGGTCGGCCGCCACCCTTTCCCGGGCCCGGGTCTGGCCATTCGCATCCCCGGCGAGGTGACGCGCGAGGATTGCGAGATCCTGCGCAAGGCCGACGCCATCTACCTCGAGGAGATCCGCAAGGCCGGCCTCTACGACGCCATCTGGCAGGCTTTTGCCGTCCTGCTGCCGGTGCGCACCGTCGGCGTGATGGGCGACGCCCGCTCCTACGACAAGGTCTGCGCCCTGCGCGCCGTCACCTCCACCGACGGCATGACCGCCGACTCCTACCCCTTTGACCACGCCTTCCTCTCGGCGGTGGCAACCCGCATCATCAACGAGGTGCGGGGGATCAACCGCGTGGTCTACGACGTAACGAGCAAGCCGCCGGGGACGATCGAGTGGGAATGATGCGCTGGGCAGCAGGGGCACAATACCCTTGCTTCCGCTCGCGTCGTTTCTTGCGCGGTCTTGTCAGCTGACGATCCGGTATGCCAGGACAGGGAGATCGTCCATCTGCAGCGTCTCCGCCTTCAGCGGAACAGGGCCACACTCGAACAGGGCTTTGAGCGCCTGCGGTGTCGGATCGACGCCGAGAATGATCGCCTGGACAATCGGCCCCTCCTTCAGTCGGATATGGCCGTAGACATAAGGCGCGATCTTCTCGAACCGCGGATGGCAGGCCGGCGAAATGTTGTGCGATGCTAGAAGAAGCGTGGCGTCGCCGCTGAGTTCGACCGGGATCACGTCCCAACTGCCGCAAGTTTCGCAACAACCGGTTGGCGGGAAGGTGTAACCGCCGCAGACTTTGCAAGTGATAGCCCGAAAGACGCCTTCGGAAAGGCCTTCGTAGTAGGAGCGGATGGCGCTCGGCTGTTCGGAAACGGTCGACATGTCAAATGCTCCCTAGAACGACGACGGTGCCGATCATGGCGTAGCCGTGCGTGTGGATGACGGAGATCTCCGGCTGCTTCTTGATTTGCCGCGGCCCGGCTTGGCCCCGCATTTGCAGGACGGCCTCATAGGTATCGGTGCCAGCGCTGGCACCCCACGCATGGCCGAAGGCGTGGCGACCGCCGTGGGTCGACATCGGCCGGTCGCCGTCAAATCGCAGCCGCCCGTCGCGCGCTGCGTTCAGTCCCTCGCCGGGTTCGAGGTAGCCGGTCGCCTCGGCGGTGCAGATCCCGGATATGTGCGAGCAGTCGTGGGTATGCAGGTAGTCGATATCGGCAGGTTTGATGCCGGCCATCTCGAAAGCGGTATCGATCGCGCGGCGGTCGAACTCCCAATATGTCGGGTCTTCGCCGTACCAGGGCAGGTCGCTGTAGCTGATGCCGAAGCCTTTGAGTTCGACCGGCGGCGACTTGCCGCCCTTGGCCAGATCGGCGCGGGTGATCACCATGGCCGACGCGCCGTCGGCGGTCGTCACCAGGCTGAGCAACCGTGACGGCCAGGCGACGAAGGGATTGTGCTCGTCGGACCGCCAATAGTCGAACGGATCGGAGAAGCCTTCCCTCTTGGCGCGGTCTTCGAGCTTTTCCTGGATGTTGGCCTTGGGATTCATCGAACCGTGCAGACGCCGAGTCTTGCATAGCTCGAACATGCTGCGATCGAAGTCCTCGATCGACATGCCGTATTTGCGGCAGTAGCCCAGCGCGACCAGACCGTTATAGGTCGAAAAGATGTCGTAGCCCTGCGGCACGCCATAGGCCTGGTTGACCGCCATGTCGGTCCACAGCCACGTCTGCTGGTGCGACACCGGTTCGCGCTCGTAGGGACTGAAATCTTTTACTTTGGTCCGTGTGGTCTCCAACCCGTAGACTAGTACGGTATCGTAGACGCCGGCCGCGACCGCCATTGCGGCGAGCGCCGCGCCGACATTGGTGGTCGAACATTGCGCCTCGAAATGGACGCCGGCCTTGAACTGGGTGCCCGTCCACTTTGACAGCTGCGAATAGGTGCCGGGCACCTGCGAACTGTGCACCATCGCATTGCCGGCGAATACCGCATCGACGTCCTGCCCGGTCAACCCAGCGTCATCGAGCGCCTCCTTGACCGCACGCGCCGTCAACTCCTGGATCGAGGTGCCCTTGAGCTCGGGCGTCTCAAGCAGATCACCGAAGCGCGAGCAGCCGACGCCCGATATTGCAATTCGTTCCCGCAATTTTCCTGTCATAAGACAACCCCTTTCATGGCCTGCCGCCTTTGCGTGGCAATGGCGGCGAGCTTAACTTCCACGAAATTCATTCCAGCATGACACCTGAACCGCTCCGGTAGCATGGAATAGCGCATGGATTAGCGTGAGCCTCGGCTGGGCGCCCATGCATTGACTCATGTCAACAAGGTCATAAGAAGAAATGCGCCTTCCGATCTCCACGGACAAAATCCGCGCCGCCGCGGCAGGCTGGCCGAGCGCATGCGTATGGCCCTGGTCGAGCCCTTGCGCGAGCTCTTCAAGGACGAGGTGCGCGATCTCGGCCGCGAGCTCGGCCTGCCGGAGACGCTGGTCGGCCGCCACCCTTTCCCGGGGCCGGGCCTGGCCATCCGCATCCCCGGCGAGGTGACGCGCGAGGATTGCGAGATACTGCGCAAGGCCGACGCCATCTACCTCGAGGAGATCCGCAAAGCCGGCCTCTACGACGCCATCTGGCAGGCCTTCGCCGTGCTCTTGCCGGTGCGCACCGTCGGCGTGATGGGCGACGCCCGCTCCTACGACAAGGTCTGCGCGCTCCGCGCCGTCACCTCCACCGACGGCATGACCGCCGACTCCTACCCCTTCGACCACGCCTTCCTCTCCGCCGTGGCGACCCGCATCATCAACGAGGTGCGCGGCATCAACCGCGTGGTCTACGACGTGACCAGCAAGCCACCGGGGACGATTGAGTGGGAGTGAGAGTGAGGGGGTGGCGGGACGCTCTTTGCCCCGGAAGGGGTAGGTGGAACTACCAGCAAGTGAAGCGATGAGCAGCAGCGAAAAGATCTATTCGGGCAAGACCAAGGATGTCTACGCCCTGGCCAACGGCAACGTCCTCCTCGTCTTTAAGGACGACGTGACCGGGGAGGGGGGCGTCATCGACCCCGGCGCCAACAGCGTCATCGGCCAGGTCGAGGGCAAGGGCCGGAAGTCGCTGGCCATGACCCAGCATTTCTTCCAGCGTCTCCAGGCCGCGGGGATCCCCACCCACTTCGTGGGCGCCGATCTCGAGAAGGGCAGCATGGAGGTGCGCCGCGCTGCGCCGTTGGGCAAGGATATCCATGGCACGGGTGGCTTCGAGTTCATCTGCCGCACCCGGCCCTGGGGCAGTTTCCTGCGTCGCTACCAGCGCTACATTCGAGATGCCGAGGGCAAGCTCGACTACCTTGTCGAGATCACCCTCAAGGATGATGAGCGCGGTGACCCCCTGATCAACGAAGACACCATCCTCGCGCTCGGACTTCTCGGCCCGCTTCACCTCGAGCAGGCCAGGGAGCTCACCCGCCGCGTCTGTCGCCTCGTCGAAGCCGACCTGCGTGACAAGGACCTCACCCTGATCGACATGAAGATCGAACTTGGTCTCGTGGAGGCGGAGGTGGTGGTGATCGACGAGATCTCTGCCGATGCCATGCGTGTCATGGACGAGACAGGCAAGGTGGTGGATCACGACACCTTGTACCGAGCGCTGATCCGTTAAGGCGGGGGCGAGCAGGCCTTCACTTATGCCAGGGCGCCAGGGGTTCGATCTCGCGCATGAAATCCACGAAGGCGCGCACGGCGGGCGCAAGCTCCCGCCGGCTGGGGAACAAGAGGGAGAGAGGCACGGGCGGGAGGCTCCATTGGGGCAGTACCTGCACCAGCCGCCCGGCTTCGAGATCCTCTTCGCAAAGGTAGCGCGAAAGGTCACCGATCCCGGCGCCGCCCCGGACCAGCTTGTGCAGTGTCAGGATCTCGTCGACCGTGGTGGTAGGACGCAGGTCGAGGAGCACCATGCCATCCGGACCATTGAACTGCCACCGCCTCGGACGGTGGTCGGGCGTCGGCATGTCCAGCAGGCGATGCTTGACAAGATCTTCGGGGTGCTCGGGCGTTCCGTAGCGGGAGAGATAGCTGGGCGCGGCGCAGAGAAGCCGATCGAGCACCCCCAGCCTTATCGCGACGAGGCTGGAGTCCGGCAGGTCGCCGAAGCGGAGCGCCACGTCGATGCGCTCCGATATCAGGTCCACCCTTTGGCTTTCGAGGTGCAGATCCACTTCGATATCCGGATAGCGTTCGAGGAAGGCCGGCAAGTGCTCCGCCAGAACCTTGATGCCGAGCCCGATCCCGGCGCTGACGCGCAGCGGCCCCGCGGGACGGCCGCCAAGACCCTCCATGTAGTCCAGCGCCTCTGACAGCTCCGCGATCGCCTCGGCCGACCGGCGATAAAGTGCCGCGCCCGCCTCCGTGAGCACCACAGCCCGGGTGGTGCGCTGCAGCAAGCGGGTGCCGAGGGCTTCCTCGAGCGCCGCCACTGCGCGGCTGACGCTGGAGCGCGGCATGCCCAGCTCGCGCGCGGCGGCCGAGAAGCTCCCGAGCCGGGCGACCCGCGCGAAGACCTTCAGATGGTTCAGGTCGACCTTCGCCATTGTTCCATTTCCTGCACAGAGCTGTCCGCACAAGAGGGCTACTGCATCGCGGCGAGAAGCGCGAACTTGACGTCATGGTCAGCACGCACTGCCTCGCCCGACGTCATGGCCCCACCGGCCGAGCGGTCGTCGAGGCTAGCGAGGCGCTGGCCCCAGGCAATCCAGTCACAGCAGGGAAGAGCATCATGAGAAATCTCTTCGAGCCATTCGACCTGAAGGGCCTGGCGCTGCCCAACCGCATCGTCATGGCCCCCATGACCCGCACCCGCGCCACCGAAGAGGGGGTGCCCACGGACCTCATGCGTGACTACTACGTCCAGCGCGCCGAGGCGGGCCTCATCATCACCGAGTGTAGCCGGATCTCCGAGGCGGCGCACGGCATCCTCCGCGCGCCTGGCATCTACAATGACGCCCAGGTCGCGGCCTGGCGCAGGATCACCGACGCCGTCCATGCCGCCGGCGGCAGGATCGTCAACCAGATCTGGCATCCGGGCCGCGTGTCCCATCCGGCGATCCTGGGTGGCAAGGCACCGGTCGCCCCTTCGCCCCTTGCCGCCGCGGGAGACTTTTTTCTACCCAGCGGTCGCGTGCCCTTCACGACGCCGCGGGAACTGCAGACCGAGGAGCTTCCCGGCATCGTCGAGGACTTCGCGCAGGCCGCGCGAAATGCGCGTTCCGCCGGCTTCGACGGCGTCGAGATTCACGCCGCCAATGGTTACCTGCTTCAGCAGTTCCTGGAGGAGGGCTCGAACCGGCGGAGCGACGCCTACGGCGGCTCCATCGAGAAGCGTGCCCGTCTCACCCTGGAAGTGGTGGAGGCGGTCATCGCCGCCTGGGATGAGGCCCATGTGGGCGTTCGGCTTTCGCCGGCCGGCGTGCACTACGGCATGGCGGGACGCGATCGGCCCGCCACCTACGACTACCTCATCCGCGCCCTTGCGGAGCGCCGCCTCGGCTACCTTCACGTCGTCCGGCCCAACAAGGCATCCTTCGATGCGGGGCCGGTGCAGATCGACGACGTCTCGGCCTTCGCCCGTGCGCGCTTCGCCGGCCCGATCATCGTCAATGGCGGCTTCGCTCGCGCTGCCGCCGAGGCGGTGCTCGCCAAGGGCGATGCCGACCTGGTGGCCTTCGGCGTACCCTTCCTCGCCAACCCCGACCTGGTCCGGCGCCTGGCCAGCGGCGCTCCCTACAACCGGCCGGACCCCGCGACCTTCTACGGCGTGGGTGCTGAGGGCTACACTGACTATCCTCTGCTTGAGGAGGTGGGGGTGTGACGGCCCCGACGCGGCCTGCGGTCGCCTCGCAAGCTGCTTCCCCACTTCGCGGCGACGAGTCGAGGGAGGAGCTTGTGGAAGAGGGCAGTACCTTCGCCGTCATCGTGAGAAGGCGCAGCCGACGACGCGATCCGGGCCACAGCCAATAGGTCCTGATCGCGCCGGCCTCAGGGCGCATTTACTGAGGAACCGGGTCTAGTTCGTTTGCGCTTCGAGCCACTTTTTCATCTGCTCGATCTCGTCGGCCTGCGTTTCGATGATCTCCTCGGCGAGGGCGCGCATCTGCGGGTCCTCTCCATGCTCCAGTAGCACTTCCGCCATGTCGATGGCGCCCTGGTGGTGGGGGATCATGGCGCAGGCGAAGGCAATGTCGGCATCCTCGATCATCATGCCGGCATGCATGGCGGGTACGGTGATGTCCATCCGGCGCATGTTCTCCCGGACGTGTTCCGGCAGGCTTTCGCTGTCGTGGGCGCTCATAGCGGTGGATGAGGTACCCGGGTCATGCTGCTCACCGCCATGATCATGGCCGTCGTGGCTGCCATGGCCGTCGTGTCCATCTGAGACCGGGAGGGAGGAGCTGCAGACTTCGGGAAGCTGGAAATGGAGGTCCTGGGCCGTGGCCGAAACCGTCAGGCCGCCTGTGGCCATAGCGGCCAAGAGGAAGGGCTTCAGCGCGTTCATCGGATGTCTCCTGTTGAAGTTGCAGCGCATCGAAGTGGCCGTGGCGGCTAGAGAGCGGCCGCCGTCTGCCGGATTGGGCGGCAGCCATGATCATCAATCAGGTGAGCCCATTACTGCGCCGATAAGCCTGGCGGCGCAGCTACTCTCTTCACCACCAGGGGGCCAGCGCCGCAGTGAGAGCGGTTACTCTTCGTCCTCCGGTGGGCGCAAGGCTCTAACTTCTGCGGCAGTGATTGGATCAGAATAGTCATTGCCGAAATGGCTGCGCACATAGTTCGTTACGGCGGCAACTTGTTCATCTGACATCATGTCACCGAACCGCGGCATCCCGTGATAACCGGTTAGAATGACCCCGGCTAGGAAATGCTTGGAGTTCATTCTGGGATTTTCGGCTAAGGGCGGATGAGCTCCTGCACCCTGATCGCCTCTGCCGTCTTCCATATGGCACGCCTGACAAGCCGCTGTCGCTGCGGTGGATGTTAGACTTAAGTTCCACCTCAAAGACCCTGTATGTGAAAGAATACCTAAGAATAACTGCCTGTAGAGGAACTAGGTTCCAAGGGCAGCAGCAAGGCGTGCGAGCCCCCTCCCGCATGAGGTTCTGGCGAGCCGCATCAATCACAAGTGTTGATCTATCGCGAAGCCGCCGCGGCGACGGCGCGGGGGCGACGAAGATACCGCCTCACCATGGCGTTTCACCCTCCGGCTCGACGAAGTGTCCGGAGCCCGTCCTCTCGCCCAGGGCGTAGGCGATGGGCAGTCTTGCGCCCTCTTCGGGGGTCATAAAGCCCCTGTGGCCGGTGAGGTCGGTCTGCACGAAGCCGGGGCACACGGAGTTCACCACGATCGGCGTGTCGCGCAGCTCGGCGGCGAGTTGCACGGTCAGCATGTTGAGCGCCGCCTTGGAGGCGTTGTAGCCGATCAGGCGTGAAGAATAGTAGGGCGAGGCAGGGTCGCCGTTGATCGCCAGTGATCCCAGGGTGGTGGCGAGGTTGACGATGCGGCCCGCCAATGATTTGCGCAGAAGCGGCAGCATCGCCTGGGTCACCGCCAGGGTGCCGATGAAGTTCGTTTCCAGGGCCCGGCGTGCGGCGGCGATTGCAGCCTGGCTCGGCGGGCCGTCCCCGGCGTCGAGGACCCCAGCGTTGTTGACCAGGATGTCCAGGCGGCCCTGCTTGGCGGCAATTACTTGGGCTGCGGCCGCGATGCTCGCTGTGTCGGTTAGGTCGATCTCGACGCTCCGAACGCGGAGCCCGGCTGCTGCCAGCTCGGCTGCCGCCTGCGCGCCGCGTTCCGGGTCGCGCGCGCCCAGAAGGACGCTCGTGCCGGCCTCCGCCAGTTGCCGGGCAATCTCGCGGCCGATGCCCTTGTTGGCGCCGGTCACGAGCGCGATGCACTGTTTGTCTGCCATGGAAGGCTCCTTTGGGGCTTGGTCTAGGCTTCTACCGAATATATGAAGGATTGTTCGCTTTGAGGATTCGCCTATGGACGCGACGCCGCCCCGTCACCTGAGCCCGCGGAAAAGCCCGCGCCAGCAGCGTGCGCTCGTGACCCTGGACGCCATTTTCGAGTCGACCATTCAGGTTTTGCTGGCCGACGGCCCCCATCGCTTGACCACCACCCGTGTCGCCGAGCGCGCCGGAGTGTCGGTCGGCTCCCTCTACCAGTACTTCCCCCACAAGCAGGCACTGCTCTACGCCCTGAACGAGCGCTATCTCGACAGGCTGGCAGAGAGGATCGAGACGGTCTGCGAGGAACAGCAGGGCGCTGCTGCCGCGGAGATGATCGAGGCACTGGTGAGCGCCTACTGGCGGGCCAAGACCGAGCGGAGGGAGGTGACGCGCGCCCTCTACCGCTCCGCCGTCGAGCTGGACAACGAGGCCTTGCTCGAGGCCTTTGCCCGGCGGGTGGATGCCGCCACGGCCGCCATGCTCGCCAGTGCCTCGGATGGCGGCGGCAGCGACCTTGCGCTGGTCAACACGACTCTGCTGTCGGTGATCTTCGGCACGGTGCGCAATCTTTTCGAGCGCAACCTGCCCGAGGCGCAGGAGGCCAATATCCGCGAGCAGCTGGTGATCCTGTGCCGCGCCTACTTGGCGGCAAGAACGAGCGTCCCGGCGAACTGACGACCGCCCGCCCCCGCGCCCCCCTGCGTCCGGCGCGGCTGCCGGTCTCCGGCATGAGCGGCATCGCCCGACTGCGATTTGCGCGGGGCCGCCGGCGCAGTGACAGCCCCGCGGCACGCCTGATCAGGCGCCGAAGGCGCCGTCGATCGTGTGCATCGCCCCCGTGACGAAGCTCGCCTCCGGGCCCGCCAGCCAGGCGACCATGCCCGCGACTTCCTCCGGGCGGCCGTGGCGCTTAAGGGCCATGAAGCTGTGCATCAGGTCCCTGTTCGGGCCATTGGCCGGGTTGGCATCGGTGTCGATCGGGCCGGGCTGGACCACATTGATGGTGATCCCGCGTGGCCCGAAGTCACGTGCCAGGCCACGCGCCATGCCTTGCAGCGCAGACTTGCTGAGCGCATAGGCCGCACCGCCGGCAAAGGGCATGCGGTCTCCGTTGACCGAGCCGATCACGATGATGCGGCCCCCATCGGCCATCTGCCGCGCCGCCTCGACCGAGGCGTGATAGGGGGCGTGGATGTTGATCCGGAAAAGCCGGTCCACCTCGTCGGGGTCCAGTTCCAGCGCATCGCCGAAGACACCGACCCCTGCATTCACCACCAGCACGTCCAGTGGCCCGGTTTTGCGCACCCGCGCGACAACCGCGTCACGGTCGGCACTGTCGGTCAGGACCGCTGTGCTGTCTGTTTCCGCTGCCAACTGCTCGGCCGCCTCAGGCGACCCGGCATAGGTGAAGGTCACCTTTGCCCCCTCGGCCGCCAGACGCCTCACGGTTGCTGCACCAATTCCCCGGCTCCCACCGAGAACGAGAACGGACTTTCTTTGAAATCTGGCCATCGGGCCCTCCTTGTGCTTTAATGTATCGATTGCTACATAAAACCTTACAGGCGTCCGTCAAGGTATTATGTAATGATCGATACAAAAAAACCTCGGCCCCGTGGTCGCCCGCGCCGCTTCGACCCCGAGCAGGCCGTCGCCGCTGCCCAGCGGCTCTTCCATGCACGTGGCTATGACGCGCTCAGTGTCGCCGAGGTCACCGATGCTCTCGGCATCAACCCGCCGAGTTTCTATGCGGCCTTCGGGAACAAGATGGGCCTGTTTGAGCGGGTACTGGACCGCTACGCCGATACCAGCGCCATTCCCTTTGAGCACCTGCTGCGGCCGGACCGTCCTGTGGCCGAAGCGCTTGCCGATGTGCTGGAAACAGCAGCGCGTCGTTACGCCGCCGATCCGGCAGCGACGGGCTGCCTAGTGCTGGAGGGGACGCGTAGCGACGACAAACAGGCGCGCGAAATGGCCTGCGCCCTCCACCGCGCGGCCGAGGATATGATCCGGCGCTATATCGCCGCGCGCCATCCGGCGGATGCCGATGCCCTGACGGACTACGTCAGCACAGTGATGGCGGGCATGTCGGCCAAGGCGCGCAACGGGCACGGGCTCGATCGACTGCTTGCCACTTCCAGAACCGCCAGCCTCGCGATTGCTCAGGTTCTTTCCGAGTGAGGACAACGCGCGCCGGCTATTATCGGTTTGTATGCAAAGTCTGCTATGTTGCCGTTGTGGGACTCGGCTGGCTCCAATGTCGGCACCCCGTGGGGGAAGGCTAAGCTGGCGATCGTCAAGGAACCAAGCGCGTGCCCTCGTTCCGACAAACAGGGAGGAATAGAATGAAGTTCGTGAAAACATTACTTGCGGCGACTGTGCTGGCGACGGCTGCAGTCCCGGCAATGGCTGAGTATCCTGAGCGGCCAATCACCATTCTCGTCGCGTGGGGCGCCGGAGGTGGAACCGATGCGGTTGCGCGCCTGATCGGAACCGGTCTCGAGAGGGAACTGGGTACCGATGTCAGCATCGTTAATCGCACCGGCGGTTCCGGAGTGGTCGGTCATTCAGCCATGGCCGAGGCCGAGCCCGATGGCTACACGCTGGGCCTTGCCACCACAGAGATCAATCTGATGCATTGGCTCGGGCTCACCGATCTGACCTATGAGGCCTACACGCCGCTCGCCCTAATGAACCAGGACCCGGCAGGCGTTCAGGTCGCAGCGGATTCGGAGTACGAGTCTCTGGAAGAACTGCTCGAGGCAATTGAGTCCTCACCGGCTGGAACGTTCAATGCGACCGGCAGCGGACAGGGATCCAGCTGGCACGTCGCCATCGCAGGATTGCTCAACGCCGAGGGTATGGACCCGTCCAAGGTCGTCTGGGTGCCCAGCGACGGTGCAGCCAGCGGTCTTCAGGATCTTGTGGCGGGCGGTGTCGACATCGTGCCGTCTTCACTCGTGGAAGCGCGCTCGCTCATCCAAGCCGAGCGGGTGAAGTCGCTGGCATTCATGAGCAGCGAACGTTCCAAGCTCTTCCCCGACGTACCGACGCTCCAAGAGGAGACCGGCTCAGACTGGGAGTTTGGCGCCTGGCGCGGCATGGTTGCTCCCCAAGGACTTCCGGATGACGTCCGCGAGCGCCTGATCTCCGCGCTCGACGCGGTGTACCAGAGCGATGAGTACCAGGAGTTCATGGATGCGCAGGGCTTCGGCGTGCAGTTTCTCGCCGGTGATGAGTTCGGCGAGTACATGGCAACCAATGACGTCAACTTCGGCGAGACGATGAAGGCGATTGGGCTGATAGACTAGGCTCGAACTGTTCTCAAAAAGGCTGCGCCCGAGAGGGTTCTCAAACCGAACCCACTCGGGCGCATAAAATTGCCTCGGGCTTTCTGAGCGTCAGGAGACGGCACTTTCGCCCGCCTCCGGCGCACGCACCATCGCCTGGAACACCGGCAGCGCCACATGGATGATCGGGCCGATTCCTAGCGCGAAGAGCAGGGTGCCGAATCCCACCGCGCCGCCCAGCAGCCAGCCGAGGGCCAGCACGCAGACTTCGATTGCGGTGCGCGTCCTCCGGATCGACCAGCCCGTGCGCGCGGAGAGGCCGGTCATCAATCCGTCGCGGGGGCCGGGGCCCAGGCCGGCGCCGATATACATGCCGCTGGCGATGCCGTTGAGCGCCACGCCGGCGATCAGCATCGCGGCCTGCGAGACCAGTTCCTCCGGCTGCGGCAGGATTGCCAGCGAGGCATCAGCGGCGAGGCCGACGAGCAACACATTGCTGATCGTGCCCAGACCGGGCCGTTGCCGCAGCGGAATCCAGAGCAGCATCAGCAGCGCGCCGACGCCGATGATCACCGTGCCGAAACTGAACGGCAGGTGCTGGGCCAGCCCCTGGTGCAGCACATTCCAGGGGTCGAGGCCCAGGTTGCCGCGCAGCATCACGGCCGAGGAGAAGCCAAAGAGCAGCAGGCCGGCATAGAGCAGGACGAGGCGACGAAGCAGCATGGGAGGGCGATCGACAAGAGTGAAGCAGAGGACGAGGCGGCAGCTTAGGCACAGAGCAGCGGCGATTGCACGCGTGGCGGGCGCAGCATTGACTAAGGCTGCCGTGATGACCAGTTATCTAACCAGTCTGTTTCCGCGGAGGCGCCCATGAAGACCTGGCCGGTTCAGGATGCGAAGGCACGCTTCAGCGAGTTGCTGGATAGCTGCCTGAAGGACGGACCGCAGATCGTCACCCGGCGGGGTGCCGAGGCGGCCGTTTTGGTTCCGATGCAGGATTGGGAGCGGCTGCAGAGAGCGGCAAGGCCGTCGTTGAAGGAGCTGCTTCTTTCCGGCGAGGTGCGCGCCGAGCTCGAACTGCCCGGGCGTGGCCGCCTCCGCCGGCGAGAGCCGCGCGAAAGCCTCTAGCGATGTATCTCCTCGACACCAACATCGTCTCCGAACTGCGGCGCCCGCGTCCGCATGGTGCGGTGGTCGCCTGGCTCGAAGGCACGCGCGACCAACAGCTTCACCTTTCGGCCGTCACGATCGGGGAGATCCAGGCGGGTATCGAGATCACGCGTGAGCAGGACAGTGCCAAGGCCGAGGAACTCGAAACCTGGCTGGAACTGGTTGCAGGCACCTACAATGTGCTCGACATGGATGCGCGCGCCTTCCGTGTATGGGCGAGGCTGATGCACCGCAAGTCCGACGAACTCATCGAAGACGCGATGATCGCGTCGACCGCTGCAGTCCACGGGCTGACCGTCGTCACACGCAACACCCGCGATTTCGAGACGCTGAACGTCGCCACCTTCAACCCCTTCGTCGGTTAAGGCGGGATTCGACGATTGATCTGGATATCACTGCCCACGCGCCAGAACTCAGGCCGTCATCTCTTCCTTCTTCAGGCGCAGTGCGCGTAGGCGAGCAGTTTTGCGTTCTTCTGCGCGGCGCTCGATCTCAATGAATTCTCGTGCAATTCGATCGGTGCGCGCGAGGCGGCTTTCTTTTTTCTCCGGAGCTTGGCTGGACATGATCGGCGTCTCCATTCTGGATCACACATATACTGTGTAGATATGGGAATTTTTTATACTATTGCAAGTCGCAACTTGATCCGGCCGCAATCGGAACTTCCGGCTCACGGGCCTTCTCGGTCCTTGGTACCAGTCTGCGCCGGACCTGGCTTCATAGTGGTGCGTTATGAATGCGGCTAATAAAGTGGGGGGTGCTCTCGAAGCGAAAGGAACAGCCCATGGCAAAGAATAGGATCTGCCTCTGGTACGACACAGAGGCCGAGGCCGCGGCCCGCTTCTATGCCGAGACCTTTCCCGACAGCGCGGTGACGGCCGTGCATCATGCGCCAACCGATTATCCGGGCGGCAAGGCGGGTGATGTCATCACGGTGGAGTTTACGGTGGCGGGGATCCCCTGCCTCGGCCTCAACGGAGGGACCGCGTTCAGGCACAGCGAAGCCTTCTCCTTCCAGATCGTCACCGAGGACCAGGAGGAGACCGACCGCTACTGGAACGCCATTGTCGGTAACGGTGGACAGGAGAGTGCCTGCGGCTGGTGCAAGGATCGCTGGGGGATTTCCTGGCAGATCACGCCACGCATACTGATGGAGGCGCTGGCAGCGGGCGGTGCGGCAGCCCAACGCGCCTTCGAGGCTATGCTCCCCATGAAGAAGATCGACGTCGCTGCCATCGAGGCGGCGCGGCGCGGGTGATCCGGTCTAGGTGGTCGCTTCTTCCCGCTTCAGGCGCAACTTGCGCAAGCGGGCAGTCTTGCTCTCCTTCGCGCGACGTTCGGCGGCGATCAACTCGCGTGAAATTGGGGCTTTTATCGGAGTAAGCGGCTGCTCCGCGGCGCGCCCACCCCTCCATTCAGTTGAGGCGCCAGATTGCGCCGTTCAGCAGCATGGCGAAGGCCACCCAGGCGGCGTAGGGCAGGAAGAGGAGGGCGGCGGGCCTGTCCTGGCGCCAGGTGACCGTGATGAAGGCGACGATCGTGAGCAGGAGCAGCAAGACCACCACGAGCGCGAGATCGACACGATGGGCCGAGAAGAAGAGCGGCGACCAGAGGAAGTTCAGCGCGAGCTGTGCCCACCAGAGCGTCATCGGCAGTCCGCGGTGCCCCTGGCGCCAGAGGCGCCAGCCTGCAATCGCGATCAGGATGTACAGCAGGGTCCAGGCCGGGCCGAAGACCCAACCCGGCGGGTTGAAGCTCGGTTTGTTCAGCGCCGCGTACCAGGCGCCGGGCGCCGTCACCAGGCCAATGATGAGCCCGCCACCCAGCACAAGGACCAGGAAGGGGAGTAGGCCGAGCAGGCCGACTGAACGCATTTTCATTGACGCATTGTCAGCCCATGTTAGCGGCAAGGGAAGGGGCGAATGCGATAGACCACTGGCACTGGCGTAAGGGAGGCCGTTATGGAGCGTTTCAGCGGAGGTTGCCTCTGCGGCAAGGTTCGGATCGTTGCGACGGGCATCCCCTATCGGGTCGGTCTTTGTCACTGCCTCGACTGCCGCAAGCACCATGGGGCATTGTTTCATGCCTCTGCCGTCTTTCCGCAGGAAGCGGTGACCATCGAAGGTGAGACCGCTGACTATGCCGGTCGCTTCTTCTGCCCGCACTGCGGTTCGTCGCTTTGCTCGCGCAGCGGCGACGAGATCGAGGTGAATTTGGGTATTCTCGATAGCCCCGACCAGCTGACGCCAACCTACGAACTCTGGACCGAGCGCCGCGAGACTTGGCTGCCGCCTTTCCCGCTCGCGCGACATTACACTCGTGATCGCGAAGGCTCGGGGCGCAGCGAAGGGTAGGGCGGATCGCTGTCAGCGCGCCCTGCCATTCTCTGATAGGCTTGTCCCAGGACGGTTGTCCGGTCCTAGCAGGAGATGACCCATGCCTGACCTGATGCCCGCGCTCTTCATCGGGCACGGCAATCCGATGAACACCCTGGAGGACAACGGCTACACCCGGGCCTGGCGCCGGCTGGGGCAGAGCCTGCCGCGGCCGCGGGCGCTGCTGGTGGTCTCGGCGCACTGGTTCATGGGTGCCACGGCGGTGACCGCCATGGCGCGGCCGCGCACGATCCACGACTTCTACGGCTTTCCCGAAGAGCTCTTCGCCTTCGACTATCCCGCACCGGGCCTGCCGGAACTGGCGGGGGAGGTGGCCGAGGTGGCAAAACCGATCTGGGTCGGCGCCGACCGCGATCAGTGGGGCCTGGATCACGGCACCTGGAGCGTGCTCGCCCACCTCTACCCCGAGGCCGACGTGCCGGTGGTGCAGCTCTCGATCAATGCCCTGAAGCCGATGGAGTACCACCTGGAGCTGGGCGCAAAGCTCGCCGCCCTGCGGGCCCGCGGGGTGATGATCCTGTCCAGCGGTAACGTGGTGCACAACCTGCGCCGCATCCAGTGGGACCAGCCCGAGGGCGGCACCGACTGGGCCCGGCGCTTCGATGAGGCGGTGGTGAGGCAGATGGTCGAGGCGCCCGGCGACGTGCTCAAGCTGCTGGAGCATCCCGACTACGACTTGGCGGTGCCCACGCCGGACCACTTCATTCCGTTGCTCTATACCGCTGGTCTCGCCGCGGCAGGCCAGGATGCCAAGGCGCTGGTGCGCGGCTACGCCCTGGGCTCGCTCTCCATGACCTGCTACGGCGTCGGCATGGAAGGGGTGGGCTGCGCCGAGGGCGAGGGCGCCGCCCCGCTGCCGCGGGACGTGCCGCCGGAACAGACCAACATGTGAGGCCGACGGGCAATGCGTCGTCAGGAAATCGAAGAGCAGAATGCCTTCCTGCTGCAGCAGCAGAACGACTTTCGCGCGGCCGCCGACATTGTGACAAAGGCGTTTGCACGCTTCGAGGAGGTCGAAGCCGTTGCGGTCATCGGCTCCGTCGTCAAGCCGCTTTGGAAGGAAGTGCCACGCTTTCCTGAATATCGGCGCGCAGGGATCGAGGTCTGGCACGAGCGTATGGACCTGGATCTTGCGGTCTGGCTCGGCTCGCTGGACCGTCTTGGCCGTCTGCGACGGGCCAAGGACATCGCCCTTCGCAGGGCCTATGAGGCAGGGCAGGGGCCCAGCGTCGCTTCGCACCAGGTCGAGGTCTTTCTCATCGAACCAGAAAGCGACCGCTATCTCGGCCGGCTCTGCAGCTACAACGCCTGCCCGAAGCACAAGCCGCCCTGTGCCGTGCCGGGGTGTGGCGCAGTGCCCTTCAATCAGGTGATCGAGGGCTTCGAGCCGTATCCGGACTTCCTCGCGCCTGCGGCTCACGCCACGCTCTACCGGCGCGGTCAGGGCATCCTCATGTCCGCCCTCGATCTGCCAGAGCCAGAGGGTCAATTCACCGGGTCGGCGAAGGGCTCGTCGGGCTCGCAGACATAGAAGAGCGCCATGCGGGTCGGCTCGCTGGCCCGGTTCCGGTCGGTCATGCTGACCTCCGCGGGCTCGACGAAAACCTCGCCGGCGGCGATCTGCAGCGGCTCCCGGTCATCGAGCCCAGCCCTGAAAGCAGCGCTTGTCGGATAGCGCGATGCTCTGCCGGTCGTTTCAACCGCAGCAGATTCGAGCCGAAACTGTGACTAGCAGGAAAGTTTGTTAATTCCAGGGATTGATTCTCGGCGTAATCTGACCCAATCTCCTGCCCCAGAGCAATAGCAGGGAGCAGACCATGGCCATTACCTGGAGATTTTCGGCGCTTGCGGATCGGCATCGCGCTCTGGGGTCCAACCTCGAAGACTGGGGAGGAATGGGCACCGCCTGGACCTACGATAAGGATCAGACGGAGGAGTATATGGCGATCCGCACCAAGGCGGGCGTCATGGACGTCTCCGGGTTGAAGAAGGTGCACATCAACGGCCCTCACGCCAGCCAGGTGATCGATCGCGCCACCACGCGCAACGTGGAAAAGATCCAGCCCGGCCGTTCAGCCTATGCCACCATGCTCGACGATCGCGGCAAGTTCATTGACGACTGCGTGATCTACCGCATGGGCCCGAATAGCTGGATGGTGGTGCACGGCACCGGCCAGGGCCACGAGCAGCTCACCATGGCCTCCAGCGGGCGCGACGTCTCGGTGCGCTTCGACGACAACCTGCATGACATCTCCCTGCAGGGGCCGCTGGCCGTCGACTATCTGGAAAAGCATGTCGAAGGCATCCGCAAGCTGCGCTACTTCAGCCACATGCACACGACCCTCTTTGGTTTCCCGGTCACGATCTCGCGCACCGGCTACACCGGAGAGCGCGGCTACGAGATCTTCTGCCGTGGCCAGGATGCGGTGGCGATCTGGGACCGGATCGTCGAGGAAGGCGCGGAGATGGGTATCATCCCGACCCGCTTCACCACGCTCGACCTGCTGCGCGCGGAGAGCTACCTGCTGTTCTATCCCTACGACAACTCCGAGACCTATCCCTTCGAGGACGAGCCGGGCGGCGACACCCTGTGGGAGCTGGGCCTCGACTTCACCGTGTCGCCGGGCAAGACCGGCTTCCGCGGCGCCGAGGAGCACTACCGCCTGAAGGGCAAGGAGCGCTTCAAGATCTACGGCGTGAAGCTGGAAGGCACCGAGCCGGCCGAAGAGGGCGCACCGCTCTTGAAGGACGGCAAGCAGGTGGGTGTCGTGACCATCGGCATGTACTCCCCGCTCAACAAGCACAACGTCGGGATCGCGCGCATGCCCGTGGATTGTGCGGTACAGGGCACGCCCCTCACCGTGAAGAACGCCACCGGTGAGATCGCCTGTATCGCGCATCCTCTGCCGTTCCACGACCCTGAGAAGAAGCGCCGCACGGTCAGGGACTGACCCGGCGAGGGGCGCAGGCCGTTGGTCTGCGCCCTTTTCCGTTTCTTCTCCAAGCCAGCATAAAAACAAGGAGGCGCCCGACGCATGTCGCACTCGCCCATCCAGCCCACCATTCTCAGTCGGCCGGTTTATGGTGAGCTCGAGCCCCGTTCCGGGTCCCAGCATCTCTTCGTGGCCGACGCGGAAGGCGGCGAGGCCATCCTGGACATGGCACGCGCGGCCCCCGAGGGTTTCTTCGACAAGGCCCACATCATCTTCATTCCGAAAGAGACCGGACAGTCCCTGGTCGCCAGGCTTGAAAGCTTGAAGCCGGCGCAGTTGCACATCGCGCCCTCCTACTCGGCTGTCGTGCCGCGGCTGCATAGGGTCCTGTCCAGCGCTCATATGGGCCTGCAGCTCTACCTCAGTGGCACCGAAGGCCTTATGGGTCAGGCGATGCTTGAGGCCACCAACCAAGGCATTCCGCATACCGCCATTCAGACCGAGCACCGCGGCTCACTCTGCCGCCGCGTACAGTGCGTGCACTGCAAGGGGATCACGGAAGACGTCACCATGGACCCCTTCCAGTGCTCGCACTGCGGGCTCCATCTCTTCGTGCGGGATCACTACTCGCGCCGTATGGCGGCCTTTCAAGGCGTGTGCGTCGATGCGGAGAACCCAGGCGATATTCCCGAGCCAGTGGAGCGTTTCCCATGAGTGGAGGTGCCAATTTCCAGGTGACCGTTTTCGAGGTCACACCCGTCAACGATCTGATCACGCGCTTCAGCTTCGTGCGCAGTGACGGCGGTGAACTGCCGCGCTTTTCCGGGGGCGCGCACACCGTAGTCGAGATGCACGATGAGGGTAAGCGTCGGCTCAATCCCTATTCCCTGATGAGCGACCCGGCGGACACGCGCGCCTACAGCATTTCCGTGCGCCGTGACGATGCGGGTCGCGGCGGCTCGCTCTTCATGCACCGCCAGGTCAAACCGGGCATGGAAATGACCATCAGCGCGCCAGTGAACCTCTTCGCGCTCGACCTGCGCGCGCGCAAGCACCTGATGATCGCGGGCGGCATCGGCATCACGCCCTTCATGGCCCAGATCCGGCAGCTTTCGATGATGGGCGGCCGCTTCGAGCTGCACTACGCCGCGCGCTCACCGGATCTTGCCGCCTATGCGGACACGCTGCTTGCGGCCCATCCAGGGCGGGTGCGCACCTATTTCGATGAGCAGGGACAGAAGATCGATCTCGAAGCCCTGCTCGATGGGCAGCCACTGGGCACGCACCTCTATGTCTGCGGCCCCAAAGGCCTCATGAACTGGGTGCTGGAGACGGCCACGCAGCTCGGCTGGCCGCGCGAGGCGGTGCATTCCGAAGAGTTCCTGGCGCCGCCGTCGGGCAAGCCTTTCGAGGTGAGGCTGGCGGCCTCGAACAAGAGCGTCACCGTGGACGAGCACCAGTCCCTGCTCGAAGCCATCGAGGAAGCAGGGGTCGACGCGCCTTATCTCTGCCGCGGTGGAGCTTGCGGACAGTGCGAAACCCGGGTGCTCGAGCACGAGGGGACACTCATACATAACGATCATTGGCTGACCGAGGAGCAGCGGGCCAGCGGGGAGCGGATCATGCCCTGTGTCTCCCGCTTCGAGGGCAGGACCCTCGTTCTCGATCGCTGAGGGAGGATGCGATGACCATTGTTTTCAAGGAAGAGAGCTTCCGCGACGACTTCACCTATTCCAACTCGGACTGGGCAATTCAGCGCTTTCCCTTCCCCTTCGACAAAGACAGCTACATGTACTCGGTCAACATGGAGCGCCACGTCCCCGTGCAAGCGGGAAGCGTGTTCGAGGCAGCCTTCGATGTGGACGAGCACTATGTCTCGGAGATGCGCGACCGCGCGCTGGTGCTGGCGGAGGATCCGCTACGCTGCCAGTCGCTGCCGCACATGACTTTGGCGGGATGGGACGTTCTGGAGCTCATCATGACCTCCAAGGCGGCCGATTACCCCGAGCACTTCGAGCTGCACCGGGACGGCGACACCTGGCGCTGGATCAATCGGCCGCTGGGCATCGACCAGAGCTTCACCTTCCTGGACGAGACCACGCTGCCCTATGGGCCGCTGGAGTACATCACCCGCCAGGCCCAGGGCGACTTCGCGGTCCTCGATCAGCGGGATGACAACCTCTGGATGGACGCCGGGATGGTCACCACCCAGGCGGACTGGAGTCTGGATTTCGACATCGGGATGAACTTTTTCGAGTGGCATGCCCCGGTGCCGAAGGCGCACGAGATGGGCATCTTTCAGCGGGCGTTGCAGTATCTGCTGAACATCCGCCAGGGCGAGCCGGCACGCCGGCTGAACTGGACCATGACGGTCAACCCGCTGCTGGACACCAGCCCGGAGAACTACCACAAGTGGGGCGTGATGCGCGGCGAGCTGACGCCTGAGAACATCGGGCAGAAGCTGCATCTCCGGGTCGAACTGCAGACCTTCTACCGCCTGCCGCGCTCGAACGGCCTGCTCTTCCCGATCCGCTGCTACCTGATCAGCCTGCAGGACCTGGTCACCGTTCCCAAGTGGGGCCGTCGGCTGCACCGGGTGATCCGGGACCTGCCGGAGGAGTTGGCGACCTACAAGGGCTTCATCGACAACCGGCCGCTGATTCTCGAGTACCTCTCCAAATACGATGACGGCGCGCCGACCTCACCCGGGATCTTTCCCGACTGAGTGAAAGTCCCGATCCGTCTGCTGCTTGAGTGAGGTGGGAGTTGGCCCCGACGCGCGCCCGTTCCGTCACCCGCTGGCGATGACCTCGTCCCAGGTGCAGGGCAGGCTTTGGTGGCCTTCGGCCATGGCTTCGGCCTCATAGCGCTGGCTGCGCGAGAGGTTGGTCCAGAGTTGGTCGGCCGTCTCGCCGGCCTCGGTTTCCCCACCGGCCTCGGCGCGGCGCAGCCAAGCGTAAGCCACCGGCAGGTTGGTGCTGCTGCCGGCCAGGCGTTGCGCCACGCGGCGCAGCACCCGCACGCCGGAGACCACGTCACCCGCATAGATCTCGCCCAGCATGTGCGCGGCGGGCGCATAATCCTGCCCCGCCGCTTTGCACAGCCAGCCAACCGACTCGGGCGTATCGTAGAAGCCGTGGCCTTCGTTTACCGAGCAGCAAAGCGCATCGCCGACCTTGTACTGCGCCTCAGCATCGCCAGCCCGGGCGTCGTCGATGTTCGAAGCCAATACCGCCTTGTCCTTGGCGATGTTGGCCCCTTCCGTGGCGGCGCCGACGCAGCCGCCGGCGAGCAGCAGCAGCGGCAGGGCACTCAGCCCCAGCTGATAGACTCGTCTCATTCCATCCCCTCCCTGGTTGGCGGTGCGCGCGACGGCTGGTGCGAGTGCTACCAATCAGGCGCGACCTGCCTCTTACGCGTCGTCTGCACGCGCTTGTCTCGTGACGATAGGCAGGAAGTTGCCGCCGTCGCAATCGGGGAATCAGTCCGCTGCGGCCCAAAGCTTGCGAGAGTGGCGGGTCGTGAAATGAAAAAGGCCCCTGACGGGGCCTGAGGCGCTACTTTTGTTTGGCTGGGGGACCTGGACTCGAACCAGGACTAGCGGAGTCAGAGTCCGCCGTTCTACCATTAAACTATCCCCCAACGTTGGCCGCAGACCTCCGCCGGAGCGCCGCCGCCGTTGCTGGGCAGTATCTAGTCCAGGTGACCGGGGCGTTTCAACCCCCTTCCTCGCAGAGAAGAGCGTCAATGATGGTGCGTCACGCACAAGCGGGGCTGATGGGCATCTGGTCACGACGGGCTGCGATCCGTAGAATGGTGTTATGGATGATTCCGACCTGGCAGAAACAGCCGTTGCGCAGCAGGGCGAGAGGCGAGAGGGCCCTGGCACGGCTGGGCACAGCGCGCTTGCCGGCGCCTCCGCTGCGGCACGAGCGGGCCAGCGCGTGCCCTCTGTCTATGCCGCGCTCGATCTCGGCACCAACAACTGCCGTTTGCTGGTGGCGCGCCGCGCCGGGGACTCCTTCCGCGTGGTCGATGCCTTTTCGCGCATCGTCCGCCTGGGGGAGGGGCTGGAGACCAGCGGCCGGCTGAGCGAAGCGGCGATGGATCGCACTGTGGCGGCGCTTGCGGTCTGCACGCGCAAGCTGCGCTACCGCCGCGTCGAACGCTTGCGGGCCATTGCCACGGAAGCCTGCCGCCGGGCCGCGAATGGCACGGTCTTTCTCGAGCGCGTGCGTCAGGAGACCGGACTGGACCTGGAGGTGATCAGCACCGCCGAGGAGGCGGAGCTGGCCTATCACGGCTGTGCGCCGCTGTTCGAGCCGGAGCGGCCCCATGTCCTGGTGCTCGACATAGGTGGGGGCTCCACCGAGGTCTGCTGGCTTGAGCGCGATCAGGGGGAGGCCATTGGGCGCCTGCGCCGGTCGCTCTCGCTGCCCTTCGGCGTGGTCACACTGGCCGAGCGGCACGGCGGGCGCGATGTCTCTGAACTGGTGTACCGCCGGATGATAGTCCAGGTTACGGAGGCGCTGCATAGCTTTGATCCAAAAGGCGAACTGCTCGCCCTGGCGCAGGCTGGCGCGCTGCAACTCGTGGGCACTTCGGGCACGGTGACCACCCTGGCCGGGGTGCACCTCGACCTGCCGCGCTATCAGCGTGACCGGGTTGATGGATTGCACCTGAGCCGGGAGACGGTCTTGCGCACCAGCCGGCTTGTACGCGAGCTGGACTTTCCGGCCCGCGCGGCGCATCCCTGCATCGGCATTCAGCGTGCGGATCTCGTGGTAGCCGGTTGTGCCATCGTCGAGGCCGTTCTCGAGCTCTGGCCACTCACGCGTTTGCGCGTGGCGGACCGGGGGCTGCGCGAGGGCATGCTCACGCGCATGATTCACGAAGACCTCAGCAGGGCAGGGGCGGCATGAGCGGCAGATCGGCCGGCAAATCCGGGCGCGGCCAACGCCAGTTGCGCCAGCGTGTGCAAACCGCAAAGGGGCGGCGCGCCTCCTCGGTGCGCTGGCTCGAGCGCCAGCTCAACGACCCCTGGGTGGCCGAAGCCAAGGCACAGGGCTATCGCTCCCGCGCTGCTTTCAAGCTGCTGCAGATCGACGAGAAGGTGAAGCTGCTTAAGCCGGGCCAGCGGGTGGTGGATTTGGGCGCGGCGCCCGGCGGTTGGAGCCAAGTGGCCGCGCGCAGAGTCGGCGCCAAAGGCAAGGTGGTGGGAATCGACCTGCTGCCTGTCGATCCTCTCCCCGGCGTTGATCTGATGCAGCTCGACTTCCTGGATGACACGGCGCCCGATCAACTGCGCGCGCGGCTGGGTGGTCCGGCTGATCTGGTGCTCTCTGATATGGCACCGCCGAC
Source organism: Aquibaculum arenosum (assembly GCF_029222965.1). GTDB lineage: Bacteria > Pseudomonadota > Alphaproteobacteria > Kiloniellales > DSM-21159 > Aquibaculum > Aquibaculum arenosum. Next base: position 424,150 of record NZ_JARHUD010000002.1, on the reverse strand, counting down.
CTCTGGACACTCGTCGACCGACCATCTGCGCATCATGGGGCTGGCCGAGGCAGCGCTGGATTTTGCCGAAGAGGTGCTGGCTCCCGGCGGCGGCTTCGTGGCCAAGGTCTGGCAGGGCGGCAGCGAAAAGGAGCTGCTGGATCGCCTGAAGCGGTGCTTCGCCAAGGTGCGCCACATCAAGCCGCCGTCGAGTCGCGCGGAGTCGCCGGAGCTGTTTGTGGTCGCGACCGGCTATCGGCCCCCGTCGGGGCAGGGCAGCCGGGTTGAAAGTGCGGATGATAGCCGGGACGAGGCCGGTGCATGACCGGCATGCGGTCTGCCGCGCAGAGTGTCCTTGAGCGGTCTTCCTCCTGGTGTAGGATGCGCCGCCAATTCCCCGCCGTCCGAGGGCTTTTGGCATGGAAATCCGTGAAGCTTTGACCTTCGACGACGTGCTGTTGCAGCCGGCCGCTTCCGCCGTGCTGCCAGCCGCCGCCGATACCCGTACCCGACTCACCCGCAGTATTCAGCTCGGCATCCCGCTGCTGTCCTCCGCTATGGATACCGTGACGGAGGGGCGCTTGGCGATTGCTATGGCCCAGGCCGGCGGGATGGGCGTGGTGCACAAGAACCTGAAGCCCGATGAGCAGGCGGACGAGGTCCGCAAGGTCAAGAAGTTCGAAAGCGGCATGGTGGTCAATCCGGTCACCATCTATCCAGACGAGCCCTTGTCCAACGCCCTGGCACTGATGGAGATGAACCGCATCTCCGGCATTCCGGTGGTGCAGCGCAACAGCGGCAAGCTGGTCGGTATCTTGACCAACCGCGACGTCCGCTTTGCCACGGACCCCAATCAGCCGGTGCAGGAGCTGATGACCCATGAGAAGCTGGTGACCGTCGCCGACGGGGTCAGCCGGGACGAGGCCAAGCGCCTGCTGCATCAGCATCGCATCGAGAAGCTGCTGGTGGTGGACGGCGACTATCGCTGCACCGGCCTGGTTACGGTGAAGGACATCGAGAAGGCCCAGGCCTACCCCAACGCCTGCAAGGACCCTCATGGCCGGTTGCGCGTTGCGGCTGCCGTGGGTGTGGGCGACGACGGGCTGCGTCGGGCCGAGGCCCTGCTGGCCGCCGAGGTCGACGTGCTGGTGGTGGACACCGCCCACGGTCATTCACAGGGCGTGATGCAGGCGGTCGAGCGGGTCAAGCGGCTGTCCCAGGAGGTGCAGGTGGTGGCCGGCAACGTGGCCACCGCGGAGGGTGCAAAGGCCTTGATCGACGCCGGCGCCGATGCGGTGAAAGTGGGCATCGGGCCGGGCTCCATCTGTACCACGCGTGTGGTGGCGGGTGTCGGTGTGCCGCAGCTCACGGCCTTGCTGGACACGGTTGCCGCCTGCCGCGAACTGGACACCCCGGTCATTGCCGACGGCGGCATCAAGTTCTCCGGCGATCTGGCCAAGGCGATTGCCGCGGGTGCCGACTGCGCCATGGTGGGCTCTTTGCTTGCCGGGACGGACGAGAGCCCGGGCGAGGTCTTTCTCTACCAGGGCCGCTCCTACAAGGCCTATCGCGGCATGGGCTCGCTCGGCGCCATGGCCCGCGGCTCAGCCGACCGCTACTTCCAGCAGGAGGTGGCCGATCAGCTCAAGCTCGTGCCCGAGGGCGTGGAGGGCCAGGTGCCCTACAAGGGGCCGGTGGGCGGTGTGGTGCATCAGCTCGTCGGCGGCCTGCGCGCCGCCATGGGCTATACCGGCAACGCCACGATCCCCGACATGCAGCGCAACTGCCGCTTCGTGAAGATCACCAACGCGGGCCTGCGCGAAAGCCATGTCCACGACGTTCTGGTGACGCGCGAAGCGCCGAACTATCAGCATAAGGGATGACGCCAGCCGCACGCCTGCAGGCTGCAATCACGCTGCTGGAGGCCATTGGCGAGGCGGCGCCAAAGCCGGCCGATCGGGTTGCCTCGGCCTGGTTCAAGCAGCGTCGCTACATCGGTTCCAAGGACCGCCGAGCGGTGTCCGAACTGGTCTGGGGCTGCCTGCGGGCGCAGGCGCGGCTGGGCTGGTGGCTTGAGCGACTCTACGTTCCGGACGGCGCGCGTGCGCGCGTGCTGGCCTTCGCCTTGCTCGAACAGGGCACGAGCGCAGAGGAGCTGCTGCGCCTGCTGGACGGCGGTGATCGCTATGGGCCGCCGTCGTCGGATGCTGCGGAGGCGGACTGGATTGCCCGTCTCGCCGGACAGCCGCTCGAACATGCCGAGCAGCCCCCTTCGGTGGCGCTGGAGGTGCCCGAGTGGCTGCTGCCGCGCTTCGAGGCGGCGCTGGGGCCGCAGGCTGAGGCGGAGTTGCGTGCCATGCGCGCACCGGCCGAGGTCGACCTGCGGGTCAATCGCCTCAAGGCCACGCGCGAGGCGGCGCGGAACGCGTTGGCTGAGGAGGGCATTTCGACCTGGCCGGGGCAGTGGTCGCCCCTGGCACTGCGGGCAGACGGGCGTCGACCGGTGGCGGCCACGCGGGCTTTTCGTGACGGCTTCGTGGAGGTGCAGGACGAAGGCTCGCAGCTTGTGGCATTGCTGACCGGTGCCAGGCCGGGCATGCGGGTGTGCGATTTCTGTGCCGGTGCCGGCGGCAAGACCCTCGCGCTGGCCGGTGAAATGGACAATCGCGGCCAACTCGTCGCCTGCGACGTTCTGGAGAAACGTCTGGAGCGCTCTGCCCTGCGCCTGCGCCGCTCGGGTGTGCACAACGCCACCCGGCGGCCGCTGAGCAGCGAGCGGGATCCTTGGGTAAAGCGCCACAAGGGCAGCTTCGACCGTGTGCTGGTGGATGCCCCTTGCAGCGGCAGCGGCACTTGGCGGCGCAATCCCGAGGCGCGCTGGCGGTTTGATGAAACGGGACTCGATGAACTGCTGGCTCTGCAGGCCTCGATCCTGGAAAGCGCCGCCCGCTTGGTACGCCCCGGCGGCCGCCTGACCTATGCCACCTGCTCGCTCCTGCGTGAGGAGAACGAGGAGCAGGTGGAACGCTTCATTGCCACCCGCGAAGATTTTCGCCTGTTGCCCTTGGCCGAGCTCTGGGATGATTCGATGGAGGGCGCGCCGCCCTGCGAAGGGCCGATGTTGCGGCTGACTCCGGCGCAGCATGGCACCGACGGCTTTTTCGTCGCCGTCCTGGAACGCGCGGCGCCAAACGTGAGTGAACCTGACGAAGCAGAGTCTAGGGAGGAAGAGAAACCATGATGTTGGCAGGCAAGACGGCCCTGATCACCGGGTCGACCAGTGGCATTGGCAAGGCCATGGCCGAGACTCTGGCTGCAGCCGGGGCGAACGTGGCGCTCAACGGCTTCGGCGATGCTGCAGAGATCGAGGCGCAGCGCGAAAGCCTGGAAACGCAGTTCCAAGTGAAGGCCAGCTATCATGCCGCAGACATGTCGAAGCCGGCGGAAATCGAGGCGATGATGGCCGCCGCGGCAGACACCCACGGCCCTATCGACATCCTGATCAACAATGCCGGCATTCAGCACGTGTCGGACATCGCTGATTTTCCGCCGGAGCGTTGGGACGCGATCATCGCGGTCAACCTCTCCTCAGCCTTCCACACCACGCGCCTGGCGCTGCCGTCGATGCGTGAGGCCGGTTGGGGGCGGATCATCAACGTTGCCTCGGTGCACGGCCTGGTGGCCTCCAAGCACAAGTCGGCCTATGTAGCGGCCAAGCATGGGATTGTCGGCCTGACCAAGGCGACGGCGCTGGACGCGGCCGGCAGCGGCGTGACCTGCAATGCCCTTTGCCCGGGCTGGGTGCTCACAGCGCTGGTCCAGAAGCAGGTCGACGCGCTGGCCGAGCAGGAAGGGCTGGATCAGGAAACCGCCAAAACCCGCCTCGTGAGCGAAAAGATGCCGGCGAGCCAGTTCGTCACGCCAGAGCAGCTGGCCGGCCTCACCCTCTTCCTCTGCGGGCCTAATGCCGATCAAATGAGCGGCGCGAGCCTGCCGGTGGATGGCGCCTGGACGGCGCAGTAGCCCGCTCGCAAACTTGAGAACTGGCTGGCCCGGGGCTGTGCGCTCCGGGCTGCTTGCGGGATTCCACTGCTCCGCTTGAGCGCGTTTGCCAGCACCGGGTGCACGGTGTCGCACGCTTGCCGATAATGTACTGCAAAGAGAAAACGCGGCCGTGGTGGCCGCGTCTTACCCTGGAATCAAGCCGGGGTCGGATGCCGGGCGATCCAGGGGGATCGCCGATCGGACACTCAGAAGCCCTCGCGTTCCATACGCTTGCGCAGAAGCTTGCGATAGCGGCGCACAGCCTCAGCCTGCTCGCGCTTTTTGCGCTCAGACGGCTTCTCGAAGTGGCGGCGCAGCTTCATCTCGCGGAAGACACCCTCCCGCTGCAGCTTCTTTTTAAGCGCGCGCAGCGCTTGATCGACATTGTTGTCGCGAACGTGGACTTGCACGGTGGCCTAGACCTCCAGCTCTTGAATGCATGCAGGAAAACCCACCTTAAGAGGCGGGCAAGTGGCACTTACCTAACACAGCTTCCGGCCCCTGTGAAGGCAAAGTTGCACCGATCCGCCCCGGCCTCCAAAGAAGGAGAAGCGCGCGGGACGGTCGGGGCCGGAGGTCAGGTTTGGTCACCCTAACGCAGCGATCACAACTCGTCCTGGGTTTCCTCAGCCTCGTGCTGCAGGCCTTCGCCACCTGATTCGATGTCTTCGCCCATGCCCTGCATGGTGTTGCAGGCGCTGGCGCCAAAGAGCAAGGCTGCGAAAAGGGTTGCGGTAGCAAGACGATGATTGAGCGGCATGGACAAGATACACTCTCCTTTCGATTATGGGCGAAGCGTTGCTCAAGGCAAGCATCTGCCCCTTAGCAGGAGATTAACGCCGGCAGTGTCGATAGGTTCCCGGATCGCGGGTCAGCCGGGATGCGGCACGCCGAAGGCTATTTGACAGCCATCCAAGTCCGGCGCATCATGCTGGCATGAGACGCTTTGCGACATACCCCCGCTTCTTGCATCACGCAGGAACATTGCGCTCGGGCGATTTGCCCCGGGCGTGGATTGTGCTTTCGTAAAGCTTCCCCGCCCGGGGCCTCCAGAATCCGTTCAATCACGCGAACAGAGGATAGTGCGAAATCCTCCGGGTGGAGTGCCTTATGGCTGCGTCATCATCCCATTGCGTCGCCTGTGGCGCCTCCCAGGCGCCGCAGGTTCCCACAGCGGTCCCTGAGCCCCGGACCGGAAGTTTCGTTCCGACCGCGCAACACCTGGTCCAGGTGAAAGCGGCTGCAGGCCGTTGCCTGCTCACGGCCGGTGACTACGCCGTGCTGCAGGAGTTGGCAGAAACCGCCGAGCATGGCGATCCGCTTGTCAGTTTCCTGCTTCGGCAGAAACTGGCGGCGGCGCGGGTTATTTTGCCGCAGGACATGCCGGCAAGTGTTGCGACGCTCAACAGCCGGGTCGTCTTCCGGCTTGAGGGGCGGGCGGCCGAGGCCCGCGTTCTCGCTTTTGATACGCGCCACGGGGCCCCGGGTCTGACGCTGGGGCTTTACACGCCCCTGGGCATCACATTGCTGGGCATGAGCGCCGGCGACCAAGCGCAGGTCTGCATGCGCGACTCCTCCTTCTGGCCCGTCATCCTTGAACAGGTAACGTGGCAGCCGGAGGCCAGTCTCAACCATACACTAGAAGGAGCGGCACAATGAGCCAGTTACCTGTCGAATCGGCGCCTGAAAGCGCGCCAACAGTCATCATCGATGCCGGTCAATACGAGCGCCTCGAAAGTCTCGCCGTTGGAGCTTTGGAGCACAGCGAAGACGTGGCGCAGCGTTTGCTGGATGAACTCGAGCGCGCCGAGGTGCGGCCGGCAGAATCCATTCCGCCGAGCGTTATCACCCTGGGTTCCGAGGTCACCTATCGCGACGAAACCAATGGTCGCACTCAGACGGTGCAGCTCGTCTTGCCGGGGGAGGCCGATATCAGCCGCCGGCGCATTTCGGTGCTTACGCCGATTGGCACGGCGCTTATCGGCCTGTCCGAAGGGCAGTGCATCGACTGGGAAACCCGCGACGGCAGCGAGCGGCAGTTGACCGTAGTCTCTGTGCGCCCCGGTAACGCGGACTGAGGTCCAGGAGCTGTTGTGCTCAGATGTCCTTGGCCGAGAGGCGCTTCAGCGCCTCACCGGCCTGGAGATAGACGAGCTTGTCCAACTGCCGCGCGCCGGGAAGGCTGTCGTAGAAGCGGCGCGCGCTGCGGTTCGGCCGGTCGACGGTCCAGACCAGCTTGGTCCAGCCCCGCGCGTTCGCCGTACGGGCGAGTTCGGCCATGAGGGCGCGGCCGAGGCCCGCCCCGCGGGCGCGCGGCCGCAGGTAGATTTCCTTCAGGAACAGGCCCATGGCACAATCGCTGGTCCAGAACACCGGAGCATAGAGCGCATAGCCCAGTATCTCGTCGTCAGTCGTTTCGACCAGCAGCGCCTCGAAACCCGGATCTGCGCCCAGATGACGGGCCAGGCGGCTTTCCAACTCGGTACGCGGGCAGGGTGGTTCTTCGCCGTAGAAGGCAAAGGTTTCAGTGAGCAGCGTCGCGAGCAGCGGCACGTCGCCCGGCTGAGCCGGCCGGAAGCGATGCGGTGCTTTGGCCGCCGGTTTCATTCCGGAAGATGCCCCACCTGGCCCCGGTGGCGCAGCAGGTGGTCGGCCAGGACCAGCGCCATCATGGCTTCGCCCACAGGCACAGCCCGGATGCCGACGCAGGGATCATGGCGGCCGCGGGTGACGATCTCAGTCTCCCGGTTGAAGCGATCGACGGTGCGCCGTGGCGTCAGGATGGAGGAGGTCGGCTTGACGGCGAAACGCACAACGATGTCCTGTCCGCTGGAAAGGCCGCCCAGCACCCCGCCGGCGTTGTTCGACAGGAAGGAAACCTGGTTGCCGGCCATACGCATCTCGTCGGCATTGGCCTCACCGTCGAGACGGGCAGCCTCGAAGCCGGCGCCGATCTCCACGCCCTTGACGGCGTTGATCGACATCATCGCTTTCGCCAAATCGGCGTCCAGCTTGTCATAGACCGGTTCGCCCAGTCCGGCCGGCACGCCTTCGGCCACCACCTCGACAATCGCCCCAAGGGACGTGCCGGACTTGCGCGCCTTGTCCAGGTCTTCCGCCCACTGCGCTGCGGCTTCGGCGTCAGGCGCAAAGAAGAGGTTGCGGTTCACCTCGTCCCAATCCCAGCGAGCCCGTTCCACCGCACGACCGCCCATCTCCACCAGCGCACCGCGGAGCGAAACCCTTCCCGCGCCAAGCAGTTGCTCAATCACCTTGCGCGCAACGCCGCCGGCGGCCACGCGCATGGCGGTTTCGCGTGCGCTGGAGCGCCCGCCGCCGCGGTAGTCGCGGATGCCGTACTTGCGGAAGTAGGTGAAATCGGCGTGGCCCGGCCGGAACTTGGACGCGATCTCGCCGTAGTCCTTGGAGCGCTGATCCTCGTTGCGGATGACCAGCGCGATGGGTGTGCCAGTGGTGCGGCCCTCAAAAACGCCGGAGAGAATTTCCACCCGATCCGGTTCGCGCCGCTGGGTGGTGTAGCGCGACTGTCCGGGACGGCGTTTGTCGAGCCAGGGCTGGATATCGCTCTCGCTTAGGGAGATGAGCGGCGGCACACCGTCGATGACACAGCCGATGGCCGGGCCGTGGCTTTCGCCCCAGGTGGTGAAGCGAAAAGCCTCGCCGAAGGAATTGCCGGGCATGCTATCAGCCTTGCGACTTGAAGCCTTCGAGCAGATCGCGGATCTGCGGCGCTGCGTCGACCTCCATCATGCCGACGGTGTGATAGCCGGAGTCCACATGGTGTACTTCGCCGGTAACGCCGGAGGAGAGGTCGGAAAGCAGATAGAGCGCCGAGCCGCCCACTTGGTCCAGCGAGACGTTCCGCCGCAGCGGAGAGTTGTACTCGTTCCACTTGAGAATGTAGCGGAAGTCGCCAATTCCCGAAGCCGCGAGCGTCTTGATCGGACCGGCAGACAAGGCGTTGACCCGGATGCCCTCGGCGCCGAGATCGGCAGCCAGATAGCGCACGCTCGCCTCCAGGGCGGCCTTGGCCACGCCCATGACGTTGTAGTGCGGCATCACGCGCTCGGCCCCATAGTAGGTGAGGGTGAGGAGGCTGCCGCCTTCGCGCATCATCGGCACGGCGCGTTGCGCTACCGCCGTGAAGGAGTAGCAGGAGATGTCCAGGCTGCGTACGAAGTTGTCGCGGGTTGTGGCGAGGTAGCGCCCCTTGAGCTGGTCCTTGTCGGCGTAGGCGATGGCATGGACCACGAAATCGAGGCCATCCCAGGATTTGCCCAGAGATTCGAAGACGGCGTCGATGGAGTCCTCGTCGGTCACATCGCAGGGCAAGACGAGGTTGCTGTCGACCGATTCGGCCAGTGGACGCACGCGCTTGGCCAATGCGTCTCCCTGATAGGTGAAGGCCAGTTGTGCTCCTTGCTCATGCAGGGCCTTGGCAATGCCCCAGGCGATCGAGCGGTCGTTCGCCACCCCCATGATCAAGCCACGTTTGCCGGACATCAGCAGGGAAGATTCACTCATCAGGTTACTCGCTCGAAGGCGGCCGGCAACGCGGCACAAACTGTCAAAAGGCGCGGCAGTCTACACCAAGCACCCGGGCGGTCAAAGGCAGGCTCTTCGCGGAAGAAGTCCGTTGGGAGGCCACGTTTATGTCAGGGTTTCGCTTCGGCTGTGGTCTCGGTCTCCGCCACGGTGGAAGGCCTAACGGGAGGCCCGGCGTAACCGAAGAAGGGGTCAAGATTTTCCGTGAGGTAGCGTTCCACAGCCTCGATCTCTTCCGGTTCGAAATAGTCGCGCCAGCCGCCGACCTTGGCCCGGCGCACCTTGTAGGCGTTCGGGTTGCTGGTGTCTTTGGTGGTCATGCGGCTGCCGGAGAGCCAAAAGGTCCGCTGGCTTTCCATCTTGCGCATGTTCTCGACAGAGGCGAAGTCAACCGCCTCCTGGATCTCCTCCGCTGTTGCCGGCGTGCCGATGAACTCCATGACGCGGACCAGCGCCTCGCCAGGATCGGCGCGCATGTCCTCATAGCGCACCAGAAGCAGGGCTTGCAGCTTGGGGGCCTCGCGGGCCCAGAGGTTCATGAAGTCGACGATCTTCGGCAGTCCGGCATCGCTCTGCATGACAAAATCGTAGATCGAGATGTCCGCATTTTCGTCCGGATAGTCGTTGATTTTCTTTTTCCGGCTGCGCATCCGGTACTTCCACTGGAAGTACTGCGACACGGCGGTGTCGGCCGGGTGACGCGCGAGGAGTACCACGGGGGTGTCGCGATAGTCGGACTTGTCGGCGTCGTGGCCGGTGTAGTCCTTTAGGTAGTTGTCGTGGCTATAGTGAACCTTGGGCACCGCGCTGTTGCGTCGGTGCATGTTGTCGTACTGCAGCAGCATCTGATCGGGCAGGCCGTGGCGCAATTGATAGAGCCTCGACATCATCACCCGCAGCCAAGTGCGCCCGCTCTTGCCGAAAGAAACGACAACGACGTCGCAGCCGCGCAGCTTCTGCCACTCGAAACGGCCGCGAATGCGCCGCTCAAGCGCGATGCGCCGCTCCGGAGGGAGAAAGAAGCAGCAGAGCAGGGTCGCTTCGCGAATGAGGGTTTCGATGACCGAGCGCATGGACAGTCCAAAATTCGGGGAAGGTGGGGAGCAATAGCAAGCGCGCCGCCCACTGACAACGCCGGGCGGGGCGCAGCTTACGGCGGCGCCGGCTTCAGTCTTCGTTTTCGCCTAGGACTTCGGCCAGCAGGGCATCGTCGACATTGCCGCCGGACAAGGTGATGGCGATCACCTTGCCCTTGGCATCGAAGCGCCCGGAGAGCAGGGCGGCGAGGCAGACGGCACCGCCGGGCTCCACCACCAGCTTGAGCCGCCGGGCGGCGAAGGCCATGGCTCGCCGGACGGCTGCATCGCTCACCGCCACACCACCCGCGGTGCACGTCTGATTGATCGCAAAGGTGAGTTCGCCGGGGGTGGGTGCCAGAAGAGCGTCGCAGATCGAACGGGCGTCAGCACTGTTTTCCTGACGCATACCGGCAGCCAGGGAGCGCGCGGTGTCGTCGAAGCCCTCAGGCTCAACGGTGTAGACCGCGGTCTCGGGAGACAGGGCTTTGGCCGCGAGCGCGATCCCGGCAGTCAGGCCGCCGCCGCCGCAACAGGCGAGAATGGCGTCAGGCGTGAGCGAAAGTTCGCGGGCCTGCTGCACGATCTCCAGGCCGACCGTGCCCTGCCCGGCGATTACGTGGCGGTCGTCGTAGGGGCGCACCAGCGTGGCGCCGGTGGTGGCCTGGACCTCGGCCGCGACCTCTTCGCGCACGTCGCGATAGCGATCGTAGGTGAGCACCGTGGCACCCAGGGCGCGGGTGTTTACCAGCTTGATTGCGGGCGCGTCGGCCGGCATCACGATGGTGGCCGGCAAGCCCAACCGTGCGGCGGCGGCTGCCACGCCCTGGGCGTGGTTGCCGGAGGAATAGGCAACGACACCCTTGGAGTGCTCACCCTTGGGTATGCGGCTGATCCGGTTGAAGGCGCCACGGAACTTGAAGGAGCCGGTGCGCTGCAGCACCTCAGGCTTGATGAGTATGCGCCCGCCGGTGCGGCGGTTCAGTTCATCGGACTCGAGCAGGGGGGTAAGAACCGCCTGGCCACGAAGCCGCTCCGCTGCTGCCTCCACGTCCTCGTAACGAGGCAACTCATCTCCCGTCATTCACCTATGCTCCTGGTTTCGTTGTGTCTGTTGTGTGCTCAGGGGATTCCCAGCAGCGCGCCGATCTCGTCAAGCGTGGCGACGATGCGGTCAGGCTGGGCGTCCAGCCGCTCCGGCGGCGCAGCAGTCCGGTTCAGCCAAGCCACTCGGAAGCCAAAGGCCGCCGCCCCGGCGACATCCCAGCCGTTGGCGGAGACGAACAGGATGGCGTTCGCCGGCATTTCCAATCGTTCCACAGCCAGGTGATAAACCCGCGGATCGGGCTTGTAGACGCCCAGTGCGTCGACTGAGAGCACTTGATCGAGCAGCGGCGTCAGTCCGGCGGCTTCCACGGCAGCGTCCAGCATCGCAGGGCTGCCGTTGGACAGGATGGCGGTCGCCAAGCCGCGGTCCCGCAGGTCTCGTAAACATGCTGCAGCATCGCTGTAGGCATCCAGCCGGCGGTAGAGTGCCAGCAGCCGCTCCCGCCGTTGCGGATCGACGAGACCTTCACTGTCGAGCGCATAGTCGAGGGCATCCGCCGTGATTCGCTCAAAGTCGACGTAGCGGCCCATGAGGCTGCGCAGCCAGGTGTACTCGAGCTGCTTCTGCCGCCAGACGACAGAGAGGCGGGCCAGATCCATACCTTGTGCCTCTGATTCCCGCTTTGCCGCGGCATGGACATCGAGCAGCGTGCCATAGGCATCGAACACGCACGCACGGATGCCGGTCAGCGGGGTCATGGCGCTCAGTTCTCGAGGCTGCTTTCAGCCGGCTCGGGTTCAATCTCGTGCAGTGCCACCGGCGTCGGCCGGGGCAAGGCGACGAAGGGGTTGTCGTCGGGGCGCAGACGGCGCTGGTAGACTGTGTAGGATTCCAGCACACGCTGAACGTAATTGCGTGTCTCGGAAAAGGGGATCTGCTCCATCCAGTCGATGGGATCGACGCTGGGGTGACGCGGATCACCGAATTCCACGATCCACTGATCGGCGCGGCCAGGCCCGGCATTGTAGGCAGCCAGGGCCAGCGGCAGGAAGCCCGCATAGCGGTCCAGCATGCGCTCCAGATAGTCGCGCCCCAGGCGGATGTTGTACTGCGGGTCAGTGGTCAGGCGATCGAAGCTGTAGTTGACGCCGATGCGCCGGGCCACCTGTTCAGCCGTGCCGGGCATGAGTTGCATCAGCCCCCGAGCGCCGGCCGGGCTCACCGCGCGGCGGTCGAAGGCGCTTTCCTGGCGCATCAAGCCGAGAAGAAGCGGCCCATCGGGGTCACCGCTGAGATCGACCGGTGGCGGCGGATAGAGCAGACCGGAAAGCTGATGTCCATCGGTGAGGGCCATGCGCCCGACACGGACCGCTTGCTCGGGATAGCCAAGGTCGAGTGCCAGGCGGCCCGCCAGGTAATAGTCCTCTGCCGAGCTTGCGTTGGAACGCAGAGCCAGGAAGAAGAAGGGCAGGAGATCCTGTCGGTTGAGCGCCGCGAGGGCGCGGGTGACGCGGGTCAGGTCCGCCTGTTCGAAAGCCTGGCGCTCGCTTTCGCTGAGCTGAACCACAGCATCCAGACCGCCGACGGGCAGGGCGCCCAGGTGCAGGCCGGCCATCTGACCATAGAACACCGTGTCGTACTGGGCTGCCACCCGATACCACTGCGTGGCCCAATCCTCGCGCCCCATGGCCTTTGCTGCTTCGCCGGCCCAGTAGGCGCCGCGCCCGAGCGAAATCGGCATGGAGACGTTGTGATAGAGGCGGTCGAAGTGGCGGTAGGCCTGTTCCGGGTCGTTGAGGAAACGCAGTGCGATCCAGCCCGCCAGGAACTCGCCTTCTGCCATGGTGAGGCCGGAGTCGGCACCATGGCTGCTGGCGATACGGTAGGCGGTGGCGGCTTGACCCTGGCGCAGGGCGCGCCGAGCCGCCCAATGCTTTACCCGCCACCAGTGGTCCGCGGTGAGCTCTGACACCGATGGCGCGGGGTCGAGCAGATCCAGCGCACCGTCGGAGGCGTTGCTGCGCAGGCGCCAACGCGCGCGCTCGTACGTCAGGCCCGGATCGTTGCGCAGGCCATCGGGAAGTGCCTCGATTGCGGCGTCGACACCACCCTGCATGGTGGCCAGGCGCAGTCGGGCTTCGGCCAACTGGGCTTGATCAGCTCCCAGGCGCTGCGCCAGTGCCACGGCCGAGCGGTCGCCGTTCTGCAGCAGGCGTTCAACGCGCGCCGCGAGATCGGCCTCCGTGAATGCTGCAGGAAACTCGGCCAAAAGCGCGCTTTCGGTCGATGAAGAGGGGGAGAGGTTGTGCCAGGCGTTTCGGGCGACGTCCTGGGCTTCATCGCGCAGGCCAAGCCCCGCAAGGGCGCGGGCAAAGCGGAGCGCTCCATCGCCCGTCTTGGGCGGATGCTGGCGGAACCAGTCGACGGTTTCCTGGGCGCCGAGCCAGTCGGGCAGGGCAACCTCGGCATAGCGGGCAAGGGTGCTGGCACTGGGCCAATGGCCATGCGTTTCCAGAAAGTCGGCCAGTTCGCCGAAGCCGACACGCGTTCCTTCGCGCATCAGGCGACGCCATTGCACGAGGTCGCGTAGGGCCGGGTCGCTCAGGTCGCGGGAGAGCGCCACGGCTTCGTCGTAGCGATCCTCGTCGATCAGGTCCATCAACCGGTCGAGGCGCTGCAGTTCCGCCCCGTCCTGCGCGTGGGCGGAGGCACCGCCCATCTGTGCCGGCCCGGCGAAGAGGGCCAAGAGGAAAACCGCGGTGGTAACGGCCATTCGGAACACGCTGCCAACTCCTACTTTAACCGGATACAGCCCCCAGCTTGCCATTGATTACCACGCCCGTGCTGCAGCCCCAAGAGAATGCGATCTATGATGCGATTCGGGCTGCTTGTTCCCACGGAGGGCGAACGCTATCTTGCGCCACTTCACCCGGCGAGCAGCCGCTTTCCGGGAAGAATAATGTTCTGCAGCTATGCGAGGCTAGGATACCATGACCGGGCCGCTATTTACGGGCTCCCTGACCGCCTTGATCACTCCCTTCGTCGATAATCGCGTGGACGAGCAGGGTTTTCGCGATTTCGTCAAATGGCAGATCGATGAAGGCACCGATGCCCTGGTTCCGGTCGGTACGACGGGTGAGTCGCCGACTCTCAGTCATGATGAACACAAGCGCGTGGTCGAACTCTGCATTGAGGCCGCCGCGGGCCGGGCACCGGTGATCGCAGGCGCCGGCTCGAACTCCACCGCTGAAGCCATCGACTTCATGCAGCATGCCGAGAAAGCAGGTGCCGATGCCGCATTGGTGGTGACGCCCTATTACAACAAGCCGAACCAGGAAGGGCTCTACCAGCACTTCAAGGCGATCCACGATGCCAGCAGCCTGCCGATCCTGATCTACAACATTCCTGGCCGCTCCATTGTCGACATGAGCGTGGAAACCATGGCCCGGCTGGCGGAGCTGCCGCGCATCGCCGGCGTGAAGGACGCAACCGCCGATCTGGTGCGCCCCGCGCTTACCCGGGCCGCCATCGGCAAGGACTTCTGTCAGCTCTCCGGCGAGGACGCGACCATTCTGCCCTACATGGCGCAGGGCGGGCATGGCTGCATTTCCGTGACCGCCAACGTGGCCCCGCGTCTGTGCGCAGAGTTCCACACGGCCTGGAAGCGTGGTGACATCGCGGCCGCGCAGGAGATCAACGATCGCCTGATGCCGCTACACACCACGCTGTTCATCGAGCCCAGCCCGCAGCCGGTGAAGTATGCGCTCTCCCTGCTGGGCCACTGCCGCAATGAACTGCGGCTGCCGCTGGTGCAGGTTACGCCGGAGACCCAGAAGCGAGTGCGCGACGCGATGATTCACGCAGGGCTGCTCAACTAGCCGCCCGGGACAGCAACACAAGACTGAAGAGGACCGGAGCCGTGGCGCAGGGGCGAAAGGTCGTCGCCCAGAATCGCCGGGCGACGCACGACTACTTCATCGAGGAGCGGCTGGAGACCGGTCTTGTCCTGATGGGCTCGGAGGTGAAATCTCTGAGAGCAGGCAAGGCCTCTTTGGGCGAATCCTACGCGGCGGAGCAGAAGGGCGAGCTCTATCTGCTCAACGCGCATATCTCCGAGTATGCGCCGGCCAATCGCTTCGGCCATGAACCCAAGCGGGCGCGCAAACTGTTGGTGCACCGCCGTGAGCGAGAACGCCTGCTGGGGCTGGTGCGCCGTGACGGCTACACCCTGGTGCCCCTTGCCATCTACTTCAATGATCGCGGCATGGCCAAACTGGAACTCGGTCTGGCCAAGGGCAAGCGTAAGGCCGACCGCCGCGAAGACATCAAGAAGCGCGATTGGCAGCGCCAGAAAGCTCGCCTGCTGCGTGACCGCGGCTAACTTTTGAAGCGGGTTTTTCTGGCCTCAGGGCGGCCTCAGCGGTCGCTTGGTGCGGCGTCCAGTTCTGCGCGCAAGCGCGCAACCACCGTATGAAACATCTCCGGCGTCAGGCGACGCGTGTTCACGTTATAGCGTGAGCAGTGGTAGCTGTCGGCCAAGAGGAGGCCGTTCGGCAAGCGGTGTAGCGCGCCATGGGCGAAGGCATAAGTGTTGCGCCGCAAGCCGAGGGTCGCCAGCAGCTGGTCGTGTGCAATGCGCCCCAGCGCCAGCACGATGCGAAGCTGCTTCAGGTTGGCCAGTTCCGCTTCGAAGAATGGGCGGCAGGCTTTGATCTCTGCTGTGGTCGGCTTGTTCTCGGGTGGAACGCAGCGCACAGCGTTGCTGATGCGGCAATCCTTGAGTTGCAGTCCGTCATCGGGGCGGCGCCCATAGTCACCACTGGCGAAGCCTTCAGACACTAGCGTCGGGTAAAGCAGGTCGCCGGCATAGTCTCCGGTGAAGGGTCGGCCGGTCTGATTGGCGCCGTGCAGGCCCGGCGCCAGCCCGAGGATGAGCAAACGCGCATCCTCGGGGCCGAAGGAAGCCACCGGCGCATTGTGGTAGCTGGGAAAGCGCACTCTGTTGTCCGCGCGAAAGCCCGCAAGCCGCGGGCAGCGTGGACAGTCATGCGGGGGAACGGTGAACGTCATGGACGACTATGCCTGCTCATGCACCGGTCGAGACAGGCTCAGTCCTGGCGCTCTTCGTCAAGCTCCGGGCCGTCGACTTCTTCACCGAGCGGGCGCTGCGACCGGCGACCCTCGCCATTCTGGCGCTGGATGTGTTCGCGAAGCTGGACGAGGTCGACGAAATTGTCGGCTTGGCGGCGCAGGTCGTCTGAGACCATGGGCGGCTGGGCCTTGATCGAGGAGATGACCGTGACGCGTACGCCGCGCCGCTGCACGGCTTCGATCAGGCGGCGGAAATCACCGTCGCCGGAGAAGAGCACCACATGGTCGAGGCGGTTGGCCAGTTCCATCATGTCGATGGCCAGCTCTATATCCATGTTGCCCTTGATGCGACGACGACCGGTGCCGTCGGTGAACTCCTTGACTGGCTTGGTGACCAGGGAGTAGCCGTTGTAGTCGAGCCAGTCGATCAGCGGGCGGAGCGGTGAGTACTCCTGTTCATCCAGCATGGCTGTGTAGTAAAAAGCACGCAGAAGGCGGGCCTGACTGGCAAAAAGATCATACAGCCGTTTGTAATCGATGTCGAAATTGAGGCTTTTTGCAGTCGAGTGGAGATTCGCGCCATCGATGAAGAGAGCGACGCGCTCTTCAGGGTAGAAATTCATGAGACAGGGATCCTTGTCGGCAGAATGCTGTTGAAGTGTCGCATCAGGAATGAAATGCGCGGGCCATTGCGGTTAAAAAGAGGACACAGTGGCCGGGTGCCCGCAAATTGGCATGAGCGTGCTGTGCGTGCAATGCCATGGTTATACATCAGTTGAGCGATACTTTGGTTTATGGACCATAATGAAGGTTTGGTGTCGGTGATCCTGATAGCTATAGGCTCCAATCTGCCGCATCCCGAGCATGGTCAACCACGTGCGGTTTGCGAGGCTGCTTTGCTTCGACTGGCGGAACTGGGCGTGCCCTTGCTGCGTCGTTCGCGCTGGTTTGGCAGCGCGCCGGTCCCGCGCTCCGACCAGCCTTGGTTCGTCAATGGTGTGGCAGCGGTCGAGCCGGAGCCAGCCCTCGCGCCTGCCGATCTATTGGCCGTGCTCCATCAGGTCGAGGCGGAGTTCGGGCGCGAGCGGCGGCTGCGGAATGAGGCCCGGATTCTCGATCTCGATCTGATCGACTACCGGGGGATCGTCTCGCCGCCCGATTCGGATCTGCGCCTGCCGCATCCGAGGCTTCAAGAACGCGCCTTCGTGGTGCTGCCGTTGCAGGATGTATCGCGCAATTGGCGCCATCCGGTCAGTGGCGAAGCGATTGCCGATATCGCCGCGCGTCTTCCCGAGGAACAGCAGACACAGCCACTGGAGTAGAGGGCGCTGGAATCGCACTCAGCCGTTCAACACGGTGCCGCCATTCGGATGCAGCACCTGACCAGTCATATAGGACGCATCCTCACTGGCCAGGAAGACATAGCTGGGGGCGACTTCGTTCGGCTGCCCGACGCGCCCCAGCGGCGCGCTGTCCCCGTGCTCGGAGACCATCTCTTCGTCAAAGCTTGCCGGGATCAGCGGTGTCCAGATCGGCCCCGGCGCAACCGCATTCACCCGTATGCCGCGGTCGAGCAGGGACTGAGACAGGGAGCGGGTGAGGGAGACGATCGCACCGCGGGTGGCGGCGTAGTCGATGAGCAGGGGATGCCCCTTGTAGGCCGTGATGGAGCTGGTGTTGATGATGCAGGCGCCACGGCCGAGATGCGGCAAGGCGGCTTTGGTCAAATAGAAGTAGCCGAAGACATTTGTGCCGAAGACTCGCTCCAGTTCTTCGGCAGTGATCTCCTCAAAACGGCGACGGACGTGCTGCTCCGCGGCGTTGTTGACCAGGATGTCGAGCCGGCCGAAATGGGCCAGGGTTTCCTCCACAATCTCCTGGCATGAGAGTTCCGAGCTGATATCCCGCTTTATCGCCCGTCCCTCGCTGCCTTCTTCGCGCAGCAGGGCCAGGGTATCCTGCGCATCATCATCCTCTTCGAGGTAGACGAAAGCGACCCTCGCGCCTTCCCGGGCCATGGCCAAGGCAACCGCGCGGCCGATGCCGCTGTCCCCGCCCGAGATCAAAGCAACCCGTCCATCAAGCTTCGCCGCCCCGGGATAGCGGGGGCGGAAGGCGGGCGCCGGGACCATTTCCCGTTCTTCTCCGGGCTGGCTCTCCTGCTCCTGTGGTGGAGGGGTCTCGATGGACGACATGGCGCTCTCCTCATTTGGCGGTAGCTCAATGTCGCGAAATCGCCGTCGCAGGCATGGGGTTCCGTGGGTCACAAACTGGAGGGATTGCTGGTTCCTAGAGTTCGAGACCAATCCGCTGCAGCTTTTGCGCAGTCAGTGACTGGCGCAGGTCCGCATAGCCCTTCCAGGGATCATCGGATTTCACGCGCTCGATGGCCTCCTTAAAACTGAAGCCGTTGGCCCGTTTTAGGCTCGATAGCTCGCTCCAGGTGACCGGCAGGGCCACAGGCGCACCTTCGCGCGCACGCGGCGAGTAGGGGGCAATAGCCGTGGCACCGCGGCGGTTGCGAAAGTGGTCGATGAATATCCGATCTTTGCGCTTTGCCTTCGACATGGTTGCCACGAATCGCTTCCGGTCCAGTTCCGCCATCTTTTCGGCAAAGGCTTTGGCGAAGGTCGAGGTCGTGTCCCAGCTGTGCCGTCGCACCACCGGGACGACCAGATGCACCCCTTTGCCGCCGGTGATCAGCGGAAAGGATACTAGGCCGGCTTCCTCCAGAATGTCCGCCAGGTCGCGCGCAGCCCGGCGAACCGCGGGGAAGGACACGGACTCGTCGGGATCGAGGTCGAAGACGATGCGGTCGGGCTTCTCGATGGCGTCCTTGCGACTGCCCCAGACATGCAGCTCCAGCACGCCGATCTGGGCACAGGACGCCAGTGCCGCCTCGCTTTCGACAAGGACGTATGCGCGCTCCGCGCCGTTTTTCTCGGCGATCGAGATGCTTCCGAAGGCTTCGGGAAAGCCCTCGCCGGCGTGCTTCTGGAAGAAGCAGGTCTTGGCACGTCCCTGGGGGCAGCGCACCAGACTCACCGGTCGGCCAGCCAGTTGCGGCAGCAGGCGCGGGGCGACCGCGACCAGATAATCGGCCAGATCGCGTTTCGTTGTGCCCATGGCTGGGAAGAGCACCCGCTCCGGGTTGGTCAGCGTCACCCCGGCAGGTTTCTCGTTCTTGCTTTCGTTTTCTGCGGGTTTGCGAGCTTCCATGACAACGCTCCTTGCCGGTTTGTCCTCGCGCAGCCCCAGGAAAACGCCGTGGCGAAGGTTCCCGTCGTGGGTCATCTCGCTATAGGCCACTTCTGCCACGAGGTCGGGCCGACACCAGTGGGCGGAGCGAGCAATCGCTGCCGGGACCGCCTCGAAGGGCGAGGTCTTTCGTTCGCGCTTGCGCAGATCCGCTCCGAGACGCTCCAGTGTCTGTTCATCGAAGCCGGTTCCAACCCTGCCAGCGTAGAGTAATTGCGGGCCCTCCCAGGCGCCGAGCAGCAGGGAGGCGAAGGGACGCTGGCGGGTCGAAGGCGACCAGCCGCCGATCACCAGTTCCTGGCGGCGGACACACTTCACCTTGCGCCAGTCACGGTTACGTGCGGAGCGGTAGGGGGCCTGCGCGCGCTTCGAGATGATGCCTTCCAGGCCCAGGCGGCAGGCCTGCCTGGCCACCCGATCTCCGCGACCGCGCTCATGGTCGCTGTAGCGCAAGGCATCGCGACGCCGGCCGAGCAGCTTCTGCAGCGCCTCCTTGCGTTCCAGCAGCGGCCGCGAGCGCAGGTCCGCTTTGTCGTGGCGCAGCAAATCGAAAAGGTAGTAGACGAGATCTCCGCTGCCTTGTTTCAGGGCTTTTTGCAGGGCGCCGAAGTCCGAGCGACCGCCGGTGCCGGCCACCACCACCTCGCCATCGAGCAGGACCGGCGGCCAGTCGCGCGCCTTCAGTGCTTCGGCGATCGACCCGAAGCGGTGGGTCCAGTCCCGCCCCGATCGGGTGTAGAGCCGCACCCTGTCGCCGGACACGGCCGCGAGCAGGCGATAGCCGTCGTACTTGATCTCGTGCAGCCAGTCCTCCCCCTCCGGCGCCGCATCGACCAGGGTCGCGAGCTGTGGCGCCACGAAGGCCGGCGGTGGGGCAGAGCGCGTTTTTGTTCGGCTCCGGCGTTTTACGGCCCGGCCGCCACCGGCGGGCGCCGCCTGCGCGATGGCGTCCATGTCCCTGCTGCTAGCGACGCTGGTGTCAAAGGTTTCAGCCTGCCAGTCGGCATCGACCACCTCGTCCTTCTGCTTGATCAGCAGCCAGTTCTCTCGCTTCTCGGCTTTGCGGCCGCGCAGACGTACCAACGCAAAGCGGCCATGCAGTCGCTCGCCCGCCAGTTCGAACTCCAGCTTGCCGCGCTTCAAGCCCTCCTCGAAATCCGCGAGTGGCTTGTAGGAGCCGCGATCCCACAGCATCACGGTGCCGCCACCGTATTCGCCCCTGGGGATCGTGCCTTCGAAGTCGGCATAGTCGAGAGGGTGGTCTTCTGTGCGCACGGCCAGCCGCTTTTCCGAAGGATCGAGGCTGGGGCCGCGCGGCACGGCCCAGCTCAGCAGCACCCCCGCATGCGCGAGCCGAATATCATAGTGCAGGCGCCGCGCCGCGTGCTTCTGCACGACGAAGGAACCCTCCGCCTTGCGTCTGCGACCGCCAGTGCCTTTGCCTGAGGGTTCTGTTGTGCGCGCAAAGTCGCGCAGCGCGCGGTAGCGTTCCAGCCGTGCCTCGGCCATTACGCTGCCTTGCCGGACCGCTTGCGGCTACTGGTGCTCTTGGATCGCCCAGACGCTTTGCTTTTGCTGCTGCGTTTGGTTGTGCCGCCCTTCTTGTCTCCAAGGCTCTTCTTCAGGGCCTGCATCAGGTCGACCACCTCGCCGCCCTGGTCAGATGTGGTTTCTTCGCTTTCCAGAGACACCGCTTCGCGGCCCTTGATCTTCGCCTTCACAAGTTGTTCCAGCGCCTTGCTATAGCGGTCGGTGAAGCTCTCCGGCTCGAAGGGGCCGGCCTGCCGCTCGATCAGTTCTTCGGCCAGGGCGACCAGGTCCTTGTCGCTCTTGGTATCGGCAATGGATTCGAAATAGGCATCGCTGCGCCGCAGTTCCTCGTCGAAACGCAGGGTCTCCAGCAGCATGCCCTTGCCGCAGGGCTCAAGCGCGGCGATGTACTCCCGCCCGCGCACCACGATCTGTCCCAGACCCACCTTACGGCTGCGGCGCAGAGCGTCGCGCACCACGCGGAAGGCATCCTCGGCCAACTCGCCGTCAGGGACCACGAAATAGGGGCGGTCGAAGTAGATCGGGTCGATCTCGCAGTGGTCGACAAACTGGACGAGCTCAAGGGTCTTCTTGGCGTCCAGTTTGATGTCGTTGACTTCCTCGTCCGAGAGCAGGACGTAGCGGCCCTTCTCGTACTCGTAGCCGCGCAGGATTTCGTCCTTGTCCACCGGTCCAATGCCGGGAACCACCTTTTCGTAGCGGACACGCTTGCGCGAGGGTTCGTGGACCTGATGGAACGCCAGCTTCGCGCGGGATTGGGTGGCTGCGTAAAGTTTCACTGGCAGCGATACCAGCGACAGACGAATCTGGCCCGTCCAGACGGCGTTTCCCAAGGATGCCATCGACACCTCCCGGCCCAATATCAAGCGTGACGTTGTTCGCCACCACAACGTCCGGCAAGCATCCTGGGTTCCGGTTCGCGTCGCTTCAGTGTGCGGTGGCCCAGCTCTCGCCAACGCCGGCGTCGGCCACCAGCGGGACCGAGAGGGTCACCACGGGGGCGCAGGCGTTCTCCATCACCTGCTTCACCAGTGCCTTGGTCTCTTCCAGCTCGGCTTCCCTCACTTCGAACAGCAGTTCGTCGTGCACCTGCAGCAGCAGCTTGGCAGAGAGGCCGGCGCGGGTGAGGGCCGGGGGCACATGGATCATGGCGCGCTTGATGATGTCGGCGGCTGTGCCCTGGATCGGTGCGTTGATCGCCGCGCGCTCGCCGAAGGCGCGCCTGGCCGGGTTTTTTTCCTTCAAGGCCGGCACGTGCACTTTGCGCCCGAAGAGGGTCTCGACCCAACCCTGCTCCCGGCCGAGCGCCTTCATGCTGTCCATGTAGTCGCGGATGCCGGGGAACTGCTCAAAGTAGGCCTGGATGTAGCTGCGCGCCTCGCCCTGGGTGATGCCCAGGTTCTGCGCCAATCCAAAGGGGGAAATGCCGTAAATGATGCCGAAGTTGATGGCCTTGGCCCGCCGGCGGGTTGCCGGGTCCATTTCCGCCAGCGGCACACCGAAGACCTGGCTGGCCGTCATGGCGTGAATGTCCTGGCCCTGCTCGAAGGCGTCGCGCAGTGCGGCCACATCGGCAATATGGGCGGTCAGGCGCAGTTCGATCTGGCTGTAGTCGACCGACAGAAGCTGGCAGCCCGCCTCAGCCACGAAGGCCTCGCGAATCTTACGCCCTTCCTCGGTGCGGATGGGAATGTTCTGGAGGTTGGGATCATTGGAGGAGAGGCGGCCGGTGGAG
Organism: Aquibaculum arenosum; assembly: GCF_029222965.1. Lineage (GTDB taxonomy): Bacteria > Pseudomonadota > Alphaproteobacteria > Kiloniellales > DSM-21159 > Aquibaculum > Aquibaculum arenosum. The sequence continues at coordinate 401,802 of NZ_JARHUD010000002.1, read as the reverse complement.
GCCACAGCCTGGCTGAAGGTGGTGTGCACCCGCCCAGTCTCGGCGTTGATCTGCTGTTGCAGGGCGTCGGTATAAGTGGATTTCAGCTTGGTCAGCTGGCGCCAGTCGAGCACCCGGCGCGGCAGGTCGTGCCCCTGGGCAGCCAGCATTTCCAGGATGTCGGCTCCGGTGGAGTAGGCGCCGGACTTACCCTTCCGGCCGCCGCCGTCGAGACCCATCTCGTCGAACAGCACTTCGCCGAGCTGCTTGGGGCTGCCGATGGTGAAGCTGCGCCCGGCCAGTTGGTGAATTTCCCTCTCCAGCGTATCGATGCGCTGGGCGAAGTCATTGGAGAGCCGGCGCAGATGCTCGCGGTCCACCTTAATGCCGGTGCGTTCCATTTCCAGGAGCACAGGCACCAGGGGGCGTTCCAGTGTTTCGTAGACCGTGGTGACTCGGGCCTGGGTCAGGCGCGGTTTGAGTGCGCGCCAGAGCCGCAGGGTGACATCAGCGTCCTCCGCCGCATAGTCGAGCGCTTTGTCCAGCGGCACGCGGTCGAAGGTGACCTGATTGCGCCCGCTGCCGGCCACCTCCTTGTAGGAGATCGGCGTGTGGCCGAGATGCAGTTTGGATAGCTCATCCATGCCGTGGCCGTGCACGCCGCCTTCGAGCACATAGGAGAGCAGCATGGTGTCGTCGATGGGCGTGACGGCGACGCCATAGCGGGCGAGCACGCGCATGTCGTACTTGAGGTTCTGCCCCACCTTCAGCACGGCATCGTCGCTCAGCAATGGCGCCAGCTTTTCCAGGACCGCATCGCGCGGGAGCTGCTTCGGCGCATCCGAGCCGTCGAAATCCAGATTGCCGTCGCCACCCACGGGTGAGCGGTGCCCCACCGGAATGTAGCAGCCCTGACCCTCCGTGACCGACAGGCTGATACCGACCAATTCAGCCTGCTGCGGATCCAGGGAGGTGGTCTCCGTGTCGATGGCGACCACGCCGCTTTCATTGGCGGCAGCAATCCAGGCGTCCAATGCCGGCCAGTCCTGGATGAGCTCATACTCGGCCCCGCTGCCCGGCTCCGGGAGCGAAGCCTTCGAACCGGCTTCGGGCTTGAGGCCGAGCTGGTCGCTCAAACGGGCCAGGGTCGAGCGGAACTCGTAGGCCTCGAGAAAGCGGCGCAGCTTGTCCGGGTCCGGGTCGGGCTTGATCCAGGACTCGAGCCCGTTCGGCAGCGGCACCTGCGCATCCAGGGCGACGAGCTGGCGCGAGATGCGCGCCTGATCGGCGAACTCCAGCAGTCGTTCGCGACGCTTGGGCTGCTTGATCTCGCTGGCGCGCGCCAGAAGCGTGTCCAGGTCGCCGTAGGTGCGAATAAGCTCCGCTGCGGTCTTCACGCCGATGCCGGGGACGCCTGGGACATTGTCCACCGAATCGCCGGCCAGGGCCTGAACGTCCACCACCTTCTCGGGCGGGACGCCGAACTTCTCCTCTACCTGCTCGACCTGGATCGGGGTGTTGCGGATCGGGTCGAGCATATCGACCCCATCGCCTACGAGCTGCATCAGATCCTTGTCCGAAGAGACGATGGTGACTTGCACGCAGGCTTCCCGCGCCTGGCGCGCGAGGGTGGCGATGATGTCGTCGGCTTCGTAGTTCTCCAACTCGATAATCGGCAGACCGCAGGCCTCGGCCGCCTCGCGCACAATGGCGAACTGCGGAATCAGGTCCTCGGGCGGATCGGGCCGGTTGGCCTTGTAGTCGGCATAGATGTCATTGCGGAAGGTGCGCTTGCCGGCATCGAACACGACGACCAGTCCGCCGGCCTCGTTGTCGCGCAGGAACTTCAGCAGCATGTTCGTGAAGCCGAAGACTGCCGACACCGGCACGCCTTGGCTTGTGGTCATCGGCGTCTTCAGCGCGAAGTAGGCGCGGAAGATGTAGCCGGATCCGTCAATGACGAAGAGGTGGTCATAGGGAGGCGTGGGGAGGGGCTTGGCGTCGCTCATGGCCGCGAGCATGCCGCGGCGCCCGCGACCTGTCGAGCCGCTTGCGCCGCCTTGATCACCACCGTCAGTGTGCGCCGGCTTCAGCGCCCTTCTTGAGAACGAAATGCCGGCTGCAGTAAGGGCAGACGATCTCGCCGCGCCCTTCCATGTTCAGCCAGACCCGGGGATGGCCGAGCGGACCGGTCCCGCCATCACAGGCGACTACTTCCGACTCCACCTCGATGTGTTCTTCCGACATCATCCAACCCCTCCAACGACTTGCAGTTCTGCACCGATCATAGTGGGCCTCGCTTCGCTGGCAACGGCAGCGATCGCTGCCTTGCACCCCGGCGGCGGGTGACTTAAGTCATCAAGCCATGCAACTGCAAGACAAGAAAACCCCCGCAACTGCCCAGCTTCCTCGGGACGCCGTGTCCGTTTCCAGCCTGAGGAAGGTTTACAAGGGCAGCGGTCGCAGCCCGGAAAAAGTCGCGCTACACGACATCGATCTCACGGTGCCGCGCGGCTCGCTCTTCGCACTGCTCGGCCCTAATGGCGCAGGAAAGTCGACACTGATCAACATTCTCGCGGGCTTGGTGCGCAAGACCAGCGGCCAGGCCGCGATCTGGGGCTACGACATCGACCGCGACACGCGTATGTCCCGGGCCTCCATCGGCGTGGTGCCGCAGGAACTCAATATCGACCCCTTCTTCACGCCTCACGAACTGCTGGAACTGCAGGCTGGCCTCTACGGCGTCCCGAAGCGCGAACGGCGCACCAATGAGATCCTCGAAAGCCTGGGGCTCCTGGACAAGGCGGACGCCTACACCCGCACGCTCTCCGGCGGTATGCGCCGACGCCTCATGGTCGCCAAGGCCATGGTGCATGCGCCGCCAATTCTGGTGCTCGACGAGCCGACTGCCGGTGTGGATATCGAATTGCGCCAGCAGCTTTGGTCGCAGGTGCGTGCTCTCAATGCCGCCGGCACGACCGTGCTTCTGACCACGCACTATCTCGAAGAAGCCGAGGAACTCTGCGATACCATCGCCATCATCAACTACGGTCGGGTGATCGCCTGCGAGCCGAAAGAGCAGCTCTTGCAGCGGCTTGATAACAAGGAGTTGCAGGTGACGGTGGAAGGGGACCTGCGGGTCACGCCGCCCGAGCTGGAAGCCTTTGCTCCGGAGTTGGCCGCATCGAACCGCTTGGTCTTCCGCTACAAGGCCAGTGAGAGCCCCGTGGCGTACATACTCGAAGCCCTTTCGCGGGCCGGTTTGACGGTGGCCGACCTGCGAACGGAAGAAGCCGACCTGGAAGACATCTTCCTGCAGCTCACCAGCGGGGCGCACGCGACGGACGATTCGTCCGGGAGAGGCGATGTCGGGGCTGTGCAAGGCTAAGGACTGGCTCGCTCGCCGCGTCGTGCTTGGCGTCGGGGTCTTTTCTGCCCTGTTCCTGGTGGCGACGGCCTGCACACCTGTGCAGGCGCCTGGCGGCTCCGAGAACCACAGCCCGGGCTTCAGCTTGGCCGAAAAAGCGAGCGCGGAGGAGGAACGCGGCTATCGCACGCACGTCGGGCATTTTCTCAGCTCCGATGGCCTCGAACTGGCGGTACGAGCTTGGTTGCCGCTGGAAGAGGAACCCCGGGCGGTGATCCTCGCCTTGCATGGTTTCAACGACTACGCCCATGCTTTTGCGCCACTCGGTGAGGCCTTGGCTCAACAGGACATTGCGGTTTTTGCCTACGATCAGCGAGGCTTTGGCGAGAGTCCCAACACCGGACTTTGGGCTGGCGGCGAGGTGATGACCGCCGACGTTCGCACTGTCTCCGCTCAGTTGCGCGGCACCTTTCCGGGGGTTCCGCTTTACCTTTTCGGGGAATCCATGGGCGGCGCTGTCCTGCTGGCTGCCGAAGCCGAGCCGGAGGGCCTGGATGCGGATGGCCTGATTCTCTCTGCACCGGCCGTCTGGGCGCGGGAAACACAGCCCTGGTATCAGCGAGTGGGGCTTTGGGTGGCGTTGCGCACCGTCCCCTGGTTCCGCCCCTCGGCCAGCAGCGTGCGCCGCCAGGCCTCGGACAACATCGAAATGCTGCGCGCTCTGGGGCGCGACCCCCTGGTGCTCGGGAGTGCACGCATCGATACCATTGCCGGGCTTGTCGACCTGATGGACCGGGCCCTGGCGGCCGGTCCGGCCGTGCACACTCCCACCCTGCTGCTCTATGGCGAGCGGGACGAAATCATTCCCCCCGAGCCAGTGGAACGACTTTGGCAGGAGATGCCGCAAGAGGCCGGTCATCGCTTCCTGCGCTATCCTGAAGGCTGGCACCTGCTGACCCGCGATCTGCAGGGACCGCGGGTGATTGATGACATTGCTGCCTGGATCGATAATCCGACCGGAACCTTGCCCTCGACGGTCGAGCGTCTTCCCGAAGAACACGCCCAGGAGGTGGAGCAGCGGGAAGGGTAAATGACCCTCCAGCGGGCTTGTTCGATGCCGCCCCCTCGGCTAATGTCCGCTCGCACGCGGGCCCGTAGCTCAGCTGGATAGAGCGCTTCCCTCCGGAGGAAGAGGTCTGGGGTTCGAATCCCTACGGGCCCGCCAATCTCTCAAAGACTTAGAGTTAGTCTTTGATCTGCGGGCTAAAGTGTTACCGCCCACGTCTCCACCTTCGGCGATGTCCGGCTCGATCACGAGGCCCATCCGCATGACCTCCCCGAAGTTGAGCGGTTTTCATTCTCCTGATTCTGTGCCGACCTGCTGCCCGGTGTGCCTTGCTCCCAATCCGGAGCCTTTCCTGGAGGTCGAGGAGAAGCACTATTGGTGCTGCGGCCTTTGCGAAGCGCGCTTCCTCGATCCCTCCCTACGCCTGAGTGCGCGGGAAGAGCATGTTTTCTACCTGACCCATGAGAACAATTCGGGGGATGCTGGTTACCGCCGCTTCCTGGCGAAACTCGCAATCCCGCTGCTGGCGCGTCTGCCGGCTTCATCCAACGGTCTGGATTATGGCTGCGGCCCGGCGTCGGCGCTGGCGGCCATGCTGCGGGAAGCGGGCCATGCCGTCGCGCTCTATGATCCCTTCTTCCGGCCCAACACCGACGACTTGGCCGGCACATACGACTTCGTGACCTGCACGGAGACGGCGGAGCACTTCCATCGGCCGGCTGAGGAGTTCGCCCGTCTCATGGCGCTGGTGCGCCCCGGCGGCTGGCTTGGTCTCATGACCTGCTTTCAGACCGATGATGCGCGCTTCGCCGACTGGCATTATCGGCGGGACCCGACCCACGTGGTCTTCTACCGGGAAGAGACCCTTCGCTACTTGGCAGCCAGCCGGGGTTGGAGCATAGACGTGCCGGTCAAGGACGTGGCGCTTCTGCGTCGGCCGATCAGTCCGAGCACCCCTTACTAAGCGGCCAGTTGCCGCCAGCCCTGCTCTGAGCGCGACGCTGTGACGCAAGAATCCTGCTTTTGATTCCGTTTGTGTACGTTTATTCAGGCACGCCCGCTGCCATCGGGGCGCTAGACCTGCTCTAGTTCCGGGCTGGGTGAAGAGGAGAGACACACTCAGGGGAGTAGCAAGCCTTGCCGCCGATCGACGAGAAGCTGGAAGCCATCCTGGCAGACGTGGTCCACCGCAATGCCGGTGAGGAAGAGTTCCACCAAGCCGTTCGCGAGGTTCTCGAAAGCCTGGGCAGGGTGATCGCGAAGCACCCCCACTATGCCGACCAAGCCCTGATCGAGCGCATCTGCGAACCGGAGCGCCAGATCATCTTCCGCGTGCCCTGGGTCGACGACCGTGGCCTGGTGCGCATCAACCGCGGCTTTCGGGTGCAGTTCAACTCGGCGCTGGGCCCCTACAAGGGCGGCCTGCGTTTCCACCCTTCGGTCAATGTCGGCATCATCAAGTTCCTGGGCTTCGAGCAGACCTTCAAGAACGCCTTGACCGGCATGCCCATCGGCGGCGGCAAAGGTGGGTCCGATTTCGATCCGCGCGGCCGTTCCGACGGCGAGATCATGCGTTTCTGCCAGTCGTTCATGACCGAACTCTGGCGCCACGTGGGCGAGTATACCGACGTGCCAGCCGGGGACATTGGTGTGGGCGGCCGGGAGATCGGGTACCTCTTCGGCCAGCACAAGCGTCTGACCAATCGCTTCGAGGCGGGGGTGCTGACGGGCAAGGGCTTGGTTTACGGCGGCTCGCGTGCGCGCCGAGAAGCCACGGGCTATGGCACCACCTACTTCGTGCAGTCCATGCTGGAAAGCCGCTCAGATTCCCTGGAAGGCAAGCGCTGCGTGGTGTCGGGCTCCGGCAATGTGGCCATCTACGCTATGGAGAAGATCCGCGCTTTCGGCGGCAAGGTCATCGCCTGCTCCGACAGCAATGGCTATGTGGTGGACGAAGCCGGCATCGACTTGGATCTGGTCAAGGAGATCAAGGAGGTCCGTCGGCAGCGCATTTCCGAGTATGCCCGGCGCAAGGGCGGCGACGCCCTGTATGTGGAAGGCGGCTCCGTCTGGGACGTGCCCTGCGCCGTGGCCATGCCCGCGGCCACTCAGAACGAGCTGACCGGCAAGGATGCCCGCACCCTGCTGAAGAACGGTGTGATCGCGGTCGGCGAGGGCGCCAACATGCCCTGCACCCCCGAAGCCATTCGCACCTTCCAGGAAGCGAACGTGCCCTTTGCCCCTGGCAAGGCAGCCAATGCCGGTGGCGTGGCCACCTCGGCGTTGGAAATGCAGCAGAACGCCTCCCGGGACAGCTGGACCTTCGGCCAGACCGAGGCGCGCCTGGCAGAGATCATGCGCCGCATCCATGATTCTTGCGCGGAAACCGCGGAGGAGTATGGCGCACCGGGCAACTATGTACTGGGCGCGAATATCGCCGGCTTCGTGCGCGTGGCCGAGTCCATGCAAGCACTTGGCGTGGTCTGAGCCACTGCGCTCAGAGCAAACGCGCGAATCCGCTCTGAATCAAAGGTGTAGAGCAGGTCGAGGTAGGCCTTTTCCCATCTGGCGGAGCTACCTGACCCTGATGCGTCGCCCTTGCCCCCTTTGGCGGCGGCGGGTAGCGTGACGGGCGTTGCAGCAGCCGAGTGTGACTCTTCATGGGGCGCCTGACCCTTCCCTTGTATCTTGCGCTCGTTCTGGCGAGCGGTTTGCCCGGTAAAGCCTGGAGCCAGGATTACGATGCGGGGCTGGCCGCCTATGGCCAGGGCAATGCGGCGCGGGCCGAAGTGAATTGGCTGATGGCCGCGGCCAACGGCAGTTCCGAGGCCGAGTTTGCCTTGGGCAAGCTCTACGAGGAGGGGGGCGCAGACGTGGGCGCCGATCCCGAGCGCGCTGCCACCTGGTATCGCCGTGCCATGCAGCGCGGCTCTCTTGCAGCCGAAACCAACTTTGCGCTCCTGCTGCTCGAGGGCCGGGGCTTGGTGCGTGACAGCCAGCGGGCCGTCGATCTTTGGCAGAATGCCGCCGAAGCCGGGCAGGCCGAAGCGCAGTACAATCTGGCGCTCGCCTACTACAACGGTATTGGCGTGGCGCCGCGCCTGCGACGGGCCGCAGAGTGGATGGAACTCGCCGCGGAGAACGGCCTGCCGGCAGCGCAGTTCGGCCTGTCCGAGTTCTACCGGCTGGGGATCGGCGTTCAGCGCGACTCGGGACAAGCAGCAGCCTGGGAGGAACGCGCGCGCGGCAACGGCTATGGGCGGGATGCAGGCGTCGGCGCGCCTGCCGAAGCGGAAGAACCGCTTGCGGTTGACGAGCCGCCGGCGGAGGAAGAGCGCCAGGTCACGGTCACGCCTGAGCCGCAGCCCGACAGGCAGGAACCGCCTTCGGCGGAGGCGGAGGCAGAGCCCAACTCCGATGACGGGACGCGTGAGGTGAGTGAAGCTCCGGACATCCCGGCGATACCCGGTCCGCCGGAACAGGTCGATCCAGCGCCGCCTGCGCGTTACGCTTCCCCACCAGAGACCGGCTTCGCCAGCCGGGAAACCGCGCTGTCGGCCACGATCTCCGCCATCCTGGAAGGCGAAGACAGTGACTTCTCGGCACGGGCGGAAAGGGGCATTGAGTCGATGGACGAGCGCGCGACGGAGGTATCCGAGATGCCCCTGTCCGAAGCGGAGGTCTTGGCGCCCGAGATGAGCGAGGCCGTCGTCCTGAATGGTGCGGTCAGCGATAGCGCCAAGGTGGCGGCAGAGAGTGCCGATCCGAAGCAGAACGCAATCGAAGAGCCTGAAGCCGCACCGGAACCGGAAGCAGCACTCGAACCCGTGCCTGAGCCCGAAACGGTTCCGGAGGTCCCGCAGGCAGCAGCCGACAGCCAAACAGCAGACGTCGGAGAGCCAGTGGCAGCAGCGGGCGGTGGCAACGCCTCCGAATCCTCGGCGGCTGAGAGCGACTTCGCGGTCTGGCTCGGCTCCATGCAAAGTCAGGAAGGGGCGAGCAGGCTCTGGCAGGAGGCTCGTGCCACCCATCCGGATCTGCTGGGTGATCGATCTGTTCACTATCAGACTGTCGAAACCGATCGCGGCGCCTATCGACGCGTCCTGGCTGGCGGCTTCAGCAGTCGAGAGGACGCCGGCGCTTTCTGTGAGCGCCTGCGGACTTCCAACGACGACGCCTTCTGTCAGCCCCTGCGCAAGGAATAAGTGATGTCAGCATCTCGGCCCGGTCCCAAAGCTCGCATGGCAGCAGGGGAAACGCTCTTCGGTGTGTGGCTTGAACTGGGCTCGCCCATGGCCGCTGAAGTGCTGGCCGAATGCGGCTACGACTGTGCCATGATGGATATGGAGCACGGCCCCCACTCCATCGGCGACACCATTGGCATGATGCAGGCAATGAAGGGCACTGGCTGCCTGCCGCTGACGCGCATCCCCGCAAACGACCCCGTGGCCATCAAGCGGGTCCTCGATGCGGGTGTGCGCGGCGTCATGGTGCCCTCAGTCAACACCGCCGAGGAGGCCGAGGCCGCCGTCGCTGCCTGTCGCTATCCCCCCCGCGGCAAGCGGGGATATGCTGCCTCCATTGTGCGCGCCACGCGCTTTGGGCTGGACCTCGAGGACTACCTGCGCCGCTTCGAGGAGGAGGAACTCCTCGTGATCTGCCAGATCGAAACCTGTGAGGCGGTGGAGAACATCGAGAGCATCGCGGCCGTTGAGGGCGTCGATCTGCTGTTCATCGGACCCAACGACCTCGCCGCCGATGCCGGGTTCTTCAACCGGCTGGACGCGCCGGAGGTCGATGCCATGGTCACACGGGTTGAGGAGGCCTGTCGAGCTGCGGGTCGCGGTCTGGGGGCGATTGTCAGCCCGAATCGCTCCCTGGCGCAGCTCAAGGCAAGCGGTGGCTATCGTATAATCCTGCAGGATGCCGATGTGGCGCTGCTGCGCGATTCGGCCCGTGCCTCGCTGGAGGCCCAGCGAAAAGCCTGGGGCTGATGGTAGAACTGAGGAACGCCCCGGCTGTCCTGCGGCCTGCCAGGGCGTTTCCGTCGCGTTACTGGCCCGCGACCTGGGCGACGTAATCGGCCAAGATCTGCTTTTCCTCTTCGCTTAGATCGTCGTAGGGCATCATGGGGCCGATGCCCTGGGTTATGGCGCGCATGACGATCTCGGATTCGGGCTGCATGACGTCGAGGCTCGGGCCGATGGTGCCGCTGGCCCCAGCGTCCTTCAGGGTGTGGCAAAGCGCGCAGGGCGGTTCGGCCTGTTCGGTGAAGAGGCTACGGCCCTGTTCGCGTGTGCTGTCGCTTTCGGCGCGAGCGCCGTCGAGGGGAGCAAGGAACAATACGGCTGTCGCAGCGAGTGCCGGCAGCCCAAACAGTGTCCGGTTCATCCAAGGGTTCCGCTGAAAAAAGGGAGCCCCCCGCCCATGCTGCGGACGGGGGACAAGGCGGGATTAAGAAACAGCGATCTCGACGCCGGGCGCGCGCCAGCCGTTGTGGCTGTAGCCCGACTGATTGGGTTCGAAGTTCTCCGGCTGGCTGTTGCCTTCGCTGTCGGTGGCCCGGCTGACCAGCATATAGTTCCCGGGCTCCAGGTCGACGGCCAGGACGAAGGGGCGCCAAGCGAAGCGTCCGAGATCGGGGCCGACGAAATCGGCCTGGTGCCAGGTCTCGCCGCCGTCGACCGAGACCTCGACAGAGTCAACCGGAGTGGTGCCGCCGAAGGCCACACCGGTGACCAGCACGGGGCCGGCACCGCGGTTGTCGAGTGGGCCGGTGATCCAGGACTTGACGTCCATCTTCCACACCGACGGCCACTGCGGGCCTCCTTCCTCGCCCACCGGCATGAGGCGGTAGCGAGTCTGCTGGATCCGGGCCGGTGACTCCTCCTCGGTGAAGGCGATCTTCTTGATGTACTTCACATTGTTCACACCGGTGTAGCCCGGCACGACCATGCGCAAAGGCCCGCCGTGCGCCAGCGAAATGGGCTCCCCATTGATGTCCCAGGCCAGCAGGATGTCTTCCATCGCCTCGAGCGGCACCGAGCGTTCGACCAGAATCGAAAGTGGGTCGATCCCCTCGGGGAGTTCTTCGCCACCCGTTCCGGTGACGTACTCTGCGCCCTCGGCGACACCGCCTAGCGCCTCCACGATGCTGCGCAGAGGCACCCCTGTCCACATCACGTTGCCGGCAGCACCGAGCTGCCACTGGGTGCCGCTGGGATCGTGATCGAAGTAGGCGCGGCCGTTGCCGGAGCATTGTAGGACCATGGTCACGGTTTCGATGCCCATGGTCTTCAGTTCGGCCAGGGTCAGTGTGCGCGGCTCGGCCACACCTTCGATCGAGACCTCCCAGGAGTCGCGATCCTCGACAATGGAGGACGGGGGCGGGGAGATGTTGTTGCGAATGTAGAGCCGGTCTTCCGGCGTGATGCTGGCGGTGCCGAAGGCGCTGCGCTTGGTCTCAAGCGTGTTATCCGAATGGATGATCAGCGTTTCCGGTTCTTTCCAGTTCACATACTCCGGCAGGTCGCTGCCTTCGCTGGCACGCAGGTTGGCGCCTGGCACAAATGTCCCTGCTGCGACCGCTGTGGCGGCAGTACCGGCTAGCAGGTAGCGGCGCTGCAGATTGATAACCTCGGGCATAATCTTTCCTTCCCTGTCGTCGTTTCTGTGCATGCGCGCGTGGACGAAGGCGCTGAGCAGCCCTCCGCTATCGAGAGAAGACGCCGCAGGGAGCCGAATTATTCCCGGCGGGTAGAGGAATAACGCAGCGAATGGCGGAAAGGTTGCGCATCAGGCCAGACAGGGGGCACTTTTCTCGCGATTGTGGGCCAATGCGGAGCGGGTTTTGGCAGGCATGGGAGCCAGCCGGCGGGTTGCCTCCTCCACCGCCCGCGCAATGAGCGCCATGCGCTCGGACTCCATGCCATCGGCCAGAAGCACATAGGCGACCGACCCGCCCTTCCAGAAATAGGCTTCCTCGCCATCCCCAGTGCGATGCGTCAGTTTCTGGGGGAAGCCGGCGACCGCCTTCTCCTGGCTTCGGAAAGCCAACAGGCTTACCTGGCAACCCCGGGTGCCAAGATAGCCCACGTGCAGCACGTCGCGTTGCGGGCCTGCCAGTGCGATATGCGCGATGCTCAAGCGCGTATCGCTGAGGTCCGGGATCTGTAGCGGCAGACCGAAGTCCTGGAGGGTGGCCAGCAGGACACCCGCCGAGGGTTCCGCCGCTTCTCCAGCGCCCTGCAGCCAGGTCTCGTGCAAGGACTCGGCCGTCTGCAGCGTCGCCTCCAGACGCGTAGGCGGTTGCAGGCGGGGATAAGTCAGCCAGAGTCCGCCCGCCATTACGGCCAAGAGAATGCAGGCGGCCAGCGCTTGCGCGACCCGGCGCGCACGGTGACGGCGGAGCAGCGCTTGCAGCAGTTCAGGCGGCAGGGCTTCCGCGCTGGCTTGCAGCGAGGATTTCAACTCCGCCAGTTGCGCGATCTCACGGGCCAAGCGGTGATCGGCCGCCGCTGCCGCAGCAACGCGAGCGGCCTCCTCACTGTCGAGTTCGCCGTCCACATAGGCATTCAGTTCCGCCCAGCTTGGGGCGTGGTCAAAGGGTTGAGAAGTGCTCATCGCGCCGATCGTCCGTTGCGGGGGCGCAGCGGTATCACATTGTCATCCTCGATGGCTGTCAGAAGCGCCGCGCGGGCGCGAGACAGGCGACTCATCACGGTGCCGTTCGGCACCTGCAGCAAACTTGCCGTTTCCGCATAGCTGAAGCCGGCTATATCGATCAAGGCGAGGATTTCCTGGTGTGCCGGCGAGAGGCGGCTCAGTCCGCGACGAACCGTGAGGCTGTCAATCAGAGGGCGCTCGCCCATGGTAGGCGGCGTGGAACCCGCGTTTGCATCGTCATCTGTCTGCTCAAGAACCTGCCTGCCCTTACGGCGCTGGGTGTCCAGGAAGCGATTGCGCAGGATGCGGAACAGCCAGGCACGATATGCGCTTTCGTCCTCCGGCACACGCCGCGCACCGAGCGCCCGCACCACGCAGTCCTGCACGAGATCTCGCGCCGCCTCCCGGTCATGTGCCAGAGAGAGCGCGTAGCCATAGAGCCGGTCGAGATAGGTCTCGATGCGCTGGCGTCGCGCTGCGGCCACCGCTCCGCTCCTCGCGTGGTCTAAGAAGGCAAGGCGATCGTCGCTCGAAATGCTGTAGGCCTGCAAGTATTCTGTGTTCTCTCGGCGGTACAGCCTATGGGCACAGGTTGGAGGCAGGGAGTGAACGATCATGGAGACCCAGCGACTGTGACGTGGCACACGAACATTACCCGCAACTCAGATTTGGCCATCCTGCCCGTGGAAGCCTGTTACCGCGCAGACCAGGCGGCGGCTGCGGCGGGCGTGCCCGGGGTGCGCCTGATGGAGAATGCCGGCCGGGCCGTCTTCGATGCCCTGCGGGCCGCCTGGCCGCTGGGCACGATACGCGGCGATGTGCTGGTGCTCTGCGGTCCCGGCAACAATGGTGGAGATGGCTTTGTCGTGGCCCGTCTGCTGGCGGAGGCCGGCTGGCCGGTGCGGCTCGGGCTCCTGGGCGCGCGCGAAGCTCTGAAGGGCGATGCGGCCCACCATGCCGCCCGCTGGAGGGGGGCCGTTGCAACGCTTGCGCCAGGACTGCTGGAAGGCGCGGGCCTGGTGGTGGATGCGCTGTTCGGTGCCGGCCTCGCGCGTCCGATCGAAGGCATGGCGGCGCAAACCCTGTCAGCGATAAGAGAGCGCAAACTGCCGGTTCTGGCCGTCGATGTGCCCAGTGGCCTGCAGGGCGACAGCGGCACGGTCCTGGGCGAGGTGGTCGCGCCGGCCAACGTGACAGTGACCTTCTTCCGCCCCAAGCCGGGGCACGTGTTGTTTCCCGGACGCAAGTTCTGTGGCCGGCTGGTGGTGGCCGACATCGGCATTCCCGAGAGCGTGCTCGCAACCATCGCGCCGCAGCTCCACCGCAATCAGCCGCCACTGTGGCTGCAGCACTGGCCGCAACGCACGGCGGAGAGCCACAAGTATCACTTCGGCCACGCTTTGCTCCTGGGCGGGGCAGAGATGACCGGCGCGGCCCGCCTGGCGGCCCGGGCGGCGCTGCGGGTCGGCGCCGGGCTGGTAAGCCTTGCCGCTCCGTCCGAAGCGCTTGCGGTCTACCAGCTCAGCTCGCCCAGTCTGATCGTGCTGCAGGGGAGCGATCCGCGGTCCCTGGCGCGCCGCCTGCAGGATCCGCGCTACAATGCCCTGCTGATCGGGCCTGGCCTTGGGGTGGGGGAGGAGACCAGCGAGGCGGCGGAAGCGCTGTTGGCCACCGGTCGCGCCTGCGTGCTCGATGCCGATGCCCTGAGTTCCTTTGCCGGCGCGCCGTCACGCCTCTTCGGCGCCATTAAGGGCCCGGCGGTGCTGACGCCGCATGATGGCGAGTTCGCGCGGCTCTTCCCCTCACTGAAGGGCGACCGCCTGCAGCGGGCCAGTGCTGCCGCGCGCGAGAGCGGTGCCGTCGTGCTCCTGAAGGGTGCGGACGCCGTGATCGCTGCACCCGACGGCCGCGCGGCCCTGGTGGAGAACGCGCCGCCCTTCCTAGCGACGGCCGGGACGGGCGATGTGCTCAGCGGCCTGATCGTTGGCCTCCTGGCTCAGGGCCTGCCGGCTTTCGAGGCCGCGGCGGCCGGCGCCTGGCTGCTTGGGGCTGCGGCTGAACAGTTTGGCCCGGGCCTGATATCTGAGGACTTGCCGGACTGCCTGCCCGCCATTCGAGCGGCGCTCGATCGTTAGGCGCTGACTGGTACGTGGTCAGGCTTGAGCCTCTGGTGGGCGCGTGGCAGCTTGCCGCCGGCTCGAACTCAGGAGGAAGTGACACATGCGGCTCAAGGACAAGGTGGCGGTGGTAACGGGCGCGGCGGCCGGAATCGGTTTCGCCTGCGCCGAGGCTTTTGCGCGCGAAGGCGCCAAGGTCGTGCTCTCCGACATCAACAGCGAAAGAGGTGAAGCCGCAGCGCAGCAGGTCCGCGATCAGGGTGGCGAGGCGCGCTTCGTCGCCTGCGATGTCGGCGACAAGGCTGAGGTTGACCAGCTGATCGAAGCCGCGGTCGCCGCTTATGGCGGAGTGGACATCGCCGTGGCAAACGCCGGCATCGTTCATGCCTGCGATTTCCTCGACCTTGCCGAGGAGGATTTCGACCGCGTGCTGCGCGTGAACCTCAAGGGCGTCTTCCTGACCGGCCAGGCGGCGGCACGCCAGATGGCAAAGCAGGGCCGGGGTGGCACAATCATCAACATGTCCTCGGTCAATGCCGTGCTCGCCATCCCGGCGATCACGCCCTACGTGGTCGCCAAGGGCGGGGTGAACCAGCTCACCAAGTCCATGGCACTGTCGCTGGTCGACAAGGGCATCCGCGTGAACGGCATCGGCCCGGGTTCGATCCGCACCGAGGTCTTTGCCACCGTGGCCAATGATCCGGAGAAGATGAAGGGCATCCTCTCGCGCACCCCCATGGGCCGGGTCGGCGAGACCTCCGAGATCGCCTCGGTTGCCGTCTTCCTGGCCAGCGAAGACTCCAGCTACATCACCGGCCAGACCATCTACCCCGACGGCGGCCGCATGGCGCTCAACTACACCGTGCCGGTCAAGCAGGACTGATGGGTTTTGGCTCTCGGCCTCAGACCGCGCCCGGGATGGGTTGTGGCGCGGAATAGGGCTGAGACTTTTCCGCCGGTTGGGCCAAAGTAACGGCCCAGCTGTCGTGCAGGCGCAGTTCGCTCAGGGTCAGCTCGTAGTCGATGCGCTCTCCGATCGCCACGCTGCGCTGGGGCACGCGGAACATGCGATTCCTCCAGTGCGTTCGGCGGCTGAAGGGTGAGGTGTCGAAGCGCAGGCCCTCATCGAAGACCACAGCGAAATACTGATAGAAGCCGTCGAGCCGGCCCGGTCGCTGCACCTCCCGCGATAGCGCGATGCGTTGCGGCAGGCCCGCGGCCTCGTCGATCTCGTTGAGGTCCACCGTAAGGGCCGCGCTCGGCTCGCCCAGGAAGTAGTCCACGTCGGCCCGGTCCATGGATCGACGGCGGTAGTGCGGGGAGCGGTAGGAGCGGGCGATCTCCGCCAGATGGCTGAAATCCAGCCCCTGGACGCGGATCTCCTCCAGGAAGGGCACGCGGTAGTCCGGATGGAGACAGGCCGGCTCCAGGTAGAGCTCGAAGCGCCCGGGCAGGATGCGCCCGCCCGGCTTGAGTAGTCGGCGCTTCAGGTCCAGCAAATTGTCCACCATGTTCTCGTTGAAGAGATTGTCGCCGATTTGTTCGTGCAACAGCACGTCAACCTGCTCCGGTGGGCGGAACTGCCGGCTGTTGGCATGGACAAAAGTGATGGTGTCGATGCCGTTGCGCCGCGCGTTGGCCTCGGCCAGGGAGATGAAGTCTGAGTGGTCGATGGCGTAGACCTTCGCCCCCTGGCGCGCGGCGAGCATGGCGAGCACGCCGCTGCCGGTGCCCAGGTCGACCACGACGTCGCCGGGCTTGATCAGGCGTCGGATGGCTTCGGCGTAGCTGTCCACGCGCACGCTGTCGGCCAGCATCTTCTCATGCTCGTAGAGATCGCTGAACTCGTGACTGTTGCGCAGACTATAAGCCAGGTCATAGAGGGTCTTGTTCGACTTGATGGTGTGCAGGGCGCGCCGGGACAGCCCGATGCCCAGCCCGGCCATTCGCCAGCCCACCCACGTCGTTGCATCGCGCAGCATGTCGTTCCGCCCTCCCGCAGCCTCGGTTTGTGGCTTGCTATCCTTAGACCGGGCTGCGGTGATCCAACGGTGATCTTGCGGCTGATTGGCGGGCGCGAAGGAGGGGGACTGTCCTCTTGCGGGTCAACGCAACAGACGAGTCACCGGTGTCGAGATCATAGCATCAGACGGCATTCTCCAGCACGGAGCTATGATCTTGGTGGGATCGACGATGCCCGCCATACTGGCGATCGGCGGGCTTGGCCTGGATCAAGGGTGAGGAGCGAGATGATGGAGCAGTTTGTCATGCTGGCCGGCTACAACAGCTGGGCCAATCGGCGCATTTACGCAGCCGCAGGCGCGTTGCCAGAAGAAGCCTATCGTCGGAATGCCGGGGCTTTCTTTGGATCGCTGCATGGCACACTCAATCATTTGCTGGTGGCGGACCGGATCTGGATGCAGCGTTTTACCGGCACGGGCGCTGCGCCGACGCAGCTGGATGCGATCCTTTTCGACTCGCTGCCCGAACTCACAGCCGCGCGCGAAGTGGAAGACCGGCGCATCGAAGACTTTGTTTCCGGCCTGAATGACACGGCGCTGGCCGGCAACTTTCGCTACCGCACGATCTCGAAACCCCAGGACATCGAGCAGCCGCTGGCGCCGGCCCTGACCCACTTCTTCAATCATCAGACTCACCACCGCGGCCAGGCTCACTGCCTGCTTACGCAGATGGCGGGCAATGCGCCGGGGCTTGATCTCATCACCTTTCAGCGCGAGACCGGCCTCGGTCTGGCAGGCACGGGAGCGGCCACTTGACCTTCTCCATCGTGGCCCGCTGTCCGCGCAGCGGGCAGTTCGGCATCGCGGCGGCCACCGCCATGCCGGCAGTCGGCAAATTGCTGACCCATGCCCAATCCGGTGTGGGCGCTGTGGCGACCCAGGCGCGGATCAATCCCTATCTCGGCATCGACGGTCTGGCGCTGCTGGCGCAAGGCGTGCCCGCTCCCGACGTTATCGAGGCCTTGAAGCCGCGCGATCCGCGCATGGACCTGCGCCAGGTGGCTGTGATCGACGCAGCGGGGCGAGCGGCCGCCTTCACCGGCGAAGGCTGCCCGGCCTGGTCGGGTCATATCACCGGGGAGGGCTACAGCTTTCAGGGCAACCGCCTCGCCGGGGCGAACGTGCTGGAGCGGGCGCGCGAGCGATTTCTGGCGTTGGAATCGGAGGCTCTGCCGGAACGCCTCGTAGAGGCCCTGGCCAGTGCCGATGCCGGCGGCGGCGATCTCAAGGGAGAACGCTCGGCGACGCTCTATGTGGTCGACAGCGAGGACTACCCGCTCTGGGACATTCGGGTCGACGAACATCCGCGGCCAATCGAGGAGCTGCGGCGCCTGCTGCAGGTCTTCGCGCGAGACGTGGTGCCGCATATCAAGCGCATGCCGACCCGGGAGAATCCGGCCGGAGAGGCGGGGGAAGAGGTGGCCTAGCTCTCCGGCACCGTCAGTGCACGAGCTGCAGCAGAACAGTGCCGGTCACAACCAGGGCCGAGGCGGTGATGCGATGGGCGCCGAAACCTTCCTTGAGGATGAAGGCGCCAATGCCAGCGGCCATCAGCACGCTGGTTTCCCGCAAAGCCACCACATGCGCCATGGGCGCCACGGTCATGGCCCAGATGACAATGGCATAGGCCGTACCCGCCATCAGGCCGCCGCCGATCCCAGGCAGCAGAATCGGGCGAAAGCTATGCACGAGACGCCCGCGCCGGAGATAGGCGACGATGACCATGAAAATCGTGCCCTCGAGAAAAAACAGCCAAGCGATGTAGCTAAGCGTCGAGCCTGCGTTGCGCGCGCCCAGGCCGTCGGCCAGGGAATAGCTGGCGATCGACAGTCCGACGAGCAGCGCCAGGACGACGGAGCGCAACTCACCAGCTCGGCGCGGTCCGCGCCGCAATGAGAGACCGAGAATGCCAAGGCTGACGATTGCTATAGCAGCCATCTCCGCCGGGGTCTTGGTTTCGCCCGCCAGCAGCCAGCCGCCCAAGGCTACCAGCAGCGGCGCGGAGCCGCGGGCGATGGGATAAACCTGAGAGAGGTCTCCCTGTTGGTAGGCCGCAGCCAGCAGGCCGTTGTAGGCGATGTGGATAATGACGGACGCGACGAGAAAGGGCAGGGCGGCTGCGGCCGGAAGGGGCAGGAACAGCAGGAAGGGCGCCGCCACGAGACCAGGTGCCAGCATCACCAGCGCCTGCACAGCCAGGCGGTCGCCGCCGGCCTTGACCAGCGCGTTCCAGGTTGCGTGCAGCGCCGCAGCCAGCAGCACCAGGGGCAGAACCCAGGTCGGGCTCATCGCCCCCAGATCCGGCATGGCCTAGCTGTCCAGGCCCATCAAGCCGCGGGCAAAGGCCTTGGCTTCGAAAGGTCGCAGGTCGTCGGCGCCTTCGCCCACGCCCACGGCATGCACCGGCAAGCCGAACTTCTCGGCAAGCGCCACCAGCACGCCGCCGCGTGCAGATCCATCTAACTTGGTTACCACCAGGCCGCTGACATGCACCAGGTCCTTGAAGGTGGACACCTGCTGGAGCGCGTTCTGGCCGGTGGTGGCGTCCAGGGTCAGGAGGACGTCGTGCGGGGCGACGGGGTCGAGCTTGCGGATCACGCGGATGATCTTCTGCAACTCGGCCATCAGGTTTTCTTTGTTGTGCAGCCGGCCGGCGGTGTCGATCAGCAGCAGGTCGGCGCGCTCGCTCTGCGCTTTCTGCAGGGCGTCATAGGCCAGGCCCGCAGCGTCGGCGCCTTGCTTGCCGGAGACAACTGGACAGCCGGTCCGTTTGCCCCAGATCTGAAGCTGCTCGATGGCCGCGGCGCGGAAGGTGTCGCCGGCGGCCAGCACCACGCTCAAGCCCTGCTCGCGGTAGAACTTGGCAAGCTTGCCGATGGTGGTCGTCTTGCCGGTGCCGTTTACGCCCACCACAAGGACCACATGCGGCTTGCGCGCCGGATCGGGCTCGAGCGGTCGGGCCACCGGCTCCAGCATCTTGGCCGCTTCCTCGGCCAGGGCGCCGCGGATCTCTTCCGGGCTCACATCCTTGCCGAAGCGGGTGCGGGCCAGTTGGCTCGTCAGCTTTGCCGCCGGCGCCACACCGAGGTCGGCGGCGATCAGAAGCTCTTCCAGCTCCTCCAGCGCCGCGTCGTCGAGCTTGCGCTTGGTGAAGATGCCGGTGATGCCTTCGCCGAGTCGGGAAGAGGAGCGGGCAAGGCCTTGCTTGAGGCGCGAGAACCAACCGCTCATGCCGCAGACTCCATTGCCTGCGCTTGCAACTGGCTATCTGTGCGCGAGGTGATCCGCGCCGAGACGATTTCGCCCACCGGCCCATCCAGGGCAACGGGTGCGAAATGGCTGCAGCGCCCCAGGCCGGGCTGTTCGATCAGGATCTCCGCGTGACTTCCCACCCGGCTTTCCAGAAAGCGGTCGACGGCCGCGTCTCCGGCGGCGCGCAGACGGGCGGCGCGCTCCTTGCGTTCGGGCTTCGGCACGGCGGGCATGCGCGCGGCCGGGGTGCCCGGGCGTTCGGAATAGGGGAAGACATGCAGCCAGGTCAGGCCGGCATCCTCCACCAAGTTCAGGGTGTTGCGGAACATGCTTTCGTCCTCGGTCGGGAAGCCGGCGATCAGATCGGCGCCGAAGACCACGTCGGGGCGCAGACGGCGCACCTTTTCGGTGACGGCCAGGAGATCGCGGCGCAGATGCCGGCGCTTCATGCGTTTGAGAATCAGGTCGTCGCCGGCCTGGGCCGAGAGGTGCAGGTGCGGCATGAGCCGCGGCTCTTCCGCCAGCAGGCGGTAGAGATCCTCGTCGATCTCCACCGGATCGAGCGAAGAAAGGCGCAAGCGCGGCAATTCCGGCACGGCCGCCAGAAAACGGCGCAGCATTTGCCCCAGGCTCGGTTGCCCCGGCAGGTCGCTGCCGTAGGAGGTGACGTCCACGCCGGTCACGACCACTTCGCGCACGCCGCCGGCCACGAGGCGTCGCACCTGTTCGACGATCTCGCCCATCGGCACTGAGCGGCTGGGGCCACGCCCGTAAGGAATGATGCAGAAGGTGCAGCGATGATCACAGCCCTGTTGCACCTCGATGAATGCACGGGTTTTCTCCGCGAAGCCCTCGATCAGGTGCCCGGCCGTTTCTCGCGCTTCCATGATGTCGGCCACCACCACCCGCGGAACGCCGTGGGGATTGAAGGAGCCGGCTTCGAGCTTCTCGAGATTGCCCAGGACGCGGTCCACCTCCGGCATGGCGGCGTAGCGTTCCGGATCGATCTGCACGGCGCAGCCGGTGACGATGATCATGGCGTCGGGATGTGTGCGCCTGGCCTTGCGCACAGCTTGGCGAAATTGGCGCTCAGCCTCGGCCGTCACGGCGCAGGAATTGAGGATCACAGCGCGCTCGAGCCCTGCCGCCTGGGCGTGGCGGCGCATCACCTCGGACTCATAGGCATTGAGCCGGCAGCCGAAGGTCACCACCTCCAGGGCGCTGCTCGACGGGTCGCGGGAAGGTTCTGCTAGGGTTGAGCGCATTCGGCGGTTATAGGAAGCAAAGCGAGCGCTGTCCATGGCCGCCCCGGGCCAGGCGCGCATGGCGGCTGCGCAGTCTCTGCGCAGCCGGAAAACCATTGTCTGGGCTTGCCTTCTTCGTGACTGTTCCTGCGCCGCGCCGAAACAATCGCTCCATCGCCGACCTGCTGGAGGGTCTGTCACAGACCTTGCCAGCGGGGGCCATCCACTTGCGCCAACTGCTCGATGCCCTGGGAGATCGGAGTATGGCCTCGGCGCTGCTCCTGCTCACGATTCCCCAGGTGCTGCCGATACCCCTGTTTGTTTCCAATCTCCTGGCGCTGCCGATTCTGGCTGTAGCCGTACAGATCATGCTGGGGCGCCAGAGTCTCTGGCTTCCGAACTGGCTGCTGGATAAGCCGGTCGCCCGCGAGCGGTTGGAGCAGATCTGCGAAAAGGTGGTCCCGACCTTGCGCCGGGTGGAGCGTCTGATCCGCCCGCGCTATGCGAACATCTGGGCCAGGGACGGCGGCCGGCTGCTCGGGCTGGCCTGCATTGCCATTGCGTTGGTCTCGGTGGCGCCGCTGCCCTTTACCGGCTGGGTGCCGGGCTGGGCCCTGCTGCTGATTGCACTGGGCCTGCTGCAGCACGATGGCTTGGTCGTGTTCGTTGGCCTGGCAATCGGCACGGTGGCCGTTGCGATCTTCATCGCGGTGGTGGTTGGGCTGGTGAGTGTCGGTGACTGGGTGACCTAACCGACAGACAGGGATTCACCCATCTCAGATGGAATGGCCGCCGCGGCGGAAGGGGGCGGCGGGGTAGACGCCGAGGATGCGGACCTCGCGGCTGAAGAATCCCAGTTCTTCCAGGGCAAGGCGCACCAGGCGCTGCTCGGGGTGGCCTTCGACGTCGGCATAGAACTGCGCCACCGTGAAGCGGTCGTCGATCATGTAGCTTTCAAGCTTCGTGATGTTGACGCCGTTGGTGGCGAAGCCGCCCATGGCCTTGTAGAGCGCTGCCGGCACGGAGCGGACGCGGAACACCAGCGAAGTGATCACCGGGCCGTTCTCGGGACCGATATCCAATGGCTCCCGCGCCATGACGACGAAGCGGGTGGTGTTGTGCCGCTGGTCCTGCACGTCGGGCAGCAAAGTCTGCAGACCGTATTCGCGCCCGGCCAGGGCGGACGCAATCGCACCGATGCGCGGATCCCCGCGCTCGGACACCTCTTTGGCTGCACCAGCGGTATCGGCGTGCACCACCGGCCGTAGGCCGTGCTCACGCAGGAACTTGCGGCACTGGGACAGGGCCTGCTCATGGCTGTGAACTTCCGCCAGCCCTTGCAGAGTCGCCCCCGGCGGTGCCAGCAACTGGTGCTCCACCTTCTGGAAGTGTTCGCCGATGAAGTGCAGGCCCGAGTCGGGCAGCAGGTGATGGATGTCGGCGACCCGCCCGGCGCTGGAATTCTCGATGGGAATCATCGCCAGTTCCGCCGCGCCCTCGCGCACGGCGGCAAAGGCTTCCTCGAAGGTGGAGCAGGGCAGGGTGGTGCGCTCGGGAAAGACCGCCCGGCAGGCCATGTCGGAATAGGCGCCGTGCGTGCCCTGAAAGGCAATGGCGGTAGAGGTTTCGGCCATGGAATTCACCGGTTCTCGGAACAGCGGGAGCGACTCAGCGAGGCGCGAGAAGCGAGCGGGCCCTCTCAAGGTCAGCGGGAGTATCGACACCCAGCGGAAGGGTGTCAACGCGCGCCACATCCACGCGCATGCCGGCTTCAAGAGCGCGCAGCTGCTCCAGTTTCTCCCGCAGTTCCAAGGGGCTGGGCGGCAGGGCTACAAAGCGGTCCAAGGCGGCGCGTCGATAGGCATAGATGCCGATGTGGTGATAGAGCGGCTTTCGCGGATCGCCCCCATCCCAGGGTGCACTGCAGCGTGTGAAGTAGAGCGCCCGAGCAATCGATGTCTTCTCAGCGAAGGCGCAGACCGGCTTCACGACGTTGGGATTGTCCCTTTCCTGCGCGTCCTCGATCTCCACCGCGAGGGAGCCGATATCTACGGCCGGATCGGCCAGCGGGCTGAGCACGGCCCGAATAAGTTCCGGGTCCAGCGTAGGCAGGTCGCCCTGGAGATTGACGATCAGATCATGTCGCGCCTGCGGATCGATCCGCTGCAGCGCCTGGTGGATGCGGTCCGAACCCGACGGCAGGTCGGGATCGGTCAGCACCGCCCGGCCGCCTGCAGCCTCCACAGCCTCCACGACCTCGGCTTCTGCGGCCGCGACCACCACGGGGCCGACCGCGGCTTCGCGTGCCCGGTCGAGGACATGGACGATCATGGGTTTGCCGTGAATGTCGGCCAGCGGCTTGTTCGGGAGCCGCGTCGAGGCCAGACGGGCGGGAATCAGTACGATGGGATCGGACAAAGCTGTGGCTTCCACTTGCGGGTCGGGGCTTGAGCGGTTAAAGCATCGGCCGGTGCCGTCGGCAAGCGCCTGTGGGGGTATGGCATTTCGGCAGGGGTCGATGCAGCCTTGCTTTTCTTCACATGCGCGGGTCAGGCACGCCCAGACGCAGGTCGCATCGAAAGGGTAGCGGAGCGCGATGTCCCTCGAGCTGAACAAGATGGCCGCGGCGGTTCTCACTGCCGGCGTGGTTGCAATGTCCACCGGCTTCATTGCCAAGCTGCTGGTTCACCCGGCTTCGCTTGAAGAGAATGCCTATCCTATCGAAGTCAGTGACGCCGGAGGAGCGGCGCCTGCGGAAGCGGAGGAGCCGGGTCTCGAGCCCGTGTTGCCACTGCTTGCGGATGCTGACGTCGAAGCCGGCGAGGGGGCCTTCCGGGCCTGCGCCGCCTGTCACACTGTCGACGAGGGCGGCGCGCATCGCGTGGGTCCGAACCTCTGGGACATCGTGGGTGCGTCCCATGCGCATGCGGACGGCTTCAACTATTCCGACGCCATGGCGTCCCTGAGCGACGAGCCTTGGACCTATGAGGCACTGAACGCCTTCATCGAGAACCCCCGAGAGACCATTCCGGGCACGCGCATGAGCTATGGTGGCATGCGCAGCGTGGAAGACCGGGCGAATCTGATCGCTTATTTGCGCAGCCTGTCCAACGATCCGGCTCCGCTGCCCACTGAGGAAGAGATTCAGGAAGTGGTCGGCGAAGAGGAAGCCGAGCCTGCTGAGGCCGAAGGCGAAGGCCAGGCTGAGGCTGAAGGCGAGGAGCAGGCCGCAAGCGAGGAAGACGGCAGCGAGGCCGCCACTGAAGAAGCCGCCGGCGAAGAGGCCGCACCTGAGGAAGCCGAGGGTGAAGAGGCTGCAGCCGGTTCCGAGGAGGCTGGTGCCGAGGACACGGCAGCTGAAGGTGACAGCGAATTGGCGGCGGCAATCGGCGATGCCGATCCGGCCGATGGAGAGAGCCTGTTCCGTCGCTGTGCCTCCTGCCACACGGCGGATGAGGGTGGTCCGAACCGCGTCGGTCCCAATCTTTGGGATATCGTCGGCGCATCAGTGGCTCACCTCGACAGTTTCAACTACTCCGATGCCGCCCGGGAGATGGGTGCGGAGGGTGTCACCTGGACCTATGAGAACCTCGATGCCTTCTTGGAGGCTCCTCGTGACTGGATGCCGGGCACTCGGATGGTTTTCCCAGGCCTTCGCGATGCGGCCGACCGGGCAGCCATGATCGCCTTCTTGCGCAGCAAGAGCGATGATCCCGCGCCACTCGAGTAGTGGACGACGCCATGACGGTCATCGCCGATGACAGCAACGAGGCCTGCCCTGCAGGCCTCGTTTCTCTTGCAGAGAAGCTTGCGGATGTGGGGGGCGAGATCGCCCTGCGCTATTTCCGCAGCCCGCTGGACGTAGACACCAAAGCAGACGAAAGCCCTGTCACCCGCGCCGATCGGGAGGCTGAGGCGGCCATGCGGGCAATCCTCGCGGAGGAGGTGCCGGACCATGGCATCGTCGGGGAAGAGCATGGTGTCCAGGGCGCGGACTCCGACTATGTGTGGATCCTGGATCCCATCGACGGCACCAAGGCCTTCATCACCGGCAATCCGATTTTCGGCACGCTGGTTGCACTCACCTACCGTGGCCGCCCCCTGGCCGGGGTGATTTCCATGCCTGCGCTGAATGAGCGCTGGGTCGGCGCGCTCGGCCATCCCACGCGCCATCGAGACCCGCAGGGTGTGACATCGACGGTCCAGGTGCGTGCGTGCGACGATCTCGAGCAGGCGATCCTCCGCTGTACCTCGCCACAGATGTTTGCGGCGTCAGCCCGCGATGGCGCGGCCTTCTCGCGCCTGGCGTCCAGAGCCCGCCTCGCGCTGTTCGGCGGTGACTGCTTCTGCTACGCCCAGCTTGCCAGTGGCTGGGTCGACCTCGTGGTCGAGGGCGATCTTCAGCCATACGATTTCATGGCGCTTCTGCCCGTTGTGGAAGGCGCAGGCGGCGTCGTCTGTGACTGGCAGGGCCAGCCTTTGACTCTGAAGTCCGATGGGCGGGTGGTTTGTGCGGGAAACACTAGGCTGCGCGACGCGGCCTTGGCCTGCTTGCAGCAAGTTGCGTGAAGCCTGTCGCGCGCAAATCTTTCCAAAATATAATGTTGCGTTAAACCTTCGACTGTTGCGACGCCTGCCTTATGCCTTAGGTTAAGGCCGCAATTGGAAACCGGGGACTCCGGGGAGGTTTTGAGGTGTACTTGCGCGTCGCTGTCTTGGCGTTGGCTGTGGGAGCGGCTTGCGTGCCGCCCAGTCTGGCTCAGGACGCAGAGACGCCACCCCTGTCCCCACCGCCCGAACTGGCGGTGCAGCCGGCCCATGGGCTCGCCATGCACGGCGAGCCGAAGTACCCGCCGAGCTTCACGCACTTCGACTACACCAATCCCGATGCTCCCAAGGGCGGGCGAATCCGCCTTGCCGCCCAGGGAACTTTTGATTCCTTCAATCCATACATCGTGCGCGGCACCTCGTCCTCGGGCATGGGCTACATCTATGAGACCCTGATGGTCTCCAGTGCCGACGAACCCTTTACCATGTACGGGCTTCTGGCAGAGACCATGGAGGTTCCAGAGGACCGCTCCTGGGCGATCTTCAACCTGAACCCCGAGGCGCGCTGGCACGACGGGCAGCCGGTGACCGTGGAAGACGTGATCTTCTCGCACGAAATCCTCACCACCGAGGGGCACCCGATCTATCGCTACTACTACAGCAATATCGAAGCGATCGAGAAGCTCGGCAAAGGCCGGCTTCGCATGCTGTTCAGCGAGGGCGAGAACCTGGAGTTGCCGTTGATTGCCGGGCAGATGCCGATTTTGCCCAAACATTGGTGGGAGACGCGGGACTTCGCACGCTCGAGCCTCGATCCACCTTTGGGCAGCGGCCCCTATCGCGTGGCCGACTTCGAGGCCGGACGGCATGTAACACTGGAGCGGGTCGAGGACTATTGGGGCGCGGATCTGCCGGTCAATCGCGGCCAGTACAACTTCGATCGCATCCGCTACGACTACTACCTCGATGACACGGTGATCCGGGAAGCCCTGAAGGCGGGCCGGGTGGATCTACGCCAGGAGAACCAAGCCAAGGCCTGGGCGCTCGACTACAATGTACCAGCGGTGCGCGACGGCTGGTTGATCATGGAGGCGCTGGAGCACGAGCGGCCCACTGGCATGCAGGGCTTCGTCTTCAACACGCGCCGAGAGATCTTCAGCGATCCGCGAGTGCGCGAGGCGCTGGCCTATGCCTTCGACTTCGAATGGTCCAATCGCAATCTCTTTTTCAGTCTCTATGCGCGCACCGACAGCTACTTCTCCAACTCGGAACTGGCGTCCAGCGGCCTGCCGGAAGGCCGGGAACTCGAGATCCTGGAGCAGTACCGCGGAGAGGTGCCGGAAGAGGTCTTCACCGAGGTCTTCGAGCCGCCCTCCACCGACGGCAGCGGCTGGCCGCGCGAAAACCTGCGTGCTGCTTTCCGCTTGCTGGCGGAAGCAGGCTGGGAAGTGGACCCGGACACGCTGCTCCTCACCAACCAGGAGACCGGTGAGCCCATGCGCTTCGAGGTGCTGCTGGTCAGTCCGGCGATGGAGCGCATCGTGCTGCCGTTCCAGCGCAACTTGCGGCGCCTGGGCATCGAGGTCTCGGTGCGCCTGGTGGACAGCTCCCAGTACATCAATCGCTATCGCGCCTTCGACTTCGACATGATTATCAACGTCTGGGGGCAATCGAGTTCCCCCGGCAATGAGCAGCGGGAGTTCTGGTCGTCCGCAGCGGCGGAGATGCCGGGCAGCCGCAATCTCGCCGGCGTGCAGGACCCCGTCATCGACGAGCTGATCGAGCTGCTCATCGCCGCGCCCTCCCGCGAGGAGCTGGTTGCGCGTACCCGCGCGCTCGACCGCGTGTTGCTCTGGGGGCATTATGTCATTCCACAGTACCACTCGCGGGTGGATCGGCTTCTCTATTGGGACAAGTTTGCCCACCCTGACGTGATTCCCGACTCGGGGTTCGAACTTGATACCTGGTGGTACGACGAAGAGCGGGCCCGGCGTCTCGAGGCGCGTGAGCAGCTTGTCGAGGGGGAGGGGTGATGGCCGAAACGAGGCTGACGCCGGCAGGTAGGACGGGGTGGTCGGCTCGATGAGCGCCTACATCGTTCGTCGCCTCTTCCTCATGGTACCGACACTCTTCGGCATCATGCTGCTTAATTTCATGGTGCTGCAGTTCGTACCCGGAGGACCGGTGGAGCAGGTGCTGGCCCAGCTCACCGGCGAAGCCGGCTCGGCCATGGAGCGGGTGACCCGCGCCGGCGACGCGGATGTCAGCGTCGCTGCACCCAGGCGGGAAGGCCAAACCGGGAGCTATCGCGGGGCGCAGGGGCTCGACCCAGAGTTCATCGCTGAGCTGGAGCAGCAGTTCGGCTTCGACAAGCCAGCGCATGAGCGCTTCTTTTTGATGCTCGGCAACTATCTGGTCTTCGACTTCGGGGAGTCCTTCTTCCGCAACCGCAGCGTGGCGGAACTGGTGGTCGAGAAGCTCCCGGTATCCATCTCGCTGGGGCTCTGGACCGCGCTGATCACCTATCTGGTCTCGATCCCACTGGGCATTCGTAAGGCCGTGCGCGATGGCAGTTCCTTCGACATCTGGACCAGCGGCCTTGTCATCGTGGGCTTTGCGATCCCGAACTTCCTCTTCGCCATACTGCTGGTGGTGCTCTTCGCGGGAGGCGGCTATCTCGACTGGTTCCCGCTGCGCGGCCTGACCTCGGACGGCTGGGATGACTTCTCCCTGCCCATGAAAATTGCTGACTACCTGTGGCACATCACCCTGCCGGTGCTGGCCATGGTGATCTCCGGCTTTGCCGGACTGACCATGCTGACCAAAAATTCCTTTCTCGATCAGATACATCAGCAGTACGTTCTGACCGCGCGCGCGAAGGGGCTGACCGAGAACCGGGTGCTCTACGGCCATGTCTTCCGCAACGCGATGCTGATCGTGATCGCCGGCTTCCCCTCGGCCTTCATTGGCGTGCTGTTCACCGGCGTCCTGCTGATCGAGGTCATCTTCTCGCTCGACGGCCTGGGGCTGCTGGGCTTCGAGGCGGTGGTGAACCGCGACTATCCCATCGTCCTGGCGACGCTCTACTTCTTCACGCTGCTGGGGCTCTTCCTGAACCTCGTGGGTGATCTGCTTTACACGGTGATCGACCCGCGCATCGACTTTGAAACGCGGGAGGGCTGATGGCACGCTCACCGGCTGCCGCCCCGCCGCGGCATTGCTTTCTCGGGTTCTCGGTCTCGCCCATCACGGCACGGCGCCTGCGCAATTTCCGCGCCAATCGCCGAGGGTTCTGGTCGCTGTGGGTGTTTTTGGTCCTCTTCCTGCTCAGCCTCTTTGCCGAGTTCCTGGCCAACGACAAGCCGATCCTGGTGCGCTACGACGACGCCTTCTACATGCCGATCTTCCAGGCCCTGCCGGAAACCCACTTCGGCGGAGAGTTCCCCACGGAAACGGACTATCGTGACCCCTATGTGCGTGAATTGATCGCCGAAAAGGGTTGGATGATCTGGCCGCTGGTGGCCTACAACCACCGCACGGTGGCCTGGGATCTGGCTGAGCCGGCACCGACCCCACCGGATTCGGAGCACTGGCTGGGAACCGACGATCAGGCCCGCGACGTGGTTGCGCGCCTCATCTACGGCTTTCGCATCTCGGTCCTCTTCGGCCTGGCCTTGACGCTTTTCAGCTCCATTGTCGGCGTGGCGGCCGGCGCGGTGCAGGGCTATTTCGGCGGCTGGACCGACCTGCTGTTCCAGCGCTTCATCGAGATCTGGTCCGGGTTGCCGGTGCTCTACCTGCTGATCATCCTGGCCAGCGTGGTGGAACCGAACTTCTGGTGGCTGTTGGGGATTATGCTGGCTTTCTCCTGGATGGGGCTGGTGGGTGTCGTGCGCGCCGAGTTTCTCAAGGTGCGCAACTTCGACTATGTCCGCGCGGCCCGGGCGCTGGGTGTGGGCAACGGCACCATCATCTTCCGGCACGTGCTGCCGAACGCCATGGTGGCCACGCTGACCTTCATGCCCTTCGTGCTTACCGGCTCGATCACGACGCTGACGGCGCTGGACTTCCTGGGATTCGGCCTGCCGCCCGGTTCGGCCTCCCTCGGTGACCTACTGGCCCAGGGCAAGGCCAACCTGCAGGCGCCCTGGCTTGGGCTGACGGGCTTCTTCGTCCTGGCGGTGATGCTGAGCCTGCTGGTCTTCATCGGCGAGGCGGTGCGCGATGCCTTCGACCCGCGCAAGCTCTTCGCCGGAGCGGCACCGCCGCCGGAAAGCGCCGTGACCGACAGTTCCCGCCCAGCGGCGGCAGCGAAGGGAGCCGAGTGATGGCGGAAACCGGCACGACGCCGCTGCTCCAGGTGCACAACCTCGGGGTTCGCTTTCGGAGCGGAGGGGCGGTCAGCGAAGCAGTGAAGGGCGTCTCCTTCGACCTGAACCGGGGCGAGACGCTGGGCCTGGTGGGGGAAAGCGGCTCCGGCAAGTCGGTGACGGCTCTCTCGGTGCTGCAGCTTCTGCCCTATCCCCTGGCCGAGCACAGCCCCGGCAGCTCTATACGCTTTCAGGGGCAGGAACTGATCGGCATTGGCGACCGGCGCATGCGCAGTGTGCGCGGCAACGCGATCTCCATGATCTTTCAGGAGCCCATGACCTCGCTGAATCCCCTGCACACGGTGCAGAAACAGATCGGCGAGGTCCTGCTGCTCCACAAGGGCATGGACCGGGTGCAGACGCGGCGCCGGATTCTCGAACTGCTCGACCTCGTGGGCATCGGCGATGCCGAACGGCGCCTCAATGCCTATCCGCACGAACTCTCTGGCGGCCAGCGTCAGCGGGTGATGATCGCCATGGCCCTGGCCAACGAGCCGGACCTGCTGATCGCCGACGAGCCGACCACGGCCCTGGATGTTACGATCCAGGCACAGATCCTCAAGCTCCTCAAGGAGCTGCAGGAGCGCCTGGGCATGTCCATGCTGCTCATCACCCACGACCTGGGCATCGTGCGCAAGATGGCGCAGAACGTCTGCGTGATGACCCAGGGGGAGATCGTCGAGCAGGGAGCGGTGGAGGAGATCTTCCAACGCCCACAGCACCCGTACACCCAGCGCCTTCTGGCTGCTGAGCCCAAGGGGCGCCCGCCGGCGCGAGATGCCTCTGCGCCGGTGGTCATGGAGGGGCGCGACGTCAAAGTCCACTTCCCCATCCGCAAGGGGCTGCTCAAGCGCGCGGTGGACCACGTCAAGGCGGTGGATGGCATCGATCTCACCGTGCGCGAGGGGCACACCGTCGGCGTGGTCGGGGAATCGGGCTCGGGCAAGACCACCCTGGGCATGGCCCTGCTGCGCCTGACCGCCAGCCAGGGCTCGGTGGTCTATCTCGGTCGCGATATCCAGGGATGGAAAGCAAAGCAAATCAGGCCGTTGCGCCGTGAAATGCAGGTGGTTTTTCAGGATCCCTACGGCTCGCTTTCGCCGCGGCTGTCCATAGCCGAGATCGTGGGCGAGGGGCTGAAGGTGCACGACAGCGGAAGCGCGGCAGAGCGCGATGCCCGCATTGTCGAGGCGCTGGAAGAGGTGGGACTGGATCCGGACAGCCGTCACCGCTACCCGCACGAGTTCTCCGGCGGTCAGCGGCAGCGCATCGCTATTGCGCGCGCCATGGTGCTGAAGCCGCGATTTGTGGTGCTCGACGAGCCGACGTCGGCGCTCGACATGTCGGTGCAGGCGCAGATCGTCGACCTGCTGCGCGGCCTGCAGTCCCGGCACCGCCTGGCCTATCTCTTCATCAGCCACGACCTGAGGGTGGTGCGCGCGCTTGCCGATGAGGTTCTGGTCATGCGCAATGGCCGCGTGGTGGAGCAGGGGCCGGCGGACCGGATCTTCGACGCGCCGCGTGAGGCTTACACCCGCGCACTGATGCGCGCCGCCTTTGAACTGGAAACCAGCGACGCCGTCTGAGCGAACTTACCTTCCAGATGGGCTTGCCGCCGCTGGGCTACGTCACCTCCGGCTCGTGGCGAACGGGGAAGTTGACCGAGCGGGCGATGAAGCAGCGGGCGTGCGCCTCCGCGTGGAGCGCCAGGGCCTTCTCCTGCGCCGCCATGTCCGAGCCCGATGCCAGGGTCACCCGCGGCCGCAGCGTCACCTCGACGAAACGCCCACCGCCATCGGATTCCAGAACCATGCGGCCCTCGGCCGGGTCCTCGTAGGCCATCACCACCACACCGGCCTCGGCGCAGAGGTGCAGGTACCAGAGCAGGTGGCAGGCCGAGAGCGCGACCAGCAACAGATCCTCGGGGTTGTGCCGGCTCGCGTCGCCTCGAAAGGCCGGGTCGGCCGAGCCGAGCAGCGGCGGTTTGCCGGCGATGCGCACCTCATGCTCGCGCCCGTAGGCACGGTAGTTCGCGGTGCCGGCGCCGCGGTTCCCGGTCCAGACAATCTCCGCGACATAGCGATGCTGGCTCACGGGTGTGGCTCCTTTGCTTGCGCTGGCCCGAGGGTTGGTAGGGGCGCCCGATTTGGGCAAGGGCCGCTCCGCTTGGAAGGGCGCGACCATCGCGGACGCCAAGCGGGTTGCTGCCCTACTTCCAGATCGGCTTGCCGCCGCCGGGCAGGCCGAGGTCGTTCCAGATTCCGGAGACGCGGTCGACGACCTCCTGGTCCATGCGCAGCACGTGGCCCCACTCGCGCTTGGTCTCCGGCGGCCACTTGTCGGTGGCGTCGAGGCCGATCTTGGAACCCAGGCCGGACTCCGGGCTGGCGAAGTCCAGGTAATCGATGGGGGTGTTCTCCAGCAGCGTGACGTCGCGGGCCGGGTCCATTTTAGTGGAGACGGCCCACCAGACGTCCTTCCAGTCGCGGGCGTTCACGTCGTCGTCCACCACGATCACCCACTTGGTGTACATGAACTGCCGGAGGTAGGACCAGGCGCCCAACATCACGCGCTTGGCGTGGCCAGGATAGGCCTTCCTCATGGAAATCACGGCAATGCGATAGCTGCAGCCTTCCGGCGGAAGCCAAAAGTCCACGATCTCCGGGAACTGCTGCTGCAGCAGCGGGATGAAGACCTCGTTCAGCGCCTCCCCCAGCACCGAGGGTTCGTCGGGCGGACGGCCGGTGAAGGTGGAGAGATAGATGGGGTCGCGCCGGCGGGTGATGGCGGTGATGGTGAAGACCGGGAAGGGCTCCACCGAGTTGTAGTAGCCGGTGTGATCGCCGTAGGGCCCTTCGTCGCCATAGTCCTCCAGGCTGACGTGGCCTTCCAGCACGATTTCGGCTTCGGCCGGCACCTTGAGCGGCACGGTCTTGCAGTCCACCAGGTCCACCTTGCGCCCGCGCAGGAGGCCGGCGAACTGGTATTCAGAGAGCGTGTCGGGCACCGGCGTGACGGCGGCAAGAATGGTGCCGGGGTCGGCGCCGAGCACGACGGCAGCCGGCAAGGGCTCGCGCTTCTCCGCCTTCCAGCGCTGGTGGTGCTGGGCGCCGCCGCGATGCTTCAGCCAGCGCATCAGGGTCTTGTTCTTCCCCAGCTTCTGCATGCGGTAGATGCCGAGGTTGAAATCGTCCTCGCGGCGCTTGCCCGGCCCCTTAGTCACGACCAGCGGCCAAGTGATCAGCGGCGCCGGCTCGCCGGGCCAGCAGGTCTGGATCGGCAGATCGTCAAGATCGATCTCCTCGCCCTGAAGCACGACCTCCTGGCAGGGGCCACGCGAGACAGTGCGGGGCTTCATGGCCATGACCGTCTTCAGCAGCGGCAGCAGGTCGACCGCTTCGCGGAAGCCGCCGGGCGGCTCCGGCTGGCGCAGGAAAGCCAGGGTCTCGCCCACTTCGCGCAGTTGATGCGGCTCCCGGTCCATGCCCCAAGCCACCCGTTCCACCGTGCCGAAGAGGTTGACCAGCACCGGCATGGCGTAGTCGCTGCCCTCGGGCTTCACAACCTTCTCGAACAGCACGGCAGGACCGCCTTCAGCGAGCAGCCGGGTTTGGATCTCGGTCATCTCCAGCACCGGCGAAACGGGATGGGTTACCCGCACCAGCCGGCCGTTTTGTTCCAGGCGTTCGATGAAGTCGCGCAGGCTGCGATAGGGCATGGCAGCGGGCTCCTGCAGTGGCGAGGCACGCCTTCAATGGCACCGCCGGCACCGGAAGAAAAGCAGAAGCTGGCTCAGCGCCATTGTCCAGCCGGGGTCAGGCCTCCTCGTCGGTTTCCTGCCACGACTGCAGGATTTCCACGAGAGTCGCAACATTTCCCGCCGGGAAGGGGTGCTGTTCCTTGAGCAGCGCCTCGTCGCTGCTGACCCAGGCCCAAGCCTCCTGGAGTTCGCCTTCCTGAGCGCCAGTGGCCACGAGTTCCGCCGCAAACTCGTCATCGACCGGGCCCAGGACCCGGTGAATCGCTTCGCGCGTCAGCATGGCTTGCGCCTCAGTGCAATGTGGGGCTCATCGGAAAGGTCCAGCTTTCATCGCGCGCTGCGTTGCCGGTCTCGGCCAGCAAAACTGAGACCTCAGTGCCTTCTCGGCTTTGTGGATACGGCAGGGCCATCGAGGCTTTCCCCAGCGCACGCAGCAACACGCGGTGGGCCGCTTCAGCGACTTCAACCCGCGAAGGAGGACGGCGCTTTGGACTGCGAACCGGCTGTGCCAGGCAGAGGTTGTGCAGTATGGTAAAGACCCATGCGCGCATTTCCCGCTCTGAGCGGTGCTGCCGCACACGGGTCAGTGCACGGATGATGCACTCCTCGACCAATTCCTCCGCGGTGCCTAGGTCGAGGCAGCGCGCCAGGGCATAGTCCAGGAGGTCCGGGATCTGAGCGACGATTCCCGCGTAGGGCGGGCGGGGAAGAGCGAATGAAGCCATGACAACACTCCCTGGTTGAACCAAGGATGCAGCGTCTCCCGGATCCGAAAAAGAACTTGAAGGCCTCCGGGTGACGCCCTCTCCCATACAGCATTGTCGGGCAAAGCTTCCGCCTGGTGCAAGCCAAACCGACAACTTGTCATGGGTCGCTCACAAACATCTTAAGTCAGCACAATTTGGAGCACGATTTTTCCTTGATCTGGGCGTTGAGGGTTCTAGCTCTTGCCCTAGGTCTGCGGCACTTCTCTGCTTTTCACCACATGGGAGATCGTTGTGCGCCCGGAAACCCGGCTGTTTCTTTCTCGTTGGCTGGCCAAGCCCACCCAGGTGGCTTCGCTTTATCCCAGCTCGCCGAAGCTTTCGGCCCAAATTGCTGCCAAGGCCCTGCGCACATCTCAGGAGACAGTGCTCTATCTGGGCGCTGGCACGGGTGCTGTGGGAACCGCGATGGTGCAGGCGGGCTTGCCAGAAGCGCAGCTCGCCATGGTCGAACTGGACGCGACCCTGTGCGAACATCTACGCAGCGCATTTCCCCGGGCTTTGGTGGTCCAAGGTGATGCGCTCAATCCGGCGACCTTACTGCCGCCGGAATGGGCCGGGCAGATCACAACCTGTGTGTCCGGATTGCCGATCGTCCACTATGGCGTGGAGAAGCAGAGGCGCTTTGTGGAGCAGGTCTTCGGCTTGATGGCCGAACCGCGGTTGGTGCAGTACGGCAATCTTCCGCGCCCGCCCATCGCTCACCGCCAAGTGGGAGTGTCAGCGAACCGGTTGGGCTTCGGCTGGAGTGGCGTTGTGCCGCACTTCATCTGGGAGTTTCGGCCCAACGCCTGACGCTGCGCGAGTGCGCGAGTGCGCGATTGTGCGTTGCTCAGTCCTGTCGGCCATGCATGAACCAGGCGGTGGCGATGGCCGCCACGCCCAAGACCAGCAGTCCGGTCACGGCGGGATGACGTTGCGCCAAGTCCCCGGCTTCGCGTCCGAGTTCGCCCGTGCGCCGTCCGGCGCGGCGCAGGCGTCGCCGCACCTCACCATCCTCGTTGCCCAATTCCTCAAGGCTACGAGCGGCCTCGTTTACCTGCTTTTGTAGTTCACGGATCCGTTTGTGAAGATTGTCGTTCATGCTCGCTACTCCTCTGGGCGGTCAAGGCGCCCTGAAACCCACCGATCCATCGGCAGCGGCAGGGTTCGGGGCCGGCCTATCATAGATATAGGCAAGTTTACGGCAGGAGGAAGCCGGGGTTTTGCCCCTGCTCCCACCTGACCGAATTGCGCACCATTCAAGTGCTCGTGCTTCGGATTGAATGCGACGGGCCCTACAAGCTGTGGCGCTCGATCTCCATGAACTCATCGTGGTGATACACCTGGAGCAGCAAGAGCAGGCGGCTGCGTGCACGACTCACGCGGCTTTTGATGGTGCCCAGGGCGCAACCGCACTGCTTGGCGGCTTCCTCGTAGCTCAATCCCGTTCCGCTTACCAAAAGCAGCGCCTCCTTCTGATCGTTGGGCAACTGCGCCAAGGCGTTGTTCATTGCCCGCGCCTTGATCGACCACTCCTGTGGCGCCTCGACCCAAGGCATGTCCTCTACCTCTCTCGAGAGCACAGTCCCTTCACGGTGGCGTTTGCGGTAGTTGGTGTAGAAGACGTTGCGTTCGATCCGGAACAGCCAGGCTTTCATGTTCGTTCCCGGCCGAAACTGATGGAGGCTGGACAGCGCGCGAAGCAGCGTTTCCTGCACCAAATCGTCAGCTTCGCTGGCATTGCGGGTAAGCGAGCGGGCGAAGGCGCGCAAAGATGGCATCAGTGAGATGATCAGTTCGCGCTCTGGCAGGCCGCTCGTGGCCGAGTTACGGGGCGTATCGAAAGGTTGCTTGTAAGACGCGTGTGGACTTCTCCTATCTACAGTTCTGTTGTGGGAATATTGAGGGGCAGTTGCTGTACACATGTTCATCCCGCTCTCCCATTCGTCTTTTAGGCGACGTCTACTAGATAAGACGCTTGTACGACGGGAAAAGTTCCGCAAGGTGCAATTATGGTACGAAAGGGCGCAGTTTTCTCACAGGTTGTAGGGTGATTACGTCCGTGAGTGCTTGTTTCACGGGAACAGGTCCCTAAATCCACGGCCAAAGCGGCGCCGCCGTTTTGCCCAACCACCGAGGATCGCCTGCATGCACGACGCGGAAGAAGCGCAGACTTTGGAAGAGGTTGTTCGGCGTATCAGCGCGGCCGGAGCTGGTGAGCGCGTCTCTGTCGCCGAGATCATGCAATCCGTTGGTCAGCGCAGCTTCGGGCCGCTTCTGCTGGTGCCAGGACTGCTGCTTGTATCACCTTTGAGCGGCGTTCCCGGCTCGGGCACCGTCGGCGGTCTGATCATCGGCATCATCAGCGTGCATTTGGTTCTCGGGCGCAGACGTATCTGGTTGCCTAGCTTCCTGCTGTCGCGGGCGGTGCCGCGGGCGCGGCTGACGGACGCGCTGCGCTTTCTCACACCCGCTATTCGGGTGGTCGACCGCTTGATAAACAGGCGCTTCAGCTTTCTCACCGAAGGAGCGTTTGCTCGTTTGATCGGCGTGATCTGTTTGACCATCGCCTGTTTCATGCCGCCCATGGAACTCATTCCCATGAGCAACTCGGCTATGGCAGCTACGGTGAGTCTTTTTGCCTTGGCGCTGGTTGCGCACGACGGACTGCTGGCGACCCTGGCCTTCCTGGCCACCGGTGCCGTCGGCTATCTGGTTCTACAAACGTTTTTGTTCTAGCGCTGATCGACTCAAATCGGGCTGGCGAAGCGACCCCGCGATCCGCTTTAAGGCCGAGCGCTTACTGCGGATGTCGCTTACTCAGCAGAAGCCGTGGCGTCCGTCATGGCGCCCGCTCGCCCCTTGGCCATGTCATAGTCGCGAAAGACGCGCGCAACACGGATCCGGTAGTCTTTGAAAATTCGCGCGCGTCCAGCCTGCTGCGCCGCCGAATGGCCGCTGTGGCAGTACCAGTCTTCGATCGCCGCTTCGTCACGCCAGGTGGAAAGCGAGAGAAACTTTTCCGGGTTGGTCACGGACTGGAAGCGCTCGATGGAGATGAAGCCGTCGATCTTCTGCAACTCTTCGCGCAGGCCCGCAGCGAGCGTGAAGTAGTCGTCGGTGGCCTCGCCTTTCGGCTCGACCTCGAAAATCACCAGGATCATGGCCTCATCCTCCGCCCAGCACTGCGCAGAGGATGCGGGGAAGGCGCGGGCGGGGTCAAGCCGCCAAGCCGCGGCTCAGGTCACCATGACGATCCAGAGCGCTGCCGCGCCCAGGAAGAGGGAGGCGATCAGGCCGCGGGCGGCAAACTCGCGCCAGCGTCGGCGCGTGGCCACTGCGGTGGGGAAGGCAGCCGGGTTTTCCTGCTGCTGGTACTGATTGGATCGGCAGGCGTCCATGCGACCCTGCTCCCGACTGTTTCAGATGAAAGCCGGGTAGGGTTATTTCTCTACCAAGTCAATAGGGAATAGGCGCAACAGACCGGCAGGCCGTCATCATCGCTCGGAGGTGGTGGCATCGTCTGTTTCAGAGGGCCCAGTGTATTCAAGAGGATAGATCACCTCCCGGACGTAGAGTGGACCCCCTGACTGCAGATGGCTAGAGTAGAGGTTGAAGGCATCAACCGTGATGGGGCCCAGTCGGAAGAGAGAATGCTCCATCAGGAAGCGCTCCAGCTTGGGGCCATGCTCGATGCGCCCGCGCGCCAGAGTGACGTGCGGCTTGAACTTGCGCCGGTCGGGTTTCACGCCAGCACGCACACTTGCCTGGTCCACCTTGGCCTGCAATCGTTCAAGCTCAGGGTTGTTCTCAACACCCACCCACAAGGTGTTGATACGTTTACCTTCAGTGAAGACGCCGATTCCCGTTAAGGTCAGCCCGAAGCGTGGAAAGTCGATGCTGTGCAGGGCATCGTCGATATCGCGTGCCAGCCCATGGTCCACGTCGCCAAGGAAGCGAAGGGTGAGGTGGAGGTTCTCAGGCGGCACCCAGCGCGCACCCGGCAGTCCACCGGCGAGGAATTGGAGCCGCTCGCGGACGTCTTCGGGCAGGCCGAGAGCGATGAAGAGGCGCATAGCACGACGCTCCCGCAGAACAGGGGACAAGCCTCTCTGTTAACAGGAAGCGGGCGGCCTTTCAAAAGCCGCCCGCAATTCCCGATCCAACGATGTAGCGTGATGCCTGCGCACTTAAGGGCAGGGGAACGTAAACTCGTGGTGGATCTTCTCGATCTCCGCCAGGATCTCCGGCGACAGGGTAACCGCGGTCGAATCGATGGCGGTCTTGAGCTGCTCCAGCGTCGTGGCGCCGACGATGGAGGAGGTGAGGAAGGGACGCGACAGCACGAAAGCGTGCGCCATCTGCGAGGGGTCGAGGCCGTGATCTCGCGCCAATGTGACATAGCGTCGTGTCGCCTCTTCCGCGCGCGGCGTGAAGTAGCGCGTGTTGTCCGGGAAGACGGTCATGCGCGCCCCGGGTGGGCGGGCGCCATCGAGGTACTTGCCGGAGAGCACGCCGGCTGCGTTCGGCGCATAAGCAAAGAGACCCACATCTTCGCGATGGGCGATCTCGGCCAGCCCCACCTCGAAGCTGCGATTGAGCAGGCTGTAGGGATTCTGCACGGTGACGACCCGCGGCCCAATGCCCTGTTCGGCAAGCTGCAGGAACTTCATGACGCCCCAGGGGGTCTCGTTCGACAGGCCGATATGGCGGATCTTGCCGCTTTCGACCAGCTCGTTGAGCGTCCCAAGGACATCCTCCAGCGGTGTCCAGTCGCCCTCGTCCGGGTTGGGCATGTAGCCCAGCTTGCCGAAGGTGTTGACGCTGCGTTCCGGCCAGTGGAGCTGATAGAGGTCGATGTAGTCGGTCTGGAGCCGGCGCAGACTATCGTCCACTGCCTGGGTCAACTGCTCCCGGGTGAACTTGGGGTAGCCGTCGCGCACGTGCCGGAAACGTGCGCCCGGCCCCACAGCCTTGGTGGCCAGGATCACCTTGTCGCGCTGGCCGCGGCTGGCGAACCACTCGCCGATGATTTCCTCGGTGCGCCCGTAGGTCTCGGCCTGCGGCGCGATGGGGTACATCTCGGCCGTGTCCCAGAAGAAGACGCCGCGGTCCAAGGCGTAGTCCATCTGTGCCAGCCCGTCTTCAAGGCTGTTTTGGCGACCCCAGGTCATCGTGCCCAGGCAGATGAGACTGACGTCGAGATCGGTTCGTCCGAGACGGCGAAGCTCCATGAGGCGTGGCTCCAAGCAGTTTTGAGCAGGTGCGGCTCGGGCAGAGCAGCGACACCGGCAAAAAGGGATGAAGTGCCCCTGGTATAGCCGCAGCGGAGGGCCATGGAAATCGCCGACTGTGGCTCAGCTTTCTGCCTCGGCCTGGTCGTTCACTTCCGACAGCAGTTCTTCGACGCTGGGCAGGATGCGCGCCACAATCTCCGCCACCCCTTCCGCGTTGGGATGGATGCCGTCGCCCTGGTTCAGCGCCGGCTCGGCCACCACACCCTCCAGGAAGAAGGGATAGAAGACGACGTCGTGATTTTCCGCCAGCTCGGGGAAAAGGGCATCGAACTCCGCCGCATAGTCAGACCCAAGATTGCGCGGCGCCAGCATGCCGGTGAAGAGGGTCGGAAGCTCTTCCTCTTCCAGCCGCTCGAGCAGCCCGGAGAGGTTGCGCCGGGTCTCACTGGGGTCCAAGCCCCGAAGGCCGTCGTTGGCGCCCAGCACCACCAGAATGGCGTCCGGCTCGTCAGCCAGGGCCCAGTCGATTCGGGCCAATCCGGCCGCCGTGGTGTCGCCCGAGTTGCCGGCGTTGATCACCTCCACCGCGTGCCCCTGGTCCCGTAGCGCGGTCTCGAGCTGCTGCGGGAAGACGTCGTCCGGGTCGAGGCCGTAGCCATGCACCAGGGAATCGCCGAACGCCATCAGGCGGATCGGTTCCGATGCCTGGGCGATCCCTGCAGTGAGCCCGACCACAAGGGCGAGCGAGGAGAGGCTGGTGGCCAGGCGGCGGGCGATGGGCATGAAGTCTTCCTCTTCGGCAGGGCGCGTTCGTCGATTGCACTGGGGTTCAGGTAGGCGTCGACACGCGCCGGTCAAGCAATGGCTCGCTCTGTCGCATGTCCCGCCTCCGGCGCGCTTCTCGTTGATCGTTTCGCTCTCTGCCCCATATCTGCCCCATGTCTTCCCCATCATCTGCGAAGCAAACGGCACAGAAGGACGGCGCAATGCAGCGAGCTGCTGACCGAGATACGGAGGAAATGATTGCGCTGCAGGACCTGCGCCTCACCTATCGCTCCGGCGCGGGACCGGTGGAGGTGCTCCGCGGCATTGATCTTACGATTCATGCCTCGGAAACGGTTTCGCTCGTCGGGCCTTCGGGCTCGGGCAAGACCTCCCTGCTCATGGTCATTTCCGGTCTCGAGCGGGCCAGCAGTGGGCTGGTGAGGGTGGCGGGCGCCGATCTCAACGCCCTGGACGAGGATGAACTGGCGGCTTTCCGCCGCGATTACGTCGGCATCGTGTTCCAGGACTTTCACCTGATTTCCACCATGACGGCGCTGGAGAACGTG
Organism: Aquibaculum arenosum; assembly: GCF_029222965.1. Lineage (GTDB taxonomy): Bacteria > Pseudomonadota > Alphaproteobacteria > Kiloniellales > DSM-21159 > Aquibaculum > Aquibaculum arenosum. The sequence continues at coordinate 361,099 of NZ_JARHUD010000002.1, read as the reverse complement.
GCGGTGCCGCTGGAGTTTGCCGGGCGCGATGATGCCTTCGATCGCGCAGCGCAGGTGCTGGAGCAGGTCGGGCTGGGCCACCGGCTGGATCACTACCCCGGCCAGCTCTCCGGGGGCGAGCAGCAGCGGGTGGCCTTGGCCCGGGCCTTCGCGCCCGGCCCGAAACTGCTGCTGGCAGACGAGCCGACCGGCAACCTCGATGGCGACACTGGCGCGCGCGTGGTGGAGCAGCTCTTCGCCCTGCAGCGCGCGCATGCAACGACCCTGCTCCTGATCACTCATGACACTCGGCTGGCCGAACGCTGCAACCGCGTGGTGCGGATCGGCGACGGTGCGCTGGTGGAGGATCGCAGGCTGGACGGGAACCGACAGGAATCGACAGGGCTGGAAGCGGAGCCGGTGGCGTGAGCGAGGGTGTGCTGGTCGGCCGGCCCCGCAGCGAGACGCAGCGGCCGCCATCCACGGTCGGTCTGGCTTGGCGGCTGGCGCGACGGGAACTGCGCGGGGGGCTTAAGGGCTTTCGCGTCTTCCTGCTCTGCCTGCTCCTGGGCGTGGCCGCGATCGCGGCCGTGGGCTCGCTTTCGCAAGCGATGCTGGGCGGGCTGTCGGAGAATGGGCGTGCGCTGCTGGGCGGCGACGTGGAGCTGCGGACCATTCACCAGCCCCTCACCGCCGAACAGCTCGACTGGATGGCGGACAACAGCGCGCGCCTGTCCCGGGTCGCCGACCTGCGGGCCATGGCGCGCACTGAGAGCCCCGATGGCGGCCGGCGTCTGGTAGAGTTGAAAGCTGTCGACAGTGCCTATCCGCTGCATGGTGCGGTGGCCGTCGATCCGCCGGTGGAGGGCGCGCTGCCGCTCACCCAAGAGGGCGAACGGTGGGGCGCCCTGGTCGACCCGGCGCTGCTGTCCCGCCTGGATCTCTCCGTCGGCGACAGTCTGCGCATCGGCGAACTTGCCTACGAGGTGCGGGGCACGGTCACCCGGGAACCGGATCGGGCGGCCCGGGCCTTCACGCTCGGGCCCCGCGTGCTCGTCCATGTGGACAGCTTGGGCGCCTCCGGGCTCGAGCAGCCGGGATCGCTCATCTACTATCACTATCGTGCGGATTTGCCCGAAGGCGAGACGGCCGAGTCCTGGCGCAGCCGTCTGGATGCGGCCTATCCCGATGCCGGTTGGCGTGTGCGGGACATCTCGCGCGCTGCGCCTGGCGTCGACCGCTTCATCTTCCAGGTGACGCTCTTCATGACACTGGTCGGGCTGACGGCCCTGCTGGTGGGCGGTGTTGGCATTGCCAATGCGGTGCATGCCTTTCTCGACAGCAAGCGCAGCACCATCGCTACTTTGAAGTGCCTGGGTGCGCCGGGGCGTCTGATCTTCACCACCTATCTGGCGCAGGTCCTGGCGCTCGCCCTACTGGGCATCGGCGCCGGCCTGGCCTTGGGCGCGCTTGCGCCGCTGGTCGCCGGGCCAATTCTCGCCGAGCGCCTGAACTTCCAGCTCCAGGGCGGTTTGCACTGGCCCGCGCTGGCGTTGGCCGCGGTTTTCGGGCTGCTCACAACCCTGGTCTTCACGCTTTGGCCTCTGGCCAGGGCGCAGTCGATTCCGGCTGGGAGCCTGTTCCGCGATGTGGTGGATCGTGCAGCAAGCCGGCCGCCGCGCTGGGCGCTTGTGGCGCTGGGGCTGTCGGGCCTGGCCCTGGCGGCGGTGGCGGTTCTCGGCACCGATGGCGGTCGCGTGTCGTTTGGGTTCGTCGTGGGTGCCGTCGGCGCGTTGTTGCTGTTCCGCCTCGCGGCGGCAGGCATCGCCTGGGCCGCGCGCCAGTTGCCCCGGCCGCGGCGCCCCGGATTGCGACTGGCGCTGACCAACCTCTACCGCCCGGGCGCCAGCACCGGCAGCGTGGTCACCTCCCTGGGGCTCGGCCTGACGGTGCTGGTCGCCATCGCGCTGATCGAGGGAAACCTGCGGCACCAGGTGGTGGAGCAGATGCCGGAAGAGGCGCCGGGCTTCTATTTCATCGACATTCAGCCGGATCAGGTGGAGCGCTTCGATGCGCTGGTGCAGGCCCATCCGGGCTTCGAGTCCATGGAGCGCGTGCCGATGCTGCGCGGGCGCATCACCCGGGTAAACGGCCTGCGGCTGGACGAGATGGAGGTGGACTCGGATGTTTCCTGGGTCTTCCGCGGCGACCGTGGTGTCACCTGGTCGGCGGAACCGCCGGCGGGCAGTCGCATCACGGCGGGAGAATGGTGGCCCGAGGACTACAGCGGGCCGCCGTTGATCAGCCTGGAGGCGCGCATCGCCGAGCAGATCGGCATCGGCCCGGGCGACAGCCTGACCGTTAATCTCCTGGGACGCGACATCGAGGCGGAGATCGCCAACCTCCGACCCGTCGACTGGTCCGAGCTGTCGATCAACTTCGTGATGGTCTTTTCCCCCGGTCTCGTGCAGCAGGCGCCGCAGACCCACATCGCCACGGTGTCCCTGGATCCCGAAGAGGAGGAGGCCCTGGAGGCTGCGGTTGCGGATGCTTTCCCCAATGTCTCGGCCGTGCGGGTCAAGGAGGCCTTGGAAAGTCTCGCGCAGATGCTGCGCGCCATTGCCACGGCGGTCACCTTGACCGCGTCCGTGACGGTTGCGGCAGGCCTGCTGGTGCTGGCCGGGGCGGTGGCGGCCGGGCAGCGGCGTCGGGTCTATGACGCCGTCGTGTTGAAGGTGCTCGGTGCCCGGCGCCGCGACGTGCTGCGTGCCTTCCTCCTGGAGTTCGGCCTGATGGGCGTGATTGCCTCACTGCTGGCGGTCATCATGGGCACGCTGGCAGCCTGGGCTGTGCTGACCACGGTCATGCGTGTCGAGAACTTCACCTTTCTGGTGACACCGGTGGCGCTGACCGCGCTTGTCGCAGTTGCCGTAACCCTCATCTTCGGATTTGGCGGAACATGGCGGGCCTTGGCGCAGAAAGCAGCGCCAATCCTGCGCAACGATTGATGGCACGCGGCGCTTTGATTTGTGCCTTCATGTCGCTTTTCGGAGGCAGTGCGACCGGTTTCTGTTGACCCCATTTCAGGGATCGCCCATATCTGGGTACGACATTTTTCTGTGTTTCAGGAGTGAGGAGCGCCATGGCGTTCGGTCAGGATCGCACCAAGTACATGTCGCGCAGTCAAGCTCAGACTGCGCAGCTAGACGAGGGCCTGCGCAGCTACATGCTGCGCGTCTACAACTACATGAGTCTCGGCGTCGCCTTTACCGGCGCCATTGCCATGATCGTCGCAATGAACCCGGCCCTGGTTCAGGCTGTGGCGTCGATGTTCTGGCTTTTCTTCATCGGTGTTCTGGGGCTTGGCTTCATGGCGCCGCGCATCATGACCTCCAAGTCCGTAGGCGCCGCCCAGATCTGCTTCTGGGTCTATGCGGGGCTTTGGGGCGCACTACTGGGGCCGATGATGGCGGCCTATGCCGCCATTGATCCCATGCTCATCGCACGGGCCTTCTTCATCACCGCGGGCACCTTCGCCGGCATGAGCCTGTTGGGGTACACGACGAAGAAGAACCTGGCGCCGATGGGGGCTTTCCTCGCGATGGCGACCATCGGTCTGCTGATCGCGCTGCTGGTCAACGCCTTCTTTATCCAGGATGGCGCCTTCCAGCTGCTGCTGTCGGTGGTCGTGGTTCTGGTCTTCTCCGGTCTCACCGCCTACGAGACCCAAATGATCAAGAACATGTACTACGAGACCGACGGCGCCGACGTGGCCACCAGGAAGTCGATTTTCGGCGCCTTCATGCTCTATGGCTCCTTCATCACGCTGTTCATCTACATCCTCAGCATCCTCGGGATCATGCGGGAGTAGCCACAGCAACGCTTTCCCTCCTGCGAGGGAGCGAAACGAGAAAGCCCGGTGAAGCTGTCTTCACCGGGCTTTTTTTGTCTGCGCCAAGGCGGTGAGCGGCATGCGGTCTTGGCCCCAAGCCAGAGGCAGATGAGGCCTTGTTCGACCGTGGCTTTCTCTGGGAAGCTGCGCCGGTTTCAAGATCGGAAAAGGAGATCGAGGTGAGTGCCTATCTGATAGCTCTGGTGGAGGTGACGGATGCGGAGGCCTATAAGGCCTATGCGGCCCGGGCGCCCGAGACCATTGCCCGCTACGGCGGGACCTACTTGATTCGCGGGGCTCAGCCCAAGGTCATGGAAGGCGACTGGCCGATCGACCGTATGGTGGTGTTGGAGTTCCCGGATATGGCCGCGGCCGAGCGCTTCTACAGCTCACCCGAGTACCAGGAGATCCTCCCGCTCAGGCAGGCCGCCTCGAAGGGTGCGGTGGCCATCCTGCCCCGCTACGAGGGATAGCGCTCCGCACTATAGCAGCAGGGCGCCGGCCGCCAGCAGGAGGGCCAGCGCGGCCAAAAGCATGGCCCGGCGGATGCCGGCGGCCTGTCGCTTGGCGTCGGTGAAGGCGGCCACCGTCTCGGGATGCAGGCGCAGACCGCCTACCGCTGCCTGCTGCACGATGCTTTCCATCTGGGCCAGTGTCGCAGGCAGGCGTTCCAGGCCTTCGATCATGGACTGCCCGGCATCGCGCACCCTGGCCTGGGGGCCACGGTGTGCGCGCATCCAGTCGGTGATAAGTGGTTCGGCCAGCACCCAGATGTTCAGGCTGGGGTCGAGATGGCGGCTCACCCCTTCGGCCATGAGCATGTTCTTTTGCAAGAGCACGAGCTGCGGCTGGACGCTGAGGTTGAAGGATTCGGTCAGACGAAAGAGCTGGCCGAGCAGGCGCGCAAAGGAGATGCGCGCCAGCGGCCGGCCGAAGATCGGCTCGCACACCGCGCGCAGGGCCTGGGCATAGAGATCCATGGACTGGCCGGGCGGCAGGTAGCCGGCATCCACCTGCACCTGAGCCAGGCGGCGATAGTCGCGCGCCAGGGTGGCCAGCAGCATGTCGGCCAGAAAGGTGCGGGTGCGGTGATCGAGACGCCCCATGATGCCGAAATCGACCGCCCCGATGCCACCGTCGGCGGTGACGAACATATTGCCGGGATGCTGGTCGCCGTGGAAGAAGCCGTCCCGGAAGACCTGATTGAAGAAGATGGCCGAGGCCTTGCGCAGCACCTCGGTTAGGTCATGACCGGCGGCCAGCAGAGCCTGGCGGTCGTCGAGGCGGATGCCGGACAGCCGGCTCTGGGTCATGACCCGCCGGGCCGTGCGCTCCCAATCCACGGCGGGAACCTGATAGTCCGGGTCGCCTTCGAAGTTCTCCCCCAGTTCCGAGGCGGCTGCGGCCTCCATACGCAGGTCCATTTCCGTGCGCACCGTTTCCTCGAAAAGCCCCACCACCTCCACCGGCTTGAAGCGGCGAAGGCGTGGCTGGGTGCGCTCGACCAGATAGGCGAGGTAGTAGAAGAGCTGCAGGTCCCGCTCGAAGGCACTTTCAATGCCCGGACGCAGAACCTTGACCGCCACTTCCCGGCTTTCGATCTCCGGATCCTCTTCGCGGGTAATGGCGAAGTGGACCTGGGCGATCGAGGCGGCCGAGATCGGCTTCTGCTCGAAGTGGTCGAAAAGATCGTCGAGCGGTCGCCCCAGTTCGCTTTCCAGGATGTCGCGCGCTTCCTCGAAGGAGAAGGCGGGCAGGCGATCCTGTAGCTCTGAAAGGTCGGCCGCCATCTGCTCGCCAATCAGATCAGCACGGGTGGCAAGGAACTGCCCGAACTTGATGAAACTGGGTCCCAGTTCGGTGAGCGCCCGTGCCAGCTTCTGCCCCGGTCGACCGCTGCCTGTGCGGCCGCCGACGCGTCGCAGCAGGGCGATGAGCGTGGGGTAGATGCCGAGCGCTTCCACCGCGGAAAGGGCATCGTGGCGCCGCAGGACGCGGGCGATGGTCAGCAGACGGAACGGCAGCCGCAGGGTGTGACGCATGATGCTAGAGGCGCCAGGCGGAATGGATGGCCGCGATTCCGCCGCTCAGATTGCGCCAGCGCGGCTGCTCGAGCCCGGCATCGGCCATGCGGGCCGCCAGATCGGCCTGCGGCGGAAAGCGGCGGATCGACTCGACAAGGTAGCGATAGGAATCGCGGTCCCGCGCCACCACCTGGCCCAGCCTCGGCAGCAGCTGGAAGGAATAGAGGTCGTAAAACCGGTCCAGCACAGGCAGCACGACCTGGCTGAACTCCAGGCAGAGGAAGCGCCCACCCGGCTTCAACACGCGGCGCGCCTCGCTCAGGGCATCCTCGATTCGCGTCACGTTCCGCAGGCCGAAAGCGATGGTGTAGGCGTCGAAGCTGCGATCGGGGAAGGGCAGGCGCTGAGCGTCGCCGCAAATCCACTGCAGGCCGTCCAATCGTCCGCTGTCGATGGCCCGGTCGCGCCCCACCCGAACCATATCCTCCGTCAGGTCGCAGACCATGACCTGTCCCTGACCCTCCATGCGCTCGCGGATGCGAAAGGCGATGTCGCCGGTGCCGCCGGCAACGTCGATCACCTGCCAGCCGGGGCGAGGCCGCAGCCAAGAGACCATTTCATCTTTCCAGAGGCGATGGATGCCGCCGGACATGAGATCGTTCATCAGGTCGTAGCGCGCCGCCACATTGGTGAAGACGTTGCGGACCAGCGGGGCCTTTTCCGCTTCCTCGACCTCGCGGAATCCGAAGTGCGTGGTGCGGTGCGGCGGGTTGGGAGACTGCTTCCTGGACATGGCGCGCAAGATAGCCATCCCGGGCCGCTTCGGCTACTCTGCCGCGACCTCAGCAATCAAATCGACAGCACCCATGCCAGAACTGCCTGAAGTGGAAACGGTCCGGCGCGGTCTGCAGCCTCTGCTGGAGGGGCGGCGGCTCGTCTCGGTGCTGCAGCGCCGGCCTGATTTGCGCTTTCCCCTGCCGCTGGATTTCGTGGCCCGCCTCGAGGGGCAGCGGGTGGAGCGCATCGACCGGCGCGCCAAGTACCTCCTGCTGCATCTGGACAGCGCGGAGGTGCTGCTGGTGCACCTTGGCATGTCCGGGCGCATGCTGCTGATCGACGACCCCGACTCCGTGGCCCTGCTGCCCCACGACCACATCGTGCTGCGCACCGAAGAAGAACGGGAGGTGCGTTTCAACGACGCTCGGCGCTTTGGCTATATGGATATCATTCCGGCGGGCGAGCTTGCGGGACATCGGCATCTGGCGGGGTTGGGCCCGGAGCCGCTGGGCAACGACTTCAATGGTCCGGTCCTGGCCGCGGCGCTGGCGAAGAAGCGCACGCCCATCAAGGCCGCCCTCCTGGATCAGCGGGTGGTGGCCGGCTTGGGGAACATCTATGTCTGCGAAGCGCTCTACCACGCGGGCATCGCGCCTGGTCGCCTGGCGTTGACGATTGAGGAGCATGAGGCCGACGTACTTGCTCAAGCCATTCGCCGAGTGTTGACCGAGGCCATTGCCGCGGGCGGCAGCAGTCTGCGTGACTATGTGCAAACCTCTGGCGAACTGGGGTATTTTCAACATTCCTGGGCGGTCTACGGGCGTGAAGGGCTGGCGTGTCCGGCCTGCGACTGCGGTGGTCCGCCGGCCGGCGGCATATCGCGGCTTGTGCAGTCGGGGCGCTCCACGTTCTATTGCTCGCATCGGCAGCGGTGAGTCGCTGGCGCCTGCGCCGCGGCCTGCCAAGCCCAAACCCCTTCAAGGAGACACTCATGGCCTACGAGAACATCCAGGTGGAGAAGAAGGATGGCGTCGGCATCGTCACCCTGCATCGGCCGCAGGCCCTGAACGCCCTCTGCGCAGCGCTGGTCGACGAAGTCGGTCAGGCAATGCGTACGTTCGATGCGGACCCGGAGGTCGGCTGCATCATCCTTACCGGCTCCGAAAAGGCTTTCGCCGCCGGGGCCGACATCAAGGAGATGAAGGACAAGAGCTATCAGGACGTCGCCGACGAGGACTTCATCACCGACGACTGGGAGGTGATCACCACGATCCGCAAGCCGGTGATCGCGGCCGTTTCCGGTTATGCCCTGGGCGGGGGCTGCGAATTCGCGATGATGTGCGACTTCATCATTGCCGCCGACACGGCCAAGTTTGGCCAGCCGGAGATCAAGCTCGGGACCATCCCCGGTGCCGGTGGCACGCAGCGCCTGACCCGCGCGGTTGGCAAGTCGCTTGCCATGTATCTCTGCCTGACCGGCGACATGATCGATGCGGAGACGGCTCTGCGTGCTGGCCTCGTGGCCAAGGTGGTGCCGGCGGACAGCCTGCAGGAGGAAGCCATGAAGGCCGCGAAGACCATCGCGGGTCTGTCGCAACCAGTGGTGCGGACCTGCAAGGAATCGGTCAATCGTGCCTTCGAGACCACGCTCGCCGAAGGCATGCGCTTCGAGCGGCGGCTGTTCCACTCGACCTTTGCGTTGGACGATCGGACCGAGGGCATGAGCGCCTTTGCCGAGAAGCGCAAGCCGAACTGGAAGAATCGCTGACCCACAGGGCCTGCTTTGGCCGCCGCTTGGGCCAAAGTTCGGCCCGGGTTGTGCGGCCGGCAGTCCTTGACGCAGCCGGGCTCGAGCAGTATATCGCGCCCTGAAACACGCTTATCCAACGGGATCAATTATGGCCAACCACAAGTCCGCCCAAAAGCGGATCCGCCGCAATGCAAATCGTAGCGAGATCAATGGTGCGCGCATGGGGCGCATCCGCACCTTCGTGAAGAAGGTTGAGCTGGCGATCGCCAGCGGCAACCAGGACGCCGCTAAATCGGCGCTGCAGGCCGCTCAGCCGGAGCTGCACCGCGGCGTTACCAAGGGCGTGCTCCATCGCAACACCGTGGCGCGGAAGCTCTCCCGCCTCAGTGGCCGCATCAAGGCGATGGCCTGACCCAAGGCTGACAGCCTCTCCTTACGGGGCGTCAATCCACACAGTCGGTAAAGTGGGCACCGGGCTTCCCGGTGCCCATTTGCATGGGCACAGGTCTGGCTTATCGCTCCTGGCGGGTGATTATGAGTCGGGTGCCCGCGCTCGGGCCATTGGGGGCGGATGCGATTTTTTTCGTATTTGTGACAGCTCAGGATTCTCGTTGAATCCGACGACTCTAAGGGCCGGAAGCTGAAGCTCGGACTCAGCAGAGCGCGGGCGTTCTGCAAACGGTCTCATTGCCTCTCACCCTCAGCCCCTGTACATTACCTTACTCGCACTAATGGTTGCCGTGTTCCCGGCACGCACCTTTTTGTAAAAGGGCTGTTAGGGCCAATTAGCACTTTGCAGATAGTACAAGAAAGACCTCTGGCGGGTGAATAACGGCTGCGAGGTCTGCGGGAAATAGTGGCCGCGCTTCGTTTGTGACTTTGAAAGTGGGTGTACGGTGGAGACTGTGGTCCTCACCGACATGTGGTGGCGCGCTCGGGGGCGATGGGCGGCATGAAGGGGCAGGAGTAGGCATGGCTGCGGGGCTGCAAGCGAGAGAGCTGGAGGACGTTGGGGCTGCCGGAGGAGAAACCGGCGATCTCGTGGAAATCTGGGCCAGGGTGCGGGCGCGGCTGCGTGCCGAGGTCGGCGATGCCGCCTTCCGCAGTTGGTTGAAGCCTCTGACGCTGATCGGCCTGCACAATGGACAGCTTCGGATGGCGGTCCCCTCGCGCTTCATGCGCGATTGGCTCAACAGCAATTACGTCGATCGGATCCAGATGCTCTGGAGCGAGGAGCAGCCGACGCTCGTCGGCGTTGAGATTGTTGTGCGCCCGCCTGCCCGCCCGGCAGCGGCTGAAACGCCCGCGCCTGCAAATGCGCCGTCAAACAAGAGTGCGCCCGGCGAGGCCCCTGTGGTGGAAGTACCGACTGGCCTTCCCGAACGCATTTCCCGGGCTGAGCCGGAGCAACCGCCCCTGCTCGAGGTAGATGACGAGGCTGAGCGCTGTCGAGCCATATCCGCCTCCCTGGATCCGCGCTTTACCTTCGAGAACTTCGTCGTGGGCAAGCCCAACGAGTTTGCCTATGCCGCAGCTCGCAGGGTGGCGGAGGCGGAAACGGCCCCCTTCAATCCGTTGTTTCTCTACAGCGGCGTGGGACTGGGCAAGACTCACCTCATGCATGCCATCGCTTGGCAGATCCGGCACTCTCATCCCGACAAGCGGGTGATCTATCTTTCGGCCGAGAAGTTCATGTACCAGTTCGTGCGCGCTCTGCGCACCAAGGACACCATGGCCTTCAAGGAGCAGTTCCGCTCCGTCGACGTGCTGATGATCGATGACGTGCAGTTCATCTCCGGCCGCGATGCGACCCAGGAAGAGTTGTTCCACACCTTCAACTCCCTGGTGGATGATAATCGACAGATTGTGATCTCCGCAGACAAGAGCCCCTCGGACTTGGAGGGTGTGGAGGAGCGTATGCGCTCGCGTCTAGGCTGGGGCTTGGTGGCGGACATCCATCCCACCACCTATGAGCTGCGCCTGGGAATCCTCCAATCCAAGGCGGAGCAGCTCGCTGTTCCTATCCCTGAGAAGGTGCTGGAGTTCCTGGCGCACAAGATCACCTCGAACGTGCGCGTGCTGGAGGGGGCGCTGAACCGCTTGGTCGCCCATGCCACCCTCGTGGGCCGCTCCGTGACCCTCGAGACCACCCATGATCTGCTCCAGGACCTGCTGCGCGCCAGCGACCGGCGGGTCACCATCGAAGAAATCCAGAAGAAGGTTGCCGAGCACTTCAATGTCCGCCTCTCGGATATGTACTCGGCGCGACGGGCGCGGTCCGTGGCTCGGCCGCGCCAGGTGGCGATGTATCTCGCCAAACAGCTCACCTCGCGTTCCCTGCCCGAGATCGGCCGCAAGTTCGGTGGGCGCGATCACACGACGGTGATGCACGCCGTGCGCAAAATCGAGGAACTCAAGGCCACCGACCACGCCTTTGCGGAGGATGTGGACCTGCTGCGGCGCATGCTCGAGGGCTAGCTCCAGCGGCCGCAGTTGCGCGCGGCAGAAGAGGCAAAAAGCCTGCGACTCGGCGCCTCGCCGCAGGGTGGCGCTGCGACGCCCAAATCCGCGAAAAACCTTATCTTTTTGCTGTGTTGTGGTATAGTGCCCCTCCGCTTCTCCGGCGGCCTTGCTGATGGCCGTCCGAAGGCGCGGAAACATGCCACATTTGGCCGTTCGGCGGGTTTGTCGGGCGCGCTCGGGTGTGCGTTCGTAACTCGTAATCGCAATCCGGACGTTTCTAGAGACGATATGAAGCTGACCATCGAGAGAGCGGCTCTTTTGCGGTCGCTGGCCCATGTCCAGAGCGTCGTGGAGCGACGCAACACCATTCCGGTGCTGTCCAACGTGCTGTTGGAGGCCTCTGAGGGGCAGCTTGGCCTCACGGCGACGGACATGGATCTGACCATTCATGAAACCACGCCGGCGATGGTCCAGGAGGCCGGGGCGACGACGGTGCCGGCCCACACCTTCTATGACATCATCCGCAAGTTGCCGGATGGCAGCGAGGTGGAGCTGGCCCTGGACGGAGAGAAGGGGCAGGTTCGTCTGCGCGCGGGGCGTTCGAACTTCTCGCTCTCGACGCTGCCGCGCGAGGACTTTCCCTCAACGGCCAGCGTCGAACTGCCTTGCCGCTTCACGCTGCAGGCCGGCGAGGCGATCAACCTGATCGACCGGACGCGCTTCGCCATCTCCACCGAGGAGACACGCTACTATCTGAACGGCATCTACCTCCACGCCGGAACCAGCAATGGCGTCGATGTCCTGCGCGCCGTGGCCACAGACGGCCACCGGCTTGCACGCTTCGAGATGGCCTTGCCGGAAGGGGCGGGGGAAATGCCTGGGGTGATCGTGCCGCGCAAGACCGTCAATGAGCTGCGCAAGCTGATCGATGAGGTTGAGGGCGGGGTCGAGGTGGCGTTGTCGGAGACTCGGGTGCGCTTCACCTTTGGCAGCGTCGAGCTGGCGTCGAAGCTGATCGACGGCACCTTCCCGGACTACGAGCGCGTCATTCCCAGCGGCAACGACAAGGTCATGAGCGTCGATTGCCGGTCTTTCGCTTCCGCCGTCGACCGTGTTTCCACGATCTCGACGGAGAAAAGTCGGGCGGTGAAGCTGGCGCTGCGGGATTCGGCGCTGGTGCTCTCTGCGACCGCCCCCGATGCCGGCAGCGCAGAAGAGGAGGTTCCGGTCCACTACGAGGGTCCTCCTTTGGAGATCGGCTTTAATTCCCGCTACCTCCTGGACATCGCCCAGCAGATCGAGGGCGAGGGGGCGGAGTTCACCATGGCCGACGGTGCCTCGCCGACAATCGTGCGTGATGCCGCCGACCCCAGCGCGCTCTACGTGCTGATGCCAATGCGGGTGTGAGGCAAAGCGCCCTGTCCGGGTGCCAGGCCCAGCCAGACGGAATGGAGCAATCAGCAATACAGCATAGCTCAGCTCTGCCAAGTGACACGCACCCGCTATCGGGGGCTGACGAGGGACGGGTATGGGTGGCACGGCTGTCGGTCCAGCGCTTTCGCAATCTGCGTCAGGCCGAACTGACAGTCGGTGCCGGGCCGGTTGTGCTTTTGGGCGAGAACGGCGCCGGCAAGACGAACCTTCTGGAGGCCCTGTCCTTCTTGACCCCTGGCCGCGGGCTGCGTCGTGCGCGCCTTGGTGACCTGGAAAGCCGGCTGCCCGGCAACGAGGGAGCGGGGCAGGGCGGCTGGGCCGTGGCAGCACGGGTGGAAACCCCTTGGGGCGCGCATGACCTTGGCACTGGGCGCGACATTACCACCGCGCCGGGCCAGGAGCGTCGCGTGATCAAGGTCGACGGCGAGTTTGCCTCGAGTCAAGCGGCTCTGGGCGCGGTGCTGGCGGCGGTCTGGGTGACGCCGGAAATGGACGGCCTGTTCCGAGAGGGCGCCAGCGAACGTCGGCGCTTTCTCGACCGATTGGTCTATGCCTTCGATCCGGCTCACGCCGGGCGTCTGAGCGCCTATGAGCGCGCTTTACGCGAGCGCGCGCGTCTGTTGCGCGAGGGGCGCGGCGAACCCGAGTGGCTGGGCGCCCTGGAGCGGACCATGGCGGAGAAGGCAGTGGCGATCGCCGCGGCCCGCCGGGATATGGTGGGGCGTCTTGCTGGTGCCTGCGCCGAGACCAGCGGTGCTTTCCCGCGCGCCGAACTTGGCTTGGCCGGAGATGCGGAGACCTGGCTGGACGAGTTGCCGGCCCTTGCGGTTGAGGAGCGGCTGCAGACGCGCCTGCTGGAAAGCCGGGGGCGTGACAGCGAGACCGGTGGCGCCGTGGTGGGCGCGCACCGCTGTGACTTGCTGGTTCATCACGGCCTGCACGGTCGTCCCGCCGGCCTCTGCTCCACTGGGGAGCAGAAGGCACTGCTGCTGGCTATCGTGCTGGCGCATGCGCGGCTGACCGGCCTGGAGCGAGGTGGCATGCCGCTCTTGCTCCTGGATGAGGTCGCCGCCCATCTGGATGCCCGGCGGCGCGACGCGCTCTACGAAGAGATTCTCGCCATGGGGCTGCAGGCCTGGCTGACGGGAACGGATGCCGCACCTTTTGCGGCTCTGAACGGCGCGGCACAGCGCTTTCGCGTGCAGGACGGCATGTTTATCGAGTGACGGCTGGGCGCCCGCCTGGCTGCTTTGTTGATGCAATGAAAGACGGAAAACTCATGGTCAGCGCAAACGTGAACCCCACTCCGGAGCGCGAAGACGGTCTGGATCCGGAAGTCTATGGCGCCGGATCGATCAAGGTCTTGCGTGGTCTGGAAGCCGTGCGCAAGCGCCCGGGCATGTACATCGGCGACACCGACGATGGCTCGGGCCTGCACCACATGGTTTATGAGGTGGTGGACAACGCCATCGATGAGGCGCTGGCAGGCTGGTGCGATACGGTCACCGTTACCCTGAACGGCGATGGCTCGGTGACGGTCACGGACAATGGTCGCGGCATCCCTGTCGACATGCATGAGGAAGAGGGCGTGTCGGCGGCAGAGGTCATCATGACCCAGCTCCATGCCGGCGGAAAGTTCGATCAGAACTCCTACAAGGTCTCCGGCGGACTGCACGGTGTCGGCGTCTCCGTGGTGAACGCGCTGTCTTTGTGGCTCGAACTGCGCATCTGGCGCGACGACAAAGAGCACCTGGTACGCTTCGAGGACGGGGAGACGGTGCAGCATCTCTCCGTGGTTGGACCGGCCGACGGCAAGCGCGGCACCCAGATCACCTTTCTCCCCTCCAAAGAAGTCTTCACGCAGACCGAGTACGATTTCCCCACGCTCGAGCACCGTCTGCGCGAACTGGCGTTCCTGAACTCTGGGGTGCGGATCCGCCTCACCGATGCGCGCCATCCGGAGCCGGTGCACAGCGATCTGCACTACGAGGGTGGCATCCAGGCCTTCGTGCAGTGGCTGGATCGCAGCCGGCATCCGCTGATCGACAAACCAGTCCACATGAGTGTGGAACGCGACGGCATCACTGTCGAAGTGGCGATGCAGTGGACCGACAGCTACCACGAGACAATGCTGTGCTTCACCAACAACATCCCGCAGCGCGACGGCGGTACCCATCTCGCCGGCTTCCGCGCCGCATTGACCCGACAGATCAATTCCTACGCCCAGTCCAGCGGCCTCCTGAAGAAGGAGAAGGTGAGCCTGACCGGCGATGATGCCCGTGAAGGTTTGTCGTGCGTGCTGTCGGTCAAGGTTCCCGACCCCAAGTTCTCCAGCCAGACCAAGGACAAATTGGTCTCTTCCGAAGTGCGTCCGGTGGTGGAGTCGGTGGTGAACGACCGCCTGTCGCAGTACTTCGAGGAGCACCCGGCCGAGGCCAAGAAGGTCGTCGGCAAGGTGGTGGAGGCGGCAGCTGCCCGCGAGGCAGCGCGCAAGGCCCGCGAGCTCACCCGCCGCAAGGGTGTGCTGGATGTGGCTTCGTTGCCAGGCAAACTGGCCGACTGCCAGGAGCGTGACCCAGCCAAGTCCGAACTCTTCATCGTCGAGGGCGACAGTGCCGGCGGCTCGGCCAAACAGGGTCGCGACCGGAAATTCCAGGCGATCCTGCCGCTGCGCGGCAAGATCCTGAACGTCGAGCGGGCGCGTTTCGACAAGATGCTTTCGAGCAACGAAATCGGCACGCTGATCACCGCGCTGGGCACCTCGATCGGGCCGGACGAGTTCAACATCGAGAAGCTGCGCTACCACAAGATCATTATCATGACCGACGCGGACGTGGACGGTTCCCACATTCGCACTCTCTTGCTGACCTTCTTCTTCCGGCAGATGCGTGAATTGGTGGAGGGAGGGCACCTCTACATTGCCCAGCCGCCGCTCTATCGTGCCAAGCGCGGCGAATCCATGACCTACCTGAAGGGCGACCGGGAAATGGAGGAGTACCTGATCGCCAACGCGATGAAGTCCACGGTGCTCACCAGCGACGGCCAGCAGCGCTCCGGCGAGGACCTTGCCGGGCTGGTGCGCCAGGCCCTGCATGCCCGCAAGCTGATCGAGACGCTGGTGTGGAAGGTCGGGTCCTGGGACGTGGTGGAGCAGGCGGCCATTGCCGGGGCCCTCGCGCCGCACCTGATGGCCGACGAGGCTGAGGCCGATCGGCTCGCCACGCTCGTGGCCGAACGCCTGGACACCCTCGCGCCCGAGTTCGAGCGGGGTTGGACCGGCAGTGCCGATGGAAAAGGGGGGCTGGTTTTCACCCGCACTTTGCGCGGCGTGCCGGAAACCCGTCGCCTGGAAGCCTCGGTCATCGCTTCCAGCGAGGCGCGCAGCCTAACCACGCTGCGCGATTCACTTTGGGAGCTTTACGAGGAGCCCTGCCTGCTCACAGGCAAAGACGTCGAAAAGATGGTCTATGGGCCTGTGTCCCTGTCGGACACGGTGCTGGCCTGGGGCCGCAAGGGAGTAACGGTCTCGCGTTACAAGGGCTTGGGCGAGATGAACCCCGGCCAGCTCTGGGAAACCACCCTCGATCCCGAGGCCCGTTCCCTGCTGCGGGTGCGGGTTGCACACGCCGAGGAAGCGGGCCAGATATTCGAGACCCTTATGGGCGACGAGGTGGAGCCACGGCGCGAGTTCATCCAGTCGAACGCCCTGCAGGTATCGAACCTCGACGTTTAGGCCCGATCGTCACTCCCTCTTTGGTATCGACCGGATTCACGCAAATGAACTAAACCCGGTGTGGCGTGGTTCATATTGAATGCGTGAATCCGATCAGAGACGACCGGCTCTAGGGAGAAGCCTGATGGACTTGGAAGAACAGCGCGAGGCATTGCTGCAGGCAGCACTGCCGCACGTGGTCTTCGACGGTTGGAGCGAAGTGACGCTGCGCGCCGCCTGTCGCGACCTTGGAATGGGCGTCGAGGCGGCCATGTCGGCCTTCCCCGGCGGCCCGCAGGATCTCGTCGAGGCTTTCTCCACCTGGGCCGACCGCGAAATGCTGGTGCGCCTGGCGGACCTCCCGCTCGAGGAGATGCGTGTGCGCGAGCGCGTTTCAGCCGGTGTGCGGCTGCGCCTCGAGGTCCTGGCGCCGCATCGCGAAGCCGTCCGACGTAGTCTGTCCTTTCTGGCGCTTCCGCAGAACGCCACGCTCGGTCCGCGCCTGCTCTGGCGCAGCGCGGACTGCCTCTGGTATGCCGCCGGTGACCGTGCAACGGACTACAATCACTACAGCAAGCGCATCCTGCTCTCCGGCGTGCTCTCCACCACCACGCTCTATTGGCTGGAAGACCGCTCGGAGGACTTCGCCGACACCCATGCCTTTCTCGAGCGTCGGATCGACGAGGTGCTCAAGGTCGGTGGCCGCTTCGGCAAAACCATGGGGCGCATGCTCGATCTCCCCGACCGCTTGATGCAGCGACGCAGTCGCTCTCCACTGCGCCGCCGCATGCGTGGCCTCGGCGTCAGGTAATCCGGCGCAGCAAGGCCAGAAAGGTCACCCGTTCCTCGGAGGACAGGCGGCCAAGGAGCCTGGCATCGGCTTCCTGTGCGCTGTCCAGCAGTCCGGCAATCAGAGCTTCGCCATCCTTCGTGAGTGTGAGCAGGGTGCGTCGCCGGTCCTGTGGATGGGGTGCCCGCGTGATCATGCCTCGCTCGCTCAAGCGCCTGACGACCCCCTGCACTGTGGCCGGGTCCATCGCCGCCAGCCGTCCCAGGTGGTTCTGCGACACGGGGCCCTGTTCGTGCAGCCGGGCCAGGGCAAAAAACTGGGTGGGAGTGAGATTGTCGGCGCCGATGCTCGAGAGGAAGAGCGCGCAGGCACGTTGATGCGCCCGGCGCAGCAGGTGTGCTACCTGCTCCTCGACGCAGAACGCAGGATCCGCCCCGTTGCGGTGGGCTGGGGACAGACTGATAATTTGGCTCATGAGGTTGCCTCCTGAAGAGAAGAGAGGGAACCTCCGCCTTTGATCCCGGCCAGTTTCATTGATCCGACCGTGCCAGCAACGGCATTTGCTTGATTTGTATCATATACGGGGCTTGCTGACCCGTCTATGGGAATGACACCATGCGCAGCAGTGCTCAACGCACGGGCGCGCAACGCGCAACGAGAACAGTGGGAGGATGGAGATGTTCCGCAAGATCCTGTTGCCGGTCGACCTGTCCGACGAAAGGCATGCTGATGCGGCTGTCGAGGAGGCGCGCAAACTGGCGCTGGTGCACGGCTCCGACGTGAGGGTGGTCACGGTGATCGACCTGCCTCCTGCGCCCGCGGCCAACTACCTGACCCGCTACATGCCGGATGAGATGCGAGCGGAGTTGGTGGGGACAGCCGAACGTGAAGCCGAAGCGATCGCCAAGTCCGTCCAAGCCGAGGGTCATTCCGCCGACGCGGTTGTGCGCTCGGGCAAGGTCTACCACGAAGTCCTGGAAGAGGCGGAGTCCTGGGGCGCCGATCTCATAGTCATGGGCTCGCACCACCCGGGGATGCAGACTTACCTTCTGGGCTCCAACGCAGCGCGCATCGCGCGCCACGCGGACTGCTCGGTGTTGATCCTGCGCACCCGCGAGGACTGATCACCCGGCCAGGGCACTAGAGCGGATCGCGTTTGATCTGTAACGCGCAGCGTTCAGAACAAAAGCGTGAATCTGCTCTAACGTTTGGTCTCAGCGGCAGAAGCGCCACTTTCCCATGTCGAGGTGGAAGTGGTCGTGGTGGGCGCGGTCGTGATCGGGGCCGATCACCCCCTGGAAGATGCTGCAAGCGCCGAGGTGAACCTCGCGCAGAAAGGCACGCTCGTCGCTGCGCCCGCGCCAGCCGGCTTCCACCTTGATCTTCCGTCCACTGGCCAGCGTGACCCCCGCGATGTCGATGGCATTGCCGGTGGCATGTTCGCTGCGTGGCCCCGCCATTCGGTTGTTCCGGTTGCGGCAGGCATAGGTTCCCCAATGCTCTACGTCGACCACGGCTTCGCCGAAGTGCCGCTGTGCCGCTGGCTGCAGCACATCCGCCTCGAAGATCGCGTAAGCTGCGGCGAGCGGGCAGGTGGCGGTGAACTCCCTGTTGAAGTTGACCGACGTGCCGCTCACCTCGATGGCGTTTGTGATGCCGCAGCCCTGCTGCACCGGCCGGTCAGGCACTGATGACAGGCGATGACCGCTGGCGCCCAGCGCAAAGGTGCAGAGCTGCGGGTTCTCCTGCAGGCTCGCCAGACTGACCCCATAGAGGTTCGCATTGGGATCGCGCGGTACCTCGCGCACGCTGCTGCCGCCCCCGCAGGCGGAGAGCAGCAAGGCAAGACCGGCAAGTGCCGTTGCGGCGGTTGTGGCTTCAGCGCCCCTGCCAGACCGGTTTGCGCTTCTCCATAAAGGCATCGATGCCTTCCCCCACGTCTGCGGCCATCATGTTGCAGGCCATCACCTCGGCCGCGTAGGCGTAGGCCTCCTCAAGCTGCTTTTCCTGCTGGCTGTAGAACATCTGCTTGCCGGTGCGCACCGCCACCGATGATTTGTCCACGATGCGGCCGAGCAGAGCCTGCACCTCGTGATCCAGCGCCTCTGGTGCCACGACGCGGTTGATCAGTCCGAGCCGCTGGGCCTCCTCGGCACTGATGAAATCCCCTGTCACCAGCATCTCGAAGGCAGGTTTGGTGCCGATATTGCGCGAAAGCGCCACCGCGGGTGTGGAGCAGAACAGGCCGGTGTTGATGCCCGAGGTGGCAAATCGCGCCTCGCTGCTCGCCACCGCCAGATCGCAGGTGCCCACAAGCTGACAGCCGGCGGCGGTGGCGATGCCGTGCACGCGCGCGATCACCGGCACCGGCAGGCGCCGAATGGAAAGCATCATGTCACTGCAGGCGGCAAAGAGGCGCCGGTAATAGCGCTGGTCCGGTTGGGCGCGCATCT
Source organism: Aquibaculum arenosum (assembly GCF_029222965.1). Taxonomy (GTDB): domain Bacteria; phylum Pseudomonadota; class Alphaproteobacteria; order Kiloniellales; family DSM-21159; genus Aquibaculum; species Aquibaculum arenosum. The sequence goes on along the minus strand of NZ_JARHUD010000002.1, from coordinate 341,825 downwards.
GCTTGAGATCGTGTCCGGCACAGAAAGCCTTACCGGCAGCGCCGAGAACCACGGCCTGCAGCTTCGGGTCGTCTGCCAGGCTTCGGAACGTCTGGGTCAGTTCCGCAAGCAGTTCCTCGGACAGGGCGTTGTACTGGCGTGGTCGATTGAGGGTGAGCCAGGCCACGCCTTCGTGCTTCTCTTGCAGGAGCAACGGTTCATTTGCGCCTGTTGCAGTCATGCTCTCACGAGTCCCTTTGCTCTGGGCGGTGCTCCCTTGGAGTCGTCAAGTTCAATCTGGACCTTTCCTTCGCGTCGGGGCAAGTCATAAACACTGGATCGAATCGCATTCAATCTGAACCGCCACGGTGTTCAGATTGAATGCGTGAATCCGATCCAGATCAAAAAGGTAGAGCCGCTTTGCGCCTCTGTCGGATCGCTTCGCGAATCCAAACAGAGGTGATCGGCTCTCAAATCTGCGCAAGCACAGCGGGAGCAGCGGCTCATGGCGAAAATCACCGTCGAGGACATTGCCGAAATTGCGAAGGAGTTGAAGTGGGTGACCCTTCTGGGCATCACCGTGGAGAAGGTGGGGGAGGGCATGTCGCGCCTGCGCCTGCCGGCCTCGGAGGAGGTGCTGCGCCCCGGCGGCACGATCAGCGGCCCCACCATGATGACCCTGGCGGACTTCGCCATGTATGTTGCGGTGCTGGGTGCGATCGGCCGGGTTGAGATGGCGCTCACCACCAACCTCTCGATCAACTTCCTTCGCCCACCGCCTCCAGGTGACCTGATCGGCGATTGCCGCCTGCTCAAGCTGGGCAAGCGCCTGGCCTATGGGGAGGTATTGATCACCAGCGCGGCGGTGGGCGACGGCGAGCCGGTGGCCCACTCAACGCTCACCTACTCCATACCGCCGGAGCGCTGACTCTGGTTAGTTTCCCCTACCCAGCCTGTCGATATAGGCGATCACATGCGCTTGCTCGTCCGGGTAGAGCCGGAAGGTGGGCATGGGAAGGTGCTCTTCGGCCATGAAGTCTTCCAGCCAGACGTGCCCCTTGCGCGGATCCTGGCCGATTTCCATGAAACTGGGTGCTGGGCGGCGCGGCGCGCCGTCTGGTGCCACCTGATGGCAGGAGGCGCACCAACGCTCGGCCACTTCCAGTCCGCGGTCCGCGTCGACCGCGACGGCCACGCTTGGCGCCGCCGGTTCCTGAAAGGCGTCGGCAGAAGGCTCCGGTTCCTGCCCGGCGCAGGCAGCCAGCAGGATTGCGAGAAGGGGGAGGGCGCTGAAGTGTCTCATAACGATAGTCTATGCCGATTCCTTCTCGCGTGGGCAAGAACTCTGCCTGGGCGGTGATTTCGAGTCTTATGGTTCAGATCGGACCCGATTCGCGCTAGTCTCTGGTGACGGAGGTGGCGCATGACCGAGCTTTCAGCCTTCTCCCGCCAGATCTGGGAAGCGAAGTACCGCTATGCCGGTCCGCTGGACAGTCCCCCGGAGGCGGAGATCGATGCCACCTGGGACCGGGTGGCACAGGCCCTGGCTGCGGTCGAATCCGAGCCGGAGCGCTGGCGACCGCGTTTCCGCGATGCGCTGCAGGACTTCCGCTTCATGCCGGCGGGCCGGATTCTCTCGGGCGCTGGGACCGATCGGACGGTCACGCTGTTCAACTGCTTCGTCATGGGTGCTATCCCCGATGACCTCGGCGGGATCTTTGCCCATCTGCGTGAGGCCGCACTGACGCTGCAGCATGGCGGCGGCATCGGCTATGACTTCTCAACGCTCCGCCCGAAGGGCGCGCTGGTGAAGTCCCTGGGCGCGCCCTCGTCGGGGCCGGTCTCCTTCATGCAGGTCTGGGATGCCATGTGCGAGACCATTATGTCGGCCGGAGCCCGGCGCGGCGCAATGATGGCGACCCTGCGCTGTGATCATCCGGACGTGGAGGAGTTCGTCGATGCCAAGCGGGTGCCGGGGCGGCTGACCAACTTCAACCTTTCGGTCCTGGTGACGGACGCCTTCATGCGCGCCGTGCGAGCCGACGAAGACTGGTCGCTGCACTTTAATGGCCAGGTCTTCCGTAGTGTGAAGGCGCGCCGGCTTTGGGAACGCATCCTGCGCGCCACATACGAAACCGCCGAGCCCGGCGTGATCTTCATCGACCGGGTGAACCGTCTGAACAACCTGGCCTACTGCGAGACCATTCAGGCGACCAACCCCTGCGGCGAGCAGCCCCTGCCGCCCTATGGCGCCTGTCTCTTGGGCTCGATCAATCTCGCGGCCCTGGTCCGTGATGCCTTCACGGCCAAGGCGCGCCTCGATGAAGCGGCGCTGGAGGACCTGGTGAGGGTGGCGGTGCGCATGCTCGACAACGCCATCGACGCCTCGCGCTTTCCCCTGGAGGCCCAGCGCCGGGAAGCCCGGGCCAAGCGGCGGATTGGTCTCGGCATCACTGGCCTGGCCGATGCCCTGATCTACTGCGGGCTGCGTTACGGCAGTCGAGAGGCGGTGGACTGGGTGGAGGGCTGGATGGCCGCCTTGCGCCGCGCCGCCTATTTGGCATCAACGGAGCTTGCGGCGGAGAAGGGTGTTTTTCCGCTGTTCGACCGTGAGGCCTTTCTCGCCGGCGAGGCAACCCAGGGCCTCGAGCCCGAAATTCGCGTAGCCATTGCCGAGAAGGGCCTGCGCAACGGTCTGCTCACCTCCGTTGCGCCGACCGGCACGATCTCGCTGCTGGCAGACAATCTCTCCTCGGGTCTCGAGCCGGTCTTCGCCTTTTCCTATCGTCGACAGGTGCGCGAGCCCGACGGCAGCCGTCGCAGCGAGCTGGTGAGCGACCCCGCCTGGCGGGCCTACCGCGAGCGCTTCGGCGCTGCGGCGCCCCTGTCCCCGGCCTTTGTCGAGGCCAAGGACCTCTCGCCGGAGGATCACCTGGTGATGCAAGCGGCGGTGCAGAAGTACGTGGACGCCGGGGTTTCCAAGACCATCAACCTGCCGGCGGAGATCCCCTTCGAGTCCTTCCGTCGGGTCTACGACCAGGCCTGGGACCTGGGCTGCAAGGGCTGCACCACCTACCGGCCCAGCCCCCTGCGGGGGGCGGTGCTGGAGGCGGGGGCGGATCGACCGGCAGCTCAGCCAGAAGCGGAGCCGCCGACGGCCGAGCCGCTGGCCCGGCCGGAGACCCTGCCAGGGCGTACCTACAAGCTCACCTGGCCGGAAAGCGATCACGCACTCTACGTCACCATCAACGATGTTGTGCGCGAAGGCCGTCGCCGCCCCTTCGAGATCTTCATCAACTCGAAGAACATGGAGCACTACGCCTGGACGGTGGTGCTCACCCGCATGATTTCCGCGGTGTTCCGTCGCGGCGGCGCGGTCGGCTTCGTCGTGGAGGAGCTGAAAGCCGTCTTCGACCCGCGCGGCGGCGCCTGGATGGACGGACGCTATGTGCCCTCCCTCCTGGCGGCCATCGGCGGCGTGATCGAGCGGCACATGATCGACACCGGCTTCCTGCCTGCCGACGCCGAAGGGAAGCTGGTGGCGGGAGAGGGCGTGGCTTCCAACGGTGACGCCATCGCGCCGGCCCTGCGCCAGTGCCCCAAGTGCGGCTCCCTGGCCCTGCTGCGCCAGGAAGGCTGCGATCTCTGCACAGCGTGCAGCTACAGCCGCTGCGCGTAATTCCTGTCAGCCGAGGCCTTGGCTGCGGACAGCGCGCTGACACAGGCACGAAATGAAAGAGGCCGCTGCGAGAGCGGCCTCTTTCGAAAGATTGGCTTCATCAAGCCTTTGTCTGGTGGAGCCGAGCGGGATCGAACCGCTGACCTCTACAATGCCATTGTAGCGCTCTCCCAGCTGAGCTACGGCCCCATCTGAAACCCGCTGCCGGGCGGAAGAGCGTGCCCGGCGGCGGAGCGGAAACTAGGAAGAGCGGGCGGTGGTTGCAAGCGAAAAATGCGCCCTGCCGGGAGGATCCTTTGCCCAGCCCCACGCCCGCGGAGGATCAGCTTTCCTTATCGGTGTCGTCTACGCTGACCTTGCCCAGATCCTCGTCGCCGTCGAGGTCATCGGTGTCCTCGATGACGCTTTCGCTTTCGATGTCGGCCAGCTCGTCAGCAGCCTCCTCGACTTCGGGCTCCTCGGCCTCGACGGGCTCAACCTTGGGCTTCGCCTTTGCCGGGCTGGCCTTGCTGCGACGCGACCGCAGCAGCGTTTCCGGGTCGAAGGTGGCTCCGCAGCTCGGGCAGAGAATTGGCGAGCGGGAGAAGTCATAGAACTTTGCGCCACAACTCTGGCACATCCGCTTGGTGCCCCATTCAGGCTTGGCCACTGCAACCTCCTCGGATCCTGACCGTCGAACGACGAGGCGCGCATTTGCCATGGGTTCGCGATACTGTCAAACACCTTCCCTCGAGCGGATCGTATTTGATCTGTAACGCGCAGCGTTCAGAACAAATGCGTGAATCCGCTCTGAATCAAGGGTTAGAGCAGATTCACGACTCAAACCGGGTCGCTTCGCGAACCCGATTTGAGTCGATCTGCTCTAGGCGGCGCCGGAAAGCTGCCCGATGCGTTCTCTTGGGAGGGCGGCGGGCGCGTGCTATCACCGCTCTCGCGGCCGTCGGTCGCCCTGATCTTTTCTTTCTTCCTCAAGCCAGGAGTTCTGTCGTGACGGCTGCCGATGCCCCTTCTTCTTCGGAGCACTTCCTCGCGGGTCCGGCGCTGACGGCGCTGCCCAGCGATGGGCTTAAGGGCAGCCTTAAGGTGCCAGGCGACAAGTCGATCTCCCACCGCGCCCTTATGTTCGGCGCTTTGGCGGTGGGAGAGACGAAGATCGAAGGTCTGCTGGAGGGCGAGGATGTGCTGCGCACTGCCGCGGCCATGCGCGCGCTCGGCGCCGAGGTGATCCACGAGGGGCCGGGGTGTTGGCGGGTGTTCGGGCGCGGCATCGGCGGCTTGGGCGAGCCGGACGACATACTGGACTTCGGCAACGCCGGAACTGGCGCCAGGCTTGCCCTGGGTCTGCTTGCCGGTCAACCGATCACCGCTTTCCTGACCGGCGACGCCTCGCTGCGTCGGCGACCCATGGGGCGGGTGATGGAACCGCTGGAGCGCATGGGGGTGCGCTTCGTCTCGCGTGAGGGCGGGTGTCTGCCTTTGGCGGTGACCGGTCCAGAAACGCTCTTGCCCATCGAGTATCGCCTGCCGGTGCCCTCGGCCCAAGTGAAGTCGGCGGTGTTGCTGGCGGGTCTCGCGGCGCCGGGCGAAACGGTGGTAATCGAGCCGGAAGCCACGCGCGACCACAGCGAACGCCTGCTGCAGCATTTCGGCGCCAACGTTGCGGTCACCGACGGCGAAGACGGGCGGCGCCTGGTGCTGACCGGTCAGCCCGAATTGCAGGCAGCGCCGGTGATGGTGCCGGCCGATCCTTCGTCCGCCGCCTTTCCGGCTGTTGCAGCCTTGCTGCTGCCTGGTTCGGATTTGCGCCTACAGGGGGTCTGCCTCAATCCCTTGCGTGACGGCGTGTTCCGCACGCTGCTGGAAATGGGTGCCGACATCGCCGAAGAGAATCGCCGCGTCGAAGCCGGTGAGCCAGTTGCCGACCTGCGCATCAAAAGCAGCAGTCTGCAGGGCATTGAAGTACCGGCCGAACGCGCGCCCTCGATGATCGACGAATATCCCATCCTCGCCATGGCGGCCGCCTGTGCGAAGGGGCGCACGGTCATGCGCGGCCTGGCAGAACTGCGGGTGAAAGAGAGCGACCGCCTCTCGGGTGTGGCCCGCGGCCTGGCCGCCTGCGGCGTTGTGGTGGAGGAGGGCGAGGACAGCCTGATCGTGGAAGGCTGTGGCGGCCGCCCGCGCGGTGGTGCCACCATCGCCGCGGAGCTGGACCACCGCATCGCCATGTCCTTCCTGGTGCTGGGCCTGGCCAGCGAGCAGCCGGTGACGATCGACGACGCCGCGCCGATCGCTACCTCCTTCCCAGGGTTTACCGAGCTGATGTGCGGTCTGGGCGCGCACTTTTCCTAAGTCAGTCCTGACGCTCGAAGCGGCCGAGCCCCTGCTCGTTCAGGAACTCGATGGTCAGGGCAGCGGCCTTCTCGCCGTCACGCTCGAAGGTAACCTTTGAGATCGAGCCAGCCGGAGCATTCTCCCCAAAGGGGCGATAGGTGAAGCTGTCCCCATCCCAGTGGCTCAGCCGGTAGTTGAGGTGAGCTGGGCCGATGGTCAGTCGCAGCCCCTCGGCGCCGTTGCTGATCTCGGCCGTGCCGAAGTAGGGATTGTCGTAGACACCGGCGTAGTGCGCCAGTGGTGCCGGTTCAACCGCCTCGCTCGGTGGTTCCTTGCCGACGAGCTCGCCTATCGGGGCAAGGATTGGCTCCATCAGCGGCTGGTAAGCAGCATACCAGTCGCGGCTGATGCCGCCGTACTGCACCAGTTCTGAGAATTCCATGGCCAAGGCCTCACCAACACCGGTCGGCGCAGCGTTGGTGAGAATCACGATGCCGAGATCCAAAGAGGGCAGGAGGGTGTAGTTGGTGCCTGCGCCCAGGGCGAAGGCACCGGAGTGACTGAGTGACACCCGGCCCGAGGCTTCGATGCCCACGCCAATGCCGTAGCCATAGAAGCTCGGCCGGGCGTCGGGCGCGTAGGAGGGCGATGAGATCATCTTCGCCGTCATCGGCTCCAGCAGGGCACCCGGCGGGAGGATCTGCTGATCCTCGAAGCGCCCGTCTTGCAGCAACAGCGCCATCCAGCGCGCCATGTCATTCACGCTGGCGCTCACACCGCCTGCGGGAGACTGCGCGTCCGGTTGCCGCACGTAGAGCGCCTCGAAGTCATCACCGACACGCACGTGCCCGTGGGCGCGATTTTCCCGCGCCGCATAGTGAGCGAAGCGGAAACTGCTGGAACTCATACCCAGGGGCGCGAAGAGCGCATCTTCGGACAGACTCTCCCAATCCCGTCCAGCCGCAGCAGCCACGGCCTCCGCTGCGGCGGTCAGGCCGAAGTTGGTGTAGGCGTAGGTGTCGCGAAAGGGGCTGAGCGGTAGCAGGTGGAGATGAGAAAGCACCTCTTCCCGCGTATAGCCGAGATCCTCCAGGTTGTCTCCGGCATGATCGGGCAACCCCGAGCGATGCGAGAAAAGGTCACCGATGGTGACATGCTCGGTAACCCAGGCGTCGGCCAGCTTGAAGTCGGGCAGGAACTCAGTAACTGGCGTGTCCCAACTTACCACACCTTCTGCCACCTGTTGGGCGACGACAGTTGCGGAGATGGATTTCGACAGGGAGGCGAGCTGAAACACCGTGTCGGCATCGACCTTGGCCTCTTCGCCCATCTTGCGCAGGCCGAAGCCGGAGGCATAGACGGTTTCGCCTTCATGCACGACGGCAACCGCCATTCCGGGAAGACCGGAGCGTTCCATCAGTGTCTCTGCCCGTTCGTCGAGCTGCTCGATGGCAGCTTCGATCTGGCCGGCCGGCACGGCCACTGCCGTGGTCTGCGGTGGCGGCAGGTCACCTTCCGGCGCTTCGGCAAAGGCGACGGCTGGCGCAATCAGCAGCAGTGCAGCGGCAGAAATGGGATGAAACAGTGGCGGGAAGGGCATGGGCGGTGCTCGCGTTCTGGCAGAGTTGCCCATTTCACGCCACTTTCATGCCAGGGGCAAGCTTCACCCCGACCCGGCAGGCGCTAAAAGTGTGTCCAGCCCCGGACTTCGAGTGTGAGTGGTCGGCCCCCGCGGTCGAGAATCAGCACGCCTGCGCCCTCAGCAAAGCGACCGACCCGGGTCAGAGACAGCCCCAGTTCCTGGCTGAGTACGGCGATCTTCGGCTCCTCTACCGGCGGGATCGCAAAGGCCAGTTCGTAGTCGTCGCCGCCCGTCAGCACCTGGGTGAAAAGCTCCGGATCCTCTGCCAGGGCAGCCTGGGCGGCATCTGAGAGGGGCACCGCGGGCGCTTCGATGATGACTTGGAGCCCGGATTCCTCGGCCAGATGTGCGGCGTCGGCCAGCAGGCCATCGGAGACATCGAGGCAGGCGTTGGCCAGGCCGATCAGCGCCGGTCCCAGGCTGCAGCGCGGCTCTGGCAGGCGATAGGCCTGTTCGAGTTGCTCCTGCTCGCTCAGGGAGAGGTGTCGCAGTGCGCCACGCAGCGCCAGGAGCCCCAGCGCGCCGTCGCCTATGCGCCCGGAAACATAGAGGCCATCGCCTGTCTTGGCGCCGGAGCGGGTGAGGGCGCCGCCGCGGGGCAGGCTGCCGAAGGCCGTGATCGAGAGCGTCAGCGGGCCTGGAGTCTTGACCGTGTCGCCTCCCAGCAGATGCAGGCCGAATGTCTTCTGGTCGGCCGCCAGCCCGTTGGTGAAGCCCTCGATCCAGGCATCGTCAATTCGTGAAGACCAGGCAGTGGACAGCAGATAGCCCAGCGGACGCGCACCCATGGCGGCCAGATCGGAGAGATTGACCCGCAGGGCCTTGCGGGCCAGCAGGTCCGGAGGATCCTCAGGCAGGAAATGCACGCCCTCGACCAGCGTGTCGAGGGTAACGACCAGTTCCTCGCCCGGCGGCGGGCTGAGCACTGCGGCGTCGTTGCGCAGGCCAAAAGCGCCGGGGGCGCCGGCGGCGAGCGGCGCGAAGTACCGGGCGATCTGGTCGAACTCGCCGCGCACCACGTTAGCGGCCTAGTCCGCCTGGAAATCGTCGGGGCGGAGCTCGTGGGCCAGTCGGTTCAGCATGCCGTTGGCCATGCCGGCCTCGCGCTCATCGAAGAAATCATGCGCCAGGCCGACGTACTCCGAAACGACCACCTTGGCGTGGACCTGTGGGCGGTAGGCCAATTCCCAGGCCGCAGCGCGCAGGATGTGGCGCAGCATGCTGTCGAGACGCTCGACCGACCAGCCTTCGGCGATCACCGCCATCAGCATGTCGTCCAGTTCCTCGCGCTCAGCATGGGTGCCGCGGAAGACCGCGATGAAGAGCTCCTGGTCGATGTCGCCCAGGGTGAAGCCGTCGAAGTCCTCGCTCAGTCGGTGCTGCAGAAACTCCAGCGCGACGGTATCGGGCGTCACCTGGCCGATATCGGCCTGATAGAGCGCCTGCACCGCAGCAAGCCGCGCAGCGCGGCGCCGGCGCATGACCTTGTCCTGGCGACTGGTGCTGGGCGTTCTGGGGCCGGGGTTTGAGGTGGTCAAGGCGCTCACGCCTCCTCGTGCAGGCCGAAATGCCGGCGCAGTTCGATCATGCGCAGACAGGCCTCAGCGGCGTCGCGGCCCTTGTTCTTGCGTTTGCGATCGGCACGGGCCCAAGCCTGATCGGCATTTTCCACCGTCAGGATGCCATAGCCGATGGCGGCCAGATCGCCCGTTGCCAGTTCCTGCAGGCCGCGGGCACTCTCACCGCAGACGTAGTCGTAGTGGCTCGTCTCGCCGCGAATGACGCAGCCCAGGGCAACGAAGCCGTCGTAAGGCGGGCGCTGGCCAACATCAGCGGCGGCGATGGCCATGGAAATGGCAGCGGGAATCTCGAAGGCACCTGGCACCTGGAGACGTTCGACGCTTGCCCCGGCTTCCTGCAGGGCCTCTTCGGCACCGGCAAAGAGTTCGTCGGCAATCTCTTCGTAGAAGCGCGCTTCCACCACCAGGATGCGCGGCTTGGATGGGGTGCTCATGGGCTGCTCCTCAATCGCTGGATCGCAAGGGGCGCTGGCCGACGACGGTCAGACCGTAACCCTCCAGGCCGACGATGGTGTGGCGGGTGTTGTGCAGCAAAATCATTTGGCGCACGCCGAGATCGAGCAGGATCTGCGCGCCTTCGCCATAGTCACGCAGGGCCACTTCCGGCGCATCGCGCCCCGCGGCTCGCGCCGCCAGGTGATCGGAGATGGAGGCCGGGGAGGGATCGCGGATCAGCACGACAACGCCCTCTCCCTCGGCGGCGATCTCATCCATGGCTGCCTGCAGTTCGCCGCCGCGACCCAGCGCATCGTCCGCCAGCACGTCGTCGAGCACTGAGAGAGCGTGCACGCGCACCAGCACTGGCTTCTCGGAATCGATCGTGCCCTTCCACAGGGCGACATGCTCGGCGCCGCTGGCCATGTTGCGGTAGACCGCCAGTTCGAAACGGCCGCCGTGGCGGCTGTCGAAGGGCTGCTGCAGCGTGCGCTCGACGATCTTGTCGTAGCGCCGGCGGTAGGCGATGAGATCGGCGATGGTGGCGATCTTCAGACCATGGCGCTGGGCGAAGCCGATGAGATCGTCGCGCCGGGCCATGGAGCCGTCGTCGTTCATGATCTCGCAGATCACGCCCGCGGGATAGAGCCCCGCCAAACGCGCCAGGTCCACCGCCGCTTCCGTGTGGCCGATGCGCTCCAGCACGCCGCCGTCGCGGGCCATGAGCGGGAAGACGTGCCCCGGGGTGACGATGTCCTCGGCGCCCCGGTCCGGATCGATGGCCACGGCCACGGTACGGGCGCGGTCCGAGGCGGAGATGCCGGTGGTCACCCCTTCACGGGCCTCGATCGAGACCGTGAAGGCCGTTTCATGGCGCGTCTCGTTCTTGCGCGACATCATGGGCAGGCCGAGCTGCTCGATCCGCTGGCGGGTCATGGCCAGACAGATCAGGCCGCGGCCGTACTTGGCCATGAAGTTGATCGCCTCGGGGCCGGCCATTTGGGCTGGAATGACCAGATCGCCCTCGTTCTCTCGGTCCTCGTCGTCGACCAGAATGAACATGCGACCATTGCGCGCTTCTTCGATCACCTCCTCGATGGGGGAGACCAATTCGCTGAAAGACAGGCGCCAGGCTTCGTCCGTTTGGGGCATGATTGGGGCTTTACTCGGGCTTGGGGAGCAGGCGCGCAACGTAGCGTGCCAGCATGTCGATTTCCAGGTTGACCCGGTTGCCGGGCCGGTAGGCGCCGAAGGTCGTGACCTCGGACGTGTGCGGAATGATGTTCACGCCGAAAGCCTCGCCGTCGACCTCGTTCACCGTGAGCGAGACACCGTCAAGGGCGATGGAGCCTTTGGGCGCCAGAAAGCGCAGGAGTGCGGGGTCAGCGCGGAAGCGATAGCGGTGGGACTCGCCCTCGCGCCGGATGTCCAGCACCTCGGCCAGTCCATCCACGTGGCCGTAGACCAGATGACCGCCCAGCTCGTCGCCGAGGCGCAGGGAGCGCTCCAGGTTGATGCGCTGGCCAGCTTGCCAGGTATCAAGTGTCGTCTTCGACAGGGTTTCAGCCGAGACGTCGAAGGCCAGGCGCTGCGGCCCGCGTTCGACGACGGTGAGGCACACGCCGTTGCAGGCCACTGATGCGCCCAGTGGCACCTCGGCGGTATCCCATGCGGTTTGCAGAAGCAGCCGCAGGTCGCCGCCGGCCTTGGCGTCGGCTTCGAGGACTTCGCCCAGATCGGTGATGATTCCAGTGAACATGGGGCTTCCTTACTCCTTCCGGACCCAGCTTTCCAGCAGGTCCCCGTCCAGGCGTTCGACGCTCTCCAACTCGAACTGCGGCGCCTTGGCCAAGGTAGCCAGATCGAGTGCTTCGACCGCTTCGCGACCGTCGCTGCCGATCACTTTCCCGGCGCGAAACCAGACCAGGTGATCCACCAACCCTGCCTTGAGGAAGGCAGCTGCAGCACCGGCACCGCCTTCGACCATCAGGCGGGTAACCTCGCGGCGTACCAGCTCTGCAAGCACGGCCTTTGGTGTCGGGCGTCCGTCGGGTCCGCAATCGGCCAGGGCCGTCACCTCCACACCGCGAGCATGGTAGCTGCTCCGGCGTGCTTCGGTATGGCCAGGACGAGTCAGGATCAGCGTGTTGTGCTCCCAACCACGGGCGATCAGGTCGTGGCTGCCCGGCAGACGCAAGCCGGCGTCCAACACCACGCGCAGTGGCTTGCGCGCCGCCAGTCCGGGCAGGCGCACGTCAAGGCGCGGGTTGTCGGCGAGAGCGGTACCGGAACCCACAAGCACCGCGTCGTGCGCAGCACGTAGCAGATGGGCGCGCTGACGGGCGGCCGGTCCGGTGATCCAGCGGCTTTCACCCGAGGCCAGGGCAATTCGGCCGTCAAGACTGGTCGCAAGCTTTAGCGTGACCAAGGGGCGCGTGGCGGTGCGGTTCAGGATGAAGCCGCGGTTGAGCGCCTCGGCTTCCGCCTGCAGCAGGCCCGTGTCCACACTGATCCCGGCGTCGCGCAGGCGGCGCAGGCCGCTGCCTTGCACCCGCCGGTCAGGGTCGATGCAGGCGACAACGCAGCGGCGGATGCCGGCAGCGATCAAGGCGTCGCTGCACGGCGGTGTGGTGCCGTGGTGGGCGCAGGGCTCCAGGGTGACATAGGCCGTTGCCCCGGCAGCCTCGGCTCCGGCGCGGCGCAGCGCTTCGGTCTCTGCATGCGGCCGGCCGCCGGGCTGGGTCCAGCCACGGCCCACCACGCGCCCCTCACGTACGAGCACGCAGCCCACGGCCGGATTGGGGGCCGTGGTCCCCAGGCCGCGGCGTGCCAATGCCAGGGCGGCGCGCATGTGAAGCTGGTCGCTGCTGCTCATCTCTGCCCGAATCTTGGCCGCCGGTAGCCGGAGGCCTACTTGCCCGCGATGGCGGAGGCCTGCGGGGTTGCCCTCAGCCTTCCTCGGGCTCGCCGCCGAGCTGGCCCACGAACTCGCCGAAGTCGCTGGCCTCGCGGAAGTTGCGGTAGACCGACGCAAAGCGGATGTAGGCAACGGGATCGAGGGTCGAAAGGGCGTCCATGACCATCTCCCCGATCACCTTGCTCTGAATCTCGGCCTCACCGGTGCTTTCCAGGCGGCGAACGATACCGTTGACGATGCGTTCCAGCCGTTCCTGATCCACGGCCCGCTTTTGCAGGGCGATCTGCATGGAGCGCATGAGCTTGTCGCGTTCGAAGGGCTGGCGCTTGCCGTCGGACTTGATCACCGTGAGCTCGCGCAGCTGCACGCGCTCAAAAGTGGTGAAGCGCGCCCCACAGTCGGGGCAGTGGCGCCGCCGACGGATCGCGGAGGCGTCCTCCGTCGGCCGGGAGTCCTTCACCTGGGTGTCTTCGTGACCGCAGAACGGACAGCGCATTCCTTCTCCCCCTGCTCAGCCCTTGAGCGCCACGCTCGCCCTCAGACCTCCAGGTCCGGGTAGATCGGGAAGCGCTGGCAAAGCTGCTGCACTCTTCCGCGGACGCGATTTTCGGCCAGCGCATTGTCCTCGCCGGCGCTCGCAAGCCCGTCCAGGACCTCCGTGATCATCCGGCCGATCTCGCGGAACTCTTCCACGCCGAAGCCGCGGGTGGTGCCGGCCGGCGTGCCGAGACGGACGCCCGAGGTCACGGTCGGCTTCTCGGGATCGAAGGGCACGCCGTTCTTGTTGCAGGTGATGCCTGCACGATCGAGACTCTTCTCCGTCACGTTGCCGGTCAGCCCCTTGGGGCGCAGGTCGACCAGCACGACGTGGGTATCGGTGCCGCCGGTGACGATGTCGACGCCGCCCTCCTTCAAGGTCTCGGCCAGGGCCTGGGCGTTATCCACCACCTGGCGGGCATAGTCCTTGAAGTCAGGCCGCAAGGCCTCGCCCAGCGCGACCGCCTTGCCGGCAATGGCGTGCATCAGTGGGCCGCCCTGCAGGCCGGGGAAGGTGGCGCTGTTGATCTTCTTGCCGATGTCGGGATCGTTGCTCAGCACCATGCCGCCGCGCGCGCCGCGCAGCGTTTTGTGGGTGGTGGTGGTCACGATATGGGCGTGGGGCAGGGGGCTCGGATGGGCGCCACCGGCCACAAGGCCGGCGAAGTGGGCCATGTCCACCATGAAGAGCGCACCCACTTCATCGGCGATGGCGCGGAAGCGGGCAAAGTCGATGATGCGCGGATAAGCCGAGCCGCCGGCGATGATCATCTTCGGCTTGTGCTCGCGGGCCAGGCGCTCGACCTCCTCGAAGTCGATCTGCCCGGTCTCGGGGCTCACGCCGTACTGCACGGCATTGAACCACTTGCCCGAGAGGTTGGGGGCGGCGCCGTGAGTCAGGTGCCCGCCGGCCGAGAGCGCCAGGCCCATGAAGGTGTCGCCGGGCTTCAAGAGCGCCAGCATGACGCTTTGATTGGCCTGCGCGCCGGAGTGCGGCTGGACGTTCACGTAGCTGCAGCCGAAAAGTTCCTTGGCGCGCTCGATGGCCAGTTCCTCGGCCACATCGACGGCTTCGCAGCCACCGTAGTAGCGTCGGCCCGGGTATCCCTCCGCATACTTGTTGGTCAGCACCGAACCCTGCGCTTCCAGTACGGCGCGCGAGACGATGTTCTCGCTGGCGATCAGCTCGATCTGCTGCTGCTGGCGGCGCAGCTCGGCGGCGACGGCATCGGCCAGCGCAGGATCTGAGTCGCGGAGACCGGTGGTGAAAAAGCCGGCGTGAGGGATATCAGCAGTCATCTAGATTCGGTTCCTTGTCGCGGTGGTGCAGCCGTTGGATCAGGCGCAAGCAGGGGTCAGGGAGTCTCGCCAAGCTTGGCGATGCGACGGTGATGGCGACCGCCTTCGAACTCCGTCTCGAGAAAGACCTTCAAACAGGCTTTTGCGACCTCCTCGCCGATTAGGCGGGCGCCAAGCGCGAGGACGTTGGCGTCATTGTGCAGGCGAGCCAGTCTGACGGAGGTTTCGTCATGGCAAACGGCAGCGCGGATCGCCGGATTGCGGTTGGCAGCGATAGAGATGCCGATGCCGGTGCCGCAGGCGACGATGCCGGCCTTGGCCCTGCCGTCGGCGACGGCCTCGGCCAACGCCCGGCCGAAGTCCGGATAGTCGACGGAGTCAGTCGAATGGGTGCCAAGATCGAGCACCTCGTAGCCGAGTTCGCGCAACTCGTTTGCCAAGGACTGTTTCAGGGGATAGCCGGCGTGATCCGCCGCCAATGCGATCGTCCGATTGGACATGGGTCATCAACCGCTGTGGTGAGAAGTGGCTGAACGCTACCACATGTGCCCCGGGCCTGAAAGGCCGAGCCCGGCTCAGTCCTCCCTGGCGCAGCCGGGGCAGCGACGCCCCGTGACCAGGCGGCGCAACGGCAGCAACAGGCAATAGAAACCTTCCACCAGCCAGAGCAGCGGGGGATGTGCCAGAAGTGCGGCCGGGCGCCGAAAGCCAGGCACTTCTCTCAGCAGAGCCACCACAACGCGTCCGCCGGTAAGCGTCTCCCGATCGGCCGTGCGCGCATGGAGGCGATGCAGCGCCCGGCGATGACTGATGCCGCTGCCTAACAGCGGCCGGGCATCGCGGCCGATGTCGTGCCAGGCCACGCGTCCTGCAGCGGTATGCCTTTCCCAGAAGGCCTTCTGTCGGCGGCAGAGCGCGCAGGTGCCGTCATAGAAGATGGTCAGACGTGGCGGCTCAGTCATAGCCTCGACATGGCGGAGCGTGCCCCCTATAGCGGAGCAGCGGCGGTTGCGAGCCATCTCCATTCAGTAGGATGGCACAGTCTTGGCCGGGAAAGAGGGTGTCATGCAAGAGACAAGAATAGCGGTTCTGGGCTGCGGCGGTCGGATGGGTCGGCGCCTCCTGGCGGTTACGCTGCAAAGCGATGGCTGCCGGCTCGTCGGCGGCTCCGTGCGTAGCGAAAGCCCTTTGCTGGGGCAGGACCTGGGGCGGCTTGCCGGGCATGGAGACATCGGCGTCGAGAGCAGTGCCAACACCCGGGAGGTTCTGGCCGACTGCGAGGTCGCCATCGACTTCACCACGCCGGAGGCCACGGCCCAGCACGCCGCGATGGCAGCGGAGACTGGCACGGCCCTAGTGGTCGGCACCACCGGTATGACGGATGATGACCTCGCCGCCCTGCAGCAGGCGGCAGAGCGCATTCCCGTGGTCTATGGGCGCAACATGAGCCTCGGCGTCAATCTGCTTGCGCTGCTTGTGGAGCAGGCAGCCCGCGCCCTGGACGCCAGCTACGACATCGAAATCGTCGAGATGCACCACCGCCACAAGGTCGATGCGCCTTCGGGCACGGCCCTGCTCCTGGGCGAAGCGGCCGCAGCAGGCCGTTCCGTGGCGCTGGCGGAGGTGGAGCGGCAGGGGCGCAGCGGCATCACCGGATCGCGACCGGCGGGTGAGATCGGTTTTGCCAGCCTGCGCGGCGGCGATGTGCCCGGAGACCACAGCGTGATCCTCGCCGGTGACGGCGAGCGCATCGAACTCGGTCACCGTGCGAGCAACCGGGATGTCTTCGCCTTGGGCGCCGTGAAGGCCGCGCGCTGGGTCAAGGGGCGTCCGGCCGGTCTCTACGGCATGCTCGACGTGCTCGGCCTGGGCGCCGCGCAGCAGGCGTGAGCCTCTGGGGCGCCGCCCTGCTGGTGGCTGCGGGCAGCGCCTGTGGCGGCTTGGCACGACACGCCGTCTCCAGCCTGGTGGGACGACTGGCGGCCGGATTTCCCTGGGGCACGCTCGCGGTCAATGTCAGTGGGAGCTTCCTGATCGGCATTCTGGCGGTCTGGGGCGTGCAGGCGCAGTGGTTCGCCGCTCAGCCGCAGGTCTGGCTTTTGGCCGGCGTGGGCTTTCTCGGCAGCTACACGACCGTCTCTTCCTTCAGCCTGCAGACCTTGGAGCTGCTGCAAGCCCGGCGCTATGCGCAGGCCGCCGGCAATCTTCTCTTGTCGCTGGGGCTTTGCCTCGCAGCGGTGTCGGCGGGAGCCGCGCTGATGGGGGCCGGGTCGTGAGCGGCACAGAGATAGGTGCCCGCAAGCCTTGGCAGAGCGCTTACCTGGCAGTCGCTCTTGGCAGCGCGCTGGGCGGCCTCGCACGCTGGGGCCTTTCGCTCGTGCTGCTGGCGGAGATGGGCGAGGGGCTGCCCATAGGGACGCTGGCGGTGAACATTCTCGGGTCCGCCCTGATCGGCTTCTATGCCAGCCTTATCGGTCCGCGGGGCTGTGTTGTCGTCGGGGACTGGCAGCGGCATTTCGTGATGACCGGTGTTTGCGGCGGCTTCACCACCTTTTCTCTCTTCAGCCTGGAAAGCCTGTACTTTTTGCAGGACGGCCAGCTGATAGCGGGTGCCGGCCTGATAGCCCTGTCCATGCTGCTCTGGATGCTTTCGGTGTGGGGTGGCCACCATCTCGGGCAGATGTGGTGCCGGCGACGTTGCGGCGGGACACAGGGCACGCCATCTTCAGAGCAGCAGTGATAGCGGAGGTCTCCCATGTTCTTTCGTCAGACCGTGCAACGCCTGCCCATGGTGAGCGAAGCCTTGCCGGGGCGCGAAACCCCGCTTCCCGCGCCGGCGTCCCATCATGTGAATGGCCGGGAACTCTTGCCCCCCTATCCCGAGGGCATGGAGGTCGTGGATTTTGGAATGGGTTGTTTCTGGGGTGCTGAGCGGCTGTTCTGGCGGCTGCCTGGTGTCTGGGTGACGGCTGTCGGCTATCAGGGTGGCCACACGCCCAATCCGACCTACGAGGAAGTCTGCAGCGGCATGACCGGCCACGCCGAGGTTGTGCGCGTGGTCTACGACCCCGCGGTCATCTCTTTCGATGCCCTGCTCACGGTCTTCTGGGAGAGCCACGACCCAACCCAGGGCATGCGTCAGGGCAACGACCACGGGACCCAGTACCGCAGCGTCATCTTCACTCACAGCGATGTTCAGCTCGCGCAGGCCGAAGCTTCGGCCGAGCGATTTACCGCAGCCCTACGCAGCGCCGGCCACGGCCCGATCACGACCACCATCCGCAAGGCGCCCCCCTTTTACTTCGCCGAGGACTATCACCAGCAGTATCTCTCGAAGAATCCGGCTGGCTACTGCGGAATCGCCGGCACCGGGGTGAGCTGCCCATTGCCGACCGGCGTCGCGGCCACCTGAGCCTTCAGGCGGCTTGCGCCGGCCGGAGGTTCTCCAGCCCCTGGAACTCAATGAAGCGAGTCATGGCGCTCCAAAGGTGGTCGCCGTAGACGAAGGGCTCGAAACGCTCCGCCTGCGCGAGCGGTAGCGGCGCGATCCGCGCCTCGGCCGCCGGCTCATAGAAAAAAGGAATGGAGAAGCGTTCCGCTTCGTTGGCAAGAATCCGGTGAGGTGTTGCGCGAATGCGCCCGCCGGTCCAGCGCTCCAGTAGCTTTCCGAAATTCACCACCAGGCCGCCTTCCTGCGGCGGCACGTCATGCCAAGAGCCGTCGGGCAGTTGGGCCTGCAGCCCACTCACCCCGTGCTGCTGCAGCAGGGTCACGAAGCCGGAGTCCACATGGGCCTTGCCGGCCAGCAGGCGCCGCTCGCCCCGGTCTTCTACGCTGAGTTCCGGATCCCGAAGTTCAGCTGATCCCAGGAGCCTGGGCGGGTAGCGCAGCAGGCGCAGGGTGGAAATACCCTGTTCGAAATAGGGCGCGAAGGTGCTTTCCGGGAGACCGAGGCCGCGGGCGATCGAAGCCATCAGCGCGGCGCCGGTGGCCTCCATCGCCGCGAAATAGTCCGCGGCCGACGCGCGCCAGCCAGGCAGGTCGCGCTCCTCGGGCAGCGGTGTGGCCTCCCGCAGCGGGTCGTCGGCTTTTCGGCGTTGCGGGTCGAGCAGATCGGGTCCGATGTCGATCCCTTCCTTGCAGGTCGCCTGTCCCTCCTGCACGGGAAAGTACCCGCGATAGACGTTGGGATTGTCCGGTGCGAACTTGCGGCGGGACAGTGGCGTTTTCGCCTGCTGCGGCAAGGTGAAGAAGCGCAGCAGTTCGCTACGGCAATCCGGGTCGGCGCCGCCCTCCGCGCCGAGCCCGGTCACCACCATGAAACCGCTGTCTTGCGCCGCCGCCATGATTGCCCTGTCCGTTTCCCGGCGGATCTGGCTGTCGCTTGCGAAAAGGCTGGCGATGTCGATCAGCGGAATCATGCGGGCTCCTGTACTGGGATAGGGCTACTCAGTTGCGTCCGGGGGCCAGCAGCCCACGGGCGATCACCTGGGCCTGGATCTCCGCAGCGCCCTCGAAGATGTTGAGGATGCGCGCGTCGCAGAGCACGCGGGAGATGGGGTACTCCTGCGCATAGCCGTTGCCGCCGTGGATCTGCAGCGCCGCGTCGGCATTGGCCCAGGCCACGCGGGCGGCGAGCAGTTTCGCCATACCCGCCTCAATGTCGCAGCGGCGATCCTGGTCCTTCTCCCGCGCCGCGTAAAGCGTGAGCTGGCGTGCCGCCATGGTCTCCACAAGCATCCAGGCGAGCTTGCCGCTGACGCGCGGAAAGGCATGGATGGCTTTGCCGAACTGCTTGCGATCACGCGCATAGGCCAGCGCCAGCTCCAGCGCGTTCTGCGCCACCCCCACGGCACGGGCGGCGGTCTGGATGCGGGCCGATTCGAAGGTGGCCATGAGCTGCTTGAAGCCCTGGCCCTCGATGCCACCCAGCAGGCTGTCCGCCGGCACCTCGAAGCCGTCGAAGGCGAGTTCGTACTCCTTCATGCCGCGATAGCCGAGCACGGGAATCTCGCCGCCGCTCATGCCCGGCGCCGGAAAGGGATCGCTGTCGTTGCCGCGCGGTTTCTCGGCCAGCAGCATGGAGAGGCCGCGGTAGTCCCGGCTTTCGGGATCGGTACGCACCAGCAGGGTCATCAGGTCGCTGCGGGCGGCGTGGGTAATCCAGGTCTTGTTGCCGGTCACGCGATAGATCGCCTCCTCGCGCACCGCCCGTGTCCGCAGCGCCCCCAAGTCCGAGCCGGTGTTGGGTTCGGTGAAGACGGCGGTGGGGAGGATCTCGCCGCTGGCGATGCGCGGCAGCCAGTGGTCCTTCTGGGCGGGCGTGCCGCCCAGGCGGATCAGTTCGGCGGCGATCTCCGAGCGGGTGCCGAGCGACCCCAGACCGATGTAACCGCGCGACAACTCCTCGGTGACGACGCACATGGCCGTCTTGCCCAGCCCCAGTCCGCCATGCTCCTCGGGCACCGTGAGGCCGAAGACGCCGAGGTCCGCCAACTGCCGGATGACGTCGATGGGGATCAGATCGTCGGCGAGGTGCCACTGGTGGGCCCGTTCCGCATGCTCGTCCGCGAGACGCCGGAACTGCTCCGAGATCATGGCTTCGGTTTCGTCCAGACCACGCTCGCCGAAGTGTCCCTCGACGCTGAGGTCGGCGAGGCGCCGCCGCACGGCTGCGGTGTTTCCTCCTTGGATAAGCTGGGTGACAGGCGGGTTGCGCAAGATATCGCTATCGAGACCGAGATCACGCGGACGGAAAACCTCGACCTGACTGAGCGCGATACCGCCGATCAACTGGCCCAGGTATTCGCCCCAGAGCGCCTGGAGAGTCAGCGCTTCTAGTTCGCCCAGTTTCGAGTTGGCCTCGAGGCGCTCGGCCCATTGCAGGCTCTCGCGCAGGGCGGCCACATAGGTGGCCAGCCAGGCATAGCCGTGCGCGGCAAATTGCTCGCGCTCCATCAACTCGGGGAGCGGCTTGCCTCCGGGTGCCACCAGGGCGGCCAGTGCCTGGCGCGCTTCAGCCTCGAAGCGTTCCACGGCCGGGAGTGCCGCGCGGCAGAGATCAAGAAGGTCGGGCAGCACGGGCGAGCTCGTGCCGGCCTGCCCGGCGGAGGAGAAGATCATTGCTACGGTTTTCCCGCTTCGGGTCTCGAATCACGCCCTTGCCGCACCGGCTCACTGGCCGGTGGAGCACTGGCTGGGCACGGATGGCAAGGAGGGAGCCTAGCCGCTCCCTCCCGGCCAAGCCAATGCTCCGGGCCTTTACCCTTCAGCCGCATCCTCGAGGGTGCGCAGACCGGGATGCTTTGCCTGAACCAGCACCGCCATGTTTCCGGGCTTGTGCTGGTTGTTCATCATCTTGGTGTGGGCGTGCGGAATGTCGTCCCAGGCGAAGACCTCGCTCATGCAGGGATCGACCCGCCGCTCGACAACCAGGGTGTTCGCCTGCGCCGCTTGCTTCAGGTTGGCGAAGTGGCTGCCCTGGATGCGCTTCTGGCGCATCCAGACGAATCGGGCATCCATGGTCAGGTTGTAGCCGGTGGTGCCCGCGCAGAAGACCACCATGCCGCCGCGCTTCACCACGAAGCAGGAAACGGGAAAGGTCTGTTCGCCGGGATGTTCGAAGACGAAGTCGACGTCCTTGCCCTTGCCGGTGATCTCCCAGATTGCCTTCCCGAACTTGCGGCATTCCTTCATGTAGTCGGAGAAGGCCTCTCCGTTTACATCCGGTAGCCGGCCCCAGCAGTTGAAGTCCTTGCGGTTGATGACGCCGCGCGCGCCCAGCGACAGCACGAAGTCGCGCTTGGATTCGTCGCTGATGACACCGATGGCGTTCGCGCCCGCCGCCGCAATCAACTGGATGGCCATGGAGCCGAGGCCGCCGGAAGCGCCCCAAACCAGCACGTTGTGCCCCGGGCGCAGGATGTGCGGCCGGTGACCGAAGAGCATGCGGTAGGCCGTGGCGAGGGTGAGCGTGTAGCAGCCGCTCTCCTCCCAGGTCAGGTGGCGCGGCCGCGGCATGAGCTGGCGGTCCTGCACGCGGCAGAACTGCGCGAAGGAACCGTCCGGCGTCTCGTAGCCCCAGATGCGCTGGGAGGGGGAGAACATCGGATCACCGCCGTTACACTCCTCGTCGTCGCCATCGTCCTGGTTGCAGTGGACCACGACCTCGTCGCCCACCTTCCAGCGCTTGACCTTGGATCCGACAGCCCAGATCACACCCGCGGCGTCGGAACCGGCGATGTGATACTCGGCCTTGTGGACGTCGAAGGGGGAGATCGGCTTGCCAAGGCCGGCCCACACGCCGTTGTAGTTGACGCCGGCCGCCATCACCATGACCAGAACGTCGTGGCTGTCGAGCTCCGGCACCTCGACCACTTCCTGCTGCATGGAGCTTTCAGGCTCACCGTGCCGCTCGCGGCGAATCACCCAGGCGTACATCTGCTTCGGCACGTGGCCGAGCGGCGGAATTTCGCCCACCTCGTAGAGATCCTTGGCCGTGCGTGCAGGACGCAGGGCCACAACCTCGGCGGCTTGTTTCGTTGCGGCGGGGGAGGGGGCAGCTGCACTGTTCATCTCGGCACTCTCCTTTGACAAGCCGGTTTGGCACTCGGCGACCCTGTGTTCGCCATCGTTCGCTGCGATGCAAAACGATTAAATCTTGCGATCATTATTCATTGCAAGCAATTTTTATATTGCTATGGTCGATGAAGGTTGATGAAAGCTGTTTCAGGGGGCGACGTATGGCCGTTGCACAGCGCGCGGAGAGTGCATTGCAGCAGAAGCGGGAACCCGATCGGCCCTGGCTGATCCGGACCTATGCGGGCCATTCCACGGCCGCCGCTTCCAACGCGCTCTACCGCGGCAATCTGGCGAAAGGGCAAACGGGGCTGTCCGTGGCCTTCGATCTGCCCACCCAGACCGGCTACGACGCCGACCATACGCTGGCGCGCGGCGAGGTGGGAAAGGTCGGCGTGCCGATTTCGCACCTGGGTGATATGGAGCGGCTGTTCGAGGGCATTCCGCTGGAGCGGATGAACACCTCCATGACCATCAACGCCACGGCGCCCTGGCTTCTGGCGCTCTACATCGCCTGTGCGGAGCGGCAGGGCGTGGCGCGAACGTCTTTGCAGGGAACGACGCAGAACGACGTCTTCAAGGAGTATCTCTCCCGCGGCACCTACATCTTCCCGCCGCGGCCATCGCTGCGCATGGTTGGCGACGTCATCGCCTTCACGGTGGCCGAAGTGCCGAAATGGAACCCCACCAATGTCTGCAGCTATCACCTGCAGGAGGCCGGGGCGACCCCGGCCCAGGAACTGGCTTATGCCCTGTCTTCCGCGATTGCCGTGCTGGATTCGCTGCGCGATGGCGGTCGGGTGCCCGATGAGCAGTTCCCCAAGGTGGTCGGCCGCATATCCTTCTTCGTGAACGCCGGGCTGCGCTTCGTCGGCGAGCTCTGCAAGATGCGCGCCTTCACCGAACTCTGGGATGAGATCTGCCGCGAGCGCTACGGCATCACCGAGGAGAAGTATCGACGTTTCCGCTACGGCGTACAGGTCAACTCCCTGGGCCTGACCGAGCAGCAGCCGGAAAACAACGTCTACCGCATCCTGCTGGAAACCTTGGCCGTCGTGTTGTCGAAGCGGGCCCGGGCTCGCGCGGTGCAACTGCCCGCCTGGAACGAGGCGTTGGGCCTGCCCCGACCCTGGGACCAGCAATGGTCTCTGCGGTTGCAGCAGATCCTGGCCTATGAGACCGACCTGCTGGAGTACGAGGATCTTTTCGACGGTAACCCGGTGGTGGAGGCCAAGGTTGCCGACTTGATGGCCGAGGCCAAGGCGGAGATGGCCAAGGTGGAGGCCATGGGCGGTGCTGTGGCGGCCATCGAGAACGGCTATATGAAGGAGCGCCTGGTGGAGAGCGCCGTTGCGCGCTTTCGGGCGATCGAGGCCGGGGAGCAGGTGGTGGTCGGCGTCAACCGCTACACCGAGAGCGAGCCCTCACCCCTGACCGAGAGCGGCGATGGCGGCTTCCTCCTGCCCGATCCCGAAGCAGAGGCCCAGCAGATCGCAGCACTTCAGGCCTGGCGGACTCAGCGCGACGGCGCGGCGGTCGAGGCCGCGCTCCGAGAACTGGAGGCCGCCGCGCGCGGGGAACGCAACGTGATGGAGCCCTCCATCGCCTGTGCCCACGCCGGCGTCACCACGGGAGAATGGGGCGAAACTCTGCGCCGAGTCTGGGGCGAGTACCGCGCCCCGACCGGGGTGGGAAAGGCGGCGCCCTTGCGCGACAGCGGCCGCGATCAATTGGCCGTGCTGCGCCAGCGAGTGGAGGCTGTGTCAGAACGCCTCGGCCGGCGCATCAAGATGCTGGTGGGCAAGCCGGGCCTCGACGGCCACTCGAACGGGGCCGAGCAGATCGCGGTGCGCGCCCGGGATGCCGGGTTCGAGGTGGTCTATGAGGGCATTCGCCTCACGCCGGGGCAGATCGTCGGCGCTGCCCTGGAGGAGGGCGTGCATGTGATCGGCCTGTCCATCCTCTCCGGCAGTCACCGCGCCCTGGTGGAAGACACACTGGCGCGCCTGCAAAGGGAGGGCATGGAGGATGTGCCGCTCGTCGTGGGTGGCATCATCCCTCTCGAAGACGCAGACGCCCTCCGAAAGGCCGGTGTTGCAGCAATCTTCACGCCCAAAGATTACGACATCACCGGCATTCTGGCGCAAATTGTAGAGATCGTGGACGGCCGCTGGCAGGAGGAGTGAGGCTCAACTCTGGGCGCGGCGCAAACGTTTGGCGTTTGCCTTGGCAATCCGATGCCAGGGTGCCAGTAACGCTTCCGGCGTGGGTGTCCCCGTGGCCGCGGCTAAGGCTGTGCCCTGCAACGCCTTAGCCTTTTCGCAGACCATGCGCTGGTACTCTGTGAGTGTAAAATTGCCGGTGGCGATGAGCAGGCTGCGCCGGGCTATGGTTTCCATGGAAGCGGCGAGCATATCGGTCCAGAGGACGGGAAGGGGCAGTGGCCGCGAGCCTCGCGACTTCGGCTTCTTCTGGTTCTTGCGTGCCATGCAGGCCTCTGGCTGTGAAAGGGTGTTGGCCTTCAAGTAAGGCTTTTGGGTGGGCCATACCATAGGCGCGTGCTCTCCCATGTGCGAGCCGCAAGGCTCCTAAACCCTGGCGAGGGCTGGCGGCATGGCAGCGTGAAGGTAATCTGCAACCACCGTTGCCACAGTTACTGCCCGAGTCTGCTGTTGATGCACTCCCCCCGGCGCCATCCGCTGCTTCTGCCACTGGTCATTGTTCTGGTCGCCTTCGGCCCGATCTCGACGGACCTCTATCTGCCCTCCCTGCCACGCTTGGGGGAGGTTTTCGGGGCGTCCGCCGGGACGGTGCAGCTGACCCTCTCGGTGTTCCTGGTCGGCTTTGCCAGTGGTATGCTGATCTACGGGCCGCTGAGTGATCGCTTTGGCCGACGACCGGTGCTGGTCGGAGGCATTCTGCTGTTCCTGCTGGCCAGCTTGCTTTGCCTGCTGGCGCCCTCGATTGAATGGCTGATCGCGGGACGGTTGCTGCAGGCGCTCGGCGCCGCCGCCGGACCGGTGCTCGGGCGCGCCGTGGTGCGCGATCTCTATGGTCCCAACCAGGCAGCCCGCGCCCTGTCCTATGTTGCGATGGCCATGGCCCTGGCCCCGGCCTTGGGCCCGATCCTGGGCGGGCTGGTGACGCAGTGGTTCGACTGGTGGGCCACCTTCCTACTGCTGCTCCTGTTCGGTGTGATCGCGCTCACCGGCGTGCTGTTGGTGCTGTCGGAGACCAACCGCTACCGCGATCCCACTGCGACCCAGGCCGGGAAGCTGATCGCCAACTATGCGGGCCTGCTACGCAATCGCGAGTACCTGGGCTACGTGATGACGGTGAGTGCCGGCTATGGCGGCATGTTCGCCTTCATCTCTGGTTCCTCCTTTGCGTTGATCGGCGGACTGGGGCTCACTCCCCTGGCCTACGGCCTGAGCTTTGCCGGCGTGATCTGCGGCTATGTGCTCGGCAGTTTCGCCAGTGCTCGGTTGCAGGCGCAGTTCTCCATCGACCGGCTGATCGGCTTCGGAATCGTTGCGCTCTTGATCGCGACGGTAAGCGGTCTGGGCTTTGCGCTCCTGGGCGTGGCTTCGGTCGCAAGCATCGTCCTGCCAGCTTCCTGCTACTTTCTCGGCACGGGCCTGGTGATGCCGAACGGCCAGGCCGGTTGCCTGCGACCCTTTCCACGACTGGCCGGCTCGGCCTCGGCGATGCTGGGCTTTGTTCAGATGGGCAGTGCGGCCGTTTTGGGCGTGTTCGTAGGCCAGTTCCAGGACGGCACGCCCAAGGTCATGATGGCAGTCATGTTCCTCTCCGCTTTGGTGGCACTGGCGAGCCAGCGCTTCCTCTTGGGCTCGGCCACGCTGGACAGTGCGTCGTGAAGCGCTATCTTCCGCGCCATGTCCACAAGAACTCCTGACCGGCCGATCGTTCGGCTGAAGCCGAAGGCGCAGAAGCGTCTGCGGCTGGGCCACCCCTGGGTTTATTCCAACGAGATCGAGATGTCGGCGGAGGTCAAGGCACTGCCGCCGGGCAGCCTGGTGCGGCTGCTGTCCAGCGGTGGCGACGAACTTGGCACCTTCCTGTTCAATCGCCATCCACTGATCGCGGCCCGCCTCCTGTCGCGCGATCCGGTAGAGGTCATCGATGCCGGCTTCTTCCGCCGCCGTCTGCAGCGCGCGCTCTCGATCCGCGAGCGGCTCATCGGCGTCCCCTTCTACCGGCTTGCGCATGCGGAAGCCGATGGACTGCCGGGGACGATCATCGACCGCTTCGGTGATGCACTGGTGCTGCAGGTCAATACTGCCGGGATGGAAGCGCTCACGCCGGCGCTGCTCGAGGCGATCGATGAAGTGATCGCGCCGGAGACGGTGCTGCTGCGCAACGATTCGCCGGTGCGTGAACTGGAGCGGCTCGATGGCTACGTGCGCCTTCTGCGCGGCTCGGTGGAGCAGCCGGTGGAGGTCAGGGAGCATGGCGCTCGCTTCCTCGCCGACCTGAGCGAGGGACAGAAGACCGGCTGGTTCTATGACCAGCGCGACAACCGCCGTTGGGCCGGGGATCTGATCCGCACTGCGGCGGAGGGCGCCCGGGTCCTCGATGCCTACTGCTTTGCCGGCGGCTTTTCGATTCAGGCGGCCTTGGCCGGTGCGCAGACGGTTATGGGCGTCGATCGCTCGGCGCGGGCTCTGGAACTGGCGGGAGAGGCAGCGGCGCTCAATGGCGTGGCCGAACGCTGCACCTTCCGCAAGAGCGATGCCTTCGCAGCGCTGGAGCACCTAGCCAAAAAGCGGGACAGCTTCGATCTGGTGATCGCCGATCCGCCCGCCTTCGTGAAGGGCCGCAAAGACCTGCCGCAGGGTTTGCGGGCCTATCGCAAGCTGGCGCGCCTCGCTGCGGAGGTGGTTGGGCCGGAGGGTTACCTGGTGATCTGTTCCTGCTCCCACCACGTGGATATGGCATCCTTTGTGGATCAGATCGGCCGGGGCCTGGCGGAAGCAGGACGGCCGGCACGTTTGCTGCGCAGCGCCGGCGCGGCCCCGGATCATCCGGTCGACCCGCGCCTACCGGAAACTCAGTACCTCAAGGCCCTTTTCCTAGCTCTGGATTGAGACGGGTCCGCCGGCGGCCGGGCGTACTTAGGTCAGAATATGTCCAGGATGATCTCAGCGCGGCGATTAAGGTTCTCCTTTCCGCCGTCGCGTGCGGGCAACAGCGGGCGAGAGTAGCCGGCGCCCGAAAGGGAGATGCGCTCGCGCTCAATTCCCTCCTCGATCAGCCAGTCGCTCACCGCCGCCGCCCGCCGGACCGAGAGGTCGATCGCTTCCTCTTCGTTACCCAGCCGATCAGTATGGCCCGTGATGGCGATCGGCGCCCGGGTTTCCAGCTTTGCGGCTGCGAGCGCGCTGCGCAGCATGGCTTCCTCGCCGGGTCTGATCGCAGAGTCTTCCGGATCGAAGTAGATCACATAGAGCCGCGGACCGCCGTCATCGCCTGAGAGCTTTGGCGCGCAGTAGGGTGAGGTGCGGAAGTAGCGGCAGTAGGTCGCCAAGTCTACGGGACGGTCGGTGCTGTCCACGTGGGCGGCTGCATCATTGCTGCCCGCAGCCTGAGCCGTGGACGCGAGAAACAGCAGCATGAACGCTGGAAGAAGGCTGCGAAGGCAAGAACCGGACCACTGCAACAGCTGTCGAGGCATGGATCGCTCCACTCGAGGGGAAGGAAGAAGGGCTTTCGTCCGGAAGGATGGAATCAGGCATCCCAACCGGGATTGACGCGGGAAAGAACGCGCAAGTGAGCGTTCCACTCCATGTCCAACTCGTGGGTCCCACTGCCCAGCCCGCGGTCGTACTGCTGGGCCGTGTGCTCGCAGGTTTCCGCCGAAGGGAGCACGAAGGCCTGGTTCATCGCACAGACGTCCACTTGAATCTCGCAGGCGCGGTTCAGGTAGAACATCAGGGAAAAGGCCTCTGCCACCGAGCGGCCCACCGTCAGCAGGCCATGGTTGCGCAGAATCAGCGATTGAGCCCGGCCGAGATCCTGGGCCAGACGCTCGCGTTCATCGAGGTCCAGGGCGATGCCCTCGTAGTCGTGATAGGCGAGGCGATGGCCGTAGAACTGCAGTGCGATCTGATTCAGCGGCAGCAGCCCCTCCTTCATGCAGGAGACAGCGACTCCGGCGCGCGTGTGCGTATGGAGCACGCAAGCTGCGTCGTCGCGCGCGGCATGAATGGCCGAATGGATGGTGAAGCCAGCTGGATTCACGTCGAAGCCGTTATCCACCACCTTTTTGCCGTCGTGATCGATCTTCACCAGGGAGGAGGCTGTGACCTCGTCGAAGGTCATGCCATAGGGATTGATCAGGAAATGCCCGCGTTCACCCGGTACACGTGCGGAAATGTGCGTGTAGATGTGATCGGTCATGCGGTAGTGCGCAACTAAGCGGTAACAGGCAGCGAGGTTGCAACGGACCTGCCATTCGGCCTCGCCGACTTTCGGCGTTGATCGTAAGGGGGTCAGGTTTTCGACCTCGGCGGACATTGCATGCTCTCCTGTTATCTGGCGCGCGCCGCAGTCTGCGCGAAAGCCCGTGGTGACGTCGAGTCCTAGCTGCCGCATGGCGGCTCTGTTCGCGTCAACTTTCTTGGCCGGTGGAACAGCCCGGTGGGGGATGTTGGCTGCTCCCCGCTGCGTAAAGGCAATCAGAGATGCGAGTAGAATGAGGCCGCACTGCGCGGCCCGGGGGAGAGAGTGCGTAAAGCTCTATACATTGCAAGCGCGGTGGTACTGCTGCTTCTGGCCGGCCTGGGCGGAAGCATGGCCTGGTCGGCCCTTACACCCGCCGGTGAGGACGCGGTGATGACCACGCCCGTCACCAAGGGGACGCTGCGCGACGAGGTCAGCGCCCTGGGAACGCTGGAACCACAGGACTTCGTGGATGTCGGCGTCCAGGTATCCGGGCAGATCCAGGCCTTGCACGTGGAATTGGGCCAAGAGGTTGTCGAAGGTGATCTCTTGGCCGAGTTGGATGCCGATGTGTTTCAGGCCCGGGTCGACTCCGACGCGGCCGAGCTGCGGCGGCTCGAAGCCTCCCTGGCCGAGCGCGAGGCGCAACTGGAACTGGCGCGTCGTCAGTTCGAGCGGTCTGAGAAACTCCTGGCGCAACGCGCCACCAGCCGGGAAGCCTATGAATCCGCCGAAGCGGCTGTGAAGGTCGCCGAAGCGCAGATCATGGGCCTGCGTGCACAGATCTCCCAGAGTGAATCGGCATTGCGCGCCAACGAGGCAAACCTGGGCTACACCCGCGTCTACGCACCGATGAGTGGAACCGTGGTCTCTCTTGATGCCAAGGTTGGACAGACCCTGAATGCGAATCAGTCCACGCCGATCATTCTGCGCATCGCCGACCTCGCGACCATGACTGTGCGTGCCCAAGTGTCCGAAGCCGACGTGATGCGCCTGGAACCGGGGATGCGCGCCTACTTCACAACGCTGGGCGACCGCAACCGGCGCTGGGAAGGCAGTTTGCGGCAGATCCTGCCGACCCCGGAGGTGGTCAACGACGTCGTGCTCTATCAGGCGCTCTTCGAGGTTCCGAATGCGGACGGGCGGCTGCTGACGCAGATGACCGCCCAGGTCTTCTTTGTTCGGGATGCTGCCGAGGACGCCTTGCAGGTCCCGCTGAGCGCAGTCGAAAGCCTGGGTCCGAATGCACAGGGCGAGGAACAGGGCCAGGTATTGGTTCAGAGCAATGGCAGGCTGGAGCCACGGCAGGTCGTGCTCGGGCTGCGTAACCGTGTTGCCGTCGAGGTGCGTGACGGGCTGCGCGAAGGCGAGCAGATCGCGCTGCAACTCCCAGCCTCTGGTGCAGCACCAGGCGGGGCTAGCCGACAGCGGGTGCCGCGCCTGTGAGCACACCGCTGATCGAACTGGTCGGCTTGCGCAAGGCCTATGGCGAGGGGGCAACCCGCTTCGAAGCGCTGCGCGGCATCGATCTCACCATCGAACGCGGCGAGTTTGTCGCCATTGTCGGCAGTTCCGGTTCTGGCAAGTCCACGCTGATGAACCTGCTCGGCTGCCTGGATCAGCCAAGCGGCGGGCACTATCGCTTCCAGGGCCGGGAGGTTGGGGATCTCGATCCGGAGAGCCTGGCGCGGCTGCGTCGTGACTCCTTCGGCTTCGTGTTTCAGCAGTACAATCTGGTTGGTAACGCCGATGCCCTTGGCAATGTGGAAGTACCGGCACTCTATGCCGGGCTCGGTCGGAGCCAGAGGCGCGAGCGGGCGCGCGGCCTGCTGGAGCGCCTCGGCCTGGGCGAGCGCGTAACCCATCGCCCCTCGGCGTTGTCCGGCGGCCAGCAACAGCGCGTGTCGATCGCGCGCGCTCTGATGAATGGTGCCGACGTCATTCTGGCCGACGAGCCGACCGGCGCGCTCGACAGCGCCAGCGGCCAGGAGGTGCTCCGCCTGCTGCGCGAGCTGCACGCCGAAGGCCGGACCGTCATTCTCATCACCCATGATCCCGCGGTGGCGGCCGCCGCCGACCGGCGGATCGAGATCGTGGATGGCAGCATTGTCTCCGACACAGGCACCATCGACATCGACCCCGCTGGGGCAGGGGCTGTGGCGCCTCTACAAAGACCACCCGAACGCAGCGGCGGCCTGCCGCTCAGTGAAGCGGCCGGCATTGCCTGGCGGTCGCTGGCAGCCAATCGCTTCCGCACCCTGCTGACTCTGCTCGGTATCGTCATTGGCGTGGGCGCCGTCATCGTGATGCTGGCCATCGGCGACGGCGCCCGGGACGAGGTGGTGGCGCGTATCCAAGGTATGGGCAGCGACCTGCTCGTCGTGCGGCCCGGCGCACCCGGTCAGCGCGGCGGCGACGCCACGCTCACCGCGGCCGATGCCGAGGCGGTGGCGGGCCTGCCGAACGTGCGCGCAGCTGCTCCTGAAATCAGCGGTTCGATGACCCTGCGCGCCGGCCTGCAGGACATCCGCACGAGCCTGCTGGCGACGTCGGCCGACTATGCCGCCCTGCAGAACTGGCCGGTTGCGGCCGGGATGTTCCTGCAGGACAGCGATCTCGACAGCTATGCCCCCGTCGTGGTGCTCGGACAGACCGTGGCCGAAGCCCTCTTTCCCGCCGGAAGCGATCCAATCGGCCAATGGGTGTTGGCGCAGAACGTGCCGTTGCAAGTCATTGGCGTGCTGACGCCCAAGGGTGCGACCAGCTGGGGCTCCGATCAGGACGACGTGGCCATTGCGCCACTGACCACGGGACAGCTCCGCCTGCTGGGCCAGCAGCACCTGCGCTCCATCACGGCCCAGGTAGAGCGCGGCGCCGACGTGCACGCGGTCGAGGCAGCGATTGATCGGCTGCTGCTGGAGCGCCACGGGCTGCGCGATTTTTCGATCCGCAACCGGGCGGCCTTGATTGCCTCAGTGGAGGAAACGCAGCAAACCCTAACGCTGCTTCTGGGATCGATTGCCGCAGTTTCGCTGCTGGTTGGGGGAATCGGGGTGATGAACATCATGCTGGTTTCCGTAACCGAGCGTACGCGCGAGATCGGTGTGCGCATGGCGGTGGGAGCCAGACCGCGTGATGTCATGGCGCAGTTCCTGGTCGAGGCACTGGTGGTCTGCGGACTTGGCGCGGGGATCGGTGTCCTGCTGGGCCTGGCCGTGACCTGGGGAATTGGCGCCGTGGGAACGCCCGTCCTCATAACCTTGCCGCCCATCGTGGGAGCGGCGGCCTGTGCCATGTTGATCGGGCTCGTCTTCGGGTTGATGCCGGCACGCCGCGCAGCGCAACTCGACCCCGTGCGCGCCTTGGGAGCGGATTGATGATGCAAAGTAGTAACCGGCGAAGCTTCGGGCGCGGGCGAGCTGTTCTTGGGCTGACCACAGCCGCGTTGATACTCGGCGCTTGCGCGACACGGCCGCCGCCCGAAAGCCAAGAGATAGCGTTACCCGAGAGCTATCAGTTGGCGGAACTGGCACCGGCGGACGTGGCTTTTCCGGAGCCGGATTGGTGGCAGCGTTTCGACAGCCCCGTTCTCGACGATCTCGTCACCCGCGCGATCGATAACAATCCTGATCTCTCTGCTGCGGCTGCACGCATCGCCCGGGCCGATGCCGAACTGCGGCGCAACCGCGCCGGCCTGCTACCTCAGGTCAACGCCGATGGCAGCGCCAGTCGCAACAGCCGGCCCTTCGTGGACCCACCGCAGGACCGCGGCGGGTCGAGCTACAGTCTCGGCCTGCGGGCCAGTTATGAGCTGGATCTTTGGGGCGCAGAAAGTGCCTCAGTGGAGGCGGCGCAGGCGCGGGCCTTGGCGAGCCGCTACGATCAGGAGGCCGTGGCGCTCTCTTTGGTGTCGGAAGTGGCGCTTGGCTATATCGCCCTGCTAGGGCTCGAGCGGCAGATCGAAGCCACTCGGCGTAGCCTGGATCTGGCACGCGAGGTGGAAGCCCTGACTGCAGTGCGCGAACGGGCTGGGGCCAGCTCTGGCCTGGAATCGGCCCAGCAGCGCAGCGTGATTGCCGGTCTTGAAGCGAGGGCAACCGACCTCGAACGGCAGGTCAGAGCCCGCCGAGCGGCCCTGGCTGTCCTTCTGGGCGAAGCGCCTGGCGCTGAGTTTGGCAATGGGGAGGCCATGCTGGATCTGGCCGTGCCATTGCCATCCCCGGGCTTGCCGGCTGAGCTTTTGCGCCGGCGTCCGGATCTGCGGGCGGCCGAAGCGGAACTGGCTGGCGCTGCGGCCGATGTGGCCGTGGCCAGGGCCGCGCTCTTCCCGAGCCTGTCACTCACCGCCGGAGGCAGTTCCGCCAGCGATGCGCTGCGCTCCCTGCTGGATCCGGCCGGACTGGTGCTAACCGTGAGCGCCAGCCTGGCTCAAAGTGTCTTTGATGGTGGCGCAAGACGTGCCGGCATTGAGAGCAGCGAGGCGCAACAGGTCGCCCTGTTGGAAGGTTATCGCGGATCTGTGCTGAGCGCGCTGCAGGAAGTCGAGACGGCGCTGTCAGATGCGCAAGCGCAGGCCCGGATTGAAAGCGCCCGGTTGGAAGCGCTGGATGCGGCGCGCCAAGCGCTGGCAATCGCCGAAGCGCAATTTCGCACCGGTGCCGTAGATTTCCTTAATCTTCTGGAAGCCCAACGTAGCCTGATCGACGCCGAGACCCAGGCGATTCTAGCACGTCAGGCGCGACTGGAAGCTGCCATCGGTCTCTATCGAGCGCTGGGCGGGGGTTACGACCCTGAAGCGCCAGGCTTGCGCCTGGCTCAGACAGAGTAATCCGCCACTTGTCCCGCCTGTTGCTGCCTGCCACGACCGTGCCCCCAAGCAGGAGGCACGGTCGCAGGAGTTAGCAGCAGTGGTCAGCCGGCGCGGCGGCGCTCACGCATGAAGCCGACGCCACCCATGTCGGGCCGGCCGCCGTCATCAGCGGGCTTACCAGCGCCGCGGCCGTTGCCGCGCGAGTTGGCCTGTGCCGGGCGAGAGCGCGGTTTGCCGGCGCGCGACCCCTTGTTCCAGCCAGAGTCGTTGTTGGCAGGACGCGGTGAACGCTGGGACTTGCCGTTCCCACGGCCCTGCTTGGGCCGGGGCATGAACTCGGGTTCGTTGCCGCGACGGCGGTCTTCGGACGGGATCTGCTGACGGATCAGCTTCTCGATGTCCTTCAGGTAGGCCCGCTCCTCCGCATTGCAGAAAGAGATGGCTTCGCCGTCGGCACCGGCGCGCGCCGTGCGGCCGATACGATGGACGTAGCTTTCCGGCACATTCGGCAGATCATAGTTCACCACATGGGTGATGCCGTCCACGTCGATGCCGCGTGCGGCAATATCCGTGGCGACGAGCACGCGCACCCGACCTTGCCGGAAAGCACCAAGCGTGCGTTCACGCTGGCCCTGGGACTTGTTGCCATGAATGGCTTCGGCCGGCAGGCCATCGCTGGTCAGGTTGCGGGCGATCTTGTCCGCGCCATGCTTGGTGCGGGAGAAGATCAGCGCCCGGTCAAAACCGACATCATTGAGCACCTCGGTGAGCAGGCCGCGCTTGTCGACCCCGTCCACCAAGATCACTCGCTGGGACACCCGCTCGGCAGTCGAAGCCACCGGTGTGACCGCGACGCGCAGGGGATCGGTGAGCAGTTCCCCGGCCAGCTTGGCAATGTCGCCCGGCATGGTGGCGGAGAAGAAAAGGTTCTGACGACGCTTGGGCAGCTGTGCCACCACCTGTCGGATCGGCTGGATGAAGCCCATGTCCAGCATCTGGTCCGCCTCGTCGAGGACGAACATCTCGACGCCGGTCAGGTCCAGGGCGCGCTGACCAGTGAGGTCCAGCAGGCGACCGGGTGTGGCCACCAGGACGTCGACGCCGTTCTGCAGGGTGCGGATCTGCCGATTGATCGGCACGCCCCCGAAGACGACAGCGCTGGTCAGGGAAAGGTGACGCCCGTAGGCGCGGAAGGAGTCGCGAATCTGGCTCGCCAACTCCCGGGTGGGGCTGAGAACCAGAACCCGGCAGCTCTTGCGCTTCGGCCGGCCGCCCATCTCATGCAGGCGGTGCAGCAGGGGCAGGGCGAAAGCCGCTGTCTTGCCGGTGCCCGTCTGTGCAACGCCCAGCAAGTCGCGACCGGCGGCAACGCCGGGAATGGCCTGCGCCTGAATCGGAGTGGGCGTGGTGTAACCCTCGTCGGTCAGAGCGCGCAGGAGCGGCTCGGCCAGGCCGAGGTCAGTAAACTGTGTCAAAATGGAAACTCGCTTTCGTGTAGCAACAATCGCGTGGCACGAACCGGGCGCGCCGAAAGGCGGCAACCCTGGTGCGCTGAACGCGGGGATGGTGTGGAGATGCCCCGCGTGACTGGGCGATCGCTGTGAAAGGACGGGCGCGCGGCGAGACGATGATCTTAGAGATCCCGTTCACGCGGCCGCTGCGCCGAACACTGCATTGTGCAGTGCACAAGATATGCCTGCTTTTGGTCTCACGTGCAAGGAATCTTTTGCGCTGTCGTGCTAGGTTTAGCGCTGACAAACAGCGAAAGCGGTGGGAGGCAGGGGCCAATGGACTTCATCATCAAGGGCGCAACGCTCTTCGACGGGTCGGGAGAATCACGAAGAGAAAACTGCGATCTGTCCGTGAGGGCCGGTCGCATTGACGCTGTGGAACCGGACATTGCCGTTCCGAAGGGCGCGGAGGTGATTGATGCCGAAGGCCTCGCCCTCATGCCGGGGATCATCGACACCCACACGCACTATGATGCGCAGGCGACCTGGGACCCCGGCTTGTCTCCCTCGCCGGCCCACGGGGTGACGAGCGTTGTAATCGGCAACTGCGGGTTCACGATTGCCCCCTGCAGGGAAGAGGACCGCGAACTGGTGATGCGCAACCTCACCTAGGTGGAGGGCATGTCCCTGGACGTGCTGCGCCAGGGCATCGCCTGGGATTTCGAGACCTTTCCCGAGTACCTTGCATCCTTGGAACGGCGCGGGACCCAGGCCAATGTGGCGGCCTTCCTCGGCCACAGCGCCTTGCGCAGCTACGTCATGGGTCAAGCGGCGGTGGAGCGCACTGCCACCGATGAAGAGGTGGCGGAGATGCGCCGCCACGTCGGCGCAGCGATGGCGGCCGGTGCCATCGGCTTCGCAACCTCGACGGCGCCGCAGCACAATGGCTGGGGCGGCGTTCCCATGCCCTCGCGGCTTGCAGACGACCGCGAACTCTATGCGTTGGTGCAGGAGATGTCCGACTCGGGGCGCGGCCTTTTCATGCTGACCAAGGGCAATCACACGGACGTGCCCTGGCTCGAAGCCCTGGCAGCCGAGACAGGTTGTCCGGTGATGATAGCGGCCTTGCTGCACAATCCCACCAACCCGCAGGGTACATTCAAGGAGCTGGCCCAGATTGCCGAGGCGCGCTCACGCGGTCGCGAACTCTGGGGCCAGGTGAGTTGCTGTCCCCTGACGATGGATTTTTCCCTGGCGTCCGCCTATCCGCTGGAAAGCCTTGCGGCCTGGCAACCGGCAATGGCTGCCACGGGTGAAGAGCTGCGCAGACTACTGGCCGAACCGGCGTTTCGGCAGTCGGTGAAGGAGGAACTGGAGCAACCGGCCGGCGTGCGGTTGTTTAACGGCGAGTGGGATAAGCTGGCGCTCACCGAGGCGGCCAGGGTGGAGAATCGGCACCTGGAGCATCGCAGCATCGCGGAGCTTGCGGCAGAAGCCGACCAGCATCCGTTGGACTGGCTCCTGGACTTTGGCTTGTCGGAGAACCTGGAAAGCCTCTTCACCGCGATACTGCTGAACGCCGATGAGGAGGCCGTGGGCCGGATGATACGCCATCCCAATGCCTCGGTGGCGCTGTCGGATGCCGGGGCGCACCTCACCTTCTTCTGTGACGCTGGCTTCGGCCTGCACCTGATGGGGCACTGGGCCCGCCGGCGCGGTGTCCTGAGCCTCGAGGAGGCGGTGCGGGAGTTGACGGCGAAACCCGCCGAGATTTTCCGTCTGCCCAACCGGGGCCGCCTGGCGCCGGGCTACGCCGCCGACCTGCTGCTTTTCGATCCAGAAACCGTTGACCGCGGCCCCAAGCGCCGGGTTCACGATTTGCCTGGCGGCGGTGCCCGCCTGACCACCGAGGCGATCGGCCTGCACGGT
Source organism: Aquibaculum arenosum (assembly GCF_029222965.1). GTDB lineage: Bacteria > Pseudomonadota > Alphaproteobacteria > Kiloniellales > DSM-21159 > Aquibaculum > Aquibaculum arenosum. The sequence goes on along the minus strand of NZ_JARHUD010000002.1, from coordinate 305,196 downwards.
GTCTGGGTGAACGGACAGCGTATCGTCGATGGAGAGGGCCGGCTGACTTCAGACAGTGCCCCGGGTCAACTGATGCGACCCAAGGCCGCGACGGCGTCTTGAAAGTCGGGACGCCGTCGCGGGCTTCCGGTTCCAGCGATCAGAAGAGCATTACCGTCCGGGTGATCACGGCGAGCTGGTAGATCATTTGCGCCAGCTCCTGGGCAAAGACCCAGCCCTTGAAGTCGACACGCGGCGGCGCGATGACCTCGTCACCCGCACGGACGACTGTTGTGGGCGAGACCACTTCAACCTGGCCGTTGAGGCGGCGCAGTATGACCTTTCCGCTGTCGCCGCGATCGGTCAGGCCACCCGAGCGCCCGATGTAGAAGCGCGCGGTCTGCCCTTCCTCGAAGGCCAGAGCCTGCGGTGCCATGACTTCGCCAGAGACCATGACCACGCCGCGCTGCGGCGGGATGATGATCTCGTCACCGTCTTCGAGGCGCAGGTCGACGAACTGGCCGCGTGAATTCACCACCACCACCGTGCCGTCTGGTTCGACCCGTCGGGCGCGCTCGATGTAGCCCATCACCATCTCGGCTTCGGCACGACGAATTGTCGCCTCGCCCTGAAGATCGATGGTGGAACTGACCAGCGAGCGCTCCAGCCGGTCCAGCGCGGCTTGTAGAGATGCCTCCTGTTGCCGCGCGACGCTCTCGCGGCGGAGATGGACGGCGTGCACGGCTGCCAGTTCGGGATCGACCTTGATGTAGTCGAGAAGCTGGAGCAGCGAGGCATTGCGGCTGGTGACATAGGTTGAGGGGCCGATGTGCGCGCCGCTCACCTCCACCATGATGGTCTCGCCAGCCTGATCGGCGCCGAAAGTGACGCGATCCTGATCTCTCAGTTGCTCGCGCTCGAAGACATCGAGAGGGATGTAGTCTGACTCGGGCATGCCATTGCGGCTGCCGATGACCCGCGCATGAGTCGCCTTGGGGAGCGGTCTGCTCATCCGGATCAGTTCCGCACCGGTCAGCGGTCCGTCCACCGGAAATTCAAAGCGGTAGTTGTTCCGGACGTCACCCTCCGCGATCACGGTACTGCGCTGCTCGCCCACGAGGATGGTGTCACCTTCCTGGAAATTGACGCGGGGCAACTGGCCGCTCAGGAGAAAGTCATAGAGATCCGCGCGAGCGATGACGCGGTCATTACGCAGGATGGTGATGTCGCGATAGCTGCCACGGTTCGGGTCGACACCGCCGGCCTTGGCGAGAAAGTCGATCACCGATTCCGAGGGCGCTCCGGGGAAGCGGCCCTGGCGTTCCACAAAGCCGGTGACGAAGACACCGATGGCGCGGGTGCTCGCAAGGGTCGCGTAAACGCCCACGTTCTCACGGTAGACCGAACGCACTTCCTGTTCGACGTGCTGCGAGAGCCCGCCGCTCGAAACGCCGCGGACCTGTACCGGGCCGATGCCGGGCAGGAAGATGTTGCCCTGGGGGTCGACGGCGGTCGTGATCTCCTGTTCCACCTGTCCCCAGGTGCTGACCAGGATCTGGTCGCCGACATCCACCTGGTAGTTGGGATTGGGTCCTTGGCCGCCGGCCATTCCCGGCGCTTCGAACAGACTGGCGCCGAAGGGCGGGAGCTGCGCGGCGAAGGGATCTTCCGGTGCGCCGGGCACAACCACTTGGGGCCAGCGACCGGGTTGCTGTGTTTGAACCGACCCGTCGTCGGGGCGAGCCCGAGGCAGCGGCGGCTCCGCCCGCTGCTCGGAGTCTGCCTGCGTCGAAGTCACTGCCTGCCCTGCCTGAGCCAGGGCATCCCCGGATGTTCCCAGGAGCAGCGCGAAGCCGAATAGTATCAATAGTAAGCGCACGATTGGCTGTCCCCTGCCCAAATGGATGCGTGGGAAGATGCAAGACGGGCTGTTTGGCCTTCCCCCGAGTGCCGGCCCCGACGAGCCTCCCGAATAGATGTTCCTCACGCCACCCCTTACTCCAGCCTCAATTCATGAGGTGGTCATTGATGCCTGTTACGATCAGGCGTCCGATGAGAAAGATCAACAGTGAAGCCACGAAGATCAAAGCCATGTTCTCTTCCCGGCGCGGGAACTTGGCGGCTTCCGCCTGGTGCGGCTCGACAATTGGCACGAGATAGACTTGCTGGCGCTGTGCCTCGACGCGCGCGCTTTCCAGGGAGGCGATGGCCGAGGTGTAATCCTGGTGAGCCAGTTCGCGCTCCAGGGTCAGCATCTCGTAGTCGTTCAGCACATTGGCATAGCGTCGTTCCCCGTCGTCTCCAATCAGACGCTGCTCCTCGACGCGGATCTGTTCTTCGATAGCGTTGAGCCGGTTGCGTAACGACGTCATCTGCATGCTGTCGCCGTCCATGTAGCTGCTCATCTCACCCAGCTGAGAGGCGACCTGTGCGTATTCTGACTCCAGGCCCGAAATGATGCCGAGGATGCTGCCTGAGCGCTGCTCCGGGTCGAGCTCCTGATTCGTCAGGCGGAACTGCAGCAGTTCGCTGCGCACGTCGGCCATGCGCTGCTCGGCTCGTTCCACCTCGCTGCGTGCCAGGCGCAGGGAGTCTGCTTCGGCTCGTTGATTGAATTCGTTGACGAGCCGTTCGCTGATGTCGTTCAGCGCCACCAGAATATTGCGCGAATCATCCGGCCGATAGGTCTTCGCGCCAATGGTGATGATGCCGGAGGTTTGGTCATAGGTGACTTCGACTCGATCTTGGAAGTGCTCGACCAGATCTTCCAGCGGGGCACTGGCGGACAGACGAGAAAGAAAATCGCCTTCCTCGCGGGAGAATATCGTCCGGAGGTCTACCTGCGTCGTCAACTGCTGAACAGCGTCATGCGAGGTCGCAAACTCCGCAATGCTGTCGGCCTCGATGGAGGCGCTGCCCAGCTGAATGCCGCCAATGGCCGAACTCATGAGCGAGGGCGCGCCGGTCGCGCTCTGCGAGCGCACGGAGATGCGCGTTTCCGTGTAGTAGAGATCCGAGGCGATAAAGCCGTAGTAGAGCACGCCGCCCAAGGTCGGCAGGCCCACAATCAGCAGTGCCGGCAACCAGCGCTTCAAACGTGCGAAGAAACCCGGGCGAGTCTTGCCCTTGTGAAGACTCGAATCGCCTTCACGAATCTCCGGTTGAGTCGCAGGTTTTGTTGTCGCGCCGTCGTTATCCTCTTCTTGCTCCTCGCGCCTGGGAGCACGAGCCGCTGCGCCGGACTTAGCCCGCGCCGCAGAGGCTTTGGCAGCTTTCTTCCTCGCGGGCGCAGCGGCTGGAGCACTGCTCTTTTCTGACAACATATCGTCATCAAAGAGATCGTCGTCGGCTTCCTCTCCTGGCGGACGCTCGGGAGGAGGTACTGCCTTCAGTTTGGCCTTCTGACGCGCTTTGCGCTTGGCAACCTGAGCTTCGCGCCGCGCAGCGTCATCCTCAGATGCCGCTGAACCAGCCTTCTGCGCTGATTCGAGTTCCGTTTTCGCCTTATCGCCATTCGCGGGCGAGTCAGTTCCAGCCTTCTGACGCGTGGCGCTGTCGGCTGCGTCATCAGGGCGGCGGTATTTGGAAAGATCGTCTAAGTGGGCCATGTAAGTCGCCTACATCTGGCGGTAAAGCCGCAGCGCTTCGTCGACATCGTCATAGCGCTCAAGCCTACCGTCATTGAGAAGAAAGACCACGTCGCAGATCTTTCTGATGGTTGCCTCGCTGTGCGAGATCAGGATCATCGTGGAACGTTTCTTCAATTCACCAAAGGATTGGGTAAAACGACGGCGGAAACGGGAATCGCCGACGCCCGGGATCTCGTCGATGAGATAGCAGTCGAATTTGACAAAAAAGGACATACCCACGGCTAGGCGGGCGCGCATGCCCGAGGAGTAGGTTTTGATAGGCATGTGCATGTATTCGCCGAGCTCGGCGAAGTCCTGTACGAAATCCACCGCGTCTCGCCAGTTGACGCCGTAAATTCGGGCGATGAAGCGAATGTTGTCAGCTCCGCTCATCGAGCCTTGGAATCCACCACTGAAACCCATGGGCCAGGAGAGGCGAACGTTGGAACGGACCATGCCTCGGTTCGGTGCTTCGGCCTTGGCCAGAATTCGCAGGAGCGTTGATTTGCCTGCCCCGTTACGGCCCAGGATTCCCACGTTCCGATCAGTAGGGATGTCCTCGGTCAGATCCCGGAAGACATAATGCCGCCCATCGTTGGTGCGGTAGTATTTGGTCACGCCCTGGAGTTGGATCACTTTTCCTTCCTCCGGTCGCGAAACATGCGCTCGCAGAGCAGACCCATGAAGGTGGTGATGAGAATCCACCAGTTCACGTAGCCATAGCTCACCCGATAGGGCTCGACCTGTGCAAAGTAGGCAGCGCGCATCAATTCGATCACGTGCAGGATCGGGTTCCAGACAAGTATGTCCTGCACCGACATGGGGAGCTGCTTCAACGTGAAGAAAATCCCGGAGATCCACAGCATAAGGCGCCAAGTCGGGCGCATGAAGTGGTCGACCCAGGGAAAGTTCATTGTGATGGCACCGAGCAGCATGCCGATGCCCGCGCCAAGTAGGGCGGTGTAGATCACTGTGACTAGCAGCAGGAACGGCCGGTCCGGCGGCGAGGCAAAACCGAGTATAACTCCCCCGCCGATGATCACCACAAAGACCGCGATGAAGGTGGCAGTTTCCAGCAGCAGGCGTCCGAGCATCAGGTCAAAGGGCGTGACCTGTGGAAAGAGGAGAAGGCTGCGATTGCTCTCGATGGCGCTGGACATGCGGGAAGCGATGTTGCGCATTGAGAGATAGGCGATGATACTTGTTGCCAGAAACGGCAAGAACTCCATGCCCTGCGGTGGCGACCGTCGGCCGATCGCAACGTACCCGAGAGTGAATACGCCCACCAGCAGCAGCGGCTCCACCAAAGCCCAGAGATAGCCGATATTGGATCGACCGAAGCGGGACTGCATTTCCCGCAGAATCAGGGCGTAGATGACTCGCCCTTGGACCGTCAAGCTGCGGCCCAGATCGCCAAAGCTCCTGGTAGCACTCATCTGGTTACCTTTTCCGCCGCTGATGTCAGCGGGATGCCAACTCGCGCAGTGGCCTGATCAAGTGCCAGCCTTGCTGCCCCTGGCACATGACGCGTTCGCTGGGGCGAGCCGTCTGCGTGTTCCAGAGTGTCAGGCGCCGACACAGGCGGCCGCGAGCCGAGACATACTCCTCGTTGATCAGCACCTGGGCCTCGACGCCGCCTTCAAGCGGGATCAGCTCCTGGCTGCCCGGAGGCGCCGTGGACGCAAAATTAAGCAATGCTGCGTCGGCTGGTGTCGTTGTCTGCTGCTCGACAGCAACCGGTATGCCACCCGCAGTCGGCGCGCCTTCCGGTGTTGCGCTGTTAACTGTGCTACAAGCCGCCACGAGAAGGCAGAGTGACAGGCCGCCCAGCAATTTCATCGTAAGATGCACGTTCTTGCCCGCTCCTCTTTTGCTTGGTGGCTGTGAAGCAACTCGGTCTGATACCACAAGCGTCAATCCTGGCCAAAGCCCGGCCTCTTCCTGCGGAAATCTCTCGCGAGTGACTGGCGCAGGGGTGCGAGAGTAACGGCACGCCACGGGCTCATGCGAGTGTGAGATTAGGGGTCACACCCGGTTTCTGTCAACTCTGTTGACGATATTGCTCTGACACTGCCTCAAAAGTGCCCGCGATCCCGGAGGAGGGAGCGCAGGGCTCATTCCCTCCAGCCGGAGCACTCACGGCGGATGGCCGCGTCAGTGACAGCAAATCAAATGACACCGCGGCGGCGCAACTCATCGATGATGCGATCAGCCATTGCATCTGGTTCCTCTTCGGCGCCGGGCAAGCGCATCTCCGGCGCTTCCGGTGCCTCGTAAGGGGAGTCGATGCCGGTGAAGTTCGCGAGCTGGCCGGCACGCGCCTTGCGGTAGAGACCCTTTGGATCGCGGGCTTCACAAATCTCCAGCGGCGTATCGACGAAAACCTCAATGAACTCGCCGTCCTCCACCAGATCCCGCGCCATTCGGCGTTCCGAGCGGAAGGGGGAGATGAAGGACACCAGTGTGATCAAACCGGCGTCGACGAAGAGCTTGGCCGTTTCGGCGACGCGGCGGATGTTCTCCACCCGGTCAACGTCGGTAAAGCCGAGGTCGCGGTTCAGCCCGTGCCGCACGTTGTCGCCGTCAAGCAGGTAGCTGTGATGGCCGAGAAGGTGCAGCTTCTTCTCCAGGGCGTTCGCGACGGTGGATTTGCCCGATCCCGACAGACCGGTGAACCAGAGGATAGCCGGCTGCTGGCTTTTCAGGGCCGCGCGGGCCTGTTTGTCGACCGCTATCTCCTGCCAGTGGACGTTGGAAGCGCGGCGCAGCGGGAAGTCGATCATGCCGCAACCGACCGTGATGTTGCTTATCCGGTCGATCAGAATAAAGCCACCGCCTTCGCGCTCCTGCTTATAGGGGCCGAAGGGAATTGGCTGGTCGGTGGAGACGTTGCAGACAGCAATCTCGTTCAGTTCAAGCTGCTTGGCTGCCGTGTGCTCCATGGTGTTGACGTTGACCGCGTGTTTTATCTCGGTCACCTGGGCCGAGACCTGCTTCGGCCCCAGTTGCAGCAGAAGCTTGCGCCCCGGCAGCAGCGGTTGGTCGCTCATCCACACCAAATGAGCCGCGAACTGATCGGTCACCTCGGGTCGGGCGTCGGCAGCAGCAATGACGTCGCCGCGGCTGATATCCACTTCGTCCTCGAGGCAGAGGGTCACGGCCTGACCGGCGACGGCTTCGTCCAGTTCGCCGTCATAGGTGACGATCCGTTCGACCTTGCTCGTGCGAGCGGAGGGAAGAACCACGATCTCATCGCCAGGGCGTATGCGCCCACCGGTAATTGTGCCGCTATAGCCCCGGAAATCGAGGTTCGGGCGGTTGACCCACTGTACGGGCAGGCGGAAGGGGAGTTCTTCCTGTTCGCGGCCCACCCTTGCCGTGTCCAAGGCTTCCAGCAGCGACGGGCCTTCGTACCAGTCAGTGCGATCGCTCGCGCTGATGACATTGTCGCCAGTCAGCGCTGAGAGCGGAATGCCGATGATGCTCTCGAACCCGAGGCCTTCAGCAAATTGACGGAAGTCGCTGACAATCTCTTCGAAGCGGCCGCGATCGAAATCCACCAGGTCCATCTTGTTCACAGCGAGCACGACCTGCCGGATCCCCAGTAGCGAGACCAGGAAGGCGTGGCGGCGGGTCTGAGTCAGCACGCCTTTGCGCGCATCCACAAGAATGACCGCCAGTTCCGCTGTGGAGGCGCCGGTGACCATGTTGCGGGTGTACTGCTCGTGGCCCGGGGTGTCGGCCACGATGAACTTACGCTTCTCGCTGGCGAAGAAGCGATAGGCCACGTCGATGGTGATGCCCTGTTCGCGCTCGGCCGCCAGGCCGTCGACGAGCAGCGCCAGATCCATCTCCTCCCCGGTGGTGCCCCAGCGTCGACTGTCCTGGCCAAGCGCAGCGAGCTGGTCTTCGAATAGCTGCTTGCTGTCGAAGAGCAGGCGGCCGATCAGTGTCGATTTTCCGTCATCGACGCTGCCGCAGGTGATGAATCGCAGCAGCTCCTTGTCGCTCTGCTGCAGCAGGTAGGCTTCGGTGTCTTCGGGGCGCAGCGATGTAGCGTCCAGCATTAGAAATAGCCCTCCTGCTTTTTCAGCTCCATGCTGGCGGCTTGGTCGCGGTCGATGACGCGCCCCTGCCGCTCGGAACTGCGGGCGATCAACATTTCGTGGATGATCTCCACCAGATTTTCGGCGCGGCTTTCGATGGCGCCGGTCAGGGGATAGCACCCCAGGGTGCGGAACCGCACCCAGCGCTCCTGCACCGTTTCGCCCGGCTCCAGCGGCATGCGCTCATCGTCGACCATGATCAGCGTGCCGTCGCGCTCGACCACCGGCCGCGGCTTGGCGAGATAGAGTGGCACGACAGGGATCTGCTCGAGAAGGATGTACTGCCAAATGTCGAGCTCGGTCCAGTTGGACAGCGGGAAGACCCGGATCGACTCGCCCTTATGGATGCGCCCGTTGTAGGCGTTCCAGAGTTCGGGGCGCTGGTTTTTCGGATCCCATCGATGCGTCGAAGTACGGAAGGAGAAAATCCGCTCCTTTGCGCGAGACTTCTCTTCATCGCGACGCGCGCCGCCGAACGCGGCGTCGAACTTATACTTGTCCAGAGCCTGCTTCAGGGACTGCGTTTTCATTACGTCTGTGTGAACGGCAGAGCCATGGCTGAAGGGGCCGATGCCCTCGCGTACTCCGTCCTCATTGATATGGACGATCAGGTCCATGCCAAGTTCCGCTGCGCGTCGGTCGCGGAACTCGATCATCTCCCGGAACTTCCAGGTCGTATCCACGTGCATCAGCGGGAAGGGTGGCTTGGAAGGGTAGAAGGCCTTCATCGCCAGATGGAGCAGCACCGAGCTGTCCTTGCCGATGGAATAGAGCATCACCGGGTTACGGAACTGTGCCGCGACCTCGCGCATGATGTGGATGCTTTCCGCCTCCAGGCGCTGCAGGTGCGTCAGTGTCTGCCTTGCTTGCATTCTCTCGGCTCGAACAAGTGGAACAATGGCCAGGCGCGGACTCTCGACCCTGAACCGCGCAGCCCTAGGCCGATGCTGGATATAGCTGCTCGGCGAAACGAAGGAAAGCCTCGGTTGGGATTCGCGAAATCGAGCTTGGCCAGTGACCGGAGCGGGGTCGTGTTCGTAATTCAGGCGCGCGCTGTCCATGCGGAAATGCAATTTGGTAACGAGGCACCGCCGCGGAGTGTATTAGGCGATGATTCGGCGGCCGCTATTCTGTCTGTGCGTTGAGGTTCTTCACCCTTGCTTGACCCTTGTCCCACTGTCGTGGCATTTCGGTGTGAAAATGCGGAATGCACGGGGGGAACATGACACGGGGCATGGCTATTCACCACGGTTTATTGCAAACGGCCACCCGTCGCCAACGCCTTCTCTGTTCGGCAGCAGCGGCCATCTTTGCTTTGGGTGCGGCCTCCTCTGCTCGTGCTGCGCCTGATGCCTGCGATCTATCGAGTGACACAGCGGTGTGCGGCGGCGATCAGTCTGCGGGCATCAGCGGGACCGTCGGTGGTGATTTAGATCCCAACATCATTGAAACGCTGCTGGTTCAGGATCTGGCCCACAACATTGCGCCGGTTGAGGGGGGCATGGCATAGAGTTCGAATCAACATCGAACATCCGCATCATCGCGGATATCGGGCCGTACAGCATTGTCACGACCGGTGACGGAATCGGCATTTTGGCGCAGACCGAAGCGGCCAGTCTCAGCAGCGGCGATCACAATGTCGCGATCATGAACGGCGGTGACATCGACGCCGGCGGAAGCGGCATTGTGGCCCACGTTCATGGTTATCATATCGTGGACATAGAACGGCAACACTCTCGGCTTTCCATCGATGACAGCAGGGCTGAGTTTAACACTGACCACAAAGAATTTCCCCGAGTTGAATTTTTTGCCGGTGTGTCCGTGGAGAATAACGGCTCCATTTACACGGAAAAACATGGTGCAGTAGCAACTACCCTCTTGAACGCGGAGCAGGATTACACACAGGTCAGCGACCAAGAAAATGACGCCCAGCAGCTTGTCGGTGTTCAGTCTGAGGTAGCTGGCGTTGATGTGATAGCCAAAGATTTTGCTGAGACGCGGCTCAACGTGGAGCAAATCAGTGGCGTGCAACAGGAACTGGACCTAGGCGGATTACATGGCTCCGGGAATGTTAGGTTATCCAACGATGGGATAATAGAGGCTGGCGGCAGTGGCATACGGGCCTGGTCTCAGATCGAATTAACCCATCGCCTCAGGCAGGGGGCATCTCAAGCGAACGACGCCGAACAGGATGCATTGCAGAAGAATAACGCTGATCAGCGCATAGTAGGCTTGGGTGTTGCCGGTTCCGGTCGGGCGACCGTCATCAATGAGGGCATTGTCGTGGCCGGTGGCGACGGCATTGTGGCCGTCAACCAGCACAGACATAGCAGTGGCACTCATCAAATCAGCGACCAGGGTGGTGGATCGAGCGTAAGCGAATGGGCATCATTGGATGAAGCAACCGCAGACGCGTCCGATCTCATGGACGTGGAACAGCTGAATGCTTCTGATCAACGCGCCGAAAGTGCACTGGGCGAGGCGCGGGGCGCGATCTACGTCGAAAACAGCGGCCTGATTGAGGCAGCAGGCGACGGCATCGTGGCGGCGACGCACGGCGAGATGAACAATTTCGTAATCCAGGCCGCGGACCAGACTCTTTCCGGCATGCAGGCGGCCTTTGGCCGGAACGGCGATCGACTTCAGGCGCAGTCATTGTTCCAAAGCCACGATAACCGACAACAAGCCGAACGGTCCGTGGGCGATCGGCTGGGCGCGGTCAGGGTCGAGCACAGCGGGCTGGTGATGGCCGAGGGAGACGGTCTGGTCGCTGGATCTGCCTGGCGCATGGAGTCGAGCCACTATCAGGAAACCTGGCAGAACACCGACCTTGTCCAGCTGCGTCACAGTGACAGTGGCGCAGAACAGATACTCGTCGGCGAGCAGTCGAGCGAGAGCGAGCAAAGCTCGAGTTCCAGTTTTGGACAGGAGATCGCCGCACTTGATCTTCGCAATGATGGGTCGGTGATGGCCTTGGGCGACGGCATGTCGGCCTCGACCCGCGTCGAAAGCCATTGGGAAGCATCGCAGTCCGTGGGTCAGATCGATGGACTGGTTCAGGTCGCCAACAGAGGCAGGCCGGAGGATATGGATGCTCCAGCGCTGCAGGGACAGGCGTTCGAGCATCACCTCTTGTCGCAGCAGGACTTGGACATCTCGGTCGGCGGCGATCTTGGTGCCGTCCGGGTTCGCAACGACGGCGATGTGATGGCCGAGGGTGACGGTCTGCGGGCCGATACGCAGATGGCACTGGGCTTTCACCTGTCGCAGGAGCAGCGCCAGAACGGCGATTTCATTCAAACCGGACAGAGTGCGACCGAAGTGGATCTCGAGCAGGACCAGGACGGGCAGCAGTCGAAGAGTGGCGCGCAGGCCGCGAACTTTCATCTGGGCAATGGCACAGCATCGATCCTGGTCGAGAACAGCGGCTTGCTGCTCGCCGACGGTGACAGCTTGGTGGCGGCCTCTCAGCTCGACTTTGACCTGTCGCTGGAGCAGTCGATCGAGCAGCGTGGCTACCAGCTGCAGCGCATGAGCGCCGAGGAGGTGGAGCAGTCCCAGGCGGCGGTGCAGGACGCAACGGCGACCCAGGAGGTCGATGTGGGCCTGGGCCAGCGTGCCGGAGCCGTCACGGTCCGAAACAGCGGCACGGTGGACGCCGAGGGCGATGGCATCCGTGCCGAGTCTCACCTGTCTCTGGGCCTTTCGGCTCCCAAGAGCATCAGCCAATCGCTCGGCGGTGATCAGCTCGCCTCCGAAAGCCTGAATGGGCGCCAGGCCACGGACCTGTCGCAGAGCCAGACCGCTGCGCAAAGCACGCTTGTTTCGCTGGGAGAGGAAGCGGCGTTCGTGCGGGTAGAGAACGACGGCCTGGTGCTGGCTGAAGGCGACGGCGTCACGGCGCGCGCCCGTGCCGACCTGTCGATTGGGCAGGTGTTTGGCGAGGCCGAGGACAGTGCCGAGTGGAACTCCAGCCAGGAGACCTCTGCCGGCATCCTGCAGACTTACGAGGTGGGGCAGTCGCAGAATGGGGATCAGTCCCTGGCTGTCCATCTCGAGGAAGACATTGCGGGGATCGAGGTGAGCAACAACGGGGCGATCGTCGCCGGCGGGGATGGCATCGTTGCCGAGTCCGCCATCAACGTCGCCTCCAGCCAGATGCAGGGTCTTGGGATGCCGCCGCATCGACGCATTCTGATCGAGAACGATGGTTTTGTTCTGGCCCGCGGCACGGGCATTCGCGCGGCGTCTCATACGAGCACGCCCCAGGGCACGGGCCACCCCGGCGATATCGAGATTACCGTTGGCGAAGACGGAGCCGTGCTGTCGGAAAGCGGCTTTGCGATCGATATCGAGGGCGGCGCGGATAACCTGGTGACCAATCACGGGGCCATTGCATCCGACGGCGAGCTCGCGATCCGTGGCGGTGGCGGCAACGAGACGGTGGTGAACCATGGCTGGATCTACGGCAGCGTCGATCTCGGCACGGGCCGCAATCGTTTGGACAATCGTGCCGGCGCGCTGTTCGAGCCGGGCAGCCTGGTTGCCTTGGGTGGTGGTGAGCTGCGCAATGCCGGTGATCTCTCCCCGGGCGGTTCGGGGAGGATCGAGCGCACCAAGGTCGAGGGCGACCTCCGCTTCGCGAATGGCAGCCGCTACCTGCTCGATATCGCACCCGAAAACCGCTCGGACCGCCTCATCGTCGAAGAGGCCGCTTCCATCGAGGCTGGCGTGGACGTGGTGGTTGAGAAGGCGGAGGGCGCCTATCCCTATGGCACCCGCTACGAGATCCTGAACGCCTCGGAAGGCGTGGAAGGCACCTTCGCCGGCGTGGTTCAGGACCGGCCGTTCCTTGAACTCCGCCTCGATCACGGCGCCAAAACGGTGGCCCTGGATGTGGGGCGCAGCGGCACGGATTTCGCAACCGTCGCCCGCACGAGGAATCAGCGCGCAGTCGCTGGAGCCCTGGAAAGCTTCGGCAGGGATACGGACAATCCGCTCTATGCCATGCTGGTCTGGGCGGACGAGGAAGAGGCCCGGGAACTCTACGACACGCTTTCCGGTGAGACGCACGCCACGGCCCAGTCGGCGCCCGTCGACATTGCCCGGCGCACACGCAGCCAGCTCTTGGGCCGCCTGTCCGGCTTCGGTGCAGGATTCTCCAGCGGCTCAGGCGGTGAGCAGAATGCCCTGCAGGCCAACAGCTTGGCCTCGCTTGCGGTGAGCGACGCAGGCGAGCCGGAGCGCTCCTCGGCTGAGCCCGGGCAGCCGGCACTCGGACCTGCGGCCTGGGTGCAGGCCCATGGTTCCAGCGGCTCGCTCGATTCCGATGGCAACGCCGCGGAAACCGATACGCAAAGCTGGGGCACGATGCTGGGCGCCGAAATGCTCTTCTCGGAGAACTTCGGCATGGGCCTGGCGCTCGGCTTCCAGGATGACCGCCTTGAGACGGCGGCCCGGGACAGCCGCACCGAGATCGATACCTACTCGATCTCGACCTACGGCCTCTGGCGGAGCGGAGCCTGGCGGCTGCGTGGCGGTGCCGGCTTCGGTTGGCATGACTATGAATCCCGCCGCACGGTCAACCTGCCGACCGGAAATGAAACCGCGAAGGCGGACTACAAGGGCTGGTCGGCGCAGAGCTTCGGTGAGGTGGGCTACCGCCTGCCCTTGGGAACCGCCGAGGTCGAGCCCTTCGCTGGGCTGGCGTTCCAGCACACCCGCACCGACAGCTATTCCGAAAGCGGCGCCGGAGCGGCCAACCTGGACATCGACAGCGACCGGGCCTCGATGCTGCATTCGAGTATCGGCGTTATGCTCAGCGAGACCTTCTCCTTCGACAGCGGCCTGCGCCTGCGCCCGCACGCCAGCGTGGCCTGGGAGCGGCGGCTGGTGGGCTCGAGCGGTGATGCCCGCATGGCCTTCTCCTCCGGCGGCTCCAGCTTCAGCGTGTCGGGGCCGAAGCGCAGCAAAGATGCCGCGGTGGTTGGCGTGGAGCTCGATATCGGCCTCGACAACAACGTCGAGGCCTTCGCCGGCTACGACGCTTACCTGTCGTCCACTCAGAAGGAGCACACGGCCCGCGCCGGTATCCGCTTGCGGTTCTGATGGAAAAGCCTGGTGCTCAGCGACGCTGCACCAGGCCACCCAGCACCAGAGCGGCGACGAAGCAGAGGAGGGCGGCGACAACGATGCTGGGACCTGATGGGGTATCATAGCTCAAGGACCCCCAGAGGCCGCCGCCCACGGCCAGGACGCCGAACAGCGCGGCCAGCACCGCCATTTCCTCCGGCGTGCGGGCAAAACGCCGGGCGGCGGCTGCCGGCAGGATCAGCATTGAGGTCACCAGCAGGATGCCGACAATCTTCATCGCCACCGCGATGGTGATCGCCAGGGTCAGCATGAGCGTCAGCCGCATGGCCAGCACTGGCACGCCCTCGGCCCGGGCCAGTTCCTCATGGAGTGTGGCCAAGAGCAGCGGCCGCCAGGTCAGGACGATCACTCCCAGCACGGCCAATCCACCCAGCCAGATCCACAGGATGTCTCCAGTCCCGACCGCGAGCACGTCACCAAAAAGATAGCCGAGCAGGTCGACGCGCAGGTCCGACATGAAGGAAAGGGCAACGAGGCCCAGTGCCAGGCCCGAGTGTGCCAGGATGCCGAGCAGCGTGTCTGTCGGCAGGCGTTGCTGCTGGTGCAGGGCAGCCACCGTCAGGGCCACCGCCACGCAGGTGGCCAAGACGCCCAGTTGCAAGTCGATGTTCAGCAGAAAGCCGAGGGTCACGCCGAGCAGCGCCGAGTGCGCCAGGCTGTCACCAAAGTAGGCCATGCGTCGCCAAATCACGAAGCAGCCCAGCGGGCCGGCCACATGCGCCAGGCCGGCGCCGGCCAGGAAAGCGCGAAACAGAAAATCGTCCAGCATCAGACCTGCCTGTCTTCGCGAGATGCCTGGTCGGCTGTTGCAGGGCCGTTTTCCGTCTGACCTGCCAATGGCACCGGCTCACCGGCAATGTCGTGGTGGTGGTCGTGATCGTGGTGATAGATGGCGAGGGCCTGCGCTGCCCGTGGGCCGAAGAGGGCCAGGTACTCGGGATGCCGGCTGACGGCCTCGGGCTCGCCCGAACAGCAGACATGGCGGTTAAGGCAGATGACCCTATCGGTTGCGGCCATCACCAGGTGCAGGTCGTGAGAGACCAGCAGCACGCTGCAGCCGCGTTGCCGCCTTATCCGATCAATGAGCTGATAGAGGTCGAGCTGGCCGCTGAAATCGATGCCCTGTGCCGGCTCGTCGAGCACCAGGATGTCCGGGCGGCGCAGCAGGGCGCGGGCCAGCAGCACGCGCTGGAATTCGCCACCTGAAAGCGCATGGACCTGCGCACGCTCGAGATGGGCTACGCCGGTTTCCTCAAGGGCTTCGCGGGCCGCTGCGCGAGAGACACGGTGTGGCAGACTGAGAAAGCGCAGTACGGTCATAGGCAGGGTTGGCTCGACCGTCAGGCGCTGCGGTACATAGCCCACGGTCAGGCCCGGACGGCGCGCTACTCGGCCAGCATCGGCTTGCTCAAGTCCGAGCAAAATGCGCAGCAAGCTCGTCTTGCCCGAGCCGTTGGGGCCGATCAGCGTGACCACCTCGCTTGGCTCGACCGAAAGGGAGATGGAATCCAGGATTTGCCGGCCGCCACGATTGAAGCAGACGCCGTGGGCGGAAAGCAGCGCGCTCATGGGTTGGGGCTTCCTTGGATGCTGCAATCCGGGCAGTGACCGCGCACCTCGACGATGCGCTGATTGACGGCGAAACCCAACGCGGCCGCGGAACGGTCGATGCGCTCCGCCAGCCCGGGATCGCTCAGTTCCGCGGTGGCGCCACAGGCTTCGCAGATAAAGAACTGGCCGTTGTGGACGTGGCTGGGCCGCGGGCAACCGACGAAGGCGTTGAGGCTTTCGATGCGGTGGATCAGTCCCTGGGCCAGCAGGAAGTCCAGGGCGCGATAGACCGTTGGCGGCGCGACACGGCCGCGCTCGGCTTGCAGTTGCTCGAGCAGTTCGTAGGCGCCCTGGGGCCGATGCTCTGACCAGACCAGTTCGAGGACCCGTCGACGCACCGGCGTCAACTGCGCGCCTCGGTCGCGGCAGAGCTGCTCCGCTTCCTGAAGGGCCTCGGCGAGGCAGCGCTCGTGGTCGTGAACGGGATCGTGGAAGCCCGGGGTGGTCATGTGAAAGCTTTCCGATTGATTGTTATACTATAACGTATCAAAGTGACGCTCCGATCATGCCAATCGCGGCGCGTTTGGCAAGTCTCCATGGCAAAGGGTAAGGGGTGACCTATGAGCGCTGTTGCGCGGTGGCTGGGCAGAGTGGTGCCGGCAATTTTCCTGTCTGGCGGCGTCTTAGCGGCGGCGCCGGTCTCGGCCCAGAGCGATCTCGATGTGGTGGCCTCCATCCTGCCGCTGCATGCCCTGGCGGCTGCCGTGTCTGAGGGGGTAGGGGAGCCGGCGCTGTTGCTCGAGGGTGGGGCGTCGCCGCACAGCTTCTCCCTGCGTCCCTCCGATGCGCGCGAACTGGCTGATGCCGAGCTGGTGATCTGGATCGGTGAGGATCTCGAACTCTTCTTGCGGCGGCCGCTTGAGACGGTGGCAGCCAAGGCGACCGTCCTGACCGTCAGCGAACTCGAAGGCATAACGCTTCTGCCTGTTCGCGAAGCCGGATTGCACAGTACGGCAGAGTTGGCACACGACCACGACCATGATCAGGACAACGATCACGATCACGACGCAGGTCATGACCATGACCACGCTCATGGGAGCTACGACCCGCATCTCTGGCTCGATCCTGCAAACGCCCAGGTGATCGCGGCGGCAATCGCCGAAACCCTGACAGAGATCGATCCCGCTCACGCGGAGCAGTACCGCGCCAATGCCGCGGCGCTGCAGGAAAGTCTGACCGAGCTGGAATCTGACCTGCGCGCACAGCTCGAACCGCTAAAGGGCTCAAGCTTTCTCGTGTTTCACGACGGCTACCAGTACTTCGAGGCGGCCTTCGACCTTCCCTCCGCTGGGGCGTTGTCTCTCGGGCCGGAACGCCAGCCGGGCGCCCAGCGGCTGAAAGAGATCCGTGCCTGGGTCGCCCAAGAGGAGGCCGTCTGCCTGTTCAGCGAGCCCCAGTTCGAACCACGGATTGCTCGGGTGGTCGTGGAGGGGACGGATGCACGTCTGGGAGAACTGGACCCGCTGGGCGCGACCCTGGCCCCCGGCCCCCATGCCTATGAGCAGTTGCTGCGTGCCCTGGCCGACAGCCTGACCGAATGCCTGACAGCGGACTGATCCGGACCGTATCGACAGCAAATCTTGTCAACTAAATTGATGAAAACCGCGTGAGGCTCTAAGCTGAGCCTTCCTGCCGTTTGCGGACTCCGACGTGTCGCCTGGCGACCAAGCACGCGGATCCGCCAGTCTTGATGGAGCTTTTGCATGTCCCAAAAGGACAGCACCTCAACCCGGCGTACCGAGGTGAGTGACGAGCTTGCCGCATTGGTGAGCACCATCAATGCCTTCAGCCGGCGGCTGGGGCGCAAGCTCTCTCGTCGCGACCCGTCGTTTCGACTGGGGGACTGGCTGTTGCTGAAGCGGCTTTCCGGCGCACCCTCGAACCAGATGGCGGAGCTTGCCAAGCAACTCGGCGTCAGCCGTCAGCGTGCGCAGAAGCAGGTCGCAGAACTCGTGATGCAGGGCTATCTGGTGACAGCCGGCGATCCCAAGGACGAGCGGCGCAAACGGGTGGAACTGACCGAGCAAGGCTGGGAGCGGTTGCGCAGCATGGATGCGCTGATCGAGGCCGAGACGCCGGAGTTCCCGCCAGAGATACTCAGCGCCTGGCGGATCCAGCTTCAGCGCATGACCGGCTTGTCTGAGAAGGGCAAGGCAAGTGACAAAGGCGGCTGACGATCGAGGTCGACTGGTGAACTCAGTTTAAAATCAGCGCCGACCGGGAGTCCGCAACAGGACGGTCTCGCTGATCAGGCCGCGCACAGTCAGATTCTCATGAAAGAAGTCGGCAGCGCGCTGCATCCATTGATCGAAAACCTTACCGCGCGGCACATGGCTCACGCCGTTGCTGATCTCGATCTCGTAGGGTGCTCCGGCTGCTTCCAGCAGTTGGGCCGCCTGCATCGCGCGGTTGACCGGTACGATGCCGTCGCGATTGCCATGTAAGATCAAGGTGGGAGGCATGGACTCCACCCCTTCGCTCACCCGTCGGCCATCCATTCCACCGGCAAGAGCAACGACGGCGCGCACGCGGCCGTCCCGATTGGCCCGCTCCAAGGCCTGAAAGGCGCCGAGGGAATAGCCCATCAGCCCGAGGCGATTGCGATCGATGAAGTGCAAGGAAGAGACGTAATCGATGGCGTCGGCGATCACCTCATCGCGCAGATAATAGCGCCCGATACCGGCACGATTGCCGTGCTTGATGGCGTCGAAGTAGTGAACCGCGAAGACTGCCAGTCCCGTCTCGGCCAGACGTTCCGCCATGGCATAGATCAGATAGCCATCACCCACGCCGCTGGCACCGTGTAGCAGGACCACGGCGGGAAGAGGGTGCTCCTGGTCTCGGGGAACGAACATGTCGACCCGAACCTGACTGCCGTTGCTGTGAAAGGCGCTAACGCCATCGAGGACACTTGGACCAATCATCATGGCCGCCGCAGGCTCTGTCCGCCCGCCAAACAGCAAGCCTGATGCCAGTATCAGCATGCAGAGGTATAAAAAGGGCGGGCGCGCAGCCTTCCCCCCCATAGAATTCTTCCCTCTCTGAATAGCTCAACGAGCCCCAACGCGGTTATAACATGCCTCGCCTGGTTCGCGAGGCGGAATTTGGACAAATCGAAGGCGGTATCCGATTTCACTTTCGGCTCAAGGCTTTGCCACCGGAAGCCAGAGCACGTCCTCGATATGGGCTGCGCCGCTGAGCAGCATCACCAGACGGTCGACTCCAAGCGCTATGCCGGCCGCTTCGGGCATGCCAAAGGCCAGGGCATCCAGGAAATCTTCGTCGATGGGATAGCGTTCGCCGTAGAGGCTCTGCTTGAGCGCCTGGTCCGCTTCGAAGCGGCGACGTTGTTCCACTGCTTCGGTCAACTCCCCGAAGGCATTGGCCAGTTCAACGCCGGCCACGTAGCACTCGAAGCGTTCGGCGACGCGTGGGTCGGAAGGTTTGGGCCGGGACAGCGCGGCCTGTGAGACGGGATAGTCATAAAGGATCGTCGGGACGGGGCTGCCGAGCCGGGGCTCGATGCGCGCCAGCATCACCTTGGTGAAGATGGCCAGCCAATCATCGTCCTCGGCAACGCGAATGCCGGCCGCTTGTGCCTGGCGGGCAAGATGGTCCCGATCAGGAGTCCAGGGATCGGGCGTGGTGGCGAGGAGGTCGATGTCGGCCCAGCGCCGGAAGGCCTCGGTGACGGAGATGCGCTCGGGTGCTGCAGTGGGGTCGCAGGTTGAGCCGTTGACCTCCACAAGGCTGCAGTCGATTGCCTCGGCACAGTGGCGCAAGAGGTCGCCGCAGTCCTGCATCAGTGTCTCATAGCCGTCCCCTGCACGGTACCACTCCAGCATGGTGAACTCGGGATGGTGCCAGGCGGCGCGCTCCCCGTTGCGGAACACCCGGGCAAGCGCATAGAGCCGCGGCTCGCCGGCCACCAGTAGTTTCTTGCAGGCGAACTCTGGGGAGGTGTGGAGGTAGAGCTGCTGCCGGCTGCCGTCCGGGGTGCGCAGTTCGGTGGCGAAGGCCTGCAAGTGCGGCTCCATACCCGGAGAGACCTGCAACGCCGGGGTTTCCACCTCGACGAAATCCCGCGCTGCGAAGAAGCTGCGCAAGGCGGCGAGCACTGCACTGCGCTTCAACAAATAGGGGCGCCGTCGGGCATAGACCTCCGGATGCCAGGCGGGACGCGTGGCGGCCGGCGATGACGATTGCATGGAGCTTCCTTTGCGCAGCGACGTTGAGCGGGGAGGGTCAAGCTGTTAGTTTCCTTGCCATCCTCAAGCAAGCTCGGGTTTTAAACACGTGAAGGTCAATGCTAGCGCCCTGCGCAACGGCAACGTCGTCGAGATGGACGGCAAGCTCTATGTCATCCTCAAGGCGGACAACATCCAGCCGGGCAAGGGCACGCCCGTCACGCAACTGGAGATGCGTCGCATCTCCGACGGTGTGAAAACCTCCGAGCGCTTCCGAACCACTGAGCAGGTGGAGCGCGCTTTCATCGAGGAGAATGACTTCCAATTTCTCTACGATGAGGGCGAGGCTTTTGCCTTCATGCAGACCGAAACCTTCGAGCAGGTGTCCGTGCCCAAGGACGTGATGGGCGACCAGGGCGTCTATCTGCAGGAAGGCATGGTGGTCCAGATCTCCCTACACGAGGGCGTGCCGGTGAGCGTGAGCCTGCCGCAGCGGGTCATTCTTGAGGTGACGGAGACGGAGCCGGTGATCAAAAACCAGACTGCCACCTCTTCTTACAAGCCGGCCATGCTGTCCAACGGCATGCGCACCGGCGTGCCGCCGCACATTTCCGTGGGACAGCGAATCGTGGTCAATACCGCCGACGGCAGCTACATGGAGCGCGCGAAGGACTGAGCCGGCGCCAGCGCTGGTTGGCCGCAACGCCGCCAGCGCTTTGCCACTTGGCCTCAGCTATTCCTTTGCCGTCGCGCTCGTGATCGGCATACGTCCCCGATAAGGGTACTTCGGATCCTGGTAGTCCGGCGTCGAGGCCTTGCCCGGCGGCACCAAGGCGTCGAAGAAAGCCTCGTCTTCTCCGGTAAACTCGACCTTCAGCACATCGAGATAGGCGGACCACTGTTCGAAGGTGCGCGGCCCGGCGACGAGTGAGGAAACCGCACCGTTGTTCAGGCACCAGCGCAGAGCCAGCGCGCCCGATGTGGTGCCGCGGGTCTCCGCATGCGCTTTCAGCTTCTTCGCCAGTTCGATCGATTCCGGCCGCCATTCCGTTTCCATGATGCGCCGGTCGCCGCGTCCAGCGCGGCTGTCGGGGTCCGGTTTATCGGCTGAGGCGTACTTGCCGGTCAGCACCCCGCGCGCCAGCGGTGAATAGGGGATGACCCCGACGCCAAAATGCGCGCAGGCGGGTATGTAGTCGGCTTCCGCGAGGCGGTTGGTGGCATTGTAGAGCGGCTGGGACGCCACCGGGCGGGGCAAGCCAGCCAAGTCCGCCAGGCGGATCAGATCCGCGATCTGCCAGCCCCAGAAGTTCGAGAAGCCCCAGTAGCGGAACTTGCCGGCGGCGTAGGCGCTGGCCAGCGCGGCCACAGTTTCCTCGAGCGGTGTGTCCAGGTCTTCGCGATGCAGGTACCAGAGGTCGACGTGGTCGCAACCCAGGCGTTGCAGTGAACCGTCGAGTGCCTGGAGCATCCAGCGGCGACTCAGTCCCTGACGGTTTGGGCCCGCGCCCATGGGATTGCCCACTTTGGTTGCCAGCACCCACTCGTCCCGCCGCCCCGCGATGGCCCGGCCGACAATGCGCTCGGATTCGCCGTCGCAGTAGACGTCGGCGGTGTCGATGAAGTTCACGCCCTTCTCGGCTGCATCGAGAATGATGCGCTCCGACCCGCTCGCATCGGTCTGGCCGCCGAACATCATGGTTCCGAGGCAGAGCGCGCTGACCTGCACGCCGCTGCGGCCGAGGGGACGGTACTCCATGTCGCTCTCCCGTTGAGGCAATCTACACGTTGAGCAACAGGTGCTCGCGCTCCCAGGAGGAGATCACCTGCTGATAGGCATCGAGTTCGGACTGTTTCACCGCCCAGACCGCATCGATGAAGCTCTCACCCAGCACATTCTTCAAGGGCCGGGAGGAGGAGAAGCGGTTTAAGGCATCGTAGAGCGTGCGTGGCAGGGTGTGCGCCAGACGATAGGCACTGCCCTCGATCGGCGGGCGCGGCTTCATGTTCTGCGTCATGCCGATGTAGCCGCAGGCAAGCGAGCCGGCGATGGCCAGGTAGGGATTGGCGTCGGCGCCGGGAACGCGGTTTTCCACGCGTCGCGAGGCGCGATCCGAGTGGGGCACACGCAGGCCAACGGTGCGGTTGTCATAGCCCCAGTGGGTATTGATCGGGGCATCGGTGTCGGGCATCAGCCGGCGGTAGGAGTTCACGTTTGGCGCGAAGAGCGGCATGACAGCCGGCAGGTGCTTTTGCAGCCCGGCGATGTAAGCCTGGAAGGCGCGGCTGTCGCGGCCGTTGCGGTTGGAGAAGATGTTGCGCCCCGTTTCGTCCACCACCGACTGGTGGATATGCATGGAACTGCCAGGCTCACCCTGCATCGGCTTGGACATGAAGGTGGCGAAAAGCTTGTGGCGCAATCCGGCCTCGCGCACCGTGCGCTTGAAAAGGAAAGCCTCGTCGGCCTGCTCGAGAGCCTCGCCGTGATTGAAGTTCATCTCCATCTGGGCGGCCCCGGCCTCGTGGGTCAGGGTGTCGATGTCGATGCGCGAGGCTTCACAGAAGTCGTAAATTTCCTCGAACATCGGGTCGAACTCGTTGACGGCATCGACCCCGTAGGCCTGACGGCTGGTCTCGCGCCGGCCGGAGCGGCCGACGGGCGGACGCAGGGGATAGTCGGGATCGTCGTTACGCTCGACGAGGTAGAACTCCAGTTCCACCGCGACCAGCGGCGTCCACTTCCGGGCCCGAAACAGCTCCGCCACGCGTTTGAGCACATGCCTCGCAGCGAAGGGAACAGGCGTGCCGTCAAAGTAGTAGGGATCGCAGATGACCTGTGCCGTGGGTTCGGGGTACCAGGGAACCAGGCGGATTGTCTCGGCATCCGGTACCAGATAGACGTCGGAGGTGGCCGCGTTGATGACCCCGGCATCGCTCGGCGGGTAGCTGCCAGTGACGGTCTGAACAAAAATGGCCTCCGGAATCCGAAGGCCGTTGTTGCGCATGCCCTGTACGAATTTCTGAGCCGGCAGGATCTTGCCCCGGGCAATTCCCGCCATGTCCGGAACCAAGCATTCCACCTCTTCGATCCGGTGCTCCTTGAGAAATTCTTCGATCACGGACATTTTTCTTGCTCTGGTGACTCGGCCCGATGCGGCCGCGTCGGCAGAGCTAGCACCGCCCTGCTTGGCTGACAAGCGAGGCGCCGCCCGCCTATTCTTCAGTTCACCTCCTCACACGAGGCCTCATGTCCGATCCGGCTCACATCGCATCCTGGTACGCTCAAACCCTCAACGACCCCTGCAATCGTCCGCGCCTGAATGAGGCCATCGAGGCCGATGTCTGCGTTATCGGCGCCGGTTACACCGGATTGCATACGGCCATCGAACTGGCTGATCGTGGCTACTCGGTCGTGGTGTTGGAAGCACAGCGGGTCGGCTGGGGGGCCTCGGGGCGCAATGGTGGGCAGGTTTGCACGGCCTATGCCTCCGGCATGGACAAGATCGCCGGATGGTTGGGCCAGGCAGATGCCAAGCGGCTCTTTGATCTGGCTGAGGAGTCGAAGGATGTCCTCAGGGCGCGGATCGAGCGCTTCGAGATCGATTGTTCACTCACCTGGGGCTATCTGCTGGCCGCAAACCGGCCGCGCGAACTGCGTGAATGCGAGGAATGGGCCGAGAGCGCAGCGCGCGACTACGGCTACGAGAAACTGGAAGTGATTCGCGATGCCGCGGCCATGCGCCAACTGGTGGACTCGCCACGCTACTCCAGTGGCCTGGTTGATCACGGCGCCGGGCACCTGCATCCGTTGAACTACTGCGCCGGCCTCGCCCGTGGTGCAGAAAGTCTGGGCGTACGTATCTTCGAAGACAGCGCGGCCGTTGCGGTGGAGCGCGGCGAGCCGATCGTGGTGCGCACCGCAACGGGCCAGGTGCGCGCGAACTTCGCTGTTGCTGCCGGCAATGCCTATCTGGGTGGCCTACTGCCGGAACTGCGGAGCACGATCATGCCCGTCGGCACCTATATCGGCGCCACGCCCCCCCTTGGCGAGGAGCGGGCTCGGGCACTGCTGCCGCACAATCACGCCGTCGCCGACCTCAAGTTCGTTCTGGACTATTTCCGTCGTTCAGAAGACCAGCGACTGCTGTTCGGCGGCCGGGTCAGCTATTCCAAGCTTGAGCCTACCAACCTGCGCAGCTCCATGCGCCGGGCGATGCTCAAGGTTTTTCCGCAGCTCTCAGACGTGCAGATCGACAGCGCCTGGGGTGGTTTCGTCGGCATCTCCCGCGAGCGCACGCCGGAGCTTGGCCGCCTCACGCCGAACCTCTATTTTGCTCAAGGCTTCTCCGGCCAGGGTGTTGCGCTCACCGGCATCGCCGGCCGGGTGCTGGCTGAAGCGATCGCGGGGCAGGCAGAACGCTACGACCTCTTCGCCCGCCTCCCACACAGTTCCTTCCCCGGCGGCCCGCTGCTTCGCACCCCGAGTTTGGTACTCGCCATGCTCTGGTTCCGGCTGCAGGATCTCTTGCCTTGAGGGTGGCGAAGGGCCGAATGTCGGCAGCAGTGACGCCAAGGAGTTAAGGTCATGACACAAGCGACGCGGATACTCGATGGCGGGATGGGCGGTGAGTTGCAGCGGCGTGGGGCGCCCTTCCGGCAGCCGGAATGGTCGGCGCTGGCATTGATGGAGGCGCCTCATACGGTGCGCGAAACCCATGCGGCCTTCATCGCTGCCGGCGCAGAGGTGATCACCACCAACTCCTACGCGCTCGTGCCCTATCATATCGGCGAGGAGCGCTGTCACCGCCAGGGGCGTGAACTGGCGGATCTCGCTGGCCGCTTGGCGCGGGAAGCCGTTCGCGACAGCGGCAAGGCGGTGCTGGTGGCGGGCTCACTGCCGCCGCCTTGCGGCTCCTACCGGCCGGACCTGTTCCAGCCGGAGGACGCGGCGGAGGTCTGGGGGGAACTGATTGCGGGTCTGGCCCCCTACGCGGATGTCTGGCTGGCCGAGACCCAGAGCGCCCTGCAGGAAGCCGAGGGCGCGCGTGCCGCGTTGGGCGATGATCCGCGACCCTTCTGGATCTCCTTCACCCTGAAGGACCGCCTGATTGAGGGGGAGGCCGTGCTGCGTTCCGGCGAAACGGTCGCCGATGCTGCGGTCAAGGCCGAGGCGTTGGGGGCGGAGGCCCTGCTGTTCAACTGCAGCCAACCCGAAGTGATGGAAAGCGCGGTGCGCACGGCCAAGCAGACGCGGCCCGGGCTCGCAGTGGGGGTCTATGCCAATGCCTTCCCGCCCCAGGAGGAGGATGCAATCGCCAACGAAGGCTTGTCACCTTTCCGCAAGGAGGTCGATCCGCCGGCCTACTTGGACTGGGCGCGGCGCTGGGTGGCGGCGGGTGCGTCGATAGTTGGCGGCTGCTGTGGCATCGGACCGGACCACATCGCAATGCTGGCCAAGGGGCTGCGGTCCGACTAGTCAGCCCAACGCTGTCTCTGCGAAGGGATTGCGGCCCTGCGGATCTTCCACCTCGACCAGCCATAGATCTGGATCGCGCGCCAGGGTGCGTTCGAGGTAGGCCTCGATCTCCGGCTCCGGCAGAGCCTCGTCCCGCGGCACACCCATCCAGCCCAGGCGACCGTCCAGGTCGCGCTGCTGCGTATAGGCGCGGGCGGTGCCGTCGAGGAGCGCAATCTTGAGCAGCAGCAGGCCGCTCATGGCTTCGCCCCGATGACGCAGCATGGCCGGGATGCCCCGCTGGTTGCTGCTGCGGATGCCGGCCATGATCCAGACGTGGCTGGCAATGCGCTCCTCGTCCCAGCTCACGCTGTCCATTCCTCGATCACTTGAGGGTCTTCTTCGTCCGGCAGGCAGCGGGCACGTGCTTGCGACACGGTGTCTTCCGCTGCCAAGCGTCGGAGAGCCCAGACCGCAGCGCCGCGCACCAGCGCAGACTCGTGGTTCAGGCGTGCCCGAACCGTCGGCAGCAGGCCGGGCGCGCCGCTGTTGCCGATTGCGATCAGCACGTTGCGCAGGAAGCGCGCTACACCGATCCGCTTGACCGGACTGCCGGAGAAGAGCGCGCGGAAGCTGGCGTCGTCCAGCGCGGCCAAGTCCGCGAGCCGCGGCGCGGTCAGCTCGACCCGGGGAAGGAAATCCGCTTCACGCGCGACCTGAGCGAACTTGTTCCAGGGGCAGACGGCCAGGCAGTCGTCGCAGCCATAGATGCGATTGCCCATCAGGGGCCGCAGTTCGCGCGGGATTGGGCCCTTATGTTCGATCGTGAGGTAGGAGATGCAGCGCCGGGCATCGACCTGATAGGGCGCCGGAAAGGCGCCGGTGGGGCAGGCGTCGAGGCAGGCGGTGCAGGACCCGCAATGCTCTTTTTCGGGTGCGTCGGGTTCCAGTGGGAGGGTCGTGAAGACCTCGCCCAGGAAGAACCAGTTGCCGTGTTGGCGGGACAGCAGGTTGCTGTGTTTGCCCTGCCAGCCCAGACCGGCGGCCTGGGCGAGTGGCTTCTCCATGACGGGCGCGGTGTCGACGAAGACCTTGACCTCCTCGCTGTAGTGCTCATGCATCCAGCGGGCCAGGGCCTTGAGACGCTTTTTCACCGTGTCGTGATAGTCGCGGTTGCGGGCGTAGATGGAGATGTTGCCGCGCTCGCTATGGCTCAGCAGGGCCAGCGGGTTTAAAGCGGGCCCGTACTCGAGACCCAGCACCACGACGCTGCGTGCCTTGGGCCAGAGCGATTGGGGGTGCGCCCGACGTTCGAAGGTGTCGGCCATCCAGCCCATGTCACCGTGACGGCCCTGCGCCAGCCAGTCGGCGAGCCGGTCGCGCGCCTGGTCACCCAAGTCTGCTGCCGCGAAGCCGACCGCATCGAAGCCCAGGTCCAGAGCCTTGTCGCGGATCTCTGCCTTGGCATCGGTCATGGCGCTTCAGCTTTCGTGAGGCGGGATGTCGCCCTGCGCCTGTTCCTCAAAGAAGCGGGCCGCGAAATCCTGCACCCCTCCTATCTCGATGGCCCGGCGCAGTCCGGCCATCACTTCTTGATAATAATAGAGATTATGCAGCGTCAGCAGGATTGGGCCCAGCATTTCCTCGGCACGGAAAAGATGGTGAACGTAGGCACGTGACCAGGTCCCGCAGGCCGGGCAGGCGCAGCCGGGATCAATGGGGCGCGGATCGTCCCGGTGGCGGGCGTTGCGCATGTTGATGACGCCGCGCCGGGTGTAGCCGCGGGCGGTGCGGCCGCTGCGTGTCGGCATGACGCAGTCGAACATGTCGACGCCTTCCAGCACCGCCTTCACCAGATCGTCCGGCGTGCCCACACCCATGAGATAACGCGGCTTGTCGGATGGCAGCGCGGGCAGGGTGAAGTTCAGCACCTTGAGCATGGTCGCCTGCGGCTCGCCGACGGCAAGACCGCCGATGGCGTAACCGTCGAAGCCGATGGCGGTCAGGCCCTCGGCCGATTGCTGCCGCAGGGTCTCGTCGACGCTGCCCTGCACGATGCCGAAGAGGCCGTAGCCGGCGCGGTCGCGGAAAGCCTGTCGGCAGCGCTCCGCCCAGCGCAGCGAAAGCTGCATGGCCCGCTCGGCCTCGCCTGCGGGCGCGGGGTAGCCGATGCATTCGTCGAGCTGCATGGTGATGTTGGAGTCCAGCAGGTCCTGGATTTCCACCGATCGCTCGGGCGTCAGGTCGTGTGTGCTGCCGTCCAGGTGAGATTTGAATTCTACACCGCGCTCGTCGATGCTGCGCAGCTTGGCCAGGCTCATGACCTGAAAGCCGCCGCTATCGGTCAAGATGGGCCGATCCCAGCCCATGAAGCGGTGCAGGCCGCCCAGCCGCGCCACCCGCTCAGCACCGGGGCGCAGCATCAGGTGGTAGGTGTTGCCCAGCAGGACCTGCGCACCGCTGGCTGCAACCTGCTCGGGCATCAAACCCTTCACCGTCCCCACGGTCCCGACGGGCATGAAGGCGGGGGTGTCGATAGTGCCGTGGGCCGTGTGCAGGCGACCGCGGCGTGCCGCGCCATCCTGGCCGAGAAGTTCGAAATCCAGGCTCACGCGTGCCGCTCCAGCAGTGAGGCATCGCCGAAGGAGAAAAAGCGATATCCCTCGTTCACGGCGTGCTCGTAGGCGGCGCGCATGCGCTCCTGCCCGGCGAAGGCGCAGACCAGCATGAAGAGGGTCGATTTTGGCAGGTGGAAATTCGTCATCAGCAGATCGACCAGCTTGAAACGGTATCCCGGCAGGATGAAGATGTCGGTCTCCCCTTCAAAGGCACCAATGTGCCCGCTGTCGTCGGCGGCGCTTTCCAGCAGGCGCAGCGCCGTGGTGCCGATGGCCACAACGCGTCCGCCAGCGGTTTTGGCCGCTTCGATCTTCGCAGCTGCCTCAGCCGAAAGGCTGCCCCATTCGGCATGCATGCGATGCTGGCTCACATCCTCGTCCTTGACCGGCAGGAAGGTGCCGGCGCCCACATGAAGGGTTGCGTTGACGCGTTGGACGCCGCGCTCGTCGAGCGCCTGCAGCAGTTCCGGTGTGAAATGCAGCCCGGCGGTCGGCGCCGCCACCGCGCCGGCGATGCGGGCATAGACGGTCTGATAGGTTTCCAGGTCCAGGGTATCGGCGCCGCCGGCACGTTGAATATAGGGGGGAAGTGGCAGTTCCCCGTGCCGATCCAGCGCTTCCATCAAGGCAGCGCCGCCCCGATCGAACTGCAGGAGCACGTCGCCACCCTCTCCGCGCTCGACAACCTCTGCCGAGAAGTCTTCGGCAAAGTCGATGCGGTTGCCGTGTTGCAGCTTGCGGGCCGGCCGGGCGAAGGCACGCCAGCGCTCGGCCGTCTCGCGCTTGTGCAGTGTCACCTCGACCGACGCCGTGCCGCGTTTTCCGCGCAGACGGGCCGGGATCACCCGGGTATCATTGAAGACGGCGACATCGCCCGGACGCAGCAGCCGGGGCAGGTCGCGCACGCCCAGATCCTGTGGTGCGCCTTGCGCGGGCAGATGCAGCACCCGGGCCGCATCGCGCGGTGTCACCGGCCGTTGCGCGATCGCTTCGCGCGGGAGATGGAAATCGAAGTCGGAGAGCCTCATGGCAGCATTGGTTAGCACCGCGACCAGGGCGCCGAAAGCGCTTATGCAGTCCGGGACCGCCGTCCACCCAGCGATGAGATCACCAGGGCCAGCAGGATGAGGCCGGCGCCCAGCAGGCCGGCGAGACCAAGGCGCTCGCCAAACAGCAACCAAGCCAGCACTGCGGCAGCCAGAGGCTCCAGCACCGTCAGCAATCCGGCAAGCGTGGCGCTGGCTTCCCGAAGCCCCGCAAAGAAGAGCAGGTAGGCAGCGGCAGTCGGCAGCAAGCCGATATAGATCAGCAGGCCCCAGGCAGCCAGACTCGATGGCACGGCCAGCCCCTGATGCAAGGCGAGCGGCAGCACCAGAATCAGCGCGCCGCCAAAGGCCAGCAGGACAAGCTGGACGGGGTCATAGGAGTTTGCCACCACCCGGCTCTGCAGCGCGAAAGCGGCATAGCTGAAGGCAGCACAGCTGGCGAGCAGGGTCCCCAGGAGCGGGTCGCCATCGGCCAGTTCCTGGCGGGGGAGGCCCACGAGCAACAAGGCTCCTGGTACAGCCAGGAGGAGCGCGATCAAGACGCCCCGGCTCGGGCGTTCCTTGAGCACAAGCGCGGCCAGCAGAGCGACGAGAAAGGGGGCGCCGCCCAACGAGACGAAGGTGGCCAGGGTGACCCCGGCCTCCTGCACCGCGGCAAAATAGAAGACCTGATAGCATGCGGTGGTCAAAGCCAGGACGAAGACAGCCAGCCAATGTTCACGGCGGACAGCCAAGAGGCGTGCACCGTAGCGCGTCCAGCCATAGACGAGCAGCAGGGGCAGGCAGAACAGCAGGCGATAGAAGACAATCGATACCGGGCTCACTGGCTCGATGCCGTTGACCGCCTTTGAAGCAACCCCCGCAGTGCCCCAAAGCAGGACGGCTGCCGCAAGCAACAGCGGACCCTGGATGGGCAGGGGGCGGCGCGGACGAGTCTCACTTGGGCGGGTCACGGATCAGCCTCAGGGGGGTGGAAAAGCGGAAGGATGCAGGCCGTGTCCAGACGTGACCCAGCAAGGGAGCCTCGACCATAGCCAAGGACCGGCAAAGCTTATGGGCGGGCCCATCGGCGTGCAAGTTGTGTGGGTGGCTGCCTTGGCTGGCGGTTGACGCTGCGCTGAGCCTATGCCCTATGGGTTTTCTCTAGCAAAACGCTTGAAAGCCTCAACCCCAATGAGCGACGACCGCCGCATTCACCTCTTCGATTCAACCCTGCGCGATGGCGCCCAAACTCAAGGGGTCGACTTTACTGTCTCCGACAAGACGGCCATTGCCGAGGCCTTGGATCGCTTGGGGGTGAGCTACATCGAGGGTGGCTGGCCAGGTGCAAACCCTACCGATGACGCCTTTTTTGCCGAGCCGCCCGAGCTGAAGGCAGCCAGTCTGGTGGCTTTTGGCATGACACGGCGGCCGGGACGTTCTGCTGAGAACGATCCCGGCCTGTCCGGGCTGGTGAACGCCAAGGCGCCAGTGGCCTGCATCGTTGGCAAGACCTGGGATTTTCATGTCGATCTGGCGCTGGAGATCTCCCACGAGGAGAACCTCGCCATGATCGCGGACTCCATCGCGCAGCTTGGACGCAGCAAGCGCGAAGTGATGTTCGATGCCGAGCACTTCTTCGATGGCTTCAAGGCCAACAAGGCCTTCGCCCTGGCCTGCCTGCGCGCGGCATCGGAGGCCGGTGCTGCCTGGCTGGTACTCTGCGACACCAACGGCGGCACCCTACCGGATGATGTGCGCGCCATCGTCGCCGAAGTGCGCGAGACCCTGCCTGAAGTACGTATCGGTATCCACGCGCACGACGATACCGGCAACGCGGTGGCCAATTCGCTTGCCGCGGTCGCTGCCGGCGCACGCCAGATCCAAGGCACCCTCAATGGTCTGGGCGAGCGCTGCGGCAATGCCAATCTGATTTCCCTGGTTGGTTCTCTGGCCCTGAAGACCACCTGGGACTGCGGCATCGATGCCGAGCGGTTGCGACTATTGACGCCCACGTCGCGCCTGCTGGATGAGCGCTTGAATCGCACCCCCACGCGCGGCGCACCCTATGTCGGTGAAAGCGCCTTCGCTCATAAAGGTGGTCTGCATGTTTCGGCCGTCGCCAAGGATCCGCGCACCTATGAGCACGTGCCACCGGAAACGGTGGGCAATCGCCGGCATGTGGTGGTGTCGGATCAGGCAGGGCGCGCCAACGTTCTCACCCGCCTGCAGGAAGTGGGGGTGGAGGTTGACCCGAAGGACCCAAAGGTCGGTCGCCTGATCGAGGAGGTGAAGCGTCGCGAGTACGAGGGCTATGCCTACGACGGTGCCGAGGCGTCCTTCGAGTTGATGGCGCGGCGGCTGCTGGACCAGGTGCCGGACTACTTCTCTCTCAATCGTTTTCGAGTGATGGACGATCGACGTTGGAACGCCCGAGGAGAGCTGGTCACGGAATCGGAAGCCACGGTGACGCTGACGATTGGCTCGGACCAGCTCATGACCGTGGCCAATGGCAACGGGCCAGTGGATGCGCTGGACAAGGCCGTGCGCAAGGCCTTGATCCCACGCTATCCGGTGCTCGAACGGGTGCGCCTGCTGGACTACAAGGTGCGCATTCTGACGCCACAGGACGGCACTGAGGCGGTCACGCGGGTGATGATCGAAAGTGGCGTCGATCGGGAGCGCTGGACCACGGTCGGTGTGTCGCCCAACATCATTGATGCCTCCTTCAACGCCCTCTACGACGCGCTGAGCTGGAAGCTGCACAATGCCGGCGTTGAGGCACCGAAGGGCTGAAAAATGGCGGGCACGAATCGGACGGTGGTGAGGCCGGCTGCGACCCCGGGGCCGGCGGTCATTCTGGTTGCCCCGCAGCTGGGTGAGAACATCGGGATGGTGGCGCGCGCGATGCTGAACTGTGGTCTCAGCGACCTGCGCCTGGTGCGGCCTCGCGATGATTGGCCCAATCAGTCGGCGGAGCGGGCCGCAGCGGGTGCGCTCAGCGTCATCGAAGGTGTAAGGGTCTATGAGACCACGCAAGCTGCCGTGGCCGATCTCCATCGCCTTTATATAACCACGGCCCGCAACCGCGAGCAGGTCAAAGCCATCGTCACGCCGCGGCAAGCGGCGCGCGAGATTCGCGCCCTGGAGACGGCAGGAGAGCGCGTCGGACTGCTCTTCGGCCCCGAACGCACCGGCCTGTCCAACGACGATGTGGCCCTGGGCGATGTCATCGTGAACGTGCCGCTCAACCCGGGCTTTTCCTCGCTCAACCTGGCACAGGCAGTGCTGCTGCTGGCCTACGAGTGGTATCAGGCGGAGGATGAAACGCCGGCGCGCAGCCTGCACCTAGGCGGCGGGCGTCCGGCTGAGAAGCAGGAGCTGATCGGCTTCTTCGAGCGCTTGGAAGCCACGCTGGAGCAGGTGGGCTTCTTTCATCCACCGGAGAAGGCGCCGGGCATGCGCCGCAATCTGCGCACGCTGATCGATCGCGCCACGCCAACGGAGCAGGAAGTGCGCACGCTGCACGGCGTGCTGTCAGCACTGTTGGGCGCAAAACTGAAACGTGCGCCCCGACCTGAGGCGTCGGAAGGCGACGGTAGTCAGCCGCCGACCTGAGGCGGCAAAGCAGAAGGAGGTGCTGCTAGAACAGCACCATACGCACCCAGAGAGCAGCCGCCAGGGAGCCTATCAAGGCCACGCCGGTCAAAAGGCCAATGTTCATGACAAGGCGCCGCCGCAGCGCCGAACCACGAGCCGAGGTACGGGGAACCGGGTTTGAGGGTGTGTTGTGCACCGTCATCGCTTTCCTCCCGGATGACCTCATTGTTGCGTCACCCCTCTGATGGATGACGAGGCAATTATAACTCAGATGGCTTTGCGGGCGAAGCAAAAGCGTAACGGCCGCGGGAAAGAGTGGGGCCGTGCTTCAAAGATTGTAACAGCGTGACGGGCTTGATTTACATCAAGGCGCCGTCCGGCGCTCCTGGCTTACTTAAGCTGTTGCTGAGCCAAGGAGGTTTCGATGACTTCTGCAGAATCAATCTATCTGGCTACCGTTATCGGCGCCTTTGCGGCCTTTGCCCTGGCTCTGGCCTTTGCCAGCCGGTCCAAGGAGTGAAGCAAGCTTCACCGACCCAGATCGCAAAGAGCGATCCGGTCGTGTCCCGCTTTCCCGTACCTGCCCCCGACGCCTGGCGCCGGGGGCAATTTTTTATCACTGTCAACGCAACGCAGATGTTAAATCTTGCGTTCGAGGTTGGGTTGTGGCAGGAAAGCTATCGCTGAGTTATCCCAAGTCTGTGGGAAGGCTCGCGCCCTGGAGACAAACAACGGGCCGAATGGCTCTACGACCCCCAATCGGGGGTCGTTCTGATTCTGGGCCCAGCACGCTGATTCTGGGCAGCACGTAGCAGATCCCTTCTCCTTGCACCGAACCGCAGCCACAACCTGTGCCTTGTCGGGATGCTGTGGTAAATATCGCGGCAACCGGCTGGGCCTCGCCCGGTCGCTGCCTGAGCAAGGAAAGATTCAGATTTATGGCTATCATCCGGGCCCATCGCGGCATCACCCCGAAGATTCATCCCGATGCGTTCATCGCCGAGAATGCTGTGATCATCGGCGACGTCGAGATCGGAGCCGGCAGCTCCATCTGGTACGGCTGCGTTCTGCGCGGAGACGGCAACTGGATTCGTATCGGCAAGAACACCAACATCCAGGATGGCACCATCGTTCACGTCAACCACGACCCCAAGGGCGATTATCGTGAGACCGGTGGTGGCATGCCCTGTTACATCGGGGATGATGTGACGGTGGGGCACCTTGCCCTGCTGCATGCCTGCACCATCGAGAGCAGCGCTTTCATCGGTATGCGATCCGTCGTGATGGACCTGGCCGTGGTCGAAGGTGGCGCCATGGTCGCTGCGGGTGCGCTGGTCACGCCGCGCAAGCGGGTGGCGAAGGGTGAACTCTGGGGTGGCAATCCCGCCAAGCGCTTGCGGGAGCTCAAGCCTGAGGACATGGAGGTCTTTGCCCACATCGGCCAGAGCTACGTCGACCTGGGGGCAGCCTATCGCGCGGAGCAATCTTGATGCTGCGTCTGGGAACGGTTTTGCTGCTGCTGTGCTTCGCACTGCCTTTTGCGGCAAGTGCGGTGGAGTGGGAGGTGGATCGCCTGGAGATCGAAAGCAGTGACGGCAACCGCCATGTCTTCAACATCGAGTTGGCCGTCACGCCCGAGCAACGGGCCCAGGGACTGATGCACCGCGAGTCCCTGGCCGAGGACTGGGGAATGCTTTTCCTGCACCGGCGTGACCAGGTGCTCAGCATGTGGATGCGCAACACGCTCATTCCGCTGGACATGCTGTTCATCGACCGCCGTGGGCGCATCGTGCGCATTGCCGAGCGCACCACGCCAATGTCCGAACGCGCCATCACTTCGGGACGCCCGGCACGCGCCGTGCTCGAGGTTCCGGGCGGCACCGTCGAGCGGCTTGGCATCTCCAAGGGCGACCGCGTGATCTACTCGGCTTTTGAATAGGGAAGAGCTGCCAACCCTGGTCTTAAACCCTCGCCGTTAAGAGACCACCCGCAGCTTCTTCTCAATCCCTTTCAGCAGGCTCGGCAAGTGCTTGTTGCTGTCCAGTTGGCGCGGTCCTGAGAGCAGCAGGTACTCCGTGCCGCTGTTGCCCGGCCGGACACGCTTGATCACCGAAAACAGCGGGCGGTCGAAGGAGTGGCGGAACACCGAGAAAATGGCGCAGCCCACTTGATGATCGAGCGCATAGTCGCGCCATTCGCCCTTGGCCACCCGAGGGCTGTAGACTGCAAGGAGTTGATCGAGTTCCTGTCTGTGGAAGTAGACGACGCCTTGGCCCTTGCGATGTCCCGCGCGGTACTCTTCAAGCTGGACCACCCCCACCATCCGTCAGCCTCCTCAGCCGTTCATCCGGTCGCGTGATACCGTCGAAAACAGTCTCGCCTAAATCACTTGGCAGGTCCAGGGCACCATGCCTTACCTTGAGCGGCGGTTCGGGCTATGGTACCCGCCAAAGTCAAGCGGCCAGAGTTGGGGCGGCGCAGCAGCCTAGAGGCATTTCGTGAGCGATATTTTCAAGGAAGTCGAGGAAGAGGTCCGCCGCGACCAACTGCTCGCACTGTGGAAGAAGTACCGCGTTCTGATCATCGTCGTCGTTCTGGCGGTGGTGCTGGGCGTTGCCGGTTTCCAGGGCTGGACGGCCTATGTGCAACACCAGCGGACACAGGCTGCGGAAGCTTACGGCGCGGCTGAAGCGCATCTTGCCGCGGGCGAGCAGCAGGAAGCCGCGGAAGCCTTTGCCGAACTCGCCGACCCCGATGCTGGAGGCTATGCGCTGCTCGCTTCCTTTGAAGTGGCGCGGCTGGCGGCTGAAACCGGCAACGGGGACCTGGCTCTCGAGTACTGGGGGCGCATTGCCGAAAGCAGCGCCGCGCAGACCTTCCGCGACGCGGCGGTTCTGGCGGCGGCGCGCTATCGCTTGGATGCGGGGGAAGCGAGCGAAGCTGAAATGATGCTGGAGCCGTTGGGCGAGCCGGGCCGTCCCTATCGCTCGCTGGCGGTGGAACTGTCTGCCGCAGCCGCTCTGGCTCAAGGTGAGCGGGAAACCGCGCGCGAGCGGTTGGAAGTGCTGCTGGCGGACGTCGAGACACCGCCGGGCGTGCGTGAGCGCGCTGGCGAACTTGCTGCAACATTAGCCGAGTGACACTTATGCGCATGCGTTTGCTGCTTGCAGGTTTTGCCTTAGCCGGCATGACGGTTTTGTCTGGCTGCGACACGGTGGGTGGTTGGTTCGGAGAGGCAGACGATCCGCCGCTTCCCGGCGAGCGCGTTGCCGTGCTCATGGGAGAGCGTGGTCTTCAAGCCGACGCCGGCGCAGCAGCCGAACGGGTCAGCTTGCCCGCAGCCTACCGCAATGCGAACTGGCCGCAGCCAGGTGGCGATTCCGCCCATGCGTTCCGGCACCTGGAGCTTTCCTCCAGCCCGCGGATTGCCTGGCGCGCAAGTGTAGGAGAAGGCAGCAGCAGCAATCGAAGGCTCCTGGCGCAGCCCGTGGTTCGCGATGGTCGCGTTTTCACACTCGACGCCCGGCGGCAGGTCAGCGCGTTTGATCTCAGCAGCGGTCGTCGGGCTTGGAGCCAGAACCTGGGCAGCGAGCGAAGCAGCCGCGAAGAGTACTTCGGCGGCGGTGTCTCGAGTGGGGATGGGCGCGTTTACGTCACCACCGGCTTTGGCAGCCTCTTTGCACTGAACGCCGGCAGCGGAGAGATCCTGTGGGAAGCGTCGTTGGGCGCGCCCTTGCGCGCGGGCCCGACCTTCTCTGACGGCCGGGTCTATGCCAGCACCACCGAGAACGTAATCCACGCGGTGGATGCCGAAACGGGCGAACGGCTCTGGAACCACACCGGACTGGAAGAGATTGCCAGCCTGCTTGGTGGTGCCAGTCCTGCCGTGGCCGGTGACACGGTCGTCGCGGCCTTCTCGTCCGGTGAGATCGTGGCGCTCTTGACCGACAATGGCCGCGTGCTCTGGGAGGATTCCCTGGCGGGCGTGCGGCGGCTCGAGCAGAGTGCCAACATCGCTCAGGTGCGCGGTCATCCCGTGATGGACGAGGGCTTGGTGGTGGCCGTGTCCAACTCCGACCTCATGCTGGCGGTGGATCAGCGCAGTGGGATGCCGGTCTGGGAGGCCTCCATCGGCAGCACGCAGACACCTTGGGTTTCGGGCAACTCGGTTTTCCTGGTCACCAATGACGCGCAGCTTGTGGCCCTGCGCCGCAATGACGGCAGCGTGCGCTGGGTGCAGCAGCTTGAGCGCTACGCCGACCCGGAGGACAGGACCGATCCCATCGTCTGGAGCGGGCCGGTTCTGGCCGGTGGGCGTCTCGTGCTGACTAACAACCGGGGGCATCTGGTCTTTGCCTCGCCGCAGGACGGGACGGTTCAGGCCAGCCAGTCGCTTCCCGGCCCGGTCACCATCCAGCCGGTTGTTGCGGACGGCACTTTGCTGTTGCTCACCGACGCCGGTCAGCTTCTGGCCTTGCGGTGACCCGGGCACGCAAGGCGCCGACACGACCGAGGGAGGAGGCGCCCGCCTTTACCCTGGCCCTGGTGGGTCGGCCCAATGTTGGCAAATCCACGCTTTTCAATCGTCTGGTGGGCCGCCGGGCGGCGCTCGTGGATGATCGACCGGGCGTAACCCGTGATCGACGCGAGGGGCAGGGCCGCCTCTTCGATCTCGTGTTCACCGTGGTGGACACAGCGGGTCTTGAGGACGTAACCGACGACAGCCTGGAAGCGCGCATGCGCCGCCAGACGGAGAAAGCCGTCGAGCAGGCCGATGCCATCCTGATGATGATCGACGCCCGGGCTGGGGTGACCCCGCTGGACTCGCACTTCGCCGATCAACTGCGTCGGGCGCACAAGCCTGTGCTGCTGGCCGCAAACAAGAGCGAGGGTAAGGCCGGAGAGACCGGGCGGTTGGAGGCCTATGCCTTGGGCCTCGGCGAACCCATAGCGCTCTCGGCAGAGCATGGGCTGGGCCTCGACGAGCTCTACGAATTCCTGGCACCCCACATCGCGCCGGCCCCTCCTGAAGACGAGGCGGAGGCTGAGGAGCAGGATGTGGATGAGGTCGGGGATGGCGGCGAAGATCTTTCCGCCGAAGATGACCTTCCACCGGAGGCCGAGGAAGACAGAGGTCCCCTGCAGCTGGCGATCGTGGGCCGGCCCAACGTGGGGAAGTCGACGCTGGTCAACTGCCTGATAGGTGAGGACCGCCTGCTGACCGGTCCGGAAGCGGGGATCACCCGTGACGCCATCGAGATCGACTGGCGCTACGGTGAGAAGCAGCTGCGTCTGATCGACACCGCCGGACTGCGGCGCCGCGCGCGCGTTGATGATCGGGTTGAGCGCCTTTCGGCTGCGGAGACCAAGCACGCCATCGATTTTGCGCAGGTCGTGGTGCTGCTGCTCGATGCGGCGCAGGGCATGGAGAAGCAGGATCTCACCATCGCCCGCCAGGTGGTGGAGGAGGGGCGCGCTCTGGTCATCGCGCTCAACAAGTGGGATGCAGTGGACGACCGGGCCATGGCCTTGCGTGCGGTGGAGGATCGCCTGCTGCGCTCCTTCCCCCAGACTCGCGGCATTCCCGTGGTCACCATTTCGGCGTTGCAGGGCCGCGGCACCGATCGGTTGCTCAAGGCGGTCTTCGACATCTACGCCATCTGGAACAAGCGTCTTTCGACTGGAATGCTGAACCGTTGGCTGCAGCAGGTGGTCGCGTCACACCCGCCGCCGGCGCCAGGGGGGCGGCGCATTCGCCTGAAGTACATTACCCAGGCACGCAGTCGGCCGCCGACTTTTGCGCTCTCCTGCTCCCACCCTGAAGAGCTGCCGGGCGCCTATCTGCGCTACCTCGAGAATGCCCTGCGCGAGGATTTCGATATGCCCGGTACGCCGATCCGGCTGCATCTGAAGAAATCGCGCAACCCCTACGCCAACGACTAGCCCCACGGCTTGCCCTGCGCAGCGTCGTTGGCTCCGATCAGGGAGGAAGATGACGATGGGCGTTGAGGTCCTGACCGACCAGGAGATCCTGGCCTCCGCGCGCAAGGGCGGACATCGCCACATCGTTCGTGTCGTGCAGGCCGTGAAGGAGGCTTTGCGCCAAGGGGAGACGGCGCTGCTGGACGGTTTTCTGCAGGAAGAGCATCCCGCGGATATCGCGCTCCTGATCAAGCGTCTGGAGCCCAGCGAGGCCACAGAGCTGCTGCTGCGTCTGGATCCGACCAAGCGGGCCGAGACCTTCTCACAGCTCAGCGGGCGGCGGCAGCGCCTCCTGTCCCAGGAACTGCCGCGACCGGTTCTGGTCGGCCTCATTTCCGA
Organism: Aquibaculum arenosum; assembly: GCF_029222965.1. Taxonomy (GTDB): domain Bacteria; phylum Pseudomonadota; class Alphaproteobacteria; order Kiloniellales; family DSM-21159; genus Aquibaculum; species Aquibaculum arenosum. The sequence goes on along the minus strand of NZ_JARHUD010000002.1, from coordinate 266,512 downwards.
CCTCAAGGCCGATCGGCGCGCAGACTTCTTCAAGCACTTGCCGGAGAAGCTGCGCGAAACCTTGCTGCCTGCGCTGGCACAGGCCAAACGCGAGGACATCCGCCGCCTGGCGAGCTATGCCGAGGAAACTGCGGGCGCGTTGATGACCTCGGAGTACGCGGTGCTCGCCCCGCACCTCACGGCGCGCCAAGCCTTGGAGCGACTACGCCACGAAGCGCCGGACAAGGAGACGATCTATCGCACCTACGTTGTCGACGAGCAGCGTCGGCTGATCGGCTCCTTGCGCCTGCAGACCCTGATTCTGGCGGCGCCTCAGGCCACGATTGCCGACCTCATGGAGCGCAACCCCAAACGCGCGCATGTAAACGACGACCAGGAAGAGGTGGCGCGGCAGATCGCGCGCTACGATCTCATCGCCTTGCCCGTAGTGGATGACGCGGGGCGCCTGGTGGGCATTGTCACCCACGACGATGCGGTGGACGTGGTCCACCAAGAAGCGACGGAGGACATGCACAAGGTGGGCTCCCTGGGCCGCATCACCACCTCCGTGCGCGAGGCAGGGATCGGGCTGCTCTACCGCCGGCGGATCGTCTGGCTGGTGGTGCTGATCTTCGGCAACCTGCTCTCCGGGGCCGGCATCGCCTTCTTCGAGGACACCATCGCGGCCTATATCGGCCTGGTCTTCTTTCTGCCGCTGCTGGTGGGCAGCGGCGGCAATGCCGGATCGCAGGCTGCGACGCTGATGGTCCGGGCGCTTGCCACCGGAGAAGTGGTGTTGCGTGACTGGTCCAGGATGCTCGGGCGCGAACTGCTGGTGGCGGGACTTCTGGGGCTGACCATGGCCCTGGCGGTGTCGGGCATCGGACTGCTGCGTGGCGGACCGGAACTTGCGCTGGTGGTGTCGGCGACCATGGTGCTGATCGTGCTGATCGGCAGCCTGATCGGCCTGTCGCTGCCCTTCCTGCTCAACCGGCTGAACGTCGATCCGGCCACCGCCTCGGCGCCCCTTGTAACCTCGCTGTGCGACGCCGTGGGGGTGGCGCTCTACTTCGGTATGGCCACGGTCCTGCTCGGCCTACCGAGTGTATAGATGGGACCGCGCAGCTCAGCGCTTCCGATAGACGACCGTCAGGTTGTTCGCCGGCATCTCCACCACACGCTCCAGCACCAGACCCTCGGCTTTGGCCTGCTGGGTCACGTCTTCCAGCAGGCGCAAGCCCCAGCGCGGATCGCGGGCCTGCAGGCTCTCGTCGAAAGACTCGTTGCTGGGCGCGGTGGGTGCATCCTTTCGGCGGTAGGGGCCGTAGAGGATCAAGGGACCGCCGCTGGGGAGAGCCGCGCCGGCCCCCTGGAGCAAGCCGAGCGTGGCCTCCCAGGGGGAGATGTGGACCATGTTCACGGCCAGGATGGCGGCCGGCTTCTCTTCGAGTGCCAGGTGCCAATCCGGGCGACTGACGTCGATCTTCAGGGGAGGGCGCAGGTTGGCGAGCGCGGCTTGTGCGGCATGGGCAGCGATGGATCGCCGTGCTGCCGGATCGGGATCGCTTGGCTGCCAGATCACGCCGGGACAGGCGGCGGCAAAGTGCACCGCGTGTTCGCCGGTGCCCGCCGCAATTTCCAGCACCAGCCCCGAGGCAGGCAGCACCTCTTCGAGTATCTTGCGAATGGGTTCCCGGTTGCGCAGCGTTGCCGGCGCGTGCTGGGCCTCGCCGGGGCTCATTGGGCCCCTTCCACGGCTTTTGGTTTGCGCTGCTGCCAGGAGGAAAGCGCCGCGTGCGCATCTTCCGGCGGCGCTGCTTCGCCGGTGAGCGCCGTCAATTCCACCACATAGCCGTTGGGGTCGCGAAAGTAGATGGAGCGGATGAAGCCGTGATCCGCCGGCCCCCGCGTCTCCATGCCGGCGGCGCGCCCCTTTTCCAGCATGTTGTCCAACACCGGCGGATCCACCTGCAGTGCGATGTGCAGGTCAAAGTCGTGCTGATCCTTGAAGTCGAAGGGCATGTCCGGCGCTTCGAAGAAGGCGATGTGCGAGCCGTCATCCATACGATAGAAGCTGTGCAGCACATGGGTCTCGCGCGCGCTCTTCGTCTGCGTGATCTCGATGACGTGCACCAGCGGCAGGCCAAGGAAGTCCTCGTAGAACGCCCGGGTCTCTTCGGAATCGCGGCAGCGATAGGCGGCGTGATGGAGGCCCTTGAGCATCGCCTTCCTCCCTTTGGCTTTGATCAGTCCAGAAGCGGCTCCAGGCTGGCCAGTCTGCCACGAATCGCATCGCGCGCCGAGCGAAAGCGTGTGCGCATCTCCTCCGCGGGCAAAGAGCCGTCCTTGACCGCCGGATCGGGAATCGGCCAGTGCAGCCGCCGGACCGAGCCGGGAAGGATGGGGCAGACCTCTTCGGCGCAGAGCGTGATCACTAGATCGAGCGCAGTGACATCGATCTCGTCCACGGACTTGGAGCGATGCTGCGAGATGTCGATGCCGACTTCGGCCATGGCTTCGATGGCGTAGGGATTGACCGTGGCGGGCTGCGAGCCCGCGCTCAGAACCTCTGCCCGGTTGCCAAAGGTACGGCGGGCGAGCCCTTCGGCCATCTGGCTGCGCGCAGAGTTGGCGACGCAGAGGAAGAGGATGCGCTTCATCGCACGGGGTCCTTGCTGGCTGTGAGAAGGGGCTCGGCGGCACGCCGCTCGAAATGCGCCCGGGAGCGATTGGCCAGGGCGACCAGGGAGAGCATCACGGGCACCTCGACCAGAACCCCCACCACGGTGACCAGGGCGGCGCCCGAGTTCAGGCCGAAAAGCCCGATCGCCACCGCCACGGCCAGTTCGAAGAAGTTCGAGGTGCCGATGAGAGCGCAGGGTGCGGCCACATTGTAAGGCACCCGCCAGAGCCAAGCGGCGCCGAACGCGATCGCGAAGATGCCGTAGGACTGGATGAGCAGCGGCACGGTGATCAGGGCAATGAGCAGTGGCTGCTCGAGGATCACCTCACCCTGGAAACCGAAGAGCAGGACAACTGTGGCCAGCAGGCCGAGCACCGAGAAGGGCTTCACCTGGGCCGTAAAGCGGGCAACGCGGGCCTCCCCATTGGTGCCGTTACGGGCGTGGCGCACCAGTTGCTGGCGGGTGAACGCGCCGGCTGCAAGCGGGATGACCACATAAAGCCCCACCGACAGCAGCAGCGTTTCCCAGGGCACCGAGAGATCGGTGACGCCGAGCAGCAATGCGACGATGGGCGCAAAGGCGAAGATCATGATGATGTCGTTCACCGAGACCTGCACCAACGTGTAGGTCGCATCGCCCCGGGTGAGCTGCGACCAGATGAAAACCATGGCGGTGCAGGGGGCTGCGCCGAGAAGGATGAGACCCGCGATGTACTGGGAGGCATTGGCAGGATCGATCCAGCCGGCGAAGAGGTACTCGAAGAAGAGCACGCCCAGCGCCGCCATGGTGAAGGGCTTGATCAGCCAGTTGACCACCAGGGTGATGACGAGGCCCTTCGGCCGCTCCCCGATGTGACGCAGACTGGAGAAGTCCACGTTGACCATCATGGGGTAGACCATCATCCAGATCAGCACTGCGATCAGCAGATTGACCGAGGCATATTCCCAGCCGGCCAGCAGCTCGAAGATCCCGGGGGCGAAGCTGCCGAGCAGCAGGCCCGCCACGATGCACAGGCCGACCCAGAGGGAAAGATAGCGTTCGAAGGAACTCATGGGTGGCACTGCTCCCTGGCCGATGACGTGGGTTCGCAAGCGCAGGTGCTGATTTCGGTAAGCAAGAGCGAAAGCGGCGACACGCTGGCGGGATTGAGCGAGTAGCAGACCCGCGGCCGCTCGATCTCGCCGACCACGATCCCGGCGGCCTTCAGGATGCGCAGATGCTCCGAAACGGTGGACTGCGCCAGGCCCACGTCGTCCACCAGGTCGCAGCCGATACACGAGGGCGTGGCCAGCAGCTTGCGCACGATGCGCACCCGTGCCGGGTGGGCCAGCGCCTTGGCCAGCGCGGCCACCGTCTGGTCGGAGGCAGTCGTTGCGGAAGGCGGGGGACTTGCGGTTATCTGGGTCATCTAAATGTCCATCGCCATTCGTCGATGAACGATAGATTTGCCCGGCCGTTGCTGCAAGGCCGAACTCCCTTATGTCGATTCCCGGCCGGTGTCTGGCGAGGGGCGGGTTGGGGCGCTATATGAGAGAGCGAAAACCCAATGTCTGCGACCGACCGCAACCGTCGCAGCGGAGAGGAGAAGCCATGACCGCCTGTATCGTTGGCTGGGCGCACACGCCCTTCGGCAAGCACGAGAATGACGATACCGAGTCCCTGATCGCGCAGGTCGCCACCCAGGCGGTGGCCGATGCCGGGCTCGATCCCTCGGACATCGACGAGATCGTTCTCGGCTCCTTCGGCGAGGGCTTCTCGCCACAAGGGTTTCCGGCTTCGCTGGTGCTTCAGGCCTCGGACGCCTTCCGCTTCAAGCCGGCCACCCGGGTCGAGAACGCCTGTGCCACCGGGTCTGCCGCCATTCACCAGGGCCTGAAGACCATCGCAGCCAAGCAGGGACGCTTCGTACTGGTGGTGGGCGTGGAGAAGATGACCGGCCTGCCGGGTCCGGAGATCGGCGCCAACCTGCTCAAGGCCTCCTACATCAAGGAGGAGGGCAACATCGAAGGTGGCTTTGCCGGCGTGTTCGGGCAGATCGCGGCGCAGTACTTCCAGCGCCACGGCGACCAGTCCGATGCCCTGGCGCAGATCGCGGCAAAGAACCATCACAACGGCGCGGTGAACCCCCTGGCGCAAATGCAGAAGGACCTGGGCTTCGAATTCTGCCGCAATCCCTCGGACAAGAACCCCTACGTGGCCGGCCCTCTCAAACGCACGGATTGCTCGCTGGTATCCGATGGCGCGGCAGCATTGGTGCTGACCGACGTGGACACTGCGCTGGGCATGGACAAGGCCATCGCGTTTCGCGCCGCGGTGCACGTGAACGACTATCTGCCGCTCTCCAAGCGCGATATCCTGCTGTTCGAGGGCTGTGAGGTTGCCTGGAAACAGGCCTTCGACAAGGCCCGCGTCTCGCTGGAGGACCTGTCCTTCGTCGAGACCCATGACTGCTTCACCATTGCCGAGCTGATCGAGTACGAGGCCATGGGTCTGACCGAGCGCGGCCAGGGCGCCCGTGCCGCAATGGAAGGCTGGACGCGCAAGGACGGCAAGCTGCCGGTCAATCCCTCCGGCGGGCTCAAGTCCAAGGGCCATCCCATCGGGGCCACCGGCGTGTCTATGCACGTTATGGCATCGATGCAGTTGACCAACACCGCCGGGGAGATGCAGCTGCGCGCCCCGAAGCTGGCAGGCATTTTCAACATGGGTGGTGCTGCGGTCGCCAACTACGTGTCGATCCTCGAGCCACTGCGCTGAGGCAGCGCCGCGTTTGCGGTTCGGCGCAGTGTATCGTTAGGCGGTGAATCGTTAGGCGGTGTACCGTTAGACTTAGGGGTGCACTCGCAGGGCGACGGAGGGGCTATGAGCCGGTATGCCGCGCGTTTGACCTATCGGGATCTGAAGCTGGCCTTGCTGGCCACGCTCGACCGGGAAGGGCCGCTGGCCCGCCAGGTGCTGGTCGGCGGCCAGCGTCGGCCGGGCCTCGTCGATATCGCGTTCGAGCGGCCGCTGCCCAGTCGCGAGCGCGTCAGGGTGGAAGAGGCTCTGGACCTGCTGCAGCGTGACGGTCTTGTGATGGAGTCCGACAGCGGCTTTCAATTGACTGAGCGCGGCAGCGAGGCCCTTGCGCGCTCTTGCCTCGATCCCCTCGACCTCGCGCTCCATCGGGAGAACCCGCGTTTGGTGGAACGACGGGCCAGTGCTTGGGCCGCCGTTGCCGCCGGCAGTGCCGATGCTCTGCGGGCAGCAGCAACGGCGCCCGGCGAGATCGTCGCCGCCTGCCTGGAACAATTGGAGTCGGAAGACGATCTCGACGACATCGGAGAATGTGCTGCCGACCTGGCGCTGGCCCTTGACCGCCGGATCTCGGAACGCGCCCAAGCCGACGAAGCGCCCGAAGCACAGGACCTCGCCGACGCCATCCGGGTGGCCGAGATCGTGGTGCGCCGTACTCTGCTTGCCAGGTGGCGATAGCGTCTCTAGCGACTTGAATACAGCCAAGATTCTACTGTCGCTTCCCAGCGCTTGTGGTTTCGAACAAGGATGATCCGGGCTATACAGCCTGCGTTCGGAACCATCGTGCCGATGACCCATCGGCGCCGGGGCGGGATTCGGGAGGGGTGAATGCGAGACTTCCTGCGCGGAGGTCTGTTCGCACTGGGGATGGCTGTTGCTGCGGCCGGGCCGTCGCTGGCCGAGGAGAGCCTGTGGCTTGACCTCCCCTGGCACGAGCGTGTGGGGCCGGGCTGGTACGAAAGGCTCGCCGAGCGCGGCGATGCGGAAGCCCAGTACCGCCTGGGCCAGCTTTACGAGGAAGGCATCGGCGTCGGAGCGGACCCTGAATTGGCGGAGCACTGGTATGCCGCCGCCGCCCGGCAGGGTCATTTGCAGGCACAGTGGCGCCTGGCACAACAGCTTAAGACCGAGGATCCCACCGCCGCTGCGCACTGGTACCGCAGCGCGGCTGAGCGGGGGCATGCCCCGGCAGCCTTCAATCTCGCTGTCATGCTGGAAAATGCCCAGGGCCTGGACCTCGATTTGGAGGCAGCCGCTGCCCTTTATGAACAGGCCTATGCCGGCGGTGTTGTAGAGGCCGCGCTGAATCGCGGTCTTCTGGAACTGAAACAACCGGCCAAGGATGAGGTGACGGCGCTTGCCTGGCTGCTTCGCGCCCGCGCCGCCGGTGTCTCCGGGTCTGGAGCGGCAGTCGTGGCGGTTGGCGAGGGCATGGCGGCCTCCGAACGATCCCGCGCAGAATCGCTGGCGGCGCAGTAGCTCTCAGGCCTGCTGCGGCAGGTACTGGTAAAGCCAGGTTTCGCTCAGCGTTTTCTTCCCCAGGCGCAGATAGAGGCGCAGGTCCAGCGCGTCGCCCTCGGCGCCCACCAGATCAAAGACCGCCCGCCAGCGGTTGGTGCCGACGATCTGGATCGCATAGGGGCCTTGAATCTCGCCGCTGGGTGCGGAGATGACAGGCTCCACAGGCTCGCTGCGTACCAGCTCCTCCAGGGGGCCGCCTTCGAAGTCGATCACGAACTTGCGGCCGTTCTCGGTGCGATTGCCCGGGACACCGGCCGGGCCGCTGCGGGTGGCCACGACGCGTGCGACGGCGCGCGGCGGATAGGGCTCCTCGGCAAGCCAATGGAGGCGGTAGGAGAGCGAAAGGCGTGAGCCCGGCTCGGGCGGTGTCTGCGGCACCCAGAAGGCGACGATGTTGTCCATGTCCTCGTGGTCGGTGGGAATCTCAATCAACTGCACCGAGCCGCTTCCCCAATCGCCCAGCGGTTCCACCCAGACGCTGGGACGGCGCTCATAGAAGTGCGAGTCGTCCTGATAGGCATCGAAGCGGCGTTCGCGCTGCATCAGGCCGAAGCCGCGCGGGGAGGTGTCCAAGAAGCTGTTGCTACGCAGGCCGCCGGGGTTGTTGAGTGGCCGCCAGATGCGTTCGCCGGCACCGGTCCACATGGCCAGTCCGTCGCTGTCATGTATGCGGGGGCGCCAGTCGGCGGCCTGCTCGCGGTCGTGCTGGCCGAACCAGTACATGGAAGTGAGGGGGCTGAAACCGAGCCGCTCGATGCTTTTCCGGATGGAAAGCTCCGACTCCACCTCCATGACCACGCCGCGTTCATAGCGGATGTCGAAGCGATAGGCGCCGGTCAGGCTTGCGCCTTCGAGCAGCGCATAGACCAGCACCCGGCGGCTATCCTGCGGTGCCCGCTCCACCCAGAAGCGCGAGAAATAGGGGAACTCCTCTTCGCGCTCGGGCAGGGCGGTGTCGATCGCGACCGCGCGGGCTGAGGCTCCATACTGGTCCTGCTCTCCCGATGCGCGGAAATAGGACGCACCGAGGAATGACAGCCAGTCGCGGGTGCTTTCCGGACCGTTCATCAGGCGAAAGCCTGCGAATCCCAGGTCGTCGGGGATCGGCTCCTCAATTCCCAGTTCGCTGTAATCGAAGGCGTCCGGATTGAAGATCAGTTTTCGCGCCTGTCCGTCTTCAACGATGTTGAGCCCGACCGGGTAGGGAAACCAATGACCCCGGTGATGCGGGCGCAGGGGAAAGAGCGACTCCTGCCAAATCTCGTATTCGGGCTTGAAGCGAATGCGGCCATGTCGGTGAGGATTGATGCTGCGCACGAAGTCTTCGTGGGTAAGCGGCGGTTCCACATGCGGCAGCGCCGCGAGGGAGCGTGCGAGCGATCGTACCAGTTCAAAATCGAAGGGCTCAGGCGGTCCAAGCTCGAGACCCTGTGCCCGCAATGCGGTCACGGGCTGCGCCAGGCTCGCCAACCCCAATGCCGCTGCGGCGGTGAGCAAACCTCGTCGAGATAAATCTGGCATGAAGAACCCTTCGCTGCGGTCCGGCCGATGCCCCCCGTGCAAGGCCGGGATCATAGCAGGAAAGTTTCGCTTGGCAGCAGGCATCTGGAGTACAGCGAGTCCTCATCGAGGGCGCCGCCAACGGGCGTTACGGCTTTCGCAGAACGAGGTGGTAGAGGTGCCAGTGCTTTCTCACCCCTTTGGCGGTTGTGCTGTCGCTTTCCTCCTCTTCGCATAGCTCCACCGACCAGCCCGAGAGCAGCCGGTCCAGCGCCTGCCGGTCCAGACTGGTCACGCCGCCCGAGGCGGCCCAGTCGTCGCCCGGTCCCAGCAACTGGCCGGCAAAGCGTCCGCCTGGACTGAGGCTGTCCCCGATGAGTCGCCAGAGCTGGGGAAAGGCGGCAGGAGGACAGAAGGGCAAGGAAAAGCTGGCATTGATCAGACGGCAGGGCGGAAGGGCATCCAGATCCTGGAAGCGACAGGCGCGTGTTTCCAGGCGGCTGCCGGCCGGAGCCTTGCTTTCGAGTGTCGCGAGTGCGTCTGCCTGCCCATCAATGGCCAAGACCTGCCATCCCCGGCGGAGCAGTTCCAGGCTGTCGCGGCCGGTACCAGCACCAAGGTCGATGGCCTGCCCCGGCGCCACGCTCTCCCGCGCAAATGTCTCCAATGCGCGCAGCAGAGTGGGGCGCGGCGGACGCCCCTCCACCGCACGATAATAGCCCTGCCAGCGCTTCTGCTCCTCCGACATCGCTTGCTCGCCTGCTGGGCGCGGTTCGGATCAGTCGTCCAGCATCGGCAGGTTCAAGCCCTGCTCGCGGGCGCAGTCGAGGGCCTCCTCATAGCCCGCGTCGGCATGGCGCATCACGCCGGTTGCCGGGTCGTTCCAAAGCACGCGTTCCAGGCGCCGCGCCGCATCTTCCGTGCCGTCGCAGACCACGACCATGCCGGCGTGCTGGCTGAAGCCCATGCCGACACCGCCGCCGTGGTGCAGGGAAACCCAGGTGGCGCCGCTGGCGGTGTTGAGCAGGGCGTTCAGCAGGGGCCAGTCGGACACCGCATCGGAGCCGTCGCGCATGGCCTCCGTCTCGCGGTTCGGACTAGCGACGGAGCCGCTGTCGAGATGATCGCGCCCGATGACGATGGGTGCTTTCAGCTCGCCCTTGGCCACCATCTCGTTGAAGGCGAGTCCCAAACGATGGCGTTGGCCCAGGCCGACCCAGCAGATGCGCGCGGGCAGACCCTGGAAGTGGATGCGCTCGCGCGCCATGTCGAGCCAGTTGTGCAGGTGAGGATCGTCGGGGATCAGCTCCTTCACCTTCTGGTCGGTGCGATAGATGTCTTCCGGGTCGCCCGAGAGCGCGGCCCAGCGGAAGGGCCCGATGCCGCGGCAGAAAAGCGGGCGGATGTAGGCCGGCACGAAGCCCGGGAAGGCGAAGGCGTCGGCCTCGCCCATCTCCTTGGCCATCTGGCGGATGTTGTTGCCATAGTCGAGGGTGGGCACGCCGCTGCGATGGAAGGCCAGCATGGCCCGGACCTGCACCTTCATGGATTCCTTAGCCGCCTGTACCGTCCCCTCCGAGTCACTGTTGCGGCGCTGCTCCCACTCGTCGAGAGACCAGCCGGCGGGCAGGTAGCCGTTCAGCGGATCGTGCGCGCTGGTCTGGTCGGTGACGGCGTCAGGTCGCACACCGCGCTTCACCAGTTCCGGAAAGACCTCGGCCGCGTTGCCCAGCAGGCCGACTGACACGGCCTCGCCCTTGGCGCAGGCGTCATGAATGATGGCCAGTGCCTCATCCAGATCCTGAGAAGAGCGGTCCAGGTATCCGGTTTCCAAACGCTTTTCGATTCGGCTCGGCTGGCATTCCACGGCGAGCATCGAGGCGCCGGCCATGGTGGCTGCCAGAGGCTGTGCACCGCCCATGCCGCCCAGGCCACCGGTGAGGATCCACTTGCCCTTGAGGTCGCCGCCGTAGTGGCGTCGGCCCACCTCGACAAACGTCTCATAGGTGCCCTGTACGATGCCTTGGCTGCCGATGTAGATCCAGGAACCGGCGGTCATCTGGCCGTACATCATCAGCCCAACCTTATCGAGGCTGTTGAAGTGCTCCCAGGTGGCCCAGTGTGGCACCAGGTTGGAGTTGGCGATCAGCACCCGCGGCGCGTCCTTGTGGGTGCGGAAGACGCCCACCGGCTTGCCAGACTGGACCAACAGTGTCTCGTCCGACTCCAAGTCGCGCAGGCAGGCCACCATGCGATCAAAGGACTTCCAGTCCCGCGCCGCCCGGCCGATGCCGCCGTAGACAACCAACTCCTCCGGGCGTTCGGCCACCTCCTGATCCAGGTTGTTCATCAGCATGCGCAGGGGCGCTTCGGTGAGCCAGGATTTGGCGCTGATCTCGGTGCCCCGCGGCGACTTGATCTTGCGGGCATTGTCGAGGCGGGGATGGCTGGTCATGACGAACCTCCGGCGTTGGCAGAAGCGGTGAAAAGCTGCCGGCCCGCAAGGCGGTAGCGTGGGCCGGGATAGAAGAAACGGGCGCGGCTGGCGATCATGCCGCCCGACCAGGTGCGCCGCGTGAGCAGCAGGCAAGGATCATCGGCCTTGAGCGCAAGCCGACGGCGAATCTCGGCGCGCGGGCGCACTGCCTCGATGACGTGCTCTGCCGCTTCGATCTGGCCCAGGCCGGTCAGATACTCGTTGGGTGTGATACGCGTGAAGTCCTGGCGATCGTAGTCCGAGGCGAAAGCCGGATTGACCCAGCGTTCTTCCAGGGCGGCGGGAACGTCGCTTTCCAGATGCAACAGCCTCGAATGGAATGCGTGCGATTCCGGAGAAAGTCCAAGAGCTGCAGCCAGTTCGCCTTCGACCTTGCAGTCTTCAAGCAGCAGCACCTGGCAACTGTGCGTGTGGCCGCGCTCCTCGATCTCTTCGCGTATGTTGCGGATGCGCAGCAGTTCCGACTGCGGCTTGGGGGCGGCGACGAAGGTGCCCAAACCCTGCACCCGCTCAAGCACCCCTTCGGCTGCCAGTTCGCGCAAGGCGCGGTTCGCGGTCATGCGGGAGACACCGAGACTGCGTGTCAGCTCATTCTCCGAAGGCACCTTGGCGCCGGGCGGCCATGTGCCTTCGGCGATACGGGCGCGCACGTGCTCCGCCACCTGTCGGTAGCGGGGCTCCTCCATGCCATCCTTGTTGCGCAGCGCTTCAGCCAATGGCAACCTCCAGCAGCTTGTATAGACAAGTCGGCGACAGCGCGCCAGTCTGCTAACTTCCGGGTGGCCCGGGCACCCAGGCGGGCCGTGAATCTGATCTCGGAGAACTGTGATGGAAGCCTTTCGCTTCAAAGCCGGTCCGGCGCCGCTGCTGGTGTCGATGCCGCACGTGGGAACCCACGTGCCCGAGCAGATCGCCGCGCGCATGACCGCGGATGCGCTTACGCTGCCCGACACCGATTGGCATGTGGACCAGCTCTACGACTTTCTGGACGACCTGGGCGCCAACATCCTGACCGCCACCCACTCGCGCTACGTGATCGACTTGAACCGTCACCCGGAAGGCCGGCCGCTCTATCCCGGCGCCAGCAATACTGAGCTCTGTCCGACAACCAGTTTTGCCAATGCGCCGCTCTATCGCCCTGGGCAGGCGCCGGATGAGAACGAGGTGGCCGAGCGGCGCCGGCTCTACTGGCAGCCCTATCATGACAGACTGGCCGCCTGTCTTGCCGCGCTGCAAGCTGAACACGGGCGTGTGCTGCTCTGGGATGCTCACTCCATCTGCAGCCGCGTGCCGCGCTTCTTTGAGGGCCAGCTTCCCGATCTCAACATCGGCAGTGGTGGTGGGGTGACGGCCGCGCCATCAGTGATCGACGCTGTGGCCGAGGTGGCCCGAGACCCAGAGTACGGCCACGTTGTCGACGGTCGCTTCAAGGGTGGCTACATCACCCGACACTATGGCCAGCCCGAGCAGGGCCTTCACGCGGTCCAGCTTGAGCTCTCCTGGGCGACCTACATGGACGAGGCGCCGCCCTTTGCCTTCCGCGATGATCTTGCGGCAGGAATCCGACCGGTCCTGCGCCGGATGGTCGAGGCGGGGCTTGGTGCGCTTGAAGCAGTCGGCTAACGCCCCTGTTTCTTGAGGCCCTGAGCCTCAGGTGAGTTCGACGGCGCGCCCTTCCTTGTAGCAGCGGTGAAGCGGATTGAAGCCGACGCGGTAGGCGAGTTCAGCCGGCCGCACGATGTCCCAGACCGCCAGATCCGCCACCTTGCCCACGGACAGGGTGCCGTGGCTTTCGCCCAGGCCCAGGGCCCGGGCACCTTCGCGCGTAACCCCGGCCAGCGCTTCTTCCGGCGTCATGCGGAAATAGGTGCAGCCCATGGACAGCATCAGCAGCAGCGATGTCACCGGCGAGCTGCCGGGATTGCAGTCGCTGGCCAGTGCCATTCCCACGCCATGCCGGCGAAAGGCCTCCATGGGCGGCAGCTTGGTCTCGCGCAGAAAATAGAAAGCGCCGGGCAGCAGGACCGCCACCGTACCGGCGGCTGCCATGGCTGCGGCGCCCTCCTCATTGGTGTGCTCCAGATGATCAGCCGACAGCGCGCCGAAGCGCGCGGCCAGCGCCGCGCCTTGCGAGTTGGAGAGCTGGTCCGCATGCAGCTTGACCGGCAGGCCGGCGTCGCGCGCCGCCGTGAAGAGGCGCTCGGTCTGCTCCGGGGTGAAGGCAATGGTCTCGCAGAAGGCGTCCAGCGCGTCGGCGAGCCCGGAAGCGGCGACTTCCGGGAGCATGGCCAACACGCTCTGGAGATAGTCTTCGCTGCGGCCCTTGTACTCGGGCGGAACGGCATGGGCGCCCAGGAAGGTGGTGCGCACGCTCAGCGGCAGTTGCTCCTGTAGCCGCCGGGCGACCCGCAGCTGCTTAAGTTCCTGGTTGAGCTCGAGTCCGTAACCCGATTTAATTTCGATGGTGGTGACGCCTTCGCGCAGCAGCGCGCGGGCGCGGGGCAGGGCGCCAGAGAGCAGCTCGTCTTCGGTGGCGGCACGGGTGGCGGTGACGGTTGAGAGGATGCCGCCGCCGGCGCGCGCGATCTCCTCATAGCTCGCGCCCTGCAGGCGCAACTCAAACTCCGCTGCTCGATCGCCGCCATAGACCAGATGGGTGTGGCAGTCGACGAGCCCCGGGGTTACCCAACGACCTTCCGCGTCGTAGAACTCAGCAGCCTCGCCGCGCGGCAATTCAGCCTGGGGCCCCAACCAGACGATCCGACCCTGTGCGACGGCCAAGGCACCGGGTTCGATCGCGCCATAGGGAGCGGCGCCCTTCTCCATGGTGGCGAGACGGGCATTCGTGATCAGCAGATCCCACGCAGGCATGTCGCTCTGGTCTCCTCATTCATCGGCAGGCTATGCTTTCGGGCCCGCCCCTGCATTGCAAGAGATAGCCTCATGAGCGCCCTTTTTCCCACCCTAACCCGTCTTTACGCGCCGTCGGCCATGCTGGCGGAGGGTTGGGCGAACGATGTGCTGATCGAGATCGACGAGGCCGGTTGGATCCAGCGCATCGAGGCCGGTGTCGCGCCAGGCGATGCGGAGCGGGCTGCCGGTCCTCTGCTGCCCGGAATGCCTAATCTGCACGGCCATGCCTTCCAGCGCGCCATGGCCGGACTGGCGGAGCATGCCAGTGCGCCGGAGGACTCCTTCTGGACCTGGCGAGAGGTCATGTACCGCTTCGTCGACCGCTTGGGGCCGGAAGAAGCTCAGGCCATCGCTTCGCAGCTCTATGTCGAGATGCTGGAGGCGGGCTACACCGCGGCTGCCGAGTTTCACTATCTCCATCACGCACCCAACGGACGCCCTTACGCCGATCCAGCGGAGATGGGGCGACGGGTGGTGGCGGCGGCCAGTGAGACGGGCATGGGCCTGACCTTGCTGCCGGTGCTCTATGCGCAGGGTGGCTTTGGTAATCAGCCGCCGGGCGACGCGCAGCGGCGTTTCATTAATGATATCGACAACTTTCAGAAGATTGTTGAAGTGCTGTATGAGGATGGGGCGAGGGACCCCAATCGGGCCACCGGAATTGCGCCCCACTCCCTGCGGGCAGTGACCGAAGGACAACTGCGCGAGGCGGTGGAGTCGCTGAACCGCCTCGACACGGGGGCACCGATCCACATTCATGTGGCGGAACAGCTTCAGGAAGTGCGTGACTGCCTGCTCTGGTCGGGCCAGCGGCCGGTGCGCTGGCTCTTGGATCGCTTCGAGGTGGATCGGCGCTGGTGCCTGGTGCATGCCACGCACATCGACGCCGGAGAATGCCGCGATCTGGCTGCAAGCGGCGCCGTCGCCGGCCTCTGCCCCACAACCGAGGCCAATTTGGGCGACGGACTCTTTCCGGCGCTCGATTATCAGCGATCCGGGGGTACGTGGGGCATCGGCTCCGACAGCCACATTTCCGTCAGCCCCTGGGAAGAACTCCGGCTGCTGGAGTACGGGCAGCGCTTGGCGCATCAGCGGCGCAACCTTTTGCGCCCGGCCGCGGGCGGGTCTCTGGGTGGTAGCCTCTATCGCCAGGCCCTGGCCGGCGGAAGCCAGGCTTGCGGTCGCCCGATTGGCGCTCTGGCCCCGGGCCGGCGCGCGGATTTCCTGATTCTGGACGGCACTGCCCCGGCGCTGTGGAATCGCGAGGGCGATGCTTTGCTCGACGCGGCGGTCTTTGGCGGATTTCCCTTGCCGGTGCGTGATGTTGCGGTCGGGGGCCGCTGGGTCGTGCGTGAAGGCCGCCACCCCCTTCGCGATGCCGTGGCGGAGGGCTATCGGGCTGCCCTGAGCCGCTTGCTTGTGTGACAGTTGATCAGAACTAGGCGAACGCGCGGACTTGCGCTAGCCTTCCATGCGGTATGAGCCTGATCTCTTTCGATATGGACGACGAGCAGCCGCAAACACGCCATGCGGAGGTGCGCCGCCGCGAAGCGCTGCTGCAGGCCGCTGTGGCGCGCGTTGAGGCAGCCGTTGGCGAGGCGGATCCAAGCTTAGAGGCGGAGACCGACTGGTACGTGGCGGTGCTGCTCGACGGGATGCTGCGACGGGCAATCGTGGTGGAGTACCGCGAATGGGTCGGGCACTGCGAGGATCTGCTGCGCGATCAGCTGACCAGGCTGGGGCGCGATCCCGAACTCTGGAGCGCTCAGCGTCGTGCTGTGCGCGGGGCCGAACTGGTCGCCCTGGTGCGGCGTGTGCTTCTGGAGGAACTGGACGCGGACCTCCCTGACTCTGTGTGGGATGGGTTGGAGGAGCTGTCGACGGTCGCGGAAACCATCGACGATGCCACGCTCGCTGCGCGCCGCAGCTTGCGCGACCGCTACCCTGATTATTTCAGCCCTATGGATCCCTTTGGTGATGGGGACGAAGGCGGGCGCCTGACTATTACCGAAGAACATGCAGCGCGTGCCTTTGCGGCTGTTGCTGCTTTCTGGGCGCCAAGCCGGGGGCTGCCTTACAGGTTACCGCGCCACCGAATATAAATGGCATAAAACTCAAATAGATAACGCCTTATGCCCCTGTTTCGCCTCAAGCTTGGCACAGCGATGGCGGTTGTTTTGCGGCAAGGCCTTTCCCACTTTTAGGTGACGATGCTTCGACCAAGTCGCGCTGCAACCGGCGCGGGGTCGGGCGTTTGATCACTCAGCAAGGGGGAACCGATGCTTTACTATGCGCTTGTATTCCTTGTCGTCGCTTTGATCGCTGCGGTCTTCGGCTTCGGGGGGATCGCTTCGGCAGCGGCCGGGATCGCGAAGGTGTTATTCTTTGTGTTCCTGGTGCTGTTTTTGATTGCACTGGTGAGCGACTTTGTCGCTGTTGCTGCGCCGCTCGCAGCCATCTAACGTGACCGCTAAACCCAGGAGGAGAATTCACATGGCCAACGAAGCTGTAGACAAGGAACTTAACACACTCCGCGGCGATCTAGATACATTGCGTGAAGACGTGAAGAAGCTGACGGAACAGCTGAGCCGTACGGCGAAGACCGGTGCATCCGCGGCCTCGGAAGAGGCGCAGGCCGAGCTGACCCGCCTGCGCGCCGAACTCGACGAACTCTACGGCCGCGCAGTCTCCGGCGGCCAGGCCTCGATCGAGAGCGTGGAGCGACAGGTCGAGCGCCATCCGCTGGCCAGCCTCGCCGCCGCATTCGGTGTGGGGCTGCTACTCGGCAAGCTGCTGGATCGGAACTAACCGATGATGAGCAGGATCGTCGATCGCTTGCGCGCCAGTCTGCGGCGCGCGGCGATCGCATCCTTCTTTCTGCTGCTCGCGCTGCTGCTGGCCTTCGCTGCGATGGGTTTTGGCATCGCCGCGCTGCACCGCCTGCTCGAGGGCAGCTTTTCGCCGGAAGGCGCTGCGGCGATCACGGCAGGCATCCTGCTGGTGGGTGCTGGGGTGATGGGCCTGGTGGCGATTGCGCTCTTGCGCAGCCCGGCCAAGCCTGCGTCAAAAGCGCGCTCAGCTTCCACAACTTCCAAAGCGGCGCGCCCTGGCGCAGGAGACCCCAGCCAACTGGCACGGGATTTGATGGCTGGAGGCACCTGGTCACCGCTGACCGTGGCGGTGATTGCTGGCTTCGCTTTCGGGGTTTCGCCTGAGATCCGCCGGGAAGCAGCACGGCTGCTCCGCAAGGAAGCGGACCGATTGTAGACCGGACTGGGTTGCCGGATCGGCGTTACGAAGGAAGCGAACGCGATCCGGTCCCAGCGTCTTCAGGTCTCCCAGCGCTCGATGACCAGGGGCGCCAGGGCCTGGCGAATCTTGTCGGGCATGGCGGTCGGGCGCATGGACTCACGCTCGACGAAGACATGCACGAAGTGGCCGAGCGCCGCCGGGCTTTCGTCCCCCTTGCGGAACAGACCGACGAGGTACTTCACCGAACTCCGCCCCAGGCGCTCGACGGCTAGACCGGCCTCTATGACATCTGGGAAGGTCAGAGATTTGCGGAACTGGCAGAAGGTCTCGGGCGTGATGCCGATGACGGGATCCTGCTGGATATCCAGGCCGCCGACCTCGATGAGATAGCCGCTGATCAGCGTATCGAAGTAGCTGTAATAGGTCACGTTGTTGACGTGTCCGTAAACGTCGTTGTCCATCCAGCGGGTTGGGATGGACCGGAAATGCCGGTAGGCCTCACGCTGTTCCGGTGCTACTGAACTCACTCTCTCGCTCTCCTCGCACTTCACCTATGCCGGCACCGATTGGAATTTTCTCTCGCCTGCCGGGCCCGATTGATCCAACATGCAATACGCCCTGGGGCTAAGAACAACAATTCTTACCAAGTGACCGCTTGCTTTCCCTGACGTCCCGTTCACTCTTTCACGTCCTGCGACTCAAGCGCACGAGAGTCGGCGGTGCTCTGCTGCCGATTTAAAGGATCAACAGTTCGGATGAGCGGATGCTTTATCAGATCTATGAGTTTCAGCACACAGCCCTGATGCCCTGGCGCATGCTGGGCAACATGACCCAGGGTCTGTTGAGCAATCCCCTTTTTCCCGCCACGCATACCCATGCAGGACGCAGCCTGAAGGCAGGGTTGGAGGTCTTCGACCATGCCACGCGACAGCGCGAGCGCCCGGCCTGGGGCATCGATCGCACCGAGGTCGAGGGTCGCGAGGTTGCGGTCAGTCTCGAAACCGAACTGGATCGTCCCTACTGCACCCTGCTGCACTTCAAGCGCCAGGGCTGTGCGGAACGCAAGGATCCGCGCATTCTGCTGGTTGCCCCACTGTCCGGACATTACGCGACGCTGCTGCGCGGGACCGTCCAGGCACTGCTGCCCGATCACGAAGTTTGGATTACCGATTGGAAGGACGCGCGCGAGGTTCCCGCCGACGCGGGGCCTTTCGGCATCGAGAACTACATTGACGAGGTGCTGCGCTACATCCGCCATCTGGGCCCCGATGTGCATGTGATGGCGGTGTGCCAGCCGGCGCCCTTGGTCTTGGCCAGCGTGGCGCTGCTGGCTCAGGCCGGCGACGCGGCGCAGCCACGTTCGATGATCCTGATGGGCGGCCCGGTGGATATACGGGCGGCGCCGACTCAGGTCACGCGCTTTGCCGAGTCGCGCCCGCTGTCATGGTTCCAGCAGTCGCTGATCGCCCAGGTCCCAGCTTACTATCCAGGCGCAGGGCGTGAGGTCTATCCCGGCTTTCTGCAGCTCGGCGGTTTCATATCCATGAACCCGGCTCGACACTTCGAGTCGCACGTCAAGATGTTCCGCCATCTGGTGCAGGGGGACGGGGACTCCGTGGAGGCGCACCGGCGCTTTTATGATGAATATCTGGCGGTGATGGACGTGCCGGCGGACTATTACCTGCAGACGGTGGACCAGGTCTTCCAGCGCCAAGTCTTGGCGCGCGGACAGATGACCTGGCGCGGATTGACAGTACGCCCCGAGGCCATCCGCCACACGGCACTCATGACCGTCGAGGGGGAGATGGATGACATCTCTGCGCCGGGGCAAACCCTTGCGGCGCACGATCTCTGCGCAAGCCTGCCGAAAAGCATGCGCGCCAACCATCTGCAGCCCTCTGTCGGCCACTACGGCATCTTCAACGGTCGCCGTTGGCGCGAAGAGATCAAGCCGGCGATCGGCGCTTTCGTGCGCAAGCACGCGCAGGGGTCCCGTTAGGGCTGTTCAACGCCCGCCGGGGCGATGGCGTCTCGGCGGGCAGATCATTCCCGACGCTGCTGTGCCAGCAGGTCACGAATTTCTTCTAGCAGCACTTCCTGGCGTGGCGGTGCCGGCGGCGCCGAAGGCTGCTCCGCTTCGCGGCGATAGAGGCGGTTTACCTGCTTGACCAGGACGAAGACCGCCAGGGCGATGATCAGGAAATTGATCACCGTGTTGATGAACACGCCGATGTTAAGCGTGGCGGCACCGGCCTCGGTCGCCTCGGCCAGTGAGGTGTACTCGCCGCCGGACAGCGTGATGAAAATGCTGGAGAAATCCACTCCGCCCAGCAGCAGGCCGATGGGCGGCATGAGGATGTCGGTAACCAGGGAATTGACGATCGCCGTGAAGGCCGTGCCCAGGATGATGCCCACAGCAAGATCGATTACGTTGCCGCGGGAAATGAAGGCCTTGAATTCGTTGAACATGCTCTGTTCCTCGCGTGGATGCCCCAGGCGAACAGCATAGGCGGCTCAACTGCGCAGCGCGACCTGCAAAAAGTAGACCTGTTCAGGGAAAACTCAGCGGTGAGAACCGCGGGATTCGCTGCTGCCCCTGTCGTCGGCCGCGTCTTCGGGTGCACCTGGGGCATCGGGCGCGCCCGGCTGATGCGGGTCCGGCTCGCGGTGGACGCCCTGTTCGTGGTGCGTGTCGTCATGCCCGTGGCGCGCGGAGTAGAACATCAGCGCCATCAAGCCGATGCCAAGCGCCAGCGTCAGCACCGAACCGCCAATCAGCGCCAACCATCCCTGCCAGGGCATGTCGACACCGGCCAGTCCACTCCAGGCCTTAACGCCGATGAAAAGCGCTCCCAGCAGGAAGGCGCCCAGGAATGCGATGATGAGGAAAGTGCGCATGATTAGCAGGCTAACAGTGCCCTCAGCGCAAAACCAGTAGGGTAAAACAAAGAGGTCTTGTGCTGTGCTTTCAAGGTCGCTAGATAGTCGCTCGTTCGGGTCGCCCGGACGGTGTACCGGGCCGCTTGTGGCCCGTTGTTGCAAACCTATGCGGCTGTGGCGGAATTGGTAGACGCGCAGCGTTGAGGGCGCTGTGGGGGAGACCCCGTGGAGGTTCAAGTCCTCTCAGCCGCACCATTCGCAGGCACGATAGCGGGCTGCGAAAAGGGTTTGACAGACACCGGCGGGATGGCGAAGAACAGGGGACTACCGCCCGGTTTCACCGGGTCCCCAGCAAAGACGCTGCGGCTGTGGCGGAATTGGTAGACGCGCAGGTTTCAGGTACCTGTGGTGGAGACACCGTGGTGGTTCGAGTCCACTCAGCCGCACCAAACCCCTCTCGCGAGGGGTTTTTTGCTTTCTGGGGCCACCGTGTTCGGTGCAGCAACGGTCTCTGGTGTACTCCTCATAGCACACCCATGTTAGAAGGCCTCCGGAACCTGGATGCCGTAACGTGAGTGCCAAACGCCCGTCCCCTCCGCCGCCCGATCCTCGGAGCGGCCACGACGATCCCCTCTCAAAGCTGGAACTGCGGCCCGGATTGTTCGGACGCCTGCGTAACTGGTTTCTCACCGGCGTGCTGGTGACAGCCCCGATCGGGATCACGATCTGGATCGCGTGGGCAGTCATCGATTTTGTCGACAATCGCGTGAGGCCGCTCATCCCGGAACCCTGGGATCCTGAGAACTACCTGCCCTTTTCCGTGCCGGGGTTGGGTTTGCTGCTGGTGCTGGCGGGGCTGATTGCCATTGGCATGTTCACGGCCGGGCTTCTTGGCCGCTGGTTCATGCATGTGGGCGAACGCCTGCTGGCGCGCGTTCCTGTCGTGCGCTCCATCTACAGCGCCGTGAAGCAGGTTTTTGAGACCATCCTGGCCGATCGCTCACGCGCTTTCCGTGAGGTGGTGCTGGTCGAGTATCCCTACCGCGGTGTCTGGGTCGTGGCCTTTGTCACCTCCCAGACCAAGGGCGAGGTGCAGCGCCTGCTGCCGGGCGAGACGGTGTCTCTCTTCATGCCGGCGGTGCCCAACCCCACCACGGGGTTCCTGCTCTTCGTGCCGCGGGAGACGGTGCGCCCCCTCGACCTGACAGTGGAGGAGGGGCTGAAACTTGTGGTGTCCGGCGGCATCGTCACACCGGAGCAATTGGCAGCGCGACCTGTCGAATCAGTTGAGACGGAAGCAGTGCCACCGGCCGCGCCGCCGCGGCTCAGCCTGATGCGCCGCCTGCGCAACTATCTGCTCGCCGGTATCCTGGTGACCGCACCAGTGGCGATTACCTTCTGGCTCATCGCCCAGTTCATCTCCTTCGTCGATTCGCGCGTGAAGCCTCTCTTGCCGGATGCCTGGCGTCCTGAAACCTACATCCCTGTCACGCTGCCGAGTGTCGGCGTGCCCGGCGTGGGCGTGGTGGTGGCGGTGATCGCACTCACCCTGATCGGCATGCTGGCTGCCGGGATCCTCGGCCGCTGGCTCCTGCGCACCTCGGCGTGGCTGTTCAGCCGCCTGCCTATTCTGGGCTCGATTTACAGCGCCTTGAAGCAGATCGTGGAGACGATCCTGGCCAGCCGGTCCGATGCCTTTCGCTCCTGCGTGCTTTTTCAGTATCCCCGCAAGGACTGCTGGGCCATTGGGCTGGTGACCGGCAAGACCGAGGGGCAGGTCCAGGAGTTGACTGAAAAGGAGGTCGTGAACGTCTTTCTGCCCACCACGCCCAATCCGACCTCCGGTTTCCTCATGTTCGTGCCGCGCGACGACACGGTCCCCTTGGCCATGAGCATCGAGGAAGGCTTGAAGATGGTGATTTCGGGCGGCCTGGTCGTGCCCCCGGACCCGGGTGCTGACCACCCAGCCGACCAGAAAGCATCGCAGGCCTCAGCGCAGCTTGCTTAGGCGCCAGCGGCGCCGATAGGCTCCGGCGATGTGATTCACTGCGCTTATCTGGAAGGACCGTGATGGACGCCCAACCCCTGCTTGCCGGCTCGCCTATGCCACTGGTCCCCGTCGTGACTGCTGAAACGTCGACCTCGCCGGAGGGAGCTGTTGCCTGGGCGGAAGCAAACGCAGCGGCCTTGGATGCTCTGGTTAGCCGCAGTGGCGCGCTGCTGCTCCGCGGCTTTGCGATCGAGACTGTGCAGGATTTTCGTGCCGTGTGTCGGGCCATTCGCCCGGATCTGAAAGGCTACGCAGGCGGCGATTCGCCACGCAGCGCCGTGGGCGAACAGGTCTACACTTCCACGGAGTACCCGAGCCATCTGGAGGTGCTGCTGCACAACGAGCTGTCCTATGCGGGCTGGTCACCGGAGCGCGTGTTCTTCTGCTGCCTGATACCGGCCGAGACCGGCGGCGAGACCCAGATTGCCGATGGCAGGGCGATCTATCGTTCCCTGCCGGCGCCGATTCGAGAGGCTTTCGAGGAGCGGGGGGTGATCTATCACCAGCACCTCTGGGATGCAGAGGGCGAGCCCGGTGTGGGCAAGAGCTGGCAGGAAACCTTCGAAACCAATGACCGGGCGGCAGCCGAGTGCTATCTGCGCGAGGCGGGCATGGATTTCGAGTGGACGACGTTTGGGCTGCGGACCCGCGCCCGCCATGCTGCGGTGCGGGTACATCCCGTGACCGGCGAGACCTGCTGGTACAATCAGGCGGACCAATGGCATCGGGCTTTCGATAGCGTCAAGGTGGCCATCGGCCGCCAGGACGACCTGCGCTTCGATCCGCGCACTGCCGGCGAGGCGACTCTGGGCAATCATGCGACCTACGGCGACGGGGGCGAGATCGACCCGGCCGACCTCGAGGTGGTGCGCGAGGTCTCCCGCGGCTGCGAAGTGCTGTTTCCCTGGCGCGCCGGCGACATCATGCTGCTCGACAACCTGCTCACCATGCATGGACGCAAGCCCTTCACCGGCGCCCGCCGCGTCCTGGTGGCCATGGCATGAGTGCGCTGCGGCTTCGCTTGACCGGGTGCGGCCCTGCCGCCTAGAAGAATGCCATGTTCGGTCTCCCCTCCCTGACGAAGCTGCTGGTACTCGCCGGAATCATTCTGGCAGTCTGGTACGGCTTCAGATTCGTCGGCAAGCTCGATGCCGCCCGCAAGGTGCAGGCCAAGCAGCAGGGCCGCGGCCCGAAAGCCAATAAGGGGAGGGCGCCCCGCGCGGCGGTTCCGGATGCTGAGGAAATGGTCGCCTGTCCGGCATGCCGCGCTTATGTGCCTGCAACCAATCCCAGCAACTGCGGTCGGCCCGATTGCCCCTACTGAGCGCAAAGTGCTTGTCCTGCTGTCGTTTCCACCGCTCAGCGCCGCTTGATTATCCTCAGCCCGGGTTTTAGGGTCGGCAACGTCTTTTCCCGCACTGCAACAAGAATCACGGCCTTATGCCCAAGCGACACGCAGACAAGGATAGCTGCTTCCAGTCCATCATACTGAAGTTGCAGAGCTATTGGGCCGACAAAGGCTGCGCCATCCTGCAGCCCTATGACATGGAAGTGGGAGCCGGAACCTTCCATCCGGCGACGACGCTCCGGGCGCTGGGGCCCGACCATCACTGGAACTGCGCCTATGTCCAGCCGTCGCGCCGTCCCACCGATGGGCGCTACGGCGAGAATCCGAACCGGCTGCAGCAC
This sequence comes from Aquibaculum arenosum, assembly GCF_029222965.1. GTDB lineage: Bacteria > Pseudomonadota > Alphaproteobacteria > Kiloniellales > DSM-21159 > Aquibaculum > Aquibaculum arenosum. The sequence continues at coordinate 242,751 of NZ_JARHUD010000002.1, read as the reverse complement.
TATTACCAGTTTCAGGTGCTGATGAAGCCGTCGCCGTCGGACATTCAGGAACTCTATCTCGGCTCACTCAGGGCGATTGGTATCGACCCCCTGGCGCACGACATCCGCTTCGTCGAGGACGACTGGGAAAGCCCGACTTTGGGCGCCTGGGGCCTAGGCTGGGAGGTCTGGTGCGACGGGATGGAGGTGACCCAGTTCACCTACTTCCAGCAGGTTGGCGGGATCGACTGCAACCCTGTTCCGGTCGAACTGACCTACGGGATCGAGCGGCTGGTCATGTACGTCCAGGGTGTGGATCGAGTCTACGACCTCGACTGGGACGGAGTGCCGACAGAGAAGGGAGGCAAATGCTACGGCGATGTCTTCCTGCAGGCCGAGCGCGAGTTCTCCGCCTTCAACTTCGAGCACGCCGATACACAGCGGCTGTTCCGGCACTTCGAGGATGCGGAGCGAGAATGCGCCTTGCTGCTGGAGCAGCGCTTGCCGCTGCCAGCCTATGACAACTGTCTGAAAGCCAGCCATCTCTTCAATCTTCTTGACGCGCGGGGCGTGATCTCTGTCACCGAGCGACAGGCCTACATCGGCCGGGTTCGGGCGCTGGCCAAGGGGTGCTGCGAAACCTGGGTGGCGGTCAGTGCGGCGCAGGGGGAGACGGCCAGTGCCTGAGTTGCTCTTCGAGATCCTAAGCGAGGAAATCCCGGCCCGTATGCAGCAACGCGCAGTGGCTGATCTTGAGCGCATCGCGGGCGAGAAGCTGCAGGCGGCCGGATTGCAGTACGAAAGCCTGGGCAGCCTCGTGACGCCGCGCCGGCTGACCCTGCACGTGGCCGGCCTGCCCGAGCGGCAGCCGGATGTGACTGAGGAGCGCAAGGGACCCAAAGAGGGCGCGCCGGAGAAAGCACTGCAGGGCTTCGTGAAGGGTGCCGGGCTTTCCTCTCTCGATGAGGCGGAGCTGCGCGACACGCCCAAGGGGCGGTTCTATTTCGCTGTCCGTCACGTTCAGGGGCGTGCCACCCGCAGCGTGCTGCCGGAGGTACTGGTCGACGTGATCCGCGCGCTCGGCTGGCCGAAGTCCATGCGCTGGGCGGAAGGGGAGTTCCGCTGGGTGCGGCCCATGCAGAACATCCTGGCGGTCTTCGATGGCGAAGCGCTGCAGGGCGGTCTGGATCTGGGGGGAGAGCGCCGCCTTGCTTTCACCGACGGTACGGTCGGCCATCGCTTTCTCGCCCCGGACTCCTTCCTGGTGCGCGACCATGAGGGCTATGTCGAGAGTCTGAAGCAGGCCTTTGTCATTCCCGACTTCGATGAACGGCGGAAGTCGATCGTGGAGCAGTGTTCGGCCCTGGCCCATGCGGCCGGCTTGGCGGTGCGGCCCGACAGCGGGTTGATCGATGAGGTCACGGGTCTGGTGGAATGGCCCTGTGTGCTCATGGGCCGGATTGCGACGGAGCTCATGACCCTGCCGCCGGAGGTTCTCGTCACCTCCATGCGCAGTCATCAGCGCTATTTTTCCCTGATGAAGCCCGATGGCCGCCTGGCAGATCGTTTCTTGGTCGTTGCCAATCTGGAGGCACCGGCAGACTCCGAACTTGCGGCCACCATCGTGGCCGGCAATGAGCGGGTGCTGCGGGCGCGGCTGGCGGATGCGGCCTTCTTCTGGGATCAGGATCGCAAGCAGCGACTGGAAACGCGTATCCCCGCGCTGCGGCCGATGGTCTTCCATGCCAAGCTCGGCAGTCTGGAAGAGAAGGTGCTGCGTGTGGCGGTCCTGGCGCGCAGCCTGGCGGCACAACTTGGCACAGATACGGCGCTTGCAGATCGCGCGGCCATGCTGGCGAAGGCCGACCTGACCACCGGCATGGTGGGCGAGTTCCCCGAACTCCAGGGCGTGATGGGGCGCTACTATGCCGCAAACGACGGCGAGGCAGAGGAAGTCGCCGCCGCCATCGCCGAACACTACGCCCCACTCGGCCCCAACGACGCCTGTCCCTCGGCCCCGGTTTCCGTGGCGGTGGCGCTTGCGGACAAGCTGGATACCCTGGCCGGTTTCTGGGCCATCGGCGAAACGCCGACCGGCTCCAAGGATCCCTATGCCCTGCGTCGTGCTGCGCTTGGTGTGATCCGCTTGATCGTCGAGAACGGGCTGCGTTTGCCGCTTGCCCGGGTGCTGGCGGAAGCGGTGGCGCCAATCCTCAACGAGATGAAGCTGCGCGAACAGCTGGCACCCATCGAGGCTTTGGACCGACTGGTGCAGGAAGGCAGCAGCGGGCAGCGCCTGGTCGAGCTGGAAACCAACCTTCTGAAGAACCTGGATATTGCCGAGGTCGATGAAGGACGCATTGCCTTCGTGGTCAACGCATTACTCGCCTTCTTTGCCGATCGCATGAAGGTGGTGCTGCGTGAGAAGGGCGTGCGCCACGATCTGGTTACGGCCGTGTTCAATCTCGGAGGGGAAGACGATCTCGTGCGATTGTTGGCGCGGGTCGATGCCTTGGCCGGCTTCTTGGAGAGCGAGGAGGGGGCCAATCTCCTGATCGCCTTCCGCCGTGCGGCCAACATCGTCCGGATCGAGGCGAAGAAGGATGGCCGCGACTACCTGGGACCGGCCGATGCCTCCGCCTTGGTCGTGGATGAGGAGCAAGCGCTGCACAAAGCGCTGCAGACCGCCGAGGCGCAGGCCCGCGATGCCCTGGCCCGGGAAGACTTCACCGCAGCCATGGCCGCGCTGGCGCGGCTGCGTGCCCCGGTCGACGGCTTCTTCGACAAGGTGACGGTCAATGCCGAGGATCCAGGCCTGCGTGCCAATCGCCTGGCGCTGCTGGCGCAGATTGGCGGCACTCTGGGTCAAGTTGCGGATTTCTCAGCCATCGAAGGCTGATGCGGAGCGGTCTTGCGACGCAGCTGTTCCGTGCTCAGACGGGCAGCGGAATAGAGCATGTTAACCAAGGGTTGCTAAACGGAAGTGTCCCGCTGTAATCGACCTGGTGAGCAGGCCGGTTTGCGAATCGAGGAGGCAAAAGGCGGCTATGAGCAAGTGGGTCTATGGCTTTGGCGGTGGCGATAGCGAGGGCAGGGCAGATCTGCGCAATCTGCTGGGCGGAAAGGGAGCCAATCTGGCCGAAATGGCTTCAATTGGGTTGCCTGTCCCGCCGGGCTTCACCATCACCACCGAGGTCTGCACGCATTTCACCAAGACCGGAAGCTACCCGGACGATCTGGATGCCCAGATCAAGGCGGCGCTAGAGAAGGTCGAGACGGTGACGGGCACCAGCTTCGGGGACGCCCAAAACCCGCTGCTGGTTTCTGTTCGCTCGGGCGCTAGGGTTTCCATGCCCGGCATGATGGACACCGTGCTGAACTTGGGCCTGAACGACACCACTGTGGCTGGCCTGGCCGCACGCAGCCAGGACCCGCGCTTTGCCTATGACAGCTATCGCCGCTTCATCCAGATGTACGCCAACGTCGTCCTTGATGTGGAGCATCACCTCTTCGAGGAGGTGCTGGAACTGGCCAAGGAGGACAAGGGTGTCAGCCTGGACACCGATCTTGATGCCGATAACTGGCACCAGGTGATCGAGCGCTACAAGGCAATCGTCGAGGAGGAGACCGGCGCGCCCTTCCCTCAGGACCCGCAGGATCAGCTCTGGGGCGCGGTTGCCGCTGTCTTCCAGTCCTGGACCAACCAGCGGGCCGTGACCTATCGCCGGCTGCACCACATCCCGGAAGAGTGGGGCACGGCGGTCAATGTCCAGGCCATGGTCTTCGGCAACATGGGCAATGATTGCGCCACCGGCGTGGCCTTTACCCGCGACCCCTCCACTGGCGAGAACCGCTTCTACGGCGAGTACCTGGTCAATGCCCAGGGTGAGGACGTGGTGGCCGGCATTCGCACGCCTCAATCAATCTCCATTCGTGGCCGGGAAGAGCAGGGCTCGGACCTGCCGGCCATGGAAGAGGTGATGCCGGAGGTGTTTCAGCAGCTCTGCAAGGTGCGCGAACTGCTGGAAACCCATTACCGCGAGATGCAGGACATCGAGTTCACCGTACAGTCGGGCACGCTCTACATGCTGCAGACGCGCACCGGCAAGCGTACGGCAAAAGCAGCGCTGAAGATCGCAGTCGACATGGTCGATGAGGGCCTGATCGACCAGCAGGAGGCTGTGCGCCGTGTCGATCCTCTCTCGCTGGACCAGCTGCTGCATCCGACGCTGGACCCCAAGGCCGAGCGCAACGTCATCGGTCGCGGTTTGCCTGCTTCGCCGGGTGCCGCCTCGGGCGAGATTACCTTTTCTGCCGACAAGGCCGAGGCCGCGGCCCTTGAAGGTCGCAAGGTCATCCTCTGTCGGATCGAAACCAGCCCGGAAGACATCCACGGCATGCACGCGGCCCAGGGTATCCTCACCACCCGCGGCGGCATGACCAGCCACGCGGCCGTGGTCGCTCGCGGCATGGGCCGAGCGTGCGTCGCCGGGGCTGGTGAACTGCGCATCGACTACAAGGCAGGCGTGCTGCGCGCCGGCGAACGCGAGTTGAAGGAAGGGGAGGTCATCACCCTGGACGGCAGCAGCGGCGAGGTCATGTTGGGCGAGGTGCCCACGGTGCAGCCGGAGTTGACCGGCGATTTCGCCAAGCTGATGGTCTGGGCGGACAACATCCGGCGCCTCAAGGTACGCACCAATGCCGAGACTGCTCTCGACTGTCGCACTGCAATCAAGTTCGGATGCGAGGGCATTGGGCTATGCCGCACCGAGCACATGTTCTTCGAGGCCGAGCGCATCGTTGCGGTGCGCGAGATGATCTTGGCCGACAGTGAGGACGGGCGGCGCAAGGCGCTGGCCAAGCTGCAGCCGATGCAGACCCAGGACTTCGTCGAGATCTTCAAGATCATGAAGGGGTTGCCGGTTACCATTCGCCTGCTTGACCCGCCCCTGCATGAATTCCTGCCCCATGGCGAGCAGGAGATCCGAGAGGTGGCCCAGGCCACTGGCGTTTCGCCGGAGAAGCTGCGCCAGCGCATGCTGAAGCTGCAGGAAAGCAATCCGATGCTCGGTCATCGCGGTTGCCGCCTGGGCATCACCTATCCCGAAATCTATGAGATGCAGGCCCGTGCCATATTCGAGGCGGCGGTGCAGGTGCACAAGGAAACCGGCGATACGGTCGAGCCGGAGGTTATGATTCCGCTGGTCTCGGTGCGGCGCGAGTTCGAGATCCTGAAGGACGTCGTCGACCGCGTGGCGAAAGAAACCATGGAGGCGGCCGGCTGCGAGATCGCTTATCTCGTCGGCACCATGATCGAACTGCCGCGGGCCGCGCTTCGGGCCTCAGAGATTGCGGAAACGGCGGAGTTCTTCTCCTTCGGTACCAACGACCTCACCCAGACGACCTTCGGTCTTTCCCGCGACGACGCCGGCAGTTTCCTGCCGACCTATGAAGCCCGCGGTCTCCTGAACCGCGACCCCTTCGTCAGCCTGGACCAGGATGGAGTCGGGGAACTAGTGAAGATTGGTGTTGAGCGGGGGCGCGCCAGTCGGCCTGACATCAAGCTCGGCATCTGCGGCGAACATGGCGGCGACCCCGAGTCGGTGCGCTTTTGCCATCATGTCGGCCTGGATTACGTCAGCTGCTCGCCCTACCGCGTGCCCATCGCCCGCTTGGCGGCAGCCCAGGCGGCATTGGAACAGACCGAGCGCGACGTCTGATTGCCGCTCTGTCGGGGCAGCGCGTTCTGGAAAGCAGCCGGGAAGGCCACTTTCGGGGAGCCAGAAGGCCCCGGAATGGGCCGTCCCGGCTTTTCCGTGTCGGGGCTTGTTCGGGGAGTCAAAAAAACTATACTCGCGCCGCAACTTGGCAGGCTGCGGTTAGGGTAAAATGACGCTTACGCTGGATCCTGACTACCGACCGACCGAAAGCGAACCTTTCATGAACCCGCGCATGCGGGAACATTTCCGGCAAAAGCTTCTGAAGTGGAAAGCTGAGCTGCTGCGGGAGTCCGGCACGACGCTGGAGCATCTGCAGAGCGAGAGCCTGGCGGAGCCGGATATCGCCGATCGCGCATCACTGGAATCGGATCGCTCCTTGGAGCTGCGGACCCGCGATCGGGAGCGCAAGCTGATCTCCAAGATCGATGCCGCCTTGAAACGGATCGAGGACGGAACCTACGGCTACTGCGAGGACACGATGGAACCGATCTCCATCGGGCGTCTGGAGGCACGGCCAATCGCAACCCTATCGCTCGAAGCGCAGGAACGTCACGAGCGTATGGAACGCACTCAACGCGACGACTGATCGGAGACTGGGCGGCTCCCGCCTGGCATGACCGCTATCGGAAGCCGCCGTTATCTCAGCCGACGTTGAACACCCGCTCGAAAATCTGGTCCACCCGCTTGGTGTGGTAGGAAGGGTCGAAGCAGGTATCGAGCGCAGCGGCATCCAGAACCACCTCCGGATCGGATTCGAGCTCCTTGCGGAAATCCCTGCCTTCCAGCCAGACCTTCATGGCATTGCGCTGCACCAAACTGTAGGCGTCCTCGCGGCTGACGCCAGCCTGGGTGAGGGCCAGCAGCACGCGCTGTGAATTCACCAGTCCGCCAAGCCGGTCGAGGTTGCGCTGCATCTGGTCGGGATAGACCAGAAGCTTTTCCATCACGCCGGCGAGACGGTTGAGCGCGAAATCGAGGGTCACGGTCGCATCTGGCCCGATCATGCGCTCGACGGAGGAGTGGGAGATGTCTCGCTCATGCCAGAGCGCCACGTTCTCCATCGCCGGGACGACGGCAGAGCGCACCATGCGGGCAAGTCCGGTCAGGTTCTCGGTCAAGACCGGGTTGCGCTTGTGCGGCATGGCCGACGAACCCTTCTGCCCCGGCGAAAAGTATTCCTCAGCCTCGCGCACCTCGGTGCGCTGCAGATGGCGGATCTCCGTGGCCAGGTTCTCGATGGAGGAGGCTATGATCCCAAGCGTGGCGAAAAAGGCTGCGTGGCGGTCACGCGGGATGACCTGAGTCGAAACAGGCTCCGGCGTCAGTCCTAGCTTCTCCGCCACATAATTTTCCACGAAGGGGTCGATGTTGGCGAAGGTGCCAACCGCGCCGGAGATGGCGCAGGTGGCGATTTCAGTCCGTGCCGCCTCGAGGCGGGCGCGGTTGCGGGCAAAGGCGGCGTAGTGGCCGGCGAGCTTGAGGCCGAAAGTGGTGGGCTCGGCATGGATGCCATGGCTGCGGCCGACGCAGAGCGTGTCCTTGAATTCGAATGCGCGGGACTTCAGGGCGGCAAGCAGCCGATCCATATCCGCCAGTAGCAGGTCGGCAGCGCGCATGAGCTGGACTGCGAGGCAGGTGTCCAGCACATCGGAAGAAGTCATGCCCTGGTGCAGGAAACGTGCCTCGGGGCCGACATGCTCTGCCACGTTGGTGAGGAAAGCGATGACGTCGTGCTTGGTCTCCCGCTCGATCTCGTCGATCCGCTCCACCTCGAAGGCACCGCGCTCCCAGATGGCCGCTGCGGCTTCCTTGGGGATCACGCCCAGTTCAGCCATGGCATCGCAGGCATGGGCCTCGATCTCGAACCAGATGCGAAAGCGGCTCTCGGGCGACCAAATTTCGGCCATCTCCGGCCGGCTGTAGCGGGGAATCATGTCTCGTTCCTCAAATGGCTGTCGTCACGGCTGTGTGCAGGCCCGAAAGAGCAGGCGCCGCATAGACTACGCTGCACCGACCGGGGGCGCTCGCATTGGAGCGCTGTTCCTATCACAGGCCGCGGGGCTCCTCACGACCCTCAGTAATCCATTTGCCAGCGGACGCCGGCGCGGCTGCGACCGTCGGCGCCCACGTCGCTGTGCGCCTTGATCTGGTCGGTGATGTCGATCTCAACGCTGACGCCTGTGCCGCTGGACCCCAATCCCTGTTCGACGCCGACGTAGATGCCGTCGTCGAGATAGGTGCCGATGGCGACCGCGCCGGGATCGTCCTCGTTCGCACCCGGCTTGAACCCAAGAACGTCCACGCCCACGGCCCTGCGCATGAGCGCGGTCACCCCCGGGCCACCCGTCGCCAGACTGGCGGCGGCATCGGCGAGCTCCACGGCTTCCAGAGCGGAGAGGTTGGCCGATGTCTTGTTGAAGAGGACGCGCGAGAGGATTTCGTCCTGCGGCATTTCAGGCTGGGAGGAGAGCGCAATCTGGGGGTCGGAGGCCGTACCCTCTACGCCGACGATCGCCGTGAAGCCACTGCCGGTATAGACGGCGTGAAGATCGAGCTCAGGATCCAGGCTGCTCGCGCCCACGGGCAGCGTGATGGCGCCTTCCTGCAACATGAAGGTCTTGCCGATGACCGTGAAACTACCACGCAGCGGTTCAAGCTGGCCACTGATCTGCGGGTCATTGGCATGGCCCTCGACCCGGAATCTGCCGCCCCACTCGGATTCGAGACCACGGCCGCGCACGAAAACGCGGCGCGGCAGATCGATTTCGACATCGAGCAGGATGGGGGAGGGGGCCGGGGGCCCGGTATCGGGCTCCTCCACCGGCTCCACCGGCTCTCCAGCGCGGACCTCGACAACCTCGATCTCGGCAACGCTGGGCGGGAGTGCGTCTACCAACCTGACTTCGATAAAGTCGTTGGTCAGGCGGCCAATGACCTCGGCGCGCTGCATGGGATTGCCGATGACATCGATCTCCCCGCTGATGCGCGCGGTGACGTCATCGCGCTGCGCAAGGCGCATGTTGTTCAGGGTTACGCGGAGGTCGGTCTCCACCCCTTCCTCACCAAGCCAGGTCACCGTGCCGCGGCCATCCATGTTGCCGTCATTGCTGTCACTGGCGTTGAAGCGCTCGATGGTGAGGGTGTTGCCGGCGCCCACCACCACCAGTTCCAGCGGGTCGAGCAGCGTGCCGCTGGTGTAGTTCTCATAGCGCGCGTCGGTCAGCGCCAGCTGGCCGCCAAGCTGAGGTGCGTTGAGGGTACCGTAGGCCGTCAGGTCAATGTCCGCCTGGCCAGTGAGCCGCAGGGTGTCCACGGGCATCAGGGACATGACCGGAGCCATGTCGCCGCTCCACTGCAGGCGGGCGCTCAGTTGCCGTTCGGCGATGGTGTCGATCGCAAAGGGCGCGAGTGAAAGCCTCAGCGGCAGATCAGCGTCCAGGCTGAGGGGGCGCTCGGCAAACCCTTCCATCCGAGTGGTCAATTGCAGGCGTCCCGGCTCCAGCGTGGCATCGGCACGGATGTCGAGCGGCGGACGGTCACTGAGTTCGGCTTCTGTGCCAGAAGCGAAGTCATCGGCGAAGAGATTGAGCTGGCCACGCGGTGCGTTCATTGACCCCGCGAGGGAGAGCTCGCCGGAGAGTTCACCAGTGACGTCGCTGCCACCCGCCAGATCGGCCAGACGATCCAAAGGGATATCCGCAAGCCGCAGATCGGCCTGAATGGTGTCGCCCTCTTGCCGGGCCTCGCCCGCCAGGCTACCTCCCAGCAGGGTCAGGTCCAGGGATTGCAGCGCCAGATCGTTCGGGGCGATGGTCAAAGTGGCGGGACTGGCGAGAGCGACGGTTTCCTCGCCCCAGTCGGCCGTGAGCAGGGGCAGCTGGATTCGAGTAATGGGTCCTTCGAGTCCCACGTCGGCCTGCGCCCGCAGTCGCAAAGGATCTTCGGCCACTTGTCCATCGGCGTCCAGATCGATCCGCAGCGCCGCAAGGTCTCCGGTGGCGTTGATTTCCGCAGTCTCTATTTCAGCCCCGCCCGCGGACAATCCCGCCGCGGTCAGGCCGGCTTGCACGCCTGGCGCACCCAGCAGGTCGCTTAGCGTGAACTGCATGTCGACCCGCTCGCCTGTCACGCTGGGTTCGCTCGCCGGTCCCATCCTGACGCTGCGCAGCGCGAGAGTCCCGCGCAGGGCCTGCTGTGCTTCTTGGGGCAGGAGCTCCGCATTCAGGGTCAGGCTACCGCCCGCCTCGACGCCGGCAATACTCGCAAGCGCCCCCAACTGCGGCACGTTCCCCTCGACCGCACCGCGGCCGGGTCGCCCGTCCAGCGGCCAGACCAGATTCCCGCTCACGCTGGCGGCATCTCCGAGGCGCAGGTTCAGATTGTCGAGTGTCAGCTCCTGCTCGACGAGCTGAAAGTCCACCTCCGAGGAGAGGGGGCCGTACTGCCCCTCAGAGCCGTTCACTTCAAGACGACCACGTGGGCCTGGGGCGTCTAGGTCCACGTTGAGCGCTGCATTGAGCGTTCTGAGCGCTTCGCCCGGCAGCGACAGCTCTTCGCCCGTCAGCCGTGCCTCCACCCGGGGCGTCGCCAAGGCGCCCTGCGCGATCCCCTCGAGCGAGAGCGAGCCGCCAAGAGGCTGTCCCAGGGCGTCGCCCAAGGGCTCCAGTGCCGAGACATCCAAGCGATAGCCGGCGTCAACTTCCGAGAAGGCGGCGTCCAGGGTGCCCCAGGCGGTGAGCGCTGCTGTTGCTGCATCCAGGCGTGCTTCGTCAAGCAGGATGCGACCACTGGCATCGCGGCGCAGTTGCATCGAGAGGCCGGGGCGCTCGCCGAGCACCGCTTCTGCGATCGGGATGCCCAGTTGCAGGCGATCGGTAAGGGCATTGAGCCGGGCATCCAGGCTGCCGTCACTTGCCAGGTTGGCCTGCAGGTCGATCCCCAGTGCACCTGAGAGGTCAAGGCCCGAGAGGCCGGCGAAGCGCTCGAGCTTCGGATGATCCAGTCTCATGCCCAGGTCGGCCGTGGGACCGGCGTCGGCCAGCGTCGCTTCTCCCCACAACGACAGCGCCAGCTCGTTCAGTCCGGCATCAAGAGCGATCACCGTCAATCTTTTCTCGGCAAGACCATAGCGCCCCTGGCCCTGCAAAGTCAGATCGCCATCGGCCAACTGCTCGAGGGCCGCTTCGCTGGCCTCGAGAGCTTCTGCGGCGAAGGAGATGTCGAACAATACCGCAGCTTCCGGCCCGTCCAGCGGAGCTTCGGTCTTGGCGTCAAGGGTGAGGCGCAGACTTTCGGCCGTCGCTTCGGGCAATGAAAGCGCTGTTAGGTTGGCGTTGGCCTGCAGAATCGGTTGATTCAGGCTGCCGTTCACCGTCAGGTTAAGGATGGCGCCGTCGAAGCGCGCCGGCTGGGTGAGCGCTGCGATCGCTTCGGGATCCAGCAGTTCCAGGTCGAGGGCGCCGTCCAGCGTCTGGCCATCCGCCTGCAAGGCGAGGTGGCCCGTCGCTTGTAGCGCCGCAACACCAGCTCGAAGATCCTGCACCCGCAAGGCCCCTTCCTCGGTGCGCTGCACGCGCAACGCGAGGCTGGGTTCATCCCCTACGAGCGAACGAAAGTCTTCCGGCACCAAGGCCGTAGCCTGGCCTTTCGCTTCAAGCGAGAGATCAAGCGGCTCCAGACTGTGTAGCAGGAGATCGGCTTCGAGCCGGGCTGTTGCGTCAGCCTCCGCAACCAACTGCGCGCGCCAGCCCTCGGGTGGGCCGTCCCCTTCGAGTCGGATGCTTACGGGAGGACGCTCCGGGAGGTCGAGCAGCTCGGCGATCAGCCCACCGGCGGGTTCGGCGCCATCGATCCGCGCCGTCAGCCGTTCGCCACCCGCGGTCAGCGCCAGTTCCAGATCCAACCGGCCGGGTTGCTCGTCCTTGCGTTCCACAGCCAGCTGCGTGTCCAGCGCACCCTCGCGGTCGACCCTGGCCCTGCCGGAAAGGCCGAGCAGGGCCGGCGTGCCGGCGATCTCCTGCCCAAGATAGAGCTCCTGTACCTCGAGTTGCTCAAGTTGCAAGCTGACCGGCAGCTCCGGCAGAGCAATGTCCAGCGGTGCGTCGCTTGGCGCCGGCTCTTCCTCAGTGTCGCTACCGGCCGGAAGGCGCTGAAGCTCCAGCCGGTTCGCCCTGAGATGCTCGATCTCTACCCGCCTTTGCAGCAGCGACCAGGGGCGCCAGGCGAGTTCCGCCCAGTCGAGGTCGATGAGCACGCCCTCGGGGTCCCGTAAGACCAGGTCGCGCAGCACGATCTGCTGGGGCAGGGGGCCATCCAACCGGCCGATTTCAAGCTGCAGCCCATCCGGAGAACTCACGACGTCTTCGATCAGGGTGGCGAGAGTGGCGCGCCCGCCTTCGGTTTGCAGCGCGAGATAGAGGCCGCCCAAGAGCAAAAGCGGCAAGCCCACCAGGAGGATGAAAAGCCCCCAGAGGATGCGGGATAGCCAGCGTCGCCGGCGTGGGGCCGGTTGAGGATTGGTTTGATCGCTCACGGGCTTAGAAGGACTGTCCAATGGAGATGTAGAACTGATAGGCGCGGTCAACGCCCTTGCGCGGGTTCACCGGCGTGGCGACGTCGAGGCGCAGCGGTCCGAAGCTGGTGTAGTAGCGCAGGCCCAAACCGGCACCGATGCGCAGCTCTTCACCCGTCGGCCAGGATGTTTTGTAGACCTGGCCCGCATCCACGAAGGGCACGATACCAATGGTGTCGGTGATCTTAATGCGCGCTTCCAGGCCGATCTCGGCAACGGCCCGGCCGCCGATCGGGTCGTCATCATCGTCCAGCGGCCCGACGCTGCGAAACGCGAAGCCGCGCACCGAGCCGCCGCCGCCGGCGTAAAAGCGCAGGTTTGCCGGAATGTCGCCATGGGAACTGCCGGCCAAGGTGCCGAAGCGCCCGCGAGCTGCAAGCACCAGGCGGTCGCTGTCGAAGGGCGAGAGGTAGAAGGATCCGCTGGTCTCAGCCCGGACGAAGCGCGCGGATTCGCCCACGGCGCTGATGTAGGGCGTGACGCTGGCGTCCAATCTTGCGCCCTTGGTGGGGTTCAGGGGATCGTCACTGCCGTCGTAGCTGACGCCGCCGGTCAGCCCGACGAGCCCGTACAACTCCGTTTCATCATCTTCTGTCACGCGGGTGAGCAGGAGTGAGGGGCCGGCACGCGCGGTCCAATTGTCGCTCAAGCGCCGTTCTAGCCCGAGAAAGTGACTGCTGGTCAGTTCATCGAATGCCTCGCTGCGCTCATGCCGCAACTCATTCTCGAACAGCAGCGCCTGTTCAAGACGAAGGTAGTTGGGCTTGCGGAAGTCGGCTGTGAGGCTTTGGCGCGGCCGGGTGGCGCTGGCCTCGAGGCGCAGGCTCTCTGCTTCCGAGAAGAGGTTGCGGTGTTCCCAAAACACCTCGATCCCAGGTCCATCTTCGTCGGTGGAGTAGGAAACGCCGGCGCCGATGGTGCGGTGGGGACGCTCGGCCACCTCTGCCGTGACCGGGAGCTCGCCGTCGGCTTCGACTTCGTCGGGAGTGTCGACAATGACCGTATCGAACAGGCCGGTGCGAGACAGTTCCCGACGGACCCGCTCGGTCTCACGCTGGTCGTAAGTTCGCCCTTCCTCCCAACCTAAAATGCGGTGGAGATAATCCTTGCGCACGGATTCCACCCCGATGATGGACAGCGGTCCGAAGGCTGCGGGTTCACCGGGTGCGACGATGATTTCAGCGCGGACGGTGGCGTCGTCCATGTCGGCCAGATAGCGGGTATTAGCCACGCGGCCGAAGGGGTAGCCATTCTGATTGAGCCACAAGGGAATCTCGCGTGCCGCCGCCTGCAGAGCTGCCGCTCTTGCTGGCTGCCCCAACTCGAGGCCGACGTCCTCGGCCGTTCGTGGCGCGCTGTCCGGAACCGGCTCTTGATAGCTGATCTCGTAGTTTTCGAGCCGAAAGCGCGGTCCAGGCTCGACGTCGATGCGAATGTGGATCGGGTCGGCACTGTCGTCGACCACCGATTCGATCTCGTTTCGGTAATAGCCCTCGGAACGCAATACGCGGGCGATGCGATCGATATCGTCACGAAGGCGACGACGCAGGGCCGCCTCGCTGGCGGGTAGCCTTTCCGTTTCCGTGAGAAGGGCGGCGCTCTCATCAATCAGACTGCGAAGTCTATTGGAAAGATCACCTTCAATCTCGGCGGTGTAGGCGAGGCCCGGCGGTGTGCTTTCGCTGTCCGGCGTCGGCTCCTCGTTCTGTGCGGCGGCGGATATGGGGAGCAGAATCGCGAAGGCCGCTCCGGTCCAGCGGAGGGTCCCTGCTCTAAGCAGACGATAGAGTAAGTGCTTCAATCCTGACTGCCGCCATATGTTATGTCTGCAACTGCACTTCGCCCAAGCTGGTCATCGCTATGGGCTGCTGATGCGAAAGAGCCCTTCCTCACCGAGACCCTCAAGTTTTTCTAGCCTGAACGGGACAAAGGCTCCAGAGAATCCGGGATTAGGCGCAAACCTGACTCGCCTCGGTCGACTTCCTGTGCTGTCAGCCGCTGTTGCTACCTACTTGTTCCCGTGATTCCAAGAAATAAGGGGTGCTGGTAGACACCCGGGTCTGTTCAATTCGACGTTCTTGCGGGTGGCGTGGTGTGCCGGAGGAAGTCCAAGGCGCCTTGCAGGATGTAAGCGGCCGCCATCTTGTCGACCACCTCGCCACGCCGGCGCCGGCTCATATCCGCCTCTCCGATCAGAAAGCGTTCCACCACAGCCGTGGAGAGGCGCTCGTCCCAGAAGGCAATTGGTAGGTTAAGCGACGCGATCTCTGAGAGATTGCGCGCAAACTGCCGGGTCGAGCGCGCGCGCTTCCCTTCCGTACCGTCCATGTTCAGCGGCAGGCCGATGATGAGCGCGCCGACGTTGTGGGTTTTGCACAGGTCCGTCAGCTTCGCCGCGTCCTCGCGAAACCGGCTGCGCTGGATCGTCTCCAGTGGGGACGCAAGGGTGAAATCACTGGTTCCCAGCGCCAGTCCAATGGTCTTCTCGCCGAGATCGAGCCCAAGAGGCCGGCTGCGCGCAGGCATGCGCGAAGGCAGGTCTCGCAGATCGATGATGGTCATGGGAGAAAGACCCTGATTACGAGCGGTTCGCAGCGAGTCACGGATGGTCGCTTAGCCTGCCTTTTGTCGCAGCCTGACCGAATCGGCTTCCCCGGCAGCACCTGGATGGGCAGAGTGTACGCATAAAGGGCCTGAACACCAGTCCCTCCAAGGGTGCTCTGTTGTTAGCTCTTCGTGCGCTGCTTTCCATCTTGTGTTGCTTACTGACGGTCGCGCTTTTTCCAGAAGAAAGCCGATCCCAAGGGCATGATCGCGTCCTTCGCGTGGCTTGGTCCCTGCAGGCACCCTATCAGTTTTTGCGCTCGGGCAGCGAGGTGGAACAAGTCACCGGCATCGATGTGGCGATGTTTCGGGCTGCGGCGGCGCATGCCGGCCTGAGTGTGATCTTCAGTCAGTTGCCCTGGGAAGAAGCTTTGGAACGAGTGGAAGAGGGTAGTATCGACGTTGTTCTCGGGGCCTTTCCGACGGCGGCGCGCGCGGAGTATGCCTACTTCTCCGACGCTATCCGCTTCGCGACGGAAAGTATCTTTCTGCTCCGCGATCGCATGCCCCATGCACGTTCCCTGGAAGAACTGCTGGACGCACTGGCGCGCGACGGCCTGCGGATTGCAGCGATCGAAGATTTCGAACTTGGCGACCGCTTCAACCGCTTCCGCAACGACCCGGAGCACGCCCACCTGGTCGTTCCGACAGCGGACTTGGCGCAAAGCCTCCACCTGCTGGAACGGGGAGAAGTGGACGGCTTCGTCATGGATCGCTTGGCGGGGTATAACGCACTGTCTGAGCGACACATGTGGAGCCTTCAGTCGCATCCTGTCCCGATTCATGAGGAAGATATCGTCGCGCTTTTTTCGCGAGCCTCTGTGGATTCCGCTCTGGTCGAATATTTCAACTGGGGCCTGCAGCAGGTCTATCAGGATGATCAGCAACGCGTCATCGAGCGACGTTTCGTCTTACCGGTCATGCTCGACATGGCGCTCTACGGTGCCTGGTTCGAGATCATCCTGATTGTGGGGATGGTGGCGTTCTCCATATCGGCCGTGGTGATTGCCCGTACCGGCGACTACGGCCTGTTCGGCGCCGTTGTGCTGGCGTCGCTCCCCGCTTTGGGCGGCGGCGTGGTACGCGATGTCCTCATCTTGCGCGAACCGTACATATTCGCCTTTCCCGTTTACGTCTATATTGTGCTCGGCACTCTGGTGGGAGGCTTCCTCTTCAATCGTGTGCTGGCACGATTGCGCGGCCGCTCCCTGCTTTTCTTCGATTTCGTCAACCTGGTGCTTTTGATGCGCCAGCGGATTCAGCCGAAGCTGCTAATGGGAATTTTCGACGCCGCCGGCATAGCTGCCTTTACCGTCGTGGCAGTCACCATCGCGGTCGAGTTCGGGCGCGAGCCACTCTGGCTCTGGGGCCCTGTGCTCGCAGCGCTGACGGCTACCGGCGGGGCGATTATCCGGGACATGATCCGCAAGGACAGCGGCAATGAGATCCTCCACCACGCCTTCTACGCGGAGACGGTGATTATCTGGTCGCTGCCGCTCTCACTCTATCTGCAGTACTTCGGGCTTTCCGCCGATCCGCAGGTCATCTTTTGGGCGTTGATGACCACCATGTGCGGGATCTTCGCGACGCGCATCGCATTCGTGGTCTACGGCTGGTCGGGCCCTCGCTATTGATCATAAGGAAGCACGTTTCGCGAGATCAGACCGGACAAAGGAACCTCGGAAATTTTAGTTGTGTTTGTACATTCCCGCAGCGTGAATCAATGGCTGTGGTCACTTTTTCGTTACAGTTCTGGCCGAATCGGCTTTCTTGACGGTAACTGGTTGGGCAAACTCTACGTCCAAAGCGTGTAAACACCACCTCTGCCAAGAGTCGTGTCCTTGTCCCCGTTCCGCGCCTTTCTCTCCTTACTCTGTTGCCTACTGGCGGTTGTGGTGTGTGCTGGTGAGACGGCCGCCCAGGGTCACGACCGCGTGCTGCGTGTAGCCTGGTCACTGCAAGCACCCTATCAATTCCTGCGCTCGGACAGCGAGATAGCGCATGTCACCGGCATCGACGTGACCACCTTCAGAGCGGCGGCGGAACATGCTGGGTTGAGCGTGGTGTTGGACCAGGTTCCCTGGGAACAGGCTCTCAAGGGTGTTGAAGAGGGCAGCATCGACGCTGTGCTGGGCGCGTACCCGACACCGGAACGTGCAGACTACGCCCACTTCTCAGATCCGATCCGCTTTGCGACCGAGAACATCTTTCTTCCGGCTGACCGAATGCCGACAGCCAATACCCTATCGGAACTCTTGGACGCACTGATACGCGAGCAGCTGCGAATCGCCGTGGTCGAGGACTATGATCTTGGTGCCACTTTCAACAGGTTCCGTGACGATCCGGCGCATGCCGACGTAATCGTCCAGACAGTCGACCTGGCACAGAGTCTCCATCTTCTTGAGACGGGAGAAGTGGACGGCTTCGTCATAGATCGCCTGGCCGGTTATCACGAACTTTCCGAACGACATCTGTGGGGCCTGGAATCACACCCTTTACCGATTCTTGAGGAAGATGTCGTTGCGCTCTTCTCGCGTGCCTCGGTTGCTCCAGGTCTTGTCGAACGTTTCAACTGGGGGTTGGAACGGGTCTATGAGAGCGGCGAACGCCAGGTCATCGAGAGACGTTTCGTCCTGCCCGTCCTGTTGGACATTGCGCTCTACGGCGCTTGGTTTGAGATCATTCTGATCGTTGGGATGGTATCCTTCTCCATCTCCGCCGCGGTGATCGCCCGAGCGGGAGATTACGGCATTTTCGGTGTGGTGGTGTTGGCGTCCTTGCCGGCGCTGGGTGGGGGAGTGGTTCGCGATGTGCTCATCCTGCGCGAGCCTTACATTTTCGATTACCCCATTTACGTGTATATCGTGCTTTCAACTCTCGCTGTGGGCTATGTAATCAACCGTATTCTCGATCGCTTGCGCGGGCGATCGTTGCTCCTCTTTGACCTCGTGAATCTCATTCTCATCGTGCGGCAGCGCGCGAAGCCGCAGATCTTGCTGGAAGTGTTCGACACAGCGGGCATTGCCGCGCTAACGGTGCTGGCGGTGACCATCGCGGTGGAGTTTGGCCGCCATCCTCTCTGGCTCTGGGGCCCTGTACTGGCCGCTTTGACGGCTGCTGGCGGTGCAATCATCCGCGATATGATCCGAAGTGACAGCGGTAACGCCATCCTGCATCATTCCTTTTACGCTGAGACCGTGATTCTCTGGTCGCTGGGGCTGTCGCTTTACCTGCAGTACTTCGGCCTCTCCGCGGAACCGCATGTCATCTTCTGGGCGCTGATGACGACCATGGGCGGGATTTTCGCGACGCGCATTGCCTTCGTTGCTTTCGGCTGGTCGGGCCCGCGTTATTGAAGGTGCAGGCGATCGATTTCTGGGGGTGATTGCGCGCGCGCCCGCCTTGCCGGTCACCGGGGCCGGTGCTAGGTTCCGCGCCATTCCGAGTTTCGGATCAGCACGACGTAACAACGAGGATAGGGCAGCATGTCGGTCAACCTGGATACGGTCCGGCACATCGCCAAGCTTGCGCGGGTTCGGGTCGAGCCGGCACAGGCCGAGGCACTGGTGGGCGAACTGAACAACATCCTCGGCTGGGTGGAGCAACTGGGTGAACTCGACACCAAGGACGTGCCGCCCATGACCTCGGTCGTTGAGCGCGGCCAGCCCCTGCGTGAGGATCGGGTGACCGACGGGGGCGATCCTGAGCCGGTTCTGCGCAACGCGCCCGATTCTGCTCATGGCTTCTTTGTTGTCCCGAAGGTGGTGGAATAATGAGCGCTCCCACCCGTATGACGCTTGCGCAGGCGCGCGATGCCCTTGCCGCCAAGAAGATTTCTGCACGCGAATTAACCGAAGCGCACCTGACGGCGGTCGAGGCGGCGCGGCCGCTCAACGCCTACACGGTGGAGACGCCGGAAAAGGCCCTGGCCATGGCCGATGCCTCGGATGCTCGGCTCGCCAAGGGCGAGGCCGGCCCGCTGGAGGGCATACCGCTTGCGATCAAGGACCTCTTCTGCACCGAAGGGGTGGAATCGACCGCTGGCAGCCATATCCTCAAGGACTTCAAGCCGGCCTATGAGTCCACCGTCACTGCCAATCTCTGGCGCGATGGGGCGGTGATGCTGGGCAAGGTGAATATGGACGAGTTCGCCATGGGCTCCTCCAACATGACCAGCACCTATGGCGGGGTGGTCAATCCCTGGCGACGTAATGGCAGCGATGAGAAGCTGGTGCCTGGAGGCTCTTCCGGCGGATCGGCGGCGGCCGTGGCCGCGCGCTGCGCCCTGGGAGCAACGGGCACCGATACCGGCGGCTCGATCCGTCAGCCGGCTTCCTTCTCTGGAGTCGTGGGGCTGAAGCCCACCTACGGGCGCTGTTCGCGCTGGGGCATTATCGCCTTTGCCTCCTCCCTGGACCAGGCCGGTCCCATGGCGCGCTCGGTGCGGGACTGCGCCATTCTGCTGCGCTCCATGGCCGGTTTCGACGCCAAGGACTCCACCTCGGTGGATGTGGCGGTGCCGGACTTCGAGCAGGCTCTGACCGGCGATGTTCGCGGCCTGAAGGTGGGCATTCCCAAGGAGTATCGTGTCGACGGCATGCCGGCGGAGATCGATAGCCTTTGGCAACAGGGCATCGACTGGCTCAAGGCAGCCGGTGCGGAGCCGGTGGAGATTTCCCTGCCACACACCAAATACGCGCTGCCGACCTATTACATCGTCGCGCCCGCGGAGGCCTCCTCCAACTTGGCGCGCTATGACGGCGTGCGATACGGACTGCGGGTCGAGGGTGAAACCCTGGACGAGATGTACGAAGCCACCCGAGGGGCGGGCTTCGGCGACGAGGTCAAACGCCGCATCCTGATCGGCACCTACGTGCTCTCGGCCGGCTATTACGACGCCTATTACAACAAGGCCCGGCAGGTGCGCACCTTGATTGCGCGGGATTTCAAGGCTGCCTACGAGACCGTAGACGTGATCTTGACCCCGACAGCGCCTTCGGCAGCTTTCGCCATGGGTGCCAACATGGATGATCCCGTCGCCATGTACCTCAATGACGTCTTCACGGTGCCGGCCAGTCTGGCGGGCCTGCCTGGCATTTCGGTGCCGGCGGGATTGTCGATGGATGGTCTGCCGCTGGGTCTGCAGCTCATCGGTCGGGCCTTCGACGAGGAGACTCTGGTGCGGACGGCTGGCGTGCTGGAAGAAGCCGCCGCTTTCACGGCGGAGCCGGCCTTCATCGCCGGTGACTGAACCAACGATGAGAATGTGTCACGGAATGAAGCAAGTGGACGGGCGACGGGCATGGCTCTGATCGAAGGTGAGACCGGTAAGTGGGAAATGGTCATCGGGCTGGAGGTCCACGCCCAGGTCATTTCCAATGCGAAGCTCTTTTCCGGCGCATCCACGGCTTTCGGTGCGACGCCGAATTCTCAGGTGTCGCTGATTGATGCCGCCATGCCGGGCATGCTGCCCGTGCTGAACCGCGAGTGCGTGGCGCAGGCCGTGCGGACCGGGCTCGGCCTGAAAGCGAAGATCAACCTGACCTCGGTTTTCGAGCGCAAGAACTACTTCTATCCCGACCTGCCTCAGGGCTATCAGATCAGCCAGTATCAGCAGCCGATCGTGGGGGAGGGCGTGCTGACCATCGATCTGCCCGACGGCAGCACCAAGGACATTGGCATCGAACGCCTGCATCTGGAGCAGGATGCCGGCAAGTCGATGCACGACCAGGACCCGCGCCGCACCTTCGTCGATCTCAACCGTTCGGGTGTTGCCCTAATGGAGATCGTCTCCAAGCCGGACATCGGCTCCGCGGAAGAGGCCGGGGCCTATATCCACAAGCTGCGCTCCATCCTGCGCTACCTCGGCACCTGCGACGGCAACATGGATGAGGGCAGCCTGCGCTGTGACGTCAATCTCTCCATGCGCCGGCCCGGCGAGCCGCTCGGCACGCGCACCGAGACCAAGAACGTAAACTCCATCCGCTACGTCCAGCAGGCCATCGAATACGAGGCCCGCCGTCAGGTAGAGGTGTTGGAGGCCGGCGGCGTGATCGAGCAGGAAACCCGCCTCTTCGATGCACGCAAGGGCGAGAGTCGTTCGATGCGCAGCAAGGAGGAGGCGCACGACTATCGCTACTTCCCAGACCCCGACCTCTTGCCGCTGGTGCTGGAACAGGAGTTTGTGGACGGCTTGGCGGCCGAGCTGCCGGAGCTGCCCGACGAGAAAAAGCGCCGCTTCATGGAGGACTACGGACTGTCGATTTATGACGCCGGCGTGCTCGTCGCGGAGCAGGCCAATGCGGCCTTCTATGAGTCCGTGCTGGCCGGCGGCAAGCGTGACCCGAAGCTCGCGGCCAACTGGGTGACGGTGAACTACTTCGGTGCCTTGAACGCCTCGGGCACGGATCTGGATGACGCGCCCGTGGATGCGGCGAAGCTGGGCGGCCTGCTCGATCTGATTGCCGATGGGACGGTGTCCTCCCGCCTTGCCAAGGAAGTCTTCGAGGCGATGTGGGAGAGCGGCAAGGATGCCGCGACCATAGTCGAGGAGAAGGGGCTGAAGCAGATCACCGACGAGGGCGCCATCGAGGCCATCGTCGACAAGGTGATCGCCGACAACCCGGGCCAGGTGGAGCAGTATAGCAGCGGCGCCAATCCCAAGGTCATCGGCTGGTTCGTGGGCCAAGTGATGAAAGCCAGCCAGGGCAAGGCGAACCCGGGAACCGTGAACCAGATCCTCAAGCGTAAGCTCGGCGGTTAGCGGGCCGGCTTACCCGGCCCCGCCGAGCGCAGCCTCTCTTTTCCTGCCACAGGTCAGGTGCCCGTGCCTGCAGCCCTTCAGCGCGCTCTCCTCTTCTGCATGCCGGCGGTCTTCGTGCTGCTTTGGTCGACCGGCTTCATCGGCGCGATCTGGGGGCTGCCCTATGCGGAGCCCTTCACCTTCCTAACCCTGCGCTTCGCGTTGACCGTGGCACTGCTCCTGCCGCCACTGTTGTTCTTCCGGGCATTGCAGTTCGAGTCGAAAACCCAGGTCTTCCATATCGCAGTGGTGGGGTTCCTCGTCCATGCGATCTATCTTGGCGGCGCCTTCGGCGGCATGGCTCGGGGGCTGCCGGCGGCCTATTCGGCACTGATCGTCAGTCTGCAGCCGCTCCTGACGGCCGTACTCGTCGGGCCGTTGCTGGGCGAGCGGGTGACCCTGCGCCAGGTGCTCGGCCTTCTGCTCGGCCTGATGGGGGTGACGTTGGTGCTGGCGGAGAAGCTGGCACCGGCGGGCAGCGGGAGCGTCTTCGAGGGCTTCGACCTTTGGGCCATCGTCTTCTCGCTGGGTGCGCTGCTCGGCATGACGCTGGGCGTCGTTTATCAGAAGCGCTTTTGCGGTCAGGTCCACCTCTGGAGCGGTGCCCTGGTGCAGTACGCCGCGGCCGGCCTGGTCACCGGCGTGGTGGCCTTTGTCTTCGAGACCAACCGGATCCAGTGGACGGGTGATTTTCTCTTTGCGCTGGGATGGCTGACCCTGGTGCTGTCGCTGGGTGCGGTCAGCCTGCTGATGCTGCTGATCCGACTGGGCGAGGCGGCGCGCACCGCCAGCCTCTTCTATCTCGTGCCCCCGGCCACCGCGACCTCCGCCTGGATCCTCTTCGGCGACCGGATGGGCCCGCTGGCCCTGGCCGGCATGGCCGTTGCCGTCCTGGGGGTTGCGTTGGTGGTGGTGCGCCGCGCTCCTCGTTGACCGCGCGATCAGGCCTCTTCCCGGGCAAGCACGGCAAGCAGCACGATCCCGATCATCAGTAGAAAGCGCGCGGCGGCACTCTGGCCGTTCCAGGTGTCCGACTGCCACATGGCGAACCACTCGCCGCCGATGGTCATGAAGCCCACGGCATAAAGCAGGAAGCCCGCGGTCAGGCCCAGCACTGCCGTGGGCCGAGCCTGGGCGAAGGCAATACCATCATCGCTGGCCTCCCAAAGCCGGTAGGCACCGTACCAGCAGAGCAGGGCCGTCACCGTCTGCCAGGCGATGATCAAGGCGTAGGCCGCATGATGGATCGCTGGACTGGTGAGAGCTCGCCAAGAGAGGGCGGAATCCGAAAAGATCGTATCCATCGAGAGCACATGCTGCACGAAGGCGAAATTGCTGCCGTAGTCGGTGATGTTGCCGAAGGCAACCAGCGTGAAGAAGAGCGCGATGCCGGCCACGAGCGTCGCCTTGCAGCGGCGGATCAGAGTCATGGTCGGCACCCCCTTGAATTGATCAGCGTTCGGTCAGCTTGAGCTCGATGCGCCGGTTGCGTTGGAAGGCCGTCTCGCTGTCGCTCGGATCGAGCGGCTGGTACTCGCCGAAGCCGGCGGCCACGAGGCGGTTGGGTGGGATTCCTTCCTGGATCAAGAGCCGCACGACCGAGATCGCCCGTGCGCTCGACAGCTCCCAGTTCGAGGGGAAGAGCGGAGTCGAGATTGGTCGGCGGTCGGTGTGGCCGTCGACCCGAAGAACCCAGTCAATGTCTTCGGGAATCTGTTCGGCGATGTCTCGCAGCAGGCTCGCCAGTTGTCGGATCTGCGCCCGCCCCTCGGCCTGCAAGGCGTCCGAGCCGCTGGGGAAGAGCACCTCGGCCTGGAAGACGAAGCGGTCGCCGACAATCCGGACGTTCGGATTGTCGTCGCCAAGGATCTCCCGTAGGCGCCCAAAGAACTCGGAGCGATAGCGCGCCAGTTCCTGCACCCGACTGGCCAGGGCCATGTTGAGCCGGCGCCCGAGATCCGCGATCTGCACTTGCTGCTCGCGCTCGCGTTCTTCGGTGGCCTCCAGGGCACTTTGCAGGGCGGCAAGCTGCCGGCGCAAGGCGTCGATCTGGCTGTTGAGCAGTTCAACGCGCTGCTGCGCCTCGGCAGCAAGTTCCGATTCCGACTCCACCTGGCGCCCACGGTCCTGCAGGCGTTGCATCAGGGCGTCGCGGGCCGCGCGCAATGTCCGCAGCTCGTCCAGCCGCTCGCGCTCGCTTTCGTCCATCTGCGCCAGTTGCGCTTCCAACTCATCGATCCGCCGGTCACGCTCGGCGATCTGTTCGCGCACCCGGGAGAGGGTTTCCTCGCTCAAGGCTAGTTCTTCTGTGCGAGCCTCGAGGCTTTCCTCTTGTTCGGCCAGCATGGCTTCGCGCGCAGCCAGTATTTCTTCCATCCGCTCCAGGGTCGTGCGGGTGAGCTGGATCTCATCCGCGCGGGCTTCCAGGGCTTCGGCCTGGGCTGCAATTTCCTCGGATTGCCGGGTCGCCAGTTCCTCGCTTTCCGCCAGGGCGGCGCGGGTCTCCGACAGGTCCGTTTCGCTGCGCTCCAGCTCTTCACGGGTGCTGGCCAGAACTGCTTCGCGTTCGGCCACCTGTCGCTCCAGGTCCTCGAGTGCGGCACGGCTTTCGGCCAGCAGGGCCTCCGTGGCCCGCAGGTCGTTTTCCCGGTCGGCGATCTGCTGCTCGAGCTCGTTGCGCAGATCACGCATCAGCGCCAGTTCCGCCAGCTGAACCTGAATGGTCTCGCGATCGGCTTCGATGGTGTTCTCGGCCTCGAGCAGCGCCTGGTCGAGGCTGTCGCCGCGATCTTCCGCCAGCATCAGGTCCTCACGCAGCTGCTCGCGACTTTCCGTGACAGCGAGCAGTTCTTCCTCCACGGCCTCGTGTTCCTCCGCCAGGGCGGAAAGCTGCGAAGCCAGGGAATCGCGCTGATCCTCCACCCGCGCCAGTTCCTGCACCAGCGTTTCGCGCAGGGCCATGGAATCCTGCAGTTCGCTCGTCAGGCTGTCGAGCGTGCTGCGTAGCTCGGTGGTGGTTTCGCGCTCCAGGGCCAGGAGTTCGCTGAGTTCGGCGATTTGTTGGTCAAGCCGGGCCAGGCGCTCGTCTCGTCCGCTGAGCGCGACGGACAGATAGTACTGCGCAATCACAAAGACCATCAGCACGAAAATCACCACCAGCAGCAGCGTCGCCAGCCCGTCGACGAAGCCGGGCCAGATGTTGGTGGAGCGAGTGCGACCGGTGCGGTTGAGCGAGTACATGGGGTGCTGGGTCCGGCCTCAGCCTTCTTCCGCCAAAGCGGCGATGGTGCGCGCCAGCAGGCGTATCTCGCTGCGGATCTGTTCCACAGTCTGTTCACGGCCCCCGCGCATCTCGTTGGCCATGCGGCTCAGGTGCATGTCGATGTTGCGGATGTGGTCGCGGGTGGCATCGTCCATCCCGCCGTTCGACATCTGCGATTCCGAGAGCTGTGCCAGGAGCGGGCGGATAGCGGCGTGGGTTTCCGCCAGCTTGCGCAAGACCTCCTGTTCCGTGCGCATCTGATCGGTCAGCAGCGTCAGGCGCTCGGTCAGGGTGGCCAGGTTGCGATTTGCGGTCTGCTTATCCTCCTCGCCGCGCTGAATGGTGTTCTGGAGGTTTTCCAGACTGTCGGCCGTCTGCTCCAGCAACGCCTGCAGGTAGGCCGGCACCGATGCTTCGCCTTCGCCGCCGCCGAAGCTGCTGCCGCCGATCCGGGTCATGCCCGAGAGCCATTCCTCCATCTCGTTCATGAAGCGGTTGTGCGCCTGGCCTGACTGTAGTTCCAGAAAGCCCAGGACAAGGGAGCCGGCGAGACCGAAAAGCGAGGAGGAGAATGCCGTGCCCATGCCGCCCAGCGGCTGCTGCAGCCCGCGCTGCAGGTCCCCGAACAAGGCGGCGGCATCACCATCGCCCAGCGAGAGCGCGCCGATGGTCTCGCCCACGGCATTCACCGTCTCCACCAGACCCCAGAAGGTGCCCAGCAGGCCAAGGAAGATCAGCAGACCAATCAGATAGCGGGAAATATCGTGGCTTTCGTCGATGCGCAGGCGGATGCCGTCCTGCAGGGTGCGCATCGCCATGGCGGAAAGGGTGATACGTCCCTTGCGCTCGCGTAGCATGCGCGCCATCGGACCGAGCAGGCGCGGCGCTTCGAGTTGGGTCATCTGACCGGGAAAGATCAGCCCGCCACTGCTTTCGCGTTTCAACTGCGCAAGGAACGCAATCTCTCGCCGCAGCAGGAACACCTGACGAAAGGAGTAGATTATTCCCAGAACCAGGACCCCGAGGATCATCCCGTTCAGGACCGCATTGGCGAAGAAGGCATCCGCCAACTGCGGGTAGAGCGCAGCGCCGGCGGCCAGCACAAGGGCGAGAAAGATGCCCATGCGGATGAGGTAAATTTGGGGACGCGTCATTGCTTAGACTGTTCTCTTAATCGATCGGCGCAAGCGCAGCCTAGTGCAGTTGTCCCCGTGAGGAAATTGCCGATCCATCGGTTGCACGCAGATTCTGCTGTTTTTCAACGCTCTGCAGGCAGAATGTCGACGCGATCCGCCGGCTGACCGCTTGCGCTGCGCCCGATGGCGCGCACGTCCATCCGGGTAGAGCGGATGCCCTGATCGAGTAAGAAGGCGCGCACGGCCAGTGCCCTGGAAAGGGACAGGCGCCGCGAGCCGCTCATGTCCTGGTCATAGTTTGCCGCATAGGCCTCCAAGCGCAGGCGCTGGCCTTCCTCTTCGCGCAGTTGCTGCGCGAGCGCCAACAGGCGATCTTCCATCGCTCGGGTGAGATCAGAGGAGCCGCTTTCGAACTCCAGCCGTACCCCTTCGGCGAGAGCAGGCGAGGGCAGGGCGGCCTGCTGAACGGGGCGCTCTTCTTCCTCAAAGGTATCGAGATCGATCTCCTGCTCTTCTGGCGCGCTGGGTAGTGCGCTGGCCGCGGGCGCAGCGGTGCTTTCAGGGTCAGCCTGCTCGGCGGTTGGTTCTTCTTGCGGTGCTTGCGCTGATGCGTCCTGCTCCGGCCGTGCCCGCGGTTCGGGCGTAGGATCAGCCGGGGCCTCTGTGGGCTCCGAGGGCTGCTCCTCGGGCTTGCCCACATCACGCGCCGGTTCAGCTGAGGGTTCACTCGGCGCTGTGGGCTCGCTCGGCGTTTGCGATGCCTCTGGTGCTTCCGTCGCGGCTTGCGTCTCTGTCTCTTCCGGCAGCAAACCCCGGGGCCGTGTGGGAGGCACTGGCGGCACGGCAGCGTCCTGCTCAGGCGTTGGAGCACCCGCATCCGAGGCATTGCGGGGCGCAGGAGGCGACGCAGTGGTGCTGGGCTCGTCCCTGCGCGCCGGTGGCGCGGCGGGTATCGGCTGCTGCCGCTCGCTGGCGGCAGGGGCTTCAGGCCTCTGCTGACCACCGCTGCTACCGGGTTCGATCAAAAGGCGAGAGCGCGGCGCTTCGCCAGGTGGGGGCAGGAGCCGTGCCGCCTGCAGCGCCGGCGGCAAGCCTTGGCCCAGCGGCTGTGCGCTCTGTGCCGGGTCGCTCGGCGCGCTCTGGAAAGTTTCGCAGGCGCTTAACACCAGCATGCCGGAAAGCGCCAGAAATGGCAGCGCCATTCCCTTGGCGCGTCGCTCCCATCCGGCAGGCCGATGCATGCTCATCTCCCTCTCGCTCTCAACCCGATCCCTGCATCAACCCGCAGGCGTGCCGCAGCGTTCCCCGGAATCGCGGGCAAATTCAGCCGCAAGGGTAGTGGAGCCCCCGTCGGGGCGACAAGCGCTTTCCGAGAGGTAGAGGGCGAGGAGGTCTCCCGAAGCAAGAGTTTAGCGGATCAAGCTCACGTTCTTGATCCCTGCAAGCCGCAGCAGCAGGCGCACCAGCAGCAGGAAGCCAACCACGGTTGCCATGATGCAGACCGAGAAGGCTGCGGCCTGATTTGTCGCGCCACGGTCTTCCAGGAGCAGCACCGAGACGGCGGCAACCTGGGTCTGCGGTGTGATCAGGAAGATCACGGCCGACAGCGTGACCATCGAGCGCATGAAGAAGAACACGGCCACCCCGATAAGCGTCGGTGCGATCAGCGGCAGGGTGACTTTGCGCAGGGTTTGCACCCGGGTGCCGCCCAGCGTCGCCGAGGCTTCATCGAAAGTGCCGCTGATTTGCTTCATCGAGGTGGAGGCGATCAGGAAGCCTTGCGCATGGTAGTAGTAGACGTTGGCGATCGCGATGATGATGAGTGTGCCGTAGATCAGGTAGACTGGGTTCGACGGGTTGTTGAAGGCCAGGATGTAGCCCAGGCCCAGCACCATGCCCGGTACGGCGGCGGGCAGGATCGACAGGAAGTAGAGCGGCCGCGTGACCGGCGACTTGAACTTTTCGATCACATAGGCCGAAGCCGTCACCACCACCACGCCAAGCCCGGCCGCCATGAGCGAGATGTAGATCGAGTTCCACAGCGGTTCGATGCCGTTCTGCACATCGAAGGCATAGTGCCGCAGCGACATGGTCATGTTGTAGGGCCAGAGGTGTACGAAGCTGGCGAAGATCACCACGGCGACGATCGAGAGGATCATCAGGGCGATGAAGGCGGAGATGCCGGCAAACGCGAGGTCGCGTACCCGGTCGGGCACGATGACCAGCGGGCGGGACTGGTCAGAGACCAGGGAATACTGCCGCCGGCTGATATACTTCTCCAGGATCGCGGCCACGGCGGCGGGTACCAGCAGCACCATGCCGATCACCGTGCCGCGTTCGAAGTTTGCCTGGCCTATGACCTGGTTATACACCTCGGTCGCGAGCACGTTGTAGTTCGCGCCGATCACCATGGGGTTGCCGAAATCGGTGATCACCAGGGTGAAGCAGACGAAGACCGATGCGGCCAGACCGTACTTGGTGGACGGCAGTGTCACGGTCCGGAAGGTGCGCCAGGGGCCCGCGCCCAGCATCTTGGCGGACTCGTAAAGCCGTGAGTCGGTCACGGCCAGTGCGGTGGAGAGGATCAGGAAGGCATAGGGGAAGACGTAGAGGACCATCGAGATGACGATCCCCCAATAGCCGTATATGTCGATGTCGGTGCCGAAGGTGCGGTTGATCAGGCCGTTGCGCCCGAACAGCAGCACCAGGCCCTGCGCCTGCACCAGAGAAGGGGCGAACAGCGGGATGAGTGCAACAATGCGAAGCACGTTCTTGCCCGGCATCAAGGTGCGCTGCACCGCGTAGGCGAAGGCATAGGCCATGATCACGGCAAAGGCCGTCGAAACCAGCGTGACCTCGAAGGAGTTGTAGAGGATGCCCTGGAAGCGGGAGGTGGTGAGCATCGACAGATAGTTGTCGAACCCGAAGCCCTCCGGCGTCGAAAAGCTGCGGCCCAGAATGAAGGCCAGGGGATAGACGATGAACAGCAGCAGAGGCACGCCGACCAGAAGGCTGGCCACGATCATTGGCATGCGGTCGTGGTTGGTCTTCCGGGTGGCGCCCGTGCCGGCGGTTGTGGCGCTCACCGCCATTCCAACACCCGCAATGCGTTGGCCGGCAGTTCGGCCTGCAGCATCGTCCCTTCAGTCACGGGCTGGTCGTCGCCGGCATGAACCTCGGCAACAAGCGGCTGGGCGTTGTCACTGACTTCCAGAACCACGTGGGTGATGTTGCCGAGAAAGATGGATTGGCGCACCCGCACGGGAATGCGGTTGGGTGCCTCTGTGCCCCCGGAGCTGGACAGGCGAATTTCCTCCGGGCGTAGCCCCAGTACGGCGGGCGTGCGGTCTTTCGTGGTGCGCTGCAGGTGCAGGGGGTGCCCGGCAAAGTGCAGCGCCTCGGCGCCGCCTTCTACGGGCAGCACGTTCATCCTGCCGATGAACTCGGCGACGAAGCGGGTTTCCGGCTTCTGATAGAGCTCGTGCGCACTGCCCACCTGCTCAATGCGGCCGGAGCGCATGACCACGATGCGGTCGGCCATGGTCAGCGCTTCTTCCTGATCGTGCGTGACCATGATGGTGGTAATGCCCAGGCGCTGCTGCAGCGCGCGGATCTCCAGACGCAGGTCTTCACGTACCTTCGCATCCAGTGCCGAGAGCGGCTCATCGAGCAGGAGCAGCGACGGATCGGGCGCCAGGGCGCGGGCCAGGGCGATGCGCTGCTGCTGGCCGCCGGACATCTGCGGCGGATACTTCTGCGCCTGGTCGGCAAGCTCGACCACGCGGAGCATCTCATCCACCCGTTCGGCAATGCGGTTCTTCGGCCAGCGCCGGCACTCGAGGCCGTAGGCCACGTTGCGCGCCGCCGTCATGTTGGGAAAGAGGGAATAGGACTGGAAGACAACCCCGAAGTTGCGCAGACGAGCCGGCACTGCGATGAGATCGCGGTCGTCCAGCAACACCTCGCCGCCATCGGCCTGCTCCAATCCGGCAACCACACGCAGCAGCGTGGTCTTGCCGCAACCCGATGGGCCAAGGAAACAGACGAACTCTCCGGCATCGATATCGAGGGACACGCCGTCGAGCGCGGTCAGATTGCCGAATCGCTTCACGACCTCGCGAATGCGCAGGGACATAAGGTGGCTCCAGGAAAGGGTAGGGACGCTCTGCTGCTGAGAAAGGGAAGGTGGCCGCTCCGAGCGCTTGCTTACGGTAATGGCAGGCAGCGGGTGGAGGCGCTGGGGCCTCCACCCGACTTGCGGAGCGAGCGGGTGCCCCGAGCCTTATTCGGACTCGAACTCGGACTGCCACTGCTCCAGGATGCGGTCGCGGTTCTCCGCCGACCAGGCGAAATCCATGTCGTACATCACAGAGCCGATGTCCTCCGGCAGGCCCGCGTCGAGGAAGTTCTGCGGGATGCTGCCGCCGGAGACCGTCACAATCTCTTTCCAGTTGTAGTACTCGTCTACGGCCGCGTCGCTCAGTGTCCAGTCGAGGAAGCGCTTGGCGGCGTCCTTGTTATCGGAACTCGCCATCAGGCCGTGGGCTTCCAGTTCGTTGCCCGCACCCTCGGAGGGGATCACCATCGTGATCGGATAGCCCTCGTTGATGTTCTTGATGGCACGCAGGGCGTAGGAGGCGCCGATGGCATACTCGCCCTGGCTGGCGACGTTACAGGGGCGCGAGCCGCTCTTGATGTACTGCGCCATGTTTTT
The DNA here is from genome assembly GCF_029222965.1 of Aquibaculum arenosum. Classification (GTDB taxonomy): domain Bacteria; phylum Pseudomonadota; class Alphaproteobacteria; order Kiloniellales; family DSM-21159; genus Aquibaculum; species Aquibaculum arenosum. Next base: position 211,963 of record NZ_JARHUD010000002.1, on the reverse strand, counting down.
ATCGAGGGCGCGCAGGAACTCCCAGCCCTCTTCCTCGCCCTTCATCTGCAGCAGGGACGCGATTTGCAGGTAGCCGGTGCCCGAGCTGGCCGGGTTCGGCATCACGATCTCGCCCTCGTAGACCGGATCCAGCAGGTCTTCCCAGGAGCTGGGCATAGGCAGGCCCTTGTCTTCCAGCACCATGTTGTTGACGCAGAAGGCACCCATGTAGCCGGTGACGGCGAACCAGCGTCCGTCGGGATCGCGAAAGCGCTCGGGCACGCGGTCGATGTTCGCGGGCTCGTAGGGCTCCAGCATGTCCTGGATGCGTGGGTCGACCATGGAGGTGACAGCCCAGCCCCAGATTACATCGTGCTGGGGGTTGCCGGCTTCGGCCAGGATGCGGGCGTGCAGATCGCCGGTGGACAGGCGCAGAACGTTGACTTCCAAGTCGGGCAGATCTTCTTCCATGCGCTCGAGGAAGGCGGCCAGCTCGTCCTCTTCATAGGAGGTGTAGACGGTGATGGAGTCGGCCTGTGCCGCTGCGATTCCGGCGACGGCGGCAATCGCCGTTCCGGCGATCAGCGAGCGGAAAAGCCCGCCCCTGCGATGACTGGACATGAATGTCTCCCCGTTATGTTAAGGCGATAAGCGCTCAGAACCCGGCTGAGTAGTCGAGCGTGTCGTCCGATCCCCCAAAGCCCGGCCCCTGGGGAAGAATGATAGAGCAAGTTTACCAAGATATGAAAGCGCCGTGACAACTGGCTGCCGACTCGCGCCGCGAGCGAACATGATTATCTTCGCTCGTACAAAGCCTCGAGCTTTTCCCCGAAGGCAGCGCGTACAGCATGGCGCCGCACCTTGAGCGTTGGCGTGATCATGCCGTTATGGACAGAGAAGGGTTCTGGGGCGATCAGAAAGCGACGCACCTTCTCCATGTTCGACACCTCGCCGTTGACCCGCTCCACAGCTTCGGAAATGGATTTACGCAGCGACGAGTCATCGAACAGCGCCTCCAGGTCGCCTCGCTTGCCATTGCTGCGTGCCCATTCCTGGAGCCAGGTTTCGTCGGGGACGATGAGGGCGACGAGATGGGGCCGCCGATCACCCATCACCATGACCTGTCCGATCTCGGGCTGTAGCGACAGCTTCCCCTCGACGCGGGCCGGGGAGATGTTGTCGCCGCCTGACAGGACGATGATGTCCTTCTTTCGATCGGTGATGGATATGTAGCCGTCGGCGTCGATGCTGCCGATATCACCGGTGTGCAGCCACCCGTCGCGCAGCGTTGCCTGCGTAGCGGCCTCATCGCGCCAGTAGCCCTGCATGACCAGTTCGCCGCGCACCAGGATTTCCCCGTCCTCACCCAGAGCGACCTCGACGCCCTTCAGCGGTGGGCCAACGCTGTGCATCTTGATCTTGAAGGGGCGGTTGGCGCTGACGACGGGGGAGGCTTCGGTCTGGCCATATCCCTGTAGGATGCGCAGGCCCAGCGCGTGAAAGAAGAGGCCGATTTCCGGGTTGAGGGGCGCACCGCCGGAGATCATTGCTTTCAAGCGGCCACCAAAACGCTGGCGCACCTTGTCACGCACAAGGCGCTCCAATGCGAGGTCGAAGATTCTTTCCCAGAGCGTGAGGCTGTTCGGGTCTGCATAGCGCTTGCGGCCAATGCGCTCGGCGGCGGCGAAGAGCCACTGTTTGAAGGTCGGTTCCTTCCGCAGACCGCGATGAATGCGCTGGTACATGGCCTCATAGAGCCGGGGCACCGCGGTCATGATGGTGGGCTGCGCTTCGGCCAGGTTGGTCAGCAGCGTCTCCACACCCTCGGCATAGTAGATCTGGGCGGCAATGGTGACGGGGAAGATGTGGCCCGCGGTGTGCTCGTAGGAGTGGGACAGTGGTAGGAAGGACAGGAATACTTCCTCGCCGATACCGTATTCATTCAGCAGGTCGTAAGCCGAAAGGCAGTTGGCCAGAATGTTGCCATGGCTGAGCATCACCCCTTTGGGCGCACCGCCCGTGCCCGAGGTGTAGATGATGCAGGCCAGCTCATGCCGGGCGATATTGGATGCGGCTTTTACGATTTCCGCCGTGGCCTCCTCAGGTCCGGCCAGCGCGCCCCAGGCATGATTGCTCCAGGGGCCGTCCAGCGCTGCCGCTTCGTCCATCGTGACTAGATGCCGGCAGTCCGGCGTATCCGGGAGGGCTTCGCAGAGCGGGGCGGCCAGTTGCGCAGTGGAAACAATGGCACAGCAGGCGCCGGAATCCGCCAGGATATGCCTGTGATCGCCCGCACGATTGGTGGTGTAGGCGGGCACCGTGATGGCGCCCAGCGCCATGATGGCGAAGTCTGCGATGAACCACTCCGGCCGGTTCTCCGAGACAAGCAGCACTCGGTCGCCGGCCGTGACGCCGAACATCGAGAGACCGGCAGCCACCCTGCATACCTCCGCCGCGACTTCGGCCCAGGTCCAGGGCTGATATCGGCCTTCGCGTTTCGCCCAGAGAAAGGGGCGGCTATCGAGGCGTTCGGCCTGTTCGAAAAAGACAGCGGGCAGGTTGGCTGCGTTGGTGTAGTCCATGTCCTCCCTTTCTCCCCGGGCCTTGTTAGCGCAGGGTGAGCCGCAAGGCATCCACCCTTGGTTCGCTTTGGCGCTGCAACTATATGCCAAAGTCCCTGCCACCAAGCCACGATAAGCGGAGCACCATGAGCGACGTCGCACAGCCAGAGAGCACGCCCGAAGCAACACTAGGTCCCTTGCCGGAATGGGATCTGAGCGATCTCTACCCGGCACCGGACTCTCCGGAATTGGAGCGCGATCTCGTCGAGGCGGAAACTGCGGCCCGGAAGTTCGAGGCGCAATGGCAGGGCCGGCTGAGCGACAGTGACGGTGCCACCCTGGCCACGGCCATCGCTGAGTATGAGCGAATCCAGGAGCAGCTCGGGCGCATCGCATCCTATGCGCATCTCACCTACGCCGGCGATATGAGCCGCGCAGAGAACGGACGCTTCTACCAGGCGATACAGGAGCGGGTGACCGGCGTTTCCACCCATCTGTTGTTCTTCGCGCTGGAGCTGAACCGCATCGACGAGCAGGCTCTCCAGGAGAAGTTTGTCGACCCGGCTTTAGCGCGCTGGGCACCCTGGCTGCGCGATCAGCGCGCCTGGCGCCCGCATCAGCTTGAAGACGCGGTCGAGCGGGTGCTGCATGAAAAGCACGTCACCGGGCGCGCGGCCTGGACCCGTCTGTTCGACGAATCGATGAGTGCGATGCGTTTCGATCTGGACGGCGCGCAGCTCTCGGAAACGGAAATCCTCGACAAGCTCACGTCACGCGACCGCGATCTGCGTCAACGCGCCGGGCAGGCCTTCGGCGCCGGGCTGAAGGGGCAGGAGCGCCTCCTAGCCCTCATCACCAACACCCTGGCCAAAGACAAGGCCATCGAGGATGGCTGGCGCGATTTCCCGCGACCGGTCTCCTCGCGCAATCTGGCAAATCTCGTCGAGGACGAGGTGGTCGATGCACTGGTCACGGCGGTGGCGGAGTCCTACCCGCGCCTGTCCCATCGCTACTATGCTCTGAAGGCGCGTTGGCTCGGCCTCGACACGCTCGCCTTCTGGGACCGCAACGCACCGCTGCCCGAAAGCGACGACCGACGCATTCCATGGGACGAGGCGCGCCAGACGGTGCTGGAAGCCTATGCCGCCTTCTCACCGGACCTGGCGGCCGTGGGGCAGCGCTTCTTCGATAACGACTGGATTGACGCGTCGCCACGCTCCGGCAAGGCGCCGGGAGCCTTCGCTCATCCCACCGTCCCCTCGGCCCACCCCTATCTTCTGCTGAACTACCAGGGGCGGGTGCGCGACGTCATGACCCTCGCGCATGAACTGGGTCATGGCGTGCACCAGGTGCTCGCCGGCGAACGTCAGGGGCATCTCCTGTCCAACACGCCGCTGACCCTGGCGGAAACGGCAAGCGTGTTCGGAGAGATGTTGACCTTCCGGGCACTGCTGGCCCAGACCAAGGATCTCGCCAAGCGCAAAGCCATGCTGGCCGGCAAGGTGGAGGACATGCTGAACACCGTGGTGCGGCAGATCGCCTTCCACCGCTTCGAGGAGCGGGTGCACGACGCCCGGCGCCAGGGCGAGTTGCTGCCGGAAGAGCTGGGTCGGCATTGGATGGAAACCCAGAAGGAGGCGCTCGGCCCGGCCTTCACCCTCGATGACAGCTACGCCATCTACTGGGCTTACGTGCCGCACTTCGTGCACGTGCCTTTCTATGTCTACGCTTACGCCTTTGGCGACTGTCTGGTGAATTCGCTTTATGCTGTCTATGAGCAGGCGCATGAGGGCTTTGCCCAGCGCTACCTCGAGCTTCTCGCCGCCGGCGGAAGCCAGCGGCACAAGGAACTCCTTGCACCCTTCGGCCTCGATGCCTCCGACCCTGCCTTCTGGCGCAAGGGCCTGGGTGTGGTGGAAAACATGATCGACGAGTTGGAGGCTATGGAACGCTGAGCGCTCGTCCGCGGCAGTGGTACGCAGGCGTGCTGTCCGCCATGGCACCTGTAACCTTCCCTTAAAGGACCTCGATGAGCGATCCCGAGAACGAAAAGGCATTCGATGACGAAAGTGCACGCTTTGGTGGGCGCTTGCGTCGCTATGCGAAGGTGGGAAGTGAAGTCGGGGTGCTGGCAGCGCAGTTGGCCGGTGCGCGCGTGCTGGGCAGAAAGATCGACCGCGGCCGCCATTCCTCGGAGCTGAAAACGGCCCTCGGCGGTCTCAAGGGGCCGCTGATGAAGGCGGCGCAGATCCTCGCCACCATTCCCGATGCCTTGCCGCGGGAGTATGCCGAGGAATTGCGGCAATTGCAGTCCAACGCGCCGCCGATGGGTTGGCCCTTCGTGCGTCGGCGCATGCGCACCGAACTGGGGCCGGGCTGGGAGAAGCGCTTCGACAGCTTCGAGCGGGAAGCCGCCGCGGCAGCCTCACTGGGACAGGTGCATCGCGCCGAACAGGGCGGCCGCACGCTGGCATGCAAGCTCCAGTACCCGGACATGGCATCGGCCGTGGCCGCCGACGTGCAGCAGTTGCGCTGGGCCTTTGCCGCCTATCGCCAGTACGATTCCGCGATCGATACCTCTGACATCTACAAGGAATTGACGGCGCGTCTGCAGGAAGAACTCGACTATGAGCGCGAAGCGCGCGCCATGCTGCTCTACCGCCACATGCTGGCCGAGGAGCCGCAAGTTCATGTGCCAGAGCCGGCGATGGACCTCACCACGCCGCGGCTGCTCACCATGAGTTGGCTCGAGGGACAGCGGCTGCTGGATTACATAGCAGCCCACCCGGATCAGGAGATGCGCAATCAGGTCGCCTACAACATGTTCCGGGCCTGGTACACGCCCTTCTACTACTACGGGGTCATCCACGGTGATCCGCATCTCGGCAATTACACCGTGAATGAAGATACCTCGGTCAACCTCCTGGATTTCGGTTGTATTCGCATCTTCAAGCCGAGCTTCGTCGAAGGCGTGATCGACCTCTATCGGGCGATCCGCGACGATGATCGCGATCTGGCGATCCATGCCTATCGCACCTGGGGGTTCGAACAGGCCGGCGACAATGCGGAACTGGTGGACGCGCTGAACATCTGGGCGCGCTTCATATATGGGCCGCTGTTGCAGGATCGCAGCCAGCCAATCATGGAAGGCTCCGGCGGCGCCCAAGGCGCCCAGACTGCAAGTCTTGTACACAAGGAGCTGCGCCGTCTGGGCGGTGTGAAGCCGCCGCGGGAGTTCGTGCTCATGGATCGTGCCGCGGTGGGGCTGGGATCGGTCTTCATGCACTTGAATGCCGAGATCAACTGGTATCGCTTGTTCCATGATCTGATTGCAGATTTCGACGTCGACAAGCTTGCCGCCCGACAGCGCGCGGCCCTGGACAGCGTGGGATTGCCAGCCGACGTCGAGTGACGCGATAGCTGACCGAACTGCACCCCTCTGAGGCGCTTGCAGGAACCCTTGCCGGCCCTCCTCGTTTCGTCAGTCGTGATGCGGCTCTGGTCTGGCGCCGCACCCTGCCTGGCGGAAGGAGCAAGGACATGAGCGGCGAGCCCTACAGCGGAAAGCACGACAGCGCGCGCTATCACGAACAGACGATCAACCGCGGCGAAGGCGGCGAAACGCACCAGGTGGCCGGCGGCGAGGCACCGGTGCTCACCACGCAACAGGGTATCCCGGTTGGCGACGACCAGAACTCGCTGAAAGTGGGAGACCGGGGGCCGCTTGCGCTTGAGGACTTTCATTTCCGGGAGAAGATCTTCCACTTCGACCATGAGCGCATCCCTGAGCGCCTTGTGCATGCCCGCGGTTTCGGCGCGCACGGCTTCTTCGAGCCTTATGAATCGCTTGCGGACATCACCAAGGCCGACCTTTTCCAGCGCCCCGGCGAGCGGACTCCGGCCTTCGTGCGCTTCTCCACCGTGGCGGGGAACAAGGGCTCCTTTGACCTGGCCCGCGACGTGCGCGGTTTCGCGGTCAAGCTCTACACCAAGGAGGGCAACTGGGACCTGGTCGGCAACAACATCCCGATCTTCTTCATTCAGGATGCGATCAAGTTCCCGGACATCGTGCACGCCGTGAAGCAGGAGCCGGACCGCGGTTTTCCGCAGGCGCAGTCGGCGCACGACAACTTCTGGGACTTCGTTTCGCTCACGCCCGAAAGCACTGCCATGACCCTGTGGATCATGTCGGACCGGGCCATTCCCCGCTCCTTCCGCTTCATGGAAGGTTTTGGCGTTCACAGCTTCCGTTTCGTCAATGCGGTCGGAGAGTCCACCTTCGTCAAGTTCCACTGGAAGCCGAAGCTGGGCATGCAGTCTGTGGTCTGGAACGAAGCCCTGAAGATCAACGGCGCCGACCCGGACTTCCATCGCCGGGATCTTTGGGACGCCATTAAGGCCGGTGACTATCCGGAGTGGGAACTGGGGCTGCAACTCTTTGACGATGCCTTCGCGGAGCGCTTCGCCTTCGACATCCTGGATCCGACCAAGATCATTCCCGAGGAGGAGGTGCCGGTGCGTCGGGTGGGGCGGTTGGTGCTGGACCGATGCGTCGATAACTTCTTCGCTGAAACCGAGCAGGTGGCCTTCTGCACCCAGAACATCGTCCCCGGCATCGACTTCAGTAACGATCCGCTGCTGCAGGGCCGCAACTTCTCCTATCTGGATACTCAGCTGAAGCGGCTGGGCAGTCCGAACTTCACGCATCTGCCCATCAATGCGCCCAAGTGCCCCTTCCACACGCTGCAGCAGGACGGGCACATGACTTTCGTCAATCCTACGGGGCGCGTGAACTACGAGCCCAATTCCTGGGGGCAGGCAGATGGCGGACCCGGGCCGCGCGAGGCACCGGATGCCGGCTTCCACAGTTGGCCTTCGGAGGAGGCGGGCCGCAAGCGAAGGGTGCGGCCGGAGAGCTTTGCCGATCACTACAGCCAGGCGCGGCAGTTTTACATCAGCCAGACCGAGGTAGAGCAGGGACATATCGTCCAGGCTTATGTCTTTGAACTGAGCAAGGTGGAAACACCGAGGATCAGGGCGCGTATGGTGTCCCATCTGCGCAATGTGCATGAGGATCTGGCAAAGGCCGTGGCGGACGGGCTACGGCTACGGGAAATGCCGCCGCCGGCCGACGCCGCCCGACCTACGCGCGAAGATCTGCCCTCATCCCCCGCTCTCAGCATTCTGCTCAACGGACCTGACAGCTTCCACGGGCGCAAGGTGGGTGCTCTGGTGACCGATGGTGTCGATGCCGATCTGGTCGCTGCCCTCAAGGATGCCTGCGAACAGGAGGGCGCGATGCTGAAGTTCGTGGCCCCGCGCATCGGCGGGGTAGAAGCCAGCAACGGCACTTGGATCGAAGCGGATGAGAAGATCGATGGCGGGCCGTCGGTGGTCGTCGATGCCGTGGTCGTCCTGCCTTCGGCTGCGGAAGCGGCGCTGTTGGCTTCGGAGGCTACGGCGCGGGACTTCGTGAGCGACGCCTTTGCCCACTGCAAGTTCATCGGCTACGGCGCCGACGCCATGCCGCTGCTGGAGAAGGCCGGCGTGGCGCAGGAACTGGATGGTGGCTGTCTACCGCTCAACACCACGGGGGACGCTTCCGCCTTTATCATGGCCTGCCGCAAGCTGCGCCATTGGGAGCGCGAGCCGAAGGTGAAGCAGGTGTAGAGATTTCCCCGCTCAAGAAAGAGGACTTGTCCAACGCCCCGGTCTCAGTAATCCAACTTCTCCGGGAAGGGTGTGCTCTATAAGGTGGGTTGTAGGGCACGGCGATGCTGGGCGTCGACGCCGTGGCGTGAAAGGATCTGGGCGGGGAGGGACGGATGGCGCAGGACACAACCGGCGGGCCAATTGACGGGCTCGGCGCCGGACAATTCTCGGGTTTCTGGAAGCGACTGCGCGCAAATCCACCGGGGTGGCGCCTCACCATCGGCGTTCTTGGGGTGACGACCGTGCTCTGGGTCCTCGGGCGCATGCACACCCCCTCATCGCACGCCTTCTGGCCCTGGTTCGGCCCCTCGATGCTGCTGGCGATCCTGGCGGTCGGGCTGATGGCCGTTGTCCTTCTGGCCACCGTGCGCAGTCCCATGATCGAGCCGCTGTTCGGCGGGCTTGATCGGGCCATCCGGTTGCATCGTCAGCTCGCGCCCTGGGCTGTGGGACTGATCGTGGTGCATGTGGCGATGCTGGTGCCCATGACGATCGGGGAGGGCGGCTCCCTGGGTGATCTCTTGATACCCTTCTGGTCGCCAACCGCCTTCACCCCAGATTCACTGGCACTGATCGCGCTATTGATCTGGACCGGCTTCGCCTATGCCCGCTGGTGGAGTTACGAGGGCTGGCTGGCCCTCCACAACTTCATCGGTCCGATTTTCCTAATCGGAACCGCCATTGCGATCCGCAATCCCGGCACAACGGTGGTGCACTACGAACCCCTGCGCTTCTGGATCTGGCTGTTGATCCTCGTCGGGCTGGGCGCCTGGGCCTATCGGGTGGCCTACCGCTGGATCGCCCCGCGTTTCAATTACCGGGTGGAGGCCGTGACCCTCCGCAATCACGATACGGTCGACTGTATACTGCGCCCCCAGGACCGGCGGATGCTGCATGAACCGGGTACTTTTGTCTTCATCAACCGGCCAGGTCCGGAAGGAAAGCGATGGGAGTTGCACCCCTTCTCGGTGTCCTCCTCTCCCACCGAGCGTGATCTGCGCATTTCGGCCCGGATGGTTGGCGATTTCACGCGCGCCTTGCCGGCGATGGCGCCCGGTGAACCCGTCGAGGTTTTTGGTCCCTTCGGCGGTTTCACGCCCCATCGCTATGCCCGCTACCGGCGGCTTGTCTGTATTGGGGCAGGCATTGGCATCACGCCCTTCATGGCCATGCTGCGCTTTGAAGCCAGCAACAACGACTTTCGCCGCATCTGGCTGTGGTATGTCGCCCGGACCGAAGCCGATGCGCCCTATGACGACGAGTTGCAGGATGCTGTCGAGACAGCGGATTCTTACGTCGACTACGAACTCTGGCTGACCTCGGAGAAGGGGCGGCTCACTGCGCAACAGGTGATGGAAGCCGTTGCGCCGCTGGACGACTACGCGGTGATGCTTTGCGGCACACCGCAGTTCGTTCGGGCGATGACAAAGCAGTTCGTAGCCGCCGGCTTGCCCCGCGAACGAGTGATAGCGGAGGATTTCTACTTCCGCTGACCCACGCGCGAGGAACAGTCATTCAATCGGATGACTGGGTAGATGATGGCTGCTCATCTGCCAGCGCGGCACGGATCAGTCCTATTGCGTTCTCCAACCCATAGAGCGCGAAAAAGGAGCCCAGGCGGGGGCCCTGCTCCTGGCCCAGCAAGATCTCGTAGCAGGCCTTGAACCAGTCGCGCAGGCCGGGGAAGGGGTGACGCTTGCCGACTTCGTAGACCTGGTTTTGGATGGTTTCCGCATCGGCATCGGCCGGCAACTCCTCCAGGGCCTGCAGCAGATCGGACAGCGCGACGCGCTCCATCTCGTCCGGTGCGCGGTAACGCTTCGTGGGCTTCACGAAGTCGCGATAGTAGGCGATGGCGTAGCCCACCAGCCGGTCCAGCAGCGGCTCACTTTCAGCGCTGGCGCCGGGTGCATAGCGGCTGATGTAGCCCCAGATTACCGAAGGCTCGTCGGCATTGACCGTGCCCACCAGGTTCAGCAGCAGGGAGAAGGTGAGCGGCGGCACCTGAGCAGGCGGCTTGCCCTCGTGGATGTGCCAGACCGGGTTCTCGAGCTGCTTGGACGCTTCTTCCTGCGGATACTTGCCCAGGAAGGTGAGATAGTCGTCGACCGTGCGCGGAATCACATCGAAGTAGAGCCGCTTTGCGGTGCGCGGCTTCTGGAACATGAAGAGCGAAAGGCTCTCCGGCGGTGCATAGGCCAGCCACTCATCGACCGATAGGCCGTTGCCCTTGGACTTGGAAATCTTCTGGCCCCGGTCGTCGAGGAAGAGCTCGTAGTTGAAGCCCTCGGGCGGCGGTGCGCCCAGAATGCGACAGATGCGCGAGGCAAGCTGCACAGAGGGGATGAGATCCTTGCCGCTCATTTCGTAGTCGACGCCCAACGCGGCCCAGCGCATGCCCCAGTCGGGCTTCCACTGCAGCTTGCAGTTCCCGCCAGTGACCGGCAGCTCGGTGCGTGTGCCGTCCACATCCTCGAAGACAATCGTTCCCGCTTGCGCATTGTGCTCCAGGATCGGCACCTGGAGCACCTCACCAGTCTTGGGGGAGATCGGCAGAAAGGGGCTGTAGCTCTGCTGCCGCTCGGAGCCGAGGGTCGGCAGCATCACCTCCATGATGGCGTCGTAGTTCTCAAGGACCTTGAACAGGGTCTCGTCGAAGCGGCCGGAGAAGTACCAGTCCGTTGAGGACTGGAACTCGTACTCGAAGCCGAAGGAGTCCAGAAAATGACGCAGGCGAGCGTTGTTATGATGCCCGAAGGACTCGTGCTCGCCGAAGGGGTCGGGGATCTTTGTCAGCGGCTTGCCCAGGTGGGAGCGCAGCATCTCCTGGTTCGGCACATTGTCCGGCACCTTGCGCAGGCCGTCCATGTCGTCGGAGAAGCAGAACAGCCGGGTGGGGATGTCCGACAGTGTATCGAAGGCACGGCGCACCATGGTGGTGCGGACCACTTCGCCGAAGGTCCCGATGTGCGGCAGGCCGGACGGGCCATAGCCGGTCTCGAAGAGCACATAGCCCTTCTCTGGCGCTTTGTCCCCCAAGCGAGCCAGCAGCTTGCGCGCCTCCTCGAACGGCCAGGCCTTGGCCGCCAATGCCAGCTCTCTATCGCTCGTCATGATCGCGCACACTCCAGCGTCGGGATTACGGGGGAGGGCGACGTTATGCACGGGGCAAACCGAAGGTCAATCGCGGCTGTTGCCGTTGTCGTTGCTGTTTCCGCTGCCATTGCGAGCGAAGAGCAGGGCACGCAGGAAGCCGCGCTCTGATTCGGCCAGTTGCTGGAAGCGCTGGCGCTGCTCCGGGGTGAGTGCCTGCAGGAAGCCGTGAACCTCCTCGCCCATGTCGAGCCAACGCTCCAGGCGGGCATCGCTGTCCTCGCGCAGGATGGCGCGCATGCCGCTGCGGTCGTAGCTGTCGCGCACCAGGGCTTCCAGCACCTCGCTCTGGCGGGTATCGCGGCGTTCGTCGTTGCGGTCCCGCTCTATGCGCGCGCGCAGGGTATCGCGCACCGCGTCCAGCGCAGCTTCCTGTTCGGCATTAAGGTCGAGCTGTTCGGCCGCCTGCGCGGTTTCGTTGGTGGCTTCATGCGACATCCGCTCGGCCTGCTGCTGGGCTTGCAGCACGCCGAAGAGGAAGCCGGCATTCACGAGCAGGGAGAGGACCAGGAGCAGCCAGGGGAGTTTACGGTTCATCAGGGAAGGGGCCTTTGGCTCAGGGCAGGTCAGGGAGCGGGATCGCACTCAACTCAATCGAAGAAAAACTCGTCTTCCGGCGGCAGGAACTCGGGCAGGCTTGCTTGTGCAAACTGCCTTTCCTGCTCCAGAGCCGGCAGGCTGCCGCGCAGCCCCATCTCATAGCTGCCGTAGGCGCCGAAGAGACCGATCGCCAGCGTTGCCGCCACCGCTGCTACCTGCGGCATGCGGCGCCAGAACGACGGCATCGGCTGGTGTGTTGATTTGCGCTGCGGTCGCAGTGCGCGCAGGCGCAGCAACAGCTTGTGTGGCACGTTCGGCGGTGCTTCGGTCAGGCTTTCGCGCAGCTCGGCAAGACGCGTACTGGCTTCGAGTGGATTGGCGGCGATCCAGCTCTCCACCGGTGCGGCCTCGCTTTCCTCCAGCCGACCTTCCAGCCAAGCTGCCAGGAGATTGACATCGGGCTCGCTGATGGGCCTGCTCTCGCGCAAAGCCTGCGCTACGGCGCTCCAGGCGGCACCGGCATCCTTGGGGTGTGGCAATCCTGCTCCGGTCGACATAAGCCGTTCTACTCCTGCTCACTTGCCGGTGATACGCGCCGGTCGGGCCTTGGCATCCCCCAGCTCCGGAAACTCTTCGGAAAAATAGACCCGCAGCCGGGTCAGTGCCTTGTGGTGGGCCGAGCGTACGGTCTGTTCGGTGATGCCGAGCAGGCGCGCGACCTCGGAAACATCCAATTCACGTTCGTAGAGCAACGCCATGATCGCAGCCTGCCGCGGCGTGAGCAGGTTGCGGGGAATGGGCAGGGGATCCGCCGCGGGAGGGGTGGTCTCGCCGTCTTCCGGCAGGATCTCCCTGGGCTCCGGTGCGCGCTTGAGGCGGCGAAGGTGGTCAAGGGCGGCGGAGTTGGTGACCACCGAGAGCCAGGTCGAGAGCTGCGCGCGGCCAGGGTCATAGGTGCGCAGTAGCCGAAAGTCGTCGCGCACCAGCTTCTCGAACACCTGTTGCACAACGTCGTCTGCTTCATTCGTGCGACCGGCCCGCTCGAGAGTACGGCGGGCAGCGGCCAGTACCACCGGCGCAGCACTACGCACGAAGGCGTCCCAGGCGCTCCTGTCGCCGGCAATCAGCCGGGAAATATCGCTGTCCTGAAGTGACATGGAGCTCAAGGTCCAATGGCTCCATGGCGAAAGGGAGGCGCGGCCTGTTGGAGCATTGCGGATGGCGAGAGGGCTCTACTCGGGGGCCCCGAGCAACTGCAGCAGGGTGGCGGCGCGACCTAGACGTCCTCGAATGGCCGCCCAGTCCGTTGCTTCGCGGTCCATCAGTACCTGTGCCATGGGCCGCTCGTCCAGTTGCACATCCGCTGTCAGTTCCTCTTTGCTCAGACGGCCGTCCCCGTCGGTGTCGTAGAGGGAGAACACACTGGAGAGCGGCGCGATGCGTGCCAGACCGCGGGAGAGGTGAAGTACGGTTCTCTGCTTGCCGGACAGACTGTCCTGCATGTTGCCGGACCAGTCGAGAAAGCCGCTGCGCACGGCCTGAAGTTCGGCAAGGTCGAGATGGCCGTCGCCGTTCGCATCGGCGAACTGCCAGCCGTGATCCAGGCAATCGCGCGATGGTGCTTCGGTGCAGAGCAGACTGCCGATGGCGACGAACTGGTGGAACACGTCGGGCGTGGGCGGGTCCTGAGCGCTTGCCGTGCCCGCAACAAGGCCAAACAGGACGGGCAACGCCGCAAGGCGCCGCAGGAGTGCTCTCATGGCGGCGGACTTCGTCAGTTTGCTTTCACCTTCACGTAGGAGCCCGGCGCATCCTCGATGGGGGAGAGCTTGCCGTCGCCGGGCTGGCGGGCCGGCACCTTGGCGCCGCCCTTGCTTCCGACCCAGGTGCCCCAGAGTGGCCACCAGGAGCCCGGCTCTTCCTTGGCGCCCTCCAGCCACTCGTCGGGCGTCTTGGGGCAGCGGGTATTGACCCAGTGGCTGTACTTCCCCGCAGCAGGGGGATTGACCACGCCAGCGATATGACCCGAGGCCGCGAGCACGAAGCGCTTCGGACCTGAGACCATCTGCGTCAAGGCATAGGTCGATTTCCAGGGGGCGATGTGGTCCTCGCGGGTGGAGAGCATGAAAATCGGCGTCTTGATGCGGCGCAGGTCGATGGGCACGCCGAGCAAGGAGAGGCCGTCAGGCTGCGCCAGCAGGTTCTCCTGGTACATCTTGCGCAGATAGAAGGAATGCATGGCCGCGGGCATGCGGGTTGAATCGCTGTTCCAATACAGCAGATCGAAGGGAAAGGGGTCCTTGCCCAACAGATAGTTGTTCACCACGAAGGACCAGATCAGGTCGTTGGCCCGCAGCATGTTGAAAGTCGTCGCCATGGCGGAACCTTCGAGATAGCCCTTCTCCTCCATGCGCTTTTCCAGCGCCTGTAGCTGCTCCTCGTCGATGAAGACTCCCAACTCGCCTGATTCCGTGAAATCGGTCAGCGCGGTGAAGAAGGTCGCGCTCTTGATCCGCTTGATGTCCGGACCGGGCTTGTCGGCGGGCTTGGCGTGCAGATAGGCCAGCGTGGCGGCCAGCAGGGTGCCGCCCAGGCAATAGCCGATGAGGTTGATTTCCGGCTCGCCCGTTGCCTGCTCGACGGCGTCGATGGCGGCGAAGAGACCCTCGACCATGTAATCCTCGAAAGACTTCTCGGCGAGACGCTCATCGGGGTTCACCCAGGAGATGACGAAGGTGGTGTGCCCCTGCTCCACCGCCCATTTCACGAAGGAATTCTTCTCGCGAAGGTCGAGGATGTAAAACTTGTTGATCCAGGGGGGCGCGATCAGCAGCGGCCGCTTGTATACCTTTTCCGTTGAGGGCGTGTATTGAATCAATTGGAAGAGGTCATTCTGGAAGACGACCTTGCCGGGGCTGACCGCTATGTTTTCGCCCACCGTGAAGGCTTCGTGATCGGTCATGGAGATCGCGAGCTCGCCCTTGCCGCGCTCCAGGTCGTCCAGCAGGTTTTGTAAGCCTTCCAGCAGGTTCTCTCCGCGGGATTCCACGGTCGCCCGCAGCACTTCGGGATTGGTCATCAGGAAATTGCTGGGAGCAAGGGCGTCGACGAACTGCCGGGTATAGAAGTCCACCTTCTGCGCGGACTTGGCATCGAGACCTTCGACCTCCTGCACCTGGGCCTGCATCCAGCGGGCCGTGAGCAGATAGGACTGCTTGATGAAGTCGAAGAGCTGATTGTCCTCCCAGGCCGGGTCCCTGAAGCGACGGTCGCCACGCTCCGGCGACACCACCGGGTCCGTTTCCTGACCCATCATCCGCAAGGTCGTGGACTGCCACAGCCGCATGTAGTCCTGCCACAGGCTGGCCTGGGCCTGCATGAGCCGTACCGGGTCGGCCATCATGCGCGCCGTCATCTCCATGAAGGCGCTGCCGATGTTCAGCGGGTCCGCTGCGGGAGGCTCTTTCGACTGAGTCGCCTGCCGCTCAAGGAACGCGCTCACGATCTTTTGGCTACGCTCGGCAATTTCGGCCATGGTTTTTGCGGTTGCGACCGGGTCCGGCAGGTGGCCTTGTCCCTCGTTCGTGCCCTGTTGCTCGGCCATTGGCCCTTCCTTATGCTCCGATTGCGAGTAGCCATTCAACACCAGTCCACTCGATATGAGCAGTGAAATCGCGGCTGCAACCGTCCGTTCGCAGGGGCGTTAGCATTTTGGCAGCCGGCATTTGACACCCTCACCTGCGTGCAGGGGCTTGAGAACGCCGGTTCGTTGCCTTCCCTCACCCCCGGCCATGCCGTAAGAAGTTGGCAGGGCAACACGGAGATGAAGATGGCCTTAGGGACGTTCCGCAGTATCACGCCGCTCGTGGCAGAGGCCGGATCGCTTGGGCGCGTGCCTACGAGTGGCATGGTGCAAAGGGCGTGCGGCATCCTACTGGGCACGCTGCTCCTCACCGGCTGTACCGGGGGACTCTTCGGGTCGGAGGAGGCCCGCCCGCAGCGCATTGCCGTGGACGAGTCAGCGGTGGCTGAGGAAACCGCACCGCCCCTGACCTCCGTGCCCACACAGGCGCCGGCGGTGACGCCGCCGGAAGAGCGTGAAAGGCTCCTGCAGGAACTGCGCAATGATCGCGCACGTGCCCAGGGCCGTCAGGTTGCAGCGAACGCTGGGACTGATCTCTCCGGCAGCAATCAAGCCCAGGCAAGCCAGCAGGCGGAGCGCCCAAGCGGCGCCCAGCGTGAGGGAGCAGAACTGGCAGCCGTCATCCAATTCGCTCGCGACTCCGACTCGCTCGATTCCCGCGATCGCTCAATCCTGGACGATGTGGCCCGCTTGCAGCAGGAGCGGGGGGCAAACCTCCTTGTGGTGGGGCATGCCTCGGCCCGTACGGCCCAGATGGCGCGGGAGCGGCAGTTGGAACTGCACTATGACATATCCCAGCGTCGCGCTGATGCCGTTGCCCGGGCGCTGCGCGATGCCGGTGTGGCGCCAGGCGCGCTTTTTGCCCAGGCCATGGGTGCCGACGCGCAGCTCTATCAAGAATCCATGCCCAGCGGCGAAATCGCCAATCAGCGGGTGGAGATCTACCTCTTCTAAGCTTTGGGCTGGGACGAGGGCCTCCGCTGCAGCGCGATGCCATGCCGACCTCACCGAGACGGATGGCGTGTGCGTGTTGAAGGCGCGTCCCACGCTTGCTTCAACGTGCCGCTATTGCTTTCGCCGGACGGCGAGACGCGCTATCCCTGCCGGAACATGAATCGCTTGAGAAAGAGGATGCTGTGGTGACGGGTGCGATGAAGATCGGCGTGGCGGGATTGGGGACGGTCGGGGGCGGTCTGTGCCGACTGATCGAGACCAATGGAAGCCTGCTGGCGCAGCGTTGCGGCCGTTCGCTTTTGGTATCGGCTGTTTCAGCCCGCGACCGCCGCAAGGACCGGGGTCTGAGCCTCGAAGGGGCGCGCTGGTACGAGGATCCGGTCTCACTCGCAAAGGATCCCGAACTCGACGTGGTGGTGGAGTTGATCGGCGGGTCGGAAGGTGTGGCTTACGAGGTGGTGGCAACGGCGTTAAGCGCCGGCAAGCATGTGGTCACCGCCAACAAGGCCCTGATCGCCCACCACGGCACAGCCCTGGCGCGGATTGCTGAGGAGAAGGGCGTCACCTTGGCCTACGAGGGCGCAGTGGCCGGCGGTATTCCCGCGATCAAAACCCTGCGTGAGGGACTGGCGGGCAACCGGGTCACTCGGGTGCAAGGTATCCTCAACGGCACCTGCAACTACATCCTCACCACTATGCGCGAAACTGGGCGCGAGTTCGGCGAGGTTCTGGATGAGGCGCAGAAACTGGGTTACGCCGAGGCTGATCCCAGCTTTGACGTGGATGGCGTGGACGCGGCGCACAAGCTTGCGATCATCACCGCCCTCGCTTTCGGCTGCGAGGTCGATTTCGATGCGATCCAGGTGGAAGGCATCCGCCGCGTCAGTGCGATCGACATCGCCTATGCCGAGGAGTTGGGTTTCCGCATCAAGCTGCTGGGCATCGCCCAGCGTCGCAATGGCGCGATCGAACAGCGCGTCCATCCCTGCATGGTGCCGAAGAGCGCCCCCATCGCCAGCGTCGAAGGAGTGTTCAACGCCGTGCATGCCGAGGGCGATTTTGTCGGACGGATCATGATTGAAGGCGCTGGTGCCGGGGAACGTCCCACCGCCTCGGCCGTTGCCGCGGACCTGCTGGACATCGCCCGCGGGGCGCAGTTGCCGACCTTCGGAATTTCGGCAACGGCGCTGGAAAGCTTGCCCACCCTGCCTATGGCAGAGCATCGCGGCGCCTACTATTTGCGCCTGCTGGTGGTCGACCGCCCCGGCGTCATCGCCGACGTGGCCGCTGCCCTGCGCGACGAAGATATTTCCGTGGAGGCCATGCTGCAGCGCGGCCGGGCGCCGGGCGAGGCAGTGCCCGTGGTCATCGTCACGCACGAGACCGGAGAGGCGCAGATGGCCAAGGCCCTGGCCCGGATCGAGGCGCTCAAGAGCTGCCTGGAAACTCCGCGCATGATCCGCATCGAACAACCGTGACGCCAAAGATTAAGCCTGAGATCAAGAACGAGAGTTGGAGGAAAGAACAGTGAGCACCCTGGATCGCAACCTTGCCCTGGAAGTCGTGCGCGCAACAGAGTTGGCGGCCTTGGCTGCAGCGCGCCTGATGGGGCGTGGAGATGAGAAGGCGGCCGACCAGGCAGCGGTCACAGCTATGCGCGCAGGCCTGAACAGCCTGACCATCGACGGCACGGTGGTCATCGGTGAGGGTGAGCGCGACGAGGCGCCGATGCTCTACATCGGTGAGCGGGTCGGCAGCGGCGGTCCCAAGGTGGACATTGCGCTGGACCCGCTGGAGGGGACCACGATCACGGCCAAGGGCGGCCCCAATGCGCTTGCGGTCATCGCGTTGGCGGGGGAGGGGGGATTTCTCCACGCGCCGGACGTCTACATGGACAAGATTGCCGTAGGCGGCGGGCTGCCGGACGGGGTGGTCGACCTGGATGCCTCGCCGGAGGAAAACCTCAAGGAACTTGCCAAGGCCAAAAAGATGGATGTGGAGGACCTGGTGGTCTGCATCCTCGACCGACCGCGCCATGAAGACCTAATCGCCAAGGTGCGCGCAGCAGGCGCGCGGATCATGCTGATCGGCGATGGCGACGTGTCGGCGGTGATTGCGACCAGCCGGGGCGACACTGGCGTTGACCTCTACATGGGCAGCGGCGGCGCACCCGAGGGTGTGCTGGCTGCGGCAGCGCTGACCGCCATTGGCGGACAGTTTCAGGGGCGATTGATCTTCCGCAACGATGATGAGCGCGCTCGCGCCCGCAAGGCCGGGATCACCGACTTTGATCGCAAGTATCTGCTGGAGGATCTGGCCAGCGGCGAGGACGTGATGTTCGCCTGCACTGGCGTGACCGATGGTTCGATGCTGCGCGGTGTGCGCCGCTTCCCCGGTGGCGCCATGACCCACTCCCTGGTCATGCGCTCGCGCTCCGGCACGGTGCGGCTGGTCGAGACCGAGCACAACTTCACGCGCAAGACCTGGTACGATCAGATAGGCAATCTGTGAGTCTGACGCTCGACTCGCCGGCGAATGAGCGGCGGCCCTGTTTTTTGGCCGTCGAACGCTCGTTGACTGGCAAGCGCTGGGAGCTGCGTTCCCGGGATGAGCGCGCAGCGCTGGGCTTGGCCCAACGACTGCGGCTCCCGGAGCCGGTGGCACGTGCCTTGGTGGCCCGCGGCGTGGCTGAGGAGGCGACGGAAGTCTTTCTGGAGCCGAGCCTGCGCTACCAGCTGCCGGACCCTTACTGCCTGAAGGATATGGAGGCGGCGGCGGATCGCTTGGCTGCGGCGATCCGCAAGGGTGAGCGGCTGGCTATTTTCGGCGACTACGATGTGGACGGCGCAACCTCCGCCGCCGTGCTGCACCGCTTCTTCCGCTCCGTCGGGGTTGATCCGCGCATCTACGTGCCCGACCGCCTGCGCGAGGGCTATGGCCCGAACAGTGCGGCGCTACTGCAATTGAAGGAAGAGGGTGTCGACCTTGTCATAACCGTTGACTGCGGCATCACTGCCCATGAGCCTCTTGCTGCTGCCAGGGATGCCGGACTGGAAGTGATCGTGGTCGACCATCATGCGGCTGAGCCGGCCTTGCCGCCGGCTGTGGCGGTGGTCAATCCGAACCGTCTCGACGACGACAGCGGCTTGGGCCATCTCGCCGCCGTGGGGGTGGCCTTCCTGCTGGTGGTGGCGGTGAACCGAACGCTGCGGCAGTCGGGCTGGTACGTCGAGGGGCGTGCGGAACCGAACCTGCTGCAGTGGCTGGACATCGTGGCCCTGGGCACGGTCTGCGATGTGGTGCCGCTCACCGGTCTCAATCGCGCCCTGGTTTCCCAGGGTCTCAAGATCATGGCCAGCCGACACAATCCCGGCCTGCGCTCGCTTTGCGATGTGGCGGGCCTCGATGAACGGCCGGGCGCCTATCACCTGGGCTTCCTGCTCGGCCCGCGGGTGAATGCGGGCGGACGGGTGGGGGAGGCCGCCCTGGGCGCCGGGCTGTTGGCGACGGATGACCGAGCCGAAGCGGAGGCAATCGCGGCCAAGCTCGATGCCTGGAACCGCGAGCGGCGCCAGATCGAGGCGGAGGTTCTGGCCCAGGCGATCGAGCAGGTTGAAACGGCATCCCCGCCGCAGGGTGTGGTGTTCGTGGCGGGACCCGGATGGCACCCCGGTGTGATCGGCATCGTCGCCAGTCGCCTGAAGGAACGCTACGGCCTGCCCGCCCTGGTGCTGGCCATGCAGGACGACGGCCTGGCGAAGGGCTCGGGGCGCTCGGTGCCGGGGCTCGATCTCGGTGCGGCGGTCATCGCGGCGCGCCAGGCGGGGCTGCTGGTCAATGGCGGCGGCCATGCCATGGCCGCCGGCCTGACCGTGGCGAATGACGCCATTCCCGTCCTGCGCGCCTTTCTTGAGGAGCGCTTGGGCGAGGAACTGATCCGCATCGCCTATCGCCCTGCATTGGGGTTCGACGGTGCGCTGGCGCCGCGTGGCGCACATCATGGGTTGCTGCAGGCGCTCGAACGCCTGGCGCCCTTCGGGACGGCCAATCCCGAGCCGCGCTGGGCCCTGCCCAACCTGCGCCTGGTCAAGGCCGACCCGGTGGGCGCAGACGGCAATCATCTGCGGATGATCGCCCAAGGGGAGGACGGCGGAAAAGTGAAGGCCATTGCGTTCCGTGCCTTCGAGAGCCCGCTCGGAGAAGCCCTGCACCGGGGTGCCGAGGGCCGACTGGTGCATCTCGCCGGGAAGCTGCGCGCCGATGCCTGGACCGGGGCAGAGGCGGTGCAGCTCATCGTGGATGACGCCGCGCTGGCTCAATGAACGGGGGTTGCGGCCTCCTTTTCTTGCCCGCCTTCTCGGAAACGGACTGCTGCCGGCGCATCTGGCCGGCTATACTGGTGGCATGATCTCGCTGCGCGTCCTTTTTCTCTTGGTCCTGCTGAGTGTAAGTCTTGCCGAGCCCCTGCGGGCCCAGGCTCCCGTTGACCTCGCGCTTGTCTTGGCGGTGGACGCCTCCTCTTCGGTCAATGCCTACGAGTTCGATCTGCAAATGAACGGCATCGCGGATGCTTTCCGCGACCCCGAGGTGCAGGGTGCGATCAGCGGCGTGGGGGACCGCGGGATGGCTGTGGCGCTGGTGCAGTGGGGCAGCCAGAACGAACAGGTCGTCGCGGTGGACTGGAGTCTGGTTTACGATCCCGCGACTGCTGCTGCCTTCGCTGCCGCGGTGCAGGCCGCGCCGCGCTATGTCGATGGTGGCAGCACGGCCATTGGCAATGCTTTGCGCTTTTCCACCCGGTTCCTCGCCAGCGCTCCTTACCAAAGCATGCGCCAGGTGATCGACGTCTCCGGAGACGGGCGGATCAATCAGGGCATAGCCACACAAACCGGACGCGACGCGGCCGTGGCCGCCGGCGTGACGGTCAATGGTCTGGCGATCCTCAATGAAGAACCGGGCCTGGACCTCTATTACCGTGACAATGTCGTCGGCGGGCCGGGCGCCTTCGTTCTGAGTGCAGTAAACTATGAGGACTTCGGCCGCGCCATGCGCCTCAAATTGGTGCGTGAGATGGCCGGCCCACCCATAGCGCAGCAGGCGCCCGAGGGGGAAGGCCTGTTGCTGGCCTGGCAGAACTGCCGCTTGAATGCGCCGGCCGGTGCGGACTGCGCGCCCGAGCCAGCGGGCAGGGCGCAAACCTCCCCCCGCTGAACGGGGGCTCAGCCTTGCTGGCTGCAGCAGGTCGCCACTTGCGCCGCCAACCGGGCATTGTCGATCAGCAGGGCGCGATTGGCTTTGAGCGTTTGACCTTCACTGCGTCGATGCAGGTGGCTGAGCAGGAAGGGTGTCACCTGTGGGCCGGCCACCTTCTCGGCCTGTGCGGCTGCGAGCGCCTCCTCCAGCCAGGCCTCCACGGTCTGCGTGGGCAGCGCCATGCTCTCCGGCACAGGATTGGCCAGCAGCACCCCGCCCAGTCCCAGTTCCCACTGCGCAGACAGCAAACTGGCGGCTTGCTCCGGCGAGTCCACTCGCATGGTGACGGGCAGGGCGGCGTCGCGGGAGTAGAAGGTCGGGAAGCTGTCGGTACCATAGCCCACAACCGGCGTGCCGAGACTTTCCATCACTTCCAGTGTGCGCCGCAGGTCGAGGATCGATTTGGCGCCGGACGAAACGACGCAGACCGGGGTGCGTGCGAGTTCGTAAAGGTCGGCGGACACATCGAAGCTGTCGCCCTGGCCCTCGGCGCTGCGATGCACGCCCCCGATGCCACCGGTTGCAAATATCCTGATGCCGGCCATTGCGGCGGCGATCATGGTGCTGGCCACGGTGGTCGCCCCGTCGCAGCCTTCGGTGAGGGCGCGCGCCAGGTCGCGGCGGCTCACCTTGATCACCTGTCGGCCATGCTTTGCAAAGCGCTCGATGTCTCCCGCTTCCAGGCCGACGACCAGACGGCCGGCGGTCACACCCACCACCGCCGGCACGGCGCCGCCGCTGCGCACGGCTTCCAGCATTTCCTGGGTCGCGTCCAGGCTGTCCGGCCAGGGCAGCCCGTGGGCGATGACCGTGGATTCCAGCGCCACCACGGGGCGCCCTTCGGCAAGCGCCGCCTGGACCTCCTCGCCGATGCGCAGCAGCCGGCTCATAGGTTCAGGGCCTGGCGCAGTTCATGCACGCGGGCCTCCAGTGCAGCCGAGGGATAGGGCTGCATCGGCAATGCGCCCCAGATGGGCTTGGGCCAGGCCGGATCCTTGGAAAAGCGTGCGATGACATGGATGTGCAACTGTGGCGTCATGTTGCCGAGCGCCGCCACGTTGATCTTCTGCGCGGCGTAAAGACGTTTGAGCACCTCGGAGCAGGCGGTGATCTCGTCGCAGACCCGGTACTGGTCGAGCGGCTCTAGGTCGTGCAGATCGCGCATCTCAGCTCGCTCGGGCACCAGAACCAGCCAGGGCCAGCGCGCTTCCTTCATCAGCAGCAGCCGCGACAGGCGCAGGTGCCCCACCTCCACGCCGTCCCGGGCGAGATCAGGGTGCAGTTCGAACGACGTGTTCATGGAGCCTCCTGTGGAAGACTGCGGTCGGGTGCGCAGCTTGGCCGCTTCACCGGGCGCAACGCAAGCCGAAGTGTGCCGGACTATGGTGGTGAGTGGCGTCTATCCCTATTTGAAGGCTCATGTCCCGCGAAGCCCACCCCGAAAACTGGCTCCAAGTCACTCCGCGCGGCCTCTATTGCCGGCCCGGGGATTTCTTCATCGATCCGCACCGCCCCGTGGAGCGTGCCGTGGTGACGCACGGTCATGCCGATCATGCCCGCCCGGGGAACGCTGCGGTCATCGCCACGCCCCAGACCCTCGCCATCATGCAGGCGCGTTACGGGGAGCGCGCCGGCGCAGTCCTGCATCCCCTGGCCTATCATCAGCGGCTCTCTCTGGGTCCGGTCACTGTCAGGCTCGTGCCCGCGGGCCATGTGCTCGGCTCCGCTCAGGTCGTGATCGAGTGGGGTGGCTGGCGTGTGGTGGTTTCGGGCGACTATAAGCGCCAGCCCGATCCCACCTGCGCCGCCTTCGAGGTGGTGCCCTGCGACGTCTTTGTGACCGAAGCCACCTTCGCGCTGCCGGTGTTCCGTCATCCTCCGGCCGATGAGGAGGTGCGCCGCCTGCTGCATTCGGTGGACCTGTTTCCCGAGCGCACGCATCTGGTTGGTGCCTACTCCCTGGGCAAAGCGCAGCGGCTTCTGGCGCTGCTGCGCCACGCGGGCTGGGATCGCCCGGTCTACCTGCACGGCGCACTGGAGCCGCTCTGCCAACTCTACGAAGAACAGGGCGTTGATCTGGGGCCGCTCCGCTCGGCCACGCGAGCGGAGGCGGACTTGGCGGGCGACATTGTCGTGGCACCGCCCTCCGCGCTGGCGGATCGCTGGCTACGACGCTTCGCTGATCCCCTGACCGCCATGGCATCGGGCTGGATGCGGGTGCGGCAAAGGGCGCGCCAGCGGGGCGCGGAGCTGCCGCTGGTGATTTCGGACCATGCCGACTGGGATGAGCTGACCCAGACCCTGCGCGAGGTCGGCGCGCCGGAGGTCTGGGTGACGCATGGCAGCGAGGAGGCCTTGATCCACTGGGCCCGGGGCGAGGGGATGCGGGCGCGGGCACTTTCGCTGATTGGTCGCGGCGAGGAGGAGCAGGACGCTCTGCCATGAGGGACTTCGCCGAGCTGTTGGACCGGCTGGTGTTCACGCCGCGTCGCAGCATCAAGCTGCGCCTCATCGGCGATTACTTCGCCCGGGTGCCCGACCCGGATCGGGGCTGGGCCCTGGCGGCACTGACCGGCGGGTTGACCTTCCCGGGCGCCAAGCCGGCCATGATTCGGGCCTTGATCGAGGAGCGCTGCGATCCCGTTCTCTTCCGCTGGTCCTACGATTATGTGGGCGATCTGGCGGAAACCGCAGCGCTGCTCTGGCCCGAACGCCGGGGTGCCAACCGCGAGCCGGGGCTGGCGGAGGTGGTGGAGACACTGCAGGAGGCCGGCCGCACCGAAGTTCCCACGCTGCTCGCCGGCTGGCTGGATGCGCTCGATCCCACCGGGCGCTGGGCACTGCTCAAACTCATCACCGGCGGCTTGCGCGTCGGCGTGTCCGAGCGGCTCGCGAAGACGGCCTTGGCAAGCTTTGGCGGTCAGGATGCGGGCGCAATTGAGGAACTCTGGCACGGCCTGCGCCCGCCCTATGACGACCTCTTCGCCTGGCTAGAAGGCCGGGCACCTCAGCCGGAGGTGGCCGAAGCGGCGCTGTTCCGGCCCTTGATGCTGGCCCATCCCCTGGAGGAAGCGGAGGTCGACGCGCTTCCTCTGGGAGAGTTCTTGGCTGAGTGGAAGTGGGACGGCATCCGCGCGCAGCTGGTGGCGCACAAGGGGGAGTGCCGCCTCTTCAGCCGCACGGGCGAAGACATTGGTCCGGCTTTCCCGGACTTGCTGCAGAATATTGGCTTCGATGCCGTGCTTGACGGAGAACTGCTGGTCGCGCGCGAGGGCGCGCCAGCGCCCTTCAACGAGCTGCAGACACGACTGGGACGCAAGGCACCGACAGCCAAGCTACAGCGCTCGCATCCGGCACATCTTCGGCTCTACGACCTGCTAATCGACGCCGGGGAAGACCTGCGGCACCTGACCTTCTCCGAGCGGCGGGCACGGCTGGAGGCCTGGTATGCCCGCCACCGGCCGGCGCTCATGGACCTTTCGGAGCTGGTGGTCGTGGAGAACCACGCGGAGCTCAAGCGCTTACGGCGGGAGGCGCGCACGAGCGGCGTCGAAGGGCTGATGCTGAAACGGGCGGCCAGCCCCTATCTTGCCGGCCGGCCGAAGGGCCATTGGTACAAGTTCAAGCGCGATGCGCTGACGGTTGATGCGGTGCTCATGTACGCGCAGCGCGGTCACGGGCGGCGCAGCTCGCTCTTCTCCGACTACACCTTCGGCGCCTGGACCGAGGAGGGAACGCTGGTGCCCATTGGCAAGGCCTACAGCGGCTTCACCGATTCGGAGCTCAAGCGCCTCGACAAGTGGGTGCGTGACCACACGGTCGATCGATTCGGGCCCGTGCGGGCTGTCGAGCCAGGACTGGTACTGGAAGTGGCCTTCGATGCGGTCCAGCCCTCCAGCCGTCACAAGTCGGGCATCGCCCTGCGTTTCCCCCGCATCGCCCGCATCCGCTGGGACAAGCCGGCCGGCGAGGCAGACCCGCTGGAGCGGCTGCGTGCGATGATCGCCTGATCGTGGAGGCGACCCGCGGGCCCTTACGTCTGAGTGCACCGTGGATCGCGCTGCGTACTTAGCAGCCATCCTTGCTCATACTGCCCTGCTTCCAGAGTTGTTTGCCTTGCGGGAAATGGCATGGCAGGCTCTTTCCTTGGTCGGCTTGGACGGTGTGCTGCCGCCTGAAAGCTGCGGGAAAGCAGCCTGAAATACATGAACCGAAGGAGGTATATGGATGACTGAAGCCTTGAACCTGAAGAGCAGGCTGTTGCGGCGTGGCGGTGGTATCGCTGCCGGTGCCTTGTTGGCTGCAACGCTGCTCACACCGGCTGTTTCGGAGGCCCAGACCATCACCGGCGTCATGCACTCCGGGCTGCGGGTTCTCGATCCTGTCATCACCACGGCGCATATCACCCGCAACCATGCATACATGATCTACGACGTTCTCTTGGCGCAGGACGAGAACTTCGAGCCGCAGCCACAGATGGCCGATTGGGAGGTCTCCGATGATGGCCTCACCTATACTTTTACCCTGCGCGATGGCTTGGTGTTCCACGATGGGGAAGCGGTGACCGCTGAAGACGCCGTGGCTTCGCTCAACCGTTGGGGCAAGCGGGATTCCGGTGGTCAGCTTATCTTCGATGTGACCGAAAGCCTTGAGGCGACTGATGAGAAGACCCTGACCTGGACTCTCTCTGAACCCTTCGAGCCGCTGATTTCCGTCATCTCCAAGCAGTCGGCGCTGCCTCCCTTCATCATGCCCAAGCGCGTGGCGGAGACCTCGGCGGACACCCCCATCGAGGAGCATATCGGCTCGGGTCCCTTCGTCTTCGTTGAAGATGAGTTCGATCCCGGCCAGCGTGTGGTCTATGAGCGCTTTGATGACTATGTGCCGCGCGATGAAGAACCCAGCTGGATGGCGGGCGGCAAGCACGTCTATGTCGATCGCGTAGTCTGGGTGAACATGGCGGACCAGCAGACCGCCATCAACGCGCTTGGCGCCGGTGAGATTGACTACATCGAGCAGGTCCAGGTGGACCTTCTGCCGATGGTCGAGAGCAACCCGGATGTGGTTGTCGAGCGGCGTGATCCTCTTGGCTATCAGACCATGGGGCGCATGAACTTCAAGCACCCGCCCTTCGACGATAAGAAGTTGCGCCAGGCGGCGCTGCTGGCTCTGAGCCAGGAAGATGTGCTGGCCACCATGGTCGGCAACCCGGAGTACTATGAACTCTGCGGCGCCATCTTCGGTTGCGGTACCCCGCTGGCCGACGAGACAGGCTCCGAGAGTTTGACCAGCGGCGGTGACCCGGAAGCGGCAGCCCAGCTTCTGGAGGAGGCGGGCTATGACGGAACGCCGGTCGTGCTGATGGCGCCGACGGATGTGGTCACGCTGAACGATCAGCCTGTGGTGGCGGCGCAGGCCCTGCGGAACGCCGGCTTTGTGGTCGATTTGCAACCGATGGACTGGCAGAGCGTGGTCACGCGCCGCGCCAGCATGGACCCGCCGTCCGAGGGCGGCTGGAACATCTTCTTCACCAACTGGATGCTGCCTGAAGTCGCGGACCCGCTGATCAACGTGATGTTGAACGGCCGCGGTGATGACGGCTGGTTCGGCTGGCCAGAGGACGAGGCGGTCGAGGCGCTGCGGGCGGACTACGTCGCGGCCGCCAGCCCGGAAGAGCAGGCGGAAGTGGCGCGCAAGATCCAGGCGCATGCCCTGGATGAGGTGCTCTATGTGCCGCTTGGCCAGTACTTCTTCCCGCAGGCCACTGGCACCAACATCAGCGGGATCATTCCCGCTCCAGTCCCGGTCTTCTGGAACGTCAAAAAAGAAGACTGAGGCATGTGCACGGGCGGCCGGCAGCAATGCCGGCCGCCGCTTGCCGCTCAAGCTTGACGTTCTTGAGGAAATTCTTTCCTGATGCTTGGCTATATCATCCGGCGCATTCTAGCGATTCTACCCGTATTGCTGATCGTCGCGGTCATCGTTTTCTTGATGCTGCGTCTCTCCCCTGGCGATCCAGCGGCCATCCTGGCGGGAGATGCGGCCACCCCGGCTCAGATCGATCGCATCCGCACGGAACTGGGTCTCAACGACCCTCTCCATGTCCAGTTCATCACCTGGATGGGTCAACTGCTTCAGGGCGACCTGGGCACGTCGTTGATTTCGCGCACCGACGTTTGGACGATGATCGAGCGGCGCATCGATCCGACGATCAACATCGCTCTTTTGACCATATTCATCTCAGTCATGCTGGCGGTCCCGATGGGTGTAATCGCCGCCTGGAAGCACCGGACTTGGGCCGACTACCTGGTCATGACTTTTTCCGTGCTGGGCTTTTCGATCCCCGTCTTCGTCATCGGCTATATCTTTATCAGCATCTTCTCCCTGCAACTGCGATGGCTTCCAGTGCAGGGCTATACGGCTCCGAGTGAAGATCTGCTGGGCTTTTTTCAGCGAGCAATCCTGCCGGCCCTGACCTTGGCGACAATCTACATCGCGCTGATCGCCCGCATGACACGCGCGAGCATGCTGGAGGTCTTGAACGAGGACTATATCCGCACCGCCCGGGCCAAGGGTGTGTCGGAGCGTGACGTTCTCTTTCGCCATGCGCTGCGCAACGCCGCCGTGCCAATCATGACCATTATCGGCATCGGCTTTGCCTTGCTCATCGGCGGGGTGGTGGTCACTGAAAGCGTCTTCAACATACCCGGAATCGGGAGGCTGACGGTCGATGCCATCCTGGCGCGCGACTACCCGGTCATTCAGGCAATGATTCTCCTGACCGCCGGAATTTACGTGCTCGTCAATCTTCTGATCGACCTGTCCTACAGCCTTATCGACCCGAGGATCCGCTACTGATGGAAAAGGCGGTACAACCTGCTTCTTCGTCGCAATGGTTGCTGGGCGCTCTGTCGCTGCCGCGCCGTTGGCGCCTGGGCGCTGCCCCGATCATTGCTGGACTGCTCCTGCTTGCCATTGTGCTGGCGACGCTGCTGGCGCCGCTCTTCGTGACCCACGATCCGCTGGCGATGGAGGCAACCAAACGCCTGCAGCCGCCCTCGTCGGAGTATCTGCTGGGGACGGACCCCTATGGACGGGACATGTTCAGCCGGGTTTTCTATGGCGGCCGGGTTTCGCTGCTGATCGGCGTGGGGGCGGCGCTCGTGAGCATCGCGCTCGGACTCATCATAGGTCTGATCGCTGGTTTCTTCCGCACAGCGGACGCCATCATCATGCGCATCATGGACAGTCTCATGGCCATCCCGGCCATACTGCTGGCGATTGCGCTGGTTGCGCTCAGTGGCGCCAGCATCGGCTCCGTGATCATCGCCATCACAATCCCCGAGATTCCGCGTGTGGTACGCCTCGTGCGTTCCGTGGTCCTCAGCGCACGCGAGGAGCCCTATGTGGAGGCCGCAACAGCGCTGGGTTCGAGCATGCCCAAGATTCTGATCCAGCATCTCATGCCTAACACCATGGCGCCGCTGATCGTTCAGGGGACCTACATCTGCGCATCGGCGATCCTGATCGAAGCCATCCTGTCCTTCCTGGGCGCAGGCGTGAGTACCGAGATCCCCACCTGGGGCAACATCATGGCTGAGGGACGAAGCTACTTTCAACTCAACCCAGGCTTGATCTTTTGGCCTGGCCTTATGCTTTCGCTGTGCATCCTGTCGATCAACCTGATCGGCGATACGGCCCGCGATCTGCTGGATCCGCGCCTGAAGAAGCGGGAGGCCTGACCCATGCGGTTCAATTCTCGCGACTTCTCGAACAACAAGGTCGTTCTGGATGTGCGCGACCTCTCAGTTCGCTTGCCGAACCAACCTCAGGTGGCGCCTATTCTGAACCAGGTCAGCCTCCAGATTCGCGCCGGAGAAACCGCCTGTCTGGTGGGGGAGAGCGGCTCGGGAAAATCGGTGACTTCGCTGGCGGTGATGGGCCTTCTGCCGAAGGATGCGCTGCGTGTGACCGGCGGCGGCATCACGCTGAGTGGCCGCAATCTTCTGGAGCTAACGCAAAAGGAGATGCGTGCGGCGCGCGCCCGCAACATGGCCATGATTTTTCAGGAGCCGATGACGGCGCTGAATCCGGTGATGCGGGTTGGCGACCAGATCGAGGAAGTACTGAAAGTCCATGGCGACCTGCCGCAGAAAGCGCGCCAGGAGCGCGTGCTGGCCATCATGGAGCAAGTGCACCTGCCGGATGTGCGTCGGGTCTATGCCTCCTATCCCCACCAGCTTTCCGGAGGACAACGCCAGCGCATCATGATCGCTATGGCCTTGATCCTGGAGCCCGAGCTGTTGATCGCCGATGAGCCGACGACCGCGCTCGACGTCACGACCCAGGGGCAGATCCTGAAACTGATTGCCGAGTTGCAGGAAAAGCAGGACACGGCAGTGCTCTTCATCACTCACGACATGGGAGTGGTTGCCGAGATAGCGGACTCGGTGCACGTGATGAAGGACGGTCAGGTGGTGGAGCAGGCGCCGGTTGAACAACTCCTGCGGCAGCCGCGCGAGGACTACACCCGTAAGCTGCTGAAGGCGGTCCCCAGCCTGATACCGCGGCAAGAGCGCCCAGAGACGCTAAGTGAGCCAGAGAGCCAGGGTGAAAAGGTTCTTCAGGTGCAAAAGCTGCGAAAGGTCTATGGTGGGCGCGGCTTTTTCCGGCGGGGCGAAGGGACGCTCGCAGCGGAAGATGTCAGCTTCGCCATTACCCGGGGCCGAACCTTGGGCATCGTCGGTGAAAGCGGCTCCGGAAAATCCACGGTGGCGCGCTGTGTGATGCGCCTTATCGAGCCGACCGACGGGCAGATCGTTGTCGCAGGCAGCGAGATCGCGCAGCTATCCCGCCAGGCACTGCGGCCGCATCGTCGCCACATCCAGATTGTTTTCCAGGACCCCTTCCGCTCACTTAATCCCCGCTGGAAGGTTGGGCGCAGCCTGGTCGAAGGGCCAGTGAATTATGGCGCGTCGCGGCAAGAGGCCATGCAGCAGGCGGGTGACCTGATGGAACTGGTCGGCCTGCCCCGCGAAGCGCTCGGCCGCTATCCGCACCAGTTTTCCGGTGGGCAGCGCCAGCGGATCGCCATCGCACGTGCGGTGGCAATGAAGCCCGACGTTCTGGTGGCCGACGAAGCGGTCTCGGCGCTGGATGTATCCATTCAGGCGCAGGTGCTCGAACTTCTGGCGGACATCCAAGAGAAGCTCGGGGTCGCGATTCTCTTCATCACTCATGACCTGCGGGTGGCGGCGCAGATTTGCGACGACATCCTGGTGATGCAGAATGGCAAGATTGTCGAATATGGCCCCGCCGGCGACGTTCTCGCCAACCCGCGTGACGCCTACACCCGCGCCCTGACCGACGCGGCGCCGGGACGGGGCTGGGACTTTGCCAACTTTCGTGAGCTCCAATCGGCTTGAGTTGGGAAGGGCCAGAACGGCGCTGACGCCTGCGGCCGACGGCGTATGCCGTGGGTTCCTTCACTGGGACGCCTTCGCCCACCCCGGGGAGCGGAAGACTGTTAGAAGCGGCCGGCTGATGCGGCGGCGTCATGAAGAGAGGAAGATGAGATGCCTGTTTTGTCCAGAATACAGGAATTCGCTGAAGAGCTGCGTGCCATTCGCCATGACATTCACGCCCACCCCGAGCTGGGCTTTGAGGAAACGCGGACAGCCAACCTGGTGGCGGACAAGCTGGAAGCCTGGGGCGTCGACGAGGTGCACAGGGGGATCGGGGGCACTGGCGTCGTCGGTGTCATCCAGGGAAAGCATCCCGGCAATCGCGCGATAGGCCTGCGCGCCGACATGGACGCCCTGCCCATTCAGGAGGCGACGGACCTTCCTTATGCCTCCAAGCATGAGGGCAAGATGCACGCTTGCGGGCATGACAGCCATACGGCGATCCTGCTGGGCGCGGCGCGCTACCTTTCCGAAACGCGCGAGTTCGCCGGCAAGGTGCATCTTATCTTTCAGCCCGCGGAGGAAGGCCTCGGTGGTGCTCGGCGGATGCTCGCAGAGGGACTCTTCGAGCGCTTTCCCTGCGACGAGATTTACGGAATGCACAACGATCCGACGAGTCCGGTGGGTCAGGTGCGGTTGAAGCCCGGGGCCGCCATGGCAGGGGCAACCTTCTTCGACCTCACCGTCAAAGGGACCGGTGCCCATGCCGCCATGCCGCACCAGGGCCAGGACCCTATCATCGTGGCGACAGCACTGGTGCAACAGCTTCAGACCATCGTTAGCCGCAATCGTGCGCCCGCCGTGCCGTTGGTCCTGTCGGTGACGCAAATCCACTCAGGCTCAGCTTATAATGTGGTGCCCAACACGGCGACGGTCTCTGGCACGATCCGCTACTTCTCGGACGAAGCCTGTGAGATGACCCACCAGCGCATCCATGAGCTTTGTGCGGGCATGGAGACGGCCTATGGGGTCAGAATCGAGGTGGACCTTCGTAACATTTTCGATGTGCTCATGAACGACCCGGAATTCGGCCAAGCCTATCTGGAAGCCGCGGCCGATGTGGTGGGTGCCGAGAATGCGCTGGAATCCGAGCAGTATGCGACCGGCAGTGAAGATTTTGCCGACATGCTGAAGGTGGTGCCCGGCGCCTATTGCCGTGTCGGTCACGGCGGAGACGTGCCGCTACACAACCCAGGCTTTTTCGTGGATGACGGCATTCTGCCGATCGGCGCTTCGATCATGGCGCGGATCGTTGAGCGCCGCCTGCAGGCGGCCTGACCAGTCCCCAACAAGTCCAGAAACCAGAGGAGATTCCCCACCATGCGCCTGCTCCTGGCCATGATGAAGCACGAGACCAACACCTTTTCGCCGGTGGAGACCAAGATCGAGCGTTTTGCCCGGCGGGGGGATCAGCCCCTGCGTGGCCAGGAGGCGATCGACGCCTATCGCGGCACCGGTACGGTTCTGGGCGGCTTCATGGCGGTGGCCGAAGAAAGTGGTGCGGAGATCGAGGTTGCCATTGCCGCCGAGGCCTGGCCCAGCGGGCCGGTGGATGACGAGGCCTACCGCATCATGACCGACGCAATCTGCGATGCGGTCGAACGAGGCGGCTGGGACGGCATTCTCCTCGATCTGCACGGCGCCATGGTGACGGAAAGCCTGGAGGACGGAGAGGGCAGCCTGCTCGCGCGGGTGCGAGCGCTTGCCCCCACGACCCCTGTCGCTGTCGGCCTCGACATGCACTCCAACATTTATGATGCCATCGTCGCCAACAGCGACGTCGTCGCCGGGTACCAGACCTATCCGCACATCGACATGTTCGAGACCGGGCAGCGGGCGGCGAGAGCACTGGTGGCGAAGATTCGTGGCGAGGTACGGCCGGTTCAGGCGTGGGACAACAACCCCATGCTGCCTCACGTGATGCGTCAGGGCACCGACGATCACCCCAACGGCATGCTGCAGGCGCGCGCACAAGAGATGGAAAACCTTCCCGGCGTGCTGGCCGTCAGCCTTTTTGTGGGCTTTCCCCATGCTGACATCCGTGATGCCGGCCTTTCCGTGGTGGTGGTAACGGATAACGATCGCGCCTTGGCCGAGCGATTGCGCGATGAGCTGCTGGACAGTGCCTGGAAAGAACGAGCGGCCTTCGTCTACCATCCGGAACCTCTGGCTGCATCTGTCGGGCGCGCCAAGGAGCTGCCGAAGGATGTGACGCAGGGTCCCATCATCCTGCTTGATCACTACGACAATGCAGCTTCGGGCGGTACCATGGATACCACTGCCGTTCTGGCAGAGATCCTTCGGCAGGAGTTGGAGAATGTGGCAGCCTTCGCGATCTTTGATCCGGAAGCGGTGCAGCAGGCCGTGGCTGCGGGCATTGGCGAGAGCGTGACGCTGAGCATTGGCGGCAAGCTGCCAATGCCGAGCATTCCTGTTGACAGCAAGCCCCTCGAAGTGACGGGGCGGGTCAAGACCATCTCCGAGGGTCGCTATCGTAACAAGGGGCCGATGTACGCGGGCGTCGCCATGGACATGGGCACCGCTGTGGTTCTGGATACCGGCCGCGTGGAGATCGTCATCATCTCCCGCCACGTGGAGCCTCATGACATCAATGTGCTGCTCAGCCTCGGCATCGATCCGATGCAAAAGCGCTACATCATGCTGAAGAGCCGCATCCATTGGCGCGCGGGGCTGAAGCATATCGCCCGGGATATAATCGAATGCGCGGGCGTGGGCGTTTGCACCTCCGACTACAGCCAGCTCAACTTCACCAAGGTTCGTCGCCCGATTTATCCCCTGGACGATATCCAGGACCGCAGCACCACGAACTGACCGGAGCGGATCGCGTTTGATCTGTAACGCGCAGCGTTCGGAACAAACGCGTGAACCCGCTCTGAATCAAAGGTGTAGAGCAGATCCGGCTCTTACCCGCGGGCGCTTATCGGTATGTCGGCCTTCAAGCGGTGGAGGAGAAGGAAGAAGGCGACGGCGAAGTTGACCATGTTCCAGGCGATGCCGTTCAGGAAGGCGACCTGATAGGAGCCGGTCCAGTCGTAAATGGCACCGGAAAGCCAGCCGCCCAGCGCCATGCCGATAATTGTGGCCATGAGGACGAGGCTCACCCGGGCACCGGCTTCCTTGGCCGGGAAGTATTCCCGCACGATCAAGGCATAGCTCGGCACGATACCGCCCTGCGCCAGGCCGAAGAGCGCCGAGACGACATAGAGCGAAGTGAGGCCGTCGAAGGGGATGTAGAGGATCAGCGCCAGGCACTGCAAAGTGGATCCCAGAATGAGCGTGCCCAGACCGCCGATGCGGTCGGCGATCACCCCGGAAATCAGCCGACTGACGATGCCCATGGCCAGCATCAGGGACAGCATTTCTGCCCCGCGCACCGCCCCATGACCCAGGTCGCCGCAGTAGGCCACGATGTGGACCTGGGGCATGGCCATGGCCACGCAGCAGGCGATGCCGGCGAAGACCAGCAGGGCCTGCAGGACGGGCGCAGGAAGGGGGGCACGGACCGGCGGACGGGTGCTGACGGCTTTCGGCCCGGCGTGGATCGGCGTGGGCCGACGCATCAGCATGATCAGCGGCAGCATGATGACCAGGCTGACCACCCCGATGACCAGATGCGCTTCGCGCCAGCCATAGGCTTCGGTGATGTAGCTCAGGATGGGTGGCCAGATGGTGCCGGCAAGGTAACTGCCGCTGGCGACGACCGCTGTGGCGATTCCCCGGCGTTTGAGAAACCAGTGAGTCACATCAGCGATCAGTGGCCCAAAGGAGGCGGCGCTGCCGAGCATGCCGACCATCACGGCCTGGATCGCCACGAACTGCCAGTAGGCCGAGACCTGTGAGATGGCGATGTAGCCGCCACACAGCATAACGGCACCGAACAGCAGCGGCCGGACGATGCCATAGCGGTCGGTCATGCGACCGAAAAACAGGCCGCCGATGGCAAAACCGATCATGGTGGCTGTATAGGGCAGGGAAGCGTCGCCGCGGTCGATGTTGAACTCGGCCTCGATGGCGGGCAGAACGACAACCGAGGACCAGAGGCCAATGCCACCGACCATGGCAATGAGCAGCGAAACCAACAGGCGCCACCAGGCGTAGGGGCTGTCTATCACCTCGCTGGACTCCAGGTGGTCCCCGTCAACCTTTGCGCTCACGCCATACCCCTCCCATTCGACGACAGACTTCTTGATGCTGGCAGCAGCGTTACCCCGCTGCTCCCTGAGGCACAACTGGCGGAAGGCGGGACCAGGATTGCATTATCCACGGGGCTGAACTTCAACGTCGTGACGGGGTAGACGGGTGGCTGCTTTTGTTTGACCGAAGGCCTGCTTGCGGGTTCTCTGCGCGCCTCAGGACATCCTCTAGTCAGGTTCACGGAAAGGAAGCCATGTTCGATCCAGCAGCTGCCGATCTTCGTTTGGGCATCGTCGGGGCCGGCGCGATGGGGGGCGGCATCGCCCAGGTCGCCATCTCCGCCGGTGTGGACGTCATTCTCTTTGATCAGAACGCTGAGGCTGCCGCCAAGACCCGAGACGCGGTTTTCGCCCGCCTCGACAAGCGTGTGACAAACGGCAAGGCGAGTCCCGAAGAGGTGGCTGCAGCCAAGGCCTGCCTGCGCCTGGGCGAGAGTCTGCAGGATTTCGCCGACCGCCAGGTGGTGATCGAGGCGATCATCGAGGATCTGGAGATCAAGCGCGGTCTGTTCCGGGAACTGGAGGGCATTGTCGCCGCAGACTGCGTGCTCGCTTCTAACACCTCGTCGCTGCCCATCGGCGCCATCGCCCGCGTGTGCGAGCGGCGCGAGCGCATTGCAGGCCTGCATTTCTTCAACCCCGTTCCCGTGATGCGGCTGGTCGAGGTTATCCGCGGCCCGGACAGCGCCCCGAAGGTGGTGGAGGCTCTGCGTGGTCTGGGGTCCCGGCTGGGACGCACGCCGGTGGAGGTGCCGGATTCGCCGGGCTTTCTCGTGAACCTCGGCGGGCGCGCCTACACCACCGAGGGCCTGGCCGTGGTGCAAGAGGGCGTGGCCACGCCGGCCCAGGTCGATGCCATCATGCGCGACGGCTTTGGCTTTCGCATGGGTCCCTTCGAGTTGATGGACCTGACCGGCATGGACGTGAACTTCCCGGTGACCCGTCTGGTGCACGAGTCCTTCTTCCACGACCCGCGCCTGCGCTCCACCACGCTGCATCGTTCGCTTTTCGAGTCCGGCCGCCTCGGGCGCAAGACGAATCACGGGCACTACGTCTACCGCGACGGCAAGCCGGAGGTGCCCAGTGCCGATGCTGCCGTCGGGGACAAGCCGGCACGCAAGCTGGTCCTTTTCGAGGCCGATGAGCATCTGCGCGCCTTCGCCGGGGAACTGGGTGCCGACCTCCTGGAGGAAGATGACGGCAGCAGCCCGATCCTGGCCGCGCCGCTGGGTGAGGACTGTACGGAGTTGGCCCGACGCAGCGGCATCGACCCGACGCGGCTGATCGCCATCGACCTGCTGCCCGATGTATCCGCCCGGATTACGCTGATGGGCGCACCGAACGTCGATCCAGAGGTGCGCCAGGCGGTGATCGATCTGCTCGGCCAGAAGCGCAAGGTCACGGCCATCGCCGATTCCTTAGGCTTCGTCGCACAGCGGATTCTTTCCATGGTCGGCAATCTCGGTTGCGAGATGGCCCAGATCGGTCTGGCGCCGCCGGAAGACATCGACACCGCCATGAAGCTGGGCCTCAACTATCCCAAGGGTCCGTTGGAGATCGTGGAACACCTCGGCTGCCGCCAGGTCTTCACCATTCTCGAGCGCATGCAGGCCCTGACCGGCGACGACCGCTATCGGCCGTCGCTGTGGCTCCGGCGCCGGGCAGCGCTCAACCTCCCGGCCGGTTACCGGCCCAGCGTCTGAAAGCGCCCGAGAAGCGAAAAGTGAAAGGAACGAGTGACGTGAGCCAGGAAGCATTTGTCTGCGACGCGCTGCGCACCCCTATCGGTCGCTATGGCGGAGCCCTCGCCTCCGTGCGACCGGACGATTTGTTGGCCGGTGTCCTGCGTGGCCTTATGGGGCGCAACGAGGGCGTCGACTGGAGCCAGGTCGACGACGTGATCATGGGCTGTGCCAACCAGGCCGGCGAGGATAACCGCAATGTGGCGCGCATGGCCGCACTGTTGGCCGGGCTGCCGGAAGCAGTGCCGGGGGCGACGGTGAACCGGCTGTGCGGCTCAGGACTGGAGGCCCTGGGGCAGGCGGCGCGCGCCATCCGCACCGGCGAGGCCGATCTTGTCCTGGCCGGTGGCGTGGAGTCCATGAGCCGGGCGCCATTCGTGATGGGCAAGGCGGACAGCGCCTTCTCGCGCAAGGCGGAGGTTTTCGACACCACCATCGGTTGGCGCTTCATCAACAAGCAGATGCACAAGCTCTATGGCACGGACTCCATGCCGGAGACGGCGGAGAACGTGGCGGCCGAGTTTGCTATTGCGCGCGCGGATCAGGACGCCTTCGCCCTGCGCTCCCAGGAGCGGGCGGCCGCAGCGCAGCAGTCCGGTCGGCTGGCCCGCGAAATCCTGCCTGTCACCATCCCGCAACGGCGCGGTGATCCGCTCGTTGTCGCGCAGGACGAGCACCCGCGGGCGACCACGCTGGAGAAGCTTGCGTCACTCGGCACACCTTTCCGCCAGGAGGGGACGGTGACCGCCGGCAATGCGTCGGGCGTGAACGATGGAGCTGCGGCGCTGATCGTGGCCTCGGAAGCGGCCGTGAAGCGCTATGGCCTCACCCCGCGTGCCCGCGTGGTTGCCTGCACCAGCGCCGGTGTGGCACCGCGCATCATGGGAATCGGGCCGGTGCCGGCGACACAAAAGCTGCTGGCCCGCAGTGGTCACACCATCGCGGACATGGATGTGATCGAGCTGAACGAGGCCTTCGCCGCCCAGGCGCTGGCCGTCCTGCGACAGCTCGGCCTGCCCGACGACGCGCCGCAGGTGAACCCCAACGGCGGCGCCATTGCGCTGGGGCATCCCCTGGGCATGTCGGGCGCGCGCCTGGCCTTGACGGCGACGGAAGAGTTGTCGAGCGGGGACGGGCGCCTGGCGCTCTGCACCATGTGCATCGGCGTCGGACAGGGCATCGCGCTGCTGTTGGAGAAGGTGTAGACCGAGGTGCTGCTCAGCGCGGCACGCTGAGTTCCTTTTCCACGCCGTCGATCAAGCGATCGGGGTGGCAATAGGCGGCCAGGGCGACCGGATCCTTCAGCAGGATCCGGTCGTTCTGCGTTTCCACCCCCAGGTCGCGCAGCGTTGCCAGAGCGCGGGACAGGCTTTCGCGCGTCATGCCCAGTTGCGAAGCGATGACCTGCTTGTCGTAGGGCAGTTGAACAGTCATTTCCGATTCGTCTCCGGGCTCAGCCAGGCTGAGCAGGAAGCAGCCGACGCGCTGCACCGTGGTGCGCAGCTTGAGGTTCTTCACCTGGCGGACCATGCGGCGGAACTGGCCGGCGAGGGAGGCGAGCAGCGTCAAGGCCAGCTCGGGATGCGCGGCAATGTTGCGGCGGAGCTCGGCCGCGGGCAGCAGCAGAAGGCGCGCCGGCTCCTGCACCGTTGCGCTCATCAGGTAGGGCGTGTCGGTCAGGGCGGCCGCCAAAATGAAGCAGTCCGGCGGTGTCACGATCTCGATGACGACTTCTCGTTCACTGTCCGCCTCTGTGGCAGAGAGCTGCACGCTGCCGTCGAGCAGGATGTGCAGGAAGTCCGGTTGCGCGCCCGAATCGAACAGACGGGTGCGGGCTGGGAAGCGTTGTAGCAGCGCTCCCGCCGTCAGGGCCTTGAGATCCGGGATTCCCAGCCCGGAGAAGAGCGGAATCTGCTGCAGACTCTCGATGTCGCTCTCGCGTAGCGGCACGGCGCTTACTCCTGTCCGCTCGCCGGCGGGATCGGGCAATTGTGAGCTATATCACAGCATAGAATGATATTCATCATGTTCTTCTTTGCGGTCAGGTAAATTTGTAAGGAATGAATAGGGTAACTTTAATAACTCTATCCAAGAAGTGCGGGTTTCAGATCACTACTTTGCGCTGGATCAATCAAGGCGGGCGACATTCCGAATAGCGTCCTTTCCGAACGGCACAACAAGTGTCGAGCATTGCCGGAGAGGGCGACATGCCGACGAGGCCAAGCAGCGGATCCACCACGCCGAACCGCATCCTGTCGCTGAGCACCGTGGCTTTCACGGTCTGTTTTGCCGTCTGGACGATCTTTTCCATCATCGGTGTGCAGATCAAGGAGGAGCTGGGTCTTTCCGAGACCGAGTTCGGTCTGCTTGTCGGCACGCCCATTCTCACCGGCTCGCTGGTGCGGCTCATCCTGGGCATCTGGGCCGACCAGTACGGCGGTCGACTGGTCTATACGATCGTCATGATCGCTGCGGCGATCGCCACCTTTCTCCTCTCCTGGGCCACCACCTACGAAACCTTCCTGATCGCCGCGCTGGGTGTCGGGCTGGCGGGCGGCTCCTTCTCGGTCGGGGTCGCCTACGTTTCCAAGTGGTATCCGAAGGAAAAGCAAGGCACGGCGCTCGGCATCTTCGGCATGGGCAACGTCGGTTCTGCGGTGACCAAGTTCCTGGCGCCCTTCGTGATGGTGGCCTACGGCTGGCAGGCGGTGGCCGTGGTCTGGGCGGCGGCGTTGCTGGTCATGGCGGTGGTCTTCTGGTTCACCACCGAGGACGATCCGGCACTGGCGGAACGGCGACGCAGCGGAAGCAAGCCGCAGTCCATCGCCCAGCAGCTCGCGCCGCTGAGGAAGCTGCAGGTCTGGCGCTTCGCGCTCTATTACTTCTTCGTCTTCGGCGCCTTCGTCGCCCTGGCGCTCTGGCTGCCGCGCTACTTCGTCGGCGCCTACGGCCTGCCGATCACCGCGGCGGGCATGCTCGGGGCCGCTTACTCGATCCCAGCCAGTGTGTTCCGGGCCTTCGGCGGCTGGTTGTCCGATCGCATCGGTGCGCGAGCGGTGATGTACTGGACCTTCGGGGTTTCGGCGGTCGCGACCTTCCTGCTCTCCTATCCCTCGACCGACTATGTGGTGCATGGGATCGACGGGCCGATCGCCTTCACGGTCGAGATGGGGGTGCTTCCTTTCACCATCCTTGTCTTCATCCTCGGCTTCTTCATGTCGCTGGGCAAGGCGGCGGTCTACAAGCACATCCCGGTCTACTACCCCGATCATGTGGGCTCCGTCGGCGGTGTCGTCGGCATGATCGGCGGGCTGGGCGGCTTCATCCTTCCGATTACCTTCGGCGCCCTCAACGACATGATCGGCGTCTGGACAAGCTGCTTCATGCTGCTCTTCCTGCTGGTCGCCGTGGCCTTTATCTGGATGCACCTCGCCGTCCTGCGCATGGAGCGCGCCGCCGCGCCTGGTCGCAAGGAGCTGCCCCAGCTCCCCGAGATGCTGGAAATCCATCGGCCAGAGCATCTACGGCCTGAACATCAACGCCCCGAAAACCAACGTGCCGCACATCAACGCCCCGCTGCGCCCCCCAAGGGCGCGGCTTGATGGTCCTGTCTGGGAAGGGAGCGCGAAAGCATGTCGAGCGAAAGCCTGCAGGCCGGCCGTCAGGGCTCCACCTGGCTGAAGCGGTGGGAGCCAGAAGACCCGGCATTCTGGGACAGTCAGGGCAAGGCTCTGGCCTGGCGCACGCTTTCCATCACCACCGCCAACCTGACCATGGCCTTCGTGGTCTGGTTCATGGTCAGCGCCCTGGTGGTGCGTCTGCCGAACATCGGCTTCGACCTGACCGGCAGCCAGCTCTTCTGGCTGACCGCCATGCCGGGCCTGGCGGGCGGCACGCTGCGCATCCTCCACACCTTTCTGGTGCCGATCTACGGCACCCGCCACGTGGTCACGCTCTCGACCCTATTGCTGCTGCTGCCGATGATCGGTTGGTTCTTTGCAGTGCAGAATCCCGAGACGCCTTACGCGGTGCTGCTCGGTCTGGCCTTCCTGGCCGGACTGGGCGGCGGCAATTTCTCCTCCTTCATGCCCTCGACCAGCCTGTTCTTCCCGAAGCGGCTGCAGGGCACGGCGCTGGCGGTCCAGGCGGGCATCGGCAACTTCGGCGTCTCAATCGTCCAGTTCGTGACCCCCTGGATCATCGGTTTCGCGCTGATCGGCGGCCTGGCAGGCGGGCCGCAGGTGGCGACGGGGGCCGAGCGGGAACTCTGGCTGCAGAACGCCGCCCTGGTCTATGTCCCCTTCATCCTGGCCTTCGGTCTTGCCTCCTGGTTCCTGCTGCGCTCGGTCCCGGTGCGGGCGAACTTCCGGGAGCAGCTGGACATCTTCAAGCTCAAGCACGGCTTGCTGATGACCGTCCTCTACATCATGACCTTCGGCACCTTCTCGGGGTTCTCCGCCACCTTCCCGCTGCTGATCCGCCAGCTCTACGGCGACTTCGAGAATGCACCGGACCCCCTGGCCTGGGCCTTCCTCGGGCCCCTGGTGGGTTCGGTCATGCGGGTCGTGGCCGGACCGATCTCGGACCGCTTGGGCGGTGCCAAGGTCACGCAGGTTTCGGCGATCGGGCTGATCATCTGCGTCCTGGCTGTCACCTTCTTCACCAGCCCCACCTCGTTGGACCAGTTCCCCTGGTTCGTGGCCTTCATGCTGGGGATCTTCTTCTTCTCCGGCATCGGCAATGCTTCGACCTTCAAGCAGATGCCGATGCTCTTTACGCCGCGCCAGGCGGCCGGCGTCATCGGCTGGACCAGCGCAGTTGCCGCCTACGGGCCCTTTGCCGCCGGCATGATGCTTGGGCTCTCGGTCAGCTTCTTCGGCACGCCCAATGCCTTCTTCTACTGGGCCGCGATTTTCTACACCGCCTGCCTTGCCATCAACTGGTGGTTCTACGCCCGCAAGGGCGCGGAAGCCCCCTGCTGAGGAGTGGAGTACCCCGATGAGTCACTTTCTCGACCGCCTCAACTTCTTCCGTAAGACCGTCGGCGACTTCTCCGAAGGGCACGGCATCGTGACCAACGAGGATCGGGGCTGGGAGGAGTCCTATCGTCGCCGCTGGCAGCACGACAAGACGGTACGCTCGACCCACGGTGTGAATTGCACCGGCTCCTGCTCTTGGAAGATCTACGTGAAGGGCGGGATCGTCACCTGGGAGACGCAGCAGACAGACTATCCGCGCACCCGCCCCGACATGCCGAACCATGAGCCGCGCGGTTGCTCGCGTGGTGCCAGCTACTCCTGGTACCTCTATTCCGGCAACCGCCTGAAGTACCCCATGGTGCGCAAGCGCCTGATCCAGCTCTGGCGTGAGGCGCGGGCGGTGCAGACTCCGGTGGCGGCCTGGGCTTCCATCGTGGAGGATCAGGAAAAGCGCGAACGCTATACCCGGGTGCGCGGGCAGGGCGGTTTCGTGCGAGCCGACTGGGCTGAGGTGGAGGAGATCGTCGCTGCTGCGAATGCCTACACGATCCGCCGCTACGGCCCCGACCGCGTCGCGGGCTTCTCGCCGATCCCGGCCATGTCGATGATCTCCTACGCCGCGGGCACGCGTTATCTCTCGCTACTCGGCGGCACCTGCCTGAGCTTCTACGACTGGTACTGCGACCTGCCGCCCTCCAGCCCGCAGACCTGGGGTGAGCAGACTGACGTGCCCGAGAGCGCGGACTGGTACAACGCCGGCTTTCTGCTGATCTGGGGCTCGAACGTGCCGCAGACGCGCACGCCGGACGCCCACTTCTACACCGAGGCGCGCTACAAGGGCGCCAAGTCGGTGGTCATCACACCCGACTACTCGGAAGCCTCCAAGTTCGCCGACCTGTGGATCTCGCCGAAACAGGGCACCGATGCCGCCCTGGGCCTGGCCATGGGCCACGTGATCCTGCGGGAGTTTCATCTCGACAAGCATTCGGACTACTTCCAGGACTACTGCCGCCGCTATTCCGATATGCCCTTCCTTGTGCGACTCGTGGAGCAGGACGGGCGCTGGGTGCCTGAGCGCCAGCTGCGCGCCAGCGATTTTGCGGACGGTCTGGGCGAAACGAATAATCCGGAATGGAAGACCCTGGCCGTCGATGAGCGCAGCGGCGAGATCGTGGTGCCCAATGGCTCCATCGGCTTCCGCTGGGGCGAGCAGGGGCGCTGGAACCTCGAGGAGCGGGCCAGCGGGCGCGATGAGGTGCGCCTGCGGCTGTCGCTGCTGGATGCCCGCGATGACGTGCTGCCGGTGGCCTTCCCCTACTTCGGCGGCACGCCGCATGAGCACTTCCAGCACAGCGAGCATCCGGACGTCCTCGAGCGCAATGTACCCATCCGTGAACTGGATTTGCCGGAAGGCCCGGTGAAGGTGGCCACGGTCTTCGATCTGTTCTGCGCCAACTATGGCCTCGACCGCGGCCTGGGTGGTGCCCACGTCGCGAAATCCTTCGATGAGGATGTGCCATACACCCCGGCCTGGCAGGAGAAGATCACCGGTGTGCCGCGGGCCCAGGTGATCGCGACGGCGCGGGAGTTCGCACAGAACGCCGACAAGACCGAAGGCCGCTCCATGGTGATCCTCGGGGCGGGCCTGAACCACTGGTACCACATGGACATGATCTACCGCTCCATCATCAATCTTCTGGTGATGTGCGGTTGCGTCGGCCAGTCGGGCGGCGGCTGGGCCCATTACGTCGGGCAGGAGAAGCTGCGGCCGCAGACCGGCTGGCT
This sequence comes from Aquibaculum arenosum, assembly GCF_029222965.1. Taxonomy (GTDB): domain Bacteria; phylum Pseudomonadota; class Alphaproteobacteria; order Kiloniellales; family DSM-21159; genus Aquibaculum; species Aquibaculum arenosum. The sequence goes on along the minus strand of NZ_JARHUD010000002.1, from coordinate 167,984 downwards.
GCCGCTGGCCTTTGCCCTCGACTGGGGCCGTCCGCCGCGGCAGATGAACTCCACCTCCTTCTGGTACGCCCACAGCGACCAGTGGCGCTACGAGACGCTGCCCGTCGCCTCCATCCTTTCGCCCACCGCGCCGAAGGGCGACTGGGACGCCAGCCTGATCGACTTCAATGCGCGCTCGGAGCGGATGGGCTGGCTGCCTTCGGCGCCGCAGTTGCGCACCAATCCGCTTGAGGTGGTGAAGGCGGCGGAAAAGGCCGGCAAGGACCCCAAGGACTATGCGGTCGAGGAGATGAAGGCAGGCCGGCTGGAGTTCTCCTGTCAGGACCCGGATGCACCGGAGAACTGGCCGCGCAATCTCTTCGTCTGGCGGTCCAACCTGCTGGGCTCCAGCGGCAAGGGGCACGAGTACTTCCTCAAGCACCTGCTGGGCACGACCCACGGCGTGCAGGGCAAGGACCTGGGCGAGACCGGTGGCCAGAAGCCCAAGGAGGTCGTCTGGCACGAGCAAGCGCCGGAAGGAAAGCTCGACCTGCTAGTGACGCTCGACTTCCGAATGTCCACCACCTGTCTCTACTCGGACATCGTGCTGCCCACGGCCACCTGGTACGAGAAGAACGACCTCAACACCTCGGATATGCACCCCTTCATCCATCCGCTCTCGGGCGCGGTGGATCCGGTCTGGGAAAGTCGCAGCGACTGGGAGATCTACAAGGGCATCGCCCGGGCCTTCTCTGCCGTGGCGCCCGAGGTGCTGGGCAAGGAGAAGGATCTGGTCCTCACGCCGATCCAGCACGACAGCCCCGGCGAGCTGGCGCAAGCGCTGGAGGTGAAGGACTGGAAGAAGGGCGAGATCGACGCCCTGCCAGGCAAGACCATGCCGGCCATGGTCGTGGTCGAGCGCGACTACCCCAACGTCTACAAGCGCTTCACCGCGCTCGGCCCGCTGATGGGCGAGATCGGCAACGGCGGCAAGGGCATGGCCTGGAAGACCGGCGAGGAGGTCGAGTACCTGGCCCGCCTGAACGGCGCCGTGACCGAGGAGGGTCCGACCAAGGGCATGCCGCGCATCGAGACCGACATCCATGCCGCTGAGGTGATCCTCACCCTGGCGCCTGAAACCAATGGCGAGGTCGCAGTCAAGGCCTGGGAGTCTCTGGGGAAGTTCACTGGCCGCAACCACCGGCACCTGGCGGTTCACAAGGAAGACGAGAAGATCCGCTTTCGCGACGTCCAGGCCCAGCCGCGCAAGATCATCTCCTCGCCGATCTGGTCCGGGCTGGAGAGTGAGAAGGTCAGCTACAACGCCGGCTACACCAACGTCCACGAATTGATTCCCTGGCGCACGCTGACGGGCCGTCAGCAGCTCTACCAGGATCACCTCTGGATGCGGGCCTTCGGGGAGGCGCTTTGCGTCTACAAGCCGCCGATCGACACCCGAACCGTGGCGCCTGTGATTGACAAGAAGGGCAACGGCAATCCCCAGGTGGTGCTGAACTTCATCACGCCGCACCAGAAGTGGGGCATCCACAGCACCTACACCGACAACCTGCTGATGCTCACGCTCTCGCGCGGCGGCCCCATCGTCTGGATCAGCGAGGATGACGCCAAGGCTGCGGGCATCGAGGACAACGACTGGATCGAGGCCTACAACGCCAATGGCGCGCTGGTGGCCCGGGCGGTGGTGTCGCAGCGGGTCAAGCCGGGACTGGTGCTGATGTACCACGCCCAGGAGAAGATCGTGAACGTGCCCGGATCGGAGATCACCGGGACGCGCGGTGGTATCCACAACTCTGTCACCCGCACCGTCACCAAGCCCACCCACATGATCGGCGGCTACGCCCAGCTTTCCTACGGTTTCAACTACTACGGCACCGTGGGCGCCAACCGCGACGAGTTCGTCATCGTCCGCAAGATGAGCAAGGTGGACTGGCTCGACCGGCCGGCGGCCACCTCCGACGCGACCTCGTCCCAGACTGCCACCGGATCCGCGAAGGAGGCGGCCGAGTAATGAAAATTCGCGCGCAAATGGGCATGGTCCTGAACCTCGACAAGTGCATCGGCTGTCACACCTGTTCGGTGACCTGCAAGAACGTCTGGACCTCGCGGGAAGGCGTTGAATACGCTTGGTTCAACAACGTCGAGACCAAGCCCGGCATCGGCTACCCCAAGGAGTGGGAGAACCAGAAGAAGTGGAACGGCGGCTGGGTGCGCACGCGCTCCGGCAAGCTGCAACCGCGCATGGGCGGCAAGTGGCGCCTGCTCTCGAAGATCTTCGCCAACCCGGACCTGCCGGAGATCGACGACTACTACGAGCCCTTCACCTTCGATTATGAGCATCTCCACAACGCGCCGGAGATGGAGGCCCCGCCCACGGCCCGGCCCCGCTCTTTGATCAGCGGTGAGCGGATGGAAAAGATCGAGTGGGGGCCGAACTGGGAGGAGATCCTGGGCGGCGAGTTCTCCAAGCGCTCCAAGGACGTGAATTTCGAGGGGGTGCAGAAGGACATCTACGGGCAGTTCGAGAACACCTTCATGATGTACCTGCCCCGGCTCTGCGAGCACTGCCTCAACCCCACCTGCGTCGCCGCCTGCCCCTCGGGCGCGATCTACAAGCGCGAGGAGGACGGCATCGTCCTGATCGACCAGGACAAGTGCCGTGGCTGGCGCATGTGCGTCTCCGGCTGCCCCTACAAGAAGATCTACTACAACTGGTCCTCCGGTAAGTCGGAGAAGTGCACCTTCTGCTACCCGCGCATCGAGGTGGGGCAGCCCACGGTCTGTTCCGAGACCTGCGTCGGGCGCATCCGCTACCTCGGCGTGCTGCTCTATGATGCCGACCGCATCGAGGAGGCGGCCAACGCGCCGGACGAGCAGGATCTCTACGAGGCGCAGCTCTCGATCTTCCTCGACCCGCACGACCCCGAAATCCAGGCCAAGGCCCGGGCGGACGGCGTGCCGGAGGCCTGGCTGGAGGCGGCGAAGAAGTCGCCGGTGTGGAAGATGGCCATGGACTGGAAGGTCGCCTTCCCGCTGCACCCCGAGTACCGCACCCTGCCCATGGTCTGGTACGTCCCGCCGCTTTCCCCGATCCAGTCGGCGGCCGAGGCGGGTGCCATGGGACTGGATGGCGACATGCCCGACGTGCGCAGCCTGCGCATCCCCCTCAAGTACCTTGCGAACATGCTGACGGCCGGCAAGGAGGCCCCGGTGGCCCTGGCGTTGGAACGCATGCTGGCCATGCGCGCTACTATGCGCGCCAAGACCGTCGAGGGGGTGGAGGACGCCAGCTTTGCCGAAAAGGTCGGCCTCTCGGTCGCGCAGATCGAGGAGATGTATCACATCATGGCGATCGCGAACTACGAGGACCGCTTCGTCATTCCCACCAGTCACCGCGAGGTGACGGAGGATGCCTACGATCTGCGCGGTTCCTGCGGCTTCAGCTTCGGCAACGGCTGCTCCAGCGGGTCGAGCAAGACGAACCTCTTCGGCACGCCCCGCGACAAACCCCACAAGACCCCGCTGGAGGCCTGAACCATGCTGACCTATCGAGTGTTGTCACGCCTGCTGTCCTATCCCGGCGCGAAGACGGTGGCGGCCGTTGGGGAGATGCGGGCCGTTCTGGAAGGGGAGGGGCTGGTCTCCTCGAGCGACCGGAAGGCGCTGGAGCCGCTGCTGGCGGACCTGGAGAGCAAGGAACTGCTCGACCTGCAGGAACGCTACGTCCTGCTGTTCGACCGCAGCCGCAGTCTGTCGCTGCACCTCTTCGAGCATGTCCATGGCGAGTCCCGCGACCGGGGGCAGGCCATGGTGAACCTGGGCGAACTCTATGCCGAACACGGCCTGGAGGTGAGCGATCGGGAACTGCCGGACTACCTGCCGCTCTTCCTCGAGTTTCTCTCCCTGCTGCCGCCCCGCGACGCAGCCGAGTTGCTGGCCGAGCCGGCGCATGTGGTGGACGCCCTGCACCGGCGGCTGCTGAAGCGGGAGAGCTGCTACGCCGGGGTCTTCGGCACCTTGTTGAGTCTTGCCGCGGGAAAGGCCGATGATGAGGCCCTCACCGCGCTGCTGCAGGAACCCGACACGGACCCGGACGACCGGGAGGCGCTGGACCGGGCCTGGGAGGAAACGGCGGTGACTTTCGGGCCCGATCCCCATGCCGGCTGCCCGCAGACCCGCGACCTGCTCGCCCGGATGGCGCCGCCCCCGGCGCGCTCCTGACAGGAGAGGATCAATGTACGCCCACCTCAACTCCTTCTTCTTCGGCTACTACCCCTACATTGCCCTCACCATCTTCCTGCTCGGGAGTCTGATCCGCTTCGACCGGGAGCAGTATTCCTGGAAGGCCGGGTCGAGCCAGCTTCTGCGGCGGCGGCAACTGCGCTGGGGCAGCAACCTCTTCCATGTCGGCATTCTGGTCATCTTCGTCGGCCACCTCTTTGGGCTGCTGGTGCCCTCGACGATCTACGCCTTCTTCGGCATCGGCTACACCGCCAAGCAGTTGCTCGCGATCATCCTGGGCGGCGTTGCCGGGATTGCTTGCTTCGTGGGACTGACCATGCTGATCCATCGGCGGCTGGTCGATCCCCGTATCCGCTCCACCAGCAGCGCCGCCGACATCGGCATCCTGTTGCTGCTCTACGCGCAACTCACGCTGGGCTTGCTGACCATTCCCCTGTCGCTGGGGCACCTGGACGGCTCGGAGATGCTGCGCTTCATGGCCTGGGCGCAGGGCATCGTGACCTTCCAGCCGGGCGTGGCCGACCTCGTGCTCGATGCCCATCCCATCTTCAAGGCGCATCTCTTCCTGGGGTTGACCCTCTTCCTTGTCTTCCCCTTCACGCGACTGGTCCACATTTGGAGTGCGCCCATCTGGTACCTGGGCCGGCGCGGCTACCAGATCGTGCGCAGCAAGCGGCCCCAGGCCGCGGAATGAAGGAGCACGCCATGATCCAGGTGAACGATCGCAACATTCCGGAATCCGCCCTGGCCGCGGAGGTGCAGCATCACCCGGCCCCGACCCTGGAAACCGCCCGCACCGAGGCGGCCCGGGCCCTGGTGGTCCGCGAGCTTCTGCTTCAGGAAGCCTGGCGCCTGGAGGTGGAGCCGTCCGACAGCATTCCCAGCGAAGCCAAGGAGGAGGCGCTGATCCGGGCATTGCTGGAGCAGGAGATCGCGCTGCCGGAGCTGAGCGAGGAGAACTGCCGGCGATACTATGACGCCAACAAGCGGCGCTTTCGCAGCCCGGATCTCTTCGAGGCGGCGCACATTCTCTTCGCCGCCGCGCCGGAGGATGAAGAGAAGCGCCACGAGGCGCGCACGCGGGCCGCGGCGGCGCTGGAACTGCTCAGGGAGCATCCCGAACGCTTCTCGGGCCTGGCCAAGGAACTCTCCGACTGCTCCTCGCGCGACCAGGGGGGCAGCCTGGGTCAGGTGGCGCGCGGCCAGACCTGCAGCGAACTGGAAACATTCTTCTATGCCTTAGAGCCGGGACAAATTGCCCCAGAGCCGGTGCCCAGCCGCTACGGCTATCATCTGCTGCGGCTGGATCAACGTGCCCTGGGCGAGACGCTGCCCTATGAGTCGGTGCGCGAGCGCATCGCCGACTATCTGCGCCAGCAGTCCTGGCAGCGCGCGGTGCGCCAGTACATTCAGATCCTCGCCGGACAGGCGCGGATCGAAGGTTTCGCTCTGGACGCCGCGGACAGCCCCCTGGTGCAGTAGGAGACCCGATCTCGAGTATGAGTGCATCTCTTCATCTGTTGGCGGCGGTGCTGCTGGTGCTGGGCCACGCCGTTCCCTCGGCGCCGGGGCTGCGGGAAAGCCTGATTGCCCGCTTGGGACGGTCGGGATTCATGGTGCTGCATTCCTTGGTGAGCCTGGCGACGCTGGGCTTCATCGCCTGGACCTATTGGCAGGTGGACAGCATCGTCATGCTGTTCTGGCCACCACCGGAACTGCGGCTGCTGGTGTTGTTGCTCATGCCGCTGGCCTTTCTGCTGATCGCCGGGCGGCTGGCGACGCCCTTCGGCGACCTGCGCCAGCCACCTCCGCCGCGGGGCATCTATCGCCTCTGCCGCTTCCCCGGCTCCTTGGGGCTTCTGCTCTGGGCGACGTTGCATATCCTATCCACCGGCGATTCCGCCCGGGTGACGCTCTTCGGTGCCATGGCGGCCATCGCGCTCTGGGCCATGATCAAGAACGAACGCGTTCTGCGCCGAGCCGCTGCGCCAGAAGCCGTGCGATTCCTCTCCGGCACCAGCCTGCTGCCGGGCCTTGCGATCCTCTCCGGCCGCCAGCATTGGCCCCGTTCCGAGATCGGCTGGCGCTGGCCGCTCTTGGCCATGGCGGCCTACCTGCTGGTGCTGTTCCTCCATCCTTTCGTCTTCGGGGTCGATCCCCTGCAAGGAGCTTTGTCATGGCCGTAGGTGCCAAGGCGCAACCCGCTGTCGAGGCCCGGGCTCGGGCCGCCCGTTCCCTCCCGCTTCTGCAGGCCGGGTTCCGACCGTTCTTTCTGCTCTCCGGGCTTTGGGCGGCGGTTGCCGTGGGCCTCTGGATTCCGGCCTATCTCGGCCACATGACGCTGCCCACTGCCTTCGATCCCATGACCTGGCACCTGCACGAGGCGATCTACGGCTTCGGCGCTGCCGCCGTGGCCGGTTTCCTACTCACTGCCGTGCCGAACTGGACCGGGCGTTTGCCCATCGCCGGCGCTCGGCTGGCGGGTCTGGTGGGGCTCTGGGTGGCGGGTCGGGTGTTCTGCCTGCTGTCGGGCTGGAGCGGCTGGCTGCTCGCCATGGCCGTTGACCTGGCCTTCCTGAGCGTCCTTTTCGTCATGATCCTGCGCGAGGTTATGGCGGGTAAGAACTGGCGCAACCTGCCGCCGGCCGTGGCGGTGTTGGTCCTGGCGCTGGGCAATGCCGCCGTGCACCTGCAGGACCATGTCGCATGGCTGCCCTATGGCTTTGGTGGTCGGTTGGGGCTGGCGGTGCTGCTGATGCTGATCGCGCTCATCGGTGGGCGGATCGTCCCCAGCTTCACCCGCAACTGGCTCGCCAAGCGCAAGGCGGACGCCTTGCCCACGCCCTTCGGCAGACTGGATCGCGTCGCCTTGATCGCGGCGCTGATCGCGTTGCTGGGCTGGGTGCTGTTTCCTCACGCAACCGCTGTCGGTGCTCTCCTGGCGCTGGCGGGCGCGTTGCACTTCCTGCGCCTGGCTCGCTGGCGCGGGCTGGCGACGCTGGCCGAGCCGCTGCTGACCATCCTGCACGTTGGCTACTTCTGGTTTGCCCTGGGCCTGCTGCTGCTCGGGGTCGAGATCCTGACCGGCATAGCGGCTTTGCGCGGTGGCATGCACGCGCTTGCAGCGGGGGCGGCCGGCACCATGATCCTTGCCGTCATGACACGGGCGAGCCTGGGGCACAGCGGCCGAGACCTGACGGCGGATGCGGGGACCAGCCTCTGCTATCTGCTGGTGACGGTGGCAGCGGCGATGCGGGTGATCGCTCCGGCCTTGCCCGGAATCGAGATCACGCTGCTGGCGGCATCCGCCTTGGCCTGGATCGGAGGTTTCGGTCTCTTCGTGGCGCTCTACGCGCCACTGCTGCTGCGCCGAGTTTGAGCCCCTGTGAAGCTGTCGCCAGAAGTCAGCGCAGGGGTGCCTTGTCGGTGGCAAATGCCTTCGCCACCGCGCTGGACAGTTCGGAGAAGCTAAAGGGGCGGGGTAGGACGGCGTCGGAGCCGGCCCGGTGGATGCGCGCCAGCGTCGGCTCATCGTCCCGTGCCGTCATCACCACCACCGGCAGCTTGGGCTCTCGCTCACGCAGTATCCGGAGAAAGGCGCTGGGTTGAGCGTCCGGCAGATCCCAGTCGACAAGCAGGCATGCGGCCGCGCAGGGGGGCTTTATTTCGCTGAAGGCCTCGGCCGTATCGAAGGCCCGGTAATGCCAGCCGTTGCTCGCCGCCAAGGCACAGATCGATTCCCGAACGGCTTCATCGTTCTCGAGAACGTAAAGAGTCCAGTGATCTGGTAGGACAATAGGCATTGCAAGGCATCATCCGTGGGGGAAAGGACCGGCAACCGTCATTGAGCTTGCTTAGCGCAGAAGACGAGAAACGCGGTATGAGGTATTTCCCTTAGGCAATAGCCCTGATGGCGCCGTTTTAGGCCGTGCCGTGCAGCAGCCAGGGCAGAAGGGCGTTCAGGCGCAGGCGGCCTTCGCTGCTGCAGTGCAGCCGCTCGTCATCGAGGTGCAAGTAGCCAGCCTCCTGTGCGCCGGCCAGTCGGCCGCTGTCGAGAAGGGCGTCCGGCTGCGCGCCGAATTCCCGTTGGAAGGCCGCGCGCGGGATGCCGTCGGTGAGGCGCAGGCCCATCATCAAGAGCTCGGCCAGACGTTCCTCTCTGGTGAGAAGACTTTCCTGCCGCGTGGCATGGCCCAGGGTTTCGACCCGCTGCAGCCAGGCTTCGGGCGCGCGATGCTGGCGCAGTGCATACTTGCCTTGACTCGTGGTGAGGCGGCCGTGAGCGCCTGGTCCGATGCCCACATAATCGCCGTAGCGCCAGTAGGTCAGATTGTGCCGGCTTTCGGCGCCGGGGCGGGCATGGTTGGAGATCTCGTAAGCGGGCAGTCCGGCCACCTCGAGCATCTCGGCGGTCAGTTCGAACAGCGTCGCTTGTCGGTCGTCGTCAAGGAGGGGAAGCTCACCCCGGCGCGCGGCGGCATGAAACTGCGTGCCCGGTTCGATGGTGAGCTGGTAGAGCGAAAGGTGCTCCGGCCCTTCGTCGAGCGCGCGCGAGAGTTCATCTCGCCACTCCGCGGGTGTCTGCCCGGCGCGACCATAGATCAGATCGAAGGAAAAGCGCGGCACGCTCCTTCGCGCCAAGGCCACGGCCTCCAGAGCTTCTTCAAAGGAATGCTGGCGGCCGAGAAAGGCGAGGGCGGCGTTGTCGAGGGCTTGCACACCGATGGAAAGCCGGTTGACGCCAGCCGCAGCGAAGCCGGCGAAGCGCTCAGCTTCCGCGGACGTGGGGTTTGCCTCCAGTGTCACTTCCAGCGCTGGGTCCAGCAGCCAGTAGGTCTGAAGGCGCTCCAGGATGGCCGCCACGGTCTCGGGCGCCATGAGCGAGGGTGTACCGCCGCCGAAGAAGACCGAGGTCAGCTTGCGACCGGCGGTGCGCCGGCCGAAGTGGTCCAGTTCCGCCAGCAGTGCGCGGCGCCAGCGCTGCTGATCCACCTTCGCCCGCACATGACTGTTGAAGTCGCAGTAAGGGCACTTGGCCAAGCAGAAAGGCCAGTGGACATAAAGCCCAAACCCGGGATCGGGAGCAGTCTGCGCCATGGGTCAGCCTGCGCGCAGGCGGTCGACGAGTTGGGCGAAGGCGCGGGCGCGATGGCTGATGGCGTGTTTTTCCGCCGGATCCATTTCCGCGAAGGTGCGAGTGTCGTCCTCCGGCACAAAGATGGGATCATAGCCAAAGCCCCTGGTGCCGCGCGGCGGCCAGGTCAGCGTTCCCTCGATCCGTCCCTCGAACACCTCCGTCGTGCCATCGGGCCAGGCCAGTGCCAGGGCGCAGATGAAGGCAGCCCCGCGATCGGAGGTGTCGCCGAGCTCGCGTTCGACGCGCTCCATTGCGACGGTGAAATCCTTGTCCGGGCCGGCCCAGCGAGCGGAGTAGATTCCCGGCGCCCCGTCCAGTGCGCGCACGCTCAGACCGCTGTCATCGGCCAGAGCGGTCAGGCCCGTGGCCTCGGCCGAAGCACGGGCCTTGAGTTCGGCATTGGCCGCAAAGGTCGTGCCGGTTTCCTCCGGTTCAGGCAGCCCGAAGTTGGCGGCGGATGTCACTTCCAGATCGAAGGGCGCGAGCAGATCGGCGATTTCGCGCACCTTACCGGGGTTGTGGCTGGCGATCACCAGTTTACGCCCGGGAATGTCACGTTTCATGGCTGAGGATGTCGCCTTTCCGGGCGCCTGCTTCAAGTCTATTCGGAGAGGCCCAGCACCTCGCGCTGCAGCGCCACCAACTCGCCGACACCCTTCTCGGCCAGGTCGAGCAGGGCGTCCAGTTCCTGGCGTCGGAAAGCCGTCTTCTCCGCGGTGGCCTGCACCTCTACCAGTTGCCCCGAAGCGGTGATGACGAAGTTGGCATCCGCTTCGGCCTGGGAGTCTTCCGCATAGTCCAGATCGAGCACCGGCGCTCCCTGATACAGCCCGCAGGAGATGGCGGCCACAGGCTCCAGCAGGGGGACGCGTGTCACCGCACCTAGGCGCCGCATATGCTCGAAGGCGAGATGAAGCGCAACGTAGCTGCCCGTGATCGCGGCGGTGCGGGTGCCGCCGTCGGCCTGCAGCACGTCGCAGTCGACGCGGATTTGGCGTTCACCGAAACCCTTCAGATCGGTCACTGCACGAAGCGAACGGCCGACAAGACGCTGGATCTCCTGGGTGCGCCCGCTTTGCTTGCCGCGTGCGGCTTCGCGGTCGGTGCGGGTGTCGGTCGCCCGGGGCAGCATGCCATACTCGGCCGTGACCCAGCCGCGACCGCTGTTGCGCAGCCAGCCCGGCACCGACTGCTCGATGCTCGCGGTGCAGAGTACGCGGGTGTCACCGAAGGAGATGAGGCAGGAGCCCTCGGCATACTTGTTGACGTCGATCTGAAAGTCGATGCTGCGCAAGGCATCGGCCGCACGGCCGCTTGGACGCCCGCTCGAAGGCATGGGAACACTCCTGCTCATGATTGGAAGGGCGGACCCTAATGCGCCCTTGGTGTCTCGTCCAGCACAGCAAAGCTGGCTTCTCGGCTCGGCCCGTTGAAAGCACCGTCACTGTGGACTAAATGCCTTTCCGTACTAGAATTTCCAAAAATGAGGTCCCTACTCGGCTTGGCCTACGCATGAGCGAACCGCTTCACCCCTCCCTGAGCAGCGTGCTTAACGCACGTTCGCGCGATATTTTGCGCACGATCGTCGACGCCTATGTGGAAACCGGGGCGCCGGTCGGCTCGCGCACGCTTGCGCGCAAGATGGGGCTGGACCTCTCGCCTGCCACCATCCGCAACGTGATGGCGGACCTGGAGGATCTGGGGCTGCTGATGGCGCCGCACACCTCGGCCGGTCGTCTGCCCACCGATCAGGGATTGCGGCTGTATGTCGACGGACTGCTGGAACGCGGCAATCTCGGCCGGGATGAACAGGAGTTGATCGAAGGACAGTGCGCGGCCTTCGGTCGCTCTGTGCCGGAAGTTCTGGAGGAGGCTACGCGTCTGCTGTCCGACCTTTCGCGTTGCGCCGGTCTTGTGATGGCGCCGAAGCAGGACGAGCCGCTAAAGCACATCGAGTTCGTGGCACTCGGGCCGGGGCGGGCGCTGGTCGTGCTGGTGACGGAATCGGGCAATGTCGAAAACCGCATCGTCGACGTTCCCATAGGATTGCCACCCTCGTCCCTGGTCGAGGCGGGAAACTTCCTGTCGCACCGGCTGAAAGGCCGTTCTTTGGGCGACACCCAGAAGGACATCGCCGATGAGATTCGCAGTCAGCGCGCTCAACTTGATGAGTTGACCGGCCGGGTGGTTCAGGCCGGCCTGGCCACCTGGGCCGGTGGGGAGCGCGGGGCGGCGCTGATCGTGCGCGGCCAAGCTCAGCTCCTGTCCGATGTTCAAGCCATTGAAGACCTGGAGCGCATCCGGCATCTCTTCGCCGCGTTGGAGCAAAAGGAAGCCCTGCTGCGCATGCTCTCCCTGACCGAGCGCGCCGAGGGGGTCCAGATCTTCATTGGCACGGAGAACGAACTTTTCGGATTGACCGGTTGTTCAACGGTGATTGCGCCTTACTACAATCAGCAACAGCAGATTGTCGGTGCGATTGGCGTCATCGGCCCGACTCGCATCGACTATGCCCGCATCATCCCCATGGTCGATTACACCGCAAAGGTGATCGGCCGCCTGCTTGGATGAGCGGCGTCTCCCAACAGTAGAGTAGTGGAAAGGATCCATGGTCACGCATAGCACGCCACCGGGCGGCAAGGATGCCCCGCGAGACGACACGAAGGACGAGGCCGCGGCCGCGGATGCCAGCGCCGAGGTGCTCGATTTCCCTGAATCGGAAGCTGGCGCGACTTCAGAAGGTGAGGGATTGGCGGAAGGAGAGAGCATGGAGAGTGACGATCCACTCGCCGTCCTGAAGGCCGAAGCCGATGGCCTGCGCCAGGAGGTTACCGAGCTGAAGGACCAGTTGCTGCGCGCTCTGGCCGAGGCCGAGAACGTGCGCAACCGGGCCAAGCGCGAACGCGAAGAGACGCTGCGCTATGCTGCGGCCCCGCTGGCCAAGGATCTGCTCCCCGTCGCCGACAACCTGCACCGCGCCATCGAGGCCGTTCCCGCAGAGGCCGCAGAGGCTGACGAGCGCCTCAAGGGCCTGCTTGTGGGCGTGGAGATGACCGAGAAGGCGTTGCTGGACACGCTTGCCAAGCATGGCGTCGCGCAGGTCGATCCACTGGGAGAGAAGCTGGACCCCCACCGCCATGAGGCCATGATGGAGGTGCAAGATCCCAGCAAGCCTTCGGGCACCGTCGCCCAGGTGTTCGAGATCGGCTATGTGCTGCACGAACGCCTGCTGCGGCCGGCGCGTGTCGCGGTTGCAAAGGGCGGTCCGGCGCCTGGTGCGGCCAAAAGCTCTGACGACACGGCCGGCGAAGAGCGGCAGTCCTAAAATACGTTACGTGCCCCGGCCGGACAGTCATTACATTTGGTTGTCCGGCCGGCGTCGTGTCGCTCAGACCGGTGTCTACTCGTGCCTCACGCGCTCGATTGACGGCCAGCTTCGACCACCTTGTCGGCTTCGCGCCCGTGCAATTCCTGCAGGTGATGGAACTTGGCGCTGTAGGAGCCGACGCCAAGAGTCAGCGAGCGCAATTCGATGATGAGATCACGCAGTTCCGACTGCGGCATGTGGGCCTGAACCTCGTCCCAGCCTGGCCAACCGGGTCGCGCATCGAAGCCAAGGATCTGTCCGCGCCGTCCCGAGATCAGGCCGTGGACGCGATTGGTCTGCTCTTGCGGCACGAAGATTGAGACTTTGCAGATCGGCTCCAGTAGCACCGGGTCGCAGGCTGGCAAGGCTTCCGTCATGGCTTGGCGGCCTGCGGTTTTGAAAGCCATGTCTGAACTGTCGACGGCGTGGTGCTGCCCGTCCAGCAATGTGACTTCCAGGTCGACCACCGGAAAGCCCAAAGGACCTCGGCTTAGGTATTCCTTGATGCCGACTTCAACGGCGGGAATGTAGTTGCGCGGCACGGCGCCGCCCACGACCTTGTCATGAAAGCGGAAACCTTCGCCGCGGGGCAGGGGATCGATCTTCACTTTGATGTCGGCAAACTGCCCGTGACCACCAGTCTGGCGCTTGAATCGCGCATGCTGGTCGGCGCCCTTTCGTATTGTTTCCTTGTAGGCCGGGGTCGGGGGGTGGGTTATGACGGCGACATTGAAACGGTTGCGCAGGCGCTCAACGGCGATCTGTAGGTGAATTTCGCCTTGACCGGAGAGGAGCAGTTCGTGCGTATCCGGGTCGTGACGAAAGCTGAGCGAGGGGTCCTCTTCGCATAGGCGCGTGAGTGAAGCGGTCAGTTTGACTTCGTCCTGACGGTTCTCCGGCTGCAGCGCGAGGCTGTAGACCGGGGTTAGGGGCTCGGGCCAGAGCAACTCGGCCGTGACCGCTCCCTTCTCCGTCACCAGATCGCCGGTGCTGAGCTTGTCCATACGCGCCAGGCCCAGCAGGTCTCCGGGCGCGGCCTCCGAAAGCTTTTCCTGGCTGCCGCCCTTGAGACGCACCAAGCCGGAGAGGCGTTCGCCGCCAATGGTGGCGTTCTCCTTTATCGAGCCATGCCAAAGTCTGGCGGCGCTGACCTTTCCGGTATGGGCGAGATGGAAGGTCTTGAAAACGCTGGCTACGAAGCCGCCATTGCCTGCGGCGGGAACACCCAGCCGCTCGGCGGCGCGCTCATGGCTCGGGGCCTCGTGTCGCAGGGCCTTGAGCAAGCGTCGTACGCCATGGCTGCTTTCCGCGGCGCCCAGCAGCACCGGCACGATCAGGTCATCCTGCAGATCCTTGGTGATCTCTTGATAAAGCGCCTCTGGGGGCGGTTCCTTGTCTTCGAGCAGCTGCTCCAGCAGCGCATCGTCGAAATCCGCCAAGCTTTCCATCATCTCCCGGCGGGCTTCGCTTTCGCGTTCGCGCACCGTGTCTGGCATCTCGATCAGCGCTGAGGCTTGGCTGGGCTGATAGCGCCAGGCACGCTCGCTTACGAGGTCCACGAAACCAGTGACGGAGTCACCTTCGCGGATTGGCACCTGGCGCAGCAGCAGCGGTCGGCTGGAGACGGCTTGCAGTGCCGCCAACAGGTCGCGGATGCGCGCAGAGGCCCGGTCCATCTTATTGACGAAGATGACATGTGGGATCCGACGGTCGTCGAGAAACTTCAACAAGGGCGACAGCGTCACCGCCTTGTCCGGCTCGGCTTCGGCCACGACCACGGCGATATCTGCGACCATCAGTGCATTGATAGCGTCCTGCGCCAGTTCCACCGAGCCCGGGCAGTCGACCACCGCCCAGGGGTCGCCCAGATACTCGAAGTGCGCCAGGTTGGGCTCGGTGCTCATCTGCCGGGCACGTGCTTCCGGGGAGGCATCTCCGAAGCTCGCACCGTCACCGACCTTGCTCTTGCGCGGCACAGCTCCGGTCGCAAACAGCATCGCTTCCAGCAGGCTGGTCTTGCCGGAGGTGTAAGGCCCTACAAGGACGGCGCAGCGTGTGGTGGAAACCTGTTCGGCCATTTTGTCCTCCCCTTTTGTGCTCGTGCCTCTACGTCACGGGTCTCGTCACCGAGCCGCAGGCCGGGAGGCGCGCTGGGGCGGCAGTGGCCCGCTCGCGCATCCGGGCAGCCACTCTTTCCTGATTATGGTTTCAGAGCCGCGTGCTCACGGCAACCGGAAAGGCAATGCGGGCGGTCGATGAGTGTGAGGACGGCCCCAGAGAGGGCAAACCAAGCCCAGAAAAGCGTTCACAATCCGCCGCTGGATTATGCATTATAAAAGCGCCCATTCGGTCGGATGTGGCTGCCAGAAGTCAAAAACTTAGGAACTACAGATACTTGGCACGTAGGCCCACTTGGCTGAGTTACGCAGTGGAGGAACGGCCGCCCGCGCCGACATTGCTCGTGCTGGGCCTTCAGCACGCAGGTCTCGCGATCATGTTCATGATCTACCCTGTGGTGGTCGCGCAGGAGCTTGGCCTCACCTCTGCGGAAACCAGCGGACTTCTGGCTTCCAGCCTGCTTGCCATCGCCATTGCGACCTTGCTGCAGTCCAGGCAGCCTCCCATGGGCAGCGGTGAACTCGCGGTGCTTATCCCAACGCCGGTCATGCTCCCGGCAATGATCCAAGCTGGGTCCATCGGCGGCGTTGGCTTAATTGCCAGCATGACCTTCATCCTTGGTCTGCTGGAGTCCGGTTTGGCGCGCATTTTGCATCGCCTGCGCCGCCTGCTTCCCCCCGAGGTTTGTGGCGTCGTGGTGTTCATGCTGGGGGTGTCATTGGCCAGTCCCGCGCTCATCCGCTTCACAGGCGGGACCCTCGAGCCGTTGCACCGAACCAGCGTTGATCATCAGCATTTGGCGGTAGCAGGGGCAACGCTCGCGACCATGGTGCTGGTGGCGATCTTCGGCCGCGGTGCTCTGAAGCTCTTTGCCCTCGTCTTTGGCCTTCTGGTCGGAACGGGACTCTGCCTGCTCCTCGGCCTTTTTGAGCCGATGGCTAGCGAAAGATTGGCCGCGGCATCAATTCTGGGCTTGCCGAGCTTGGCTTTGCCCACCTGGAAGTTCGAGTTGGTCTTGCTTCCGCTCTTCGCGCTCATGGCGATCGTTAACAGTGTCGACAACCTTGGTGTTCTGGTCAGCATACAGCGCTTGAATGATGCTGACTGGAAACGAATGCACCTGCGAAGCGCCAGCGGCGGACTTCAGGCCAATGCGGTGGGTAACATGTCAGCGGGCGCGCTGGGCGGCAGCGCCATGGGTGTCTCTTCGGCCCACGTAGGCCTGTCTTTTGCCAGTGGTGCAACCTCCCGGGTGATCGCGCTTGCCGCTGGCATCCTCTTACTGCTTGCGGTCTTCATGCCGAAGGTGGTGACGGCCCTGGCGCTGATACCGCCGCCGGTGATTGGTGCGATCATGGTCTATACCTCTGCCTACATGATGGTTTCCGGCATGGACTTGATCCTGTCACGCATGCTGAGCGAGCGGCGCATCTTCACCGTGGGGCTCTCCATCTTGCTTGGGCTCAGCGTCGTTTTGCTGCCCGGGGTCTACGACAATCTGCCGCCCTGGCTGGCGCCACTGTTCCGCTCGGAACTGGCTGTCGCAGCGCTCGCTGCCATTGGCCTCAACCTCTTGTTTAGGATCGGCATCGCGCAACAGGCTTCACTTCCCGTTCCGATGCAGGTCGATGCCTATGAGTTTGCGCAGTCGTTCCTGGGACGACAGGGCGACATTTGGGGGGCGCGGCGAGAGGTTATCGGGCGGGCGGCACATGCGGCGGCTGAAACGCTGGAAACCTTGCGCGAGCACGGGCTGGCCGAGCACGAAATCGAACTCGGCGCCCGCTTTGATGAGTTCAATCTCGATGTCGTCTTTCGCTGGCGTGGTCGGCCGCTCGAGACGCCAGCGGAGCGCCCGGATTTTGATGCGATCATGGACGACGATCAAAGCTTCGCGCGTCTCGCCGGGTTTCTCATAAGACGCTATGCGGACCGCATGACTCAGAGAAGCGAGGGCGAGAGCCAGAGGCTGACGCTGCACTTTGAGCATTGAGCCGGGCGCGCTCCCAGTCGTAGCGTGAAGCGGTGCCGATCGCGGGGCCCGGCCCTAATTCTGGAGCGTGAGGGTGAGAACGCAGAGATCACCCTGGCGCTCGGCCTTGGCGCGGTCAGCGGCGCGGCCGACCATGTAGCGGGCAAGCCGAAGCTGACCATCCTCTTCCAAGACCTCTTCGGAACTGGGGCGCTTGTCGCTCGGCTCCAATAGGACGCCGCGATAGGTGATGGTGACCTGCAGGCTGAATTCGTCAAAGCGGGTCGACAGGCCGATCAGCCCGCCGGGGATCGAGACCGGCGGTTGTTGCCGGCTGACCTTCACCGCATCCTGCACCAAGCCATGGTCCACCAGGGCGTCGATGGCCTCGATGGTCATGAACTCGGTCCGATAGACCAGATCCTGGGGTGCACCCCAGAGGGCGCCTTGGCTGGCGATGAACTCCGCAAGCTGGCGCTGGTCAATGCTGTGGCTGTCCAGAGTGATGGCGTTGCGCTGAAAGACGCCGAAGCGGAAAATGAGATTCAGCAGCACGGCCGTTGCTACCGAGATCGACAGTGGTGAACCGACCCAGGGCTGCAGCCAGTCGGGCGCGCCCTCGAAGTGCTCCGGGAAAACGAAGGCCGCCACACCCAGCGAGAAGGCGATGCCCAGCACGAAGGTCTTGCGCGCATCCAGCATGCGCGAGGCGATCATCTGGATGGCGGAGGTGATGAGGAAGCAGCCGGAGAAGGTCAGGGCAGCGCCCACCACCGGCGCAGGCATGGCCAAGAGAAAGGCGCCGATCTTCGGCAGGAAGGCCACGAGGATCAGCAGGCCGCCGAGCACGAAAGCGATCACGCGGCTGTTGGCGCCGGTTGCTTCTGAAAGACCGACAGCGCCCGAAGTGGAAGCCTGCCCGAAGCCGCCGAGCAGGCCCGCAACCACGTTCGTGGTGCCATCGGCCATGATGCCGCGGCCAAGCGATCCCATCTCAGGACGCTTCCAGTCGGCATCCTCCACTTTTTGGGCCGCGGTTATTGCACCAAGCGCATTGAGTGCGATGGCCAGTGCAGCAATGGTAAAAGGCACAAGCAAGGCGGCATCGAACGCTAGGCCCATCGTAAAGGGGCGCGGCAGAGCGATCCAGGGCGCCTCACCGACCGCGGCCAGTTCGCGATGGCCGAAACCGCCCGCGACCAAAGCGGCTATGCAGCCAATGCCCACTCCCAGGAGAGAACTGTAGAGCCGCAACTGTGCTGATCCCCAGACGTTCAGCGCGACCATGCAGGTGAGGGCGAAGCCGGCGATAAGGACGCTGCTGCTTGCGTCCCCGTGGGGCAGGCCGACCCCCAGAAAGTTCCGCATGGCGAGGACCACCACGCTGAGTCCCACCATCAGCACCACGAAGCCAGCGATTTCCGCGGGAAAGATGGGGCGCAGGCGATGGATGAAGCGCGACAGGACCGCGGTCACCAGGCCACTGTAGACCATCATGCCAAACAGCAGGGGCAATCCACCTGCTGCCAGAGCGCTGCCTGCTGCCGGCAGGAAGATGGTCGTGGTGGTGGGGGGTACGAGGTAACCGGAACCCATGCCGCGCCAAGCCAGCGCCTGCAGGATGGCGCCCAGCCCACCGGCCACCATGGTCAGCGCGAGAAAATTCCGCCCCGATTCCGCATCAAGACCCGCCATGCGTGCAACCGTTACGGCGACGATCAGGAAGATCGCCACAAGAGCGGCATGCTGCAGGGCGAGCACCGCCAGCGTTGCAGCCGGCGGGATGTCGCGACGCCTGTAGATTAGGGTTCTCGGGCGGCGAACCGGACTGACAGTGGCGATGGCCCTTGCCCCTTTTGCTTGCGGTCAACGACTCTTGGCTCCAAGATTAACCCGCAAGCGGGCCCATGCCTATGTTCAACCGTCGAGCGGCGTAACCAATCAATGATTCGTCGAACTTTTGCTGCGACGTCGCGAGATCCACGGCATTGAATCTCTTCCTACGTCTTTGGATCATGGGGACCAGCATCGCTCTGGCGGCCGCGGCCATAGCCATCGGTGCTTACATGCTGGTGAATCAGCGGCAGGCGGAAGCCGAGGCGCATCATGAGGCAACCAGCATCGCGCGGCTCATCACCCATGCCATCGCCTTCGCCCCCTTCGAGGCCGGTGAGGGGCCGGAAGGCATCGAACTGCTGAGACAGCGCGCGCAGGAGATCATGGACACGGGGCGCTTGCTTGCCGTCACCGTCGCGAATCAGCATTCCGAGCCGCTTGTCGAGTTGACGCCCCCGGGGCTGGAAGAGGAGGGGGCTTTTGCCGTCTTCGGGGCAGCGCCCTTTGAGAGAGTTATTCGGCAACCCGTATTGCACGTGATCACGTTGCCCGACGCCTTCTATGTTTTCGCGCCACTGGTGGACAGCAGCGGGAACTCCCACTTTGTGCTGGGCGTGGGTCTACCGAAAGAAGTTCTGGTGATCGGCAACCGCTACGAGTGGCTCTTCGCCAGCCTCGCCTTGGCGCTCTCCGTGTTGCTGGGGTTGATTGCGGCGGCTGTGCTCACTGGTCAGGTCGCGCGCCCGATCGGACGGTTGGCAGCCGTTGCCGACCGCTTGGAAAGCGGTCGCTTCAACACGGCCAGCATCACGTCGTTGATCGACCGGCGTGACGAGATCGGGCGCCTCGCGCGTGTGGTCCTGCGCCTGGTGCAGGCTCTGGATCACCTTGGCTTCGAGATGGACCGTTCTGCGGAGAAGGGCCAGCGGGAGCAGAAGGATGAGGACCCGGTCGAAGGCGGTCCGCGTACTCCGGGATGAGAGTTTTGGAGGAAAGCGAAAGCACTGTCCTCACACTGGGGGACACTGAGGTGCCATTGCGCCTCCGCCGCTCCGCTCGCGCCCGGCGCATCACGCTGCGCTTGGCGCCGGCGGAGGGAGCCCTGGTGCTGACTTTGCCGCCCGGTGTGAAGCCGGAGGAGGGCATGGGCTTCGCCCGGCGCCAGGAGAAGTGGGTCCGAGCGCGGCTGTCCCATCTGCCGCCGCGCGTTCCCTTTGGGCACGGGACCCAGATTCCTTTCCTGGGTGACCTTCATGAGATACGGCATGTGCCGCGCGCCAGAGGCGGTGTCTGGCGGGAAGAGGGAGCCTTCTACGTGAGCGGGCAGGCCGAGCATCTGTCGCGACGCCTGCACGATCATCTGCGCCGCGAAGCGCGAAGTCATATGACCGCACAAGCCCGCGAGCTGGCAGAGGCATTGCCCAAAGGAGCGCGGGCCCTCGGCCGTGTGTCGGTGCGTGATACAGTCAGTCGCTGGGGGAGCTGTTCTTCGACCGGCAATCTCAGTTTCTCCTGGCGTTTGATCTTCGCGCCACGCTTGGTCCTGGAGTATGTGGTGGCCCACGAAGTGGCCCACTTGGTGCACATGGATCACTCCCCGGCGTTCTGGCGTCTCAACGCCGCCCTGTCGCCGCACGTCCGTGAGGGGCGGGCTTGGCTGCGCCACGAAGGGCCGCGCCTGCTGCGCTACGGCTGAAGGCGGAGGGAAAGCAAAGGCTTGCCAGGAGTGGGAGTCCGGGCGAGATAGTTATCTCATGGAACCCCGGGTCACCGCTTCCACCGCTCCGGCGCCCCTGCCACTGATCTACCCGGGCAGCCGGTTGCGCCTGCGCACCCTGATCTTCATTCGCTGGATCGCGGTGTTGGGCCAAGTGGTGGCCGTGGTGGCGGTACAGGCTGGGCTGGATTTCGATGTGCCGCTGGTGCCGGTGGCAGCGACCATCGGGGCCCTGGCCTTGCTCAATCTCGTGACGGCTTTGCGGCACCGCGGGGCGATCTGGTTGCGGGACAGTGCGGCTCGGGTCTATCTCGCTTGCGATCTGCTGCAGCTTTTGGTGCTGCTGGGCCTGACCGGTGGTCTACAGAATCCCTTCTCTGTTCTGATCCTGGCGCCGGTGGTGGTCTCTGCGGCCACTCTGTCGCGGCGCAGTACGGTTTTGCTGGCCGTGCTCGCGGTTGCAGGCATCGCCGCTTTGGCGGTCCTGCGCCTGCCGCTGCCCTGGGGTGGGGCCGGGCTGGAGGTGCCGCAGCTCTATGTGGCCGGGATTCTGGTCTCGCTCATCCTGGCGGTGGTCTTCATTGCCGCCTATGTCTCCTCGCTGGCCCTGGAAGCCCGACGCATGGCCGATGCCCTGGGGGCCACGCAATTGGCCCTGGCACGCGAACAGCGCCTGTCGGCCTTGGGCGGACTGGCCGCGGCGGCGGCCCATGAACTGGGCAGCCCGCTGGCAACCATCGCCGTGGTGGCGCGTGAGTTGGAGCATGAACTGCCGGAGACTCTGCCCCCGGAGCATCCTTTGCGCGAGGACACGGCCCTGTTGCGCAGTGAGGCGGAGCGGTGCCGGCGCATCCTGGCCGAGCTGGCCAACCGTCCGGACGAAGACGAGGACACGCCCTACCATCGTCTGCCGTTGTCGGCTTTGGTGGAAGCGGCAGCCCAGCCGCATGCCCATCCTGGAATAGCGCTGCGGCTGCAGTTCGAGGGCCCGCAGGAAGCGCAGCCCAGCGTGCCACGTCTGCCGGAACTGCTGCATGGCCTGGGCACGCTGTTGCAGAATGCGCTGCAGTTTGCGCACAGCGAGGTGACGGTCGAGATCGGGTGGGACGACGTGCAGGCACGCCTCACCATTTGCGACGATGGGCCGGGCTTTGACGAGGCCGTGCTCGGTGAGCTGGGCGAGCCTTATGTGTCAACGGGCAGCCGTGGCCGCCGCAGTGCCGCGATTGCGGATGGTTCGGCCAAGGCCGGCCAGTCGCCACGCCGGGACCATGGCCGGGACACGCAGAGCGATGCGCACATGGGACTCGGCGTCTTCATTGCCCGCAATCTACTGGCGCATGTCGGTGCCAGTGTGTCCTTTGGCAATCGCGCGGCCGGTGGGGCGAAGGTTGTCATCCATCTGCCGCTGGCACATCTTAGGATCAGGAGTGAAGATACATGAGCCTGAATGCCGCCCAGCGCCCCCCGGGAAGCCGCCATTTGCTGATCGTCGATGATGATGAGCGTTTCGCGCAGCGTCTTGCCCGCGCGATGGAACGACGTGGCTTCGCCGTCGACGTGGCGCTCTCGGTCGAGCAGGGCGTGGAGAGCGCCCGCCGCAGTCCACCGGACTATGCTGTCGTAGACCTCCGCTTGGGCGATGGAAGTGGCCTCGACGTGGTGCAGGCGCTGCGCGATCTGAAGAGCGACGCCCGCATCATCGTGCTGACCGGTTACGGCAACATCGCCACCGCGGTCGCCGCGGTGAAGGTGGGGGCAACCGATTACCTACCCAAGCCGGCCGATGCCGACCAGATCGAAGCGGCTCTGTTGGCGGAAGAAGGCTCCCTACCGCCGCCCCCGGAGCAACCCATGACTGTGGACCGTGTGCGCTGGGAACACATCCAGCGCGTCTACGAGCAGTGCGACCGCAATGTCTCGGAGACCGCACGTCAGCTTCGGATGCACCGTCGCACCCTCCAGCGCATCCTGGCCAAGTACGCGCCCAAGGGCTGAACCTGCTCAGAAATCCTTGGCGAGCCGCAACGCGTCGTAGATTGCGGCGTGGATGTTTCGCGACGCCACGGCATCCCCGATGCGGTAGAGTTCAAAGCGTCCTTCCGGGTTGCGGACTTCCTTCTGGGGCTGCCCGGCGATCAGCGCCTGTTGGTTCATGGCCCCTAGGTTGCGAGAGTCCGGTTTCAGCGTGAAGTAGAGCTCATCCAAGGGCAGGGTGCCGTGCTCGACCACCACCTGATCGACTTGCCGGATGTCCTCGATGTCATCACCGTAGTCACTGCCGAGCCGGGCTGAGAGCCGGTTGCCCTCGCGGGTGACCGACAGCAGGCGCCGGGCGATGGTGATGCGCACGTCCTTGCGTTGAAAGGCCTCGGCGTAGTGGGCGTGGTTCAGGCCACCGATCTCCGGCGCGAAAAAACGTTCAGGGGTGACCAGTTCCAAACGTCCACCGGCCTCGGCAATGGTCTCGGCAGCCTGCAAGCCGGGATGGGCGCCATTGTCATCGAACAGAAGCACCTCTGCGCCGGGTTTGACATCTCCGGACAGAATATCCCAGCTCGACACCACCAGGTCGTTGCCGGCTTCAAGACTCTCGCTGTTGGGCAGGCCGCCGGTGGCAAGGACGACGACATCCGGGTTCTCGGCCAGCACGTCCGCAGCCTCGGCCAGCAGGTTGTAGCGCAGTTCCACACCGGCAGCCGCGCAGCGTTCCAGGCGCCAGTCGATGATGCCGATCAACTCGCTGCGACGACGGCTGCGGGCGGCCAGGCGCACCTGTCCGCCGGCCTGGTCCGCAGCCTCCATCACCACCACGTTGTGACCGCGCTCGCCGGCGACCCGAGCCGCCTCCAAACCGGCCGGCCCGGCGCCGACCACCACCACCTTGCGCTTGGGGCCGTCGCTGGGGCGGATAACATGGGGCATGCTGGCCTCGCGGCCGGTGGCGGCATTATGGACGCATAAGGCCTCGCGCCCCTCGTATATGCGATCCAGGCAGTAGGTCGCGCCGACGCAGGGACGGATCTCCTGCTCTCGCCCCTCTGCGACTTTGCGTGCGATGTGCGGATCGGCGATGTGGGCGCGGGTCATACCCACCATGTCCAGCTTGCCTTCGGCGATGGCATGGCGGGCCGTGGCCACGTCGTTGATGCGTGCAGCGTGGAAGACCGGGAAGCGGGTCGCTGTCCTGACCTCGCCGGCAAAGTCCAGATGCGGGGCGGCAGGGGTCCCGTGAACGGGAATGACACGCGCCAGGGCGGCATCGGTGTCGATGTGCCCGCGGATGACGTTCAGGAAGTCAATCTGGCCGCCGGCCACCAGGCGCTGGGCGATCTCAACGCCTTCCTGTCGGCTCAAACCTTTGCGCCAGTCTTCATCGGCAACAAGGCGCAGGCCCACGATGAACTCCGGTCCCACGGCGGCACGCACGGCGTCGAGCACCTGGTGCGTGAAACGCAGTCGATTGTCGAGGCTGCCGCCATAGTCATCCTGGCGGCGATTGGTTGCCGGTGACCAGAAGCCGTCCATGAAGTGCCCATAGGCCTCGATCTCGATACCGTCGAGGCCGGCTTCCTGCATCCGCTGTGCTGCGGCGGCATAGTCGCGAAGGATGCGCTCGAGGTCCCAGTCCTCGGCCTCCTTGGGGAAAGAGCGGTGTGCCGGCTCGCGGATGGGCGAGGGGGCCAGGACTGGCAGCCAGTGTCCTTGGTTCCAGGCGGTACGGCGGCCCAGATGCGTGATCTGGATCATCACCGCGGCACCGGCCTCGTGGCAGTCGTCGGCGAGGCGGCGCAGCCAGGGGACAATCTCGTCCTTGTAGGCGTGCAGGTTGCCGAAAGCCTCGGGCGAGTCGGGCGAGACCACGGCAGAGCCGGCGGTCATGGTCAGCGCCACACCGCCCCTGGCCCGCTCCAGGTGATACAGCCGATAGCGATCCTTCGGCAGACCATCCTCGGAATAGGCGGGCTCGTGGGCCGTCACCATGAGGCGGTTGCGCAGCGTGAGATGCTTCAAGCGGTAAGGCTGGAGGAGGGGATCATTGGACATGGGCTTGCCGGTGCCTTTCGCGTGAACAGTTTCCCAACAGCTATTCTGAGCCTTTCTCGCTTGTCCATGCCGAAGTCGTTCGGAGAACAGGCATAGCCGCTACCAC
The DNA here is from genome assembly GCF_029222965.1 of Aquibaculum arenosum. Lineage (GTDB taxonomy): Bacteria > Pseudomonadota > Alphaproteobacteria > Kiloniellales > DSM-21159 > Aquibaculum > Aquibaculum arenosum. The sequence goes on along the minus strand of NZ_JARHUD010000002.1, from coordinate 143,445 downwards.
ATTCGCGCTCTTGTTAACCCCCATTTATGGTCCGCAACATCGTATGAACTCTGCCTATAGTCCGCCGCCTTCACACACAGAAACAGGGCGTCAGCGGACGCAGGGCGCGGGTGCCGCAAGCTCGTTCGCTTATTCCCTATTTTGCAAACAGGGAGAGCGACCATGGCAAAGTACCGTGCAGAGCTGCCGCAAACCAAGAGCGTACCCTTTCTGACGGACGCAGGTCTCGAGACCACGCTGATCTTTCATGATGGATTGGACTTACCATACTTCGCAGCCTTCACGCTGCTGCGCGACGAGGCCGGGCACGAGACGCTGCGCCGCTATTTCCGACAGCACGCTGAAATCGCCTTGGACAAGAAAGCCGGCTTCGTTCTGGAGAGTGCCACCTGGCGAGCCAGCCCCGACTGGGCTGAGAAGCTGGGCTACTCGCCGGAAGAGCTGGAGGAAGCCAATAGACAGGCGATCGAAATGTTGGTCGACCTTCGCAATGAACTGGAGAGCGAAACCTCGCCCATGGTGGTGAGTGGGTGTTTGGGGCCGCGCGGCGATGGCTACGATCCAGGCCAGGTCATGACGGCTGAAGTGGCCCAAGCCTACCACGCCCACCAGATGCGGGTCTTTGCCAAAAGCGGGGCCGACATGGCCACGGCGATCACCATGACCAATACGCCCGAGGCGATCGGGCTGGTCCGGGCCGCGCAAGCGGAGGGCTTGCCGGTCGCAGTTTCCTTCACCACCGAAACCGATGGTCGTCTGCCCACCGGAGAGAGCTTGGGTGAAGCCATTGAGGCGGTGGATGCGGCAACGGGGCAGGGGCCAGTCTACTACATGGTCAACTGTGCCCACCCCAGCCACTTCGCGGGCACCTTGGAAGACGCGCCCTGGACGGGGCGGATTCGTGGTCTGCGCTGCAATGCCTCCAAGCGCAGCCACGCTGAACTGGATCAGGCGGAAGACTTGGATGCCGGCGATCCGCTCGAACTGGGAGAGGACTATGCCGGGCTCTGCCGACGCTTCCCGCAGATCACTGTGCTCGGTGGCTGCTGCGGCACTGATCACCGCCACATCGAGGCAATCGGCCGTGCCTGTCTCGGTGCGACATAGGCAATGGAGCTTCAATTATGGTTGAGCAGAGTTCGGTTCAAAAAAGTGCGCTCAAAATTCGTCCAGCAGTTCAGGAAGATGCTGGCGCCATTGCCGAGCTTTTCCTGATCTCCTCCGATGGCATGGCAAGCTACATCTGGAGCGCCATGGCGCAGCCGGGTCAGGCCCTGGAGGAGGTGGGCAGGGCGCGCTATGCCCGCAGCGGTGTGCCCTTCTCCTATGAAAACTGTCTCATCGCAAAACGCGGCGAGGAGATACTGGGCATGCTCCACGCTTTCGAGATGACGCCGCGCGAACCGGGTGAGGTCGAGGAGGACCCGGTGCTGCATCCCTATTCGGAACTGGAGGATCCGGGATCGCTGTATGTCTCAGGCTTGGCGATCTACGAGCCATACCGCAGTCAGGGGGTAGGTGCAGCCTTGATGGACGCAGCCGAGGACTCCGAGACGGCGCGCCGGCTGGGCCGCATGTCACTTATCTGCTTTGATGGAAATGAACGGGCCATGACGTTCTATCGGCGGCGCAACTATCGCGAACTGGACCGCCGCCCCATCGTGCCGCACCCGAGCCTCCACTACAGCGAAGGCAATGCCGTCCTGCTGGGTCGCAGCTTGTCGTGAAGAAGCCTTGGGAACTACGCCCGAAGCGGTGCGAAGTAGTGCCGGACCAAGCTGTGCGCGTCTTCCGGCATTCGATAGCTGCCCGGTGAGCGCAGATAGCCGGTGAAAAGGCCGGTCATGTAGTCGTGCAGGCCAAGGGCCAGCAGGCGTGGATCGGACTCGGGCGGCAGGACCCCTCGCTTCAGTTTACGAGTAAAGAAGGCCGCCAGACGTTGTGTGCTTTCTCCCTTGGCCGCCTGCATGCGGGCGAGCAGGGCTTCGGTATCGGGCGTCGATTCGCACTTCAACAGAACGACTGCGAAGCGTCGGCGGACCTCTGCATCTTTATGCAGGCGCAGCAGTGATTGCACGCAGAAGCACTCTAAACGCTGCAAGGCATTCGGACCATCATCGGCAAAGATGGCGTTGGCTACGTCCTGCATCGGCAGAACGGCCTGCTGATGGATCGCTTCGAAGAGTTCCGCCTTGTTGCGGAAATGGTGATAGATCGCGCCGCGGGTGACGCCGGCAGCCTGGGCGATTTGCTCAAGGGTTGTGCAGGCGACACCGCGATCATAAAAAACATCCAGCGCGGCCGCGCAGATCGCTTCGCGCGTGGCCTGTGCTTCGGCTTTGGTACGCCTCACTTCTCAGGCACCCCATAAGCCTCGGACGGCGAGATGTGGCCGAGCCTAAAATGACAAAGCATGACCAGCCCTTCTTGTTTACAAACGTTCATGAATGTATATAAACCTGCAGACGGCGCCTCGCAAGCTGGGGCAGGTTTGCTATGGGTTGGTGGGTCGTGCACAGGCAGAAGGGATCCTGCCTGTGCGGTCCCTTGGTCCTGACTGCAGGCTTCGCGCTTCCGCCCATCAAGTCATAGTTTTTTGCCGGCCCAGCGTGGTACGGCCATCGCTCGGAGAGTTGAAACATGCCGGCTCATTTTCCCTTTACGCCGCGGCTCGGTCGCCGGGGCAGGCTCGTGCCACTTGCCGTGATTGTCTTGGTGCTGGGGCTCGCAGCCTGTGATGCGGGTGGGCCGGACGAAGGCGCGGGAGCCGGAGGTCCGCCGCAGGGACCACCGCCGAGCGTGACCGTCTTACCGGTCGAGTCGACCTCAGCCGATGTCTACTCCGACTATGCCGGCCGGGTGCGAGCCTCACGCCAGGTGGAGGTGCGTGCGCGCGTTGACGGCATTCTGGAAGAGCGCCTCTACGACGAAGGTTCGGTGGTGTCGCAGGGTGAACCGCTGTTCCGCATCGATCCCAAGCCCTTCGAGGTTGCGGTGCTTGCGGCGCAAGCGGAGCGTGAAACCGCTCAGGCCGATCTGCGTCAGGCTGAAAGTGACTGGCAGCGCATTGCTCGGCTTTTCGATCGCAATGCGATCAGCGAACGTGAACGCGACATGTCACGCGCTCGCCTTGAAGTCGCCAAGGCTGCCCTGGCTGCTGCCGATGCTGGGCTGCAGCGGGCTGAGCTGGAACTGGGCTACACCCAGGTGGAAGCACCGATCGCCGGTGTCACGAGCCTGGAGGCGCAGTCAGAGGGTACTCTGGTGAGTCGGGGCACTCTGCTGACCGAGATCGTGCAGCGGAACCCAGTGCATGTCCGCTTTGCCCTGCCCGAAAGCGATGCGGCTCTGCAGCACACGGCCCTGCAGGCCATGTCCAACGGGAATGGGGAGCAATATCGCCGCGAGGCTCGGTTGCTCCTGCCCGACGGCAGCGAGTACTCCCGGATAGGTGAGATCGACTTCACCGCAAGCACGGTGGACCCCAACACCGGCACCGTTCTGGCCCGCGCGGTGTTCGACAATCCCGAGGGCGAGGTGGCTCCGGGACAGTTCGTGCGCGTGCGCATGCTGTTGCACACACTCGATGATGTGATCGTGGTTCCGGAATCTGCGGTCGGGCAGGGGCCACAAGGGCCGCAGGTCTTTGTGGTCGATGAAGAGGACACTGCGCGTTCGCGCATCGTAGAGCTGGGTCCGCTGGTGGCCGATGGCCGAGTTGTCCTTTCCGGACTGGAGGCAGGTGATCGTGTGGTGATCAACGGCCAGGTTGCCTTGCAGGATGGTGCGCCGGTGACCCCCGAAGTGGCTAGCGACCCGGGCGATGCCGATGAGGCAGACGGTGCTGCGAATGCCGGGGAGGCCGGCTGATGTTCCGTTTCTTCATCGACCGCCCCATTTTCTCGGCGGTCATCTCCATCATCATCGTTTTGGCCGGTGTCGCTGCGCTGCGCAACCTGCCGGTGGAGCAGTATCCCGATGTGGTGCCGCCGCAGGTGGTGGTGCAGGCCAGCTATCCCGGTGCCAGTGCCGATACCCTGTCAGAGACCGTTGCCGCGCCGCTGGAGCAGGAGATCAACGGCGTCGACGACATGATCTACCTGGAATCCAGCAGCACCGACGCGGGCAGCATCCAGGTGACCGTGTCCTTCGACATCGGCACTGACCCCGATCAGGCCGCGATCAACGTGAACAACCGCGTGCAGGCAGCCATGTCGCGCCTGCCGCAGCAGGTGCGAGATCAGGGCGTCCGGGTCGAGGCTCGCTCCACCAACATTCTCATGGTGCCGGTACTCTACTCTCCGGATGGTACCTACGACCCGCTGTTCATCAGTAACTATGCCCTGTTGAACATTCTGGATGAGCTGGTGCGTATTCCCGGTGTGGGCGATGCCTCGCTCTTTGGCGCGCAGGACTACTCCATGCGCATTTGGCTGCGGCCGGACAAGCTGGCGCAGTACGACCTGACGCCCAGCGAGGTTGCTGCCGCGATCCGTGAACAGAACGCGCAGTTTGCGGCCGGGCGATTGGGCGCAGAGCCCTCGCCGGAGGGCCAGGCCTTCACCTTCGCGGTGACCACCAGCGGTCAGCTGGCCGACGCCAAGGAGTTCGAGAACATCATTCTGCGCTCCGACCAGGATGGCAGCACGCTGCGCCTGGGCGATGTGGCTCGCGCTGAGCTGGGCGCGCAGGATTATGCCTTCTCGGCCACCTATAACGGCCGAGCGGCAGTGCCGCTGGGCATCTTCCTTCAGCCAGGCGCCAATGCTCTGGATACGGCCAGTGCTGTGCACGACGCTCTGGAGGAGATGTCGGGGCGCTTTCCCGAGGGCGTGAGCTATGCGGTGCCCTACGACACCACCGAGTTCGTGGAAATCTCGATCCGGGAAGTCTTTGTCACGCTGCTGCTCGCCGTGCTGCTGGTGGTGCTGGTCACCTATCTCTTCCTGCAGAACTTCCGCGCAACCCTCATTCCCGTTGCGGCCATCCCGGTTTCGCTGATCGGCACCTTTGCCGGCATGCTTGCGCTGGGCTTCTCAGTCAACCTGCTGACTCTCTTCGGCCTGGTGCTGGCAATCGGCATCGTGGTGGACAACGCCATCATCGTGCTGGAGAACGTGGATCGCTTGATGCGCGAGCGTGGCCTCAGTGCGCGCGATGCGGCCGTGGTCACCATGGACCAGGTTGCGGGCGCGGTTGTGTCCTCTACCCTCGTGCTCGTGGCGGTCTTCGCGCCGGTTGCCTTTCTGGGTGGACTGACGGGTGAGCTCTACCGTCAGTTCGCGGTGACCATCGCCGTCTCCGTGGTGGTCTCCGGCATTGTCGCCGTCACCCTGACCCCGGCCATGTGCGCCCTGTTGCTGGACCGCCAGCCCAAGCGCCCCGCTTTGCCGTTCCGCTGGTTCAATGCGGGCTTCCATCGTCTGACTGCTGGCTTTGGTTGGGCCGTCGACCGACTGCTGCGTCATGCGATCATTGGCTGCCTGCTCTTTGCCGGCGTTGTCGGTGCCACGCTGTGGATGCTCGATCGGCTGCCCTACGGACTGGTGCCACAAGAGGACCAGGGCGTGGCCCTGGTGATGGTGGAACTGCCGCCGGTGTCCGCTCTGTCCCGCACTGAGGTGGTGCGAGACGAGGTCGCCGGTCGCCTCTTGGAGATGGACGAGATCCAGGACTTCACCGCCTTCGCAGGCTGGGACATCATCGCTGGATCGCTGCGGACCAATGCCGGCGTGGGCTTCGCCAATCTGTCGGATTGGAGTGAGCGCGAGGGACCGGGGCAGGACGCTGCCTCCATGGCTGGGCGCGTCATGGGCATGGGCGCGGACATTCAGGAGGCCAATGTCATCTCCTTCATTCCGCCGCCGATCATGGGCCTTTCGCTCACCGGCGGCGTGGAGGGCTATCTGCAGGTGCGCGGCGGCGCAACAACCGCCGAGATCGAGGCCATCGCCCAGCGTCTGGTCGCCGCAGCCAACGAGCGGCCCGAACTGATCAATGTCCGGACCACCCTCAACACCGGCATTCCTCGTTTTGCTGCGGAGGTCGATCGGGAGAAAGCCAAGGCGCTCGGCGTGCCGATCAACGAGATCTTTGATGCCATGCAGAGCACCTTCGGTTCGCTCTACGTCAATGATTTCACGCTGTCCGGGCGAAACTGGCAGGTCAATCTGCAGTCCGAGGGTGAGTTCCGTAGCAAGCCGGAGGACCTGCGACGGGTTTTCGTGCGCTCCTCCTACGGCGACATGCTGCCGCTCAGCTCCCTGGTGACTCTGGAACGCACTGCCGGCGCCGACATTAACAACCGCTTCAACGTCTTCCCGGCCGCCAAGCTACTGGCCGACCCGGCGCCGGGCTATACCAGCGGCGAGGCCAAGGTGGTGATGGAAGAGGTTGCCGCCCAGGTGCTCGACAGCAACAGCCTGATCGGCTGGATCGGCGAGGCCTTCCAGCTCGATGCAGCTGCCGGTGCGGGCGGAGCCGCTTTCGGACTGGGGCTGCTGATGGTCTTCCTGATCCTCGCCGCCCAATATGAACGTTGGACCTTGCCGCTGGCCGTGGTGACGGCCGTGCCATTCGCCGTGTTCGGCGCGGTCATAGCCTTGATGCTGCGGGGTTTCCCCAATGACGTCTATTTCCAGGTGGGGCTGCTGGTGCTGATCGGACTGGCTGCGAAGAACGCCATTCTGATCGTCGAATTTGCCGCGCAGAATCGGCGCGAGGGGCTCAGCGCGACTGAAGCGGCCAGCACTGCAGCACGCCAGCGTTTCCGAGCGATCATGATGACAGCGCTGACTTTCATCATCGGCACGCTGCCGCTGATGCTGGCCACGGGCGCCGGTGCCGCCAGTCGGCAGGAAATCGGCACGGTTTCCGTGGGCGGGATGCTCGCAGCGAGTTCTTTGGCCCTGCTCTTCGTGCCGCTATTCTATAAGCTGCTCGATGGGTTGCGCAGGGGGAGCAAGCGAGTGGATGCGAGCGAGAGCAGCAAGGCGGCCGGACATGGTTGATCGTCGGTTTTGTCGCGGTGCAGCCCTGGCCCTGGTGCTCTTCGCCCTCGGGGCCTGTGCGATGGGGCCAGACTATGAGGCGCCAGTGGTCGAGGTGCCGGATTCCTGGCCGGCACATCTGCTCCTCACGAGTGAGGAGCGGCAGGACTGGACCGACTGGTGGACTCGCTTCGAGGAGCCGCAACTCGACGCTCTGGTGGCGCGCGCGCTCGACGACAACCTGGACATCCGCTTACAGGTCCAGCGCCTACAGGAGGCGCGGGCCCAACTGGGACTGGCTCGGGCCGAGCGTTTGCCGACGCTCGAGGGCCAGGGGAGGGCCGCGCGCGAGCGACAGTCGGAAGCGACCTCCCGGACCCCGATCGATGGCGGTCCCGAGAACTTCTACTCCCTGTCCGCCACGCTCGGGTATGAGGTCGACTTCTGGGGTCGGCTCGCCCGTGAAGAGGAAGCGGCTGCGGCGCTGCTCGACGAGTCGATCTTCAGCCGGGATGCCGTACGGCTTAACGTCGTCGCTGACGTGGTCGCCACTTACTTCAATCTTCGGGCGGCGCAGCAGCAGTTGCGCATCGTTGAGCGGGCGTTGGAGGCACGCGAGCGTACCTACGCGCTGGAGGACATGCGCTATCGCGATGGCGAAACCGACTCGCTGACCTTGCGTCAGGCGGAATCGGAACTGCAAGCAACGCGCGCCCGCTTGCCAGCGCAGCGTGAACAGGTGTTGCTCCTCGAAAGTGCATTGGCCACGCTGGTGGGCATGACGCCGGCGGAGCTGTTCGACAATCTGAACTTTGGCGAGGGCAGCCTGAATGGCATCGCACGGCCGGAAGGGGTGCCGGCAGTCGTGCCGTCGGAACTCCTGCGCCGGCGGCCGGATATTCGCGCGGCGGAGGCCGGTCTTGTAGCCAACAATGCCCTGATCGGGGTGGCCGAGGCCGAGCGCTTTCCGCAGCTCAATCTTTCAGCCTTCCTGGGTACGGCAGCCATCAGCGTCGGTGACCTCTTCACCGCCGCGTCTGCGACACGTGGCGTGGGCGCTGGTTTGCTGGGCCCGATATTCGATTTTGGTCGGGGACAGGCACGTGTGGAATCTGCAGAAGCCCGGCGTGACCAGGCGGAAACGCAGTATCGCATCACCTTGCGCACCGCCTTCCGTGAAGTGCGCGACGCCCTGATCACATATGATACGACGGGCGAGCGCATGGAAATGCTGCAGCGCCAGGTGGAAGCGCTGCAGGAAACCTTGCGTCTGGCCGAGCTGCGCTATCGCGAGGGCTTTGTCGGTTTCATCGATGTGCTGGACGCGCAGCGCGCGCTGCTCGAAGCGGAACTGGCGCTGACGGAAGCTCAGCGTGATCGGCTCAACGCAACCACCACCCTCTTCAAGGCCATGGGCGGCGGCTGGACCGGGGAGATCGCTGAGGCTGAGGCAGAGTGACGCCGGCTTTACGCGGCTGAGAGCACTTCGCCCAGTTTGGCCGCCAGGTCCTGCAGGCGATAGGGCTTAGGCAGTATGGCGAGCTCGCAGTCACTCGAGCCAGCTCGGGCCAACGCCACTTCGGAATAGCCCGTCGTCAGGAGTACGGGTAGGTGGGGCAGGTGCTTGCGCGCTGCTTGCGCCAGATCGTCTCCGCTCATTCCGCCCGGCATCACGATGTCGGTGAAGAGCAGATCGAAGGTGGCACCGCTGCAGATGATATCGAGAGCGGCAGGTCCGTTCTCCGCGCAGGTCACGGCATAGCCCAGGCTTGTGAGCTGGCGTTCGACATGGTGTCGCACCAGAACATCATCTTCGACTAGGAGGATGCGCTGCCGCTTCGTGCTGGCTGCCAAGCCTTGCAGCCTGCTTTCCGTCTCCTCGAATTCGGTGGTCTCGGCGGCCGGCAAGTAGAGGCGTACCTGGGTGCCTTTGCCGAGCCCAGAATCGAGTGCAACATGTCCCTTGGACTGCTTGGCGAAGCCATAGACCATCGACAGACCCAGACCGCTGCCTTCGCCCACGTCCTTGGTGGTGAAGAAGGGTTCGAAAGCGCGCAGGCGTGTGGACCTATCCATGCCGCTGCCGGTATCGCAGACCGTCAGCAGCACATAGTTTCCCGGCATGGGCCCCTGCTGCTGTACGTCCTCGGTTTCGACCAGCCGGCTTTCTGTGGCGATGGTCAGGCGGCCGCCGTTGGGCATGGCGTCGCGTGCATTGATGCACAGGTTGAGCAGCGCGCTTTCCAGCTGCGGGGCGTCGAGCAGGGCAGCCGGAATGCCCGCGCCGGCATTCACTTCGAGCTCGATCGGCTCGCCCAGTGTCCGACGTAGCATCTCCTCCAGGCCTCGTACGAGGGCGTTGACGTCGACCGCCTTGGGGTTGAGCGGCTGCTTGCGGGCGAAGGCGAGCAGCCGCGCAGTCAACTCAGCGCCCTTCAGCGCGGCTGTTCCCGTCATGTCTGCCAGCCGGGCCAACTCCGGGTTGTCTGAGAGGCTTTCGCTTAGCAATTCCGCATTGCCCAAAATGACGGTCAGGAGATTGTTAAAGTCGTGGGCGATGCCGCCGGTGAGATGACCGATGGCATCCAGGCGCTGTGCCTCGCGCAGTTGCTCCTCGAGCTTATGCTGTTCCGAGACGTCGACCACGCTGCCGATCATGCGCACCGGCCGTCCGGAAGCGTCATTCAATAGAAAACCCTGATCACGGACATGCGCCCAGCTGCCGTCGGCGCGGGCCACCCGGTAAAACTCCCGATAGGGTTTTCCTCCGCCGAAGGCCTCCTGCGCCGCTGCCAATACCCTTTCGCGGTCCTCGGGATGAATCAGGTCCGTCCAGAGTTCGGCACTCTTGCTGAGCGCCTCGGGCGGGTAGCCGAAGACGTTGAGCATCCCCTCACTGTACCAAACCTTGCCGTTGGGCAGTTCCCGATCCCAAACAACGTCGCTTGTAGCCTGCGCAATCACGCGAAAGCGGTCATTGGCATACTTGCGCTCTGTGATGTCCATTTCGGTGACCAGCACCCGGGTCTCGCCTTTGTCGATGTCGGGCAGGGAAAAGCGTGCAAGGACGTCAAAAGGGCGGCCCGAGATGTCGTGCAGTGTGTTTTCGGCCTCGTAATCGCGCGCCCCCTTCGCCAGCGCGGCGATGCCTTTAATGAAGGCTTTGCGCGTAACCTCCCCGCCAAACACGATCGGGAAGGATTCCATGAGGTGTGCCTGATCCTTCGCACCGAACATGGAAACTGCGGTGGCGTTCGCGTTGAGCACGCGTGTGCCCGAGAGGGCCTCTGCCATGAGGGCGTCATCAGCCAGCAACGCTGCGCCGACATCTGTGATCCCTTGGTCACGCAAGCGCTTGATAATGCCAATCGGACCGCTCCAGTCCTCCTCCCAGATGGAAACAGGGACCAGGTCGTACACCGATCGGAAGTTTGCTTCGCTTTCCCGCAGTCTCTGGTGCTGACGTGTGCGCTCAATTGCTACCCGCAGGAACTGACCGATGCGCGCAATGAAGGCCTGCTCGGAGGATGACGGGCGTAACGGGTGATCGTAGTACATGGCGAAGGTGGCGAGCACAGCACCCTCAGCATCCAGCACCGGCGTCGACCAGCAGGCAGCCAGGTTGTGCGCTTTCGCAACCTCGCGATAGTCTCGCCACAGAGGACTGGTCTGCGTGTCTTCGACCACGACCTGACGGCGGCGGGCCGCGGCTGTACCGCAGGATCCGACGCCTTCGCGCACCGGCAGGCCATCCACGAGACGATTATAGGCTTCGGTTAGATGGGGCGCGGCGCCGTGGCGCAGCCGGTCATCCTCGACCAGCAGCACGGAGGAGCGCACCCCTGGCTGCAACCGGTCGACGGTCTCGGTCAGGGTTCCCAGGATTGCCGATAGGGGCAGGCCCGCGCTGACCGCATCTAGAATGCTGGCTTCCAACTCCCGCAGCTCGGCGAGATGGCGCTGCTCTGTGATGTCCCGGGTGACGCTCAGGACCGCGTAGACCTGCCCGCTGGCGTCATACATCGGTGTGGCATGGGCCGACATCCAGCGCGTCGTGCCCTTCAGACCGATCAACCGGAAGGATGCTTGGCCAGTGTGGCCGTTCATAGCCTCTCGGTGCAGCGTCTTGTAGCGCTCGCGATCCTGGGGATGCACCAGACCTCGAACGATGGTTCCGACAACCTCTTCGCGGCTGTTTGCCTCAATCAGGTGTAACCCCGCCGGGTTTATGTCGAGCAGTTTGCCGTCAGCGGCAACGAGCTTCACGCACTCCGGTTCATTCTCGATGATGGCCCGCTGGCGTGCCTCGCTGTCGCGCAGCGCTTCGCTGGCAGCCTTCAGACGGTCGATGTCGGTGAGGGTGCCGTAGTACTTGAGGACCCGACCCCTCTCGTCCTTGAGCGGGGCTCCGGTGTCCACGTACCAGCGATAGCTCCCGTCACCTTGACGCAGGCGCAACTCGACGGCAAAGCTCTCGCCCGCTTGCACGGCCTCCCTGGCAGTGCGCTCGACGCAGTCGAGATCATCGGGATGGATCAGGGAAAGCCAGTGGCGTGGGTCGAACTCCTCGCGCGTGTAGCCCAGCCAGGCGAAGAGGATGCCATTGGCATAATACACGCGCCCATCGCCATCTGCGGCCCAGATTGGTGCCGGCACTGCGTCCAAGAGGGCATCGAACTGCTCGCTGCGATCTCCGGTGTCGGCACCTTTGGCATGAGCGTCCCGCCTCCGGCGGGAAGCCGGGGCGGACTGTGCCTGTGGGCGCAGTTCGACGGCGTTGCCGTGCCAGTGAGTGAGCTTGCCGTTCGCATCCAGCATTGGGTGGGCGGTGAAGAGGAAAGAGCGATGAGTGCCCTCATCACCAAGCTGCAGGCGAAGCTCCTCCGCATAGACTTGACGGCTGCCAACGGCCTGCTGCCAGCCCTCTCTGCCGCGTTCTTGGTCATCGGGGTGCAGAGCATCCAGCCAGGTTCTAGGGCTGTACCCCGCGGCGGTCCGACCGATGAGCTCGTAAAAGTTCGGGCTGATGTAATCGACGCTGCCGTCAGCGCGGGCCGTCCAGGCGATAGAGATCCTTATGCCGGCTCCGCGTGGGTCGGAAGCCTGCAAGGATCGACCTTCAGCTGCCGCCGAGCCGGGAGGGTTCTTCTGAAGCATTGCCGCTCACGTTTGAGACTGTTGCTCGCAACCGGCCAAATGTTCGCTATCGCTACGAGTTTCACTTTCTACCGCATCACAGGGCGGGAGGCCATCGGTGCTTTCGGTTCGCTTGTCGAGCGTTCTGATGGGGCCGGGCGCCGAAGCGCTATCGCTTCTTCGCTTCGTCACTGATCGCACGCGCCTTCTCAGTCGCAGCGCCTAAGGCTTCGGCAAGTGCTTTGGAGAACCCGGCGCCTTCGGCAGCGTCCAGTCCGGCGGCCGTGGTGCCCCGGTAGCTGCGGTAGAGGGCCACGGTCTCTTCCGCCTCGCCGATGTGTCCGCGCAGGGTTTCGCCGCCGTCGCACACCGCGGCTTCCACCGCGCGCTGGGCGACGCCTTCGGGTAGACCGGCCTTGCGCGCGTCCGCGAGCATGGCAGCAGCCATCAAGGCCGGGTAGGCGGCTCCGGAGCCGGAGAGCGCGGTGAGATAGTCGATCTGCGCTTCGTTATCCACCTCGTCCTCGCGGCCCACAGTGGACAGCAAGTCACAAACGACGGCCCGATCCTCTCGTGTCACATCCGGTCCGGCGATCCAGGGGGTGTAGGACTGTCCCCGATCCGCAGCGCCGTTTGGGGCGGAGCGCACCACGCGGGCACCACTGGCTGCGAGTACCTCGAGCGGTGTGCCGGCCAGGAAGGAGAGTAGCAATCGGCCTTCGGCTCGCAGACCGAGCCCCGCATAGTCCTCGGGCCGAACGGAAAGCACGATCACGTCCGCGCGTGCCACCAGGTCCGCCGGATCGCTGGCCCAGTGCGGCTCACTGTAGCCGAGGTAGTCGGGACGGGGGCCGCTGCGGTTCAGCAGCACGAGATCCTGCGGCTCCACAAGGCCGCTGTTGAGCACGGCCTTGCCCAGGGCGCTGCCGAGCCAGCCGGTGGCACCGATGATTCCCAGGCGCATGCCCATCCTCCTTACGATTTGCTTGAATTGCTCTACTCCGGGCGCGTTTCCAGCCAGCGCCACAGGTAGGGAAGGTAGCCCGATTCTACGTGCAGGCGCACCCTGGCCTCCGCTGTGCGATAGAGCAGAACGCTCTGCAGTCCGGCAAACAGTGTGGCGGCCGAGGGGCTGCCAGCGTCCAGATCGGCGGTGGTCGCCTCGCTCACGACGTTGCGCGTCTCGCTCCCTTCGAGCTCCAGAACGGCGTAGCTGTTGTCTGCCACCGTGGCCGCCCATCCGTCGGCGTGCCAGCCCGGATCGAACGCCATTGCCTCGGGGGAGACGAGCAGGGCGCGATCGCGGGCGATTCGCACCCGGTAGGGGGTTTCGGGCGATGCAATCTGCCACAGTCCGACCTCCGCGCCCTCCGGGCCGAGTTGAGCCCAGGCCTTGTCCAGCGCGCCGCTGACCAGAGTCTGGGATAGCCCGGGCACCACTCGCGCCCGCCAGCCGTCGCGCAGCAGTTCGGCTTCGCTCCACTCGGGAAAGGCGGTCCACTTCTGGGCGAAATCACGCATTGAGGCGCGCTCCTTCGGGATCGAAAGCGCAGGGTGCCACCACCCGCGCCCGGCGCTGCTGGCCGAGATGATAGATCTCGATCTCCTGCTGCAGGCGCGCCCGGCCCGCCTCGACGAGCGCCAGGGCGATGGGGCGGCCGAGCATCGGGCTCCAATAGCTGGAGGTCACGAAGCCGAGCGAGCGCTGACCCGTTCCGCTCCGCTCGATGGCGTGGGCGCCGGTGGGCAGCGGTTCCGACCCTTCCACCTCGAGGCCGACGAGTGCGGGCCGGTTCGGCTTGGTGGCCTCGGGGGTAAAGAGCGCACGCTTGCCGACATATTCGTCCTGTCGCTTCTCGCGCGGCCCGCTGAGGCCCAGGTCCATGGGCATGGTGTAGCCGTCCGTGTCCTTGCCGGCGACGATATAGCCCTTCTCGGCCCGCAGGATCATCAAGGCTTCGGAGCCGAGCAGGGTCGCCTCGCGCTTCTGCCCCTCCACCAGCATGCGCTGCCAGAGTGTCAGTGCACCGGCGGCCGGCAGGGAGAGTTCGTAGGAGCGGTCACCGGTGAAGCTGACCCGGGCCACCCGCACGGGCCACTGCCGGAAGCGCCCCTGAGCGAATGCCATGTGCGGCAGGGCGTCGTCGCCGAGGTCGACGCCCAGGTCCAGTGCAGCGACCAACGACCGGGCCTGCGGGCCGGTGGCGGTCAGGGTCGACCACTGGGCCGTGGAGTTGTGCACCACGACCTGGCTCGGGTCGAAGCGGTCCTGCCGCCACTCCTCCAGCCGCATGACCACACCCGGCACGTGGCCGGAGGAGCAGGAAACGATGAAGTGATCCTCGCTCACCCGCAGCACCACGCCGTCGTCGTAGACCACGCCGCTTTCGGTCAGCATGAAGCCGTAGCGGATGCGGCCGGGCTTCAGGGTCGAGAGGCGATTGTAGGAATTGAAATCCAGCAGAGCCGCAGCCTGGGGGCCCATGACCTCGATCTTGCCGAGTGGCGAGCCGTCGAAGAGTCCAACGGATTGGCGCGCCTGCCGTGCCTCGCGGTGGATCGCCTCTTCCGGCGTACCGACGCCGTAAAAGGCCGGGCGCAGCCAGGAGCCATACTCGCGAAATGCGGCGCCGGCCTGCCGGTGCGCGTTCTCCAGCACCAAGCGCCGCACCGGCGAGAAGAGCTCGCCTCGGCGCCGCCCGGCGATCACCGTGAAGGGCACCGGCACGTAGGGCGGGCGAAAGGTGGTGGTGCCGACTTCGGGAATGGTCCGCCCGGTGACCGCCGCCATGGCCGCCAGGCCGTTCATGTTCGAGGTCTTGCCCTGGTCGGTTGCCATGCCGAGCGTGGTGTAGCGCTTGAGATGCTCGACGGAGCGGAAGTTCTCCTGCGCCGCCAGTGCCACATCCTTGAGCGTCACGTCATTCTGAAAATCGATCCATTGCCGCCCGGCCAGCTTGGTGTCGGGCCAGGCAGCCTCGATGCTGAACTGTTCGAGGGCGGCCTCAGCGCGCGGCACATCCTCCTTGCTGCCGGCGCTCCGGTGCCCTTCCTTGAGGGCATCGGCCAGCAGGAAAGTGCCATTGGCCGCGCCGACAACCTGCAGGCCTGGGACGGCCTGGCCCGGCCGGAAGGCGAGGCGTTCTTCGTCATAGTGCAGACGGCCTCGGGCCTGGCAGTAGAGGTGCACGTTGGGCGTAAAGCCGCCAGAGACCAGCACGAGATCCGCCGCGAGACTGCGACCTTTCACAATGACGGCCTCGGCCCGCTTGCGACCCTGGACCGAGGTGACGGGCGCGCTGGTCAACAGTTCTACGCCCTCGGGCGCGGGCAGAGACGCCTGCGCGCGGCTGTCGGCGATGGTGACCCTGGCGCCGGCGTCGCGCAGCCCCGTGGCGACTGGCCAGACGCTGTCGTTGTTGGTGGCGATCACCACCCGCTCGCCCAGGCGCACCCCATGGCGGCGCAGATAGTGCAAGCCTGCGTCAGCCGAGAGTATGCCCGGGCGGTCGTTGTTCTCAAAAACCAGAGGGCGTTCACTAGCACCGGTGGCCAGGACGATCTCCCGCGGGCGCACGCGCCAGAGGCGGTCCGGCCGGCCCTGCCGCTGTTCCCAGAGGCAGACCAGGTTGTGGTCATAGATGCCGTAGGCGGTTGTACTCGTCAGAAGCTCTCCGCCTTGGTCCGACAGCTTGTTGAGCGTGGCGGCAACCCAGTCCGTCCCGTCGAGGCCCTCGATCCGGGCCGGGCGGTGCAGCAGGCTGCCGCCGGCCTGGCGCTGCAGCTCGACGAGAAGCACGCGCCGGCCGGCGGTTGCGGCGGCGTGGGCTGCTGCCAGTCCTGCGGGCCCGGCGCCGATGATCAGCAGGTCACAATGGAGAGAGCGTTGAGGCGAGTTCCCCGGTGGCTCGAAGGCCGGGTCGAGGCGACCCAGGCCTGCCATGGCGCGGATGCGCGGTTCGTAGAGATGCCAGTCGGGCCACAGGAAGGTCTTGTAGTAGAAGCCGGCTGGCAGGAAGCGACCCAGCCGATCCAGCAGGCTGAGGCGATCCTGCGCAGCAGAGGGACTCGTGTTGACCGAGCGTACTTCCATACCCGCCTCCAGCGGCACGAGGGTGCCGCGGGCATTGGGGTGGTGGCGACCCTGGTGGCGGATGTCGAAGAGCCCGTTGGGCTCTTCGGCGCCGGCGCTCCAGAAGCCGCGCGGGCGGTGGTACTTGAAGCTGCGTCCGATGGTGAAGACGCCGTTGGCGAGCAGGGCAGACGCAACCGTGTCGCCATGCCGCCCGACAAGCGCGCGCCCGTCGAAGGTGAAGGTCAGCGCGTCGGTGGACGTCGTGTGCTGCTTGCTCTGGCTGGCGGCGGTCATGGCGCGGCCCTCCGCAGGCTCTCGCTGGCAAAGACCTCGTGCGTCACCGTATCGCGCTCCAGCAGGAAAAACTCGCCGCACGTCATGTGCACCCAGATCTCGCGCGAGCGTCCCTTTGGGTTGGTCTCGATGTGAAGATACTCGGCCCAGCCCTGGTCGCTCACCTCTGCGGCTGGTTCCGGCCTGTCGTTGCCGGCTTCGCCCCCGTAGTGGAACTCGGTTTCGTCGCGAAGTCCGCAGAAGGGGCAGGGAAAGCGCTGCATGAAATGCCTCCTGGGCGCCGATCAGTGGGCGATGGCCGAACCGGCCGCCTCATCGATCAGGCGTCCGGTGGTGAAGCGGGAGAGGTCGAAGGGGCGGCTGATCTCATGATGCTCGCCGGTGGCCATCAGGTGGGCCAGCAGCCAGCCGCCGGCCGGTATGGCCTTGAAGCCGCCGGTGCCCCAGCCGCCGTTGATGAAGAGACCGGGCAGGGGAGAGGGGCCGATGATCGGCGAGGAGTCGGGCACCACGTCCACGATTCCGGCCCACTGCCGCAGCAGCTTGAGCTGCCCGAAGGAGGGGAACATCTCCAGCATGCCCGAGATCACCTGCTCCTGCAGCGGCGGATTGCCGCGCTGGCCATAGGAGAGCACGCGGTCGAGCCCTCCGCCGATCACCAGTTCGCCCTTGTCGGATTGGCTGAGATAGGTGCCAGTTCCCATGTAGAGCAACACGGTATCCAGGCAGGGCTTCACCGGCTCCGACACCATGGCCTGCAGCGCGAAAGATCGGATCGGCAAGCGGAAGCCAGCGAGGCCGGCCAGCACGCCAGAGTGTCCGGCAACGGCCATGCCTGTCACCCCGGCGCGGATGGTCCCGCGGCTGGTCTCGACTCCGACACAGCGCCCCTGTTCGACCAGGAAGCCGGTCACTTCACAGTTCTGGATGATGTCGACGCCCAGCGTGCTGGCGCCGCGCGCATAGCCCCAGGCCACAGCGTCGTGGCGCGCCGTCCCTGCGCGGCCCTGCCAGATGCCCCCGTAAATGGGATAGCGGGCGCGGTCGCTCTGATTGAGCAGGGGCGCCTTCTCCAGGACCTGCTCGCGGCTCAGCAGTTCGGCGTCGGTGCCGTTGATCTGCATGGCGTTCACGATCCGGGCGGCCATCTCCATCTCGGCTTCGGAGTGGGCCACCACGGCCAGACCGCGCTGCGAGAACATGATGTTGTAGTTGAGGTCGCGTGACAGGCCTTCGTAAAGCTTCAGCGCAAAATCATAGAGCGCCACGCTTTCCGGGTAGAAATAGTTGGAGCGGATGGCCGTCGTGTTGCGACCGGTGTTGCCGCCGCCCAGCCAGCCTTTCTCCACCAGCGCAATCCGCTTCAGGCCATGATTCTTGGCAAGGTAGTAGGCCGTGGCCAGCCCGTGCCCGCCGCCGCCGATGACCAGTGCGTCGTAATCGCCTTTGGGTTCGGCATCGCGCCAGGCTGGCTGCCAGCCGGTGTGTCCGCGCAGCCCTTCCCGGAGCAGACGCAGCGTCGAATAGTCCTTCGCCAAGGCTTGGCCCCGTCCCGTTGCAACTCGTTGACATCGCCGATCCCTGGACACTAATGTCCATGAAACAGGCAAATCAAGTCACAGCCTTGCATAACGAGAGAGGGGAGCAGCAGAAAATGATCAAATCACTTTCCACCTTGGCCTTCACCGCCGCGGCGGTCCTGGCGCTGGGCACGGGTTCGGCCTCCGCGATCACCTTCAAGCTGGCCACCGATTCCGGCGCTCCCGGCTCGCCGACCGCTGCCTCCATGGAGCAGTGGGCGGAGTTGATCGAAGAGGGCACCAACGGCGAGATCGAGGTCGATATCTTCTATCAGAACGAACTCGGCAGCCAGCAGGAGGTTTTCGACCTGCACGTGGCCGGCGATGTCGATCTGATGATCAACTGGCCGATCACCGCCTACGACCGGCGCATCGGCGTGATCTACACCCCCTACATGGTCTTCACCTGGGAAGAGGCGCTGGAAGCCTACAAGCCCGGCGGCTGGATCAACGGCATGCTGGACGGCATCTACCAGGATGTGGGCCTCAAGTTCTTCGGTGCCTGGCCGGAAGGCTTCAACGGCGTTGCAACCCGCGGCAAGTATGCCCTGACCGTTGAGGATGCCGGAGACATCAAGGTCCGCGTGCCGCCGATGTTCCCACAGGCCGAGACTCTGGAAGCCATGGGCTACCAGACGGCCTCCATCGACTGGAGCGAGGTCTTCACCTCCATTGAGACCGGCGTGGTGGACGGCGATGCAGCCAACGTCATCTACTGGGATTACGAGTATTTCCGCGACACGCTGGACTACTACGTGCGCACCAAGCAGTCCTTCGTTACCGGCATGATCTCCATGAACTTGGGCTCCTTCGAGGGCCTGAGCGAAGAGCACCAGAAGGTCGTTCAGGACGCCGCGGTCAAGGTGATGGAAGATCACTTCGTCAACGGCCGCGAGATCGACGCACACTACGCTTCACTCGCCGAGGAATCCGGCATGGAGTACATCGAGCCCGACGAGGAGACCATCATGGGTCTGGCCAAGGTGGTGCGTGAGAAGGTCTGGCCGCAGATGGAAGACCAGGTGGGTTCCGAAATCATGGACGTGGTGCGGGCCAACGCCAGCCCACTCTAATCTCGAGACCCGGACCGACTGAAACGACGTGTTAGGCAAGATCGACAAGACCATCGCCACGGTGCTCCGCGCCGTGGCGATTCTTTGCAGCCTTTCGCTGGCTGGCTTCCTGCTGTTGCTGGTCTTGGCCCGCTACGTCTTCGGCTGGAACTTCGCGGCAGCGCATGATCTCAGCCTCATGGCGTCGATCTTCCTCTACATGAGCGGCGCGCTCATCGCCTCGCGGAGCAGCGAGCACCTGACCGTCACCTACCTCTCGACCCGCCTGCGCAGCGAACGCAGCCGCATCATCCAGCGCATCGTGGTGGCAACGATCACCACGGTGGTCTGCGGCTTCTTCATTTACTGGAGCTACGAGATGGTGTCCTGGGGTCTGCAGCGGCCGCAAACCACGGTCACCCTGCACATCCCGCTTTGGGTCCCGCAGTTGGCCATCGTCGCGGCGGCACTGGGCTGTTTCGCCTATGCGCTGCGTGACCTCGTGCTGGCAGTCGGCGACCTGCGTCGGCTGAAAGGGGCGGAAGTCTGATGGAAGGCTTGCTCGCAATCGGTCTCCTGATCCTGCTCATGGGCATCGGCGTGCCCGTGGCTTGGGCTTTCGCCGGTACCCTGGCTTATCTGGTCTATATCTACGACAGCAACCTGAGCACCCTGCTGCTGCAGGGCTTTCGCTCGCTGAACTCCATCGTGCTGCTGGCGCTGCCGCTTTTCGTGCTGACGGGCTACCTGATGCAGTCGGGCGGGCTCGCAACGCGCATCATCCGATTCATCGACGTCTTGGTCGGCGGGCGACGTGGCGGCATGGGTGCTTCGCTCGTCTTGAGCTCCGGCATCTTCGGGGCGATCGCCGGCACCGCGACGGCTGCCGTTGCCTCCATCGGCACCATCATGGTCGACCCGCTGGAAAAGCGGGGCTATCCGCGCGGCTACACATCAGCGCTGCTGGGCGTGTCGTCACTGCTGGGCATCCTCATACCGCCGTCCATCACCATGATCCTTTTCGCCGTGGTGACCCGGCAATCGGTGGCTGCGGCCTTCGCCGCGACCATCGGCCCCGCGCTTCTGCTGATGATCGGTCTCATCCTCTTCAACCGCTTTTGCGCTGGGCGCCTGTTCGAGGAGATTCCGGGCGAGGCCGTGGCGAAGGGCCAGCGCGGCAAGGCGGTGTTCGCGGCGCTGCCGGCGCTCGTCCTGCCCTTCATCATCCTGGGCGGCATCTACGGCGGCGTTTTCACCCCAACGGAGGCGGCTGCGGTTGCCGTTGCGGCCTCGCTCTTCATCGGTGCCTTCATCTACCGGGATCTGACCTGGGGGCGCTTCGGCAAGAGCATCATCGCCGCCGCGGAGACCACGGGCACGATCATCTTGATCCTGCTGTTCTCCTTCATGATCAGCCGCATCCTTGCCTTCGAGCGGGTGCCGCAGGAACTGACCGAGACCATGCTCTCGTTCTCCCTGGGGCCGATCGGGACGCTGTTGCTGGTCAATGCGGTGCTGATCGTCACCGGCGCCTTGATGGACGACGTGTCGGTCACGGTGGTCATCGCGCCGTTGTTCATGCCAGTGGTCACCGCGGTCGGCGTGGAGCCGCTGCACTATGCGGCAATCGTCGGCTGCTCCGTGGTGATCGGGGCCAACTCGCCGCCGGTGGCACCGATCCTCTATATGGCCTGTCGGATCAGTAAGGTGCCCATTCATAAGACGGTGGGACCGGCGCTGCTGCTGCTGGGGATCGTCGCGCTGCCAGTTATGCTGGTCACCACCTTCTGGCCAGCGCTGTCGCTCTCCTTCCCGCGCTGGCTCGGCTTCTATTGAGCGCCTGAACGGCTTCCGTCGCGAAGAAAGACCTGGAAGTCGGCGATCTCGGCCTCTGTCGGCTCGAACCCCGTGAAAACGCGCAGGTAGTTGGCGATGTAGGCCATGCGCGTTTCCATGGGCTCCTGGATGTCCAGCGAGTAGTAACCGATCTGCATGTAATAGAGGACGCGCGCGCGGATGAAGGCTTCGTCCTCCGCGTAGCCGTGGCGGCGGAACATGGCGGTGAGTGCCCGCATGCGCTCCTCGTCACCGGCATCCACTGCTTGGCGGGCCTTGTCCGACTTGCGGGCCCAATCGCGCACCGCGATGTCCAGGTGCGGGTCGAACAGGGTTTCCTTCACCCAGCATTCGAAGACATTGAGCACGCTGCGGCAGGGCGTGTCGGCCTTGCGCCCTGCGCGTTCGACGATGGCAGCGGTGTTGGTCGCCTGCCAGTGGGCCAGGAGCTGGTCAAGCAGGTCCTGTCGGCTCTTGAAAAACCAGTAGAAGCTCGAGCGAGACACGCCAAGTTGCCGCGCGATCACCTGCACCTTCACCCGATCGACCCCACCCGCCACGATGAGGTCCACCGCCGCGCGCAGCCAGTCTTCTCTGGTGGAGCGGCCAGGGCCGCTATCGGGATGGTTGGGCATGGTGTCGGCTTTGACCGTTCCTGAGTGTTCCGCATTGGTGTTTCCGCAACGTCTGTACACTTCTGTCTAGACGCCCTCGCGTCAAGCCGATTAGGCTGTTCGCAACAGTCGATCCAGTGGGAGAAGCGGTCATGCAGTCACAATACAGGGTGGTGGTGATCGGGGGCGGCGTCGTCGGCGCCTCGGTTCTTTATCATCTGACAAAGCTGGGATGGAAAGACGTGGCGCTTGTCGAGCGCTCGGTGCTGACAGCCGGTTCGAGTTGGCACGCGGCCGGTGGATTCCATGCCCTGAATGCCGATCCAAACATCGCCGCGCTGCAGTCCTACACGATCAACCTGTTGAAAGAGATCGGCACCGAATCCGGCGTCGACACCGGCATGCACATGACCGGGGGCATCTCGATCGCCGCCGATCCGGCGCGCTGGGAGTGGCTGCAGTCGGCCTACCGCACTTTCCAGACCATGGGCATCGAGGATGTGCGCCTGGTCGGCCCCGAGGAGATCAAGGAGGCTTGTCCCCTGGTTTCGACTGAGGGGCTCTTTGGCGGCCTCTATGCCGAGCGCGAGGGTTACATCGATCCCTCGGGCGTGGTGCACGCCTACGCCCGGGCCGCCCGCAAGCGCGGTGCCACGGTCATCGAGCACAACCGGGTTCTGGAACTCAACCAGCGCCCGGATCTGAGCTGGGACGTGGTGACCGAGCAGGGGACAATCCAGGCCGAGCATGTGGTAAACGCCGGCGGGCTCTGGGCCAAGCAGGTGGGCCGTATGGTGGGGCTCGAACTGCCGGTCAGTCCGCTGGAGCATCACTACCTCGTCACCGAGAACATCCCAGAGGTGGAGGCGCTCGACCGCGAGCTGCCGATGATCGTGGATCTCGAGGGCTTCACCTACATGCGCCAGGAGCAGAAGGGCATGCTGCTGGGCATCTACGAGCGCAACTACCAACACTGGAACATGGACGGCGCACCCTGGGACTATGGCATTGAGCTGATCCAGGAGAACATCGACCGGATTTCCGACGAACTGGCTACCGGCTTCAATCGCTACCCCTGCCTGGAGAATGTCGGGATCAAGCGCTGGGTGAACGGCGCCTTCACCTTCTCCCCGGACGGCAACCCGCTGGTGGGGCCGGTGCGGCGCGTGCCCAACTATTGGCTGGCCTGCGGCGTGATGGCCGGCTTCCTGCAAGGCGGCGGCGTCGGCAAGGCACTCGCCGAGTGGATGATCGAGGGCGAGCCGGAGGGCGACATCTTCGGCATGGACATCGCCCGCTACGGCGATTTCGCGTCCAACAAGGAGTATATCCGCCAGACCACGGGGCAGTTCTACTCCCGGCGCTTCGTGATGACCTACCCCAACGAGCAGCTGCCGGCGGGTCGGCCGCTGCGCAAGGCGCCTGCTTATGATGCCATGACCCACGAGGGGGCCCGCTGGGGCAGCACCTGGGGCCTTGAGGTGCCGATCTACTTCGCGCCTGAGGGCTTCGAAGAAAAGCCGACCCTGCGGCGGTCCAATGCCTTCGACCTGGTGAAGCGCGAGTGCGAGGCCGTGCGCAGTGGCGTCGGCCTGATCGATATCTCCGCCTTCTCCCGCTACGAGGTGAGCGGGCCTCATGCCGAGGCCTGGCTCCATCACCTTCTGGCCTGCCGCTTGCCGGCACCGGGCCGGACGCGTCTGGCGCCAATGCTTGGCCACGACGGGCGACTGAAAGGTGATCTCACGGTCTTCAATTGGGGCGACGGCCGTTGGTGGCTCCTCGGCTCCTATTACCTGCGTGAATGGCATATGCGCTGGTTCGAGCAGCATCTGCGCGAGGGTGTGAATGTGCAGGACATCTCCGACGCTGTGGTGGGGTTTGCACTCACTGGACCGGATGCCCGCAAGGTGCTGCAGCAGGTCACCCCCCAGGACGTCAGCCACGAGGCTTTCGGCTTCATGGCTTGTCGCCCGCTGGATGTGGGTCTCACCCGTGTGCAGGCCGCGCGCCTGTCCGTGACCGGGGAACTCGGCTACGAGTTGCACTGTCCGGCGGTTGAGCACATCTCCCTGCGCGAAACGCTGAAAGCGGCGGGAGAGGAGCACGGTCTTGTCGAGTTCGGTTTCCAGGCCCTGAATTCCCTGCGCCTGGAGAAGAGCTTCGGCATCTGGTCGCGGGAGTTCACGCAAGGCTACACCGCGGGCATGACCGGCATGGACCGCTGGATTGCCTTTGATAAGGGAGACTTCGTCGGCCGCGAGGCTGCCTTGGCCGAGAAGGAGCGCGGCGCCGAATCCTGCCTGGTCACGCTCGAAGTCGATGCTAGCTCGGCCGACGCATCCGGGTACGAGCCGGTTTGGCACGAGGGCCGCCGAGTGGGCTTCGTCACCTCTGGCGGCTACGGGCACAGCCTGGGCAAGAGCCTGGCCATGGCTTTGGTCGAGCCGGGTGTCAGCAGCCCCGGAACAGAGCTGAGCACCCACATCGTGGGCGAAGAGCGCCCGGCAAAGGTGATTGCGCCGTCGCCTTACGACCCCGACGGCCGCCGCATGCGCGGGTAGGGGCAAGAAAAGACTTCGGGCCTCTCACCGGCGTAGATGGGAGGCCCGATTGTCGTTTTGCCCTGGTGGCTGGCCGGTCAGCTGCGTCGAAGCAGGCGTTGAACCTCGGGCGGCAGGGCGAAGGCTGCCTGGTGAACCGATGGATTGTAATAGCGGGTCTTGCCGTCCAAGGGCGCAAAGCGTTCTTCCAGCGTTTCCAGAGGCACCCTCCGCAGGGCCGGTTCATCGCTGGCCCAGCCCAGAGTCATAGCGCCGCCGGTATAGGTCGGCACCACGGTCAGATAGAAGGTCGCGTCCGCAAAGAGCGCGGTTAACTTGCGGTAGCCATCAGTCAACTCATCGGGCTGCAGGCGCGGCACGCCGTGCTGTGTGACCAGGACACCGCCGGGCGTCAGGCAGCGTTTACAGTCGCGATAGAAGTCGCTCGTGAACAACACCGCCCCGGGGCCGATGGGATCGGTGGAGTCCACGACGATGACATCGAAGCGCTCCTCGGTCTCCGCCACATAGCGGCACCCGTCGGCAATCACAACTTCCGCCTTCGGGTTGCTAAAGGCACCATCCGAAAGCTCGGGCAGGTAGCGCTGAGAGAGTTCAATCACGGCCGGATCGATCTCCACCATCACCGCCCGCTCGATGGGGTGCTTGACCGCCTCGCGCAGGCTCCCACCGTCGCCGCCGCCGATGATCAGCACCCGCTTGGCCTGCCCGTGTGCGAGCAGGGGCGGGTGCAGGAGCATCTCGTGGTAGGCGTGGTTATCAGCCGTGGTGGTCTGCACGGCGCCGTCGAGAGCGAGCACCTTACCAAAGGTTTGGTTCTCGAAGATCACCAGATCCTGATACTCGGTCTTATCGCGGTAGAGCTCACGCTCTACCGCGAAATACTGACCGTAAGGACCATGCAGCGTTTCCAGATACTGCATCATTCGACGATACCGCGCTTATGTTCGCCGACGTTGACCCGCGCCGGACCGAAGGCCTCCCGGAACACCGCGATGGCCTTGTGCGGCTCGGCGGCGCCGCACATGAAGAGGTCGATGGCCGCGTAGCCGCACTCTGGCCAGGTGTGAATCGAGATGTGACTCTCGGCCAGCACCGCGACGCCGGAAACGCCACCATTGGGCGTGAAATGATGCAGATCTACGTTCAGCAGCGTGGCACCTGCCACCTCTGTCGCTCGTTTCAGAGTGTCCTCGACGTGCGCCAGGTCGTCGAGACGCATGGCATCCCAAAGATCGACGATCAGGTGCGTGCCGGCGAACCGCAGGCCGTCCTTCTCGACGAAGTGATCGAGCCGATCGTCGTTCGGTACAGTGGTGCCGTCGTGAGCCGCACCATTGGTATTCGCCGGCGTCGGGCCATTCCCAACGTCGGTGATGGGGTTTTCCTCTTTGGTTAGGGTGCCTGCCGTATGCAGGTCCAAGCCCATCCCCAATTCGGAAAGGGTCGTCGAATGCTTCATCGCATCCCCCTCCGGACCAGTAGATGAACCCAGCCAGCCGCTTGCTTTCGGGTGAGCGCCGGAAATGGCTTATTTGACAGCGCGTTTCAAGGATAGATTTGTCAGGTCTGGAAGAAAGAATTCGCGCCTTGTTCAGCCCTGGCGGTTGGCAAAGACGGTTCGCGCTGACACCAGGATTTCGCGCTTGCCCACGTGATTAGGGGGGCTCACCACGCCTTCCTGCTCCATGCGTTCCACCAGGCGGGCGGCCCGGTTATAGCCGATCTGGAGGTGGCGCTGCACGAAGCTCACAGACACCTTGTTCTCGCGCAGGATGAGGGCCAGAGCCTGGGTGTAGAGATCGCCTTCCTCTCCCTCGTCGCTGCCGGTCTCCTCGCCCGAGGCGCCGGGGGCGGGAATCACCTCCTCTTCCTCCTCCTCTTCCGTGACCGCGTAGACATAGTCCGGCTCGCCTTGGGCGCGCAGGTGGGCGACCACGTCTTCCACCTCCTGGTCGGAGACGAAGGGGCCATGCACGCGGCTGATGCGTCCGCCTGCGGCCATGAAGAGCATGTCTCCCTGGCCCAGAAGTTGCTCGGCGCCGGATTCTCCAAGGATCGTGCGGCTGTCGATCTTGCTGGTCACCATGAAGGAGATGCGGGTCGGGAAATTGGCCTTGATGGTGCCGGTGATAACGTCCACCGATGGCCGCTGCGTCGCCATGATGAGGTGGATGCCGGCCGCGCGTGCCATCTGGGCCAGGCGCTGAATGAGAGTCTCGATCTCCTTGCCGGCAACCAGCATGAGATCGGCCATCTCGTCGACCACGACGACGATGAAGGGCAGGTGCTGCAGCTCGACGATGCGGTCCTCGAAGACCGGCTCCTGCTTCTCGCGGTCGTAGCCGACCTGAACGCGGCGCGTCACCTTCTCCTGCCGCTCGGCCAGCTCGGCGACCTTGGCGTTGTAGCCCTCGATGTTACGCACACCGAGCAGCGACATGGCGCGGTAGCGGTTTTCCATCTCCCGCACCGTCCACTTGAGCGCCGCGACGGCTTTGTGCGGGTCGGTTACGACGGGCGTGAGCAGATGGGGGATGTGGTCGTAGACCGAGAGCTCCAACATCTTGGGGTCGACCAGGATGAGGCGCACCTGCTCCGGCGTCAGCCGGTAGAGCAGAGAAAGGATCATCGCGTTGATGCCGACCGACTTGCCGGAGCCGGTGGTGCCGGCGATCAGCAGGTGCGGCATGCGCGCCAGATCCACCACCACAGGCTCGCCACCGATGTTCTTACCCAGGGCCAACGGCAAGCGGGCCTTGGAATCGAGGTAGGCGTCGCTCTCGAAGACCTCGCTCAGGAACACTGTTTCACGCTGCTCGTTGGGCAGTTCAATGCCAATGACGCTGCGACCCGGCACCAGCGCGATGCGTGCCGTGACGGCTGCCATTGAACGCGCGATGTCGTCGGCCAGGTTGATCACCGTGGAAGACTTTGTGCCTGGTACCGGCTCCAGCTCGAACAACGTCACGCAGGGGCCTGGACGCACCTCCATGATCTCGCCACGCACCCGGAAGTTCTTCAGAACCGTCTCCAGTTTGCGCGTTTTCTCGGCAAGGTCGTTTTCGTCTGTTTCAATGACTTCTTCGGCGCTGGGGCTGCCGAGCAGCTTGGCTTCCGGCAGTTCAAAATGCTGAGGCTCGCCGCTGCCCGATTCTCCGGCGGTTACCCCCGGTGTCGCATCAGACGAAGGATCGGCCATTTGGGCAGAAGCCTGTGCTTCGCGCGCCTTTTCGGATGCTTCTGTCTTACCGGCCTCAGCCTGTGTCGTTTCGGCTTCGGCCACGCTCAAATCGCTGCTCGCGGTAGAGTCAGCCGCATCGCCGTCACGTTCGGCAAGCTGCACTTCGGACCACTCGATGCCGGCGATGAACCCATAGGCCACGGCGACCGCCACCGCTTCCTGGTCGCTGCCGGTGCCGTAGATGGCGGCTGCGGCGGAGGTGCCCGGTTCGGACTCCAGGCACCATTCCGCAGCTTCCGGTCCCCAGCGATGCAAGCGCAGGCGCAAGGGGCGATCGTTCATGGCGCACCAGAGATTGAACTCCTCGGCGCTTGCACCGGCGGTCGAGGAGTCGTCACGGGCGGTGCCGAAGAGGGAAACGGGCCGGCTGTCACTCATGATTCTAACCTGTACGCTGCGACCAGAAGTTTGACCACCTCGCCGTCCGGCGCGAAGAACGGTAACACGAGGCGTTCCCAGGTCTGCTCTTCTGCGCCGAAGGATGCTGTATAGGTGCGGCTGACTGGCAGGCGGTCTTCACGCACCTGCTCGTACTCTTTGCGCAGCAGGGCACGCTGTGGGTCCGGAAGCGCGTCGATGGATTGGCCGACCCGGTCGCCGTCGAAGGTCTCGGCGTAGCTCGGGCTGTAGTAGCCGTAGACGAAGTCCCCGTTCTCGATACGGATCAAGACCAGGTGGTCCAGCCAGGGGCGCAGGCTGGCGGGGTCGAGGTCGGTGGCCAGCGGGAACTCGCCATCCCCGCACAGCGCGATCCACTTACGGTACAATTCCTTGAGCGCCGGATGGCGCAGGATCAGGGCCAGGTTGCTGTTACTCATTGTCTCCCCACGTCGCTGCGCACAGGTGAATCACAATCCGGGAGTCCTGCCAAGACGTTTCCACTGTCTGGCACCTCCACTCAGGGCTGATCCGGCGCACTCAGGCCGGCCTGGAGTAGCAAATCGGTGATGCCATCGGCGGCTGCCTCGGCTATATGAACGGCCGCATCGCGCCAGGGGCCGACCAGGCTGTTCATGGGCACACGATTCTCCTGGGTCACCGTCCCGATCTCGCTGAAGTCTGCCGCGCGCTCCAGCCGCCAGCGGATCTCGACGTACTGCCAGGGACCGCGCGGTTCGCTGACGGCCACCTCGCACCAGAGCAGCAGGTCCTGCTCCTCCGGCAGGGCGGCCAGGGGCACGTCGCGTTCACCCAGCGCGCGCAGGATGGCGCGCTCCAGGCTCTCCGCCCCGTCGCCCGGAGCGCCCTCGATCGGCAGCAGCACCAGACGCTGGTTTGGCGCTGCATCCGACGAGCGTTCGAGACCGGGCATCGCGCCCAGGGCACGTGCAACGGAGGCAGCGCTGATCTCTGCGGCATCGGCAAGGCTGTCCTCGTCGCCACTTTCCCAGGCTCCGGCCGGCAGCAACAGCTGCGTTGGAGCAAGCGGTGTCTCGCGGCCATCCGGCGACAGGAGGCGCCAGGCCAGTTCCACGCGCTCGTTGCCGTCATTGGCGGCGCCCACGCTGGCGGTGCCCGTCATGCGCCTGATCTCCAAGGGCGGGGCGCCGCTCAGGCTGAACCAATCGGGCTCTGCTGCGATTCCCCGTTCGAGAAGATTCTCCGCAAAGTGCAAGGCGAAGCGCCGGGGATTGCCGGGTGCATCGCCTTCAGGGGCGCTCACCCTCAAGGGTGAGCGGGTCGAGGGCGCGCGCAGGTCGATGGAGACCTTATCGTCCTGGTGAAAGGGGCGCGGCACAGGGCCGCAAGCGGTCAGCGTTAAGGCTATCAGCACCAGACTGGCCAGTAGGGGGCTTTTCACGCCATGACGCAGGTGGCCAGCACGCCCAGAAAGAGTGCGAAGAGAAAGATGATCATGTAGGGCACGTGGCGTGGCCTCCCGGGTTTTGCTGTGCAGCATGACCAGCCCTTGATCGCTCAAAGACGAACCAGATCCAAGGGCATGCGCGACAGGGGCTCCGCACCGGAGTCTCCGATCATGCTGCTGCGGCCCAGGGTCATGGCGAGGCCCCGCTCGCTGTCGAAGATGATGATGTGCACGAAGAAGGTCATGCCGGGCCGCAACTCCACCGGGTTGGCGTGATAGAGCATCGGCCAGTCCATCCAGTTCGGCGCGAAGGTGGTGCCCTGGGAATAGCCGCAGGCGTTCATGCGGTGCTGCTTGTAGCCGGCGGTATCGAGCACGCGACTGTGTGCATCGAAAGATTCGCCGGCTGTGCGGCCCGGACGCAGCTCAGCCTCGACCGCCAGCAGGGCGTCCCGGGCGACGGCGTGCATCTCCACCTGTTGCGGCGGGACGTCGCCAATGATGAAGGTGTTCATGGCGGCTGCGTGGTAGTGGCGGTAGGTGCCGGCCCACTCCAAGGTCAGCTGATCGTTGGCGTCCAGGTGGCGCCGGCCACTGTGGTAACGGCAGAGCAGGGCCTGCTGGCCAGAGCCGATGACGAACTCGTTGGAGGGATCGTCGCCGCCGCGGCGAAAGATGGCGCTGTGCATGGCGGCCAGAATGTCGCCCTCGAAGGCGCCCGGACCGGCTTCGGCCACGGCGGCTTCATACGCGGCGTCCGTGAGCGCGCCGGCCTTGCGCGCGTACTCGATCTCGGCCGGGCTTTTCACCACGCGCAGCCGGCTGATGAGGAAGGAGGCGTCCTCCAGGGCGGCAAAATCGGAAAGGATGGCATCGAGCCGCTTCGCGTTGCGGCCGTTGAGCCCATAGCTCTCGTACTCCACACCGAGGCGCTTTGCCTGCATGCCCTTTTCTTCGAGAATCGCGCGCAGGTCGCGTGTCGGCTCCGCATCAGGCAGGTCGACCCAAATGCGAATGTCTGGGATGCAGGAGGTCTGTTGTGCCTGGCGCAGGTCGGGCGCGCGGGTCAGCAGCACCAGTTCGCCATCGGTGCGCAGGAAGAGGCACTGGAACCAGACGTAGCCGAATGTGTCGTAGCCGGTGAGCCAGTACATCGATTCCTGGCGAAAGATCAGCAGGCCATCCAGCCCTTCGTCAGCCATGGCCGCGCAGCAGCGACGCCGACGCTCGGCAAACTCCTCGGTGCTGAAGTGTAAAGGCATGCTGCAGGGTCCTCGATGTTGGCTGGGTGGTTGGATCAGGCGGTCAGCGCGATGGCCGATAGCTGGCGGCCGTAATCCGGCTCGCCACGCTGGCAGGCGCGGCGATAGCTGAAAAAGCGCTCTTCCTCGCTGCAGGTATCGCAGGGCAGGGGCTGTACCTGGCGCAAGCCGGCGCGGTGGAGGCGGCGGGCAACGTAGCCCTTGAGATCGAAATGCAGCCGGTCGCCGGCCCCGGGGCGAAAGAGATCGCGGTTCTCCTCCCCCTGAGCCAGGAAGGGTGCGGGAAAATCCGGGCCGACCTCGTAGGAGCGCTGCGCGATGCAGGGGCCGATGCCGGCGATGATGGCGTCACGGCGGGCGCCGAGGGCTTCCATGGCGTCGACCGTCGCTTCCAGAACGCCGCCCAGCGCGCCTTTCCAGCCGGCGTGCGCCGCGCCGATCACTCCGGTCCGGGCATCGGCAAGCAGTACGGGCGCGCAGTCGGCGGTGAGGATGCCCAGCGCCAGTCCGGGGGTGGCGGTCACCAGGCCGTCCGCTTTTGGCCGATCTGTTGCGCCCCAGGATTCGGCCACCGTCACCACGTCGGGCGAATGCACCTGATAGCAGGTGAGCAGACGGTCCGCTTCCAGGCCGAGTCCCGCAGCGGCGCGCCGGCGGTTCTCCGCCACATCATCGGGATTGTCTTTGCTGCCGGGCCCGCAGTTGAGGGAGGCATAGATTCCCTGACTCACTCCACCTTCCCGGGTGAAGAAGGCGTGGCGTAGGCCGGCGACGGCGTTGAAGGGTCCAATGGTCAGCATGGCAGAAAACCTAGCGCGCTAGCGCCTTGCGGCATAGAGCCGCTTCGGGTGGGGATCATGCCTGCATCTCCTGCGGCTGGGGAAACCCGGCCGGGACGGGCGCCGCTCTCGGCGTGAAGGCCAAGGCCTTGAAGAGCGAACCCATCTGCGCTGAAGAGGTCAGGCGCTCCAGCGCCGCCAGCAGATTGCGCCGCTGCGCTGCGGTGGCTTGGGCGGCGAGAGCTTCGCTGCGTTCACAGATGCCCAGGGCGCGCAGGAAGGTGCCTTGCTCGACAGGGCCGTGGACCTCCGCCCCGGCAGCG
Organism: Aquibaculum arenosum; assembly: GCF_029222965.1. Classification (GTDB taxonomy): domain Bacteria; phylum Pseudomonadota; class Alphaproteobacteria; order Kiloniellales; family DSM-21159; genus Aquibaculum; species Aquibaculum arenosum. The sequence goes on along the minus strand of NZ_JARHUD010000002.1, from coordinate 111,890 downwards.
GCTGCGGCCTGAGCGAGCGCCTGGAAATCCACATGTGCGGTGATGTCGGCATCTCCCGGATGGGCGAGGGGATCGTCCGGGCTGTGGTGGCGCAGCGCCTGCAGGCTGTCGCCGGCCGACCCGCCGGTGTAGCCGTAGTCGACGATCAGCGCGGCCCCGCCATGGGTGCTCACCCGGCGCGCCAGGTCCGCAACGATGGTCCGGGCCGCCGGGCAGATTTCGCGGATCGCCCCTTCCGGTGCCTCCTGCGGTAGTTCGGGCATGGCAGGCAGGGACGCGCCCAGGCCCCAGGAGAGCGATTGGCCATCGGGGCTGAGCCCGATGCGCCGTTCCGCCCAGCCGACAGCCGTTCGCTGAAACTGGCGGATGGGCAAGGCATCGAAGAACTCGTTGGCGATCAGCAGCAGCGGCCCTTCCGGCAAAGCGGAGAGCGTGTCGTGCCAAGTCACCTGCGTGGGGGAAAGACTACGCGCTTGTGCCTCCCGCAGCGTCGGGCTGTTCTCGATCAGGTGCAGGTCGATGGCCGCGCGAAAGGCGGGCAGGAGGGCAGCGGCGCGTAGCGCATCGGCCATTAACGTCCCGCGACCCGGCCCCAGCTCCACCAGCATGATTCGGGAGGGCTCGCCCATCGCCTGCCAACGCTCGGCGCACCAAAGACCCAGCAGCTCACCGAAGACCTGGCTGATCTCCGGCGCGGTGGTGAAATCGCCGGCGGCGCCGAAGGGATCACGCGTGGCGTAGTAGCCCACCTGCGGGTGGGTGAGCGCGAGCGTCATGTAGTTGGCTAGGCTCATGGGCCCTTCGGCACGGATGTGACGCGCAATCATCTCGAAGGTCGCAGACTCGCTCACGTCTGCCTCAAGCCTCGGCGCGGCGTCGCGCATAGATCAGCAGCGCCACACCTGCCAGCACCATCGGCACCGACAGCCACTGGCCCATGGTGGTGCCGGCAAGCAGGAAGCCGATGTGAGCGTCGGGCTCGCGGAAGAACTCGCCGATGATCCGGGCCGTGCCGTAGCCGATCAGGAACATCCCTGACAGCAAGCCGAAGCGACGTTGTGCGCCGAGTAGCACCGCGGCCAGGAGCAGCAGGAAGAGCAGCAATCCCTCCAGTCCGGCCTGGTAGAGTTGGCTCGGATGTCGGGGCTCGGAGCCGGCGTAGGGAAAGATCACGCCCCAGGGGACGTCGGTCACGCGCCCGTAGAGTTCGCCATTGATGAAGTTCGCAATGCGTCCGAGGAACAGGCCAATGGGTGCGGCGCAGGCCACGATATCGCTGAGCGCCAGCAGGGGGATGCCACGCGAACGCGCGAAGAGCACAATCGCAACCACGACACCCAGGAAGCCCCCGTGGAACGCCATGCCACCTTGCCAGACGTAGAGCGCCTCGATCGGGTGGGCTGCGTAGTAATCGAAATTGTAGAAGAGCACATAGCCCAGCCGCCCGCCGAGGACCACACCGAGGGTCGCCCAGAGCAGGAAGTCGTCAAAATCCTGGCGCGAGATCCTGGCCGGCGTGCTGTCGGTCAACTTGCGGCAGTAGAGCCAGGCCGTGACCAAACCGACCACATAGGCCAGGGCGTACCAGCGGATTGCCAGTGGGCCCAGCTCGATGGCGACAGGATCGAACTGGGGGAAGGTCAGCGCGGCCAGGGTCGGGAGATCGAACATTGCAGGCTCCGCCAGTGTGCCGGCGCGTTATAGAACCTCCCTGCTTGCGGTTAAAGGCCGTGCCGGCCTAGTTTGCGGCAACGACGCCAGTCGTGCCCCAGGTTTGAGAGGTCCATCATGCAAACGCGCAATCCCATTTTCGACGATTTCGCCCGAGTCTTTTCCGGCGCCGTTGGGGCCGCCAGTGGCGTGCGCGGTGAGGTCGAGGCCCGGGTGCGCGCGCAGCTGGAACGTATCCTGGCCGACATGGATCTGGTGCCGCGCGAGGAGTTCGAAGCGGTGCAGGCCATGGCAGCGAAAGCGCGCGAAGAGCAGGAGGTCATAGCCGATCGTCTGGCTGCGCTGGAGGCTCGCCTGGACGCGCTGGAAGGCGAAGCCGTTTCGAAGCCCAAGGCTCATTCCGCCTCCAAGGACCAACCCCCGCCCAGCGAGGCCTAGGTTTTCCAACAGCTCAGTCTATCAGATTGCCTCTGCCCCTGCAGACCAACAGAAGCGTTGCACTGAGGAATCCAATTTGGCACGCTACATCTGGTAGCGCCTACAGGGCTGTGCCTCGATATTTCGCGTCTGAGCGGAACCTTCGAGGACTGCACGTGCCAACATTCGCCGCATCACGCGGCACTTCGGGAGGCTGACATGAGTCTTCTCGCTGGGGATGCCCCCCTTTCCAACAATCCCTTGGACCTCTTTGAGGAATTGGCTGCCGCCAATGACCTGATCCACGATCGTTCGAGCGACTGCGAGTTGGTGGTGCAACTGACCGGCAGGTGGGGTGACTATCCCATCTGCGCGGTCTGGCAGGCCGAGCTGGGCGCCATGTACCTCTCCTGCCAGATCGACAGCAAGGTGCCGGCGGCGCGCCGCCGTGCCGTCTACGAACTGCTCGGCTTGATGAATGAGCGGCTCTGGCTGGGGCACTTCGACTACGGCGAGGAGGAGGAACTGGTGATGTTCCGCCACACCATTCCCCTGCGCGGGACGCCGGGAGCGAGCGTGGAGCAGATCGAGGATCTGGTGGATACCGCGCTCGAGGAGTGCGAGCGGCTTTATCCGGCATTGCAGATGGTGATATGGGGCGGCCAGAGCGTGCGAGACGCGCTGAACGCTGCACTGATGGAAACGGTGGGAGAGGCTTGAAGGTATGATTTCTCTTGATGGAGAGCTGTTGCTGCTCGGCTGCGGCAAGATGGGCGGTGCGCTCCTGGCGGGCTGGCTCGAGCAGGGCGTGGCGCCGACACAGGTGCATGTGATCGAACCGAGCGCCGAGGCCGTGGCCGATTTTGTGGCCCGCGGAGTGACGCACCACAAGGATGCCAGCAGTCTGCCCGCCGACCTGCGGCCGGCAGTGGTTCTCCTGGCTGTGAAGCCGCAGATGATGGAAGAGGCGCTGCCGGCAGTGGCCACGTTGGCGTCTCCGCACACCCTTTATATCTCGGTTGCTGCGGGCAAGACCATCGACTGGTTCCGCAGCAAGCTGGGTCAGGAAGCCCGGATCGTGCGCGCCATGCCCAACACGCCAGCTGCTGTGGGCCGCGGCATGACGGTTCTGGTGGCAGGAGTGGGCGTGGATGAGCGCCAGGCACAGGCCGCAGCCGATCTGCTTTCCGCGGTCGGGGAGGTGGCCTGGGCGGAAGAGGAAGGCCAGCTCGATGCTGTCACAGCCCTGTCCGGTGGCGGGCCGGCATATGTGTTCCTGCTGATCGAGTGCCTTGCCAAGGCCGGCGAGGATGCGGGCCTGCCGCGGGAGCTTGCCCGCCGGCTGGCCCGGGTGACCGTCGCCGGTGCCGGAGAACTAGTGCATCGCTCGAGCGATGAGCCGGAAACCCTGCGTCAGAACGTGACCAGCCCCGCCGGCACCACGCTGGAAGCCTTGAATGTCCTGATGGCCGAGGATGGTCTGCAGCCCCTGATGACTCGCGCCATTGCGGCGGCGGCGCGGCGCAGCCGCGAACTGGCGTCGTGAGCGAGGCCGGCAGCGATCCGGCGAGCGACCTGCAGCCTGCTGCCCGCCGGGTCCAAGAGGCGCTGGCAGCCAAGGGGCTGTCCCTGGAGGTCAGCACCTTTCCCGCCGGCACGCGCACGGCCCAGGATGCGGCCGCCGCCATCGGCTGCGAGGTGGCACAGATTGCCAAGTCGCTGATCTTCCGCGCACGCAGCAGTAACCGCCCGGTCCTGGCGGTGGTCAGCGGCGCCAATCAGGCGGATGAGAGCCGTCTCGCCGCTTTGCTGGGGGAGGAAATCGGCCGCGCCAATGCGGCCTTTGTGCGTGAGCGCACCGGCTTCGCCATCGGTGGCGTGCCGCCGATTGCCCATGTGGAACCCCCGGTGACCTTTCTCGATTCTGATCTACAAACCTTCGAAGAAATCTGGGCTGCGGCAGGAACGCCGAACACGGTGTTCCGTCTGACCCCGGACGAGCTGGCGGCGATGACCGAGGCGCCATTTGTCGAGCTGCGTCGCGGGTGACTTCGACCGACAGGGCGTTGGATTCGGGCGCTGGCGACCCCACTTCCTTGGGGGTAACACTTGGGATACGAGGAGGCTAGCATGGCCGCGAGACGCCCGCAGAAGAGCAATCGAGACAAGATCATCGACGCGACGCTGCAACTGGCGGCCGAACGGCCCTGGTCCGAGGTGCGGCTTCCCGATATCGCGGCAGCGTCGGAACTGCCGCTGCGCCAGATCTATGAGGAGTTCGGCAGCCGCAGTGAGATCCTGGCCGCCTTTTCCCGCCGCCTTGATGCCGAGGTGCTGGGCGAGGAGGAGATGAACGCCGAGATCGTCGACGAATCGCCCCGCGATCGTCTCTTCGAGGTGCTCATGCGCCGTTTCGAGGCCATGCAGCCCCATCGTGCCGCGTTGAGTTCCATCCTGGCCTGTTACAGCTGCCAGCCGACAGACAGTCTCTCGGCACTGCCGCAGTTGGGGCGCTCCATGGCCTGGATGCTGACCGCCGCCGGGATCTCCGCCGAGGGCTGGCGAGGCATTTTGCGCATCAAGGGCGTCTCGGCCATCTGGCTGGCAACGCTGCGGGTGTGGCTGAAGGATGACAGCGAGGACATGGCGAAGACCATGGCAGCCCTGGATCGCAATCTACGCCGAGCAGAGGATTTGATTTCGCGCCTGCCGCGCCGTCGCCGTCGTGCCTATGCGGAGGATGCAGGCGCGGGCGCCGAGGCATCTGCGGACCCCGGCCCAGAGGCACCTGGGCCAGAGGCACCCTCCGGCGCTCCTGCTTGACCGCGCGCTTTTTCAGTAAAGAGGCATTCAGCCCACCGCCTGACTGCACTATGATGCCGCTCCTTTTCTGAGTAGCCGGGGGCGAGACATGGCGCAGGCGGTTCAGCCGGTGATCGGCATCATCGGCGGCAGCGGGCTGTATGATATCGACGGCTTGAGCGGCAAGCGATGGGAGAAGGTCGAATCTCCCTTTGGCGAGCCGTCCGATGCTTTGCTGTTCGGTGACCTGGACGGGCAGCCCCTCGTGTTCCTTCCGCGGCACGGCCGGGGCCACCGCCTCTCCCCCACTCACGTCAACTATCGCGCCAACATCGACGCCCTGAAGCGGGCCGGGGTGACGGATATTCTTTCGGTCAGTGCGGTGGGATCGCTGAAGGAGAACCTGCCGCCGGGCAAGTTTGTGCTTGTGGACCAGTTCATCGACCGCACCTTCGCGCGGGAGAAGACCTTTTTTGGCGCGGGTGTGGTTGGCCACGTCTCCATGGCCCACCCGGTCTGCGGCCGGCTGCTGGATCGTCTCGCCGAGGCTGCCGGGCAACAGAAAATCGATCACCAACGCGGCGGAACCTATCTGGCGATGGAGGGACCACAGTTCTCCACGAAGGCCGAATCCAAGCTTTATCGCTCCTGGGGCTGCGATGTAATCGGAATGACCAACATGCCCGAGGCCAAGCTCGCGCGTGAGGCGGAGATTTGCTACGCCTCCATTTCCATGGTCACTGACTACGACTGCTGGCACCCCGACCATGACCATGTGACGGTGGAGCAGGTGGTTCAGGTGCTCATGAACAATGCCGAGAAGGCGCGGGGCCTGATCAAGGCGCTGGTGCCTCTCCTGGCAGAGCGGCATATGCCCTGCGAGCAGGGCTGCGACAGGGTATTGGACACGGCCTTGATCACCCATCCCGAAGCACGGGATGCGGCTCACATTGAACGCCTGGATGCGGTTGCGGGGCGCGTACTGAAGGACTCGAAAGCATGAAGCCGGTAATCACCGCCTTCGATCACGTCCTGGTGGGGGTGGCCGACCTGGAGGTAGGGCGAGCCAACTGGGAAAGGCTGGGCTTCACCGTCTGCCCGCGTGGACGCCATATCGGCTGGGGCACTGCCAACTACTGCCTGATGTTCCAGAATGATTATATTGAGCTGTTGGGCATCGTGGACCCCTCGCAGTTCACCAACAATCTCGACCGTTTTCTGGAAGAGCGAGGCGAGGGCCTGCTGGCCGGCGCTTATCGCAGCAGCGATATCGACGGCGACGTGGCAGAACTCCGCCGCCGGGGGCTCACCGTGGATGGGCCCAAGGACCTGGCGCGGATCATCGAGCATCCCGATGGCGAACTGCGACCTCGCTTTCGCTTGATGCATTTCGATCCCGCCTCGCGCCCTGGCTTTCTTGCCTTCGCGTGCCAGCACCTGACGCCGGAGATGGTGTGGCAGGCGCCTTGGCTGGAGCACGCCAATGGCGCCCGGGCGATCACAGGATTTCTGGCGGTGACCGAGGATCTCGAAGCCGCCGAGCGGGCCGGCGTGGCCTGGTTCGGGGAGGAGCAGGTCCAGCGCGCGGCAGACAGCCTGACGATGCGGTCGGGCGAGCTAACTCTGGCTCTGGTGACGCCCGCTGCGGCAGCGAGCCGCTATGGCGAACGCCTGCCTGCCGGGTTCGTGAGCGGACCGCTCGGCTTCACCGTGGCAGTGGCGGATCTCGCAGGGTGCCGTGAGCTGCTTCAGTCCCGTGGCGTGGACTTCGAAGCCGAGGATAGCGGGCTGTATCTGCCCGCGGACGAGGCGAACGGCGTGCTCCTGAGCTTCGTGGAATAGCAGGGGCCGGGAGGGCTGGGCCCGTAGCCTTACTGCTTTTCTGTCAGCCAGTCCGCCGCCCGCTCTGCCGCTGTGTCATCCGGGTCGAAGCCGAGGGCAGCAAAGGCGGTCTGGAAGTGGGGCGGCAGCGGTGCCTGCACGCGCAGGGTCATGCCATCCTCCGGGTGCGGCAGCACAATCTCCCGCGCAAATAGGAAGAGCTGCTTCGGCAGTTCGGGCTGGGTTAGGAAGGCTTTGCGCCTGCCATATTTGCCGTCGCCCAGGATCGGGTGGCCCATGGCCTCGCAATGCGCACGCAGCTGGTGTGTGCGGCCGGTCAGTGGGCGTAGGGCAAGCCAGGCGGCCGACTGGCCTCGCTTGGCCACGGTGGACCAGCGCGTGGTGGCGGGTTTGGCATCCGGCGCTTCGCTGGACATCTTCTCGCCCTTCGGGCCCGGCAGCTTGCCCAGAGGCAGGTTGAGCATGCCCCGCGGCTTCTCGGGAAGGCCCGCGACCAGAGCCCAATAGATCTTACAGGGGGCATCGCTCTTGAAAGCGGCGCCAAGCCGCCGGGCGGCTTCCGTCGTGCGCGCCAGGAGCAGGACGCCCGCCGTGTCGCGATCCAGGCGGTGGACGAGACGAGGGCGCTCCTTGCCATCGAAGATGAGGGCATCCAACAAACCGTCGAGATGGTGCGGAGTGTTGCTGCCGCCCTGAACGGCCAAGCCGGCGGGCTTGTCGATCGCGATCACCCAGTCGTCGCGGTAGAGCACACGCGCGCGCAGCGCCTCGGCTTCCTGGTCGGACGGCCGGGCACGGGTAGGCGAGCGGACGGGTGCCCCGGCGCTTTCGCCCAAGGGCGGGATGCGGATCTCCTGGCCGGCGGTCAGGCGAAGATTTCCCTTCGCGCGTTTGCCGTCGACGCGTACCTGGCCGGTGCGCAGCAGCTTCTCCAGGCGGCCGTGAGTGACCTGCGGATAGCTCTTGCGAAACCAGCGATCCAGGCGCTGATCAGCTTCTTCGGGCGTGATGACGCGAGTCTCGATCATGTGCGCCCTCTAGCTGCAGCCAGGTTGCCCGGTGGCAAGCAAATCAGGCTGCGTTAGGCCGGCGGTTGCCACTCAACCACTCGAGCACCGAATCTGCGCTCATCTGATAGACGCCGAGACGGCCAAGTTCGCGCAGGCCCTCTTCACTTGCATCACAGAGCGCGTCGGCGCCGACAATCACGCGAAAATCCCGGGCGCCGGCGTCATAGATCGTCGCGCGTCCGCCGGTGGGGAAATTGAAGCCACAGACGACGAGCGTGGTGATCCCCATGTCGTTCAGCCGCTCCTCCAGCTCGGTGCGGAAGAATGCGCTCCAGCGGGACTTGTAGAACACGAACTCATTGTGGCGCAGCTTCTGGAACTCTCCATCAAGCAGCGCATCCGCCTCCAGCCTGATCTCGGGATCAGGCTTGGCGGCCTCGATCAGTTCAGCGCCGGAGGTGCCGGGCATCAGGACGCGCAGTCCCTCCTCGACAGCCGAACGCCGGCACAGATCCACGTTCGAGCCATCCGGCCGATAAAGCCGCACCGCGTGAAAGACTGGCCGATCGTGGCTGCGAAAAGCATTCACGATTTTCAGGATCTGGGGAAGGGTTCCGGACACGCCGGACGCCTGGACCGGCGACCCCTGGCAGGCGAAATCGCGCTGCAGGTCGACGGTAAGCAGAGCCACAGCGTGGCGATCGGGTATGTTGTGTTCGGCCATCTGTGGCGGCAGTTCCCTCGACCGTTGCAGGAGCCTCGCCGGTAGGCAAGACCCTCACTCCATAACGCGGGAGCCTAAGCCGGGAACCGGAAGGTGCAAGCTGCAGCTTCGCATAACGGCTTCGCGGGAAGCGCAAGGCTGATATCAGCCTTCTTGCTTGCTTCGTTGACGTCGCAGCTTGTCCCAGTATTCCAGCCGTTTGGCGATTTCCCGCTCGAAGCCGCGTGCCACCGGCTGATAGAAAGTCTCGCGCGTCATGTCCTCGGGAAAGTAGTCCTGACCGGAGAAGCCGTCCGGTGCGTCGTGGTCATAGGCATAGCCCTTGCCGTAACCGAGCTCCTTCATCATCCCGGTGGGGGCGTTGAGGATGTGCTTGGGCGGCATGAGCGAGCCGGTTGCCTTGGCGGCGCGCAGGCTGCGTTTGTGCGCCAGGTAGGCGGCGTTGGATTTCGGGGCTGTGCCGAGGAAGACGACGAGCTGCGCGAGGGCAAGATCGCCTTCCGGGGACCCGAGACGCTCGTAGGTCTGCCAGGCGGCCAAGGCCTGTGTCACTGCCTGCGGTTCCGCCAGGCCCACGTCCTCGATGGCGAATCGCAGCAAGCGCCGGGCGATGTAGTGGGGGTCTTCGCCGCCAACCAACATCCGCGCCAGCCAGTACAGCGCCGCATCGCTGTCGGAGCCGCGCAAGGATTTGTGCAAAGCGGAAATAAGATTGTAATGCTCCTCGCCGCTCTTGTCGTAGACGGGCGCTCGGCGGTGGATCACATCGGTCAAGCCGCGGGGATCAAGTGGTTCCGCGGACTCCGGAACCTGGAAGAGTTCCTCCGCGAGATTGAGAAGGTAGCGTCCGTCGCCGTCGGCCATGGCCAACAGAGCGCTGCGGGCATCCTCGTTCAGGGGCAGTGTCCGTCCGCTCTCCTGTTCCGCTCGCTCGAGCAGTTCTTTCAGGGCGGCTTCGTCGAGGCGATGCAGCACCATCACCTGGCAGCGCGAGAGCAGTGCTGCGTTGAGCTCGAAGGAGGGGTTCTCCGTGGTCGCTCCGATCAGGACGACCGTGCCGTCCTCGACGTAGGGCAGAAAGCCGTCCTGCTGCGCCTTGTTGAAGCGGTGCACCTCATCGACGAAGAGCAGCGTCCCCCGACCGTCTTGCCTGCGCTGGCGGGCCCGATCGAACACTTTGCGCAGATCCGCTACGCCCGAAAAGACCGCCGAAAGCGGCTCGAAAGCGAGATCCGTGGCCTCGGCCAACAGGCGGGCGATCGTTGTCTTGCCGCAGCCCGGCGGTCCCCAGAGGATCATGGAGGCCAGTCGCCGCTGTGCCACCATGCGACCGATCGGACCGTTGGGCCCGAGCAGATGCGTCTGTCCCACCACCTCATCCAAAGTGCGGGGGCGCAGCCGGTCGGCGAGAGGGCGGGGGGCGTCTTTTTCGAAGAGTCCGCTCATGGTCCTGTGGAGTAACATAGGCCGACCGTAGCGCGAAGGCTGGACAGCGACTCATTCATTGGGTAGATTCTTCCTGATATTGCTTCTAGTTAGAACGGGAAATTCGGGGGGTAGCTCATGTTTCCCGCTTTAAATGGCCGAATTGGCAGACTCTTCGCGTTGCTGTTCCTGCTGCCTGTACTGCTGGCAGTCGCGGCACCGACGACGGCGCAAGCCAATCCTCGCTACGCCTCCATCGTCATAGACTATGCGACGGGGGAAGTCCTGCACGCGTCCAATGCGGATGCGCGGCGTTATCCAGCATCACTGACCAAGATGATGACGCTCTACATGCTTTTCGAGGCATTGGAGCGCGGTGATGTCACCGCGGATCAGCGCCTGCATATCTCAGCCCACGCGGCCGGCAAGCCGCCATCCAAGTTGGGGCTTCGGGCCGGCGACACCATTGCAGTGCGGGAGACGATCCTGCCTTTGGTGGTGCGCTCGGCCAATGACGTAGCTGCGGTCGTCGGAGAGGCCCTGGGTGGCAGCGAAAGCGGCTTCGCGCAGAAGATGACCCAGCGGGCGCGAGAATTGGGTCTGACGTCCACGACCTTCAAGAACGCGTCTGGTTTGCCCGACAGCGGACAGGTGACCACCGCCCGAGACATGGCAAAGCTGGCCGTGCGCCTCATGCGCGATTTCCCGCAGCACTACCATTACTTCTCGGACCAGAGCTTCACCTATCGCGGACAGACGCACACCGGTCACAATCGTCTGCTGCGCAGCTACAACGGCGCCGATGGATTGAAGACCGGGTACATCCGCGCCTCAGGCTTCAATGTCGCGACTTCGGCCGTGCGTGACGGGCGCCGGGTGATCGCCGTGGTCATGGGCGGGCGAACGGCTCAGTCGCGCGATGCCCACATGGCGGATCTCCTGGATCGCGGCTTTAGCCGAGCAAATCAGCTCGCCCTTGCCAAGACCCGACCGACACCGCCGGTGCCGAGTCCGCGGCCAGGTCAGGTCACGATTTCCGATGCACTTGCCCGTGCCGAAAGTGACGAGCCGCGTGATGTGGGCGGCATGTTGGTCAGCTCGGCTCAGGCTGCCAGCACTGCTGGCGCGGTGCAGGAAGAGGGCTGGGGCGTTCAGGTCGGCGCCTTCAAGGTGGCCGATCAGGCTCAATTCTTGGCTTCGACAGCGGCGTCCCGCTTGGCTCAAGAGTTCGCCGAGGCCCGGGTTGCTGTCACCGAGGTTCTGGTGAGCAACCAGACGCTCTATCGCGCCCGGCTGACTGGGTTGTTGGAGACACAGGCGCGCACGGCTTGCCAGAGCCTGAACCAGCACGGCATGGACTGCATGGTCGTACGTCCCACCGGCAGCTGATCGCCTTCCAGGCAAACTACGGACCAGCAAAGACCGGAGAGCGGGAGCCGCGCTCCGGTCTTTTGCATTGGGGTCAGGGCTGGAGCACCGCGCGACCGCGGATGCGACCTTCGCGCAGCCGCTCATAGACGCTGGGTGCTTCTTCCAGCGGGAAGGCCTCCACCTCGGCGTGGATCTGCCCGGCGTTTGCCAAGGCAGTCACTTCCATCAGTTCGGTGCGCGACCCCCAATAGGGGATGATGACCTCGCAGCCGTAGGGCGGTCGGTTGGCCGCGTAGGCAAAGGTTCCGCCGGCCAGTCCGAGAATGCAGATGCGGCTGGCCCGCCCGACCACGGCGGAGCAAAGGTCCATGGTGCTTTGGGCCCCCACCACATCGAAGGCCACGGTGATCCCGCGCGGGCCGGCGATGGAGCGGATCTCTTCCTTCGCGGCATCGAAGTCGCCGGTGTTGACGCAGTGCTCGACCCCCAGCTTGCGCGCATGATCGAGCTTGGTCTCGTCGATGTCTCCGGCAATGAGGCGTGCGGGGCTGAGCGCCTGCAGGATCTGAACGGCCATGTGCCCCAGCCCGCCGATGCCAAGAACCAGCACCGTTGCGTCGGGTGAGAGCAGCGGCAGGCTGGACTTGATGGCGTGATAGGGGGTCAGCGCGGCGTCGCTCAGCGGAGCGGCTTTGATTGGGTCCAGCCCTGCCAACGGCACCAGGAGGCGGGGCGAGGGGACGATCATGAACTCCGCCATGCCGCCATCCTTGCCGAGTCCGCCCCCGTAGTAGGGGATGCTGGCGTGATGCTCGCAGTAGTTCTCGGCCGAGGTCTGGCAGGTACGGCAAGCGCCGCAGCCCCAGGGACCGTAGACCGCGACCGCATCCCCTTCCTTGACGTTCGTGGCTCCGGCTCCCAAACCTGCGACCCAGCCGGTGTTCTCGTGTCCGAGCGTGAAGGGCCCGGGGATGCCGATGCCGTGGTCGAGGACGTGGAGATCGGAATGACAGACGCCGGCGCCGGCCACCCGCAACAGCACCTCGCCCGGCCCCGGCGTCGGCTGCGGCAGGTCCACGATCTCCGGCGGCCGACCGGTCTCGATATAACGTACCGCTTTCATGCTAACCTCCCGCGAGTTTCAGTTGCGTGAATCAAAGGCCGTAACGGGCCCAGAGCGCCCGTTCCTCTGCTGCCGACAGGAGTGCATCGGCCCAGTCATTCGGCATGCCCGTGGCCGCCGTTCGCCAGGAAAACCAGCGGCGGGGCCGTTGGGTCCGCCGTAGCACGAGCTTCTTGCCAAAGCGTTGACGCAGATCACTGTGCAGATGCGCCAGCCCATCGGCCAGGCCGAGTTCCACCGCCTTGCGGCCAGTCCAGAACTCGCCGCTGAAGAGCTCCTCCTCGGACGCCTTCAAGCGCCCTTTGCGGCGATGGCGCACCTGTTCCTTGAAGTTTTCGTGCAGCTCGGTCAGGAGGCCACGCAGGCGCTCGACCTCGGCTTGGTCGCGCGGCTGAAAGGGGTCCAACATGGCTTTGCGTTCGCCGGCGGTTTCCACCCGGCGCTCCACCCCCAAACGCTCCAGCAGTGCCGGAAAGCCGAAGCCCGCGGAGACCACGCCGATGGAGCCGACAACGGAGCTGCTGTCCACCAGGATCTCGTCGGCGGCGCTGGCCAGCCAGTATCCGCCGGAGGCGCCGACATCCTCGATATAGGCCAGAACCCGCACCTTCTTCTCGTCGGCCAGTTCCCGGATGCGCTCGGCGATCAGTGCGGATTGCACTGGCGAGCCACCAGGGGAATTGATCGCGAGCGCCACAGCATCCAGTCGCTTGGGAGCGAAGGCCCGATCCAGCGGCTCGCGCAGGCTTTCCAGAGTCAGCCCGTTGCGCAGCGGGCCGACATGGCCGATCACACCATTCAAGCGGACCAGCGAGACAACCGGCGGCGGGTTGCGTAGGGCAGGGATGGGCAGAACCATCCCCAGTGTCTTACGGAGGCCAAGACTCATGGGCTCAAGCCGCCTGCTCAAAGGCGGTCAGCACATTGACGGCATTGATTCCGATGGCTTCCACGGCGTAACCGCCTTCCATGACAAACAGGGTGGGCAGGCCCAGCTTCGCGATACGCTCGCCGATGCGGAAATAGTCTTCGCTTTCGAGCCGGAACTGGGAAATGGGGTCCTCTTTGAAGGTATCGACGCCAAGCGAGATGACCAGGGCGTCGGCACCCTGCGCGGTGATGGCCTTGCAGGCCTGGTCCAGCGCCTCGGACCAGAGATCAAAACCGCTGCCCCATCGCAGGGGGAAGTTCGCGTTGGCGCCTTCGCCCGGGCCACTTCCGGTCTCCTCGGCGTAGCCCAGGAAGTAGGGGAACTCCTGACGCGGATCGCCGTGGATCGAAGTAAAGAAGACGTCCGCACGCTCATAGAAGATCGACTGTGTGCCGTTGCCGTGATGGTAGTCGACGTCGAGGATGGCAACACGCCCCGCTCCCCGGTCGCGCCAGGCCTGGGCGGCAATGGCGGCGTTGTTCAGGAAGCAATAGCCGCCGTAGTATTCGGCAGCCGCATGGTGGCCCGGCGGCCGGCACAGTGAAAAGGCGCTTCTGGCGCCGCCCAGCACAGCTTCCAGTCCGGTGAGCGCGACATTGACCGAGGCGGTGGCCGCACGCCAGGTGCCGGCCGTAACAGGGGTGCCGGCGTCGAAAGAGAAGTAGGAGAGCTTGCCGTCGATCACTTCCGGCTCGCGGTTTTGCATGCCGCGCACCGACCAGTTGAGTGGCAGAGCGTCATGGGAGCGCCCCAGGGCCGACCATTCATCCCAAGCGGTTTCCAGAAAGGTGACGAAGTTCTCGGCATGCACACGCAGGATTGGTTCCTTGCCGAAATTCTTGGGCTCGACCACTTCGCCCAGCCCGACGGTCTTCACCCGGTCCAGCACCATGTCGGCACGCCGCGGCATCTCGAAGCAGGGTTGAAGTTTGCCATCCACCAGCTCGGCCTTGCCGTCCTGCAAGCGGTGATCGTCGCTGTAAACCGTGAGCATCAGGCGGCTTCCTCTTCGATGGTGATCCCGGATGCGTCCCAGGCGCCGGGCCAGACCTCGGCGTCGCCACTTCGCAGAGCGTCGAGCGCCGCGAGCGGCACGTCGGCCAACAGCAGCGGACCGGGACCGTCATGGTCGGTGATGGGCGGTATCTCGGCGGCGCGGCCGTGGCTGCCGAGGCGCTCTTCGCAGGGCAGGAAGAGGCTGCAGCCCGAAACCGTGCCGGGGCGATCCTCACCGTAGGCGGCCGCGCCGATGGTGCCGCAGACCGCCACAGCGGCCTGAAGTTCGACGGCTCGTGCCTTGGCGCAGCTGAAAACGCGATGGTAGCCCGCCAGGCGTCCCGTTTGTGATGGCACCAGGATGACGTCGGGGCGGGCCGGGGCAAGCTGTGCCGCCAGGGCCGGGAGTTCCACGTCCAGGCAAATCACTACCGCAATGCGCACGCCCTTCCAAGTAACGAGCCGCAGGCGTGTGCCGGTGGAGAGGTTCCAGCTCTCGGGATCCTTCTCGGCCGGCGTGAGGCAGAGCTTGTCCTGGGCGATGCAGCGGCCGTCCGGCAGCAGCAGCCAAGCCCGGTTAAGCCAGGGCGCGTCGGTGTCACCGCTCTCATCCGGGACCGGCATGGTGCCCGCCAGCAGCGCGAGGCCGTAACGGGCCGGCAGGTCGCGCAATGCCGCCAAAGCTTGGGCGGACTGCTCCGCCATCCAGGGGATTTCTTGCGCCCCGGTAAGCCCGGGCGGTGCGAACGACAGCCATTGCTCCGCGGCGTACTCGGGCATCACGAGGATGTCGGCGCCGGTCGCTTTCGCTTCGGCCAGACGTGCTTCCACGCCTGCCACCCAGCCGTCGATCCCGTTGACCGGCCGGCCGATGTTGGTCGCCCAAAGGGCGATGCGAAATCTATCCGGGCGTTCGTCGACCATGGCTGATCCTTGTTTACTGACCCACACTCTTTGGCCCCATATGGGTTTGCTCTCACACCACAATAGGGTGGCAATAAGAAGGCCGGGCGCAAGAGCGCCCGGCCTTCAGCATACACTCTCCACTTAGCTGCGCAGGCGGGTCCACACCCGGTTGCGCAGTTCGCGAGCGTCCACCGAACAGTCCTCGGTGGGACGGAGGCGGTCGGCGTACTCTTCCGGCATGTTCACTGCCGGGTCCTCAACCAGCGCCTCGTCCATGAACTCCGAGGAGCCGCGAACGGCGTTCATGTAGCCGGTATAGTTTGATGCAACCGCGATGTTCTCCGGCGCCATCATCCAGTTGATGAAGGTCTTGGCATTCTCCAGGTTCGGCGCACCGGCCGGGACCATGAAGTTGTCGTTCCAGAAGGAGATGCCTTCCTCCGGGTAGACGTAGACCAGGCTGTCGCGCTCCTGCTTGGAACGATGGGCGGCGCCGTTCCACTGCATGTGCATGATCATCTCTCCAGATGCCATGCGATCGATGGTTCCGTCGGATTGATACATGGCCACATGCGGGGCCTGGGCCTGGAGGATGTCGAGAATCTGCTGCGCCTCGGCCGGTTCTTCGGTGCACTTGGAGACGCCGGCGTAGTAGGCGGCTGCGTTGTAGGCCTCGACCTCGTCGTTCAGCACGGCGATCTGGCCGCTCAACTCCTCACGTGGCTCGAAGAACTCTTTCCAGCTTTCCTCCAGCTCACCGACGCGCTCGGAATCATAGGTGAAGCCGGTGGTGCCCCAGAGATAGGGCGCGGAATAGGCGCGTCCCGGGTCCTGGCGCGGGTCGTTGTGCGGCTCCATGACGTTGGAGAAGTTCTCCATCTCGCCTGCATCGATGCGCTCGGCCAAGCCTTCCTTGATCATGATCTCCATCATGTAGTCCGAGGGCACCACGATGTCGTAGCCGGCCGCGCCGGCCTGCAGGCGGGCCAGCATGGTCTCGTTCGAGTCATAGACGTCGAGGGTGACCGAGATGCCGGTGTCGCTTTCGAACTTCTCGAGAAGTTCCGGCGGGAAGTAGTTCGACCAGTTGTAGAGGAAGAGTTCCTCCGCCGAAGCACTCTGGGCCAGGCCGGCGAAAAGGCCGGCTGCGATGCCGGCGGACAGAATGGCTTTCCGGTTCATGTTCTTCATCCTTCTCCCTGTTGCGGGTGTTTGTGGTTGGGCTTGGGACGATCTTTTCCCGAGCCTCGCCGGCCGTCAACGCTGGATGCGGCCGATCAGGAACGAGAGTGTCACGAAGGCAATCGAGACCAGTAGCATCAAGGCGGAGACCGCGTTGACCTCAGGCGTGATGCCGATGCGGATCATACCGAATATGTAGACCGGTAGCGTCGTCGCCCCGGCGCCGGCGACGAAGTAGGTGATGACGAAGGTGTCCAGCGAAATGATGAAAGCCAGCATGGCGCCGGAAAGGATGCCCGGCCAGAGCAGCGGCAGCGTGACCCGCCGGAAGGTGCGCCAGGGGTCGGCGTAGAGGTCTGCTGCAGCTTCCTCCAGGCGTGGATCCATCCCCTGCAGCCTCGCACGGATCGGCAGGTAGGCGAAGGGAATGCAGAACACCGTATGGGCGATGATGACCGTCATCAGACCCAGCTTCATGCCGATGATCACGAAGAAAAGCAGCGTGGCAACGGCGGTGACGATCTCCGGCACGATCAGCGGCAGGGCCATGATGGCGTTCACGCCCTGCTGCCCGCGGAAACTGTCGCGGGTCATGCACAACCCGGCGATGATGGCCGAGAGCGTCGCCATGAAGGTGGCGCTGCTGGCGACGATCAGCGAATTGCGCGCCGCACGCATGATGTCCGGATTGTTCAGGACCACCCCGTACCAGTCGAAGGTGAAGCCGGTCCAGATCGTCGCCAGGCGGTTCTCGTTGAAGGAGTACGCGATGAGAATGAAGATCGGCAGATAGAGGTACGCGAAGACGATCAGCGCCGTGGGCGCGACGCCGGGGAAGCGCCAGAGCGGATTGGAACCACGTTTGAGCATGCCCCCTCCTCAGCCCTGACCCGGCGCGCGGCGGAAGCGCAGCAGGTAGAGCATCATCGAACAGAGCACGATGGCGAGGAGCACGAAGGCCAGCGCCGCACCGAAGGGCCAGTTGCGCGCCGCGCCGAACTGTCCCTGGATCAGGTTGCCGATCATCAATTGTCGGGAACCGCCGAGCAATTCCGGCGTGACGTAGGCACCCAGAGCCGGGATGAACACGAGAATGCTGCCCGCCGCGATGCCCGGTAGGGCGAGCGGCAGAACGATCCGGGTCAGGGCCTTCCACTTGTTCGCGCCGAGATCGTAGGCGGCCTCGACGAGGCGCAGGTCCAGCTTCTCCAGACTGGCGTAGATCGGTAGGATCATGAAGGGCAGGAAGGAGTAGGTGAGGCCGACGCCCACGGCGAAGGGCGTGTAGAGCAGGCGCACCGGCTCGTCCGTCAACCCCAGCCAGATCAGACCGCTGTTCACCAGACCGCTGTCGCGCAGCAGCAGGATCCAGGCGTAGTTGCGCACCAGCAAGTTGGTCCAGAAGGGAATGGTGACCAGAAAGATTAGCAGATTCCGCCAGCGCGCCGGCTGGAGCGCCATGTAGAAGGCAGTGGGCAGGCCGATCGCCAGTGCCACGATCATTGTGCCAAAGGCCAGAGCGAAGGAACGACCGAAGATCCGCAGGTAGTCGATGTTGACCACCAGGTTGTCCATCAGGTCGCGCTCGAAGAGGAAGCGCACGTAGGCTTCAAGGGTGTGCTGACCCCATTGCACCCCGCCGGCCAAGCCGCGTTCCAGGATCGACACATAGGCCATCAGGAACAGCGGCAGGATCATGAAGAAGCCGATGACGAAGAGCGCCGGCCCCAGCAGCAGTCCGCGGCGCAGAAAGCGGTTTCGGCCCAGTCCTTCCAGCATCAGTCCTGCAGCACCCTGATGGCATCCGGGGAGATGGTCACCCGGACCTCCTCACCCTGGCTGAAGCGGCTCGTCGCTCCGCTCCGGTTCTGATGGCGGACCACGAAGGGGGTCTGCTCATCGAGGCGCAGGTGGTAGTGTGTGTCGGTGCCGAAGTAGACGATCTGTTCGATGCGCGCCGCTAGGCCGGAACCCTCGCGGCTGATCTCCGCCCGCTCGGGCCGAACGGCCAGAGTGACCCGCGCGCCAGTCTCATTGCCGCCGTCCTCCTGCCCCTCAAGCAGGCCGCCGGAATCCAACTCGAAGCGCAGCGACGAGGCCATGCGTTCGCTCAAGCGGCCAGTAAGCAGGTTGGTTTCGCCGATGAAGTCGGCCACGAAGCGGCTGGTGGGGTGCTCGTAGATTTCCGTCGGACTGCCGATCTGGAGCACATTGCCATCGCTCATAACGGCGATGCGGTCCGACATGGTGAGCGCTTCTTCCTGATCGTGAGTCACGAAGACGAAGGTGATGCCGGTTTCGCTTTGGAGGCGCTTGAGCTCGATCTGCATCTCCTTGCGCAGCTTGAAGTCCAGCGCGGACAGCGGCTCGTCGAGCAGGAGCACCTTCGGCTGATTGGCCAGCGCGCGGGCCAGCGCCACACGCTGTTGCTGGCCGCCGGAAAGCTGATTCGGGCGACGTGGCCCCATGCCTTCGAGCTTGACCAGCGCCAGCATGCGCTCGACGCGCTGGCCGATTTCCTCGCGGGGGCGCCCCATCATCTCCAACCCGAACCCCACATTCTCCGCCACGGTCATGTGCGGGAAGAGTGCGTAGGACTGGAAGACGGTGTTCACCGGCCGGCGGTGCGGTGGCCGTTCCGCGATCGCTTCGCCGTCCATGAGGAGTTCTCCGCCACTGGGCTGCTCGAATCCGGCCACCAGGCGCAACAGGGTGGTCTTGCCGCAGCCGGATGGGCCGAGCAGCGTGAAGAACTCATTCTTGCGGATGATGAGATCGACGTTGTCCAAGGCACGGACTTCGCCACCGGGGCCGTCGAAAACCTTGGTGAGGCGACGGGCCTCGATTGCCGCCTCCGAGACAGACTCCATGAAGGCTCCACTCGGTTGATTTCTCTGTTCTCGTTCGCCAGCAGTATCGGAAGTCGTCATGCCGCAGGCAAAGCCTTTTTCAGAGGCTCGATCGTTGGGCCGGGGTGAGGAGGTCGATGGCCTCGCCTTGGCGAAGTACCCTCTGTGCAGCGGAACTGTAGCAGCCGCCATCGTCATGAAGGATGAAATCTGGTAGCAATGTCAGGGGCTTGCCCTTGTCCTTGCGTCCGGTGACGATCACCCGCTTGGCCGGGCGATCGGCGTAAGCCCGCAGTGGCAGGACGGCGAGGTCACCGGCGCGGCCATGGAGCAGCGCCAGAATCTCGCCGATCCGGTCGGCGCGGTGAATGAGGGTCAGGCGCCCGCCTCGGGGCAGGCGCGACAGTGCTGCATCAATCCAATGACTGAGGCGGGCTGCGCCCTCAAGGTTTGCCGCCGCACGGGTTGGTTGGCTCGATGGCGAAGCCGCACCGGCGGCCAGGTAGGGCGGATTCATGAAAACCTGATCGTAGCGTCCGGCAACCTGGTCTGGCAGCCGCAGCAGATCGCCCTCCACCACTGAGAGCGGCAGCGCGTTCATCTCGGCACTGCGACGCGCCAGGGTCGCCATTTCGCTGTTGAGCTCGAGGCCCGTGACTTGCGCCCCGCCTACGCGCGCCAGCAGGCAAAGCGAGGCCGCGCCGCTGCCGCAGCCGAGTTCGAGCAGGCTTTGACCGGGCTGCGCCGGTACGGCAGCGGCCAGCAACACGGGATCAATGGCGACACGGTAGCCGGCGTCTGGCTGCAGCAGCCGCAAGCGCCCCCCAAGGAGGCGGCTTTCCCGGGCGGCCTCTGTTGCACAGTCAGCCATCAGCCCACGCGCCCCAGGCTGGCCTCCGCTTCCTCGATCAGCCGGCAGGCACGCTCGAAGTCTTCATCATCGACCATCATGCGGCGAGAAATGGCGACGGCGGAGCCTTCCAGTACCGATGCGTGCTGATCGAGAACGAGGCAGGGGATGTCGGAGTCGTTGAGCAGCGCTTCCAGCCAGGAGAGCTTTACGAGATCGTTGGTCCGCAACAGTTCTTTCACGTCTTGCTCCGGCGGCTTGCGCTTGACCGATGGTCCCTCCGACCTATTGTGCGCAGCGCAAGGCAATCTGCGGGATGTTGCACCGCAAGGCAACCAACGAAGGTGGCGGATGGTCGACGCAGCGCGAACGCTCGATTCCGGGAAGCGGCAGGCCGCCAGTCTGCAGCCGCTGCAGGATTTGGCGGGTGCGGATCTCAAGCGCGTCAACGCCCTGATCCTCGAACACATGCAGTCCTCGGTTCCGCTGATTCCCCAGGTGGCGGAACACATCATCGCGGCCGGCGGCAAGCGATTGCGCCCGCTGTTGGTGCTGGCCAGCGCTCGCCTTGTGGGTGTGGAGAGTGATCGCCCCCTGGGCCTGGCAGCGGCTGTCGAGTTCATCCACACGGCAACCCTGCTGCACGATGATGTCGTGGACGAAAGCGACCTGCGGCGCGGCCGGGAAACGGCCAAGGCGCTGTTTGGCAATCAGGCCAGCGTGCTGGTGGGCGATTTCCTCTTCAGCCGGGCCTTCCAGTTGATGGTGGCCGACGGTTCGCTCGCGGTCCTCAAGCTGCTGGCCGGCACCTCCGCGACGTTGGCGGAAGGCGAGGTGCATCAGTTGATGACGGCCCACGACACCGAGACCAACGAAACGGCCTACCTCGACGTGATCCGCGCGAAGACTGCCGTGCTCTTTGCTGCTTCCGCGCAGGTGGGCGCTCTGATTGCCGAACGGCCTGAACATGAGGTGGAAGCCTTGCGCCGCTATGGCGAAGCTCTGGGCATGGCCTTTCAGGTGGTGGACGACGTGCTCGACTACAGCCAGGAGGCGGCCGGTCGCGGCAAGGCATTGGGGGACGACTTCCGCGAAGGCAAGCTGACCCTCCCGGTGATTCTGGCATTCGAGGCCGGTGACGAAGTGGAGAAGAGCTTCTGGCGCCGCTGCCTGGAGCAGGGTGAGCAGAATGAGGGCGACCTGGAACAGGCACTCGCACTGCTGCATAGGCATGGCGCGCTGGAGCAATCCAAGGAACGGGCTCGCAGGTTCGCCACGGAAGCGCACAGCGCGCTCAGCCTCTTTCCCAACGACAGGGTCCGTGATGCCTTGCTACAGGCGGTCGATTTCACCGTCGAACGGCTTTACTGACTTTCCTCGTAGCCAGGATCGTTCCAGCCTCAGCGAGGCAGCATGTGCTTCAGGCCCCGGCTGAGGTAGTCCCAGCCCGTGATCAACGTCAGCAGCGTTGCCAGCCACAGCAGAGCGAGCCCGAGCAAGCCGATGGCCGCAGGCACCGCTGGTGCGATCAGTAACAGCGCCAGAGCGACCATCTGCACGCCAGTTTTCCACTTCGCTAGCCTGCTGACCGGCAGAGGCACCTGCAGTTCGGCCAGATACTCGCGCAGACCGGACACAAGCAGTTCCCGGCTGAGGATGAGAAGGGCCGCAACGACATGCAAGCCGGCGATATCGCCCGTTGCCACCAGCATGATGATGATGGCAGCCACCAGCAGCTTGTCGGCGATCGGGTCGAGAAAGCGGCCCAAGGGCGAGACCTCCCCGCGATCGCGTGCCAGCTTCCCGTCAAGCCAGTCCGTCAGTCCGGCAAGCGCATAGAGCGCCAGCGCGGCCCAACGGGCAAAGGCTCCATCGACAAACAGCAGCGCCACCACCGCCGGGATCGCTGCGATGCGCGCCAGGGTGAGGAGGTTGGGCAGGGTGGTCAGCTCGGATTTGCGGCTGGTGTGCAGGCTCGTCATGGTGCCATTGTGCACCAAGCGCCCGGGCGAGGACAGGGCGTGCTGCCGCGGTTTGGGGGCCGCCGTACTGTCCGCCCGCTCTCCGCGCTTCTCCTTATTCGGTGAGGCTGCGCATGTAGGCGATCAGGTTATCAACCTGGGTTTCGCTGAGGTCGGCGAACTGCGGCATCTGCGGATGAGGCTCCACGGTGAAGCTGCGCAGGGCCTCGATGTTGTCCCCGGCCTCGCGTGCGATGGCGGGGAAGCTTGGAACCGCATCGCTGCCGCTGCCGCCATCTTCCACCACATGGCAGAAGGCACAGGCTTCCCGCGCCAGTGTCCGGCCGGCTTCAGGGTCCGCCGCATGGGCGGCGCTGGCGAGCAATAGGGTGGCGAGCATGACGAGCAGACGCATTGGATCCCTCCCGGTATGAGTGGCCTTCAAGGCACTTCGGCCTCCCTGGGGGCTGTACGTGGCCGCCTCGGGTTCCGATATTGATAGCCTGGAGCTTAAACGGAGACCTGCATCATGAGCCAGAACGAAGGCCGTCGCTATCACGGCACCGACCACCTAACGCGCGAACAGTATCGCGTGACGCAGCAGGAGGCGACCGAGCGCCCTTTCACCGGCGACCTGCTGGATGAAAAGCGCAAAGGCACTTTCCACTGCGTGGTTTGCGGCTCCCCGGCCTATTCCAGCGAACATAAATACGACAGCGGCAGTGGCTGGCCGTCCTTCTGGCAGCCCCTGGACGAGAATGCTGTGGCCAGCAAGACCGACCAGAGCATCGGCATGGTGCGGACCGAGGTGCACTGTGCGCAATGCGGGGCGCATCAGGGGCATGTTTTCGAAGATGGCCCGCAGCCGACGGGGCTGCGCTTTTGTATAAATTCTGCAGCGCTGTCCTTCGAGCCGAACAATGACTGATAGCCTCACGGGCGGCTATGCGCGCGGTGCGCTGGTCACAGGCGCTGGCCGGCGGATCGGTCGGGCTCTGGCGCTGGAACTTGCTGCCGCCGGCTTTTGCGTCGGCGTGCACTATGGCCACTCACGTGCTGACGCGGAGGAAACCCTTGCGCTCATCGAGGGCTCCGGAGGCAGAGGTGCTCTGCTCCAGGCCGATCTGACCCGTGAGGAAGAGGTGGTTGGCTTGGCCGAAGCTGCGGGGCGCGAAGTCGGGCCGCTGGGCGTGCTGGTCAACAATGCCTCGGCCTTTAAGCGCGATGAATGGAACAGCGTGAAGCGGGAGAACTGGGACCTGCACCTAGAGATCGGCATGAGAGCGCCCTTCGTGCTGGCTCAGGCCCTTGCTGCAGGCTTGCCCGCTGAACGACAGGGTCTGATCGTGAACCTGCTCGATGAGCGGGTGTGGAGCCTCACGCCGCATTTCATGAGCTACACCTTGGCCAAGTCGGGACTGTGGACCCTCACCCGGACACTGGCGCTGGCACTGGCTCCGCGTATCCGGGTGAACGGGATCGGTCCGGGCTTCACTCTGCCGGCGCCTAACCAGAGTGAGGAGCAGTTTGCCAGGCAGGTCGCAACCCTGCCCCTGCGCAGGGCGCCGTCGCTGGATGAGATGCGCGCGACCCTGAGATACTTCCTGGCTGCACCTTCGGTCACCGGACAGATGATTGCGCTTGACGGCGGCCAGCATCTCGGGTGGGCACAATCCCCTTTGGCTGGGCAGAACAGTCCTTGACAGCGCGAGAGTCGACGAAAGTTGTGCACATGGCCGAGAGTCGCGCTTCATTAAATCTCGTCGGCAGCTTGATTCTGGGGAGCGGGAGCAAAGAGAGAGTTGACGATTAAAAACATTCACAGTTTCAGCGGGTTACAGACGTGCCGGTTTTTTAGGCAATTCATCGAAAGGCTTGATTCCGCTAGGGGGAAAGCGTGGAGGCAACACGCTATGCACAACCTTATCCACAGGAACCGTGGAAAGGGGGTTATCTCTTCGGAATCACGGGGGGTTACGCCGGATGCGTCACATTTTATCCTTTCTGTGCGTGCAATAGGGGCGGGGTGTGACCACCAAGCGTCGAGCCGATAAAGCAGCCGATCCGACAGCAGGCGGCAAGCGCGCACCGGAGTCGCTCAAGGAGCTGGTGGCCTTTCAGACTCCAGGTGAGATGCGCCTCCACGCTCTGGGTGAGGAGCCGGCCCGCTTCGAAGCCGAGTCTCCAGATGAGGGAGATGCCAGAGGCCTTGCTCAGGGGGTGGCCGTACTGACTAAGGCGGTGCGGACTCTGCCGGGCGGGCCTGGCGTCTATCGCATGCTCGACCGACGCGGTGAGGTTCTCTACGTCGGCAAGGCCAAGAGCCTGAAGAAGCGAGTCACTTCCTATACCCAGGTGAAAAAGCTACCGCGTCGCTTGCAACGCATGGTGGCCGAAACCACGGCGCTGGAAGTCGTGGCCACCAACAGCGAGGTGGAAGCGCTGTTGCTGGAAAGCAACCTCATCAAGCGCTTCATGCCGCGCTACAATGTGCTGCTGCGCGACGACAAGTCCTTTCCCTACATCCTGATCGGCAGCGATCATCCTTTCCCGCGCATCCGCAAGCACCGAGGCAGTCAGGATGAGCCCGGGAGCTATTACGGGCCCTTTGCGTCCGCAGGCGCGGTCAATCGTACCCTGACCGCGCTGGAGAAGGCCTTCTTGCTGCGCTCCTGCTCCGACAGCGTCTTCAACAACCGCACGCGGCCGTGCCTGCTCTATCAGATCAAGCGCTGCTCGGCGCCCTGCGTCGGCCGTATCTCAGAGGGCGACTACAACAAGCTTGTGGTCGAGGCTCGGGCCTTCCTGACCGGCCGCAGCCAGGGCATACAAGGCGAACTGGCTGCTGCTATGCAGGATGCAGCTGAGCAGCTCGACTTCGAGCAGGCCGCCCGCTACCGCGACCGTATCCGGGCCCTGACCCATGTCCAGGCGCACCAGGACATCAACGTCGAAGGTGTGGAGGATGCCGATGTGATTGCGGCGCGGCAGATGGGCGGGCAAACCTGCGTGCAGGTCTTCTTCTTCCGCGCCGGGCGCAACTACGGCAATCGCGCCTACTTCCCGAGCCATGACAAGGCCATGACCCAGGAGGAGGTGCTCGCAGCCTTCGTCGCGCAGTTCTATGACAACAAGCCCGTGCCGCGGCTGGTGCTGCTGAACGGCGAGATCGAGGAGCAGGCGCTCGTGGCTGAGGCTTTGGCCCTGGCGGCCGAGCATCGGGTGGAACTGGCCGTGCCGAAGCGCGGCGCCAAGCGCAAGCTGGTCGAGGTGGCCGAGCGCAATGCCGAGGAAGCGCTGGCGCGCCGCCTTGCCGAGACCAGCGCCCAGGCGAAGCGCCTCCGGGAACTTGCCGACCTGCTCGGGCTGGAACAGGCGCCGAATCGCATCGAAGTCTACGACAACAGCCACATCCAGGGGAGCAATCCCTACGGGGCGATGATCGTCGCCGGCCCGGAGGGCTTCCGCAAGAACGCCTATCGCCGCTTTGCCATCCGGGGGCAGGCCCCGAGTGACCAGGGAGCGGGAGATCAGGCGCCGGCGCGCAGCAATGACGACTACGCCATGATGCGCGAAGTTCTGAGCCGGCGCTTCACCCGGGCGCAGAAGGAGGACCCGGAGCGGACCGAAGGCGGCTGGCCGGACCTGGTGCTGGTGGACGGCGGGCGCGGGCAGCTCAACGCGGCACTAGAGGTCTTTGCCGAGCTGGGTATCGAGGATCTGCCAGTGGCCGGTGTCGCCAAGGGGCCAGAACGCGATGCTGGGCGCGAGCGGATATTCCTGCCGGAGCAGCCGCCGATCTTGCTACAGCCCTCGGACCCCCTGCTGCACTATATTCAGCGCCTGCGCGACGAGGCGCATCGCTTTGCCATCGGCACCCATCGCGCCGGCCGGAGCAAGGCGCGGCTCAAGAGCAGTCTGGATGAGATTCCCGGCATTGGTCCGGCGCGCAAGAAGGCTTTGCTGCTGCATTTCGGCTCAGCCAGGGCGGTCGAGCGGGCCGGCCGCGCGGACCTAGAGGCGGTGGAGGGAATCTCGGGCACCGTGGCCAAGAAGATCCACTACTTTTTCCACGGCGCCTGATCCACCGCGGCGTGCGGCAGGTGGATCAGGTCATCGCGGCGATGCGCTGGCGCAGCAGGGTGCCCAGCTCGGCGGCATCCAGCTCCCGCGGTCCCTCTGCGGGAGGATCCGCTGAGGTCAGCAGCACATAGTCACTGCGGTGATCCGGCGCAGGGTCGCCGATGGAGCGCAGGATTGGTGGATGGTCGCCGAAGAAACAGAGCGCCCAGGGGCGGTCCATTCCATCCAGGGCATCGAGCACACGGCCCAGCATGGCGTCGGCGTGAACCAGGTGTTGGCCGTAGATCTCGGCCTCTTGCTCCAGTCCCGGCAGCCGCCCGGGTCGCCAGGGACCGTGGTTCTCCATGGTGACGGTGAAGATGAAGGCCGGGTCCCGCGCTTCCTCCATCTGGCGCAGCAACTCCGTGGTCAGCGCGGCATCTGAGACATAGGGGCCGATGCGCTCCACATTGGGGAAGGCCTCCTCGGTCACCATGCGGTTGAACCCCAGAGCCGGCATAACCTTGTGGCGGCGAAAGAAGTGCGCGGCATGGGGATGGAGAAAAAGCGTCTCCCAGCCTGCCTGCGAGAGCAGCCGAGGCAGGCAGGGCAGCGGGAAGCGGTCGGCGCGCAGATAGGGGTCGAGCCCGTCGAAACCCATGGCCCGATTCGCGGTCGCGCTGAGGAAGGCATATTCGGTGCGCATGGTATAGGCGCCGATTGCCGGCACGCCGAGCGGCCCCCATGCCAAGGCTCTCTGCTGTGCCCGGGCGAGGTTGGGCAAGGCGGGTGCATCATCGCGCAGGCGGCGCAGGTCCAGAAAAGATTCGCTCTGAACGGCCACCACCAGCGGCGCCGGGTTCCGCCCGGCAATGGCCGGAAGCGGCAAGGGTTCGGTGACCTGCGGCGGCCGGGTGTCCAGCCAGCGCAGGAACGAGAGCAGCAGGAAGGCAGCAAGTCCCAAACGCTCTGTGGCTGCTTCGGGCTCCGGCACCGGCAGATGGCGGGCGGCAGCACGTCGCAATGCCGGCCCCAGCCCTGGCAGGTAAGGCGGCAGCGCCAGAAGTGCTGGAGCGAGGGCGATCAGGCCAAAACGTGCCCAGTAGGGCTGCATGACCGGCTCAAGCCATAGCCAGAGCAGCAGGAGTGCGATCACCGGTGCAATCAGCAACCAGGTGCGCAATCGCTGCAGTAGCTCAACATAGTAGAGTCGGGGGTGGCGTAGGATCTGGGGTATCAGTGCGAAGTCGGAAAAGACGAGCGGTTCGCGCAGCAACGCGTACTTGGCGTTGCTGACGACCTGCAAGGCGAAAGCACCGGCCAGTGAGATGAGCAGCGCCAGCAGCGCTCGCCCCGTCACTCCCAGCAACAAGGCATACCAAGCGAAGCCCACGGTGAGAAATGTGAGGTAGGCAATCGGCGGTCGCCGCCAGCGGGCCGGGCGCGGGGCCACGCCGCGCTCCAGGTAGAGGCCCACGGCGTAGAGCACGAGCAGCCCGACGAACGCAGTGGCCATCAGCCTTCCCTCTGCAGGCGTCGGTTCCACAGCCGCCGGCCGCCGGCCATCAAGTGCCAGACTGCTTCCCTGATCGGCCAGATGATGCGCCGTGGCGGCTTGCCGCCGCGGCCTTCCGCAAGACGGGTCACGACCAGTTCGGGCGGGCAGGGCAGGGAGGACACCGGGTCCAGGTAGCGCGGGTAGAGTATCAACGCCACCGCCACGAGCTCGTCCAGCGTCAGCCGTCTTCGGCGCCGGGGCGTGTCCAGCAGGTCCTCGGTGAGTCCCCAGCCGGCATAGAAGGGTCGGCCGTGCACAGCCACCTGCTTGTCGCGCAGCAATGCCTCGAAGCCCACGAGCGAGGTCATGGTCTCCACGGCATCGCACTGCGCCAGCACCTCGGGCAAGGCCACGTCGCGCACGATGCTGTCGGCATGCTCGTAAACCTCGCGGTCCTCGAGAGCCCCCTGGCGATAACCCGCTTCCACATCGGGATGCGGCTTGTAGAGGATGAAGGCATTCGGGTTGCGCTTCCGCGCACGACGCAGGAGCCCGAGATTGCCACCACACTCCGGGGCGCCGAGCTGGACGGACTGGTCGTCCTCGACCTGGCCCGGAACGAACACGGCCTTTTGGTCCGGTGGGAACAGCGGCTCCGCGCTGCGCCGGCCGACGTTGTACTTGCTGACTGCGCGCTCCACGATGGTTCGGCGCAGGGTGTCGGCCCGGGCGCGCAGTTCGGGGGAGAACTCTGTCGTTTCCGCGAGCTGCTCGAGACGGCTCGTTTTCGTGGGATCGTAGTAGATGCCCTCATCGTCGAAGACGAGAGAGGCCGCGGGGTTGAGCGCCGCTCCCAGCCCCACCGAGCGCAGGAAGCCGTCCTCCACGTTGATCAACGGCACCCCCGCCTCTGCGGCTGTCTTACGCAAGTCCGGCGGGCAGCGGGTATTCCAGACCAGAAGGCGTGCGTCCGTTTCCTGCGCCAATCGCACCGCAGTGGCAGGCTGTTTTTCGAAACGGGGCGTTGTGTCACCGCGCAGGAAGGCAGCCACGGTCTTGCGCTTCCAGCGGGTGAAGCCGACCAGGACCGCAGGGCGCTTGTTCTCCCAGTAGATGTCGCGCAGGAAAGCCAGCGCTTGCGCTGCTTCCTCGAAAGTCACCGGCTTGCGATCCCAGGGGTCGAGATAGCGACTGTACAGCAGGTAGGCCGCTGCGAAGATCTCTTCTGTGCTGCGGGTGCGTGTGCGCCGCGCACAGTGCTTACGATCGTCGGTCGCCCCCCAACCGGCATAGAAGGGCATGCCGAAACAGGTCACCGGCAAGCCGGCGCAAAGCGCTTCGAATCCGAGCCCGCTGCTGACGGTATAAACGCGATCCACTCGGTCGAGCAGGGACCAGGGATTGATCGATTCGCTGAGGAGCCTCACGTCGGAACGGCTGCCAGCGTCCGGCAAATAGCCGCGCTTGAGGCCGCGCGCGACCTCTGGATGGCCCTTAACTACTACTTCTGCGCCCGGATTCTCGGCCAGCGCAGCCTCCAGCATGGCGGTGAAGTCAGACGCTTCAGCGAGAGCGCCGGGAATGGATATGTCTCCGGCCGTTTGATCGATTACCAAAACAAGTCGTCGCTTGGCGGTGAGGCCGAGGTCCTCGGCGCTGCGATCGATGCCGTCATTGTACTTAGACAGCCGGAGGCGCCGCAGCAGCGCCATACCGTCGCGCGCCCGGCGGAGGAACTCGGGACTTTCCCAGCCGCCGTCCTGCAGCAGCGCTTCCAGATCGCTTGGCTGGCGAGCGTCATAATAGATTCCCTGGCGATCGAGAACGAATCCAAGGGCGGGATCGACGCCGGCGCCTGGCCTGATTGAACGCAGGAAACCGTCTTCCAGGCGGAGATAGGGCAGGCCCTTGGCCTCTGCGTGACGGCGCACCGGGGCCGCACTCGGCCGGTGCCCCCAGCCGATCAGGCATTCAGCCTCGGCCGGCGGGTTCAAGCGGTAACGGCGCGCTTCCAAACCGGTCAGCGTTTCCACGTCCCGTCGCAGCTTCCAGATGCCGGGGGAGCGAATGGCAACGCAGGGGCGGGTCACGGGGAAAGGTCCTTGTCTGCTCGGCGCGAGGCGAAAGAGGAGGGTGCTGTGGCTGCCTTGTAGCACTCCGCTGTACGGGACAGAAGTCCGCCAGAATGGCCCGGGAGCGCGCTGAGGAGATGCCCCGAAAAAGCAACAAGGGCCTGGCGCGGTGACGCCAAGCCCTTGTCGAAACTGGAGCGGGCGATGAGATTCGAACTCACGACCCCAACCTTGGCAAGGTTGTGCTCTACCCCTGAGCTACGCCCGCGTCGGGTATGGCCCGCATCCCTGCGGGCGGAGGGTGAATAGCTTTTCCTCCGACAGGATGCAAGGCCCTTTATCGCATTTCCTCGCTTGGCTATCGTTCGCGCACCATGCACGACATTCCCGATATGAATCAGCGGCTGGAGGACGGCTCTGCGCCCTGCTCCCCGCAAACGCTCCTGGCCCGTTTCGACAGCCTGGGCATCGCTCACCGCGCGGTAACGCACCCGCCGCTTTTCACCGTGGAGCAGTCCAAGGAACTCCGTGGCGATATGCCGGGCGGCCATACCAAAAACCTCTTCCTGCGCAACAAAAAGGGAGCCATGTGGCTGGTCACCTGCCTTGAGGATCGCGAGGTCGATCTGAAGGCCCTGGGCGAGCAGTTGGGCGCCGGTCGGCTCTCTTTCGGCAAGCCCGAACGTCTGATGCGCTATCTGGGAGTGCTGCCGGGTGCAGTGACGCCGCTGGCCGTGATCAACGACACGGCGGGGCAGGTGGAACTGGCGATAGATTCGGCGTTGCTGGCGCACGATCCGGTGAACGTGCACCCTCTGACCAACGATATGACGGTCGCCCTTTCGCCGGGTGACCTGCTCCGCTTTCTGGAATCGGTTAATCATCCGCCGCGGATGCTGGCGTTCGACCCTGCTTGAGGTCGGGGCGGCAGAGGGGTCACCTCCGCCGCCGCTCGTGCCAGTCAATCAGCCGCCGCGCCGCCTCTGCGATGTCATCCTCAGCGGCCGCAAAGGAGAAGCGGAGGTAGTGCTTGCCGCGAATCGGATCGAAGTCGGTGCCGGGCGTCAGCGCGACGCCGGTTTCATCCAGCAGTTGCCGGCACAGGGCTTCGGAGTCGCCGGTCAGGTGCCCAACGTCAGCGTAGAGATAGAAGGCCCCATCGGCCGGCGCGAGTTGGCCGAAGCCGGCTTTCGGAAGTTCTTCCAGCAAGAGCGCGCGCTTGCGCGCATAGCCGGCCAGGTGCTCCTGCAGTTCGGCGTGGCACTCGAAGGCGGCCACCGCGGCAGCCTGTGACAGGCTAGGCGGCGAAATGAAGAGGTTCTGCGCCAGACATTCCACCGAGCGCAGCAGATCTTCGGGCAGAATCAACCAGCCGAGCCGCCAGCCCGTCATTGAGAAGTACTTGGAGAAGGAGTTCACCACCACGGCTTGGTCGGTGAACTCCAGGGCCGAGACCGACCGCTCACCGAAGGTGATGCCGTGGTAGATCTCATCGGAGATCAAGCGCACGTCATGCGACTCGCACCACTGCACCAGCGCCGCCATTTCCTCCCGGCCGAGCATTGTGCCGGTGGGGTTCGAGGGGCTGGCAATGATCAGGCCGTCCAATGGTCCAGCCGAGTCGAGCAGTTCCGGCGTCGGCTGGAAGCGGTGCTCCAACTCGGTTTCCAGCAGCACTGCCTCAATGCCCAGGGCTTCGAGAATGTTGCGATAGGCGGGGTAGCCTGGCGCCGCCAGAGCCACCCGGTCCCCGGCTTCGAAGGCCGCCAAAAACGAGAGAAGAAAGCCGCCGGAGGAGCCGACGGTGGTGGCGACGCGCCCAGGCGAGACTTGGACGCCATAGCTGTTCTCGCAGTGGCGAGCGATGGCTTCGCGCAGAGGCGTAATGCCGAAGGCGTCGGTGTAACCGAGGTTCTGACCCTCCAGCGCGCGCGCGGCCGCAGCACGCACACCCGCAGGCGCCGGCGTTCCTGGCTGGCCGACCTCAAGGTGGAGAACCCGTTCGCCGGCTGCGGCCTTCTCGTTCGCGGCGCGCAGTACATCCATGACGATGAATGGTGGGACCTGTCCCCGGCGCGCGACCTTCAAGGGCATGAAACGACTCCCAGTCTGAACCGGCTTCAAACCCTGCCGGCAATGGTGATGCTTAATCCAGTGCTTCCGGCACGAGCCCGTGAAAGCCTGGCAGCGGATTGCTTATGGCGCTGCCCTCCAGCCGGGCGCGCAAGCGATGGCGTTCGTCCGTAGCATCTATCATTGCGAGCAGGAAACTTTCCAGGCTGCTGCTGCAGTCCCATAGCCTGTGGATGTGTGTCAGGGCGTCGCGCTGCGACAGCCTTGGCAAGTGGCCAGCATCCTGGGTGACGGCGTGCAGCGCGACGGCGTCGGCGCCGATGGTCAGGCATCCTGGACGCCCGTGATAGAGGTGCAGCTCCTGCGGTTGCGCACCGGCCTCCACCTCGAAATCCGCTTGCAAGCGGCCGAAGCCATAGGCGCCCTCGGTGCGATGCATGAACTGCAATTGCTGTTGGGTCAGCCAGGTGATCGACAACCGCGCGCTCGCGCCCGGCAGGTGGCGCAGCAGCGACGGGCAGGCGCCATAGCGCGTCAGGCAGGCCGCGTAGACCACCGCATGATCGCGCAGCGTGCCATGAGTTACGGGGATTTCGCCGTTCGGGAACTTTCGCGCCAGTTGTTTGGGAGAGCGGTTGGAGCCGTGCGCCAGCACTGCTATGCGCCCGGCGAAATCGGTGTTGGCCGGGAGCGCAACAGCGCGGCCGTTGCGCAGTAGGTAGCTCTCCTCCGGAACGGCGTAGGGATAACCGAATGCCAGAGCCAAGCGCTTAGCCGGCTCGGCAGGCAGTGGCCAACTCATTGGGTATTGCTGGCACTCAGCATGGAACGTGCATCAATCGGTGCAGGGGGGCGATTCGTCAGGATCCATCGCCTCGATGCGATAGCGTGTCGTTGCGTGGTCGACGGTGGACCAGGCAAGGCGTGCCCATTCCTTCTTGGCCTGCTCGAAGCTGTCGAAGGGACCGAACCATTCCTCGCGACCGGCAGCGACGGCCTGGAAAGAAGTGTCCTTGTACTCGCCACCGATCACCCAATAGCGTTGCATCGGAAGTTGCCCTTGTTCCTCAACGAATCCATGCAGCCAGCGATTCGAAGGTAATGGGCTTGTCAGAGAACTGCAACCTTGGCCGGGCTGAGAACGGGCACTTTTTCCAGTGATTTCCACGCTTTGGGCCTGAAAATGCCCAGGATGAGACAGGAAGGCTGCCCTGCCAGCCGTCATCCGTGGGTTGCAGGCTGCGCGGACGGCAGGTGACAGCGGGCTATCGTCCCCTTCTTGGGCGTCGACTCCAGTTCCAGGTGCCCGCCGTGCAGTTCGATGAGAGAGCGTGCCAGCACCAGCCCCATGCCGGCGCCGGTCCGCCGGCGTTGCGTGCGGGAAAAGCGTCCGTAGTCCTCCCGGCCCAGGATACCCGCGCGCTCATCTTCCGGAATGCCGATTCCGTTGTCCTTGACGGTGAGAATCACTTCGTGGGCTTTGCGCTCTACAGCGACCTCGATCGCCCCACGATCCGGCGTGAAGCGGAAGGCATTGGACAGCAGGTTGAACAGCACCTGGCTGAGGCGACGCTCGTCGCCTTGCAGCGTGCCGATTTCGTCAGGGCAGGAGACTGTCAGTGCCAGGTTGCGGGTCCGGGCCCTGTCGCGCCACAGCTTCTCCACGCTGGTGACCAGTTGGCAAAGATCCACCTCGCCGGTCTCGATTTCCATGTAACCGGCCTCGATGGAGGCGAGGTCAAGTATGTCGTTGATCAGCGCCATCAGCTGTTGTGAGGAGTTGATGATGGCGCCGGCATACTCCTGTTGCCGTTCGTTCAGTTCGCCGAAGTAGTTCTGCTGCAGCATCTCGGCGAAGCCGACGATGGCGTTGAGCGGTGTGCGCAGCTCGTAGGAGATGTTGGCAATGAACTCGCTTTTCAGCCTGTCGGCGGTCTCAAGGGCCTCGTTGCGTTCGACCAGCGCCTGCTTGGCGTTGACGCTATCAGTGACATCCACGTAGCCCAGTACACAGTTGCCGTCGGGCAAGGGAGTCTGCCGCCACTCGATGACCGAACCGTCGCTTCGATCCATCCGACCGGCACGGGTTTGGGCCTCAGTCGTGATGGCGACGATCTTCTCCAAGAGGTCCGGCCAGGCCTCGTCGGACACATCGAAAAAGCTTCTGCAGCGTGCCACCATCTCTCGAACGTGCGGCTGCTCATCAAGCCAGGGCAGGGACAGGTTCCAGATGCGGGCGAAGGCGGGATTGCTCAGGCGCAGACGCCCGTCCGGACCATAGACGGCAACGCCTTCGTGCAGGCTGTCCAGGGTCGCTCGCTGGACGGCCAGCAAGGTATTGTAGGTCCGCTCCAGTTCCAGGCGGTCGGTGACGTCCTCGTAGACCTGCACCACACCGCCAAAAGGATGGGGGTGCAAGGTGGCGCGCAGCGTGCGCCCGCTGGGCAGGTGGTGCGCCTCCTCCTCTGGCTCGACCAGCATCTCCAGCTTACGGATACGCTGCTGCCGCCAGGCGGAAAAGTTCACCTGCTCCGGAAGGCGCTGGTGCTCGCGCAGCCATTCGAGCATCTCGCTGACATGCGGGCCTTCGGCCAGGAAATCCTCGTCGAATTGCCAGATCGCCGCGTAGGCGAGATTGAAGAAGCTCAGATGCATATCGGAGTCGAGAATGGCGATACCAATGCCGATACTCTCCAGGATGCTTTGTTGCGCTTCCAGGTGCCGGCGCAGGTTCTTGTCGGTTTCCTGCCACTCCGTCAGGTCTCGCGCATAGCCAATGAGCTCACCGGTTGCGAGCGGCACCTCCGTCAATTCCCAATAGCGCCGTTGGCCGTCGGCGATGATGTGGAAACGATCACTCTGAGCAGCTTCGCCTGATAGCGCCTGGTCGATCAGGGTCTGAAGGCGTGCGTGATCGGGCGTTTCCACCAGCGGCACGTTGTGGGCGATCACGCCCTCACGCTCCGCTTCGAGCACGGCGGCGTAGGCGGCGTTGCAGTATGTCAGGCGGCCCCGGCTGTCCCGTGTCCACACTGGTCGGGGCACGTGGTCGACCAGTGCCGCGAGCCGGTCGCTGTCTTTGCGGGCGCTCTGCTGTGCTTCCCGTTCGGCCGCGAGCGTCTCTCGCAGGCTGCTCAGTTCGTGTTGCAGGCTTTCACGCTGCGCACCGGCCTGGCGTTCTCGACGCCGGGTCCGCAGCAGCGCGGCTGTCAAGGACAGGGTCGTAAGGCCGAGGGCGGATGCGAGCAGCCACGCGGTCATGCGATCATTATCCGCCGGGCCCGCCCCTTCGAGGCGTTTCCCCTTCGCCATCGGCAGCCCTGAGGCACCGCTGCTGCTCTTCGCGTGAGTGGCATGTCACTCCGCAGCGTAAGAGGCCGCAGTGTCACGGTAGGTGTCGGCATCGATGGAGGTGATTTGCGCTTCCTGGCTGCAAAGCGGACAATGGGGATCTGCCTTGACCCGCAGTTCGGAAAAGCGGCCCTCCAATCCCTCATAGAGCAGCAGGCGGCCGGCAAGGGAACGACCGAACCCAACGATCTCTTTCATCACCTCTGTTGCCTGCAAGGTACCCAAAACGCCCGGCAGGCTGGCAAGGACGCCCACATCGGCGCAGGAGGCCTTGAAGCTGCTGTCCGGCTGGTCGGGATAGACGCAGCGCCAGCAGGGGTTCTCCGTGCCCTCGGTGCCATGACCGAGATAAGAGCGATAGACCGAAAGCTGGCCTTCGAAGCGCATCATGGCGGCGGAGACGAGCGTGCGTCCCGCGAGATGACAGGCATCGGCGACAAGGTAGCGCGTGGCGAAGTTGTCGCTGCCGTCGGCCACGATATCGTAGCGGGCGATTAGCTCCAGGGCATTCTCCGGCGTGAGGCGCTCCGGATGTACCACCACCTCAACCTCGGGATTGAGGGCGCGGAGATGGGCGCGGGCGCTTTCCACCTTGAGACGGTCCACGTCCGCGGTGCTGTGCAGGACCTGTCGTTGCAGGTTCGAGAGGTCGACGGTGTCGTGATCGATGACCCCGAGACATCCCACGCCTGCAGCGGCCAGATAGAGCAAAAGTGGCGAGCCCAGGCCGCCGGCGCCGACCACCAGCACCCGGGCCTGCATCAAGCGGCGCTGTCCGGCTTCGCCGATTTCCGGCAGCACGAGGTGACGTGCATAGCGGTCGATTTGGGCGTCGCTGAAGTCTTCCATGCGCTCAGAATACAGATAGCGGACTCTTACGTCACCTCATGGCTTCAGCGCGGTGCCATGGCTCTGCGCCATCGGCGCATGTTGCCCTTAGGCCGGGCCGAAGGGTGTCTGGCGCGGTCGATCGTCGCGGCGTTCCTGCACCGGCGGATGCCCGAAGCGAGCATGGTAAGCCCGGCTAAAGTAAGGAGCAGAACTGAAGCCGCAGGCCAGCCCCACCTCGAAGACCGGCATGCGGGTCTGCTGCAGGAGCTGCTGCGCGCGATCCAGCCTCAAGTTGAGATAATGCCGTAGCGGCGGCGCGCCGACATGATTTCGAAAGAGGCGAGAGAGTTGGCGCTTGGACAGGCCCGCCTGGCACGCCAGCTCGTCCAGCGAGAGCGGCTCCTCCATGTTGCCTTCCATGGTTTCCAAGATGTCCGCCAGTCGCTCGCTGCGCGCGCCGACCCGTCGGTCCGCCGGCATGCGCTGCTGCTCCTCCGGCGCGCGAATCTGGTCGTGGATAAACTGCTCGCTGACCCGGCGT
The DNA here is from genome assembly GCF_029222965.1 of Aquibaculum arenosum. GTDB lineage: Bacteria > Pseudomonadota > Alphaproteobacteria > Kiloniellales > DSM-21159 > Aquibaculum > Aquibaculum arenosum. Next base: position 75,402 of record NZ_JARHUD010000002.1, on the reverse strand, counting down.
GCCAGCTCCGCGCCATGCCCCAAGGAGATGAGGTGCAGCATGAGATCGAGCGCCGCCGTGCCGCCGGAGCAGGTGAAGCGGTTACGGTCGATCTCGAAGAGCGTTTCGCGGGCGTCGATGTCGGGAAAGGCCTCGCGAAAGGCCGGCAGGGCCTCCCAATGCAGCGTCACACGGTAGCCGCCCAGCAGGCCGGCGCGTGCGAGCAGAAAGGGACCGGTGTCCAGGGCGCCCAGGTCCGCACCGCGGACTGATTCATGACGCAGCCACGCGGCGATCCGTGGATCGGCTTGCCCGTCGACATCGAATCCCGCCACGGTGATGACCACAGGCAGCGGCCCGACTTCGGCGATAGGCGCTTCGGCCACGATAGCCATGCCGTTGCTGGCCTGGACCGGCTCTCCGTCCGCCGAGAAGAAGTGCCAGGAATAGAGGTGGCCGCCGCCGCGTTGATTGGCCACCCGCAGGGGCTCGATGGCTGAAACGAGGCAGAGCATGGAGAAGCCGGGGACAAGCAGGAAGCCGACACGCTGCGGCGTTTCGCGGTTGCGTTCCGTCAGCACCGTCGTCCTCCTGACCCTAGAGCCCGGCGGGCGGCGGCGTCAGTGTTCGCGTGCTCCCGGCAGGGCGATCCGGCGGCCAACATAGTCTGGCGCCTCTGCCGTGCAAAGCGCGCGGAAGCGGTCCTGCAGGCCGTCGCTCATCACCGTGCTGCGGCCCAACCCGGTATCGACGCACATGGCCAGGATCTCTTCCGTGGCCACGATCTCGCCGTTGCGCTCCATCTCGTGGGCGAAGTGGATGCGCTTGTGATCGAGATCGAGGACATGAGTGGCGATGGTGATTTTGGTATCGACGGGCACCTCGCGCAGATAGCGAACGTGGGCTTCCAGGGTATAGAGCGAACAGCCGCTTTCGGCGCGCCAGGTCGCGTCAGCCCCGATGTGGTCATAGAGGGCATCTGTAGCCGCGCAGAAAATGATGACGTACCACCCCTCGTTCAGGTGGCCGTTGTAGTCGATCATGTGCGGCCGGACGACGTCGCGATGCAGACGCAGTACGCTCATTGCCTCGCGCCTCCGGTGTTGCTCTCGCGCAGGGCCTTGAGGATAGCGATCAGGCCCCGATCGCGTTCGCGGACGAGTTCGGCGATGTTGCGCTCACCGGCCTCGCGCTCGCAACCTTCGACCATGGAATCGCGCAGCTCCTTAGTGAGCTCGGGGGCCTCCAGCCGGGTCCAGGGCTCCTTGAGAGCGGGGCCGAAGTGGTCGAGCATGTGCGCCATGCCGCCTTCGCCGCCGGCGAGGTGGAAGGTGAGACAGGGGCCCATGAGCGCCCAGCGCAGACCTGGACCATCGACAATCGCCTGGTCGATCTGCTCCACGGTTGCTTCGCCCTCGGCTACCATATGCAGCGCCTCGCGCCAGATGGCGTCTTGCAGGCGGTTGCCGATGAAGCCCGGCAATTCACGCTCCATGCGGATGACCGACTTGCCTGCCAATTCATAGAAGGCGCAGGCTTGGTCCACGGCCCAGCCGGCTGTGCGTTCGCCGCCTACAACCTCCACAAGGGGAATGAGATAGGGCGGGTTGAAGGGGTGGCCGACGACGAGGCGCGAAGCGTCCTCTGCCTCCGCCGCCATGTCGGTCATGGAATAGCCCGACGTGGAGGAAGCGATGATCGTTTCCTCTCCCGTGGCCGCTGCCAACTCGGCCAGGAGCTTGCGCTTCAGGTCCAGGCGCTCCGGCCCGCTTTCCTGGACAAAGGCGACATCACCCACTGCCTCCTGCAGGCTGTCCGTAAAGCGCAGCCGGTCCAGTGATGCGCCCGCGGCCAGACCAAGGCTTTCCAGTGCTGGCCAAGCGGTCTCGATCAGGCGCTTCAGCGCAGCTTCCGCCTGGGCCCCGGGGTCCCAGGCCAGCACGTCGTAGCCCCGGGCCAGAAAATGGGCAGCCCAGCCGCCGCCGATGACACCGGTGCCGACACAGGCGACGCGGGAGATGTTTTTCGGGTCTTGCATGATGGTCCCTGTCACTTGGCGGCCAAACCGAGCTTCGTCCGCGCCTCGGCAGGGTTGCAAACCTTGGCGCCCAGATCGCTGATGATGCGCACGGCCTTCTCAACCAGGGTGCCGTTGCTCGCGTGTACACCCTTCTCAAGATAGAGATTGTCTTCCAGGCCGACGCGGACATGGCCACCCAGTAGGACGGCCTGCGCCACCATGGGCATTTGCATGCGGCTGATGCCGAAGCCGGCCCAAACGGCGCCGGAAGGAAGCTGCTGCGCCATGTGAGCCATGCTGGCGGTATCCGCCGGCGCACCCCAGGGAATGCCGAGGCAGAGCTGGAACATGGGCGGTGCGTCGATCAGCCCTTCGGCAACCAACTGTTTCGCGAACCAGAGGTGGCCGGTATCGAAGACCTCCATCTCCGGCTTCACCCCCAGCTCCTGCACGCGTCGCGCCATGTGGCGCAGCACGTTGGGAGTCTGCAGCACCACGGCATTGCCATCGCCGAAGTTCATGGAGCCGCAGTCCAGCGTGCAGATCTCGGGCTGGAGCGCCTCGATGTGCAGCAAGCGGGTCTTGGCGTTGACGAGATCGCTTCCTTCACCGGGCACGGCGGGGTTCTCATCGTCCACCACCAGATCGCCGCCCATGCCAGCAGTTAGGTTGAGGATGACGTCGCTGTTGCGCTCACGCACCCGCTCTACCACTTCGGCGTAAAGAGCGGTCTCGCGACTGCCCTTGCCAGTCTGCGGATCGCGAACATGAATGTGGGTGATGGCAGCGCCGGCGTCCGCCGCTTCCAGGCAGGCCTCGGCGATCTGCTTGGGGGTGACGGGAATGGAGGGGTGCTTGTCGACAGTATCGCCTGCGCCGGTGACGGCGCAGGTCACAATGACTTCGCGGTTCATGGCGGGATCTCCTTTGCGAGCCTGTGCTGGCCGAGTCAGTGTGGGATTGCGGCCCATCCTCTGCCGAAACACCGTGACGTCTTGACCGATACAGCCGATTTTCGTCTGTTTTCGTTAAGAGCTTGCGCGGCCTTGGGATAGCGTCCGCGCGTCATCAAGCTGGAGGACACACAGCATGAGCCTTGCGCAGCAAACCAGGATCGCGCGTGCGGAAACCAGCAACGGCGTCGTTGCGCTGACCTGGAGTGATGGCGCGGAGCAGCGGCTCCATCCGATATGGCTGCGGGAACAGGCTCCGGACGCTGACACGCGCGACCCGATCACCGGTCAACGGCTGCTCGATGCCTGGAGTCTGCCACTCGACCTGACTGTCTCATCGGTGCATGTGGACCAGGGGGATACTCTGGAACTCACCTTCAGCGATGGGCATCGAACTCGCTACGTGGCGGCATACCTGCGCGCAGCGCTTCTGGGGGACAACGCGGAGGGCGCCTTGCTTGCGCCGGGGCAAGAGGCCTGGCGCGTTGCCGATGACCCCCGCTCGGAAGCCGAGCTTGCGGTGATCGAGCAGAATCCGGCGGCACTGCTCGAAGCGTTGCAGTCCCTGCATCGTTTCGGCTTTCTATTGGTGCGCGGCCTTCCGGTCGAGATGGAGGGGATCGAGGGCTTTGGCAGGCTCATCGGCCCTTTGCGCGAGACCAACTGGGGGCGCCTTGCCGATGTCAAAGCCCTGCCGCAGGCCTTTGATCTCACCATGACGCCGCGCGCGCTCGAGGCCCATGCAGACAATCCCTATCGCGAGCCGGTGCCAGGCTACGTCCTGCTGCACTGTCTGGTAAACAACGCCGAGGGCGGTGACTCCACCATCACGGACGGCTTCGCCGCTGCCTTGGCCTTGCGCGAGCGTGATCCGGAGGGATTTGACACCCTGACCCGCACCCGCCCGAAGTTCCGCTATGTCGACGAAGACACCGTGCTGGAAAGCGAAGGCCCCCTGATCGAACTGGATGCTGCAGGGCGGCTCAAGCAGGTGCGCCTGTCCAATCGCACGGACTGTATCGACGCCTTGGCCCCGGAGGTGCTGGAACACTATTATCGGGCACGGCGTGCCTTTACTGACATCGTCAACGACGCGGCTTTCCAACTGCGCTTTAAGCTTCAGCCGGGTGACATGCTGGTGATGGATAACTACCGCCTCTTGCATGGCCGCTCGGCGTATCGGCCCGGAAGCGGGCACCGCCATATGCGGCAGGGGTACATGGACAGGGATGCCGTCGCCAGCCGGCGCAAGATCCTGAGCAAGATCCTCGCCCGTCGCGCCACGCAGCCGAAATAGCCGCGGACGGCCGCGGTGGTGCTTGCTGCTGCCCTTGAATGGGCCGTGCAGCGCGCCTATAACCAGCGCAAGCGATCGCCCTAAATTTTCAGCCCGGTACCGGAGTACACACCATGGCCCGCGTCACGGTCGAAGACTGCATTCTTCAGGTTCCCAATCGTTTCGATCTCGTAATGCTCGCAGCCCAGCGTGCGCGTGAGATTTCCTCTGGTGCTCCTCTGACTCTGGATCGGGACAACGACAAGAACCCCGTCGTGGCTCTGCGCGAGATCGCCGATGAAACGATCGACCGCGAGGCGCTTGAACAGTCCCTCATTTCCGGCCTGCAGCGCCATGTCGAGGTCGATGAGCCGGAAGAGGACGATCTCTCGGAAACGGCTCTGCTCAGCGCAGGCCTCGCCGAGGAGGGCGTGCTTGGCGGTGCGACAGGCAAAAGCATCGAGGCCGAGTACGAGCGTGCTGTTCAGGCCGGCGAAGCCGAAGAATAATGCAAAACGGCGCCTCCCGGCGCCGTTTTTTCTTTCCGAGCATGGTGTGTTGCTGGCTTGCCGCTTGGCAGAGACTGCGCGCATGCTTAAATCCTAAGTTACGGCCGTATCGGTCGGTGTCCTTGCTGCCCCGCAAAGGTGAATGGTTGATTCGGGACTGAGTGGTGAATGCTGCGGCAATTCGAACTGGTTGAGCGCGTCAAGTCATACGATCCGGGAGCGGACGAAGACGGGCTGAACCGCGCGTATGTCTACGCGATGAAGATGCACGGCAGCCAGAAGCGCGCATCGGGCGACCCTTACTTTTCCCACCCCATAGAAGTCGCCGGTATCCTCACCGAGCTGAAGCTCGATGGGGAGTCCATCATCACTGCGCTCTTGCATGACGTGGTTGAGGACACCGACGGCACTCTGGAAGACATTGAGAAGCTGTTCGGGGCCGAGATCGCGCGCCTTGTGGACGGCGTCACCAAGCTGGGTCGATTGGAACTGCAATCGGAACGCAGCAAGCAGGCGGAAAACTTCCGCAAGCTCGTCCTGGCAATGTCGGAAGACATCCGTGTTCTGCTGGTCAAGCTCGCAGACCGGCTGCACAACATGCGCACGCTGCACTTCGTAAAGTCCGAGGACAAACGCAAGCGCATCGCCCGTGAGACCATGGATATCTATGCGCCCTTGGCTGCGCGCATCGGCCTGGAGCGCTTCAAGAATGAACTCGAGGACCTTGCGTTCAGCGAACTCAATCCCGATGCCCGCAGCTCGATCGTCGCGCGACTTGATTTCCTCAGCAATCGGGGCGGCGATGTCACCCAGAAGGTCATCGACGAGTTGACCCGCGCGCTGGCCGAGGAGGGCGTCGAGGGCTGGGTATCCGGCCGGATTAAGTCGCCCTACTCGATCTGGCGCAAGATGCAGCACCGCAACGTCGGCTTCGAACAGCTTGCGGATATCATGGCCTTTCGGATCGTCGTGCGCGATGTGACGAACTGCTACCAGGCGTTGGGCGTGCTGCACTCGCGCTATCCCGTGGTGCCCGGTCGCTTCAAGGACTATGTCTCCACTCCCAAGCTGAACGCCTACCAGTCGCTTCACACGGGGCTTATCGGGCCCCTGAAGCAGCGTATCGAGGTACAGATCCGCACCCAGGCGATGCATGAGATCGCCGAGTTCGGTGTGGCGGCTCACTGGCGTTACAAACAGGGCCCCGGTGACCACGAGCAACCGATGGAGGGCCGGCAGTTCCGCTGGATCCGCGCACTGCTCGACATCCTGGAGCATGCTTCCAACCCCGATGAGTTTCTCGAGCACACCAAGCTCGAGATGTATCAGGATCAGGTCTTCTGCTTCACGCCGAAGGGCGATCTGATAGCGCTGCCGCGTGGCGCGACCCCCATCGATTTCGCCTATGCCGTCCACTCGGAGGTGGGCAACGCCTGCGTGGGTTGCCGGGTCAACGGCCGCATGGTGCCCGTGCGCACCATGCTGCAGAACGGCGACCAGGTGGAGGTCGTCACCTCTAAAGCACAGCGCCCCTCGCCGGATTGGGAGAATTTCGTCGTCACCGGCAAGGCGAAGGCGGCGATCCGGCGCTTCATCCGACAGGAGCAGCGCGAGCAGTTTCACGATCTCGGTCGTCAACTCGTGGACCGCGCTTTCCGGCAGGAAGGCTACGATCTGACCGACAAGGCCGTCGCCGGCGTTCTGAAGAAGTTGAAGGCCGACAGCGTTGCCGATGTTTACGTCGGGGTGGGGCAGGGTAACGTCACGGCGCGTGAAGTGCTGGTTTCGGTGTTCCCTGGGGTCAAGGATCAGGACAAAGCCAACAACAAGGTCGTCCCCATCGCCAAGGCGCGCCGGGCCAAGGGTGGCAATCATGCGGTTCCGATCAAGGGTTTGATCCCGGGTATGGCGGTGCACTTCGCGCACTGTTGCCACCCTCTGCCGGGCGACCGCATTGTCGGCATCGTGACCACGGGCAAGGGCGTGACCGTCCACACCATCGACTGCGAAACCCTTCAGTCTTTCCAGGACACGCCGGAACGCTGGGTCGATCTCGGCTGGGAGCGCAGTCACAGTGACGAACCCTTCACCGGGCGTCTGCACCTCGTGGTCTCCAACGAACCGGGCAGCCTGGGCGCCTTGTCCACGGTGATCGGCAAGAACTCGGGCAACATTACCAACCTGAAGATCACGCACCGTTCGCTGGATTTCTTCGAAATGCTCATCGACCTCGAGATTGCCGACGTGCGCCACCTCACCAATGTTATGGCGGCGCTCCGGGCCATGCCGGTGATCTCGTCCGTCGAGCGGGCCAGAGGCTGAGCGCGGCCGTGTCAGTTCGTCGCGGACAGTGTGTTGACAGCAGCCTCTGCTTGACCCTAGCGCCTTTGTCCCTGCACCTGCGAATACCATGCTGTTCAAGCGACGGAACAAGCAGCCGCTCCTGCACCGGTTAAGGGCGGCCGCCTGGCCGAGGCCGGGCTGGCGCCGCAGCGCGCGTTACGCTGCGCACCGCCTCAGCCGTCTGCCGGCCACGCCCTATCGTATTGCGGCTGGATTTGCCTGCGGCGCGGCCATCTCCTTCACGCCGCTCATCGGTATGCATTTCTTCGGCGGTGCGCTTTTGGCGATGCTGGTCCGGGGCAATGTCTTGGCTTCCGCCTTAGGCACCGCGGTCGGCAATCCCTGGACCTTCCCTTTCATCTGGGCGTGGACCTTTGCCTTTGGGCGCTGGCTGGTTGGTCATGCCCGGGAAATCGAGACGCTGCCGCAGCATCTTTCGATGCGCTACATTTTCGACAATCCGAACGAGGTCTTCTTCCCTATGCTCGTCGGTTCCTTGCCGACGGCCATTGTGGTGTGGTTCGGGGTGTTCTTTGCCGTGCAACGACTTGTCAGCGGCTATCAGCGCGCGCGGCGGTTGCGCCTGCTGCGCAGCAAGCGGCGCGCGAAGCTCTCGCGTTTTCGGCGAGGGGGCGGACCACGAACTTAGTCGGTTGCGCAGGAGTTCAACACTCTGCGGTTTCAAATTCCCCCTGCAGGGGCTATACCCGCCAAGGCCCCAAAGGGCGCGGCCGTATGAGGACATTATGGATTCCACTATGTCGGAAAAGAAGAGTGAAGGCGGCGGGATCGGCGAGACCATCCGCACAGTGGTCTATGCGGTCCTGATCGCCATCGTGCTGCGCACCTTTGCCTATGAGCCCTTCTCCATCCCCTCCGGATCCATGCTGCCCACCCTGCTCGTGGGTGATTATCTCTTCGTCTCGAAGTATTCCTACGGCTACAGTCAGTACTCGCTGCCCTGGAACCTGCCCATCATCAATGGCCGTTTTCTGGGTGAAGTGCCGGAGCGCGGCGACGTCGCGGTCTTCAAGCTGCCCACCGACAACTCCACGGACTATATCAAGCGCATCGTCGGGCTACCCGGCGATCGCATCCAGGTGGTGGACGGTATCCTGCACATCAACGGCGCCGCGGTGGAGCGGCAGCGTGTCGGGGAAACGGTCATTTCCGCCACGGGCGGCTTTCCCGTGCGCGTGACGGAGTACATCGAAACGCTGCCCAACGGCGTCAGCCACCGTATCTGGGAACGCGGTGACGCCATGCCTTTCGACAATACGCGGGTGTTCGAGGTGCCGTCCGGTCACTACTTTGCCATGGGCGACAATCGTGACAGCAGTCAGGACAGCCGTTCCTCACAGGTAGGCTTCGTTCCCTTTGAAAACCTGATTGGTCGGGCCGAGATCGTCTTCTTCTCCCACGATGGCAGTGCGCGGTTCTGGGAAATCTGGAACTGGCCGACTTCCATTCGTTTCAGTCGGATCTTCGACCGCATTGAGTAAGCCACGCCCCGCCGGAAGCAGACGCAAGGGCGCGCGTGAGCTGCTGCCCGAGGATCTGCAGGCCTTTTCCCAGGGGCTTGGACATCACTTCCGGGAGCCGGACTTGCTGACGGAGGCCGTGACCCACGCCAGCACCGACGGCGGTCGCTCCTACGAGCGCCTTGAGTTCCTGGGTGACCGGGTGCTGGGCTTGCTGGTGGCTGACATGCTTTATCGCCGCTTTGTCGCTGAACCTGAAGGGGCACTCGCCAAGCGCTATGCTGCGCTGGTGCGCGAGGACACGCTGGCGCAGGTGGCTCATGCGCTGAACCTCGGGTCACATCTGCGACTGTCACCCAGCGTCGCCGACGGCGGTGGTCGCGACAATCCCGCCATCTTGGCCGACAGCTGTGAAGCCTTGCTGGGCGCGCTTTATCTTGACGGTGGTCTTGCCGCCGTGCGTCCACTGGTGGAGCGGTTTTGGCAACCCTTGCTCGAGGCCGATCTCAAGCCCCCTCAGGACAACAAGACGGCGCTGCAGGAATGGGCCCAGGGGCGCGGCTTGCCCTTGCCGAACTACCGTGAGGTCGGGCGGAGCGGGTCGGCCCATGAACCTGTCTTTGCCGTCCGCGTTTCCATTGATGGGCAGGAGGCGGCTGACGGCAGCGGCCGTTCCAAGCGGGCGGCCGAGCAGGCTGCCGCGGGTGAACTGCTCGAACGCTTGCGCGGGACAGTGGAGCCTGAGGCATGAGCACGCGTTGTGCTGTGGTGGCCCTGGCCGGGCCGCCAAACGCCGGGAAGTCTACGCTGATCAACCGCGCTGTTGGCGCGAAAGTTTCCATCGTCACGCACAAAGTCCAGACGACGCGCACGCGGGTTCGCGGCATCGCGCTGCAGGGGGACACGCAACTCGTCTTTGTCGACACGCCGGGTATCTTCGTCTCGCCTAAACGACGCCTGGAGCGGGCCATGGTGGCGGCCGCCTGGGATGCCACGGAGGATGCCGACCTCGTGGTGGTACTGCACGATGCGCGCAAGCCCGCCGACGACGAACAGGTCTCCTTGGTGTTGGAGGGACTGGCCAAGCGCAAATGCAAGCGCGTGGTGCTGGCGATCAACAAGGTCGACGATGTGCGCCGGGAGTCGTTGCTCGCTCTCGCCCAGAACCTGAACGCAGCCTATCCTTTTGAGCGGGTGTTCATGATCTCGGCGCTGACCGGCGATGGGGTCGAGGACCTTTTGGCTTGGCTGGCGGCCCAAGCGCCGGAAGGCCCCTGGCTCTATCCGGAAGACGAGATCTCCGATTTGCCCCAGCGCCTGCTTGCCGCAGAGATCACCCGGGAGAAGCTGTTCCTCCACCTCCACGACGAATTGCCCTATTCACTTACAGTGGAAACCGAGGCCTGGGAGAGTTTTCGCGACGGCTCGGTGAAAATCACCCAGACGATCTACGTGCAGCGCGAAGCGCACAAGCGCATGGCCATCGGCGCCAAAGGCGCAACCGTCCGGAAGATCCGCGGGCTGGCTCAAAAGGAGCTGGAAGAGATGCTGGAAACCCGGGTGCACCTCTTCCTGTTCGTCAAGGTGCGCGAGCGCTGGGTGGAGGATCCGGAACGCTACCGCGACTGGGGTCTGGACTATCGCTCCTAGGCCCATCCGGCGGTTGTTCCTGCCAGAACCTGGTAGATGTGATGGGCGATCAATGTGATTGAGTGGCGCGACGAAGCCTTTGTGCTGGCTGCCCGGCCGCATGGCGAAACGGCCGCTGTGGTGCAGTTGCTCACCCGCGAGCACGGGCGCCACGCCGGGCTGTTGCCGGGAGGGCAGGGCACGCGCCAACGCCCTGTTTTGCAGCCGGGCAATGGCGTGGCTGCTTACTGGCGCGCGCGCCTCGCTGATCATCTTGGCACGCTGACACTGGAACTGACCGACGCGCATGCTGCGCGCTTTCTCGCCGACCCGGCGCGCCTGGATGCGCTCTCCTCTGCTTCAGCTATTGCGGAAGCGGCCTTGCCGGAACGCGAAGCCCAACCGGGCGCCTATGAGGGCTTTGCCGCGCTGCTTGCGGCCTTGCGGGCCAGTGCTTGGGCCGAAAGCTATGTCCAGTGGGAAGTTCTGATGCTGCGGGCGCTGGGCTTCGGTCTCGATCTCGCGCAGTGCGCCGCGGGCGGCGACAACAACCAATTGGCCTACGTTTCGCCGCGCACGGGCAGGGCGGTTTCCCTGGCTGCCGGGGAGCCCTACAAGGAGCGGCTGTTGCCACTGCCGGGCTTCCTGATCGGGCGTGGCGGCGGTGGACCGCTGGAGGTGGCCCAGGGCCTGCGCCTGACGGCGCATTTCCTGGAGAAGCACGTCTTTCATCCTCAGGATCGGCCCTTGCCCGCGGCCAGGGGGCGCCTGGCAAGACGTTTCGAACAGCAACCATCCGAGGGTTCCGAGCACAACGGCTTGTGAAGGCCGGGCCCGACTCCTACTGTATCTCGCGAACAGCGAAGGGGAATCCATGAGTTCGCAAGCGCCCACGGAAACCGGCAGTGTGCGGGAAGTGCGTCTCGTCGAGGCGCTCTCGGATCGTTATCTCGCCTATGCCCTTTCCACCATTATGTCCCGTTCCCTGCCGGATGTACGGGACGGCTTGAAGCCGGTTCATCGGCGGTTGCTTTACGCGATGCGCCAGCTTCGGCTCGACCCGGGTGGTCCGTACAAGAAGGCCGCCCGCGTCGTCGGTGACGTAATGGGTAAGTTCCATCCGCACGGGGACCAGTCGATCTACGATGCGCTGGTGCGGCTGGCACAGGACTTTTCGCTTCGCTACCCCATGATCGACGGCCAGGGTAATTTCGGAAACATCGATGGCGATAACGCGGCCGCCATGCGTTACACCGAAGCGCGCCTCACCGCCGTTGCGTCCCGGTTGCTGCAAGGCATCGACGAGGACACCATCGACTTCCGGCCGACCTACGACGGCGAGGCGGAAGAGCCGGTGGTGCTGCCGTCGGCCTTTCCCAACCTGCTGGCCAATGGCTCGCAGGGCATCGCCGTGGGTATGGCGACCGCCATTCCGCCGCACAATGTCGCCGAGATCTGCAATGCGCTGATCCACCTGATCGATCACCCGGAGAGCGAAACGGCGGCGCTGCTGCAGCACATGCCGGGACCGGATTTCCCGACGGGCGGTGAACTGGTGGAGCCGCCAACTTCTATGCTGGAGGCTTACAGCACCGGTCGCGGCTCCTTCCGACTGCGTGCACGCTGGGAGGTCGAACAGCTCAAAGGCGGGCAGTACCAGATCATCGTCACGGAGATCCCCTATCAGGTGGCGAAATCGCGCCTGGTGGAGCGGATCGCTGACCTGCTGCTGGCCCGCAAGCTCGTGCTGTTGGGCGATGTGCGGGACGAGTCGACCGATGAGGTGCGCCTGGTGTTGGAGCCGCGCAGCCGCAACGTCGACCCCGCTGTGCTGATGGAGTCCCTCTTCCGGCAGAGCGATCTGGAAGTGCGGATTCCGCTCAACATGAACGTGCTGGACGCGGACAACACGCCCCGCGTCATGAGCCTGCCGACCGTTCTGCGGGCCTATCTGGACCATCGCCACGAGGTTCTGCTGCGGCGCACCCGCCATCGCCTGGCGCAGATTGCCCGGCGCCTGGAAGTGCTGGAAGGCTACATCGTCGCCTTTCTCAATCTCGACGAGGTCATCCGCATCATCCGCGAGGAGGACGAGCCCAAGGCCGAGCTGATGCAGACCTTCGAGCTCAACGATGCACAGGCCGAAGCCATTCTCAACATGCGCCTGCGCTCATTGCGCAAGCTGGAGGAGATGGAGCTGCGTCGGGAGCACACCCGCCTCAGCGAGGAGCAGGAGGATCTGAAAGCCCTGCTGGCCGATGAGCCGCGTCGCCTTCAGGTGTTGCGCCAGGAGATGGAAACGCTGCGCGAGGAGTTCGGCCCCGAGACCGCTCTGGGCCGTCGCCGCACGCAGCTCTCAGAGCCGCCGGCCGAAGTGGTCGTCCCCCTGGAGGCCGTGATCGAGCGCGAGCCCATCACAGTGATGCTGTCCGAGAAGGGTTGGATCCGGGCCCTGAAGGGTCATCACGACGACGTTTCCGATGCCAAGCACAAGGACGGGGACCGCGGCCGCTTCGCTCTGAAGGCCCAGACCACCGACAAAATCCTGCTTTTCGCCACTAATGGCCGCTTCTACACTCTGCCGGCCGACAAGCTGCCCGGCGGGCGCGGTTTCGGCGAGCCGGTGCGCTTGATGGTCGACCTGCCCAATGATCAGGATGTGGTCGCGCTGCTGGTGCACAGCCCGGGCGCACGCCTGCTGCTGGCCTCCAGCGATGGCCGGGGCTTCGTGGTCGCCGAGGACGATGTGCTGGCCCAGACCAAGAATGGCAAGCAGGTGCTCAATCCCGGCAAGGGCGGCGAAGCTGCCGTCTGCCGCCGCCTGAGCCCGGAGGATGATCACGTGGCCGTGGTGGGCGAGAACCGCAAGCTGCTGGTGTTCCCCATGACGGAGCTGCCGGAAATGGCGCGCGGGCGCGGCGTCATGCTGCAGCGCTACAAGGACGGCGGCCTGTCCGATGCACGGGGCCTGCGCCTGGCGGACGGTCTCTCCTGGGCTGCCGCAGGCGGACGGACCCGCACGGAAAGCGATCTCAGCGAATGGCTCGGCCGACGCGCCAGCACCGGCCGCATGGCGCCCCGCGGCTTCCCGGCGGGGAATCGCTTCTACCCATGAGAGCACGCATGAAAAAGTGCGGCACAGGGCGCTAACCTATAGTAGGGTTCGCGTAGGCTCGATAGGAACGCGGGCGGTCGGTGGATTGCGCGCAGCCTTCGGGAAGCATAAGCAATGAAAGGGAGTGCAAATGAACCGACGTAAGTTTCTCACCGGGGCGGCGCTTGGCGGTGCTGCGACCGGTCTTGTCGCCGCGTCCAGCCTGCCGAAGCCGGCGATTGCGCAGGGCGTGAAGCGGCTGCGCATGCAGACCACTTGGCCCAAGAACTTCCCGGGCCTGGGCACCGGCGCCAACTTCCTCGCCGAGACCGTGAACAAGCTTTCCGACGGCGCGATCGAGATCGAGGTCTTTGGTGGCGGCGAGATCGTGCCGCCGTTCGAGACCATCGATGCGGTTGAGTCCGGCACCATCGATATGGGGCATGGCGCTCCCTACTACTGGAAGGGCAAGGTACCTTCCACTGAGTTCATTGCCGGTGTGCCTTTCGGTCTTACCGCCGTGGAAATGACCGCCTGGATGAAGTTTGGCGGCGGACAGGCGCTCGCCGACGAGGCCTATTCCCAGATGAACTCAAAGTTCTTCCTCTCCGGCAGCACCGGCACCCAGATGGCGGGCTGGTACAGCAAGGAGATGAACAGCCTCGAAGACTATCGGGGCCTGCGCTTCCGCCTGCCGGGGCTGGGTGGCGAGGTCGCGGCCGCGGCCGGTGCGGCTGTGGTGAACCTGCCGGGCGGCGAAATCGGACCGGCCATGGCTTCCGGATCACTGGACGCTGCCGACTGGGTGTCACCCTACAATGACCTGGCGCTCGGTATGCATCGCAGTGGCTGGCTCTACTATTACCCGGGTTGGCAGGAGCCGGGCCCGATCCTCGACAACTTCATCAACCTGGATGTCTGGAACAGCTTCACGGAGACAGAGAAGGCGATCTTCGAGGCAGCGAACGGCCACGCCAACCTCTACGTCTATTCGGAGTTCCAGGCCAACAACAACGATGCCCTGGCCGAGATGGTCAATGAGCACGACGTGCAACTGCGTCGCTTCACCGACGAGACGCTGACCGGGCTCGCAGAATTGAGCCGCGACGTATTGGACGGGCTGGCCGAGGCCGATCCGCTGTCTCGCCGGGTTTATGACTCCATGCTGACCTTCCGCGCCAAGTCCATGCCCTGGGCCAATGTCGCCGAGAGCGCCTTCATGCAGGCCCGTGCCCTGGACTACCAGTTCTCGCAGCCCTCGGAAGGCTGAGTCTCAGCACCACGGAAACAGTTGCTTTCTGCAACTGTTCAATAGGAAAAGCCCCTCTCCGACTCTGGGAGAGGGGCTTCTTCTTTGCGCTCATGAATGATCGGAGCGCTTGTGTGTACCACTCGGCACGACGCGTTGGTTCGGCTCTATCGCACCACAGAAGGCAGCCAGGTGGCGATGTCGGGGAACTGCCAGAGCAAGGCCAGGCCAAGCAGCTGGATAAAGACGAAGGGGACGATGCCGCGGTAGATATCCATCGTGCTGACGCTCGGTGGCGCCACACCGCGGAGGTAGAAAAGCGCGAAGCCGAAGGGTGGGGTCAAGAAGCTCATCTGCAGATTGATCGACATCATCACCCCCAGCCAGATGGGATCAACACCCATAATCAGCAGGATGGGCCCAACGATGGGCACCACCACGAAGATGATCTCGATGTAATCCAGGAAGAAGCCCAGAAAGAACATCAGCGCCATCACCGCCAGCGTAGCGCCGAACGCACCGCCGGGCAGGGACGACAGCACGTCGTGGACGATCTTTTCGCCGCCGAGCGAACGGAACACGAGGCTGAAGATCGATGCGCCCAGCAGAATGATGAAGACCATCACCGTGATCTGCATGGACGATCGCATGACCTCGCGCAGAATGCCGTTCCGCCATGTGCGCAGCAGCGCAAAGCTGACGCCATAGGCCACGACCATCACCGCAAGCGTCACCACGGCCACACTGATGTAAGTGGTCACCGCCACTTCACTGCGCTGGAAGTTCAGATTGAGGAAGATGCGGGCCAGCACGATCACCACGATGGCGATGCCGGTCCAGTAGATCGGCTTGGGCGAGCGGCCTTCCTTCTCGGCGATGGCGAGACCAGCCAGAAGGGTGGCGCCGATGGCGCCCACCGCGGCCGCCTCCGTCGGCGGTGCGGCACCGACCAGAATGGAGCCAAGCACGGCCAGGATCAGGACCGCAGGCGGCATGAGCACGCGCAGCAGGCGCCGCCGCAGTTCGCGGCGATCCACCTGGATATCGATGGGCGGAGCGCTCTGTGGGTGGATCGCCGCTTTGATCAGGATCCAGGCGATGTAGAGGCCGACCAGCATCAGGCCGGGGAGCAGCGCGCCGGCAAAGAGGTCCAAGACATTCACCGGCGGGACGATGACGTCATAGACACCCTGGGCCATCAGCGTGTTACGCGCCTGCTGCGCGGCGCCCTGCAGGATGTCGCCCAGCAGCACCAGCACGATGGAGGGCGGGATGATCTGTCCCAGTGTCCCGGAGGCGCAGATCGCGCCTGTGGCGAGGCGCTTGTCATAGCCGTTGTTGATCATCACCGGCAGGCTGAGCAGCCCCATGGTGATGACTGTCGCACCCACGATGCCGGTCGAGGCGGCGAGCAGCATGCCCACCAGGACCACAGACACTCCCAGGCCGCCGCGTAAGCGGCCGAAGAGCATCCCCATGGTTTCCAGGAGCGCTTCAGCGATGCGCGAGCGCTCCAGCATCACCCCCATGAAAACGAACAGCGGCACCGCCACCAGCACGTAATTGGTCATTACGCCGAAGTAGCGATTGGGCAGAGCGCCCAGGTCGGCGAGACGGACGATGTCCACCCCGTAGCCGATGGCGAAGAACAGCAGGGCGGTGCCGCCCAGTGTAAAGGCAACCGGGAAACCCAGCAGCAGCAGCACGCAGGCGGTCGCAAACATCAGGAGGCTCAGGACCTCCCCGAGCAGGGCCGGATCCATGGGTCAGAAAGCCTCGCTGTTATCTTCTGGCGGGGCATAGCGCTGGTCGCCGCAGAGGACGAGAACGGAGCGGCCGAGCAGGGAGAGACCCTGCAGAAGCATCAGGACGCAGAAGATGGGAATGACTGTTTTCAGCAAGAAGAGACCGGGCAGCCCTCCGGCTTCACTGGAGCCTTCAAGTCGGCCCCAGGAGCGCATGACGAAACCCTCGCTGTAGTAGAGCACCACGAGCGTCATGGGCGCGAGCAGGAAGAGTGTTCCGAAGATATCCACCCAGGCTTTGAAGCGCGGAGAGGCAGTACGATAGAAAATATCGACCCGGACGTGCCCGTTGTGGAGCAGCGTGTAGCCGGCGCCCAGCATGAAGACGGCGCCGTGCAGCCAGACGAAGGATTCCTGCATCCACACCCAGCCAAGGGCGAAGACATAGCGCAGCACCACGACGACGAAGGCCACGAGCACCAGGGCCAGCATTAGCCAAGCTGTGCCCCGGCCGACCCACTCGTTGATCCAGTCGATGCCGCTCACCAGTAGGCGTATAAGATGCACTCGCTTTTCCCCCTCGACCCTGCGCTGGGTCGAGCCTGTTGCTGCGAATTCTCATCGGCGCGTTCGGGCCGATTGCGACCCTCGGGCGATCAGGGTCTTGGCGAAAACGAAGGCATTGATAGCGAATGCGACTTTGCGACGAAAGCGAATTTGCGTTCAACTGCTTGCCTCGAAGCGCTCCCACCCGCGAGCAGTGAGGCCTTCCAGCGCTCCGAAGCGGGCCTTGTAGTCCATCTTCGGCGAGCCGGCGATCCAGTAGCCGAGATAGAGGTAGGGCAGATTGCGCTCCCGGCACGCCTCCACCAGCCAGAGGATGCAGTGACTCCCCAGGCTGCGGCGATGTTGTGCGGGATCGAAGAAGCTGTAGACCGCAGAGGCGCCGTCATCCAGCCAGTCCACGAGACAGACCGCCACCAGGACTCCCTGTGGGTCGCGGAAGCTGACGAGACTGCTGGCCACAGCACTGTCCTCGACCATTGCCCGATAATCTTCGGCTGACATGCCGGCCATTTCGCCGTCGGCGTGGCGGGACAGCAGGTACCGCTCGAAAAGGCGGTACTGCTCAGTCGTGGCCTGGGATGCCCCGATATGTACCGAGAGGTCCCGATTGCGGCGCAGTATACGCTCTTGCGACCGCGAGGGCGTGAAACGATCCGCTGCGATGCGCACGGCTACGCAAGCCTCGCAGCCGCGGCAGGCCGGACGATAGGCAAAACGATGACTGCGGCGGAATCCGGCTCGCGACAGGCGACTGTGTTGGCTGCCGGCTTTCGGGCCATGCAGTTCCGTGATCAGCTTGCGCTCGGTCCGGTCCGGGAGATAGGGGCAGGGCCCTTCCGTGGTTAGCAGAAAGAACTGCGGCCGGTCGATGCCCTGCTCCGGCGGTACGAGCCCCGACCCAGAAGGGGACCGGGAGGGGGGATCGGAGGGATCGTGTGGCATGAACCCCTCGCTAAGTCCTAAAGACCCGCTTCCGTATCGAGCCGGCTTCGACGGAGGACAATGGTGCCGGAGAAGTAGTCGTGCATGGTCCGTCGCCGTTGATTGAAGAGCGCCACGATCAGGATGAGCCATCCTGTGGCCGCAACGCTGAGGAAGAAGAGTACCGTCATGACAGTGGCCTGCAAGGCTTCCGGTGGCCGGCCGTCGAGAACGCTGCGTACCGTGAGGTCGCAGATCGACATACCCGGCGTGCCTCCGTAGGCGGTCATCAGTCCGGCGTGATAGAGCACCGGCAGAAGCGCCAGCAGGAATACGCTGAGCGGCGAGATGAGGCCGAAGGTGAGGAGCCCCAGAAAACCCAGCAAGAGGGCGGCTATTCCGCCCAGGACGGCGAGCAGCAGAACGTCGATGCCGTAGGCGATGACCCGCCGCACCACGATACCGTCGAACAGCGCCAGGTCGACGAACAACGGCGTGTCGTCGCTTTCGGCTTCGGGATTCGGTTCCATCACGCTTTTGCGCACGCAGTTACTCCAAACAGTAAGGCAGGCGTCACACGGCACCGCAGGGTGAAGAGACTGTTCGCTCAATCCCTCTCGGGCATCGCCGCCCGGGCCAGTGCGTCGGCCCGTTCGTTCTCCGGGTGGCCGGCGTGGCCCTTGACCCAATGCCATTCCACTTGGTGGGGTTCGGCGGCAGTGACAAGCCGCTCCCATAAATCGCGGTTCTTGACCGGTTTCTTTGCGGCCGTCTTCCAGCCGTTGCGCTGCCAACCCGCAACCCATTTCATGATACCGTCGCGCAGGTAGACGCTGTCAGTGGTGATGGCGATCCGGCTGGGCCGCTTCAGGGCTTCCAGCGCGGCAATCGCGGCCATCAACTCCATGCGATTGTTGGTGGTGTCAGCCTCGCCGCCAGAAATTTCCCGCTCATGCCCGCGCCAGCGCAGCACGGCTCCCCACCCTCCGGGACCGGGATTGCCGCTGCAGGCGCCATCGGTGAAGGCTTCGATCAGGTCCGGCTCGCCCATCAATCCAGGCCGTAGGCGCCAGGACCGCGCACCTGCTGGTGAAAACGCAGCTTATCCAGGTACTCGCGCGGATCCTTGGGCTGCACGAAAGCGCCTTCCGGGTGGTTCAGCCAGTCGTAGAGGCGCGTCAGGTGAAAGCGCAGCGAGGCACCGCGCGCCAAAAGCGGCAAGGCGTCCAGTTCGGCGCCGGAGAAGGGGCGGACGTTCCGGTAGGCGGCCAGCAAGAGACGCGCCTTGGTGGCGTTGAAGGCGCCATCCGGCTCGAAGCACCAGGCGTTCAGGCAGATCGCCAGGTCGTAGGCATAGAAGTCGTTGCAGGCAAAATAGAAGTCGATCAGGCCGGTCAACTTCTCTTCGCGAAAGAACACATTGTCCGGAAAGAGGTCAGCGTGGATCACGCCGGCCGGTAGGTCTTGCGGCCAGTGCGCTTCCAGGAAAGCCAATTCATTGCCCAGTTCCAGGGCAAGACCGGGCACCACCTCATCTGCACGCGACCGGCAGGCCTCGTAAAGCGGGCGCCAGCCGGTCACCGAAAGATTGTTCGGGCGTGAAAGTGGGAAGTCGCCGCCGGCCAGATGGAGCCGGGCGAGATGCGTGCCGAGCTCTTGGCAATGAAAGGGATGGATGCGCCGAGGCCAAAGCCCCTCGAGGAAGGTGACCATGGCGGCGGGCCGCCCCGCCAGTTCGTGCAGAATGGCGCCATCCTCGGCGTGAAGTGGGGTGGGACAGGCGATGCCGCGCGAGGCCAGATGCTCCATCAGGCCCAGGAAGAACGGCAGATCGTCCCGCGCTACGCGCTTCTCATAGAGCGTGAGAATGTAGCGACCCTGCGGGGTCTCCAGCAGGAAGTTGGAGTTCTCCACCCCTTCCGCGATGCCCTTGAAGGTCAGAGCCGGGCCGAGGCCGTAGCAGGTGAGGAACGCTTCGAGTTCCTCGGGGGGGACTTCCGTATATACGGCCATGAAGGGGGTCTGATTGATCCGAGAGGCGGGTTCAGGCGGCGTCCGAATCGGTGAGCGCACGCGGGAGCTTGAAGTGGATATCTTCGCGCGGGCCCACGCCGTCAACGAGAGAGACGTCGAAACGCGCGCGGAAGGCGTCTATGACCTCCTCGACCAGGGCTTCTGGTGCGGAGGCGCCGGCTGTCAGTCCCACCGTATCGTCGGCGCGGATTGCGTCCCACGGAATGTCGGCAGCGCGTTCAACCAGGGCCGCAAAACGGCAGCCAGCTCGCTCAGCCACCTCCACGAGGCGCTTCGAGTTGGAGGAATTCGGCGCGCCCACGACAAGCACCACCTGACAGCGCGCGGCGATGCGCTTAACCGCATCCTGGCGATTGGTGGTGGCGTAACAGATGTCCTGCTTTGCCGGCCCGACGATGGCAGGAAAACGCCGCTGCAGTGTGGCGACGATAGAGGCGGTGTCGTCGACCGACAGCGTCGTCTGCGTCACGTAGGCAAGCTTCTCGGGGTTGGCGACTGTGAGCGCTTCAGCATCGCTTGTTGTTTCCACCAGGCGAATGGCGCCTTTGGGCAGTTGTCCCATGGTCCCGATCACCTCCGGATGACCACGATGGCCGATCAGCAGGATTTCCCTCCCGTCCCTGTGGTGACGCTCAGCTTCGCGGTGCACCTTGCTCACCAGCGGGCAGGTGGCATCGAGAAAGAAGAGATCACGGCGCTGGGCCTCGGCGGGCACCTGTTTCGGAACGCCATGTGCAGAGAAGATGACCGGGCGGTCGTCCGGCACTGCCTCCAGTTCATCGACAAACACGGCGCCCTTGGCACGCAGGCGGTCTACAACGAAACGATTGTGCACGATCTCATGCCGCACGTAGACCGGCGGCCCGTACTTATCGAGGGCGCGTTCGACGATCTCGATGGCCCGTTCCACCCCGGCGCAGAAACCGCGCGGGTTGGCGAGAACCAGGGTCAGGGGCGTGACAACCATTCAGACTTCATCTCCGACTAACGGCAATGGCGATCCACGCAAGCTGGGGCGCGTGGAGGCGCATTGCGCCGCACAACGGGCTTGCCTAGAGTGCCCGTTGGGTCGGGTGCGACCCTAATACAGGCCGCAGCGGAAAGGAAGGAGCGGATGGGCAAGCCCGTTCCAGCACAATTTGGTCCCTATCGCCTCGCTGCCAAGGCGGGGCGCACTTATTACTGGTGCGTCTGCGGACGCTCCAAGAAGCAACCCCTTTGCGACGGCTCGCATCGAGACACGGGGCTGGAGCCGCTCGCCTGGAAGTGCGATAGGGAAGGGGAGGTGTGGCTCTGCGGCTGCAAGTCCACGGCCGATCGACCTTTTTGTGATGGAACACATACCAAGCTGCGAGCGGAAAGAAGCTGACCCATGCATGCGAACTTCAAGGCCCCGACCCGTCTTGCCCTACTGGCGTTGCCGTTCCTGCTTGCGGCCTGCAGCAGCAACGACGGGCCGGATGTGGTCCGTTCCTGCCCCGGACTGGTGGGCCTGGATGATGCTATGGAGCAGACGCATTTTCTGGGTGGCGGTCGTGACCTGACCGATGTGGATTTCACTGCTCGGATTGAGGACGTGCGCTATGGCTGCATCTACGAGGAGGATGAGGGCACGATCCTGACGGAATTGCTGGTGCAGATTTCCGCGGCACGCGGTCCGGCCAATCAGGACAACCGCGCCAATGTCGCCTATTTCATCGCTGTAGGCGAACAGCAGGAGCAGGGGCCGCCGGAGATCCTGCTGCGTGAGGGCTACCAAGCCACTGCGGAGTTCCAGGGCAACCAGACGTCCATTCTGCTGAACGACGAACTGACACTGCGCATTCCAGCCCGCTCCGACCAGAGGGGCGACGACTTCACGATCTTCGTGGGACTGGTGCTGGATGAGGCGGAGGTCGAATACAACCGCCGTCAGATGCAGTAGGCCTGTAGACCCAATCCGCCCTCAGCCCCAAAGGGCGGCTGGGGGCGGGTGGAGCAGACTACCTTCGAAGTGGAGTGGCGGATCACGGTCTTCAGCCAGCAACAGCGGCCCGTCCAGATCGACGATCTCCGCGCCCTGGGCCGGAAGAATCGCCGGTGCCATGGCGAGCGACGTGCCCAGCATGCAGCCGACCATCACCCGGAACCCGAGCCGCTCCGCCTCAGCCTTGAGCGCCAGGGCTTCCGTCAGGCCCCCGGTCTTATCCAGCTTGATGTTGACCATGTCGTAGCGACCGACGAGCCCGGGTAGGGAACTGCGGTCGTGGCAGGATTCGTCGGCACAAAGGGCGACCGGACGGTCCTCGCCTTGCAGGTCGGCGTCCGTGTCGGCGTGTAGTGGCTGCTCGATCATCGCCACCGACAGCTCCGCCAAGGCAGGGGCGAGCCGGCGATACTCTTCGATGCTCCAGCCTTCATTGGCGTCGACAATCAGCTTCGCTTGCGGGGCTGCGGCTCGTACGGCGCGAACGCGGTCGAGATCTTCCGGGCCGGCCAGCTTGAGTTTCAGCTGCGGGCGCTGTGCATTGGCCGCGGCGTTGGCTGCCATCGCTTCCACGCTGTCGAGCGAGAGAGTGTAGGCGCTTGTGACCTGCTGCGGTGCCGCCAAACCGGCCATGTCCCAGACGCGTCGGCCGCTGGCTTTGGCCTCCAAGTCCCAGAAGGCACAATCGAGCGCATTGCGCGCAGCACCCGCCGGCAGGGCCTGCTGGAGACCCTGGCGGTCCAGCCGGTCGGCTTCGAGATCGTGACGCAGGGATTCGATCTGGTCTGCCACGCTGTCCAGACTCTCGCCGTAGCGGGCATAGGGCACACACTCGCCACGACCGCTGACACGACCATCGTAGAGCGTGACGCAGAGCACTTCCGCTGTGGTTCGTGCACCCCGGGAAATGCGGAAGGTGCCGCGGATCGGCCAGGCTTCGCGGGTGAAGGACAGGTTTGGCATGGCTTTAGTTCAGCGCATCGACAATGGAAGATACCCCCTCGCGCACGGGATCAACTGCCGGCAGCTTATACTGCCGCTCCAGGTCACCGAGCAGCTTGCGAGCTGCCGAAGCGTCCAGCGCTTGCGTATTCACCGAGATGCCGACGAAGCGGGCGTCGGGATTGGTGAGCTGCGCCATCTGCAGATTCCGTTCCATGCAGAGCCCAATGTCGGGGAGCGGGTAGGTGGGCAGGCCGCGCATGTGCCGCCGGGTGGGTTCGTGGCACAGCACCAGGGCATCCGGTTGCGCGCCGTGGATCAGTCCGGTGGTCACGCCGGCGAAGGAGGCGTGGAACAGCGAGCCCTGACCCTCGACCACATCCCAATGGTCCGGATCGTTCTCCGGCGTCAGCCACTCAACCGAACCGGAAATGAAGTCCGCAATCACGGCATCGACAGACACGCCATCGCCGGCAATGAAGATGCCCGTCTGGCCGGTTGCCCGGAAATCGGCCTTCATCCCGCGGGCGCGCATTTCCTGCTCCAGCGCCAGCGCCGTGTACATCTTGCCCACCGAACAGTCGGTGCCAACGGGCAGAAGCCGCTTGCCGCTGCGCTTTACGCCATTGGCTACTTCGAAGTCCTGGGTGGGGTGGCGCACATCGATGAGGCGCTTGCCGGCTTCCATGGCCTTCTCGGCCAGGCCGGGCACCGACGTGAGGCGGTTATGCAGACCGGAAGCAATATCGTAGCCGAGGTCGATCGCCCGGTGAAAGGTATCGATCCAGGCGGGGGAGAAGCGCCCGCCACGATTGGCAACACCAACGATCAGGGTCTTGCACCCAGCTTCGCGTCCTGCCTCCAGGTCCATGTCAGGGAGACCGAGATCGGCGTTGCAGCCGTCCAGCCGCAGTTGCCCCAGGCACCATGTCGGGCGCCAGTGGGCGACTCCGGCCGCAGTCTTGGCCGCGAGCTGATCGGGAGCATCGCCGAGAAACATCAAGTAAGGGTGCTGAACTTCGCTGGACATTAGGGGGTCTCCTGCTCGGGCCCGTTGCGCGTCGGGGCGCAGTTATAGAACGGCGGGCCGCCCCTGTGCTAGAGCCGGCCGTCGGCACGTAACAGGAAAAGTCATTGTCAGAAAGCGCTCTTACCCAGTGCTCAATCGAGCAGTGGCAGGCCACTGAGAGCCGCAAAGGCGCAAAGCGAGAAAGCGAGCAGGCGGAAAAAGCGTTCGCTGGCGAAGCGAAACAGGCGCGCGCCGATAAGCAGTGCCAGTGCGTAGACGGGTATCAGAGCAATGCCGAGTGCCACCCGCTCGCTGGTCAGCAGGCCGTTCAGGATATAGGCAACCAAGTTGAACAGGCCGGTCATGGCGAAGAAGACAATGATGTTTGCCCGGATTGTCGCGGGTCCGCCATGCCCCGCCATCCAGAAGAGGATGACCGGTGGTCCTGCGATGCCCGCCATGCCGCCAGTGAGCCCAGACGCGCCGCCCACCACGGCGGTGCGGGGCAGGCTGGGTGGGCGGCTCCAGCGCCAACCGCTGAGCAGAAGAGCCACCAGGACCAGGATCAGGGTGGAAATGATCCAGCGCATGACAATGGGGTCGAGCACGATGAGCAGGTGAACGCCCAGTGGGACGGTCAGCATCGCGCCTGCGGCGAGGGGCAGAACCTCCCGCCACACGCAGCGTTTCACGGCCGGCACGACCATGGGAACGGTCAGCAGCGTGTCCGTCAAAAGCAGCAGCACCACGGCCGTCTGCGGCGAGGTGAGGGCGCTCGCCACCGGCACCAGGATCATCGCCGATCCGAATCCGGAAAAGCCCCGCACAAGCCCGGCCAGGGCCGCCGTGATGGCCAGCAGCGGAAACATATCGGCCGTCATGGCTCGGCCGATCAGCTCGAACATGCCTGCACTCTTCGATTGCCGCCCCTAGCCGATACAGAGAACGCCGTCGCTCCCCGCGTTGCTTCGGTCTTAATGCAGGGAGGCGGCCCAGGGCGCGAGTCGGCCGCGACGTTGACCTATATGCGGCAGTTGGTAAACAATTCCTGGATGATCATGTCAAAAGCCGTGCGCGGCGTGCATCCGCTGCTCCTCGCCCTTCCCCTGATCCTGCTCGGGATTATTGCGGCGCCTCTGGCCGCTCAGGAGGCTCAGACAAACCCTGACAGTCTACCGGCGACCTCGGAGCTGGATAACCTCCTGCAGACGCTGGAGGACGAGGGCGAGCGGCAACGTTTCATCGACAATCTGCGAACGCTGGTGGAAGCCGAGCGTGCGCAGGCCTCGGAAGAATCGGACGGCCTTGGCACACGGGTCATGGGACAAGTCTCAGACGCCGTCGGCGATCTGTCCGATGAGTTGACCGATGCTGCAGTCGAGTTGAGCGAGCTGCCTCTAGCGCTCTGGCGCGGCATTGAAAGCCTTCAGAGCCCAGCGACCCGAGCATCCGCGATGGAGGTGGCTGGCAAGGTTATCCTGGTCTTGCTGGGTGGCTTTATCGCTGAATTCCTGCTCAAGCGGCTCCTGGCACGGCCACGGCGTAGTGTGAGTGACAGGCACGGCGATACGAAGGTATTGCGCCTCGCCTATCTGCTACTTCGAACGCTACTCGACACGCTGCCCATCGTGGCGTTTGCGTTGGTGGCCTTTAGCTTATTGCCACTGGTGGAACCAAAACCGGTAACCCGCCTGGTTGCGCTCGCGCTGATAAACGCAAACCTCTTGTCACGCATCATTGGCGTGATCGGGGGCATGCTCTTGGTTCCCGGCCATCCGGGCCTGCGCTTCCTGCCCATGAGCGACGAGACCGCGTCGTACTTCCAGGTCTGGCTGCGTCGCTTCACGCTGGTGGGAGTCTACGGCTATTTCCTGCTGGATGCCGCCCTGCTGCTCGGACTGGCTTACTCGGCCTACGCGGTGCTGCTGGCAATCCTGGGCCTGGTGCTAACGGCGATGCTGGTGGTGTTGGTCCTGCAACAGCGACAGGCAGTCGCCAAATTTCTAAGGGGTTCGAAGTCCGGCGGCTCGACGCTCGTCAATCTGCGCCTGCGCTTGGCTGAGATCTGGCACGTGCTCGCCATTGCTTACATCCTCGGCTGCTATGTCGTGTGGGTGCTCAACGTACAGGGCGGGTTCGAGTTTCTGTTGCGTGCTACAGTGTTGTCTCTGGTGGTGCTGATTGCCTGGCGCCTCTTGGCCCATCTGCTGGGTCAAATGGTCGAACGCCTGTTCCGGCTGAACAACGAGCTGCGGATGCGCTATCCGCTTCTAGAAGTCAGGGCAAATCGTTACCTCCCTGCCTTTCACCGCATCCTCAACATCGCCTTGGGCATTTTCGCCACGCTGGCGCTGCTGGAGGTATGGGGTCTGCGCCCCATCGAGTGGCTGGCCGGGCCGGAGGGGCGCGCCTTGCTCTCGACCTTGTTCCTGATCGGATTCGTGCTCCTGGGCGCGCTGATCTTCTGGGAGGTCTTCTCGGCCTACGTAGAGTCGACCATCCAGCGCCGAGCCGCCGATGGTGTCGGCAGCCAGCGTATCAGGACGCTTCTGCCCTTGGCTCAAAATGCACTGCGGATCCTTCTGGTGGTGCTCGTCGGTCTGATTGTGCTCTCCGAGATAGGGGTCAATATCGCGCCCTTACTGGCCGGTGCCGGCGTGGTCGGGTTGGCCATCGGTTTTGGCGCGCAAACCCTGGTCAAGGACATCATAACCGGCGTCTTCATCCTGATTGAGGATTCCCTTTCAGTTGGCGATGTTGTGCTGATTGCAGGACACTCCGGCACGGTCGAACGCTTGACCATCAGGTCCATTTTCCTGCGCGACCTGGAGGGCAATGTGCATACGCTGCCGTTCAGCGTAGTCGACACCATCCAGAACTACTCGAAGGAGTACTCCTACTCCCTGATCGAGATGCAGGTGGCCCTTCGTGAGGACGTGGATCAGGTCATCGCAGTGATGCGCGAAGTGGCGGACGAACTGATCGCCGATGAGGTCTATGGACCCAATATCACCGGGGAGTTCGAAATTCTTGGTTTGGATCGCTTCGAAGAATACTCCGTTGTGGTGCGCGTGCGCTTTAAGACCGTGCCGCTGATGCAGTGGGCGGTGCGCCGCGAGTACAACCGACGCATCAAAATGGCCTTCGACAAGTACGGCATCGAGATCCCCTACCCGCATCGCACTCTCTACTTTGGCGAGGATCGCGAGGGGGAGGCCCCGCCGTTGCGCCTGGCCCGTGCCCAGTTGCGGCCGCGCAAAGCGGCACCACCCCCGCCAGAGCATCCCACCGTCGAGGGACCGCAAGAGATTCCCAGCGAAGTTCCCGATGCGCCCGAGCCGGAGGAACCGGCGGGGCGCCCGGCCTGATCAGCAGAAGAGGGCTGCTTGCATCCGGGCAGCCCTCTTACCGTTGAAGGGGGGCGGGTGGCGGGCTAGGCTTCCTGCCGGCCTTCAACAGAAGCCACTTAACATTCATTCGACCTTCTCGGGGAACCATCATGTCCGTGCTGGCATCACGCCTTTCGCGCATCAAGCCCTCGCCCACCATCGCCGTCACCGCCAAGGCGCGGGAGCTGAAAGCCGCGGGCCGGGACGTCATCGGACTGGGTGCCGGCGAGCCGGACTTTGACACCCCGGACCACATCAAGCAGGCGGCCATCGGCGCCATCCAGTCTGGCGATACGAAGTACACGGCCGTGGATGGGACCCCCGCGCTCAAACAGGCGATCGCGGCCAAGTTCAAGCGGGACAGCGGCCTGGATTACTCGCCAGCCCAGATTACCGTGGGCACCGGCGGCAAGCAGGTGCTCTACAACGCGCTGATGGCCACCCTGAACCCCGGGGACGAAGTCATCATTCCAGCGCCCTATTGGGTGAGCTACCCCGACATGGTGCTGCTTGCCGAAGGCGAGCCAGTCATCGTCCCCTGCCCACAGAACAATGGCTTCAAGCTCCGTGCCGAAGATTTGGAGCAGGCGATCACACCGCGCACGAAGTGGGTGATCCTCAACAGCCCATCGAATCCCACGGGCGCAGGCTACACCCGCGAGGACATGAAGGCGCTGACCGACGTGCTTAAGCGCCATCCGCACGTCTGGGTGATGACCGACGACATGTACGAGAAGCTCGTCTACGACGACTTCACCTTCTGCACCCCGGCTGAGGTCGAGCCGGAACTCTTCGACCGCACGCTGACCGTCAACGGCGTGTCCAAGGCCTACTGCATGACGGGCTGGCGCATCGGCTTTGCTGGCGGGCCGGTCGAGCTGATCAAGGCCATGGCCAAGGTCCAGTCGCAGTCGACCTCCAACCCCTCCTCGGTGAGTCAGGCCGCAGCAGTTGCAGCGCTCGAGGGACCGCAGGACTTCATTGCCGAGCACAACAAGGCCTTCAAGGCGCGCCGCGATCTGGTGGTGGAGGCGTTGAATGCCTGCCCGGGTCTCTCCTGCCACAAGCCGGAAGGGGCGTTTTACGTCTATCCTTCCTGTGCTGGGGTGATCGGCAAGCGCACGCCCGATGGCAAGGTCCTTGAAACCGATGAGGATTTCGTCACCTACCTGCTCGAAGCCGAGGGCGTGGCCGTGGTTCAAGGGTCGGCATTCGGTCTGGCGCCCTATTTCCGCATCTCCTATGCCACTGCCACGGAAGCCTTGGAGGAAGCCTGCACGCGCATTCGCCGTGCCTGTGAGGCGCTGAGTTGAGGTCTTGACCATGCGCATACTGGTGGTAGGAGCGGGCGCTGTCGGCGGGTACTTCGGGGCGCGACTGGTAGCAGGTGGGGCTGACGTGACGTTCTCGGTGCGATCGGGGACCGAGGCGGTTCTGCGGGAGTCTGGATTGCGGGTGCTTTCGCCTCTCGGTGACCTTCACCTGCAGGAGCCGCGCCTGCTCGACAGCGAAAGCGATGCACCCTTCGACCTGGTCCTGATCTGCACCAAGCTGCGCGATCTTGAGGCGGGCATCGACATTGCGGAAGCGCATCTGGCGGATGACGGCCTGGCGGCAGCCTTGCAGAACGGGGTCGAATCTGAAGAGCGTTTGAAAAGTCGTCTGGGGGCGAAGCGGGTTCTGGGAGCTGTCGCCTACATCGCGGCAGCCTTGGAGCGGCCGGGCGTGGTGCGGCACACCGGGGAGATGGCACGCCTGGTGATCGGGCTGCCTGGCGGTGGCAGTCATCCCGTTCTCGATGCCTTGGTTGCGGCCTGCAAGCGCGCGGGCATCGATGCCGAGGCTGCGGCAGATATCGAGGCGGCGATCTGGCGCAAGTTTGTCTTCCTCGCCCCCTTTGCGGGCCTCACAGCCTCCTGGCGACGAGCAATCGGGCCCCTGCGGGAGAACCCCAACGCTTGGGCATTCTATGGCAATCTCGTTCACGAAGCCGTTGCGGTGGCTCGAGCCTGCAAGGTCAACCTGCCGGAGGATGCCGCCGATCAGGTTCTGACCTTCACCCGCGGCCTGCCCGAGGGCATGAAGGCCTCAATGCTGCACGATCTGGAGGCCGGCCGGCCATTGGAGCTTCACTGGTTGACCGGAGCCGTCGCGCGACTTGGCGCTGAACTCGGCGTCGAGACGCCTGCGAGCAGTTCTGTAACCGCCGAGCTGCAGCCCTACGCCGACGGCACGGCATGAGCGGCGAAGACGTCCGGCGCGCGCCACCCTGGCTGCAGCCGGTCTGCGACTACGTTCCCCTTGGCCTCTTTCTCGCTGCCTACCTGCTGAGCGACATCCTGACGGCAACGGCCGTGCTCGTGGTGGCGACCCTCGCCGCCACGGCGCTGTCACTCGCCGTCGCGCGCAAGCTGCCGGTCCTGGCCCTGATCGCGGCCGCGGTGGTCAGCGTGTTCGGGGTGCTGACCCTGGTCTTCCAGGACGACCTCTTCATCAAGATCAAGCCGACGGTGATGCAGGTGCTCTTCGCCGCGGCGCTGTGGATATCGCTCTGGCTGCAGCGGCCGGTGCTGCGGCTCATCCTCGGCAAGGCTTTCCCGCTGCGGCACAGTGCATGGGCCGGACTGACGCACCGCTTCGCCATCTTCTTCCTTGTGATGGCAGCGGCGAACGAGGTGGTTTGGCGCACGCAGTCCACGGATTTCTGGGTGGCTTTCGACACCATCGGCCAGATGGTGATCACCTTCGCTTTCGTACTCTCACAGGTGCCCTTCCTGATGCGCCACCGTTTGGAGCAGCCGGAGGAGTAGCGAGAGCCGCTATTCCGCAGCAGCCTGGATGGCCGGTGCGTCCGCGGTGAAGGCCGGGTGGTCCTGCAAGGCCTGGGGCAGAGGCCCACCTGTTGCCCAATCGAGCAGCGATACGGTGTGGACCGTTGGCAGGCCTGCTTCTTCCGCAAGTTGCGTCAGGCAACCGATGTTTCCGCTCGCAACGGCCACCGCCCCAGTATCCATCAGGGTCTCCAGCTTGCGCTCGCGCAGCTGTCTCGCCAGTTCCGGCTGCAGCAGGTTATAGGTTCCGGCCGAACCACAGCAGAGGTGGGCATCGAAAGGCTCTCGCACGGCGAAGCCGGCAGCCTGCAGCAGGATCTTGGGCTGGCTTCGCACTTTCTGACCATGCTGCAAGGAACAGGCTGCGTGGTAGGCGATGGTCTGTCCCGTGGCCCGCCTCGGTTCCCGCAAGCCGAGTTCGACCATGAACTCGCTGATGTCCTTGGTCATCGCGGATATCTCGGTGGCCTTGTCGGCCCAGTCCGCATCCTCGCGCAGCATGAAGCCGTAGTCCTTCACGGTGGTGCCGCAGCCCGAGGCGTTGATGATCACCGCATCCAGCCCCCCATCGCGGCGCGTGCGGTCCCAGGCAGCGATGTTGGCCTTGGCCGCGGCGTGTGCCGGCTTTTCCTTGCCCATGTGGTGAACCAGCGCGCCGCAGCAGCCCGCCCCCTCGCTGACGACCACCTCCACCCCGTGCCGGGTGAGCAACCGAATCGTGGCCTCGTTGATCTCCGGGGACAGCACCTGCTGCGCGCAGCCGTTGAGCAGCGCCACCCGCGCCCGACGCGGTCCCTGTGCAGCAAAGATCTGGGGTTTGTCGACCGGCGATGGGGAGGGCAGATGCTTGGGCGCCATGTCCAGCAATGTGCGCAGTCGCCCGGGCAAGAGGGCAGCGAAGAGGCGCCCGATCTGCGCGCCGAGCAGGGCCAGGCGAAAACGTCCAGGATGCGGCAGCACTTCAGCCAGCAGCCCGCGCAGCATGCGCTCCGGCCAGGGCCGAACGTAGGTCTCCTCGATGCGGGTGCGCGCATGGTCGACCAGGTGCATGTAGTGCACACCGGAGGGGCAGGTGGTCATGCAGGAGAGACAGGAGAGGCAGCGGTCGATGTGCTTGACGGTCTGCGCGGTAGCCGGCCGATCCTGCTCCAGCATCTCCTTGATTAGGTAGATGCGCCCGCGCGGGCTGTCGAGTTCGTCGCCCAGCAGCACATAGGTGGGGCAGGTGGCAGTGCAAAAGCCGCAGTGTACGCAGGTGCGCAGGATCTTCTCGGACTCGGCCACGTCCGGATCGGCGAGCTGGGCCAAGGTGAAGTTGGTCTGCATGGCCTAGAACTCCGCGTACATTCGGCCCGGGTTGAGCACGGCCTGTGGATCGAAAGCCTCCTTTACCCGTCGGCTGAGGGCGGCGAGCGCAGGAGCTTGCGGCTGGAACACGGGCAGAGTGGCTCGTAAGGGTTCGGGCGCGCGCAGCAGGGCGGCGTGGCCGCCGCGGTCCGCCAGCGCACCACGCACGGCCGCTTCTCCAGCGTCGCCTTCGGGTGCGGTGCCGAACCAGACCAGTCCGCCGCCCCAATCGAAGAGATGCAGGCCATCCCGCTCGGCGAGGATTTCCGCTGCCACATCGGCACCGTCGGTCGGCTTGACCGAGACCCGCCAGATAGCGAGATCGGGGCGGGCTGCAAGAGGCGCCAGATCGGTGAGTTCGCGCCAGAACTGGAGCGAGTTGTGGCTGTGCAGCTCCTCAGTTCCGCCGAAACCGGCGAGTTCCTGCCGCAGGGCGGCGCAACGCGCATCCACCGAGGGACCGGGGCCTTCCACGCGGATCGCGGTCACGCTGCCGCCCGCCTGCTTCACGAAAGAGACTTCGGAGCCTGCTGCGGCGTCCTTGGGCAGGTGTGCCGCGCCGGAGACTTCATGGGGCGATCCCAGCGCTGCACAGAGCACCTCAATCGCTCGTCGGTCGTCGAGACCCAATAGTAGCACGGTGCGGGTCTTCTCCGCCCGCGGAAGAACCTTGAGGGTGACCTCGCTCATGGCTGCCAGGGTCCCAAAGGAGCCGCAGAGCAGCTTGGAGAGATCGTAGCCGGTGACGTTCTTCACCACCCGGCCGCCGGACTTGACCGTCTCGCCGCGCCCGGTGACGGCAGTGAAACCCAGAAAATGGTCCCGTGCGGCCCCTTGGCGAATGCGACGCGGCCCGGCCAGATTGCAACCGATCATGCCACCCACAGTGCCGGCGCCGGCCGCACCGCCCCAGAGCGGCGCCCAGTCACCAGGCTCGAAAGCCAGTTCCTGGTTCTTCTCGGCCAGTGCTGTCCGGATCTCCGCGAGCGGTGTGCCGGCGCGCGCGGAGAGCACCAGTTCCTCCGGCTCGTACAGCGTGATGCCGGTCAGGGCGCTCATATCCAGGCGATTGCGGCTTTCGACCGGCCGGCCCCAGCCGCGCTTGGTCCCCTGGCCCAGAATCTCGAGAGGCGCCTGCTCCGAAAGGCTCCAGGCCAGGGCGTCTTGCAACTGGTCCGGCGTTTCGGGCCTGAGGGTATCGTTCGCAAGGGACATGGATCAGAACCGGGGGATGTCGGGGAAGGGCATCTGGCCGCGGTGGATGTGCATGCGGCCCAGTTCGGCGCAGCGGTGCAGTTGCGGAAAAACCTTGCCGGGATTGAGCAGATGGTCGGGGTCAAAGGCACACTTGACCCGTTGCTGCTGCTTCAGGTCGATCTCGGAGAACATGGAGGGCATGAGGTCGCGTTTCTCCACGCCGACCCCGTGCTCTCCGGTCAGAACGCCACCGACCTCGACGCAGAGCTTGAGAATCTCGGCGCCGAATGCCTCGCAGCGCTCCAGTTCGCCCGGTACGTTGGCATCATAGAGGATGAGCGGGTGGAGGTTGCCGTCGCCGGCGTGGAAAACATTGGCCACGCGCAGGCCGTAGTGTTCGGACAGCTCGCGCATGCGACGCAGCACCTCAGGCAGGCGGTGGCGGGGAATGGTCCCGTCCATGCAGTAATAGTCGGGTGAGATGCGACCGACAGCCGGAAAGGCCGCCTTGCGCCCGGCCCAGAAGACAGCTCGCTCCTCTTCATTCTTCGAGACACGTTCATAGACGGCGCCCTTTGCCTTGGCGATCTCGGAACAGCGGAAAATCAGGTAATCCACCTCGGCCTCGGGACCGTCCAGTTCGACAATCAGCAGCGCTTCCACGTAACGCGGGTAGCCGGCCTGCACGAAATCCTCTGCGGCGTGAATCGCAGGGCGGTCCATCATTTCCATGCCGCCCGGAATGATACCGGCGGCGATGACCGCGGCCACACAGTCACCGGCGGCCTCGCTGCTCTCGAAGCCCAGCAGCAGGGCGCGCGCGGTTGCAGGCTGGCGCAGCAGGCGCACGGTGACTTCGGTGACCACGCCCAAAAGGCCCTCGGAGCCAGTGAGCAGGCCGAGCAGATCGTAACCCTCAGCCTCCAGGTGCTTGCCACCCAGGCGCATCACCGTGCCGTCCATCAGCACCAGTTCGATGCCCAGCACATTGTTGGTGGTCAGTCCGTACTTGAGGCAGTGCACGCCGCCGGAATTCTCGGCGATGTTGCCGCCGATGGAGCAGGCGATCTGACTGGAGGGGTCGGGGGCATAGTAGAAGCCGCGATGCTCGACGGCCTTGGTGATGCCCAGGTTGGTCACTCCCGGCTGCACCACGGCACAGCGATTGTCGTAGTCGATGTCGAGAATGCGGTTGAACTTGCCGAGACCGAGGATGATGCCGTCGGCCAGCGGCAGCGAGCCGCCGGACAGCGAGGTGCCGGCGCCGCGCGGCACCACCTTTACCTTCTGCTCATTGCAGTAGCGCAGGACGGCGGAGACCTGCTCCACAGTTTCCGGCAGAACGACGATCAGGGGTGGCTGGCGATAGGCGGTCAGCCCATCGCTTTCGTAAGCCGCCAACTCCTCAGCGTCGAAAATGACACCCTCGCCGGGCACCACAGCTTGAAGCGCAGCAACGATTTCGCTTTTGCGGGCAATGGTACCGGCATCCGGTTCGGGCATGTGCATGACGATCTCTCCCTGGCCGGGCAGAATCCTGCCTGCGCCGGTGGGCGCGAGTATGGGGATTTGCCCATGGAGGGTCAACGCGACTGGGTGACCGTTGGGATCAGCTTCGAAGGCTGGCCAGCACCGGCTCCACGACCCGAAGACTGAGCGCGGCGATGGTCAAAGTTGGGTTGGCCGTCGCCGAGGTGGGGAACACAGATGAGCCCAGGATGAAGAGGTTGGGATGGTCATGACTGCGCAGGTTCCGGTCGACCACCGAGCTCTTCGGATCCTCGCCCATGCGCGTTGTGCCGATGATATGACCTGCGCCAAAGAAGTTGGGCGCGTGCTGGACCTGCGTGGTGCCGAGCCTCTGGAAGATCTCGTCGTGCACCTGCTTGGCCGTCGCCATGCCCGCACGCGTGTAGGCGTCCACGTCGTAGCTTAGCCGCGGCAGCGGTACGCCATAGACGTCCTTCGCCTCAGGGTCGAGGGTCACGCGGTTATCGGCATCCGGCAGCTGCTCAACCAGGGAGCCAATGCGAATGTGCCGTGCTGCCTGGTGGGCGAGGGCGGCATCGAGCTCCTTGCCGCGGAGTCCCTGCTGCACCAGAGCCGCTGCTTCCATGACCGGGCCGCCTGTGGGCCAGATCCAACCGTCATTGCCGATCTCGACGCGAAAGGCGCCCCGCTCGCGCCGGAACGCGCCATCGCGCAGGTTCTCGATACCGGAGGTGGAGGTGGGGCCGCGATAGGGCCAGACAGGCTCCTTTGTCAGGGCCCAGGAGAGCTGCACGGGATGGTCCATCAGGTGCCGGCCGACCTGGTTGGAAGCATTGGCAACGCCTTGCGGTGTGTTTTCGCCCCTGGATGCGAGCAGCAGCCGCGGCGATTCGATGGCATGCGCAGCGAGCAGAAAGACCTTGGCTTGTGCGATGCCCTCACTGCCGTCCCACCGCCGAAAGCGAATCGCTGTGATCTGCCCTGTGCCTGACGCCTCGATGAAGATGGCGGTGCTTCGCTCATAGAGACGGGCACCCGCAGCAATGGCCTTATCCAGGTGGACCGTTGCATCGTACTTTGCCTGAACCGGGCAGATAGGAATGCAGCTGGCACTGCCGCAGCACGGCGGCCGTCCGTCCCGCTCGATGACGTTGCGCGCCTGAGGCGTTGCGCGCAGTTGATACTCGCTGTCCGCCAGTGCCTTGGCGATCTGGCGATCCAGATAGGTCTGGCCGACGGGTGGCATGGGATAGCCGTTGCTGCGCGGCGAGCCGAGATCGTCCGCGGCATCTCCGGCGACCCCCAGTTCCTCCTCGGCACGCGCGTAGAAAGGCTCGATCTCATCGTAGGAGATCGGCCAATCAACACCCCGGCCATAGTGCGTCTTGAGCTGAAAATCGCTCGGCAGGTAGCGTAAGCTCGTGCCGAGCCAGTGCCAGGTGGTGCCGCCGACGACCTTCAGATAGGTGCTGCCGAAGGACTCGGGCCCCGCCTGCCGGTACCAGCCGTCGTGATTGTCCGAGACAGGATGCATCGCCTCGGGCCGGGGCGGGTAGGGGCATTCAGGCACCTTGATTGCGGCGTTCCAGAAACGTTCAACGCCCTCCGGGCGATCCACCTTGGCGCCAGCTTCCAGAATGGCGACATCAACCCCTTTGGCGGCGAGTTGCGCAGCGGTGAGTGCGCCGGCCACACCGGAGCCGACCACAACCACGTCAGCCACAAGGTCTTTCACCGCTGCGACTCCGGTGGTTCCGACCAGTAGTTTGTCTCCCCACCGCAGAGGCCGGCCGGCTTGGTGAAGGCGAGAGCATTCCAGAGGAGCGCGCCGGTATAGTCTGTTGCGAGCGGCCCTTCGGGCCCGATCAAGATGCCGGAGTACCAAGCGGCGATCAGGGTTTCTGCCACTTCCCCGGTCCCATCGGGGCTCGGCATCTCCGCGGCAAGAGCCTCGAGCTCCGCTCCCTTGCCCATGGCGAGGAAGCTGCCGAGCAGCGTTCGCGCCACGCGCGGGTTCAGGTTCTTTGTCCCGGTCAGGGTCTGCGAAAGTTCAAAAAACTGCGATTCAGTGATCCCGGCTCCAGCGTACAGCCGGGCCGGAAAGCCGCTGGCGCCGGCAGCGGCAATGGCACTGGCCAGCGCGGAAAGCAGGAGGCTGCGCCGTGTTGTTCTCGCCGTCATGGATGCTCTCATAACGCAATTCGCCAAAATGGGGAACTGCGTCACGATGGCGGCGTCGGGAGTCTGCTTCTGATACTCGGCGGCTCGAACGATGGGTCGAGGCAGATTGCGCGCATGCGAAAGGCCGCGCCAAAAGAGGCACGGCCTTCCAAGTATCGCCTGTGGCGATGGGGCGCTGTGAAGCGCCCCGGAGTCAGCCCTGGCGCGCCTTGAAGCGCGGCTGCTTCTTGTTGATAACGTAAACGCGGCCGCGGCGGCGCACGATCTGGCAGCCCTTTTCGCGCAGCTTCGCGGTCTTGAGCGAGTTGACGATCTTCATCGGTCTCTTCCCAAAGTCAAATGGGGCGCACAGCCCGGTAATCTCCTGAACGAGCGCGGCTTATAGGCATTGCCGGACCCGGTGTCAACGTACAGGCGTGTGGCCGGCCTGAAATAGATGGCACTTCCTGCTGTCCTTGCGGCAGGCCATGTTTGCGTATCGGTCTTCGTCGTTTACAGGGGTGGGAGGCATTGATATTGTCCGCGCGCCCGTCGCCGCAGGGCTGCGGCGGCCGCGGTCGCGCGTCTCGCGTATCCCTCGCTCCAAGCCATCTGGGCGGTCCGGCTGACATGAAAATTCTCACAGGCAACTCGAATCGGCCCCTGGCCGAAGCGATTTCAGCCTACCTCAATCTGCCTTTGACTAAGGCGGCCATGCGGCGCTTCTCCGACATGGAAGTCTTTGTCGAAATCCACGAGAACGTGCGCGGCGAGGATGTTTTCGTCGTGCAATCGACCTCCTATCCCGCAAACGACAATCTGATGGAACTGCTGGTCGCCATCGACGCGCTCAAGCGCGGCTCGGCCCGGCGCATCACAGCGGTGCTTCCCTATTATGGCTATGCGCGCCAGGACCGTAAATCGGGACCGCGCACGCCCATTTCGGCGAAGCTGGTGGCCAACCTGATCACCAAGGCCGGGGCGGATCGCGTTCTGACCCTTGATCTGCACGCGGGTCAGATCCAGGGCTTCTTCGATATACCGACCGATAATCTCTATAGCGCGCCGGTCTTCGTGAAGGACATCGTCGATCGCTTCAACGGTGCGGACCTGACCATCGTCAGCCCCGACGTCGGGGGCGTGGTGCGTGCCCGCGCCATCGCCAAGCGGCTGGACGCGGAACTGGCCATCATCGACAAGCGGCGCGAGCGGGCCGGCGTCTCCGAGGTGATGCACATCATTGGTGACGTTGCCGGACGGACCTGCATCCTGGTGGACGACATCGTCGACAGCGCCGGCACCCTGTGCAACGCCGCCGTGGCGCTGACCAACGCCGGCGCGGTGTCGGTCTCGGCCTATGTGACGCACGGCGTGCTCTCGGGCGGGGCTGTGGCGCGCGTCAGTTCCTCACCGCTGACCGAACTGGTCACCACCGATTCCATTCAGGCAACGGAAGCCATGCGCGTGGCGCAGAACATCCGGCAGCTCTCCATCGCCCCGCTGCTGGG
The DNA here is from genome assembly GCF_029222965.1 of Aquibaculum arenosum. Lineage (GTDB taxonomy): Bacteria > Pseudomonadota > Alphaproteobacteria > Kiloniellales > DSM-21159 > Aquibaculum > Aquibaculum arenosum. The sequence continues at coordinate 37,762 of NZ_JARHUD010000002.1, read as the reverse complement.
CGAGGCGATCCGCCGGATCAGCGACGAGCATTCCGTTTCCAGCCTGTTCGATATGCCGTCCTCGAACTGAGGCGGCCGGCGCTCGGGTCCGGCACCCCTGGAGGCCTGACTCGTTTGCCCGCGGCGGGCGCGTGGTCCGTCGAGCCATGAAAATGATCCTGACTAGGAGTTGAGAGAATGAGTGAGACTGTCAATCTTCCTGCGGAGCTGCGGGACCGGGCCGGAAAGGGGACCGCCCGTGCCGCACGCCGCGCCGGCCGTGTCCCGGCCGTGATCTATGGTGCCGGCAAGGATCCGGTGTCCGTCACTATCGAGACGCGCCTGATGAAGCGCGAACTCAACCGCCCTGGTTTCTTCGCGCGCCTGTTCACCATCGAGGTGGGCGGCAAGAAGGAACAGGTTCTGCCGCGCGATCTGCAGATGCATCCGATCAAGGAAGAGCCCCTGCATTTCGACTTCCTCCGCGTGTCCAAGGGGTCGACCGTCAGCGTCGCGGTGCCAGTGCGTTTCCTGAACGAGGAGACTTCTCCGGGGCTGAAGCGCGGCGGCGTGCTTAACATCGTGCGCCATGACGTTGAGGTGGACTGTTCGCCCAACGCCATTCCGGAGCACATCGATGTGGATCTGTCCGAGGCCGATATCGGTGACAGCCTGCACATCAGCGGTGTGAAGCTGGCCAAGGGCGTGACCCCGACGATCAGTGATCGCGACTTCACCATCGCCACCATCGTCGCGCCGAGCGCCGTGAAGGCCGAGGCCGCCGAGGAAGAGGAAGGCGCAGAGGCAGCGGAATCGACGGAAGCTGCTGAAGAGTAAGCCTTGGGCGCCCTGTGGCCCGGCTATGGTCAGGGGCCGCAGGGCGCTTTGACCGGATCGCGTTTGTACTGAACGCTTCGTGTTACAGATCATTCCCGATCCACTCTGGTGCGGCCGGACCGGGCTGAAAGACTTCTGCCCGGACACCGGCTTTTGCTCTGGGCACGAGAGGAACAGATGCTGTTGCTTGTCGGGCTCGGTAATCCGGGACCCAGGTACGCCGGGAATCGCCACAACGTCGGCTTCATGGCCGTGGAGGCGATGGCCCGGCATCACGCTTTTTCGCCCTGGCGTCAGCGCTTCCAAAGCGACGCAGCCGAGGGGCAGTTCGGCGGGGATAAGGTCCTGGCGCTGAAGCCCATGACCTATATGAACGAGTCCGGCCGAGCCGTGGGCGAGGCGTTGCGCTTCTTCAAGTTGGGCCCCGAGGACGTGCTGGTGCTGCACGACGAACTTGACCTGGCCCCGGGCAAGATCAAGCTGAAGCGCGGCGGCGGGCATGCCGGTCACAATGGACTGCGCTCCATTGCCCAGCATATCGGCCCGGAGTTCCGGCGTCTGCGGATCGGCATCGGTCACCCCGGGGACAAGGAGCGTGTGCTGGGCCATGTCCTGGGCGATCTGTCCAAGGGCGAGCAGCCCCTGTTCGAGCAACTCTTCGATGCCATGGCCCGCCATGCTGTGTTGCTGGGCGAGAACAGTGAACAGGCGGACAACGCCTACACCTCCAAGGTCATGCAGGACCTGGCACCACCGAAGCCGAAAGCCTCGGCTGCCAACAAGGGGCCTGCCAAGGCGCCTTCTGCCGACGCACCTCCAGAGCCCACCCCCGCTCCACGGGAAGAGCAGGGTGCACTGGCTCGCGCGCTCAAGGGCGCGCTTCACCGCCTGAGCGGCGACAAACAAAGAGACGAGTGACATGGGTTTCAAATGCGGCATCGTTGGCCTGCCGAACGTCGGCAAGTCGACCCTTTTCAACGCGCTGACCGAGACCGCCGCAGCGGAAGCGGCCAACTATCCCTTCTGCACCATCGAGCCCAATGTGGGTCGCGTCGCCGTGCCGGACCCGCGTCTGGAACGGCTCGCGGCCATCTCGAAGTCGGCCAAGGTCATTCCGACCCAGCTCGAGTTCGTCGATATTGCCGGCCTGGTCCGGGGCGCTTCGAAGGGGGAGGGGCTGGGCAATCAGTTCCTGGCGAACATCCGTGAAGTCGACGCCATCGTGCACGTGCTGCGTTGCTTCGAGGGCGATGTGACCCACGTCGAGGGTTCGGTTGATCCTTTGCGCGATGCGGAAACGGTCGAAACCGAACTGATGATGGCAGACCTGGACAGCCTGGAGCGGCAGGCCGACACGACGGCCAAGCGCGCCAAGACCGGTGACAAGGAGGCGCGCCTGCGCATGGCTGTGCTGGAGCCGGTGCTCGCGGCCCTGCGCGATGGCCGCCCCGCGCGCACCGTCGAGATATCCGAGGAGCAGAAGCCGCTCTTCCGCTCGCTCAACTTACTGACCGCCAAGCCGGTGCTCTACGCGGCGAACGTCGCCGAACACGAGGTGGCCGAGGGCAATGCCCTTTCGGAGAAGGTGCGCGAAAAGGCAGAGGCGGAAGGCGCCGGTTTTGTGGTCATCTCGGCCGCCATCGAGGCGGAGATCGCTGCGCTCGACGGTGAGGAGAAGCAAGCCTTCCTGGAGGAGCTGGGCCTGGGGGAAAGCGGGCTCGCCCGGCTGATCCGCGCCGGCTATGCGCTGCTGGACCTCATCACCTTCTTCACGGTCGGGCCGAAGGAAGCGCGCGCCTGGACGGTGAAGCGCGGCGCCCGGGCGCCGCAGGCCGCCGGTGTTATCCACAGCGATTTCGAGCGCGGATTCATCCGGGCCGAGACCATCGCCTTCGATGACTATATCGCCCTGGGCGGCGAGCAGGGAGCGAAGGACGCCGGCAAGATGCGCGCCGAGGGCAAGGAGTACCCGGTGGTCGACGGCGACGTCTTCCACTTCCGCTTCAACGTCTGACCGCGGGCGACCCTGCCGTAGGGGCAGAGGCAGGGATCTCAGGGCTGGGCGACAATGCCTTCCCGGCGTGGGTCGGCGCCACCTTCGAGGCCGTCCGCGCCGCGTCGAATGACGTGCAGGCCGCTGGTCATTCCCGTCACCCGGGTTTCATGGCCAAGCGCCTGGAGCTCATCTTCCAGGGCTTCAAGCGCGCTGCCGGCCTCGAGCAGAGTGGGACCGTTCAGGTTGGCGGCGTGAGCGCGCGCCACCGCCTCCTGGGGGTCCAGGTCCCACTCCAGCATCCCCAGCAGCGCGTTGACGGTGTAGCCAATGATGCGCGCCCCGCCCGGTGAACCGGCAGCGATGTGAAAGGCGCCCTCGGGGTCGAACACCAGGGTCGGTGACATGGAACTGCGCGGGCGCTTGCCCGGCTCTACGCGGTTGGCCACCTCTTTGCCGTCAATCTCGGGCAGGAAGGAGAAATCGGTCAGCTGGTTGTTCAGCAGGAAGCCGCGCACCATGAGGCGCGAGCCGAAGGCGGATTCCACGGAACTGGTCATGGAAACGGCATTGCCCGCAGCGTCCACCACGACGAGATGCGAGGTGCTGGGCGTGTCGACTTCCGGGGCCAGCGCGCCGCGCTGCGGCAGGCGCCCTGGCTCGGCCTTGTCCATCACGGCATCGCGCTGGATCAGTGCTGCGCGCTGCCGCAGATAGGTGGGGTCGAGCAAGCGCTCCAGCGGGACGGCCACGAAGTCGCTGTCGGCCAGGTAGGCGTTGCGATCGGCAAAGGCGAGTCGTGAGGCCTCGGTGAGCAGATGCACGGCCTCAGCCCCGTCGGGCGCCAGGCCGGAGAGCTCGAAGTTCTCCAGCATTCCCATGATCTGCAGCACGGCTACCCCGCCGGAGGTGGGCGGCGACATGCCGCAGACTTCATAGGCCCGGTAGCTGCCACAGAGCGCAGTGCGCTCCTTGGCTTCGTAAGCGGTGAGATCCGCTTCGCTCAGCAAGCCGGGGTTTTCGGCTCCCTGGACCTTGGCGACGATGTCGGCCGCGATCGCCCCGCTGTAGAAGGCATTGGCGCCACCCTCTGCGATGCGGCGTAGGCTCTCGGCATAGTCGGGATTGCGCAGCGGCGTGCCGGCCGGCTTGGGCGCGCCCTCGGCAGTGTAGAAGTAGGCGCGCGCCGTCGGATCGGTCTGCAGGTACTCGTCGGCGGCGATCTGCCCGGCCAGCCGCGGCGAAATGGCAAAGCCTTCTTCGGCCAGCCGGATGGCTGGCGCGAAAAGCGCGCCCCAGGGCAGTTTGCCGTGGGTCTCATGCGCCAGTTCCAGCATGCGCAGCAGGCCCGGCGTGCCCACCGAGCGGCCGCCGACCACCGCCTCCCAGAAATCCATCGCTTGGCCCTGCTCGTCCAGGAAGAGGTCCGGTCCCGCCGCCATAGGCGCGGTTTCCCGGCCGTCGTAGGCCTGGATCGCGCCACCTTCCGCCCCGTAGTGCAGCAGGAAGGCCCCGCCGCCGATGCCCGAAGACTGCGGCTCCACCAGGCCCAGCACCAACTGCACCGCAATGGCGGCATCGACCGCCGAGCCGCCGGCGCGCAGCATCTCGACGCCGGCCTCCACGGCCAGCGGGTTGGCCGCCGCCACCATGGCCTCGGGGCTGCGCCCCTCGGCCTGAGCAGCGGGCGACATCACCCAGATCGAGAGGGTCAGCAGCAGGGCGGAGAAGACTCGGCGTCGGAGCAGGAGCATGGGAAGTCCTCTGGCTTGCGCCGCCTGGCAGCGGATCGCGGCAGATCTGAGATTCAGCGCTTGATGAGGGGCGGAACCGCCTGCATGTCGGTGTCCCAGGGAAAGAGGATCCAGGTGTCCTGGCTGACCTCGGTCACAAAGGTGTCGACCAGGGGCCGGCCGGCCGGCTTGGCATAGATCGTGGCGAAGTGCGCCTTCGGCAGCATCTCGCGCACCACGCGTGCAGTGGAGCCCGTGTCCACCAGATCGTCGACGATGAGCCAGCCCGTGCCGTCGCCCGGGATGCGCTTGAGCACCTGCGCGTCCCCCTGGCTGCGGTCGTCGTAGCTGGCGATGCAGAGCGTGTCGATGAGGCGCACCTCGAGTTCGCGGGCGATAATGGCTGCCGGCACCAGGCCACCGCGGGTGATCGCGATGATGCCCTTGAAGGGCTGGGCCGACATCAGACGCCAGGCCAGCGCCTTGGCATCGCGGTGAAGTTCCCACCAAGAAACGGGAAAGCTCTTGTCGAGGGTGCTGGGGCTCACGCGCGGCCGCTCCTTCTTGTCATTGCAGGTCTCGCTTGGCGCCATTGAAACCGAAGGCGCCACGCAGAGCAACGCTTCCCGCAGCCGGAACTCGCCGTCTGGCCGCCTGGAACCACGATGCGCCCGAGGCCGTTGTGGCAAACAGAACCCCAGCAAGAGGAGCTGACCATGGCGGTTTGCGATCACTGCGGAAACGACTACGACAAGGCCTTTCAACTGAGCCGGGGCGGACAGACCTGGACCTTCGACAGCTTCGAGTGCGCCATTGCCACGGCTGCACCGCGCTGCGCCCACTGCGACTGCCGCATCATCGGCCACGGCGTGGAGGCGGGCGAGAGCTTCTATTGCTGCGCCCACTGCGCCGAAAAGAGCGGCGCGTCCGGCCTGCGCGACCGCGCCTGACACGCTCCAAACAGGGGCGTGGCCGCTAAACGCAAAAGCGTCAGATGTGCGCTTGCAAGGCGCGAGGCCTTTTGTTAGACACTCGCAGCCGGCCGGAAACGCCCCACCACGGGCCACCACCGACCGCGGCGGCGCCCGTAGCTCAACTGGATAGAGCATCTGACTACGGATCAGAAGGTTGGGAGTTCGAATCTTCCCGGGCGCGCCAAATACACTCAGAAAATCAAGATCTTAGAGAACCGTAACGGCGGCGCTTTGGCCGCCGTTTTGTTTTTCTACAAACCTTCTACAAAGTATAATCTGTTGACGGGCGTCTTTTTTGGAGGCGTTGGTGACGTCTACGCAATCGGGGTCAAAGGCCCGACTTAGGCTGGTTCGATGCGGCCTGGGGTGGATCCGGTTCCCGCGGTGGCTGTTGGGCTGCCTCCTGCTCCTGGCGCCACTGGCCCAGGAGGTGCGGCGGCGGCTGCCAGTCGGGCTCGCCCTTGATCGAGAAGCGGATGTCCTGTCGCTGTGCTTCCAGCCAGGCCAGTTCCAGGAACGCCTGACTACCAGAGGCCAGCACCGCACCGCCCCATTCGCGGCGGGCTTTGGCCAATGCAAGCGCGATAGCTTCTGGGTGTGCCCTTTCAAGAATGCATTGGTTGCCGTAGTCGGCAATGCGCCAGTCCTGGCCCTTTACCAGAACGTGCGTGTCCCTGGCTTTCGCCTGGCAGCCGAGACGGTGCCAGCGCGCGGCGACGGCCTCGGCCTGGCGCCTGGAGCCGATGGCGGTGCCGACCAGGGGATGGGCGAGGACGCCTTCGGCAGGCCTGGTCTGCGGCTTGGGCGGTGGCACGTCGGTGGCACGTCGATTTTCATAGATACCTGCTTTCATGCGTTGTGAAACGGCGGCTTTGCGGACGCCTGCGAAGCGATGCAGGGCGCCCAGGATGCGGCCGTTGCTGTGGGTGATGATCCAGGTGCCGGGCTTGTCGCCGGGGGCGATGGCTAGGCTCTGCTCGGATAATGCGGCTTTCAGGGTCTCGGCGCTGTCGCTTGCGGCCCAGGCCACTTTAACTGCTGCGCGGGCTTCCGGGAGCGAGATGCCTTGGCGCTTGGCGGCCTGGTGCTGGTCGGTGGTATACGCGGCTTGCGCTAAGGCTCCGCCGGTCAAGCCAGCCTCGACGAGACACTGCGCGGGATGGGGGTGCCCCTCCGCCTCCAGGGCTGCAACGACGGCGGTGTTGTGCCGCCCACGTGTGAGGCGGTGTCCGAAGCTGAGTTCGGCCCGGCGGGCGATCTTCTCTTGTCTCAGGTAACTGTGCGAACTGCTCAGCACGTGCCCAGTAAGAGGGTCGACCTCCGGTACGAGCAGGTGCCAGTGGCGGCCAAAGCCTGTGTCTCGGGCGCGGGGCTTGTTGTGCTCGACAATCAGGCAGCGCTCCAGGTCAAAGCCGAACTCCTCGGCGAGTGCCTGGAACACCGCCACGGCCTCCCGCCGCTCCAGCGGCGCATCGGGATTCACCGAGAAGTGGCGCAGGGCATAGCGCCGCTGCCACGCCCGGGCGTCGGCTACGGCGTCGGCCAGCAGGGGCTCGGCGCCGCTAAGTCGGGTAACACGCTCGTTGTCCTTCCCGCGCAGCACGTGCGTTGCCACGGCCTTGGGGCCGCTTTCGGCACGGATGCGGGTGGACTTGATGATCACCGCGCGGCCCGTCGTTGGTCGAGCGCTGCGGCCACCTGCCGCTGCATGTTCTCGACAGCACGCGCGATGCGCTCGGGCGCCTGCTCCGGAAGCGCCTCTCCCGCATTCATACGGCGGGCAATTTGATTGGCGTTGTTGCCGAGCCGCCCCACGGCGCCGCGCAGGGCCACCAACTCGGCGAGTAGCTGGCGCTCGGTGTCAGCGTCGCGGCAGGCGGCGTGGGCGGCCAGGACCGCGCGGACATAAGCCGACAGCGGCTCGTCGGCCGCCCGGGCGGCAGCCTCAAGTTCCTGCTTGAGGGCGGCGCTGATGCGGAAACGGATGATTTCGTCGTGTCTCATAAGGCAGTCTCCCTTGCTCGTTGTTAGTCGCCGTTATGGGGGTCCACGGGGGCTCCGCCCCCTGGCCAGCTTGCGCTTTGTGGAACAAAGGGCATGGCTGGCTACCAACGGCTGTCCTGAGATGAAGTGAGGCTGCCGGGTTAAAAGCGAGTTAACGTTTTCGAGGAATGGGAAGCGCGCAGAATTGAGGAGCGCGGGAAGCCGCTTTCAAGTTCATGGCTTTCCAGAGGGAAAAGACCAGGAGACCTTTGGCGCGCACATTGGAGATGGCCAGCATTGAGAAGAGCTGCGGAGTAGAAGTATTGCCCTGGGCGGGAAAGCGTGGCGCAACCAACGAGCGCAAGCGCGCGTCCCGCCCGCCGCCGTCAGGCGGCAGGTGTTTCCCATTGGTGGGGTAGATTTATCGGAGTGACTTTTCTCGCCTGACATCGACAGTGAGGGAAGGCGTGAGGGAAGAACGGAAGGGTTTCAGAAAGGAAAACGACCGGGCACCTGAGGAGGGCATCCGGTCGCGTAATGGAGCATCGATGGGCCGTGGATCGAGAGCTATTGCTTTCCGCCCTCATCGGTCCGGCAGACCTGTTCCGCCTCGTCGCAGGCGGCCAGCAGGCCCTTTCGCACCACCTGGGTGATGCTCAGTTCGAGGCCGGATTCTGCGGCCAACTTCTGGGCGGCCTGGAACCTTTGGTAGAGGCTGTCGGGCACTCTCGCGCTGATGCGCCGGAGGGGTTCGGATGTATCGGGTTCAAGAAAAATAAGCTTTTTGGTCATGACAATTCCTTCCTTTGAATAGTGGACGTTATGGTTGAACGAAGCGCGCTTGGTCTAATGGGCGATCACTTCGCACCAGGAAGACAGATGCACACATAAGGTTGAAATCGGGTTAAAACTCGCGCTGCCTGACGATGCGTTCCTCTCCGTGGGGAGGGGAGGTGCGGCATGAGCGGGGAGGCGAAAGGCAGGGCAATGGACTATATTTCCCTGGGAACATGCGCGCGCTGCCTGCAAGGCGCTGAGATGCGGTGGCAGCCCCGTGTTGAGGCATAGGTAGCGTTTCAAAACATTGTGTAGGGCTGGCCCGCTGGCGTTGTTTCAAACTGCCTACTTGGCCGGAGGATTGAGGCGTGGCCGCCCCTACTGCGAGGGGCATCCCACCATAAACTGCGCACTGTTTGCTGATTAGCTGTTTCGCTCAGCGCTAAAGAATGCTGGCTTGAGCGAACGCATCCCACGAGCTCGCCTTCGGCTGACTCGCCCGCAAAGCCCGCGGGAGGCCGAGGCCTCAATCCACTTCGTGCGCCGTGAGGAACATAGCTTGCTCCAACGCATCGAAGAACTGCTGGTAGGGTAGGGCGTCTTCGACGGGTGTGAGATTGTACTGGGCTGAAGCGCGGACCAGAGTTTGAGATTCTCCTCGTGGGCGCAGGGTGACGGTCATGCGCAATGCGTAGCCATCCAGCTTCGTCGCGCTGACACTGCCCAGCATGGCGTTGGCGTTATCAACCACGAAGGACAGATCCTGGAGCGTGGCGATCACGCTGCGGAGGGTCTGCTCGCGGTCGGTGGTGTCGAAGGCACGGCTCTGATAGCTGCGCAGTTCGACAGCGGAAGCGGAAGTGGCAAGAGCCTGGCGACGGCTATCGGTCTGGCAGGCACTCAGAGCGGCTGCGACCAAAGCAAGGAGAAGAAGGCGGCGCATGGGTATCCTTTCAGGGGCGCGGTCAGGAGGCGCGCGTTCAAATCTCGTGTGCTGTAAGGAACACGCTCTGCGAGAGCTTTTCGAAGAACTGTTGGTAGAGTTCCGGTTCCTCGAGTCCCTCGATCTTTGAGAGCTGACCGTGGGTATTCCAGACCATCCGTTGGAAGGTCACGCGCACGGCGGTAGCGGCCTTTTGCTCGATCGGCCGAGTTACCAGACTGACCCGAATCTTTTGGTTGTTGTCGACCGCTGGCATCGCCCCGAAGAGCGCGGCCACGAGAATAGCACCCGCCACCTGCCCAGCTTCGGTCGCGTCGCGGTCTTTTGTGGCAAAGATCAGACCGGCATCGGTGTCGCTGTTGTCGATGCTGTATCCCAGATCCTGCAGCACTCCTGCGCTTGCGGAGAGCAAAAGTGTCTCATCCGTCGTCTCGAAGCGCCGAGTTTGCATTTCACGTTGTTCAAGGGATTCTCTACTGAGCTGTAGCGCTTCCTTCGGAATGCCGGGTTGGCAGGCAGTGGCGCCGAGCAGCAGCAGAGCTGCCGCCGGGACGACGAAAAGCTTGTGCATGGTCGGCCTCAGAAGCTTGAGGTTCGATAGGCGAAGTCGCGTACACGCTGAGACTCGTCGAACTTGACGACGATGGTCAGCGCACGTTGAGACCGCGAGGCGGCTCCAGCGGAGCGACTGCCGCCCAGGCCGATGCCGCCGCCTCCAAGGGATGCACCACCCGCAGCCCCTCCTAGGACAAGCGCGTTTATGCCGCCGCTGCTGGTGGAGTAGGCCGTCTCAGTGGCAATGCGGTCGTACACCCATTGCTCGCGACGACGTTCGTCGGTGGAGACGATGTTGGGTGCGCCGAGTACATCGATGACCTCAGCGCTTGTCATTCCTACACGAATCTCGCGCTGCACCGTGCCAACGGTCAGACGGTCACCCTCTCCACGCGCCGCGGCTACTTCAGCCGCGTGCTGTGATGGGCTCATGCAGCCGACCAGAAACAACGAAAGAACCAGGCCGCTCGCCGTCCTGGCAATGAGGTGAAACTTCATCTAGCGGCATCCCCCAATGAGTGTTGCCGCCACTCAAGCACAACCACCTGACAGAAACGGTCATCTAACCGGGGCCGGAGGAGAAGGTGCCTATCTACACCTCTTGCCCGGGGAGGCTTGGGGGGGCGCCGCCCTGGTCCAGGCAGTGCCGGTAGAGTTCGCGCAGTTCCGCTGGTTCGACCACCTCGACAGATGGCCCCCAGGTAAAGAGGTGCCAGCACATTTCCAGCAAACCGCCTGCCTCAAAGCTAACTTGCAGGCGCCCGTCGGGAAGTTCCTCGACTTGCTGCTGCGGGTGGAACAGGAAGTGACGAGCATCCCGCACAGCTGGCCCAGAAAAACGCCAGATCACCCGACGGGGTGCCTCCTGAAAGATGCCGAAGGAGCGGTCTGCGAAGGCTTGTAGCGACACAGAAGCGTCTCGCTCAAATGCCTTGTTTAATACCGTTGCCCGCTGAATCTCTGGCAAGCTGTACATGCGAAGGTAAGGGTCTTGGCGCCCGCGCCGATGAGCCACCAGATAGTGGCGGCTCCCAAACAGAATGCCATAGGGTTCCACTTCGATTTCTGCACTCTCTTCGCGCCCGCGGTAATTGTAGAACAACCGGACCATCTGGCAGCCCTTTATCGCTTGGCGCAGTGAATCGATGACAGCCGGGTTGCGCCCTGGCCTCGGGCCAGGGCGGATGGCGACGCCTTCGGCCTCTAGGACCGCTTCGACATCTGGCTCGAGGCGGCGCGTCACGGAAGGGGCAATCAGCGCTGTCACCTTCTCGGTCAAGCCTTCAAGTTGCGTCGCTATCTCGCCGTAGCCATTGAGCGCAAGCAAACGGCGGCATGTTTCCAGTGCGGCCACTTCGTCCGCAGTGACATCCACAAGGAGCTCGGCGGTGGACTGCGGCAGCCGCCAATAGCGCTTGCGATCATCGCCCAGACGGCTTTCCACCTGCGGGAAGAGTTCGACGACCGCATTACGCAAGCGATGGGCCGTGCGCTCGGTCACCTCGAACATCTCGCAAATGTCGTCGAGGGTCACTCCGATTGCCGACCGGCGCATTGCTAGGGCAAGGCGAAGCACCTGTAATGATCTCTCGTATCGCATGCTGTCATACTGACTGTAATGGTTCAGGCACTTCAACTCCTGCGTTGCGCGGTGGCCTCAGGGTGCGCGAAGGTCGGGAAGTTCTGGGGGAGGGGAGCAAGGCGTATGATCGAACTACCGTTGGCGCATTATCGCTTCAGGTTCAGGGCGGAAGAGGCGGTGAATTAGCAAGTGCATCTGCACGTTTGGGTGTTATTCTGTCGTGCAGATTTGCGCGTGACCGGCAGGGCTCATCAGAGCCCTGGTGGGATTGGGAGGGGCGGCCCGCCCTGCCGTCGGTATCACAGAGGCAAGGGAGGAAAGGGCGATGTGGCAGATTCTGAATACGCTCGTGATGCTCGTTTGCATCTTCGTGTGCACCATCCTGGTCCTCATGTTTGCTTCCTGGATTGCCGGCAGTGTGTTCGGCCTGCTGCCGGAACGGCCTCGCACCTGATCCTGGTGGGTCGGCGTTGCACGAATGTGGGCGCCTGCCGCCGGGGTGAACAGTACAAAGCGGGGGAGTGGGGACGATGGCAAAACAAACTGCGAAGGTTGCCAAGCAAAACCTACGCGCGGCGTTGCAGGCGCGATACGGAGTCTGCCAGTCGGAGGTCGCCTTCTCCTGGATGACGAAGGAGCTTGATTCGCATCCGACCTTGAAGCGGATCAAGGAGCGGCTGCAGCACCACCGCGGGCATGCGAACTGCCACCTGCGCAAGCGCGCGGTTCACGTCGATTTCTACCTTCCCAAGGCGAATATCATCATCGAGTACGATGAGGCGCAGCACTTCACCGTGCCGCGGGCCCTGTCCTTCGAGGACTACGGCGACTACGCCGAGCGGCTGCATTTCGACGTGGCGGCATGGCAGCGGCTGTCCCGCGAACGGAACTGCAAGGACAATGATCCGCCCCATCGGGACGAGCATCGTGCGCTCTTCGATGCCGTCCGGGATATCAGGGCGGTGGACAACGGCGTGCGTCTGTTGCGCCTCGATCACTTCGCGCATCGCGAGCAAGACTGGCAGGCAGCGGATTGGCTGTTTGACCTGATCGAGGCCTGAACCTCGACGCAACAGATACCACAGCCCCGGGGGAGGCAGGCATGAGCAGGAAAAGCACGTTTGGCGTGGACGGCGAAGCCTTGATCGCTTCGGTCTGCGTCGCAGGCGAACCGGCCACGCAGGCGCGCACGAACACGGCGCGCGCCCGGCTGCTTGAGCGGATCGTCGCCGCAATCACGGCGCAGCAGGGGGAAACCGGACGGCACGCCGACGCCGTCCTGCTGCCGGGCGGCTACTTCTACCTGCCCGAGCGGATCGAGGCGGCGGATTTCGCCACCCGCCGCGCGGCCCTGGAGGCGGCGCCCTTTGCTGCCGACTGCCGCGAGGCGGCGGAGAAGTTGCCGGAGGGCACCTATCTGGTCGTGGGCATCGATGGCGCCCGCCGGCAGTCGACGCTCCTCGATCAGTGGTGCGTGGCCTGGACGCTCGAAGGTGTCGCCGGTCTCGGGCGGAAAATTTTCCCCACCGACGCGGAGGCCGAGCAGCTCGTCGTCTATGAAAGCGATTTTGCGGCCCGCGAACGCGGCATCACGCTGGTGAGCGGGCAGCGCGCGCTGCTGTGCGCCTGCTACGACATGTTCGGCGTGTCGGAGCCCTACCAGGCGAACAGGGCGCGCATGGCGAAGATCAAGCACATCGGTGGCCCGGCTGAACACAGCAGTGCGGGAACACCCCGGTTCGACGCGCGCTGCGATGCCGCTCTGTTGCGGTGGCAAGACCTGATCGAGGACGGGGGCTTCACGGTGGGCCTGGCCGCAATCCACAGCTTTCCCAGGTCAGGAGCCGGGTCCGGGCGCGGTATGTGGCAACGCCACGGCGTGGCGACCTGCTCGGCCGCGCTGCATGGCGGCCTGGCGGTCGGCGCCTCACACTTCGAACGCCTGCCCGCCAGTGAGAGGACCACTCTCGCCGCCAGGAAGGTGCCAAGACGCCATCTGGGCGAGGCGCAGCGCCGCAAGGCCCTCGAAAAGGCACCGCTGTGGACGGCGAGCCTGCCGGGGAAGGCCCTCATCCGGTGGTTCGCGTGAGCGGACAGGGGACGCTCGCCGCCTTTCGCCGGTCGTTGATCCAGCGCTGGGGCGGCGTGAGCGCCCCGGGCTGGGGCGGTCTGGAGTGGAGCGACTGGCAGCCTTTGGACAGGAGCCAAATCAAGGCCTTTGCGCCCCATGGCCCGGGTGTGTACCGCATTCGTGAAACCGGCGGGACGTGCTTGAGCTACCTCGGTCAAACATCGCGAAGCCTGCGCACCCGCCTGGGCACGCTGCGCAGCGAGTTGGCGCGGGAAGGCGGCCCCTTCGCCGATCCGCACGTGGCCGCAGCCTACTTCTGGCTCCTGCTCACGCGCGACGGCAAGAGCTTCGAGTTCTCCTGCGCCTCCCTGCCGGGCGACAAGCGGCACCTGCGCGGGCATGAGGACCTGCTCCTCTGGCTGCACCGCGTTCAGACCGGGCGCTCGACGCCGATCAACTATGCGCGCTTCTATCCCGGATTCCGCGCGCCGACGCCAACCTGGATCGGCGCGAAGGCAAAAGGACGGCGAGGCCGCAAGACCGAGCCGCTGTCAGCCGATGAGTTGGCATCCGTCATTTCCGACAAGCAGGCGCCGCTGCTCTGGACCGATGGTCCGATCGCCGAGGCACCCTGGTGGAGCGGCAGCGTTGCAGCGGACGAGGCGCTGACCAGCCTGCCGCAGGCGCCGGGAGTCTACGGTCTCTTCGACCCGGCGCTCGGTGATTTCCTCTACTTCGGCGAAAGCGATCTCATCCGCAAACGCGTCGCCCAGCACCTCAAGACCTTTCGCCACATCGAGGGCTTGTCGATCTTCTACAAGAAAGGTAGGTCGCCCTTCTCGAAGAACTGCCGCTACGAGTGGGAATGCGACCTGCTGGGCAACCACTACTTCAACCACCGCAGCCCGCCGGAGTGGCAGTACAGGAAGCACGGGTGAGACCAGCCGGCCGCTACAGCGTGTGCACGGTCGGCTGGACGCTGCACACCTCCCGGGCGATATCGACCACGTGACGATGGTGAGTCAGGTAGATGGCCTGGCCGGATCGACCGATCCGTTCCATCAAGATGCAGGCAGCGCGGGTTCTGTCCTCGTCGAAGGTTTCGAACACGTCGTCGCAGAAGAAGGGCAGGCGAATGCCCTGGGACACCATTTGTTCGTAGGCCGCGGCACGCAGCGCGAGATAGAGCTGAAACCGCGTGCCCTTTGACATGTCGCCGACCTGTTTGGCCGTGCCGCTTGCGTCCATCGCGAGCAGGATTTCCGAAGCGTCCTTGGGCTGCGTCGTCAGACGTTCATAAGCGCCGTTGGTGAGTTCGGAGAATGCACGTTCGGTTGCTTCCATCATCTCGCTGCGATGCTTGTCGCGATAGCGGCGAATGGCCTCCTCCGCGAGGGCAAGACCAAGGTCGAGCTCGAGGTACTCAAGGGCCGTCTCTTCGATCTGTAGCTGCAGCGTTGCTTTGCGCTCGACGAGGGCGGCCACATCCGCGTCGCCGGTGACCGCTGCCAGTTCATGCGCTGCGGTCGCGCGTGCCACCGTCGTTTCGGAAAGGTGTGTCTCCGCGCGTTCCAGATCCGTTTCGAGTGAAGCGGCCCGCCCCTCCAGTTCCGCAAGGGTCGTATCCTGGAGGCGTTCGCGGGCCGCATCCATGTCGGCGACGGAGAGCTCTGACAGGATCTGATTGCCGAGGCTGGCCGTGTGTTTGCGCGCCTCAATGATCTCGACCGCCTTTCCGACCGCTACGCGCAGGGCATCCAGCGTGCTGGTGTCGACGCTGTCCGGAAACAGAGTGCCGTATTCGCGAACGTGCCTGTCTATGTCCTGTCGCTGACGTTGCGCCTGCTGCAGGCGCTCGGAGTCCGTTGCGATTCTTTCGGCAAGCTGGGCCGAGCGGTCCCGGTCGCTCGCGGCCCGCGCCGCAAGGCCCTGCAGTCGGGCAAAGGTTTCCAGCGGGTCATCACACGCAATGCCGTGCTGGCCGCCCAGTTCCTCCATGGCTTCGGTGAACTGGCGTTGATCGCCCTCCATGGCTGAAACCTGCCGCTCCGCCTGCCGTCGCCGCTCATCCTGCTCGCGCAGATCGCGCAGCTTTGCAAGCGCAGCGCTCAACACGTCGGGATCGAGTGCGCCGTCGAACATGCTTTCGACCGCCTCTGCCCAGGCCGCGGCCGCCTCGCTTGCCGCCGCAGTCAGATCTGCAAGCGCGGCCTGGCGGCGCTCCAGATTGCTTTCCAGATTGGCCAGCGTATCCGAGGCCGATCGGACCTCCTCGCGATGTGTGCGCTCCGCGTCCGCCAGACGCCGGGCTGCGGCCACGGCACTGTCGAAGGAGGGCGCCTCCAGTTCAAGCAGAGGACACAACGCCTTCAGCAGCCCATCGGCCTTGTCCAGCACGGGCTGGTGCTGTCGGGTCAGCTGATCGAGCTTTCGCTGGACTTCCTGCGCTGAGCGGTGCTTCTCCGACCAGTGCGCCAATTTGGAAGGCGTCATGTCCCGGAGGCCGACGGCCTTCCCGGCCTCGGCTGCGCGTTCCTCAAGTTCGCCCAGGTGTTTCTTGAGGTCATTGAGATGGTCGTCGGCGCCGGCAACGCGCGTTTCAGCCTCTATGTGAGCCTGCTTCAACTGCCGCAGTTGGCCGAGCTCGCGTGCATGCCCGAACCGAGACGCTGCGATGTCGTCGACCCTTGCCATCGCCGGTTCAAAGGCGTCCGCACTTTCGATGGTGAGGGTTTCGCGATGGGCTCGCCACAGGGAGTCGCGCAGATTCCGCGCCGCCTCGGCATCTTCCTCGCCGGCAACGCCCATGCTCGCCTCGAGGTCGGCGATCTGACTGGATTTGACCTTTTCCTCTTCGCGATAGCGCGCCAGGGCATCGCTGGCCCGGTTCGCTTCTTCCGTCAGACGGGTATGCTCCTCGGCGAGCTCCTGCGCTGTGGCCGGATCCATTGGGCAGGCAGGCACTCGTGTGAAAGCCGCGTCTGGAGTGGAGAGCGCTGCCAGCGCTTCCTCGAGCTGTTCTTCGGCGCCCGCCAGCGAGGCATGTGCTTTCGCAAAGGCCGCCGCCAAGCTATCGACTTCGTATCGGGCGAGCAGCTCGATCAGACCGCTTTGTCGCGGTGCCTTGGACGATAGCGCGTTACATGCTTTCCGGGCCGCTTCGACCTGCTGCTGCAAGGCGGCGACTTCCCGCTGCTCCGCCTCGCGTGCCGAGGCGGCGTCGCGCATGGCTTCCCGGGCTTTCTCAAGCGTCTCGATATCGACGGCGGTTCGCACAAGGCCGCTCAGGCAGGCGTCATCGCTCGTGCCCAGCTCCCGCGCTGTCCGGATCATGTCCGATTGAGCCTCTTCGAGCGTCCGCTTGCGGCGCGGAAGATCCAGGCCCGCCGTGGTCATGCGGCTGCGCAGTTCATCGAGCCTGTCCAACGCGTCACCGAGCGACAGTTGTTCGGCGTCCACCTCGATCTCCGCGAACTCCGTCTCTGCTGCGTGAACCTCGCTCTTCAGTCGGGCAATCTCTGCCTCGAGTTTCACCTGATCCGTCTTCAGCGTGATGAGATCCTCGGGATTGATGTCGATCCGTTCCGGATAATCGGTGTAGCCCGCGATTTCCTCCGCCAGGCGGTCATGCTCTGTAAGGAGTGGCAGAGATCGGCTGAGGGCGGCGACCTCCGCTCTCTGGCGGCGCAGCCTGTCGCGCTCCTTTCTGGCAGCCGCTTCTTCACGTTCCGCCGCTTGAAAGGTGAGCTTCAGCTTGCGCAAGGCGCTGGCTGACACATCCGTGTCTCGAATCCGCTCCTCGACCGCGCGCAGCTCCCGCTTCAGTTCGGCGAGGCGGGTGGTGCTTGCGCGCTTGCGGTAGAGGGTCTGGGTCTCGTCTCGAATCTGCTCGAGCACCGCGTTGAGATCGGAGATGCCGGCCGCCGCAGAGAACAACAAGCGCCCGATGTCACCGCGGGCATTGGCTATATCCTCGCCGCCCTTTTCGATGGTGTCGTCGTCAAGGCAGAGAAGACTGCGGTAATCCTCCTCAGAGAGGCCCCCGAGGTGCGCAGCAAGCGCCTGCTCCGGAACTGGCTTGCCCGACGCATCCAAGAGATTGGCGGCGCGCGTCGACAGGCGTTTGAAGCGAGTTGCCGGGCCCTCCATTTCCAGGACGCCACTTACGCAGAGGTTCTTGCGTTGGTGCTTGAAGTCGTATGGCTCGCGAAGTGGGAAGCCATAGAGTAGCCGAAGAAAACCCTCCATGGTTGTTGTCTTCCCGGACTCGTTCGGGCCGTGGATGATGTGAAAATCCGATTGTCCGCCTTTACCGAAATTAAAGGACTTGGCGGAAAAATGTCCAAAGAGGTCGAAAGAAAGCTCGTTTATTCGCATCAGTCGGCACTGCCTTTCATGCGGGCCAGCACCCGCTTCGCGCCGTTCTCGGAAAGACGTTCGCTCAGCGTCGTCAGCGCCTGTTCGTCTGGCGCCAGCGCTTTTCGCTGCTGTGGCGGCAGTTCACCGAGCACCTCTTCCAGGGTTCCGCTGCACCGCTGGGCAAATCCGGGCTCTTGCCGGATGGCTTCCATGATCCGGGCCAGCTCGTCGGTTGCGCCCTGGCTTGGAGCTTTGCTGTCAGACAAGTCGATCACGAGCTTGTCCAGCCAGAGCCGGTCGGTCTCGCGGGCGATCCGAGCGGCGGTTTCGGTCCAGACATCCCGATCGCGCAATATCTGCCAACGGCGTTCCGTGTCTCCGGTGAGCACCAGGCGCACGATGCCGAGATCGGAGGTCAAGCTTTCGCTGAGTTCGCGCAGTCGCGCGCGCATCAGATCGCGGAGCGCGTCATCGGCATCGGCTTCCGATGCCGAAAGCTCGACTTCAACGAATTCGATGACAGAGGTTGGGACTTCCTCAATCCTTATCTGCTGATCAATGGTTATGAGCGTGGCGGATTTCGGTCCTGCATCGCCAATATCGCGGCCTTGGGGCGTTCCGGGCATAACGATCCAGGGGGCTTCCGAATGGATCTGACGACGGTGCACATGGCCCAGCGCCCAGTAGTCGAAACCGTGCGCGCGCAGGTCACCCACCGAGCAGGGAGCATAGGGGTCGTGACCCTTCGCGCCTGTCAGCGAGGTGTGGAGCACGCCGATATTTACGGCACCGGCGACTGGCGCTGGATACTTGGGAAGCAGGCTGTCCATTGCCTGGCGTCCGCCAAAGCTGACGCCGTGTATCCAAACATCATCCGCAAGCTGGACCTTGCCTCCGCGCCCGTCGAAAACGTGCACGTTATCGGGCAGACTGAGTTCACCGGTTATCGGGTTCTCGGCATCGTGGTTGCCCTTGACGTAGAACACCTGAATGCCGCGCGCCCGCAGGCGATCAAGCTCAGACGTGAGGAATGCCGCAGTGCGTGCGCTGCGTTCGGCACCGTCGAACAGGTCGCCCGCGATCAGAAGTGCGGAGACACCCTCGGCGAGCGCAGCATCCACGATGCGCGAGAAAGCGGTGCGCGTCGCCGTCTGCACCCGGCTGCGCAACTCTTCGTCCCGCAAGGCGAGCGACTTCAGCGGTGAGTCGAGGTGGACGTCGGCTGTATGGAGAATTTTGATCAATCTATGGACCTCGTTTCCAGGCGTCGCAATGCGCCTCACAGTTGATCACTCTAGGACACGAACTCTTGGGTGTGCAGCCAAATTCTGATTGCATAGGGTTTGTTTTAGAACCACGCCCGTTGTCCCTTGGCTTCGGTGTTCTGCTCCCCGCGAAGATCGCCCGTCTGATAATGCGTGATGCTATTTGCGTGTTCGCCTATTTCCCGCCTTGTGGTTGAGCAACGCCCGGTGAGCAACCACTCTGCTGCCAAGAAGGCGGTGCGTGGGGAGGGCGTGTGATGCGGGCGTTTCAGTTCGATCGGCATTTGATTGACAACTATGAGCGTTTTTCGCGCTCTTTCAGCACGATCCACGCGCCCGATCTCGACGCCGCCATCAAGCGGGAGTATGCCGAGGGTCGTTTCTGGCCGGATGCACTGCTGTCGCTCAACCCGCGCTATCAGCCTGGGCCGTGGGTTGAAGGCCTTGTAGCGGACGGGACGTTGGACGAGGCGACGGCCAGCATCTTCCGCTTCAGCAATGGGCCATTGCGCTTGCACGTCCACCAGGGCCAGGCGCTTTCCAAGGCGCAGGCCGGGGACAGTTACGTGGTCACCACGGGCACAGGCTCCGGCAAGTCGCTCTGTTTCTTCATTCCCATCGTCGATGCCATCGTCCGGGCGCGCAAGGCGGGGCAGGGGAAGCGCACGCGCGCGATCATCGTCTACCCAATGAACGCCCTAGCCAACAGCCAGATCGAGGAGATCACCAAGTTCATTAGCCAGTCCGGCCTGCCGGAGGACCTTCAGCCCACGGTCAAGCGTTACACGGGCCAGGAGAGTCAGGACGAACGCAAGGCGATCGCAAAAGACCCGCCGGACATCCTGCTCACCAACTTCATGATGGCCGAGCTGCTGCTGACGCGGCAGGACGAGGTCGACAAGCACGTGGTGGAGAACGCCAAGGGCCTGGAGTTCATCGTCTTGGATGAGCTCCACACCTACCGCGGGCGACAGGGCGCCGATGTCGCGATCCTTGTCCGCCGCTTGCGCGCGCGTTGCACGCCCGATCGCGCGCCAATCTGCATCGGCACCTCGGCCACCATGGCCAGCGAAGGCAGCGAGGAGAGCCGCGCCCGTGCCGTTGCCGAGGTGGCATCCCGGCTCTTCGGTGTGCCCGTGGGGGCTGATGCGGTGATCGACGAGTCTCTCCAGCGGGCAACGCACGACGAGCTGTCTCTGGACAGCGTGACGCCCCGGCTGCCGGAGGTGCTGGCCGCGCCCTTGCCCGAGCATCTGACCAATGACGAGCTGAAGCATCACCCGCTTGCGGTCTGGGTGGAGCTGGCGCTGGGGTTGGACGATGGGCTCATCTTGACGCGGCGCCCGCCCATTCCCTTTGGCGAGGCGGCGCAGAAGCTCGCGGACGCCAGCAAGCTGGACGTGGAGGTCTGCAGCGAGGAGCTTGCCCGGTTCCTCACCCAGGTCAGCCTGCCCGAGCACCAGCGTGGTGGCGAGAGCGAGCAGGCCTTTCTGGCCTTCAAGCTGCACCGCTTCATCTCCGGTGCGGGGGAGGTCTACACCACGCTGAAACCGCCGCCGCGGCGTGTGTTGCTGGATGGTCAGCTCGAGGACCCCAAGGCGCCGGGCGTGCGTCTCTATCCCACCCGCTTCTGCCGCGAGTGCGGGCAGGAATACCATGTGGTCACCCAGACGCTGCAGCAGGACCGCACGGTCTTCCTGCCGCGCAGCATCGATGAGACGCCGCTCGAAGACGAGGATGCCATCGACCAGGCCGGCTATCTCACGCCCATGACCGAGGGCGACGACGATTATCGCTTCGATGGTGACGTGGAGACCTTGCCGGAGACCTGGACCGAGGAGCGCAACGGCATCCTGCGCTCACGCGCCAATCGCAGGAAACGCATTCCGCAACCGGTGACCGTCACGGAAGAGGGCTTTCTGGCGCCGGAAGGGCGGCCCTTCTGGTTCATTCCCGGCCGCTTCGGCTTTTGCACTCGCTGCTGGGAGGAGCCGAGCCCCAACGCCCGCGAGCGCAGCAAGCTGGCGGGTTTGACTGCGGAGGGGCGCGCCATTTCAGTACAGAACTCTGAACGCCGAATGCCGCCGTTTCTACGCTAGAAGCGGCGACCAGCGTTCGCAGCAATTCCGACTTCGATCCCATGATGCGAACCTCGTCGTCTGCAACCTCGACGCGCTGCGCCAGCGCGCGCAGATGGTCGCGGCGGTAGCCGCCATCGTCGAGCCGTATTCGTTCGCGGGCCTTGCGGGCGAACCCCTTGAGCATGTCGGGGCTGACGCCCTGATTGCCTGAACTGTCGAGTGCAAGCTGAGTGCGCTCGGCGTCGGCGGCGGCCTGATCCCGCAACGCCTTTAGGCTCGTCATACGCTCCTTCGCCATGGCGTCATCCTTGTCCACCATGCCTGCTTCGATGGCGTCAAAGAGACGGCCAAGCCGCTGGTCGGTTTCCGTGATTCGCCTGTTAAGCTCGGCAAGATGCTCGCGGCGACGCTCCGCGCGCTCCTGTCGCCGGTCGATGACGCTGGCGAGGACAGTTTCCAGTCGCTTGGGCTGGAGAAGCCGATCCCGGATATGATCGGCGACAAGGTGGTCAAGCTTATGCATCGGGATCGTGCGGCCCTTGCAGCCGGTCTTGCCCTGCCGCGCCTTAGTCGAGCAGGTGTAATAGCGGTATGTCGCTCCCGTGCTGCCTTGGCCGGTGCGCAACGTCATCGCTCCCCCGCATTTGGCGCAGAAGCAAATGCCTGTGAGCAGCGTGGGGCCACTGGAGACGCGCGCGGGCGTCACCAAAGGATCGCGCGACTTCAAACGCGCTTGAACCGCATCGAATATCTCGCGCTCGATCAGGGGCGGTACAGCCATGATGGCGACCTCGCTCTCCGGCTTCTTCTCCCGGTCCTTGTGCGAGCGTGTGTTGAACCTGTGTTCCCCGATATAGGTGGTGCGGGTCAGGATGGCGTGGATTTGAGCCAAGCCCCATTTACCACCGTCGCGGGTGAAGAAGCGACGCTCATTGAGATAAGTAGCAATAGCCTTGACGCCCATTGCGCCGGACGTGCCGTCACCTTCGAGATAGAGCCGATAGATCAGTCGCACGGTGTCGGCGTGCAGCGGATCGATCTCCAGCTTCTTCTTGATCTTCGCCCCCCGCTGCTCGGCCGCAACGATGCGGTAACCGATGGGTGGCCGTGCGCCGTTCCAGAAGCCTTGCCGGGTGTTCTCGTTCATGGCGCGCAGGACGTGCTTGGCGTTCTCCTTCGACTGGTATTCGTCGAACAGTGCCATGATCTGCCGCATCATCTGGTGCATGGGATCGTCGCCCATCTCCTGCGTAATGGACACGAGCTTGACGCCATTCTTGGCAAGTTTCCTGACGTAGAACTCCATCTCGAAATGATCGCGGAAGAAACGCGAGAAGCTATGTACCACGACAATATCAAAGGGGGCGGGCTTGGACGTTCCCGCCTCTATCATGCGTTGGAACTCGGGGCGCTTGTCGTTGGTGGCGGTTGCGCCCGGCTCGACATAGGTTTCAACGAGCTGGTAGCCGCGTTGCTCGCAATAGGCTTCGCCCTGCCGCTTCTGGTCGGGAATGGAAATGTCATGTTCGGCCTGCCGGGCAGTCGAAACGCGTAGGTAGAGGGCGGCGCGGGCGGTAGTGGTTGGGCTGTGAATGTTCATGGTCGGCCTCCCATAGATTTCTTCGCCTTGGGGCGGTCGATCAGGGGCAACGCCAGCTCCACGCGGTCATGCACCACCTTGGGCGCGAGCTTGCGTCCATGCCCCGGTTCAAGCCGCACAAGGCCGTAGCTTTCCATTGTTTTCAGGGTGCGTGACAGATTGGAGCCGGCCCGGCCGGTGATTTCTGCCAGTTCCTCCAGTGATGCCGGGGCCTTCTCGGCGATGATGCGCAGCAGTTCGCGGTTGCCGGCCGACAGCACCTTGGCGAAGGATTCGGTCGATGTGAACCACACCTTCGGATCGCCGGGAGCGGGCTTTTCCTCGCCACGCGCGATCCGCATGGTGCGGGCCTTCATTTCCTCGTAGTCGGCAATCCCGACTTTCAATGTGGTCATAGGGCACCTCGCTCCTTCAAAACCGCGTCTGCCGCCTGCCAGAAGTCGGCCAACAGCGTGGCCGCATCCTCGTAGGCGTTGGGCTTCACGGTCTGGAGACGATGCCTATGGTCCATCGGCTCGCCCCTCCTGCCTCGGCCGACCGGATGGGCGTTATCGAAGCCGACCAGCCGTTCGCCCGAAGGCCCGTGAAGCGTGAGCGAATAATCGAGGCCGTGCGGTTTTTCCGGCGAGGCCGGAACGCGGGTGACGACAAACTTCACCCAATAGCCGCCTTCGGGATCGACAAAGAGCATCTGTCCGTCGAGGTCCAGAAGCGTGTCGAGGCTCGGATCACGATCCGCGCTCACATCTTTTTCCTATCAATTTGTGATAGGAAATGCAAGCTGTCATCCGGCTTTCTCGGGTTCAAGAGTTCGTCGAACACATCGCCGAACCAACGCTCGAACACGTCAATCTCGGCCTCGGTGACAGGAACATCATCGGGCCAATCGTCGGTGACGCGCATCCTCTGGCCGTCCGGGCCAAGAAGGGGCGCGTCGGCAGCTCGTACCCGGCCGTCCGGCGTGGGATCGTCGGCGTAATCGAACAGATCATCGGGAAGTGGTTCGGGGATCGACTGTCGCGGTCGTCCCTTGCGGGCGCGGCGGCGCTCTGCGCACATGGAATCCTCCTTGGTTCTGGTGGTTTCCGGGGCCAAAAGACCCCGGAATTAAGCGAACCATGGAGGGCAGTCGGCAGCCTGTAGCGTGCCGCATTTGCGTTGATGCGCTGGCGGCACCCTGCGGATCGGGATTACGGCAAGTGGAGGAGGATACTGTCCGCTTTCAGGCTGGTAGAGGATGAAGCGGCTATTCGATGTCAGAAAAGTCGATCTCAAAGGGCCGACTTTTGTACCTGACTTTGCGAGAAGATATTCCCTGAAATATCAGTGCCAGTGGTTTTGTCGCAAATCTTAGGATTTCCGCGATAACTACACTGGCACTGTCTAGGTGGCTTTAGGGCCAGAAACAGTTTCGCGTGTTTCTCAGCGCCAGATCGCCGCGTGCTCTTCCGCAAAGCTAGCGAAGGAAACGCCCGGGCGTCCGGTGTTGGCCTCGACCACGCCGGACAACTTTTCTTCCCGCCTTGCAGCAATGATGGCATCAAGGCCGGCAAGTGTCTGCGCATAATCGGCCGGCAGTCCAAATCGTTGATGTCGCTCTGCCAGCTCTTCCACCGTCAACCGGACATGTCGCACGATTCTTCCGGCTGCACGGCTGATCTGCGAAGCAACATCATCATAGCTCAACAATTCGGGCCCGGTAATCGGAAGATCATGCTCGGGCGCGTCTGCCTGCAGCAATATGTGCGCGCCGACCCCGGCGATGTCATCGACAGATACGAACGGAACCCGCCCATCCCCAGTGGCCGAGTAGATTGCGTTTTCGTTGTTGATCGACGAAAGGTGCGGTTCGTTGATGAAGTTCTGCATGAACCAGGATGGGCGCAAAACGGCCCATTCCGGTGCGACCTTTCGCAAGTAGGCGTGGATCTGGCCCATGGCGGGGCCACCTTCCTGAAGTTGGGTGGAGGACAGCAGAACAAAGCGCTTTGCGTCCATCGCAAGGGCCTTGTCGATGAAAGGGGCGACAAGGTCGATCGGCGAATTGTGCCCCACGGGCGCGAGGATATAGATACGTTCCACATCCACCAACGCTTCCTCGAATGTTTTGGGGTCGCTCCAATCGAATTGTACCGACTGGGTGCCGGCCGGTGCAGTCCCGGACCGGCTCGCCAGACGCAGCCGCGCGCCGCTGGAGCGAAGGCGGCCCGCGATGGCCGCGCCTGTTTTGCCGGTCGCGCCGGTGATGAGAATCAAGGGCTTATTCATCGACCTGGCCCATCCTGTTCATGGTATCGACCCCTCCCATGGCTTCAAGCGCAACGAGAGGGTTCCAGTAGTCACGATAGGTCTCAATCAGGTCATTCGCGACTTCGATGATAGAGACATAATGCATGACGAAATCCCTGTCGGTGGTCACCGCCGTCGAGGCGACATGAAACTCGATGATCCGCGTTTCGCCCGCGCGCAGCACATTGTCGACGGTAATTTCGCGTAGCTTGATATTATCAGGATAGCTGCGGATGTAATCGGCAATGGCCGCCTTTCCCTCTACGACACTCGGATAGCCCTGAGGGGCGTATGGAAATTCCATCTTGCCTCTGGCGGAAAACATTTCGGACCATGCTTCAGTCCGCCCCTGTCGTAGTGCGTCCAATGCCTCGAAAAGACGACGAACGATGGGGTCCTCATTCCATGATAGTGTCACTGCAGCCTCCATTCGATACGGAACGGTTCCGTATCGTTTTTATAACAACCTTTGACTTGGAACGCAACCGTTTCGCGCGTAATTTGTCCCGCATGGAATCAAGACGGCGCATCAGCACACAGGACGCACTTCATCCGCGAACGACGCGTGCAATCTGGCGCGCGGTGATCCTAGAATTGGCAAGAACCGGATATCAGGCCCTTTCGATGGAGCAGGTTGCCCGGCGCGCGGGAGTGGGGAAAGCCGCCTTGTATCGACGCTGGAGCGGACGCGAGGCCATGATGCTCGACCTTGTGGCGTCGATCGAATTCCCCATCATCGCCGCTCCCGATAGGGGTAACCTACAAGACGATCTGCTGGCCTATCTCACCGGCGCGGCGCATCTGTTCCGCCGCCCGCTGGCGCGTCGCCTCCTGCCCGAACTCTATGCCGAAATGAGCCGGGGCGGCGCTCTGGGCAATGCCCTTCGCGACAAGCTTCTGGGGCTGAAGGGATTGCAGTTGCAGGGGCTGATCGACCGGGCAATAGCCCGCAGTGAGATAAGCCCTTCGACAGACCTCAGGCTGGCATCCGCCTTGATAGTCGGCCCCCTGTACTGGGCCTGGATCATCGAGCGGCGCTCCTTTGAAGGGGCGTCACTGTCGTTTATTGCGAAATCGCTAGCTACTGCCCTCTCGACCAGCGATTAAAAGATTTACCATCTCAATTTTATTTTAATCTGATTATTAGTATAGGAATTGTCTGTTGGGAATCCGCTTACAGGCATAAATCGCGACGCTCTTCATTTCACGAATAATATCCGTGTCGGTTTTGATGTGGTTCGCAAGCAACCAGCCTTAGCTTTTAGGAAGTCCCCGCCGCGCCTTTGCAAACCCCCGATCCGTTGCAATGAACCGCTCCAGCATGGGCACGATCAGCCTGATGGGATCGGCGACGGGTTGATCGCTCTCGCGGGCCAACACCTCGCTATAGGCGATCAAATCGCGGTGAAGTGGCGCTGGTAACTCCACCGTCACCTTGACGGGCTTGTTGTCGGCCAGCGGGCCGAGTTTCAGCTTGGTCATGGTCAACCTCCTGCCGGCTCGAACACAAGGTCGCGGGTGACGATGATCCTGACCGGGAAACCGGGGCGGATGGTGAGCGTCGGGGCGACCTGCAACTGGCGCTGGACGATCTGTTGCCCCGCCTGATTGACGGTACCCTGCGCACCGTCGCGGATAGCCCGGATCAGCCGATCCTCGTCGCTGGTCGCCAGCTCCGTGCCAACCGCAAGCAACGTGGACAACCCTGCGGCCTTCATCAGATCCCACCAATGATAATCGACGCCATCCTCAAGGCCGGCGTAACCGCTGGCGTCCGCGCCCGGCAGGCGCTCAAGTATGATGGAGCGTCCGCCCGGCAGGATCAGGCGATTCCATACCAGCAATACGCGGCGCTGGCCGAAGGTCACGCCGTCATCATATTGGCCGATGATGCGCGTTCCCTGCGGGATCAGGAGCAGCGAGCCGGTCGGGCTGTCATAGACGTTTTCGGTTACTTGCGCTGTGACCTGGCCCGCAAGGTCGGAACGGATGCCGGTGATGAGTGCAGCCGGGATCACGGCCCCGGCCTGTAGCGTCCAGGGTGAGGCCGGCGGCATGACGCGATCCGGCGTGACGGTCTGCCGGTCTACGGGTCCATTGAGGAAAGCCGTGTGCCGGTCCTGCGTCGCAGGCTGTCCGCCGAGGCCGAGACCGGCATGGCCGGGCATGGCCGTTCCCGGCATTGCTCCAGCGCGCGGGCCGGACTGGAAAAACACGTTGCTCAAGCGGGCGGCTTCTTCTTCGGCGCGGCGGAGTTCTTCCTCTGGATCGACGGCGGGCGTTGTCATGACGGGCGGCGTAACCGGCTGGCCCCGGTTCTGCGCGTCGAGAATGGGGCGGCCGAGGTCGCCCGGCAATGCCGGTCCCAGGACCGGGCCGGTGTAATCGCGCGGCAGACCGGCAAGGCCGTCCGCCGTGGACCGATTCTCGGTCGAATAGAGTTCGCCGCCGCCCGGTCCCGCATCGCGGGTCTGGAGGGCGTAGATCAGCGCGCCGCCGATGCCGAGAAGCGCGACCGCGCCGACGCCGGCCAGCATCTTGCGGGACAGGCGGGTGACGCGCGGCGGTTCCGCGCGCAGCCGCATGGGCGCGGCGCTATCGGTGATGGAGTTGTCTGTCATGACGGGGTGTCTCCGGTCGCGCTGGCGGGCTGCGCGGCTGCGGCCTGCGTCGGGTTGGTGCGAACGATCCTGACGACCTGCTGGCGGTTGCCGCTGCCAAGGCGCAGATCGGCCGCGCCGAACAGGCGGTCCACGATCAGGACGTTTTGGTGGACTCGGCTATTTACGATCTGCGGCTCGCCATTGGAGCCGAGCACGAAGATCGGCGGCATTTCGCCCTGCACGATCCCGGCCGGGAAGACGACATAGACGCGGCGGCCATCGTCGAAGACGGAGATGGGTCGCCATGGCGGGCTGTCGCCTGTCAGGCCGTAGCGATAGTTACGCGCAGTCTCGGCCGGGATGATGGGCGCGGCCGGAACGGTCTGGCGCTGGCCTGCCGGCGGCGCGGGATAGGCCCATGCGACGGCCGGCATGTAGAGCGTTTCACGGGCACGCAGTTCGATCAGATAGACCCGGCGATCTGTGGTGACGACGAGGTTCGTCGAAATGTCCTCCCGCGACGGCTTCACGAGGATATGGACGCGGCGGTTTGCACCGCTGCCGCTCTCGGTGTCGCCGATGATCCACCGGGCGGTGTCGCCGGCCGCAATCGGTCCCGCGCCGGTCAGGCTCTCGCCCGGCTCCAGTGCAATCGTCGTGATCTGTCCGACTGCGGCATAGACCTGATAGAGCGCGCCTTCGCTCCACGGGAAAACCTGTATGGCATTGTAATAACCTTCGCGGCGCGGCTCGACGCGCGCGGCGGCATTGGCGTTCTCGACGCGGCAGCGGCTTGCCCACCCCGCGCCACGGTCCATGCCGGCGGCGTATGCAGCGGCCGGGGCGTGTCGTCGGTCGTGACCGTCTGGACCGTGGGCAGCGGCGGCACGCTGGCATCGTAGCTGAACTGCGGCGTCCGGTTGGTCGCGCAGCCAGCGAGCACGGTCGCCGAAAACAGCACGGCCGCAACGGCCGGGGCGTGGGTGATCGTCCTCATTGGCTCATCTCCCGCGACCATGAGATTGCGTTGACATAGATTCCCAACGGATTGGCGCGCAGGCGTTCGGCGTCGCGCGGCGGCTGGATGGCGATGGTGAGGATCGCGGTCCATCGCTCGGTCGTGGCAAGCTGGCCGTTCTCGTAGTGCCTTTCCGTCCAGGCAACGCGGAAGCTGTCGGGCGAAGCCCGGATGACGCTGGAAACCTCGACGGCTACAGCCACGCGGCCGACCTTGGTGAACGGGTCATTGGCACGGGCATAGTCGTTGAGCGCCGCCGCGCCCCTGTCGGTCGTCCACTCGTAAGCCCTGAGCCAGTTCTGGCGGACAATGATGGCGTCGGCCGGGATCGCGCGGACCTGCTCGATGAAGCGGCCAAGGTGGAACGCGATCTGCGGATCGGTCGGGCGATAATCGGCTGTGGCGGGTGCCACGGTCTGCGCCTGACCGAGATTGTCCACCTGAACAACCCAGGGCACCACGGTCCCGCGCGCCGACTGCCAGACCAGCGCGGACGCAAAGCCGGCCGAGAGGATCAGGCAACCGAAGGCCATATAGCGCCAGTTTCTCGCCTGAGCGCGGGCCGAGCCGATACGCTCGTCCCAGACTTGTGCGGCCTTCTGATAGGGCGTCTCGGGCTGTGGGCCTTTGCCGTAATGGGCGGCGGGTCGTTTGAAGATGCTCATGAGCGGTCACTTTCGGAAAGATTGATGGAGGAGCCGCCGCCATGGCTGTCACCGGAACGGACGGCGTGTGCGGCCATGGTGGTGCCGTGGTTCACCGCCTGCGAACGCTGCATGCGCTGCGCCCAGGCGGGCGGACTGCCGGTCGGGGGCGACGACGCGCTGGCTGGGGCAGCGCCTGCGCCACCGGCCGTTCCCATGGTGGAGCTGCCGCCCGTCACGCCAAATCCGGCCTTCGCACCTTCGGAGAAGCTGGATTTGACGGATTCGCTGGCGCGCGCGGCGGCGCGTTTGAGGGGCGAGATGGCGGCGGAGCCTGCGGCGCGGGCGACGCCGCCAATGCCGGAGGCAATGCCTGCCGCCCCGGTCTGGCCGAGCGAGCCAAGGCTGTAGGCGGCCGAAGCCGCCCCTGCGGCGGTCGTACCGCCGCGGACGGTCGCTGCTCCACCGGACAGTGCGGCAGCGCCACCCTTCGCGGCCAGCATCGTTGCGCCGCCAGCGGCAACGGCTGCGCCACCGACCGCAAGGCCGGTTCCCACGGCTGCGCCCGCACCGAGTTGCGGCCCGCCCGAGACGATGCCGTTGGCGATGCCGGGACCGAAAATGCCGAGGCCAAGCAGCGACAGCGCTGCAAGCACGATAGCCATGGCGTCGTCAATGCTCGGCGTTGCGCCGCCGAAGCCTGCGGTGAACTGGCTGAACAACGTCGAGCCGATGCCCATGATGACCGCGAGCACCAGAACCTTGATGCCGGACGAAACGACATTGCCCAGGACTTTTTCGGCCATGAAGGCGGTCTTGCCGAACAGGCCGAACGGGATCAGCACGAAGCCGGCGAGCGTGGTCAGCTTGAACTCGATCAGCGTCACGAAAAGCTGAATGGCGAGGATGAAGAAAGCGAGCACCACCAGCGCCCAGGCGAACAACAGGCAAGCGATCTGGATGAAATTCTCGAAAAACGCGATCCAGCCCATCAGGTCGGATATGGAATCGAGCAGCGGCCGTCCGGCGTCGAGGCCGGTCTGTGCCACGCGGCCCGGTCGCATGAGATCGGCAACGGAAAAACCTGTGCCCGACGCCATGAGGCCGAGACCGGCGAAACTCTCGAAGACGATGCGAGCGAGGTTGTTCCAGTTGGAAATGATGTAGGCGAAGACGCCGACGAAAAGGGTTTTCTTCACCAGCCGGGCGATGATGTCGTCATCCGTGCCCCAGGCCCAAAAGAGCGCGGCGAGCGTCACGTCGATGACGATCAGCGTCGTGGCAATGAAGGCGACCTCGCCGTCGAGCAGGCCGAACCCGCTGTCGATGTATGAGGTGAAAACCCCGAGAAAGTTGTCGATGACGCCCGTGTTGCCCATGTCAGCGGGCCTCGCTGCGATCACGACCGAGGAAACGGTCGCGGTTTTCAGCCCAGATGCGCAGGCATTCGGTGTCACTTGCGGCCGCCTCGCCGAGTTGCTGACAACGGCGCAGGTTTTCGCTCAGCGGATCGGCCGGCGGCTGGAGGGCCAGCGCTGGCGGCGGCGCGGCAGGTTCATCCTTCCGTGCCATGTCGATTGCGGCCGCCGTTACGGCGATGGCGACGAACACCACGGCCCCGAGCCGCGCCAGCATCTTGCCGTCCATGACGAGTCTCCCGGTCAGTTGTTGCCGTTGTTGAACATCTGCGCGTTACCCGGCTGGTAGCCGCTGCCGGGCGTCAGGAACCGCTGGCGCTGGATGCGGCCCTGCTCGGCGGCGGTGGCGCGCTCCGCCTCGGTCAGCGCGTCGGCGCGGCCGTTCGCCGCCATCAGCGCGATCAGGTCGGAAAGCTGCTGCGACTGGAGGGCAAGAAGCTGGTTGCCGGCCTGCGTAGCTTGCAGCGCGCCGGTCGAACCCTGACTTTGGCCGACCAGCGCGGACATTTCGGTGCGGTTGGTGTCAATATTGCCGACGACGCCAGCCTGCACGCGCATGGCGTCCTGCAAGCCGCCGACCGTGTTCTCCCACCGGCTGCGCGCATCGGCGACAAGCTGGGCGTCGGTCGCCGAAAGCGAGACATTGCCGTATTGGCTCTGGAACGCTTGGTCGATCTGGCCGACCTCTAAGGCGATGTTCTGCGCCTGCCCGAGAAGCTGCTGGGTGCGCTGGACGCTCTGCTGAATCTGCTGGAGCGAGGAATGCGGCAGGCTCGCCAGATTGCGGGCCTGATTGATGAGCATCTGCGCTTCATTCTGGAGGCTCTGAATCTGGTTGTTGATTTGCTCCAGCGTGCGCGCGGCGGTGAGCAGGTTTTGCGCGTAGTTGGTCGGGTCATAGACGATCCGGCCGAAGCCGAATTGCGCATGGGCCGGGCTTGCCAGCATGGGCGACAACGCGGCGGGCACGGCGAGCGCCAGCGCGAGGGCCGAAGCCCCGGCGATCTTGGAATAGGTCATGGAAGAATCTCCTGTGTGGGGTGGCCATCCGGCACATCCGGCGCGGCGGATTCCGGCCGGTCGGCAAGATTGGTGAGGTTCGGGATCAGCTCGGCCGCCCAATCGACGCCGCGCTCGCGCAGCCAAGCAGCGAGGAAGCCATCGCGGCCGGCCTCAGTGACGATCTGCGCAATAAGCGTCTGGTCGGATTTGGCGGATGCGGCGCAGAGCGCGAGGCCGACTTCGGATAGGCCAAGCTCGAACAGGCGATTGCCCCTGCGGCTTTGGCAGTAATAATCCCGCTTGGGCGTGGCCCGTGCGAGGATTTCTATCTGCCGGTCATTGAGGCCAAAGCGGCGATAGATGGCCGTGATCTGCGGCTCGATGGCGCGCTCGTTCGGCAGCAATAGCCGCGTCGGGCAGCTCTCGATAATGGCGGGCGCGATGTTGCTCCCATCAATGTCGGACAGGCTTTGCGTGGCGAAGATGACGCTGGCGTTTTTCTTGCGCAGCGTTTTCAGCCATTCGCGGAGCTGGCCGGCAAACCCCTCGTCGTCGAGCGCAAGCCAGCCTTCATCTATGATGAGCAGCGTGGGTCGGCCGTCGAGCCGGTCGCCGATCCGATGGAACAGATAGGCGAGCACGGCCGGGGCTGCGCCGGTCCCGACAAGGCCCTCGATCTCGAACGCCTGCACATCCGCCGAGCCGAGGTGTTCCGCCTCGGCGTCGAGCAGCCGGCCATAGGCACCGCCGACGCAGAACGGCCGGAGCGCCTGTTTCAGATCGTTGGATTGCAGCAGAACGCTGAGGCCCGTGATCGTGCGTTCCTCGACCGGGGCCGAGGCCAGCGAAGTCAGCGCCGTCCAAAGATACTCCTTGACCTCCGGCGTGATGGCGACGCCTTCGCGCATGAGGATGGCGGCGATCCAGTCCGCCGCCCATGCGCGTTCATAGGTGTCGTGGATGCGGGCAAGTGGCTGGAGCGAAACGGACGCCTCGTCCCCTTCCGTGAGGCCACCGCCCAAATCGTGCCAATCCCCGGCCATGGCGAGCGCGGCGGCGCGGATGCTGCCGCCGAAGTCGAAGGCGAAGACTTGGCTAGCCTCGTAGCGCCGGAACTGGAGCGCCATGAGGGCGAGTAACACGGATTTGCCCGCGCCCGTGGGGCCGACGACAAGGGTGTGGCCTACGTCGCCGACATGGAGACTTAGCCGGAACGGGGTTGAGCCTTCGGTCTTTCCAAAGAGCAAAGGGGGCGCACCGAAATGCTCGTCCCGTGCCGGCCCCGCCCACACCGCCGATAGCGGGATCATGTGGGCGAGATTCAAAGTGCTGATGGGTGGCTGGCGGACATTGGCGTAGGCGTGTCCGGGCAGGCTGCCGAGCCATGCGTCAACCGCGTTGACCGTCTCGGCCATGGCGGTGAAGTCGCGGCCCTGAACGATCTTCTCGACCAGGCGCAGCTTCTCGTCGGCTATGCGCGGGTCGGCATCCCACACCGTCACCGTGGCGGTGACGTAGGCCATGCCCGCCACGTCCGCGCCGAGTTCCTGCAACGCCATGTCGGCATCGAGCGCCTTGTTGGCCGCATCGGTGTCCACCAGCGCGGACGCCTCGTTCGTCATGACTTCTTTGAGGATCGCGGCAATTGACTTGCGCTTGGCGAACCACTGACGGCGGATGCGGGTCAGCAGCCGCGTCGCATCGGTCTTGTCGAGCAGGATCGCCCGCGTGCTCCACCGATACGGAAACGGCAGCCGGTTCATTTCGTCGAGCAGGCCGGGCGTCGTCGCGGTCGGGAATCCCACGATGGTCAGGACGCGGAGGTGCTGGTCGCCAAGGCGCGGCTCCAGCCCGCCGGTCAACGGCTGGTCGGCGAGCAGCGCGTCGAGGTGCATCGGCACTTCCGGCACGCGCACGCGATGCCGGTTGGTCGATATGGTGGAATGGAGATAGGTCAGCGTCGCGCCGTCATCCATCCAACGGCACTCGGGCATGAAGCCGTCGAGCAAGGCCAGCACGCGGTCGGTGCGGTCGATGAAGCCGCGCAGCAGCTCCCACGGGTCCACGCCAGCTTTCTCCCGGCCCTCGTAAAGCCATGCCTCAGTTCGGGCGGCCTCATCGGCAGGCGGGAGCCAAAGGAAAGTCAGGTAGTACTGGGACTCGAAGTGAGCGTCTTCTTCCTCGAATTGGGCCTTCCGCTCGGCATCGACCAGCGCGGATGCAGCATCGGGGAACTTGCTCTCCGGGTATTGCGGAGCCGCAAGCCGAACGGCTTCGACGAAGATGCTCCAGCCGGAGCCGAGGCGGCGCACTGTGTTGTTGATGCGGCCGGCGACGGCGACCAGCTCGGCGGCAACGGCGGAATCCAGATCGGGACCGCGAAACTTCGCGGTGCGCTGGAATGAGCCGTCCTTGTTGAGCACAACGCCGGAGCCGACGAGCGCGGCCCAGGGTAGATAGTCGGCGAGCCGGGCGGCGGTGCGGCGATATTCGGCAAGGTTCATCATCATGCGCCTCCATCAGACCGAAAGGTGGCCGGGGATGCGGAGATGCCGCCGTCCGACCTCGACAAAGAGCGGGTCGCGCTTCGCCGCCCACACGGCCGCGAAATGGCCGATGGCCCAGATCGCAAAGCCAACCAGCCAGAGACGCAGGCCGAGGCCCACGGCTCCGGCCAGGGTCCCGTTCATGATGGCGATGGCGCGCGGAGCGCCGCCGAGCAGGATGTGTTCGGTCAGCGCCCTGTGGACCGGGACGGAGAAGCCCGGCACCGCATCGAGTTGTTCGAGGACGGCCGCCATCAAACGAGCGCCCCGCCGCCGAAGGAGAAGAACGACAGGAAGAAGCTCGACGCAGCGAAGGCGATGGAGAGGCCGAAGACGATCTGGATCAGCTTGCGGAAACCGCCGCCGGTATCGCCGAAGGCCAGCGTCAAGCCGGTCACGATAATGATGATGACGGCGATGATCTTGGCGACCGGCCCCTCGATCGACTGAAGGATGCTCTGAAGCGGCGCTTCCCATGGCATCGACGAGCCGGAGGCCTGGGCGGCCGGTGCGAGCATGAGGCTGATGACAAGGGTGGAGGCGGCGGTAGCCATGCTGCGAGTGCCGCGCAAAAGGGTGCGGATCATGAAGGTTCTCCTGTGTTGGGTTTGGTGGGGGTGATGCGGTAGTCGCCGTCCGGTCCCAGCCCTTCGACGCGGGCGAGTTCGGCCAATCGACGCGCGGAACCGCGCCCGGAAAGCACGGCAACGACGTTGATGGTCTCGGCGATCAGCGCGCGCGGGACCGTAACCACGGCCTCCTGGATGAGCTGTTCGAGTCGGCGCAGCGCGCCGATGCCGGAACCGGCATGGATGGTGCCGATGCCGCCAGGGTGTCCCGTTCCCCAGGCTTTGAGCAGGTCGAGGGCTTCGGGGCCGCGCACTTCGCCGATGGGGATGCGGTCGGGGCGCAGACGTAACGAGGACTGCACCAAATCGGAGAGCGTGGCGACGCCATCCTTCGTCCGCATGGCGACGAGGTTGGGCGCGGCGCATTGCAACTCGCGGGTGTCCTCAATGATGACGACGCGATCCGCGCTCTTGGCGACTTCGGCCAGGAGCGCATTGGTCAAGGTCGTTTTGCCGGTGGAGGTGCCGCCCGCGACGAGGATGTTGGCGCGGGATGCGACGGCTGCGCACAGAGTCTCGGCCTGGTCGGCGGACATGATGCCTGCCGTCACATAGTCGTCGAGCGTGAACACCGCGACGGCGGGCTTGCGGATGGCGAAGGCCGGTGCGGCGACGACTGGCGGTAACAGTCCTTCGAAACGTTCCCCGGTCTCCGGCAGTTCGGCCGAAACGCGGGGGGATCGCATATGCACCTCCGCGCCGACATGGTGGGCGACAAGGCGGACGATGCGTTCGCCATCGGCAGCGGACAGGCGCTCGCCGGTATCGGCCAGCCCCTCGGACAGCCGGTCCACCCAAAGGCGACCGTCCGGGTTCAACATCACCTCGACCACGGCCGGGTCTTCGAGCAGTCGGGCGATGGCGGGGCCGAGCGCGGTGCGCAACATGCGCGCACCGCGTTGGATCGCTTCTGGTTTGTGGTGATTTCTGGTCATGTCGGCCCCGTTTCTCATGGGGCGCGACAGGCGATCCCCGGATCGGGGTCGATTAAGAGAGGCCGAAATCGGGCCGGTTCAACAAGTATCTAAGTGCGGGCGGTGATCGGCGGCGACCGGCGGCAAATAGGATGGGCTTGAATGTTCAAATCTGATCGCCGTTGATCTCGGTTTGATCTGATGGGATGTCGTCGTGCAGCGAGTCGATGTCCCGCGACAACTCCTTGAGGAATCTGTCGCCCGTCGCCAGACGCCGACCGAGGGTTTGCATGAACCCCTCGAACCGTTCCGCACCCTTTGCGCGGGCGGCGGATTGCGCGGCCCCCGAAAGCGGCGGCGTGATAGTCAGCCAAAAATGGATGAACTGTGCGACCGTCTCGCCGAGGACGGCAAGGTCCATATCAAGCGTGTCGATCTGGCGGCCGAGCTTGTCCAGGCGGCGCGACATGGCTGCTTCAAGCTGATCGGCGGAATCGCCGGAGAGGTAGGACATGACCGCCGCCTCCACGATGGCGGATTTCGAGACCTTGCGGCGCAGCGCCAGCGACTCGATCTGCGGCATGAGCGCGGGGTCGAAATAGAGATTCAGGCGGGTTCGGGTTGCCATGGGCGTGTCCTCAAAGGTCGATTCCGTCATCGGGATTCATGGAAACCTGTCGCGCCACCGTCCTCATGCGCTGGCGCATGGCGCGGGCCTTGGCTGCGTCAACATCCGGTTCGTCGTCCAGAAACTCGAACTCCTGCGCGGGCGACGGCGGCGGCACGACGATTTCCTCATGCTCGGGCAATTCCGGTTCGCGGCGGATACCGGAATTGGCCGGATCGCCTTCTTCATCGTTTCCCGCGACGGCGATTGCCCTCTCTTTCGTAGCGACGACGCGGCTCGACCAGTCGTCGGATGCTGTCTCGGTCGTTTGAGCGGATTGCAACTGGGGCGGCGGCAGGATGCGTTCCTGCAACCGCCCATCCTCGAAATACCGCGCCTTCTTCGCCCGGATCGGCGGGGTGCCAGCGACCATGACGATCTCGTCGGCAGGCGGTAGCTGCATGATCTCGCCAGGCGTCATCAATGGCCGCGCCGTCTCCTGCCGTGAGACCATGAGGTGGCCGAGCCATGGCGCGAGACGATGCCCGGCATAGTTGGTGGAATCGCGTAACTCCGTCGCCGTGCCGAGGGAGTCCGACACGCGCTTGGCCGTGCGCTCGTCGTTTGTGGCGAAGGCGACGCGGACATGGCAGTTATCGAGGATCGAATTGTTCGGCCCATAGGCGCGCTCGATCTGATTGAGGCTCTGCGCGATCAGGAAGGACTTGAGGCCGTAACCAGCCATGAAGGCGAGCGCGGATTCAAAGAAATCGAGACGGCCGAGTGCCGGAAACTCGTCGAGCATCAGCAGCAGGCGATGACGCTTGCCGGACGTGTTCAGTTCCTCGGTGAGCCTGCGCCCGATCTGGTTGAGGATCAGGCGAATGAGCGGCTTGGTGCGGTTGATGTCGGACGGTGGCACGACAAGGTAGAGGCTGACCGGCTTCTTGCTTCCGACAAGATCAGCGATGCGCCAATCGCAACGCGCCGTCACCCGCGCCACGACCGGATCGCGGTAGAGACCGAGAAACGACATGGCCGTGCTCAACACGCCCGACCGTTCGTTCTCACTTTTGTTCAGCAGTTCGCGCGCCGAGGATGCGATGACTGGATGAACGCCGGCTTCGCCCAGGTGCGGCGTGTCCATCATCGCGCGTAAGGTCGTTTCGACTGGGCGGCGCGGATCGGACAGGAAGTTGGCGACGCCAGCCAAGGTCTTGTCGGCTTCCGCGTGT
Organism: Aquibaculum arenosum; assembly: GCF_029222965.1. Taxonomy (GTDB): domain Bacteria; phylum Pseudomonadota; class Alphaproteobacteria; order Kiloniellales; family DSM-21159; genus Aquibaculum; species Aquibaculum arenosum. The sequence continues at coordinate 125 of NZ_JARHUD010000002.1, read as the reverse complement.
CTACTTAACCTTCTTGACTAACGAATGACATGACGGTTTCGATGGGGCGTCTCCCCATGTTGCGGTAGCCGAGATGGGGTCTTTCGGTGTTGTAGTGGAGGAGCCAGGCATCGAGATCGGCCTGC
>NZ_JARHUD010000019.1 GCF_029222965.1 Aquibaculum arenosum | reverse complement strand
AGAGAGGACCGCCGACCTCCATAGCCCCGCCGAGGCTGCAGGGTAAGGCGAGCGCAATACTGAAGCACGGCGCGGCTTGGCTGCTTCAGAACATCAAACCCGGTTGTTAGAGGTCCTCAGCTGAGCACGCGCTTGGTATCACCGCTCTGGATGGCCTGCGCGAAGGCGCGCGAGGAGGCTTTGAAGCGCTCTTCCCAATCCTCATAGCCGGCAATCCCGTTATGGTGCTGCCAGAACGGATTGAAGACGTAGCGGTTCTCCATCAGCAGCCGCACCGGTCCCGAAAAGCGCTGCCAGATCGCATCATAGATGCGGCGCTGCTCGTCGAGCGCGATCAACTTTCCGAAGAAATCGGCGAAGGCGGCGCGTTCGCCCGGCTGGATGGTCTGGAACTCGCCCTCGTCGGCATAAGCGGCGTTGAACGCGATCCATAGGAAGATGAATTTTGCGTCGTCGTCGGTTCCGCAGGCCTCGGCGCGGCCGATCCAGCTGATAGCGCGATGGACGCGCAGGCCCATCGTTTCCGGAAAGCCGTCGCGGATCGCGCGCTGCTTGGTTTTCAGTTCTGCATGGGTGAGGCCCGTTTTTGTGGTCATTCCGCTTTCGTTCCTGTTGCCTATGGTAGGGCGCCAAAATCGCTCCTGCGGTGATGTTCGACCAGCGTGCGCAGCCCCTCGGGCGCGATAACCTCGACCGCATCGCCCCATTGATAGAGATACCACGCCATCTCGAGCCAGCCCGCCGCGTGAAAGCGTACGATGAGCCCGCCATCTTCTTGCACCTCAACGGTTTGCTTTGGGTGAAAGCAGAATTCGGCCGCCCTTGCTGCTGCGTGCGGCGCAAACCGCCAGATGACCTCGTCATATTGTGCCGGGTCTTGGTAGACGCCGAAGGATTGCGCCGCATAGTCCTCCAGCGAAAAGCCGGGCATCAGGCTGAAGCTCTCATCCAGGGTCTGGGCGCTGAGGATCTGGTCCATGCGGAAGTTCAGCATGTCCTCGCCGCGCGCCGGCTGGCGCGCCACCAGATAGCTGCGATGCCCCAGCAGGAGCCCGTGCGGCTCGATGATCCGTTCGGGTGCAACCTCGTCGCGGTAGCGCACCCGCAGACGAAACGGGCCGCGCAGTCCCTCGATTACGGCATCGAGCACCGCCGGCGCCAGATTGACGCGCGGGCCGGGGCGCGTCACCGAGCCCATTGCCAACAGGACCGCCTCGACATCGGCTTCGGTGCGCAGCGCATCCTTTGGTGTCAGGCGCGCCAGCAATCCGTCGCGCAGGTCTTCAAGGGCCGCCGCGTGGCGTAGCCGGCCATCGCCGCGCGCCGTTCGGCCGGCGATCTCCAGCGCTTCGACCGCCGTTTCCTGGCGGGTCTGAAGCCGGTCGAGCATGGGGTCGGCAACACGCCAGCGCCGCCGGCGGTCGTCACCATCCACCGCTTCGACATTGGTGAACACGGTTTCCAGCGCATCAGTCATGCGCTGCGCCGTGCGATGCGAAACGCCGAATTCCTCGCAGATCTCGTCGAGGCCGATGCCCGTCCGCCGCGTGGCGGCCAGACGCGCCAGCCTGATCAGGTCCTGAGCCTTGGCGAACGACATGATGCAAATCCTGGTCACAGACTATGTCAGATATTGACACCCACGCACGCTATGGCTGAACGTGCAATCTGTCGAGATGCAAGTCTTGTTGGAGATTGCGTTCGACGAGGGGGCGGTAATGCGAACTATTGAGGGGGATCGGATACTCTTGTCCGCATCAGATCTGATGCGGTTCATGGGCTGCGCTCACGCGACCGCGCTCGATCTCGCCTATATGCATGGCAAGGGGCCAGTACCGCGCGAAGATACCGAAGATGCCGCGCTGCTTCAGAAGCAGGGCGATGCCCACGAAGCGGCTCATCTGGCCAAGCTCAAGGCATCGGATGTGTCGGTGATTGAGATCGACCGGTCCGACCTTGCCGAGAATGCGCGGACAACCCGGGCGGCTTTGGCAAGCGGGCCGCAGATCGTCTTCCAGGGGGCGCTGCTGGGCGACAATTGGGGCGGTTGGTCGGACTTTCTCGAGCGTGTCGAGCGCCCGTCCGATCTCGGTCCTTTCAGCTACGAAGTCACCGACACCAAGCTCAAGCGGCGGCCCCATCCCAAACATGTGCTGCAACTGGTGCTCTACTCGGATTTGCTGACGGAAATTCAGGGCGTCGCCCCTGAATTTGCCCATGTCGAACTCGGGGATGGCAGCCGGGCGCAGCTACGGCTCGCGGATTATCAGGCCTATGCGCGCATGGCGCGCCAGCGGCTCGAGGCTTTCCTCGAAAACCCGGCGCCGACCCGGCCGATCCCCTGTGCCGATTGTAGGCTTTGCCGCTGGGGCGATCACTGCGAAAGCCAGTGGCAGGCCGAGGACAGCCTGTTCAACGTCGCCAATATTACCCGGACCCAGGTCAAGAAGCTCGAAGCGGCTGGCATCACCACCATGGAGCAGTTGGCCGGGCTCGATCAGCCCATCCGCGGCATGGCCGAGACCACCCGGGCGCGGCTGGTGACGCAGGCGCGCCTGCAGCACGCCCGCAAGACCGGGGCGCCGGCCTTCGAGTTGCGCGAGGCCGAACCCGGCAAGGGCTTTGATCTTTTGCCCGCGCCGCAGCCGGGCGATCTTTTCTACGATATTGAGGGCGATCCGCATTACGAAGGCGGGCTCGAATATCTCCACGGCGTCTGGTTCGATGGCCAGTTCAAGGCTTTCTGGGCACATGATCACGGCGCCGAAGCACGGGCTTTGGCGGGCCTTCTGGAGTTTTTCCGGCAAAGGCTCGCGGCCCATCCCGAAGCGCGCATCTATCACTATGCGCCCTATGAGATCACCGCCTTGCGGCGGCTGACCACACAGTATGGAATCGGCGAGGCTTTTCTCGATCGCCTGCTGCGCGAGCGGCGCTTTGTCGATCTTTTCGCGGTGGTGCGCGGCGCGCTGATCGGCTCGGAAGCCAATTACTCGATCAAGTCGATGGAAGCCTTCTATGGCCGGGTGCGCGAAGGTGAGGTCAAAACTGCCGGCGGCTCGGTCGTGGCCTATGAGCGCTGGCGCGAAACCGGCGAAAAAACGATCCTCGACGAGATCGAAGACTATAACCGCATCGACTGTATCTCGACCGAGGAGCTGCGCGATTGGTTGGTGAGCATCCGCCCCGCTGCGCCCTGGCCGATACTGGCAGTGGATGCCGGCGACAAGGAAGTCGAGGAAGACGCCGATACGCAGGCCTTGCGCGCGAAGCTTGCCGCATCCGGTCTGCCGCAGGAGCGGCAAGACATGTTGTTCAACCTCGGCCTGTTTCACAAGCGCGAGGCCAAGCCTGCGCAATGGGCGGTCTTCGACAGCGCCGGCAAGGACGAGGACGAGCTGATCGACGATCTCGATGCACTGGCCGGTCTGGAAGCCATTGATCCGGCAGAACCCGTCAAACGCTCGGTGCTGCGCCGTTATCGCTTTCCGCTCCAGGAGACCAAGCTGCGGGCCGGCCGCAAAGCGACGGTCCCGGTCATTGACGGGCCGCCGGCCACTGTCAGCATCGAAGAGCTCGACCGCTCCGAGCGGATCATCGCGATCAAGGCGGGGGCGGCCAAGGCGCATCTTTTGACCGAACGCCTGACGCTCCACCCCGACTGGCCGCTTAATACGGACGTCATTGCCACGGCCCTGCGCGATGTGATCGACGATCAATGCGGTGCGCGCCGCCTGACCGCGCTCGATGATCTGCTGGCGCGCACGGCCCCGCGTCTGGTGACGGGACCGCGCGCCGATCTGCTCGATGGCGCCGATCCCTTGACCGGTACGATCGCGGCGATCGCCGCAATGGATGGAACCGTGCTGCCGATCCAGGGGCCGCCGGGAACCGGCAAGACCTATGTGACCGCACGGGCAATCCTTGCGCTGGTGCGCCAGGGGCACCGTGTTGGCGTGGCCTCGAACAGCCATGAGGCGATCCGCAATGTGCTGATGGGGTGTCTTGCCGCGCAAGATGATGACGATGCTGTCCCGGGCCTGTGCATCGGCCACAAGGTCAGCAGCGGCGAAGACGGTTATCCGGACGACTGTACCGGCGTCATCCGCTCGACGGCCAATGACAATTCCCTCTGGAGCCGCGCCCATGTGATCGGCGGCACCGCCTTCTTTTTTGCCCGATCCGAGCACGAGCAGGCGCTCGACTGGCTCTTCATCGATGAAGCCGGGCAAGTGGGGCTGGCCAATATGGTCGCCATGGGGCGCTGCGCGCGCAACATCGTTTTGGTCGGCGATCCGCGGCAATTGCCGCAGGTCATCCAGGGTGCCCATCCCGATCCGGCCAACCTTTCCTGTCTCGAATGGATGCTGGGCGAGCACGCCACCATTCCGCCCGATCGCGGCATCTTCCTGCCGGTCTCGCGCCGCATGCATCCCGATGTCTGCAGGTTTATTTCGCGGCAGGTCTATGAAGGCAGGCTCGTTAGCGCGCCCGATACAGCCGTCCAGGCAGTCCGCGGGACGGGCTTTCCTGAAGCTGGTGCTTTCTGGGCGCCGGTCGTCCATGAGGGCAATGCCCAGATCGCAGCCGAGGAAGTCGCTGCCATTCAGGCTGCGATCGACGATCTGCTCTCGGGAAGCTGGACCGACAAGGATGGGACAACGCGCGCCCTTGAGCCCGCCGATATCATCGTCGTTGCGCCCTATAATGCACAGGTCAATGCCCTGCAGGACGCCTTGCCCGCTGGCATTCGTGTCGGCACGGTCGACAAATTCCAGGGGCAGGAAGCACCCGTCTGTCTGGTGTCCATGACCGCCTCCTCGGTCGAGGAAACCCCGCGCGGCATGGATTTCCTGTTCTCGCTCAACCGCATCAATGTCGCTGTCTCGCGCGCCAAAGGCCTGGCGCTCGTCTTCGGCGCACCGCGGCTGCGCGAAGCAAAATGCAACACAGTTGAACAGATGCGCCTCGTCAACACGCTATGCGCATTGCCTGAGTTTGGAGACGTTTGAATGTGGGAGAATTTCGAGGCGCGCCTCGATGAAAATGAGCGCGAGGGCTCCATTCCACTGCGAAGAGCGCTTTTCGACGTGTTGCGCAGCTCGGGACTCCGTCCCGGCGCGGGTATCACCAAGAAGATGGTGTCGCTTGAATATGGCCCTGGCGAGCGGCTCGTCTGGGAAATCCAGAATCCATCCAACGTCTTTCTGCACATAAGATGGCGCGATTCTGTCGAGGCGAATGGCTTTGCCACCGAGTTGCGTCCTTATCAGCGCGGCATGAAGGATGGCGGTCGGCATTCCGCTCTCAGCCGCGACTGGTCCTTTGGCGACGCTGACTGCTTTGTCGTGAGGATTGAAGACGCCGAAACCCTGCGCCGGCTGATCGCGGTGCTGTTGCAGTCCGGCGAAGCGCTGATGCTCAATCCGGCTGCGATCACGCGCTGGATCGAGCGGCTACGCCATTTCTTTCCCGCCTTCGACCGTTTCGATCCGCCCGATCCTCATTTCGACGAGGCGGAGCGGACTTACAAGCTGGCGATTGCGGCGGAGCTCAGGACGGCGATCGAACAGGCCGGTTCCGACCAGGAACTGGCTGATGCCGTCAACACCGCGCTGGCCAAAAGCAATCTGCTGCAATGGCGCGCCTATTGGCCGATGTCGCCCAAAGGCGACGCCGATCGCGAGCAGCTCTGGCCGGCCTTGCGCGCGCTTGTCGACGCCGCGCTTGGTGCAGCGGACGGTCACGCCTCGGCGCTGCAGTCCTTTGTTGACGCGTGGATTGCGGCCGTCCCAGACGGCAAGCCCGATCCGGCGCGCCAGATCGCCGAATTCCTGCTCCTCCATCTCGCTCCGGACGAAGGCATTTATATCCGCCATTCGGTGCGCCAGGACCTCTGGCTCGAAGCGGTTGGCAGCCGCTTTCCCGATCATGCGTCGATGGCCGACACCTATCGCGACGAATGGCGCTTCATGCAGGCCGTGCGCGCCGCTTTTGCGGACCGGGGTCTGGCGCCGCGCGACATGATCGACGTGCAAAGCGCGCTGTGGATCGTCCACAACTACAAGGAAGAAGATGCGGCGACCTTTTCGCGCGATGCAATCGAGGCGGCGATGGACGCCTATGACAGCTACCGCCAGTCGGGCGAGCACGCCGCCGTCTTCGAGGCCTTTGGCGAGCCGCGTGACTATTGGGTGCGCTCGACACGGGCGCGGCCGAGCCGCGTCTATCCGTCCAAGCCGATCGTTGGCTTCCTGCGCGGCAAAACGCAGCTCAATGGCGGATGGGGACAGAAGGCCGATGCCGCCGCCCAGCTCCACAATGCGGGTTACATCATCGTCGATGCCGATGACGCACCGGTCACCCCGCCGGAGCGCTACGAGCATCTGATCCGCGACGCAGATCGCATCCGGCTCTGTGCGCGAAACTATTATGTCGAACCTGCCCGTGAGAACGGCGCGGCAGACATTGCAATTCGCGCCGGTGATCTTGGCCGCGACATGGGGCTACGCGACGCGTTCCCGGCGATCTGCAGCGCGCTCGGCGGCGAGAAATTTCAGAAGCTCGCCAATGTCCCCGCGCCCGCGCACACGCTGCCAAATCCTAGCAGTTCTACCGTTTTCACCTATCAGCTCGCCTCAGCGGAAGGGCACCAAACCATGACCTTTGAACCCACCACTGCGATGCCGGCGACCACCAATCTCATCCTTTACGGCCCGCCCGGGACCGGCAAGACCTATGCTACAGCCTGGGAGGCGGTGCGGCTTTGTATGGGCGACGCGGCGGCCGAACCACTGCGCGATGACCGCGACACGCTGATGGCCGAGTATCACCGTCTTGCCGGCGAAGGCCGGATCGAGTTCGTCACATTTCACCAATCGATGGCCTATGAGGATTTTGTCGAGGGCCGGCAGCCCATGACAGGATCCGACGATGATGAGGAAGCTGCCTCTGCGGGCTTCCGGCTCGAGACTGTGCCCGGGATATTCCGGCGCATCGCCAAACGTGCCGAAACCGGCCTGGACAAGGCCGCGACTGGCAACCGGATCACGATCGATGGTCGCCAGATCTACAAGATGTCGGTGGGCTCCAGTGCCGGCGATCAAGAGCTGTTCGAAGAAGCGATCGAGGGCGGCTACACCTTGCTGAGCTGGGAAGATATCGATTGGAGCGACCCAAAATACGCTAGCGCCGAGGAAATCCTGAAAACGTGCGAAGCACAGGGCAAGATCGAAGGTCCAGTCACGCTGCAATCGGGCCAGGTATCGATTACCGACACGTTTCGCAATCGACTCAAAACCGGCGATATTATCGTCGTGTCAAAGGGCAATCGGCTGGTCCGCGCCATTGGCGCGGTGACCGGGCCCTACGAATATCATCCGCGGCCGGAGGGCAATTATGGCCACCGGCGCGCGGTTCGCTGGCTATGGCACGATGCCGCGGGCGTGCCGGTCACTGAAATCTACGACGGCAATTTCACTATGCGGTCGCTCTACTCGCTGAGAAAGGAGCGCCTCAATATTCCGGCCCTAGAGCGTTACATGAACAGCGCGAATAAGAAGGCCAACGCCGATTCCGAACGCGAAGCCTTCGTGTTGATCATCGACGAGATCAACCGGGCCAATATCTCCAAGGTGTTCGGCGAGCTGATCACGCTCCTGGAACCCGATAAGCGCCTGGGTCAGGCAAATGCGCTCAAAGTACATCTGCCATATTCGGGAGATGAATTCGGCGTGCCGGCCAACCTACATATCATCGGCACAATGAACACGGCGGACCGGTCAATCGCGCTGCTCGACACTGCCTTGCGCCGCCGCTTCACCTTCCGCGAGCTGATGCCCGACGTTGAGGAACTGCGGCGGGCGCTGGCGGCGCGAGGGCTTGATGCCGCAAATCTCGAGGGGATCGACCTGTGCAAGCTGCTGCACACGATCAACGAGCGGATCGAATATCTCTTCGATCGCGAACACCAGATCGGCCACGCCTATTTCACCAGTTGTCGTGGCCGCGCCGATGTTGAAGACGTCATGCGCCATAAGGTCATCCCGCTCTTGGCGGAGTATTTTTACGAGGACTGGTCGAAAGTCGCCGCGGTGCTGGGCGATGGCGACGGCACCAATGGCTCCCATTTCCTCGAAGCGCGGCGGCTGACGGCGCCGGCCGGTTTTGCCGACGATGAGCTGAGCGGCGACAAGTTGCGCTGGAGCGTCAAGGCGCGCTTCGATTTTTCGGACTTTGCCGCCTGATGCCCGCCTATACGGTTCGGGAATGGGACAAGCTCGCCTACGGCGAAGGCGCGGGGCAGATTCCCGACGGTTATGCCGGTAAGCTGGCGGCACTGGCGGCTCGCTCGGCCTTTGCCGGACGCGGCGGCAGCGGCGTGCTCGAACATGGCCGGCATGCCTTGCGCGCGCGCGGCGTGGTCGGAATTCTGGCAGCGGGCGATGCGAGCCTGGAGATCCTGCCCAAGATCGATGTGGCGCCCGGTGAAACAACCGATCACCAGAATGCAGCGATCCGTAAGCGACTGGTGCATATGCTGGCCGTCGCGCTGGATTTGAAAATTGACCTGGGCGTCATCACCGATCTTGCCTGGCAGCGCGAGACCCTGCTCGAAATCCTGATCCGCATCTTCTGCGACAAGCTGACCGAAGCTCTGCGCAAGGGTATGCCGCGCCGCTATATCACTTGCGAAGACGATCTGCCGACCTTGCGCGGTCAGCTCGACATCACCCGCCAGTTCACCCGCCACGCGGTCAATCCCTCGCGCCTTGCCTGCCGCTTCGATCTTTTGTCCGAAGACACACCGCTCAACCGGATCATGAAAGCTGCAGTGCTGCGCCTGGCGCGCCTCTCACGGCGCGCCGCCAACCAGCAGCGCCTGCGCGAGCTGGCCTTCGTCTATGCTGATATTACCGACGTTTCGGTTGCCGCGCTGCGCTGGGATCAGGTTGTAATCGACCGCACCAACCGGGCCTGGCAGGAGCTCTTCGCCATGGCGCGGCTCTTTTTGCAGGACCGCTATCAGACGACCACAGGCGGCGCCGGCCAGGGCACCGCCATGCTGTTTGAGATGAACGCGCTGTTCGAGGAATATGTGGGGCGCTTGATCGCCCGCGCCTTGGCAGGTACCGGGCTTACTGTTTCGCTGCAAGGCGGACGGCTGTTCTGCCTGAGCGCCCAGGACAGTGGACGCGCCCTGTTCCAGACCCGACCCGATATCCTGATCCGCCAGGGGAGCAGGGTCACCCATGTCATTGACACCAAGTGGAAGCGGATATCCGCGCGGATCGATGATCCCAAGCAGGGCGTCTCGCAGGCCGATGTCTATCAGATGATGGCCTATGCGCAGCTCTATGACGCGCCGCGCCTGACGCTGCTCTATCCCCACCATCCTGGCCTTGGCGCGCAAGAAGCGGTCCAGGGGCGGTTTTCGATAACGGGGCACACCACGATCCTGGAGACCGCGAGCATCGACGTGGCCAACAGCACCGACATGCTGGGGCGGCTTCGCCGTCTGATCCTGAGCGAAGAGCCGATGGATCTGGAACTGGCGGGCTGAGATTAGGATCGGCGTGCCAGAACGTCGCCGGCACGCCGATCTGTGATGCGGGAGCTTGTGGTGCTCCCGCGGGGCGGCTGGACCTGATGGCGGCCAGCCTGGTGGGCTTCCTGCGGGTTCGCCGCCATTCCCACCACCATGCTCGATCCGCCCCACAGTGCGGCGTCTCCCATGGTCCCCGCGCTTATCGGGCCCGGGTCCCCATTGCTTGCTCAGGCGTCCGGCTCAGCGATCGGCGCCAGCGTGTCGATCTCGGCGATTTTCTGGAACTCGCCGAGATATTCCTGGCGGTGGCTGGCGAGCCAGCGCGCCACCCGGCCATTGGCCAGAAGCTTGGCGACATAGCCGCGCGCCACCGTCAGATGCAGATTGTCGACCCCATAGGTTTCTTCGACCGATTTGACCTGCGTCTGCAGCGCCGCCAGCTCGCGCTCCATGCGCGCGATCTGCTGGCCTGACGGGGTCGGTATGCCCGCGCCTTTACCTTTCCCGGCTGTCGCCAGCTGGGCACCTCTATTAACCTCGCGGCGCTGGCCTGTTTATGATTCACTGGGCTGGTGGACGCGCGGGGAGGCAAGGTATGGCGAAAGCTCCGGGATTGTTTGACGTGGAGGAGCGGCTGCA
>NZ_JARHUD010000018.1 GCF_029222965.1 Aquibaculum arenosum | reverse complement strand
GCTGCAGCCGCTCCTCCACGTCAAACAATCCCGGAGCTTTCGCCATACCTTGCCTCCCCGCGCGTCCACCAGCCCAGTGAATCATAAACAGGCCAGCGCCGCGAGGTTAATAGAGGTGCCCAGCTCGCCCAGGATTCCTGGCCACACCCCGTTCACATGATCTACGGCAACCGCCATGAAGGACAAATCCTCTATCGCGAAGAGATCGAGGCCCTGCGCAGCCGGCTCGCCCTGCGGGTCGACCTCGTCCTGTCGGAACCGCCGCCGGGTTGGCCGGGCCCGGAGGGCGAACTGACGCCGGATATGCTCGACCGCTGCCTGCCCGATCCCTCGCCCGACGCGCTCTATTTCCTCTGCGGGCCCCTGGGGATGATGGACAGCGTCGAAGCGTGGCTTTTCGACAGGCAGGTGCCAAACAGCGCCGTGGTCGCCGAACGCTTCAAGTACAGCTGAGGACCTCCCCATGCATCACAGCCAGATCCCGCGCCTCTGTAAGGCGCTGACCCTGCTCTTCATCCTGTTGTCGCTGGCTTTCGCCCTGCGATGAGGGAAAGAGGGGTTCCTCGATCTTGTCGAGCGGAACTGCTCGCCAAATATTTAAAACAGGCCTGTTTGCGCATATTCAGGCGGTAGTTTCAAATCCCACGTATGGCTTACGTTCAGCCCTATTTGTTTCGCAAACTCGGACTGATTGTAATCGTCCGTGTATAGCGTTCTCGCCCCGTTCACCTTCGCAATCACGACGATCTGCCGGTCAAATTTTATTTCGTCCCACGGTGCGCGCACCCCTGATTTCTTATCGCCTGCGGCGATTGCATTTCGCACAATCTCAGCAAGATCGATCGCGCAGCGCTCATCAAACGGGGCAAGATCAAATGCCGCAGACTGATTTATCTCAGCAACAGCCTTCTCAAGATCGGGAACTGCACATAGCAACTCTGAGAAGCATGGCGTGGGAATTATCACGGTATCGCCACGTTCGCTTAAATCGTTGATAAGCGCCTCAACACGCTCCTTGCAGTGTGCTATCGGCTCGCCTGTCGCAGGATTTGGCGTTGGCCTTGTGTCAGGATTCAAGACCAACGAAAGAAAGGTGTTGTCGAACGCTACGGTCAATGTGCGGTCCCGTTGCGCTCTTCAATCTTGGAAACCTCACCTATCGGATCATCCGGCCATGCAAGGTGCATTCCGCGGACCCTATCAACCGTCTCCCGAAGACTCTCTCTCTTTACGGGATCAAAGTCAGTTATGACAAAATTATCAATATCCCATTTTCCAGATTCGGACTTGACCCACATACCACGGCCACTGACTTTGACGTCCTCAAACAAAAAATTCCGGATATCCCTAGCAATCTCTTTGCTGGTAGAGCAAAACACTACTCCATACGCATCAGTATTTATTCTTACCTTAGCGTCATCCTTCGTGCCCGCTATGTGGTATAGTTCACCAACAAAGCTCGCTGCACCACGCACACGGAGCTGGGGGCCGTTATCCGCCATCTTCCCTGGAAATGGGATGACGTTCACGCCTCTAGAATCATAGAAACTGCCGCTCGTTCCATCCTGCCGCAACATACTATTGATTTCATCTCTGGCACGAAGGGCAGACTTAGGTGCGGATCCGTCATTGATTGCGACAAGCATCCGAGTCAGCTCCGCCTCGTGCTTTCTCTCAACCCTGAACGCACTACCGTGGCTGCCCTCCACGACATCAACAAGATGAAGATTCTCAGCCACGCGAAGCAATCGCGTTATCTGAAGATAATACTCGATCAGTCGTCCGAATGGCATGTTTTCGGGCGTGAAATCTTCGATTTTGAAGGTGTAGGTCGTAGTGTCCATGAGCCCTCGTGCCTCCGGCTGGGATTCTACGCGCCCAACGAGTCGCGGTAAAGATCCCGCTTCGCAGCCTCACCGAGATTGGCCCATTGAGGGATATTCCGTATCGCTATGGCCGATTACCGTAGGGTGGTTGCAACGGACCCCACATCTCGCTCCCCAGTGGGTTGGCAGTTTCCCCCAGACGACGGACAAAGAGACCTCCGCGGCGGGTCGTGACCGCCGCGGAGGCCCCGCAGTTCTACTTCGCTGGCGTGTTATCGCACCGAACTACTCGGCCCAGCGCTGGATGATCTCCTCGTAGGCGACCGTGACACCCTGAGGCTTCTCGTTCTCCAGCGGCGGCCAGGGTGCGCCCTCGACCTCGTTGATCCAGTAGTCCGCCTCGCGCGGCTCGTTGAGTCGCGGACCGCAGCCCGAGTAGGCGTCATTGGCCTCATCGGCCGCCTGCATGCGGGCCATCAGCTCATCCATCTCGCCGGCCAGCCGGTCCATGGCCTCCTGAGCGGTGAAGGTGCCGGCGGTCACATCGCCGATGTGCTGCCAGAAGAGCTGGGCCAGACGCGGGTAGTCCGGCACGTTGGTGCCGGTGTCGGTCCACTGGTGCCGATCCGGCGAACGGTAGAACTCGATCAGGCCGCCGAGCTGCGGCGCCCGCTCGCTGAAGCTTTCGTGACGCACGGTGGAATCGCGCACGAAGGTGATGCCCACGTGGCTCTTTTTCACGTCAACCGTCTTGGAGGACGCGAACTGGGCGAAGAGCCAGGCCGCCTTGCGGCGATCGAGCGGCGTGGTTTCCATAAGTGTCCAGGAACCGACATCCTGATAGCCGCGCTGCATGCCTTCCTTCCAGTAGGGGCCGACCGGTGAGGGCGCCATCCGCCACAGCAGGTTGCCCTCCTCGTCCACCGTGTTGTTCCCCTCTTCCTGGGATTGGACCATGTTGGCGGTGAAGGCGGTGTACCAGAAGATCTGCTGGGCGACGTTGCCCTGGCTGAGCGCCGGCAGCGACTGATAGAAGTCGAGGTCGGATGCCCCCGGCGGGGCGTAGTTGCGCAGCCACTCGTCCCACTTCTCCACGGCATAGACGGCCGGGCGGCTGTTTGTGGCACCGCCGCGGGTCACCGATGCACCGACGGGGTTGCAGGTCCCCTCTTCCATGCGGATGCCCCACTCATCCACGGGCACGCCATTGGGCAACCCCGGATCAGCGGCACCGGCCATGGAGAGCCAGGCGTCGGTCATGCGCCAACCGAGATCGGGTGCGCGCTTGCCGTAGTCCATGTGGCCATAGACCTGGACGCCGTCGATTTCCTGCACATGCTCGGTGAAGAACTCGGCGATGTCCTCGTAGGCCGACCAGTTGCGCGGCACGCCCAGGTCATAGCCGTATTGCTCGCGGAACTGCTCCTGCAGGTCCTCCCGATCGAACCAATCCTTGCGGAACCAGTAGAGATTGGCGAACTGCTGATCGGGCAGCTGATAGAGATCGCCGTCCGGCGCGGTGCCCGAGGCGGTGCCGAAGTAGTCATCGATGTCCAGGCCGGGGTTGGTGACGTCGGCACCCTCACCCTCCATCCATTCAGTCAGGTTGACGGTCTGGCCGATGCGGTAGTGCATGCCGATGAGGTCGGCATCGTTGACGTAGAGATCATAGAGATTGCGCTGGGTCTGAAGCTGCGTCTGCAGCGCCTGGACCACGTCGCCCTCGCCCATGAGCTGCATGTTCACGCGGATGCCGGTGATCTCCTCGAAGGCTTGGGTCAGGACCTCGGCCTCATACTCGTGGGTGGGAATGGCTTCGGCCACCACGTTGATTTCCATGCCCTGGAAGGGTTCAGCCGCCTGGATGAACCACTCCATCTCGGCAACCTGCTCCTCGCGCGTGAGGCTCGAGGGCTGGAATTCCTCGTCGATCCAGCGTTCCGCCGCGGCCATATCGGCCTGGGCAGAGCCGCTGGCAAAGATCAAGACAACCGCTCCCGATGATGCTAGCAACAATCGTCGCATTGGATTCCTCCCTAGGTTTTCTTGCGACATCAGGCGCGGTCGCGTTGCGGGCGGCCGCGCCTTCCCTACAGCCCTAAACCCATCGAAACACCCCGATCGCGTAGATGATCGAAAGGCCGAGAGCCCACCACAGGTCCGGGCCGACGAGCCCGAGCCATGCCAGATGAATGAAGGCGCTGCCGAGCAGCGAGATGAAGAGGCGGTCGCCGCGCGTGGTATCCAGGCCCAGCAGCCCGCGCCGCGGCGTCGATCCGGGGGAGACCACTTCCCACAGGGTCATGCCGATCAGCAGCAGGGCGATGGTGGCGAAGAAGGCCGCCGTCTCCCAGGTCCAGGCCATCCAGGACAGGTCCATCGCCAGCCTCCTAGACCCGCCCCAGGGCGAAGCCCCGGGCGATGTAGTTGCGCACGAAGTAGATCACCAGCGCGCCGGGGATGATGGTGAGCACGCCGGCCGCCGCCAGCATGCCGAGCTCATAGCCGGAAATCGACGAGGTACGCGTCATGACAGAGGCGATGGGCCGCGCGCCCACCGAGGTCAGGGACTTGGCGAGCAGCAGTTCCACCCAGGAAAACATGAAGCAGAAGAAGGCGGTCACGCCGATGCCCGAGGCGATGAGCGGCATGAAGATCTTGGTGAAAAAGCGCGGGAAGGAATAGCCGTCGATATAGGCCGTCTCGTCCACCTCCTTCGGCACGCCTGACATGAAGCCTTCCAGGATCCAGACCGCGAGCGGGATGTTGAAGAGACAGTGGGCCAGCGCCACGGCGATGTGGGTGTCGAACAGGCCCACGGAGGAGTAGAGCTGGATGAAGGGCAGCGCGAAGATCGCCGGCGGCGCCATGCGGTTGGTCAGCAGCCAGAAGAAGAGGTGCTTGTCGCCCAAAAAGCGATAGCGCGAAAAGGCGTATGCCGCCGGCAGCGCCACGCAGACCGACAGCAGCATGTTCATGACCACGTAGGTCAGGGAGTTGATGTAGCCCCAGTACCAGACGGGGTCGGTGAAGATGCGCCGGTAGTTGTCCAGGGTGAAGTTCTGCGGATAGAGCGAGAAGCTGCCCAGTATCTCGTTGGTCGGCTTGAACGACATGTTGAGCAGCCAATAGATCGGCAGCATCAGGAAGAGAATGTAGAGGGTGGGCACCAGCCACGTCAGGCTGTGACGCTGATGCTGGGGCCGGCGCCGTCCCGACCGGGCCGGGACCGCCTGACCTTGCGTCTCACCAATGCCGCTGCTCATGGCAAAGTCTTCCGTGTGCTCATGACTGGCCCTCGCCCTCATTGCGCATCATCACGGTGTAGAAGACCCAGCTGAAGACCAGCACGATCAGGAAGTAGATGATCGACATGGCTGCCGCCTGGCCGAGGTCAAACTGGCCGAGTGCGATCTTCACCAAATCGATAGAGAGCACCGTGGTCGAGTTGCCCGGCCCGCCACCGGTCAGCACGAAGGGCTCAGTGTAGATCATGAAGGAGTCCATGAAGCGCAACAGGATGGCGATGGTGAGCACGCGCTTCATCTTCGGCAGCTGGATGTGGCGGAACACGGCCCAGCGCGAGGCGCCGTCGATCTTGGCCGCCTGGTAGTAGGCATCGGGGATGGAGATCAGGCCGGCGTAGGCCAGCAGCACCACCAGCGAGGTCCAGTGCCAGACATCCATCACGATCAGAGTGAACCAGGCGTCGCCGGCCTGGCGCGTGAAGTTGTAGTCGAAGCCGATCCCGTTGAGCACGCGGCCCAGCAACCCCAGGTCCGGCAACGCGAAGATGTTCCAGATGGCGCCGACCACGTTCCAGGGAATCAGCAGCGGCAGCGCCATCAGCACCAGGCAGACCGAAACCCAGACGCCACGGCGCGGCATGCAGAGCGCGATCAACACGCCGAGCGGCACCTCGATGGCCAGGATGGTGAAGGTGAAGATCAGTTGGCGCCCCAGCGCGGCGCGGAAACGCTCGGAGTTCAGCACTTGGCTGTACCACTTGGTCCCTTCGAAGAAGAAGACGTTGCCGCCGAAGCTCTCCTGTACCGAGTAATTCACCACCGTCATCAGGGGGATGAGGGCGTTGAAGGCGACCAGCGCCAGCACCGGCAGCACGAAGAACCAGGCCTTGTTGTTCCAGGTCTTGGTCATGCCGCGGCCTCCAGGGCACGCCGGCGCGAGGCGACGTAGAGATTGATCCCCTCCGGCGCAAAGGTAACGCGCGGCTCGGTCGGCAGGCCCTCGTCTTCGCCCAGCACGGCGGCCAGTTCCTGTCCCTCGACGAGGAGCCAGACCACCTTGCGGCGCCCCAGATCCTCCACTCTGCGGACCTGCGCCGGCAGTCCCGCGGCACCGAGACGCACATACTCCGGCCTGACACCCAGTTCCGCGGGCCCCTTCACGTCCCGCACTGCGCCGGGCAAGGCAATGGCGTGAGCGCCGAAGCGGGCCTGGACTCCCTCCACCTCGACCGGCAGCAGGTTCATGCCCGGCGAGCCGATGAAATAGCCCACAAAGGTGTGCGCCGGCCGCTCGAACAGCTCGTCGGGCGTGCCGATCTGCACGATCTCGCCTTCGTACATGACGACGACCGTGTCGGCGAAGGTCAGGGCCTCGGTCTGGTCGTGGGTGACATAGACCATGGTGAAGCCGAAGCGGCGGTGCAGTTTTCTCAGCTCGGAGCGCAGCTGCCACTTCATGTGGGGGTCGATCACCGTTAGCGGCTCGTCGAAGAGAATGGCGTTGACGTCGGAGCGCACCAGGCCGCGCCCCAGAGCGATCTTCTGCTTCAGGTCTGCGGTGAGACCACGAGCGCGGCGTTGGGCGACAGCGGCCAGGTCCGTCAGCGCCAGGGTCTCACGCACCTGACGGTCAATCTCGTCGCGCGGCACACCGCGATTTCGCAGGGGAAAGGCCAGGTTCTCATAGACCGTCATGGTGTCGTAGACGACCGGAAACTGGAAAACCTGCGCGATGTTGCGTTCCTGGGTGGTGAGGTCCGTGACGTCGCGCCCGTCGAACAGCAACCGGCCCTCGCTCGGATGCAGCAGGCCTGAAATGATGTTGAGCAGGGTGGTCTTGCCACAGCCCGAGGGGCCGAGCAGGGCATAGGCGCCGCCATCGAGGAAGCTGTGATCGACCTGCTTCAGCGCATAGTCAGCCTCAACGCTGGGCCGGGGCATGTAGCTGTGGCGGATGGCGCTGAGGTCGATGCGTGCCATGCCTGGCTCCTAACTCACCAAACCATCGGCCGGGGCCATGGTCCGGCCGGCAGCATCGAACACCAGCACGCGCCGCGGATCGATGAAGGCCTCCACGCTGTCGCCGGGCTCGAAGTGATGGATGCCGGTGGTGAAGAGCACCCAGCGCACAGCGCCGAAATCGAGATGGATGAAGCTTTCCGACCCGGTGATCTCGGCGACGCTCACCCTGGCCCTGATCGGCACAGACTGCGGCGTCTGCTGTTTCAGCGCGAGATGATGCGGCTGAAAGCCAAGCGTGTAGCGTCCTTCGGGCATGCCGGTGAGGTGATCGGGCACCGGCAGCGACACGCCGCGATCCAAGAGAAAGGTCGCTCCCTTCTTGTCCACATCGATGGTGTTGAGCGGTGGATCGGCGAAGGTTCGGGCAGTCACCAAATCCACCGGGTTGCGGAAGACCTCAATGGTCCGGCCGAACTGGGTGACGCGACCCTCACTCAGGGTCGCCGTATTCCCGCCCAGCAGCAGGGCCTCCGTCGGCTCGGTGGTGGCATAGACCAGGATGGTGTCGGACTCGGCGAAGATTTTCGGCAGCTCCGCGCGCAGTTCTTCGCGCAGCTTGTAGTCGAGATTGGCCAGGGGCTCGTCCAGCAGCACCAGCTTCGCGTTCTTCACCAATGCGCGCGCGAGTGCGGTGCGCTGCTGCTGGCCGCCGGAGAGACTGAGCGGCAGGCGGTCGAGATAGGGCGTGAGCCGCAGCAGCTCCGCCGCCTTGCGCACCTCCCGGTCGATCAGGGTTCGGTCCAGGCCGGCCACCCGCAGCGGCGAGGCAATATTCTCGTAAACCGTGAACGAGGGATAATTGATGAACTGCTGATAAACCATCGCGACCTTGCGCTTCTGGACCGCCATACCGGTCACGTCCTCCCCGGCAAAGCGCACCTGGCCCTCGCTCGGAGGATCGAGCCCGGCCATGATGCGCATCAAGGTCGTCTTGCCCGCCAGGGTCGGGCCCAAAAGCACGTTCAGGCTTCCCGGCTGCAGGGTCAGGGAGACGGCGTCGATGTGGGTTTCGGCGCCGACACGCTTGCTGACGCCCTTCAGTTCCAGCATGCGCGCCTCCCGGCCGCTGCGCGACGGTCAGCCACGCCAGAGTACGCTGTTCGAAGCCCCGCGCCCGGTCTCAAGCGATGACCGGCCGCGATGGCATCACCCGTGCAGCGCCAGCCGCTGATCCTGACGTTTTCCACCGCCTCGGCCACGTTTCCTCCCGCGCCACCCCTTTGGGGCAATCTCCTTATGGTTGCTCTGGACTATGAGTGACAGGCTTATGGGAAGTCAAATGAAAACAGGCCCTCCTCAGCGTCCGTTGCTGCCCAGGAGCATGATCCAGAGGTGGGCTCCCCGTCGCGCGTAGGCCGGATCGCACTGAATCTGAACCACCCGAGTTCAGATTCAGTGCATGAACCCGGTCTACATCAAAGGGATAGAGCCGATTCACGTTTCTGTTCGGATCGCTTCGCAAATCCGATCTGAGACGATCGGCTCGAGAGGAGGATCGACCTGCTAAAGCGGGGTATCGGGCCTCAGAGCAGCGTATCGCAACGCCTCCCGGGGACTTTGCCTGGGCCGTGGCAGCCGGCCACGTGGAGGCTCACGCGATCTGTGGTACCCTTCGATCGAGCAAAGGGCGCCGGCAGGCAGAGTCACGCGTGTACCCACCGCCACCCTCTGCAAAGGCGTAACGCAGAGACACAGCTATTCGGATCGCAAAGTCCCAGGATGCAAAGCAACAAGAAACAGCGACTGACGGAGGACGATGAGGGCCATCAAGGCGGCTCGGACATCGATCCCACGGCACAAGAGTATATGTCCGAGCATGAACACCTGCTCTGGCGGCTCTTGATCAGCCACTCAAGGGACGGAGTCGTCGTTCTGGAGGAAGATGGCAGCGTCTACTACAGCAACAGACGCTTCGCCGACATGCTCGGCTATGGAATCGTCGAGATGAAGGCTCTGCACGTCTGGGATTGGGACAGAAAACACCCGAAGCATGAATTGTTGCAGATGCTGGGGAGCGTCGATGATGCCGGCGACCATTTCGTGTCCCAGCAACAGCGCAAGGACGGTTCCCTCATTGAGGTGGAGATCAGCACCAACGGCACGGTTTTCCGCGGCAAGAAACTTATTCTCTGCATCGTCAGGGATATCACGGATCGCCGTCAGGCGGAGCGGCTTCGCGACCTGCTGGCAGAGATCCTGGAAGCAACCCCCGACCTGGTCGGCTATGCCGACCCCGATGGCACGCTTCGCTACGTCAATGCGGGCGGGAGACGACTGGTGGGATTGCCGCGCACCGCGGCTCACACCTCGGCAGTCCATGATGCCAAGGGCAGGGTCGTGCGGCTCGGCCAGCTTCATCCGGAATGGGCGAGGGTCTTGGTTGAGCAGGTTGCCATTCCAGCCGCCATCCGCGATGGCACCTGGGAAGGCGAAAGCGCGCTGCTCGATGCCGCGGGGAACGAACTACCCGTGTCCCAGACCCTCGTGGCGCACCTGAACGACGGCGGCGAGGTCGTACGCCTTTCCACGCTTGCCCGAGACATCCGCCGCTACAAGGAACTGGAGCAAGCGCTGGAGCGCCTGGCCTTCCACGACGGGCTCACCGGGGTAACGAACCGGCGCCACTTGGAAGCGTTGCTGGAAGAGGAGGCCGAGCGATGCGAACGCCACGCAAAAGTCTTCACCCTGGTGATGTATGACCTCGATCATTTCAAGCTGGTCAACGACAATCACGGGCATCAAACCGGAGATGAAATTCTGCGTGCGATCGCCAGAATCATCGAGCAACGCTTGCGGGCTTCCGATGTGCTGGGGCGCTGGGGCGGAGAGGAGTTCATGATCCTCCTGCCCGATACCGGCCTCGACGGCGCCGCAGCCCTGGCCGAAGACCGTAAGCGGCGTTTTCCTCCCATTGGATTGACCATTTAAGGTCTCGCTTTGGTGGCTGATGCTCCTTCCTTTCAAGGAAGGAGCTGATGCAGATGGAGTTGGCGGAAGCAGCGGAAGAGGCCGGGCCGGTTGCCGGTGGCTTTTCCGGCCGGCTTGAGGTGCTGGAAGGTCCTACCGGCCGCCGGCGTTGGCCGGATGACGTCAAGGCGCGAATTGTGGCTGAGAGCTTTCGGCCTGGTGTCCTGGTGAGCGCTGTGGCGCGACGGCACGGCGTTTCGCCCCAGCAACTGACGACGTGGCGGCGGGCGGCACGAGACGGACATCTGGCCTTGCCGGGGGATGCGGATGGCCCTGGTTTTGTGCCGCTGGTGGTTGATGGGAAGGCGGTCGGCCTCGCGGACGAGCGGCCTGTCGAGGCAAAGCCGACACCGGACACGGGCGCCCTTATAGAGGTCGAGGTGGCCGGGCTTGTTGTGCGTCTCCCGGCAGAGATGGCCGCGGCGCGGATTGCGGCTGTGGTTTCGGCCCTGAAGGCCCTGACATGATCGTCCCCGGGCAGCGCCTGCCGATCGTTATTGCGGTCAAGCCGGTCGACTTCCGGCGCGGTCACGACGGGCTCGCCGCCACGGTGCAAAACGAGCTGGGGCTCGATCCCTACTCCGGACTGACCGTGGTGTTTCGCTCCAAGCGGGGTGACCGCATCAAGATCCTGGTCTGGGATGGCTCCGGACTGGTGATGACCTACAAGCGGCTGGAGGCTGGGGAGTTCGTCTGGCCGCGGATCAGCGAGGGCGTGATGCGTCTCTCCCGCGCCCAGTATGAAGCGCTGGTTGAAGGCCTGGACTGGAAACGGGTGGTGGCGCG
>NZ_JARHUD010000017.1 GCF_029222965.1 Aquibaculum arenosum | reverse complement strand
AAAGGCGCCAAAGGTGGCCCTCACAGCCATCATGCGCAAGCTCGTGATCCTCGCAAACGCCCTCCTCAGAGATCAGCGTCCATGGGTCAACTTTCCTTCTTGATCAACACGGATACTCTAGCGACCTTCGCGTTCGTCGAAGCTTGTCTTGATGAGATAGAAGACGTAGCCAAGCGCCGCGAATGACAGCATGACGCCGATGTAGTAGCCCTCGCCGCCCCCGCTCGCGAGAAACAGCGCCAGCAGCGCGATGACTCCGCTCAAGCTGCCGACAATCCAGCGCAAGACGCCGGCTTCAGGCGCCGGGCGCCCGGACGGGCCCTTATCGTCGTCGAAGGCACGGCCGATCATGCGGAAGAGGCTGGCCACCGCCAGAGCGAATACGACCAGTCCGCCCCAGTAGGCGAAGCCGCTGCCTCCGGCCGCCACGACAAGGCCCAGGAGTCCCACGACGCCGATCACACTGCCGCGCAACCAAGCCATGGTCTGCGGATCAAATCGGCTTGCTTGCTGCGGCTGCACGGCGGCAAAGCCCTGCCCTACCGGCTGTGGCGACGACGGCGGCGGGGCGGATACCGGCGCGGCTGCGGGCAAAGGCCGCGGACGCCGCGGGCGCTTGGGGTCGCGCTCATAGCTGTCGTAGTGGCTCTTGATGAGCAGCCCGCAGACGAGAAGCCCCAGGCCGGCCAGGATCAGACCACCGGTGTGATAGGTCTCGCTGCTCGCGCCCGCAGCCACCATCAGCCCAACCAGCGCCACGATGCCCGCGATTGCGCCATAGATGAAACGCGCTTGCAGTGTCACTTCGCCACCCCTCGTCCGTCTAGCAATGCCGCCGCGCATTCTAACCAGCCAGGCGCCAAGTCCAAGCCTTTCCAGCCGAAACCGGCTCGCCAGCCATCCGGTCGATCAGCCTAGGCGAACCAGCCGGCGCAGCAGCGCTTTGCGCCAGCCGGTCAGGAGGCGCTCGTAGTACTGCCCGGCGGCCCGCTTGCCAGCCTCACCACGGGTGGGATAGGGCAGCAGGAGCCTGGCCATCTCACCCGCATTCATGCCCTTCGCCAGCGCCAGGCACCAGGGATGCAGCAGATCTCCGGCGCCCCTGCCGACGATGACACAGCCGAGAATGCGCCCGCGCCGATCGGCAATGACCTTCACGAAGCCCCGGGTATCGCCTTCGGTGACAGCCCGGTCGTTCTGCGCAAAGGGTGAAGTGAAAACGCGAAAGGAACGGCCGCTGTTCCGCGCCTCCGCCTCACTCAATCCGACCCGAGCAATCTCCGGGTCGCAGTAGGTGACCCTTGGCACGGTCCGAACATCGAAGCGGGCCGGCCAGCGCAGAAGCGCGTTGGCAAAAGCCAGCGCCGCCTGCTGGCCGGCCACCGGTGTGAAGCGCAGGCCCGCACCGAGACTTGCATCTGAAACCACGTCACCCGCTGCGAAGACCCGGCGATTGCTGGTCCGCAGGCGGCGGTCGACGCGAATGCCGCGCGTGTCGTGGGCGATGCCTGCAGCCTCCAAACCGAGCTCCGCCACGCTGGGCTGTCGCCCGGCCGCCACGAGCAGATGACTGCCGGCTACGACCTTTCCATCCTCGCTGGTCAAGCGAATGCCAGCGCCGCTCCACTCGACCCGCGACACGCGGCTGTGCTCATGCACGATGACGCCTTCCTCCTGGAGGGCTTGGCGCAAGGGTAGGACCGCATCCTCATCCTCGCCGGGCAGCAAACGGCGCCCCTGGAGCAGCGTGACACGCGCGCCCAGGCGCCGGAAAGCTTGGCCCAGTTCGCAGCCCACGGGACCGCCGCCAAGTATGAGCAGATGTTCCGGCAGCTCCTCCAGATCGAAGATGGTCTCGTTCGTTAGATAGGGCGTGCCAGCCAAGCCCGGGATGGGCGGCACCAGGGGCTGCGAGCCGCAGGCCAGCAGGAAGCGGCGGGCGCGGATTTCGCGAAGGACCGGTGACGTTCCCTCGGCGATTTGACTGACCTTTAGGCGATCCGGCGCCGTGAAGCGGGCCTGCGCCTCAAGAACTTCCACGCCCAGGGCTTGGAAGCGTTCGCGACTGTCATGCGGCGCAATGGCCGCGATCGCCGCCTGTACGTGGGCGTGTACGGTGGAGAAGTCGACCGCAGGCTGTGCGATCTCCACGCCCAGTCGATTGCCGCCGTGCGCAGCCCGCGCCGCAGCGGCCAGCAGCGCCTTGGAGGGAACGCAGCCGTAGTTCAGACAGTCGCCCCCCATGCGCCCACGCTCAATCAAGACAACCCTCGCGCCCAGCCGTGCCGCAGCAGCGGCGGCGGTCAATCCGGCTGAACCGGCACCAACAACGCAGAGATCGACGCGGTCACGGGTCATGTCTCGTCTCCCACACGACGCTTCTTCCAGAGCCGATAGGCAACCGGCAGGAGTGCGATCAGTGCCAAGCCCAGCAGCGGCAGCAAGACGGCCGGACGCAAAAGCAAGCCCAGCTCGGTCGCCTCACCGGCCTCCACAACCGCTCCCAAACCGTTGCCGACCGAAGCGTAGACAAAAGTACCCGGAATGATGCCGATCGCGGTCGCCGCCACATAGATGCGCAGCGGCACGCCCAGGAAGGCCGGCACCAGATTAACCAGCCAGAAAGGAAAGAGCGGTATCAGCCGCAGTACCAGGAGATAGCTAAAGGCATCGCGGCGAAACCCGGCGCGCATTCGCTCCAACGTGCCACCAACACGCGCCCGCCATGCAGTGCCAAGCGCGGTGCGCGCGGCCAGGAAGATCGCAATCGCGCCCAGCGTAGCGCCGGTTACCGCGTAGGCCGTGCCCGCCCACGGCCCGAAGAGAAAACCGCCGAGCAGCGTCAGAAGCGCGCCCAGCGGGAGCGAAACCGCGGTGGCCAGCGCATAGACGGCCACGAAGAGCAGTCCAGCAAGCAGGCCATAGGCCTCGACGAGGTCCAGGAGCTGTGTGCGCCGGGCTTCAAGTGCGTGCGGCGTGACAAAATCGCCCAGCCCCAGACCCCACCAGAGAGCAAGGCCCAAGCCGAACAGCCCAAGCAAGGGCAGCCAGCGCGCCACCCTTCGACCGCGCCGTGCGCCGTTGTTTCTCGGCGGCTCCTGGTCCATCACCAACCTTCGTTATGATTGTCGTCATCCGACGGCGCGCCCGCAGGATGGCCGCTCATCTTCTACGCCCGCCCGCCCGGCGGATTTCCGGCATCGCTGCGAAGCGCGCATCGTTGACAGTCTTGTGACCCGCTTCTATACACCCGGCAATCCACACGAGGTGCCATGGTCGGGTGCAGCCGCGCCCGCCGTGATACCTTTTGACCTGTTACACTGACGGCCGGTCGGGAAATCATAGCGGACAGCCATGATCGGGCCAGGCCTTAAACTTTTGGAGAACGGACGTGAAGCGCACCTATCAACCCAGCGCGCTTGTGCGCAAGCGTCGGCACGGGTTCCGCAGCCGCATGGCCACCGTGAACGGTCGCAAGGTGATCGCCCGCCGGCGTTCGAAGGGTCGCAAGCGCCTGAGCGCCTGAGGCCTGAGCTGGTGTTGCGGCCCGGGCGGTTGAAAAAGCGGCCCGAGTTTCTGCGGGTCGCCGCCAGAGGGCGCAAGGCCGCGACGCCCGGCGTGGTGGTGCAGGCTCTGCCCCGCCACTGTGCAGCCGGAGACGACTTGGCCGAGGCCGATGCGCGTGGACTGCACGACACAGCGGCGCAACAGCAGTCGATCCGCGTGGGCTTCACAGCCAGCCGGAAAGTCGGCAACGCCGTGGCGCGCAACCGTGCGCGCCGGCGCTTGCGTGCCGCAGTGGACGAGATCTTTCCCCAGGCCGCTCAGCCTTGCCACGACTATGTGGTGGTGGCGCGGCGGGGGACACTGGACCGGCCTTGGCCGGCCTTGCTGGAAGACCTGCGCTCGGCCCTGCGCCGGGTGGAGCGGTCCGGCGGCAAGGCTACGCAGGGCAAGCGCAAGGGCAAACAAAGTGGCCGCGGCCACCGCAGTGAAGTTCAGAAAGCGGGTTGAAGCATGCTGCACCGGCTGGTGTCGCTGACGGGACGAGGGCTTGGGGCGGTAATGATCGGCTTCGTGCAGGTTTATCGCTTGTGCTTTTCCCCGCTGCTGCCGCCGAGTTGTCGCCACTTCCCGACCTGTTCGACCTACGCGATTGAGGCAATCCGCAAGCACGGTCCCGTCACCGGCTTCGGACTGACCACCTGGCGCCTGTTGCGCTGCCATCCCTGGGGTGCCTGGGGTTACGACCCCGTACCTGAGGTGGGCCTTTGGAATCGGGCGCGTCAGCGCCTTTTCGGCCGCCCGAACCCAACCGGCAGCGGCCTCCACTCGCGTCATCATCCTTCCTGACGGACCACTGGAGCGGCTCTCCGCAATGGATCAAAAGAACCTTCTCCTGGCGATTGTCTTCTCGCTCGCGATTCTGCTCGGCTTCGAGTTTTTCGTGGGCGGGCCGCAGCGCGAACGCCTGGCCGAAGAACAGAGTCAGCAGGAAGCTGCCGAACTCTCGACCGCGCCCACCGCCAGCGATGCCCCAATTCCGGGTGGCGCAGCGCGCCCAGGCGACTCTCTGCCGGATACCGATGCCGCGCTCCAGGAGACGATGGACAGCCGCCCCTCGGGCATGCAGACCGAAGCAGCGCTGAGCCAGGCGCCGCGAGTGGACGTCGAAACGCCGACGCTCACCGGCTCGCTCTCCCTGCTCGGTGGTCGGGTCGACGATCTGGTGCTGAAGGACTACCGCGAGACCATCGACCCCGACAGTCCGCGCATCCGGTTGCTGCACCCCGCCGCCAGTGCCCGACCCTACTTCGCCGATTTTGGATGGACCGCCCGCCAGGAGGGCGTCTCTCTGCCGCAGGGAGACAGCGAGTGGCGTCTTGTCGAGGGCGAGCGTCTGACGCCGGAGAGCCCCGTTGTCATCGAATGGGACAACGGCGAAGGCCTCACCTTCCGCCGCACCTTCGAGATCGACGAAGACTATATGTTTACGGTCAATCAGGAGGTCCGAAACGATAGCGACAGCCTGCTGAGCATGGCCCCCTATGGCCTGATCTCGCGCAGTGGCACGCCGGACACCCTGGGCTTTTTCATCTTGCATGAGGGGCTGATCGGCGTCTTCAACGACAGTCTGCAGGAAACCAGCTACTCCTCGATCCGCGACGATGGAGTGGAAAGCTGGACCACGACCGGCGGCTGGCTCGGCATCACCGACAAGTACTGGATGGCCGCACTGGCCCCAGACCAGTCGGAAGACGTGACTGCCCGCTTCCTGCACAGCGACAGCGGCGGGCCGAAGTACCAGACGGATCTGGTGTATGGCCTGCGCGACATCGCGCCCGGTGAGAGCCTGTCCCAGACCACGCACCTCTTTGCCGGTGCCAAGGAAGTCACGGTTCTAGACGACTATCGGGATGACCTGGGCATCACGAACTTCGATCTCGCAGTCGACTTCGGGTGGTTCTATTTCCTGACCAAACCGATCTTTTATGTGCTGCACTGGCTTGCCGGCATCATTGGCAACTTCGGCGTCGCGATCCTGATCCTGACGGTGATGATCAAGATCGTGTTCTTCCCGCTGGCCAATAAGTCCTATCGCTCCATGGCCAAGCTGCGGAAGCTGCAGCCGGAGATGATGAAGCTCAAGGAGCGTTTCGGCGACGACCGACAGCGCATGAACCAGGAGATGATGGCGCTCTACCGCAAGGAGGGGGCCAATCCGGTGGCCGGCTGCTTGCCGATCGTCATCCAGATCCCCGTGTTCTTCGCACTCTACAAGGTGCTCTTCGTCACCATCGAGATGCGCCATACGCCCTTCTTCGGGTGGATTCAGGACCTCTCGGCTCCGGACCCGACCTCCATCTTCAATCTCTTTGGGCTGCTGCCCTATGACGTGCCCAACCTCGGTATGCTGGCCATCCTCTCCATCGGTGTCTGGCCTATTCTCATGGGCATCTCCATGTACGCCCAGCAGCTGCTCAACCCGCAGCCGCCCGACCCGATCCAGGCCCGCATCTTCCTTGCGCTGCCGGTGGTCTTTACCTTCGTGCTTGGCAGCTTCCCGGCCGGCCTGGTGATCTACTGGACTTGGAACAACATCCTGTCGGTCATCCAGCAGTATGTGATCATGCGCCAGGCGGGTGTGCCCATCGGACGCAAGGCCGCCACTGCCACTGCCACCGCCTCCACCAGCGGGAGCGGGAGCGGCGAGAGCAAGGAGAAAGCTCCGGCTAGCGCGTCATCGGGCGGGAAGCGCAAAACCAAGTCCAAGCGCTGAGACTGGCCGTGTCGAGCAAGGCACCCGAAACACTGACGGATGAGCAGAATGAGCAGGCGCGCCGCGAGGCGGGGCGCCTGCTCTTTGCACAGGAAGCCCGCTTCCTGCTGGCCGCCGTTGGTGCGGACCAAGTGCCGGCCAGTGACCTGCCCGAAGTTGCCTTTGCTGGTCGCTCCAATGTGGGCAAGTCGAGCCTCGTCAACGCCTTGACCGGCCGGCGTACGCTTGCGCGTACATCCAACACGCCCGGCCGTACGCAGCAGCTGATCTTTTTCGACCTTGGCGGGCGGCTGATGCTGGTCGACCTGCCCGGCTATGGCTATGCCAAGGCCCCGAAGGGTGATGTAGAACGCTGGACCCGGCTCACCCGCGACTATCTTAAGGGTCGGCCGCAACTGCGGCGCATCCTGCTGCTGATCGATTCGCGCCATGGCCTCAAGGACGTGGACCGCGCCGTGATGCGAGAGTTGGATGCAGCAGCCGTTTCCTATCAACTGGTCTTGACCAAGAGCGACAAGCTGAAGGCGGGTGCTTTGAACGCGCGCCTGCAGGAAACTGCGGCGGAACTAGCCAAGCATGTGGCTGCGCATCCGGAGATCGCCGTCACCAGCTCGGAAAAGAGCGAGGGCATCGAAGAGTTGCGCGCGGCCTTGGCCGATCTGGCTGCTCTAGGCTGAAGGCGGCTCGCGGGAGGAGTAGAGCATGGCACCGAAGAAAGACATCGGCGAAACCAAGCACTGGCTGCGCACGGCGCGCACCCTGACCGAGGCACTGCCCTTCATGCGCCGCTATGCCGGTCGGACCGTGGTGGTGAAGTACGGCGGCCATGCCATGGGCGACGGCAAGCTGGCAGAGCTCTTCGCGCGCGACATCGTTCTGATGAAGCAGGTGGGTATTAATCCAATCGTCGTGCACGGTGGCGGACCGCAGATCGGCCAGATGCTCAAGCGCCTGCAGGTGGAAAGCGAGTTCATCGACGGCCTGCGCGTCACCGACGCGCGCACCGTGGAGGTGGTGGAGATGGTGCTTGCGGGCTCCATCAACAAAGCCATCGTCGGTGCGATCAACGCGGCCGGCGGCACCGCCATCGGCATCTGTGGCAAGGACGGCAACCTGATCCAGGCCCGCAAACTGCGCCGCGCCAAGCGCGATCCCGAATCGAACATCGAGCAGCTGCTGGATCTCGGTTTCGTGGGCGAACCGCGGCACATCAACCCGCAGATCCTCACCGCCTTGGAGCAGGCGGGCATGATCCCGGTGATCGCCCCGCTGGGCGTCGGCGCCAACGGCGAGACCTACAACATCAATGCCGACACCGTGGCCGGCGCCGTTGCGGCAGCAGTGGGGGCCGTGCGCCTTCTGCTGCTCACCGATGTCGCCGGCGTACTGGACAAGCAAGGGGAGCTGATTGAATCGCTTTCCCTGGCCGAAGTCCGGACCTTGATGGCTGACGGGACGATCCAGGGCGGCATGATCCCCAAGTTGGAGACCTGCATAGGCGCCGTGGAAGAGGGCGTGGATGCCGCCGTGATTCTCGACGGCCGGGTGGCGCACTCGGTGCTGCTAGAGGTCTTCACCGATCAAGGCGTCGGCACGCTGGTCCGGCGAGACTGAGAACAGCTGCGCTTCCATGGAACAGCCCTGGGAGGGAGAGATCAGCTCAATCCCCTCTTCCCAGGCGGCGCCGGGCTTCGGTGAGGAGAGCGGCGTGATCGGCGGAGAAGTCGCCCTCGATCCACCAAGCCTCCAGATCGTGCAGCAGCCGGCCCAGTTCCGGACCGCGACCAGCCCCCACCGCCAGCAGATCGCGCCCCTTTAAGGGGAAGGGTCTGGGCAACCAGGCATCCACCTGCTTCAGGGCCGCACTGAGCGTCTCAGCACTCCAGCCCTCCTCAGCCGCTGCCAACAGCAGGAGATCGCGCACCCTCCCTGCACCAAAGCGGTAGAGCGTCTGGCGCAGCGCGCGTGGCTCCATATCGGGCTGCACCGGCCGGGGGCGCGTCCGCAGGAGGATCAGCCGATCGCGCTGGACGTTGGACAGCCTTAAGCGCTGGGCCACCTTCGCGGCCCCCTGCTGATCGCAGTTCAACAGCGCCGCCAATCGCAGCAGGGGATCTGCGGCGTGATCCAGCGCGAGCAGACAAGACAGGCGGTCCGGCGCTCCGGCCTCGGGCAGCTCGCTGGCCAAAATGCGATGCCGATGCATCAAGGAGAGCGTGGGCACGGGCTCAGGCGCGGCCAGCAGCTTCAGCAGTTCATCGCGCACCCTTTCGCCGGACAGCCGTGCCAGTTCCGGCGCCGCCTCAACCGCGGCCGCCAAAGCCTCGCCGTCAGGCTCCCCACGGCCGTAACGCGCCAGGAAACGAAAGAAACGCAGCAGGCGCAGATAGTCCTCGGCGATCCTTTGGCGCGCCGAGCCCACGAAACGCACGCGCCCGACCCGGGCGTCCTCTACACCGCCGAAATAGTCCCAGATGCGCCCCGCCGCATCGCAGGACAGGGCATTCATGGTGAAATCCCGCCGTGCGGCATCGGCTTTCCAGTCATCGGTGAAGGCGACCCGCGCGTGCCGGCCGAAGGTCTCCTCGTCCAGGCGCAGCGTGGTGATCTCGAAAGGCTGCCCGCCAGCCACGGCGGTGACAGTGCCGTGGGCTATCCCCGTCGGGACGACCTTCAGCCGCGCCGCCTCCAGCAAGGCAATGACCCGTTCCGGCGGATCCGGGGTGGCGATATCGACATCGTTCACCGGCAGGCCCAACAAGGCATCACGCACACAGCCGCCCACAAAGCGGACCCTCTGACCCTGCGCCTCGAGGGCAGCGAGCACTTTCCGCGTCGCCGGCGCCGCCATCCAGTCCTGAGGCTCCAGCCGATGTTGCGTCGCATTCGTCATGCGCTGCGCGGTCCGCCACACGGGAATCGTTGCGCCGAGCGTTCGACATTTTCCCGTTCACTCTGCGATAATGCTTGACCCATCGAGTCTGGCGCCTTCTGTACCCCAGCCGACATTATGGTCCCTCCACTGTATGAAACGCCCCTCATGCCCTTGATTGACCTGAACGAGATCAGCTCGCCGCTTGTGCTACGCGCTTACGACTACTGGAAAGGCAAGCACCGCAACGACCACCTCCCCGCCCGAGCGGATATCGATCCGGTGGAGATTCCGGAGTTGCTGCCCAATGTCCTGATCAGCCAGGCGCAACGAAATCCCTTCAACATTGTCTATCGGCTCGCCGGAACCGAGGTGGTCGCCATGAACAAGATGGATCTCACTGGCAAGCCGCTCAACTATGGCATCGAGCAGCCGGCCTGGCGACAGTACTGGCGGGAAGCCTATTGGCTGGGTTGCAGCGAGCGTCGTCCGGTCTTCGGCGCCGATACCTACGAGTACCGGGATCGCGAGCACGTGAATTTCGAGTGGTGCATCCTTCCGCTGGCGCAGAACGGGGTGGATGTGGACATGTTCTTCGAGATCGAGGCCTATGCCGAGGGAGCGAGGCCGGGACGCGGCGTTCCTGTCTACACCGGCGAGCCCTCCGAATAGCCTTCCGCTAAATGAACTGCCACCCTATTCCAAAGTGTCCGGGGTCCAGTCTCTGCGGCGGATACGCCCTCTCAACGCCCGCCACTGCGAAATGAGTCCCGGCAGCAGGTTGGCGCCTGAAGGCGCGCTGTATCGGGAAAGCGTTTCAGCCGCCAGCGCTTCGATCTCACTGACCAGGCGAGGGTCTGCCGCGGCGGGATCGAACTCGTTGCGGCGGAAGGAACGGCCGTACTCCGTAGCAAACACAGTGTCCCAATCCTCCCCGAAGTGGCGGCGGGCAAAGTTCTGGTTCACGCTCGCGTAGCGCGCGTGAATCCGGGCGGCCAGATCATCGTCGAGGCCCATGAAACGCGGCTCCTCCCAGCCCCGGGACTGGGCTTCCCGGCGCAGCCAGCGCCGCGCCTTGTCCTCGCTCGCCCCGAAGCGGTAGTGGGCGCCCTGCCGACGCAGGCGTAGCAGCAGTTCCATTGTGATCACACCCGGCCGTTCGTTCTTGACCGGCGGTTCCTCGCGCGCTGCCGAGATCCGCGGCAGATCGCAGGCCGCAAGAAAGCGCTGCGCCAGATTGCCGCCGGCGGCAATAAGGGGCAGTGCCCTGAAATCGGCACCGGGGCAGTCAATCCACTGCGCCAGCCGCTGACCATAGTCGTAACGCTGCTCCCTCAGGGCCGCTTCGACATAGGGACGGAAGCGCTTGCCGGTGCGGAAATAGAGCATGGCATGGCTGTAAAAGGAGTTCATAAACGAGGCCTGAGGCCGAACAACGGCAACGAAAGTGACGCGAAATCCGCGCGCGCCAAAGCCCTCAGCCAGACGCGCCGCGGCACGGTGCTCGGGCCGCAGGCGCTGCAGGCCCTCGTAGGACAGCAGCAAGGTCTGACAGTTTGCCTCCTCGCATGCACGGTCAAGTTCGGGAAGCAGGTGCGTCTCAAAGGGCGCCCGGTCGTGCGCCAGAGTAGTGTCCAGAATTTTCTGCAAAATGCGTTCATGGCCGCTGTTGGTTTGGCGGGGCGGGCGTGGCGCCTTCGAGTGAGCGCAAGCGCCCGCCCCGCCCGCCGCCGTCAGGCGGCGTCGGC
>NZ_JARHUD010000016.1 GCF_029222965.1 Aquibaculum arenosum | reverse complement strand
GATAACGTCTCGATGGACGTGGAGCTGATCGCCCCGATCGCCATGGACGAGGGGCTGCGCTTCGCCATCCGCGAAGGTGGCCGCACCGTCGGTGCCGGCGTCGTCGCCTCCATCACCGAGTAAGAGGTTCCCGGAAGCCAGTGCATCGCGTCGAGGCCGATCTAGGAGTGTAGCTCAACTGGTAGAGCACCGGTCTCCAAAACCGGGGGCTGGGGGTTCGAGTCCCTCCACTCCTGCCAGACGGCCATCGCCGGCAACGTCCGGCGAACACGCAAAAGAAGGGGCGCGGCAGGCCGCGTCGAGATGAAGTTCAACATGGCGAAGAGCAACCCGGGACAGTATATCCGCGAGGTGCGCCAGGAGGTCTCCAAGGTCACCTGGCCAACGCGCAAGGAAACCATGGTGACCACCATTATGGTGTTCATCATGGTGATGCTTGCTGCGATCTTCTTTTTCTTCGTGGACCAGATCCTGTCCTGGGTCGTGCGCCTGATAATTGGGCTCGGGGGCTAAAGGCCATGGCGCAACGCTGGTACGTTCTGCACGTTTATTCCGGTTTCGAGCGTAAGGTGGCCGAGTCCATCCGCGAGCAGGCCGACGCCCAGGGCATGACCGATCTCATTCCCGAGGTGCTGGTGCCGACCGAGGAAGTCGTCGAGGTCCGCCGGGGGCAGAAGGTTTCGAGCGAGCGCAAGTTCTTCCCGGGCTACGTCCTGGTGAAGATGGATCTGACCGATGACAGCTGGCACCTGGTGAAGAACACGCCGAAGGTGACCGGGTTTCTCGGTGGCCGCGGCAAGCCGGTGCCGATTTCCGAGCGCGAAGCGCAGAATCTGTTGCGCCAGGTGCAGGAAGGGGTGGAGCGGCCCAAGCCCTCGATCACCTTCGAGATCGGTGAGCAGGTGCGCGTGGCCGACGGCCCTTTCATGTCGTTCAACGGCGTGGTCGAGGACGTGGACGAGGAACGCGCCCGCCTCAAGGTTGCGGTGTCGATCTTCGGGCGCTCGACGCCGGTTGAACTGGAGTACACCCAGGTCGAGAAGCTCTGAGGCCACGCGGGTCCAAGCTTTTGGCCTGGTTGATCGCGCGGGAGGCTCGCCAAGGCCGCAACCGCGCCCCTTTCATCTGAGGGAATTGGAATGGCAAAGAAAATCGTAGGGTACATCAAGCTGGAGATCCCAGCGGGTAAGGCGAACCCCTCGCCGCCCGTCGGTCCGGCGCTGGGCCAGCGTGGCCTGAACATCATGGAGTTCTGCAAGGCCTTCAATGCCGCCACGCAGAACATGGAGCCGGGCATGCCGGTGCCGGTGGTCATCACGGCCTACGGCGACCGCTCCTTCAGCTTCGTCACCAAAACGCCGCCAGCGTCCTACTACCTGAAGAAGGCCGCGCAGGTGAGCAAGGGCTCCGCGACCCCGTCCAAGGGCACCGTAGGCAAGGTGACCATGGCACAGATCCGCGAGATTGCGGAAGGGAAGATGGAAGACCTGAACGCGAACGACATCGAAGCCGCGAGCAAGATCATCGCCGGCTCCGCCCGTTCCATGGGTCTCGAGGTTGTGGAGTAGAGCCATGGCAAAGAACACAAAGCGCCTGCGCAGCAATCTCGAAGGCATCGACCGCAACAAGGCCTACAATCTCGACGAAGCGCTGGGCCTGCTGAAGCAGCGTGCCACTGCCAAGTTCGACGAGACCATCGAGGTCTCCATGAACCTGGGCATCGACCCGCGCCACGCCGATCAGGTCGTGCGCGGCGCCGTCAACCTGCCGCATGGCACGGGCAAGTCGCTGCGCGTGGCGGTTTTCGCCCGCGGCGCCAAGGCCGAAGAGGCCCAGGCGGCCGGTGCCGACGTGGTCGGTGCCGAGGACCTGGCCGAACAGATCACCGGCGGTCAGATCGACTTCGATCGCTGCATCGCCACGCCGGATATGATGCCGATCGTGGGCAAGCTGGGCCGTGTGCTCGGCCCGCGCGGCCTGATGCCGAACCCCAAGCTGGGCACCGTCACCAACGACGTGGCCTCGGCCGTGGGCGAAGCCAAGGCCGGTCAGGTGCAGTTCCGCGCCGAGCGCGCCGGCATCGTGCATGCCGGTATCGGCAAGGCCAGCTTCGAGGCTGACAAGCTGGCAGAGAATGTGCGTGCTTTCGTGGATGCCATTGCCAAGGCCAAGCCGGCCGGCGCCAAGGGCACCTACATCAAGCGTGTGTCCCTGTCCTCGACCATGGGACCGGGTGTGAAGATCGAGGTGGGCAGCCTTTCAGCGCCTGCCGCGTAAGAGCGTTCCCGGCGGGCGGCTTCGGCCGGCCGGCGGGGCAAGCGGGAAGGCGGCTTGCCGTCTTCCCACCTGTCCGAGACTGCAGGTGAGCGGCAGCCGCCGTTCCTAAGCCCGCCACTTGAATCAGAGGGGGGCCTGCATAGACAGGAAGCAGAGAGTTTTTGTCTTCCCGTCGATGTCGCGCTTGCGGCCGCGGCGGGGGCGAGGCTTGAGCTTCCGGGACAGGCGAACCGGGCGGAACCGGGGCGTCCCCGGATCCGTCCTCGTGCAACCGGATGCGGCCGCCCGCCCAGGGCGGACGGTCCGCCGGAAGGGAGCAAGGACGTGAATCGAGCGGAAAAACAAGAGCTGGTCGCTGCAATGCACGAACGGTTCGGTTCGGCGACGGCGCTGGTCGTCACCCGGCAGTCCGGGTTGACGGTGGCGGAGTCGATGGATCTGCGCCGAAAAGTGCGGGCGGCGGGTGCCAGCTATCGCGTTACCAAAAACCGCCTCGTGAAGCTTGCTCTCGAGGGCACGCCGTTTGAGGCGCTGTCGCCGCTGTTCACCGGTCCCACCGCGATTGCGGTGTCGGACGACCCGGTGGCGGCGGCAAAGGTCTGCGTCGAGTTCGCTAAGAAGAACGAGAAGCTGACCATCGTCGGCGGTGCGTTGGCGGGCCAGGTCCTGGACACCGATGGTGTCAAGGCGCTGGCATCGCTGCCGTCCCTCGACGAGCTGCGCGGCAAGCTTATCGGGCTGGTCAATGCTCCTGCCACCAAGGTGGCGGGCGTGGTCCAGGCCCCGGCCGGGCAACTTGCCCGGGTGTTTGCCGCCTACGGCGCCAAGGACGAGGCCGCTTGAGACGGCTAGCGACACGAGTGATTTCGGAAGTTCGAGCCAAAAAGGAAGTAGATCATGGCTGATTTGGATAAGTTGGTCGAAGAGCTCTCGCAGCTCACCGTTCTGGAAGCGGCGGAACTCGCCAAGAAGCTTGAGGAGACCTGGGGCGTGTCCGCAGCGGCTCCGGTCGCCATGGCAGCGATGCCGGGCGCAGGCGGCGGCGAGGCCGAAGCGGCCGAAGAGAAGACGGAGTTCGATGTCATCCTGGCCTCTGCCGGTGACAAGAAGATCAACGTCATTAAGGAAGTCCGCGCCATCACTGGCCTGGGCCTGAAGGAAGCCAAGGACCTGGTCGAGGGTGCACCCAAGCCGGTCAAGGAAGGCGTGTCCAAGGACGACGCCGACAAGTTGAAGAAGCAGCTTGAGGAGGCCGGTGCGACTGTCGAGGTCAAGTGACGACCCAACAGCTGCTGTTTCGGACGTAAAGTCCGGCCGGCGCGCGGGGCAAGCCCCCGCGCGCCGTGCCGGCTTTTCGCGTCCGCATATCTTTTGCCCGCATGAGCGGGCCCGCCCGAACAAGAGGACCGGGGCGGTAAATCCACAGGTCCCTCGGCGCCGCCGATCCGGCGCCGTTCTCCCCAAATGTCGGCCGTGCGGCGGCGGTCGGCAGCGAGATCGGAACGAGGGTCTGCAATGACGATGTCGTTCACCGGACGTAAGCGTGTCCGCAAGAGCTTCGGGCGTATTCCCGAGGTCAGCCGGATGCCAAACCTGATCGAGGTCCAGAAGGCCTCTTACGACCAGTTTCTCCAGGTCGGCGTACCGCCGGCTGAGCGCACGGACACCGGGCTGCAGGAGGTGCTGAAGTCGGTTTTCCCGATCAGGGACTTTTCCGGCCGCGCGGACCTCGAGTTCGTACGCTATGAGCTGGAAGAGCCGAAATACGATGTCGAGGAATGCCAGCAGCGCGGCATGACCTATGCGGCACCCTTGAAGGTGACGCTGCGTCTGGTCGTCTGGGACCTGGACGAGGACACGGGCGCGCGCTCCATCCGCGACATCAAGGAGCAGGACGTCTACATGGGCGACATGCCGCTCATGACGCCCAACGGCACCTTCATCGTCAACGGCACCGAGCGGGTCATCGTCTCTCAGATGCACCGCAGCCCCGGTGTCTTCTTTGACCATGATCGCGGCAAGACCCATTCCTCGGGCAAGTATCTCTTCGCCGCGCGGGTGATCCCCTATCGTGGCTCCTGGCTTGACTTCGAGTTCGACGCCAAGGACCTGATCCAGGTTCGCATCGATCGGCGTCGCAAGCTGCCGGCCACGACGCTGCTGCTGGCGCTGGAAGGCGCTGAGATGGCTGAGGCTCGGGCCAAGGCCGAGGCCGCTGGCGAAACCCTGCCGCCGGAAGCTGTGACCGGCATGTCCGCCGAGGAGGTGCTGGCCACCTTCTACGACCGTACGGTCTATCACCGCTCGCCCCAGGGCTGGCGCACCCCCTTTGATGCCGAGAAGCTCAAGGGCACCAAGCTGGAAGCCGACCTGGTCGACGCCGACAGCGGCGAGACGGTGGCCGAGGCCGGTCAGAAGATGACGCCGCGCCTGGCGCGCAAGCTGACGGAAGGCGGCCTGAAGGACGTGCTGGTGCCGCGTGAGGCCCTGATCGGCCGCTACGCCGCGCTCGATTCCATCGACGAGGAAAACGGCCTCGTGTTGGTGGAAGCCGGTGACGAGCTGACCGAGGAGCTGCTCGACAAGCTCGATGCGGTCGGCATTGACGAGATCGCCACCCTGGCGATCGACCATGTCAACACCGGCGCCTACATGCGCAACACTCTGGCGGGCGATCGCAATCGCTCGCGTGAGGACGCGTTGATCGACATCTATCGCGTCATGCGTCCGGGCGAGCCGCCGACTCTTGAGCAGGCGGAGAACATGTTCAACAGCCTGTTCTTCGACTCCGAGCGCTACGACCTCTCGCCCGTGGGCCGCGTGAAGATGAACGCGCGTCTGGGTTTCCAGACCGACGACCAGCTCCGTGTTCTGCGCAAGGAGGACATCCTTGCCATCCTCAAGGTGCTGCACGATCTGAAGGACGGCCGCGGCGAGATCGACGACATCGATCACCTGGGCAATCGCCGGGTGCGCTCGGTCGGCGAACTGCTGGAAAACCAGTACCGTGTCGGTCTGCTGCGCATGGAGCGTGCGATCAAGGAGCGCATGAGCTCGGTCGAGATCGACAGCGTCATGCCGCATGACCTGATCAACGCCAAGCCGGCGGCAGCGGCGGTGCGCGAGTTCTTCGGCTCTTCGCAGCTCTCGCAGTTCATGGACCAGACCAACCCACTCTCTGAGGTGACGCACAAGCGGCGCCTCTCGGCGTTGGGTCCGGGCGGTTTGACCCGCGAGCGTGCCGGCTTCGAGGTGCGCGACGTGCACCCGACGCACTATGGCCGCATCTGTCCGATTGAAACGCCGGAAGGCCCGAACATCGGTCTGATTAACTCGCTGGCCACCTATGCCCGGATCAACCAGTACGGCTTCATCGAAAGCCCGTACCGGAAGGTGGTCGACGCCCAGGTGACCGACGAGGTGGTCTACCTCTCGGCCATGGACGAGGTGCGCTACACCGTGGCGCAGGCCAACTCCGTGCTGGATGATGACAACCGCTTCGTCGAAGACCTGGTCTCCGTGCGTCGCGGCGCCGACTACCTCATGGCGCGGCCGGAAGAGATCGACTACATCGACGTCTCACCGAAGCAGCTTGTTTCGGTGGCGGCGGCGCTGATTCCCTTCCTGGAGAACGACGACGCCAACCGTGCGCTCATGGGCTCGAACATGCAGCGTCAGGCAGTGCCCTTGATCCAATCCGAGGCCCCCCTGGTGGGCACCGGGATGGAAGCGACCGTGGCGAGCGACTCGGGCGTGGCCATTGGTGCGCGCCGTGGCGGCGTGGTCGACCAGGTCGACTCCACTCGCGTGGTGATCCGGGTCAGCGACGAAGCTGCCCACGGTGAATCGACCGTGGACATCTACAACCTGTTGAAGTTCCAGCGTTCGAACCAGAACACCTGCATCACCCAGAAGCCGCTGGTGAAGGTCGGGGACGTGGTGGCCAAGGGCGACATCATCGCCGACGGTCCCTCCACCAACCTCGGCGAGCTGGCCCTGGGCCGCAACGTGCTCTGCGCCTTCATGCCCTGGAACGGCTACAACTTTGAGGACTCCATCCTCATCAGCGAGCGCATCGTGCGCGATGACGTCTTCACCTCGATCCACATCGAGGAATTCGAGGTCATGGCCCGCGATACCAAACTGGGCCAGGAGGAGATTACCCGCGATATTCCCAACGTCGGCGAGGATGCCCTGCGCAACCTCGACGAGGCGGGCATCACCTACATCGGTGCGGAGGTGAATGCCGGCGACATCCTCGTGGGCAAGGTCACGCCCAAGGGTGAATCGCCCATGACGCCGGAAGAAAAGCTGCTGCGGGCGATCTTCGGCGAGAAGGCCTCTGACGTTCGTGACACCTCGCTCCGGGTGCCGCCCGGCGTGACGGGTACGGTGGTGGAGGTTCGCGTCTTCTCCCGGCGTGGCGTCGACAAGGACGAGCGTGCGCTGGCGATCGAGAAGGCCGAAATCGAGCGGCTGGCCAAGGATCGCGACGATGAGAAGGCGATCCTGGAGCGCAGTTTCTTTGGACGTCTCAAGGAGCTGCTGGTGGGCCAGGTGGCCCAGTCTGGGCCCAAGGGCGTGCGCGCCGGCACCGAGATCACTGAAACCCTGCTCTCCGACTACACCCCGGGTCAGTGGCGTGCCTTCGCCGTCAAGGAGGATGATCGCCAGGCCGACATCGAGGCTGTGGTCAAGCAGTTCGACGACTCGGTGAAGCAGTTGGAGAAGCGCTTCGACAACAAGGTCGAGAAGCTCCAGCGTGGCGACGAACTGCCCCCGGGCGTGATGAAGATGGTCAAGGTCTTCATCGCCGTGAAGCGCAAGCTGCAGCCCGGCGACAAGATGGCCGGCCGCCACGGCAACAAGGGCGTGATCTCCAAGATCGTGCCCATGGAGGACATGCCGCACCTGGAAGATGGTACCCCTGTCGACATCGTGCTCAATCCTCTTGGTGTGCCAAGCCGCATGAACGTGGGGCAGATTCTCGAAACCCACCTCGGCTGGGCCTGTGCCGGCCTGGGGCGGCAGATCTCTCAGGTGCTCGACGAGATCCGCTATGCCGGCGCGGAGCTGCCGGCCTTGCGCGAGCGCTTGAAGGAGGCCTACGGTGACGAGGAGTATGAAAAGACCGTTGCCTCCCTGGACGACGAGGCGGTGCTTGAACTGGCGAACAACCTGCGCGGCGGCGTTCCCATCGCCACGCCGGTGTTCGACGGGGCGCGTGAGCCGGACATCGTCGAGATGCTGAAGAAGGCCGGACTCGGCGAGTCGGGCCAGGCGCAGCTGATCGATGGGCGCACCGGCGAAGCCTTCGAGCGACCGGTGACTGTGGGCTACATCTACATGCTGAAGCTTCACCACCTGGTCGACGACAAGATCCACGCCCGTTCCATCGGCCCCTACAGCCTGGTCACTCAGCAGCCGCTGGGCGGCAAGGCACAGTTCGGCGGCCAGCGCTTCGGCGAGATGGAGGTCTGGGCGCTGGAGGCCTACGGTGCAGCCTACACCCTGCAGGAGATGCTCACGGTCAAGTCCGACGACGTTGCCGGCCGGACCAAGGTCTATGAAGCCATCGTCAAGGGTGAGGACAACTTCGAGGCCGGGGTGCCGGAATCCTTCAATGTGCTCGTGAAGGAACTGAAGTCCCTTGGGCTCAACGTCGAGCTGAAGCAGAGCGATTACTGAGGCGGCGGCCTTTCGGGGCCGTCCCTTTCGCCCCGTTTCACCTCGACCCCGCTAGCTGGAGACAGCCATGAACGAGTTGACGAACCTCTTTGGTCAGCCCACGGGCCCCCAGAGTTTCGACCAGATCCAGATCGATATCGCCAGCCCGGAGCAGATGCGCTCCTGGTCGTTCGGTGAGATCAAGAAGCCCGAGACCATCAACTACCGGACCTTCAAGCCGGAGCGCGACGGCCTGTTCTGCGCGCGGATCTTCGGCCCGATCAAGGACTACGAGTGCTTGTGCGGTAAGTACAAGCGCATGAAGTACAAGGGCATCATCTGCGAGAAGTGCGGCGTCGAGGTGACCCTGTCCAAGGTCCGGCGTGAGCGCATGGGCCACATCGAGCTCGCCAGCCCGGTCGCGCACATCTGGTTCCTGAAGTCACTGCCGAGCCGCATCGGCCTGCTGGTCGACATGACCCTCAAGGACCTGGAGCGGGTTCTCTATTTCGAGAACTACGTCGTGGTTGAGCCTGGTCTGACCGACCTGAAGCAGCGTCAGTTGCTCAGCGAGGAAGAGTTCCTCGACAAGCAGGACGAATGGGGCGACGACGCCTTCACGGCGAAGATCGGTGCCGAGGCTCTCAAGGACATGCTGAGCGCGCTCGACCTGCAGGAAGAGCGCCGGATCATGCGCGAGGAGCTGCGCGAGACCAACTCCGAGGCCAAGCGCAAGAAGCTGGTCAAGCGCCTGAAGCTGGTCGAGGCCTTCATCGAGTCGGGCTCTCGCCCGGAGTGGATGATCCTCGAGGTGGTGCCGGTGATTCCGCCGGAGCTGCGGCCGCTGGTGCCGCTGGACGGCGGCCGCTTTGCCACCAGTGACCTGAACGACCTCTATCGCCGGGTCATCAACCGCAACAACCGCCTGAAGCGCCTGATCGAGCTGCGCGCGCCGGACATTATCGTGCGCAACGAAAAGCGCATGCTGCAGGAGTCGGTGGACGCCCTCTTCGACAATGGTCGTCGTGGTCGCGTCATCACCGGTGCCAACAAGCGTCCGCTGAAGTCGCTGTCCGACATGCTCAAGGGCAAGCAGGGCCGCTTCCGACAGAACCTGCTCGGCAAGCGCGTCGACTATTCCGGGCGCTCGGTGATCGTGGTGGGTCCGGAGCTCAAGCTGCACCAGTGCGGCCTGCCCAAGAAGATGGCGCTCGAGCTCTTCAAGCCCTTCATCTACTCCAAACTCGAACTCTATGGCATGGCGTCGACCATCAAGGCGGCCAAGCGCATGGTCGAGAAGGAGCGTCCCGAGGTCTGGGACATCCTAGAAGAGGTGATCCGCGAGCATCCGGTGTTGCTGAACCGCGCGCCGACGCTGCACCGCCTGGGCATCCAGGCCTTCGAGCCGGTGCTGATCGAGGGCAAGGCGATTCAGCTGCACCCGCTGGTCTGCACCGCGTTCAACGCCGACTTTGACGGCGACCAGATGGCGGTGCACGTGCCGCTGTCCCTGGAAGCGCAGCTCGAAGCCCGCGTGCTGATGATGTCCACCAACAACATCCTCAGCCCGGCGAACGGCAAGCCGATTATCGTGCCCAGCCAGGACATCGTGCTCGGCATCTACTATCTCTCCATGGAAGGTGAGGGCGATCCCGGTGAGGGCATGGCCTTCGCCAACATGGGCGAGATCGAGCATGCCCTGGCCTCAGGCCAGATCACGCTGCACAGCAAGATCCATGCGCGGCTCGAGGTGTCTGATCCGGACGGCAACACCGTCATTCAGCGGGTCGAGACCACGGCCGGCCGCATGATGCTGCTGCAGGTTCTGCCCAAGCACCCCAACCTCTCCTTCAAGCTGCTCAACCGCCTGCTGACCAAGAAGGACGTCTCCGAGGTCATCGACGTGGTCTATCGCCACTGCGGTCAGAAGGAGACGGTGATTTTCTGTGACCGGATCATGGCCCTGGGCTTCGCCTACTCCTGCAAGGCCGGTATCTCCTTCGGCAAGGATGACATGATCATCCCCGAAGCGAAGACCGCTCTGGTGGAAGAGGCGCAGGAGCAGGTCAAGGAGTTCGAGTCGCAGTATCAGGAAGGCCTGATCACCCGCGGCGAGAAGTACAACAAGGTCGTGGACGTCTGGTCCCAGTGCACCGACCGCGTGGCCGACGAGATGATGAAGGTCATGCAAGTGGCCAAGGGCCGGGACATCAACTCGGTCTACATGATGGCGCACTCCGGTGCCCGTGGCTCGGCAGCACAGATCAAGCAGCTGGCCGGCATGCGCGGCCTGATGGCCAAGCCCTCGGGCGAGATCATCGAGACGCCGATCATCTCCAACTTCAAGGAAGGCCTGACCGTGCTGGAGTACTTCAACTCCACCCACGGTGCCCGTAAGGGTCTGGCCGACACCGCCTTGAAGACGGCCAACTCCGGCTACCTCACCCGTCGCCTGGTCGACGTGGCGCAGGACGCCATCATCGTCGAGGAGGACTGCGGCACCGAACGCGGCCTGACCATGCGGGCCGTGGTGGACGGCGGCGAGATCGTCGCCGCCCTGGGCGAGCGTGTGCTGGGCCGTGTGGCCGCCGACGATGTGGTCGACCCGCTCAGCGGGGAGGTGATCGGCCAGCGCAACGAGATTCTCGAAGAGGACGCGGTCGAGCGTATCGACCGAGCCGGCATCGACTCGGTGCGCATCCGTTCGACCCTGACCTGCGAGTCACGTGGCGGTGTCTGCGGCAAGTGCTACGGCCGTGACTTGGCCCGTGGTACGCCGGTCAACATGGGCGAGGCCGTCGGCGTCATCGCGGCGCAGTCGATTGGTGAGCCGGGCACCCAGCTCACCATGCGGACCTTCCACATCGGCGGTGCCGCGCAGCGCGGTGCCGAACAGTCGAGCGTGGAGGCGGCACAGGAAGCGATCGTCAGCATCAAGAACAAGAACGTCGTCAATGACTCCGAGGGCGTTCCGGTGGTGATGGGCCGCAACCTGGAGATCGTTCTGCAGGACGAGCAGGGCCGGGAACGTACCCGCCATCGCGTGCCCTATGGTGCGCGTCTGCTCGTCGACGAGGGCGGCAAGGTGACACGGGGCCAGAAGCTGGCCGAGTGGGACCCCTACACCATCCCGATCCTGACCGAGAAGGAAGGTGTGGCCCACTACGTCGACCTGGTGGACGGCCTGTCCATGCGCGAGGTGCTGGACGAGACCACGGGCATTTCCAATCGCGTGGTCGTGGACTGGAAGCAGCAGCCGCGTGGCAGCGACCTGCGGCCGCGTATCACCTTGCGGGACGAGAACGGCGAGGTGGTCACCTTGGCCAACGGCCTCGAGGCCCGCTACTACATGTCCGTGGATGCCATCCTCTCGGTGGAGAACGGCGCGAAGGTCCGTGCCGGCGACGTGCTGGCGCGTATCCCGCGTGAGTCCACCAAGACCCGCGACATCACCGGCGGTCTGCCACGGGTGGCAGAGCTCTTCGAGGCGCGTAAGCCCAAGGATTTCGCTGTGATCAGCGATACCGAGGGTCGGGTCGAGTTTGGCAAGGACTATAAGACCAAGCGCCGCATCGTCGTTCGCCCGGACGAGGGCGATCCGGTCGAGTACATGATCCCCAAGGGCAAGCACATCTCGGTGCACGAGGGTGATTATGTCCGGCGCGGCGACCTGCTGATGGACGGCAATCCGGTGCCGCATGACATCCTGGACGTGCTGGGT
Source organism: Aquibaculum arenosum (assembly GCF_029222965.1). Classification (GTDB taxonomy): domain Bacteria; phylum Pseudomonadota; class Alphaproteobacteria; order Kiloniellales; family DSM-21159; genus Aquibaculum; species Aquibaculum arenosum. Next base: position 4,131 of record NZ_JARHUD010000016.1, on the reverse strand, counting down.
GTCGAGGCGCTGGCCGAGTATCTCGTCACCGAGGTGCAAAACGTCTATCGCCTGCAGGGCGTCGGCATCAACGACAAGCACATCGAGGTGATCGTTCGCCAGATGCTGCAGAAGGTCGAGATCACCGAGCCGGGCGACAGCACCTTCCTGATCGGCGAACAGGCCGACCGGGAGGAGTTCGAGGAGATCAATGCCAAGGTGATGGCTGAGAACGGCCGGCCGGCGCAGGCCAAGCCGGTGTTGCAGGGCATCACCAAGGCGAGCCTCCACACCCGCTCCTTCATCTCTGCGGCCTCCTTCCAGGAGACCACACGGGTGCTGACCGACGCTGCGGTGAACGGCAAGGCGGACAATCTGATCGGTCTGAAGGAGAACGTGATCGTCGGTCGTCTGATCCCGGCGGGCACGGGCTCCGTGATGAACCGCATGAAGAAGCTGGCCGCCGAGCGCGACCGGGTGATCCTGGCGCAGCGCGAGGACCAGGCACGCCTGGCACAGGCGGCAGAGGATGCAGCTGCCCGGAACGAAGGCGGCGACGGGGACGCGACTCCCTCAGTCGCCTGAGGAGAGGTTTGATCCTTCTTGCGGGCGGCCGCCACTCGGTGGTCGCCCGCGTTTTTTGCAGCTGCGAAAGAATCCTGCGAACCTGGGAACAGGAACGACATGGAGAAGCAGCGATAAGCCCCGATAATCGCAGGCAAAGCCTTTGTTGGGAGAATCTTGCGATCGGGGTTGACGGCCAGGGGGCGCGCCCATAGTATGCGCCCGTTCCACAAGGTGGGGTTGGTGGTAGGCCCTCGAGGCGGCCTAGACGCATCCCTGGAGGATACACGACACGATATTCGGGCCTCGGCCCGACCACCAAACGCCAGCGGGAGCCGTAGGAAAAAACTGCTCCTTAAGCTGGCGTTTGTTTCGCAGACATTAGGGCACACGGGAAAGCGATCGCATGCCGACGGTCAATCAGCTTATTCGCAAGTCGCGCCAGCCACAGAAGGCGCGCAACAAGGTGCCGGCTATGGAGGCCAACCCGCAGAAGCGGGGCGTGTGCACGCGTGTGTATACGACAACTCCAAAGAAGCCGAACTCCGCCTTGCGCAAGGTCGCCAAGGTGCGGCTGACCAACGGCTTTGAGGTCGTGACCTACATCCCCGGCGAGGGGCATAACCTCCAGGAGCACTCCGTGGTCCTGATCCGCGGCGGTCGCGTCAAGGATCTGCCGGGCGTGCGTTACCACATCATTCGCGGCACGCTCGATACCCAGGGTATCGCCGCCCGCCGCCAGCGCCGTTCGAAGTACGGCGCCAAGCGGCCGAAGTGAGGAGCTAGACCGAGATGTCTCGCCGTCATAGCGCTGAAAAGCGAGAGATCCTGCCGGACCCGAAGTTCGGCGACGTGATCGTCAGCAAGTTCATGAACAACCTGATGCTGGATGGGAAGAAGTCTGTCGCCGAGCAGATCGTCTACGGCGCTTTCGACCTTCTGGTGTCGCGGGGTGGTAACGATCCGGTGCGCATGTTCCATGACGCGCTGGGCAACATCCGCCCGGAAGTTGAGGTGCGTTCCCGTCGTGTCGGCGGCGCCACCTATCAGGTCCCGGTGGAGGTGCGCGCCGATCGTGCCCAGGCGCTTTCCATGCGCTGGCTGATCAACGCCGCCCGGGCCCGTTCCGAAATGACCATGACGGCCCGCTTGGCCGGCGAGCTGATGGACGCAGCGAACAATCGCGGCGCGGCCGTCAAGAAGCGCGAAGACACGCACCGGATGGCGGAAGCCAACCGCGCGTTCTCGCACTATCGCTGGTAAGGCGACGTCGTCGCTAGGATGAGAGGTTAGAATGTCTTCCCGCGTAACGCCGCTCGACCGGTATCGTAACATCGGCATCATGGCCCACATTGATGCCGGCAAGACGACCACGACAGAGCGCATCCTTTTCTACACCGGCCGCAGCCACAAGATCGGCGAGACCCACGAGGGTTCGGCGACCATGGACTGGATGGAGCAGGAGCAGGAACGCGGAATCACGATTACCTCCGCGGCGACGACCTGCTTTTGGAACGATCACCGGATCAACATCATCGACACCCCGGGGCATGTGGACTTCACCATTGAAGTCGAACGCTCCCTGCGGGTTCTCGACGGTGCGGTGGCCGTGTTTGATGCGGTTGCCGGCGTGGAGCCCCAGTCCGAGACTGTGTGGCGCCAGGCCGACAAGTATCAGGTCCCGCGTATCTGCTTCGTCAACAAGATGGACCGGATGGGCTCGGACTTCTTCCGCTGTGTCGACATGATCGTCGATCGTCTGGGTGCCGTGCCTCTGGTCATGCAGCTTCCCATCGGCAACGAAAGTGACTTTGCCGGTTCGGTCGACCTGATCAAGATGAAGGCCCAGGTCTGGAAGAACGAGAATCTTGGCGCCGAGTGGGAATACCAGGATATCCCTGCGGAGCTGGCTGATCAGGCCGCGGAATACCGCGAGAAGCTGGTGGAGCTGGCCGTCGAGCAGGACGATGCCGCGATGGAGGCCTACCTCGAAGGCAATGAGCCGGACGAGGAGACTCTGCTGCGCTGCATTCGCAAGGGCACCGTTTGCCTGGCCTTCGTGCCGGTCTATTGCGGAACAGCCTTCAAGAACAAAGGCGTGCAGCCGCTGCTGGACGCGGTGGTCGACTTCCTGCCGAGCCCGCTGGACGTGCCCGACATCAAGGGCGTGAAGCCAGGCACCGAAGAAGCGATCGTGCGCAAGACCGGCGACGACGAGCCGATGTCGGCGCTGGCTTTCAAGATCATGACGGACCCCTTTGTCGGTTCGCTGACCTTCGTGCGTGTCTACTCCGGGTCCCTGAAGAAGGGCACCCAGGTGCTGAACTCGGTGAAGGACAAGCGCGAGCGTGTGGGCCGCATGTTGCTGATGCATGCCAACCACCGTGAGGACATCGATGAGGCACTGGCGGGCGACATCGTCGCCATTGCGGGCCTTAAGGATACGACGACGGGCGAGACGCTGTGCGATCCGGTTAAGCCGGTCGTGCTGGAGCGGATGGAGTTCCCGGATCCGGTGATCGAGGTCGCGGTCGAGCCAAAGACCAAGACCGACCAGGAAAAGATGGGTATGGCGCTGGCGCGCCTGGCCCAGGAGGACCCCTCCTTTCGGGTGACCACCGACACCGAGAGTGGCCAGACGGTCATCAAGGGTATGGGCGAGCTCCACCTGGAGATCCTCGTCGACCGTATGCGGCGCGAGTTCAAGGTGGATGCCAACGTCGGTGCGCCGCAGGTGGCCTATCGCGAGACCATCACTCGGCAGCACGAGGTGGACTACACCCACAAGAAGCAGACCGGCGGTTCGGGTCAGTTCGCGCGCGTCAAGATCGTGTTCGAGCCCTTGGAAGTCGGTGCCGGTTTCGTTTTCGAGAACGCCGTGGTCGGCGGTTCGGTGCCGCGTGAGTTCGTGCCTGGTGTCCAGAAGGGCCTGGAAGGCTCCAAGGACAACGGCGTCATTGCCGGCTTCCCGGTCATCGATTTCAAGGCGACTCTGGTCGACGGTGCCTCGCACGATGTCGACTCGAGTGTGATGGCCTTCGAGATCGCCGCGCGTGCGGCTTTCCGTGAGGGCATCCCGAAGGCGGCTCCGGTTCTGCTCGAGCCCATGATGAAGGTTGAGGTGGTGACCCCGGAAGAGTATATGGGCGACATCATCGGTGACCTGAATTCTCGACGCGGCAACGTCACGGGTATGGACTCCCGCGGCAATGCTCGGGTCGTGAGCGCAATGGTGCCGCTGGCCAACATGTTCGGCTACGTCAACACCCTGCGTTCCATGAGCCAGGGCCGGGCGCAGTACACCATGTTTTTCGATCACTATGAGCGGGTTCCGCAGGCCGTGGCCGACGAGGTCAAGGCGAAGCTGGCCTGATCGGCCAGCCCCACGCGCAACCATAACCACGAAGTATCCGTCGCGGAGTAAAGAGAGCCATGGCGAAGGCGAAGTTCGAGCGGACGAAGCCGCACTGCAACATTGGGACGATTGGTCACGTTGACCATGGTAAGACGTCGCTGACTGCGGCGATTACGAAGGTTCTTGCAGAGACGGGTGGTGCGACCTTTACGGCGTACGACTCGATCGACAAG
>NZ_JARHUD010000015.1:2405-21322 GCF_029222965.1 Aquibaculum arenosum | reverse complement strand
CAGAGAGGACCGCCGACCTCCATAGCCCCGCCGAGGCTGCAGGGTAAGGCGAGCGCAGTAATGAAGCACGGCGCGGCTTGGCTGCTTCAGAACATCAAACCCGGTTGTTAGAGGTCCTCAGCTCGAGCGGATGCTGGAACGGGCGATGTGTTGGCTCGTCCGGTAAAGTTGGTTGGGGACGTATCTTCACCTTCGGCGAACGAGCGCCTTCGCAGCACTTTTCTGGAAGATTTCCGGGGGTTGGCACAAGCGTGGCGCTTGTCAGTTCGCATCAAGTGTGATGTGCAAAAACTCGTCACAGTGCTGCTGGCTTTCGCCAGATTGTACTAAAAATCAGCGAGCGAATCATTGCAGCGCGAGCGTGCATTCTGCTGTAAAATTCTAATTCGCTCCTTTCCCACCCTCTTTACAAAATTTTACCGTCACTCTATTCATACATCCATATGGTGAATCAGGGAGGGCGGGGCTGGTGCGGGAATATGGTCGCTCGAACTCTGTGATTGCGCGCCTGTTGGGCACGACGGCGCTGTCCGCCATGGTTGCGATGAGCCCTTTCGTCTGGGAGGTCGAAGCGCGCGCGCAGGACAGGGAAATCCCCACCGGGGCTAATGTCGTCTCCGGCTCGGCGTCGGTGCACAGTCGCGGCAAGAAGCACCTCCATGTCCGGCAATCCTCCGACAGCGCGATCATCACCTGGAAGAGCTTTTCCGTCGGCGGCAAGGCCTCGGCTCATTTTGAGAACGGGTCCGGCGCGACGCTCAACCGCGTCACCGGCAATGCCCCCTCCGGCATTCACGGTTCGCTGAGCGCCACCGGCAGCCTCTACCTGGTCAATCCGGCCGGCGTGGTGATCGGTCCGGGCGGCCAGGTGAGCACCGGCGGTTCCTTTGTCGCCTCGACGCACGACGTGACCGACGCGGAGTTCCTCGAAGGCCGTTCGATGATCTTCTCCGGCACGAGCGACGCCGAGATCGTCAATCGTGGCACGATCACCTCCGCCCACGGGGATGTCGCGCTGATTGCACGCCGGGTGGAAAACAGCGGTTCGATCAGCGCGCCCAACGGTACCGCGGCCCTCGCGGCCGGTTACGAAGTGCTGATGCGCGACCATGCCCATGGGGACGGCATGTTCTCCGTCAGGATCGGCGGAGAGGACACGGAAGCCCTCAACAGCGGCGCGATCGCGGCCGCGGAAGTGGAACTGCGCGCCAATGGCGGCAACGTCTACGCCTTGGCCGGCAGCACCGATGACGTCATCAAAGCCACAGGCGTCGCGAAAGCGGACGGGCGCATCTTCCTGACGGCCGGCGATGAAGGCACGGTCACCACGACGCAGGAGATCACGGCCAGCCGGCAAGTTGCGGAGGCTCCTGACGCCCCACCGCTCCCCAGGCGGCGTCCGGAACAGGGCGGGGACATCCGCATCTCCGGCGGCGCGGTCACCATCAACGGCAAAGTCGACGCAAGCGGCAGCGGCGGCGAAGGCGGCAGTATCGTCGCCACCGCCGAGACGCTGTCCCTCGGCCCCACTGCCCGCCTCGATGCCGGCGGCACCTCGGGCGGCACGATCCTCCTGGGCGGCGATTTCAAGGGCGGGTCCGATCCGCAAGCGAAACTGCTCGCCGAAGAGGTCTCCACAGCACAGACGCTGGGAGTGGCCGAAGGGGCGACGATTGCCGCCGACGCCACGGCAGGCGATGGCGGCGACATCGTCATGTGGTCCGATCGCTTCACCGCCTTTGCCGGCCATATCTCGGCCAGGGGCGCCGGCCAAGGAGATGGCGGTTTTGCGGAGGTTTCGGGCCGGGCGAAACTCGCCTTCACCGGCAGCGTCGACCTGACGGCGGCATCCGGGGCAACCGGCAGCCTCCTGCTCGATCCCTACAACGTGACCATTGCCGACGCCGCCGGCTCCGGCACCGACGACAGCTTCACGGCCACGGGCGAGGACAGCGTGATCAGCGTCACCACGCTGGAGGGGGCGCTTGCCGAGGCCAACGTCACGGTGTCCACCGGCGCGGGCGGCGGCCAGGAGGGCGACATCACCGTGGCCGCTCCCATTGCCTGGTCCGACACCACTCTGACCCTCGACGCAGCACGCAGCATCATCGTCAACGCGGAGATGACGGCGACGGGAACCGGCGGCCTGGCGCTCCACACCAATCAGGCCGGCAACGGCGGGGGCTATTTCGTCAACGCCCCGATCAACTTGCCCGCGACCGGCTCCTTCAGCACGAAGCACCACCAGGACGCCGCGATCGACTACACAATCATCACGCGGTTGGGTGCCGAGGGAAGCACCAGCGGGACGGACCTTCAGGGCATTGCCGGCGATCTCGACGGCAATTTCGTGCTGGGCGCCGACATCGACGCGGCCGCGACCGAAAGCTGGAACGGGGGCTTCGATCCGCTCGGCGACGGCACAGAGCGTTTCACCGGGACCTTCGACGGCCTCGGCCACGAGGTGGCGGACCTGACGATCAAGAGACCCGGCGAGAACCACGTGGGCCTGTTCGGCCGGTCCGACGGCACGCTGCGGAATATCCGCATCCTCGGTGGTTCGATCTCCGGCGACTTCTACGTCGGCGGGCTGGTGGGGTGGAACGACGGCGGCGTCATCAAAAACGCCTATGCCACTGGCGAGGTCTCCGGCAACGACTACGTCGGCGGGCTGGTGGGGCTCAACGACAACAGCGGCACCATCGAGAACGCCTATGCCACTGGCGATGTCTCCGGCAACGACTACGTCGGCGGGCTGGTGGGGCTCAACCTCAGCAGCGGCACCATCACCAACGCCTATGCCACTGGCAAAGTCCCCGGCACTGGTAACCGCGTCGGCGCGCTGGTGGGGAACAACTGGGGCACCATCACCAACGCCTATGCCACTGGCGATGTCTCCGGCAACGACGACGTCGGCGGGCTGGTGGGGCAGAACAACGGCACCATCAGGAACGCTTATACCACGGGCGATGTGACCGGAAACAGGGCCGTCGGCGGGCTGATCGGTCGCAACTTCAGCGGCGCCATTGGGGATAGCTATGCCATAGGCAAGGTCGCTGGCGCCAACGACGTTGGCGGGCTGGTAGGTCACAGCACCGGCGGCTTCATCTTCAACTCTTATGCCACTGGCGATGTCACCGGCACCGACCGCGTCGGCGGGCTGGTAGGCTTCAACGAAGGCGTCCTCATCCTGCATAGCCATGCCGCAGGCGATGTCACCGGCACCGACCACGTCGGTGGGCTGGTAGGTTACAACGACAGCGGCACAATCGAGGACGCTTATGCCACTGGCGATGTGACCGGCAGCTGGCTCGTCGGCGGGCTGGTGGGCCGCAACGACAGCGGCACAATCGAGGACGCTTATGCCACTGGCGATGTCACCGGCACCGACCACGTCGGTGGGCTGGTAGGTCACAACTTCAGCGGCACAATCGAGAACGCCTTTGCCACAGGTAATGTCTCCGGCACCAAAGACTCCGGGAACGACTACGTCGGCGGGCTGGTGGGAGAAAATAGCGGGACCATCACGAACACCTACGCCACTGGCGATGTGACCGGCAGCGGGCTCGTCGGCGGACTGGTGGGGGTCAACCACGATTCTATCGCGGCATCCTACGCGACGGGGAAAGTCGCCGGAAATGAGGACCGCATTGGTGGGCTGGTGGGAGAAAACAGCGGGCCCATCACGAACGCTTATGCCACTGGCGATGTTACCGGAAGCAGGTACGTCGGCGGGCTGGTGGCACACAACTATGGTGCCAATGGCACCATCGAGAATAGCTATGCCACAGGCAAGGTCGCTGGCGCCAACAACGTTGGCGGGCTGGTGGGGCTCAACAGCGGCACCATCGAGAACGCCTATGCCACTGGCGATGTCTCCGGCAACGACTACGTCGGCGGGCTGGTGGGGCTCAACCTCAGCAGCGGCACCATCACCAACGCCTATGCCACTGGCGATGTCTCCGGCAACGACGACGTCGGCGCGCTGGTGGGGAACAACGTCGGCACCATCACCAACGGCTATTGGAATACGGACATCAGCGGCCCCGGGGTCGGCGTCGGCGCGGGCAACGATCCGACGAAGGGCAAAACCACCGCCGAGCTTTCCGGGGCGCTGCCCGACGGCTTCGATTCGGCGGTGTGGGACAATGTCGGGAATCAGACCACGCCCTTTTTGCGCGACCTGCCCGGGCCCTTCCTGATCGGCAGCGACAGCGACACCCTCTTCCACCCCATCTCGGACGTGGACGAGCTACAGGCGATCAACGCCGACCTCGCCCGCAACTACGCCCTGATCAACGACATCGACGCCAGCGCAACCCTTGACTGGAACGGGGGTCTGGGCTTCGACCCGCTCGGCGACAACACCATTTCCTTCACCGGCACCTTCGACGGCCTCGGCCACGAGGTGGCGGACCTGACCATCGAGAGACCCGGCGAGGTCTACGTGGGCCTGTTCGGCCGGTCCGATGGCACGTTGCGAAACGTCGGTATCGTCGGAGGTGCGATCTCCGGCGGAAATTACGTCGGCGGGCTGGTGGGAGACAATTGGGGGCCCATCAAGAACGCTTATGCCACTGGCGATGTGACCGGCAGGTGGCTCGTCGGCGGACTGGTGGGGGTCAACCACGATTCAATCACGACATCCTTCGCGACGGGGAAAGTCGCCGGAAATCACGACGGTGTGCAGCGCATCGGTGGGCTGGTGGGAGAAAACAGCGGGCCCATCACGAACGCTTATGCCACTGGCGATGTGACCGGCAGTATTGCCGTCGGCGGACTGGTAGCAAACAACTGGGGTGCCAATGGCACCATCGAGAATAGCTATGCCACAGGTAAGGTCACCGGCAATTCATTCGCCGGCGGGCTGGTAGGTCGCAACGACGGCGGCACCGTCATCAACGGCTATTGGAACAGCGACGTCAACGACCCGGATCTCGGCGGTGTTGGTACTGGCCTCACGACCGCGGAGTTTCAGGACACGGCCGGATTCATGGCGCGCGCTGAAGCGGAGGGCTGGGACTTCGAGACGGTCTGGGCGCCGCCGAGCGATGGCTTCTATCCCGAACTCTATGCCCTCTCGGCCGTTGCCCGGGTCGAGCTGCAGGACAGCGGCACGATCGTCTACGGCGAGACCACGCCGAACGCAGAGATCGACCGAGTCTTCGGCGGGCCTGGTTCCTATGTGTTCGGTCCGGACGGCGATGCACTGGACCAGCCCACGCTCGATCAGTTGAGCGACGATCTGGACGCAGGCGATTATGCGATTTCCGGCCCGGCCAACGGCACCAGCTCGCAGGGCCAGGACTATCGCTTCGTCTACACCAATAATCTGCTGCATGTTGACCGGCGGGCCATAACGATCACCGCCGACGACCAGTCCCGAACCTACGGCGATGACAATCTGGCGCTCACTTACTCCGTCGACGGCCTGGTCAACGACGACAGCCTCTTTGGCAGCCTCACCACCGATGCCGATGCCACCAGCAATGTCGGCGCATACAGCATCGACCAGGGCACGCTCACGGCCTCCGGCAACTACGACATCCAGAGCTATACCGCCGGCACCCTGGCCGTCACGCCGCGCGCACTCACCGTGACGCCCGATGCTGTCGACCGGATCTACGGCGAGGCCAACCCGGCCAGCGGCTCCGCCAGCGGCGACAACCTCGTCAACAATGACAGCATCGACGCCGTCGACCTCGCCTCCGCAGCCGACGCCACCAGCAATGTCGGCGCCTATGACCTCACAGGCTCCAACGCCAGCGGTGAAGGCCTCGGCAACTACGACATCACCTATGCCGTCAACAGCGGTGGGCTCTCCGTCACACCGCGCGCGCTGACCGTGACGCCCGACGCCGTCAGCCGGGTCTACGGCGATGCCAACCCCGCCAGCGGCAAAGCCACCGGCGACAACCTCGTCAACAATGACAGCATCGACGCCGTCGACCTCGCCTCCGCAGCCGACGCCACCAGCAATGTCGGCGCCTATGACCTCACAGGCTCCAACGCCAGCGGCAGCGGCCTGGGCAATTACGCCATCACCTACGCCGTCAACAGCGGCGGCCTGACCGTCACACCGCGCGCACTCACCGTGACGCCCGATGCCGTCGACCGGATCTACGGCAATACCAACCCAGCCAGCGGCAAGGCCACCGGCGACAACCTCGTCAACAATGACAGCATCGACGCCGTCGACCTCGCCTCCGCGGCCGACGCCACCAGCAATGTCGGCGCCTATGACCTGGAAGGCTCCAACGCCAGCGGCAGCGGACTGGGCAACTACGACATCACCTATCAGGTCAACAGCGGTGGCCTGACCGTCACACCGCGCGCACTGACCGTCACGCCCGATGCTATCGACCGGGTCTACGGCGAGGCCAACCCCGCCAGCGGCGCCGCAAGCGCCGACAACCTCGTCAACAATGACAGCATCGACGCCGTCGACCTTGCCTCCACAGCCGACGCCACCAGCGACGTCGGCGCCTATGACCTGGAAGGCTCCAACGCCAGCGGCAGCGGCCTCGGCAACTACGACATCACCTATCAGGTCAACAGCGGTGGCCTGACCGTCACACCGCGCGCCCTGACCGTGACGCCCGATGCCATCGACCGGATCTACGGCGAGGCCAACCCCGCCAGCGGCAAGGCCACCGGCGACAATCTCGTCAACAATGACAGCATCGATGCCGTCGACCTCGCCTCCGCAGCCGACGCCACCAGCAATGTGGGCGCCTACGACCTGGAAGGCTCCAACGCCAGTGGCGAAGGCCTCGGCAACTACGACATCACCTATGACGTCAACAGCGGTGGCCTGACCGTCACCGCGCGGCCGATCGCCATCGCCGCCGACGACCAGTCCCGAACCTACGGCGATGACAATCCGGTGCTGACCTACACCATCGGCGGCCGCGGCCTGGTCAATGGCGACAGCCTCTCCGGCAACCTCGCCACCGACGCCGATGCCACCAGCGACGTCGGTGGCTACGACATTGACCGGGGCACGCTTGCCGCCTCCGGCAACTACGATATCCAGAGCTATACCGCCGGCACCCTCGACATCACCCGGCGCGCACTGACCGTCACGCCCGATGCTATCGACCGGGTCTACGGCGAGGCCAACCCCGCCAGCGGCGCCGCAAGCGCCGACAACCTCGTCAACAATGACAGCATCGACGCCGTCGACCTTGCCTCCACAGCCGACGCCACCAGCGACGTCGGCGCCTATGACCTGGAAGGCTCCAACGCCAGCGGCAGCGGCCTCGGCAACTACGACATCACCTATCAGGTCAACAGCGGTGGCCTGACCGTCACACCGCGCGCCCTGACCGTGACGCCCGACGGCGTCGACCGGATCTACGGCAATGCCAACCCGGCCAGCGGCTCCGCCAGCGCCAACGATCTCGTCAACGGCGACAGCATCGATGCCGTCGACCTCGCCTCCGCAGCCGACGTCACCAGCAATGTCGGCGCCTACGACCTGGAAGGCTCCAACGCCAGCGGCAGCGGCCTGGGCAATTACGACATCACCTATCAGGTCAACAGCGGTGGCCTGACCGTCACACCGCGCGCGCTGACCGTGACGCCCGACGCCGTCAGCCGGGTCTACGGCGATGCCAACCCCGCCAGCGGCAAAGCCACCGGCGACAACCTCGTCAACAATGACAGCATCGACGCCGTCGACCTCGCCTCCGCAGCCGACGCCACCAGCAATGTCGGCGCCTACGACCTGGAAGGCTCCAACGCCAGTGGCAGCGGCCTCGGCAACTACGACATCACCTATCAGGCCAACAGCGGTGGCCTGACCGTCACACCGCGCGCACTGACCGTGACGCCCGACGGCGTCGACCGGATCTACGGCGATGCCAACCCCGCCAGCGGCGCCGCTACCGGCGACAACCTCGTCAACAATGACAGCATCGACGCCGTCGAGCTCGCCTCCGCAGCCGACGCCACCAGCAATGTCGGCGCCTACGACCTGGAAGGCTCCAACGCCAGCGGCGAAGGCCTCGACAACTACGCCATCACCTACCAGGTCAACAGCGGTGGCCTCTCCGTCACCGCGCGGCCGATCACGATCACCGCCGATGACAAGACCCGCAGCTACGGCGACGACAATCCGGCGCTGACCTACGACGTCGGCGGGCGCGGCCTGGTCAATGGCGACAGCCTCTCCGGCAGCCTCACAACCGACGCCGAGGCCACCAGCAACGTCGGCGCCTATGGCATCGACCAGGGCACACTCGCCGCCTCCGGCAACTACGAGATCGAGAGCTATACCGCCGGCAGCCTGGCGGTCACGCCGCGCGCCCTCACCGTTACCCCCAACGGCGTCTCCCGGATCTATGGCGACGCCAACCCCGCCAGCGGCTCCGCTACCGGCGACAATCTCGTCAACAATGACAGTATCGACGCCGTCGACCTCGCCTCCGCAGCCGACGCCACCAGCAATGTCGGCGCCTACGACCTGGAAGGCTCCAACGCCAGCGGCAGCGGCCTCGGCAACTACGACATCACCTATGACGTCAACAGCGGTGGCCTGACCGTCACACCGCGCGCACTGACCGTGACGCCCGACGGCGTCGACCGGATCTACGGCAATGCCAACCCGGCCAGCGGCAAGGCCACCGGCGACAATCTCGTCAACAATGACAGCATCGATGCCGTCGAGCTCGCCTCCGCAGCCGACGCCACCAGCAATGTCGGCGACTATGACCTCACAGGCTCCAACGCCAGCGGCAGCGGCCTCGGCAACTACGACATCACCTATGACGTCAACAGCGGTGGGCTCTCCGTCACACCGCGCGCACTGACCGTGACGCCCGATGCTGTCGACCGGATCTACGGCGAGGCCAACCCCGCCAGCGGCAAGGCCACCGGCAACAATCTCGTCAACAATGACAGCATCGACGCCGTCGACCTCGCCTCCGCAGCCGACGCCACCAGCAATGTCGGCGCCTACGACCTGGAAGGCTCCAACGCCAGCGGCAGCGGACTGGGCAACTACGACATCACCTATCAGGTCAACAGCGGTGGCCTGACCGTCACACCGCGCGCACTGACCGTCACGCCCGATGCTATCGACCGGGTCTACGGCGAGGCCAACCCCGCCAGCGGCTCCGCCAGCGGCGACAACCTCGTCAACAATGACAGCATCGATGCCGTCGACCTCGCCTCCGCAGCCGACGTCACCAGCAATGTCGGCGACTACGACCTGGAAGGCTCCAACGCCAGCGGCAGCGGACTGGGCAACTACGCCATCACCTATGACGTCAACAGCGGTGGGCTCTCCGTCACACCGCGCGCGCTGACCGTAACGCCCGATGCCATCGACCGGATCTACGGCGAGGCCAACCCGGCCAGCGGCTCCGCCAGCGGCGACAACCTCGTCAACAATGACAGCATCGATGCTGTCGACCTCGCCTCCGCAGCCGACGCCACCAGCAATGTCGGCGCCTATGACCTGGAAGGCTCCAACGCCAGCGGCAGCGGACTGGGCAATTACGCCATCACCTATGCCGTCAACAGCGGCGGCCTGACCGTCACACCGCGCGCACTCACCGTGACGCCCGATGCCGTCGACCGGATCTACGGCAATGCCAACCCCGCCAGCGGCTCCGCCAGCGGCGACAACCTCGTCAACAATGACAGCATCGACGCCGTCGAGCTCGCCTCCGCAGCCGACGCCACCAGCAATGTCGGCGCCTATGACCTCACAGGCTCCAACGCCAGCGGTGAAGGCCTCGGCAACTACGACATCACCTATGCCGTCAACAGCGGTGGGCTCTCCGTCACACCGCGCGCGCTGACCGTGACGCCCGACGCCATCGACCGGATCTACGGCGAGGCCAACCCGGCCAGCGGCGCCGCTACCGGCGACAATCTCGTCAACAATGACAGTATCGACGCCGTCGAGCTCGCCTCCGCGGCCGATGCCACCAGCGACGTCGGCGCCTATGACCTGGAAGGCTCCAACGCCAGCGGCGAAGGCCTCGACAACTACGCCATCACCTACGCCGTCAACAGCAATGGCCTGACCGTCACACCGCGCGCGCTGACCGTAACGCCCGATGCCATCGACCGGATCTACGGCGAGGCCAACCCGGCCAGCGGCTCCGCCAGCGGCGACAACCTCGTCAACAATGACAGCATCGACGCAGTCGACCTCGCCTCTACCGCCGACGCCACCAGCAATGTCGGCGCCTATGACCTGGAAGGCTCCAACGCCAGCGGCAGCGGACTGGGCAATTACGCCATCACCTACCAGGTCAACAGCAACGGCCTGAGCGTTACCGCACGGCCGATCACCATCACCGCCGACGATAAGTCCCGCGGCTACGGCGACAATAATCCGACGCTGACCTACACGGTCGACGGCCGCGGCCTGGTCAATGGCGACAGCCTCTCCGGCAGCCTCGCCACCGATGCCAATGCCACCAGCAACGTCGGCCACTACAGCATCGACCAGGGCACACTCGCGGCCTCGGGCAACTACGACATCGAGAGCTACACCGCCGGCACCCTGGCTGTGACGCCGCGCGCCCTGACCGTTACGCCCCACGGCATCAGCCGGGTCTACGGCGATGACAATCCGGCCAGCGGCTCCGCCAGTGGCGACAACCTCGTCAACGGCGACAGCATTGATGCCGTCGACCTGATCTCGGCCGCCGATGCCAGCAGCAACGTCGGCAGCTACGACCTGCAAGGCTCCAACGCCAGCGGCGAAGGCCTCGGCAACTACGCCATCACCTACCAGGTCCACAGCAACGGTCTGAGCGTCACCGCGCGGCCGATCACCATCACCGCCGACGACCAGACCCGCAGCTACGGCGATGACAATCCGGCGCTGACCTACGCGGTCGGCGGCCGCGGCCTGGTCAATGGCGACAGCCTCTCCGGCAGCCTCGCCACCGATGCCAATGCCACCAGCAACGTCGGCCACTACAGCATCGACCAGGGCACACTCGCGGCCTCGGGCAACTACGACATCGAGAGCTACACCGCCGGCACCCTGGCTGTGACGCCGCGCGCCCTGACGGTTCGAGGCGATGATGCGGACACGCGCCAGGGCGAACCGGTGCCACCACTCACGGCGTCGGTGACCGACGGCAGCCTCGCTCCCTTCCACGCAAGCCTGGACGAGGCACTCGACGACTTCGCAGTCTCGACGCTTGCGACCCAGGCATCACCCGTCGGCACCTACGCGATCGACGTCGCCGGCCGCAACGCCAACTACGACCTGACGCTGCTGCCCGGCACGCTTTCGATCGCCGCCGGCACGCCCACCCTGTCCGACACCAACGGATTCCCCCCCTTCCCCATGGAGCGCACCCTGTTCGACGGGCCCTGGTCGCTCTTCTTCCTGCTGCGGGATGGCGTGACCACCCTGGGCCTGAGCGGGCCGCAAGATTCGGGCGACCTACCGTCGGCCTGCCTCGGCGGCGTCGGGGGACAAGGCTGTGCCGGCTTCCCCTATTTCACCAACACACAATTCGGGCAGTGGTTGAGCTTCAATGCAAACTAAAAGCGATGCGCTGCCCAGTCGTTGGTTCCCGGCGACCGGCAAGGGCCGCCTGTGTGCTCACCCTCGCTGGACAGCGGCGCGCCGCTGCGCAGCGGCTCTCCTGCTTTTGACGGCAAGCTCCCAGGCCGCAGCCCAATCCGCGATTGAGCGCAACGTCCCGCCCGCCCCGGAGCGCGGGCCCGCGACGATCATCATCGACGAGCAGGACTTCGGGCGGGGCAGTTCGGAGCCCCTCGGTGTCGATCTCTCCGGCGTCACACTGATCGGCCAGGACGAAGCGGTGCAATCGGCACCGCCTTCCGGCGTATCCGGAACGCCAGAAGGCGCCGATCCGCAGGCCATGGAAGCGGCACTGGCGCCCTTCATTGGCCAGCCACTGTCGCTCGACCTCGCCGCCGAAGTCCAGGCCGCCATCGCCGGCGTCTATCGCGCCGCCGGACGCCCTTTCGTCTCGGTGACCCTGCCGCCCCAGGAGGTGACGCAAGGCATCCTGCAGGTCCGCATCATCGAGTTCCGGCTGGGCGAGGCAAGGGTCTCGGGCGTGGACGAAGATCAGGCCGCCTCCATCCGTGCGGATTTGCGGCTCGAGCCCGGGCAGCCCATCGATGCGCGGGCGCTCGAAGAAGACCTCTCCTGGATCAACCGCTCCCCCTTCCTCGATGTTGAGGGAACCTTCCGGCCGGGAACGGAGACGGCCCTGACGGAGCTCGACGTGCCGGTCACCCGGTCACGGCCGCTGTCCGTTTCCGGCGGCTGGACCAATACCGGCTCCGAGGCCACAGGGCTCGATCGCTATTTCCTCGGTCTCGACCTGAGCCTGCAGCCGCTCAACGGGGCCTGGCTGTCCTACCAGGTCACCGGGAGCGACGATCTCTGGCGCAACCGCTCCAAGCTGCTCCCGAGCAAAGGCAAGTATCCCAACTATCTGAGCCATGCGGGCCGCATCGTCGTGCCCACTTGGCCGCGCCAGGCTCTCGAAATATCGCCCAATTACGTGGTCAGCCGCGAAGACCCGAACCAGTTCATCACCTTTGAAAGCACAACCCTGGAGCTGCCGATCATCTACCGCTCGGCCATTTCCAACCTGCTGCCGCAGCGCTACTGGGGCGACATCTACGGCGGCGTCTCCTTCAAGCGGCTTGAGCGCACGACCTTCTTCAACGGGACGGAGGTGGCGGACGGCAGTGCCGATGTCTTTCAACTCCAACTGGGCTGGTCCAATCTCCTAACCGACGAGACAGGGCGCACGGCCTTCGATGTGAGCCTTCACGGCAACCCCGGCGGCGTGCTTTCCGGGAACACCGACAAGACCTGGTCGACCTTCTCCAACGGCCGTGTCGACCAGGTGACCTACGCCTATGTCAATGCCAACGTCACGCGCATCACCCGCCTGCCAAAGCGTTTCGCCTGGCTGAGCACAGCCACCGGGCAGGTTGCAACCGCTCCCCTGCCAGACACCGAGCGCATGCCCTTGGGCGGCTTCTCCGCCGTGCGCGGCTACACCTTCGACGACGTCACGGTGGATCGCGCGCTCGTCTGGCGCAACGAACTGCGGCTGCCAACCTTCTCGCCGATCGGGGAGGTTGCCGACATCTGGGACAGCCTCTCCCCCTTCCTCTTCGCCGATGTCGGGTTCGGCAGCGACCAGTGGAGCGATCGCGACACCACCATCGCAGGCCTTGGCGCCGGCCTCGACTACCGGATCGCCGACAATCTCGACCTCAACCTGGCGGCAGGCTATGCCCTCAAGGACGCCGGTCAGACCGACGCCAAAGACGTCACCATCAACGCCTTCATCCGCGCCCGCTTCTGACGCAGAGCGCGGCGGCGCAATCATGGAGATGCTTGAGCATTTGGCCCAACGCAAAAACCCGCTTCGGCGGCTGCCGGAGCGGGTGATGTGTTGTGTTGTTCGGTAAAGTTGGTTGCGGGGGCGCATCTCCACCTTTGGCGAACGAGCGCCGTTTTGGCACTTGTCCGGAAGGTTTCCGGCGGCTTGGCACAACCGGAAGCGGCGTGAAGCGCGGCGTTGGGAGCCTGCTCGGCAGCACTGAGCCTTTCACGTACCGAAACCGGAGCGAGAGTCATCGAAACCATTCTCGGAAAAACCTCTTGGGGAGCCGCCGCCTGAGCCTGAGAAGAGAACAAGGCCCAGGACCAAGTCCGGGCGGCCACAGTAGCTCTTTTCATGCCGAGGTTGTGGGCTGGTTTCGATCCGCGCTGCCGACAGCACACCGGGCTGGGGCAGCCTAAGCGGCATCAAACGCGCTCGCCGCTGCCGCGGTTTCAACTCGGCGCGCAGTAAATTCTCCCTGTGGGGAGCCCGCCGCTCAGGCTGCGCGAGCGACGACGCGCAGCAAAAAATGGTACGCTCTTAGGAAACATGGGTGGGGTTCCTTGTACGAATGCGTGACATCAATCTTTCCAACGTGCATCTGGCCACCTCAAAGAAAAGCCGGAAAACCGCACAAGGTGATCATAACCGCAGTCGCTCGGAAACTGGTCAACCTTGCTAACGCCGTATGCAAAAGTCGTCAGAAATGGACTCCTTTGGCTCCCTGAGAGATACAGTTGCTAAGAGGCGTCGTTAATGACGTCCTTAGCGGCGTCTGTTAGATTATTGCCACAGCGTCAGGCAGGCGGTGCCAATGGCGTGGATATGATCAAAGAGGTGGGACGCACGACATCATCAGGTCCCACCAGATGGCGAAACTCCTTGGCGGCTCGGGCCATTGCCGCGCAACCGGGTATTATGACCTGACTTGGAGCAATTAGCGCAGCGGCTTGTCAGACCATCAGCGCGCGAGAAGGAGACTGCCTTCCGGTAAATATCATCAAGCGCCACCTGATCTTTACACGACATGACGGCGACAACTGCCGCCTTAATCTCGCCAGCAGGTAAATGCCTCAAGATCTGCGGACTCGATTTTGGCCCGCTCTGAGCGCACCGGAAAATGGATGCGCACTGATTGTCCCAGCTGGTCATTGTGGGCGATGCTGGTCCGCTCGTCCTCGATCAGGCGCTTTGAATAGGGCTCTGTCGCGGTGCGATAGGAAATCGCGCCACGACAGGCAACCGGCACATGATCGCTACGCCCCGGCGCAAATTCGTCGAGGGGCAACCGGACCCGAACGCTCGCGATGCATTTGCGGATACCGCTGTTGCCGAAGAGCGGCGGCCGACAGTCGAAATCAAGCATGTCGACCCGAAGCGGACCGTAACGGCGCGCGCCGCCCTCGTATCCATCATGCGCCCGATGCCGCCGCTGGCCAGTCACAGCCCCGCCCGAACCCAGAAACCTTGCCGCGACCCACCCTTGAGCACCGCCGCTGCCGACGCCCTGAACGAAGACGCGCGCCCAGCCATTCCTGCGATCCAGAATGCTGACGGTGGTGCCGCGCGGTAGCGCGAGGAGCACCTGCGATCCGGCATCTGGTGCCGTGCGCAGATTAAGCGCGAGGGCCTCGACATGCGCATAGGTGCCGACGTCCTGAGCCGAAGCCGCAACCGGGTGAAACAGCAGGCACACCTGAAACGCGAAAAGCGCGACGAGACAGCGCGCGCGGGAAAATATCGGGGTCTGAATTGTCATAAAATCAACCTGCCTTTCGTAAACCGGCGAAACGCACTGGCCCTCCACCTTCATTCCGCATCCCCTGCGCCCCTTCTCACACCGGGGCCGGGCTGTCGGCCATTTCCCCTTCGTCGAGGTCCAGATACGCTTCGAGATCGGCACGCATATCCGGGGCCAGATCCTCAGCGTGCATGATGCGGGTATAGAACAGCGTGAAATAGACGACCTTGATCGCCGTGACGGCGCGCGCCATCAAGGCGTGAAGGAGGACGCCCAGAAAGACGATCACAAAGACCGGCAGCCAGTTGAAGACGGTGTCCGGCCCGATCGGGCCCAGCTGGGGCATGTCGCGCGAAATCTCGGAAAGCGTGCCGGCCGAGAATGCGCCGGGCATATGCCCCCCAAGGAACAACCCGCAGGCGATCCCCGCAAGGGCGCCCAGTAAATAAACCGGCGCCATCAGCGTGCCGATCACGCCGCCCATGATGTCGATTCCGAAAACACCGACCAACGCTTCGGGCACATGATCCTTCAGCCGTTTCAACTTTGCGATGCCGTCCTGCAGGCCCAGCCTGTCGATGGCGAAGGCGGGCAACAGGAAGTGGTTGACCAGGTCCCAGACCTCGACAATGCCGCCCAGCAGGAGCGCCATAAGGCCGCCTTCCTTGTTCTTGCGGCTGGCAACCCAGGCGGCGGCCATATCCAGCAGGCCGAGGGTGCGTATCTGCGGCTTGAGATCGGCAATCTCGCGCCGTGCCTCGCCGCGCGTCGGGCTGCCGCCGATGGCGGTCCCGTAGGTCAGGCGGCTAAGCGTCAGCTCGGCCCGGTTGTAAAAGAAGAATTTGTAGATGAACATTAAGGCACCCGCGATGAGGAACCAGGTGCTGTTACCGCTTTCGTAGAAGGCCAGAAAAAGCCCGGTAAAGAACAGCACGATCATCGCCGCCGCATAGATCCACATGACGATCAGCGGCCCCAGCAACGCTCGGTTGCGCCCGACGATGGTGAAAGTGTGGCGGGCCAGAAAGCCCAATTGCGCCAGTCGCGCCTTGCGGCCCGGTTTCTCGAAATCCATGGGTTGTTCTCCCTTGTTGATTGCCCGAAGCAAGGCCGGGCTCACCGATCAATCCATGAACGTCATTCAAGGCGCGGCTCAGCGCACCTTGCCGTCGCTCAGCGGGCCGATTGTCACGCCATCTTCTGCCAGTTGCGCGGCACTGGCCTGCATTGCCGCCGCAAGAGCGGCGTCGTTGGTCCCCGTGGCCTCGCCTTCTCGCTGCGCTATGATCTTGCCGGTCTCGATGTCGATGAGCTGCGCAAAGACGTCGAAGCCATCGGGGTTCTCCATTTCAATTATCTTGAAGTTGAGCAGCCGGCGCGGCGGATCAAGCGCCCCCTCCTCCGCCCGACAGATCTCGCGGAACCGTGCGGCTGCGCGCGCGGCGGGCAGAACCCTGTTGCCGCTGCCCAGCAGGAAGCGGACGTGCCGCGTTCTGCCCTTGCGGGATTCGGTCTGCGTGCGGTTCTCCACCTCGGCGGCGCGGAAATAGTCGCGCAGCGCGAAATCCGAAGACGGCGGAGTCAGTCCGCGCGCCGCCAGAAAGGCGCGGGCGGCGGCGTTCTCACGCGTGAAATCGTGCCGCTCACCGTCAAAGATACAATCGACAGGCTGGTGTTCGGTGCCTTTCACAAGGGTCAGCTTCATGCCGCGCTGCACGGTCATGCCGCCGCCAAAGGCATCCATCCAGCTGTCGATCAGGCGCGGGGTCAGCGCGTTGAACCTGAAGACACGGGTGGCCCCGCCCGCCGTCAACGTGCCGCTCCAGCCGGATGTGGCCGAGCGGACAATGTCCATGCGCATGCCTTGCCCCGCAATCGCGATCCGGTCACAGCCGTCATAGGTCAGATCGACCGTGCTTTCGTTGCGGTTGCGCGGATCGACCTGAACGATGCCGCTTGCCGACATGATCACGTTGCCGGAAATCGCCTGATACCGCCCCTGGCAGGGCAGCGGATCGGCGATGGCGGTCGAGATGGTCAGCGCGAGGGCAGCCGCCTCCAACGCCGCTGGTCCTGGACGGATCATTACGGAAAACTCCAATCGTCATGCTCGATATGAAATATCCGAAAGGGCGCACCTGGCTGATCGGTATCCGCGCGCAGATAGAAGGCGATGCTGTCTTCTCTGCCGAAATTGGTGAAATCGGCGTTGACCTTGATGGTGCCGCGAAACATCGGCTTGTCGGCATCCGGCGCGATGCGTGTGACCTCGCCCTGGAAATCCTGCGCGCCATAGAGCAAATCAGACCCGTGGCCGCGCAACTTCTGTGCCATATTGGCAAAGAAATAGCGCGCGACATTGGTATCTGCGAAAGGGTTGTCTGCCTGGCTACCCCGACGCGGCAAAATCGGCATAGAGATCGCGTACAAGCGCCGCCGCCCCGTCGATCAACGGATCGCCGATGGTCTTCAGCGAGATGTCAGCGCCGGGTGCCGCGCCGGGACCGGAGATTTCCTCCAACCCGTCCTCCATGAGGAAGCGCTGTGCGACCCAGCCCGCCTTGGCAAAATCGGGGGTCCGCATCAGGCACCAGCGTTGTGGCAGGGCGGCGCGCTCAGTCTCGCTCAGCCGGTTGTAAATCGAGGGGATCAACAGCGGCACGCAGGTGATCTGTTCCAGCCCGCGCGCATTGGGTGCGAGGCTGCCGATCACCAGGTATTGCGTGCCCGGCCCCATCCGCATGTTCAGCACATCGTTTGCGGCCACGCCGGTCACGCGCCAGGCATCTGGCCCGTGACCGTCGATTTCGGCGTGCGCGGCGGGGATCGCAAGTGCCAATCCCCCACAGACCGCTATGGTGAAAAGAAATAGCCGTATCATTCTACCTCCACCACCGAGCGGCCAAGCAATGCGCGCCCGTTAATATCCAGAAAGCGAACCTCGTAGGTGCCGGGTTCATCGGGCATGGTGAGATCCATTGATTTCTGCTCCCCGATCTTGTGAACCGAAATCCAGCTGAAATCGGGCTGGTCCTTGCGCGCCACTGCCAGCCGCTGATCCGCGCTGTCGTTGCCACCCGTCCATGTCACCGTGATCGTCGCACCCGGCGCAGCACTTTGCGGCACCGACAGCCCGGCACCATCGTCGAGCGGCGCATCGGCCCCGACCACCTCCAGCGGTGCACTGGCCAGCATGTGCCGCCCCTTCTCAAGCACATACCGGATTTCGTAAATGCCAGGTGTCTCGGGCGCTTTCAGGCGGCCCTTGGTGGCATTCCCGGCGCGAAGATGGCTGTCAACCTCGTTCTCATCAGCCCCGGCGGGAACGATGGTGATGAAATCGCTGCCGTTGATCGTGCCTGACCAGGTGATATCCACGGCCTCCCCCGCGCGCACCGTGCCGGGGCTGGTGATGCCGACCTCGGCACTCGTCACCTCGATCGGCGCGCGGGCCAGTGTACGACGGCCCTTCTCAAGCACATAGCGCAGCTCGTAAAGGCCCGGTGTTCCGGGGGCTGTGAGCGTGCCTTCGGTGTTGTCGCCGGCGCGGATGTGGTCCTTGACCTCGTTCTCGTCGGCCCCGGCGGGAACGATGGTCAGGAAATCGGCGCCGTTGATCGTGCCCTCCCATGAGAAGTCGAATTTGGCGCCGGTCGTGACGCCCTTGGGGGCGGTGACGCTGACCTCGCTTTCGCTCACCTCGATCGGCGCGCGGGCCAGTGTACGACGGCCCTTCTCAAGCACATAGCGCAGCTCGTAAAGGCCCGGTGTTCCGGGGGCTGTGAGCGTGCCTTCGGTGTTGTCGCCGGCGCGGATGT
>NZ_JARHUD010000015.1:0-2305 GCF_029222965.1 Aquibaculum arenosum | reverse complement strand
GGTCCTTGACCTCGTTCTCGTCGGCCCCGGCGGGAACGATGGTCAGGAAATCGGCGCCGTTGATCGTGCCCTGCCAAGAGAAGTCGAATTTGGCGCCGGTCGTCACCTCTTTCGGGGCAGTAAGGGTCACTTCTGGCAGGGTTGGCGTTTCCACCTTTTCCGGTTCTGGCACTTCCTCGACTGCGCCTTTTACTTCGGCAAGCGCGGTTTTCAGTTGATCGGCGTTGTCGGCGGTGACGAATTTGCCGCCAGTATTTTCGGCAATGCAGGACAGGCTTTCGCGGGCTGCATTGTCCAGATCAAAGCCAACGACATGCGCGGTGAATTTCACGCCCTGCTTTTCCAGTTGCGCCGCAACTGCACAGGGGTCGGCGTTGCAGGTTTCCACCCCGTCGGAAATCAGCACGACGGTTGCCGGGTTGTCGCGGTAGGACAAAAGATCAGCCGCCTGTCGGATCGCGGCCGAGATCGGCGTCTTGCCCACCGGTTTGATCGCATTGACAGTGGCGATGAACTTGGCCTTGTCAAGCGGGCCGGGGGTGATCATCGTCTCGATATCGGTGCAATCGCCCTGACGGCGGTGGCCATAGGCAACGAGGCCCAGATTGGTGTTCTCGCCCCAGCCTTTGACCAGATCGGCGAGCACATCGCGGGCAATCTCGATCTTGGAGGTTCCGTCGATCTGGCCCCACATCGAGCCGGACGCATCATAAACGATCACGACATCGTCCGCAGCACTGGCAGGAGCTGCGCAAGCAATGCCACCTGCGATGGTCAATGCGGCCAATCCCGATGCAAGCTTCTTCATTCTTCAATCCTCCATAAATTCAGCAAATGCGGATATCGCCCTCGCAGCCAGCCTCACGGTTTCACACTCGCATGTATGCCCGTCACCGGAGACCCGATAGCCCGATACGCCTCGTCGGCGGCGTCTGCACGCCCCTGGCGCCCCTGGGATTTCCCCTTGGCGTAATGTGCCTTCTTGAAATGATCGGTGCGCGCATCCAAAAGACCGGCCTGAACATCGTTGATGCCGTCTTCCTCGATGGCGAAGAACTTGAACCGGAGGCGTTGTTCCGCCGGGGGCAACGTCGACTCTGGCGCACATAAATCCGCCACGCCGGGATCATCGACGCGGATCCGCCCCGTATCAGAGCCGTCCGTCGTGACGGGCAGCAGGCGGCCATCCCCATCGAGCAGGAGATTGACTTCGACGACTGTCGTGGTGTCGGGCGGAAAGACCCGGCAGGTCTTGACGCCGGTCAATTCGATGGGGCAGCCTGGTTCCCCGGGGAGGATTTCGCTCACCCCCTCGTCCGATTGGCGGGTTTTGGCCACGGATCGCAGGGCAGAGATGTAGCGCTCGCTCTGATCCCTTGGCACGCCCAACTCGTCCGCGACGATGCCGATCACCTCGCTGCGCAGGGCTGGATCGACGGTCAGGCGGTCACCAGCAGGTGTGTCGGGCGTGGCGGCCGTGTCGTCGTTGCACCGCTTCATATCGGGCATGGAGACATCGCGCGGGTCCATCGCGACCGGGATATTGAAGGCAAACCCGTGCGATTTTCCCTTGACCGAGCCGACCATGATCTTGTGATCGACCACCCGCAGCGTCAATTCGGCCTCGTTCGTGCCGATGTCCTGCGCAACATAAAGCGTGTCATCCATGATGGATTGCAGGAACAGCATGGTTTTTGAGCCCTGCGACAGGGTGAACTGTCGGCCACATTGACTGACCTTGACCTCGTGCAGGCCCTCACTTTTCGGCTTGCCCATGAACTGACCCAGCCACGCACCCCGCTGAGCATTATAGAGCCTTGCTGCCAAAGCGCCGTTTTCTGGCGCTTCGCCGGGGATCGCGTTGACAGTGTCCTTGCCGTTGAAGAATTCATAGGTGCCCTCGCAAACAATGTTCGCCAAGGCTGCCTGCGGTAACATCGCTACAAACGCTAATGTCAGCGATATCCGTGTCGAATTAATCATTTCGCATCTCCCTCAGCGTCTTTCTAGCGCTCAATCCCAGTAATGCTTATCATGTTGCTGCCGCATCTGCGCCAAACGCGCGATCCTTAAGCTGGCAAGCTCGATCAAGGCACTGTCGAGCCGCATCCAGCTTCCCGACGGCGCCTCAGCCGCCAGGGGCAGCGGCGCGAGCGCGCCGCACAGGAGAAGACCGCGCAGAAGAAGAGCGCGCAGCGCACCGCGCGGAAAACCTTTGGTCATTGGTGACATCCTGATCTTTGTGGGCTCTTCTTTGTAGGCTGGGCCGGATGCACTCAGTCTGCGCGGGCCAGCGCGGTATCGA
>NZ_JARHUD010000014.1 GCF_029222965.1 Aquibaculum arenosum | reverse complement strand
CCTCGGCCGTCGACGTGCCCTCGGACGGCACCTCGAGCGTTTCGCCCCGGTAGGGGGCGGCATCGATGGTCGCGACCACCTCCCCCACCGCGATGCGTTCGATCTGTGCAGCGGCCGAGAAAATCAGGCAGACGGCAAAGCCAAGCGCGCTCAGCCCGACAAGACGAAGCTTCATGACAGGTTATTCCTTGTTTTGTTCTTTTCCTCCACGCGCACGAGGGGTCAGGAGAGCCAGGCGTCGATCGGCCGCCGATTACTCCATGCCGCTCACACGACGAGGCATGAGCTATACACGCTCCACCCCAGCCCGCCCCGTTCGATTAGAGGGGGCGGTGCAAAAGCTGCCAAAAGAAATCAAGTCTGGGCTGGGTCAGGCGCCGGAACAGCATCATCGGCCGGCCGGGGAACGGCAGGAAGCGCCGGGGATCAACGAACGAACATCTACCTGTATTCACAACCATACATGGCGGAAGGGGTGGGATTCGAACCCACGGATGCTCGCGCATCGCCGGTTTTCAAGACCGGTGCAATCGACCACTCTGCCACCCTTCCGTCCGCGGTCGCATGCCGATGGCGCTACCTCCTATCGAGCGGTGCGCTGCCCGTCAACGGGGCGTGGCTTGTCATGGCGGGCGTGGGGAGTTTAGCTGCGCGGCGCGAGCGCCCCTAGCAGGCGCTCCATGGAACAACTGCCAAGGAGTTGAGTATGCAATCGGTTGGCAAAGGCAAGACGCAGGGTTTGAGCAGCCTGAAGGAAGGCTCGACGGATTCCGAAGCCGTGGCGAGCTACTACGATGATTGGGCCGGCAACTACGATGAAACCCTGAACCAGTGGCAGTATCAGGCGCCGGATGATGCCATGGACCTGCTGATGCCCCATCTGCCAGCGAATGCGCGCCTGCTCGACGTCGGCTGCGGCACCGGACTTTTTGGTGAGACGCTGAGCCGCCGAGGAAACTTCCGCGCCGACGGCATCGACATTTCCGCCGAATCCCTCAAACGCGCCGGAACCCGCGGCGTCTATGAGCAACTGCTGCAGCATGACCTGCAACAGGTGCCGCTGCCGGTCGAGGACAAGGCCTATGACGCGGCTGCTTCCATCGGCGTTCTCACCTACATCGAGGACGCCGAGGCCCTGCTGCGCGACCTCTGTCGCTGCGTGCGCAAGGACGGCGTGATCACCTTCACCCAGCGCAGTGATCGCTGGGCCGCGCTCGACTTCGCCGCGACGGTCAAGCGCCTGGAGACTGAAGGCCTCTGGTCGGTCCTCTCGATCAGTGAGCCGCGACCCTACTTGCCGGGCAACGAGGAGTTCGGCTCGGCCATTGCGGTCATCCACACCCTCTGCCGCGTGCGCTAAAGGTCAGCTGGGGAGGAGGTCGCTGGCCTCCTGCCAAACCCGTCTCAGCAGCTTCTCGGCCGGCTCCGCGCGGGCCAGGCCCATGGCCTGCCCGGCCAGAGCATAGAGGCGCTCCGGGTCGCGCTCGGCCACGGCCGCCTTGCGCATGGGCTCGGTGAGGAAGCGCTGGACGGGATAGGCCGCCGGGGCGGGCGCGCCCGGCGCGGACACCGCATCGGTGAAACGGTTACGCAAGGCTCGCGCCGGGCGACCGGAGAAAGCGGCCGTCACCACCGTATCCTCCGGGCGCGCCTGCGCCAGGGCCTCGGCCCAGGGCGCCGCAATATCGGCCTCGGGCGTGCGGAGCAAGGCGGTGCCGAGAATGACCGCCGAAGCACCCAGCACCAGGGTTGCCGCCACACCCCGACCGTCGCCAATGCCGCCGGCAGCGATCACCGGCACTTTGAGAGCATCAGCCAGTACCGGAATCAGGGCGAGGCTGCCCACAGAGGCTCGCCCCGCCGCCTCGGGGGTGAAGGCACCCCGGTGCCCACCGGCCTCGGCCCCCTGGGCGATCACCGCATCGGCGCCGGCCGCTTCGGCCTCCAGCGCCTCGCCCAGACTGGTGGCGGTGGCGATCCACTTGATGCCCGCTTCCTTGAGCCGCGCCACCTGGTCCGGTCGAAAAAGCCCCATGATGCTGGAGGCAGCATGGGGCTGGGCGACCAGCAGAGCCTCGAACTGCGCATCGAAATCCTGCAGCAGCGGCCCTTCAGGAACCTCAGGCCGCGGCCCGAACCCGGCCATAAAGTCGGCCTGGGATGTCTCGACGGCTGCATCGCGCGGTTGGGGCTCGTCGGGGATCCAGAGATTGATCTGAAAGCTGCCGCCGGACATCTGGCGGAAACGCGCCACCCAGTCGGCAATGCCATCGGGATCGAGTGCCAGGGCGCCGCAGGCGCCCATGCCGCCCGTCTGCGCCACGGCCGCGGCCAGGCCCGGAGGTGAGGAGCCGGCCATGGGCGCCATGAGGAGAGGGACCTCCAGGCCGAATGCTGCACAGAAGGCTTGCGTGCGCTGCTTCACGCTCATGCCGCTTCTCCTTTCACGCCGGACAGTCGCAGACGGAAGGAAGCTGAGCACAGCAGGCCCTGAGACGGAAGGGCGCTTCTTGCTAAAGAACCAACCCCTGACCGTCGGCGCGCGGGTCGCCGATGGCCTCCACGCTCCCGTCGGCATCGCGGCTGATGCACTGGACGATGCCCAGCTTGCTGTCGCGACCGGGCAGCAGTTCGAGACTGCAGCCCAGTTCTGCGGCGACTTGCTCCGCCACCTCGGCCAGCTCCGCATCCGCGGTCACCTGCGTGCCCTCGGCGTGCAGCCGCGGCTCGGTCAGTGCCTCTGCGAGCGGCAGGCCACGCACGAAGCGATGGTAGAGCACCTGCATCAGGCTGGTTGGAATGCGCGTGCTGCCCGACCCGCCGATGGCGACCGCCGCCTGACCGGCCGCGTCGAACAGCAGGGTCGGCATCATGCTGCTGACCGGCTTCCTGCCGCCCGAGAGCGAGTTGGGGGTGCCCGGCCAGGGATTGAAGAGCAGGAGCTGGTTGTTGAGTACGATGCCCGTGCCCGGCACCACCACGCCGGAGTGGTTCATGTTGGAATAGGTGATGGTGACCGCATTGCCGGCCGCATCCATCGTGGACAGCGAGGTGGTCTGCGGCGGCTCGCGCAGCCGCAGGCTCTCGTTGTCGATGCCCAGCGAGGAGAGATCCACCGGGGTCTGCGCCGGGTCGCCCAGCGTGGAGGCGCGCAGCGCAAACATCCGCTGCATGGCCGTGCCGAGCGCGAGGTGATGATCTTTGGCCGCGCCGCGCTGCAGGTGGGCCAGGCCGGCAAGCACGAAGGCGCCGCTGGAGGGCGGCGGCATGGTGGCAACCTCGTAGTCGAGATAGCGACCGGTCACCGGCTGGCGCTCGACGGGGCGGAAGGCCGCCAGGTCCTCCGCGGTCATGAAACCGCCGCCGCGCTGGATCTCGGCCAGGATCGCCGCGGCCAAATCCCCTTCGTAGAGATCATCGGGGCCTGCCTCCTGCAGGCGACGCAGCGAGCCGGCGAGATCGGTGAGACGCAGTTTCGCGCCGGCGGGCAGCGGATTGCCCTCGGCGTCAAGGAACAGTCGGGCGGTTTCCGGATAGCGCTCGATGTAGTCCCGGGTGGTGGCGATGCGCTCCGCCAGATAGCGGTCCATGGTAAAGCCCGCCTCGGCCAGGCGCGCCGCCGGCTCCACGACATCGCGGAACGGCAGGCTGCCGAAGCGCTCCACCAGGTGGGCCAGGCCGCGCACCGCGCCCGGCACGGCGACGGAGCGATGGCCGATCTCGTTGGCCCGGTCGCGCACCAGCAGGTGATAGCCGGTCATGAAGCCGGTGAAGGCCGGGGTGAGCTCGAACTGCGCGGCTTTCGGTGCGGTGCCGAGGAAATCCACCGCCACCGTCCGCCCTTCGCTGGCGGAATGCACCAGGGCGAAGCCGCTGGCGCCAATGCCGTTGTCCAGCGGCTCCACCACGCCCATGGCGAAGGCCGCGGCCACGGCCGCATCGATGGCATTGCCGCCAGCCTCCAGCACCTCCAGCCCGGCCCGGGCGCCGTCGGGATTGGCCGTGGCCACGGCCCCGCGGCGCATGGCCCCGCGCATCGCGTTCTCCATCAATGGGCTCCCGCCGCGTCGGCCAGACCCGCCTGGCTGAGCACGGCCTGGAACAGCACATTGGCGCCGTCGGTCACGTCCTCGGGTTTGCAGGCCTCGTTTTCGTTGTGGCTGATGCCGTTGCAACTGGCGACGAAGAGCAGTGCCGTAGGGCAGATGCGGTTGAGGGGCACGGCATCATGGCCGGCAACGGTCAGCAGGTCGCGATGCTTCAGACCGAGGCCGTCGGCACAGTCGCGCAGCACCTGCGTCATCTCGGGGTCGAAGTGGATCGGCCCGAACTCGTAGTACTGCTCCAGTTCGATGGAAACGCCCCGCGCCGCCTCAACTTCCTTGGCCGCCGCCCGCAGCTCGCTCTCCATCACGGCCACCTCTTCGGGGTCGCTGTGCCGCACGTCACAGCTCAGCCGCACCTCCGAGGGAATGACCCCACGCACGTTAGGATAGAGCTCGATGTGCGGTGCATTGGAGCGCCCGTCCTCGCCATGGCTGCGACCGATGCGGTCGATCTCCAGGGTGAGGGCCGCCGCGCCCACCATGGCATCCTTGCGCCGAGCCATGGGCGTCGGGCCCACATGCGCCGCCTCACCCCGGATGGTGGCGAGGAAGTAGCGCGCGTAGAAGGAGCCGGTGACGATGCCAATCGACTCGCCATGGCTTTCCAGCACTGGTCCCTGCTCATTGTGTACCTCGAAGTAGGCCTTGATGGGCCGCTCACCGAGCGGGGCCTCGCCCTTGTAGCCAATGGCTTCCAGCGCTTCGCGGACCGTGACGTTCTCCTCATCGGCGCGGCCGTAAGCAAAGGCCAGGTCGGTCTCGCCGGTGTAGACCGAGGACCCTAGCGTCATGGGCGAAAAGCGGCTGCCCTCCTCGTTGGTCCAGACCGCCACCTCCACCGGAGCCTCGGTGACGATGTCCTGGTCGTGCAGGGTGCGCAGGATCTCCAACCCCGTCATCACACCCAGGATGCCGTCGAACTTGCCGCCGGTGGGCACGGTGTCCAGATGGCTGCCGACCATGACCGGCGGCAGGCCGTCATCGCGCCCCCCTCGGCGAGCGAAGATGTTGCCGATGGGATCGACCCGGATGGTGCAGCCGGCCTCGCGGGCCCAGCGGCAGAAGAGGTCGCGCGCGCGGCGATCCTCATCGGTCAGCGCCAGTCGCCGGCAGCCACCGGCCGGGGTTTCTCCGATCCGCCCGATCTCCATAAGGCTGGACCAAAGACGGTCGCCGTCTATGCGAAGGTTGCGCATGCGTCCCCTCCTCTCCCTGCTTGCCGCCTGCGCGGCCCTATCGTGGGTTGTTGTCTATCGTGACTGCAAACCACACCACTCGGCAATGAACAAGGCGTAGGTCTTGGTCACCTGACGCACCGATTCGAGATCGACCCGCTCGTCGAAGCCGTGCGGCTGTTCGCAGACCGGCCCGTAGACCATGCCCGGCGTGTCCTGGTAGAGCCCGAAGAAGCGGGCATCGGTCGCCGCCGAGGTGACGTGTTCGGTGAGATCCTTGCCGAAGACTGCGCGGTGGCTGTCGGCCAGCACCTTCTCCGGCTCCTCGGCGTTCTCCAGCACATAGCCCTCCGCCATGTGGCCGTGATACTCGACGGTCGGCGGATTGTTGCTGAGGTAGGGATCGCTCATGGCCGCCTGGCGCACGCAGGCCTCGATCTCGGCGCGGGCGTCCTCCAGCTTCCAACCGGGATAGACTCCGACCCGCACCTCGATGGTGCAGGCTGCCGGCACGCTGGAGGTCCATTCGCCGCCGGCGACATTGCCCAGATTGAAGCGGATGGGGTGCGGATGGTCCTTGTAGAGCGGGTGCTCGACCTTGCGCGCGTTCCAGTCCTTCTCCAACTCCTTGAGCTGCTGCCAGATGCCGAAGGCCTTCTCGATGGCGTTGGTGCCCGCGTCCTGATAGCCCGAGGCGTGCTGCGGATCGCCCGAGACATGCACCTGGAACCATATCAGTCCCACCTGGGCGCGCAGCAGGATCGGCTCGATCGGCTCGGGGATCAGGGCACAGTCGGCCTTGTAGCCGCGCTGCAGGCAGGCGAGCGCGCCATTGCCGGTGCACTCCTCCTCCACGACCGACTGGAAGTGGATCGGCGCCGCCGGCGCATAGCCAGCGCGCAGGATGGCGTCGTAGGCATAGAGCATCAGGCCGAGACCTGCCTTCATGTCGCCGGCGCCGCGGCCATACATCCACCCATCCTCGACGTGCGGGTCGAAGGGCGTGCGGGTCCAGCGGTCCCATGAGCCGGTGGGCACCACGTCGATGTGTCCGTTCAGGATCAGCGAACGGCCGCTCACCGCCTTGGGACGGTAGCTGCCCACCACGTTGAAGGCGTTC
Source organism: Aquibaculum arenosum (assembly GCF_029222965.1). Lineage (GTDB taxonomy): Bacteria > Pseudomonadota > Alphaproteobacteria > Kiloniellales > DSM-21159 > Aquibaculum > Aquibaculum arenosum. The sequence goes on along the minus strand of NZ_JARHUD010000014.1, from coordinate 40,688 downwards.
TCGTAGGAGATCTTCACCGGGGCGAAGCCGGGCAGGTCCTTGATGGCCTCCACGTCGATGCGCCACTGATCCACGTCGAAGCCGCGCTTGCGCATGGCCGCAGCCATGAAGTCCTGCGCGGTGTGCTCCTCCCCGCGCAGCGACGGCAGGCGCACCAGATCCTGGGTGAAAGCCACCTGCTCGTCGAAGCCCTCGTCGACGCTTTTCAGGATGGCGGACGCAATTTCCTTGTCGAGCATGGCTCGCTTTCTCCTTGGATCGGCGCTGCGGCGTCAGTCGGCACGGGCTTCCGCCGGACGGCGCCGGAAGAAGCTGCCGATGGTCGCCAGACCGCGCGGCATGAACATGATGGAAAGGATGATGAGGGCGCCGTAGATCAGCAGGCGGTAGTCATCGAGAACCCGCAGCGACTCGCCCAGGAAGGTCAGGACAAAGGCGCCGATGATCGGCCCGCTGAAGGTCCCGAGGCCGCCCACCAGCACCATGGCGATCACCAGGATGATCAGGTCGGGCCCCACGGCCGCCATGGGTGTGAGAATGCTGACGTAGTGGGCGTAGAAGGCACCGGCGAGGCCCACCAGAAAGGCGCTGACTCCAAAGACCAGCAGCTTGAAGCGGGCCAGATTGATGCCCAGGCTTTCCGCCGCATCCTCGCCGTCGCGCATGGCCACCACCGCCAGACCGACCTTTGAGCGCATCATCAAGGCGATGAGCCCGATGGACAGCAGCAGCAGGCCGAGCGCGAGGTAGTAATACCAGAGCTTGACCGAGGGGTTGAAGACCACCTCCCCGATCAGCGGGAGCATGAAACCTTCGAAGGCCGGAATGCCCCAGAGCCCCAGTTCGCCGCGGGTGATGCCCTGCAGGTTCGAAATCGTGATGCGCACGATCTCGGCAAAGGCGAGGGTGACGATGGCCACGTGCGGCATGGAGCGGATGCGCAGGATCGGCGTGCCGATGAAAACACCCGCCAGCGCCGCAATGACCGCCGCCAGCCAGATGGTGAGCCAGGGGCTGAGCCCCAGGTTGATCCCGAGCAGCGCCGAGGCGTAGGCGCCGATCCCGAAGAAGGCATGATGGCCGAAGGTCTTCAGGCCGGCGAAACCGGTCACCAGGTTCCAGGCCGAAGCGAAGATCGCAAAGATGATCGAGAGGATCATCAGGTGCAGCAGATAGCTGTCGTCGATGACGTGCGGCAGCGCCAGCGCCAGCGCGATGAGCGCGGCGACAAGCAGGTAGGTCCGCAGTGTGAGAGGCTTGAACATGCTTGTGGAACGCTCCTACCGCGGCTTACCGAAGAGGCCCCAGGGGCGCACCCAGATGACCAGGATCATGAGACCGAAGGCGATGACGTCGCGCCATTCTGACGAAGTGACCTGCACACCCACGGCCTCCACGATGCCGAGCAGGATCCCGCCGACGATGGCGCCCGGGAAGCTGCCCAGCCCACCCAGGATCACCACAACGAAGCCCTTGAAGAGCACCGGCATCCCCATCCAGGGATTGACCGCATAGATCGGGGCGAGCATGGCCGCTGCGATGCAACCCAGGGCGGCCGCGATGCCGAAAGTGAGTGTGTAGATGCGCGCCGCGGGTATCCCCACCACGGCCGCCGCATCCTTGTCCTGCGAGGTGGCGCGCAAGGCCCAGCCGAAGCGGGTCTTGGCCAGGACGAAGGTCATGATCGCGATGGTGATGACGGCCACCACCAGCATCAGCAGGCGCTGCTGCGGCAGGCGCAGGCCGGCGATCTCCACCACGCCGGGCAGGTAGTAGGGGATCGACTGGAACTGCTCGCCGAAGAGGATCAGCGCCAGGTTCTGCAGGAAGATCGACAGTCCCAGGGTGGCCGCGATGGTGGCAAAGGCCCACTCCTCGCGCGGCAGCAGGTAGGCGATGGTCAGCCGCTGCACCAGCATTCCAAGGACGAAAATGGCGGCAATGGCAATGGGGATCGCCAGCCACGGCGGCACCGCGTAGGCGACCACAAGGAAGAAGACCAGATAGCCGCCCATCATGTAGAACTCGCCGTGGGCGAGGTTGAGCACCCGCATGGTGCCATAGATCAGGGCGATGCCGCTGCCGATGAGGGCATACATCGACCCGATGATGATGCCGTTGATGATCTGCTCGAGAAAGATTGTCATGTCGGGCCCCGTCAGCCGCCGAGATAGACGCGCCGCACCACGTCGCTTGAAAGCATCTCGTCTCCGGTTCCGCTCAAGACCACCCGGCCGCTCTCCAGGAGGTAACCCCGGTCCGAGAGACCGAAGGAGAGCTGGACGTTCTGCTCGTTGAAGACGACCGAAATGCCCTCGGCGTGGATCTTGCGGATGATGTCGAGGATCTGGTGCACGATGCGCGGGGCCAGGCCCAGGAACGGCTCGTCCATCAGCAGCAGGCGCGGCTTGGACATGAGGCTGCGCGCGATCGCCACCATCTGCTGTTCACCGCCGGACATGCGACCGGCTTCCTGGCCACGCCGCTCGGCGATGATGGGAAAGAGGCTCTCCACCCACTCGAGCCGGCGCGCAATCTCCGCTTTGTCGCGGCAGCTGTATGCGCCCAGCAGGACATTCTCCTGCACGCTCATTGCCCCGAAGAGGCGGCGACGCTCCAGCACCATGGAGATGCCCAGATCCACCTTGCCATGGGTGGGCACCCGCCGCAGGTCATGCCCCTCAAAAGTGATCCGCCCGCGCTTGGCCGCCGTCAGGCCCATGATGGCCTTGAGCACCGTGCTCTTGCCCGAACCATTGGGGCCGAGCACGGCAACCACCTCGGCGGATCCGACGGTCAGGCTGACATCCCAGAGCACCTGGAAGTCGCCGTAGAAAACATCCAGTCCCTCGATCTCAAGCATGCGCGGCCTCGCCGAGGTAGAGTTCCACCACGTCGGGATGCGCGGCAATCTCCGCCGGAGTGCCCTCAGCAATCTTTTCGCCGCGATTCATGAAGATGGCACGGTGGGCCAGTTCGCTGATCACGCGCATGTTGTGTTCGATGATGATCAGGGTCAGCCCCTCCCCGTGCAGGCGCTGCACCAGCGCCACCAGATCGGGAATGCTCTTCTGATCCACGCCGCCGGTCACCTCGTCCATCAGCAGGAGACGCGGCCGGGTGGCCATGGCGCGGGCGAGTTCCAGGCGCTTGCGCTGACCCGTGCTGAGTTGTTTGGCCGGCGCCTCGGCCTTCGCGCCCAGCCCGACCATCTCGACGTAGGTCAGGGCCTCCTTGCGGGTTTCCGCCAGGCTGGTGTGGTGGACCATGGAGCCCACCATCACGTTCTCGACCACGGAGAGCTCGTGGAAGGGCTGGGTGATCTGGAAGGTGCGCGCCACCCCCGCCCGACAGCGCCCGTCGGGTTTCATGCGGGTGATGTCACGTCCCTCGAACAGAATCCGCCCGCTGGTGGGAATGAGTGCGCCGGCGATCATGTTGAAGGTGGTGGTCTTGCCGGCCCCGTTGGGACCCATGAGGGCGAGGATCTCACCCGCGCGCAGGTCCAGGCTAAGGTCCTTCACCGCGACCAGACCTCCGAAGACCATGGAGGCCTGCTCCACCTGCAGAAGCGGTTGCTGACTGGGAGAAGACATACACATTCCTGCCGCTGTCCGGCTCCGGCGGTGCGCCGGAGCCGGATCGATTACAGTTCTCGGCCTCAGTTCTGCGGCTGGAACTCTGAGGTCGCCGTGGTGTGGGGCCAGACGGCGAAGCTGGAACCGTCCTGGATCTGCGCCATCGGCACCGGGAGATACTCGGCCCCGACCTTCGGGGTGTGGATCTCGGTGTCGTAGACGTAGCGGGCGATCACGCAGCTGAAGTCGGTATCGGCAAAGGCAGCCGAGAGGGCCTCCGGCTCAACCGTTCCCGCGCGCTCGATGTTGTCGAGCAGCATGCCCATCTGGCAGTAGCCCTGGGCATGGTCACCGCCGGCCGCCACGCCAATGCTCTCGTTCATGTAGTCCGAGAACTCCTTGTGTTCCTCGTTGTTCACCGGATCGAACATCAGCGGCGTCCAGAGCAGACCTTCCGCCGCCTCACCGGCGCCTTCGAGGAACTCGGAGCGGATCGGGTAGTAGACGGCGAGGTGCAGCGCTTCCAGGCCCTGCTCCTCGATCTGCTTCACCAGGGCTATGCCCGAGTTGACCGAGGTGAAGATGGACACCACCACGTCCGGCTCGTCGTTACGCAGCTTGGAGAGCTGCGGATAGAAGTCGGCATGGCCCAGCGCCACGGTCTCCATCTGGGTCGTCCAACCCTCTTCCTCGAAGAGCGGGGCGGTGTATTCATAATTGGAGATGCCGTAGTCGGTATCCTCGACGATGAAGGCCACCGACTTGTTGCCGGCGTCCAGATCACCCGACTCCATCAGCCAGCTCACAGTGCCGTGCAACGTGTCGGCATAGGCATCGCTGTTGAAGCTGGATTTCCAGAAGTTGGCGAAGCGCTCGGGATCGGTCTTGATCTTGTTGGCGATTTCGATCGAGACCGGCTGGCCGCTCATCATGAACTTGTTGAAGCTGGGCGCCACTTCCATAAGCGCCAGCGTGACGGAGCTGGCGATGGTATCACCCACCAGGAGATCGACCTGGTCGCGGGTCAGGAGCTTCTGGGCCGCACTGACGCCGACTTCCGGACGCGAGGCGCTGTCCTCGAAAATCAGCTCAACCTGCACCTGCTCGCCACCGATGTTCAGGCCGCCTTCCTCGTTTACCTCCTGCGCCACCAACTCATAGGCCTGGCGCATGGAGATGCCGGAGTTGGCAGCCGGACCGGTCAGCGGCCCGATCACGCCGATTTTGATCGTATCGGCAGCGGCCACGCCGCTGGCAAGCATGGCACCGGCGGCCAGAACGCCGGCGCTGCCGCTGAGTAGACGGGTTCGACGAAGCATTTTGTTCTCCCTGTGGTGATTATCCGGATAGTCCTGAAGCCGGCTCGTCCGGAAGCAGGCTCTCCGCCGAGGATGCCCTGCGACAAAAAGCGAATCCATAACCCAAAGCATTGAAGGCTTGGGCAGGGCATGTTTCAAATAGATTATCGCTATCTGGAATATAATTTATTGCTATGACAAAACCGCCTACATCGGACAGCGACCCTCCCGCCCATCCGCCGCGCAAGGGAAACCACCTGCCCTATGCCGACGCCGAGCGCACCCGCTCGCTCATGGATGAGGCGGAGGCCTTTCCGCTCGAGGCCACGGCGCGCAATCTCAACTGGAACTTGCTGCGTACCTTTATCGTCATTGCCCAGGAACGCAGCCTGACCCGCGCCGCCAACCGACTCCTGGTCAGTCAGCCCAGCATCTCGAACAGCCTGCGCCGACTCGAGGAGCAGTTGGGTATGACGCTGCTGAAACGGGGCGGATCCAACTTCGAACTCACCCCGGCCGGGTTGCTGCTGTTCGAGGAGAGTCTGGAGATCTACGGGCACGTCTCGCGCCTCTCATCCAAGATCGCCGACCTCAGCGGGGCGGTGCGGGGCACGGTGCGGCTCACCATGGCCAGCACCATGCCGGACCACCTGCTGAACGACCTGCTTTATCACTTCCATCGTGAGTATCCGGATGTGCGCATACAAACCACCGTGACCAGCAGCGTCAATGCCGAGCGCAGTGTGCTCAATAAAACCAGTTCGCTGGGCCTGGTCTACATGGATCGCTTCCGCCCCGATTTGCACTACGAGCCCGTCTATCGCGTACGCTTCGGGCACTTCTGTGGACGCCGCCACCCGCTGTACGGGCGCCGCGATCTCAGCCCTGACGACCTTCAGGGCTTGGACTGCGTATCCATGCAGACCAACCGCCTGGCGGAAAGCAGCTGGCCGACGCAGTTGTCCCGATTGCGCCAGCGCCTGGAGCTGCGTGTGGTGGCACAGTCCTTCAACGTCTCGGAGGCCAAACGCATGGTCGGCGCCGGCATCGGCATCGCCATGTTCCCGCTGCACTCTGTGGCCGAGGAAGAAGCCGACGGCCGGCTCTGGCGCCTGCCGCCCTACGACGAGTTGCCGGAAGCCCCGATCCACCTGGTGATCAACCCACGCTGCCGTCACACTTCGGCCGAACAGCTCTTCATCGACGCCCTGCGTCAGCGCGTTGCGGGCTTCACTCCAAACGAAAAGATCCTGCCGGTGGAGGATCCGGTGCCCTAAGTAGGGCCCGTCCCAACTGAGCCCTCACAGGGCAAACGCGCTACAGGCCTATGACGATACTGACGTGGGCGACGCAGGCGCCGTCACGTTTGGCCTTCGCGGCCTGGTACTCGGGTGACCGGTAACAGGCGCGGGCGCTTTCCAAGTCGGGGAACTCGATCACCACCTGGCGCTCGTAGGTCGTGCCCTCAAAGGTCTCGCTCTCGCCGCCGCGGGCAAGAAAGCGTGCGCCATGTTTGGCGAAGGCTGCGGGCGCCAGCTCGGTGTAGCCGCGATAGCGCTCCGGGTCGGTCACCTGCACATGGGCAATCCAGTAAGCGGGCATGACCTATCTCTCCTCTTCCGCGTCGCTTTCCGCCTGCAGCAGGCGCCGGGCAATGGCCGCAGCCTCGGTCAAGTGCTCTTCAACCGACTGCGCTGCCGCTTCCGGATCGTTGTCGAGGATCGCCTGACAGATCTGGGCCATGCGTGCATGGCCGGAGACGTGGCGGTCCTTGGTCGCGAGCGTGAGCCCGCGCAGACGGCTGATCCGGCTGTTGAGGCGCTGAACAATCTCCCAGGCGATGTCGTGCCCGGCTGAGCGGAAGATCACTTCGTAGAAACGCGTCGTGGCATCGAAGAGACCCATCGTCTGGCCCACGGCGAAGGCCTTTTCCAGAGCCTTGAGCGCGCGCTCCAGTTCGGCCTTGGTCGCCGCGTCTGCCACCTCCGCGCATGCGGCGGCCGCGTCACGCTCGAGCTGGAGGCGAATCCGATAGATCTGGCGGGCCTGCTCCCAACTGAGCGACGCGACGGTTGGCCCCTTGTTGTGCTGTGACTCCACCAGGCCTTCCGCTTCCAGGTAGCGGATCACCTCGCGCACCACGGATCGGCTGACACCGAGTTGGTCGCAGAGCGAACGCTCGACCAGCCGCTCCCCCGACTTGAAGTAGCCCGCAATGATGGCACTGCGCATACGCTCCAGCGCCATTTCGCGCAGCGTTTGCGGGGGACGGTCGATCCGCAGATTGGAGGCAGCCTGGGTCATGTCGACATCCTAGAGGCGGGCATCACAAGGGGCAATGGTCTATTGACATTCCGTCAGACGGTATACCAACATACCACAAGCACAAGACTGAAAGGGCTCGTCATGCCAGCCGTCATCCGCAAGACCCTGCTGCACGTTGAAACGACTTTCATCGAAGGCGGCAAAGCCGCTCCGCAACCGCTGCGCCTCATCGCAGCCGCGGCGGTGGTTCAGAACCCCTGGGCGGGTCGCGGTTTCGTAGAGGACCTGCGGCCCGAGATTCACGACGTGGCCCCGGGACTTGGTGAACTTCTGACCAAAATGATCATCACCGAAGCCGGCTCGGGCGACGCGGTGGAGGGTTACGGCAAGTCAGGCGTCGTGGGCCTGAACGGCGAGGTCGAGCATGCCTCCGCCCTTATCCACACGCTGCGCTTCGGCAACCATTACCGCGAGGCGGTCGCCGCTAAGTCCTATCTTTCCTTCTGCAACACCCGCGGCGGCGCCAATGCCCCGGTGATGATCCCCTTGATGGACAAGAACGACGCCGGGCGGCGCTCGCACTACCTGACCATCCATTTCGCCGTCCCCGATGCCCCGGCACCCGACGAGATCGTGGTGGCCCTGGGCGCATCCATCGGCGGGCGGCCGCACCATCGCATCGGCGACCGCTATCAGGATCTGAAGGAACTGGGCCATGATGTCTCGAACCCTGCCGCTGTCTGAGGCAGGAGGACAGGCGGCCATCCTGGAGGCCGGTCAGGGCGAACCCTTGGTGCTGGTGCACGGCGTCGGCCTTTGCGCCCATGCCTGGGGTCCCCAGATCGAGATGCTTTCCAGGAACTGGCGCGTTCTGGCCGTCGACATGCCCGGCCATGGTGGCAGCGAGCCGCTGCCCCGGGACGCCCGGCTGCCGGACTTCGTCGCCTGGCTGATCGGCGTGCTGCAAGGCCTGGACGTCGGGCCGGTGAACCTGGCCGGCCATTCCATGGGTGCTTTGATCGCCGCCGGCGTCGCCATCGAGCGTCCGGACCTGGTGAAGCGCCTCGCGGTGCTGAACGCCGTCTACCGCCGCTCGCCCGAGGCGCGGGCCTCGGTGCTGGCCCGCGCAGAGCAGCTTGCCGTGGGCAAGATGGACAACGAAGCGCCGCTTAGCCGCTGGTTCACCGACCGCCCCGCCGAGCAGCAGGCGCGCGCGTCGGTTGCCGGCTGGCTGCAGGATGTGGACCCACAGGGCTACGCCACGGCCTATCGTGCCTTTGCCGAGGGCGATGCCCTCTATGCCGACCGCTGGGCGCAGATCCGCTGCCCCACTCTGGCACTGACCGGCGCAGACGATCCGAATTCAACCCCGGCCATGGCCGAGGCCATGGCAGCGGCCGCCCGTGACGGCGAGGTCCGGGTCATTGCCGGCGAGCGCCACATGGTGAACCTGACGGCACCCGAGGTCGTCAATGAGGCCCTGCGGCGTTGGCTCGCGCGCGTCCCCCAATCGCAGGAGGCTGAGGTATGAGCGGGCAGGATTATCGCCAGCTTCGCGACGCCTTCGGGGCCTTCATGACCGGCGTTACGGTTGTCACGACCCTGGACGACGACGGCGCCCCGATTGGCTTCACGGCCAACTCCTTTTCCTCCGTGTCGCTCGACCCGCCGCTTCTGCTCGTCTCCCTGGCCAAGACCTCTCGGAACTTTCAGCACTTCGCAGCGGCCAAAAGCTTCGCGGTCAACATTCTGGCCGAGCATCAGAAGGCGATATCCAACACCTTTGGCCGACCGGTCGCCGACCGCTTCAGCGGCATCGATTGGCGCACAGAACAGAGCGGCGCCCCCATCCTGCCCGAGGTCTCGGCCTGGTTCGACTGCCGGATGGAGCGCGTCATCGACGCCGGTGATCACGCCATCATGCTGGGGCGCATCGAGGCCTTCGATGCCAACAACGAGCCAGGTCTGGGCTACTACCGTGGCACCTATTTCACCCCGGCCAAGAGCGGCGTTGCCGCGGCAGGCGGTCCGGCGGTTCTGGTCAGCGCCATCCTGGAACAGGACGGGCGGGTGCTGCTGGTCGAGCGGAACGACGGGGCGCTGTCGCTCCCGGAAGCGCGCGCAGCGCGCAGTGGTACCAGCACCGCCCTTGGCGAGTTGATCGCCGCCAGCGGACTCGAAGCCTCACCCGGCTTCATCTACGCCGTCTACGAAGATCCGGACGAGGGCAAGCAGCACATTGCCTTCCTCTGCCCCAGTTCCAACGGGCAGCCCAAGCAAGGGCACTTCCACGCACTCACCCCCGACACCCTGCACCGGGTGGCCGACGAGGCCCTGCGCACCATGTTGACCCGCCTCGCCGACGAAAGCCGGTTGGGCAACTTCGGGGTCTATTTCGGCAACCAGCGATCCGGCCAGGTTCGTCGCGTGGCACAAGAGTAGGTCCACCATGAAGTTTTCGCTTTTCGTTCACATGGAACGCCTGACCCCGGGTCAGAGCCAGCGCCAGCTCTACGAGGAAATGCTCCAGCTTTGCGCGATGGCCGACGAGGGCGGCATGCACGCCATCTGGACCGGCGAGCACCATGGGATGAACTTCACCATCGCGCCCAACCCCTTCATCAACCTGGTCGACATCGCCCGGCGCACGCGCAACGTTCGCCTGGGCACCGGTACGGTCATCGCCCCCTTCTGGCACCCCATCCGCCTGGCAGGCGAGGCAGCGATGACCGACATCGTCACCGACGGCCGGCTTGAATTGGGCATTGCGCGCGGGGCTTATACCTACGAGTACGAGCGTCTCTGCCCGGGCCTGGACGCCTGGACCGCCGGGCAGAGGCTGCGTGAACTCATCCCCGCCATTCAGGGCCTTTGGGCCGGCGACTATGCGCACGCAGGTGAGCACTGGCAGTTCCCGGCCACCACCTCGGCGCCGCTGCCCATGCAGCAGCCGCATCCACCGATCTGGGTCGCTGCCCGCGATCCCAGCAGCCACGCTTTTGCAGTGGCCAACGGCTGCAACGTGCAGGTGACGCCGCTGTTTCAGGGCGATGAGGAGGTGGAGAGCTTGATGCAGCGCTTCAACACCGCCTGCGCCGAGCACCCGGCCGTTCCCCGGCCGAAGATCATGGTGCTGCGCCACACCTACGTCGCCGACAGCGAAGCGGACGCGCAGCAGGGCGCCGATGAGATCAATCGCTTCTACAACTACTTCGGCGCCTGGTTCAAAAACGAGCGCCCGGTGTCCCAGGGGCTGGTCGCCCCACTGAGCGAGGAAGAGATCGCCGCCCATCCCTTCTTGTCCCCCGAGACAATGCGCCGAAACAACATCATCGGCGAAGCGGGAGAGGTGGTGGAGCGTCTCAAGCACTACGAGGCACTGGGCTACGACGAGTTCGCCTTCTGGATCGACAGCGGCATGACCTTCGGGCGCAAGCGCGCATCGCTTGAACGCTTCCTGCACAACGTCATGCCCCACTTCGCTTGAGGCCGGCCATGGAACGCTTCTCCCTCTACATCGACGGCTGTTTCGAAGCGGGGTCGGACGAGTTCTCGTCGCTCGACCCGGCCACGGAACAGCCCTGGGCCATCATGCCCGAAGCCAAGGCCGAGGATGTCGACCGCGCGGTCAAAGCCGCCCAGCGCGCCTTGGGCGATGCAGCCTGGGGCGGCCTGACCGCAAGCCAGCGCGGCAAGCTGCTCTATCGCCTGGCGGAACGGGTGGAGCAGGCGGCGCCGCGCCTGGCGGAGCTCGAGACCCGCGATACCGGCAAGATCATCCGCGAAACCCGCGCACAGATCGCCTATGTGGCCGAGTACTATCGCTACTACGCGGGCTTGGCCGACAAGATCGAGGGCGCGCACCTGCCCATCGACAAGCCCGACATGGAGGTCTGGCTGCGACGCGAGCCCCTGGGTGTCGTGGCGGCCGTCGTGCCCTGGAACAGCCAACTGTTCCTGTCCGCGGTCAAGCTGGGCCCTGCCCTGGCGGCCGGCTGCACGCTGGTGCTCAAGGCCTCCGAGGACGGCCCGGCGCCGCTGCTGGAATTCGCCCGTCTCGTCCACGAAGCTGGGTTTCCGCCCGGCGTGGTCAACGTGATCACCGGCTTCGGGCCGGAGTGCGGCGCGGTGCTGACCAGCCATCCCCTGGTCGACCACGTGGCCTTCACCGGCGGGCCCGAAACGGCACGCGCGGTGGTGCGTGGCTCGGCCGAAAACCTGGCCAGCACCTCACTGGAACTGGGCGGCAAGTCGCCCTTCATCGTCTTCGACGACGCCGACCTGGACAGCGCCGCCAATGCGCAGGTCGCCGGCATCTTTGCCGCCAGCGGCCAGAGCTGCGTCGCCGGTTCGCGCCTGCTGGTTCAGAACAGCGTCAAGGAGGCCCTGCTCGACCGACTGCGGCGCAAGGCCGAGGCCATCCGAATCGACAGGCCCAACGATCCCGCGACCGAGATGGGGCCACTGTGCACCGCGCGCCAGCGCGACACCATCGAGGCCGTCGTGGCGGAGTCGCTTGAGGCCGGAGCGGAGCGCGTCACCGGCGGCGAGCGCCTCGGCGAAACCGGCTACTACTATCGCCCGACAATACTCGATTGCAGCCGCGCGCAGAGCGCCGCCTGCATCGAGCGCGAGCTGTTCGGCCCGGTGCTCTCGGTGCTCGGTTTCGAGGATGAGGCGGAAGCTGTGGCCCTGGCCAACGGCACGCCCTACGGCCTTGCCGCCGGGCTTTTCACCCGCGATCTGACCCGCGCGCACCGGATGATCCGGGCCCTGCGCGCCGGTGTGGTCTGGGTGAATGGTTATCGCGCCGTGTCCCCCATCGCCCCCTTCGGCGGATCGGGCCTCTCGGGCCACGGCCGGGAAGGCGGGCTGGCCGCAGCCCTCGACTACACCCGCATCAAGACGGTATGGCTGCGTACCAGCGATGCGCCCATACCCGACCCCTTCGTCATGGGGTGATTGCCACCAACATCGCACATCAGGGAGAGTGGAAATGAAGTCTCGCATCTTTGCATTGGCCGCCGCCGGGCTGCTGGCCAGCCAGGCCGCCGCCGCCGAGGACATGGTCTTCACCAGCTGGGGCGGCACCACCCAGGACGCACAGGCCGAGGCCTGGGCCGAGCCTTTCACCGCGGAAAGCGGGATCAACATCATACAGGACGGGCCGACCGACTACGGCAAGCTGAAGGCCATGGTGGAGGCCGGAAACGTGGCCTGGGACGTGGTCGACGTGGAGTTCGACTATGCGCTGCAGGCCAGCAACCAGGGCCTGCTCGAGCCGCTTGATTTCGACGTGATCGACCGTGAGTCCCTGGACCCGCGCTTCACCTCCGACTACGCGGTGGGCAGCTTCTACTATTCCTTCGTGCTGGGCTACAATCCGGCCCACTTCTCCGGTGATGCGCCGGAAAGCCTTTCCGACCTCTTCGACCTTGAGGCCTTCCCCGGCAAGCGCACCTTCTACAAGTGGTCGGCGCCCGGCGTGATCGAAGCAGCACTCCTGGCCGACGGCGTTCCGGCCGATGAGCTTTATCCGCTCGACCTGGACCGCGCCTTCGCCAAGCTCGACACGATCAAATCCGAGATCATCTGGTGGGCCGGCGGCGCCCAGTCGCAGCAGCTTCTGGCCTCCGGCGAGGCGCCCATCGGCTTCTTCTGGAACGGCCGGCTGACCGCGCTCCAGGACGACGGCATGGATGTCGGCATCTCCTGGGACCACAACATCACCGCCGCCGACGCCCTGGTGGTGCCCAAGGGTGCGCCCAACAAGGAAGCCGCCATGGCCTACATCGCTCACGCGACCTCCGCCGAGGCCCAGGCCGAGTTTGCCCGTCTCTCCAGCTACGCGCCGATTAACCTGGGCTCGCCGGAGCTGATGGACAGCGAGATTCGCGCCACCCTCCCCGACGCCCAGACCGCCGTGCAGGTGAATGCCGACATGGCCTATTGGGCCGAACACCGCGATGAGATCGGCAATCGCTGGTACGCCTGGCAGGCCGAATAATAGCACCAGCCTCCGGGTCCCGTCCCTCCCGGTTGGGGGCGGGACCCGTCTTGCGAAGGGTCCTCCATGAGTTCGACGTTCGCCCTCGCCCGGCCCCGCATGCGCAAAGGCACCGGCATGATCCTGCCGGCGCTGGTGCTGCTGCTTGCCTTCTTCGTGGTGCCGGTCGCGCTGCTGCTCAGCCGCTCGGTTACCGAGCCGGAGCTGGGGTTGCAGAACTATCGCGAACTTCTGGCCAGTGGCACCTACGCCAAGATCTTCTTCAACACCTTCCTCGTTGCCGGGCTGGTCACGCTGATCACGGCGCTGCTGGCTTTTCCGGTGGCCTGGGCGCTGGTCATCATGCCGCGCCTCTTGGCCGGACTGCTGTTCGCCATCGTACTGCTGTCCATGTGGACCAATCTGCTGGCGCGCACCTACGCCTGGATGGTGTTGCTGCAGCAGACGGGGCTGATCAACCGCACCTTGATGCAGTTCGGCTTGACCAGTGAGCCCATCCCCCTGGTCAACAACCTCACCGGGGTCACCATCGGCATGGTCTACATCATGCTGCCCTTCATGGTGCTGCCCATCTACGGCGTCATCCGAAAGATCGATCCGGCCATCCTGCAGGCCGCCGCGCTCTGCGGCGCGACCCGGCTGCAGGCTCTCGGACGGGTGCTGCTGCCGCTGGCCGTGCCGGGCATCGCGTCGGGCGCGCTCATGGTCTTCGTCATGTCGCTCGGCTACTTCGTGACACCGGCACTGCTGGGCGGCACGTCCAATATGATGCTGGCCGAAATGATCGCCCAGCAGGTGCAATCCCTGGTCAACTGGGGCCTGGGCGGGGCTGCGGCCTTCATCCTTCTTGTGGTCACGCTCAGCCTCTATGCGCTGCAGCTGCGGCTGATCGGCGAGCCGAAGGGAACCGCCTGATGCTCCTTACCTTCGAGAAGATGGGCGCCTGGCGCTGGGGTCTGGGGCTGATCTGCGCATTGGTCGCGCTCTTCCTGCTGCTGCCCATCGTCTTCATCATCGCGCTGTCCTTCGGCGACTCGCGCTGGCTGATCTTCCCGCCGCCGGGCTGGACCCTGCGCTGGTACGAGGAACTCTTTGCCGACCCGCGCTGGATCGAATCCGCTCTTACCTCAGCAAAAATCGGGCTGATCGTGACCGTCTTTTCTGTGGCGCTGGGATTGCTGGCCTCCATCGGCCTGGTGCGCGGACGCTTCAAGGGCAAGGCAGTGCTGCGTACCTTCTTCCTTACACCGATGGTGTTGCCGGTGGTGATTCTGGCGGTCGCGCTTTATGCGCTTTTCCTGCGCATCGGCTTGAGCGGCACGCTGGTCGGCTTCGTCATCGCCCATGTGGTCATCGCCCTGCCCTTCTCGATCATCGCCATTTCCGGCGCACTGGAGACCTTCGATCCGGCGATCGAGGATGCGGCGGTGGTCTGCGGCGCTTCGCCCTGGGAAGCGCGCCTGCGCGTCACCTTGCCTGCCATCAGCCACGGGCTCTTCTCGGCCGCGATCTTCTCTTTCCTCATCTCCTGGGACGAGGTGGTGATCGCGATCTTCATGGCCAGTCCGACCCTACAGACCCTGCCAGTGCGCATCTGGGGCACGCTGCGCCAAGACCTGACCCCAGTGATCGCCGCCGCCTCCACCCTGCTCGTGGCCCTGACGATCTTGCTGATGCTGGCCGCCGCCCTTCTGCGCAAAGGAAAGAAAGCATGACGGCTCCCTACCTGCATTTTCAGGCGGTGCGGAAAACCTACGGCGACGTCGTGGCGGCTGACCGGGTCGACCTGGAGGTGCCGAAAGGCGAGTTCATGACCTTTCTCGGGCCCTCGGGCTCAGGCAAGAGCACGACGCTCTACATCCTAGCCGGTTTCCAGGAGCCCACCTCCGGCGACATCCAGCTGGGTGGCCGCTCGATCCTCCCCGTGCCCTCGCACAAGCGCAACATCGGCATGGTCTTCCAGCGCTATACGCTCTTCCCGCATCTCAGCGTGCGCGAGAACGTCGCCTTTCCGCTGCGCGTGCGCCGCCAGTCGCAGGCCGAGATCACCCAGAAAGTGGGCCGCGCCTTGGAACTGGTGCGTCTGCAGGAGTTCGAGGAGCGCATGCCGGCGCAGCTTTCCGGCGGGCAGCAGCAGCGTGTGGCCCTGGCGCGTGCCCTGGTCTATGACCCGCCCGTGCTGCTCATGGACGAACCACTCTCCGCCCTGGACAAGAAGCTGCGCGAGGAGATCCAGCTCGAGATCCGGCGTATCCATCAGGAAACGGGCGTCACGATCCTCTACGTCACCCACGATCAGGAGGAGGCGCTGCGGCTGTCCGATCGGATCGCTGTCTTCAACGCCGGCCGGATCGAGCAGGTGGGCAGCGGCCAGCACCTTTACGACCAGCCCGCCACCCGCTTCGTCGCCGACTTCATCGGCGACAGCGCCTTCCTCAGCGCTGAGATCGAGTCCGTGCAGGGAGGGCAGGCGGCGATGCGCTTTCCCGACGGCACCCGTCTGGGGGCGGTGCCCCTGCACGGCGCCGGCGCTCCGGGCCAGAAGGCGGAGTTGCTGCTCAGGCCGGAGCGCATTGGTCTCAGCGAAACCGGAAGCGGCGAGACCGCAGCTCTGGAAGTCACGATCACTGACGTCACCTTCCTTGGCAGCAGCACCGACGTCCGCGCCGAGACCGCCTGGGGTGAAGGCCTCTTTGTGCGCCTGCCCTTCTCCGATCCCCTGTCCCAGTCTGTGCGCCGCGGGCAGCGGCTCTGGGTCTCCTGGGAGGCCAACGGAGCGCATCTCTTCGCCGCTTGATTAGGCCGATTCAATCTGACCCGACAATCAAGAGATGCATTCTTCTTGACTTGTCCCCCATGTCGTGAGATAAGCGCGCCATGCTTATGCACCACTTCATTATAGGCAGCAGACGCTAACCACCCTCTTGGGGCCGGTGGCGTGTGTGTTGGCGTACGGAGGTCCGACGTCGACGAGAGCCTTGATGAAGACCTGCCGAGCCGGACGGCTCGAGGCAAACAGTGGTGATCTGTGCATGAGCGAATCCAACCAGACTGAACAATCTCCCGTCCACGCCCGCTTCGCGGCGATCCAACGTATCAAGGCGGACTTGGCGCTCTGGCGCGACGAAGGTGCCGACCTTGCCACCTCCTCCAAGCGGGAAGCGGCCCTTTCCGCATTCCGGCTGCAGTCCCGGCGCCATCTGCCGAGCCATCTCGAGCCCCTGGTCGAGAAGCCCGAATGGACGCCCGAGGAACGCTTGGCCATCCTGATGGAATTGGCCCATGCGCCCTTGGACCTGCGCGGCACCTGGGCCGCACTGCACGCGGAGGAGGATTGCGAGATCATGCCTCTGTGCCTTCAGGCCTGCACTGAAGAGCTGGCCCGAGACAGGGAGCTGGAAGAAAAGGAAGGGGAGGGAGAGGAGTGCTTCCTCTCCCGCTACCGCCCTCAGTCCGCCGTGCAGTACAGCTTTGGCCGGCTCGACGCCGAGGACTCGGAAGCACTTGCCGCCACGCTGACCCACGCGGTGCGAATCGCGCGCCTGGGGCCGGACAAGGCTGCCCGCTTCGAGCCGCAGACGCTGCGCATCCTCCCCACCATCGGCGACGCTGACAGCTCCGAGGGCCGGCGCATCGTCAGGACCTATGCAGGACTGGCCGAGCCCTTGCCACTGTGCGGGTCGCAAGTGGTGGAAAACCACCGTTCCGCCGGGGAGGCCTTGCGGCTCGAGTTTCCCTGGCTGGAGACGGCAGTGTCCCGCGTGGTCGACGAACTGGCACTCATGACTTACACGGGCCAACCCTGGTTCCGCCTCCAGCCGCTGTTGCTGGTTGGCCCGCCCGGTGCCGGCAAGACGCGCTTCGCCCAACGGCTGGCGCAGCTTGCACAGGTGGGCTTCGCCGGCATCTCGGTCGCCGGATCCACGGACAACCGCAGCCTCATGGGCACGGCGCGTGGCTGGGCAGGCGCTCAGCCGGCCCTACCTCTGTTGACCATGCTGCAGAGCAACTGCGCCAACCCGTTGTGTCTCGTGGACGAGGTGGAAAAGGGGACGGTGAACTCGCACAACGGCAGTGTGGTCAATGCCCTTCACACCTTCCTGGAGCCGCAGTCAGCCGCCAGCTTCCACGATGAATGCTTGCTGGCCGCTTGCGACCTCTCTCAGGTGAGCTGGGTTCTCACGGCCAACAGCCTGAAAGGCCTGCCCGATTCGCTGCTGTCTCGCCTGTCTGTCGTTCAAGTCGCGGCACCAGGCCCGGCCGATTTCGACGCGCTCTACCACAGCATCCAGCGCGATCTGGCCAGCGAGTTGCGCTGCAGCCTGGCGGAACTGCCGGACATTCTCCCCGCCGCACGGGAGAGCCTCCGGGCCGGTTTCACCGCCCATGGCGACGTGCGGCGCCTCAAGCGCGCGATGCGGGGTGCGATCTCGACCGTCGCCGACATCGCGCCGCGCGCCCTGCACTGACCGGGATTGGCTTGATTTCTTCGCTCGGGGCACGGAAGTCTGACGGTTCCAGGCGCCAGCGGGGCGCCGCGGGACCGGAGGACAAGGGTCGTGCCGTTGCGGCTGCTCTGGCTGCTGTTCGGACTGGCCGCCACGGCCACGGGGCTGGTGGGCGCGGTGCTGCCGCTGCTGCCCACCACGCCCTTTCTGCTGCTGGCCGTCTTCGCCTTCGCGCGCAGTTCACCGCGGCTCCACAGCTGGCTGCTGGACCACCCGCACTTCGGCCCGCTGATCTATAACTGGCAGCAACACGGCGGCATCGACCGCCGCAGCAAGCGGATTGCGGTTGCTGTGATGATAGGAACCTTCGCGCTTTCCTGGGCGCTGGGGGTCTCCGGCACAGTGCTGATCATCCAGGCGCTGGTCCTGAACTGCGCCGCACTCTTCGTCCTCACCCGACCCGATGGAGGCGCATGAGCATCGCGCCAGGCCTTCGCTTCCCAGAACTTCGCTTCCCGGTCCTTCACTTCAGGGAGCGGTCTCGGCGATCACGGTCAGGGCTTCCGGCCGGCAGAGGATGACGCGGCGGCGCCCGCTCATCACCAATCCGTCCTTTTCCCAGCCGCTGAGCGTGCGGCTGACGGTGTGCAGCGTGGTCCCGGCCATCTCGGCCAGGTCTTGGCGCGAGAGGGGGAAGGCGATCTCGATGCCATGGGCCGTGCGCCGCCCTGCCTGACTGCCCAGGCGCAGGATCGTGCGCGCCAGGCGCCGCTCAACGCTTTCGGTGGAGAGTTCGCGCAGCCGCAGCTGGGTCTCGCGGTAGCGGTTTCCCAGCACCGATAGGGCATTGAGCGCGACCTGCGGGAAGCGCTCCAACAAGCGGCGGATCGCGCCCTTCGAAAGGCCGATCACATGGCTGTCGTCCACCGCCGCAACGGTTCCCGGATAGGTCGCGCTGTCATCCAGCGCCGCGTAGCCCGCGATCTCTCCCGGTCCCAGATAGCGGATGATGACCTGGTTGCCCTCCGCCGTGGTCTGCAGCGCCCGCAGGCGCCCCACGACCACGATGTAGAGTGTGCTCACGGGCTCATCCTGGTGAAACAGGACATCACCCTTGCCGACCCGCTTGCGCGACGAGGAGCGGCGCACCTCGTCAAGCGCCTCGCGCGGGAGCGCCCGGAAAAGCTCCGTCCGGGCCAGGATGTCGAGATCGGTTTCCCGGTCCATGAGCGCGGTCCGGCTCCTGCTCTTCCCGGTGTACCCTGAGCCTGCCTGTGCCACCGGATTGCGCGAAGTGGAATTTTAGGCGCTTACCGGCACGATAGAAAGCCGGGAAAGCGGCTGTCCCCGCCAGGGTCGATCTGCAATAATGCCCCGCACCTCACGAGCTTTCGCGCCGATGCTGGACGTCGACAAGACCGATCTCCACCGCCACCACCTCCCCCAGAGCGTCTCCGATCGTTTCGCCTTGGGTGTGGTGCGCGCGCTTTATGGCGTGGCCGGGCGACTGTTCCCCCGGCGCTATCGCCACCGCACCATCGTGTTGGAGACCGTGGCTGCGGTGCCGGGCATGGTCGCCGCGACCCTGCTGCACCTCAAGTGCCTGCGGCGCATGATCGACGACCGCGGATGGGTCCGCGCGATGATGGACGAGGCGGAAAACCAGCGCACGCACCTCATGGTCTTCGTCGCGATCGACCGGCCCAATCTGGCCGAACGCCTGCTGGTCCTGCTCGCGCAAGGGCTGTTCTACAACACGCACTTCCTGGTCTATCTGCTCTCGCCGCGCACCGCGCACCGGATCGCGGGCTATCTGGCCGAGGAAGCCGCACGGGGCTACGGCCAGTACCTCGCCGAGCTGCGGGCCGGCGAGCACGAGGACCCGCCGGCGCCAGCGCTGGCGATCGCCTACTGGAACCTGCCGCCCGAGGCCCGCCTGAGCGAGGCCGTCCAGGCCATGCAGGAAGACGAGACCATCCACCGCGACATCAACCACGCCTTCGCCACCGCCCTGGCCAAAGGCCGCGATCTACCCGCCCCGCCGCAGCCTCTGTTGTAGAAGGGTTTTCGCGACACGAAGGGCACGAAGAATCGCACGAAGTACACCAGATTCTTCCTGGTGAACTTCGTGAAGTCCTTGGTGCCCTTCGTGTCCAATCACGGTTTCACAGCACCATCCGCTTCATGCCTTGCTTCACCAGCGGGACATTGAAATTGATCAGGAATCCGAGCCGCAGACCCGACAGCCGCAGGTAAGTTAGCAACTGCGCCTCGTGCAGCGCACCCAGCATCTCTACGGCCTTGGTCTCCACGATCACGGCGTCGTTCACCAGCAGATCAAGGCGGTATCCGGCCTCGATTTCGACCTCCTCGTAGCGCAACGGCAGAATGCGCTGCCGTGCCACGGCGCACCCGCGCCGCTCCAGTTCCCAGGCCAGGCAAGCCTCATAGGCCGATTCCAGCAAACCCGGTCCCAGCGCCCGATGCACGGCAAGCGCCGCATCGACAACCGTTCGCCCCGTAGCCTCCGCGCGCTCAGGCACGGGCTCATAGTGCTGATTCATGCGCCCCATCGTCCCTCCCGATGTAGGCCTATATTGCTCGACACGAAGGGCACAAAGACTGCACGAAGTGCACAAAGTTCTTCCTGGTGAACTTCGTGAACCCCTTGGTGACCTTCGTGTTATCACACGGCATATCTACCATATTTTCTATTTTGAATAATTTGAATAGAATATGGTTACTGCGCTACCTCGCATGGGCTGCGGGAGTCCGTCAGATAAATCGAATTGTGGGGAGGGATGCTGGCTGGGGCGCCTGGATTCGAACCAGGGATCGCGAGACCAAAACCCGCTGCCTTACCACTTGGCTACGCCCCAATTCGGCCGCTCTCGGCCGTATGCGGCGCACTTTAGCGTCGGGGACCGGGCTGCGCAACGGCTTGCATGGCCGCCGAACTGCAGCCCCTTTGCGGGCATTTGGCGCGCAAAGGGGCGGACTTTCCGCCCCCGGTTGTCTGGAGCGGCCAAAAGGGCTTTAATCCACGCAAAAGCGGCGGAGCCGGGAAGTAAGGACTGTCCCGGCCGTGGGTCGGGCTTAGGGCGTGCAGACGCTCGGGTGCCACGCGACCGCCCGTGCCAACCAGTCAACAGAGGGAGCGTCTTCGGTTATGTCGCAGTCTTCGATCATCCCCGTTCGTCCGGAAATCGCTGAGAAGGCCTGGCTGGACGAGGCCGGCTACCACAAGCTGTACCAACAATCTGTTGCCGATCCCGAGGGCTTCTGGGCCGAGCAGGGCAAGCGCATCCACTGGTTCAAGCCCTACAGCCAGGTGAAGGATGTCTCCTTCGCACCAGAGGATGTCCACATTCGCTGGTTCCACGACGGCACGACCAACGCCTCTTACAACTGCACCGATCGCCACCTGGCGACCAAGAAGGACGACACGGCCATCATCTGGGAGGGCGACGACCCTTCCGAGCACAAGCACATCTCTTACGGCGAGCTCCACGAGGAGGTCTGCCGCTTGGCCAACGCCATGAAGGCCAACGGCGTCAAGAAGGGCGACCGCGTCACCATCTACCTGCCGATGATCCCGGAAGCGGCCTATGCTATGCTGGCCTGCGCGCGCATCGGCGCCATCCATTCCGTGGTCTTCGGCGGATTTTCCCCGGACGCGCTGGCCGGCCGCATCCAAGACTGTGAGAGTGCCTTCGTCATCACCGCCGACGAGGGCGTGCGCGGCGGCCGCAAGATCCCGCTCAAGGCCAACACCGACAAGGCACTGGCCTCCTGCCCCAACGTGCAGAAGGTACTGGTGGTCCGCCGCACCGGCGGGCGCATCGAATGGAGCGAGGGTCGCGACCTCTGGTACCACGAGGAATGCGCCAAGGTCTCCGACGATTGCCCGGCCGAAGAGATGAATGCGGAGGACCCGCTGTTCATCCTCTACACCTCCGGCTCGACCGGAAAGCCGAAGGGAGTGCTGCACACCACCGGCGGCTATCTGGTCTACGCCGCCATGACGCATCAGTATGTCTTCGACTATCACGATGGCGAGATCTACTGGTGCACCGCGGATGTGGGTTGGGTCACGGGTCACAGCTATATCGTCTACGGGCCTCTGGCCAACGGTGCGACGACGCTGATGTTCGAGGGCGTGCCAAACTATCCCGACGCCTCGCGCTTCTGGCAGGTCTGCGACAAGCACAAGGTCAGTATCTTTTATACTGCCCCAACCGCCATCCGCGCGCTGATGCGCGAAGGCGAAGCGCCGGTGAAGCGCACGAAGCGCGACTCCTTACGCATCCTCGGCACGGTGGGCGAGCCGATCAATCCGGAGGCCTGGCTCTGGTATCATCGGGTCGTGGGCGACGAGCGCTGCCCCATCGTCGATACCTGGTGGCAGACCGAGACCGGCGGTATCCTGATCAGCCCGCTGCCCGGCGCCATTGACACCAAACCCGGCTCCGCCACCCTGCCCTTCTTCGGGGTGAAGCCGGTGATCGTCGACGCCGACGGTAAGCATCTGGAAGGCGCCTGCGAAGGCAACCTCTGCATCGCCGACTCCTGGCCGGGTCAGATGCGCACGGTCTTCGGCGACCACGAGCGCTTCGTGCAGACCTACTTCTCCGCATATCCGGGGCGCTACTTCAGCGGAGACGGCTGCCGCCGGGACGAGGACGGTTATTACTGGATCACCGGGCGTGTGGACGACGTGATCAATGTCTCCGGCCACCGCATGGGCACCGCTGAGGTGGAGTCCGCGCTGGTGGCACATGCGAAAGTGGCTGAAGCTGCAGTGGTGGGTTACCCTCACGACATCAAGGGCCAGGGCATCTATGCCTATGTCACCCTGGTCGCCGGGGAAGAGCCCAGCGAAGAATTGCGCAAGGAACTGGTGCAGTGGGTGCGCAAGGAGATCGGGCCGATCGCTTCACCCGACCTGATCCAGTGGGCACCGGGCCTGCCCAAGACCCGTTCGGGCAAGATCATGCGCCGTATTTTGCGCAAGATCGCCGAGAACGATTACGGTAACCTTGGCGACACTTCGACTCTGGCCGATCCCGGCGTGGTCGACGATCTGGTCGGCAACCGTATGAACCGGAGCTGATCGGGCGGCCGCATTCGGAGAGGCTGGGACATGCTTATGCCCGGCCCTCCATCCCCTGCTTCCCAAATGAGGAGCGGCCATGCCCTACCGCAGTGAACGCATTGAATTTCCCGGAAGCCAGGGTCATAACCTTGCTGCCCGCCTGGATTGGCCCGCCGGCCGGATCCGAGCCTTTGCGCTGTTTGCGCATTGCTTCACCTGCGGCAAGGACCTCAAGGGACCACGGGCCCTGGCCCGCAGTCTGGCCGCCCGTGGCATCGCCGTGCTGCGCTTCGACTTTACCGGCCTGGGCCACAGCGAGGGCGAGTTCGCCAACACGCACTTCACCTCCAATGTGGAGGACATCGTCGCGGCCGCCGACTATCTGCGCCAGGAGCACAGTGCGCCGGGCCTGCTGATCGGCCACAGTTTTGGTGGCACCGCCGTGCTGGCGGCAGCAGGGCAGATCCCGGAAGTGCAAGCAATCGCCACGCTGGGCGCACCGGCCGAGCCGACTGCCATCACGCGGCATTTCACCTCCGCAATCGGAGATATCGAGAGCCAGGGCGAGGCAGAGGTCCAACTGGCGGGCCGGGCGTTTCGAATCCGCGACAGCTTCCTGAATGATGTCAAAGATCACCGCCTGGATGAGGCCATTTCCCGTCTGGGCCGCGCCCTTTTGGTGCTGCACGCGCCAAGAGATGAAATTGTCGACATCGACAATGCCAGCCGGATTTTCCTGGCGGCCAAGCACCCCAAGTCCTTCGTCTCCCTGGACGACGCCGACCACCTTCTGAGTCGTAGCCGGGACGCCACCTATGCCGCAGAGGTGGTCGCAGCCTGGGCCAGCCGCTACCTGCCGGAGAGCGAGCCGACGCAGAAGAACAGTTTCCAGGGCGTCATCGTGCGCGAAAGCGGCCGCGGCGCGTTGGAGCAGGACATTGAGGCCGGCCAGCATCGCCTCATCGCGGACGAGCCGCCTGAGGTGGGCGGAGGCGATGCCGGGCCGGACCCCTACGCCTATCTGCTGGCGGCGTTGGGCGCCTGCACATCCATGACTCTGCGCCTCTATGCCGATCACAAGAAATGGCCGCTCGAGCAGGCCAGTGTCCGCCTGACCCACCGCAAGGTTCACGCCAAGGATTGCGAGGACTGCGAAACGCGCGACGGCAAGGTCGACTGGATCGAGCGGAGCCTTGTTCTCAAAGGCTCACGCCTGAGCGGCGATCAACGCAAACGCCTGGTCGAGATCGCCGAGCGCTGCCCGGTGCACCGCACGTTGCATTCGGAGGTGCGGGTGGACACCAAGCTGATAGAGCATTCCGAGGAGCAAGGGTCATCCTGAGCGCGTCGACGTCAGGTTCTCCTGCTCCTCCTGTTCGGCAAACTCGAGGTCGCGCCCGCGCACCGCTTCACGAACATCGGTGAGCACCGGCGGCGACTCCTCGATCTCGCCGTGGGCATGGCCCAACCCCAAGTCGTTGAAGCGCCGGGCCTGCGGCAACACCGTCCCCTCCAGCGTGCCCACCAGATCATTGTGCCGCCGAACCGTCGTTTCCAGCGCCTTCGTGAGCGAGGAAAGGCGATCCCCCAGACGTACCAGGCGCTTGTAGAGCTCTTCACCCAGCGTCATGACCTGCTGCGCATCCTGGGAGACCCGCTCCTGTCGCCAGCCATAGGCAATGGCCTTGGCCAGGGCCAGGAAGGTGGTGGGGGTCGCAATGATCACATGCTGCGAATAGGCTTCCTCGAAGAGGTTGGGATCACGCTCGATCGCCGCCGCATAGAGGTTGTCGCCGGGCACGAACATGACGACGAAGTCCGGCGTGTCCTCGAGCGCATCCCAGTAGCGCTTGTCCCCCAGTTGGCGGGCGTGGGTGCGCAGTTGCCGGGCATGCTCGCGCAGCAGGCGCTCGCGCTCCGCATCATCGACCGCCTCGAGGGCTTCCAGATAGGCGGACATGGAGGTCTTGGCATCCACCACGATGCGACGGCCACCGGGCAGACGCAGCACCACGTCGGGCCTGAGCGGCCCGTCCGAAGTGGCAACGTGGTGCTCGGTGGTGAAGTCGACGTACTCCATCATGCCGGCCATCTCGAGCACGGTGCGCAGCTGCTGCTCACCCCAGCGCCCTCGGGTCTTCGGCGCGGCCCGCAGCGCGTTCACCAGCGTCCCCGTGGTGTGCTGCAGCTTGGCGTGAGACTCGGCCACCTGGCGCAACTGCTCACCGATGCGCCCCTCGTCACGCTTGCGTGCCTGTTCGGTGGCGGCCAGCTTTTCCTGATAGGCCTTGAGAGCCTCGCCCACCGGCTTGACCAGGGACTCCAGGCCGCTGCGGCTTTCCTTTTGCTGCGCCTCGAAGACCTCACGCGCCCGCTTGAGGAAGGCATCCGAGGTGTCCTTGAGCAGGCTCTGGGACAACAGCTTCAGATCCTTCTCGATCTGTCCCCGGACCGAAGACAGCTCCTGGAGCTTCTGTTCGTGCGCCTGACGTTCCTTCTCCAGCGTCACTCCCAGACGCTCGTTCTCGCGCAAGGCGTTGTTACGCTCTTCGCGCAGCGCGTCGCGCTCTTCCTCCGCCCGGACGAGCCGTGTTGCCGGTTCGCGCAAGGCAAAAGCCTCCTCCCGGTAGGGGGCCAGTTCCTCGATCTGCTGACGCAGCAAGGCCTCCCTGGCCTGCGCGCCCTTGCGCAACAGGAGGTGGGTCAAAAAAGCACCGAGCAAAGCGCCCGCGAGAACGGCCGCAACGACGGCGAACAAAATGGGGTCCATACCAAGCTCCTGACCGCGGCATGAAACCCGGAAGGCGGGCGCCCCTTGCTGCGCTGTTCCGGTGCCGCGCCCCAGCAATAGACGATTCGCCGCGCCGGCGCCATGTAGGTTGCTGGCTTTCACGACCTTAGCGTGAAACCACACACAGCAGGCAAAACCGAAACCCGGAATTGCCGCACCCCGTCGTTGCTGCCGGATTATCACACTTGTTGAACGGCGCGGCGTTGAACCGACGCAACCTTCCAGTATGATGTTACTTGGGGGTAAGTGCAGATCGCGTTGAAACCTTGTGGTTCAGATTTAACGCGATCCGGATTATTGCGGATACACGGAGTTCATGAACGGCTGGCGGGAGCGCGGTGTGCCGGAGGGCGGACCAGAGCAACGACATATCCTGTTTCTGCAGGGGCCAGCTTCGCCGTTTTTCCTTCGGCTGGGCCAGGCATTGAAGAAGCGTGGCCATCGCGTCACCAAGATCAACTTCAACCTGGGCGACGTGCTGTTCTGGCCCCGTGAGGCCAAAGCCTGGCGCGGGCGTTTCAGCCGCTGGCAGGACCATCTGGCAAAGCGGTTGGAGCGCGAGGGCATCACCGACTTGGTGCTCTTCGGCGATTGTCGCAGCTATCATCGGGTCGCCATTGATCTTGCCCGGACACGCGGCATCGCGGTGCACGTTTTCGAGGAAGGCTACCTCCGTCCGAACTGGATCACGTTAGAGCATGGCGGCGTGAACGGCTTCTCAGCGCTGCCGAATACGCCCAACCAGATTCGCCAAGGGGCAGAAGGCCTCGAAGACGCGCAGACGACGCGCCGCAGCGCCTCGGGCCTGCGCAATCGCGTGATCTGGGATGTGGCCTACAACCTGACAACCTCTGCCGGGCGTCTCGTCTATCCTCTCTACCGCCACCATCGCCCCTGGCCGGTGTTGCTCGAGTATGCCTTCTGGCTCAAGCGCCTGGCGCTGATGCCCGTGGAGAAGCGGCGCAGCCGCGCTGCACTGCGCGCCTTGGCCAAAAGCGAGCCCGGCTTCTTCATTTTCCCGCTGCAGCTCGACAGCGATTTTCAGATCCGCGTGCACGCCGACCTCAACAGCATGGAAGACGCGCTGCAGGTCATCTTGCGATCCTTTGCCGACCACGCACCGGCGAACGACCATCTGGTGGTCAAGGCACACCCTCTGGACAACGGCCTGGTCGACCGCCGCCGGCAATGCCGTCGCCTGGCTCGTGCCGCCGGCATCGAGGATCGGGTGCTCTTCATCGAAGGGGGCAACCTCTCCCGGCTGATCGACGACTCCAAAGGCGTGGTCACGGTCAATTCCACTTCGGGCATGGTGGCCTTGCAGCAGAAACGCCCTGTGGCCGTGCTGGGCCGTGCGATCTATCACATCCCCGGACTGACCCATCAGGGCTCCCTCGACAGTTTCTGGAGCGACCCGCGGCGTCCGAAGCCGGACTTGTTGCGCGACTTCGTACGTCTGCTGCAGGCCCGCGCGCTCATCCACGGCAGCTTTTTCACCGAGGAGGGGCTGGAGGCAGCGATCAAGGGAGCGATCGAGCGCATCGAATCGACCCCACCGGGGTGGCGACCCATCCCGGTGGGCGACAGCGGACGCGCGCCGGCCCCCGCCACTGTCACGCCGCGCGCGGTGGCGGCAGAGTGAGCGACGCCCGACAACCCGGCACACTGGTCCTGACCGGCGCCAGCGGCGGGATCGGCGCCGCCCTGGCCCTTGCCTACGCTGAACCCGGACGCAGCATGGCGCTTATCGGTCGGAATGCCGAACGTTTGGCCGCCAGTGCCGCAGCCTGCGAAGCCCGCGGCGCGCAAGTGACCACGGCGCAGATCGACGTCACCGATGCCGAGGCACTGTGCACCTGGCTGCGGGAGTTCGACCGCCAGACACCGGTCGAGATCCTGATCGCCAACGCGGGCATTTCCGGCGGCCGCGGCCCCGACGGGCGCCTGGAAGACCAGGCCACGGCCACGCGGCAGCTGCGCGTCAACCTGGAAGGCGCGGTAAACACCGTGCACGCACTGCTGGAGCCCATGCACCGGCGCAAGCATGGCCGCATCGTGCTGATGAGTTCCCTTTCCGCCCTGCGCGCCCTGCCCGACGCCCCCGCCTACAGCGCCAGCAAGGCGGGACTGCTGGCCTATGGCGATGCCCTGCGCGGCACCCTGCGCCGCAAGGGCATCAGCGTCACCGTCATCTGCCCGGGCTTCGTCACCAGTCCCATGAGCGCACGCTATCTCGGTCCGCGCCCAGGCGAACTGCCTGCAGATCGGGCGGCCGCACTGATGCGCCGCGGCATCGACCGCGGACGGGCCCATGTGGTCTTTCCGGCCCATCTCGGGCTGGCGATGCGCGCCAGCCACTTTCTGCCTGCCACGCTCTCCGACGCCATCATGCGCCGCTTCGGCTTTCGCATCGCGCCGGAGGAGTGACCCCTCGGCCTACAGGTGTTTCTCGTAGACCCTGAAGGTCTTGTAGTGGCTGGCCGGTAGGCTGTCGCAGAGATTGAGGACATGGCGGTTGTGGGCCAGCATCCAGGAGATCTCCATGCGCTCGATCCCGGCCTGTTGCGCGTTCTCGACGGCGCGGGCCATCAGGGCGGCAACAGCCATGCCGCCGACCCGCGTGCCGCGGAAGCGCCGACGCAGGCCGATCATCGGGATGCGGCTTGAGCACAGGCCCTGGACTTTGAGGCGCCAGAGAAGGCGCGACCAGCCCATCGGCCAGAGCTTGCCGTCGAGACCTGCCAGGGCTTCGTTGGTATTGGGGACCTGGGAGACCACTGCGATGGCCTCGCCCTGCCAGTAGGCGAGCGTGATCCAGTCCAGCTTCAGAAGCGGCCGGACCACCCGGGCGATCAAACGGGCCTCGCCCTCACTCACCGGCACGGCCTTCCAGTTGTCGGCCCAGGCGTCGTTGTAGACCTCGTTGACCAGAACCATGTCGCGCAGGAATGAGCGGCGGGACATGGTGCGGATGGTCAGGGACTCCCTTTCCTTCCAGCGCTGCAGGCTCGCCTCCACCCGTTCCGGGTAGCGGCTCTCCGCCGGCCGGCAGAGATAGGCATAGAGGTCCATGATCCCGTGCAGGCCGGCAGCCTCCAGATGGCGCGCGTACCAGGGCTGGGCATGATTGGTGCGCATCATCGGCGGCGTGTCGAAGCCCTCGACCAGCAGCCCGGCCTCATGGTTGATCGACGCGCTGAAGGGGCCATTCATCTTGGTCAGACCATGGCCTTTCAGCCAGGTTCCGGCCTGGTTGATCAGCGCGGCGAAGATGGCAGGATCGTCGATGGCTTCCAGGAAGCCGAACTGCCCGGCGCCGTCCTTATGCCGGGCCAGGTGGGCCTCGTTGCGCACGGCAATGATCCGCCCAACCGGCCGACCGTCGCGCAGCGCCACCCAGGGCTGGACGTCATTCTCTTGCAGGAAGACGTTGCGCCGGGGATCGAGGATCAGATGCATTTCGTGGTCGAGGGGACAGACCCAGTTCGGATCATGCCCCTGGGCCACACGCGCGGCATCGGCGAAGGCGGCAATGTCCCGACGATCACGAACCGGGCGCAGTTCGAGCCCGGCGGCCGCCGTCATGAGTCCTGATGCTCGGGCATTGCCATCCGCAGCGCATACTCGCGCAGATTCCGCCCCTTGGCCCGCAACGCGCCAAGCTCCTCGGCGGTCACAGCCACGGTCTCGCGGATCTGCTCTTCCTCATGCTCGCAGGTGAGGAAGAAGCGCAGGCGGGCGGATTTCTCGGGAACCGCCGGATAGACGATTGGCAGTGCGTTGATGCCCCGTTCCAGCAGACGGTGGCCCAGGCGGGCCGCCAGCACCGAGTTGCCCACAATCACCGGAACGACGGAGTAGCCGGCGCTCGGGCCGACATCGAGGCCGGCCGCCCGGGCGGTTTCCAGGAAGTAATGGCCGCGCGCCTGCAGCCGTGCCACCCGCTCCGGCTCGCGCAGCATGACCTGGATCGAGGCATGGGCTGCAGCCGCGATGGGCGGCGGCATGCCCACACTGTAGACGAAGCCCGGCGCCGTGTACTTGAGATACTCGACGAAATCGGAGCGGCTGGCGATATAGCCGCCGCAGCCCGAAAGTGTCTTGCTCAGCGTCCCCATCCAGAGATCGACGTCATGTGGGTCGATGCCGCAGTGCTCGGCAATGCCGCGCCCGGTCTTACCCAGCACCCCCAGGGAGTGCGCCTCATCGACCAGCAGGATGGCGTCGTAGCGGTTCTTGATATCGATGAAGGCCGCCAGGTCCGGCAGGTCGCCGTCCATGGAGTAGACGCCCTCGAGCAGGATCAGCACCCGGTCATAGCGCTTGCGCTGTTCTGCCAGCAGACGCTCGACCGCTTGGGGATCGTTGTGCGGGAAAGCGATGCGCCGCGCCCCGGCCAAAACCGCTCCCTGCACTCCGGAGTTATGCATCCAGGAATCGTAGAGGATCAGGTCGCGCTGGCCCATGATGTGGCCGATGGTGGTCACGTTGGTGGCGTGGCCGCTGACCATGACCACCGCGTCCTCGACGCCGTGCAGGTCGGCAATCGCCCGTTCAAGCTGCGCATGGACCGGCCGTTCACCGGCGACCAGACGGCTGGCCGAGGCCGAGGTGCCATAGCGTTCCATGGCCTCGATCGCTGCCGCATTGACCTCCGGGTGACCGTTCAGGCCGAGGTAGTTGTAGGAGGCAAAGTTGAGCACCTCCTGCCCGCCGATAGAGCTTGTCGCACCGGCCCGCCCATCATGCACCTGGAAGAAGGGGTTATCGAGATCGAGCACCCCGGCAGCATTCTTTTGCATATGGAACTGCTTGAATCCCGGGATGGAGTCCAGGCCGTTCGACGTCGCCTTCGCCTTGCGCGCAGGCGCCGCAGAAGCCTCCTGGCCGCGCCCTTCGCGTCGGCGGCGGGCCGCCAGGAACTCCTCGACCAGGCGCTGCTTGGCCCGGTTGGTAAAGTCGCTCACCTGCGTTCAACTCCTTTGGACCGTGCGACACGTGCAGTGCCGGACAGCATGGGAACGGGGCCGACCGCGCCTCCGGGCTCGCGAATGCCCGGACCCCGGCGCACCTTCGTCATCCACTGTCAGCAGATAGAATCGTGCCTCGGGAAGAGCAGCGCAAGGGGCAGGTGGCCACGAGCGGTGACGCGAGCGATCAGCCGACTCGTGCCACGCCGCTGTCACCCTCACCCGCGCCATCGGTCAGTCCCAGTTCTTCCAGGTCCTGCTCGTCCAGATGCTGGCGAGCCAAAGCCAAGGCCTCGTCGCGCTCGTCGACCTTGTCCTCGCCGCTGATCAGACGACCGGCCAGGCGTGCAGCCACCCCATCCAGTGTCGCGCCGTCCGAGAGCGACATGAGGGGAACCTCGATGCTCAGCCGCTGTTCGGCCGCCATGCGCAACTCGAGCGCCATCAGCGAGTCCATGCCCAGTTCCGCCAGCGGACGGTGGCGGTCGACCTCCTCAGCCGGCAGACGCAGGATGCGCGCCACCTCGTCGGCCAACAATCCGGAAATGAGCTCGCGGGCGGCACCGGCGTCCATGCCCTCGACCATCTTGCGCAGGTCGATCTTGTCTTCCACCTCGCCGCCGCCGCTGTCGGCCTCCGCCGCCATTTCACGGAAGCCCGGTTGCGAGAGGATGGGCAACTCACCCTTGGCCGAACGCCAATCGATCCGGGCATAGACCGGGCTGGCATTGGCTGGTTCGGTAGCGCCTTGCACCAGAATGCGCTCCAGCCCGTCCAGCGCCTCGCGCGCACCCAGCGACTGGCGCCCCAGACGGCGGGAGAGCGATTCGCTCACCTCGGCGTGGCGGGCCAGATAACCGGCGTCACCGATGGCGCCCCAGGCCACCGCCACCGCCGGCAGACCCTCGGCGCGCCGCTGGCGGGCAAGAGACTCCAGATAGGCATTGGCGGCGACATAGTTCGCCTGCCCGGGGTTGCCCACCGTGGTGGTGGCCGAGGAGTAGAGAACAAAGAGGTCGAGCGGCAGGTCGAGCGTCGCGCGATGCAGGTTCCAGGCACCGTCCACCTTGGGCTGCAGCACCTTATCGAAGCGCTCCCGATCCAGGTTGGCGATGAGGCCATCCTCCAGGACCATCGCGGTGTGCAACACGCCGCGCAGCGGCGGCATCTCCGCCTTGGCCCGCGCGATCACGGCCTCCACCGCGGCCTGATCAGCCAGGTCGCAGGCTTCCACCACCACCGTGGCACCGGCCGCCTGCAGCGCCTCCACGCCGGCGCGTGCTGCATCGCTTGATGCGCCGCTTCGACCGAGGAGCAGCAGGTGCCGTGCGCCGTGGCGGACCAGCCACTGTGCCGTTTCCAGCCCGAATCCCCCCAGGCCGCCGGCAACCAGATAAGTGGCGTCGGCCGCCAGCTCGAGCGCCTTGGTGCGCTCCGGAAGGCGACGAGCCTCCACCGGAGGGGCGGCCACGACGATCTTGCCGATGTGCCCGGACTGCTGCATCAGCCGGAAGGCCTGCACGGCCTCTTCATGGTCGAAGCGCCGATACGGCAAGGGACGCAGATGCCCCTCGCGGAAGAGTTCAACCATCTCCCGGAACAAGCGCCCGGCGAGCTGCGGCCGGCGGGTCAGCAGCTGATCCGCATCGATGCCGAAGTAGGAGATATTCTGGCGGAAAGGCCGCAGTCCCAAACGACTGCCGCCGTAGAAGTCGCGTTTGCCGAGCTCAAGGAAGCGTCCAAAGGGGCGCAGGATCTGCAGGCTGCGCTCCATGGCTTCGCCAGCCAGGGAGTTCAGCACCACATCCACCCCCTCGCCGTCGGTCAGCTCCATAACGCCGTCAGCAAACTCCAGGCTGCGGGAGTCGAGAACATGATCGGCGCCCAGCAGGCGCAGCAGCGCACGCTTCTCGGGCGAACCGGCCGTGGCAAAGACCTCGGCGCCGCGCCACTTGGCAAGCTGCAGCGCCGCCAGACCGACGCCACCGGCGCCGCCATGCACCAGCACCCGCTCGCCCTCTTCCAGCTGCGCCAAATGCGTGAGCGCGTAGTAGGCGGTGAAGAAGGCGCTGGGCACCGTTGCCGCCTGCTCGAAGCTGAGATCGCCGGGGATCGGGGCAACCGCCCGCGTCGAGACCGTCACATGACTGGCAAAGCAGGCCGGCGCGAAGGACAACACCCGCATGCCTGTCTGCATGCCGGTAACGCCCT
This sequence comes from Aquibaculum arenosum, assembly GCF_029222965.1. Taxonomy (GTDB): domain Bacteria; phylum Pseudomonadota; class Alphaproteobacteria; order Kiloniellales; family DSM-21159; genus Aquibaculum; species Aquibaculum arenosum. Next base: position 8,025 of record NZ_JARHUD010000014.1, on the reverse strand, counting down.
CGCCCACCGCGGTGATGACGCCGGCACACTCCATGCCCAGGGTCGGCCCGGCAAAGCCTTCCTCCAGCGCCTCGTCGGGCAACAGTCCCATTGCCCACATGACATCCCGGAAATTGAGCCCCGTGGCCGCAACCTCGATCTCCACCTCGCCCGGTCCGGGCAGGCGGCGACGCATGGGCGTCCAGGTCAGCTGGTCGAGAGATCCAGCCCGGCGCATTTCCAGGCGCAGGCCCGCTTCGCGCCTCCGGCGCCCGCCGGTTTCCGGCCGGCGCGGCAGGCCGCGACGCAGGCGCAGGGCATGGCGACCATGGTCGTTGATCACCAGCTCATGTTCATTCGTCGGCCGCAGCACCTCCACGGCCACCAGAGACGCCATCCGGGCAGGCTCGTAATCCGGAGCCGGATCGATCATACGAATCCGCACATCGGCATACTCGTTGGCGGCGACACGGCCAAAGCCCCAAAGCGCCGCCTGCACCGGCCGCTCCGCCTCGCCGCCGGCGACATGCTGCATGGCCCCCGGCGTCACCAGCCAGAGGCCTGCATCCTTCACCGACAAGGCCTTCAGGGCCGCCATTGCCACGGTGCAGCGTTCGGCCGCGGCAGCGCTGGGATGCGACTCCTCGGCCAGAGCACCGTAGAGGTGGATCACATCCAGGCTCTCGCCGTCGCCGACCTGCAGCTCCTTGATCAGGCTTTCCAGCCAGGCCTGGTCACTGCAATCGCCGCTGCGAACATCGATTGCGGCATCGGCCTCGTCGGAAGCCGCAGCGCCTTCGGCACCCGCAATAACCACCTGGCGACCAGCTTCGCTCAACTGCTGTGCCAGGTCGCTGGCCAGAGTCCGGCTCTCGGCATCCGCCAGGATCAAGGCCGATCCGGCGGTTGCCGGCGGCACCGAGCGCACCGCCCGCACCGCGTTGCGTGCGATCAGCAGTGACTGCTCAGGGCCCGGCCCTGCCAAGGGCAAGCACTCGATGGCCGGAAAATCACCCGCTTCCAGCGCCGTGCGCCAGGCCGAAGCTTCCTTGAGCGGTCCGCTGGCATGGGTGGGGCCACCCTCGCCCCACCATTCCGCACGCACACCAAAGAGCAGGTCGTAGAAGGGGCTGGGCTCAGGCTCGGCTGCCACCAGCAGGCCGCCACCGGCCATACAGGAACGAAGGTTGGCAAGCTGCTCCGCGGTGCCGGCCGCACGGTAAAGACCGCCGGCGCACACCACGAGATCAAAGGGCCCCAGATCCGCCTTGGGCTCTTTGGTGAAGTCGAGGGTTTCCACCTCGAGATTGGGTTGCGGCCCCAGACTCACCCGCAGACGCTCGACCGCGCGCTTGTCAGGATCGCTGGCCAGGTAGGAGAAACGCTCCGTCGGCAGGATGCGCAACAGTCGGCGGCTCAGAGAGCCGGTGCCGCTGGCCAACTCGAGGATGCGCACCGGGCGTTCCGCCGGCCAGTCGGCCACGATCGCCTCGACCGCGGCAACCACGGCCGCATAGGTGGTGCGGCGCGCCGGCGAGGCGTCGGTCAACTGATCGAGCAACGCCGCGGCATAGGGCAGTTCTGCCGGGGGCGGCGTGCGGCCGTCCAGCAAACCGGGCAGCAGCTCCATGAGGCGCGCCGTCAGCGCCACTTCGGCTAGCCGGTCCGGATGCTCCGACGCCACAAGATTCAGGACATCGGCGGCCGGCGGAAACTGGCCGCTGTCGATCAGGCGCCAACCGGTGTCCTCGTCATACTGGGTTGCGCCATCCTCTTCGAGCAGACGCAGGATACGGCCAAAGAGGGGAGCGACCTCGGGCGACAGCCGACCGGCAACCATCAGGTCGTCGAGCGTGAAAGGTGCATCGCTGTGGCCGAGCGCCTCGGAGAGTGCATCGAAGGCGAGCGATCGGATGGCTCCGTCCAGCAGCAGCCAGCTTTCCTCCGGCGCAGCTTCCTCGCTGCGCGCAAAGCCAGCTTCCGTCAGCGTGCCGCGCAGATTCGTCGGGGTCGGCGTTGCCGAGCTGTCGATCTCGCTCGCACCCAGTTCCGGTCGGGCAACGAAGCGGAACTCCAACTGTCCCTCGTCCTGCGCATGCGACAAGGCCACGGCACGGAAACGGCAGTCGTCCAGCGCGACCACGCAGGTCCCGCTCTCATCGAACAGCCGGAAGCCGACCGCAACAGATCGCGGTGACACGGAGGCGATTTCGATCAGCGCTTCGCGCGGCTCTCCTCCCTCGGCCAGCCGCCGCACGCGCCCAAGGCGCGCCGGCAGGAACGCGGTGTTGGCGGGGATTTCCGCCGTTTCCTCAAGCAGCGCGAAAAGCCCATGGAAAACCGCATCGAGGGTGGTCGGATGCAGCAGATAGCGCGAAGGTTCAATCAGCTCTTGCGGCAGTTCGTCGGAAAGTCGCACCCGTGCCTGGCGCTCGCCTAGGATGTCGACCTTCTGGACCCGCGCGAAGGCCGGGCCGTAGTTCAGCCCGAAGCGGCGGGCAGTGGCATAGATGTCGGGGCCGGAAACCGAGCGCCCCTGGAACCCTCTGGCATCAGGGAGCGTGGCAGACAGGCTCGGCGAAGGCAGGCGCGCCAAGCGGCCGCGCAGATGCTGATTCCAGCCGGACTCTTCCTCACGGCTGCGACTGAAGACCTCGAAGACCAGACCGTCGTCGGAAAGGCGCAGTTGCACCTCGCGCATACGCTCGCCGTCAAAAACCAACGGCCTGACGATCTCCATGTCTTGGATCTCAAGATCGCCGGTGCCGAGCCACTGCTCGCCCGCCGCCAGGGCCATTTCGACGAATCCGGCTGCTGGGAAGACGACGGCGTCCTCAACGCAGTGATCGGCCAGATAGGGCAGGAGCTCGTGATCCAGGTGCACCGTCCACACCGGCAGTTCCGGGCGCGGATGGTAGCCGAGCAGAGGATGGTCTCCTTCCCCACCCGACAGGTTCCAGGCTTCCTGCGTCGGATCGACGCGGTAGGTCTTGCGCTGCCACGGATAGCTCGGAAGCGGTACGAAGGACCCGCGCTCCGGCAGTGCCAGCGCCTCGTCGATCGGCGCACCGGCCGCAAACGCCCGCGCCAGGACGCCGCGCACCGGATCCACGCCGGCGGCATCGTTGCGATCGAGCGCCGGCAAGACGCGTCCATTTGCTCCGGCGTGGCGCAGGCTGTCGTTGATATAGCCCTGCAGCACCGGCCGCGGGCCGATCTCCAAAAAGAGCCCGTGGCCCTGTTCGCCCAGGCGCGTTATCGCATCGCGGAAACGCACCGGCTCACGCACGTTGCGCCACCAGTAGTCAGCCGTCAGCTCTTTGCCGTCCAGCAACTCACCGGTGACGGTTGAGACGAAGGGGATGACAGTGGACTGCGGTGTCAGCTCGGCCAGGTCCTGCAGCAGCGGCTCGCGCACCGGCTCCATCAGGGGACCGTGGAAGGGGTAGTCCAACTCCAGGCGGCGCAGCGGCCAACGCCGCTTGCGCGCTTCTGCCGCGAAAGACTTCAGCAGTTCACCCTGGCCGGAAATCGTGATCGACCGCGGTCCGTTAATCGCCGCGATCTGTAGCCCCTCCCACCGAGGATCGGCAAGCACTTCGGCCGCATCCTCAGCCGAAAGCAGCAGGGCGGCCATGCTGCCCGCGCCGTGGGTGCTCTCCTGGTGCAGGCTGCGGGCGTGGACGACATGCACCGCCTGCTCGAGCGTCAAGGCGCCGGACACGTATGCGGCGGCCACCTCACCGACGCTGTGGCCTGCCACGGCACCGGGCTTCAGCCCCCAGGCAGCCAGAGCGTCGACCAGTCCCACCTGCAGCGCGAAAAGCAGCGGCTGGGCGACTTCGGCGCGGCGCAGCTTTTCGCCCAGATCATCGGCCTGAAAGGCCTCGATCAGCGACCAACCGGCCCGCGCAATGAACAGCGCATCGACGCTCTCCACGCTTGCACGATAGGCGGCGTTTCGCTCGAAAGCCTCGCGCCCCATGCCGGCCCACTGTGATCCGTTTCCGGCAAAGAGGAATGCCGGCGCCTCGCTTCCCGCAATGGTGCGTCCAAACGCCGCCCGGCTCTTCTCGCCGGCTTCAGCGGCTGCAAGCTGCTCGAACAGCGCTTCCGGGCTGTCCTCCCACAGCACCATGCGATGCTCGAGCCGGTCACGCTGACTGGCCGCTGCTGCAACCAACGCGCGCTTTTCATCGCGGTCGGCCTGCTCCAGGCGCTCGCGGTAGGCACTGACCATGGCGCGCAAAGCCGGTTCGCAGCGCGCAGACAGGATCAGGGGGGCGATTTCTTCCGCTGCGCTCGCACGGCGCTGCGGACGCTCGGCATCGCGGATCACTGCATGAACGTTGGTACCGCCAAAGCCGAAGGAGTTGATGCCGGCGTAGCGCAGCGCACCATTGCGGGGCAGCGGCAGAGCCCGGGCCGCCACGCTGAGGTTCAACTCGTCGAAGGGAATGTTGGGGTTTGGCGTTTCGAAATGCAGTGAGGCAGGCAGCAGATCCCGCTCTAGGGCGAGCAGCGCCTTGAGCACGCCGACCAAACCCGAGGCCGGCTCGAGATGGCCGACGTTGGTCTTGGCGGACCCAATGGGCAGGCTCTGGCCGCGGCGCTGACCCAGGACGCGCCCGATCGACAGCGCCTCCGAGGGATCGCCAACCTGCGTGCCGGTCCCGTGGGCCTCGATGAAGGCGAGGTTCTCAGGGTCGATGTCCGCCGATTGGTAGACATCCTGCAGCAGCGCAGCCTGGGACTCACTTGACGGCAGGGACAAGCCCACCGTGCGGCCGTCGGCATTGGTGCCGGTTGCAGCCAACACCGCGCGCACCCGATGCCCTGCATCGCGCGCCCGATCCACCGACTGCAGAATGACCGCGACACAGCCTTCGGCTCGCACATAACCATCCGCGCTCGCATCGAAAGCGTGGCAGAGTCCGCTGGGGGACAGCATGGAGGCGCGCGAAAAACCCATGAATGGAAAGGGGCTGAGCAGCAGGTTCACACCCGCAACAACCGCCGTATCCACATGACCCGCGCGAATAGCTGTGGCCGCCTGGTGCAAAGCCAGCAGCGAAGAGGAGCAAGCCGTATCGAGGGTGAAGCTGGGACCGCGCAGATCAAAGAAATAGGAGATGCGATTGGAGATGATGCTCAGCGTGTTGCCGGTCATGAAATGCATGTCACCGGACTTGGGGTCGTTCTGACGCACGCTGGCGTAGTCGGTGCCGGACGCACCGACATAAACGCCGGCGCCCGAACCACTCAGGGAACTCGGCCGCAGGCCGGCGTCCTCCATCGCCTCCCAGGTCACTTCCAGCAGAAGGCGCTGCTGCGGATCCATCTGCGCGGCTTCGCGGGGGGAAATGCCGAAAAAGGCGGCATCGAAGTCATAGACGTTGTCGAGAAGGCCCGCGGACAAGGCATAAGTCTTGCCGGGCTCGGAGCGTCGCGGATGCCAGAAGCGCCGCGCCGACCAGCGATCGCCGCCGATCGTGCCGATGGCGTGACGCCCCTCGCTCAGCAGGCTCCAGAAGGAGTCTACATTCGGCGCGCCCGGCAAGCGGCAAGCCGCACCCAGTATCGCAATGTCTTTAAAAGCAGATGTCATGGAGCGCTCAACAAACCAGCCTTGTCGTACGTCTATCGGATGGCGCTAGAGATGCCACAGTCGGCCGCCCCGCACGACGCCGCAGTCTGTGTTAATAATTCGCACCACGACCCCTATTGGATACAGCAACCGCAAGCTCCCCCCTTGCCGCTTTGAAGCCCGGCTCCGCCAAAATTGAGACGGTCGGGCGCTCCCTCTACAACCTGCATCGCAGCAAGTCACGCAACATCAGTCAACCGTAACGCTATTTGAACGTCTGCGGGAGGCTCAGTTTCGCGGTAATCTGAGGAATTTCAGGCCGCCGCGCGCCCCCCAAATGGGGCGGACGCCGAGCCCGCCCGCCTCGGATTCGAAAGCGGCGCGGACCGGCACACGCGCTGAGGCCAATGTGACCACTGCCCCCGAACGGCCGTGACAAATCACAGCTAAGTCGAGCCCGAAAAGGTCTCGGCCCGGCGCCCGTAACCCCGATGATCGACAAATGTCGCCGTCGCGCTATGCTCCGCCGCCGGGCGCAACCCAGCCTGCGATGGCATGCACAGAAGCGGATATGATCAAGCAGATCACCTCAGCGGCCAATCCGCTGATCAAACAGATACGCGCGCTCGAGCGCAAGCGCACCCGCTCGGAGACCGGTCTTTTCGTGGCGGAGGGGGCGCGTTTGGTGCTGGAGGCCGAGGCAGCGGCGGTGCAGCCGGAGACGCTGCTCTTCACGGCCGAGGCGCGTCAGCGTCAAGCCGTGACCGCACTGGTAGAGCGCTTCGACCGGTCCGGCGTGCAGTGCATCGAAACCAGCGAACGGCTGCTCTCCCAGATCACGCGGCGGGAGAACACTCAGAATGTGGTCGCCGTCTACCGGCAGCGCCGGCAGAGCCTGCGCGCACTCGACGCCACGAGCCACCGTCTCTGGGTGGCACTTGAAGAAGTTCGTGACCCCGGCAACCTGGGCACCATCCTGCGCACGGCCGATTCCGTTGGCGCGGGCGGCGTGATCCTGCTCGGACGCTGCTGCGACCCCTTCTCCTTCGAGTGCGTGCGCGCCTCCATGGGCTCGATCTTCGCCGTGGCGCTCGCCGAAGCGGAGCTGTCCGAGCTCCAGACCTGGAGCCAGGCAGCAGGCGGAGCGATCATCGGGACTTCGCTGCGCGCCCGCGGACGCCACGATGCATTGCCGTCCCAGAGCGGCCCGCGCATCGTCATGATGGGCAACGAGCAGGCCGGACTCTCCGCAGAGGCGGAGGCCGCCTGCGATCATCTCGTGCGCATTCCCATGCGCGGCCAGGCCGATTCCCTCAATCTGGCCGTGGCGACTGCCGTCATGCTCTATTCTCTATGGGGAGCCGAAGGCTACCCCGGAGCCCGCCCATGACCGAGGATCTTCGTCTTTCTCCGCGCGTCCTGCTCGCCGACGACTGGCGCGACTATGAGTTGGTGGACAGCGGTAACGGCCACAAGCTGGAGCGCTACGGCCGCTTTCGCTTCGTGCGACCGGAACCGCAGGCGCTCTGGTCACCCAGCCTGCCGGAAGAGGCTTGGAGCGCGGATGGTGTCTTCGATGCGGACGAGACCGACAGCGGGCGCTGGCGCTTCGACAAGGAGGTACCGGAAAGCTGGACCCTGGGCTGGGGACCATTGCGCTTTGCAGCCCGCTGCACCCCGTTCCGCCATCTCGGCTTCTTTCCGGAGCAGGCGCCACACTGGTCTTGGTGCAACGAGCAGCTGAGCGGGCGCGAGACCCCACCCAAGGTTCTGAACCTCTTTGCCTACACAGGACTGGCCTCCTTGGCGGCGGCCAGCGCAGGCGCGGCGGTCACCCATGTGGATGCCTCAAAGAAGTCCATCGGCTACGCCGTGGAGAACCAGAAGCTTTCTGGCATGGAAGAAGCGCCCATCCGCTGGATCGTCGACGACACCATGAAGTTCGTCCGCCGGGAGGTGCGCCGCGGGCGGCGCTACGACGGCATCATTCTCGATCCGCCCAAGTACGGCCGCGGCGCCAAGGGCGAGGTTTGGCGCCTGGAGGACGATCTGCCGGAGTTGCTGGAGCTGGGCCGGCAGCTGCTTTCCGAGCGCCCGGCTTTCCTCTTGCTCACGGTCTATGCGGTGCGCCTGTCCTATCTCGCCATCCAGCAGGCCCTGACCGAGGCGCTGGCGCCGCTGGGCGGCCGGGTGGAAGCCGGGGAGATGGCGCTGCCCGAGACCAGCGGCGGCAGGCTGCTGCCCACCGCGATCTTCGCACGCTGGCGCCCGGATTGAGGCCTGTAGAGCGGATTAACCGCTCAAGTCGCGTCGCTTCGCGAACCCGATTTCGGCGCTCTGCTTGTCTTATGAAGATGGCGGTTCATCGGTAGAAGATGAACCATCGCCGGTGCCTGACCCGCACCGGCGATGGCGGGGGACGGATCGTCGATCTGCCGAGCGACACTGAGCCGAGCTAG
>NZ_JARHUD010000013.1 GCF_029222965.1 Aquibaculum arenosum | reverse complement strand
CGGTGTTCACCACCGACAGCCGCCCGACAAAGATACCGTCGCTATCACCAGTCATAGCGACAGGGAACAACACTCACATCAAACCGTCAGCACCAAAATCGGCGGCGCTCACCGGAGGGTTACTTTTATGGTGATAATTTCACTTGTTTTTTGGAGGCTAACTCTCGCCACACACGTCAATTCAGAACACACAAAAAGCCCCTCGGACTTCTGTCCGAGGGGCTTCGGTAACATGCGCTGAGTGTCAGCGATTGTGTTGGCAACAATCTACACGAACACCGCAGCCATAGCTTTGTTTGAGCGGAAGATTTACCCCTGTGGCTCCTCATACTCCGGCATCGCCTCGATCTCTTCCTCGGTGAGATCGCTGGGGTATTCCTCGTCCTCGTTCTGGGTAAATTCCACCCGATCGAAACCGACCGCGACCTCCTTCTCCATAAAGCCGAGGAAGCCGCCGAAACCGACCAAGAGGCCCTGCGGTTCACCGTCGGAGTCGATCAGGAGGTCGTTAATGGTGGCGATGCGCTCGCCGTCCTGGTTGACCAGATGGCCGCCGACGATGTCTTCGGCCGGTACGCCTTCAACCACGATCCCTTCAGCATCGCCGCCGTGGGGATGCAGCTGGCTCAGGTCGACCGGCGCCGTGCTTTCCATGGCGTCGTCTGTGTCTGCGCCCGTATCAGTGCCCGTGTCCGTGCCGGTACCCGTATCGGTGCTGGGGGCCTCGTCCATGGAGCTGTCTTCCATGTCCATGTCCGTATCCGTGCCGGTATCGCTATCCATTCCGGTGTCGGGCGTCTCGGCATCGTCGGCAGCAGGGGGAGGAGTGTCGCTGTCCATGGATTCTGCATCAGAAGACCCGCCGGTATCGGAGCCTTCCTCAGTCACGCCCATATCCTCGGTGGTCGACTCTTCCATTGTTTCGGACGTGGCGGCCGGCTCTTCATCGCTTTGCGCCAGCGCCGCGCCCGAGGCGAACAGGAAGGCCGTTGCAGAAACCGCGGTTAACAGGGTCTTTTTCATCTTTACTCTCCACGTCCATTGACGGTCGAAACGGCAGGGGCCGGGACGGCGCACCTGCCGACGTTACACATCCCAAACCCTGTGCACCGCCTTTCGGTTCCCGTCGTCCGCGCAATCAGTGTCGGCAGCTGCGAGAAAAATGCGGCCCGTCCCCTGCTTACCCTCTGGTAATTCACGTCAAAGCAAGTGATCATGCCCAGCGTCGCGATAAGACCGGCCGGCAGGTCGATATAAGGGTCCGGACCAGGGGGAGGCACCATGCTTACAATTGCCGAGGAATTCCTGCTGCTCTCACATGATGAGCAGAGTGGCCGCATGCTCTATGCATCGCAGCCCATCACGCAGATCGCGCTGGTCGGCGCGGTGCTGATGGACCTGGCCATGCATGATCGGATCGATAACGATCTGGAAAAGCTGATGCTGGTCGATGCCACACCGCTGGGTGAGCCGGCGCTCGACCACGTGCTGGGACGGATTGCCGAAGAGAAGGACCAGGAGCGCTCGGTGCGGGACTGGATCGATCGGCTGGCACCGGAAGCGGAGACAATCCGCGAGCTCTCGCTCAAGCGCCTGATCGACCGCGGCATCCTGCGCGAGGAAGAAGGTCGCTTCCTCTGGGTCTTCGCTACCCGGCGCTACCCCCTGATCGACAACAAGGAGCAGACGGAAGTCAAGCTGCGCATCGCACAGATCCTGATGACAGACGACATCCCCGATGCCCGAGACGTCGCCATTCTCAACCTGGCCGACGCCTGCGGCCTCTTGCACGAGGTCTTCAGCAGCCACGAACTCTCCCGCCTGGAGGAGCGCATCGAGCAGCTGACCCGCCTCGACCTGATTGGCCAGGCGGTGAACGCCACGATTGAGGAGCTGCGCGCCGCACTGGTCACAGTCATGCCACGCTGATCCATGCTGGCACTGCTCCTGGCCCTGCATGCCTTGGCCGCCGTTGTCTGGGTCGGCGGCATGTTTTTCGCCTACCTGATCCTGCGCCCTTCCTTGGGCAGCTTCGAAGCGCCCCAGCGCCTTCGCCTCTGGCACGGCGTCTTCGGGCGCTTCTTTCCCTGGGTCTGGGCCGCTGTGGGCATCCTGCTGGCCAGCGGCTATGCCATGATCTTCGGTCACTTCGGTGGCTTCAGCGGGGTGGGCGTGCCCGTGCATATCATGCACCTGACCGGCCTGATCATGATGGCGCTCTTCGCCCATTTATTCTTCGCGCCCTGGCGCCGCTTCCGGCAAGCTGTGGAGCGCGAGGACTTCGCCGCGGCAGGGCAGCAGCTGAACGGCATTCGCCGGATCGTCGCCATCAATCTCGCGCTGGGCCTGCTGACCGTGATCCTCGGCGCCGGCGGCCGTTACTGGTAGGCGGCAGCGCATGACCGACAAGGGCGACATTGCCGGGCACTACGCGCGCGAGGGACGCCTGAGCGAAAAGATCCTGGAGCTCGCTCGCCAGCACCGAGTCAGCCCCGAGGGGCCTCTGACCGTCGCAGACCTCGCGACCTTCGATCAGTTCCATCTGCGCGCACGACAGGGGACAGCGGAACTCGCTGAGCTCGCGCAGCCAGCGCCGGGCAGTCTGGTGCTCGACATCGGGGCCGGCATCGGCGGACCGGCGCGTCAGCTTGCCGAAAGCTGCGCTGTCACAGTGGTCGCCCTGGACCTGACCGAAGCCTACTGCCGCGATGCTGCAACCTTGTCTGCGGCGGTCGGACTGGAGCAAAAGGTGCTGGCCTGCTGCGCCGATGCAGGGCGCCTACCCTTCCCCGACGCGACCTTCGATCTGGTCTGGACCCAGCACGCGGCCATGAACGTGCCGGACAAGCAGGCGCTTTACCGGGACGCTGCGCGCGTGCTGAAGCCTGGCGGTCGCTTTGCCCTGCATGACGTCATGGCCGGACCGGCGGGGCCGCCGCACTATCCCACGCCCTGGGCAAGCCGAGCCGACCAATCTTTTCTTATGCCGCCGGAGCGGATCCGGGAACTCATCGCGTCAAGTGGCCTGACGGAGCTGGCCTGGGAAGATCGTACCGACGCCCTCTTGGCCGACGAGCGTGCGCAGGCCGCGCGACAAAGCGGCGCAGAGCGGCCGCCGGGGCCCTACATGCTGTATGCGGGCTTTCTCGAGCTGTCCCGCAACGTGCGCCGCTCCCTGGTGGAAAACCGCGCTCGGGTCGTCATCGGCCTCTTCGCCAAGCCGGAGGCCTAGAGCCCGTACGCAGGATCCGTTGCCGGAGCATGACGGACACTACCGGCTCCTTTTCCCTTGATTTATCCCCCTTGGTCCGTACATCAGAAACCGGACTGATTAACTCCGATTTAGGAGCGCCGGATGTTTCGGCTCAACCGCCTGACTGATTATGCCGTTGTGGTCATGGCCCGCATGGCCAACGACGGCTGCAAGGTGCGAACGGCGCCGCAGATCGCAGAGGACACCGGCGTGCCCCTTCCGACCGTGGCCAAGGTGCTGAACGCCCTGGCTCGCGACGGACTGATCGTGTCGCAGCGGGGCGCTTCCGGCGGCTATCGCCTCGGCGCACCGCCAGAGCGCATCACGGTGGCCGCGATCATCCAGGCACTGGAGGGCCCGATTGCGCTCACCGCCTGCGTCGACGGACAGTCCGGGCATTGCGAAAGCGAGTCCCTCTGCCCCATGCGGGGCAACTGGGATCGCGTGAACAACGCGATAAGAGGCGCACTGGAAGGCGTCACCCTCGAAGACATGACGGCGGGCCTTTTCGTCCCCATGGGCGAGAGACGGTCGCCGGCCGCGCTGCAGCAAGCAAGCGGCAAGTAGATAAGTTCCCCCAGAGGGTCGAAAAGGAGAGATCATGGCGGCAAGTGTCGAGACCGTCGAAAAGGTACAGTCGCTGGGCGAACGCTATAAGCACGGCTTCGTCACCGACATCGAGATGGAGACAGCGCCGAAGGGTCTGAGTGAGGACACCGTGCGCTTCATCTCGGCCAAGAAGAACGAGCCGGAGTGGCTGCTGGAATGGCGCCTAAAGGCCTTCAGACACTGGCTTGAGATGCCTGAGCCACAGTGGGCCAAGGTGGACTTCCCACCTATTGATTATCAGGACGCCTACTACTTCGCAGCGCCGAAAAGCGACGACGACAAGCCAAAGAGCCTCGACGAGGTGGATCCGAAGCTGCTCGAAACATACGAGAAGCTTGGCATTCCCTTGAGGGAGCAGGAAATGCTGGCCGGCGTCGCGGTAGACGCCGTGTTTGACAGCGTCTCCGTGGCCACCACCTTCAAGAAGAAGCTCGAAGAGGCCGGCGTCATCTTCTGTTCCATCTCGGAAGCGGTGCAAAAGCACCCCGAGCTGGTGCAGAAGTATCTGGGCTCGGTCGTGCCGGCGGCGGACAACAAGCACGCCTGCCTGAACTCGGCTGTCTTCACCGACGGCTCCTTCGTCTACATCCCCAAAGGGGTGCGCTGCCCGATGGAGCTCTCTACCTATTTCCGCATCAACGCGGAGAACACCGGCCAGTTCGAGCGCACGCTGATCATCGCCGACGAAGGCAGCTACGTGAGCTACCTGGAAGGCTGCACCGCGCCGATGCGCGACGAGAACCAGCTGCACGCCGCCGTGGTCGAACTAATTGCGCTGGACGATGCAGAGATCAAGTATTCCACCGTTCAGAACTGGTATCCCGGCGACGAGAACGGTGTCGGCGGCATCTACAACTTCGTCACCAAGCGCGGCCTGTGCGCCGGGCGCAACTCCAAGATTTCCTGGACGCAGGTGGAAACAGGCTCCGCCATCACCTGGAAGTATCCGAGCTGCATCCTCAAGGGCGACAACTCGGTAGGCGAGTTCTACTCCATCGCCATCACCAACAACATGCAGCAGGCCGACACCGGCACCAAGATGATCCACCTGGGGCGCAACACCCGCTCGCGCATCATCTCCAAGGGCATCGCAGCGGGGCGTTCGGCCCAGACCTATCGTGGTTTGGTGAGTCTGGGCGGAGGCGCGGAGAACGCCCGCAACCACACCCAGTGCGATTCGCTGCTGATCGGCGATCGCTGCGCGGCCCATACCGTGCCCTACATCGTCAGCAAGAACCGCAGCGCAAACCTGGAGCACGAGGCGACGACCTCGCGCATTTCCGAGGATCAGCTCTTCTACTGTCGCCAGCGCGGCATCGGCGAGGAGGACGCTGTTGCCCTTGTGGTAAACGGCTTCTGCCGCGAGGTCTTGCAGCAGCTGCCCATGGAGTTTGCCGTTGAGGCCCAGAAGCTGGTGGGTATCAGCCTCGAGGGCTCGGTCGGGTGATTGCGCGTTCCGAGCAGGGCGCCAAGATGAGTTCTTAGGTCAGGAAGAATAGCTAAATGCTGGAAATCAAAAACCTTCACGCCACAGTCGATGGCACGGAGATCCTCAAGGGTATCGACCTGTCTATCGGGGCCGGCGAGGTACACGCCATCATGGGGCCCAACGGCTCGGGCAAGTCCACTCTCTCCTATGTCCTCTCGGGCCGCGATGGCTACGAGGTGACCGAGGGCGAGGTGCTGCTCAAGGGTCAGAACCTGCTGGATCTGGCTCCTGAGGAGCGGGCCGCCGCCGGCGTCTTCCTCGCCTTCCAGTACCCGGTTGAGATCCCCGGCGTGCCCAACACCACCTTCCTCAAGGAAGCGGTCAATGCGGTGCGCAAGTCCCGCGGCGAAAGTGCGCTCGACGCCATGCAGTTCCTCAAGGTCCTTCGCGCGAAGGTCAAGGAGTTGGGTATGTCTGACGAGTACCTGAAGCGCGCGGTTAACGCCGGCTTCTCCGGCGGCGAGAAGAAGCGGAACGAGGTGCTGCAGATGGCCATGCTGGAGCCGGCGCTCGCCGTCCTGGACGAAACCGACAGTGGCCTCGACATCGACGCACTCAAGGCGGTGGCCGATGGCGTCAACGCACTGCGCGGGCCGGAGCGCTCCATGCTGGTGATCACCCACTATCAGCGCCTGCTGGACTACATCGTGCCAGACCGCGTGCATGTGCTGTCGCAGGGTCGGATCATCCGCAGTGGCGGACCGGAGCTGGCCAAGGAGCTGGAAGCGAAGGGCTATGCCGACATAATCGAAGCGGCGGCGTAAAAAGGTAAAGGTTTCAACATTATGGCCACAGAGGCTCTGACAGTGAGTGAGATCGAAGGACGCTGGCGCGATCTCGCCGGAACCCTCCCCGGCGCGGGCATCGACTGGCTGGATGACTTCCGTGCCCAGGGGCTGGAACAGTTCCGTGCCAGCGGCCTGCCCGGCCCCAGGCTGGAAAGCTGGAAGTACACCAACCTGCCCCGCGCTTTGCGCGATCGCAGCTATACACCAGCCGCGACGGCGCAGCGGACCAGCCTCGATCGGGTGGCCTCGCTCTTGCCGGCGGAGAGCACTCGCTTGCGTTTGGTCTTCCTCGACGGCCGCTTTTCCGCCGAGCATTCCCAGCTCGCCGATCTGCCGGAGGGAGTCACTCTCGCGCCGCTTTCCCGAGTGCTCCGCGACGCACCGCAGCGGCTGGAAGGTCTGCTGCAGGCAGCAGACTATGACCGGGAGCGTGCGCTGCAGGCTTTGAACGATGCCCTCTTCGACGAGGGCCTGCTATTGAGCGTGTCGTCGGGCATTCAGCTCGATACCCCCGTGGAAGTGATCTTTGTCGGCGGCACCAGCGACGAGGCGGTCGAGAGCCACCAGCGCCTGGTGGTCAGCATTGGCCGTGGCGCTGAGGCCACGCTGGTCGAGCATCATCAAAGCGTGGGCAGCGGCAATGGGCTGCTCAACCTGGTCTCCGACATTCATGTGGCGGCCGGAGCTGGCCTGACGCATCTGCGCGTTCAGGAAACCGGGGATGAGAGCGTTCATCTGGCAGGCACGCACCTGCAGCTTGAGCGGGACGCCCGCTATCGCAGTCTGGCCTTCACCAGCGGCGCGGCCCTCTCGCGGCACGAGATCGATGCGACCCTTTTGGGTGAGAATGCTGACGTCACCCTCGATGGCGCCTATCTGCTGCGCGGGCGTCAGCACGGTGACACCACCAGCGTGATCCGCCACACCGTGCCCCACACTTCGGCTCGCCAAACCTACAAGGGGGCGCTGGACGACCGGGCCCGCGGGGTCTTCCAGGGGCGGATCGTCGTGGAGCAGGACGCGCAGAAGACCGATGGCCGCATGTTGAACAAGACACTGCTGCTCTCGGAAAAGGCGGAGATCGACAGCAAGCCCGAACTGGAAATCTTTGCCGACGACGTGCAGTGCGCCCATGGCGCCACCGCCGGCGAGCTCGATGCGGACGCGCTCTTCTACCTGCGCAGCCGCGGGCTTAGCCAGGAAGGCGCTCGGGCCCTGCTGGTAGAAGCTTTCGTTGCCGAACTGATCGAAGACTTCCCTGTGGAAGCCCTGCGCCCGGCCCTGCTGGAGCGGTTGCAGCACTGGCTTCTGGGCACGAGCTGAGGCGAAGAGGAGAGAAGCCTTACATGTCGACCCTGATGCAGGCCGCGCCCGGCGGCAACTCAGTGAAAGCGCTGGATGTGGAGCGGGTGCGTGCCGACTTCCCGATCCTGGAGCGCGAGGTCTACGGCCGACCGCTGGTCTATCTCGACAGCGCCGCCAGCGCCCAGAAGCCGCGCGCCGTGATCTCCGCCATGACGGGGATTATGGAGACCTGCTACGCCAACGTGCACCGCGGCGTGCATCGCCTCAGCCAGGAATCCACCGACATATTCGAGGGTGCTCGCACCAAGGCGGCGGGCCTGCTGAACGCGGCGAGCAGCGATGAGATCGTGTTTACCCGCGGTGCCACCGAGGCGATCAATCTCGTGGCTCACAGCTTCGGTGATGCCTTCCTGGAAGCGGGTGACGAGGTCATCATCAGCGCCCTGGAGCATCACTCCAACATCGTCCCCTGGCAGCTGCTGCGCGATCGCAAGGGCATCGTGCTCAAGGTCATTCCTCTACTGGACGACGGCACTTTGGACCGTGAGGCCTTCAGCGCGCTGCTGGGCCCGCGCACCAAGCTGGTCGCCCTCACCCACATCTCCAATGCGCTGGGCAGCGTGGTGCCGGTGAAGGAAATGATCGCCGAAGCCAAAGCCCGGGGCGACATCACGGTGCTGGTGGATGGCTGCCAAGCGGTGCCGCACATGGCAGTGGATGTGCAGGATCTCGGTGCCGATCTCTACACCTTTTCCGCCCACAAGCTCTACGGCCCCTCGGGCATCGGCGTGCTCTATGGGCGTAAGGAGTTGCTGAACGCCCTGCCGCCCTATCAAGGTGGCGGCGAGATGATCTCCTCCGTCACCTTCGAGAAATCGACCTGGAAGCCGGCCCCGCACAGGTTCGAAGCCGGTACGCCGGCCATCGTCGAGGCGGCCGGTCTGGGCGCGGCCATCGACTACGTGCAGAGCCTCGACTATGCGGCCATCCAGGCGCACGAGCAGGGGTTGCTGTCCTACGCCACCGCCAGGCTCTCGGAGATCGAAAGTCTGCGCATCTACGGCACCGGCCCCGACAAGGCGGCGATCGTCTCCTTCACATTGGACCAGGCGCATCCGCACGACATCGGCACGATCCTTGATCGGGCGGGCGTGGCGGTGCGGGCCGGGCACCACTGCGCCCAACCAGTGATGGATCGCTTCGATGTCGCCGCCACGGTGCGGGCCTCCTTTGGCCTCTACAACAGCGAAGCGGAGGTCGACGCCCTGGTCGCGGCCGTGCACAAGGTTAAGGAACTCTTCGGCTGATGCTCGACGAACTGCGTGAACTCTACCAGGAAGTCATCCTCGACCACGGCAAGCATCCGCGGAACTTCCGGCACCCGGATGAGTCCAACCGCAACGCCCATGGCTACAACCCCATGTGCGGCGACACGCTCTTCATCTACCTGACGGTGGACGAGGACGGCGTGATCCAGGACTGCGCCTTCAAGGGTAAGGGCTGCGCCATCTCCCTGGCCTCGGCATCGTTGATGACCGAAACCCTCAAGGGCTTGAAGGAAAGCCAGGCCCGGGCGCTTTTCGAGCGCTTCCACTGGCTGTGCACCCATGACGAGCCGCCGGAGCATGAGCCCGAGGACCTGGATGCGGAGGCGATCGAGCGACTGGAGGTTCTCGCCGGCGTTCGGGAGTTCCCGGTGCGGGTCAAATGCGCCACGCTTGCCTGGCACACCATGACGGCCGCCCTCGACGGACAGCAGGAGGTCTCGACGGAATGAGCGAAGATCAACGCGACAAGCTGCGCAGCGATACCCTGCCGGACGATCTGCCGGCGCGGCCGCACTACAACCCCTACCTCTGGGCCGGAGGCGGGATGTCCGAACCGGTGGAGGAAGGCTTTACCGCCCGTGCCGGCGAACCGCGGCAGGAAGGCGAACCGGTCGCGACCCAGGAACAGGTCGTGGAAGCGATGCGCGACGTCTACGATCCGGAGATTCCGGTCAACATCTATGACCTGGGCCTGATCTACGATCTCACCATCGCCGCTAACGGCGACGTCGGCGTCACCATGACGCTGACCGCACCGGCCTGCCCCGTGGCCGGCGAGATGCCGGGCCAGGTGGCCGACCGTGTGGCCATGGTCGAGGGCGTTGGCCTGGTTTCGGTCACGCTCACCTGGGATCCGCCTTGGGACAAGGACCGCATGAGCGAGGATGCCAAGCTTGCGTTGGGGATCTTCTAATCCGGCCAGGCAATGGCTACATTCGGGAGGAACGGAAAGGACGAGTGTCTATGACTGGTAGCGTACTGACCCTGACGGATCGCGCCGCCGATCGCGTCAAACACTTGATGAGCAAGAGCCCCGAGGACGGGGTTCTCGGGCTGCGCGTCGGCGTGAACACGCGCGGCTGCTCCGGGCTGAGCTACTTCGTCGAGTACGCCAAGGAGCAGAAGAAGTTCGAGGACGTCGTCGAGGACAAGGGCGTCAAGATCTTCGTCGATCCGACCTCCGTGATGTTCATCCTCGGCAGCGAGATGGACTATGTGGAGGACAAGCTCGAGTCCGGCTTCGTCTTCAAGAACCCGAATGAAACCAGCCGCTGCGGCTGCGGGGAAAGCTTCGCCGTCTGACACTCCGGCCGAGGCGGAAACTCACGCCTCGGCCTGTTTTTGAGATGGCGCGGTTTACCAGATCTGGCTCCGGTTTCACGGCACCCTTAGGTCCGGACCCGCGGGCGCGACCTCTGCCTATGGTTATCCTGCGCTCATCCTCTCAGTACTGATCCCCTCAACCCCTCTCAGCCAACCCCTTGCGCCGGCGAAGGCCTGCGCAGGGGTTCGAAAAATCTTGAGCGCGCTATTGCTTGATCCCGCGCGCGACATGGGCAGACTGTGCCCCACGCCACCCCGAAAATCATCAAGAGGCGGACAGACCGCCACACTCGATTGGGAGGAAACACTATGAAGAAACTGTTGCTGGGCACCGCTCTGGGCCTGCTCGCCGTCTCCACGGCCTCAGCCGACACAATCACTGTGGTCACGTCCTTTCCCCAGGACCTGACGGGTCCCTTCAAGGCGGCCTTCGAGGAAGCGCATCCGGACCACGAACTTGAGGTGGTGAACCGGAACACCAACGCCTCTGTGGCCTTCCTCCAGGAAACCCGTGACTCGAACACCACGGATATCTTCTGGGCCTCGGCCCCCGACGCCTTCGAGGTGCTGAAGTCCGAGAACCTTCTGGCCAAGGTCGACATTCAGGCCGAAGGCATCCCGGACGAGATCGGCTCCTATCCGATCAACGATCCGGATGGCTTCTATTACGGCTTCGCCGCCTCCGGCTACGGCATCATGTACAACACCCGCTATGTCGAGGCGAACGAACTCCCGGTCGCGCAGGAGTGGGAAGACCTCATGAGCGCCGAGTACAACGGCCATGTGGCCATGTCCGCGCCCTCGCGCTCCGGCACCACGCATCTGACCGTCGAAACCCTGCTGCAGGGCGACGGCTGGGAAGAGGGCTGGGCCAAGTGGAAGTGGATCGCTGGCAACATGAACACCGTGACCGAGCGCAGCTTTGGCGTGCCCGACGCGGTTAACTCCGGCAGCGCCGGATACGGCATTGTCATCGACTTCTTCGGTCTCGCCTCCAAGGCCACCGGCTTTCCGGTGGAACTCGTCTACCCCAGCGTGACCGCGATCGTGCCGGCAAACATCGGCGTCATCGAGAATGCACCTAATGAGGAAGGTGCAAAGACCTTCGTCGAGTTCGTGCTTTCTCCCGAAGGTCAGGAAGTGCTGCTGAATCCCTCGATCATGCGCCTGCCGGTCAACCCGGAGGCCTACGCCAACGCGCCTGAGGGCTTCCCCAACCCCTTCGACGAGGACTTCGCGCCAGGCGCCATCGCCTTCGACGTCGACAAGTCCGGGGCGCGCTACAATCTGGTCAACTCGCTCTTCGACGTGATGATCACCTACCGCCTGGACGATCTCCGCGCGGCGGTGTCTGCGGTGCAGGAAGCCGAGGCGGCACACGCTGACAGCGGCAACGAGGAAGCCCAGGCGCTGATCGCCGAGGCCCGCACTCTCATCGAGGCGCTGCCGATCACCGAGGAAGAATCCCTCGATCCCTCCTTTACCGGCGTGTTCCAGGTGGCCCGCAAAACGGAAGACACCGAAGTGGTAGGTCGCCAGGCCGAGGTGGAGCAGGAGTGGGACAGCTTCACCGTCGACAATTACCGCAAGGCCAGGGAACTGGCCGAACAGGCCGCCGCACTGTAAGCAGTCCTCTTGTCGGCCCGCCCTGCCCTTGCGGCAGGGCGGGCCCTTTTCTGCCGTGCTCTCGGAAGGCTGTTGATGAGCGCCACCTCCACCCAGTCGTCACGCTTTACCCTGTTCCCGCGTCTCTCGGGGGCAGCGGTGGCGGGCATCCTGATCGCCATACTGCTGATGGCATTTCTCGTCCTGCCGGTGGCGCAGGTCATCTACGTGGCCTTCCTGGACGCCCGGACGGGGGCGCTGACGCTCCAGAACTTCGAGGACTTCTTCAACACCACGCTGTTCCAGCAGAGCTTCGTCAATTCCTTCTACGTCTCGGCCATGTCGGTGGTGGTTGCGACCATCATTGCCTTGCCGCTCGCCTACATCACCACGCGCTTCAACTTCGCCGGCACGGCAATCATCCAGAGTCTGGGTTTCATCCCGCTGATCATGCCGCCCTTCGTCGGCGCGGTCGCCATGTCGCTGCTCTTTGGGCGCAACGGTACGGTCAATCTGCTGCTCAACGACTACTTCGGCTTTCGCATCCCCTTCATGGAGGGGCTAAACGGCGTCATCCTGGTGCAGTCGATCCACTACTTCCCCTTCATCCTGATCAACCTCTCTGCCGCGCTGCGCAACATCGACCGCTCCATGGAGGAATCTGCCCAGAACCTCGGCGCCTCGGGCTTGCGCCTCTTCCGGCGCATCGTCTTTCCGCTCGCGATGCCGGGCTACCTTGCAGGCGCCGCCCTGGTCTTCATCAAGGTGTTCGACGACCTGGGCACGCCGCTGCTGCTGAATGTGAACACCATGCTGGCGCCCCAGGCCTATCTGCGGATCACGGGTGTGGGCATCAACGACCCCATGGGTTACGTGATCTCCTTCATCCTCGTCGCCTTCTCTGTCTTTTCCCTCTGGGCCTCCTTCCTGTTCATGCGCGGCAAGGACTACGCCACAACGCAGAAAGGCGGCGGCGGGCTCTCGAAGCGCGAGCTTTCGACCAAGGAGAAGATCCTGGCCTACGGGGTGATCCTGCTGATCCTGGCCCTGGTGCTGTCGCCGCACTTCGGATTGGTGCTGCTCGCCTTCGGCACGATCTGGTCCTTCAGCCCCTTGCCCGACGGCTTCACGCTGCAGCACTTCCACACCGTCTTCACCGAGTCCGCGCAGTACATCTACAACACCCTGCTCTATGCCGGCACGGCGGCGATCCTGGACGTGGTGGTGGGCACCGCCATAGCCTACATCGTCATTCGCACCGGTCTACCCGGGCGTAAATGGCTGGACTACATGGCGACCGCGGCCCTGGCCGTTCCCGGTGTCGTGCTTGGCATCGGCTACCTGCGCATGTTCCACGGCATCCAGCTTCCCTTCGGACTCGGCCCCATGGCGAGCTGGTGGGGCATCATCATCATCGCGTTGATGATCCGGCGCCTTCCCTATGCCCTGCGGTCCTGCATGGCGGCGCTACAGCAGCTTTCTCTGGCGCTCGAAGAAGCGGCCGAGAACCTCGGCGCCAGCAAATCGCGCACCATCCGCCGAGTGGTGGTGCCGCTGATGGCGGGCGGCATCCTTGCCGGCTTCGTCACCAGCTTTGCCACCGCCGCGGTCGAGCTCTCCGCCACCATCATGCTGGTCAGCCGCGCCAGCGAGGCGCCGCTGGCCTACGGTATCTATCTTTACATGCAGTCGCCGGCCGGGCGCGGGGCCGGTGCGGCGTTGGGCATCCTGGCGGTGGTGATCGTGGCCCTGGGCACCTATCTCTCGCACCGCATCATCGAACGCGACCGCCTTCGCACCGGCCGCGGGGAGGCCGAGCAGTGATGGTTGGCGCGTCGAACAAGGAGAAGAGCATGATCCGCGAGACCGCCGGGATCCGTATCGAGAACCTTCATCTCTCCTTCGGAACCACCAAGGTCCTGGCCGGTATCGACATGGAGATCAAGCCGGGTGAGTTTTTCGCCTTTCTCGGTCCCTCCGGCTCGGGCAAGTCGACTTTGCTGCGCGCCATCGCCGGCTTCGGGCCGCGGCCGAAGGGACGCATCCTGATCGGCGATCGTGACGTGGTCGACCTGCCGCCCTGGAAACGCAACGTCGGCATGGTGTTCCAGTCCTACGCGCTCTGGCCACACATGTCGGTGCGCGCCAATGTCGCCTTCGGCCTGGAAGAGCGCCGGATGCCCCGGCGCGAGATCGGCCCCAAGGTGGAGGCGGCTCTGGAATTGGTGGGTCTGCTGGATCTGGCCGAACGCATGCCCTCGCAGCTTTCCGGCGGGCAGCAACAGCGTGTGGCGCTTGCCCGCACCATTGCCATCGAGCCGCAGGTACTCCTGCTGGACGAGCCACTCTCTAATCTCGATGCCTCCCTGCGCGTCCAAATGCGTCGCGAGCTTTTGGCTCTGCAGCGTAAGCTGCAACTCACCACCATCTTCGTGACCCACGACCAGGAGGAGGCCAACACGACCTCCGACCGCATGGCGGTGCTCGACGGCGGCGTGATCCAGCAGATCGGCACACCCCAGCATCTCTACGATCACCCCGCCAACGGCTTCGTGGCCGGCTTCCTCGGCACTGCGAACATCATCGAAGGCCGGGTGCAGGACGGAGCCTTTGTCACCAAGAGCGGTCATCGCCTTCCCGTCCCGGCACCGCCCCAGGGCGCCGACCGCATCGTCCTGCGCCCGCAGAACATCGCTCTGACCGAGGAGCGCGGCGAAGGCATCCTGCCGGGCCGCATCCGGCATCGCGAATTTCTCGGCAGCCAGATCCGCTACCTGATTGAAACGGCGGACGGAACGATCATCGTCGACACCCAGCATGGTCCCGATACCCACGACCACGCGGCCGGAAGCGAAGTGGCCCTGCGGATCGATTGCCGCAACGCGCCGCTGCTCACCTGAGTGCCTGTCATGACCAGTATCATCTTCGACCTCGACGGCACCCTGATCGACAGTGCGCCAGACATTCACGCCGGCATTGCCAAACTGCTCCAGGAGGAAGGGCTGGCCCCGCTCGACCTGGCCACCGTGCAGAGCTTCATCGGCAATGGCGTGCCGGTCTTGATTGAAAGAGTGATGCAGCACTGCTTCGGGTCGGTGGATCCGGCCCGGCGGGACAGCTTCATCGCGCGTTTCATGGCCCACTACAACGCCGCACCAACCGCGCTCACCCGGCTCTATCCCGGCGTGAAGGGCGCGCTGGTCCAGTTGCAGGACGAAGGCCACGCAATCGGCCTGTGCACCAACAAACCGGCCGCCATCTCCGGGGCCATTCTCACCGGCCTGGATGTGGCGCAGCATTTCCGAGCCATCATCGGTGGCGACAGCGTGGGCGCCAAGAAGCCCGATCCGGCACCACTACACGCGGCTGTCGAGGCCCTGGGTGGCGGGAAGGCCATCTACGTTGGCGACAGCGAGATCGACGCCACCGCCGCCGCCGCGGCCCGTCTGCCCTTCCTTCTCTACACCGAGGGCTACCGCAAGCGGCCCGTGGCCGAGATCGCGCATCTGGACAGCTTCGCTGATTTCCGTCGCCTGCCGGCCCTGGTCACCGCGGTTGCGGCCAAAGCTGCGGAGGCGGCCCCGCAATAGCCAGGCAGCCGCGGCCTTTCTCAGCCGACCTCGAGGCCGAAACGCGCGACCACCTGCTCCTGAATCAAGCCGGCGTGGAGCATCAGCAGCACCAGGCGCGCATCCAGGCTGTCGCCTTCGGCAAGCGCCGCCTCAATCCGGTTCTCAGCGGCTTCCACCGCCGCATCGCCATTATCGGCAGCATACTGTTCGGCGCCCACTTGGCAGTAAACCAGCAGGGCGGCGGCGTGCTCATGTACCGATTCCGCAGGACTGCGCTCGCCAGTGGCTTCCTGCAGCAGTTTGAGTGTGGTGAGCTTTGCCGCATCGGGCATCAACCGCGGATGCAGCCCCTGCGCCCGCAGCGCCCTGTCCAGGCGCTGAAGGTCTTTCGAACGCCCGAAGAGTCCAAATAATCCAAGCATGCAGCCAGCATAGCAGAGGTCGGCGGCGACGTCTCACTGCGATGCCGCAAGGGAAACCCGCGTGGCGAAGGCTAAACCGCCTGGGTATAGAACTCGCCGTCGCGTTCGCAGACCTTGTAGCGGGTGGTCTCCGAGCGGCCGTCCTCCAGGCGAATCGTCTGCTCCTGGACCTGGCAGCTGTCACCGCTCTCCGCCACCTGCGCCTGACTTACCGGACGAACGGTGCCCTTCGTGCCCGTCTCCGGATTTTCCCAGGAGCGGGGCGTCCCGGAGTGATAGGTATCTACCGTGGTCTCCTCAGCCAGCTGCTTGTCGCGCTCGTCCAGGTAGGCGCCGATCTGCTGGCCGATCAGTACGCCCACGCCCGCACCGATGCCCGTGGCGATCAGCCGGGTGGACCCGCTGCCGATCTGAGAGCCGAGCAGCCCACCCAAAAGGCCGCCGGCACCTGCGCCCACGGTCTGATTGGTGCTGCTGGGGCAACCAGCAAGGGCCACGCCTGCAGCGAGCAGCGTGGCGGCCGCGAAGGTTTTCATCATCACCCATCCTCCTCAGAACTTCAGGTCGATTTCGGCAGTGCTCTCGCTAGCGGAGCCTTGCATCATGCTGGAACGGTTGGCTTCGACCGTCTCCTCCAGGGCAAGGGGATCGGCAAGCCCGGTCAGGAGGCGCAGCGCTCGCCCATCCGGCCCGGCAACGATGAGGGCGAAGAGGGTCTCGGGGCAGCGGGCGCCGCTTAAGCCCGGCCCAATGAAGCCGCTCACCCTGAAGGGGAAAGCCCCGTTCTGCGAAATGGTGCGGGCTGCGCCGCCGGGATGGGCAGCGTGTGCCCGTGGCAGTTCCAGAGCCCCTTCCGTCCCCTGCCAGGGATGATGGTCCACTCGCCATTCCTGCCGCGCCAACATCGAGAGACTGTTTTGGCAGCGGCGATCGGCCTTCTCGCGATCAGCATGCCAAGCGAGGAGCACGGCTGTTGTCGCGTCGGAGCGAATGTCGGCACTCCCGTAGTGTTTGGTCAGCAGTTCTTCTACATTCGATAGCGGCGGACCGCTCGTCCCGAAATCAACCCATCGTGTGAGAGCCGTCACGCGCTCGGCAGCTGTTGGAGGTTCGCTATAGACCATCACCGCCTCCCGGCCATCGCCGGAGCGGACCATTAACGCTTCGTTGAAGGAGTCCCAGAGATTGCCCTCTTGTGCGGCGCTGCGTTCCGCACGCTCGGTGCCAAAGACTTCCGCATCAGTGAATTCCTGGGTCAGAAGCTCGATGGCATCATCCAGCGGGCTGCCAAGCGACACGCCGAGAATGGCGAGCGGTTCGGCCCGGCCTTCCGCCTCGCCCGCGGCCGCATCAGCATCCGGTTGATCCCCCGCCATCGCAGGCGTGTGCGGAACCTCCTTCTGATCGAGGGTGCCGCGGTAGAGCACTCGTTCGTCGCGCACCGACAAGGTCGCATCACGATCCAGCACCTCGAACTCCAGGACGCGTAGCTGCAGCCGTCTCGACGTCGCGCCCTCCGCCACCACGCGAGCACGCAGTGCGTACCGGGGATGGGAAGCGTTGTCGCTCTGCCATCGACGGGCTTCATCAGGCGTCATCAGAACATCGAATTGCGCACGATCGGCAGCCGCTAGAGTGATGGTGCTTCCATAGCTGCGTTCATGGTCATCCAGGGAGAGAGCTCTGACGGGAAAGCGTTCCGTGCCGAAGTCGTATTCGCTGAATGTCACGTCTCCGACCACCCAGAAGCCTTCATCCCCCGGATCGAAGTTTCGTGCTGTCGCTACCGCTTCCTCCGCACGCTGGCGTCGAGTGAAAGCGTCAAACCGACTGCCATATGATTTGTAGACCATCTCCACAGCATCACCGCCGGCCATGCGTGCATGCAGAACAGCCATGTAACCCTCTGGCGGAAACGCGATTGCTTCCGGCTTGGCCTCCGGCTCTTCCTGGAACTCGGTGCGCGCCAGTTCTTCGCCAGTTTCACGCGCAAGCAGCCGCGCCACGCCCGGCTTTGCATCCAGGAGCAGGACCGAACGTCGATTCAGCTGCACAAGACGAGGGTTAGCGAAGGTCAGGTGCAACTGTGGTCGCACTGAGAGGTTTGGGAGCATCGGCGTGCCTTGCAGATCGATCGCGTAGGACTCCGCCGCTGCTGGCAAGACCAGCGCCAGCGTATCGATTGGGAGGGGATGCTTGTCTTCGTTTCTTAGCCTTTGCAGGTACAGGTAATCGTGAGGCACGCCGAGTTCCTCAGCGAGAGTCCGTTCATCCTGGCTGCTGTTGACGGTCAGCAACGGCAAGCGCCCCTCAGCCTGCTGCGCGGACGTCAGTTTCGTGGGACCCGTTTCCAGACGCAGGGTCGCCGGCAGGGCTGCCGCGCGTTTACGAGTCCATTGCTCAAACAGACTAAGCAGTTCGTCGCTGATTCGATTTTCCGGACCGCCCTGCCCCCGCACCTCGATACTGCCACCAAAGAAGCTGGGCCAGATGGCCTCTTTACCTCCCGCTTCCGCCCGGACCCTGGCACCCGCCCATTGCCGCCAATCCTCGCCGGATGGTTCGAGCAATCCCGCTTTCAGCATCGCAAGCATGAGCGTTGCGCTGTCGGTCAGTTCCGGTACTTCAAGCGGCTCTGACGCTACCGAAGCCGGGTCATGGACTTGGAAGTCCAGTCTGCGCAGCGGCGTGGTTCGATCGCTGTCGGTGGCCGAGAACAGCACGATGCCTTCAACTTTGATCTCTGCGTTGAAGACTTGGTGTCGGATCCTCTGCTCACTGCTTGGGAACACCGTCGAGAGTGACATCTCGATGCCCAGGCGGGCAGTTGGACGTCCGGTTACAACCCTTTTTCCCACCTGTCTCCGCTCGATCAGGTGCTCGTCGCGGAAGGACACCGCCTCATCCATACCAACGGCAATGCCCAAAGGCGCGCCATCCAGGGGGACAACCGTCCTGAAGCCGCTTTCGCGAAAAGCATTGAGTTGGCTGCAGGAGCTGTCCAAAGGTTGGAAGAATGGAAAGAACGATCGCTCGAAATCGTACTCGCCTAGACCCACATCGCAGTACAGCAGCAGGGGCAGCGGCAACTCGGGCGTCACCTCTAGAAGGTGCGCTGAAAACTCCTCGCGGAAGGCTTGGAGCAGCCGTCGGCGCGCAAATTCGTCGAGATTGTATCGGACCTGCTGCGCAACCCGGTCGCCTTTCCCGAAGATCGTCTCGTAATCGACACCCGCTGCTTCAGCCAAACGTCGCTTCTGCTCGGCGTTGAGTCGCGCCATGTAGTTAAAAGCGCCTTCATCTGAATCTAGGATGCCCGGAGCAACTGTCAGAGCCAGCATCGCGAGATGATGCTCCAACAGCTCTCGATCCTTACCCTCCCAGCGGCGGTCGTTCTTGACGATCAGACGGCGCGGGTCGAGCATCGGCCCGTCCGCCACAAGCTGTTCTGGGCCTGCATCGAAACCAACACGCGCAAGCTCAACCTGCAGCTCTGCGTCTTCGTAGAAAATGAGGGTTTGGGGAGAGAGCGTAAGATCAAACGCATTGTTCCGCCGCTCTTTAGGTGCAATGCCAACGATCTGTACCTCAACCGCCGCATAGAGCCGGTTTCCATTTTCGAGCCGAACGCGGAGCAACTCTGCTTCCTCCGGCGTCTTGTCAATGTGGGTGGGAGCACCAGCAAGAAAAAGCTGGGCGTAGACCCGCTGCGACCCAGTTTTCACGTCGGCGCAACTGTGTTCCAGAGTGAAGCGTTGTTGCTCGAAATCATAATTTCCCAGTTCACCGCCGCATACGATCAGCGCCGGCAGCGGCAGTTCAGGGGCTTCGGAAATCAGCCTGGGCTGCCCCTCGCTTCTATAGCCCTGCAGCAATCGCTGATACTCAAATTCGTTTAGTCCGAGACGCCGCATATCCCAGGTCTTAAGGCTCCAGGCGCGCATCTCCAGGGTCCGATGCTGGCCCTCCGTCATCTCGGTCAATGCGCCGCTGATGATGCGCCGTCGCACTTCGCGCGGTAGCATTTCGAGGTAGGCTAAGGCTGCGGAGTCGTCAGCCGTCATCTCCGGCGCAGCACGCAGGGCCAAGCGGTCCAGCAGTCCAGCAGG
This sequence comes from Aquibaculum arenosum, assembly GCF_029222965.1. Classification (GTDB taxonomy): domain Bacteria; phylum Pseudomonadota; class Alphaproteobacteria; order Kiloniellales; family DSM-21159; genus Aquibaculum; species Aquibaculum arenosum. The sequence goes on along the minus strand of NZ_JARHUD010000013.1, from coordinate 34,088 downwards.
CTCACTCTGCTTTATCCGCTGGGGCGACCAATGTCCGGCGGGCAGCGCTACTCGACCGTTGACCAGCACGAGATTGTGAGCGGCCGCAAAGTCCTGGAGCTTGCCCGACGCAGCCGGAGCAGGTGTAGCTGTCGGTGCTGTCGGCACCGGAGCCGTCACAGGACCCGTTTCGGCGACGGGTGAGATGACAGCCGGCGGGCGTGTTGCCAACTCCGCCAGTTCCTCTTCCGGCGCCTCGGAGGCTGCGCCGCGCTCGCGTCGCAGGGCGAGCAGCACGTCGGCTGAGGGCCTGTCGCTTCCTGCCAGTCCGCGCGACGCCCGCCAGGCGCGGATCGCCGCTCGAGTGCGCGGCCCGGCCATGCCATCGGGTGAACCGGTATCGAAGCCGAGGCTGTTGAGAGTGCTCTGGATTTCCAGCGTGCGCTGTCGCTCGTCCAGCGGCACCAGATCGCCCTGAGCGGGCGTCGACAACACCCGCAACTCCCCAGAGGCGGCTCCGGCAGCCGCGCGCCACACCGGCGTGCCGCCGACCGTGCCGACCAGCTCCATCTCACGGGCCTGAGGACACTCCAGCGGCAGCAAACTGCCCAGGATCGCCACGGCACGACGCACCTGAAAGGCATCGCCGGCAAAGCTTTCTCGCACAGGCGTGCGCAGTTCGACGTAAATCCGCTCCGCACACCACTCGCCGTCGGCAACATGCGCCTCGATGGCGCCATCCTGGAGCAGGCGGCGCGCCTCGACTGTTCCAGGCAGAAGCGCAGCCAGAATAACGGGAAGTGCCAACATCGTCAGCAGACGGCGCATCGCCTCTCTCCGAACCTGCCTCAAGCAGGATCAGGGTCAGGCCAGCGGCGCGCAGGCACAAGCTATGCGAAGGGGGTACTACTGCGTAGCAACCGGGGAAGCGAAAGGAATCTCGCTCCCTTTCGGTCGGGATCGATCGGTTAATCCCCCTCGGCGATCTCGCTCAGGGCTTCTGGGTCCAGCAATTCGATCCAGCCGTTGCGCTCGGTCGAGATCAGGTGCTCGCGGCGCAGGCGGGAGAAGACGCGGCTTACCGTCTCCAGGGTCAGGCCCAAATGATCCGCAATGGCCTCACGGCGCATGGGCAGCCAGAGATAGGTGGTGGAATCGCCATTGCGGGCCGCCCGCTCGGCGAGCTCCAGCAGGAAAGAGGCGACCCGTTCCACGGCGGTCTTGCGTCCCAAAAGAAGCTGGCGCCCCTGCACCGCGGAAAGCTCATCGCTGAGGTGGGACAGGAGTCCCTGGCCGAAGCCCGGCAAGCGATCATTGAAGTCGGAAAGGGTTTGCCGGGAGAAGCGGCGCAGAACAGCGTGCGTGGCTGCCTCGGCGGAGCAGCTATGACGGGCGCCGAAGGTCAAGCCAACGAGCTCACCCGGGTAGTGGAAGGCGGTGATGATGCGCCGGCCATCGGGCATCATCTTGTATTCCTGCACCACACCGGCCGCGACAATATAGATGTGCGCGGCATCGTCGCCTTCCTCGAAGACAAGGGTGCCGGCCCGTCGTTCGACGGGCGCGCTGTGCGACTGCAGCCGCCGACGATCCTCCAGGCCCAGACTACCATAAAGCGCACAGCCCGCTTCGGCGTCCGTGCGCTGCGGCATGCTCCTTTGGGGAAGGGATACGGGAAGGGGGTCAATCTCACTGGGACTGACGCTGGCAAGCTGGATGGCCATGGTGCTGGTCCTTTTCCCGTTGGACATTTGGCTGCATGAGCATCGTCAGGGATAACCAGCGGACAAACCATGCCGATAGTTGGGAATGACCACTAAGGGTTTTCCCTTAGATCGGTTCACCAGCGACCCTGCCCCTTCATTTTACCCAAAGCCTGCAGGCGCCTCCGCGAGGCCCGTAGACAGCCTGCGGAGCATTGTCGCTTCCGGGCAAGCCGCCTATCGTGGCATGGCAAGCCTCAAACGAGGGAACGCCTGCATGGGCCTGTCACATGAGCGCACACACGGCTGGCAGTCCAAACCCGCCGTGGTTGCTGGACTGGCAGGCTTGGCGCTGCTGGTCACTTTCGTGTTTGACCTTTTGTCGGAGATGGGTGTCGCCGTCGGCGTGCTCTACGTGCTGCCGGTGATGCTGGCGAGTCTCTTGCCCTGGCGGCAGGCGATCATTGCCTCCGCCACCACGGCCTCCGCGCTGACTCTGGTCGGCTACATCGTGATGGCGACAGCGCCGGAATCCACGCCAGCGACCTTTCTTGGCCTCAGCAACCGCTTGCTGACACTCGTTGCCATCTGGGCAACGGCGACGCTCGGCCTGCTCTGGACGCGCAAGGACGAACGACTGCGTGAAGAGCGCGCACGCCTGGAGGCCGTGATCGGAACCTCGGCCGATGCCGTCATCACCATCGACCAGAAAGGCATCGTCCAGTCCTTTAGCCGGGTGGGCGAGAAGCTTTTTGGTTACCGCGCCGACGAAGTGATCGGCCGTAACGTCAGCATGCTGATGCCGTCCCCTGACCGGGAGAAGCACGACGGCTATCTTGAGCGTTATCTTCGCACCGGGGAAAAGCGCATCATTGGCCTGGGGCGACTGGTTCAGGCACAACGCAAGGATGGCAGTGTTTTCCCGGTCCACCTCATGGTGGGCGAGGTGACCCAGGCCGGGCAACGGCTCTTCACCGGCTTCATTCATGACATGAGCGAACGCGTGGCCGCCGAACAGGCCGTAGCGAGCGAGCGCAACTTCATTGCAGCGATGTTGGACACCACCCAGGCCCTGGTTGTCGTCCTCGACCAACAAGGCCGCGTGGTGCGCAGCAATGCCGCCTGCCAGCGCCTGTCCGGCTACGGCGCCGGCGAACTGGTCGGCCGCAGCATTCTCGAACTGATCCCCGACGCGAACACCAGTTTGCACGGCCTGTTGCAGCGCGGCCCCTTCGACGCACAGGTGCCCAACCGTTGGGAGGGCAGCTTGCTCTGCAAGGGCGGCGAAGTCCGGCTTGTCTCCTGGTCCACCGCCGCCATTCAGGACGACAAGGGCGTTCCTCACTATCTCGTGACCACCGGCATCGATATGACGGAGAACCGCCGCAGCGAAGCCCGGGCGCAAGAGTTGCAGCACCACCTCTATCGCATTGGCCGCATCAGCGAACTGGGCGAGATGGCGTCCGCCATCGCGCACGAACTCAACCAGCCGATGACCGCCGTCGCCAACTACGTGAACGCCAGCCGGCGCATGCTGGACGGCGTAGAGGATGAAAAGGCCGAGCGGATCATTGGCTTGATGAACCGCGCGGTGGAGCAGACCGAGCGCGCCGGACAGATCGTAAGGCGACTGCGGCAACTAATTGGAAGAGGGCAGAGCGAGCTCCAACCCACCGACCTTAATGCGGTGGTGCGCGAGGCCTCCGGCTTGGCGTTGATCGGCGCACGGGAAGAGGCCATTGAGGTGCGTTTCGATCTTCAGGAGAACCTGCCGCTGGTCCTCGCCGACGCAACCCAGCTGCAGCAAGTTGTGCTCAATCTTGTGCGCAACGCCATCGAAGCATTACAGGCCGTGGACCACCGCAGTCTGCTGGTCTCAACCAGCACCACAGCAGATAACGTGGAGCTCAGCGTGAGCGACAGCGGGCCAGGACTGGATCCCGAGGTGGCCGACCAGCTCTTCATGCCCTTTGTTTCGACCAAGGCTAACGGTATGGGGATTGGACTGTCGATCTGCCGCTCCATACTGGACGCCCACCAGGGGCAGATTCGGGCGGAACCGGTCGAGGGAGGCGGCACACGCTTTCGCGTCTCCCTTCCAGTAATGGACAAGCGGGCTGCGACGTATGACTGACCATCCCATCTACATTGTCGATGATGACCCGGCGGTGCGGGATTCGCTTGCCGTGCTGCTCGAGGTCGAGGGCTACACCACCATCGGCTTTGAATCGGCCCAACTCTTTCTCGACGCCTGGAGCCCCACCCTGCGCGGTGGCTTGCTGCTCGACGTGCGCATGCCGGGTATGGACGGGCTGGAACTGCTCGACCGCCTGCGCCAGCAAGGATCGGAACTGCCCGTTGTGGTGATGACCGGCCACGGCGACGTGCCCATCGCGGTGCGTGCCATGAAGGCGGGTGCACTCGACTTCATCGAGAAACCCCTGACGGAGTCACTCCTGCTGGAAGCCGTACGGCGCATGATGGCCTATGAAAAGGAGCGCCAGGGGCGTACCAAAGAACGAGCTGAGGTCGTCGAGAGACTGGACAGCCTCACGCCGCGCGAACGCGACGTGCTGGAGCAGCTCGTTCTCGGGCAGCCCAACAAGGTGATCGCCTTTGAACTCGGCATCTCGGCACGCACTGTGGAAGTGCACCGCAGCCGGGTCATGGACAAGATGGGCGCCAAAAGCCTGTCCCACTTGGTGCGCTTGGCGCTACAGGCCGGCATCGAGGTGTAAGCAAGCAGCACCAGCCTGCTCACACTCCGAACTGGTTATGCCGATTTACCCGGCCGGCCTTTTGCGCAACACTCCAGGACAAGAGGTAAACAACCCCGGGAGGACCCTTGGCCATGGGTGAGTTCGACGAAGTGCATGCCCGTTCCCTGCGCGACCCTGAAGGCTTCTGGGCCGAGGCCGCGGAGGCGCTGGAGTGGGAGAAGCGCTGGGACCGCGTGCTCGATGACAGCGACGCACCGCACTATCGCTGGTTCACCGGCGGCCGCATCAACACCTGTCACAACGCCTTGGATCGCCACGTCGCAGCCGGCCGCGGTGAGCAGTGCGCCCTGATCTACGACTCCCCGGTCACCAACACCGTGGCGCGCTTCACCTATCGCGAACTGCGTGACCGCGTGGCGGAGCTGGCAGGTGCGCTTAAGGCGCGCGGCGTGGGCGTGGGGGACCGTGTCATCATCTACATGCCGATGATCCCGGAAACGGTCATGGCAATGCTGGCCTGCGCCAGACTGGGAGCGGTGCACTCGGTCGTCTTCGGCGGCTTCGCCGCGCATGAATTGGCCAAGCGCATCGATGACTGCGCGCCCAAGCTGGTGCTCTCCGCCTCCTGCGGCATCGAAGGGGAGCGGGTGGTGGCCTACAAGCCGCTGCTCGACCGGGCGATTGAGGAAGCCCGGCACAAGCCGGAGAGCTGCCTGATCTTCCGCCGCCCGCAGCAGGACTGCAGCCTGCAGCCAGGGCGCGACGAGGACTGGATGGAGGCGGTGAGTGGTTCACCCCCTGCCGACTGCGTGGCCATCGCGGCCACCGATCCCCTATATATCCTCTACACCTCCGGCACGACGGGACAGCCCAAGGGGATCGTGCGCGACACCGGCGGCCACGCCGTCGCCCTGCCCTGGTCCATGAAGAACATCTACAACATCGAGCCGGGAGAGGTTTACTGGTCGGCCTCTGATGTCGGCTGGGTGGTCGGCCACAGCTACATCGTCTACGCACCGCTGCTGCACGGCGCCACGACCGTCCTCTACGAAGGCAAACCCGTGGGCACGCCGGATGCCGGCGCCTTCTGGCGGGTCATCGCCCAGCATGGCGTGGTCACTCTCTTCACTGCGCCCACCGCGTTCCGCGCCATCCGCCAGCAGGACCCGCGGGGCGAGCTCATCGCCAAGCACGACCTCTCGCGTTTCCGCGCCCTCTTCCTGGCCGGCGAGCGCTGCGACCCCGACACCCTGCTCTGGGCCCAGGACAAGCTGCAGGTGCCGGTGATCGACCACTGGTGGCAGACGGAAACCGGCTGGCCCATCGCAGCCAACTGCATGGGCATCGAAGCGCTGCCGGTCAAGCCGGGCTCCCCCACCCGCGCGGTCCCAGGATGGGATCTGCGCGTGCTCGATCCCGAAGGCAAGGAGGTGGCGGCCAACACCATCGGCGCCATCGTCGGCAAGCTGCCACTGCCGCCAGGCACCTTCCCAACGCTCTGGAACGCGCGCGAGCGCTTCGAGCAGACCTATCTCTCGACCTATCCCGGCTTCTACCAGACCGGCGATGCGGGTTACCTCGACGAAGACGGCTACGTTTTCGTCATGGCCCGCACCGATGACATCATCAACGTGGCCGGCCACCGCCTCTCCACCGGTGCGATCGAGGAAGCCCTTGCGACCCATCCGGACGTTGCGGAGTGCGCAGTGATCGGTGTGCACGACAGTCTCAAGGGGCAGCTGCCCGTGGGCTTCCTGGTGCTCAACGCCGGCTGTGATCGCCCGGAAGAGGAGATTGTCACCGAAGCCATCAAACTGGTGCGTGAGCAGATTGGCCCCGTGGCGGCCTTCAAGTCGGCCACCGTTGTCCAGCGGCTTCCCAAGACACGCTCGGGCAAGATCCTGCGCGCCACCATGCGTAAGATCGCCGATGCGGAGACCTATACGCCGCCGGCCACCATCGACGACCCGGCAATTCTGGGCGAGATCGAGGTAGCGCTGCAGACGCTGGGTTATCCCCAGAAATCCTGAGGCGCTGCTTGGGCCATGGCCGGAATAACGTCGTAGGACTCTAAGGGAAGCACTACCAACCCGGTCAGGCCCAAAGCCGCCCGGTGCTGTGCCAGCACCGGGTCGGCGAAGGCGGCAGCCAGGCCCCTGCGCAGGCTTTCCAGTTCCGCGTCTCCAGCCGCGGCGCGGGTGACAAGCGGCAAGCCCGGTGCCGGCGCTGACCAGGCCAGGCGGCGCAGCCCCTCAGTCTCGGCTGGCGCACAGCGCGTCAGCAGCGCAAGCGTGACGCAATCCACCACGGCCACATCCACCTCCCCCGCCTGCAGCGCAGCGAGGGAGGCGCGGTGACTGCCGGTAACCCGCACTTCCCGAAAGAACGGCTCCGACCCTGCGTAGGGCAGCAGGCTGTGGCGCAGCGCATTCATGCCCGACTGGGAGTGCCAGTCGTTGACCCCGGCGCGGCGCCCCTTCAGGTCGGCCAGACCTGTGATCCTCGCATCCGCATGCACCAGGATGGCGCTGCAATACAGTGGGCCCTCGCAGCCGGGCGCTCCGTAACAGGGCGTGGCCACATAGCGCACGCGGCCCGCCAGGGCATGGGTCAGGGGATAGCCACAGGTCTGGGCGAGCGCCAGATCCTGCGCCAGCCACAGTTCCTCCGGCGCATCCGGCCGGCAGGGTCGCTCAGGCAGCCCCTTCAGCCCCGCCGCTTCCAGGTGATGCACCAGCCCGAGCCACCAGGCATCGGTCTGCCCGATCAGTTCCGGCAGATCGTACATGGGCAACCCGCCGCTGCGGCGTCCCGGCATGGGCGACAGGCTCACGTCTTCGCGACGCTCAGCCCAGGCAGGCTATCGTCTGGCGCCCCAGCGTGGCACGGAAGTCCATCCGCGATTTCATAGTAGTCGCCCTTGTCGGCAACGAAGATGTGCGCTTCTGCCCCCAAGCCCGTGGGTTCCTCCAGAGACCCGGCGGCAAGGGAAACATAGTCCGCGCTCTTGGGCTCCCAGAAGAGGCTCGCACCGCATTCCGCACAGAAGCCGCGGCGCGCATGTGCGCTGGCGGCATACCAACGCAATCCCCGGCTCTCCAGCAAGCGCAACGCAGCGCGCGGCGTAGCGCTATAGGCTGCAAAGTGCCCGTGAATCCGTCGACACTGCCGGCAGTGGCAATAGACGACGGGACGCAAAGGACCGTCGGTCTCGTAGCGCACGGCGCCACAGTGGCAGCCCCCGCGATAGTTGTGGGTTGTGGAGGTCATGCCTTTGCCTGCCTGCCTTTCCGGCCCTTATCCAGATCCTGCAGCAGATCGCCGAGGAACCCCTTCACTTCCGTGGGCTGCACCACGGCGGCACGGATCAAATCATCGAAGTGGCGCGTGAGCACGCGGATCTGTTCGGTCGCGTTGAAGACGAAGAACATGTCCCCGATGTAGAGCGTCGCCCGCTTCGGCCCGAAGACATTCATCGGCGCGGCGAAGCGCCGGCGCCCGTCATAGAGGAACCAGCGGAAGGTCGGATAGAGTTCGTCCACCAGTTCGATCATCTGCACAAGTTGTTCGCGCCGGTCGGCCACCGGCAGGTCGCGCCAGATCATCTCGCCACGGGCGAAAGCCTCCACGGTCTGCAGGGCGCAGCAGGCCTCCATCTCGGTTTCCGGGCGACGGCTGTACGCGAGCCGCGCCTCGGCATGCTCGCGCTGGCGGTCGTGTACCAAGCCATCCTCCCCCACCTCATAGCGTATGACCGCTTCGGTCTTCAGCAGGTCGGGCAGCGTGGTCGGTACATAGCGAATCTTGTAGCCGGCAGCCTCCGCGTGCCAGCGCTGCAGTCTGGCATCCAGCGGGCTCCCGGCGCCTGCCTCGATCTCCATCGCGGCCTGGACCAGTTCGGCGCCGGGCCGCGCGTCCTGGCTCACGCCCAGCAGCCAGTCGCAGCTCACCTGCGCTTGCCGCGCGATGGCCACCACGGTTTCCGCCCGCGGCAGACGCTGGTTCTCGGGCGAAAGCAGCTGGGTCAGCGTCGAGCGATCGAGGCCGATGCGCTGCGCGAAGGCGGCCCGGTTCAGACCCGATTGCTCCAGAACTTCGAGCAGTCTCAAGCGAAACTGCTCGACCGTTTCTTCTCTTTCCATCAGCTCCGCCCCTGAAGGCTCGTCCTCACACCGGACCAGATGACTCCGAACACCTCCCCATACCGCAGCACAGAACGTCCCCTGCTCCAAGCCAGCGAACAGCAGCGCACCCTTGCACGCCAACGCCGTATGCTGTATATAATCAACACACGCGGCATTAATTCAACAAACGGACATCTTGTCTCATTACGTAGCCCATCATGAACATCGCAGCACACCCCCTCGAATCAGGCCGACATCAGTCTGGCAGCCCCTCCAGCACGCGGCGCCCCTTTGGCTGGCCGACGCTGCTGGTTGCACTGGCGATATATGGCGCCTTTGGGCTTGTAACCTGGTTTCATGATCCGCTTCCCTGGTGGAGCTTGGCGTTGCTGGGCGGATACTTGGTTGCCTGGCAGGGCTCGCTGCAGCATGAGATCGTGCACGGCCATCCCAGCCGCTATGACTGGTTCAACCGCCTCCTCATACTGCCCAACCTTGGCCTCTGGTTGCCTTTCGACATCTATCGCAGCAGCCATATCCGTCACCACAACGATGAACGCCTGACTGACCCGCTGGACGACCCGGAGTCCTGGTATCTGACGCCGGAGCGCTGGGCCAGTGCCGGCAAGGCGCGGCAGGCGCTGCTCTGGATCAACAACTGCCTATTGGGCCGTCTGGTTCTGGGGCCGCCGCTGGTGGTTGGGCGTTTCCTGTGGGGCGAGATCCTCGCCCTTGTCAGCGGTTCACTGCTGTGGCGCGCCTGGCTGTTCAATCTGCTTGGCAGCGGGCTGGTTCTGGGCTGGGTTGTTGGTGTCTGTGGCTTGTCGCCACTCAGCTATCTGCTGCTCTTCGTCTATCCCGGCACGGCTCTCACACTGCTGCGCTCCTTTGCCGAGCACCAGGCACGCCCCACGGTGTCCGAGCGCAGCGTGGTCGTGGAGGCCGCCGCGCCGATGGCGCTGCTCTATCTGAACAACAACCTGCACGCCCTGCACCACGCTCAACCTAACGAACCCTGGTTCCGCCTGCCCGCGCTTTGGCGCCAGGAAAAGGCGCGGCTGCTGGCAGCCAATGGCGGCTATCGCTTCTCCGGCTATGCTGAGATCGCGGCCCGTTACCTGCTCTGGCCGAAAGAGCGGATCGTGCACCCCGGGCTCTTCGACCTGGCACCGCTACCGAGTTCGAGCGAGACCGTCGGCGCAGCCTCTGCCCTGCCGCGGCCACCATTGCAGTCACACCCCCAGTAAAGCACCGACACCGTCATCACAGCGGCGGGGCACCGCCTTCGCGCTTGCGGCGCTGCACGAAGGCCTCCAGCTCCTCGGCGATGGCAGGATCCAGCGGCGGCGGCTCGAAATCGGCCAGGAGTTGCTTGTAGAGGCGGTGAGCCCGCTGGGTGGCATCCTCCGCCCCGGCCTCACGCCAGGTTTCGAAATTGCGCCAGTCGCTCACGATGGGCGCGTAGAAGGCCTGCTCATAACGCGCCAGAGTGTGCGCCGTACCGAAGAAGTGGCCACCGGGCCCGACATCGCGCACCGCCTCGAGCCCCAGCTCTTCCTCATTGACCGGAAGCGGCTGCAGGAACTCGGCCATGTGCTGCAGCATCTCGGCATCGAGCACCACCTTCTCGAAAGAGGCCACCAGTCCCCCTTCGAGCCAGCCGGCGGCGTGCATCACCATGTTGCTGTGCGCGAGCGTCACCGGCCAGAGCGACATCATCGACTCATAAGCCGCCTGGCCGTCGACGCAGTTCGAAGCATTCACGTTCGAACTGCGATACGGCAGGCCATAGCGTCGTGCAAGCTGCCCGCCCACCAGCACGGCCTTCGCATATTCCGGTGTGCCGAAGGCCGGGGCACCGGACTTCATGTCTACGTTCGAGGTAAAGCCGCCGTAGACCATAGGCGCACCCGGATTGGCCGCCTGGGCAAAGGCAATGCACCCCAATGCCTCGGCATTCTGCAGCGCCAGCGCGCCGGCGAGGCTGGCCGGTGCCATGGCGCCCGACAGGGTGAAGGGGGTGAGCACCACGGGCTGGCCCAGTCGCCCCATCTCGAGCATGCCCTCGATCATCGGCCCATCGAGCCGCAGGGGTGAGGAGGAGTTGACCACAGTGAAAAGGCTGGGTTCGCGCGCAAGCTGCGTCTCATCGATGCCGCGCAGAATCCGGGTCATCTCCAGCGCATCGAGAATGCGGGTTCGCCCCAGCGAATAGGCATGAAAGACCTTGTCGGAGAGCGTGCCAAGGGCCTGCAGGGCATCGAGGTGCCGGGTTTCCGGCGGTAGATCCTGCGGCTCCACCGGGTAGCCGCCAAACAGGTGCACGATGTTGAGCGCCTGCATCAGGCGCACCAGATCGCAGAAGTCTTGATAGTTGCCCGGCCGGCGCCCGCCCACCAGGTCGCTCACATTGGGTGCACTGGCCACGGAGCAAAACACCATGGCCGAACCGCCTATCTGGAGATTGTGGGCGGGATTGCGCGCGTGCAGGCGAAAGCGCGCGGGCGCCTTGGCGACCAGTTCCTCCACCAGTGCCGGATCGAAACGCACCCGCTGGCTGCCGGCCTCGCAGTCGGCCCCGGCCTCCTTGAGGATGGTGAGTGCCTCCGGGTGCAGAAAATCCAACCCGACCTCGGCCAGGATCTCCAGCGACGCGGTGTGGATGGCCTCCAGCGCTTCCTGGTCCAGCAGATCCATCGGCGCCTGATGGTTCTCCAGGGCGCGCCAGGGGAGCTGATTGATCCCGCCAACGGTTCTGCGTACGCGCCCGCCCTCGCGCCGTCTGCCTCTTGCCTGCGTCATGCACGCCCTCCCCTTGCTGCCGGTCTCTGCTGGCCGGTCTGTCTTGCTCTCTATCAGCAATCTCGCAGCCTGCCCACAGGCTGCTTGCCTGACTGCGACGCCTCGCAATTTTTATCTCAAGGATCGCTGCAGTAACCGAACGCCCTGCGCTTGCAACGAACCAAACAAAAGAAAAGGCCGGGCATCACTGGGATGCCCGGCCGGCAAGGCTTGGGGAGGGTTGCTAGGGGTGGGCCGGCGCGCTGCGCCGGCCCGGAACGATAGGGAAGATTAGGCCGCCTTGTTCTCCAGAACCTGCGTGCGTCCGGCAGACCCGGCCGATTCGATGGAGATGGTGCGCGGCTTCATGGCCTCGGGAACCTCGCGCACGAGGTCAACGTGCAGCAGGCCGTTCTCCAGCTTCGCGCCGGTCACCTTGATGTGATCGGCCAGGCGGAAGCTGCGCTGAAAGGCCCGCTCAGCGATGCCTCGGTGCAGATAGTTGCCCTCTTTGGCCTGGTCGCGCTCCTTCTTGCCCTCCACCGTCAGGGCATTGTCCTGCACGGTGATGGAGAGATCCTCTTCGGAAAAGCCAGCCACAGCCATGGTAATGCGATAATCATCCTCACCATGCTTTTCGATGTTATAGGGCGGATAGCTTGGCGCCTCGTCGAAGCGAGCCGGATTGTCGAGCATATCCATCATCCGCTCGAACCCGACGGTGGCGCGCAGAAGGGGGGAAAGATCAAAAGTACGCATGAGTCCATATCCTCCTTGAGCGATACAGAAATGTGCGGGCGCATCTATGGGATCGCGCCCCGTCCCCTGTCGTGCGGACCCGAAACCGGCCTCCGCCGGGGACGTCACTGAGGTGGTTTTTGCGAAACGGCCTGTCAAGAGGCTGCCCGGGCCTATGAGGGCGCCAATGGAAAGGTCCAGCACACCCGCAAACCGGGCTCCGCTGCCTCGAGGCGCAGGTCGGATCCATGCAGCCGCGCCACCGCCGCCACCAGGCTGAGACCCAGCCCACTGCCCGGGAGCGAGCGCGCCGCATCCAGGCGCACAAAGCGCTCCAGAACGCGCTGGCGCGCCTCCTCGGGAATGCCGGGGCCATGGTCCCGCACGGTCAGTTCCGCTTGACCGTCCGTGCAAGCCAATGCCAACTCGACCCGGCCGCCATCGCCGGCATACTTCACGGCGTTGTCGATCAGGTTGGCCAGCGCTTGCGCCAGGAGTTGGCGGTGGCCCATCACATGCACCGGCTCCAGCGTGCCCACCTCCAAGGTCAAGCCTGCCTCCTCGACAACGGGGCTGTAGAGCTCGGCCACATCCGTGACCATCTCATCCAGCGCCAGAGCCTCGAGACGCGTGCGCGACGCCCCCGATTCCGCTTCGGCGATCGCAAGCAGCGCGTTGAAGGTGGACTGGATGATGTCGATCTCGGCCAGCGCCTGCTCCAGTGCCTGACGATAGGCCTCGGGATCGTCCGGCCCCAGCAGGGTGAGCTCGATCCGTCCCTTGAGTCGGGTCAGCGGACTGCGCAGGTCATGCGCAAGGCTGTCAGTGACCAGCCGCATCCCGTTCATCAGCGCCTCGATGCGCTCCAGCATGCGGTTCAGGCTCTCGGCCAGGCGGTCGAGTTCGTCGCCGCTGCGATCCAACGGCACCCGCTGCGTGAGGTCGCCGTCCATGATGCGGCGGCTCGTCTCCGTCACCGCATCCACCCGCCGGAGCAGGCGCCGACTGACGAGAAAACCGCCGGCCAGCCCGATCACCAAGGTCAAACCAAGCGTGATGGCCAGGTTGCGCAGCAGCGTCGTCTGAAAGTGCCGCCGGGCCTCCATGTCCCGCCCGACCAGCAGACGCGAGCCATTGGGCAGATGAAAGGCCCGGGCACCGACGAGCACCGGCCCGCCCTCCTGGTCGCGGCGGTAGAGCTGGAGTTGCACCCAGGAGCCGTCCGGCACGGCCTCTTCCGGCCAGTTGCGCAGATTGCCGGCCAGCGGCTGCAGCCCCGCATCGGCCAGCAGGTAGACGCTTTCCGGGTCGGCGCCGGCGGCGCTGCGCTGTTCGATCGCAAGCTGCAAGCCCGACATGCCCTCGCTGCGGTAGCGGTCGGAAAGTGCGCGCAGTTCCGCGGCCACCGTGTCCGCCACCTGGCGCTCGATCAGCGCCGCGGTGGACCAGTAGAGCCCGCCGAAGAGCAGCAGCGCCGCAAGCCCGAAGAGCAGCGCATAGAGCAGCGCAAAGCGGAAGGTACCGCTGCTGGAGAGTCTATGCGTCTGCACGAAGTGCGTATCCGGCGCCGCGGACCGTGTGAAGCAGCGGCCGCTCGAAGCCCTTGTCGATCTTTTGCCGCAGGCGGCTGATGTGGACGTCGATCACGTTGGTTTGTGGGTCGAAGTGGTAGTCCCAGACCGCTTCCAGCAGCATGGTGCGGGTCACGGTCTGCCCGGCATGGCGCATGAGGTACTCCAGGAGCCGGAACTCACGCGGCTGCAGGTCGATACCCCGCCCGGCGCGCGTCACCCGCCGCGCCAGAAGGTCCATTTCCAGATCGCCCACCGTCAGGCGCGTCTCCACAGCCGGCGCGTTGCTGCGGCGCACCAGAACTTCGAGCCGGGCCATCAGCTCGGAAAAGGCAAACGGCTTGGTGAGATAGTCGTCGCCGCCCGCACGCAGCCCCGCCACACGGTCATCGACCTGGGCCAGCGCGCTGAGGATCAGCACCGGCGTTTCCACCTTGGCCGCGCGCAGCGCCTGCAGGACACCAAGGCCATCGAGTTTCGGCAGCATTCGGTCGAGAACAATGGCATCGTAGGCACCCTCTGAGGCCAGAAAGAGCCCCTCATGCCCGTCGCCGGCCCGATCGACCACATGACCGGCCTCACTCAGGCCCTTGACCATGTAGTCGGCCGTTTTCTCGTCATCCTCCACCACCAGCACACGCATTGCGTCACCTCCAAGACCAGCATAGCACAGCCATCCGCCCAGTCGGGCCATGCTCTCGACAGAAAAAAGGAGGCCAGCCCGGGGGTAAGACTGGCCTCCTCCATGGAGTTTGGAGAGCTAGCGATGAGGTATCTCGCTTGGGGGAAAACCACGCCGCTGATCCCCGTTCTAAGACAACAGCGATTACCGGCCTGTGGCGGCTAGATTACAAAAAGTTCATGTCGGCGACAGGCGTCCGCTCGAATCTACTAAGGGCCGCCATAGATCGGCCCCGCCAGCCCCTCCTGGCGTGCCTTGATCTGCAGCGCGAGAAACTTGGAGAAAAAGCGGCTGAGCGCCAAATTGCCGCCGTGGAACCAGAGGTTCTGCTGCGCAACCGGTTTGTACATGTTGCGCAGCTCGCCGTGCCAAGGTCCGGGATCGTTGCGCGTCCCCGAGCCCAGGCCCCAGCAGGGGCCGATGCGGTCGGCCGTTCTCCGGTCCACGATCTGCGCGACCACTTCGTGCATCGAATGAAAGCCGGTCGACTGAATGATCACGTCGGCCTCGATCTCGCTGCCGTCGCTGAACGCAACACCGCTCGGCGTCAGGTGGTCGATCTCGACGCCCGCCTTGATCCGGATGTGTCCATCGATGATGAGCTGTGAAGCGCCGACGTCGATGTAGTAGCCGGAGCCGGTCCGATAGGCCTTCATCATCAGACCCGTCTCGTCGGGGCCGAAATCCAGCAGGAAACCGGCCTCTTCAAGCTGACGGTAGAAGTCCGCGTCATATTCCCGGATGCGATCGTATAAGGCCTTCTGCGAGGGCGGCAGCAAGGCGAAGGGCGTTGCCGCAGCCATCAGGTCGGCGGTATCGACATCGATGCCCTGCGCGACGGCCTCCTCGGAATAGATGTCGAAGGCGAACTTCATCAGCGTTTCCGAGCGCACCACCGTGGTCGGCGAACGCTGGATCATGGTCACCTCGGCTCCGGCTTCCCAGAGGTCGACCGAGACATCGTGACCGGAACTGGCCGCCCCAATGACGACGACCTTCTTGCCCGCATAGCCGGAACCATCGCTGTACTGGCTTGAATGCAGGACCTCGCCCCGGAAGTCCTCCTGTCCTGCCAGTTGCAGCCGTTTCGGCGGACCGTAGGCGCCGGTCGCGAAGACCAGCTGCGTTGGCCGAAGCGTGACCGGGCGTCCATCGCGCAGCAATTCCACGGTCCAGCGCTGCTCAGACTCGTCGAAGCGCGCGGAGACGCACTCCGTTCCGCCCCAGTACACCAGTTCCATCACCTTGGCGTACATCTCCAGCCAATCGCCCATCTTGTCCTTCGGCGTGAAGACGGGCCAATGCTCCGGAAAGGGGATGTAGGGAAGATGGTCGTACCAGACAGGATCGTGCAGCACGAGCGAGCGATAGCGATTGCGCCAGGAGTCGCCGGGCCGCGGGTTCTTCTCGACGATCAGCGTCGGCACGTTGAGCTGGCGCAGTCGGGCTCCCAGCATGATGCCGCCCTGCCCGCCCCCGATGATCAGGCAGTAGGGGTCCTGGCCTGTCTCGAAGCCGGAGAGTTCAGCCGCGCGCGCCTCCGCCCAGGTCGTGCGGTTGCGGTCCGCGCCGTGCCGAACGCCCAGCGGCCGGGTCGGCCCGCTGGCCTCCTCATGGCCGTCGAGCGATTGAAGCGTGGTCAGGATGCTGCGGCACCGGCCGTCGTGTAGTGTTGCAATGCCCAGCCCCTTGCCGACAGCCGTGGTGAAGGTGAACCAGAGCCGGGTTTCCGTTGGGGAAACCGTCTCCGCATCGGTGATCTGCCAGCCCGAGGGGGTGGTGTGCGCAAGGGTGCGTCGCAGCATATCGGCAAGGGCTGCCTTACCCTCAACCGTCTTCACGTTCCAGGTAAAGGCCACGAAATCGCGCCAATAGCAGTCGTCGTGGAACAGCGCGAGCGTGGCGTCAACGTCCGCTCGCGCAAGGGCATCGCCCAGACCACTTAGCCAGCGCGCGGCTTCGCTGCCATCCACCCTGTCATGCATTGCTTCCCCTCCGAGCTTTTCCAACTGGGCAGATATCGCCGTCCGCCGGGTCAGTCGCCCAGCGGCTCTAGCACCTTGCCCTGGCGGTGATTGAGAACGGTGTACTTGATCCGGCGCAGCGTCTCGCGCGCATGCGGATCGAGCCGGTAGCCCACGGCCGTCGAAACAAGGTCGATGATGGCAAGAAAGGCGTAGCGCGACGCCGTCGGCTTCAGGGGATCGGGATACTCCGGAATATCCACCGTCAGCGCGACATCCGCCGTCGAGGCGAGATCCGTGTTCGGCGCGGTGATCGCCAAGGCACCGGCGCGGTAGTGTTTGGCAAGCGCCACCGCTTCCACAACCTCCCGGGTACGGCCCGTGCCGGAGATCGCTATGACCAGATCGTTCCGCTTGAGCGTGGACGCGGTCATCTTCATCACGTAGGGGTCGGAATGGGCCGCAACTGTGATGCCGTAGCGGAACAGGCGGTTCTCCGTTTCCAGCGCAAGAAAGCTCGAGCTGCCCCCAAGGCCAAACACCAGGACCTTGCCAGCCCTGGCAATCATGTCTGCAGCCTTCAACACCGCACGTGGGTCAACGCTGTGCTCAACGGCGCTCAGTGCATTGCGCACTTCCTGGAAGACCACATTCCACAGGGGAGAGCCATCTTCTCCGGGCTCGCCCGGCGCCATTGGAGTCAGGTAGAGGCGCCCCACCACCACGCTTTGCGCCAGCTTCAATTTGAAGTCGCGCACCCCGTCACAGCCGATCGCACGGCAGAAACGTGTGACCGTCGGCTCACTGACATCGGCGCGCCGTGCAATCTCGGCATTTGAAGCGCCGACACTGAAGGTGACATCCGCCAGCACCGCATCGGCAACCCGTCGTTCGGCCGGTCGCAATTCGCCATAGGAGTCCTTGATCAGGGAGAGGATATCCGGGATCGGTTTCCCATACGCCTCCCCTTGACCGTTCTCCGGCAATGGCCCGTTGAGCTGCTCCTCGGTGGTACTCAAAGTGGCTCCTCTCTCAGCCGCTCAAACCTGATCGACCGCCGTGATCGCAGTGTGATCGCGCCGTGATCACCCTGCGCCACAGGCGCGCCGATTTATGCAGAATGTAGGAAACCTACAAACTAGGCAAGAGCGCAAACCTCAGAAAATTGCGGAAATAGCCCCATGGTCCCAAGATCGCTTGACTCAGAAAGTCGGATAGTTACAGACTGATTTCCGAACGATGACCGGCGCGAAAATCACCCCTGGAAAAGGGCAAGTCGCGCACGGTTGAGCAGGGCAGCGCGAGGGACCATGGCCGCGAGGGATTCCCAATTCCCCAAACTGGACGTGAGGGAAGCCACCAAGGTTTACCACACGCGCTCGGGTGACCTCCTGGCGATCGACCGCTGCTCCCTCGCCGTCGAGGAAGGTGAGATCGTCTCGATCGTCGGCCCCTCAGGCAGCGGCAAGACCACCCTCCTCTGGTCGATGTCCGGCCTGCACCACCTCACCAGCGGGGAGATCGCGCTCGACGGCCAGCGGGTCGACGGCCCGCATCCGGACATCAGCATGGTGTTCCAGGATGCCAACCTCCTGCCCTGGCGCACCATCGTCGCGAACATTCGCTTTCCTTTCGAGATCAAGGGCGCGAAGCCGGACACCGCCTGGATCGATCAGTTGATGCATCGCGTGGGGCTGGAGGGCTTCGGCCAACGCATGCCGCGGGAGCTGTCCGGCGGCATGCAGCAACGCGTGGCGCTGGTGCGGGCCCTGTCATTCAAGCCTTCCGTGCTGCTGATGGACGAGCCTTTCGGTGCGCTCGATGCCTTCACCCGGGAAGAGATGAACCACCTGATCGAGGAGATCTACCTCGATACCCGCACCACCATCGTGCTGGTGACCCACTCCATCGACGAGGCGATCTTCCTGTCCGACCGGATCGTGGTGATGAGCGCGCGTCCGGGGCGGATCGCGAACATTCATCGGGTTCCCTTCGAGAGACCACGCTCGCTTGAGATCATGGGCACCAAGGAGGTCTTTGACCTGACCCACACGATCAAGAGCGAGATCGTCGGCGACCAGATCAGCAAGGCGCGGAACCGCAAGAACGCCGCGAACCTGTCCAAGGCCTCTTGAGGAAGCGTGTGATGGCAAGCAGCGACGCAATACCCGATTTCAAGCAGTCCCCGGATGGCGGGGGAGAGGTCGGCGTTGCCAACATGTCGGGACTCGCTGCGGGCCCGGGCATCAAGTCCGCACGCGAGGTCGCGATCATAGCGCTGGTCGCTGTCCTCGTCATCGGCGGCGCCGAACTGCTCTTGCTCGCCTTCGGCGTGCCGCAGTACGTGCTGCCGCGTCCCAGCGAGATTGCCTGGGCATTGGTGACCGACTTTCACCTGATCGCCCCACACCTGGGCCACACCTTGGTCGAGCTGATCTCGGGCTTCACCATCGGCGCAACGGTCGGGCTCATTCTGGCCGCCGTTATCACCCAGTTTCCCTTCGCCGAGAAGATCATCACGCCCTACATTCTGCTGCTCGTCACCACCCCGATGCTGGCTCTGGTGCCCTTGCTGATCCTGCGTTTCGGCTTCGGCTACGAGCCGCGCATCATCGCAGTGGCGCTGGCTTCTGGCCCCATGGTGATGATCAATGCCACAACGGGCTTCCGGCGGGTCGACAGCGCGAAGATCGCACTCGCGCGCTCCTATGGCGCCTCCACGCTGCAGATCTTCTGGAAGATCCGCGCGCCCATGGCGCTGCCGATGATCTTCGTGGGCCTGATGGTCGGTTCGATCTTTGGCCTGCTGACCGCAGTGGGCGCGGAAATGGTCGGCGGCGGCTTCGGTCTCGGCAACCGCCTGACCTCCTATTCGTCGATGATCCAGATGCCGCAGTTCTTTGCGGTCGTGCTGATCCTCTCGTTCCTGGGGATCCTGATCTACATGATCTTTTTCCTTCTGGCCAAGCGCTACGCGAGCTGGGAGGCGTGACAACAACCTGACGGAAGAACAGGCGGCCCGGTGCGCGGGCCCTCAGCAAACAACCACCTGACAGGGGGATAACCGATATGAAAAAGCTTCTGATGCCCAGCGGCATAGGCCGCCGCACCTTCCTTCAAGTTTCTGCCGGTGGCCTTGTCACCGCCTCTGCACTGGGACGCTTTAATCCGGCCTCGGCGGAAACCTACGACGGCTTCACCTGGATCTCGCCCCGCGGCTCACTGGAAGTGCTCGACGACTACGGTCTTTGGGCCGGCAAGAAGATGGGCTACTTCGGAGACCTGGAGTTTGACACCCAGCCCGGCCCATCGGACGGCACGGCCACGGTGAAGTTTGTGGACGTGGGTCAGGCTGACATGGGCTACCCCTCCCCCGGCATCTTCTCCTTCGCCATCGAGAATGGCATGGCGTTGAAGTCGGTGTTCCACATGGGCGCCCGCGACACCTTCAGCCTCGCCTTCCGCAAAGGCGAAGGCTCGAGCGACCTCAAAGACCTGGAAGGAAAGACCGTTCTTCTCGGCTCCGCGGCCTGGCAGTCGATCGTCGATCCCATGTTGGCGGTGCAGGGTGTCGACATCTCCAAGGTGGAGTATGTCGAGGCGGGCTGGCCGACGTGGGCCACGGCCCTGCAGGCGGGCCAGGGCGACGCGGCCCTCAGCTGGGAAGGCTTGCGCGCTGAGTGGATCGCGACGGGTCTGGACTTCGAGTATTGGCTGGGTGTGCAGCACTCACCCCTCTTCGCCAACTCCTTCGTTGTCCGCGAGTCCGACCTCGAAGACGCTGACCGCCGCGCCTTCCTCGTGCAATACCTGCGCGGCTGGGCCATGGGTCTGGAATTCGCCTACCACAATCCGCGTGCCGCGGTGGAAAGCGTGTTCGAAGAGTTCCCGTCGCTTGCCAGCAACCTCGGTCCGGAGCTCGGCACCACCTCGATTCTGCAGCAGATCAACGTCTATCGCGGCGACATGGACCAGCGCGCCGGCTGGGGCGATCACGACGTAGAAGCCTGGCAGGTCTTCTTCGACACCATCCACGAACTTGGTCAAATCTCCAGCGCCGTGAACGCGGAGGACTACGTGACCAACGAGTTGATTGCCGAAGCCAACGACTTCGACAGAGACCAGGTGAAGGCCGATGCCGAAGCCTACACTCTCTCCGAAGAGTTGGAGGCCGTGGATGTCGAAGAGATCCAGGCGCACCTCTTTGACCAGGCCGTGTCCGATTAAATACTGCGACAAATGATGACGGCGGGCGGTCCCGGTCGCCCGCCGTCACAGAACCCAAAGAAACTCCAGGGAGGAATGCATGGCCGAGAAGGTGAAAGTCCTAGTTGTCGGACTCGGCAACATGGGGGCGTCCCACGCCAGCGCCTATCACCGCAATTCCGGCTTCGAGATCGTCGGGCTGATGAGCCGCACGATCAAGTCGAAGCAGATCCCGGAAGAGCTGCAGGGCTACCCTCTCTTCGAGGATTTCGAGCAGGCACTGGCAGAACTCAAGCCCGACGCCGTTTCGATCAATTCCTGGCCCAACACCCACGCAGAGTACGCCATGAAGGCGATGAACGCCGGCGCCCATGTCTTCATGGAGAAACCTCTGGCCACGAACATCGAGGATGCCGAGGCGGTGGTGCGGCTGGCCCGGGAGAAGAACCGCAAGCTCGTGCTCGGCTACATCCTCAGGGTTCACCCCAGCTGGACCAAGTTCATTGAACTGGGCAAGACACTGGGCAAGCCGCTGGTGATGCGCCTCAACCTCAATCAGCAGAGCAGCGGGCCCGCCTGGGCCTGGCACAAAAACCTCATCGACAGCCTAATCCCGATCGTCGACTGCGGCGTCCACTACGTGGATGTGATGTGCCAACTCACCGGGGCGAAGCCGGTGCGGGTGCATGGCATCGGCGCCAAGCTCTGGGACGACGCGGCCCAGCCGAACTACGGCCACCTGCACGTCACCTTCGATGACGGATCGGTCGGCTGGTACGAGGCCGGATGGGGGCCGATGATGAGCGAGGTCGCCTTCTTCGTGAAGGACGTGGTCGGGCCAAAGGGCGCGGTCTCGATCGTGCCGGATCCGTCCAAGGCCAAGGCCGAGGAGGATGGCATCTCGGACTCTGCCGACATCGACCGGCACACGACCACAGATGCCATCCAATACCACCACGCCGAGTTGGACGCAGACAAGAACTTTGCCCGCCAGGACGAGGTTTTCCAAATGGCTGATGAGCCCGGCCACCAGGAACTCTGCGATCGCGAACAGGCCCTTTTCCTGCGCGCCATCCAGGAGGACCTGGATCTAAGCGAGTCCATGGACGCTGCGGTCAACAGCCTGCGGATCGTGTTGGCGGCAGAGCAGAGTATCAAGGAGGAGCGCGCGATCGACCTGACGTGACCGCCAGCCTACTCGGGCAGGAGGGCAGGTGCGCGGTTTTCCGGCCCTGCCCTTCCTGACACCAAGCGGAGACAATACCATGAGCCAAGCGGCAGGCGCGGCGCCATTCGATCGCGTACTGAAGGGTGGTCGCGTCCTCGATGAACGGCACGGCCTGGACGAAACACTGGATGTGGGAATCAAGGCGGGACGCATCGCAGCCGTGTCCCCCGCCCTCCCCACGGAGGGCGCTCAGGTCGAGAATGTCGCCGGGGCGCTGGTCGTTCCGGGACTGATCGACATCCACACCCATGTCTATCACAAGGCCACGTCGCTGAGCGTCGACCCCGGCCTGATCGCCCGCCGTTCGGCCACGACCACCCTGGTCGATGCCGGCAGCGCAGGTGCCGGAAACTATGACGGCTTTCGCGACTACGTCATGGCCCATTCGCCCTACCGCATCTTCGCTTTCCTGAACGTCTCCTTCCCCGGCATCTTCGGCTTCGAAAAGGGCGTCTCCATCGGCGAGGCAACCCTGCGCGAAATGCTGCCGGTCGACCGCTGTGTAGCGAAGATCGAGGAGAACCGGGACCGCATCGTCGGCGTGAAGGTGCGCATCGGCGGTCCTGTCACCGGAGACCTGGGCCTGGGTGCGCTCGAGCTGGCATTGGAGGCGGCCGAGGCCGTGCAACTCCCGCTCATGGCCCACATCGGCACGGCGCCGCCAAGCTACGCCGACGTCGTATCCATGCTGCGCCCCGGCGACATCCTGACCCACTGCTTCAGGCCGGAACCGAACTCCGCACTTGCGCCGGACGGTGACCTGCTGCCGGAGGTGCGGGCTGCGCGCGAGCGCGGTGTGCTCTTCGACATCGCGCACGGGATGGGCGCCTTCGGCTATCACTCGACGGAACAGGCACTTGAACGCGGCTTCCCGCCCGACCTGATCTCCTCGGACGTTCACGTCATCGCCATCGAAGGCCCCGGCTACGACCTGCTCCACACCATGAGCAAGCTGCTCAACTGCGGCCTGCCGCTCCCGGATGTGATCGGCATGTCCAGCAACCGGCCAGCACTGGCGATCAACCGACCCGACTACGGGCAGCTTGGCGTGGGCGCTCCGGCGGACATCACCGTGCTCAAGCTCGAGGCCAGCGACTTCCCCTTCCGGGACGTGGCCGGCGAGACCCGCCAGGGGACGCACCTGCTGCAACCGCTCGCCGTCTATCTCGCCGGAAAGCCGATGGAGCTCGGCCGCCGGCCCTTCGAGGAGCCGCACCTGCTTCGGAATGCCGGGCACTGAGGGAAGGAAACCATGAGCTACAAGGCAATATACAGCTACGCCTGGGACTTGGCGGAGACCGGCGTGGCCGAGGCCACCCGGACCTTCCGCGGGCTCGGGCTCGACACCGTGACCCTCGCCGGCAGCTATCATGCCGGCAAGTTCCTGCGGCCCCACGGCAAGACGGGAAAGGTCTACTTCCCCGAGGACGGCACCGTCTACTTCAACGCCGATCCGGACCTCTACGGCGCCATCAAGCCGGTCGCCAACAGCCTGGTGGCGGAACGCGACCTCTTCCGCGAACTGACCGATCAGGGGGAGATGGCGGTCAATGCCTGGCTGGTGCTGCTGCACAATACCCCCCTGGGGATGGCGCATCCGGAGGCCGTGGTCCGCAATGCCTTCGGTGACCCCTACTTCTACAATCTCTGCCCCTCGGCGCCTGAAGTGCGACGCTACGCTGTCGGCCTGGCACGCGACGTCACCGAGAACTATCCCGTCAGCGGCGTATCGATGGAATCGCCCGGCTTCACGCCCTATGCCCACGGCTATCATCACGAGTTCGCGCTGATGAACTCGAACGCCTGGCTGGAGAACCTGTTGGGCCTGTGTTTCTGCGACCACTGCGTCAGCGGCGCGGAGGCGAAAGGCATCGACGCCCGCCGACTGAAAGCCAGAGTTGCCGAAGACATCACAGGCTACCTCGAGAGCGACCTGGACTACCCGGACGACATGGCCGAGGCCTTCTGGCGGGCGGACCTCGTCGAGAACGCGGACTTGCGCCGCTACCTGGACTACCGTTCCTCCGTCGTCACCTCGCTGGTGGCGGACATCCGCGCTGCCGTGCGCCCGGATGCCACGGTGGCCGTCATCCCCTCCGTGGCCCGTCCGACCGCCGGCTGTTGGTACGAAGGCAGCGATCTGCAGGCGTTGGCGCGCACGACGGGCTTGGTCGAGGCCTGCTTCTACGAAGCCGGGCCGGAGCGCGTGAAGGCCGACCTCTTCGACATCCAGCGCCGTCTCAAAGGCGAAGGAAAGCTGCGTGGCATCCTGCGCCCGGCGCACCCGGACTTCGACTCACCGGCCGCGCTGAAGGCCGCAGTCGAGGCGCTGCAGGCCGGTGGGGTGGAGGAGATCGCCTTCTACAATTGGGGCCACCTTCGCCCGCGCAACCTGGCCTGGATCGGCAAGGCCCTGGGAGGCACGACCCCGGGAGGTTCAGCATGAGCGGACAGTTCGCAGGCAAAACCGTCGCCATTACCGGGGCCGCCGGTGGGATCGGGCGGCAGCTCTGCCGCTTCTTCGGTGCCGAGGGCGCGGCGATCGCGGCGCTGGATCGCAATCCGGATGTGAAAAGCCTAGTCGACGAGCTGGCGCAAGACGGCATCGCCTGCCGCGCGGCGGTCGCCGAATTGTCGGATGCACCAGCAGTGGAGGCCGCCTTCGCCAAGTTCGGCGCGGTGCACCTGCTCATCAACAACGCCGGCGTTTCCCGCCACAACACCCTGCGCCAGACCGACCCGGCCGGTTGGGACGAGGACATCGACGCCAATCTCAACGGCGCCTACCGCTGCGCCCATGCCGTCCTGCCGCAGATGGTGGAACGGCGGTCGGGCTCGATCGTCAGCGTCGGCTCCATCAACGGCCTCTACGCGCTGGGCGACCCGGCCTACAGCGCCGCCAAGGCAGGCATCATCGCCATGACCAAGGCCATCGCCATGGAGTACGGCCGCTTCGGCATCCGCGCCAACTGCGTGCTGCCGGCAACCGTGCGCACACCGATCTGGGATGCGCGCAAAGCCAAGGATCCGGAGGTCCTGAAGCGTCTGGAGCGCTGGTATCCGCTGGGCCGCATCGTCGAGCCAGAGGAGGTCGCCCGAGTGATCGCCTTCCTCGCCTCCGATGCCGCCAGCGCCGTAACCGGCGTTGCGCTGCCGGTGGACTGCGGCCTGACCGCCGGAAACATCGTCATGTCGCGCGAACTCACGCTGGAAGATTTCTGAAGGAGGTTCCCATGGACCGTTTGCGAATGGGCGTGATCGGCCTCGGCTGGTTCGGGGAGATTCACGCCGAAACCATCGCCGGGGTGCCGAACCTGGAGCTGGCCGCCCTGTGCACCCGCACCCCGGAGCGGCTTGCCGAGATGGGCAAGAAGTTCGGTGTCTCCAAGCTCTATCGCGACTACCGCGAGATGCTGGATGATCCCGATATCGATGCGGTGTCGATCTGCACCATGTGGGATCAGCACACGGCACCCGCCGTCGATGCCCTGAAGGCCGGCAAGCACGTCTTCCTGGAGAAGCCCATTGCCTCCACCGTGGCCGATGCCCGGACCATCACCGCGGCCGCCAAGGACGCGAAAGGCATCCTCTTCATCGGCCATGTGGTGCGCTTCAACCCGCGCTTTCGCATGGCCAAGCAGGCAATCGATGAGGGACGCATCGGCAAGATCGTCGCTCTGTCGTCGCGCCGTAATATCCCGGCCGCCTGGACGCCCACCATCCTGGAAAAAATCGGCCCCATCGTCGGCGATGCCATCCACGACACCGACATCATGCTCTGGATGACCGGGGACCGGATCGTTTCGGCCTATGCCCAGACCGTGGATGTTCGTGGGCTGAAGTATCCGGACATCGGCCAGACGATGTACCGCTTCGCCGGTGGAGCCAGCGCCACGCTGGAGACCGTCTGGTGCATGCCGGAAAAGACACCCTTCGATATCGATGAGCGCATGTCGATCATCGGCTCCGAAGGCATCATCCACATTCAAGATACCTTCCCGAACCTGGCGATCGTCGACGACAACAAGCTGCACTCGCCGGACACCACCTACTGGCCGATGTTCAACGGCGTGCGGGGCGGCGCCCTGCGCGAGGAGTTCAACTACTTCGCCTCCTGCGCCCTGAAAGGCGAGGCTGTCACCATCGGTACGGCCGAAGATGCAACGGCGGCTCTCGAGGCGACCTTGGCCGCCGAGGAATCAGCAAGAACCGGTGAACTGGTGAGGATAGGATGATGCGCAAGTACGAATTCGATCACGTGGGGATCACCACCACCGAACCTCAACCCGAGGAGAACTGGGTCGAGGACAGCAAGGTCTGGGTCACCAACCCGCGTAAGCACCCGGAACACATCGAGTTCCTGCGCTATCGGGAGGACAGCACGGTACCGGCCGCGGTGCGGGACAATCCCCATGTGGCCTACCGGGTCGAGGCGCTGGAGCCCTACCTGGAAGACGCCGAGGTGCTGATACCGCCCTTCGTCGTCGGCGATTTCCTTGAAGTGACCTTCGTGCGCAAGCACGGCATGATCTTCGAATATATGCACTATCTCAAGGAGGGCTGGTTCGACGAATGACCTTCCGGAGCAAGGATGACCTTCCCGCACCGCTGGCTGCCGCGCTGCAGCCGCTGGAGCGAACGCTGGAGACGCTGGAAACCCCTGCCGTTCTGGTGGACGCCGAGGTGGCGGATGCCAACCTGCGCCGCTGGCAGGCGCGCTGCGATGCGGCGGGCCTGATCAACCGTCCGCACATCAAGACCCATCGCAGCGTCGCCTGGGCGCAGCGCCAGATCGAACTGGGGGCGCGCGGCATCACCGTGCAGACCGTGGGCGAGGCCGAGGTCATGGTCGCCGCCGGCATCACCGACATCTTCCTCACCACCAACGTACTCGGTCCGGCCAAACTCGACCGACTGGCCGCCGTCGCGCGGCGGAGCAGTCTCGCCGTCGTGGCGGACAGTGCCGAGGTCGTGGAGGGCATAGCCGTTGCGGCGCGCAGTGCGGGCGAAAGCATTCGCGTCTTCGTGGAGTGCGACACCGGCGCCCACCGTTGCGGGCTGGCCGAGCCGGAGGACATTGCCAGCTTGGCCGCGGCCGTAGACGGAACGGACGGACTGGTTTTCGGCGGTCTCATGACCTACCCCGCCGCCGGCCAGCGCCTGCAATCCGGCGAGCGCCTGGAGACAGCCCGCGCCGCCTGTCTAACACGCGGCCTCCAGGTTCTGGTCATCACCTCCGGCGGCAGCCCGGACATGTGGTCGGACGAGGGATTGGCGCCGATCACCGAATATCGGGCCGGAACTTACATCTACAATGACCGCTCCCTGGTCGCCGGTGGTGTCGCGACCATCGAGCAGTGCGCCCTGACAGTCCTGGCCACCGTCGTCAGCCGGCCAACGGCGGACAGGGCCATCCTCGACGCCGGCTCCAAATCTTTGACCTCCGACCTGCTGGGGCTGGATGGTCACGGACTGGTCCTGCCCTATCCGGAGGCCCGGCTCTACGGGCTGAGCGAGGAGCACGGGCATCTGGATGTGTCGAGATGCGCCACGGCACCGGAGGTCGGCGAAAGGCTGCGCATCCTGCCCAACCATGCCTGCGTCGTGTCCAACCTCTTCGACCGCGTTTTCCTGACCGCAGGCGACACACTTCTGGGCGCCCTGCCGGTGGACGCTCGCGGCCGGTCCAACTGAACCCGCAACAACGCGATCAAGCACAGACAAGGAGTTCCGCCATGACCAAGCAATGCTTCGGCAACGCCAAGGTGCCGCTTTCCCCGGCCGTACGCGCCGGCGATTTCGTCTTCATCTCCGGCCAGGTGCCGGTTGACCAGAGTGGAGCCATCGTTCCCGGCGGAATCAAGGCCGAAACCGAACAGGTGATGAAGAACATCGAGGCCGCGCTGGCCCTGGCCGGCTGCAGCCTTTCGGACGTGGTCAAGACCACGGTCTGGCTGAAGCACGCCGAGGACTTCGCCGACTTCAACGCGGCCTATGCCCCCTTCTTCCCGCAGGATCCCCCCGCACGCACCACGGCCGAGTCCCGGCTGATGATCGACATTCGGGTCGAGATCGAGGCCATCGCTTACAAGCCGCAGTCCTGAGGTCGAGCGCAGCCCCGCTCACGTCGGCAGAAGCTGCGCATCTACTGCGCGTTCAGGCTCGGCAGCAGTGCCTGGAAGATGTCGGCCGGTAGATTCTGGTTTTCGCCGGTGCCGTTCATCAGGATGGCCACCACTCGCTCAGTCCCGGGGGCGTACATCACCAGCGACTGATAACCGAGCCCGGCTCCGGTGTGGCCGATCCAGCCGCCAATCTCACCCATGGCGAAGCCGTAGCGGTCATAGTAGGGGCTGCTCGGGTCGTCGTCGGTAGGCCCGAAAGCGGCGAGCCGCTGCGCATGAATGTCATCGTCCAGCAGACTGCCGGAGCCCAGGGCCTCTCCCCAGGCCACAAGATCGCTGAGCGTGCCGGTGAGGGCGCCGGCAGCCCCGAACCAGCCGGGGGCCACGGTGGGGAGCGGCTCCGCTGCGCCGCCCTCTTCCAGTTGGAACGCGCCCGCCGCAAGCTCTTCACGACTGAAGCCATAGTGCACGGATGTCAGGCCCAGGGGCTCGAGGATCCGCTGCCGCACGACAGCCTGCCAGGGCTCGCCCGTCACTTGCTCGATGACCGCCCCCAGCAGCAGCGTGTTGGTGTTCGAGTACTGGTAGGCAGTGCCCGGGGCAAAGCTGATCTCCTGCGCAAACGCCAGTTCCAGCAGCTCGCGTCGCTCGGGCTCACGTTCTGGCGCCGCCAGCAATGCATCGACCAGCGCGGGGTTGTCGGAATAGTCCGGCAGACCCGAGCGCATCGCCCCGAGCTGACGCAGAGTGACCTCATCGCCTCCCGGAATGTCTTCAAGGTAGGTGCCCAGCGGCGCATCGAGATCCAGAACGCCTTCCTGCACCAACTGCAGCACCACGGTGCCAACGAAGGACTTGGTGATGCTGCGGTAGGCGAAGCGCAGTTCCCGTGCGCCCTCATCCTCGGCATTCGGGTGCTCCGGCCGCACGAGGCTGATGACCGAGGTGCCGTGCTCATCGGAAATAGCCAGTTGCACGGTGGGTGGCCGCTCGACATCGATCACCGTTTCGATAAGGGCTGCAACATCGATCGCCTGAGCGACCGGCTGCGGTCCGCTTGCCTCCTGTGCCGCTACACCCGGGACGTTCAGAGACGCCAGCAACAACAGCACTGCCCCGGCAGCTAGTTTCAAGCTCACGCAGCCCTCCTCCCGATCAGAAGCGCCTCGACCCAAATCCTGGCGCGCCTGCCGGCACGGCGACGGCGGCCTTTGCATCCAAGCGCAGCAGGCTCACTGGCCATAGCGGGCAAAGAGCTGCTCCAAGGCCTGCTCGGCGGCCTCGTCGGCTGCCTGTCCCGGCGCGTTTGTGACGACGGCGATGGACAGTTCGCGTTCAGGGTCGACCAGGATCTTCGCCAAATTCATGCCGTTTGAGCCATTGTGCATGAGCTTTGGCCCATCCGCCCAGGGCGGCGTCACAACGCCCCATCCCATGGCATACTCGCCCTGATCCGGCGTGCCCGGCGGGGGGTTCTCACGACGAGGTGTGCGCACCTGGGCACGATGCAGATGATCGAGAGTCTTGCGCGTTACGATGGCAGGGTTGGGATCCCCCGGGGCGGCGTTCCAGGCGCCCCAGCGCACGAAGTCCAGCACCGACATGTGCGCCGCACCCGCCGGCCCGAGCAGGGCCGGCACATCGGCCGCGGGGCCCCAGAGGATCGGTGTCAGCTCCCCGTCCTCCTGCGCCAAATGACCGACCGGCGCGTCATAGCGCCCACGTGTGGCCTGTGGGCCGAGCCCGGCACTCTCCATTCCGAGCGGATCGAAGATCACCTCGTGGATCAGCGCTTCCCAGGGGCGCTCGGCCGCTGCTTCGGCCATCGCACCGGCAATCAGGTAGCCAAAATTGGAGTACTGGAAGGGCGAAGGACCGTCCGGCACAACCGGGGCCTCCTGCTTGACCTGCTCGATCGCCCACAGTCGCGCCTCGACGAGGTTCAGTTCCGCTGCTTCCGGAGAGAAATAGAGTTCAAGGAACTCAGCCGTGTCGCTGGGAATGCCGCTCGAATGCGACAGTAACTGCGTGAGAGTCACCTCGGCCAGCGCCGGGTTCATGTCCTCAACGCGCTCGCCAAGAACCTCACCTACCTGACTCTCCCACTGCAGAGCGCCCTGCTCCACCAAGCTGCCCAGGATGGTGGCCGTCATGGCTTTGGTATCCGAGCCGATGTGGAAGCGGTCATCAACGGTAACAGGCAGCTCCATACCCTGCACCCGGGTGCCGACCGCTCCGGCGGCGACGATCTCCCCGTCCCGGCTGACCGCCGCAGCAAGCGCCGGCAAAGCCTGCGCTTCGCGCAAGGGTGCGAGCAGCTCAGCAAGATCATCCTGGGCTGAGGAGGTTTCCGGCAGGCCGCCGACAAGCAGGCCAATGATACCGACTGAAGCCAGGGCTTTGAGACTGGTCATTCTTGTTTCCGGACGTTGAGCCAACACCTTCGCGCAGCTTAGAGACCACTTTGACTGGCGACAAGCGCCCAGCGGCACGCCCCGTCAGCAACACCATTGTCCCATTGAGACAACAGGCTCCGGAAGAGGCCGCACTTAATCAGGGGCGCTCGGCGCGGGTTCCGACGCAGATTGAAATAGAGCCGATAAGGTCACATGCATGTCATGAACTGACTCTTGTAAGGCGACTGAAATAGGCTGCATTTATGCATTTAATTGTGATCGCTGTTCGGTTCGCGTGCTGTCTTCTCATTGAACATGAACAGACGATGGTCATCTGTGATCGATACAGTTGCGATAATCAGGAGGTATCTGGTCATGATCCACATGCGGCACCCAACAGCACTAGCCGCCCTTCTCTTGGCCACCACGGCAATGCCGGGTGTGGCCTTTGCAACTATCGAGGGAGCCGAGCCACGCGCCTGGGCTGCTGCCGATCGCAGCGCCGTGGGCGCGCAGTCCGCTTCAGGTGAGATAGGCCTCATACAGCTCGCGCAATCGCGCAATGTCTTGGACATCCAAGCCCGGCTTAACCGCCTGGGATACCAGGCCGGTCCGGAAGACGGTATGATGGGATCGCAGACGCGCAGAGCAATCGAGGCCTATCAGTCGGATGAAGGCTTGCTCGTGACGGGCGAGCCCTCGCAATCCCTGCTGAACCACATCGAGGAGAGCGTCGAACAGCGTTTCGGCCGCGCCGAACAGCCCGAAGCGGACACACGTGCCCAGGAAGCCGGCGAGGAGGCCACTGACGACCAGGCTGATATGATCGCGGCAATTCAATCCGAGTTGCGCCAGCGCGATTATCGCATGCCCACCGTTTCCGGCGAAATGAACGATGCGACGCGTGAAGCGATCCGAGCCTATGAGCGCGATCGGGGCTACCTCGTGACCGGCCGCGCCACCCCGGAACTGCTGGAAGATCTACGCGCGGACAGCAACCGCAGCGACCGCGACAATCTTACGAGCAGCAACATCGCCGCCATCCAGCAGGGTCTGAATGAGCGTGGATACCAGGCCGGGCCGGCCGATGGTGTCATCGGACCGGCAACCCGAACCGCGATCCGGACCTATCAATCCGACGCCGGGATGGACCCGACAGGCCGTGTCTCGGCCGAGCTTCTCAGCCGTCTGCAAGGCGACAGGGCCGATGATGAAGATGGCGCCGAGGCGAACGATGATCGCGACGCCGGCGCGTTCGTCACGCTGCTGTCCGACGATTTCGACGACGGCGATTACACTTCGAACCCCGGATGGCGCATCGCGTCGGGGGAGTTCTCCGTACGCAACGGCGGATTGACGAGCCGCATGGACCCGCCGCGCAGGGATACGGTGGAAGGCGTCGGCCTGCAGCTGCTGGGTTCCGTGCTGGAACGGGAGCTGGGCATTCGCCTGCCGTCTCAGGGCGGCGTGGCCACCGCCCACACCGCCGTGGCTATTCCCGAAACCTTCCGGATCAGCGCGGAACTGTCTGGACGCGACCTCACCCGCGGCCAGGTCAACATCGGCCCCTATCGCGGCAACCAGCTTGGCCATGGCTACCGCTTGGCCTATCTCGACAACAACGCCGAATCCCTGGCGCTCTTGCGTATGACAGGAGACGACCAGGTGGTGCTGGACAGCACATCACTGTCGCTGGCCAACGATCAGACGGTGTCGCTGGATTGGGAACGCCGGGAGGATGGGGCTATGACGGTCGCGCTGAACGGCAACGTGGTGCTGCAAGCCAACGACACGGCCTTCTCCGGGGGCTTTGACGGCTTCTCGCTGATCAACGCAGGCGGCGAATGGACCCTACACAGCGTAGCGATCGAAAGCCGCGAATAGACTCTATCGAGCTTCACAGGTCAGTCCGCACCCCTCCAAAGGTGACGGGCTGACCCCCGCGTCTCGGTGCTCGCCTGCCTCGGCCTCGCCCCTTCCGACGAGGTTGTTTGGTGTGGAAAACGTGCCTCGTCCTCCCTTTTCGCTGGAGCTAGACATGGCACAGAATGTTTACGACAACCCCGATTTCTTCGCCGGCTACAGTCAACTGCCCCGGCAGGTTCAGGGATTGGACGGTGCGCCGGAATGGCCCGCCGTTCGTGCCCTGCTGCCGGACCTGGCCGGCAAACGTGTGGCCGACTTGGGCTGCGGCTTCGGCTGGGCGTCGCGCTGGCTTCGCGATCAGGGCGCGGTATCCGTTCTCGGTGTTGATCTGTCACAGAACATGATCACAAGGGCACGTGCAGACACCGACGACTCAAGTATTGAGTACCGGATCGCTGATCTGGAAACACTTGACCTGCCCGAGGCCGCCTTTGATCTTGTCTATAGTGCTCTGACCTTCCACTATATTCGCGATTTCGAGCGGCTGGTCAGCATGATCGCCTCTGCGTTGGTGTCTGACGGAGGTCTGGTGTTCACCATCGAACACCCAATCTTTATGGCAGCCGCCCATCCGGACTGGATATCAGACAAAGAGGGTCGGAAGACCTGGCCGGTCAACGGCTATTCCGTTGAGGGCGAACGCCGCACCGACTGGTTCGCCAAAGGTGTGCTGAAGACCACCGGACTTTGGCAACAACGATCAATGGCTTGATCCGCGCGGGATTTGAGTTGCGCCGGGTGGAAGAGTTCGCGCCCACGCCTGATCAGCTCATAGAGATGCCGTTCCTCCCAGAAGAACTGGAGAGGCAGATGATGTTGCTCGTTTCGGCGCGCAAGAACTGAGGGCTTCAATCTCCCCACCCTCCAAAGGCCGGATGAAAGATCATAGCGGTTTGGCTTGGGACGGGACCAGATGAGGGTGAAGCAGTATGGCCGATGATACCGGCAAAGACCGCGCGCACTGGACCAAAGCCGCAAACGAGTGGATCGCCTGGGCGGGAAAACCCGGCCACGACGCGTTCTGGGCGTACAAAGACCATCTGATCAACTATATCGGCGAGGGTTGCGGGCAAGCGCTCGAGGTGGGATGCGGCGAGGGGCGCGTCTCGCGTGTACTCAAGCACTGCGGCTATGAAGTAACGGCGACCGATCCGGTGGCTGAGCTCGTCAAGGCAGCTCAGAACTCAGATTCTGCTCATCACTATGCTGTTTGCGCGGCTGACGCCTTGCCCTTTCCGAGCCTCAGTTTCGATCTGGTGGTGGCCTATAATGTGCTGATGGATATTGAAAGTATGCCGGCTGCGCTCACCGAGATGCGCCGGGTCATGCGACCCAAGGGATTGCTGATGATATCGATCGTGCATCCCCTCGCCGATGCCGCACGCTTCACAGACGGGGGGCCGGAGGCACCTTTTGTCATCACCGAGCCGTACTTCGGGCGAAAGCAATTCGAAGGCACCGAAGTCCGCGATGGCCTGCGAATGTCCTTCTTCGGCTGGTCTGATTCCCTTCAGGGCTATGCTGACGCGCTTGAGAATGCTGGTCTAGCGATTGTCTCCCTGAAGGAGCCGATGCCCGACACTCATTTCGGCGCCGACCAGATGAAGAGATGGACTCGAATGCCACTATTTCTATGGTTAAAGGCTCGGTCTTTGGCACCGTGAATGAATGATAAGGATGGGCGAAAGCTCGGCTTTGGCGGACCCCCTCCCTACCAGTCGCCAAGCGAACCTCCGGATATTCCGCTAAGAAGTCAGTCTCGGTTCACTCGAACCGTCAGAATGCTTGCTCCGGCAAGTGCTTTTGGCACAACACAAAAATCAGCTGGGCACCTCTATTAACCTCACAGCGCTGGCCTGTTTATGATTCACTGGGCTGGTGGACGCGCGGGGAGGCAAGGGATGGCGAAAGCTCCGGGATTGTTTGACGTGGAGGAGCGGCTGCA
>NZ_JARHUD010000012.1 GCF_029222965.1 Aquibaculum arenosum | reverse complement strand
TTAACGAAGAGATCCACGAACAATCGACGCCCCTGTATCGATCCACATCAGACCGGATCGCGACAAACAACGCCGCCCGCGTATCCCTTCCCTCATTCCAACAATGTCAAGCAACCGCGAAGCCGAAACCCCGCAAAATCTCACCCCACCGGGCACAAGCAACCCCACGACCGATCTCCCGGTCCTGCGGCTCGCCCCATCCTAGCGATGATGCCCCCAACAAGCAATGCCTCAAACATCGCCCCGGGAGCCCCGGTCACCGCCCCGCCAGAACCCCTCAAGGACCCCGTCGCTGCGGTGAGCCGGGTTCTAGGCCCCACAGACCAACCACGCAAGACAAAAAATCGCCAAAGCGTCAAAAAAGTTTCGCAACGGGTTTGCGCGCCCCTTATCACCGCCTGAACGGGAAGGCGGTTTCTCAAGGGATTCCGAGGCTTGCAGGCTGTTGACAGGGAATCGCTTGAACGGCATCTTTCTTGCAGTCATCGCACAGGGCGCCCGCGTCGGCGCCGACCGCGGTGATGAGGGACAGCGGAATCGGGGCCGGCTTCGACCCCTTTCGAGGTACCTGGACGGCAGTGGCAGCAGGGGCGCCTTGCCTGTCCGTATGGGATTCAGCGACGCAGCAACAGCAGGAGATCGGGGGGCATGACAGCGAACCCGGAAGGTAAGGGACCCACGCGCACATCCTGGCGCCTTCCTCTTTGCGCCGGCGTGGCGCTGGCGGCAGTGGGACTGGGCAGTTTCCTTGCCGTGGCCGCTGGGCTGGGCGGCGGCATCAATCTCTCTCTGGCATCCAAAGCCGACAACCGCGGATCGCTGGCGCAGGCTGCGCCGAAGGAGTCCCCTGCCACTGCTAATGTCACTGCCGAGCTGGCGCCGGTCGATCTCGATGCAGCGCGCGACCCGCTCGCCGATCGTCTCTACCTCACAAACTTCGCCCCCGGCCTGCGCAGCGCCCCCGCCTCAAGCCGCCGGGATCTGCAGCGCCTGCATGAGTCTCTTGTAGAAGTGCGCCGCGGCGATACGCTCATGGCGCTCCTGACCCGCGCCGGCGCCCCCCGGGCCGACGCCCATGCCGCCATCGCGGCCCTGGCGGAACAGTACGATCCGCGCAAGCTGCGCCCGGGCCAGGAAATCCAGCTCGCCTTCAGCGCCCAGGGCGAGCAGGCCGCGCTGGAGTGGCTGCGCCTCGTGCCCGACGCCACCTCTGAGGTGCACGTGCAGCGCGACAGCGCGGGCTACGTCGCGCTCGCGGTCGAGCGTCCCCTGGCGGCCCAGGAGCGCTACGCCGAGGGGCGCATCGATACCAGTCTCTTCGCGGCGGCCGCCGCCAACGGTGTGCCACACGCCATCCTGGTCGATGCGATTCGCGCCATGAGCTACGACGTGGACTTTCAGCGCGACATTCAGCCGGGCGACGGTTTCGAACTCTTCTATGACAGCCTCACCGATGAAAGCGGTGCGACGGTAAAGAGCGGTGACCTGCACTATGTGGCCCTGGCGCTGGGCAATCGGGAGCGGGCCTACTATCGCTTCGAGACCGAAGACGGCATCGTCGACTTTTTCGATGCCAATGGCCTCTCCGCGCGGCGCGGCCTGCTGCGCACACCCATCGACGGGGCGCGCATCTCCTCCAACTTCGGCATGCGGCGGCACCCCATCAAGGGCTACACCCGCATGCATCAGGGCACCGACTTTGCCGCGCCCACCGGCACCCCGATCTACGCCGCCGGCGACGGGGTGGTCGAGAAAGCCGGGCGCAACGGCGGCTATGGCAACTACATCAAGATCCGCCACGGCAACGGCTACGGCACCGCCTATGCCCACCTGAGCCGCTTTGCCAAGGGCCTCAAGGCGGGCAGCCGGGTCACCCAGGGTGATGTCATCGGCTATGTGGGCAGCACCGGCGCCTCCACCGGTCCGCACCTGCACTACGAGGTGCATGTGAATGGCAAGCAGGTGAACCCGGCTTCGATCAAGCTGCCCACCGGCCGTCAGTTGGCCGGCGCCGAGATGGAGCTCTTCGAGAAGCGGGTGCAGGAAATCAACCGCAAGCGCCTGCAGCAGCGCCAGATCCAGGTGGCGAGCATCGAACAGCGCCGCCAGCAGCTCCCGCAGGTTTGCGGCGGGGCACTTGGCGACAGCACCGACGCCAGCTGCTGATCGGCAGACGGCCGCGGTCCTGCGCGGGATCCCGACCGGGCCATTGGACGTAAAGGCAACGAAGGGCGGCGCAGGCAGCGCCGCCCTTCGTCATTGAGCGAAGTGAGCGTCAGCGAACTGAACGTTTAGAGCGGATCGCGTTTGATCTGTTACGTGCAGCGTTCAGAACAAACGCGTGAATCCGCTCTGAATCAAGGGTGTATGGCCAGATTCACGACTCAAACCGGGTCGCTTCGCGAACCCGATTTGAGTCGATCTGCTCTAGGCTGCTTGGACCAGTGAGCCGTTGATGGTCAGGCCGCCCTCGTCGGCCGCCACAGTCACGCTCTCGCCTTCGGCGACCCGTCCGGCAAGAATCATCTCCGCCAGTGGATTCTGCAGTTCGCGCTGAATCACCCGCTTCAGCGGCCGAGCGCCATAGACCGGGTCGTAGCCGGCATTCGCCAGCCAGCGCTTCGCCGAGTCCTCCATGACCAGCTCGATCTTGCGGTCGGCCAACAGCGCCTCGAGATGACGCAGCTGGATGTCGACGATCCCTGTCATCTGCTCGCGGGTCAGGCGATGGAAGAGCAGGATCTCGTCTAGGCGGTTGAGGAACTCCGGCCGGAAGGCCGCCCGCACCACATCCATCACCTGGCTGCGCACTGCATCGGAGTCCTGACCTTCGGCCTGACCGGCCAGGATGTCGGCGCCCAGGTTCGAGGTCAGCACGATCAGCGTGTTGCGGAAGTCGACCGTGTGCCCCTGCCCGTCGGTCAGGCGCCCGTCGTCGAGCACCTGCAGCAGCACGTTGAAGACATCGGGATGCGCCTTTTCCACCTCGTCGAAGAGGATCACCTGATAGGGCCGGCGACGCACCGCTTCAGTGAGCGAGCCGCCCTCCTCGTAACCCACATAGCCCGGCGGTGCGCCAATCATGCGGCTGACGGCGTGCTTTTCCATATACTCCGACATGTCGAGCCGCAGCAGAGCGGTCTCGTCGTCGAAGAGGAAGGCGGCCAGCGCCTTGGTCAATTCGGTCTTGCCGACACCCGTCGGCCCCAGAAAGAGGAAGGAGCCCATGGGCCGGTTCGGATCTTGCAGTCCAGCCCGGGCCCGGCGCACGGCGTTGGAGACGGAGGTGATCGCTTCCTCCTGCCCGATGACGCGCTTTCGCAACAGCGCTTCCATCTGCAGCAGTTTTTCGCGTTCGCCCTCCAGCATCTTGTCCACGGGAATGCCGGTCCAGCGCGAGACCACGCCGGCGATGTGCTCGGGCAGAACCTGCTCATCCAGCAGGTGCTCCTCCTCGGCCACTTCCGCTTCGGCCAGGCGGCGCTCCAAATCAGGCAGGGTGGCATAGCGCAGCTCGGCGGCCCGTTCGAGATCGCCGCGACGCTGAGCCGCCTCCACCTCGAGGCGCGCCTGCTCCAGCTGTTCCTTCAGCTTCTGGGCGTCGGCCAGCTTAGCCTTCTCCGCCTGCCAGCGCACGGTGAGTTCCGCCGACTGCGACTCCAGTTCGCCCAGCTCCTTTTCCAGCTTCTCCAGCCGCTCCTGCGAGGCGCGGTCGCTTTCCTTCTTCAGCGCCGCCTGTTCGATCTTGAGCTGGATGATCCGAC
The DNA here is from genome assembly GCF_029222965.1 of Aquibaculum arenosum. Lineage (GTDB taxonomy): Bacteria > Pseudomonadota > Alphaproteobacteria > Kiloniellales > DSM-21159 > Aquibaculum > Aquibaculum arenosum. The sequence continues at coordinate 52,880 of NZ_JARHUD010000012.1, read as the reverse complement.
GATCGAGCTCGTCGAGCTCTTCTGGCTTGGAATCGACTTCCATGCGCAGCCGGCTGGCCGCCTCATCGATCAGGTCGATCGCCTTGTCCGGCAGGAAACGGTCGCTGATGTAGCGGTTGGACAGCGTGGCAGCCGCCACCAGCGCACCATCGGCGATACGCACACCGTGGTGCAGCTCGTACTTCTCCTTGAGCCCGCGCAGGATGGAAATGCTGTCCTCGACCGAGGGCTCGGAGACGAAGACCGGCTGGAAGCGCCGGGCGAGCGCCGCATCCTTTTCGATGTGCTTGCGGTACTCGTCGAGCGTGGTGGCGCCGACGCAGTGCAGTTCACCGCGCGCGAGCGCCGGCTTCAGCATGTTGGAGGCGTCCATGGCCCCGTCGGCCTTGCCGGCGCCCACCAGGGTATGCAGCTCGTCGATGAAGACGATGATCTCGCCCTCGCAGGCGGAAATCTCCTGCAGCACCGCCTTCAGCCGCTCCTCGAACTCGCCGCGGAACTTCGCGCCGGCCACCATGGCACCCAGGTCGAGGGACATGAGGCGCTTGTGCTTGAGGCCTTCGGGCACGTCGCCATTGATGATGCGCTGCGCCAGGCCCTCCACGATGGCGGTTTTGCCCACACCGGGGTCGCCGATCAGCACGGGGTTGTTCTTCGTGCGTCGGGAGAGGACCTGAATGGTGCGGCGAATCTCCTCGTCGCGGCCGATCACCGGGTCCAGCTTGCCCTCGCGCGCCGCCTCAGTGAGGTCGCGTGCGTACTTCTTGAGCGCGTCGTAACCTGCCTCGGCATTGGCACTGTCGGCGGTACGGCCCTTGCGCAGCGACTCAACGGCGCTGTTGAGCGCCTGCGGCGTCACACCGGCTTCAGCCAGAGCCTTGCCGGCCGGGTTGTTGCCGTCGAACGCCAGGGCGGTGAGCAGCCTCTCCGCGGTGACATAGGAGTCGCCGGCCTGCTCGGCCAGCTTCTCTGCCTGCTCGAAGCTGCGCGCCAGTTCCGGTGAAAGGTAGATCTGCCCAGCGCCGCTGCCCTCGACCTTGGGCTGACGCTCAAGCGCGGCCTCGACCGCCGAAAGCGCCTTGGCGCCGTCGCCGCCCGCCGCCCGGATCAGGTTGGCCGCGAGCCCTTCCTTGTCGTCCAGCAGCACCTTCAAAAGGTGCTCTGGGGTCAAACGCTGATGCCCGCGTCGCAGGGCCAAGCCCTGGGCCGACTGCAGAAAACCGCGGGAGCGTTCGCTGTACTTCTCGAAATCCATGCTTCTCCTGCCCTCCTCGTCCGCGCCCAAAGTGGCGCACGGTCGACGATGCTGTTGTTGTCGGAATGGACCGCACCCAAAAGACTAGCGGCATGCGGCCCGCAAGGCGTTGATCGAAATCACACACGCCTGGAGTGGATATGGGCTGAGGCGCGCAAGACTCAAGATAGCGAGCGCACTGGAACGGCACCGGCCAGGCAAAAAAAGAACCCCCGTGCTTCTGCACGGGGGTCGAAGGTCAGGAGAGATCGATGCCTGGGTCAAACGGTGCCGGAGCGACGAGGGATTGCTCTCCAGCGAGGACCGCCGCCCCCAAACAACGGCTGCACTCTAAGGGCAGTTTTTGCAGGGCGCAACTGCAATTCACTCTCATGTGCAAACTTGTTACGGACATTCTTATGGCGGAAAGGCCCCCGGGGTGACACAGCCCCGCAGAGCCGCCGTCACCCGGGACTCCGACCGAAGGGCTCACCCGGGCGTTGACCCGGCGGGGGCGCTCGGCTTGACTGGCCTGAAAGGGAGACAGGCCAAGCATGATCCTGCAGGGACTCTACCGCTATCCCGTCAAGGGCCTGAATGGCAAAGCACTGGACCGGGTTGCCTTGACCAGCCACGCCAGGCTGCCAGGCGATCGCCGCTTTGCGCTGGCCCACGGCTCGGCCCCCTGGGAGGCCAGCCTGCCCCGCTGGCTGCCGCCCAAACACTTCTACAGCCTGCGCAGCGAACCACGGCTGGCCAGCCTGAGTGCCGACTTCGATCCGGATAGTGGCGTGCTGACCCTGGAGCGGCGCGGACGGCAGCTCGCCCGTGCGGTCATTACCGAGCCGCTTGGCCGCGCCATGATCGGTCAGTTCTTCGCCGACTACCTGGGTCCGGACGGTCGTGGGGTGCCGAAACTGGTGGAAGCCGAAGCCGGCGAGGGTATGACCGATGTGCCCCAGCCCTGGATCTCCCTGCTCAACCTGGCCAGCGTCGAGGACCTGGCGCGAGTGGCGCGACGGCCGGTCGACCCGCGCCGCTTCCGCGCCAATCTCTGGATCGAGGGCGCCGCCGCCTGGGAGGAGTTCAGCTGGGTGGGACGCAACCTGCGCATCGGCACGGCAAAGCTTCGTGTCATGGAACCCATCGAGCGCTGTGCTGCCACCAACGTCGACCCCGACAGCGCGACGGTCGACATGAACCTGCCGCTGCTGCTGCGCCGGGGCTACCAGCACCTCAACATGGGCGTCTACTGCGAGGTGGTCTCCGACGGCGAGGTGGCGTCGGGCGATGAGCTGCTGCTGGACTGAAGCAGTCTCTCACGCCGCTCCCGGATTGTTTTGCGCGCCTGTAGCAGCGGCCGGTCCGGACGTAGCTCGTCCCCAGACACCAGGGTCACGGCCACGGGGCGACGCTGAAGGTCAAAGCTCAGGGCGCCGGCGCTGAGTTGCTCGAAGGAGCCGGTGGCCTTCCGCAGAACCCGCTCCAGGTCCCCAGCGAAATCAACAGTCCAGAAATCCGCGCCCAAACGCGTGTAGCCGAGGTCAAGGTGACCGGCTTGGGCCAGCAGGCTTGCGTAAAACGCGAAGAGACTATCGCGCGACTGAAAGAAGCTTTCCGGCTCCGCGGTTACCAGCCAGCTGTCCACCAAGTCCCCTCGTGGCAGCCTCTCTGGTGGATCGGCGGGTTCGGGCGCATCGCACGCCAGCAAAACGGCCTCCTGCTCATAGAGCCAGGCCAGCCCCGCTGCCAGTTCCCGCGCCTGGCGCCAGCCGGCTTCGCTGTCTTCTGCGCTCAGTTGCAGATGAATACTGGGACTGTTGGACCAGCGCCAACCGCCCCAGGTGACCTTCGGCGCCGAGAGCGTGAGATCATCCCCTGACAGCGCAGCGTCCAGCAGATCCGGCAAGGCCTCCGCCTCCGCCCGCGTGACCGCCTGGTGGTGATCAAGATCGGCTGGCGGCGGAACTGTGGCCGCGGAGAAGACCTCATAGGCCAGATCGCAACGCAAAGCGGCCTGGACCACTCCGGTCCAGGCCGCTGTTACTGCCGTCAGTGATGCTGCCAGGCAGGCAGTAAAGATCGCTTGCCGCACTACGGGCACCTAGAGAGCGGGGCCCCGCGACGCGGGAGCCGTGAGGCTCACGCCTCGACCTTCTCCGCATCGCCGCTGGCGCGGGTGGTGCGCCGGCGCCGTGGCTTGGCCACCTTGGGCTCACTCGCCTCGGCGTCACCGTCACCAGTTTCGGCGGACTTTCCGGCAGATTCGCTGTCGGATGCGGTGGCAGTTTCACCAGCAGAGCCATTACCGCTGCGCGTCTTCTCGCCCAGCATTTTTAGCAGACCGGCATCCTCTTCACCGGCCGGGGCCTCCTCGACCTTGGCCTTGCTGGAGCGCCGGGTTGTGGTTCGACTGGTCGTCGAAGTGCTGGTGCGCCGAGTACGGCGCGGTGCCGGCTTCTCGGCTTCGCTTTCCGCAGCAGCACCTTCGACTTGCGCTACCGGCTCGTTGGACACTGCAGGCTCGGCCGCCTGTGATGCCTGCTCGCCGTTGCCGTCGTGGCCCTGCGCCGGCTCTTCGGACTGCTCCGAGGTGCTGCGCGAGTCCTGGCCACCGTTCTCGCCATTGCGGTTCTCGGCAAAGCGAGGGTCGCCCTGACGGGCCTGCTGACGCCGGTCCTCGAAGCGCGCACCGTTGCGATCGCCACGGCTGTAGCGCCCGCGGGGCGCTGCCTCCATGGACTCGCCGTTGTCGTCCTGGCCCTCACCGGATTCGGACTCACCACGTTCCTCGGCCCGCTGCTCACCCGACTGCTGCGGTCGATTGTTGGGATCGGTGCTGTCGTTGATGATCCGATAATAGTGCTCAGCATGCTGCTGGAAGGACTCCGCAAGCACTCTGTCCCCTGCGGACTGAGCATCGCGCGCCAACTGCGTATACTTCTCATAGACCTGCGCTGCGTTGCCGCGGACGCGGCCTTCGGGCCCATTACTTTCAAAGTTCTGGGCGCGAGTCGGCACGTTCGGGCGTCGTCCGGGGCGACCGCGGCCCCGCCGTGGATTGTTGCCTTGCCTCATCTCAGTCCGTTATGGCGTCACGAGTGGGATCAAAAATAGTCAATGGGAGCACTCGTCAGCTATCGCAACGGCGATCACTGCACGAAATCTTCAACGTCCATCTGGAAGTCGGAGCGACTGAGGGCGAAAAGCCCTTGGCGCTCAAATGCACCCCATCTACGCCAGCCGAGCCAGCGTCATAAAAGAAACCTAGCGACCCGCACCCCGCTTTCCAACTGTTTTTTATACATTTCACCCTCTGCGCCGGATCAAAAGTGCCCGCTCACGCCCGGCCAGGTCCAAAAGGACCTGCCATTGCCACCTTCGGGGCTGCTCCAGCAGCGCCGCAATGGCCGCAGCCTGTCCCGGTCCATGCTCGAAGATCGCCATTCCCCAGGCCGCGAGCAGCCGGTCAAGTTGCGGAATCAGGATGCGATAGGGCTCGAGGCCGTCGTCTCCGCCATCCAGCGCCCCGCGCGGCTCCCAGCCGGCCACCTCCGGCTCCAGGGCATCGATCTCATCCGCGGGGATGTAGGGTGGATTGCAGAGCAGCAAGTCGAAGCGTTGCTCGAGGCCCGCGCACCAGTCGCCAAGTTGGAAGTGAACGCGCTCGGCCAGGCCGAGGTTCCTTGCATTGCGCGTTGCCATATCCACTGCCGCTTGGCTGCAGTCCACACCCAAACCACGCGCCTGCGGCAATTCGGACAGCAGCGCAAGCAGCAGACAGCCACTGCCGCTGCCCAGGTCAAGTGCTTGCAGAGGCGCCTGCGGGTCGCGCACGCGCTCCAGGAGCGCCGAGACCAACAGCTCGCTATCCGGGCGCGGATCGAGGGTTTCGGGCGCCAGTTGGAAGGGCAAGGACCAGAATTCCCGAACTCCCAGGATGCGGGCCACCGGCTCTCGGGCGGCCCGGCGCCGGATGCTGTCGCGAAAAGCCTCTTCACTCGCCTGGTCCAGGCCGCGCTCGGGCCAGGCGATCACCGTCGAGATGTCGCACTCCAGCAGCGCGGCCAGCAGAAGGCGAGCATCACGGCGCGCATCCGGCACACCGGCAGCTTCGAGTTCCTGCTGCGCTGTGGTCAGCGCGTCGCCGATGCTGGTCACTGCATGCTTGCCAGGCGTGCGGCCTGATCCTCAGCAATGAGCGCGTCGATCACCTCGTCCAGGGCCTCGCCGGCCAGAATCTTGTCGATCTTGTGCAGAGTCAGATTGATGCGGTGGTCGGTCACGCGGCCTTGCGGAAAATTGTAGGTGCGAATGCGCTCCGAGCGATCGCCGGAGCCCACCTGCTGGCGCCGGGTTGCAGCCAGGTCGTCGGCCTGCTGGCGGCGCTTTTCGTCATAGAGACGTGCGCGCAGGATCTTCATGGCCTTCAGCTTGTTCTTGTGTTGGGACTTTTCGTCCTGGCACTGCACCACCACCCCGCTGGGCAGATGGGTGATGCGGATGGCGGAATCGGTGGTGTTGACGTGCTGTCCCCCGGCGCCCTGGGAGCGGAAGGTGTCGATGCGCAGATCCTTATCCTCGATCTCCACATCCACATCCTCAGCCTCGGGCAGCACGGCAACGGTCGCGGCGGAGGTGTGGATGCGTCCGCCGGACTCGGTCACCGGCACGCGCTGCACCCGATGCACGCCGGACTCGAACTTCAGGCGACTGAAGACGTCGCGGCCGGTAATCGCCGCGCTGGCCTCCTTGATCCCGCCGATTTCAGTTTCGGTGTAGTCCAGCAACTCGAAGCGCCAGCCGCGCAGCTGGGCATAGCGCTGGTACATGCGAAAGAGTTCACCGGCAAAGAGCGCCGCCTCCTCGCCGCCGGTGCCGGCACGCACCTCAAGAATTGCGTTACGCGCGTCGGCCTCATCCTTGGGCAGCAGGAGCAGCATGACCTCCTGCTCCAGCGCCGGCAGGGCGTCGCGCAGGCTGTAATACTCCTCCTCCGCCAGTGCCCGCATCTCCGACTCCGCCTCTGGGTCCTGGCGCATTGCGTCCAACTCCGCGAGTTCGCGGCGTTTCGACTGCAGCGCCTCCACATGCTCCACCAGTGGCTGCAGTTCATGGTGCTCGCGCAGCATGTTGGTATAGGCCGTGGAGCCCGGCTCCGGATGGTCGTTCAAGAGGGCCGAGAGTTCGCGCCAACGCGCAACCACCTGCTCCAGACTCTGGTCCAGCTTCACCGTCTTTTTTCTCCTTCTCCGCCGCCGCGCGGCCCCTCGCCCTCAAGGCGAAACAGCCGGCGCAGCAGGCGCTCGAACAGCGGCCGATTGCCGGGATCCTCGCTTGCCGCCTCCCGCAGGGCCTCCGAGGGTTCGTGCAGGAGGCGCGCCAACAACAGCCGCGTGGCCGCCTCAGCGTCATCCCCCTTCTCGGCCAGCACCTCCTGGCGGATGCGTTCGGCATGGGCCCGCAGATCCGATAACAGTGGCGCCGTCTCTCGCCCCCGGCTGATCCGCCGAAAATCATCGAGTTCCTCGCCGAGAATGCGCCAGGCCCGCATCGAGGCCCCTTCCCGGCTGCGCCGCCCGGCTGCCGCCACCCGCTCGAGATCATCGAGGCTGTAGACGAAGGCCCCGTCCAGGCTCTCGACCGCCGGCTCGATATCACCGGGAACGGCCGCATCGATCAGGAAGATCGGGCGTCGACGCCGGCGACGCAAGGCCTGCTCCACCCGGGAGGCCGGCAGCAGCAGGCGGCCACTTCCCAGGGCAGAGACCACCACATCGGCTTGGGCCAGCGCCTCCTCCTGCTCCTCCCAGGCGCGCAGATGCGCACGCAGGCGCCGGGCCACAGCCTCCGCGCGTCGCTCGGAACGATGGCTGACCGTCAGTTCCCCGACGCCGGCTGCGCGAAACTCACCTGCAAGCAGTTCACCCATCTCACCCAGGCCGAGCAGCAGCAGGCTGCTGCGCCCGAGATCGCCATGCAAGTCGCGCGCCACGCGCAGCGCCGAGGCCGCCAGGGTGACCGGCTGCTGTGCCAGACTGGTTTCGTTGCGCACCCGCTTGGCCGCCTTGTAGGCCGCTTCCAGCCTGCGACCGAGGAAGGGACCGGTCAGGCCCAGGGCAGCCGCCAGGCGATGCGCCTCTTTGACCTGGCCCAGCACCTGGGGCTCGCCAATCACCTGGCTGTCCAGGGAGGCCGCCACGGCAAAAAGATGACGCAGAGCGTCGTCGTCGCTGAGCGCGTAGCTTTGGCCAATCAGATCGTCGTGCGAAACGCCGGCCCATTGTGCCAGCAGCCGGCGCAGCCGCAGCGCTGCGTCCGCGCTGTCCTCGACGGCGGCGAGCACCTCGATGCGGTCACAGGTGGAGAGCAGGAGCACCTCATCCAGGCCGCTGTCGCGCAGCTCGGACAGGCGTTCGGGCACACGCTCTTCCTCGATGAAGAGTGCTTCACGCAGCTCCATGCCGGCGCTGCGGTGATTGACACCGACAACCAGAAAGCTGCGCTCCTGCGGCACCGCCATCGCGGGCCGCTGCCTAGGCCAGGGCGCGGAGGCGCTCGCCCAGCGAATCCAGGGAGACGAGTTCCTGCGCCCCGCTGTCGAGGTCGCGCAGGCTGGTCGCCCCCTTCGCCAACTCCTCTTCGCCAAGGAGCAGGGCGAAACGCGCGCCGAGACCATTCGCCCGTCGCATCCGCTTCTTCACGTTGCCGCTGTAGCCCAGTTCCACGGCAAACCCCTCGCGCCGCAGCCGCTGGGTCAGCAACAGGGCCGGCTTCTCCGCCTCAGGCCCCACCGGCACGACGGCAACCGGCCGTGGCGCCGCAGGCGGGTCGGCGAGGAGCATCGCCAGACGCTCGATGCCGGCGGCCCAGCCGACACCCGCGGTGGGCGGACCGCCCATGGTCTCCACGAGGTAGTCGTATCGTCCGCCGCCCATCACCGTACCCTGAGCGCCCAGGGCATCGGTGGTGAACTCGAAGGCCGTGTGGCAGTAGTAGTCGAGCCCGCGCACCAGGCGGTTGTTCAGGCGATAGGGGATCTCCAGCGCTTCCAGCCCTTCGCGCACCTCGGCAAAGAAATCGACGCTGGCCTGGTTCAAATAGTCCTCGAAGGCCGGCGCTTCGGCGATCAGCTCCCGGTCGCCTTCGTCCTTGCTGTCCAGAATACGCAGCGGATTGCGCTCCAGCCGTTCCCGGCTGTCCGCGCTCAAACGCGCCTGATGGTCGGAGAAGTAGTCGATCAGGGCCTGACGATAGGCCTGGCGGCTTTCGGGGTCGCCCAGGGTGTTGAGCTCCAAGGTGGTGCGCTCAGCCACACCCAAGGCTTCCAGAATGTGCCGCCCCAGGGCGATGATCTCGATGTCGCCCTGCGGTGCCGGCACACCCAGCAGTTCGATGCCGATCTGGTGGAACTGCCGCTGCCGACCCTTTTGCGGGCGCTCGTGCCGGAACATCGGCCCGGCATAAAAGTATTTCACCGGCAAGGCCTGCTGCAGGCCGTGGGTGATGAAGGCCCGCGCCACACCGGCGGTGTTCTCCGGCCGCAGGGTGATCTCCTCTCCCTCCTTCATGGCGAAGGTGTACATCTCCTTCGTCACCACGTCGGAGGTGTCGCCCAGCGTGCGCTTGAAGACCTCGGTGAACTCGAAGATCGGCGTGGCCATCTCGAGATAGCCGTAGCCTTCGGCCAGGGCACGCGCGCGCTCAATCACGGCGCGATGGCGGCGCATCTCCTCGGGCAGAAGGTCATGGGTGCCGCGGACGGGCTGCAGGCTGGACACGGGCGGTGCTTCTTTCTCGCTTTTTCTTCGGCCTCGGGGATTACTCGGCGGCAGCGGATGGTTCGCTGCGCCCCGCCTCGATCTCTGCAGCCTTTTCCTCCACCAGGCGGACCAGGTGGTCAACGATGGCTTCGTCCTTCAGGCGATGGTGCGGCACGCCGGCGAGATAGACCTGGTGGGTGCCACGCCCGCCGCCGGTGAAACCGATATCGGTCATGGTCGCCTCGCCCGGCCCGTTCACCACGCAGCCGATCACGGAGACGGTCATGGGCGTGGTGATGTGCTCCAGGCGCTGCTCCAACACCTCCACCGTCTTGATGACATCGAACTGCTGGCGCGCACAGGAGGGACAAGAGATGACGTTGACGCCGCGGTGGCGCAGGCCCAGGGACTTGAGCAGCTCGAAGCCCACGCGCACCTCCTCCACCGGATCGGTGGAGAGCGAGACGCGCAGGGTGTCGCCGATGCCCGACCAGAGCAGCATCCCCAGCCCGATGGACGACTTCACCGTGCCGCTGCGCAGGCCGCCGGCTTCGGTAATCCCGATGTGCAAGGGGGCGTCAGTCGCCTCGGCCAGCCCCTGATAGGCAGCCACCGCGAGGAAGACGTCGGAGGCTTTCACCGAGATCTTGAACTCGTGGAAGTCCTCGTCCTGCAGATGCTTGATGTGGTTGAGCGCGCTTTCGACCATTGCCTCGGGACAGGGCTCACCGTAGCGCTCCAGCAAGTCCCGCTCCAGTGACCCCGCATTGACGCCGATGCGCATGGAGCAGCCATGGTCGCGGGCGGCCTTGACCACTTCGCGCACCCGCTCGCGACTGCCGATGTTGCCGGGATTGATGCGCAGGCAGGCCGCGCCCGCCTCCGCCGCCTCGATGCCGCGACGATAGTGGAAGTGGATGTCGGCGACGATCGGGATTGGTGATTCGCGCACGATGTCACGCAGCGCCACGGTGGAAGCCTCATCAGGGCAGGACACGCGCACGATGTCCGCCCCGGCCTCTGCAATCCGCTGGATCTGCTCGATTGTGGCGCGCACATCCGAGGTGGCCGTGTTTGTCATGGACTGCACCGAAATCGGTGCATCACCACCCACCGCCACCGGGCCGACGTGAATACGGCGCGAGGGACGGCGTTGAATGTCGCGGTAAGGCCGAACGCTCATGGCCGGCACTCCCGTAGTGTCATCCTGGATTGGAACGTTCCTTCAAACTGCCCGCTGCTCCGCGCGACTTCAAGCACCGCGCTGGAATGCCAGGGCTGCAAGAGGCACGCAGGGTCACTCAGCACGGCTGCGCAGAGCCTCGGGGTCCAGCGAGATATCGCGGCGGACTGCACCATTGGGCCCCAGCGGCGGCAGGCGGCGGCCCTCCACCACAATGTCCAGCCCCCCGGCGTTGCCGGTGAGCAGACTGAGACCCTCTTGATCCGGCACGCGATAGGTGTCGCCCGGCCGGAGAACCCGCGTGAACAGCAACTCGTCATTGGCGCTGCGCACCTGGACCCAGGAGTCGGCGGTGGCAAGCAGGACGACGCGCACATCTGCGCCTTCCGCCCCGTAGCGTTGCCCCGTGCCCAGATCATCCATGGAGAGCAGCGGCTCTTCCGGCTCCTCGGGTTCGGAGGCCGCAAGCGGCGTCTCCTCGGAATCGGCATCGGCTTCCTCTGGGACCGCCGGCGCAGCCGTGTCGTCACCAGCGCCTTCGACGGCTGGCGGTTCAGGCAGCGCGTCGTCTGCCGTTGCCTCCGGCTCCGGCTGGGCGTCCGCCAGGGACGGCGCCTCGGTGTCGCCGGTATCGGTGCCATCGGGCAGCAGGCTCCCTTCACTGCCCTCGCCGTCGGAGCCCTCCGCGTCAGGTTCAAGCGCGCTGGGCTCGGTCCCCGGCGGCGTTTGCGGATCGGAGAGATCCTCGTCTGGCAAGGCTGTGGCACTGTCCGGCGCCGGGGAGGTCGCTTCCTCGGGGGTGCCGGTGCTCCCCACGAGGCTGTCCTGTTCCGGGGTCCCGTCCGATGTGGCAGCCGGTGGATCCTCGGGCTCTGCCACTTCCTGCTCTGCCAACTGCACCGGCTCCTCCCCGCCCGGCAAAGGCAGCAGCTCCACGAAGGGCTTGCCACTCTGACTCCAGACGTGCCAGCCGCCGTAGGCGAGTGCGACCACCAGCAGGGAAATCAGCACCAGAGCGAAGCCGGGCAGACGGCCTTCCGGCTTGGGCGCCGGGAAGGAGAGATCCTGCTTCGCCCGCGCCGCCTCGTTGATTTCAGACTTGAAGAGCGCCACCGTCGCCTCGGAGTCGAGTCCAAGATACTCGGCATAGGAGCGTACAAAGCCGATGGCGTAGGGTGTGCCCGGCAGTTCCTCGTAGTGGCCTTCTTCGATCGCTTGGAGATAGGGACGCCGGATGCGCAACTCGGCTGCCACAGTCTCGAGTTCGTAGCCCAGCTCATAGCGGCTGCGGCGCAGGATGCTGCCGATCGGCTCCGGCCGCCGCTGAGGCGCATGTCCATCCTCGGGCCACTCGGGCTCGTAGCGCAGATCCTCGGCATCCTGTGTCAAACGATCACCTCGTCGGAATGAACAAGCTCAGCATAGGATACAAGCGCTCGGGTCGCCCAGCTATCACGGACCCCAGGCGGCTGACCTCATGCGAACGGACGCGCGAGTCTTACCAAAGGCGGAAGCAAAACGGCAAACGCTTAGAACGGTCTAAGGCATTAGACCAGGACGGCCCCGGAGTCGACTCGTCCTGCAACGCCCAACCGCAACGTCTGGCTCAAAGGGCGATCCCATGGTCACCGGCGTAAGCCCTAAGATGTTGTCGGACACTGCGGTTTGGCAGGCCGCTGAGATAGGTGACGTACTCCTGCAGCGACCCCAGCTTGAGGCTGCGCACCGTGGAGCGGACCGACGCCACATGCGAGGGCGGCATGGAGAGAATGCGAATGCCGCAGCCGATCAGCGCCAAGGCTTCCAGCGGATGGCCGGCCATCTCGCCACAGACCGACAGCGGCACACCGTGGCTGTCGGCTTCGGCGGCCAGGAAGCGCAGTAGCGTCAGGATCGGCGGCGACAGCGAATCATAGCGCCGCGCCAGGCGCGGATTGCCCCGGTCGATGGCGAAGAGGAACTGGAAGAGGTCGTTCGAGCCCACGGAAACAAAATCGGCCCGCGCGAAGAGCGCAGGGAGCTGCCAGATCAGCGCCGGCACCTCCAGCATGACGCCCACTTCCAGCCGGGTCGGGGGCTCGGCCCCGCGGGCCAGGTGCCGGGCCAGCTCCATGTCCAGCAGGGCGCGCGCCTGCATCAGCTCGTTCACCTCGCTGACCATGGGGAACATCAGCCGCAGATGCCGCCCGGCACCGGCTGCCAGCAGGGCGCGCAGCTGCTGGCGCAGCATGGCCGGGCGGTCGAGGCCGATGCGAATGGCCCGCCAGCCCATGGCTGGGTTCTCGTCCTTGGTGCCGCTCCAGTAGGGCAGCGCCTTGTCGCCGCCGATATCCAGAGTGCGGAAGGTGACCGGCCTCTCGCCGGCCATGTCCAGCGCCCGGGCGTAGAGCTCGGTTTGGGTGGCCGCATCGGGAAAGCGCTCCTGCACCATGAAGGGAACCTCGGTGCGATAGAGGCCAACCCCTTCGGCCCCGCTTTCCTCGAGTTGGTCCAGGTCCACCAGCAAGCCGGCATTGGCCTGCAGGCTGATGCGCACGCCGTCGCGGGTCTCCGGTGGCAGCGCGCGATTGGCAAGCTGCTCGGCCCGGCGGTTGGCCCTCAGTTCGATGGCATCGGAGAAACTCTGGCGCACCGACTGCCGCGGCCGCAGCAGCGCCTGGCCGACATCTCCATCGATGATAACGAAATCGCCGGGCCGCACGCGTGCCAGCAGTTCCGAGCAGCGGCCGATCATGGGAATGCCCAGCGCCCGGGCAACGATTGCCACGTGCGCCGTGGGACTGCCCTCCTCCAGCGCCACGGCGCGCAGGCGCGAAATGTCGTAGTCGAGCAGTTCGGCCGGCCCCAGATTGCGCGCCACCAGCACCAGATCGTCAGGCAAGTCGTCGCGCGCGGTGGAGTCGTTTCCGGTCAGGTGGTGCAGCAGCCGATTGCCCAGGTCCTCCAGGTCGGAGTAACGCTCGCGGATATAGGGGTCGCGCACCTTCGTCATGCGCTGGCGCATGTCGGTGAGCACGCGCTGCACCGCCGCCTCGGCGGTCAGGCCGCTGCGCACAGCCTCGCGCAGCCGTTCGGCCCAGCCGCGGTCCTCGGCAAACATGCGATAGGTTTCCAGCACCTCCACATGCTCACCGTCACCGGAGAGCTCCTGGCGCTGCAGCAGATCGTCGAGCGATTCCTGCATCTCGGACAGCGAACTCTCGAGCCGATGCAGCTCCACATCGATGTCTTCGGCAACGATCTGCTTGATGACGATGCCGCGCTCATGCGGCACGGCGGTGCCCATACCGATGCCTTCGTTCAGGGTCACACCCGCCAGGCGCGCCGGCAGTGTGGCCAAGCTGTCGGTGTGGCGCCCCTCCTCCTCGCCGATCAAGCCGGCGCCTCCGACCATCTCGGCCAGGACCATGGCCACCGTTTCCAGCGCTTCCAGCTCGTCTTCGCCGTAGGCGCGCCGGGTCTTGTTCTGCACGGCGAGCACGCCGATGACCCGGCGGTCGCGCAGCAAAGGCACGCCGAGCATGGAGTGGAAGATTTCTTCCCCGGTCTCCGGCCGATAGGCAAAGTTTGGATGCTGCTGTGCGTCCTGCAGCGACAAGGGACGCCCGGTGGAGGCGATTTCGCCGACGATGCCTTCGCCGACGCGCAGGCGGGTGCGGTGCACCGCTTCCCGGCGCAAGCCCTGGGTGGCGAAAAGCTCGAGAACTTCGCCCGCGCGCATGACATAGAGGGAGCAGACCTCGGCCACCATGGCATCGGCGATCAGGCGCACCAAGGAATCCAGGCGGTCCTGCCATAGACCGCCCGATTGCATCAGGTCGCGCAGCTGCCGCAACAGCCGGCGCGAACCGCCCCAGCCTCCTGCCTGCGGCGCCATCGGCTCTACCCCTCTTTCGCGCTCTTCTTACGCTTCTTCTGCGCCCCGGGTTCTACTGGGTCCGGGTGCGTCGCCCCCTTTCGAAGGGTCCGGCTTCAGACCTTGTCCAGGCCGTAGGCCGAGTGGAGGCTACGCAACGCCAGCTCAAGATACTCCTCAGCGATCAAAACGCTGACCTTGATCTCCGAGGTGGTGATCACCTCGATGTTGATCCCCTTCTCCGCCAGCGCCCCGAACATGGTCTGGGCCACGCCGGCATGGCTGCGCATGCCGACACCGATCACCGAGACCTTGACCACGTTGTGCTCGGAGGCGAGTTCCTCGTAACCAATCGACTCCGCATGCTTCTCCAACACGGCGAGGGCCCGCTCCACCTCGGCCCGACCGACCGTGAAGGTCAGATCGGTGGTCTTCTCCTTACTGGAGATGTTTTGCACAATCATGTCGACGTTGATGGCGGCCTCGGCCAGGGGGCCGAAAATGCCAGCGGCAATGCCCGGGCGATCGGGCACGCTGCGCAGGGTGATCTTCGCTTCGTCCCGGCTGTAGGTCACACCGCTTACGACTGCCTGTTCCACGATTTCTTCCTCGTCCACCACCAGGGTGCCGGGCAGGTTCTCGAAGCTCGAGCGAACCTGCAGGCGTACACCATGTTTCATCGCCATCTCGACCGAGCGCGTCTGCAGCACCTTGGCGCCGAGAGAGGCCATCTCCAGCATCTCCTCGTAGGTGATGCGATTGAGCTTGCGCGCGCCCTTCACGATGCGCGGGTCGCTGGTATAAACCCCGTCCACATCAGTGTAGATGTCGCAGCGATCCGCTCCAAGCGCTGCAGCCAGAGCCACCGCCGAGGTATCCGAACCGCCGCGCCCCAGCGTGGTGATCCGCTGGCGCTCGGGCTCGATACCCTGAAAACCGGCGACCACCGCCACCTCGCCTGAACTCAACCGGCGGCTCATCTCCGTGGTCTCGATGGCCTCGATGCGCGCAGAGCCGTGGGAGGCATCGGTGCGGATCGGAATCTGCCAGCCTTGCCAGGAGCGTGCCGAGACGCCCAGATCCTGCAGCACCACGGCCAGAAGTCCGGCCGTCACATTCTCTCCCGAGGAAACGATGGCATCGTACTCACGGAGGTCATAGAGACGGGCGGCGGAACGGGTGTAGTCGATGAGCTGGTTGGTAACTCCGGCCATAGCGGAGACGACCACGGCCACTTCGTTGCCGTCGTCCAGCTCCGCCTTGACGCGCTGCGCCACCGACTTGATACGGTCGATATCGGCGACGGATGTGCCGCCGAACTTCATCACGATGCGTGCCATCGTCCCTGTGCCTGTCCGGGGTGGGCCTGAATCGGAAAACGCCTGCCCGCGATGCCGACAACCGTCGCGACGGTGCCAGAGGCTGCTGTCCCGTCCCGCCGGAATTGCGGGTTCTCGACACGGCGCGCCCCTCACGGTGTGCCAGCCCTGGGTTGCTGATAGCGAGCGGCCTATCCATACTTGAAGGGGCCGGTTTCGCGCAAGCATCGCGCCGGCAGGCTTCATCCCATCGCACGAGGTAGTCCATGGCCCCCAGCACGCCCCGCCGGCCCCGCAGCGCCACCGCCGGGCAGAGCATCGACGCCGCCGAGATCGAGAAGTTTTCCCGGCTGGCGGCCCGTTGGTGGGATCCGGAAGGCGAGATGGCGCCGCTGCATGCCATGAACCCTGTACGCCTGCAGTTCCTGCGCGACCAGGCGGTGCGACATTTCGGGCTGGATGAGCGGTCGTTGGCGCCCCTTGCGGGCCTGAAGGTGCTGGACGTCGGCTGCGGCGCCGGCCTTCTCTGTGAGCCGCTGGCGCGCATGGGGGCGCAGGTGACCGGCATTGACGCGGCCGATGAAAGCCTGGCCGTGGCCCGGCAGCACGCAGCCGACAGCGCCCTGGAAATCGACTACCGCCACAGCAGCGTCGAGGCGCTGGCCGAGTCGGGCGAGACCTTCGACCTCGTCACCGCCCTGGAAGTGGTCGAGCACGTGGCTGACGTCCCCGGCTTTCTCGGGGCCTGCTGCCAGGTGGTGCGGCCCGGCGGTGCGCTGGCGCTGTCTACCATCTCGCGCACACCGCAAGCCTTCGCCTTCGCCATCGTGGGCGCCGAATATGTGATGCGCAAACTTCCCCGCGGCACCCATGACTGGCGAAAGTTCCTCAAGCCATCAGAGTTGGCCGGCGCAGTGCGCCGCCAGGGGCTCGAGGTGCGCGAAGTTGCCGGCATGGTCTACCACCCGCTTTCGCGCGAATGGCACCTCAGCCGCCATGACCTCTCGATCAACTACCTGCTCTGGGCCGAGCGCGATCCGGACACTGCGTAACCCTGCGCGTAACCCTGCGCGTAGCCCTGCCGGTCGCGCCTACTCCGGCAGACTGCGGGTGGAGACCAAGCCTTCGGGCTTTCCGACCACAACCAGGGTCAGTGCCTCGCTGTCCAGCAGTTCGGCCGCCACGCGCTTTGCATCTTCCGGCGTGACCGCCTCGATCAGCTCGCGGCGGCGTTCCATATAGTCCAGGCCCAGGTCGTCGAGCTGCAGGCCCAGCAGCGTGTCGGCGATCCGTGGCGAGCTGGAGAGGCCCAGGGCGAAGGAGCCGAGGAGGTAGTCCTTGGCCAGCCGCAGTTCCTCCTCGCTCGGCCCTTCATCCGCCATGCGCTGCCACTCTGCGCGGATCAGCCCGATGGCTTCGCCGACCCGGGCGTTGTCGCTGCTCACGTTGCCGACCAGCAGCGGCGCCTTGTCGAGCGCGGCCAGGCTGGTGTTGACGCCGTAAGCCAGGCCACGCTTCTCGCGCACCTCGTTGAAGAGACGTGACGAGAAACCGCCCCCGCCCAGGATGCGGTTGACCAGCGCGGCGGTGATGAAATCGGGGTTCTCGCGCGCGATGCCGCCTTGTCCCAGCACCACATTCGACTGTGGCTGGTCGCGCTCGACCACCAGCAGGCCGCCTTCGGGGTCGGGCGTGATCGCCTCAGCCTTGGGTGGCGCCCCCTCTTCCGGCAGGGGCCCGAAGGTCTCGTCGAGCAGGCGCCCCAGATTCTCGGGATCGATGTCTCCCGCCGCGGCTACATAGAGCCGATCGCGGGCAAACTGCTCGGCGATGAAGCTGCGGAGATCCTCGATCTCGATGGCGGCCAGGCTTTCCGGCGTGCCTTCGCTCGGCCGGGCATAGGGATGGTCGTCGAACAGCAGGCGGAAGAAGGCACGCGACGCCATGGTGTTGGGATCCTGGGCGCGGCGCGCCTGCACCACCTGATACTGTTGGCGCAGCCGTTCCACCGCCGGCAGGTCGAAACGCGGTTCGGTCATGGCCAGGCGCAGCAGGCGAAAGGCCTCCTCGCGCTGGCGGGTCAGGGTGAGGAGAGAGCCGCCGAGACGGTCCTGGCTCGCCGAGAAGGACAGCTCGATGGAGCGATCGGCCAGCTCTTCCTGGAAAGCCTCGGAATCATAGTTCCCGGCACCTTCGGTCAGCAGCGATGTGGCGAGCGCCGCCACGCCCTCCAGACCATCCGGCTGCTCGGCCGCTCCGCCGCGAAAGGCAAAGGACAGTGCCATCAAGGGGTTGGACTCGTCCTCAATCAGCCAGGCCTCGATGCCGCCGGGGGAAACCACACGCTCGGGCTCCAGCGCCTGGCCGGCGCGTGCCGGCATGAGCGCGGCCAGCGTCAAGGCGAGGAGGAACAGGGGCGTGGCGAAACGCTGGAACCGCATGGGCCAACTCCGCTGGAAAGGCTGAGGCATCAGGTGGTGGGCTCGGGGCGCAGAACCGAGGTTACCGATCGCTCGGGCGTGAGCACCAGACGCAAGGCCGCATCCACCTGCTCCGGCGTCACGGCACGAATGCGCTCAGGCCAAAGTTCGACCTGGTCGATGTCGCCGCCGGTGGTCAGCGCCTGCCCGAAGGCATAGGCTGGCCCGGCCACGGAATCGCGGGCCAGAACCGCATCGTCGATCAGGCGCTGCTTGGCCCGCTCGACCTCGCGCTCGCTCACCCCATCTTCCAGCAGCTCGTCGATCTCGGCGCGTAGTGCCTCTTCCACCGCTTCGGGCGAGACCTCCGGGCGGGGCGTGCCCCAAAAGATGAAGCTGGAGAGGTCGTAGGCGGTAGCCGAGTAGCCGGCGCCGGCCCCGGCCGCTATCTCGTCTTCCACGACCAAGCGGCGGTAGAGCCGGCCGGTGGCGCCGGAGAGCAGCTCGCTGGCGACCTGCAGGGCATAAGGCGTGTCCTCGGAGCTCTCCCCCAGCGTGCGCGTGTAGCTGGGCGCAAGATAGCGGATCGAGAGCGACGCCTGCCCAACCCGGGGACTGTCCAGTTCCACCCGGCGCGGCGCCCACTGGGCCGGCTCTGCCAGGCGACGGCGCTCGGGAAGCGTGCGCGCCGGAATCGGACCAAAGTGCTTCTCGGCCAGTTCGATCACCTCGTCGGGCTCCACATCGCCCGCGACGATCAAAACGGCGTTGTTGGGGGCGTACCATTTTTCATAGAAGTCGAGCGCATCGGCCGTGGTCAGCCCCTGCATCTCATGCTCCCAGCCAATCACCGGAACTCCATAGGGATGATGCATGAAGAGCGCCGCGCTGGCCATTTCGCGCAGCTGGGCCGAGGGGTCATTGTCCACCCGGCTCAACCGCTCCTCGAGGATCACATCGCGCTCCGGCAGCACCAGTTCGTCGACGAGCTGCAGGTTCACCATGCGATCCGCCTCCAGTTCCATGACCAGATCCAGCTGCGCGCGATCCACGGTCTGGTGATAGGCAGTGAAGTCGTAGGAGGTCATGGCGTTGTCGCGCCCGCCGTGGCGCTCGATCAACTGCGAGAATTCGAAGGGCCCCACCTTCTCGGTGCCCTTGAACATCAGGTGTTCGAGATAGTGCGCGATGCCCGACTTGCCCGGCGGCTCGTCCGCAGCGCCCACCTTGTACCAGAGCATCTGGGTGACGATCGGCGCGCGGTGGTTGGGAATGACCACGATCTCCAGGCCGTTGTCGAGTTCGTGCACCGCCGGATCGAAGACCTGGGCCCGCGCCGGGGTCTCACTGATCGAGAACAAGAGGGCACAGGCCAGAAAGCCTGCAGAGAGCCGGGCTGGCCGGAGCGAGGAGAACGCTGAGCGAAGGGTCATAGGGCGACGGACCTTGCGTTGCGGGAGCGGACAGTAAGCAAGTTGGCGAAGACAGAAGCTCCGTCAAGATCGCCGGCAAAGGTGGCGCCGCTGTGGCAGGCCCGGCAGCTTCACCCGTCCCTCATGCAAACCGCCCGCTCCCCGATTTGGGGGCGGGCGGTTTCGCTTGTGCGGGGTGCCGACTGAAAGGGATCAGAACAGTCGGTCGAAGAGGCTGCGACGCTGGCGCTCGATCACCGGCACGCCCTCGCCGGTTGGGCGCTCACCCATGGCATCACTGCCACGCAGGCGCCGCGCTTCCGCAGCGGGGTCGATCCGATCGTACTGCGGCTCCGGATCCTTCCAGAAGATCAGCATATCGGCGAAATCGCGGCTTTCCTCGTTGATCTGCCGCGTTTCGCGCTCGACTTTTCGGCGGATGTCGGGGTCGGCGCGATCGGCGCCCGCCTCGCGCAACAGGCTGCGCTCGCCCAGGGACAGGCTGTCGTCGACGCCTTCCTCAGGCACCGCGGCGGTCTGTTCACTCTCCTCAACTCGGAAGACCGCCTGACGCGCCCGCTGTTCCGGGCTCGCCTCCTGCGGGCGCTGCGCACCGGGTGCTGGCGGACGCAAGGAGAAACTGGGCGGCACCGAGAGCGGTGCGCGGGATACGACGCGGAATTCGTCCGGCGACTGCTTGGTCAATCCCAGCGAGCGGCGGACATCGTCCCCGCACCCCGCCAGAGCGACCACCATGCCGCAACAGAGCAGCAGTTTCGTCGAACGCGTGAGCAGTTTTGGCAAAGAACCGTCCTCCTGGGCCTCACGAGCGCTTATGTTTACCGTCCCCCTCGCCGCCGAACAAGCCGTCGAACAGCAGGAGGCCCACACCGCACACGATGGCCGCATCGGCAAGATTGAACGCCGGCCAGTGCCAGCCGGCATAATGGAAATCGAGGAAGTCGACCACCCCCGGGTGCAAAAAGCGGTCTATCATGTTGCCCAGAGCCCCGCCCACGATCAGGCCGCCGGCAAGGCGCGGCAGGCGCCCGGCCTGTCCGCGCAGCCACCAGAGCAGCGCCAGAACGATCACCAGCGACAGGGCCGCGAGGGCATAGGGCTTCCAAGCGTAGTCGCTCGCCATCAAACCGAAGGACACCCCGCGGTTATAGACCAGGACCAGGTTGAAGAAGCCCGTAACCTCGATGATGCGCGGTGGGCTCATCACCCAGAGCAGCACCACCCACTTGCTGACCTGATCGGCCAGCACCACCAGGGCGGCAAGGAGGAGCGTTAAGCGCAAGAGCCTAGGCCGCCGTCACGCCGAGACGCTCCACCGCGTCAGCACAGCGCCCGCAGGTCTCCGGCGCCTGGGGATGCTTGCCCACGTCGGGCAGCACCTGCCAGCAGCGCGCGCACTTCTCTCCCGGTGCCGCCTCGACGCGTACGGCCACGCCGGGCACTTCCTCGAGGCGATAGGCATCATCCTCCAGAGCGTCGCCGGTCAGGGCGATGTCCGAGGTGATGCAGATCCCGGCGAAATCGAGCGCTTCCAGCAGCGCCCGCAGGCCCTCGTCTTCCACCTGGACCAGCGGCGCCGCCTGCAGCGAGGAGCCGAGACGCTTTTCCGTGCGCTCCAATTCCAGTGCGCCGGTGACCACACGCCGGACCTTGCGCACCTGGGCCCACTTTTCCGCCAGCGCCGGGTCGAGCCAGGCCGCGGGCGCCTCGGGGAAGGTGCGCAGGTGCACCGACTCCGGCGCCTTGCCCCGCGCCCACCACGCCTCCTCCGCCGTGAAGCAGAGCACCGGCGCCAGCCAGGCCGTGAGGTGATCGAACAGCAGATCCATGACTGTGCGGCAGGCCCGGCGACGCAGGCTGTCGGGCGCGTCGCAGTAGAGTACATCCTTGCGGACGTCGAAGTAGAAGGCCGAAAGGTCGACGGCGCAGAAGTCGTGCACGGCGCGATAGAGCTCGTGGAACTCGTAGTCCTCCACCCAGCCGCGCACCGAGCGGTCCAGCTCGGCCAGGCGGTGCAGCACCCAGCGCTCCAGCTCCGGCATCTGCTCCAGTGGCAGCCGCTCGCTGTCCTCAAAGCCGTCGAGGCCGCCCAGGAGGTAGCGCAGGGTGTTGCGCAGGCGGCGATAGGCATCGACCTGATACTTCAGGATCTCCTTGCCGATGCGCAGATCCTCGGAATAGTCCGAGCCCACGACCCAGAGGCGCAGGATGTCCGCGCCCTCGTTCTTCATGACATCCTGCGGCGCGGTCACGTTGCCGGCGGACTTGGACATCTTGCGCCCCTGCCCGTCCAGCACGAAACCGTGGGTCAGGACCGCCTCGAAGGGCGGCTTGCCGCGGGTGCCGCAGGACTGCAGCAGGGAGGTGTGGAACCAGCCGCGGTGCTGGTCCGAGCCCTCGAGATAGAGCGAGGCCGGCCACTTTAGATCCTCGCGCTTTTCCAGCACGAAGGCGTGGGTCGAGCCGCTGTCGAACCAGACCTCCACCACATCGAAGATCTGCTCGTACTCAGCCGGATCGTAGTCATCGCCCAGCCACCGCTCCGGCGGCGAGGAGAACCAGGCATCGCCGCCCTCCTGCTCGAAGGCCTCGGCGACACGATCGATCACCGCCGCGTCGCGCAGCGGCGCGCCGTCGGCCTTGCGCACGAACAGCGGCAGCGGCACGCCCCAGAGACGCTGGCGTGAGATGCACCAGTCCGGGCGCTGCTCGATCATGGAGCGCAGGCGCGCCTGGCCGCGCGGCGGCACGAAGCGGGTCTCGTCGATGCCGGCCAGCGCCTTCTCCCGCAGGTCATTGGCCTCCATGGAGATGAACCACTGCGGCGTGTTGCGGAAGATCAGCGGTGCCTTGGAGCGCCAGGAATGCGGGTAGGAGTGCGTGAGGCGTCCGCGGGCCAAGAGTTTGCCACCCTCGCGCAGCGATTCGATCACCGCAGGGTTGGCATCGCCTTCCTTGCCCTTGGCCGTATAGACCACCGTGCCAGAGAACAGCGGCACGTGCGGCAGGAAGCGGCCTTCCGCATCGATGGTCTGCGGGATCTCCAGCCCATGGGCGCGGCCCAGCCCGAAGTCGTCCGCGCCATGGCCCGGCGCGATGTGCACGATGCCGGTGCCCTGGTCCATGGTGACGAACTCGGCCGCCAGCATGGGAACCGGAAAGTCGTAACCCTGTCCGCGCAGCGGATGGGCGCAGATCGTGCCGGCCAGGTCGCTGCCCTTGAGGGTCGCCTTGACCTCCCAGTCGGTGATGCGCGACTGCGCCGCCGTTGCTTCCAGCAGCGCCGAAGCCAGGATCAGGCGCTCGCCCACCTGGGCCCAAGCCCCCTCCTGCGTGCCGGTCACCTCGACGACGACGTAGTCATCCTCCTCGCTGAAGGCAACGGCGCGGTTGCCGGGGATGGTCCAGGGTGTGGTGGTCCAGATGACCACCGCAGCGCCTTCCAGCTCGGGCCGTGCGGCCTCGGCCACCGGAAAGCGCACCCAGATGGTCGGGGAAACATGGTCGTGATACTCCACCTCGGCATCGGCCAGCGCGGTCTTCTCCACCACGGACCAGAGCACCGGCCGCTCGCCAGCATAGAGGCCGCCGTTGAGCAGAAACTTGCCGATCTCGCGCACGATCTGCGCCTCGGCGGCGTAGGCCATAGTGAGATAAGGATCCTTCCAGTCGCCGATCACGCCCAGGCGCTGGAACTCTTCGGTCTGGATCGCGACCCACTTTTCGGCGAAGGCGCGGCATTCCTGGCGGAACTCGACCTTGTCCACCACGTCCTTGTCTTGCCCTCGGGCGCGATAGCCCTCCTCCACCTTCCACTCGATGGGCAGGCCGTGGCAGTCCCAGCCGGGAACGTAGTTCGCATCCTTGCCCAGCATCTGCTGGGCGCGATTGATCACGTCCTTGAGGATCTTGTTCAGTGCGTGCCCGATGTGCAGGTGGCCGTTGGCATAGGGCGGGCCGTCGTGCAGCACGAACTTCTCGCGGCCCTTGGCCGCTTCACGCTGCCGCTCATAGAGATCCATGTCCTGCCAGCGTGCCAGGATTTCCGGCTCCCGCTTCGCCAGACCGGCGCGCATGGGAAAATCCGTCTTGGGCAGGAATACGGTGGGACGATAATCGATGGTCATCACTCTGGCCTTGGCTTCCGGCGGCACGCTGCTGGCACGCCGGCACTGAAACTGCGTAACGGACTCACGCTCCCCGGCTCCCCTCAGGAAACCGGGCGGCTAATTCGCGCAGGAGGGTATATGACGGCCAGCATGGTCGCGGATCGTAACCATGGCAGCGCAGCGGTCAAGCGCGCGGGCCGTGCCGGCGGCAGCCTCTCGCCCGGATGCCGGCAAAGCGCTTCCGCAAAGTGGAGAATGCGGGCATTCTGAATGCCATAATCACGCCAGGCGACATAGGGTGCCCACCTGCCCCTGCCGGCCCGTAGTCGCCTGCTTTCCCAAGGGAGGCCCCATGAGCGCCATCACCCCCAACGCCCCGAATCACCAGGGCCTGAGCCGCCTCAAATCTCGGCATGTGGACGTGGAGGGACTGCCCTGGGAGCCAACCCGTTTTCCCGGCGTGGAGAGCAAGACGCTGCTGCTGGATCCGGAGAAGGGCCTGCTGACCGCGCTGATCCGCATGGCGCCGGGCGCCGCGCTGCCTGATCACGAGCATGTGGCGATCGAACAGAGTAACATTCTGGAAGGTCGGCTGGTGGATCACGACGGCGAGGCTGGGCCGGGCGAGTTCATCTGGCGCCCCGCCGGCAGCCGCCACGATGCGCACGCCCCCGAAGGCTGCCTGCTGCTGGGCATCTTCCAGATCCCCAACCGCTTCTACGACAAGGACGGCGGGGTCACCGACATGCTGGGTCAGGACTGGGAAAGTCGCTGGGGCGCGGCGCACAGGGCCACGCACGGCTGAGCGGATCTATTCGGCGGCGACGGTCTGGGCCGCCGGCCGGCTCTCCACCATCAAGGTGGCGTCACCTTCCACCACCACCGTGTCCCCCACCACGCAGCGGGTGTCGAAGATCGCACGGTTCTTGGCCGGGATCAGCTCCTTGAGGGTCACGCGCGCCACCATGGTGTCGCCGATGCGCACCGGCGCGCGAAAGCGGAGGTTCTGGTCGACATAGATGCAGCCGGCGCCCGGCAGCTTGGTGCCGAAGACGGCGGAGATGAGCCCGGCCCCCAGAACGCCGTGGGCAATGCGGCCCTTGAACATGGTCTGCTCGGCAAAGGCCTGGTCGAGATGCACCGGGTTGGTGTCCCCGGTCACCCCGGCGAAGAGCACGATGTCGCTCTCGGTCACGGTGCGCGAGATCACGTCGGTCATGCCGACGCGCAGATCCTCGAAATAGTAGCCGTGCAGCTCGTCCATGCCTGGGCCCTCTTCACTGTGATGCTGCGTTGCAGAAACATTATTGCACTGCAACCTAGCTCCTTGGCAAGGAACGAACAAGCAGGCGGCCGCTCAACCTACTTTTGCGCTGGAGCCGCCGTCCACTGGCAGGCAGACGCCGGTGATGAATTTGGCCTGTTCGGAGGCCAGGAAGGCCGCGGCTTCCGCCACATCCCAAGCCGTGCCCATCTTGCCCAGGGGCACCAGGGCATCGCGCTCGCGCACCATGGCCTCGGCGTCGGCATACTGTCCGGCGATCTGTTGATGGATCAGGGGCGTGTTGATCAGGCCGGGCATGACCGCATTCACCCGCACATTGTGCGGTGCGTACTCCAAGGCCATGGCCACGGTCATCTGGTTCACCGCCGCCTTGGCCGCGTAGTAGGAGAGGTAGGGATAGCCGGTCCAGCGGATGGCAGCGAGGGAGGAGATGTTCACCACGGCACCGCTGCGGCGCTCACGCATGCCCGGCAGGACGTGCTTGCACGTAAGGAAGACGCTGGTGGCATTGATGTCCAGCACCCGCTGCCAGCTTTCCTCGCTGGCCACTTCCGGGCCGCCCATCTCGGTGACGCCAACGTTGTTGTGCAGCACGTCGATCTGCCCGCGCTCCTGCAACAGCGCTTCGACCACCGCCAGGATGTCGTCGCTGCGGGTCACGTCGGCGGCGAAGGCCCGGGCCTGCCCGCCCTCCTCGGCAATGATGGAGACCGTTTCCTCGGCCGCCTTCAGATCGCGGTCCACCGCGGCGACAAAAGCACCGTCACGCGCATAGGTCACGGCAGCCGCCTTGCCATTGCCCCAGCCGGGGCCCGCCGAACCGGCGCCGAACACCAGCACGGTCTTATTCTCGAAACGTCGCATCAGCGGCCTCCCAACAGACTAGGGATGAAGGTGACAAGCGAGGGAAAGAGGGTGATCAGTAACAGGACACCGAAGGCCATCCCCAGGAAGGGCAGCACGCCAAGCGCCGCCCGCTCCAGGGAGAGGCGACCGATTACGGCCGCGATATTGAGGCAGAGCCCCACCGGCGGCGTGATCAGTCCGATGCAGAGGTTGAGGACCATCACCACGGAGAAGTGCAGCGGGTCGATGCCCAAGCTGGCGGCGATGGGGAAGAGCACCGGCACCAGCATGACAATGGCGGCATTGGCCTCCAGGAACATGCCAACCACCAGTAGGATGAGGTTGATCAGCAGCAGGAAGACCAGCGGGTGGCTGATGTGCTCGGAGACGAAGGCCGCCACCTCCGTGGGCACGTTGTAGTAGGCCAGGATCCAGGAAAAGACCCGCGCCGCGCCGACGATGATCAGGATCACCGCCGTCATCCGCGCGGTCTGGCGCAAGGCGTCGATGAACTTCGCCAGAGTCAGTTCCCGGTGGACCAGCGTCCCCACCAGCAGGGCGTAGATCACTGCCACAGCGGAGCACTCCGTCACGTTGAACACGCCGGTGCGAATGCCAAAGAGGATGAAGAGCGGCAGCAGCAGCGCGAAAGCAGAGGCCTTGAAGGCACGCCAGACCGCCCCCTTCTCCGCCACGGCAGAAACCGGATAGTTCCGCCGCCGGGCGATCCACCAGGCCAGCAGGAGCATCGCCACGCCGTAAAGCGCCCCCGGGACCAGCCCGGCCAGGAAAAGCTGGGTGATGGACTGGTTCGTGAGGACGCCCAGAACGATGAAGGCAATAGACGGTGGAATGATTGGGGCCACGACATTGGCTGCCGCGATAGAGGCCACGGCGAAGTCCGCGCGATAACCCGCCTTCTTCATCGCCGGGATCAGGATGCGGCCCAGGGCGCTGGTGTCCGCCACCGCTGAACCAGAAATCCCCGCGAAGAGTGTCGAGGCCATGATGCCGCTCATGGCCAGCCCGCCGCGAAAGCGGCCAAGGACCGAATTGGCGAAGTCCAGCAGTCGCCCGGTCATGCCCCCGGCGCTCATCAGGTTGCCGGTGAGCAGGAAGAAGGGAATGGCCAGCAGGGCGAAGCTGTCGATGCCGCCGAAGACCCGCTGGGGCACGACCATCAGGCTGGGCCCGTCGAGCCAGATCAGCAGGGCAGCGCTGGCAGCCACGATGGCGAAGCCGATGGGCACCGACAGCAGTATGAGAGCGAAGACACCCAGGGTGAGCAATTCGGCAACCGACACGGCGCTAGTCCTCTTCTTCGTCCAGCGGCTGCCACTCTCCACCGTGCGCCAGGCGGGTGAGCACCACCATCAGCAGCACCAGACCGCCCCCGATCCACAGCGCCGCATAGGGCAGTGACATGGGCAACTCCAGGGCCGCCGAGTCCTGGAAACTCATGGCGCCGGCATAGCGCCAGCCGAACAGCGCCAGCACCCCGGCGCCGAAGAGGATGACGAGATCACGCAGGAGCAGGAGCGGACCGCGCAAGCGCGGCGGGAGGGAATCGGCCAGGACGGTGACGGTGATATGCCCGCCGGAGCGCAGCACCGCTGCCGCGCCAAGAAAAGTCACCCAGACCATGAGATAGCGCGCCACCTCTTCCGACCAGCTGGGGGCCGCCGAGAGGACGTAGCGTGCGAAGACCTGCCAGACGACGCTGACGGTCATCACGAACAGCATGGCGATCAGAATCCAGTCGAGCAGCTTTTCCAGGCCGCCGGCCAGCCGTTCGGCCCAGTGCGCCAGCGGCGCGGGGCGGAGGTCCCGATTGCCCTGCATGCGTGTTCTCCGGGAAGTTCAGGCGGTAAGCGGGCCGGTCGGCTGCTCCTTGCCGACCGGCCCTTCAAACAGCAACGCGGCCAGTTACTCGGCAGACGCTTGGATGCGCTCCACCCAGTCGGCCAGTTCCGGGAACTCGGCCGGCATGTCTCCCAGACGGGCCTGGAAGGCGCTGCGGTCCACCTCGATGAACTCCATGCCGCGCTCCTG
This sequence comes from Aquibaculum arenosum, assembly GCF_029222965.1. Taxonomy (GTDB): domain Bacteria; phylum Pseudomonadota; class Alphaproteobacteria; order Kiloniellales; family DSM-21159; genus Aquibaculum; species Aquibaculum arenosum. The sequence goes on along the minus strand of NZ_JARHUD010000012.1, from coordinate 25,380 downwards.
GAGCGCTTCCTTCAGGGCCTGCTCGTCGTCAGCCATGCGATCGCTGAACTCCAGCATCACCCGGTCGCCTTCCTCCTGCAGCACCTGCTGCACATCCTCGGGCAGCTGCTCGAAGCGGTCGCCGTTGAAGATGAAAGTCATGGCACCAATGACGTGCGCGGTCTCGACCACATAGTCCTGCACCTCATCGAACTTCTGGCTTTCAACAATCTCCAGCGGGTTCTCCTGGCCATCGACCACACCTTGCTGCATCGAGGTGAAGAGCTCGTCCACACCCATGGGCACGGGGCTGGCGCCCAGCATCTCCCAGGTCATGCGGTACATGCGAAGCGGCGGCACCCGCAGCTTCACGCCCTCGAGATCCTCGACCGAGCGCACCTCGACGCTGGAGGTCATGTGGCGCGCGCCGCGATAGCCTGCGCCGATGATCTTGAAGCCGGTCTTTTCGCGGATCTCGCCATAAAGCTCGCGGCCCAGATCGCCGAAATAGGTTTCTTTGAAGTGGTCGAGATCGCGCACGAGGTAGGGATAGGCCTCAATGCCCGCGATGGTGTCATAGCGGTCGAGCGTGCCGACACTCTGCAGCACGATGTCGTTGGTGCCGATCAGAAGACCTTCGATCGCCTGCGGCCAGTCGCCCGTCATGCCGCTGTGGTCGATGTCGATGGTGATGGCGCCTTCGCTGCGCTCCTCCACCGCCTGCTTGTAGGCTTCCGCCGCATCGTACCAGATGTTGCCGGGGGTATAGATGTGAGCCATGCGCAGCGTGACGTCCTGCGCCTGCGCCGCGGTGATGGAAAGGCCCGCAACCGCAAAGGCTGCGGCCGCGACCGCTTTGAGCTTTGTCGTCATTCGAGAGGTCTCCTCCTGGTCGTCCTTGAGCCGCCGCCCGCGAAAAGCCGGCGCCGAAAGGCTTGGGAGCGGAACGCTATCCCATCAGATGGAACTTGGATAGCGCGAATTCGGAACGAACGTGCCGCCGGCGCCAGGATTACGCAAGAGAGTGGTTGCGTGGCGCCGCTCTCCGGCAATTTCCTGTCCACCAGCACCCGCGCAAAGCGCTCCCTCCAACCCTCTGCACATAGGGGAGTAGGACCATCCGCAGGGCCGAACCTCTGCACGCAGAAGGAGGAACAGTGACCACCACGGGGGTGCTCGAATCGTGATGATTTGAATGAAGGGATCGGTTATACTGCACCCCGTCGCGCAGCCGTGCATGAAGCTCGTTAATCCGTGGTTACACTCACAAAAGTTGGTTTCCTCAACCGTCCGGCGGAGTTGTCTCTCCTCCAGGCGAACGATTCTGGCATGGCGGTGGACGCGGCGTCTGTCTGGGGCGCCGCAGACTTACCTACCCTCCAGGAGTACCCATTCAGTCATGAATAACGCTTTCGGGTCGGGCGATACCCGCGCCGACGTGCGCGCGGTCGTCAAGTGGTTCAACACCGCCAAAGGCTTCGGGTTCGTCCAGCCGAACGACGGCTCGCCGGACGCCTTCCTGCATGTCTCAGTATTGCAGGCAATCGGCCGCAATGAGCTTGCGGAGGGAGCCGAAGTCATCTGCTCCGTGCAACCGGGCCGCAAGGGAATGCAGGTGGCCGAGATCACCAGCATCGAGCATGAGCCTGAAGGTCGGCCGGCCCCCCGCGGTCGCGACGAGGGCTACGGTGGCGGCTATGGCGGCGGCTTCGGCGGTGGCTATGGTGGCGGCAACTCCGGCGGTCACGGCGGTTATGGCCGCGGCGATCAGGGTGGCGGCCAGGAGATCGAGGGGACGGTCAAGTTCTTCAATGCCGACAAGGGCTTCGGCTTCATCGTGCCCGACGACGGCAGCAAGGACGTCTTCGTCTCCGCCCGCGTTCTGGAACGCGCGCGCGTTCCGATGCTCGAGCCGGATCAGCGAGTTCGGGTGACGACGCGCATGGGCCAGAAGGGCCCAATGGCCGAAAACATCGAACTGGCCTGACGCGCCCGCGCATCAGTAAGGCCGGGGGAGCGAGGAGGGATCCACTCCCCCGGCTGATGCGTCCTATGTGACCGCTGGTGTGCAGGCTGCAGCGGAGCGTTGGGGTTGTGTTTCCGGGCCGGATCGCGATCTTTCTTGAGCGCGCTTACGCTTCGAGGGCTTCCTCGATGGTGCCGTCTGGCAGAACGCAGGCGGCGAGGAGCGTTCCGCCGAAGCCGCAGCCGGCATCCAGCGTCGCTGTGAAATCGCCGATTTCGACACCGGGATGACGTGGGTCGAAGCCGCGCACCACCCGATGATAGCTGCCATACGGCTCGCTCATGCGCGCAAAGGCGGCGCTGCTCCACCAGAAGCTGTCACGCTGGGTTTCCAGGGGACGGCTGGGGTCCAAACCGGCATTGACGAAAAGCAGCGCGCCATCGTCGGTCAAGGCGGCGCGGCGGATCTCGCCCATGAAGGCGTAATGCCCGGGCGCCGCCTGGATGCGTTGGCGCAGCGCCTGGGTCCAGCGCGTCACGCCGACCGCCCCGCTGGAGGCCGCGCGGCGCGCCTCCTCCATGTCAAAGCCGTAAGCGGCAAGAGTCTCAGCAACGCCCTGCTGCAGCATCCATTCCAGCACGCCGGGCGGGTCGGTGGCGAACTGGAGTTGCAACAGCTTCTGCCACATCTCCTCTTGCGCCCCGCGCAGGAAGACCACTTGCGGCGCCTCTTCCGGCTGCAGCGTCATGAAGGCGCGGCGGAAACTCAGCAGTTCGTCGATGGTGGCGCAGGAGTCCGGCCCCCGGCCAATGGCGTTACCCAAATAGACCAAACGGTCACCGGGCCGCAAACGATCCCAGAGCCCCGCATGCAACGCCTCGAGGCGCCCGACTTCGCCATGGATCGACGCGACGGCCCACACCCGCTGATAATCGTCGGTCAGGGTCGCAAAGATCTGGGAAGCCGCCATGTTCGCCGCTGCATCCTGCTGCTTGCCGATAAGGGGATCCACGGCCGGCACACACCGACACGCATCCCGGCCCCGGATCTCACCACAAGGGGCGGAGTCGGAGTCGGACCAGCTTAGACCGGATCGCCTTCAATCTGAACCACAAGGTTTCCGATCAAGGGTGATCCGGGCTTCAACAGCCAGAGAATTAGCGTGAGCCGGACCGGCTTCACGCGACCTGCCTTACGCGGCCTTGAGCAGCTGCTCCAGCTTCTCCGCTGCAGCAGCCTCGTCGATCTGCTCCATCGCCGCGAATTCGCGCACCAGACGCTCCAGCGCAGCCTGATACATCTGTCGTTCGCTGTAGGACTGCTCCGGCTGATCATCCGCGCGATGCAGGTCGCGCACGACCTCGGCGATCGATACGGGATCGCCGGAGTTGATCTTGGCCTCGTACTCCTGCGCTCGCCGGCTCCACATGGTCCGCTTGGCGCGGCTGCGCCCCTTCAAGGTGGTCAGGGCCGAATCCATGATCTTGCGCGAGGAAAGGCGCCGCAGTCCGGAATTCTGGGCCTTTTCCACCGGCACCCGCAGGATCATGCGATCCTTCTCGAACTTGATGACGATCAGGTCGACTTCCTGCCCGCCGACCGCCTGATTCTCGATTCCCATTACCCGCCCGACGCCGTGCGTCGGGTAGACGACGAAATCCCCCTCGGTAAACTCCAGCTTCTTCGCCATCTTTCGCCTTCTGCTCCAATGTCGGGTCGGTGCTGCCGGCGGCCGCCGCTCGGCCGTCAAAACACCCGCTTGCCGGACGGGACTCACAGGGCTACAAGGGTCGCGTCACTGGATATCCGGCCAACTCTGCAGGCTGTCTGTCCTCGACACTGGGGACAAAGCCCGTACCGAGCGTTTCGCTCTGCAGCGTGTATGTTGCCGGTGATTTCACTGCCTGTGGTACAGGGAGTTCAGCGACCCTCGACGTCTCTCGTCCGACGGCCGGACACACCGACCACCGCAATGCAACAAAGCATACTACGAGCGGCCGGAGAAAACAACGACTCCCGCTGACACACGCTCCCTGTCCGCCGGGCAAGCGGCGCGGCAATTCACGCGTTCAATCCGGAAGCTGGTCAGATTGACGCGACTCGGTCCAAAGACGTCTCGCCTCAGGAGCCCTTGCCGGGTTCCGGGCTGAAGTACTTGGCGTACTTGCCTTCGACGTCCTTGTACTCATCCGCGTCTGCCGGCGCCTCACCCTTGCGGTTGATGTTCGGCCAAGCATCGCTGTACTGCTTGTTCAACTCCAGCCAGTCGTCAGCGGCGGGGTCGCTGTCGGGCAGAATGGCTTCGGGCGGGCATTCCGGCTCGCACACGCCGCAGTCGATGCACTCATCGGGATGGATGACCAGCATGTTCTCCCCCTCGTAGAAACAGTCCACGGGGCAGACCTCGACGCAGTCCATGTACTTGCACTTGATGCAGGCTTCGGTGACGACGTAGGTCATCGCTGATCTCTCCGGATAAGGCGCAAGAAAGCGCTCTCGGTCATGGCGGTGAAGCGTGGCCTATCACCGCCCCGCGCGCCGTTCAACCCTGCAAAATATGGGGGATCGCCAATCAGTTCGCGATCTCCGCCAGGCCGTTGCCACGTGGATCGCTGGCGACACGACAGGAAATGCCGCTGCCGGCGGTCGCTCCGTTAGGGCAGCGGAAGGCCTGGACCCGCGCCTCGTCCGCGGCACCGCTGCGTGGCGCGGCGACCGCCCCGTCCACCGTCTCCCCCAGGTCGGCCAAACGGTCCAGCACCTCGGCCAGGGCCGCTGGCGCATCGAAGCCGCTGGCTGCGGCACCATAGCGCACCCGGATGATGTTCTTGTTGGCGATCAGGCCCGTGGCCATGGAGCCGGCATAGGCCCCGGCGGGGGCCGGATCCACCTGCATGACGGCGGTGTCGCCCAGTTCCCGGCCGCTGCCGAAGAGTCCGTTCTGCGTGAAAGCGCAGGCCACCGCATAACCGAAGCGATCAGCGACCACGAAGCCCGCCGCGGGCACAGCGGACTGACGCGTAGCAGAGGTGCCTTGCCCCTGATGCAGCGCCGCCGTGCGCGGCCCCACGGCCTCTTCCGCCGGCAGCAGCAAAACATCGTTACCTACCGGCACTTCACGCGCCGGCGCCACCTGCGGCAAGGAGTCGCGCAACTTCGCCGGCGTCAGGGCCTGGCCCTGTGCCTGCGCGGCCGCCACCAGACGCTCGGAATAGGATCCGCCGGTCATATAGGCCACGCCGCGGCTGCGCAGGCCGCTGAGCACGCCGGCCAACTCCGGCACCGTGGCCCGGTCGCCGACCTCCAGGGGCCGGCCATCGCGGAAGAAGCGCGCCACCACACTGGACTGCTGCGCCACTGCCGGATCGACGGTCTCGAGATCCTGGCGCAGGGCACGGCTGACTGGATTGCCCTGCCGCGCCAGATTCTCCGCCGGCGAAACCAGCAGCTCCCAGCGCAGCGAGCCGAAGCGCGCATGCAACAGGGCTAGGCCGCGGGCCATCATCGGCGCCACCGCGCCCTCGGCATCGGCCTCTGGCAGGAAGGCGATCGAGGTTCCCTCCAGATCAGGGCCGTCATAGACGACGCAGACTCCGCCACCGCCCAGACCCACGCGCGAGGGGTAGGAGGCGGTCATGGCAAAGCCCATGGCCACCGCGGCATCCGCAGCCGTGCCATTGCGGCCCAGCACGTCTCGTCCGATCACCGCCGCGCGGGGTTCGTCGGCCGCGACCAGGCCGGCGAAGCCTTCAACAACAGCCACCGAGCCGGGAGTCGGTTCTCCGCTGCACGCCCCCAGCAAGAGTGCGCCAGCAAGCGCCATAATTCCGCCACGGCGCTTGCGTTGAGTTCGGCTGTCTGGAACCTTAGCCTTCTGGCCAGGGAAGGATTTAGCGTTGCAGCTGCGTCGTACCATTCTCGCCATCGCCCTGTTGTTTGTGACAGCCTTCGGAGCCGTCGTGCCCCCGCGTGCCCAGGCTCAGGGCGTAACATTGATCCGCGATGCAGAGATCGAACACACCATTCGCAGCTACGCAACCCCGGTCCTGCAGGCAGCGGGACTGAGCCCACAGGCGATAGACATCTACATCATACAGGATCGCAGCCTCAACGCCTTCGTCATTCCTGGCAACCGCATGTTCCTGCACACCGGCCTGCTGATGCGCGCCGAGGACCCCCTGGAACTGATCGGAGTCATCGCCCACGAAGCCGGTCACATCGCCGGCGGTCACATCGCCGGACGGGGTGAAGAACTGCGCAATGCCTCCATCAAAGCGATCGCCTCCCTGCTGCTCGGCCTGGGCGCGGCGGCGGCCAGCGGTGACGGACGGGCCGCAGGCGCAGTCATGGGCATGGGCCAGGATGCCGCCCTGCGCGGCCTGCTCGCCTACACCCGCGGCCAGGAGCAGGCCGCAGACCAGGCCGCCATCACCTACCTGCGCCGCGCCGGCCTCAGCCCCGAAGGCCTGCGCGACTTCATGAGCCTGCTGGAAGGCCAGGAGGTGCTGCTGTCCTCCAACCAAGACCCCTACCTGCGCACCCACCCGCTGAGCCGCGAGCGCGTGAGCTTTCTGGACGAAGCGGTGCGCAACTCCCCCTACCAGGGAGAGGAGGTGCCGGCGGAGCTGCGCGAAAAGCACGAGCGCATGCGGGCCAAGCTGGTGGGCTTTATCGAGCCGCCTCAGGTCGTTTCTCGCCGCTACCCCGAGAGCGACCAGTCGCTGCCGGCCCGCTATGCCCGCACCATCGCCGCCCACCGCGCCGCACGCATGGACGAAGCGCTGCAGCAGATCGATGCGCTGCTCGCGGACCATCCGCAGGATCCCTATTTCCACGAGCTGCGCGGCCAGATCCTGCTGGAGAACGGCCGGGCCGCCGAAGCCGTGCCCGCCTACCAGCAGGCCGTGAGCCTGCAGCCAGACGCCGCGCAGATGCGTCTGCGTCTTGCCCAGGCCCAGGTGGAGCTGAACCAGTCGGAGAGCAACCGGGCAGCGCTGAGCAACCTCGAGCAGGTTCTGGCGCGCGAGCCGGACAATCCCAGCGCCTGGCGGCTCAAGGCCATCGCCCAGGGCCGCCAGGGCGAGACCGGTCTGGCAGCGCTTTCCCTGGCGGAGATGCACTTTGCCGAGGACAATTGGCACGAGGCGCGAGGCCAAGCTGAGCGCGCCCAGCGCATGCTGCCCGAGGGCACCTCCGCCTGGCTGCGGGCCAGCGATCTGGCCGAGGTTGCGGAGCGCGAGGAAGAGCGCGCTGAGCGTGAGCGCCGGTGAACCGCAGGGAGGCCTTTCCATTGACCTCGGCGGCGCCGGCTTGCAGAACCACGCAAGACACACACCCGATGTCGACAGTTTCAGAGCATGAGGAATCCTGCCCCGTGACCTTCCCCCGACGCCTTTTTGCTGGCCTGTTGCTGGCGGCCGCCGCGCTGATGCTCACGCCGCTGGGCACGCAATTGGCCACGCAGCCAGCTCACGCGCAGATGAGTGGGACCGAGCGCCAGGCGGTGGAAGAGGTGGTGCGGGACTACCTGCTGGAAAATCCCGAGATCATCATGGAAGCGCTGGGCGTGCTGGAGCGGCGCAGCCAGGAGCGGCAGGAGAGCCGGCAACGCGAAGGCCTCTCGGAGCATCGGGTGGCGCTGGAGGAGGATCCCGCCGCCCCGGTCCTGGGCAATCCCGAAGGCGACGTCACCCTGGTGGAGTTCTTCGACTACCAGTGCGGCTACTGCAAGCAGGTGAGCGAGCCACTGCAGACCCTGCTGCGCGAGGATCCGAACCTTCGCCTGGTGATGAAGGAGTTTCCCATCCTGGGGCCCGCCTCCCTGGTGGCCGCGCGCGCCGCCCTGGCTGCCCAACGGCAGGGCGGTTACGAGGAACTGCACTGGGCCCTGATGGCCCACCGCGGCCAGTTGACCGAAGATCAAATCCTGGACATCGCCGAGGACACCGGCCTCGACATTGCCCGGCTGCGCCAGGACATGAACGATCCGACGATCACCGAGCAGCTGCGCAGCAACCATGCCCTGGCCGAAGCCCTGGAGATCCGTGGCACCCCGGCCTTCATCGTCGGCGACCGCCTGCTGCCGGGCGCAGTCGGGCTCGACAGCCTGCGCCAGTTGATCGCCGAGGCACGCGCCGAGAGCTGACGCGCGCCGGCGCCCCGCATCGACGCGCCCTTGCATCAACCGTCTCTGGAGATTTTGGCCGCATCCGGCTTTTCATTGCAGTGAGGCCGGGGACGCGCTATCGTCGCAAACTGGACTGTTTATCAGGGCGATAGGGGGTATTCTTGATGCCCTGTCGAAAGCAGGGATACCGGACGCTGCATCTGTTGCTGGCGCTGCTGCTGCTCCTCGGACTGGGGAGCCAGGCAGCGGCGCGGCCGTCGGTGCTTGATGCGCGGATCGGCACCCACCCGGACATGACGCGAGTGGTGCTGGAACTCAGCGAGCGCTCCTCCTGGCGCGTCTTCGCGCTGCCGGATCCCTACCGTGTGGTCATCGACCTGCAGGAGATCACCTGGAACGACCCGCCGGGAGAGATCGCCGGCGGCTACGTCTCGGCCCTGCGCTATGGCCTCTTCACGCCCGGCACCAGCCGCGTGGTGCTCGATCTCGACCGACCGGCGGGCGTGCGACGGGTGCTGGAACTGCCGCCGCAGTCCGGACGCAGTCACCGGCTGGTGGTGGACCTGGAACCCGTGCCGGCCAACGCTTTCCAGAGCGCGGAGGTCGGCCGTCTGCGCGAATCGGCCCAGCCGCTGGCGCCCATCGACATCGCCCTGCCCGGTGTCCCCTCGCCACCGCGCGACCATCGCCCGACCATCGTCATCGATGCCGGCCATGGCGGCATCGACCCGGGCGCCATCGGCGTTTCCGGCACCAAGGAAAAGGACCTGGTCCTGAGCTACGCCCGCAGCCTGCGCGACGCGCTTACCGCCACCGGGCGCTATCGCGTGGTGATGACCCGCGACGACGACCGCTTCATCCCGCTGCGCCAGCGCTTCGCCATTGCCGAAAAGTCGCGCGGCGATCTCTTCATCTCCTTCCACGCCAACACCCACCCCTCGGGCGACATCCGTGGCGCCTCGGTCTACACCCTGTCGGAAGAGGCCTCCGACGCCGAAGCCGCCGCGCTCGCGGCGAAGGAGAACCGCGCCGATGCCGTGGGCGGCCTCAACCTGGCCTCCCGGCCGGCCGAGGTGGGGCAGATCCTGCTGGGCCTTGCGCAGCGCGACACCATGAACCTCTCCAAGACCTACGCGGCCATGCTGGTCGGTTCCCTGGGCCAGCGGGTGGAGCTGCTGCGCAACACCCACCGCTTCGCCGGCTTCGCGGTGCTGAAATCCCCCACCGTGCCCTCCGTGCTGCTGGAGATCGGCTACATCTCCAACCCCCAGGAGGAACGCCGCCTGCGCGACCCCGGGCATCGGCAGCGTTTCACGGAGGGTGTCGTGGATGCGATCCGCCGTCACTTCGAGGTGCAGCAGGCCTGGAACCGCTGAACGGAGGCCTGGGCCGCTTGAGCCCAGGCTGGCGCCGCGCCCCGCCGCACACCACATTTTGCCGTCCGCGGCGCCGCAGCACGCTTGACAGGAACCACCCCCGCTTCCTATTAGAAGGCGCCCTCCGGGGCGGGGTAGCTCAGCTGGTTAGAGCAGCGGAATCATAATCCGCGTGTCGGGGGTTCAAGTCCCTCCCCCGCTACCAACAGAAAAGCCCGCTAGGTCAATGGCCTGGCGGGCTTTTGCTTTGTGGGCTGCACGGGCCCCACGGCGGACGAGATCCGCCCAAGCTTCACCCTTCACATCGCCGCACCACGCGTGCCGTCCCCTTAACGGGCGCTTTCACCGGCATGCAGCAGCGGCCGCAGCACGCCCGACGCCGGCGCACCGCCGGCAGCGTCAGAGGAATCCGGCGAAACGGGCGTACGCGCCACACCAACCACAAACGAAACCCAGGAACCGAGCGGCTCGCTGGACCCGGAGCAGGGCTCCTGGTTCGAGCCGACGGACGACGCAGCGGAAGGGGAGCAGGCCGAGGAGACACCGGCGCTGTCACCCGAAAGCGGCGTCGAGCGCCCGGTCGATGTCCGCCTGCTGCAGTAGCCGCCGGCCAGGACAGCGACCGCGATAACAACACGCCAGAGAGAGGAAATGTCTCATGCGCACAGGATTATGGTCAGTCTCCCTATCCGCCCTGCTGCTCGCCGGCACCGTCGGCGTCGCCCAGGCCGAGATCGATATCAGCGTACCTGAGCTCGGAGGTCTCGACATCTCCATCCCCGATCCATGGGTCAACGTTGCCATCAACACGGCGCGCATCGACGGGAGCATCAACATCAGTGCCGACGACGGCGGCCGCATCGGCAACATCGGCTCGCACCGCAAGGGCCTGGGCTCCCTGGAGACCCTGGCAGCCGGCGCGGTGAACAACGTCACGATCGAAACCGGGGCCCACAGCGAGACCGTTGAGTTCAAGGGAGCCCTCCGCCATGAGCAGGCTGCGGGCTTCATTGGCGTTGATGCTTCGATGGGCCATGTGGAGGTGGACCGGTTCCGCGACACGGACGTGCACGTGGATTGGGCCAGCCTCAGAGGTGCGGCCGGCTTCTACGGCAGCAGCACCGGCCTTGCCGTCAGCTACGAATCGACGCTGACCACGGTGCCCAGCGCCATCATCGTGAACGCTGCCTACAACAACAGCTTCATCGACGGCAGTGTGAACATTGATGCCGACAGCTGGGGCCGTTCGCGCGGTGGCTCGATTGGCAACATCGGCAGCATCTCCACCACGGCAATCGGCGCGCAGAACGTCGCCACCATCTCCCTGGGTGTGGAGAGCATCGGCAACTGACGGCGCTTGGCGCCCGCACAACAAGCGGGCAAAAAGCTAAACAGCGGGCGGTTCCATTTGGGCCGCCCGTTCGCTTTTGTCGGCGCAGTACGCTCGCTACACATTTCTCGCCCCGGGCCACGCCCGGCGCTTGCAGCCAGGGGGCGCTTTCGCTAACGTCCGCGCCATCGTCGACCCGGGCCCCGCGGGCCCCTTTGCCTACACCTGCGGAGAGGTGCCGGAGCGGTCGAACGGGGCGGTCTCGAAAACCGTTGTAGGGTAACCCCCTACCGAGGGTTCGAATCCCTCCCTCTCCGCCATTATCTTGTAGCGAACCCGAGATGAGGCTCCTGTTAGGGGCCTTTTTTCTGTTTGTTTCAAAGGCGTTTAGCCGAGACGCCCGAACCTCAGAGGCTGACGCCGGGTCCAATTTCCGTCTCTGAACGGCCCTCCGTCTCAAACCGAGCGAACCTCGTCCGGCCCGGTTCGGCTTCGCGAAAGCCAACGTTTTCAACCAGCTCCGTCCACCGGATCGAGACTCCTTCTGCAGCCGATCTCCCGGCTGACGTCGTCGCCCTGAGAACGCGAAGTAGGCGTTCCTGTGAAGTGGACCCCGGATTTAGGACCGCTTGACTAATTGGATTCGGTGCCGCTCCGTCGCAGCAAAGGAGCGGAGAATGACGAAGCGGACGCGACGGAAGATTGATGCGACGGTGAAGGCGAAGGTTGCGCTGGAGGCGTTGCGTGAGCAGGCGACGGTGGCTGATCTGGCCCAGCGCTATCAGATTCATCCCAACCAGATTTATGCTTGGAAGAAGCAGCTACAGGACCAGGCGGCCCGGGCTTTCGAAAGCGGCCGCGGCAACGCTGCGGCTGAGCGCGACCGGGAGGTCGAGCGCTTGCACGCCAAGATCGGCGAACTGCTTGTGGAGCGGGATTTTTTAGCCAGGAGGTCCGGAAGATGAGCCCCCCGGACCGCCGCAAGCTCGTTGACTGCCGACATGACGGCCTGTCGGTGCGCCGGCAATGTGCGCTGCTCGGGGTGGCCCGCTCCAGCGTCTATCGACCGCCGCCCGCGACTGATGACAACGACCTCGCCCTGATGCGGCGGCTCGATGAGTTGTTCACCGCCTGGCCGTTCTTCGGCTCGCGGCGGATGACGGTGATGCTGCGGGCGGAGGGCCATGTCATCAATCGCAAGCGGGTACAGCGGCTGATGCGCAAGATGGGCATTGCCGCTTTGGGGCCGAAGCCCTGCACGAGCAGGCCCGCACCGGGACACAAGGTCTTCCCCTACCTGCTGCGCGCGATGACCATCGAGCGTCCGAACCAGGTGTGGTGCTCGGATATCACGTTCATTCCGATCGGGCGGAGCTTTCTCTATCTGGTGGCGATCATGGACTGGGCAAGCCGGGCAGTGCTGTCGTGGCGGCTGTCGAACACCATGGACAGCTCGTTCTGCGTGGAGGCGCTGGAGGAGGCCCTGGGGCGTTTCGGGCGGCCCGCGATCTTCAATACCGACCAGGGCAGCCAGTTCACCAGCACCGCCTTCACCGGCGTACTGACGGCTGCCGGAGTGCGCATCTCCATGGATGGCCGTGGCCGGTGGATGGACAACGTCTTTATTGAGCGCCTGTGGCGTTCGCTCAAGCATGAGGACGTCTATCTGAAGGGCTATGCCGATGGTGGCGAGGCGCGTGCCGGGATCGGTTCGTGGATCAGCTTTTATAACCAGACACGCCCACACCAGGTGCTGGGCAACCGGACCCCGATGGCGGTGTGGCGCGATAGGCATCTCCGGGCGGAAATCGACAGCACAGTTGTGGACATGACGCTGCGCTTGGACAACGCTTGCGCGTTGCCCACATGCCCACAACCGTATCAGCAGCAGGGTTTCGCAACTTGATTGGTTTTTAGGAGTGCGGAGCGGCCGAGAATCCAATTAACAAGCCCGCAGAGATGGTCCTGGCCAAGGGGTCCACTTTACTTGTCAATCATGCTGGCACTCATCCAGCCGCCCGAATCTATTAGACCAGCCGCTACTCGCTCGATTAGCTTCAATGCGCCAGTGACGTCAGGCGAATCGTCGCGCCGTGCCCAGCACAGCGATATCACGCGAGACATAAGGTAGCGATCGCGGAAACTCGCGGCGCGCAGGCGCTTCGAGGCAACCTCCCTGTGTATCCATCCTGCAGGCAGGATAGAGTAGCCTAACCCGGCGTCTAGACAGTTCAGAATCATGCTGAATACATCAATCTCTCGGACATTCTGAAGGTTTGCGCCGGCTTGCTTAAGTTTCTGCTCTATTAAGATACGTAGGTGCAGGGATGGCGTAGGTAGGATAATGGGGGCATGTTGCAGCTGGTTAAGTTCAATCGGCCTTCCGATGCCCAAACGCAGGTCCGCCGCATGTCGATTAAATGGCGCGACGAGAAATATTTCCTCACTTACCAGATCCTTATATTCAAGCTCGGGGAACCGGTCCGTGGTCGAGATCAGTGCTAGGTCAAGCTTACCGGCAGCGACCAGTCCCACTAGTTCCGGAGTATGCTTTTCCGTCATTTCCAAGGAGATGTTCGGAGTCTGTTCAACCGCCGCTTCGAGCAGAGGGGCGGCCATAACTGCTCCGACACTATAAGGCAGGCCGAGTCGGACGACCGTCTGCAGTTCCTCCTCGCGCTTCAAGTCGAGGTAGGCTACTTCCAGCTGGCTGAATAGTGTCTTGCAGTGCACGTATAGCCGCGATCCCGCTGCCGTCGGCTTAACGCCGCGCGGCGAGCGCTTGAGCAGCGTCAGGTCCAGGTCGGACTCCAAAGAGCGGACGGCCTTTGTCAAGGCTGGCTGTGCAACGCGTAGCGCGACGGCGGCGCTACTGAGGCTGCCGGCATCTACAATCTGCATGAAATAATGCAACCGACGGAAGTCGAGTCGCCGTTGCAAGCGGCTGAGATCGCTCGAAATGACGGGCAAGCTCATGTTCAAGATATATCCCGAAAAATGGGCATTCCAGTTGGTTATGAGGAGCAGCATAAACGGTATTTCCTCTCTAGGGAAACGATCCTCTACCTTTTGGCCAAATGAGAAGAGTAGCGGTCGCCTCGTTAGGCTGCAGCGATTTAGCGCGGGAGGTTCGGACAATGAGTATCAACCAGCTATGCCAGTTCCCTTGGCGCTCGATGCTGTATGTGCCCGCGAACGTCAGACGCTTCGTTGAAAAGGCGCACTTGCGTGGCGCGGACGCGATTGTGCTTGATTTGGAGGATAGCGTCGCCGACGGGGACAAGCAGGAGGCACGTAGACTTATTGCGGAAGCCGCCCAGAGTTGCCGTCGGGGCGGCGACGTGATCATCCGCGTCAACCGTCCGCTCGATCTGGTTGTCCGCGACATCGAGGCTGTCGTTTTGCCGGACGTTGCCGCGCTAATGCTTCCCAAAATCGATAGCGCCAGCCACGTGCGTCTGCTCGCCGAGCTGGTCGAGGCGGTCGAGCTCCACCGCGACATGCCCGTCGGGCATACCCGACTTATACCCATGGTCGAGACTGCGGCGGCTTTCTCGCGGATCTTCGGGATAGCGGCAGCACATCCGAGGAACATTGGCCTGAGCTTGGGTGGCGAGGATTTTGCCTTGTCGACGGGTGCCGATCCCCTTCCAGAAGTTTTTGAGTATCCAAAGCAGCATGCGGCGATAGCAGCGCGCGCCGCGGGCATCGCGCCGGTCGGCACCATGGGTACCGTTGCGGATTATCAGAACTTGGAAACTGTGCGCTCGATCATCGCAAAGTCGGTGCGCTTCGGTTTCGAGGGAGGCGCCTGCATCCATCCCAGCATCGTGCCGCTGCTGAACGAGGGGTTCAGTCCGGCTCCGGAGGCGGTTGCGCAGGCCAAAAGGCTCTTGGCCGCCTACCGGGAGGCCGCCGTTGCTGGCCGCGGTTCAGCATACTTTGAGGGAAAGATGATAGATGCGCCAATCGCCGAACGCGCGGAACGATTAATCGAGCGCGCGCGGCGCTTCCAGAGAGCACAAGGAGTCGAATAATGGTAGCAGAAGTACGGTCCCTGTCAGATGAGGAGGGAGCGCAGCAGACTGCAGGCACCCTCACCGGCGTAAAGGTTCTCGACCTGAGCAGCTATCTGGCCGGACCCTACGGCTGCACGTTGCTGGCCGACTTTGGCGCTGATGTCATAAAGATCGAGTCGCCACAGGGCGATATGATGCGCAACTATCCTTCGACGCTTGAAGGCGAGAGCCGGGCATTCCTCGGAACCAACCGTAACAAACGTGGAATCGTCCTGGATCTGAAGAATCCCGATGGACTAGAAGCATTCTACAAGATGGTTTCATGCACTGACATCGTTGTGCACAATTTCAGACCTTCCGTTCCACCACGTCTCGGCATTGAATACGACAAATTAAAAACAATAAAAGATGACATTATTTACTGCTCCGTTACCGGATTTGGCGAGACAGGCCCAATGAAGAACAACGGCGGCTTTGACCAAGTACTGCAAAGCATGACGGGAATATGTACATTTCAACCGGATTTAGATGGCAGCCCACAGCTTGTTTTAGGGTCGATCGTCGACTACTACACCTCTGCGCTTTTAGCTTACTCGGTCACTTCTGCCCTGTATCATCGCGAACGTACAGGCCAAGGGCAGTATGTTAGCTGTTCACTTCTGCGGACTGCTCTGACGATGCAGGCTGGTCGTTTTGTCTGGGCGCAGGGTGAGGGACGAGAGGTGCATCGCGATCTTCGTTCTGGCCGTGTCACCGGCATCCACCCGACTAAGGAAGGCCGCCTGTACATTTCCGCTCATTCTACTCATTTTTGGACTGCGCTGTGCGAATTGCTCGGCCTGGACGAGCTTGGGGCGGACGCGCGCTACGACACCATGAAAAAACGGGCGGTGCTGGCGGATGAGTTGCTACCGGCGCTCCACGAAGCACTAAAGGCGCATACTGCGGAAGAATGGGAAAAGATTTTCTCGGGCCGTGTCCCCTGCTCGGTCGTCCGCCCGATCGAAGACATGTTCGATCACCCCCAGGTGCTCGCTGAGAATCTGGTCACGACACTCGAAAACAAGGACGTCGGCGCCTACCGCACAATGACCAAGCCGGTCAAGTTTGATAGGGCGCCCGGCCCCGCCCCGTTCGGTGCGCCAGCCGTTGGCCAGCACAGTGATGAAATCTTGAGCGAGCACGGCTTTTCAAAGGTTGCTATCAGTCAACTTCGCGCGAAAGGAGCTGTGCTCTAAACATAGAAGTAATCCAATAATTCGTAACAAGTGGAGGAAACAATGAGATCAGGATTATTAAGCGCAGTATCGCTAATTTTTGGGCTTGCGGCATTGTCCCCGACCGCCGCGACTGCCTCCGAGCCCCAAGCGGGCGGCACATTAACTTATGCGGTGCTCGGAGAACCCTCAACGTATGACTGCCACGCGGCCGTTTCCTTTCAAGAGTTACACTACCTTGCACCGCATTATTCGCTCCTCTTACGCTTCAATTCCGAGAATTATCCCGAGCTGGAGGGCGACCTCGCGGAGAACTGGGAAGTTTCAGATGACGGACTGGTCTACACCTTCCACATCCGTAAAGGCGTTACGTTCCACGATGGCACCCCACTCACTGCGGCCGACATCAAGTCGACTTATGACCGCATACGAAATCCGCCGGAAGGCGTAGTCTCAGTTCGTCAGGCGCTTTACGACGACATCGAAACCATAGAGACACCAGACAACCACACTGTGGTTATGACGTTATCTCAGCCCAACGCTGGCATGCTCTCAAATTTTGCCAGTCCCTGGAACTGCGTGTACGCAGCAGCGAAGCTGGAGGACGATCAGCGTTTTCCGGTGGAGAACATCCTTGGAACCGGCCCCTTCCGCTTCGTCGAACACGCCTCAGGAGCACACTGGGAAGGCAGCCGCTTTGACGAATACTATCATCCAGATATGCCCTACCTCGACGGGTTTCGAGGGATTGTCATGACAAATAGCGCTCTGGTGAACGCGCTCTCTGGTAATCAAGTGCAAGCAGAGTTTCGTGGACTGGCACCCGCCGACGCTGAACGGGTCAAAGAGGCACGAGGCGACGAAGTCGAGTTCATCGAGGGCGGCTGGTTGGCATTCTTCTTCATAACGTTCAACACCGAAGAGCCGCCGTTTGACGATGTCCGGGTGCGCCAGGCGCTGACCATGGCCATTGACCGCTGGGGCGGGATCGAGCCCATGTCGCGCATAACGTTCCTGCAACATGTAGGCGGTCTGACGCGACCGGGCTCGGCCATGTCCCTCAGTGATGAGGAGCTAGAATCGTTACCTGGCTTTGCGCGGGACATGGAGGCTGCGCGCGAGGAGGCGAAGCGACTTCTGCAGGAAGCTGGCATTGAGAACCTCTCCTTCACCCTCACCAACCGCTCCACGCCTCCGTTCGTGCCGCTCGGCCTCTTTCTAATCGACCAATGGAGACAAATCGGGGTGAGCGTTGAGCACAGACAGTTGGACACAGCGCAGTGGGCGACATCCCGTCTGTCGGGTGCGTTTGAGGTACTGATTGATTCGGCCGGGGAATGGAATGACGACCCGTCGGTTCAGCTCAACCGCTTCCTCTCGCATGACAAATTTCCGGCGAACACGTCACGCGCCATCGACCGCAAGGTCGATGAACTCTACGAGAAGCAGAAGCGCGAGGTTGACCCTGAGCGTCGGGCTGAACTCGTGAACGAACTGGAGAGCCATTTGCTCACAGAGGCATACTCCTCCCCTGGCTTCTGGGGTGGTCGCAACGTCGCATTGGCGAGCGAGGTCAAAGGATGGAATGCCCTCCCGAGCCACATGGTAAACCAAGACCTGCGTTCTGTTTGGCTCGACAAGTAGATTTCAAAACATGGGCGGCGCGCGCTGACATCTGCGCGTGCCGCCCAATTATGCAAAAGCGCACAGGCACCCGCGATGACTATTGACTCCCAGAACCTCTATCGAGCGGAAACAGGCCCGCTTGTGGAGCAATCCGAGCCGCTTCTCAGCGTAGAGAATCTCAACGTCGAGTTCGTGACATCGCGCGGGACCCTTCGTGCGGTGGAGGGAGTGAGCTACAAGGTCTGGCCCGGCGAGATTGTGGCCTTGGTGGGTGAGAGTGGCTGCGGAAAATCAGTATCGTCGCTCGCGATCATGGGCTTGCTCCCGAAACCCGCCGGCCGAGTTACGGCTGGACGCATACTGTTCGAGGGTCAAAATCTACTGGATTTAAGTGATGCGCAGATGCGTGAGCATCGCGGGCGCGATGTCTCGATGATTTTTCAAGAGCCCATGACTTCACTCAACCCGGTGTTAACCATCGGTGTCCAGATCATGGAGCCTCTACTCACACACTTGAACATGACAGTTCAGGAGGCGCGCGGCAGAGCTCTCGAATTGCTCCGTCTCGTCGGCATTACTGATCCTGAGCGCCGTCTCAATCAGTATCCACATCAGTTTTCTGGCGGTATGCGCCAGCGCGTCATGATTGCCATTGGCCTTAGCTGCAACCCAAAACTCATCATCGCCGACGAGCCAACCACAGCGCTAGACGTCACAATACAGGCGCAGATCCTGGAGCTTATGCGGGATCTGTCGCGGCAGCTGAACATCGCTCTAATAATCATTACGCACAATCTAGGAATTGTCGCCCGTTATGCTGACCGGGTGAACGTGATGTATGCAGGCCGGCAGATCGAGCAGGCCCGCGCCGGTGCGTTATTCGGCCGGCCGCTTCACCCCTACACCCTGTCGCTTCTGAGTTCAGTACCCCGCCTCGACCAAAGGCGCGATCACAAACTCGCGACTATCGAGGGATCGCCGCCCAACCTACTTGATCCGCCGCTCGGATGTCGCTTCGCACCTCGCTGCCCGTTCCGCATTCAGCAGTGTAACGAGGAGCCGCCACTGGTCGAAGTTGAGCCTGGGTGTCGCTCAGCTTGTTGGCGCTCGCGCGAGTTGTTGCGTGGCGATCTAGCACTGAAACCTCAGCCCGCCATACCAGACCATGACGCAGCGGAAGAGGTTGATGTTGCTCCTCACATTGTCGTGCGCAATCTGCACAAGCATTTCAAGGTTTCGAGTGGCGGCTTCTTGCGCTCGGCGACCTCTCTGGTGAGAGCCGTGGACGGCGTTTCCTTTGAGATCGGTCCCGGAGAGACGCTAGGGTTAGTCGGCGAGTCTGGTTGCGGAAAATCGACTGTAGGTCGGATACTCCTGGGTCTTGAGGAGCCGACGGAAGGTGACATTCTTTTCAATGGCGCTCCCCTGCCTCTTGGATCTCGACGGAGTGCGCGCGATGCCCGCCGGGCGATCCAAGTCATCTTTCAAGACCCCTACGCCTCGCTCAACCCGCGGATGACCATAGGCCAGATCATCGCCGAGCCGTTACTCGTGTACCGGTTAGAGCCGAACCGTGCGGCAGCTGCCGCACGCGTGACTGAACTACTCCGCCACGTCGGCCTATTCGACTACATGTCGGAACGCTACCCACACGAGCTTTCGGGCGGGCAACGCCAACGCGCGGGCATTGCACGCGCGTTGGCCATGCAGCCTGACGTCATCGTGTGTGATGAGCCCGTATCGGCGCTAGATGTCTCTATACAGGGCCAGATCATAAACTTGCTGGAAGACCTCCAGCAGCGGTTGGGCCTCACTTACCTCTTCGTTGCCCACGATCTAGCTGTGGTCAGGCATATCTCCACCCGCGTTGCGGTCATGTATCTCGGACGTATTGTAGAAGTCGCCAAGCGAGACGAACTCTACGCCAACCCCCAGCACCCTTACACCCGAGCGCTGCTCGACGCCGCACCGATCCCTGATCCTGCTATCGAAAAATCCCGGAAGCCACGAGCACTAACCGGCGAGTTACCTTCGCCGCTGAATCAGGTCCCTGGCTGCGTTTTCCATACGCGGTGCCCATTGGCGAGCGCCGCATGCCGTGAGGTCGTTCCGGAACTGCGCGAGTTGTCTCCCGGGCACCGCGCGGCCTGCATCAAGGTTTAATTCTATGGTTACCTATCTGCTTAAGCGCCTGCTCTTGATGATTCCCACACTACTTGGGGTCGCGCTACTCGTCTTCTTTATGTTGCGTGTGCTGCCGGGCGACATCGTCGAGATCAAGTTGAGCGCTGATGGCGCTGTGGTAAGTCAGCAAGCGTTGGAGGCGGAGCGCGCGCGGTTGGGCCTCGACAAGCCACTGGCGGCCCAACTCGGCGATTGGCTTGTGGGGCTTACCACTGGTGATCTCGGACGTTCAATGTGGACGAACAGGCCGGTTTACGACGAGATCGCTACACGTTTGCCGCTGACCTTTCAGGTTGCACTTATGGCGACGGTGATCGCCGTCTTTGTAGCATTGCCAATGGGCACGCTCTCTGCGCTGTATAGGGGAAGTTGGCTTGACTACACATTACGCATTGTCACTATGGCTGGTTTAGCCGTGCCGTCGTTCTGGCTTGGCATGCTTGTAATCATGATGCTTTTGCTTTGGTTCGACTGGCTGCCGCCGCTCGGCTACAAGCCATTCTGGGAAGACCCGATAGCCAACATATCGCTTCTCATCTGGCCAGCGCTGGTGATCGGCATTCGCTACTCCGCTGTTGTCGCGCGAATGATGCGCTCCTCCATCATCGAAGTCATGCAGGAGGACTATATCCGCACCGCCCGCGCTAAGGGCCTCTTCGAGAGGGTGGTGGTTGCGCGCCATGCGATGCGAAATGCGATGTTGCCAACTATAACCGTCGTCGGGCTAGAGTTCGCGTTTCTACTCGGGGGGCTGGTGGTGACTGAGCAGGTTTTCAATCTTAATGGTATTGGCCGTCTGTTTGTGCAAGCCGCAGCCAACAATGATTTTACTTTAATCCAGGGAATTGTAATGCTTATCGCACTAATATTTGTGATGATCAACTTACTGATCGACGTATTATATGCATTACTCGATCCGCGCATCAGGTTTCAGTGAGGGGACTTATGGCAGACATCTCTTCGCCCACCACGAAGGTGGTGGACGCGCCGAGGCGCCAGCGCGGGCAGATCATGCTGTTCGTTACCACACAGCCTATGGGATCCGCTGGGCTAATAGTGATCATGATAATGATGATTGCAGGCATCTTTGCTGAGTCGGTGGCTCCCCACGACCCTGTCACGATGAACTACATGGCTATGCTCGCGCCACCCACGCTGGAGCACCCATTCGGAACCGATGCCTACGGCAGGGACGTCCTGAGCCGCATAATCTATGGTGCTCGGACCGCGCTGGTTATCGGACTGGTGTCCTCGTTTCTGGGCTCGAGCGTCGGCGCGCTCATCGGCGTAGCCTCCGCATATTTCGGCGGGAAAACCGACATGGCTATCCAACGACTAATCGACATACTTCTTTCGTTTCCCATTATTATTCTTGCGATGGTCATGGTTGCGATACTAGGGCGCAACCTCTGGCTCGGAATAGACATCAACCTCGTCTTGGCGATCGCTATTCCGATCATACCCAAAGTGGCGCGCGTGACTAGGTCCGCCGCGCTATCTATCCGCGAGCTGCCGTACATTGACGCTGCGCGTACCGCAGGCTTTTCTCATGCTAGAATTGTCTTGAGACACATGTTGCCGAATGTAATGGCGCCGTATCTTATTCTGCTAACCGCGTTTATCGCCCAAGCGATCTTACTTGAGGCTTCTCTATCTTTCCTTGGTCTCGGTGTAACGGAGCCGACACCAGCCTGGGGCCTTATGCTCTCCGGCAACAATGCCGATTTCTACCGAGAGGCTCCATGGCTGGTTCTCTTTCCCGGACTAGCGATCAGCCTGGCCGTGTTCGCGTTCAATCTCTTCGGCGATAGCCTTCGTGACTTCCTCGACCCTAAGTTCAAAGCCTAGACGGCTGCCACGCGATAAGGGAATCAGTTATGAATAGACCTCTCCGGAGTTTCCTGTTTTCCCCGGCCAACCACCCGCGCCGGGTAGAAAAGGTGTTTATGCTCGGCGCCGATGCGGCCATCCTCGACCTTGAGGACGCGGTAGCTGTCACGGAGAAGCCCAAGGCGCGTACTATGGCCGTAACGGCCTTGCAGCGCTCCAGGCCCTGCCTCGCCTACGTGCGCGTGAACGCGATTGATACCGAATTCTGCTACGATGATCTTGTTAATATAGTCGGCCCGGGCTTGGACGGCATTGTACTCCCAAAAGTTGAGTCTGCTGATGGGTTGCTGACCGTCGACTGGCTTATCAGCCAGCTCGAGCGGCGGGCAAGCATGCCAATAGGCTGCATCGACATTATCCCCATCGTAGAGACGGGGAAAGGTCTCATGGCAGTTGAGGAGATAGCGCGGGCCGGCAGCCGCCGGGTCCGACGCATAGCATTTGGCGCAGGCGATTTTACGTTCGACATGAATCTGACCTGGAGCGCCAATGAGCGAGAACTGGAGTATGCACGTAGTCGCCTCGTTGCTACGTCCCGCGCAGCCGGCCTTGAGCCGCCGCTCGATTCGGTCTGGGTTGATTTACAGGACCAGGAAGGCCTTCGGCAGTCGGCCGAAATGGTCCTTCGGATGGGCTTCCAAGGAAAGATGGGTATTCACCCTTCGCAGATCGCCGTCATCAACGACGTGTTTTCGCCGAGCGCCGACGAGGTAGCATACGCTGAGCGCATCATCGCGGCTTTCGATGCTGCGGAGGCTGATGGATCCGCAGCGCTGCAAGTGGACGGCAAGTTTATTGACTATCCCATCGTTTACCGCGCGCGTCGCATACTTGAGCTAATGTCCGCCATCCGTAAGGATGACAATGCGCTCGTTTAAGAGTTTATGCGTCTAATCGGGCTCATTCCAGCAAAAGAAACTTCCCGCGCTTGGCCGGCTTGAAACGCTGCAGCCGCTGGGCGTTCGACGTGTAGCGGGAGACGCTCTGCTGTGGACGTTCTGCAGAGAGAAGGTTCGACCACAGCCCCCTTCCCTCCGCCATACCTTCTCTAAGTCCTTGGAATCATAGCGCTCTAAGCCACCGTTTTTGGTTTTCCGCGAGGGGTGCAGCGGACGATTGGCCAGCCATCGCCGCTGTCGATAGCAGCGCCATCCTCAGCAGCGACCTCATAGCTCGTCCGCTTCATCCTCGGTCAGCACCCGAGGCTCGAGCCGCGAGGTCGCTGGTCCTGCGATTACTGCACCATCCTCGTCGAAACGCGAGCCGTGACAGGGGCAATCCCATGTGCGGTCGATCGCGTTCCAATCAACCACGCAGCCCAAATGGGTGCAGATTGCGCTCAGAGCTTGCAGTTTCCCGGACGGTTCCCTTCGAACCGCCAGCAGTTCACTGCCTTGTTTGATTATACCTCCCTCTCCGGGAGGTATTGCGCTTAAGCGGTGCGTCTTGCGGCCGAAGAGACGGTCACCGGCCATGTGCAAACCCGCCTTGGTGTTCTCCTTCAGGAATCGCGCGCCGCCCGCCAAGGGTTTCAGGCGCGCGGCGTCGTAGAGCGGGGCTGCGGGATGGTCCGATCCCAGAATCGCGGCCGCGAGCACTTCACCGGCCAAGGCCCCTTGGGTGAGGCCCCAGGCATCAAATCCAGTCGCCACGTAGAGATTCGGCTCCTTGTCATCAACTCTTCCGACGAAGGCCATGCCATCCATCGGCCGAAAATCCTCGTTCGTCCAGAGATGGGAAGGTGTGTCGATGTTGAAATACCGCTGCAGAAACTGGCAGAGCTCCTCGGTTGCGTGCTGCTGCTCTGCCGGGACGCCCGGACGGTATTCCCTGCCGGCCGCAACAATAAAGCTCTGGCCGCCACGCTTTGCTGTACGGAAGGAGATGCTGGGGCTGCCGGCGCTCTTGAACATACCATCAACGGCAATGTCCTCTGAAAGAGGCGCAGCAGCGACTACGTGCGCGAAGGGATAAGCCTTCGCAAAGTAGTGCTTTTCGCTGACGATCGGCATGTGCGTGGTCACCACCACGCATCCAGCCCGAACCTCACAATCGTTCACCTCCAGCACGCAGGGACTGCCAGTTTCGATGTTTACCACGCGGCTATGCTCAAAGATGCGCAGATTACCGGCCAGAAGCCCGGCAAGGCCTTGGAGGTAGCCGAAGGGGTCGATCTGCGCCTGCTGCGGAAACTTCAGCCAGGCTTCGGCGGTGATCGGCGCGGAGGCCTGGCGCTCAATCGTGGCGTCGATGCCCGCCCTCCGGGCAGCTTCCAACTCGCGCTCGAGACCTTCCACCTCCTGCTCGCTCGTCGCGTAGATGAAGGCGTTTTGTCGTTCAAATTGAGCAGCGGAGCCGATTTGGCTGCACGCTTCAGCTATCAACTGCAAAGCCCCTTCGTTTTCTCGTGCGTAAAGCGCTGCCCGATCGACGCTGAGGTTGCGCTCCAGGCTTGCGTAACGAAGCCCATGCTGGGACGTGACCTTCGCAGTGGAGCGGCCGGTTGCTTGCCCGCCAATCTGCCGCGCCTCGAGCACCGCGACCCGCAGGCCAGCATTTCTAAGTGCCCAAGCGCAATGCAAACCGGCCATTCCCGCGCCGACAATGGCAACGTCCACGGATATGTTTTCTGACAAGACGGCGTGACTGCGGGACGCAGCACTATCGAACCAAAAGACATTGGATTTCTGTACTTGGGCCTGGTTCATCGTCCGTCTTGCTCCCGTTTTCAGATGACCGGCTCTCAGATGACCGGCGGCAAGCACATCGAATGCAGGGTCAGTGCCCGTGCCGCCTCTGGTCCTGGCTAGAACCCATCAGGCAGCCAGGCTCGTCAGGATTGAGGTGGCACAACCAAGACCGATCGATGCACTGACACCAGCTTCGAAAGCTTTGCACCATCGGCTACCGACGCCGCTCGACTTCACGCGCGACAAATCCGCCAGCGGCCAGCCCGGCTCCCATAGCAAAGAGTGCGACCGCCACATGCCGTGGTCAGGCGGTCAGGGTTGGCCAGAAGGCTGGCGGTGGCGGCGCCCTTGGGGCAGAGCGTTCCCTGATTGATCGGGCTGCGCGGATCGCCTTCCACATGCAGCACCTGGTTATCCTTAGCATATACGAGTTGTGCACAGCCGACGGCGCAGTAGGGGCAGATGCTCGTGCCAATGCGATCGGCCTCCTCCAGGCGCGGCCGCAAGCCCTTTGAGCCCTCGCTCTGAGCCGCTTCGGAGGCAGCGTCCTCACCGGCAAACTGGCGAGGCAGCGACCAGTTGCGCAAGAAATCCTCGAGGCGCTTCGGCAGCGTTCGGCCTTGGGAGGTCACGGCTAATGTTTCGCAACGTTATGTGCAATTCCAGCAATCAAGCCGGAACGCTGATGGAAATGCACAGTAACTGGCCCGCCCTCCTGCAGCAGCGCCACCAGATCTTGCGGTTCCAACGGGGCCTGCGGAGAGAGCAGAAAAAGCATCACTCGCCCCTGAGCACACACCAGACGAAAGCGCCCCTCCTGCACAAAAACGATCCGTCCCACGAGTTCAGGCATGAGCTGGGCACCTCTATTAACCTCACAGCGCTGGCCTGTTTATGATTCACTGGGCTGGTGGACGCGCGGGGAGGCAAGGGATGGCGAAAGCTCCGGGATTGTTTGACGTGGAGGAGCGGCTGC
>NZ_JARHUD010000011.1 GCF_029222965.1 Aquibaculum arenosum | reverse complement strand
AAAGGGCGGACGGCCGCCCTTGGCGCCATCGCTATAACCCAGCGCTGCTATCAAGTCTGCCCGAAATATCTCGAAATCCACCACCGCTGCAAAGGCCTCGAGCTGATCGCCAATGTCGCTCAGCCGCTGCAGCCGCTCCTCCACGTCAAACAATCCCGGAGCTTTCGCCATCCCTTGCCTCCCCGCGCGTCCACCAGCCCAGTGAATCATAAACAGGCCAGCGCTGTGAGGTTAATAGAGGTGCCCAGCTCCGCGATCATGCCGCCAACGCCTGTCGCCGGATATGGTCCTTTGTAGGGACAGGGGCTGGTGCCACCGAAGTGCTTGGCCCAGACTGTCGACCCGAACGGAAGCAGCGAAGGAGCGCGCCATGTGCGGCCGTTTCACCCAGGCGATGACCTGGCGGCAGCTGGTCGATCTCTACCGGATCCACGAGCAGGCGGAACTGCCGCTGGAGCCGCGCTACAATGTCGCGCCGACCCAGCAGGTGCTGGCGATCCGGCAGACCACGACGGACGAGCGCCAGACGTTCCTGCCGCGCTGGGGCCTGGTGCCCTCCTGGGCCAAGGAGCTTTCCATCGGCAACCGCATGATCAACGCCCGGGCCGAGGGCGTGGCCGACAAGCCCTCCTTCCGCGCCGCCTTCAAGGCGCGGCGCTGCCTGATCCCGGCCAGCGGCTTTTACGAATGGAGCGGCCCCCGTGCGGCGCGCCAGCCGCACTACATTCAGGCGCACGACGGCAATCCGCTCACCTTCGCCGGCCTCTGGGAGAGCTGGCGCGACCGCGACGAGCCCGATGCGCCGCCGCTGGAGACCTGCACCATCATCACCACCACGGCCTCGCCCGATGTCGCCGAGTTACACGAGCGGATGCCGGTGGTGCTGACATCAGAAGCGGCCTGGGACACCTGGCTCGATCCCCAGGCCCCGCCGCCACTGCTGCAAGACCTGCTGCAGCCGGCCCCCGCCGGCACACTCATCCACCACCCCGTGGACCGCCGCGTCGGCTCGCCGAAAGCCCAGGGCGCGGAGCTGATCGCGCCGCTAACAGGCAATGCATAGAGGATAGACCCAACTTCTATTCCCGCAGCCGCGCCCGCAGCTCCCCATAGTCCTCGATCATCCGCGCGACGGCCGAGCACCTAGCGCCCTCCTCCGCCACCACATGCAGCGCACACCCCGCCCCCAGCCGCTCCAGCTCCGCGGCCGCCCGCGCCTGAAAAGCCGGCGGATAGGCCACCAGCGCCGGCCGGGCGATGCTGCCGCCCTCAGAAACTGCCCCGGCGCAGCCGCTCAGCAGCGCCGTTGCGGCGATAGCGGGCAGCCGCCCGCGCCTGCGCTCGCGCATTGTCTCTCTCCCGTCTCGCTTGCTCCGCCACCGCCGCCGCGCGCCCGGCCCGCTCGCCGCCGCGCCGCAGCCCGACGGCCAGCGCCAGTCCGGCCAGCAGCGCCAGCACCAACGGCGAGATCCCCGACAGCCGCCCCGCCAGCCAGCTCACCAGCCCCATCACCGCAGCCCCTGCCGCCGATCGTCCCAGCGCGCATAGACCACCCAGGCCACTCCGGCGAGCGCCACCGCCCCCAGGGCCAGCAGCATCACGCTCCCGTGTGCGCGGATCAGCGCGGCCGCCTGGCCCAGCACCGGCAGCGCCGGCGCCGCCTCGGCAATGGCACCGGAGACCAGCGCCACACCCCCGGCCCCGGCCGCGACCCGGCCGCCCTTGAGCGTGCGGGTGCGGCCCAGCGGCCGGCTCTCCTCCAGCGCGCGGCGCTGCGCTTCGGCCGGCGGTTTCACCCCGGCCAGGCGCAGGCCCTCGTTGATCGTCGCCCCGTCATAGGGCTGCACCCCGTTCTCGTGCCGGATGATCGCCTCGACCAGCGCCCGCATCACCGCATAGTCGTGCACCGAGATCGCCTGGTGCAGCCCCACCCCCAGCCGCGTGGCGAGCTGCTGGGCATAGGCCCGGGCGTCGTTCTCCGGCGGCGGCGCCCAGCGCTGCGCGATCTCGTAGGGCGTCTCCAGGCCGTGCTTGTCCTGATAGGTGATCAGCACCCGGGCGATCGCCCGGATCCCCCACTCCGGCCCCTCGAAGACCGCAAAGCGATCGTCGCCAGACTGATCCTCGGCCAGCCCCTGCCAGGGGTCGCCCTTCTCGATGTTGCCGGGATTGTGATTGCGGATCCCCCGCGGCGCTCGGCTCATGGCCCTCTCCTCACCCCTCAAGCGAGAAGGGCAACTTTCCGGACGCCCCAATCGCTTGACACTGATCTTCGCGCCTTTGACACCTGATCTCAGGCACATGCATTCTTTTCAGGGAACTGCCGCGGCATCGGAAACTACAACGAGAACCGCTGATACATGGCGATCAAGTACGATGTGCAGGCGGGCACACTCCTGCTGTGCGACTATGACTTAGGCGGCTTCAAACCACCGGAGATGGTGAAACGCCGCCCGGTTGTCGTCATTTCGCCCCGTCTGCGGCACCGGAGCTTCCTTTGTACCGTCGTTCCACTAAGCACGACCGCACCGGCGGCTCCCGTGCGCCATCAATGTCGCATCGTGCCAGACCGCCCACTGCCCGGCCGATGGAGCGCGCCAGAATTCTGGGCAAAAGCGGATATGCTCGCGACCGTTGGCTTCAAACGCCTCGACCTTTTCAGAACGGAGCGCGACCAGCTTGGGAAACGAAAGTACATCCATCCGAAACTTCATCCGGACGACCTCCAGCGCGTTCGCGCTTGTGTGTTGTGCGCTCTGGGCCTGGACCACTTGAACATTCATCTATGAACGCGCACATTCTGTAGTGATTGCTCGCGGCCTTGCCGTTGAGCCTCAAGACCATCCTCTGGATGGCCAACCCCGCCGAGGCAAAGCCAAGCCCGGCGGGGTTGATATTTTCCGCCAACACAATTTCCCTCACCGGTCCCGGCTCACCCTCTCCAGCTCAAGCCGCGCCCTGCGGATCCTCAGCCAGATCAGGTAGAGGCCGGCGCAGGCCAGGATCACGTTGAGCCCCACAAGCAGCAGGCTGCCGAGCTGCCCCCACCACTGCAGCGCCGCGCCAGAGGTACCGAAGGCGGTGGCGGCGGAGCCCAGCATCAGGTCGAGTTTCTCGCGGTACATGGTGGGATTCCTTTTCGCGGCTCGCGCCACTGCCTGTCCTTGGCAAGCCGTGGCTCGCCCTACATGCGTTTGCGCGTCGGCGACTGGCGGGTGATCATGAACGACCGGGGGTGCGTGCTCGACATCCTGAAGATCGGTCCGCGCAGCAAGGTCTACGACTAGGAGGGTCGCATGCAGAAGATCAGAACGCCCCAGGGCGAAACCCTCGTGGTCCTGCCTCTGGCCGAGTACGAAGAGCTGATCGCCGCCGCGGAAGACCGCATGGACATCGCCATGGCGCGGCAGGTGGAGGCGGACTTGGCGGCCGGGCGGGAAGAACAGGTTCCGGCCACGGTGGTGGACCGGCTGCTGGCCGGGGAAGCGCCCCTGCGGGTCTGGCGTCAACATCGTGGCATGAGCGCACGAGCGCTGGCCCAGGCGGCCGGCATCAGCCCCGGCTATCTCAGCGAGATCGAGAGCGGCCGCAAGGAGGGGAGCCTTTCCGTGATGAAGCGCCTTGCCGAGGCCCTGAACCTGGAGCTGGACGACCTGATCTGAGCCGCCCCTCACCCCACCGCCATGAAGTTGATCCCGGCCAGCGAGGAGAAGACCGTGTTGGAGGCCTGCACCTCCACCTCGCCGTTCGCGCGCACGTCGACGCGGTAGGGCCCGCCGCCGGACCAGCAGCAGAACATGAGGGCCTCGGCCGGTCGGTAGCCTTCCAGCAGCGTGAAGACCACGCCGTCGCTGCCGGCCTGCATCACGCCCTCGATGGTCACGCGGCCCTCCGCGTCGCGGTAATAGCGGATGCCGGCATAGCCGCTGCCGTAGCCGATCCAGCCATTATCGAGGCTCGGGATCTGCAGCGCCGGCACCACCCGCCACTGGCCGCCGTCGTGGGTGAGCAGCCGATCGCGGGCCTGGTCGTAGACCCGCCAGCCGGCTTCCGGCGCCGTGAAGTGCCAGCCCTGGTGCCAGGCCGCCAGGCTGTCCTCCTGGCCTTCCCAATCGCCGGTGGCGCTGTCGCCCACCAGATAGACGTCGCCCTCGCTGGGGCTGCCCGGCGGGTCGCTGCGGACCTCGAGGCAGGTCGCCTGCACCAGGCCGTCGAGCCGGGCCAGGGCTTCGTTGTGGGTCATCTCCTTCTGGGCCTGGCCCATGTCGAGATAGGGCAGGCCAAGGCGCGGGGTCTCGCTCATAGAGTCTCCTCCGTAAAGTCGCCGGCGCCCACCGCCGCCGAGAGCTGCGCCACCCGGATGCGCGGATGCTCGACCGGGTCGCCGTGGTCGGCCGTCTGTTGCGCCGCCGTGTAGCTGTAGGCCGGGCTCGTCACCTCGACGCTGCGCAGCACCGCGCCGCCGCCGTCCAGCACCTGCAGCCGGTAGCGCTCCTGCGCCTCGTCCAGCGCCACATCGACGCCATCGCGCCAGCCGCGATCGAGCCGCGCGCGCCGCACCCAGCTCAGCTCCCAGTCGCCGTTCGCCTGGCGGGTACCGCGCAGATGTGCCGGCGCCCAGGGCCGCAAGGCGCGACCGGCCGGTGCATAGCTCTCCGCCGCCACCAGGTCCGGGTCGGTGCCCAGCGTCACCGCCTTATAGCTGCGCGTCACACCCAGGGCGCTGACCGGCAGGGGCAGTCGGCTGATCCCGCGCGGCGCCAGCAGCACCGCCCGCTCGTCGCTGGCGTGGCCGGCGATCGCGCCCTCGGTGCCGAGCCGCCCGCGCAGCAGGCCGGAGAGCCGCCATTCACCATCTCCCAGCGCCACGGCCTCACGGAACTGCAGCACCTCCTCGCCCAGCAGCAGGGCGTTGCTCCCGGCCAGCACGGCCGCGGCCGAGTGGCTGGTGAGGATGCGATCCGGGTCGTCGAGCTGCAGGCGCACGCTGTTCACCTCGTCCCAGAGGTGGGGGCTTGCCGCCGGCAGGGCCTCGAGGCTGCGCCCGGTGATCGCCGCGATGCCGATGCGGGTCTGCTCCAGCAGCTCGCCGTCGCGGACCTCATAGAGCGCCGCTCCCGGCCAGGGCCGCTGCGGCGTCTCGGGCACGGCCGCCAGATAGACCCCGGCGTCGTCGTCCCGCGCACGCAGGGCCGGCAGGTCGAGGACGTGGAGTTCGCTCGCCGAGGGCGGGCGCGGATAGGGGCTGGTGGGTATCGGCGCCACCGCACCCGGGCGCGGCGGCAGGCGGTGCGCCTCGTCGCTCACGGTGGAGAACTGCCAGACCCCCTCGGGCGTCACGGAGCGCTCCAGCACCCGCAGGTCATAGCGCTGGCCCTGGTGGGTGAGGCGCAGCAGGTCGCCGGCGGCCAGGCGCCGCGCCGCCGAGGGCAGCGCCAGCTCGATGGTCTCGCGCTGGTGCCAGGCCAGCTCCAGGCTGCGCTCGGCCACCGCCCGGGCCTCGTCGGCATAGAGCACCTGCGGCAGCTGCAGCTCGGTCTCCACGTGGCTGCCGCTGGCCTGGCGCCGGGCCTGCTGCACGCCGGGCTGGCGGTCGCGCTGGGCGTCAGCGTACTGCACGGCAATGGCCCGCGGCAGGGCGCGCGCATCGGCGCGCACCGTCGGCAGGCGCGGGCCCGGCTGACCTTGCGGCCCGGCGCCGAGGTCCGCGGCCTCGACCTCGTGCATCACCGGCTGGTCGAGCAGCTGGAAGACCAGCCCCTCCTCCTCGAGGCGCGCATCGAAGAAACCCGAACGCTGCAGCGGCTCGATCGCCTCGCGCGGGCTCATCACCCGGGGCACGATGTAGCCCTGCAGCGCCTGGCCCTCGAGCGCGGTGGCGTTGACATCCTCGACCCCGGCGCGCCGGCAGAGGTCGGTCACCGCATCGGCAAGCCGCGAGCGCGCGGGCGGCAGCACCACCTCGGCCACCAGGTTCGGCAGGCGCCCGCCGTGGCGGTGCAGGGCGAGGCGCTCCAGCACGATATAGGCCAGGCCGCGGAAGCCCGGCACCTGGCCCGCGCCCTCATGCGCCTCGATCAGGGGATCGGGCTGCTGGCTCTCGGTCCCGCGGTGAATGGTGATGGCCTCGGCGGTGGAGGGCTTGTCCTTGCCGTTCTGCCAGATCACATGGCCGTCGGCCCAGAGCCGGCGCACATCGGCGATCGGCCCGGCGGCCAGCGCCAGGGCCACGTCGACGTGGTACTTGTACTCCACCGTCTCGACCTCGCCGCCGCCGCCTTTCCCGCCCGCATCCTCCGACTTCTCCTCCCGGGTCTCGACCACGGGCGAGAGCCAGATCACCGTGCCGGCCAGGCGCACCGCCCCGCCATAGGCCTGGGGGATGCCGGTGCCATAGTCGCCGCCGGTCACCCGCAGCTCCTGCAGCCGCGGCCCCTCCATGCGCTGCCGCGGCAGGCTGGGCGAGAGCCAGAGCGCATCGATCGCCGCCCCGGCCAGACCGCCCACCGCCTGCCCGATCGCCGCCCCGCCCAAGGTCGCCCCGAAAAGCGTCACCCCGGCCGGAAACAGCGAGGCCCCGACCAGTCCGCCGCCGATGGAAAGTGCGAGCGTTGCCATGCGTTACTCCCCAGGCAAGCACAAGGGGGGCCAGCGCCAGGCGTCCACCGCCAAGCCCGGCCAGCGGCCGTCCCAGCCGTGTTCCACCACCCGGCGGCAGGGCGCATAGGCGTGGATCAGCCCCGGCCGCCCGTCAGCCAGGCGCGAGCAGATCCCCACATGCGTTGCCTTGCCGCCAGGCGCGAGCCGCAGCAGGTCGCCCGGCAGCGCCGCCGCGGGATCGATCTCAAGCAGCTGCTCCGCCAGGCCGGCGCGCAGGGTCTCCGGGTCCGGCCGGCGCGGATAGTCGAGCCGGTCGGCCACCGCCAGGCCGAGTTCCCGGGCCACGCCCACCGCCAGGCCGACGCAGTCCACCCCGCTCGCCTTGAGCCGACCCTGGTGGCGATAGCGCACGCCGATCCAGCCCCGCGCCTCGGCCACGATGGCCGCGGCGAGGTCGCCTTGTGTTGTCACGTTCATGACCGCCGCACCGGCCGCAGCACGGCATCGCCGCGGAAATTGACCAGGTTGCTGTAGCGCTCCCGGCAGGTCGCGAGCGTCTTGTCGCAGCCGGGCACGATGGTGACCGCATCGCCGAGCGCCACGTCATGCGGCGGCCGCTCGAAAAGATGCACCCGGCCGCCGTCGCTCTCGGCGATCTCGAAGGCCAGGCCCTGGTTCGCCCCGCCGGTGAAGGTCAAGAGACCATAGTTGTAAGCCCCATCGGCCACTGAGGCAGCCAGCTCCAGGGAGCGCGGGTCCGCCGCCTCGAAGGGACCGCCGCCGCCCAGCGCCGTCACCGTGGTCGCCACGGTGAGCGGCCCCAGGTTCACCCCGCAGCGCGCGTCGCCCAGGTCGGCGCGGCAGAGCGGCTGATAGACCTCGCCGATCGGCTGGGCCAGCTGGCCGGCCATGCCGCGCAGCTCCGCGCGAAAGCCTCCCTCGGCCGTGTCGGCCGAGACCTCGCCGATGGTCCCGCGCGCCAGCAAGCGGCGCTCGGCCGAAGGATCGGCCCAGTCCACCTGCCAGATCGTGACCTCCGCCCCGTCATAGAGCCCGGCGCGCAGGTCGGCCTCGCTGATCTCCTCCGCCGAGAAGCCGCCCAGCGCCTCCAGGGCACCGGGAGAAAGATCGCTGCGCGCGCGCACCTCGGTCGGCTGGAAGCTGACCGCGGGGACGTAGGTGAGATTTCCGAAGGTCAGTTCCCGGTCGTGGGTGGTAAAGCCCAGCACCGCGCCGTCGCGCCGCTCGACCCGCCAGCAGGTCGCCAGACGGGTGAGCCGCGGGGCCTGCGTCTCGACCCAGGGCCGATCCGCGCCCACGGTCCAGCCGTCGCGCAAGACCTGCTCGCGCGACCAGACGAAGACCTCCGCCGGAGAATGGTCGAAAGCCTCGCGGATGGCGCGCTCGATGTGGCGCCACTGGTAGGCGTCGCGTTCGTTCAGCACGAAGCCGGCAAAGTAGTTGATCGCCGAAAGCGGATAGCCCAGATCGTCGCGGGCCACCTCCCAGGTCTTGGGCGTCAGGTCGAAGCGCCCCTCGAAGACCCAGTCGTAGTCCTCGATCTGCAGCACGTCGAAGGCCGGGTACTCCCAGGCCGTGGCCGGGAAGTTGAGGCGTGTGAGGATGGCGCTGTCCGGCCGGAAGACCTGCGGCGTAAAGAGCAGCAGCGCGGTCTCGACGGTGGCGTGCTCGGCGCGCACCGCCGAAAGCAGCGTCTGGGTCGCGGTTCCGAGCTGCTCGCGGCACCAGTCGAGATAGGGGCCGTGCGGCCCCACCGGCTCGAAGACGCTCTTCAGCCTGGGCGTGGGCGCAAAGTTCCCGGTGTCGTTGTTGTAGGCCTGCAGCGTGCCGAAGTCGTAGATGTGCGGCGCCTGGTCGGTAAACGACCCGTCCCACCACCAGGGCTCGCCGATCTGGAAGCGGGGCGCGAGCCCGGCATCCGTGGCGATGTCCAGGCAGTGGATCGCCACCTTGGCCAGCCAGGCCAGGCCGGCTGCAGAGGTCGGCGCGATCAGCGACGAGGGCGGCGACCAGCCGGTCAGCGCCACCTCGTCGGCGTAATTGCGCTGCGCCCAGGCCTGGGGGATGTAAGTGGCCAGCACCTCGAAGGAGACCGAGAGCCAGAGGGCGTAGCCGCGATCCTCCAGCTCGGCGCAGAAGGCCTGCAGCCAGGCCACCGTCGGCGCATTCAGGCCGGGCGCCGCCGGATCGACCCGCCAGGCGCTGCCGTCACGGGTCAGGTTGTGGAAGTGGCTGATGCCCATGTAGAGCACCCACTCGCTGCGGTAGCCCAGCTGCCAGGCCTGCTGCACCACCCGCGCCGGGGTCAGGTGGTAGGCGTTGTCGTAGCCGTCGGTCATGCGCAAGGAATGCAGCGGCTCGTTGGCCGTCACCCGCTTGAGCTGGGTCACACCCCCGGGCCCCGCGCTCGTGCAGGCGATGTCCTCGATGGTCACCCAGAAGTCGACCTCCGAGGCCAGCGGCTCCGGATCGTGCTCGGGATCGTCCACATAGCCCTGCGGCACGATGGAGAAGAAGAGCCGCTTGATCTGGTCCAACGGCGCGCGGGCCGCCTCCACCAGGTCCGGGTCCACGTCCGGGTCGCTCGGGTCCGGCGGATTGAAGCCGGTCAAGAGCGCCTCGTCGAAGGTGATCTCGATCACCTGGTCGCGCGGGTCGTCGTCGTCCGCGTTCGGGTTGGGCAGCACCCGGTGGTTCCACAGCCGGATGTAGTGCGCCGGGCCGCCGTAGGTCTCCAGCGTGATCACCGGCCCGTCCTCGCCGTCGAGCGCCTTGGAGTCCGCGCTGCCGATCCAGCGGAAGCGCAAGGTGACATTGCGATAGGAGGGCTGGGCCTCGTAGCGGTGCAGCGGGTGGCTCCAGCGATCCTCGCTCTCCCAGATCAGCCCGACGAAGTCCCGGTCTTGCCGCGCCACGGCGTGGACCGTCATCTTGGAAGATCCGTCGCTGATCACGGCGGCGGCGATCGGCGGGTCGATGGAGAAGTCGACGTTCCAATAGCGCGCATCGAAGCGCGCCAGGGAGCCGGGCCGGTTGCTGGGCGTCCAGCGCACCAGGCCGCCGTAGGATGCTTCGACTGCAGAACCAGGGGGCATGGCAGTCTCCTCCCGCGGGTGGGAATGGGCCTTGCGACTGCGCGGGGCAAACGCCAATGGCGGCGCGAAAGACTGTCTTTCGCACCGTTCAGGGTTCGTGAAAGTGGAGTGTGGCTGCTACAGCAGCTGACCGCCGCGCGTGGCGGCGGGACGGCCTATCTCAAAGGCCCACAAACAGCCACGCCAGGGTTCCGCCCACCAGGGTGAGTAGGAGGAGGCCGCCGACCAGTCTGCCGCTCGCGATCTGGAGATTGTCACCCAGAAGTGGGGCGAGTCTGTGCAAGTTCATCACTCGTCTCCGGTCAATTTCGCCTGAAGCTCATCTCGTTGTTCGAAGCGTGAATGAAAGGACAAAAGCACCCAAGGGGCCTTAAAGGTCACGCACCTCCACCAGCGGCACCTCGCCCAGCTCCTGGGCCGCCGGCGAGATCCACTGCATCTCGATGCGATCGGCATCGAAGCGCACCGGCACCTCGAAGAGAAAGCCGGCCGAGACCAGCACGCCGTTCGCCGGCGGCGTCTCGAAGGTCACCACCCCGCCCGGCCGCGAGACCGACCAGCCGCTTGCCTGCTCCACCCCGTCCAGCGCCACCCGGACGCTCGCCGTCACCGGCAGCAGGATGGTCCGGGCATAGGCGCCCGCCCCCTCCCCGTACCACTTGAGCAGCTGGAAGGCCGTGGTCTGCCCGTCGCCCTCGCCCAGGCTCTGGTCGCCGGGGTCCGGCGTGCCGGTGCCGCCCCCTGGACCGGAAGGGGCGGAGCTGTGATCGGAGAAGTCGCGCAAGGGGAAGGACCGCGCCCGGCCGCGCCGGGCATAGAAGAAGGCCAGCAGCGCATCGCGCTCCGCCACCGAGCGCAGACCCCGCGCCGCATCGAAGCGCAGCCGCGCCGCCGCCCACTCCTGATTGCGATACTCCCGCCCCGAGGCCGTCTCCACGATCGCCGTGCGAAACTCCGGCCCACCCGCCGAGCGCCGCGACAGCGGATGCGGAAAGGCCACGTCGTCGAAGCTGCTCATCGGTCACCGTTCCGGCACGCGGAGCCGGCCACCTGGATAGGCTGCTGCATGCTCTCCTCCGCCATCCTTTGCCCCGTCACCCTCTTTCCCTCGTCACCCTCTTTGCCTCGTCATTGCGAGCGACCGCAGGGAGCGCGGCAATCCAGGGCCACAGGCTAACGGCCCTAGATTGCCGCGTCGGCTTCGCCTCCTCGCAATGACGAACCGGCGGGCCGCAACTCACAAATTCCGCTGCCCCCGCGCCACCACCCGCGCCAGCTCCGAAGCCGCCCGACCCATCGAGCGCCGCACCTGCGCCGGATCGCCGCCTGGCGCCGAGACGTTGATGGTGACCTGAGGGCTCGCAGCCGGGCCGGCCGGCATCTCCACTCTCGAAGCCACCTGCGACACCGCCCGCTCCACCACGGCGCCACCGGGCAGCAGACGGCCGGCGGCTTGCTGCACCAGGTCGCCGAGCGGCCGCACCAAGGTTTCGCGCAGGACCTGGTCGCGCAACGAGGCGGCCAGGCGCTGCATCTGCCGTTCGGCATCGGCGCCCTGCAGCAGGATGCGTTCCAGCGCCCGCGCACCGCGGCGCCCCATGTCCTCCATCCCGCGGGCGGTCAGCGTGCTTTGCCGCTCCAGGTTCTGTAGGCGTGCTTCCAGGTCCTCGGGCAGCTCTTGCCGCAGCAGCGCCATCCTCTCCTCGCTATCTTGGGGCATTGCATTCCTCCTCCTGCTCACACACGGCCGTCACTGGACCGAAAGGGGCAGCGCGCTATGATCCGAGAGAGACGCCACTTCCGAAGAGGTCATCATGCGACCCCTGCTGCTGCTCTGCGCGCTGGCCCTGCTCGGCGTTGCCATGATCCCGCTGGCCGGCGACCTGGCCGGCGTGCGCCTGATGAGCCCGCCCGGCGCCGGTGGCACCGGTGCCGAGGGGCCACGGGTGTTGCTGAACAATAATTTTGTGGTTTCGGCCTTCTGGGCCGCCGGCTGGGTGACCCTGGCCCTGCTCTGTGTTGCCGCAGCGGCGGCTTTGGATCAGCAGAGCCGCTTGCTGCGCCTTTATCGCCAGCTTGACCGAAAGCTGGACAGTGCCGAGGCGACACCGCGCCGGCCCGCCGAAGCGCCGCCACGTCGCCCCGCGCCCGAGCCACGCTTCGAGCCCCGGCTGGCCAGTGAAAGCCGTCCGGAAGACCCCGATCTGGCTCCGGCGCCCCCGCGTTCGGCCCGCGGCCCGGTGCTGCGCGCCGACCGCTGACCCGGACAGGCCATCACGAGGCATCCTCGGCCAGGAAGGCGCGCAAAGCCTCACTTTCGGCACGGGACAGTCCCTCTGCCGGCCCGGCCAAGCCATTGATCGTCATCCAGCCTTCCAGGGCGGCGGCGAACTCGCGCGGGGTCATTTGCCAGAAGGCAGCGGGCGGTAGGCGTAGCCAGCCGAGCCCGACCTGCATCAGGCGCGGCCAGTCGAAGCCGCCGCCCGCCCCGGCTTTCCCACCGGATTCCCCCTCGGCTTTCCCACCAGCTTTCCCTGGGCAACCTCCTCCGACCAAGATGCTTCGGCCCGAGAGCCGGACCCGGCCGCTCCTTCGGCTCCATCGAGGGCATTGAGCAGCAGCTCCACCGCCAGCGGCCGCAGCCGCGCCAGCCCCGCGGCAAGCAGCAGGCCCTCGACCCGCTCGTCCGCCGGCGCGCCCGGGGCATGCGCCACCGCCAGACGCAGCACCCGGGCAAGCTCCGTCGCCGGCCAGTCCTCGGCGGCCAGGCGGTGCAGCAGGCCCGGCAACGGCCCCAGCTCGGCCTCTACTTCGGCAAGGAGCGCAAAGCTCGGCGCCAGGGCCAGGTCGCGGCTATCGAGGCGCAAGCTCACCTCACCACGCTGCGGATTGCTCATGGGCCCTCTCCTCCCGCCGAAAAGTCGATGTCGCCGGCACTCTCCAAGGTGATGGAAAAGCTCTCCGCCTCGGCCTGGGCGCCGCTGCGCTGGAAGCGGCTGACGGCGAAGGGCCCCTCGAAGACATCGTCGTTGCCGAAGGTCAGGCGATAACGCGCGAGCGTCCGGTTCACTGCCTGCAGATAGAGCAGGCGG
Source organism: Aquibaculum arenosum (assembly GCF_029222965.1). Classification (GTDB taxonomy): domain Bacteria; phylum Pseudomonadota; class Alphaproteobacteria; order Kiloniellales; family DSM-21159; genus Aquibaculum; species Aquibaculum arenosum. Next base: position 53,768 of record NZ_JARHUD010000011.1, on the reverse strand, counting down.
TCGGCTGCGGCGTCGGTCACCAGTCCCTCGCCACTGACGCTCAGGGACTGGAGCCCGCCGTCGGGCATCAGCATGCGAAAGCCCTCGCTCGCCACCGTGGTCACGTCCAGCGGCGCGTTGTCGAGGAGGAGCGCCGTGGTGCGCAAACCGGCGATCAACTGAAAGCTCTCGGGCTCGCCGCCATCGCCGATGGCCAGGCGCAGCAGGCGCCCACTGTATCCCTGTGCTGGCATAGCGTCAGGCCTCCTCGGTTTCGTTGAGCAGCAAGCGCAGTTCCAAGCGGCGTTCGAGAAATCCCCGCTCGGAACGCACTCGGGTTGGCCCGTGGCATGTCTGCGCCAGCAGGGCAGCGGCGGGCGCCATCAGCTCACCGTCATGGAGCAGCGTCCGCGCCCGGGCCGCCACTGCCTCCAGCCGCCCGCTGCCGGCGCCGGTCGCATCGAAGCAGCGCAGGGCCAGCCGCAGCTCCCGGAGCCGCAGGCCACGGGCATCCTGCGGCACGTCGGCCGCCACCCCCTCGATCAATATCCAGGGCGGTTCGGCATCCGGGGGCACGGCTTCGGAAAAGACCGCCGGCTGGCCGCGGTAGTCCGACAGCAGGGCGGCAAGCGGCAGGTCGGCGCTCAGGCGCTCATGAATCAGGGCCATCACGTCCATGGGCAAAGTCCTTCTCTCATCCCGCCGCGGTCTCGAATGCCCGGAGCAGCAGCTTGTCGTAGCGCCCGGCCCGGCCGAGACCGGCGGCCACCACCCGGTAGTTCCGCCCGGCGATCACCACGCGGTCGCCCAGGACGGCCCCTGTCTCAGGCGGCAGGAAAAGGGCATGGGTCACCTCGGCCTGGAGCCGGCCGCCGTCGCGTTGCGTGCGGCTGCGCAGATGCTGCAGGCTGCCGTGGGTCTCCTGCAGCAGCACCCAGTCCTCGACCCAGCCGCCGCGTCCATCGGCCAGGGGTTGGGAGCGCTCGAGCCGCAGAGGTGTGTCGAGCCGTGCGGCGATCATGGCCGGCGCCAGCCTTGCAGCAGCAGGTCCGCCGCCTGCGGCAGGCCGTTGGCCGTGGCGCCCCAGGTCACCGCGTGATCGCCCAGCCGGCTTTGCGTCGCGCTCGGCTCGGGCCCGCGGGCCAGCTGGTCGGCGGCAATCAGCAGCAGGGCCTGGTGCAGCGAGGCCGGCAGTGCCGGCGTCCCCTCCGCCTCCCAGCCCACGACATAGTCGAGCGAAAGTTCGGCACCGGCGGGAAAGCCACCGGCCCGGCCCAGCCACCAGGGACCGGGCGCCAATGTGGCGGGGTCGAGACTCTCGCCATTCAGATCGACGGCCGTGAGGTCGCTGAGCGGTCCTTCCGGCAGTTCGATACGGCGCCGGAAGTGCGGAACGCTCACCGCGCAGCTCACGCTGCGCCGGATCAGCGATGCGGTGCCGATCCGCGCCGCAGCCAGGGCTTCGGCAGCGACGAGCGCGCTGCGCAGGCGCGGATGATCAGGCGCGGCGCCCGCAAAGGCGGCAAGCGCCGCCGGCGCAAGCAGCGTCATGGGATTCCTCCGAGATCAGGAAGCAGAGCAGGCGGGCGGTGGTGCGACCGGACCAGCGGCCACACCACCGCCAGTACGCCAGACCCTCAGCGCAGATGCGCCGGCAGGGCCTCAGCCAAAACCAGGGCGGCCCCGGTGGCATACTCGTAGTCGATGCGCCCGGTCAGGGTGTACTCGACCACCCGCTTACGCGGCTGCCACTGGCCGTCCACCGTGAGTTGGCGCTGCACCCCGAAGAAGAGGTTGCCTCTCGGGCTGAGCAGCAGCTTGTCGCCGCTGTCCCCGCTGAGATGCGGTTCCGGCACCACGGGAATGCCGAAGTAGCGCAATGCCGGGAAACCACCCAGCAGGACCTGGTCGCCGAGACCGGTCTGGCGTCCCGCCGTCTCCTCGGCATAGCGCTCGGCAAAGGCCACCGGCACGAAGAAGACCTGGTCGGTGCGGCCCTTGAAGCGCTGCGGCATCTGGCGCAGGGCGAGACCCAGAACCTCCCGGGCCGTGGTGTCACCGTCCAGCCCCAACTGCTCGTCGGACAGATCGAGGTCGTTCACGTCGTTGTCGTCGGCCGCCAGGGCGAGCCAGCCGTCGTTGATGGCGAGGAAGTCGTCCTCGGTCTCGCTCTCGTCGCCGTTCCAGGCCAGATCGTCCAGGTCGTTGCCGAAGGCGGTGGCCAGCAGGCGCGCGATGGCCGCCTCGGCATCGCGCTTTTCCACATTGTCCTCCAGGAAGGTGAGCGTGATGTCCTCGGCCCAGACCACCTCCACCGTGGAGAGGGTTCGTCGTCGGGTGCCCAGGGCATCGCTCGCCTGTGGCGCCTGGCCTTCGGAGCCCTTGCGCAACCGGCGGCTCTGCACGGTAAGCTCGTCGGTGTGGCCCTCCGGGCTGCCCATGCGCCGCAGCTGCACCCGGGAGAGCGCCGGCTGCTGCGCGACCAGGAAGTCGAGGAAGCGATCCGCCGTCTCGGCCGAAAGCTTGCCGCCGCTGGTGAAGAGCGAGGAATCAATGGCCCGGGTGCCGGGATCGCCGACACGCAGTTCGCGCAGCCGCCGCCGCAGGTCGCCCACATCCTTGACGAAGGCGCCGCGGAAATCGGTCTCGCCGCCGCCCGCCGCCGGCAGGGTCGGCCCGGCGCGCTCCAGGCGCAGGCGCTCCTCGCTCTCCCCCAGCCGGGTCTCGGCATCGACCAGGCGCCTTTCGAGATCGGCCACCCGCGCGGCCGTCGGTTCATTACCGGCCGCCAGTTCCTGCTGCAGGCTGCGGTGCAGGCCGTTGACCTCCTGGCGGACCACGGCGTTCAGCTCCTCGCCGAGTTGGGCAAAGTCGTCACTCATGGCTGCTGTTCCTCGCTGTCAGTGTTGGAAGTTCGAAAGGCTGCGCGCAGAGCCGCCTGGGCGCGCAGCACGCGAAAGCCGTGGCGCAGGGCGCGTGCGGCGTCGGCGCAGCCCGGCGCGTGGTTGGCCGCCAGCGCCGCCACCTCGCGCATCAGCGCCAGGGCTTCCGGATTGGAGGGGACGGGCACCAGACTCACCTCCAGCAATTCCACCTCGTCGAAGACCGGGATGTTGCGCCCGTCCGGCAGCCGTTCCTCGTGGCGCTTGCGCGGCAGGAAACCGATGGAGACGGCATTGAGAAACCCGGCCCGCACCAGGCGCAGCGCCTGCTCCGCCTTGGGGTTGGCCGCCGCCGGCGCGAACTCGACCGTCACGTCGAAGGCCGCCTGCCCCTTGCGATGCTCGACCACCCGCCCGATCACCGCCTGCGGATCCGGCGGCGCACCGGCGCGGGCATAGCCGTCGTGCCCCCAGAGGAAGACCGGATTGCGCTCGAAGGCCTCGGTGCGGATGCCCTCGGGCCGGATGCGGCTGCCGTGGCGGTCGAGGGCCGGGGTGGCAGCGCGAAAATGCGCCACACGCCCCTCCTCCGCGGCACGCAAAAGCGCGCCGCCGCGGGTCAGGCGGTGCATGGTGATGCTCCTGATGGCGATGATGATGGAGAGAACGGGAAGCACGGCCGGCCGGCGCGTCGGCACAGAGGGCTGCGCGCCTCATCCGATCACACGCGCCTACGGTTTCCTGTAGTGTTTACTTGGAGCGCCGATAGACAGCCCGGCGATGAGCAACGCGCAACACCAGCACGCGCATCACACCATCTTCGATTTCCGCAATGATGCGATAGTCGCCGACTCGGTACTTCCAGAAGTCGCCCAACTCCGGCCCGCGCAAGGGCTGCCCGATGCTGCGCGGGTCATCCAGCGCGCCAAGCCTGTTATCGAGAAAGTCGAGGATGCGCCGGGCGACCGGTCGGTCCAGGCGGCGGAGTTCCTTAGCAGCATCCGGCGCGAACTCAATCCGCCAGGCCATGCTCTTTCTTGAGCGCTGATATCGAGACCGCGGTATCCTTCCCGGACTTCAGGCGGGCCGAGCGCTGCTGGGCCAGGACCCGGTCCTCAATGTCGTCGAGATAGTCGAGAATGGCTTCGAGCGCGTGCTCATCCTTCGGCCGACCGGTCTCTGCCGCCAGGGCCTCCAGCCGATCCTCAATATCCTTGGGCAGTTTGATCGCTAGCATCAACTAAGCCTCCGTAGGGAGCTTATAGCACAGAATTTGGTGTCCGGCCCAACGCGGGTAAAGACTCTCACCCCTCCCCCACCCTGCGGTGCCAGCGGGCGCCGGGCGGCTGCAGGAAGACCTCGCCGTCGGGCAGCGGGTCCTCGCCCAGCAGGTCGCGGTAGCGGTTCAAGGTAATGGCGCCGGCCTTCAGCATGGCCTCGGCCCGGCGCAGGGTGTAGCTGCGGTCTTCCTCCACCGGGTTCTCGTACTCGTACCAGAGGTTGGCCACCCCGGACCCGAGCTGCGGCAGGAGGTGCAGGTTGACCGCTTCCTCGATCCGGCGCAGGCGCGGCAGGATGGCGTTGCGGCGATAGGTGGCGTCCGCCGCCTCGGCATTGGCGCGGTTCACGTCGCTGGTCAGTCCCACCTTGCTGGCCGGCAGCTTGTAGACCGCGAAGATCTGATCGCGGCTCAGTTCCGCCAGTTCCAGGAAGGCGAGGTCCTTCAGGTTGAACCCCAACTGCTGCACCTTGGCCGCGCGGCCCAGCACCGCCGGACCCCGGGCCGGATCGCGATAGCGCTCGAGCCAGCGTTCGCGCAGCACCTCCGCCTGCTCCGGCGTCAGTTCCTCCTCGCTGGTGATCACCAGTTCCGGCGTCGCCCGGTTCTTGAGCAGTGCAGCCCCATAGGCGCGGGCGTGCAGGTCCATGTCGTGGCTCAGCGCGAAGGCCTCCACCGGCGAGGCGCCGCGCAGCGGCTCCAGCGGGTGGGGATAGCGCAGGAAGACCACCTCCTCGGCGGGCAGAACCTGCGGGCTGCGGCCCGGCACTTGGACCTGCCAGCCGCGAAGCTGCCGCCCGGCCTCGTCCAGCAGCGGCGCTTCCACCCAGTGGGGGTGCAGCAGTTCCAGTCCCTCCAGCCAGCCGTCGCGGCGCAGCAGGTGCCAGAAGGCCTCGCCCGTCAGTTCCAGGTGCAGCTGGCTCAGTTCAACCAGGTCGGGCCAGGACTGCAGCCCGTTGGGCCGGCGCAGTAGCCCGGGCATCCGCTCGGGCGGCAAGCGGCGCCAGCCGGCCTTCGCCGCTCCATCACGCTGCCAGAGCTCCCAGGGGGCGGCGCGCACATCCTGGGCCAGCGTGCTGGCCGCGGCATAGACCCAGCCGGCGTAACGCTCCAGCGCCTGGCGCTTGCTGCGCACCGGCCGGGTATCTGGCGCCGGCCCCTCCAGGCGCCAGGTGAGGCCGCTCCCCGGCCGCGGCAGGGGCAGCGGCGCACGAATGAGCCCGCGCAGGCGTTGCAGCATCGTCAAGTTCCTTCCTTCACGCAAAGACCTGCGGGGCGCGCCCGCCCTCAACCAGGCCGGCGAAGGCGCGCGAGAGGGCATCGACCTGGTCGTCGTGCGCGCCGTTGGGAAAGAGCGCGACCTCCTCCAGGAAGGCCTCGTTCCAAACGCCGCGCAGCAGGCGGATGTTGCCGGCTTCGGCCTGGGCCGCCACCGGTGCGGCGCGCGTGGTCTTGTCGCCGCTTTCCGCCGTGGCGCTGACGGCAAAGCCCGCAAGCTGGCGCAGCAAATAGTCCGCCTGCACCTTGCCGGCCTGACCGGGGTCGCGCGGCAGGGAGATGGCGGTTGCAGCGCCATCCTGCTGCGCGCAAGTGCGGATCGCCCGCTCCACCTCCAGGCCGGAGCCGCGCAGCCGCACCACGTCGACGATGTAGAAGACACCCTCGGGCGAGCGGGCGAGCTTCAGCCCGACCGTCCAGTCCGGATCGCTGCCAACGCGCGCCCGGCTCGCCGCCAGGTCCCAGCCGCGCAGGCAGCGGCAGCCGGCCGGCAAGGCCTCCACCACCTCGAACCAGTGGCATCGGAACAGGCCACCATCGCGTGGTGCCGGGCGCTGCTGCAACTGGCCGGCAGCCGCGTAGCTGCCCAGTGCGGATTCCAGCGCCGTCACCGCAGGCGCCGGAAAGCGTTCGGGCCAGAGCAATTCGCCTGCCTGGCGTCGCCGGTCCGCCGGGCCCAGGCGCGTCACACAGCGCCGCTCCGGCTCATGGCGCATGGGCAGCATGAGATGCTCATAGCCCAGGTCCTTCGAGAGGATCAGCCCCGAGACGTCGCGCTCATGCACCCGCTGCATCACCACCACGATGGCCGAGTCTCGGTCGTTGAGCCGCGTCGGCACGGTCTCGGAAAACCAGCGCAGCGTCGCCTCGCGCACCGCAACCGATTCCGCCTGCTGCACGTTGTGCGGATCGTCGATCACGAAGCGGTCCCCACGTTCGCCCGTGCCCAGGCCGCCGACCGAGGTGGCCAGGCGGAAACCGGTGCGATCGTTCTCGAACTTGCCCTTGGCGTTCTGGTCACCCACCAACTGCACGCTCTTGCCCCAGTGGCCGCGGTACCAGTCGGAAGCAACCAGCCGCCGGCACTTCATGTTGTCGCGCAGCGACAGCCGTTCCGCGTAGGAGGCCGCGATGGTGCGCAGTTCCGGCCGCCCGGCCGGCCCCCACTCCCAGGCCGGCCAGAGCACGGCGACCGTCAGGCTCTTCATGGCGCCCGGCGGCACGTTGATCAGCAGCCGCGTGATCTCGCCACAGGTCACCGCCTCCAGGTGGTCGCAGAGCACCTCGAGGTGCCAGCCCGGCACGAAGCGCCGCCCCGGCTCCAACAGTGCCCAGGCATGCCGGATGAAGCCGAGCAGGCTTTCTTCGCAGTCCAGCCGCTCCAAGGCTCGCAAGCCCCGGGCCGGATCGGCCAGCGCCCGGTTCAGGGCCTGGGGCAGAGGCAGAATCAAAAACCCCTCCCCCTTGATGAGCCGTCATCGCGAAAAACCGGCTGGATCGCGCCGATCACGGGCCGCAGCCCGTGGCCGTGGGCTGCCACACCGCACTCGCGGCTCGCCGTGACGACGGTAGGTGGCGAAACGTCTTCACCAGAGCCGTCATTGCGAGGAGGCGCAGCCGACGTGGCAATCCAGGGCGGTTTGCTTGTGGCCCTGGACTGCCGCGCGCCCTGCTGGGCGCTCGCAGTGACAGCGGTGAGGGCCTTGCCGGCGCCGACAAAGGCTCGGACTCCCCAGCTGTTGTTTCTCACTCTTCTGCCTGCGTAAGCCGCCGTTCCAACAGCCCCCGCAGCAGCGAACGATCCTCATCACTCAGGTCCTCGCGGGCAAAGAGGCGGTCGGGATCGGCCTCCTCCTCTTCTTCATCCGCCGCCGGCGTCGCCTCTCCGCCGCCACCCAGGCGGGCCAGCAGCCACTTGCGGGCATCGACGCGCAGCTTCGCCCGGGCCAGCAGGTCCTTCTCGGCCAGCGGCTTGCCTTCGGCGTCCTCGCTGCCGCCGCCGGCATCGACGATCTCCAGGATCTCCTCGGCCCAGTGCTCCGCCTGCAGGCGCCGCGCCTGCTCGTAACGGCGGCGAAAGCCGGCATCCGCCGCCAGGGCCTTCAGCACCGCGGCCTTGGGCGGCAGGTGCGGATCGTGGCAGATGCGCGTCAGGGTCTCGCCTTCCGCCACCCGCTCGCAGATCTCGCGCCGCAACGCCGCGTTGAGCCCGCGCGGCCGCCCTGTGGTCTGCCGTCCTGTCGTCTGCTGCCCTGCCATGCCCTCCGCCGCAAAGCAAAACCCGCCGCGGCACTGCCGGGCGGGTTTCGGTTACACCTCTTGAGAATGCGAGAACATAAACAGAACATACCCCGCCTGTCAAGGGCTGGTGGCGGGCTCGTTACGAAGAGGCGACGCGGTCCAGGTAGGTGCAGGCGGCGGCGGCGAAGACCGGCAGGGACTTGTAGCGCGCGAGCTCCGGCGGGGCGCTGCGCAGCACGCCGGCGAGGTTGGCGGCGGCCTCCGGCAGGGCCTGCAGGCTGGACAGCGGGTGCTGGTAGGTGCGGATGCCGAAGACCACGGCACCGCTCTCCGGCAGCCGCAGCAGGGTCTGGCGTTCGCAGCGCAGGAAGACTTTCTCACCCACCGTCTCCGGCGTGATTGCGGGGTCGGCGGTCTCCTTGCCGTGTCCCACCGGTTGGAACAGCGCCGGGTCGTCGGTCAGGCTCCAGTTGACCCGCCAGACCGGCTTTTCCGGCTTGAGGATCGAGAGGAAGCGGTCCACGGGCCGGCCCAGCTTCTCGGCGTAGCCCGGCACCGGCTCATGGATCGCCAGCATGGGGCGGCCGATCTTGTCCGCCAGGCGCCAGCGGCCGGGAAAGCAGAGCACCGCGGCGGTCAGGCGATAGGCCCCCGCATCACGCTGCGGATCACTCTGCATCAGGCAGAAGTCCTCCTGCACCAGCGACCCGGCCAAGGCCAGCGGATGGTCCTCGGGCGGTTCGAGGCGAAAGACGCTGCCGTCGTCGCAGCATCGAATCTCCGCGCCCTGCCGTTCATAGAAGTCGGGGAAGCGCTGCGGCAGGACGTCCGCCAGGCGCGTCAGCAGTTCGCTGCAGGCCGCCTCGGCCTCGGGCAGCACCGCAAAGACATCCGCACGCTGCTCGCGCAGCAAGCGCCGGCGTTCGGCCAACTGCACCGCGCGGTCCGCGCCGGTCTCGATCCAGTCGTCGGGCTTGAGCGCCTGCAGGCCCATGGCCATGCGATAGCGCCCGCCCTCGAAGGGGGTGTAGGGCGGCAGGTCCGCCGCCGCTTTGGTCAGGCATTCCCTCGTCATGGCGGCGATCATGCCCAGGCCCAGCCATCCTGCCAAGGCCCGGGAAGGGCCGCTTCAGCGGCCGCCTGGATTGTCCTCCAGGATCAGGTCCGCCGCCTTCTCCGCCACCATGAAGACCGCCGCCTGAGTGTTGCCGGAAACCATGGCCGGCATGACCGAGGCATCGGCCACGCGCAGCCCCTCCAGCCCGCGCAGCCGCAGGCGCGGGTCGACCACTGCCGCCTCGTCACTTCCCATGCGGCAGGTGCCGATGGCGTGGTAGATGGTCTGGCCATTCTCCCGCGCGAAGGCGAGCCAGTCGGCGTCCTCCTGGCAGGCGGGGCCCGGGCTCATCTCCTCGGCGCGGTAGCGGTCCAGCGGCGCCTGTTCGACGATGTGCCGGGCCAGCTTCATGGCTTCCACCATGCAGCGCCGGTCCTCGGCCGCCTCCAGGAAGTTGGGTCGGATCACCGGCGGCGCGTCGGGGTCGGGGCTGCGCAGATGGATGCTGCCGCGGCTTTCCGGGCGCAGCTGCGTCACCCCGATGGTCATGCCCGGCAGGCGGTCCAGCTTGCGCTCGGCCGCGTTGGCGTAGCTGGCGTGCATGAAGAAGTACTGGGCATCGGGCCCTTCCAGCCCAGGGCGGGTGCGCACGAAGCCATGCGCCAGCCCCGTGCCCAGTGTGAGGATGCCGCGGCGCGTCAGGAAGTACTGCGCCACCGAGCGCGCCAGGCGCCAGCCGCGGGTCTGCTCGTTCAGCGTGATGGGCAGCTTCACCCGCCAGTTCATGCGGGTGCAGAAGTGATCGATGTAGTTGGCGCCCACACCTGGGAGGGCGTGCTGCACGGAGATGCCGGCGGTCCCCAGCACGGCCGGATCGCCGATACCCGAGAGTTCGAGGAGCTGCGGGCTCTGCACCGCCCCGGCGGTGAGGATCACCTCACCCTCGGCGCGGAGAACCTCCTCCTGTCCGTTGCGGCGCGCCCGCACGCCCACCACGCGCCGCCCCTCCAATTCCAGGCACAGCACGTGGGTGTCGGTACGCACCTCGAGGTTCGGGCGATTGCGCGCTGGTTTCAGGTAGGCTTCCGCGGCGCTGATCCGCCGCCCGGCCCGCTGGTTAACCTGATAGTAGCCGAAGCCGTCCTGGCTTTCGGCGTTGTAGTCGGGATTGCGCACATGCCCGGCTGCTTCCGCCGCCGCGATGAAGGCCTCGGCCACCTCCGGGCGCTCCTTCACCTCGGTCAGTGACAAGGGGCCGCCACGCGCGCGCAAGGGGTGCGTCGGGCCGTCGAAATCCTCCAGCTTGCGGAAATAGGGCAGAACCTCCTCGAAGCTCCAGCCCGGGCAGCCCCGCTGGGCCCAGCCGTCATAGTCCTGTGGCTGGCCGCGCACGTAGATCATGCCGTTGATCAGCGTGGAGCCGCCCAGGCCGCGGCCGCGGGGAATGGCAATGGTGCGGTTGTTGGTGGCTGCCTCCGGCTCGCTCCAAAAGCGCCAGTTCCAGCGATCGTTGACCAGCAGCTTGCTGAAACCGGCGGGAATCGGAATCCAAAAGCCGCTGGGCTCGCCACCGGCCTCCAGCAAGAGCACCCGATGCCTACCCGACTCGGTGAGACGGTTGGCAAGCACGCAGCCCGCCGTTCCGCCGCCGACGATGATGTAGTCGAAAGCCGCCGTCACTCTGCCATGCCCTCTGCCCTGCCCCTATACCGCCTGCGCCGCCGCCTCAGATCGCGCCCATATGCTGGGCCATCAGCTCGATCTGACAGGCGAGCATGGGGGCCCCAGGCTGAATGCGGCAGCCGGCGGCTTCGGCGGCGAGCAGCAGCGGTGTCTTTGCCGGCTGCATGATGACCTCCGCCACCACCTGACCGGCGTGCAGGCGGGCAAAGTCCACGGGCGCGGGATCCTCGGCCCGCATGCCCAGCGAGGTGCCGTTCACCACCAGGTCGTGGCCTTCGAAGTCCGCCGTGTCGGCGGTGGCGGTCACCTTCGGATAGGCGTCGCGCACCCGCCGGGCCAGATCCTCGGCCTTGTCGCGGCTGCGGTTGGCGATGGTGATCTGCGCCACCTCGGCCTTGGCCAGGGCGAAGGCAATCGCCGAGGCCGCGCCGCCGGCGCCGCAGAGCCACACCCGCATCCCGGCCGGCTCCACCCCGACCTGGCGCAGGCCGGTGACGAAGCCGATGCCGTCCAGCATGGCGCCGACCAGGCGGCCGTCCGGCTCGCGCCGCACAATGTTGGCCGCGCCGATCAGCCGCGCCTGCTCGTCCACCTCGTCGCAGAGCGCAACCATCGCCGGCTTGTGTGGCACCGTGGCGACGAAGCCGCCGAAGTTCTGCATCCGGCGCAGGCCCTGCATCAACTCCGGCAGCCCCTCGGGCGAAACGTGGATCGGGATCAGCACGCCGTCGACGCCGTGGCGCTCGAAGACGGGGTGCATGACCTCGGGGGCCTTCACGTGCTGGATGGGGTCGGCAATGATGCCGTAGACCCGGGTGCGGCCGGTAATGTTCATGGTTCTCCTTGGGTCCCTCAGGTCATGTAGAGGCCACCGGCGACGTCGATCGTCTGGCCGGTGACGAAACTCGATTCCGCGTCGGTCAGCCAGAGGGCGGCGTCGGCCACCTCCAGCGGCTCGCCCAGGCGGCCCAGAGGTGTCATGCGCACCTGCTCGGCATTCACCTCCTCGGCCACGCCACGCACCATCGGCGTGGCGATGCGACCCGGCGCCAGGGCGTTGACCCGGATGTTATAGGGGCCGAGCTCGGCGGCAAGGTGCTTGGTGAAGCCGATCAGCGCCGACTTGCTCGCCGCATAGTGGCAGGCCACGATCGGCGAGTGGGTCTTGCCCGCCACCGAGGATATGTTGACGATCCAGCCGCGCCCGACCTCGCGCATGGAAGGCGAAAGGGCGCGAATGGTGTTGAAGGCGCCGGTCAGGTTCACGCCAACCACCCGGTTCCACTCCTCGGGGTCCATTTCCCAGACCTTGTGGGCCACGCCGGCGTGCTTGGGGGAGATGCCGGCGTTGTTGATCACCGTATCGAAGGGCCCGCCCATCTCACCGGCCACGCGCTCCAGGCTGTTAGAAACCACGGCCCAGTCGGCCACGTCCAGCACCAGCGCAAAGGCCGAACCACCTGCCTCGCGGATCGCAGCCGCCGTCGCTTCGGCCGCCGCCGCATCCATGTCGGCCACCCCCACGTTCGCCCCGCGCGCGCCGAAGCCCCGGGCAATGGCCTCGCCAATGCCCTTGCCGCCGCCGGTCACCAAAACCCGCCGGCCGGCGTGGCTCGGCCGTTTCGCGTGCGTCAGCCGCTGTTCCAGTTCGGAGGTCATGGCTCAAATCCCCAGATAGGCTTGGCGAACATGGTCATTGGTCAGAAGGGCCTGCGCCGCATCCTCCAGCACGACCTCCCCGTTTTCCAGCACATAGCCACGATCGGCGGCATTCAAGGTGTGATGCACGTTCTGCTCGACGATCAGGACGGTAACGCCGGTCTTCACGATGCTGTCGATCACCGAGAAGACCTGCTCGACGATGATAGGCGCCAGGCCCAGTGAGGGCTCGTCGAACATCAAGAGCCGCGGCCGCGCCATCAGGCCGCGGGCGATGGCCACCATCTGCTGCTCGCCGCCGGACAGCGACTCCGCTTGCTGGTCGAGCCGCTCCGCAACCCTTGGAAAGAGCTCCAACACCTCCTTCAGAGTCTTTTCCGCCTGCGAACGCGCGTCGCGCCGGAAGGCGCCCATGTAGAGGTTCTCGCGCACCGTCATATCGGGGAAGAGCTGGCGACCCTCGGGAACCAGGGTGATCCCCAGTTCCACCACCTCATGCGCCGACAGGCGAGAGATGTCCTGCCCCTCGAAGTGGATCGTGCCAGCGGTGGGACGGAGCAGACCGATGATCGTGCGCAAGGTGGTGGTCTTGCCCGCGCCGTTGCCGCCAATGATGGTCACCGACTCGCCGGCCTGCACGTTCAGGCTCACGCTATGCAGAATGGTCGTCGCGCCATATCCGGCGTCCACCGCCTTTAGCTCAAGCATTGGCGAACTCCTTGCCCAGATAGGCCTGGATCACGGTTGCGTCGCGCACCACCTCCTGCGGCGTGCCTTCGGCGATGATTTCGCCGGAGTTCAACACGATCACCCGGTCGGAGAGCGACATCACTGCCTGCATCACGTGCTCGATAGCAATGATGCTGACACCGCTGTCGCGGATCGACAGCATGAGATCCACCGCCCGGCGCACGTCGGTCTGGTTGATGCCGGCCATCACCTCGTCGAGCAGCAGGATGCGCGGCTCCATGGCCATGACCCGGGCGACCTCGAGACGCTTCAGCCCGCCGATGGTCAGACCGCGGGCCTCCGCATGGAGCCAGCGCCCCAGCCCCAGGCGATGCGCCGTCTCCCGCGCGGCTTCGCGGGCATCCACGACATTGTGATGGCGGTGAAAGGCGCCGACCATGATGTTCTCCTCCACCGTCATGGAGGCGAAGGGCTGCACGATCTGAAAGGTGCGGCCCACTCCGATCGCTGCATAGTCGCCCGGGGTCGTTGGACTGTGAAACTGTCCGTCGGGGCCGCGCACGACGACGCTGCCGGAATCGGCCTTCAGGAAGCCGGAGATCATGTTGAAGACCGTGGTCTTCCCGGCCCCGTTCGGCCCGATCAGTGCCAAGACCTCGCCTTCCTTTAGGCTGAAGCTGACATTGTTGGTGACGTGCAGGCCGCCGAAATGCTTGTCCAGGCGCTCCACCTGCAGAACGTCCTCGCCGAAGCTGCGGGCCTCACTCGCGCGCGCTTCGGCCGGGACACTGGCCGGCTCGGCCTCGGACGCGCTGCGGTCAGGCTCGAAGAAGCGCTGCACCAGGCCCATGATGCCATTGGGCATGAAGAGCACCACCAGGACCAGCACCACACCATAGACGAAGCCATGCAACCCCAGGGCGCCGGAGCCCAGCCAGCCGCGAGCGAACTCCGTGATTGGCACCAGCATCACCGCCCCCAGCAGGGGACCGAAGATCGTGCCGATGCCGCCGATAAGCGCGAAGAGCGCGATCTGGATCGAGAAGGTCAGGGAGAAGACCGCCTCCGGCTCGATGAAGGTGAGGTACATGGCATGGAATGACCCCATCATGGCACAGAGCGCGGCCGAGATCGACACGCCGACCAGTCGCACCCGCACCGTCCCGACACCAGCTGCCCGCGCGGCGGACTCTCGCTCGCGCGTCGCGATCAGCTGAAAGCCAAGCCGCCGGTTGCGGATCCACCAGGCCACCGCCAGGGTGAGGAGCAAAAGGCCGAAGGCGATGATCAGCGCCGGTAGGCGGTCGCGAAAGACCATCCACTCCCAGCCAACGTTCAGCGGGATCATCATGCCCGTCGCCCCGCCGGTGAAGCTGCGGAAGTGCAGCGCCAACACCCGGAACACCTCGAGAAAGGCGATGGTCGCCAGCGCAAAGAAGGGCCCGTGGAGGCGGAAACAAGGATAGCTGACCACGATGGCGGCGATCACGGCGAAGAAGGCGCCCACAAACATGCCGATCCAGGGTGTGATGCCCAGATTGGTCAGCATCACCGCCGCGTAGGCACCGATGCCGTAGAAGATCGCGTGACCCAGGGAAAGCTGACCCGCGTAGCCGCCCACGATGTTCCAGGCCGTGGACAGAGCAGCGAAAATGCAGATCGTCACGAAGATGTGGTAGATGAACTGGTCGTCCATGGCGATGGGGATCGCCAGGATGCCCAGGAGAACCAGGGCCAGGGCGATCACACCGCGGCGCTGGGCGGAGTCCGTCTTGTCTTGCGTCATGACCGTCTCCGTCAAGGCGACACGTGGGCGAGGCTGCGCCGGCCAAAAAGTCCCGAAGGCTTCAGGATCAAGATCAGCAGGAAGACCCCGAAGACCGCGACCTCACGCAAGTCAGAGCCGATGTAAAAGCCGGAGAGACTGTCGATCAGGCCGATGATCATGGCGCCGACAAAGGCGCCGCCGATGGAGCCCAGCCCGCCGAGCACCACCACCACAAAGGCGATCAGCACGAAGTAGGTGCCGCTGGTCGGCTGCGTCGGATAGAGCGGCGCCACCAAAGAGGCGGCCAGGCCGACACAGGCGGCGCCGATGCCAAAGGTGAGGACATAGATCCAGTTCACGTTGATGCCCATGAGTTGGGCTGCATCGCGGTTCTGGGCCACGGCACGGATCGCGCGCCCCGTCTGGGTGCGCTGGAGGTAATAGTGCAGTCCGACGACCAGGGCGATCGAGACGCAAAAGATCACCGCCTGCCCCGCCAGAATGCGCACCGGGCCAATGTGCAGGCTGGTTCGCAGACCGCTGGCGGGGGTGGAGGCAATATCCGCGCCGAAAACCAGCAGCGCCAGGTTCATCAGCGCGGTCGAGAGTCCGACCGTCGCGAAGATTTGCACATGCTCGTCACGAGCGTGCATCAAGGGCTGGATCAGAAAGCGCTGGGTCAGCGCGCCCAACACGAAGAGCAGCGGGGCCACGGCGGCAACGGTCAGATAGGGGTGCACGTCCAGCCCTGTGGCCAGCAGGAAGGTCAGGTACATGCCGATCATCAGATACTCGCCGTGAGCGAAGTTGATCACTTTGACGATCCCGAAGATCAGGGTCAGCCCGACGCTGACGATGGCGAAGAGGCCACCAAGCATCAGACCATTGGTCACCACCTGCAGAAAGGTTTCCATCACGCCTCGCGCTCAGCCGATGCAGTGGGGAGATAAAAAAGGCCGGGACGATGAAGCGTCCCGGCCCAAAGCCTCACTCGCCGAGGCGCATCGGCGCGTAGGCCGCTTCCTCGGGATAGACGGTCACGAGCTTACCGTCCTGCCACTGCAAGCCCATCATGGAGGCCCGCTCGTTCTGGTTGTTTTCTCCGAACTTGACGCCGTAGCCGGCCGCGGTTTCGCCGAAGGGAGTGTCGATGCCCGCCAGGGCCTCCTTGATGGTCTCCGGCTCAAAGCCATCGGCCTCGTCCAGCGCCTGCAGGATGGCCTTGGCGCCCACGTAGTTGTTCAGGGAGTGGCCGGAGCGCGGGAACTCGCCGTAGGCCTCCTCATAAGCGTCCACGAAGGCCTCGAGGCCCGGGGTTGACTCGGTGTTGACCAGATACTGCGTGAAGTCGGCATTGAGCACACCGTCAATCAGGTCGTGGCCCACCGCATCGGCGGTCGGCTGCAGCGAGTAACCCCCGCCGCCACCGATGATCGCGGCCGGACGGAAGTCGGCTTCGTTGGCCTGCTGCAGGAAGAGCACTGAGTCGTTCTGGTAGGAGGTCTGGAAGACCACGTCGACCTCGCGATCCCGGAGATCGAGCACCAACGACGACATGTCGACCGTGTTGGCGGGATAGGCCTGCACCGTCACGATGTTAAGGCCGGCCTCCTCGCCATAGCGCTCCTGATGGCCGGCGACCGAGGTGCCGTAGCTGCTGTCTTCGTGGATGATGCCGATGCGCAGGTCGCCGGGGTCCCGGTCGATGCCGGGGGCGATGGCCTCGACCACCATCTCGACGATCAGCTTGCCCATGTCTTCGGCAGTCGGGTTGGTGCGCCAGAGCCACTCCAGGCCGCGCCCGGTGATCTCGTCGGCCACACCGCCCAACTCAAAGTAAGGAATGCCCGAAAGCTCCGCCACCTGACTGGCAGCGATCGAGCGCGAGGAGGCGTAGGTGCCGAAAATGCCCGCCACGCTTTCGCGCGAAATCAGGCGCCGGGCCTCGCCGATGGCCTGGTTGTTGTCCACGGCATCGCCGCGTTCCAGCACCACCTCTTCGCCCTGCACGCCGCCGTTAGCATTGATCTCCTGTACTGCGATCTCAAGGCCCCGGTAGCTTTCCTCGCCCAGCAGCGCGAGATCGCCGCTGAAGGGATAGAGCGCGCCGAACTTCACTTCGGCCGCAGCATTGCCGGCCGCGAGCAGGGCGGTGGCCGCTGCGGTCGCCGTCAAAAACTTCTTAAAGGACATGTCTTTCCTCCGCTGTGGGTTGTTGTTTGTTGATCTTGTGTTGGTGTCAGGCCTCCAACGCGTCCTTGCCCATGAAGCTGGTGATGGGCGGGTAGGCGCGCGGATCGGTGATCGCGTCTATGACGGTCACGCCGTCGTGCTTCAGCGCGGCGGCGAGCGCGGGGGCGAAATCGTCCGGGGCGTCGACGCGCACCCCTTCGCACCCACAAGCTCGGGCGATGGCCGCATGGTCCACCGCCTCAAAGTGGCACACATCGGTGTGGGCGCCGAACAAACTCAGTTCGGCGTGCTTCTGGTAGCCCAGGACCTGGTTGTTGAGCACCACCACCACGATGGGCGTCTTCATACGTCGTGCGGTCTCGAGCTCAGCCCAGACGTGGCCGAAGCCGCCGTCGCCGGTGACACAGATCACCGGCGCCTCCGGCCGGGCGGTCTTGGCGCCGATGGCAAAGGGCAGGCCCCAGCCGAGACCGGCCAGGCCGCGCGGCGTCAGGAAACGCTGACCGGCACGGCGCGCGGTCAGGAAATTGGCGATCCAGATCGAGGCATAGCTGGCGTCGGCCACAGCCAGCATCTCCGGGGTCAGTACGGCGTCGATGTCGGCCATGAGGCGCTCCGGGCGCAGCGGCGCGGCCTGCATGTCCACCAGCTCCGTCAACTCTTTTCTGTGCGCCTCCTTGCCGGCAGCGATGCGCGCCTCCAGCGCTCCACGGCGCGCGTCCAAGCCGGCCGACTCTTGCGCCTTCATCGCCTCGACCAACGCCGCCAAGGTGAGTTTGGCGTCGCCGGCAAGGCGCAGAGCTTCGTAGTTCCGCCCGATTTCTGCACCGTCGATGTCGATCTGGATGTAGCTTGCGCTCTCGGGATAGAGGCTCCAGCTATCGGTGCCATTCTGGTTGGTGCGGTTGCCGACCAGCAGCACCACGTCGGCCTCGGTGACCAGTTCGCGCAGATGCGAGCTGCGGCTGCGAGGCGCCATGAAGTAGCCGACCACCCCCACGGACAGCGGATGTGTCTCATCGACGCTGCCCTTGCCCATGACAGTCGTGGCCACCGGCAGGCCCAAGGACTGCAACGCTTCCAGTTCGGCCCAGGCCTGCGAGGAGTGGATACCACCGCCGGCGATGACGATCGGAGCCTTGGCTTGCGCCAGCAGCGCGGCCGCCTCCTGCACTCGGGCGGGGTCGGCGGCGCTTCGGTCCAGCGGGAAGTGCCCCAGGTTGGCTTGGCGGCGCGGCGCTTCGGGATCGAACTGCGGGTGCTCGTCCAGCACGTCCACCGGCACCAGCAGCACCGCCGGCCCGCAGCGCCCCGAGGCAGCCGCCGCAAAGGCCATGTCCACATAATCGTTCAGGCGGCCGGGATCTGAGACCCGGCGCACCCACTTGGACACCCCGCCGAAGAGCGCGAAATGGTCCAATTCCTGGAAGGCGTTCTTGTCGGTGAACTTGCGGTGCACGTCCTGCACGATCGCCACCACCGGGATCGAGGCTTTCAAGGCCTCGCCCAGTCCTGGCACGAGCAGGGTTGCCGCGGGGCCGTTCTGGGCCGCCACCACGGCCACCTTGCTGGAGACCCGCGCATAGGCATCGGCCATGGCGGCGCCGGCATTCTCCGTGCGGTAGCCAATCTGGCGGATGCCGTAGTCCGGCGCCGCGAGGAAGAGCGCGGAGGGAATGCTCTGTCCGAACACCTCGCGCACACCGTGGCGCTGCAGCGCAGCGGCCAGCAGGTGGGCGCCGGTGATATTGGTGCGGGGAGCTGCGGCGGTCATGGAGCCAGTCCTTCCTGTGATGTGTCCTGCCAGGGTCCGGCTGCGGAACCGACATCGGCAAGCGTCGAGGGCGCGTGGAGGCCGCGGCGAAGTCTCATCAACCTGTTAAGCCCCTGGCCGGCCAGCATACGTACTCCATCCTGCGTCCTCTAACCTGCGCAACGGACTCACCGGCCGACATTATCTTTGGTGAAACTGCCCTGTCTGTGTAATGTGTTATAACAAATTAACGAGTGTCGGTTGGGTTATGTCAAGCACGCTGAGTAGCGCTGGTCAGCAGGAAAACGGCAGCGGCGACTGGCTGCAGCCGGTGTTGAAGGAAAGCCTGGGCGAGCAGGCTTACCAGGCCCTGCGCAGCGCCCTGATGCGCGGCCAACTCCGTCCGGGCGCCAAGCTGCGCCTGCGCCCGCTCTCGCAGCGCTTCGGCATCAGCGCCACGCCAATGCGCGAAGCCCTGATGCGCCTTGTGGCGGAAAAGGCACTCACCCTCGACGGCCGCGGTACCGTGGTGGTGCCACGACTCACCCTGGACCAGCTGCTGGAGATCCGGGCAATCCGGGTCGACCTGGAGGGGCGTGGCGCCGCCGCGGCCGCACGACTGGCCAGCGCCGCGGATATTACGAGCCTTGCTGCGATTCACGCGCAGATCTCCGCCTACCATGAGCGCGCGGATTTCGCGACCGCGGTCGACCTCAACACCGAGTTCCACCTTGAACTCTGCCGGTTCGCCCGCTTGCCCATCGTCTACGAACTGGTCGAGGGCCTTTGGGTGCGCTGCGGGCCCATCCTCTCACACCTCTACGATGCCGGCTTGCCGGACTGGGAACCGCACCCTCACCTGCGAGTCATTCGTGCGCTCGAGGAGCGCGATCCCGAAGCGGCCCGCAACGCCATCCGCGAGGACATCGAGCGCGGCGGACAGGGCTTATTGGATCACGTTAGCCGCTCCAGCGACTGAGAGCCGATTCGCGATTCGCAATTTTGCGCATCGGCGCAAGCTACTGACCGCGCCGCACTGCAGGCTCTGGCTATGTGGCAGCCGAGCCGCTCACCCTATGCTTGCCGATAACGCAACTATAGGAAACTTCTCCTCCGTAGTTGCACAAGAACCGCGCGCAGTTGTTCGCCCTTCCATAATATCAGGCATCGACATTCTGATCGGTTCCGGCTTTCAATAGTCGGGACTCACGTGGTGTCGTTGGATCGGCGGATTCTACGCGGATGTGGACGATGTTTGCGTCAGTTCGCTTGCGCCCCTGGCCGAGCCCGGCCTGCGCATGGTTCTGCGGCAGGAGTGGGAAGGCGCGCTGGGCAACAACTTCATTGCTGCCACCCCAGGCCATCCGATGCTGTCCGACGCACTGGAAGAGGCCAGTGAAGAGACACTACATGGGGGCAACGAATCAATTTGGCTCCGCACCGGGCCGGGAGTCCTGACACGGGCCTGCGCCCGCTTTATGGTGCGCATCGGGCCGCAGAATCTGTCACGAGACCATAGAGTCCTCTTGAACGGAGAGCTGAGCCGCTACGTGGCCATTCACCGCCCGCTCTCTTACAAGCTCGACAAGCGAAACTGGACGATAGCCGAGCGCGAAGGCGACCACCTCTCGATCCGCGAGCTCTACACCGCCCGCCGCAACGCCGCCGCAGCCGCCTGAGGACGTGCCCCCGCCCCCGCCCCCCGCTACGCCTTCTCCTCCGCCTGCAGGCGCAGCCAGGCGGGGTGTGCCGGGGTAAGCGCCGTGTCGCCGGACTGGAGCGGGCCGTCGAGGGCTTCCAGGCGCAGCAGGGCCAGGGCGTGGTTTTGGCCGACGCTGCGAATGTCGCCCACGGTCTTGCCTTCGCGGATGACCGGAGCGCCCGCTTCGGGGGCTGGGCCCTCGAAGCGCAGCGGCAGCAGGCGCTTTTTTACCAGGCCGCGGTACTTGGTGCGCGCGGTCAGCTCCTGGCCCAGGAAGCAGCCCTTGCGCCAGTCGACCCCGCCCAGCTCGTCGAAGCCGTTCTCCAGCAGGATGGCCTTCTCCACCTCCATGTCGCGCCCGCCGTCCGGCAGGCCGAGCGCGATGCGCTGCTCCTCCCAGTCGGCGCGCGGTGCCTCCTGAAAACCCGCCTCGGCCAGGATCGCTTCCGCCTCGCCCCCAGGCAGCAGCGCCCGGGCGCCGGCTTCCGGCAGCCGCGGGTCGAAGAAGGCAAGCCCCCCACCCAGCGGGCCGGCCGCGCCGGCTTCCGTCGGCAACCCCAGGCGCGTGGCCACCTCGTCACCCCAGAGCAGCGCCACCACCCAGTCGTCATCCGCCGGCACGATCTCCACCTTCGCGCGCAGCTTGTAGGGCTTGAGGCGTCGGGCCAGGTCCTCGCGCCGCTCCGCCGCCATCTCCAGCAGCAGCGCCTCGCCCCGCTCGAGCAGGAAGAAGTCGTGCAGGTACTTGCCCTGGGGCGTCAGGAAGGCCGACCAGATGGCGCGCGCTTCGCTTGCCCGCTCCACGTCGGCGGTCACGATGCCCTGGAGAAAGCTGCGGGCATCGGGCCCGGCGATGCGCAGGACGCCGCGATCGGGGGCGAGGCTGTAGTGGGCGGTCATGCAAGAGACTCCTCGAGACCAGAGAAAGGCGGTGCACAGGCGTGCCGGCGCCCCAGAAGGTGGGCGATCCTGTCGCCGCCTGCAAGCCGTGGTGCCGGGAGCGCCCCTCGACGCGGCCGCTCTGCAGGCGCATAGATAAAACGACATCGCAAGCGGAGGGACAGATGAGCGAGCGCTACGATCTGCTGCTGCAGGGCGGCACCCTGGTCACCCCCAACGGCCGGGAGCAGGCGGACCTGGGGCTGCGTCAGGGCCGCATCGCCGCCATCGGCGACCTGAAGCCCGCGCAGGCGGCGGAGCGCATCGACTGCCGCGGACTGACCCTGCTGCCCGGGGTGATCGACAGCCAGGTGCACTTCCGTGAGCCGGGACTGGAGCACAAGGAGGACCTGGAAAGCGGCACCCGGGCTGCCGCGCTGGGCGGGGTGACGGCGCTCTTCGAGATGCCGAACACCAACCCCTCGACCCTGACGGCCGCGGACCTGGAAGCCAAGTTCGAGCGCGCGCGCGAGCGGGCCTGGGTCGACCATGCCTTCTACATCGGCGCGGCGGCGGAAAACCTGGAGGAGCTGGCCACGCTGGAGCGCCTGCCCGGCTGCGCCGGCATCAAGGTCTTCATGGGCTCCTCGACCGGCAGCCTGCTGGTGGACGACGAGACGCTGCTGGCCGAGGTGCTGCGCCGCGGCCGGCGCCGGGTCTCGGTCCACGCCGAGGACGAAACGCGGCTGCGCCAGCGCCTGAGCCTGATCGAGGAGGGCGCCGGGCCGGAGCAGCACCCGCACTGGCGCGATGCCGAGACGGCGCGCCTCGCCACCGAGCGTCTGCTGCGCCTGGCGCGGGAGGCGCGACGCCGGGTGCATGTGCTGCACGTCACCACGGCCGAGGAGCTGCCGCTGCTGGCCGATGCCCGGGAGATCGCCACCTGCGAAGTGACGCCGCAGCACCTGACGCTCGAAGCGCCGGACTGCTACGAGCGCCTGGGCAGCCTGGCGCAGATGAACCCGCCGATCCGCGAGGCCCGCCACCGCGCCGCGCTCTGGGAGGGGGTGCGCCAGGGCCTCTTCGACGTCCTGGGCTCCGACCACGCGCCGCACACCCTGGCGGAAAAGCAGGGGCAGTATCCGCGCACGCCATCGGGCATGCCTGGTGTACAAACCCTGCTGCCGCTGATGCTGGACCACGTGGCCGCCGGGCGCCTCACCTTGGAGCGGCTGGTCGACCTCACCGCCCACGGGCCACAGCGCGTCTTCGGGCTGCTGGGCAAGGGCCGGCTGGCGCTGGGCTACGACGCAGACATCACCGTCGTGGATCTGGAGGCGAAGCGGGAGATCACCGGCTCCTGGCTGGCCTCGAAATGCGGTTGGTCGCCCTTTGAGGGCCTGCAGGTGACCGGCTGGCCGGTGATGACGGTGATCCGTGGCGAGGTGGTCATGCGTGAGGACGAGCTGCAGGGCCCGCCACGCGGCCGGCCGTTGCGCTTCCAGGAAGGCGACTGAGAGTCAGACCAGGGGATAGACCCGCTGCACAGCGCGCGTGGCGCCGGCGGCGATCACCGCCTTGATCAGGTCGCCGGGCAGGAAGGCGAGTGAGCCCAGCGCCGCCGCGCCGAGCCCAACGCCTCCCACCAGGGCCAGCCAGGCGATGCCCAGCGCATAGACGACCAGAATGCCGCCGAGCGTGCAGGCCAGCAACAGGCCCAGCAGGACCCGCCAGTCCTGCCCGCCGCGCCGCAGCACCGGTCGGGCCAACAGGCCAGTCACCAGGGCGCCGGGAATCCAGCCGATCAGGAAACCCGCCGTCGGCCCCGCCAGCACGCCCAGGCCGCCGCGCCCGCCGGAGAGCACCGGCAGGCCGAGAATCACCAGCAGCACCACCAGCACCGGGGCCAGCGCACCGCGCCAGGGCCCCAGCATGGCACCGGCCAGCATCACGCCCAGGGTCTGCAGCGTGATCGGCACCGGCAGGAAGCCGAGCGGAATGGGCGGCATGACGCCCAGCGCCACGATCAGCGCGGCAAAAAGCGGGACGGCGACCAGATCGCGGCTGTTCATGGGGAATCCTTCTTTGTCTTGTTCGGCGGCGGCGCTTCGGCGGCGGGATAGCCGCGCGCCTCCAGCGCCAGTCCCACCTCGTCGGCGGAGCGCAGCAGCCGCACGGCCAGCGGCACGACGAGGCGCAGGGGCCGTCCGGCGATGCCGCGCGCCGCCATGGCCTCGCGCAGTTCGCGGATGCGATAAAGCACCTCGGGGATGAAACGCAAGACCAGGGCCAGCGCCAGGCCGAGATGAAAGGCCAGGCGGCGCCCCCGGCTCCCGAAGGGCGAGAGCGCGCCTTGGAAGGCAGCGATCAGCGCCCCGGGACGCGTGGCGTAGGTCACCGCCGTGGCCGCCGTCACCAGGGTCAGCAGGCGCAGGCCCACCACCAGCCCCTCCTCCGGCGCGACCAGCCACGCGTTGGCCGCCACCAGGAAGGCCAGCAGCAGCAAGGTCATGCCGAGCTGGCGCAGGAGCAGCCCCGCCGGCACTCGCAGCGACAACAGCAGCGCCAGCGCCGCCAGCGCGGCCGCGCCGAGCAGCAGCGCATCGCGGGTCAGGAACAGCGCGATGCCCAGGGCAAAGAGGCCGAGCAGCTTGGCCCCGGCCGGCAGACGGTGCAGCGGCGTGCGGCCGGGATGATAGAGAGAGATCACCTGCTTCGCCGCTCAGCCGACCGCAGAGACTGCCGTAACGTAACGCGCCGCCGCATCGCGCGGCGGGCCGTCGAAGGCCACCCGCCCGGCTTCGAGCAGCAGCGCCCGGTCGAAATCCGCCACGAAGTCGAGGTCGTGGGTCACCACCAGCACCTGCGCCTCCAGCGCCGCGAGGCGCGCGCGCAGGGCGTTGCGGTTGGCCAGGTCGAGCTGGTTGGTGGGCTCGTCGAAGACGATCAACTCCGGCTCGGTGATCAGCACCGCCGCCAGCGCGACCAGTTGCCGCTCACCGCCGCTGAGACTGTGCGCCGGCCGCTCGGCGAGGGCCTCGAGCCCCAGCTGCTCCAGGAGCGCCAAAGCGTGCCGCCGTGCCTCATCACTGGCAACACCGCGCAGTTCCAAGCCGAAAGCCACGTCCTCGACCACGATGGGCTGGATGATCTGGGCCTCGGGGAACTGGAAAACCATGCCGACGCGCTGGCGCACCTCCCGCGCCGCGCGGCGTGTATCCAGCCCGTCCACGCGCAGGCTGCCGCTGCTCGGCAACACCAGAGCGTTGAGCAAGCGGGCGAAGGTGGTCTTGCCCGAGCCATTGGCGCCGATCACCGCCAGCCGCCGCTCCTCCAGAACCAGATCGAGGGCGCGCAGCAGGCTGCGCCCCTCCCTCGTGACCTCGACGTTGCTGAACTCGATGCGCATGGCGGGCATGCTTTGCGCTCTGGCGTCGGGGGTGTCAACTTGGAGCATTGCAAAGCGCGGCCGGTGCCGGAAGATGCGCCGACGCGGCATTCTGCGTGCCATCCAAGACACGGAAAGGAATACGACCATGGCCCTTGCCCCTGCCCAACCGACCGAACTGCTGGAGAATGACCGCGTGCGGGTCACCCGCTGGGACTTCCCGCCCAACAGCGAGACCGGTCACCATGTGCATGACTACGACTATGTGGTGGTGCCGGTGGTGCCCGGCCGCCTGGTGCTGGTGGACGACCAGGGCAAGCGCAACGAGGCGGAGCTGACCGTGGGCGGCGCCTACAACCGCGACGCCGGCACCTCGCACAACGTGATCAACGAAGGCGATGCACCGGTGGCCTTCGTCGAGGTCGAGCTGAAGGAGCCGCGCGCCAAGGGCTAACCCCAAGGATCAGGGGCTCCGGGACTCAACCGGGGCCTCTTGTCCCCGGCCCTGCTCTCGTACTGGCTCAGTGGATCGGCTCAGTGGTTGGCGGGATTGCGCAGTTGATAGCGCCCGTCGGCCGGACCCTCGAAGTGGCGGGGCACATCGGGATGAGAAATGGGCCGGCCGCTGTCGTCAGGGACCAGATTCTGTTCCGAGACGTAGGCCACGTAGGTGGTCTCATCATTCTCGGCATAGAGATGGTAGAAGGGCTGGTCCTTGGAGGGACGCACGTCCTCCGGGATCGACTGCCACCATTCTTCGGTGTTAGCGAAGACGGGGTCGACGTCGAAGATCACACCGCGGAAGGGATAGAGGCGGTGACGCACGATCTGGCCGATCGCGAACTTGGCCATGCGCATGGTCATCGCCCCTGATTCCTGTCCAGCATCACCTCAGTTTTCCTCCATGACCCAAATCTGCCAGGACCCGATGGCCCGCACTGCCACCCGGTACTCGCCGGGCGGCTGCACCTCAGAGCGGTCCTCGCCGGCGCCGATCTGGTTACCGATGATGGCGATCAGCTCACCTGTAACGTCCTGCAGCTCGACTGTGAAAATCGAGCCGCGGCTGTTATAGCGCAGATGCCAGGGCGTCTCGGAAACAAAGCTGTCGCTATCGAAATCATCCTCGCCGGCGAGCTGCATCACGACGCCTTCTTCGATCACCGATTCCTCGTCGGCAACGCCCGCCGCGGCGTCGTAACACCGCAAGCGTTCAGTCGGATCCTGGATCATACGGCAGGCAGAGATCTCGGCGGCGAGGCGCCCAGCCTCGGCCCCCTCGCCCGCTTCCCCATCCTGGGCCAGTGCCTGGCCAGACGGTAGCCACAGACCCCCGCCAAGCAACAGGGCCGCAACAAATCCCTTAACTGGCATCTCTCATCACCCTTCTGCCGCGCGCCACCGCCGACGCGGCGCTACTATGCCGCCCCAACCCGGTCCAGAAAACCCCGCCTGCGGCAAATCCCGCAGCCAATCGCACGAAACACGCCCGACGTTGCCGCAAGGGATGGAAGCGATTATACATTTGCCCGGGTATATTGAGCCCGACTTATGGAAGGCACCCACCTGCGAGATTCCAGCCACAGCAGGATCAGGCACCGCCGCAGCACGGCGGTCGGCGTGCCCTGCCTCGGATCGACCGTAAAAAGTCGCAGGATGGACACGTCAGGGGCTACCAGTTGCCGGGCTTGTGCCATATTCCACCGTCAGAAACATGAACTGTACCGGGAGCCCGCGGCTCCCTTGATCGAGGTTGTTCGAGAATGATGCGCTTGCTGTCCTGGATCGTGACACTCGGCGCGGCCGGACTGGTCGTCGTCGCCGGTGTGGGATTCTACCTTTTCCAGCACTTCAGCGCCGACCTCCCAGACTACAGCCATTTGGCAGAGTACCAGCCGCCGACCACCACGCGTGTCCACGCTGGCGACGGGCGCGTGCTGTCCGAGTTCGCGGTGCAGCAGCGCGTCTTCGTGCCCATCGAAACGATCCCACTGCGCGTGCGCAACGCCTTCATTTCGGCGGAAGACCAGAACTTCTACAGTCACCCCGGCATCGACTTTCGCTCCGTTGCGCGTGCGGCGCTGACTAACCTCTCTCAGTTGGGGCAGAACCGCCGGCCGGAAGGCGCCTCGACCATCACCCAGCAGGTGGCCAAGAACTTCCTGTTGACCAACGAGGTCAGCCTGGAGCGCAAAGTGCGCGAGGCTTTGCTGGCTTTCCGCATCGAGCAGACGCTGAGCAAGGACCAGATTCTCGAGCTCTATCTCAATGAAATCTATCTGGGCGGCGGCGCCTATGGCGTGGCCGCAGCCGCGCTGCTTTATTTCAACAAGTCGCTCGACAATCTCACCCTGGCCGAAGCGGCCTATCTCGCGGCACTGCCCAAGGCGCCCAACAACTACCATCCAACACGGCGCACCGAGCAAGCCGTCATCCGGCGCAACTGGGTCCTGGGCCGCATGCGCGAGGATGGCTTCATCACGCCGGAGGAAGCGCGCGCGGCCATGGAGCAGCCGCTGGAAACCCGCAGCCGCACCGAAGCCGAGGTGGCGCGTGCCGACTACTTCACCGAGGACGTACGCCGGGAGATCATGCGTCAATTCGGCGCCGATGCTCTCTACGAAGGCGGACTGTCCGTGCGCACCTCACTGGTGCCGGAGCTGCAGCGCTTCGCCGATGATGCGCTGCGCAACGGGGTCCTGACCTACGACCGGCGCTTTGGCTGGCGCGGGCCGCTGGAGAACATCGAGATCGACGATGAAGGCTGGCTCATCCCGCTGCGCCGCGTGGAACGCCCGGAAGGCGCCGAAGGCTGGGACCTGGCCATCGTGCTGGACGATGAGATCGCCGAGGAGGTCCCCATCGGCCTGTCGGACGGCAGCCGTGGGCGCATCCCCATGGAGGAACTGCGCTGGGCCCGGCCACAGCTCGAGGACCGCCGGGTCGGCAATGAGCCCAGTCACCCCTCCGATGTGCTCGCGCTTGGCGATGTGATTCTGGTGGAACGCCTGGATAGGCAAGAGGAGAACACCGAAGCGCGGGACGCGGAGTCGAGCGAATCCGAAGCTGCAGAGGATGGCGCGGCAGAGGGCGAAACGGCCGAGGATGGAACGGCCGAGGATGACAGCGGCGAGGATAAAACGGCCGAAGACGCGCCGGCTCCGCGCTACGCTCTGCGCCAGATTCCCGAGGTCAATGGGGCGCTGGTGGCGCTCGACCCCCACACGGGCCGGGTCCTGGCCATGAGCGGCGGCTTCTCCTATGAACTCAGCGAGTTCAATCGGGCCTCTCAGGCCAACCGCCAGACCGGCTCCTCCTTCAAGCCCTTCGTCTATCTGGCGGCGCTGGAAAATGGATTCACGCCGTCGAGCATCATCCTCGACGCGCCTTTCGTGATCAATCAAGGGCCCGGCCAGGGCCAATGGCGCCCGAGCAACTATTCGAACCGCTACTACGGTCCCACACCGCTGCGCGTCGGCGTCGAGCTTTCGCGCAACCTGATGACCGTGCGCTTGGCCCAGAACGTGGGCATGGACAAGGTGGTGGACGTCGCTGAGCGCTTCGACTTGCTCGACAATCCGCCGCCGGTTCTGTCCTTGGCGCTGGGTGCCGGCGAGACCACAGCGCTGCGGATCACCTCGGCCTACGCCATGTTGGTCAACGGCGGGAAGCGCATCACCCCGACACTGATCGACCGGGTGCAGGACCGTCACGGCAAGACAATCTACCGCCACGAAAGCCGCAGCTGCGATGGCTGCAATCTGGAAGGGGACTACGACGGCAGCCCGCCGCCCGTCCTCACCGATACCCGCGAGCAGATTGTGGATTCCGCCGCGGCCTACCAGATCGTCTCCATGCTGGAAGGCGTGGTCCAACGCGGCACCGCCACATCGGTGCGCGCGGTCGGCAAGCCCCTTGCCGGCAAGACGGGCACCACCAACGACTACAAGGACGCCTGGTTCGTCGGCTTCTCCCCTGACCTCGCGGTCGGCGTCTACATCGGCTTCGACCAGCCGGCCTATCTCGGACCGCGCCAGTCCGGCGGCGCCGTTGCGGCGCCCATCTTCCGGGATTTCATGATGGCAGCCCTGGAAGACGAGCCCGCCACCCCCTTCCGCGTGCCCGACAGCGTGCGGCTGGTGCGGGTGGTGCGCGACACCGGCGAGCCTGCCAGTCAGTCGGGCCGCGGCGTGATCTGGGAGGCCTTCAAGGAGGGCACTGGCCCGGGTGACGGTCCTGGCTTGCTGGACGGTGCGCCCTTGGGCAGCGCAGCCGCAGCCCCGCCGGCTATAGGCGGCATGGACGACAGTGGAAGCGGCGCCGGCGGCCTCTACTGAGGCTGCCTCTCGCCGCCCTGTACCCGGCCCGGCGGCTCTGCTAGACCAGATTTCGCGCCTGCCCGTGGATCGCTCGGCGAGCCCACGTGAAGGCTGCTCGTACTGAAAACGGCACACCATCAAAACGACGACGCAAGGAGTTCCGGCCAATGCGCGCAGAGACCCAAGCGGCGGTTGACGACATTCGCGAGTCGTTGACCCTGCTGAGGAGGCATCTTTGACTGGGATAATGCCCTCAAGCGCCTGGAAGAGCTGAACGCACTATCCGAAGATCCCGAGCTCTGGAACGACGCCGAAGCCGCGCAGAAACTGATGCGCGAGCGCAGTGCGTTGGAGTCAGGCATCGGCGGATACCGCAAGCTGGAGCAGGAATTGGAGGATTCGCTCACTCTGATCGACCTCGGCGAGGCCGAGGGTGATGAAGACAGTGTGCGCGAAGCCGAGGCCAGCCTGGCAGCGCTGAAGGCCGAGGTGGAAAAGCGTCAGCTGGAATCGATGCTCTCTGGCGAAGCCGATGCCAACGACTGCTATCTGGAAATCAACGCCGGAGCCGGCGGCACCGAGGCACAGGACTGGGCCGAGATCCTGGTGCGCATGTACACCCGCTGGGCGGAGGCCCATGGCTACAAGGTGGAGTGGCTGGAAGAAAGCGCTGGTGAAGAGGCCGGCCTGAAATCCGCCACCCTGGTGGTCAAGGGCCACAACGCCTACGGCTGGCTCAAGGCCGAGGCCGGCGTGCACCGGTTGGTGCGCATCTCACCCTTCGACAGCCAGGCGCGCCGCCACACCTCCTTCGCCAGCGTGTGGGTCTATCCCGTGGTGGACGAAACCATCGAGGTGGACGTCCAGGACAAGGACCTGCGGGTTGACACCTACCGCGCCTCGGGCGCCGGTGGTCAGCACGTCAACAAAACCGATTCCGCCATCCGCATCACCCACCTGCCCACCAACATCGTGGTCCAGTGCCAGAGCGAACGCTCACAGCACAAGAACCGCGCCACGGCCATGAACATGCTGAAGGCCAGGCTCTACGAGCATGAGCTGCGCAAGCGCGAAGAAGCCGCAGCCGCCGAAGAGGAAAACAAGACCGACATCGGCTGGGGCCACCAGATCCGCTCCTACGTCCTGCAGCCCTATCAGATGGTGAAGGACCTGCGCACCGGCGTGGAAAAGGGCAATGCGGAAGGCGTGCTGGACGGCGACATCGATCCCTTCCTGGAAGCCTCGCTTGCCTCACGCCTGGACCGTGGCAGCCAGCGCACCGACGCACGTGATGCCGGCTGAGGTCGATGTGGATCCTGACGAGCGGCAGGCAAGACGGCAGAAGCGGCGGGCGGCCCGGGGACGGGTCTTCGACACCTCCATCCCCTCTCCCTGTCGCCAGATCTGTCAGATCGACCGCAACAGCACCCACTGCATCGGCTGCCTGCGCACTCTGGACGAGATCCGGGACTGGCCGATCATGACCGCCGAGGAGAAGCAAGCGGTGCTGGATCGACTTGCCGCCCTCGAAGCGGGCGACCGAGGGGCGGAAGATCAGGAGCAAGGGGCTTGAGCGCTGTCGGGCAGCAGAGCAGGAGCCGTTTTGAGACCCCAGCCATCGGCTATGGCCTGCTGCTGGCGCTCGGGCTCTGCTGGGGTGTCAACTGGCCGGCCATGAAGCTCGCGGTGGAGGTCCTGCCGGTCTGGCACTTCCGTGCGGCCTGCCTGACCTTCGGTGCGCTCACCACCCTGTTCCTGGCGCGAGTTTACGGCGCGCGTCTGCGTGTGCCGCGCAAAGAGATCCTGCCGCTCATCATCTGCGCCTGCTTCAACATGGTGGGCTGGCAACTGCTGACGGCTTATGGCCTCACCCTGATGGACGCAGGCCGGGCCTCCATCATCGCCTTCACCATGCCGCTCTGGGCATCGCTTCTGTCCATACTCCTGCTGAACGAGCGCCTGACCGCCACCCGTGTGGCCGGGCTGGCGCTGGGGTTGAGCGGTCTGGCAGCGCTGCTGATGCCGGAAATGCGCGCCATCCTGGCCGCACCCTACGGCGTGCTTGCGATCCTGAGTGCGGCCATGTCCTGGGCTCTGGGGACCGTGCTGACAAAGCGCTTTTCCTGGTCGGTCTCCGCGGCAACCCTCTCCGGCTGGCAACTTCTCACCGCTGCCCTGGTGGTCTCGGTGGGTGCGCTGACATGGCAGAGCGATGCTGCCTGGGCCGAGAGCTGGAGCACTGGGCAACTCATCGGCGTGATCTACGCCATCACGATCGCGATCGCCTTTGGACACTGGGCCTGGTTCCAGATCGTGCGCATCTTTCCGGCGCCGGTGGCGGCCATCGGCACCATGCTGGTGCCGCTGGTCGGCGTCTTCTCTGGCGGACTGCTGCTGGGTGAGCACATTGGTCCCGCCGAACTGCTCGCGCTCGTCCTGGTGATCAGTGGCCTCTTCTGTGTCCTGGTGCTGCCGGGCTTGCGCAGGGAGAGAGGCTTGCCCAAGAACTGAGCAGTTACAGCGCTACAGCAGGAAGGTAGTCGCCAGGCCCAGGAAGATGAAGAAGCCCAGCACGTCGGTTGTCGTGGTGAGGAAAGGCCCGGCGGCCACGGCCGGATCGAAGCCGAAGCGCTCCAGCGATAGCGGGATTAGGGTCCCTGCCAGGCCGGCCCAGGCCATGTTGAAGATCATCGCCGTTGCCAGCACCAGCGCCAGGTCGACGCGACCGAACCAAAGGCCGGCAATGGTTCCCATGATGGTGGCAAAGACCAGGCCATTGGTCAGACCCACCAATACCTCCTTGCCCACCACCCTCATGGTGTTACGCGACGTCAGCGCGCGTGTCGCCAGCGCGCGAACGGTGACGGTCACCACCTGCATGCCCGCGTTGCCGCCCATGGCCGCGACGATGGGCATCAGGATCGCCAGCGCCACGATCTCCTCGATCGTGCCCTCGAAACGGGAGATCACGAGGGAGGCGACGATGGTGTTGAACAGCGTGACGACCAGCCAGCGGATACGACGCTTGGCCGTGGCCATGGCGCCTTCCCCGATGTCCGCCTCGCCGACGCCACCCAGTTTCAGCAGGTCGTCCTCGGCCTCTTCTTCCACCACCTCCAGCACGTCGTCGACGGTGATGACGCCGACCAGCCGGCCGGCGTCATCCACCACCGGGGCGGAAAGCAGCGAGTAGCGCTTGAAGAGCCATGCCACCTCCTCCTGGTCCATGGTCACCGGCACACTCTGGATGTCCTCGTCCATCAGCGTGAGGATGCGCACTGGCCGCGTATGGCGCATGACTCGCGAGAGCGGCAGCTTGCCGATGGGGCGGTAGCGGGGATCCACCACATAGAGGTCGTAGAAGTCGGTGGGCATCTCCTTGCGATGCGCGCGCATGTAGTCGATGGTCTCGCCCACGGTCCAGATCGAGGGCACCACGACCATCTCGCGCTGCATCAGACGCCCGGCCGAGTCTTCGGGGTAGGTCAGCCCTTCCTGCAGCAGACGCCGGATCGTCACCGGGACACGCGCCAGGATCTGCGCGCGCAGCTCCTCGTCCAGATCCTCAAAGAAGGCCAGCGCGTCGTCGCTTTCCAGCAATTCGAGGATGCGTGCCACCTTGCCAGGGCCGAGTGCGGCCGCGACTGGCTCGCGCAGGCCGGCATCCAGATAGGTCAGCGTCTCCGGTTCGAGGTTGGTGCCGACCATCTCCAACAGCAGCCGGCGCTCGTCCGCCCCCAGGGCTTCCAGCAGGTCGGCGGCGTCAGCGGGGTGGAGGTTCTCGACGACCGCATTGACCCGCTCGGAGTCCTGCGCCGCCAGCGCCTCCTCCACCTCGCGCACGAAAGCCTCCCCCAGGCCGAGCGCATCCCCCTCCTCCGGGCGGATCGGCTCGGCATTGCTCATGCGCTATCGGCTCCGGGCGCGAGGTCCGGCAGGGGGTGGCATTCAGTGCGACTTCGGGCGTCGACCGCTGCGATGGCACAGAGGTTGATGACGCCACGCGCGGTGATGGATGGGGTCGCGATGTGTGCGGGACAGGCCGTGCCCAGAAGCAGCGGGCCCACCGACAGCCCCTCGCCCAGCACCTTCAGCAGATTGAAGGAGATGTTGGCCGCATCCAGCGTCGGCATGATCAGGAGATTGGCCGCGCCCTTGAGACGAGAGTTGGGGAAGATGCGCGAGCGGATGTCCTCGGAGAGCGCGGCATCGGCGTGCATCTCGCCTTCGACCTCGAGGTCCGGCCGACTCTCGTGCAGCATGCGGACTGCCTCACGCATCTTGCCCGCCGTGCTGTCCTGGTGACTGCCGAAACTGGAGTGGGAGAGCAGCGCGATCTTGGGGGTGATGCCGAAGCGCTGCACCGCTTCGGCCGCGTAAACGGTCATCTCCACCAGCTCTTGAGCGGTGGGATTGTCGCTGACATAGGTGTCAGCGATGAAGAAGGTGCCCTTGGCGGTGATCAGCAGACTGAGCGCCGAATAGTCGTGCACGCCGCCGGCCTTGCCGATGATGTTCTCGATGTGCCGCAGGTGGTCGCGGTAGCGCCCCTCCACACCGCAGATCAGGGCATCGGCATCCCCGCGCCGTACGGCCAAGGCGCCGATCACCGTGGCATCCGTGCGTACAACCGTACGCGCACGATCCGGCGACACGCCATTGCGCTCCATCAGGCGGTGATAGAGCCGCCAGTAGTCGTTGTAGCGCGGATCCGACAGCGGATTCACCAGCTCGAAATCCTCGTCGATGCGGATCCGCAGCCCCAGGCGCTCGATGCGGTCTTCCACCACCTTGGGCCGCCCACAGATGATCGGGCGCGCCAGCCCCTCGTCCACCACGGCCTGAACGGCGCGCAGCACACGCTCCGCCTCGCCCTCGGCAAAGAAAACGCGCTGGGGATCGGCTTTCGCCTGTTCGAAGACCGGCTTCATGGCCAGGCCGGAGCGGAAGACAAACTCGTTCAGCTGCTGGCGGTAGGCGCCCAGATCCTTGATCGGCCGGGTGGCCACGCCGCTCTTCATCGCCGCCTCGGCCACGGCCGGAGCGATCTGCAAGATGAGGCGCGGGTCGAAGGGGCGGGGAATGAGATACTCGCGCCCGAAGGGCGCACTTTCGCCGCCATAGGCCTGGATCACCACCTCCGAGACCTCGCTGCGCGCCAGTTCGGCCAGGGCGCGCACGCAGGCGATCTTCATCTCTTCGTTAATCTCGGTCGCACCCACATCCAGCGCACCGCGGAAGATAAAGGGAAAGCAAAGCACGTTGTTGACTTGGTTCGGATAGTCCGAACGACCGGTGGCGATGATGGCATCGGGGCGCGCCGCCCGCGCCTCCTCAGGCAGGATTTCTGGCTCGGGGTTGGCCAGAGCCAGAATCACCGGGTCACGCGCCATGCGCGCCACCATCTCAGCCTTCAGTACATTGGGCGCCGAGAGGCCGAGGAAAACGTCCGCGTCCTCGATCACCTCTCCCAGGCTGCGCGCCTTGGTCTCCTGCGCGTAGCGCGCCTTCCAGGGATCCATCAGCGTCTCGCGTCCGGCGTAAACCACCCCCTCGATGTCACTGACAAAGATGTTCTCGCGCCGCGCCCCCTGCTCCACCAGCAGGTCGAGACACGCGATGGCCGCGGCCCCGGCGCCGGAGCAGACCACCTTCACATCCTCGAGCTTCTTGTCCACCAGATGCAGCGCGTTGTAGATCGCCGCATTGACGATGATCGCCGTGCCGTGCTGGTCATCGTGGAAGACCGGGATGTTCATGCGCTTGCGCAGTTCCCGTTCCACAATGAAGCATTCCGGCGCCTTTATGTCTTCCAGGTTGATGCCGCCGAAGGTGGGCTCCAGCGCGCCCACGATCTCGATCAGCCGTTCCGGATCAAGTTCCGCCAATTCGATGTCGAAGACGTCGATGCCGGCGAACTTCTTGAAGAGGACCGCCTTGCCTTCCATCACCGGCTTCGAGGCCAGGGGCCCGATGGCGCCCAGTCCCAGCACGGCCGTGCCATTGGTGACCACACCGACGAGATTGGCCCGCGCGGT
Source organism: Aquibaculum arenosum (assembly GCF_029222965.1). GTDB lineage: Bacteria > Pseudomonadota > Alphaproteobacteria > Kiloniellales > DSM-21159 > Aquibaculum > Aquibaculum arenosum. The sequence continues at coordinate 18,980 of NZ_JARHUD010000011.1, read as the reverse complement.
CAGGGTCGAGGCCTCCGCTGGATCCTCCACGATGGCACGACAGGCCGCTGCCACGCCCGGTGAGTAGGCGAGCGCCAGGTCGCGCTGATTGCCCAGGGGCTTGGTCGCAACCACCTCCAGCTTGCCGGGGACCGGCGTGCGGTGATAGGTCAGGGCGGCCGCGGCGAAGGTATCGTCGACCATGGTGGTTTCCCCCTGGGTAGCAGTGCTGAATGGCAGTCCGCAGCGGCTGCGGTGAGTCGCCACGGGGTCTGGTGAAACTACTCTAACGGCTTGGCAACACAAGGGGTCGTGGCAGGCGCCAGCAGCCGCCCCGCAGGCAGCGAGATCGATCGGTGAGCGCTCCAACCCCCATAACACCGGAGAAAATAGAGCCGGAGTGGCGCCACGAACAGCGCCCACTGCTCTACCCCGAGGCACTGCAAGCAATGGAGGCGCGCGCCGCCGCCATTCGCGCGGGCACGGCGCCGGAACTGGTCTGGCTGCTGGAGCACCCACCGCTCTACACCGCCGGCACCAGCGCGCGGGCCGAGGACCTGCTGGATGCGCGCTTTCCCGTGTATGACACCGGCCGCGGCGGACAGTACACCTACCACGGTCCCGGCCAGCGCGTGGCCTATCTGCAGCTCGACCTCAAGGCGCGGCGTCCCGACCTGCGGCTCTACGTCCACTGCCTCGAGGAATGGGTGATCCGCAGCCTGGCCCGCTTTCAGGTGAAGGGCGAGCGTCGCGAGGGGCGGGTCGGCATCTGGGTGGCACGCGGCGGCGGCCGGGAAGACAAGATCGCCGCCATCGGGGTGCGGGTGCGCCGTTGGGTGACGCTGCACGGCATTGCCATCAACGTCGAGCCCGATCTCTCCCACTTCCAAGGCATCGTGCCCTGCGGCATCCGTGAGCATGGCGTGACCTCCCTGGTGGACCTGGGCCTGCCGGTCACGCTCGGCGACCTGGATCAGGCCCTGGCCGACACCTTCGAGGAGATCTTCGGCCCCGACGGGCCAATGGGGCGATCAGAGGGCTCCGCCGGCGCGTAGCAGCACGAGGCCCTGATAGCTGTAGCCGGCCAGCATGGCGCCGGCGAAGACAATCAGCAGGTACCAGAAAAAGACGCCGCGTTGCGCCACGGCCCAGACCGCCATGGCTGCCGGGATCGAGGTCATGCCGCCGGCGAGCATGAAGGCCAGCGCCGCACCGGGGACCATGCCGGCATTGATCAGCTCTCCGGCAAGCGGGATCGCCGCGTAGCCATTGACGTAGGCCGGTGCCCCAACCGTGGCCGCCAGTGCGATGGCCCAGGGCCGGTCACCGCCCACGCTCGCCGCCACCATGTCGGCCGGCAGCCAGGCCACCATCAGGCTTTCGATCAGGAAGGCCAGGGTGAGCCACTTGGCCAGGAAAAGCCCCACACGCAGGGCCTCGCGCCCGAACTGCGCGCGACGCTGCGGCTCGCGCCAGACCGCCCACTGCACTTGCGGCCCTTGCCGCAGGCGACTGGTGGCACAGCCACCTCCCACACCGTCACGCAAGACCTGGCGGAAAAGGCCGAAGCGCTGCAGTCCCAGCGTGGCAAAGCCCGCCAGCGACCCGAGCAGCAGAGCCGAGGCGGTCTTTGCCAGCGCAAAGTCCAGGCCCAGCACCGGCAAGGTCAGAAGAAACATCTCCGGGTCCATGATCGGCGAGGCCACCCAGAAGGCCATGACCGCAGGGAGAGGCACGCCCGCGGCCAGGAGCGCGGCGACCAGCGGCACCACCCCGCAGGAGCAGAAGGGCGAGAAGGCGCCCAGCAGCGCGGCGAAGGCGATGGCGATCACGGGCGCGCGGCTGACCACCCCGGCAATCAGGCTGTCGGCACCGGCCGCCTTGAGCCAGGCGGCCGTGCCCACCGAAAGGGCCAGAAAAGGCGCGATCCAGAGCAGCGACTCCAGTGTGAAGCGAAGGCTCTCCAGGGCCTGCCGCGGCACCGTTGCAGCGAGCACCAGCAACAGGGCCAGACTGACCAGCCAGACCACATGGGCGCGAAGCTGCCGCCGGGTCCAGAGGAGGTCGAGTTCGGAAAGAGTGCGAACCCAGGCAGTCATCCTTTCCTCCATTATTCCGGTATTGTCGAAGTATATAGACAAAAAAAGGGCTTACTCTGCCACGCGGGTGGTCGAGATCCCCCGGCAGCATTCTTCCGTGAGATAGCCCAGCAGGCGCTCCATCAGCATGAAGTTTGCGGTACATCGCAGCACCCGGCCTTCACGCTGCTGGGCGATCAGCTCGGCCTGCATCAACTGCGCCAGATGGTGCGACAGGGTCGAGGCAGGTACGCCCAACTGGGCCTGGATCTCCCCCACCGGCAAGCCTTCGTGCCCCGCCCGCACCAGCAGACGGAACACCTGCAGCCGGGTGGGATTGCCCAGCTTCTCCAGGCACAGGGCGGCATAATCCAGTTCCATGACTGCTAGGTTAGTTCGCCTCATGCAGGGAATCAACAATCATTCTGGAAATGTCGAATTGATGTCGCTGCGAATCCATTAGGCATTCCAGCAGCCACTCCTGGCATTCCTCGGCCATCCGGCCCCTCGCCTGAGCCGGCGCACACCAGAAGGGGCGATGCCCCGCCTCCAGCGGCGCGCCCGCTTTCGCCACGGCGACAGCGAAGAAGGTGCAGTGCTTGTCGTAGTACTTTCCCGACAGCGGTCGCGTCAGATACTGGCGCAAGCCGAAGAGCGCGCGACTGCGCTGCACCCGATGACCGGTCTCCTCGAGAAACTCCCGGGCCAAAGCCACCTCGGCGGTTTCACCCGGCTCGATGCCCCCACCGGGGATCTCCAGCCCATCGGCTGTCTCCACCAGCAAGACCAAGCCCTCCCGCGCCCGCCAGGCCAGACCGTAGGCGCCGGGCCGGCAACGATAGGCCTGCCCGTTTGCGCGTTCGCCGAAGAAAATCATGGGTGCGTCATACCGTTGGCAACTGCCGGAATCCCGGCTCCACCGCCTCATCCCAGGCGCTCACCGCGACATCGTCGACCACCGCGCGCGCCGGCCCCGCCCGGCAGGCCGTCAGCATCGACTCCACCGCCTCCGCCGACCCGGAAAAGACGGCTTCCACCGTGCCGTCGCGGCGGTTGCGTACCCAGCCGTCGAGGCTTCGCCGCTCAGCCTGCTCGCGCGTCCAGGCGCGGTACCAGACACCCTGGACCTTGCCGGAAATCACGACCCGGACTTGCCGCTTTGCCATCAGGCAACCTCCAGGCCCGCCCGCCGCTGGATCTCCTCCTCGCGGATCGAGACCTCCTGCCCCAGCAGATCATCCGCTTCCGCCTTGCAGAGCCAAGCAATCACCCGGCCCGGACGCTCCGGACTGGCCAGGCTCTCGCGCGGCAGGCGACTGACCTCATTGATGCCGGACCCACGGATCAGCACCTGCATCTCGGTGTCGACCACGCCCGGAATGAAGCCGAAGGCGCGCAGGCCCTCCTCGCCGTACTCCAGATGCAGGCTGCGTGTGACCATAGCCAGCCCGGCCTTGCCGGCGCAGTAAGCGCTCCAGCCCTCCATCGGCCGATGCGCCGCACCGCTCGACACGTTGATCACCGTTCCGCCCCCGGCCAGCATATCCGGCAGCAGGGCATGCAGCAGCCGCAAGGGACCACCCAGATTGACATCGATGTTGGCCATCCAGGCATCGGTGTCGCAGTCAGCCAGCTTGCCGATGGGCTCGATGGCGCCGGCATTGTTCACCAGGATGTCCACCCGCCCCAGTTCTTCGCGCAAGGCCCGACAGGCGGCCGCGACCTGGCTTGCCGAGGTCACGTCGCAGGCAAAGGCTGCGGCCTTTCCGCCTTCAGCGACAATGCTGTCGGCCAGTTCCTTGCAGGCCGCCTCACTGCGCGCCAACAGGGCCACTGCAGCCCCCTCAGCCGCCAGCGCGCGGGCGGCAGCGGCGCCGATGCCACGGCTCGCCCCGGTGATCACTGCGACCTGTCCCTGTAACTCCGCCATGCCAAACCTCCTTCTGTGCCAACGCTGCCGGGCGCCACTCCTCAGAGTCACTCAGCGATCGTCGCTTTCCCCATAGCTGAGCGCAAAGACAATCTCCACCGCCCGCCGGGCGTAACGCTCCCAGTCCTTGCGCCCGACCCACTGATCCTCCACCGTGAGCGCCGGGCGCCCCCGATCTTCGTGCAGCAGGCTGTTGCGCATGCCGCGCAGCCAAACTAGATCTCGAGCCGGTATGGCGCGCGCCTGCTTCGATGCTTCTGCCTGCATCTCCACGACGGCGCCGGCCAGAATAACCACCGCGGCCCAGGCCCCGGCACAGAAAGCCGCCTGCAGATCGAGCAGCAAGGCCGTGCCCTGTTCCGACAAACGGCCACGGGTACCGCCTTGCGCAAAGGCCGCCTGCCGCTCCTCAAACCAGAGGCGCCGCTCATCCCAGATCACTGGATCGGGTGGATCAAGATGCTCCATGACTTCGCTATGCCCCGAAGGCACCACCGCTCGCAAGAGCCGGCTTGTTCTTCGGCCGTCAAAGGGAGGCAGAAACAACAAACCCCCGGGCGCGCGGCACGGGGGTTTGCATGATCTTCATCAGGAGAGGGGCGAGATCAGCTCTCGTCCTCGTCCTCCTCGCGATCGGCAGTGGGGCCGCTGTCCTGGCCCTTGGCGTCGGGATTGCGGTCGACCAATTCGATCACCGCCATCGGCGCCATGTCGCCATGGCGGAACCCGGCCTTGAGCACCCGCGTATAGCCGCCGGGGCGGGACTGATAGCGCTCGGCCAGCTCACCAAAGAGCTTCTGAACCATAACATTGTCGCGGAGCACGGCCGCGGCCTGCCGGCGCGCGTGCAGATCGCCGCGCTTGCCCAACGTCACCAGGCGGTCGGCAATGCGGCGCAGTTCCTTCGCCTTCGGCAGGGTGGTGACGATCTGCTCATGCTTGATCAGCGCGTGGGCCATGTTGGCGAACATCGCTTTGCGGTGCTGGCTCGTCCGATTCAGCTTCCGCATGGCCATTCCGTGACGCATTGCATCCTCCTTGGTGTCTGGGTCTCGCGCGCGAGACCGATCTGTCTGCCCGGCGCCCTACAAGCTGCGGTACGTCGGGGTGGGTCGGCATGACCCATAGAATGGCCGGCGCCCAGTACAGGCACCGGCCAAAACGCGAGAGATCAGAAGGGCTCTTCCAGCCGCTTGGACAGCTCTTCGATGTTGTCCGGCGGCCAGTTTGGAATCTCCATCCCGAGGTGCAGGCCCATATTGGCCAACACCTCCTTGATCTCATTCAGCGACTTGCGGCCGAAGTTCGGGGTGCGCAGCATCTCGCCCTCCGACTTCTGCACCAGATCGCCGATGTAGACGATGTTGTCGTTCTTCAGGCAGTTGGCCGAGCGCACGGAGAGCTCGAGCTCGTCCACCTTGCGCAGCAGGTTCCGGTTAAACGGCGGCTCGGCCTCCTCGGACGGCAGCTCGCGGCCCTGCGGCTCCTCGAAGTTGATGAAGAGCTGCAACTGGTCCTGCAGGATGCGCGCGGCCAGAGCCATCGCATCATCCGGCGAAATGGAACCGTTGGTCTCCACCTCCATGGTAAGCTTGTCGTAGTCCGTCACCTGACCGACACGCGTGTTCTCCACCTTGTAGGAGACCCGGCGCACGGGCGAGAAGATGGAGTCCACCGGGATCAAGCCGATGGGCGCGTCCTCGGCGCGGTTTTGCGCACCCGAGACATAGCCCTTGCCGTGCGCCACGGTCATTTCCATGTCAAGGCGCGCGCCGTCGTCCAGGGTGCAGATGACCAGGTCGGGGTTCATGACCTCGATGTCGGCACCGCTTTCGATCTGGCCGGCGGTCACTTCGCCCGGGCCTTCGGCGCGCAGGCGCACCCGCTTCGGCCCCTCGGCGTGCATGCGCAGCGCCAAACCCTTCACGTTGAGCACGATGTCGGTCACGTCCTCGCGCACGCCCGGCACGGAGGAAAATTCGTGCAGAACACCATCGATCTGGATGGCGGTAACGGCCGCCCCCTGCAAGGAGGAGAGCAGCACGCGGCGCAGCGCGTTGCCCAGCGTAAGGCCGAAGCCACGCTCCAGCGGTTCGGCGACGAGCTTGGCCAGGCGCCGGGGATCGGTGCCGGGCCGGCTATCCAGCTTGTTCGGCTTGATCAGGTCGGTCCAATTTTTATGCAACACGGTTTGCCTCGCGAATTCGAGCTGGTTTCGTGAAAGCGAAAGGACGGCCCCGCATCAACTGCATCGGACCGCCTTTCCTTCTACGGCACGTCTTCCTATCCCGGGCTGCCGGCGCCGCTCGACGCGTCGGACCCTATCCGTTGGAAGACGGCGATGATGACCTTAAACGCGCCGGCGCTTGCGCGGCCGGCAACCGTTGTGCGGGATCGGCGTCACATCACGAATGGCGGTGATGTGGAAGCCAACCGCCTGCAGAGCGCGCAGGGCCGATTCGCGGCCGGAGCCCGGGCCCTTCACGTTCACCTCAAGGGTGCGCATACCGTGTTCCTGCGCCTTCTTGCCGGCATTCTCAGCCGCCATCTGCGCAGCATAGGGGGTCGACTTGCGCGACCCCTTGAAACCCTGAGCACCCGCAGTGGACCAGGCAATGGCATTGCCCTGCACGTCGGTGATGGTGATCACGGTGTTGTTGAAGGTCGCGGCAACATGCGCGATGCCGGACGTAATGTTCTTTTTCTCGCGGCGGCGAAGCCGACCCGCTTGTGCCTTGGCCATGGCTCTGGGAACCCCTTACTTCGTAGCCTTCTTCTTACCGGCAATCGGCTTGGCCGGGCCCTTGCGGGTCCGCGCATTGGTATGGGTGCGCTGACCGCGCACCGGCAGACCCTTGCGGTGCCGCAGACCACGATAACAGCCCAAATCCATGAGCCGCTTAATGTTCATGGCCACCTCGCGGCGCAGATCGCCTTCCACGACGAAGTCCTTGTCGATGGCTTCGCGAACGCGCGCCACCTCGTCGTCAGTCAGCTCATGCACCCGGCGGTCGTCGGGGATCCCGACGCGCCCGCAGATATCTTTGGCCTTGGTATGGCCGATCCCGTGGATGTAGGTCAGCGCGATGGAAACGCGCTTACCCGTCGGGATATTGACGCCAGCGATACGTGCCACGCCGTGGTCTCCTTAAGACAAAAACCGAATAACCGAATTCAAACTCAGACAGCCCGAAACGCCCGGACCGCCTCCCGCGCCAGGACGCGCGGATTATAGGGAGCGATGCTTCGCGGTCAAGCCTCGATCACGCCCCCGCACCTCATATTCCCGAGCCTGCCGTGCTGCGCGCCTCGGCGAGCAGCGTCTCAATGGCCTGGGCGACTTCTTCGATGGAACGCATGCCGTCGACCGTCTTCAGCGCCCCCTTGTCCCGATAGTAGGGCAGGATCGGCGCCGTCTGCTGACGATAGACCTCGAGGCGCTTGCGCAACGTCTCCACGTTGTCGTCGGAGCGCGTGCCGTTGCCGCCCGCTTCCGCAATACGGCTTTCGATACGCCCGACCAGCGCCTCTTCGTCCACCTTGATCTCGATGACGGCATCCAGCCGCAGGCCCTTGCACTCAAGCAGCGCATCAAGCGCCTCGGCCTGAGCCACGGTGCGCGGGAAGCCGTCCAGAATAAAACCCTTGGCGCAGTCCGGCTGCTCGATGCGCTCCGAGATCATGTCGATCATCAGCGCATCGGGCATCAGCGCGCCGCGATCCATGATGTCCTTGGCCTGCTGGCCCAGTTCGCTGCCCGAGGCGACCGCTGCGCGCAGCATGTCGCCGGTTGAGAGCTGCTTGACCCCATGAACCTCTTCCAGACGCGCCGCCTGGGTGCCTTTGCCCGCCCCCGGCGGGCCCAGCAGGATGATATTCACCGGCGCCTCCCCTTCAGCTTCGCCTTCTTGATCAGCCCCTCATACTGGTGCGCCAGGAGATGGGCATGGATCTGGGCCACCGTGTCCATGGTCACGTTGACGACGATCAGCAAACTCGTGCCGCCAAAATAGAAGGGCACCGAATACTGCGAGATCAGGATCTCAGGGATCAGGCAGACAACCGCCAGATAGATCGCGCCAACGGTAACGAGCCGCGTCGTGACATGGTCGATGTAGTCGGCGGTGTTCTTCCCCGGCCGGATACCCGGGATGAAGCCGCCGTGCTTCTTGAGATTATCCGCCGTATCGGCCGGATTGAAGACGATGGCCGTGTAGAAGAAGGCGAAGAACACGATCAACGCCACGTAGAGCACCATGTAGATGGGCTGGCCGTGCGACAGGTTGCTCGTGATCCAGATCAGCCAATCGGGCCCCTCATTGGCGCTAAAACCGGCAACGGTCAGCGGCATGAGCAGCAAAGAGGAAGCAAAGATCGGCGGGATAACACCCGCGGGGTTGAGCTTCAGGGGCAGATGCGAGGATTCGCCCTGCATCATGCGATTGCCCTGCTGACGCTTGGGATACTGCACGATCAGGCGGCGCTGTGCCCGCTCCATGAAGACGATAAAGGCGATCACGCCAACAGCCATCGCCAGCAAGAAGAGGATGAACAGCGTCGAAAGCGCGCCCGTGCGTCCCAGTTCCAGCGTCGAGGCCAGCGCCATGGGCAGGTTGGCGACGATGCCAGCGAAGATGATCAGCGAGATGCCGTTGCCGACACCGCGGGCCGTGATCTGTTCGCCCAGCCACAGCAGGAACATGGTGCCGCCGGTCAACGTAATGACCGTGGTGATCCGGAACAACATGCCCGGATCGATGACCGCCGAGCCGCCGGGGCCCTGCATCGCCTCCAGGCCAACCGCCATGCCGTAAGACTGGAAGGCCGCCAGCACCACCGTGAAGTAGCGGGTGTACTGATTGATCCTCTTCCGGCCGCTTTCGCCTTCCTTTTTCAGCTGGCTGAGCGTCGGCGAGACCGCCGTCATCAGCTGCATGATGATGGAGGCGGAGATGTAGGGCATGATCGAAAGAGCGAAGATCGTCATGCGCCCCAGCGCGCCGCCGGCGAACATGTCGAACACGCCCAGCACACCGCCGGAATGCTGCTCGAAGATCTGATCCAGAATCATCGGATCGACCCCCGGCACCGGGATGTAGCTGCCCAGCCGGTAGATGATGAGCGCACCCAGTGTGAACCAGATGCGCTTCTTCAGCTCGGTCGCCTTGGAAAAGGCGCCGAAATTCACGTTTGCGGCGAGCTGTTCGGCGGCGGATGCCATACCTCAGGCCTTCCCGGGAACGTCCCGTTGGTGACGGATCGTCATTCGCTCGCGGCGGCGCTGTCCGCGGCAGCCGGCTTCGGCGCGACCACAGTAACCTTGCCGCCAGCCTTCTCCACGGCCTCGACCGCACCCTTGGTGGCGCCGGCCACGGTGATCTCGACCTTGCTGCTGAGTTCCCCGCCGCCGAGCAAACGAACGCCGTCACGGGTCTGCTTGAACAGACCGGCAGCGCGCATGGTCTCCGCATCGATCGGCTTGCTGGCATTCAGCTTGCCGGATTCGATGGCCGCCTGCAAGCGACGCAGGCTCACCTCAACATAGTCGCGACGGAAAATATTGTTGAAACCCCGCTTCGGCAAACGCCGATGTAGCGGCATCTGGCCACCTTCGAAGCCCTTGATGGCGACGCCGCGCCGGGCCTTCTGGCCCTTGTGGCCCTTGCCCGAGGTCTTGCCCAGGCCGGAACCGATGCCGCGCCCAAGGCGCTTGCGCGCCCGGCGCGCACCGGGGTTGTCGCTCAGCTCATTCAGCTTCATCTCATCACATCCTTTGACCGCGGCGCCGGCAGCGCCGGTCCGGTTCGCCTAAGCGAGCCGGAAAATCACTCCACGACTTTGACCAGGTGCGCGACCTTGTTGATCATCCCGCGCACGGCTGGCGTATCTTCCAGCTCGCGCACGCGGTTGATCTTGCCCAGGCCGAGGCCTTGCAGCGTGGCGCGCTGATCCTGCGTGCGGCCACGCGGGCTGCGCACCTGCTGTACGATGACGGTGGCTTTATCGCTCATCGACCCTTACTCCGTGCCAGCCGCGCCGGCGCTGTCTTCGCGCCGGCCGAGGATGTCGCTGACCTTACGGCCGCGACGCTGTGCCACCATCCGCGGGCTCTGCACGCGGGTGAGCGCATCGAAGGTCGCGCGGATCATGTTGTAGGGGTTCTGCGTGCCCAGCGACTTAGCGACCACGTCCTGCACCCCGAGGCACTCGAAGATGGCGCGCATCGGGCCACCGGCGATGATGCCGGTACCTGCCGGTGCCGCGCGCAACACGACCTTGCCGGCCCCGAAGTGACCGTCGATGTCATGATGCAGCGTGCGACCTTCGCGCAGGGGCACACGACGCATGCCGCGCTTGGCCGACTCCGTGGCCTTGCGGATCGCCTCAGGCACCTCGCGGGCCTTGCCGTGGCCGAAGCCGACCCGGCCCCGCTGATCGCCGACGACGACCAGAGCGGCAAAGCCGAACCGGCGGCCACCCTTGACCACCTTGGCCACGCGGTTGATGCCGACCAGCTTGTCGACGATTTCCGAATCCTCGCGATCACGCGGGGACCGGTCTTCTCTCTGCGGACGTGCCATGCTTCGCTGTCCCTATACGCTCAGAACGACAGGCCGGCTTCGCGCGCCGCTTCGGCGAGAGCCTTGACCCGACCGTGGTAAATGTAGCCGCCGCGGTCGAACACCACCTCGGCAACGCCCGCCTGCTTCGCACGCTCGGCAATGAGCTTGCCCACCTCGGCAGCGGCCGCGGTGTCCGCGCCGGACTTCAACTTGCCCTTCAGATCCGGATCGATCGTCGAAGCTGCCACCAGCGTGGCACCCTTGGCGTCGTCGATCACCTGGGCGTAGATGTGCTTGCTCGAACGGAAAACCGACAGTCGCGGCCGACCATTCGACTTGCGGCGGAGATCGCTGCGCACCCGAATGGCGCGATTCCGCAGCTTTTGCCGGGCGGTGAGCATTACTTCTTCTTGCCTTCCTTGCGGATGATCTGCTCGTCCGAATAGCGGACGCCCTTGCCCTTGTAGGGTTCCGGAGCACGCATGCCGCGCACCTCGGCCGCGAACTGGCCGACGAGCTGCTTGTCCGCGCCGGAGATCGAAATGGCGCTCTGCCGCTCGCAGACCACCTTCAGACCCTCGGGGATCGGATAGTTGATATCATGGCTGTAGCCGAGCTGCAGGTTCAGGGTCGAGCCCTGTACCGCCGCGCGGTAACCAACGCCGGTGATCTCCAGGTCACGCTTGAAGCCCTCGGACACACCGCGCACCATGTTCTGGATGCGCGCACGTGCCGTGCCCCACATGGCCCGGGCCCGCTTGCCCTCGTTGGCCGGCGTAACCGTCACCTTGCCGTCTTCCATAGCGATCTGCACGTCTTCGGTCGCCCGGTACTGCAGTTCGCCCAGCTTGCCCTTGGCCGTCACCAGCACGCCGTCGATCTTGACGTCGACGCCGTCGGGAACGGCCACCGGGTTCTTGCCCACTCGCGACATAACCGAAAACTCCCTCAGAACACGCGGCAGAGAACTTCACCGCCTACGTTGGCCGCGCGCGCCTCATGGTCCGCCATCACCCCGCGCGGGGTCGACAGGATCATGATGCCGAGGCCGTTGTAGAAGCGCGGCAGCTCCTTGATCTTCGAATAAACCCGGCGACCGGGACGGGAGACCCGCGCGATCTCACGGATAACGGGGGTGCCGTCGTGATACTTGAGCTCGACCACAAGCTGGTCGAAACCTTTCGCATCCTTCTCCGTGCGATAGTCGCGAATGTAACCTTCCCGCTTAAGAACCTCCAGCACATTGAAGCGCAGCTTGGAGGCCGGGGCGGTGATCTGGGTCTTGCCCGCCTGCTGACCGTTGCGGATCCGGGTCAGCATATCCCCGAGGGGATCGCTCATCGACATGCCGTCGTACTCCTTACCAGCTCGCTTTGGTCATGCCGGGGATCTGCCCATGGGAAGCGAGTTCCCTCAGGGCGATGCGCGACAAGCGCAGCTTGCGATAGTAGCCGCGGGGACGCCCCGTCAGCTCACAGCGATTGCGCAGGCGGTTCTTGGCCGAATTTCGCGGCAGCGCGGCCAGCTGGAGGTACGCCTGAAAGCGCTCCTCCGGCGGCAGCGTCCGGTCGGTCGCCTGGGCCTTCAACGCGGCACGCTTGGCGGCATAACGCTTCACCAGCCGTGCGCGATTCTTGTTTGTCTCGACAGAGCTCTTCTTAGCCATCGTTCAATCCTCGCGCCCGTCAGTTCCGGAAGGGCATGTCGAACTGCTTCAACAACGTGAACGCTTCCGCGTCCGTCTTCGCCGTCGTGCAGATGATGATGTCCATGCCCCGGACCTCGTCGATCCGGTCATAGTCGATTTCGGGGAAAACCAGCTGCTCCTTCAGGCCCATGGCATAGTTGCCATGCCCGTCGAAGGACTTGGGGTTCAGCCCCCGGAAGTCGCGCACCCGCGGCAGCGCAATGGTCACCAGGCGGTCGAGGAACTCGTACATCCGCTCGCCGCGCAGCGTCACCTTGCAGCCAATGGCCATGCCCTGGCGCAGCTTGAAGCCGGCGATCGACCGCTTGGCGCGGGTTACCACCGGACGCTGACCCGTGATGAGTCCCAGCTCCTCGACAGCGGTGTTGAGCTTCTTGCTGTCGGCGACCGCCTGACCCACGCCCATGTTGATGACAATCTTGTCCAGGCGCGGAATCTGCATCGCGTTCTTGTAGCCGAACGCCTCGGTCATGCTCGGCTTCACCGCGCTTTCGTAGCGCTCCTTGAAGCGGGCTGTCATGTTCATTGCCTCGCCCATTATCTGTCGATCACTTCGCCGGAGCGACGGGCCACGCGCAGCTTGCGCTCACCGTCAATCTTGACACCGATGCGGGTCGGAGCACCGTCGCGCGGATCGGCCATCGCCACGTTGGAAACGTGGATCGGGGCTTCGATCTGCATGATGCCGCCCTGGTTGCTCGCCGTGGGACGCTGGTGCTTTGTCACCATGTTTACGCCCTGCACCACGACGCGATCTTCTTTCGGAATCGCCCGCAACACTTCGCCGCTTCGGCCCTTGTCTTTTCCGGTCAGGACGACCACCCGGTCGCCTTTGCGGATCTTCATCTGCTTCGCCATTACAACACCTCAGGCGCCAAGGAGATGATCTTCATGAACTTCTTGGCGCGCAATTCGCGGGTAACCGGGCCGAAAATACGGGTTCCGACCGGCTCACCCTGCTTGTTGATCAACACCGCGGCGTTTCGGTCGAAACGAATCACCGTTCCGTCGTCGCGGCGGATATCCTTGGCGGTGCGTACGATCACGGCCCGCAGCACATCGCCCTTTTTAACGCGTCCGCGCGGAATGGCTTCCTTGACGGACACGACAATCACATCGCCGATCCCGGCCGTGCGCCGGTTGCTGCCGCCCAGTACTTTAATGCACTGGACACGGCGCGCGCCGGAGTTATCGGCCACATCGAGATTGGTTTGCATCTGGATCATGGCGCGCGCTCCTTAAGCCTGCGTCGAAGCGGCAGCACCGTTTTCCTCAACCAGCGTCCAGCGCTTGGTCTTGGAAATCGGGCGACACTCCACGATCCGCACCACGTCGCCTTCGCGGCAGCGATTCTGCTCATCGTGGACATGGTACTTCTTCGACAAGCGGATAAACTTCTTGTACAGCGGGTGCATCACCCGCCGCTCCACGAGAACGGTGGCCGACTTGTCGCCTTTGTTCGACACGACGACACCCTGCAGCATGCGACGCGGCATGGAACCTTACTCCTACTGGGCGCTCTGCGCGGTCTTATCGCGCAGAACTGTCTTGATACGCGCGATGTCGCGGCGCACCTGGCGCACACGCGCAGTATTCTCGAGCTGGCCGCTGGCCTGCTGGAAGCGCAAATTGAACGATTCCCGCCGCAGCTTGAGCAGCTCGTCCTTCAACTGGTCGGACGTCTTCGCCCGCAAATCGACGACCTTCATGGCGTCAGCCCTCCTCGCCGATACGGGTGACGAAGCGCGTCTGCACCGGCAGCTTCGCTGCGGCCAGAATGAAGGCCTGCTCAGCCATCTCGCGGCTCACGCCATCGAGTTCGAACATGATGCGACCGGGCTTGACCCGCGCGGCCCACCATTCCGGGGAACCCTTGCCGGAGCCCATGCGCACTTCCTGCGGCTTCTGAGAGACCGGCACGTCCGGGAAGATGCGGATCCACAGCTTGCCAACGCGGCGCATGTGGCGGGTGATTGCCCGGCGCGCGGCCTCAATCTGGCGGGCCGAAACCCGACCCGGAGTCGTGGCCTTCAGACCATAGGCACCGAAGTTGAGCTCGGTGCCCCCCTTGGCCATGCCCTTGATCCGGCCCTTGTGCTGCTTGCGGTACTTGGTCCGCTTCGGAGACAACATCGTTCCCGTTCCCTAACCTGATAGACCGACCGTTCGGCCCTTACTGGCGCCCGCCGCCGGAGCTTCCCGGCTGCGCTTCCGCCATACGCTTGTCCTGTGCCATGGGATCGTGGGCCATGACTTCGCCCTTGAAGATCCACACCTTCACACCGCAGGTGCCGTAGGTCGTGTGACCCGTGGCCTCGCCGTAGTCGATGTCAGCGCGCAGGGTGTGCAAAGGCACGCGGCCTTCGCGGTACCACTCGAGCCGCGCGATCTCGGCGCCGCCGAGACGGCCGCTGCAGTTGATCCGGATGCCCTGGGCACCCAGGCGCATCGCATTCTGCACGGCGCGCTTCATGGCGCGGCGGAAGGCGACACGGCGCTCGAGCTGCTGGGCGATGTTATCGGCCACCAGCTGGGCGTCGACCTCGGGCTTGCGGATTTCGACGATGTTGAGGCTCACGTCCCCGCCGGTCATCCGGGCGAGGTCCTGGCGCAGGCGCTCAATATCGGCGCCCTTCTTGCCAATAACAACCCCCGGCCGTGCAGTGTGAATGGTCACGCGCGCCCGCTTGGCCGGCCGCTCGATCACGACCCGCGACACGCCTGCCTGCTTTAGCCGCTTGGAGAGGAACTCGCGCAGCTTAAGATCGTCGTGCAGCAGCGTCCCATAGTCCTTGTCGGCGAACCACCGCGAGTCCCAGGTACGGTTGATGCCGAGGCGCAGGCCGATCGGATTGACTTTGTGACCCATGTTAAACGGTCTCCTCGCGCTCGCGAACCACCAGGCGCAGACGGCTCCAAGGCTTGATGATCTTGCCGACACGACCGCGGGCGCGGGGCCGGAAGCGCTTCATCGTCAGCGCCTTGCCCACCGTCGCCTCGGCGACATAGAGCCGGTCGACGTCGAGCTGATGATTGTTCTCAGCATTCGCGATCGCGGACTGCAGGACCTTCCTGACGTCCTGTGCGATGCGACGCTTGGAGAAGGTCAGCTCCGCCAGCGCCTTGTCCGCCGCCTTGCCGCGGATCATGGCCGCCACAAGGTTCAGCTTCTGCGGGCTGGTGCGCAGCATGCTGGCCGAGGCCATCGCCTCGTTGTCCGCCAAGCTCCGCTCTCTCTTAGGCTTGCCCATCGCTTATCTCCGCTTCGCCTTCTTGTCGGCCGTGTGGCCGTAGAAGGTCCGAGTCGGCGCAAACTCACCGAACTTGTGACCCACCATGTGCTCGGTCACCAGGACCGGCAGGAACTTCTGACCATTGTAGACGCCAAACGTCAGGCCGACGAACTGCGGCATGATGGTCGAGCGCCGCGACCAGGTCCTGATAATCTCGTTTCGTCCCGAGCCCCGTACCGCTTCCGCCTTCTTCAGCAGAAAGCCGTCGACGAAGGGGCCCTTCCAGACAGAACGCGCCATCTTCGCGGCTCCTTACTTCTTCGCGTGCCGACGCCGCACGATGAGCGCGTCGGTCTTCTTGTTTTGGCGGGTCTTGCGGCCCTTGGTCGGCTGGCCCCAGGGGGTCACCGGATGGCGACCGCCGGAGGTGCGACCTTCACCACCGCCATGCGGGTGATCGATCGGGTTCATGGCCACGCCACGCACCGAGGGGCGCTTGCCCAGCCAGCGCTGACGACCGGCCTTACCGAGCTTGACGTTGGTCTGATCCGGGTTGGAGACCGCACCGATGGTCGCCATGCACTCCTGGCGCACCATGCGCACCTCGCCCGAAGCCAGACGCAACAGGGCATAACCCTGGTCGCGGCCAACGAGCTGGACGTAGGCCCCGGCGGCGCGAGCAATCTGCCCACCCTTGGCCGGCTTCAGCTCAACGTTGTGCACGATCGTGCCCACCGGAACCGACTTCAGCGGCATCGCATTGCCCGGCTTCACGTCGACCTTCTCGCTGGCGATGACCTTGTCGCCAACGCCCAGGCGCTGAGGAGCCAGAATGTAGGCCTGCTCGCCGTCTTCGTAGCGCAGCAGCGCAATGAAGGCGGTGCGGTTGGGATCGTATTCCAGTCGCTCAACCGTCGCCGGAACGTCCCACTTGCGCCGCTTGAAGTCGACGATGCGGTAGGTCCGCTTGTGACCGCCACCAATCCGCCGGGCGGTGATCCGCCCATGATTGTTGCGGCCGCCGGACTTGGTCAGGCCTTCGGTCAGCTTCTTGACCGGCTTGCCCTTCCACAGTGCCGAACGGTCTACCTGCACCAGCTGGCGCTGGCCCGGCGTCACCGGATTATAGGTCTTCAACGCCATCGCTTCAGATCCCCGTCGTCACGTCGATGGAGTGACCCTCTTCCAGCGTCACCATCGCTTTCTTGATGTCCGCGCGGCGGCCCGGACGGCCGCGGAAGCGCTTCGTCTTGCCCTTGGCGATCAGCGTGTTGACCGCCTTGACCTTTACCGAGAAAACGCCTTCGACCGCAGCCTTGATCTCGGGCTTGGTCGCATCGAGCGGCACCTGGAAGGCAACCTGGTTGTGCTCGCCCATCAAGGTGGTCTTCTCGGTGATGATCGGACGCCGGATCATCTCCAGCTTGCGCTCCTCAGAGAGGCGCACCTCGATCTTCTTGCGGGACCGTGCTCTGCTCATTTGAGTCGCGCCTCCAGCGCTTCGACGGCGTTGCGGGTCAGCACGAGCTGGTCGCGACGCAGGATGTCGTAAACGTTGGCACCCTGCTGCGGCAGCACATCGATGCCAGACAGGTTGCGCACGGCACGCTGGAACAACTCGTCCATTTCCGGCCCGTCGATGATCAGCGCATTGCCCCAACCCAGCGCCTGCAGCCGCTTGGCCAACTCACCGGTCTTGTGGCTGTCGACCTTGGCCGCATCCAGCACCGCCAGCTTGCCGTCGGCCGCCTTGGCCGAGAGCGCGGTCTTCAGACCGAGCTGCCGGAACTTCTTGGTCAGGTCGTGGCTGTGATCACGCGGCGTGGGCCCATGCACGGTGCCACCGCTGCGCATGATGTTGGTCTTCAGGTTACCCCGACGCGCCCGACCGGTGCCCTTCTGGCGATAGGCCTTCTTGGAGGTACCCGTCACCTCGCCGCGGGACTTGGTCTTGTGGGTCCCGGCGCGGCGCTTCGCCAGCTGCCAGTTGACCACGCGGGCCAGGATGTCCCGCCGCACGGCAACACCGAAGACCTCGTCGGCCAGTTCGATCTCACCGCTTTCGGCGTTGTCGAGCGTTGTGACCTTGAGCTTCATGGTCACTGCTCCTTCTCGTTATCGGCCGGCGCCGCTTCGGCGGCCTCCGCCTGACCGGCGGCCTGCATCAACGCGGCCGGGAAGGGAAGATCCTCCGGCAGCTTCGCCTTGACCGCATCGCGCACCAGCACCCAGCCGCCCTCGGCACCCGGCACCGCGCCGCGCACCATGATCAGGCCACGCGCCTCGTCGGTCGAAACCACTTCCAGGTTCTGGGTGGTCACGCGACGATCGCCCATGTGGCCGGCCATCTTCTTGCCCTTGAAGACCTTGCCGGGATCCTGGTTGTTACCGGTTGAGCCGTGGGCGCGGTGAGAGACCGACACGCCATGGCTGGCCCGCAAGCCACCGAAACCCCAGCGCTTCATGGCGCCGGCGAAGCCCTTACCGACGGACGATGCCGTCACGTCAACCTTCTGACCGGCCACGAAGTGGGCGACAGACAGCTCGCTGCCCACGTCCAGCGTCGCATCCGGGGAGACCCGGAACTCGGCGAGCTTCTTCTTCGGCGCCACCTTCGCCTTGGCAAAGCGCTCTCGCTCCGGCTTGGAGACACGATTCGGCTTCGCCGCGCCGACGCCAAGCTGCAGCGCCGTGTAGCCGTCTTTTTCCGCAGTGCGCACCGCGACAACCTGGCAGGCGTCCACTTTGAGAACGGTGACCGGCACGTGGGTCCCATCCTCCTTGAACACCCGGGTCATCCCGAGTTTCTGCGCAATCAAGCCCGTGCGCATTGGGGTCATCCCTTCAACTTAATCTCGACGTCCACACCGGAGGCCAGATCGAGCTTCATCAAAGCATCGACGGTCTGCGGAGTGGGGTCGACAATGTCCAGGAGCCGCTTGTGCGTCCGCATTTCGAACTGCTCGCGGCTCTTCTTGTCGATGTGTGGCGAGCGCAGCACAGTGAAACGCTCAATGCGGGTGGGCAGCGGAATCGGTCCGCGCACCTGGGCGCCCGTTCGCCTCGCCGTGTTCACGATCTCGCCGGTGGACTGGTCCAGAACCCGGTGATCGAACGCCTTCAGGCGGATGCGAATGTTTTGATGATCCATTGTTCAGCGCTCGCTTGGGAACCCGACGGTCCAGCAGCAAAATGCCGCCGGACCGTACGAGACTGGTCCCTGGTTACTCGGTGATGGAGGCGACGACGCCGGCACCGACGGTGCGGCCACCTTCGCGGATGGCGAAGCGCAGCCCCTCGTCCATGGCGATCGGGGCGATCAGCTCCACGTCCATCGAGACGTTATCCCCCGGCATCACCATCTCAGTGCCTTCCGGCAGGCTGATCACGCCCGTCACGTCCGTCGTCCGGAAATAGAACTGCGGACGATAGTTCGTGAAGAACGGCGTGTGGCGACCGCCCTCGTCCTTGGTCAGGATGTAGGCTTCG
>NZ_JARHUD010000010.1 GCF_029222965.1 Aquibaculum arenosum | reverse complement strand
ATGTAGGCCTCGTTCGCCTTGGAGCGATAGGCACTGTCCGCCCAGACCGTCGAGGCGGTGTTGCTCTTGTCCAGCAGGCCGCGGCGCAGCATCCGGCCGTCATGGCGACTGGCATCCGTGACCTCCCATGTACGGATGAAGCCGTGGCGGCGATCAATTCCGGCGTGGCTCTTGTAGCCGAAGACGGGGATGGCGATGTCGGCATGCTTTGTGCCGTCCTCGCGCAGGCGGGCCTTGCCGTAGACCAGGGTCCAGCGCGCATCGCGATCCTTCTGGCGCAGTTTCTCCGGTTTATCCGCCCAACCATCGGGTACGCGCCCGGCCTTGATCGCAAGCTTCTCGGCCTCACTGTTCCGCTGCCGGGGCGCAGAAACCAGGCTGGCATCCACGATCTGGCCCGACATGGGGATGTATCCAGCGTCGCGCACGGCACGGTCAAAGCGAGCAAAGAGCGCCTCGATGGCCCCGGCGCGTGTCAGCCTTTCGCGGAATGCCCAGATGGTCTTGGCGTCCGGCACCTTGTCGCCCAGGCCCAGCCCCAGAAAGCGCATGAAGGAAAGCCGGTCGTTGATCAGAAACTCGGCGCGATCGTCGGAGAGGTTGTTCTGCGCCTGAACCACCAGGACCTTGAACATCATGACCGGATCAAAGGGCGGACGGCCGCCCTTGGCGCCATCGCTATAACCGAGCGCCGCGAGCAAGTCTGCCCGGAACATCTCGAAATCCACCACCGCTGCAAAGGCCTCGAGCTGATCGCCAATGTCGCTCAGCCGCTGCAGCCGCTCCTCCACGTCGAACAACCCCGGAGCTTTCGCCATCCCTTGCCTCCCCGCGCGTCCACCAGCCCAGTGAATCATAAACAGGCCAGCGCCGCGAGGTTAATAGAGGTGCCCAGCTGGCCTGACCCGTGCTTTGCCTCGCGCTTCGGAAAAGCTTGAGCACTGCGATGGCACGGTTATGCTCCGATGGCGTCTCAATGGTGGTAGTGGACAGGTATACAAAAGATGGCGGATGACGTGACGGCGAAGAGCGACACCAGCATCGAGAAGGTGTCCCGCAGGATCGAGGAAAGCCGTGAGGAACTGATCGCCCTGACCCAGGAGCTGATTCGCATTCCCACGGTTAATCCGCCCGGCGACGCCTATCGTCCCTGTGCCGAACTGGTGGGTGAGCGCCTGCGCAAGCAGGGCTTTTCCATCGAGTATCTGCGCGCCGAAGGCGCGCTGGGCGACAGTGATCGCTATCCGCGCACCAACGTCGTCGCCCGCATCGAGGGCGAAGGCCCGGGCGAGACGGTGCACTTCAACAGTCACATCGACGTGGTGGAGGCCGGCAAGGGCTGGACCTTCGATCCCTTTGAGGGAACCGTGGCCGACGGACGGGTCTATGGCCGCGGGGCCTGCGACATGAAGGGCGGCCTGGCCGCCTCCATCATCGCAGTGGAAGCGTTGTTGCGCGAAGGCATCCCCTTTCGCGGCGCCATCGAGATATCCGGCACCGTCGATGAGGAATCCGGCGGCTATGCTGGTGTGGCCTGGCTGGCGGAGCGCGGTTACTTCTCAAAGCCGCGGGTCGACCACGTCATCATCCCGGAGCCGCTCAACGTCGACCGCGTGTGCCTCGGCCATCGCGGCGTCTGGTGGGCGGAGGTGGAAACGCTGGGCCGCATCGCGCACGGTTCCATGCCCTTTCTCGGTGTTTCGGCGATCCGCAACATGGGGCTCTTTCTCGACCTGATCGAGCGAGAACTCTATCCGGAACTGGACCAGCGCCGCACCCAGATGCCGGTGGAGCCTGAGGGAGCGCGCAACTCAACCTTGAACTTCAATTCCCTGCACGGCGGCCAAGCCGAAGGCTTTGATGGCCTGCCCAGTGCTTGTGTCGCCGACTCCTGCCGACTGGTACTCGACCGGCGCTTTCTGATCGAGGAGCCGCTGGAGCAGGTGCGCGGCGAGATTGAGGGGTTGTTGCAGCGCTTGCGCGCCGAGGTGCCGGATTTTGAGTATCGCCTGCGCGAGCTCTGGTCGGTCCTGCCCACCATGACGGATGAGGATGCACCGGTGGTCAAGGCGCTCGATGAGGAGATTCGTAGGGTGCTGGGCAAGGAACCACAGCACATCGCTTCTCCCGGCACCTACGACCAGAAGCACGTGGCCCGGATCGGGCACCTGCACGACTGTGTCGCCTATGGGCCGGGCGTCCTCGACCTGGCACATCAGCCAGATGAGTGGGTGGGCATCGACGACATGGTGGCCTCGGCCAAGATCATGGCAGCGGCCACGCTGCGCCTGACAGGCACACTTCGGGACTGAACTGCGAGGGGGAAGCAGGGACGATGCCCGTCGGACCACGCAATCTGATCACCGATGTTCCCGGCCTCACAGTCGGCAATGCAGACGATCACCGTGTGCGCAGCGGCGTGACCGTGGTCCTGCCCGATCGGGCCTGCCCGGCCGCGGTCGATGTGCGCGGCGGCGGGCCGGGCACTGCAGAAACCGACCTACTCGCCCCCTCAGCCACGGTGCCGCAGGTGGATGCCCTGGTGCTCTCCGGCGGCTCAGCCTTCGGGCTGGAAGCCCGTGCCGGCGTGGTTGGCTGGCTGGCGTCCCAGGGGCGCGGTTTCGAGGTGGCTGGCACGCGTGTGCCCATCGTCCCTTCGGCGATCCTCTTCGATCTCATCAATGGTGGCGATAAGGACTGGGGCGAGACCCCGCCTTACCGCGCGCTGGGGCGCCAAGCGGCCGTCGCGGCGAGTCACGATTTTCCCCTCGGCAATGTGGGAGCGGGGCTCGGCGCCAAGGCCGGTGCGCTCAAGGGTGGCCTGGGCAGCGCCTCCTGGGTTCTGCCCGATGGCACGAGCGTTGGCGCGCTGGTGGCGGTGAATGCCCTGGGCAGCGCGGTGGAGCCGGAAAGCGGCGCCTTCTGGGCCTGGATTCTGGAACAGGAGGGTGAGTTCGGCGGCTACCCACCGCCCGCGCGTCCCGTCGCAAGCCTCGATGCCACAGTTGGCGATGCGCCGCCGCAAGCCGGCGCAAATACCACCATTGCGGTGGTCGCCACCGACGCGCGCCTGGACAAGGTTGGTTGTGGCCGCTTGGCGGTGATGGCACAGGACGGTTTGGCCCGCGCCTTGCGACCGGTGCATTCGCCGCTCGACGGCGATACGGTCTTTGCCCTATCCACCGGACAGCGACCGGGGCCGGACGTGGTCGATCTGGCGCGTCTTGGGCGCGTCGCAGCCGACTGCCTCGCCCGCGCAGTGGCGCGCGGTGTCTGGGCGGCCGACAGTCTTGGACCCTATCCTGCCTGGCGGGAGCGCTATGGCGCTGCGGCGGAGAATGTCTGACAGGGGAGGATGGGGCAGGTGAAAAGAGTCAAGAAACAGGGGGTAGTGATGAAGCCATCGATGACGTTGCTTTCGGCCACAGCGCTGGCAGCGGTGCTGGCCGCGGTCTTGCCGCTGCAGGCACAGGCCCAAGAGGATGAACTGGTGCTGGGCATGCCCATCGAGCCGCCCAACCTCGATCCCACCAGTGCCGCGCCGGTGGCCATTCGCGAGGTGACCTGGCTCAACCTCTATGAAGGTCTGGTGCAGATCGACCGCAATGGCGAGGTGCAGCCGCTGCTGGCGGAGAGCTGGGAGGTCTCCGAGGATGGCCTGACCTATACCTTCCAGCTGCGCGAGGGCGTGACCTTCCATGACGGCAGCAGCTTTGAGGCCGAGGACGTCAAGTTCGCCTTCGACCGTGCCCGCTCGCCGGACTCCACCAATGCGCAGAAGCAGATCTTCGCGCCGATCGAGGAGATCGAAACCCCCGATGACCACACCGTGGTCATCACGCTCTCGGAGCCCTCGGGCAACTTCCTCTACTATCTGGGCTGGGGCGACGCGGTGATCGTGGCGCCGGAAAGTGCCGGGACCAACCAGACCGATCCGGTGGGCACCGGCCCCTTCAAGTTCGACGATTGGGTGCGTGGCGATCGGGTCGAGCTGTCCCGTTTCGAAGACTACTGGAACGCTGATGCGGTGCATCTGGACCGGGTAACCTTCCGCTTCATCAATGATGCCCAGGCGCAGGTGGCAGCCTTGCGGGCCGGGGACGTGCACGCTTTCCCGAACCTGGGCGCACCGGAGCTTTTCGCCGAGTTCTCCGGAGACGAGCGTTTCACTGCCGTGGCCGGCAACACGGAAGGCGAGATCGTGGCCGGTCTCAACAACCAGCGGTCGCCCTTCGACGACGTGCGGGTGCGCCAGGCCCTGATGCACGGCATCGACCGTTCGGTGCTGATTGAGGGTGCCTACGCCGGTTTCGGCCAGCCCATCGGCAGCCACTTCTCGCCCAATCATCCGGCCTATGTCGATACCAGTGGCGTGCTGCCCTACGACCCCGTGCGGGCGCGTGAGCTGTTGGCTGAGGCGGGCCATGGCGACGGCCTGTCGCTGACGCTGAAGACGCCGCAGATGGCCTATGCCAGCCGTTCCTCCGAACTCATCGCTGCGCTGTTGGCCGACATTGGCGTGCAGGTGGAGATCCGCCCGACCGAATTCCCCGCGCAGTGGATCGAGGAGGTCTTCTCCAACAAGGACTACGATATGACCATCGTGGCCCACACCGAGCCCCTGGACATCGATATCTATCAGCGGGATGGCTACTACTTCCAGTACGAGAATCCCGAATTCAAGGCCCTGATCGAGGAAATTAGCGTCACGCCGGACGAGGCCGAGCGCTTCGAACTCTATGCCCAGGCGCAGCAGACACTGGCCGAGGACGTGCCGGCGCTCTTCCTCTTCCAGCTGCCAAAGCTGGGCGTGTGGGATGCGCGTCTGGAGGGCTTGTGGGAGAGCACGCCGATGCCCTCCAATGTCGTGCGCGATGTGCGCTGGGTCGAATAGCGGCCCTGTTTGCTGTCCGGCCGCCTGTTCGAGCGAGCAGGCGGCCGGGAGGCGGCTGCTAATCCGGGTGTCGTGGGGCCGGGTCCTTTGAGGCCGAGCAGGGCATGATCTTTCTGTTGTTGCGGCGTTTCACGGCGCTGGCCATCACGCTGCTGCTGGCCTCGATCGCGATCTTTTTGGTGCTCGAGATCCTGCCGGGTGATCCGGCCGCGATTATGCTGGGCACGGAAGCGCGCGAGGACACCTTGGCCGCCCTGCGCCGCGAGATGGGGCTCGACCGCCCGGCATACGAGCGCTACCTGAACTGGTTGGGCGGCGCGCTGAGCGGTAACCTTGGCCTTTCGATGACCTACAAGGTGCCGGTCGCCGAGTTGGTGGCCGACCGTCTGGCGGTCACCTTTCCCTTGGCCTTCCTCGCCATCCTGATCTCCACCGCGATGGCGGTGCCCCTGGGCGTGATCGCAGCCGCCAATCATGAGCGCCCGGCCGACCACGGCGTCATGCTGTTCAGCCAGATCGGGGTGGCCATTCCCAACTTCTGGTTCGGCCTGCTGCTGATCCTGTTCTTCTCCAGCTATCTCGGCTGGTTCTCCGCCGGCGGCTTTCCGGGCTGGGACGATCCCGTCGCGGCGCTGAAAGCCTTACTTTTGCCGGCAGTGGCCCTGGCGTTGCCGCAGGCGGCGATCCTGGCGCGGGTCACCCGCTCATCGGTGCTGGAGGTATTGGGGGAAGACTTCGTGCGCACCGCCCGGGCCAAGGGACTGACCCGGCGCGTCGCCCTGCGCCGCCATGTGCTGCGCAATGCGCTCATCCCCGTGGTCACGGTGATGGGCATGCAGTTCTCCTTCCTGGTGGCCGGCGCGATCCTGGTGGAGAACGTCTTCACCCTGCCGGGCCTTGGGCGGTTGCTGTTTCAGGCCATGAGCCAACGGGACCTGGTGGTGATCAAGGACGTGGTCCTGCTGTTCGCCGCGCTGGTGATCGTGGTTAACTTCCTGGTCGATCTCGCCTATGCCTGGCTCGACCCGCGCCTGAGGCAGGGGTGATGACGGCCTTGCGCACAGTCGTCCGTCACCCGACGCTGAATCTCGGCGGCTTGGTCACGCTGCTGCTGCTGGGGACGGCGGTCGTGTCCCAGGTCTGGACGCCGGCCTCGCCGACGCAGATCCAGATCACCCAGCGCCTGGCGCCGCCGCTGCAGGCCGGTCTGCTCGGCGCCGACCACTTCGGACGCGATCTCACCTCGCTGCTGATGGTCGGCGCCTGGAACTCGCTCTCCATCGCCTTCGTCGCCGTGCTGCTCGGCATGGCCGGAGGCGTGCTGCTGGGCACGCTGGCGGCGGCCTGGCGCGGCTGGGCGGAGGAGGTGGTCATGCGTCTCGCCGACGTCACCTTTGCCTTTCCGGCGGTGCTCTCGGCCATCATGATCGCCGCCCTGATCGGCCCGGGCGCGACCACCGCAGTGATCGCCATCGGGGTCTTCAACATCCCGGTCTTCGCGCGCGTTTCCCGCGCGGCTGCGCTGCAGGTCTGGGAAAGGGACTTCGTGCTGGCCGCGCGTTCGGCCGGCAAGGGGCCGGTGCTGATCACGCTGCACCATGTGCTGCCCAATATCGCCGGGCTTTTGGTGGTGCAGGCAACTATCCAGCTTGCCCTGGCCATCCTGGCGGAGGCGGGCCTGTCCTTCCTGGGCGTAGGCATGCCCCCGCCGCATCCGAGCTGGGGGCGCATGCTGAGCGACGCCCAGACCTATCTGAGTCAGGCGCCGCACCTGGCGATCCTGCCGGGGCTGGCCATTGCGCTGGCAGTGCTGGGGCTCAACATGCTGGGTGACGGACTGCGCGACATCATCGATCCGAAACTGAGGCGCAAGCGCTGATGCTGGAGGTCCGCAATCTTTCCGTGGGCATCGCCACCCCGAGCGGCCCTCTGGCGCTGGTCGAGGAGGTGGACTTCCGCCTGGAGGCGGGGCGCACCCTGGGCATTGTCGGGGAATCGGGCTCAGGCAAGTCGATGCTGGCGCTGGCCCTGATGGGGCTGCTGCCGCCCGCCGCGCGCGCCAGCGGCAGCATCCGCCTGGAGGGTGACGAGTTGATTGGTCTGCCGGAGGCCGCGCTCTGCCGCATCCGCGGCAAGCGCATCGGCATGATCTTCCAGGAGCCCATGACCGCCCTCAACCCCGCCATGACCGTGGGCGAGCAGATCGCCGAGGGGGTGCAGTGGCATGAGAATCTGGGCCGCCGCGCCGCCCGGGCACGCGCGCTCGACCTGCTGCAGCGCGTGGGCATTCCCGAAGCAGCGCGGCGCCTCGACGACTATCCGCATCAGATGTCCGGCGGGCAGCGCCAGCGCGTCGGCATTGCCATTGCGCTCGCCTGCCGGCCGCGGCTGCTGATCGCCGACGAGCCGACCACCGCGCTGGACGTGACCGTCCAGGCCCAGATTCTCGACCTGCTGCGCGAGCTGGTGGCGGAGATGGGCATGGGGCTGATCCTGATCAGCCACGACCTGGGCGTAATTGCGGAAACGGCGGACGACACGCTGGTCATGTATGCCGGCATGCCGGTGGAGACCGGAAGCAGTGCGGCAATCTTTGCCCGGCCGGCGCACCCCTACACCCGCGGTCTCTTTCTGGCGATGCCTGGTCATGCCGGGGTGCCGGCCGGGGCAGGGCAACGCCTGCAGACCATTCCCGGCAGCGTGCCTGAGCCGGGCCGCCGCCCCTCCGGTTGCCGCTTCGCCGACCGTTGCGCCTATGTGATCGAGGCTTGCCGTGCCGCGGTGCCGCCCTGGGAGCCACTGCCCGGCGGCCAGCAGGCGCGCTGCATCCGTCTGGAGGAGCTGCCGTGAGCGGGCCCGCTGCCATGCCGTCCGGGACGGGTGCGCCGCTGTTGGTGGCCGAGGGCCTGGCGCGCCACCACCCACTGGCCCGGCCTCATCCCTTCGCCGAGCGGCCGGTCTTCAAGGCGGTGGACGGGGTCGACCTCACCCTGGAGCGCGGCGAGATCTTCGGCGTCGTGGGCGAGAGCGGCTGCGGCAAGTCCACCCTGGCCCGGCTGCTCATGGCGCTGGAACCGGCGACGGCCGGGCGCGTGCTCTTCGAGGGCGAGGATCTGCTGTCACTCTCGCCGGCCGCCCTGCGCCGGCGGCGGCGCGGCTTCCAGATGGTCTTCCAGGATCCCTACGGCTCGCTCGACCCGCGGCTGTCGGTCGCGCGGATCGTGGCCGAGCCGCTGCGCCTGCTCGCCGACGGGGCCGAAGGCCGCAGCCGGCGTGACCGTGTTTCCGAAAGCCTCCAGGCGGTGGGCCTGCAAGCCTCCGACGCGCGCAAGTACCCACACGAGTTCTCCGGCGGGCAGCGCCAGCGCATTGCCATCGCCCGCGCGCTGATCACCCGCCCATCACTCATCGTGGCCGATGAGCCCGTGTCGGCGTTGGACGTCTCGGTACAGGCCCAGGTGCTGAATCTGCTGCTAGACCTGCAGGAGAGCCACGGCCTGACCCACCTGCTGATCAGCCACAATCTGGCGGTGGTGGAGCAGGTCTGTCAGCGACTGGCGGTCATGTATCTCGGGCGCTTCGTGGAGACGGGACCGACCGCCGAGCTCTTCAAGGCGCCGGCCCATCCCTACACCCGGCTGCTGCTGGAGGCGGTGCCCAGCCCGGACCCAGCGCGCCGGCGCAGCCGTCGACCCATCGCCGACCCGGCCCCGGCACCCGCCGGCGGCTGCCCCTTCCAGCCCCGCTGTCCGCTCGCCGTGGCGCGCTGCCGCAGCGAAGCTCCCGAACTGCGCACCATCGCACCCGGCCGACAGGTCGCCTGCCATCAGGTATAGTTGCCGCTCATCCAGTCCTCAGGATGGATAGGCGACATGGCTGTGAGCCGCGGTGATCTGGTCCGGCAGCTTCACGATCTCGGCATCGCTCCCGGTGACACCATCATGGTGCACGCCTCGCTGCGCGCCCTGGGGCCCGTGGTGGGCGGGCCGGCCGAGTTGGCGGCGGCCTTGTGCGAGGCGGTGGGGCCGAAGGGAAGCCTCCTGGCCGTCGTCTCCTGGGAGCATTCGCCCTACGACGAAACGCTGAACGGCCGGCAGCTTTCGCCGGCGGAGCGCGACGCTTGGCCGGCCTTCGATCCCGCCAATGCAGCACCCCATCCCAGTTTCGGTGCGCTCAACCGGTTTTTGGTGCAGCTGCCCGGCTCACGGCGCAGCGGTCATCCCGATGCCTCCTTCTGGGCCTGGGGCGCAGCGGCCGCCGATCTGGTGACGCCGCACGAACTGGGCAGCGGGCTGGCGCCGGATTCGCCGCTGGAGCGTTTCCTTGCCCATGACGGCAAGGTGCTGCTGCTCGGGGCGCCGCCCGATTCAGTCACGGTGCTGCACTACGCCGAGGCGCTGGCCGACATCCCGAACAAGCGCCGCGTGTGCTATGCCGTGCCGCTCCTTGGGCCGGACGGCGGCACGGTCTGGCGGGAGGTGGAGGAACTCGACACCAACGGCATCCACGATTGCTATGCCGGCCCGGGCGCCCCGGATTCCATCGAGTTGATGGCGCGCGCCTACCTCGAGCAGGGCCGACACAAGGCCGGCCGCGTGGGATCGGCGCAGTGCCAGCTCATCGATGCGTCAGACATCGTGCGCTTCGGCGTGCAATGGCTGGAGGCGCGCCACGGGGCGCGGTGATGACTACAACGCCGCCCAGCCCGGCGGGGGTTCGCGGCCCGGGTGTACTGCGCCGCAGTTGGCGCAGCGCCGGGCGTCCTCGTCGGCGTAGAAGGCATCGAAAAGCGGCGGCAGGTCGGTGACGATGTTGGTCACCGGGACCTCGACGCGGTGGACGCGGCTGCCGCACTCGAAGCAGAACCACTCGAAGCCGTCCAGCGCCTGGGGCGGGCGCGGCGATTCCACCACCAGGCCGACGGAGCCCGGCACCGGCCGCTGCGGCGAGTGGCGCACGTGGGGCGGCAGCAGGAAAACTTCGCCCTCGCGGATCGGCACGTCATAGATCTTCCCGCCTTCTGCGACCTTCAGCAGCATGTCGCCTTCGAGCTGGTAGAAGAACTCCTCTACGGGATCGTCATGGAAGTCGACCCGCTGATTGGGGCCGCCCACCACCATGACCACCATGCCGGCCTCCTCGAAGACCAGCTTGTTGCTCACCGGCGGCTTCAGCAGGTGGCGGTGGCGTTCGATCCAGTCGCGGAAGTCGAAGGGCTTGAGGCGCGGGTGCGGGGTCATCGTCATCTCTCCTGTCAGCGCTGCAGACCACAGCCGTCGAAGGCCTCGCGGATCGCGGTTTTCTCTGCTTCGGTCAGCGGCAGCATGGGCCGGCGCACGGGGCCGCCGACTTGGCCCAGCAGTTCCTGCCAGTATTTCTGCTGTGCCTGCGGCTTGCCGCCGGGGCGCGTCGATTTGAGCGCCTGGCGCACCGGTTCCAGGCTGTCGCGCACCGCCCGGGCCTCCTCCGCCTTGCCGGCAAAGGCGAGGTCGGTGTACTCGCGCATGCGCCGGTCCTTCGCGGTTTGCAGCAGGTAGGGCGGGGAGGAGCAGAGGTAGAGCTGCCACCCCAGCTCCAGGATGTTGTCCAGCCACTCCTCCTCGCTGGCTGTGCTGACAATCAGCCGGTCACCGGCGATCTCGGTGAGGCGGGCGTACATCTCCCGCGGCACGGAATACTTGATGGCCACCACGTTCGGCAGTTCAGCAATCCGCGCACAGAGCTCGGGGCTCATGAGATAGCCGCTGTCCGGGTGGCTCCAGAGCGCGATGCCGATCTCTACCTGCTCCGAGATGGTGTGGTAGTACTCGAAGAGCGTCTCGTCGCGGTCGTTCACGAAGTGCAGGACCGGGGCATGCACCACGATGTAGTCGGCGCCGATGGCCTCGGCGTGCTGCGCCAGCTCGATCACCGTGTCCAGATTCTGATCGGAGCAGGACATGATGGTGCCGAAGTCGCGCCCGCCCGGGCGTTCCTTTGCCACCTCCACCGCCAGCTCGAAGCTGCGCTTGCGCTCAGGCACGGACATGGAGAAGAACTCGCCCTGCTTGCCGGCGACAAAGACGCCGTCGATACCCAGTTCGCCGGCCCAGTGGCGCAGGTTGGCCTTGAAGCCCTCCTCGTCCAGGGCGAGGTCCCCGGGCCGGAAAGGCGTCAGCGCCGCGGCCCAGATGCCCTTCATGTGCTCGCGAGCGTGGTCCTTGGCATCCTTGCGGCTGTAGCGCTTCATTCCTGTTCCTTTCGCAGTGCGCGCCAGAGCGTCTCGCTGCTCAGTGGCGGTTCGAGTATAGGCAGTTTGCCCGGCTTGAGCGCGTCGAGCAGGGCGTTGAGGATCGCCGGCGGCGCTCCGATGCTGCCGCTTTCGCCTAGCCCGCGCGCACCCAGCGGATTGCAGGGCGAGGGCGTGCTGTGGTGGCCGAGCTGCAGTGCCGGCATGTCGTCGGCGCGCGGCAGGGCATAATCCATCAGCGAGCCGGTGAGCAACTCGCCCTCCTCGTTGTAGACCAGCCGCTCCAGCAGCGCTTCGCCCAATCCCTGGGCGATGCCGCCGTGAATCTGGCCCTCGGCGAGCAGCGGATTGACCAGGGTGCCGGCGTCGTCGAGGTAGATCAGCCGCTCGATCCGTGCCGCGCCCGTCTCCTGGTCGATGGTGGCCACGGCCAGGCAGGCACCGAAGCCCCAGGCCTCCCCGGCAGCCTCGTAGACGATTTCGCTTTCGCAGGCATCGTTGCTCTTGCGGGCAAGCTCGGCCCAGGAGACATGGGCGTCACGATCGCTGCTGTGCAGGCCGGCCTCGTCGGTCAGCACCGCTTCGGGCTCGCAGTCGAGCAGGGCGGCGGCCTGGCGGCCAGCTTGTTCACGGCTGTTTCGCGCAGCCAGCAGCAGGGCGCTGCCGCCGATGGGTGTCGAGCGGCTGGCCAGGGCGCCGATACCTGCCGGTGTTCGTGCCGTATCACCGTGCAGCACCTCGACCTGTTCCGGCGTAACCCCGAAGACCTGGGCGACGATCTGCGCGAAGGCGGTCTCGCGGCCTTGTCCCTGGGCGCTGGAGCCGGTGGCGGCCTGGATGCAGCCGTCGGGCAGCAGGCTGACCCGGGCGCTTTCCCAGCCCTGGCCTGAAGGCTCCACGTAGCAGGAAAGGCCGAGACCGACCTTTTCGCCTCGATTGCGGCGTTGGCCGATTTCCGCGCGCAGGGTCTCATAGTCGCTTTGCGCCGCCAGCTCCGTCGTCAGCGCCTGGTAGTCGCTGGAATCGCGGCCGCTGGCGGCGTCGCCGGCCTGGCTGGGCGCGAGGTTACGCCGGCGCAGCTCCAGCGGGTCCATGCCGAGCTGGTCCGCTGCTTCCTCCACCAGCCGCTCCAGCAGCAGGGCCGCCTCCGGCCGGCCGGCGCCGCGATAGATGCCGAGCGGCGCGGTGTTGGTGATGACCGCGCGGCTGGTGACGCTGTAGTCGGTAATGGCATAGGGACCGGGCAGAATGCGCGCGGCGTTCCAGGCCGGCACCGCACCGCTGAATGGCATCCAGTAACCGAGCGGAAAGAGGAAGTCCGCTTCGAGGGCCAGCATGCGTCCCTCGCGGTCCAGGGCCAAGGTGCCGCGGCTTTCTGCACCGCGTCCGTGGGTGCCGGACAGCAACTCCTCGCCACGACTTGCAACCCACTTCACCGGCCGCCCCAGCTGCCGGGCGGCTTGGGCCACCACCACGTCCTCGGGATAGAGCGACGCCTTCAGCCCGAAGGCGCCGCCCACATCCGGCGCGATGGCCTGCACCTGCTCCGGCTCCAGCCCGAGGATCGCCGCCATGTCACTGCGCAGGCGATGCGGTGTCTGGGTGCCGGACCAGAGTGTCAGGCGGGCCGCCGTAGCGTCCCACTGGGCCAGCGTGGCCCGCGGCTCCAGCGAACTGGGGGCAAGGCGCGGGTGGCAGATCTGCGCCTCGACGACGACGGCAGCGGCATCGAAGGCCGCGCGGGCGTCACCGCGGCTGTAGTGTCGCTCGACCGCGAGATTGCCCGGCACCTCGGGATAGAGGCTGTCGCCCGCCAACGCCGCCGTCGGTGTGAGCAGGGTAGGCAGCGGCTCGATGTCGAGGTCGATTTGCTCCAGGGCATCCAGGGCGGCGGAAAAGGTCTCGGCCACCACGGCGGCCACCGGCTGTCCCAGGGCCTGGACGCTGTCGTCGGTCAGGATGGGGAAGGGTGGCGGCTGCACCGGGCCGCCGATGGGGTTCACCGGCAGGCGCCCGAGACCGCGCACATCGGCCGCGGTCAACACCGCCACCACGCCCGGCAACGCGCGGGCCGCGGCGCAGTCCAGTCCGGTGATGCGCCCGCGGGCAAGCGGGCTGCGCAGAAAGACCAGGTGCAGGCAGCCCGGCGGCGCGTGATCGTCAATAAAGTGTCCCTGCCCACGCAACAGGGCGGCATCCTCGCGGCGCCGCAGGGGCTGGCCCATTACGCTGTCAGCCGGGCGATGCGATGCGGAGACGGGCGAGGCGGACAAGGAGGTAACTTCCCTTGATATGGTTTGAGCCGGCGCAGTGTGGCGCAAGCGAGGCGGGAGGGACAACGTTCACGTCGCAGCCTCTTGTGCGGTCTCGTCGCAGCCGGGACGATGGGGTAGCTTTCAGGCCGCTGAATGCAAGGGAGGTCGCACATGCGCTTTGCCGTGATCGGCCATGGCGCCATCGGACGTCTGCTGCTGCAGGAGGTTGCCGCCGGGAAGGCGCCGGGGGCGGAACTGACTGCGATCCTGGTGCGCCCCGGTCGCGCCGGCCAAACCCCTGACCTGCCGCTGGTCGAGTCTCTGGACGACCTGCTCTCCGCGAGACCGGATGTGGTGGTCGAAGCCGCCGGCGGCGGCGCGGTAGCCGAGTACGGTGAGGGTGTCCTCCAGGCCGGCTTCGAACTGGCGGCGGCATCGGCAGGAGCCTTGACCGACGCCGCGCTGGCCGAGCGGTTGCGTGCGGCGGCCCGGGCGGGCGGGTCACGCCTGGTGGTTCCCGCCGGCGCCATTGGTGCCATCGACGCCTTGGCGGCGATGCGGCTGGCCGGCTTGCAACAGGTCACCTATCGGGGGGTGAAGCCCCCGGCCGCCTGGCGCGGCTCGGCGGCGGAAAGCCTCTGCGCGCTGGACAGCCTCTCGACCGCCACCACCTTCTTCAGCGGCAGCGCGCGCGAGGCGGCAGGGACCTTTCCCAAGAATGCCAATGTGGCGGCCATCGTCGGTCTCGCCGGCCTCGGGCTCGACGAGACCCAGGTGGAACTGGTGGCGGATCCCACTGCCGGCGGCAATCGGCATGAGATCGAGGCTGAGGGCGTCACCGGACGCATCAGTTACAGCGGCGAGGGCTATGCGGCGCCGGACAATCCCCGGACCTCTCTGCTCACGGTCTACTCCCTGCTGCGCTATCTGGCGAACCGGGAAGCAGCACTCGTCGTTTAAGTGTTCACCTGTCCCTGCCATGCTTCCAGCACATGCGGCCCTTGCCGCGGCGTGCCTTGCTTCGCGCGGGCGGGGCGTGGAATAAGCGGGGCATGCGCGTGATCTTCCTCAACCGTTTCTGCCCTGACCGAATGCCCGTCAGCGGATGAACGCAGCTCCCCTCATCGCCTTACAGCAGGTCTCCCTCGGCTTCGGGGGCAAGCCCCTGTTCCAGGGCCTCGATCTGCTGCTGTTCCGCGGCGAGCGGGCCTGTCTGGTCGGCCGCAACGGCAGCGGCAAGTCCACGCTGCTGCAGGTGCTGGCCGGCCTGGTCGAGCCCGACGCCGGGGAGCGGGTGGTGCAGGCGGGCGTGCGGCTGTCCTACTTGCCCCAGGAACCGACGCTGCCGCCGGAGCAGACGGTCGCCGAATACATCGCCGAAGGCCTGCCGCCCGGTGCGGAAAGTGAGTCCTACCGCGTCGATGCGCTGGTGGATCGCTTCGATCTCGACCCGGCTGCCGCGCTGGGCACGCTTTCCGGCGGCGAGGCGCGCCGCGCGGCGCTGGCCCGCGCGCTGGTGGGTGAGCCGGAAGTGCTGCTTTTGGACGAGCCGACCAACCATCTCGACCTGCCGACCATCCAGTGGCTGGAGGACGAGTTGACACGCTTCCGCGGTGCCCTGCTCACCATCAGCCATGACCGCGCCTTTCTGACCCGGGTGGGCAACCGGGTCTTCTGGCTCGACCGCGGGCAGGTGCATCGCCTCGACGCCGGTTTCGAGCGCTTCGACGACTGGGCGGAGGAAATCCGCCACGCCGAGGCCCAGGAACTCTATCGCCTGGGCAAGCAGATCGAGCGCGAGGAGCACTGGCTGCACCGCGGCGTGACGGCGCGGCGCAAGCGCAACCAGGGCCGGCTGGCCCGCCTGCAGACCCTGCGCAAGGAGCGCGGGGAGATGCTGCGCAACCGCCAGGGGCAGGCCAGCATGGCCGCGGCGGAAGCCGCCACCAGCGGCAAGCTGGTGATCGAGGCCGAGGGGGTGAGCAAGGCCTTCACTGCGCCAGACGGCAGCCGGCTGCCCATCGTCGAGAACTTTTCCACCCGCATTCGTCGCGGCGACCGGGTGGGCATCGTCGGCCGCAACGGCGCCGGTAAAACCACGCTCATCAACCTCCTGCTCGGCCGGCTGGAGCCCGATGAGGGTCAGGTGACGCTGGGCACCAACCTCGAGATCGAGGTGGTCGACCAGAAGCGCAGCGTCCTTGATCCCGAAGCCACGCCCTGGTCCGTGCTCTGCCCGGCCGGCGGGGACAATGTCATGGTGGGCGGCAAGCCCAAGCATGTGGTCGGCTACCTGCGGGAGTTTCTCTTCGAGGAGATCCAGGCGCAGCAGCCGGTCAAGGCGCTGTCGGGCGGGGAGCGCAACCGCCTGCTGCTTGCCCGTGCCTTTGCGCAGCCGTCCAATCTCATGGTGTTGGACGAGCCCACCAACGACCTGGACATGGACACTCTGGATTTGCTGGCCGAAGTCCTGGACGACTATCAGGGCACGCTGATCCTGGTCAGCCATGACCGCGACTTTCTTGACCGGCTCTGCACCTCGGTGATCCTGCTGGATGGACGCGGCGGCGCGCGGGAGTATCCCGGCGGCTTCTCCGACGCCGTCCGCCAGGCCGGGGGACTGCCTGATGCGCGCACGAGCTCGACCCCGACGTCTTCGCGCAGTCGTCCGGCTCGCCGGCCGGCGGCGCCGCGGCCGTCGGGCAAGCTGTCGTATAAGGAACAGCGTGAACTGGACGGCCTGCCGGGCGAGATGGACAAGCTGTCGGCACAGGTGGCAGCCCAGGAAGCAAAGCTCGCCGACCCCGGCCTCTATGCCCGCGACCCCGCTGGTTTCGAAACGGCGAGCGCTAGGCTCGCGGATCTGCAGGCACGCTTGGCCCAAGCGGAAGAGCGTTGGCTCGAGCTGGAGGAAAAGCGCGAGCGGCTCGCCGGCGAGGGCGGGGCATGACCAAGGCGATCAAGCCGCTGGACTTCGCGCTCTTCGCCGTGGTTATGCTGATCTGGGGTTTCAATTTCGCCGTCAGCAAGACGGGGCTGGAGCAATTCCCGCCCATGCTGCTGGTGGCGCTGCGCTTCATGATCGTCTCTGTGGTGCTGCTGCCCTTCGTCCCGCCGCCGCACGGCCGCTGGCGGGAGATCATCGCGCTGTCGGTCACCTTAGGCACTTTGCACTTCGCCTTGATGTTCACCGGCCTGGCCGGCATCGATGCCTCGACGGCGGCGATCGCGATTCAGCTTCAGGTGCCCTTCGCCTCCCTGCTCGCCGCCTTTTTCTTCGGAGACAAGCTGGGCTGGCGCCGGGCGCTGGGACTGGCGACGGCCTTTGGCGGCGTCATCGTCATTGCCGGTGAGCCCCGGCTCGAGGGCAGCTATACGGCGCTGGGCATGGTTGTGGCCGCGGCACTGGTCTGGGCCGTGTCGAATGTGCAGGTGAAGAAGGTCTCCGAGCTGTCGCCCTGGTGCGTGTCGGCCTGGATGGCGCTTTTCGCCTGGCCGCAACTCCTGGTGCTGTCACTGCTCACCGAAAGCGGCCACTGGACGGCGCTGCAGGAGGCCGATTGGATCGGCTGGGGTGCAGTGGCCTACAACGCGCTGGCGGTGATGGTGGTGGGCTATGGTCTCTGGTATCGCCTTCTCATGCGCTACGACATGAACCAGGCCATGCCGATCACGCTGGTCGTCCCAGTGCTTGGCGTGGCGTCAGGGGTGTTCGTCCTGGGCGAGCCCTTCACCTGGTCCATTGCCGTGGGCGGCCTGCTGACCATTGGCGGCGTCGGCATTGTGGTGCTGCGCCGGCCGAAGATTGCCGCCGTAGCCAGTAAGCGGGTGTGACGACGCCATGCCCTTGATCCGTGAACGGTCCTCGCCCAACCACGACGCCCGCCCCGGCGAGCGCGAACCCGACCTGATCCTGCTGCACTACACCGGCATGCGCAGCGCCGAGGAAGCGATGGCGCGCCTCTGCGCCCCGGCGGCGCGCGTCTCGGCTCACTACTGCATCGAGGAAGACGGCACGCTCTGGCGCCTGGTGCCGGAAAGCCGGCGCGCCTGGCACGCCGGCCTGTCGAACTGGGAAGGGCAGGAGGGCGTAAACGACCGCTCGCTCGGCATCGAACTGGTCAATCCGGGGCATGAGTGGGGCTACCGCGCCTTTCCCGAAGCCCAGATGGCTTGCCTGTTGGAGCTACTGGCGGTGCTGCGGGTGCGCTGGCGCATCCCGCGCTGGAACGTCGTGGGCCATGCCGACGTAGCGCCGCTGCGCAAGGAGGACCCCGGAGAGCTGTTTGATTGGGCGCGCCTTGCCGCTGCCGGGCACGGCCTCTGGCCCCAAGAGGCGCCCGCCCTGGCGCCGGACGAAACGCAGGCAAGACAGGCCCTCGCGACGATTGGCTACGGCTATCTCGAAGAGGATTTTCCTGCCGTGCTGCGCGCCTTCCAGCGCCACTTCCGACCGGCGCGGGTGGATGGGGTGCTGGACGCCGACACAGCCGGCCGCCTTGCGGCGGTGGCGGCACTCTTCAACGCCGCCCGCGGCGAAGGTTGATGCCTGCGCTCTTTGGCGCGTTGACCGACCGGGCGCGAGTGCCTACATCCTGCCAGCGCCAGACGGCCGGATGGCCGCCTTCACGTCTTTGACGCGGGGGAGGAAAGTCCGGGCTCCACGGGAACACGGTGCCGGGTAACGCCCGGCGGGGGCGACCCTAGGGAAAGTGCCACAGAAAGCAAACCGCCGCGCGCATGCGCGGTAAGGGTGAAAGGGTGCGGTAAGAGCGCACCGCGTCCCCGGCAACGGGGATGGCACGGTAAACCCCACCGGGAGCAAGACCGAGTAGGGGCGGTGGGCCGCAAGGCCAGGCGCGTTTCCGCGCTGCCGCCCGGGTAGGTCGCGCGAGGCGCTCGGCGACGAGCGTCCCAGATGAATGGCCATCCCCCGCCTTTCGGGCGGTGGACAGAACCCGGCTTACAGGCCGTCTGGCGCCTGCTTTCTTCACGGCCCCGCTGTATTCATAAATAGAACATAAAGAGAACAGGGGCTTTTGTTGGACCTTGCGCGCTTGCGCGTGTCGTTTGCGTGGCCTTGCTTGGCTGGATGGGTTGGGAACGTCGAAAAGCGCGGAATTGTGCGGGTTTTTATCTTTCCGAGGCTGTCGATGTTACTTGCGTTCCCATTGACGCCCATACAGACCCATGATATCCCATTTAATCCCAGCACGGGCATTTGCCGCCCAAAGAAACCCATGCGCGCGGGATTTTTTGCAAGTGAGCAGAGGCCAGTGTCGGGACGGGTTCGGCAGAGATGTCGGGCACTAACCGCAGCCGCCAAGGATCGGTTCAGGGGGTGGGGTAAGCGGATCGGTTCAGCGGCAGGAGATCGGGGTGGCCACGCGAGCGCCATTTTTAGGGACCTTCTTCAACAAGGTAGACCGCAAAGGACGCGTGTCGGTGCCGGCCCCCTTTCGTCAAGTTCTCGCCGCCGATTCCTTTCCCGGCATTGTCTGCTTTGCCGCGCCGCGGGCGCAGGCGGTGCAGGGCTGTGGATTGGGCTTGATGACCGACCTGATGGAGAGCGTGGATCAGACCTTCGACCTTTTCTCGGATGACCAGGAGGCCATGGCCTTCAGTCTCTTTTCCGACGCGCGCCAGCTTGCCTGGGACAGCGGGGGTCGAGTGCAGTTGCCTGACGATCTTCTGGAACATGCCGGCATCACCGAGGAAGCGGTGTTTGCCGGCCTCGGCCGTTTCTTCCACATCTGGGAGCCGGAAACCTTCAAGGCCTATAAGGCCCAGGCCCGCTCTAAGATTGGCGACAAGGGACTGTCCTTGCCGCTCCGTCGACCGCAGGGGGAGTGACCCATGACGGCGACAGACGTTCACCAAGCAGCGGGCCACCTGCCCGTGATGTTGCCGGAGGTGCTCGAGGCGCTGGCGCCGCGCGATGGCGGTGTCTATCTCGACGGAACCTTCGGGCGCGGTGGTTATGCTCGCGCCATTCTGGAAGCCGCTTCCTGCAGGCTGATCGGGCTGGATCGCGACCCCGCAGCAATTGCCGCCGGCCGCGCCATGGAGCAAGAGTTCGCCGGCCGGCTCCGCCTGGTGGAGGGCTGCTTCGGAGAACTCGATCGCCTGAGTGGCGAGGCTGCGCTGGACGGTGTCGCGCTCGACCTGGGTGTGTCCTCGCCGCAGCTCGACGAGGCCGAGCGCGGCTTCTCCTTCCGCAGCGACGGCCCCTTGGACATGCGCATGGGCACCACCGGCCCCAGCGCTGCCGACGTGGTCAATGAAGCTGAAGAAGCGCAACTCAGCGATGTTTTCTGGCACCTTGGCGAGGAACGCCGCGCCCGCGCCGTGGCACGGGCCATTGTCGCTGCCCGCCGCGAAGCGCCCATCACCCGCACGCTGCAGCTCGCAGAGATCATTCGTCGGGTGGTCAAGCCCTCGGCCGATGGCATCGACCCGGCGACGCGCAGCTTCCAGGCGCTGCGTCTCTACGTGAACGACGAGTTGGGCGAGCTCGAGCGCGGACTGGCCGCGGCGGAGCGGGTCTTGGCGGCCGGAGGCCGATTGGCCGTGGTCTCCTTCCATTCGCTCGAGGACCGCATCGTCAAGACTTTCCTGCGTGAGCGCTCCGGGGCCGCGCCGCGCGGCTCGCGCCATCTGCCGGCCGTCGAGGCGCGCGCACCCAGTTTCGAACTGCTTCATCGCAGCGCGCGCAAGCCCAGTGTGGAAGAGTCCCGGCGTAACCCGCGCGCCCGTTCGGCCCGCCTGCGCGCCGCGGAGCGCACTGCGGCGCCGGCCTGGTCGCGTCCCGGCGTATCGGCAGAGGAGGGTTCGGCATGACGCGTCTGCTGCTTATCCTGATCGTGGCCGCCGCGGCCGGCGTTGCTGGCCTGCTCTTCCAGGTGAAGTACGAAGTCCAGGAGGTGGAAAAGGAACTGGCCGAGATCAATCGCCAGATCCTGGAAGACCGCGAGGCCACCCACGTTCTCAAGGCCGAGTGGAGCTATCTGAATCAGCCGGCGCGCATCGCCGCCCTGGCGGAGCGGCATCTAGAACTGGGGCCGATGCGCCCGCAGCAGGTGGTGCAGGTCAGGCACCTGCCGCCGCGCCCAGAAGACTTCGGCTACAGCCAGACTGAACTGGCCGATGCCGAGCCCCTGCCACGTGAGCGCCCCTTGATGCCCGCCGGTTGGCAACCAGAGGCCCTGCCGTCGCCGCAGCGCACGCCCGCCCGTACGGAGGGGAGCATTGCCGTGGCCCAGGTCGATGCGTCCGACACACAGCCGGCCCAAGCGCCTGAGCCGCAGGCTTCCTCCAATCCGACACCCGCTGCCGCGCCGGCGGACCCAATCGCCGACACCATTGCGCGCCTGGGCACTGATGCAGTCCCGCCACTGAGCGAAAATGAGAGCTTCAATCCCCTCACTGGCCGTCCGCTGCCAGTGTCCACTGGCGGGGGAGGCGTGCGATGAACGAACCGCGCGAACCCAAGGGCAGGCATCAGGGTGATCTGCCTTCCGGCATGGATCTGGGTCAGCCCGAGCGTTGGGTGGTGGGGCTTGACGGCAACCGTAAGCAGGCGCTCGAGGTGGGGCGTACGCGCCTGATCCTCACAGGGCTTCTTTTCGCTTTTGCTTTCCTGGCCGTCGGCTTTCGGCTGGTCGAGTTGTCCTGGCTTCAGAACGACATGGCCCCGCGCATCGCCGGGACCATGGAGGCGCCCGGTGAATGGCAGGCCGGTCGTGCCGGCATTCTCGACCGCAACGGCGAAGTGCTGGCCGCCAACCTTCCGACCATGGCGCTCTATGCCAATCCGCGCGAACTGCGCGACCCCATCGAGGTGGCCGATCGCTTGGCGGAAGTGATGCCCGACGCCATCGGGGAGCGCCTGCGCCGGGACCTGGACAGCGACCGCAGTTTCGTCTGGGTCAAGCGCTGCCTGTCTCCGCAGGAATCTTCGGCCGTCATCCGCCTCGGCGTTCCCGGACTGCATCTGCAGCGCGACGAGTGCCGCTTCTATCCCCACGGCGAGCTCGTCTCCCACGTGGTCGGCTTTACCGACATCGACGACCGCGGGCTGGCCGGCATGGAGCGAGCCTTTGACGCTTGGCTGGCCGGCGGCGAGACGCCGCTGCAGCTGTCCCTCGACCTGCGCGTGCAGCATGTGCTGGCCGAGGAGCTGCAGGCAGCCATCGACGAGTTCTCCGGTGTCGGCGGCGCGGCTGTGGTGATGGATGCGGACAACGGCGAGCTTCTGGGCATGGTCTCGCTGCCCAGCTTCGATCCGCGCATGCCGGGCCGGGCAACGGAAGAACAGCGATTCAACCGCGCCGCTTTGGGCGTCTACGAGGTCGGTTCGGTCCTGAAGTCCTTCAGCACCGCGGCGGCGCTGGATTCCGGTTCGGTCACGCTGGAGGACGGCTGGGACACTTCGCAGCCGATCCGAGTGGCGCGTTTCACCATCAACGATTTTCGCGGCAAGAACCGCTGGCAGAGCGTGCCGGAGATCTTCCAGAATTCCAGCAACATCGGCACGGTGCATATGGCCATGACCACTGGCACCGAGCGCCTGCGCAACTATCTGGACGATTTCGGGTTGCTCGATCCGGCATCGCTGGAACTGCCCGAGCGCGGCCGGCCGATGCTTCCCAATCCGTGGCGCGAAATCAATACCATGACCATTTCTTACGGTCATGGCATCGCGCTGACGCCTTTGCAGGTGACCCGGGCCTTCGCGGCGCTGGTGAATGGTGGCGAATTGGTGCAGCCGACCCTGATCAAGCGGCTTCCCGGGGAGCAGGCGCCGCGCGAGCGCGTGATTTCCGAGCGCACGAGCGAGCAGATGCGCTGGTTGCTGCGCCTGGTGGTGTTGCACGGCAGTGGCGGCAACGCCGATGCCGAAGGATACTTGGTCGGCGGCAAGACCGGCACGGCCAACAAGCTGAGCCCCAGCGGTGGCTATCAGAAGGACAAGCGCATCGCGTCCTTCGCCGGTGCCTTCCCGATCGACGACCCGAGGTACGTCGTCTTCTTCATGGTCGACGAGCCCAAGCCGACCGAGCGCACCTATGGCTTTGCCACGGCAGGCTGGGTGGCGGCGCCGGGGGTGGGGCGCGTGATCTCGCGCCTGGGGCCGATGCTCGGCATGCCGCCGCGACCGCAGGCGGAAGAGCAACGTCCGGACCCGCTGCTGGTCCCGGCCCGCCTGAGGGGTCGAAGCGTTGCGTCTCGATGAACTGATGAAGGAAGCCGGAACAGTGGCGCTGCCGCAGGCAAGCAGGATCGAGGTCAGGGGACTGACGGCGGACAGCCGGCAGGTGGCTCCGGGCTTCCTCTTTGCCGCACTGCCGGGCAGTCGTGCCGATGGCCGCGCCTTCATCCCGGAGGCGCTGCGTCGCGGCGCCGTTGCCGTCCTGGCGCCGGAGGGCACCTGCCTTCCGGACGAGGCGGGCGATGCTGTCCTGATCGCTGACCCGGAACCGCGTCATCGTCTGGCGATGATGGCCGCCGCCTTCCACGGGCCCCAGCCGCGCCGCATCGCCGCCGTGACCGGCACCAACGGCAAAACTTCGGTGGCGAGCTTCACCCGGCAGATCTGGCAGGCGCTTGGATATCAGGCAGCCAGCCTCGGCACCCTCGGCCTGGAGCCGGAGCGCGCCGGCGCGCCGAAGGCGCTGACCACGCCCGACCCGGTGGTGCTGGCAAGCCTGTTGGCGGAATTGGCCGATGAGGGTGTGGATCACCTGGTGCTCGAGGCCTCGAGCCACGGCCTCGATCAATACCGGCTCGACGGCCTGCGCCTGAGCGCGGCGGCCTTCACCAACCTCAGCCGCGATCATCTCGATTATCACTCCTCGATGGAGTCCTATTTTGCGGCCAAGCGGCGCCTCTTTGAGGAGCTCTTGCCCGCAGAGGGCACGGCGGTGCTCAACGCCGACGCGCCCGAGTTCGAAACCCTCGCCAAACTTTGCCGGACCCGCGGTCAGCGGGTGCTCGGCTATGGTCGCGGCGGGCGCGAACTCAAGCTTCTGGACCTGGTTCCGGCGGATGCCCACCTCCAACTTGCCCTGGAGATCTTCGGGCGTTCCCACCACCTTGCCTTGCCCGTAGCCGGGACCTTCCAGGGTTTGAACGCGCTCGCCGCCCTTGGCCTCGTCCTGGCCGAGGGCGTGGAGCCGGAAGCGGCGCTGGCCGCGCTGGCGCAGGTCCAGGGTGTGCCGGGCCGTGTCGAGGCCGTGGGTGTCACGCCGGCCGGCGGCCGGGTCTTCGTCGACTATGCCCATACTCCGGGCGCGCTGCAGACCGTGCTGGAGGCCCTGCGCCCCCACGCCCGCGGGCGCCTGCTGGTGGCATTCGGCGCCGGCGGCGACCGGGATCCCGGCAAGCGCCCCTTGATGGGCGAAGTGGCCGCGCGGTTGGCCGATGCCGTCATCGTGACCGACGACAACCCGCGCAGCGAGGACCCCGCGGCCATCCGCGCCGCGATCCTGGCCGCAGCGCCCGGCGCCGAGGAGATCGGCGACCGCCGCACGGCCATTCGCCAAGGTATTGCCTCTCTTGGCGACGGCGACCTGCTGGTGGTGGCCGGAAAGGGGCACGAACAGGGACAAACTATTCAGGACAGGGTGCTGCCGTTCGACGACCGCGAAGAGGTGCGTCGTGCCATTGCCGAGCTTTGGGGAGGCAAGGCATGAGCGCGGAGATCCTCTGGACCGCGGCCGAGGCGAAGGCGGCAACCAACGGAACGGGGCCGGACCTTTGGCGCGCTACGGGAGTCTCGATCGATACGAGATCGATTGCGGCAGGGGACCTATTTGTCGCGCTGTCCGGCCCCAACTATGACGCTCATGCCTTCGTGGGCGATGCCCTGGCCAAGGGCGCTGCTGCGGCGGTGGTGAGCCACCGGCCGGAAGGCCTGGACGAGACGGCACCGCTGTTGCTGGTGCCCGACTGCCTGGCCGCTCTCCGGGACCTGGGCCGCGCCGCCCGGTCGCGCAGCCAGGCGAAGGTGATCGCGGTCACCGGCTCCTCCGGCAAGACCAGCACAAAGGAGCTGCTGGCCGGCGCCTGCGCGGCCCTGGGTCCGACCCATGCTGCGGCGGCCAGCTATAACAATCAGTGGGGTGTGCCGCTGACTCTGGCGCGCCTGCCGCGCAGTGCCGCCTGGGCGGTGTGCGAGATTGGCATGAACCACGCCGGCGAGATCCGCCCGCTGGCCGCCCTCGTGCGTCCGCATGTGGCGGTGATCACGAACATCGGTGTTGCACACCTGGAGTATCTTGGCTCGCGCGAGGCCATCGCCGACGCCAAGGCGGAGATCTTCGAGGGGCTGGAGCCCGGATACTCCAGGTGGGCCACGGCGGTGCTGCCGCGCGGAGATGACTTCTATGAGCGGCTGTCTGCGGCCGCGGAGGCCGCCGGCGCCGACATCCTTACCTTCGGCGCCCACCCGGCAGCGGACCTGCGCCTGGTCGACTATCAGGCCGAGGGCGAAGGCGGCCGTGTCGAGGCCGAGGTGCAGGGCCGCCCGCTGCGGTTCTTCCTGCCCTTCGCCGGGCGCCATCAGGCCGGCAATGCCTTGGCCGCCCTGGCGGCGGTGAGGGCGCTGGGCGGCGACGTGGTGGCTGCTGCGAGGGCCTTGGAAGGGCTGGAGCCCCTGGCTGGCCGCGGTGCGCGCCAGACCTTGGTGCTGTCCAACGGCCGGCGCATCACGCTCCTGGATGAAAGCTACAACGCCAATCCTCTCTCGGTATCGGCGGCGCTGAGCGTGCTGGGTGATATGACGCCGCAGGGCGAGGGGCGCCGGATTGCCGTGCTCGGCGACATGCTGGAACTGGGCCCCGAGGCCGGGCGTCT
The DNA here is from genome assembly GCF_029222965.1 of Aquibaculum arenosum. Taxonomy (GTDB): domain Bacteria; phylum Pseudomonadota; class Alphaproteobacteria; order Kiloniellales; family DSM-21159; genus Aquibaculum; species Aquibaculum arenosum. The sequence goes on along the minus strand of NZ_JARHUD010000010.1, from coordinate 87,807 downwards.
GCACCGTGCTCTCGCCGACAAGCTGTCGGATGCCGCGGTGGATGCCGTCTTCCTGTGCGGGCCATTGATGGCCGAGTTGGCCGAGGCGTTGGAAGGCCGGACGACAGTGGTGCATGCGCCGGACAGCGCAGCCCTGGCGCCGCAGATCCCGCCGGCCTTGCGCGACGGAGATGTGGTCCTGGTGAAGGGGTCGCTGGGCAGCAAGATGAAGCGGGTGGTCGATGCGCTGACGGCTGCCTCCGCCGCGCCAAGGGGTGCGGCGACGGGGTCGAAGGGGGGCCGGGCGCATGCTTTATAATCTGCTCGTTCCGCTCTCCGACCAGTTCGTTGCCTTCAACCTCTTCCGTTATCTCACCTTCCGCACCGGGGGCGCGTTGATCACTGCGCTGATCCTGGCCTTTTTCTTCGGTCCGGCGCTGATCAACTGGCTGCGCAAGAAGCAGCGCTATGGCCAGCCGATCCGCAGCGACGGACCGGAAGGCCATCTGCTGACCAAGCAGGGCACGCCGACCATGGGCGGGGTGCTGATCCTCTTCGCGCTGGCGGTGTCGACCCTGCTCTGGGCAGATCTCGGCAACCTTTACGTCTGGATCATTCTCTTCGTAACGATCGGCTTCGGCGCGATCGGCTTCTACGACGACTACCTGAAGCTCACCCGGCGCAGCCATCACGGTCTCTCAGGCCGCCTGAAGCTGCTGGCGCAGGTTGTGGTGGCCGGGATTGCGACGGCGGCAGTGATGCTGGTCTCGCCGCCGGAGCTCTCCGGCCAGCTGGCGCTGCCCTTCGTCAAGAACCTGTTGATCGACCTCGGGCTCTTCTTCGCGGTTTTCGGTGTTTTTGTGATGGTGGGCGCGTCGAACTCGGTGAACCTGACCGACGGCCTCGACGGGTTGGCCATCGTGCCGGTGATGATCGCGGCGAGCTGCTTTGCCTTCATCGCCTACCTCGTGGGCAACGTGGTCTACTCCAATTACCTGCAGATCCACTACGTGCAGGGCACCGGCGAACTGGCGGTCTTCTGCGGCGCGCTGGTTGGCGCTGGGCTGGGCTTCCTCTGGTACAACGCGCCGCCGGCCATGGTCTTCATGGGCGACACGGGCTCGCTCTCCTGCGGCGGCGCCCTGGGCGGCGTGGCGGTCATCACCAAGCATGAGATCGTGCTCGCCATCATCGGCGGCCTCTTCGTGCTGGAGACTGTCTCGGTGATCGTCCAGGTCGCCTCCTACAAGCTGACCGGACGGCGCATCTTCCGTATGGCGCCGCTGCATCATCACTTCGAAAAGAAGGGCTGGAAGGAACCGACCATCGTCATCCGCTTCTGGATCATCGCCGTGGTGCTGGCGCTGATCGGCCTCTCCTCCCTCAAGCTCAGGTAGCGAGACCGCCGATGATAAGCCTTCCCTTCATGTACAGCTACGTGGTCGCGGTCCTGGGCCTGGGCCGCAGCGGCATGGCCACGGCCAAGGCCTTGATGGCCAATGGCGCCGAGGTCTGGGCCTGGGACGATGACGAGGACGTGCGTGCCCGGGCGCGGGAGCAGGACATCCCGCTGGTCGATCTGCATCAGGCCAACTGGCTTGAGCCGGTGACGCTGGTGATCAGCCCCGGCATCCCGCATCGCTTTCCCGAACCGCACCCGGTGGCCAAGCTGGCCCGCGAGGCGGGTGTGGAGATCATCTGCGACGTTGAACTGCTCGGCCGGGCCCAACCCGATGCCCGCTACGTCGGGATCACCGGCACCAATGGAAAGTCGACGACAACGGCCGCCATCGGCCACGTCCTCGAGATGGCGCGGCGGCGCGTCGAGACCGGTGGCAACCTCGGCCGGCCGGTGCTGGAGTTCGAGCCGATGCAGCCGGATGGCTTCTACGTGCTCGAGCTGTCGAGCTATCAGATGGAACTGACGCTCTCCATCACCTTCGACATCGCCGTCCTGCTGAACATCACGCCCGATCACCTGGATCGCCACGGCGGCTTGGAGGGCTATGTGGCGGCCAAGCGGAATATCTTCCGCCGCCAAACCAGCCCACGCACCGCGATCATCGGGATCGATGATCCGATCTGCCGTGAGATCTGGGAAGACCTGAAGCGGGCCGGCGATCAGGTCATCTGGCCGATCTCCGGCGAGGGGCGCGTCGAGGGCGGCGTCTATGCTGAGGACGGCCTGCTGTGGGATGAAACGGACGGAAAGCGGGTCGCAGCTTTGCCGCTCTCCGAACTGCCCCAGCTGCCAGGGCGGCACAACTGGCAGAACGCGGCTGCTGCCTACGCCGCCGCCAAGGCGGCAGGTGTCGATCCCGCGATCGCGACCGCCTGCCTGCGCAGCTTTCCTGGCTTGGCGCATCGGCAGGAGAAGGTGACGGAGATCGACGGCGTCACCTTCGTAAACGACTCCAAGGCCACCAACGCTGATGCCACAGCCAAGGCGCTGGCCTGCTACGAGCCGATCTACTGGATCGCCGGCGGGCGCGCAAAGGAGGGTGGGCTGAGCGGCCTTGAAAAAAGCCTGGGCCGTGTCGCCCGTGCCTTCCTGATCGGCGAGGCGGCCGAGCCTTTCGCGAAGGCGCTTGAGGGCCGTGTCGACAGCGAAGTCTGCGACGATCTCGATACCGCGGTGCGCCAGGCTTTTGCCGCGGCGCGGCGCGACGGCCGCGAGGGTGCAGTGGTGCTGCTCTCCCCGGCCTGCGCCTCTTTCGATCAGTTCAAGAACTTCGAAGTCCGGGGCGAGGCCTTTAAGGCCGCCGTCCGGGCGCTGGCGGAGAAGGAGACGGGATGAGCCTGGCCTTCGACCGCACCGATACGTCCTTGCTCGGCCGCTGGTGGTGGAGCGTCGACCGCTGGGCGCTCTTCGCGCTCGTCCTGTTGGTGGCGGTGGGCGCGATCCTCAGCCTCACGGCCTCGCCGGCGGTTTCCATGCGCCTGGGGCTGGGAACCTTCGGTCTTGCGAAGCGCCACCTGGTGATGCTGCCGCTGGCCGCTGCGCTGCTGTTGGGCGTGTCGCTGGCCAGCCCGCTGTGGGTGCGGCGCTTCTCGGTCTTCGGCCTGCTGGGCACGCTGGTGCTCTTGGTCGCGGTGCTCTTCCTCGGCCCGGAGATCAAGGGTGCGACGCGCTGGATCTCCATCGCCGGATTCTCCCTGCAGCCTTCGGAATTCGTGAAGCCCTTCTTTGCCGTGGTGGCCGCCTGGCTGCTGGCGCTGGGACGCTACGAGGAGAACTTCCCCGGCAAGCTGGTCGCCGGGTTGCTCTGGCTGCTCATCTCAGCGCTGCTGCTGCTCCAGCCCGACCTGGGACAGACCGTGCTGGTGGCTGGCGTCTTCGGGCTGCAGCTCTTCCTGGCTGGTTTGCCCTGGATCTTGGTGGCGGCGCTTGCGGCCGTGGCGCTTTCCGGCGTGGTGGGGGCCTATATGACGCTCCCCCATGTGGCACAGCGCATCGATGCCTTCTTCGACCCCACCAGCGGCGACGGCTATCAGATCGGCCGCTCCATGGAGGCCTTCATGAACGGCGGCCTCTGGGGGCGCGGCCCCGGTGAAGGCACGGTGAAGGCCTATCTGCCGGACGCCCATTCCGACTTCGTCTTCGCCGTGGCCGGCGAGGAGTTGGGCATCATTGCCTGCCTCATCATCGCCTGCCTCTTTGCCTTCGTGGTGCTGCGCGGTTTCACCCGCCTGCTGCGCGAGGAAAGCCTCTTTGTGGTGCTGGCGGGCACAGGTCTGCTGGCCCAGTTCGGCTTCCAGGCGCTGGTCAACATGGGCTCGACCCTGCATCTGCTGCCGACCAAGGGCATGACCCTGCCGTTCCTCTCCTATGGCGGCTCGTCGCTGCTGGCGTTGGCCATGGGCATGGGCATGGTGCTGGCTTTGACCCGGCGCCGGCACAGTGTGGGAGGGCCGATGCTATGACCGGGGCGCCAAACCGCATCATGCTGGCCGCCGGCGGCACCGGTGGGCACCTCTTCCCGGCCCAGGCCACCGCACGGGCTTTGGTCGCCCGCGGCGCAGAGGTGGTGCTGGTCACCGATTCCCGCGGCGCCGGCTTCGGCAACGATCTGCCGCAGGTCAGCACCCGGCGCATTGCCGCCGGATCGCCCCAGCGTGGCGGTGCCTTGGGCAAGTTGCGTGCCGGCTTCGACCTGCTGCGGGGCTATCTGCAGGCGCGCCGCTTGATCCGGCAACTTCGGCCCAAGGCGGTGCTCGGCTTCGGTGGCTATCCCTCGGTGCCGCCGCTGCTGGCAGCGCGCCATCTCAAGGTGCGCGCCCTGCTGCACGAGCAGAACCAGGTGTTGGGACGTGCCAATCGCATGCTGGCCGCGCGTGCCGACGTGATCGCCACCTCCTTTCCCGAGGTGGCGGGTGTGCCGGAAGGTGCCAGAGAGCGGATCGTGTTGACGGGTAACCCCGTGCGCGCCGCCGTCGCCGCAGTGGGGAGCAAGCCCTATCCGCGGCCGGAGGCTGACGGTCGGCTCTGCCTGCTCATCACCGGCGGCAGCCAGGGGGCGCAGGCTTTCGACGAGCTGCTGCCCGATGCCATCGCCCAGCTGCCCGCCGCGTTGCGCGCCCGTCTGGACGTGGTGCAGCAGCTGCGCAGCCGCGACCGCGCCGAGGTCAAGGCGATCTATGACGCCGCCGGCGTGCGCGCGGTGCTGCAGCCCTTCTTCGACGACATGCCGCAGCGACTGACTGCCGCCCATCTGCTGATCTGCCGGGCGGGTGCCTCGACCGTGGCCGAACTGGCGGCGGCGGGTCGGCCCGCCATCCTCATTCCCTATCCCTTCGCGGCGGACGATCACCAGCAGGGTAACGCCGAGGCCTTTGCTGCGGCCGGGGCCGGCTGGGTGCTGCGCCAGCGCGACATCACTGCCGCCTCGCTGGCCGGCCGGCTGGGCGAACTGCTGGCGGATGGCGACACGCTGGTCCAGGCAGCGGCCGCGGCGCGCGCCTTTGCACGGGACGATGCGGCGGAACGCCTGGCGGACCTGCTCTGCGGCGATGGCAACAACGCCCGCGGCGTGAACAAGGAGGCCGCGGCATGAGAACCCTGCCTTTGGACATCGGCACGCTGCACTTCGTTGGTATCGGCGGCATCGGCATGAGCGGCATCGCCGAGGTGCTGCACAATCTTGGCTACAAGGTGCAGGGCAGCGACCTGAACGACAGCCCCACGGTCAAGCGCCTGCGTGAGCTCGGCATTGCCGTGGCCATCGGTCACGCGCCCGAGAATGTCGAGCAGGCTCAGGTGGTGGTGATCTCCTCGGCCGTGAAGCCGGACAATCCCGAGGTGGTCGCCGCGCGGGAGCGCTTTCTGCCCATCGTGCGCCGCGCGGAGATGCTGGGCGAGCTCATGCGGCTGCGTTGGGCCGTGGCCGTTGCCGGTACCCATGGCAAGACCACGACCACCTCGCTGGTGGCCCAGCTTTTCGACAAGGCCGGGCTGGATCCCACGGTGATCAACGGCGGCATCATCAATGCCTATGGCACCAACGCCCGTCTCGGCGAGGGCGACTGGATCGTGGTCGAGGCGGATGAAAGCGACGGCAGCTTCACCAAGCTGCCGGCCACGATCGCGGTGGTCACCAACATCGATCCCGAGCATCTGGAGCACTATGGCTCGGTGGAGGCCTTGCACGCCGCCTTCGAGACCTTCGTCGAGAACATCCCCTTCTATGGCTTTGCGCTCTGCTGCATCGACCATCCGGCGGTGCAGTCGCTGATCGCCCGGATCGAGGATCGGCGCATTGTCACCTACGGCTTCGGCCCGCAGGCCGACGTGCGGGCGGAGAACCTGCGGCTCGAGCGCGATGGTTCGCGCTTCGATCTGGTGGTGGCCGGCCGCGAAGGCGGGGCGCCGATGCAGATCGCGGACCTCTTCCTGCCGATGATGGGCCAGCACAACGTGCAGAATGCCCTGGTTCCCTGTGCGCTGGCCCTGGAAATGGGCATGAGCGAAGAGACCCTGCGCGGCGCGCTGCAGAGCTTCGGCGGCGTGAAGCGACGCTTCACCCGCACCGGCGAGGTGGGCGGCATCACCGTCATCGACGACTATGCCCATCACCCTGTGGAGATCGCGGCCGTGCTGCGCGCTGCGCGCCAGGCTGCCAGCGGTCGGGTGATCGCCGTGATGCAGCCGCACCGCTACTCGCGTCTGCGTGATCTCTTCGAGGATTTCTGCACCTGCTTCAACGACGCCGACGGCGTGCTGGTGTCCGACGTCTATGCCGCGGGTGAAGCGCCGATCGAGGGTGTCGATCGCGATGCACTGGTGCGCGGCCTGCGAGCGCACGGCCATCGCCAAGCCGCGCCGCTTAACGATCCGCTCGATCTGGCGCGGATTATCGCGCACACCGGCAAGCGCGGCGACATCGTGGTCTGCCTGGGGGCAGGCAGCATCACCAATTGGGCCCAAGCTCTGCCGGAGCAGCTCGCCGTGCATCTCGGGGGAGGCAAATGACCGCCATGACCTCTCCGAATCTGCGCCTGATCGATCGTCTGCCTGCGGTGCGCGGCCGCTACACCGAGAACGCGCCGCTGGCCGGTGTGACCTGGTTCCGGGTCGGCGGGCCGGCCGATGTTGCCTTCCGGCCGGCGGACCCCGACGACCTGGCCGCCTTCCTCAAGGCCAAGCCGGCCGACGTGGCGGTCACGGTGATCGGCGTCGCGTCCAACCTGCTGGTGCGCGACGGCGGGGTTGCGGGTGTGGTGATCCGCTTGGGCCGTCACTTCGCGGCGATCGAGCGCGACGAAACCGGTCTGATCTGCGGCGCCGGGGCGCTGGATGTGAACGTGTCGGAAGCGGCGCGGCGTTTCGAGCTGACCGGGCTGGAATTCCTCTCCGGCATTCCCGGGACCATCGGCGGCGCGCTGCGCATGAATGCCGGCGCCTACGGCCGGGAAATCAAGGACGTGCTCCGCTGGGCGGAAGCCATCACGCCCCAGGGTGAGATCAAGCGGCTCGCACCGGAGGAGATGGGGCTGTCCTATCGCAAGTCGCAGGTGCCCACCGACTGGATCTTCCTGCGCGCTGCCCTGCGGGCCGAGCCCGGCAATCCGGCCGAGATCCAGGCCCGCATGGACGAGATTCGCAGCGCCCGCTCGCAGTCGCAGCCCATTCGCAGCCGCACCGGTGGCTCCACCTTCAAGAACCCTCCGGGGGAGAAGGCCTGGCAGCTCATCGACGCCGCCGGCTGTCGTGGTCTGCGCATGGGCGCCGCTCAGGTCTCCGAGCAGCACTGCAACTTCTTGATCAACACCGGGGACGCCACCGCCGGCGACCTCGAGGCGCTGGGCGAGAAAGTGCGTCGGCGGGTGCTGGCGCACAGCGGCATCGAGCTGGAGTGGGAAATCAAGCGCATCGGTCGCCCGCAGTCGGAGGAGGCAGCGTCATGAAGATTCTCGTCCTCTACGGCGGTCGTTCGGTGGAGCGGGACGTGTCACTGGTCAGCGGCAAGGCCTGCGCCGAAGCCCTGGAAAACAAGGGGCATCAGGTGACGCTCTTCGACCTCCAGGAAGGTGTGCCGGCCCTGCTGGCCGACCTGCAGGCCGAGCGTCCCGACGTGGTCTTCAATGCTCTGCACGGCCGTTGGGGCGAAGACGGCAACGTCCAGGGGCTGCTCAATCTCATGGAAGTGCCTTACACGCACTCAGGCCTGCTGGCCTCGGCGCTGGCCATGGACAAGGTGATGGCCAAGCGGCTCTTCGCGGAAGCGGGGCTGCGCTGTCCCGAGGGGCTGATCTCCGACCGGCAGTCACTCCTGGCCGGTGATCCCGTTCCGCGCCCCTTCGTGGTGAAGCCGGTGCGCGAAGGCTCCTCCATGGGCGTGGTCATCGTGCGCCACGGCGACAACGATCTGCCTTTCTCCAAGCAGGAATGGGGTTTCGGCGAGGAGGTGCTGGTCGAGCCTTATATCCAGGGCCGCGAGTTGACGGTGGCCGTGATGGAGGATCAGCCGCTGGCGGTCACCGAACTGCGGCCGCGCCAGGGCTTCTACGACTACGAAGCCAAGTACACCGACGGCAAGACCGACCACCTGGTGCCGGCGCCGGTGGACCCGGCGATCTACGATCAGGCCATGGACATGGCGCTGGCCGCCCATCGTGCCTTGGGCTGCCGAGGCGTCAGCCGGGCCGACTTCCGCTTCGACGACCGGGCCGAGGCCGGAGAGGCGGGCGGTCTCTATCTTCTGGAGGTTAACACCCAGCCAGGCATGACGCCGCTCAGCCTCGTGCCAGAGCAGGCCGCCCACTGCGGCATCCCCTTTCCCGAACTGGTTCACTGGTTGGCGGAGCACGCACAATGCGATTGAGCCGCAAGCCCGACGCCAAGCAGCAGAAGGGCCGCAAGGCCGCGCGCCGCACTGCGCCGAAGCGCCGCTGGCGGGATTCGCCGCTGGCGCAACGTGCCCTGCCCCTGCTGCCACGCGCCTTTCTGGTGGCCGTGGTCGTCGGGAGCGCAGCCTGGGCCTGGAGCGATGGCCTGCTCGGTCGAATGGCCAAGGGGACTGAGAACGTTTTCTGGGCCGCAACGGTGCATGCCGGCATGGCGGTGGCCGATGTCACGGTGGAGGGGCGCGAGCGCAGCGACACCACGCGCCTCCTGACGGCACTGGGTGTTGAGCGCGGCTCACCGATCCTGGCCTTCGATCCTCATGCTGCCCGCGCCCGGGTGCTGGCGCTGCCCTGGGTTTCCTCCGCTGAGGTGGAGCGGCGTCTGCCGGATCAGATTCACCTGCAGCTGCAGGAACGGCGGCCGCTGGCGCTCTGGCAGCGTGACGGGCGGCTCGAAGTGATCGACCAGCATGGCGAGATCATCACCAGTGCGCGCCCCGGCCGCTTCATCAACCTGCCACTGGTGGTGGGCGAGGAGGCGGCCGAGGAAGCGGCCGAACTGGTGGCGATCCTCGAAAGCGAGCCGGAGCTGGCGGAGCGCGTGGTGGCGGCCGTCTGGGTCTCGCAGCGGCGCTGGAACCTGCATCTCGAGGGCCGGGTGGAAGTGCGCCTGCCGGAAAAGGGCGCCGCCGAGGCTTGGCATCAGTTCGCTCGGCTGGACCGAGAGCAGGGCTTGCTGGATCGCGACGTTGCCATGGTGGACCTGCGGCTGGGCGACCGCCTGGTGCTGCGGACAGTTACGGGGCAGTTGCCCAAACCGCCGGTGCGCGGCGGAACCGACACCTGACGGGAGAGGGGATTTCGCAAAGGATGAACAAGGGCTTGAAGCGTAACCGGCACGGAATTCTCGCGGCGCTCGACGTCGGAAGCAGCAAGATCTGCTGCCTCATCGCGCGCATCGAGGAGGGGCGCGGCGAGCAGCCCGATCGCCTCAAGGTGCTGGGCATCGGCCAGCAGCTTTCGCGCGGGGTGAAGAACGGCACGGTGGTGGACATGGAAGCCGCCGAGGGCGCGATCCTCGCCGCCGTGCATGCCGCCGAGCAGATGGCGGGCGAAGCCGTCGAGTCCGTGGTGGTCAACCTTTCGGGCGGCTATCCCGCCTCGCGCCTGATCGGTGTCGAGGTGGCGATCGATGGGCACGAGGTGGACGATTCCGACGTGCGCCGGGCCCTGGAGCAGGGGCATCAGCTCGAAGGTGTGTTGGGGCAGCCCGAGAAGGGCCGCCAGCTGATCCACTCCATCCCGGTCGGCTACACCATCGACGGCAGCCGCGGCATCCGCGATCCACGCGGCATGTACGGCGATCGCCTGGGCGTCAACATGCACATCGTCACCGCCGCCGCCGGCGCGGTACGCAATCTGGCGACCTGTGTGCAGCGCTGCCAGCTCGGCATCGGCGCTTTCGTGGTCTCGCCCTACGCCTCGGCTCTGGCCTCACTGGTGGGTGATGAGCGCGAGCTGGGTGTGACCCTGATCGACATGGGTGGCGGCACCACCTCCATCTCGGTCTTTCTGGACGGCAACGTGGTGCACACCGACGTGGTGCCAGTGGGCGGGCAGCATGTGACCAGCGATATCGCCCGCGGTCTTTCCACCGGCCTGACCCACGCCGAGCGGCTCAAGTCGCTCTATGGCCACGCCATCGCCACCACGGCCGACGAGAGCGAAATGATCGACGTGCCCCAGGTGGGCGAGGAGGAGGGGCATGTGCAGCAGGTCCCCCGCTCCCTGCTGGTGGGGATCATGCAGCCGCGCCTGGAGGAAACCTTCGAACTGGTGCGCTCGCGCCTGGAAGCCAGTGGCTTCGACAAGGTGGGCGGCCGGCGCGTGGTTTTGACGGGCGGTGCAGCACAGCTGCCGGGGATGAACGATCTGGCGGCTCTCATTCTGGACAAGCAGGTGCGGGTGGGGCGGCCCATCCATCTCAGCGGCCTGGCGGAAGCCACCAGCGGCCCGGCTTACGCCACTGCCTCGGGCCTCTTGGCCTATGCGCTGGCGATGGAGCGCGTCCCGCCGCCGCCGGCAACACAAGACAACACGGAGGCGGCCGGACTCTTCGGCCGGATGGGGCATTGGATACGGGAACACTTTTAGTCACAGCGCGCGGTTCGGCGGGGGCCGGACCGCATTCGGGAGCGCCGTCGGCCAATTCCGGCGGACGGCGGAACGCAATTGAGTGGGTGAGCAAGCGGAGGCAGCTATGGATTTGAACTTGAGCGTACCGATGGAAGAGGAAGTTCTCAGCCCGCGGATCACGGTGATCGGCGTCGGCGGAGCGGGCGGTAATGCCGTCAACAACATGATCAGCTCCAACCTGGAAGGGGTGGAGTTCGTGATCGCCAATACCGACGCCCAGGCGATGCGTCAGTCGCTGTGCGAGCGGCGCATTCAGCTGGGGCGCAACGTCACCGCCGGTCTGGGTGCGGGCTCGCGCCCGGACGTGGGCCGTGCGGCGGCAGAAGAGTCGTTGGATGACATCATGGGCCACCTGGATGGGGCCAACATGGTCTTCATCACTGCCGGCATGGGCGGTGGCACCGGCACCGGCGCGGCGCCGGTGGTGGCACGTGCGGCGCGCGAGGCCGGGCTCCTGACCGTCGGCGTTGTCACCAAGCCCTTCCAGTTCGAGGGCATTCATCGCCTGCGTCTGGCGGAGCAGGGCATTCAGGAACTGACTCAGTACGTCGACACCCTGATCATCATTCCGAACCAGAACCTCTTCCGCCTGGCCACGGAGAAGACCACCTTCGCCGATGCCTTCAAGATGGCGGACGATGTGCTGCACTCGGGTGTGCGCGGCGTGACCGACCTGATGATCATGCCGGGCCTCATCAATCTGGACTTCGCAGACATCCGCTCGGTCATGACCGAGATGGGCAAGGCGATGATGGGCACGGGCGAAGCCGAAGGGCAGGATCGCTCCATCGCGGCGGCGGAAGCGGCCATTTCCAACCCGCTTCTGGACGACGTGTCGATGCAGGGGGCCCGTGGCGTCCTGATCAACATCACCGGCGGCATGGACATGACCCTCTTCGAGGTGGACGAGGCGGCCAACCGCATCCGCGAGGAGGTCGATCCCGAGGCCAACATCATCTTTGGCTCCACATTCGATGAGTCCCTGAACGGACGCATGCGGGTTTCGGTGGTGGCGACGGGCATCGAGATGGAGGCCCAGGCCGGCCAGCCGCGCCCGGTCAACCTGAGCGTGGTCGGTGCGGGTAATGGCTCCCCGACGGGAACCGCTCGTCCGGCGGCGCAGGCATTCCGTCCGGCAGCCCAGGCGGTCGGCCAGTCTGCTGTCGCGGCTCGCGCCACGGCCGCTCCGGCGGCGGCTCAGGCGACCGCTGCTGCCACCGCGGCCGCTACGGCCCAGGCCCCTGCTGCGATCCAGGTCTCTGCGGCCATGGCGCAGGCGCGGCCTGAAGAGGAGTCGCTGTCCGAGCCTGAGCACGACGCCTACGAGTCGACTGCCTATGCAGAGCCGCAGGACGAGGTGGCTGAGCAGGATGGGGACGAAGCCTACATCCCGCCCGAGCCCATGCAGGTGCAAAAGCGCGCCGTCCCCGAAGCGGGGCCCGCGATGAACGAGCCGCGCCACAGCGAGCAGGCTCCCGAGCGAGCGGGGCAGGCCGGCGGGTTCAGCCTGCGCAACAAGGCTTCGTCGCTCTTCACCATGGTAACCGGCGGCAGCAAGCCCGCTGCTCCCCGGCCGGCACGGGAAGCGGCAGAGCCGCGCGCACAGCAGCCGCGGCAGGCAACCCGAGCCGAACCCAGCCTTGGCGTGCCGCGTCAGCAGCCGCAGTCCCAGCAGGCGCCGTCTCAGCAGCCAGCGCGTCAGCAACCGGCTCGCCCCCAAGCGGCGCGGCCGCAACCGGAGAGCCGGCAGCCGAATCTGGACCTGGAGTCGCAGGAGCGGTTGCACACGAGCAAGGAAGACGAGGAGATGCTCGACATTCCGGCCTTCCTGCGCCGTCAGGCTAACTGATCGCGCCGCTTGCTCCTCCGCAACGGGATCCGCTGCCCCCGCAGCGGATCCCGCCCGCGCGATCTTGCAATGACCCTGGCTTGAGCGCCCTTCGTCATCTGCCTATAGTCGGCGCGTCTTATGAGGGCTGGTGAATATGCCGGGTGATAGCCGTTTGCAGTACATTATGACCAAGGGCCGGATTCTGGCCTTGGGACTGGCCTTGTTGGTGGGGGCCTGCTCCTCCGACGACAAGGAGGTCTATGTCGAAAGGCCGGCCGAGGAGTTCTACAATCTCGGCCTCGCCTATATGGGAGAGGGGAGTTACGGTGCGGCCGCGGCGAACTTCGACGAGGTCGAGCGCCAGCACCCTTACTCGGTCTGGGCTCCGCGCGCGCAGCTCATGTCGGCCTTCGCCCACTACCAGGCCGACGACTACGACGAGGCGATCAATGCGCTGGACCGCTTCATCCAGTTGCACCCTGGTCATCCGGACATCGGCTACGCCTATTATCTCAAGGCCATCAGCTACTATGAGCAGATTGCCGACGTAGAGCGCGATCAGGCCATGACCCGTCGCGCCGTTGGTGCCCTGGAGGAAGTAATCGCGCGCTTCCCGGACTCCAGTTACGCCCGGGATGCGCAGCTCAAGCTCGACCTGGCCCATGACCACATGGCGGGTCAGCACATGTCCATTGGCCGCTACTATCAGCGTCAGGGCGAGCATCTGGCCGCGATCAATCGATTCCAGATCGTGGTCCGCGACTACCAGACCACCACGCATGTTCCGGAAGCGCTGCACCGGCTTGTCGAGTCGAACCTTGCCCTGGGGATCACCGACGAGGCCCAGGCAACTGCAGCCGTCCTGGGACATAACTACCCGGGCTCGGACTGGTATCTCGACTCCTATGCCCTCCTGACTGGGGAAGATCTCCGCCCCGAGGAAGACCGTCAGCAGCGTTCCTGGATCTCGCGGACCTGGCGTTCGGTCTTCTGAGACGGCCATGCTGGTCAGCCTCGCGATCCGCAATGTGGTGCTGATCGACCAGCTGGAACTTGCGCCCGACGCTGGACTTGGCGTGCTGACCGGTGAAACCGGCGCCGGCAAGTCCATCCTGCTGGATGCCTTGGGTTTGGCGCTGGGCGCCCGCGCCGATTCGGCCCTGGTGCGCCACGGCAGCGATCAAGCCAGCGTGACCGCAGCTTTCGAAATCGACCACGAGCATCCTGCCCTGGCGCACTTGCGTGAACAGGACTTTGCGCTCGAGGAGGAAGCGCTCGTGCTGCGCCGGGTGCTTTCAGCCGATGGCCGCAGCCGTGCCTTCGTCAACGATCAGCCGGTGTCGGTGGGACTGCTGCGCGCGCTGGGCGAGCGTTTGGTGGAGGTGCAAGGGCAGTTTGCGCAGCATGGCTTGCTCGATCCGGCCACCCATCTGGGACTGCTCGATGCCCATGGTGGTTTGCGCGCGCAAGCCAAAGCCCTGGAAGGACACTGGCAAGATTGGCGCGCAGCGGAGCGCGCTTTCGCCGAGGCCCAGGCGCAATTGGAACAGGCACGCCGCGACGACAGCTTCCTGCGCCATGCGCTGGAGGAGCTGGACGAACTGGACCCCCAGGAAGACGAGGAGGAGCGCCTGGCCGAGGAGCGGCGCTTCCTGATGCACGGCGAACGACTGAGCGAGGCTCTCAACGTCGCAGCCACGGCTTTGGGCGGCGATGGCTCGGATACGGCCGAGCGGGCGCTGGCCATGGCACAGCGTGCCCTGGATCGCGTGGCCGACAAGGCGGGTGGCCGAGTCGACGAACTCATGGGCGCGCTCGACCGGGCGGTGGCCGAGGTCAATGAGGCCCAGGCCCAGGTGTCTTCGCTGTCCGCGGACCTGGAGTTCGAGCCCGGACGCCTGGCCACGGTGGAAGAGCGCTACTTCGCCCTGAAGGAACAGGCGCGCAAGCACGGCTGCGAGGTGCAGGAGTTGCCGCAGTTGCGCCGGGTCTTCGCCGAGCGCTTGGAGGCGCTCGACAGCGGCGAGACCCATCTCGCCGGCTTGAAGGCAGCGGTCGAAAACGCGCGTGAAGCCTATCTCGCCGCTGCCGGAGAGATCAGTGATAAACGAGGTGCCGCAGCCGAAAGCCTGCAGGCTGCGGTGCAGGCGGAGTTGGCCCCGCTGCGACTCGACAAGGCGCACTTCTTCTGCCGTGTGCAGCGGCGCGACGAAGAGGCTTGGGGGCCGCAGGGCATCGACCGGGTGGTGTTCGAGGTCAGCACCAATCCGGGCGCGCCCGGTGGCCCCTTGGCCAAGATCGCATCCGGTGGTGAACTTTCCCGTCTGCTGCTCGCGCTCAAGGTTGTGCTGGCTGAAGCCTCGCCGGTGACGACCTTGATCTTCGACGAGGTCGATTCGGGGGTGGGCGGCGCCACGGCCGCGGCGGTGGGCGAGCGGCTGGCGCGCCTGGCGGAGCAGCGCCAGGTACTGGTGGTGACCCATAGTCCTCAGGTGGCGGCCCTGGGGCGCTATCACTGGCAGGTCCGTAAGGAAACGGCCGGGGAGAGCACGGTGACCCGTGTCGTGCCGCTCGATGCACCTGAGCGGCAGGAAGAGGTGGCGCGCATGCTCTCGGGCACGCAGATTACCCAGGAGGCCCGCGCGGCCGCCGGCAAACTGATGGCGAGACCATGAGCGAGCACGCGCTCCCTGTCGACTCCCTGACCCGCGAGCAGGCCGCTGCCGAGTTGGAGTGGCTGGCGGCCGAGATCGCCCGGCACGATGCGCTCTACTACCGCGAGGATGCGCCGGAGATCAGCGACGCCGACTACGACGCGCTGCGTCAGCGAAACGCCGCCATCGAGGCGCGCTTTCCCGATCTGGTCCGTGCCGATAGTCCCAGCCGGCGGGTCGGCGCCGCGCCCTCCAGTGGCTTTGCCAAGGTGCGTCACGCGGTGCCGATGCTCTCACTCGACAATGCCTTCGATGAGGGCGACCTGGGTGAGTTCGTCGCGCGGGTGCGGCGTTTCCTCAACTGGCCGGCGGAGGAGACGCTTGACTTTGTCGCCGAACCCAAGATTGACGGGCTGTCGATCACCCTGCGCTATGAGGAGGGGCGCTTCGTGCGCGGCGCCACCCGGGGTGACGGGCGGGAGGGCGAAGACGTTACCCGCAACCTGCACACCTTGGACGACCTGCCCAAGGACTTGGGCAAAGGGGTGCCAGATGTCCTGGAGGTGCGCGGCGAGGTTTACATGACCAAGAGCGACTTTGCCGCGCTCAACCGGCGGCAGGAGGAGGCGGGCAGCAAGGTCTTCGCCAATCCGCGCAATGCCGCCGCCGGCTCCCTGCGCCAGCTCGACCCTGCGATCACGGCCCAGCGGCCGCTCAGGCTTTTCGCCTACTCCTGGGGCGAGCTGTCGGAGAGCGTGGCCGAGACCCACTGGGCCTTTCTCGAGCGTCTGCGGGACTGGGGTTTTGCGACCAATCCGCTGGCTGAACGCTGTCCGGACCTGGAAGCCATGCTGGCGCTCTACCACCGGGTCGAGGCGGAGCGGGCGGGCCTCGACTACGACATCGACGGCGTGGTCTACAAGGTGGATCGGCTCGACCTGCAGGCGCGCCTGGGTTTCGTCAGCCGAGCACCGCGCTGGGCCATTGCCCACAAGTTCCCGGCCGAGCGGGCCACCACGAAACTGGAGAAGATCGACATCCAGGTGGGGCGTACCGGCGCGCTGACCCCGGTTGCGCATCTAACACCTGTAACCGTGGGCGGCGTCGTGGTCTCCCGCGCTACTTTGCACAATGCCGACGAGATTCAGCGCAAGGACGTGCGCGAAGGCGACACCGTGGTGGTGCAGCGCGCCGGCGACGTCATTCCGCAGATCGTCGAAGTGGTGCTGGACAAGCGCCCCAAGAACCTGGCGCCCTACAGCTTCCCGACCCACTGCCCCTGTCCGTTGCGCACCGAGGTGGTGCGCCACGAAGGCGAAGCGGTCTCCCGCTGCTCCGGCGAATTGGCCTGCCCCTATCAGCAGGTGGAGAAGCTGATCCACTTCGTCTCCCGCGATGCCTTCGACATCGAAGGCTTGGGCGAAAAGCAGGTGCGCGCCTTTTTCGATTGGGAGCTGATCCGCACGCCGGCCGACATCTTCGACCTGCAGCGCAATGATGGCTCCGACGGTCTGACCCGCCTGAAGAATCGCCCGGGCTGGGGTGCGCGCTCTGCGGAAAAGCTCTTCGAGGCCATCGAGGCACGCCGGCGGATCGGGCTCGATCGCTTCATCTATGCGCTCGGCATCCGCCAAGTGGGGCAGGCGACGGCCCGCCTGCTGGCCCGCAGCTACGGCTCGCTGGAAGCCTGGCAGGCGGCAATGAAGCAGGCTGCCGCCGAACGCCAGGCGCAGCCCGAGGCCCGCAAACCCGAAGAGGTGGGCGAAGCCTATGCGGAGCTCTGCAATCTCTCTGGCATCGGCCTGTCCATGGCCGATGATCTCTGTGCCTTCTTCGGCGAGCCGCACAATCTGAAGGTTCTGGAGGAACTGGAGGCCCGCCTGAACGTGGAGCCGCCGGAGGCACCGGACAGGCAAGTGCAATCGCCCATCGCCGGCAAGACACTGGTCTTCACCGGCACGCTGGAAACCATGAGCCGCAGCGAAGCCAAAGCGCGGGCAGAGGCACTGGGCGCAAAGGTGGCCGGATCGGTCTCGCGCAAGACCGACTTTGTGGTGGTGGGCGCCGATGCCGGTTCCAAGGCGCGCAAGGCCGCCGATCTTGGGGTCGAAATCCTCAGCGAAGAACAGTGGCGCGAATTGAGCGGGAGCGACACATGAGCAGCGGATCGCAGGCCGGTGTCTACGCCTTGCTGCCGGATGGCAGCCACGCCCTGGTCCATGCCTGGATCGGCGAAGACTACGAGCTGGCCGATCTGCCGGAGTTTCTCGACGCCGGCCGCTGGGAGGGGGAGGTGCTGCTGCTCACCGCCCGGGATGTGCAAAACCTCAAGCTGCGCGCCGAGGCGGAGAGCTTCGACCATGAGGAGGGTCTGATCGCGCTCTGCCGCGACCTCGACGCCTTCCGCCGCGCCCGTAACCTGGACGGCCTGCGCCTGGTGGAGATGGGGTAGAGCGGCGCGGCTACTCTGCCGGCGGCACCCTGCGCAGCCAGGCAATCAGAGCATCCATGTCCTTGTCGCTGATGCCTGCATAGTAGGCATAGCCCATGGGGGGCTGCAGTTTCTGGCCGTTCCTTGAAATGCCCTGGGTGATGGCGCGCTTGATCTCGGCGTCGCTCCACTCACCGATCCCCAATTTGGGATGGGAGGTGATGTTGGGGGAAGCCGATTCACCCCAGGGGCCCGGGAAGACCTGACCGCCAGCGCCCAGGCGGTCAAAGTCCAGGTGTCCCTGGTCGTCACGCGGCGTGTGGCACTCCATGCAGTGGCCGATTTCCGCCAGATAGGCGCCGTAGGCCACGGGATCGTCGTGGTCCGGCTCCGGCACGCTCGCCACCGGCTCGACCCAGGCCGGCGGAAGTTCCATCTTGAACTTTGTTTCCGGCACGGCGCTGACCACCGGCTCGACCTGACGCAGGTAGGCGATGATGGCGGCCAGATCGCGGTCGGAGAGATGCTGGTAGAACTCGGCCGGCATCACCGGCGCCAGCAGTTCGCCGTCGCGGCCGATGCCCTCGCGGATGGCGCGGCCGATCTCCTCGTCGCTCCAGTCGCCGATGCCGATTTCCGGGTCCGGCGTGATGTTCGCGGCGTAGCTGGTGAAGCCCGGCAACTCGAAGGGCAGGCCGCCGGCAAGCTCCGGCCCCGGACCCTCCGGGCCCATGGGCGTGTGGCAGTTGCCGCAGGCAACGATGGTGTTCATCAAGTAGGCACCACGGTCCAGAAGCTCATCCGCCTGGACGCTTCCGCCAGTGGCAGCGAGGCCGGCCACGGCCAACAAGACTGTGCGCATCCTCTCCCCCGTCTCTTCTTGTTGGGTCTTGAAACCGTCATGGCCCTTTGGGCCGGAAGGCCCATAATACAAGAATTCGGCTCGCGCGGGAGTCTGAATTACGGGAAGATCTGAGCAGCTGCTTGCATGGTGCGTTTGCGTGGCTCAGCCGCCGCTGATGGCCGTGAGCAGGATCACCTCGTCGCCCTCCTGCAAGCGCCGGGTCAGGTCGACGCGCTCCCCATCGACGAAGGCGTTGATGTGCCGCCGCAAGGCCGGACGCGAATCGCAAAGCCTGTCGCGCATGCCGGGCCAGCGCTGGTCGAGCACATGCATGACCTCCGCCAGCGTCGCGGCCCGGACCTGGACGCGGGGCGGCGCCTCGGGAAAGAGCGCACGCAAGGCCGTGGGCAAGTGGACCACGACCTGGGGCGCTTCCCGTTCGGTCTTGAGGCTCATCGGGGACCTAGCGGATCACCAGGGTTTCCACCGACTGCACCAGGGGCAGGTGCTCCGCCAGACGGCGCCAGGTGTCACCGCCGTCATCGCTGGCATAGAGAGAGCCGCTGCTGGTGCCGAAGTAGACGCCCAGCGGGTCCATGCCGTCGGTGGCCAGCGCTTGTCGTAGGACGTTGAAGTAGACGTTGCGCTGCGGCAGGCCTTCTCGCAGGTCTTGCCAAGTCCGGCCGCCGTCGCGTGTGCGCCACACGGCCGCCTGGCCCTCGGGCATGTAGCGCCCGGCGATGTCCCCGTTCAGCGGCACGAGGTAGAGAGTGTCTTCGTCCTTTGGATCGACCGCCGAGGGAAATCCGAAGGTGGAGGGCAGCCCGGCTTCGATGCTCTGCCATGCCTGGCCGCCGTCGTCGCTGCGATACATGCCGCAGTGATTCTGCTGGTAGAGCCGATCCGGTCGCCCCGGGGCCATGGCCAGGCTGTGCACGCACTGGCCGAACTCGGGATAGCGCTGGTCCTCCGGCAGGTAGTCGGAGCGGGTGCCGCGATTGCGCGGCTCCCAAGTGCCGCCGCCGTCCGCGGTGTGAAACACCCCGGCCGCCGAGATCGCAATCCAGATCTGCTGCGGGTCGCTCGGGTGGGGGAGCAGGGAATGGAGGATGAGACCGGCAGCCCCTGCCTGCCACTGGGGTCGGGAGGGGTGGGCGCGCAACCCTTCCAGATGGCTCCAGGTCGAGCCGCGGTCGTCGCTGACGAAGAGGCCGGCCGGTCCGACGCCGGCATAGAGGCGGCCATGCGCTGGCGCCAGACTCCAAACGCCTTGGACCGGATCTTCGCCTTCACCATAGACGAGGCCTTCGCTGGAGTGCGACCAGGTCTCGCCGAGATCGTCCGAGCGCCAGACCGCCGGGCCGAACCAGGGGTCGCCGGCCCCGGCATAGAGGGTGCCGCTGCCGGGATCGGCCACCACATGGTAGACCGGCCATGTCTGGCAGTAGGGACCGCGCAGCTGCCAGGAGCGACGCCCGTAGTCGGATTCGAAAATGAAGACCCCTTTCTTGGTGCCCAGCAGGATCAGGACTTTTGTCGCCACCTTTGCCTCCCTATCTTGCAGCGCTGTCGCAGGCGCATTAAGTTGATATCAACATTGTAGATCGGTGTCAAAGGTCCATGGCCCAGGATGAGTCTCTTCCCTATTCAGAAACCCTGCGGGTGCGCGACAGTTGCCTATGTTTGCATGTGCAGCGGGCAGCGCGCGCGCTGGCACGGCGCTACGACGAGGCGCTGCGGCCGCTGGGGCTCACCAGCGGACAGTTCTCTCTGCTCATGTCGCTGAACCGCCCGGAGCCGCCGAGCATCGGGGCGGTGTCGTCGGTGCTTGCGATGGATCGCACCACCATCACGGCCAACATCAAGCCGCTGCAGCGCAAGGGGCTGCTGGAGGTCACCGTCGATCCCGCCGATCGGCGCAGCCGCCGTTTGCTGCTGACGGAGGCGGGGCGCGACCTGCTGGTCGAGGCAATGCCGCTGTGGGAACGCACCCAGGAGGCGACGCGCGCGCTGGTCGAGGAAGAGGACCCCGAGCGGCTGTGCCGAGACCTGCGCGCGCTCTCCTGAAGATTTTGCGTTTTCAAGCAAACCGCCGCGATTGATCGAAATCGCTATGCGACTCAATCAATCGCGTGAATCCGATCAAGATTCTTCCGATCAAGATTCTAAGGTGTGACGCAGCTTCTGCCATTCATTCGGTCCGCGAAACGATTCCGATCAAATGCCGTCTGCTGCCCTCCGCATCAGGACTCGGATTTCTTTTTCCGGCCGCGTGTCTTCGGTGCCGGCGTTGCCGGCTCTTCTTCCTTGCGCTTGCCCAGTCGGAACTGCTTGGCCAGATCGCTACGTTGCTTGGCGTAGTTGGGCGCGACCATAGGATAGTTCGGGGACAGGTTCCACTTTGCCCGATACTCTTCCGGGGTCATGTTGAAAGCCGTCTTCAAATGACGGCGCAGCATCTTCAGCTTCTTGCCGTCTTCCAAACAAACCAAATAGTCCGGCTGAATCGAGCGCCGGATAGGCACCGCCGGCTCCTGCTGGGGCTCTTCCGGTTCCGGTGTCCCGACACTCGTCAAGGCATCGTGTACCGATTTGATGAGAGTCGGCACATCGTTGGGCGCAATCGCATTGTGACCAACGTGTGCGGCTACGATCTGTGCGGTGTGTGTTAGAATCTCGGATTGCTTGGGAGCTTCGTCTGTCGACTTGTCTTCCACGGTCTTCTCCTATTCTGGAGGGGTTAATCTATTGCCGCGCAATCTAAGATATTTCTCTTGAATTGCAAGCATAACCGAATGCCGATAGATCGCAGAACCGAGAACTTCGGCCTTCCTCTACGCACAAAGAGGTAGTTGTGGGCTCAGAACGAGGCGATGTCTTTAAGGGGAAGATAAAACTCGGCCAGAGAAAACGGCGCAGCGCGGTCCGGGTTACGCAAGAATCAGGCGCAAACGGACGCTGTGTCCGTGGTCGATTTACAACTGAAGTGATCAGCGTCGACAGCTGGCCAGTCCCGCTCAGACTCCAGCTGACGCGGTCAGGGTCAGAGCGGCATCCGACCCGTTTGACCGAACCTCAGGGCAGACCCGAGTGCGTCAGGCGCGCTCGGTGAGCCAGCGACCGATCCGCTCCAGCGCCAACTCGATGTTCTCCAGGGAGTTGGCATAGGAAATGCGCAGGTAGCCTTCACCCTCGGCGCCGAAGGAGGTGCCGGCGATGGCTGCCACGCCCGCTTCCGCCAAAAGGCCTTGCTCCATCTGCTTGGCGCTAAGGCCGGTCTTGCCGATATTGGGAAAGGCGTAGAAAGCGCCCTTCGGCGTGACGCAGCTGATTCCTTCGATGGCGTTCAGCCCAGCGACCACGGCACGGCGACGTTGGTCGAAGGCGCGGAGCATCTCGGCAACCGCATCCTGAGGCCCTTCCAATGCGGCAATTCCAGCCCACTGGGTCGGTGCATTGACGCAGGAGACCGAGTTAACCGCCAGGCGCACCACAGGCTCCACCAGCTCCTTCGGCCAGTAGCCATAGCCCAGACGCCAGCCGGTCATGGCGTAGGTTTTGGAGCAGCCGTCGAGCAGGATCAGGCGGTCACGCAGCGATTCGTAGGCGAGCAACGAGCTGTGCTCCAGCCCGTCATAAAGCATCTCGCCGTAAATCTCGTCCGACATCACGACGACGTGGGGCCAAGCCTCGAGGCCTTCCACTAACCGGTCCAGCTCTTCCTTGGGTACGACGCCGCCGGTCGGGTTGGCGGGGCTGTTGATGATGATGAGGCGCGTGCGCTCGGTGATGCGGGCCAGCACCTCCTCGGCCGAGAAAGCAAAGCCCTTGTCCTCGTGCAGCGGCAGGGGCACCGGCGTGGCGCCGCTGTAGCGGATCACCGATTCGTAGATGGGAAAGCCGGGGTTGGGGTAGAGAATCTCCGCGCCGGGTTCGCCAAACAGCGAGATTGCGAAGAACATCGTGACCTTGCCGCCTGGCACGACCACGACCCGGTCCGGGTCCAGCGCTGCGCCTGCACGCTTTTCCAAGGTGGCCGCAACAGCTTGTCGCAGTTCCGGGATGCCATTTGCCGGGGTGTAGCCGTGGTGACCGTCGCGAAGGGCCTTGACGGCCGCCTCGACGATGTGCGGTGGGGTCGGGAAGTCGGGCTGGCCGATGCCAAGATTGATCACCGACTTCCCCTTAGCCTCCAGCGCCTTGGCGCGGGCGAGAACTTCGAAGGCGGTTTCGGTGCCAAGGCGAGAAACGGCAGCGGCGAGCGGAAGCATCGGCAAATCCCTGTTCTGTCGGGGGAAGAGACTAGAGTTGCGCCAACTCTAAGGTTGCCGGGCTGCTTCAGTCCAGCCGCAGCGTGGGACGGCAGCGGCCGGCGTGGTGCTCCGGCCTGCACTTTCGCAGCGCCCGGCGCCCAGATCATGCCATGGCCTCCCCTGTACGAAAGGCAAGGGAGGCGGGGGCTTCGAACCAGGGTCAGGGGCGCGTGTGCAGCGCGTCTGCGCGTCCGCCTCAACGCTTGGCCGGCTTTGGCAAATTCGGCTCGCGGTTTCGCTTGACACCCCCCAGCCCCTGGAGTACTTCCCGCCCGTCGCCACGCCGAGCCCAGCGCCGGCCGCGACATGGCGAGGGGGTGTAGCTCAGTTGGTTAGAGCGCCGGCCTGTCACGCCGGAGGCCGCGGGTTCGAGTCCCGTCACTCCCGCCACTCGCTTTCCCCGACATAATCGATGTCACCTGCAGGGCAGGGCTCTAACGCCTTTGCCCATCGTGTTTTTGTGGGCGAGGGTGACGCGTCGTTTCGCCCTTTTCCCACCGGGGCGTCCGCCCTATAGTCCGGCCACGTCGCGACCGCGTTCGTGTGGCCGCGCACTTGCTGAGACAACCGGCCGGCACTGACCCTCAGGGGCAAAGTGTCGGACGGGCAACGGCGTTGCCGGCTGCTGGAAGTGCCGGTGGCGCTGCCGAAGGACTGGTTCCGAGGGGCAGGAGATGAATCCACTGCTGGTAGAGTACCTGCCGATCTTGATTTTCATCGGCATCGCTCTGGGTCTGGGGCTTGTCATGGTGATCGGCTCCTACGTCGTGGCCCGGCAGCGGCCGGACTCGGAAAAGGTGTCGGCCTATGAATGCGGCTTCGAGGCCTTTGACGACGCGCGCTCGCGTTTTGACGTGCGCTTCTATCTCGTCGCCATTCTCTTCATCATCTTCGACCTGGAAGTGGCCTTTCTCTTCCCCTGGGCGGTTTCGCTCGGTGAGATCGGCATGTTTGGTTTCTGGTCGATGATGGTCTTCCTTGGGCTTTTGACCGTCGGCTTCATCTATGAATGGAAGAAGGGAGCGCTGGAATGGGAGTGATCGCCCAGCCGCAGGGCCAGCCGCTCGCGCCCGGCGCGACGCAGGACGCCGCGCTTAACCGTGTCTCCGATGAGATCCAGGAAAAGGGTTTCGTCATCGCGCAGATGGACAAGCTCGCCGCTTGGGCCCAGACCGGTTCGATGTGGCCCATGACCTTTGGTCTGGCCTGCTGTGCGGTGGAAATGATGCACACCGCCGCCAGCCGCTATGATCTGGACCGCTTCGGTGCCGTCTTCCGGCCCAGCCCGCGCCAGTCGGACGTGATGATCGTTGCCGGCACGCTGTGCAACAAGATGGCGCCGGCGCTGCGCAAGGTCTACGACCAGATGGCCGAGCCGCGATGGGTCATCTCCATGGGGTCCTGCGCCAACGGCGGCGGCTACTATCATTACTCCTATTCCGTGGTACGTGGCTGCGACCGGGTGGTGCCGGTCGACGTCTATGTCCCCGGCTGCCCGCCCACGGCAGAGGCGCTGCTCTATGGCGTCCTTCAGCTC
This sequence comes from Aquibaculum arenosum, assembly GCF_029222965.1. Taxonomy (GTDB): domain Bacteria; phylum Pseudomonadota; class Alphaproteobacteria; order Kiloniellales; family DSM-21159; genus Aquibaculum; species Aquibaculum arenosum. The sequence goes on along the minus strand of NZ_JARHUD010000010.1, from coordinate 63,679 downwards.
CAGAAGAAGATCAAGCGCCAGGCGGCGATCGCCCGCTAGGGCGGACGGCCGTTCCGGTGTCGAGCAACAGCGACGAGATGGTGATGATCCCTGCCCACAAGGACCTGATCGACCAGCTTGAGGCATCCCAACCGGATGCGCTCATGCAGGCCGAAGAGATTCGCGGCGAGCTGATCCTTTGGACGGAACGGGAGCACCTGATTCCTCTCGCCACCTTCCTGCGCGACAATCCCAACGCGCTGTTCAAGCAGTTGATGGACATCACGGCCGTGGATCATCCGCAGCGCGAGCGGCGCTTCGAGGTGGTCTATAACCTGCTGTCGCTGAAACATAACCTGCGGGTCCGCATCAAGCTGCCGACCGATGAGGAAACTGCGGTTCCCTCGCTGTGCGGCGTCTTCAGCTCGGCCAACTGGTTCGAGCGGGAAACCTGGGACCTCTACGGCGTCTTCTTCTCCGATCACCCCGATCTGCGACGCATCCTGACCGATTACGGCTTCGAGGGGCATCCGCTGCGCAAGGACTTCCCGCTCACCGGTTACGTGGAGCTTCGCTACGACGAAGAGCTGAAGCGCGTGGTCTATGAGCCGGTTTCCCTGCGGCAGGAGTTCCGCGGCTTCGATTTCGAGAGCCCCTGGGAAGGCATGCTGCACCTGCCCGGTGATGAAAAGGCCGAGGCGGCTGACAGCGAAGACGGAGGCAAGGCCTGATGGCGGAAGCAGCAATCAAGCCGCTGACCCTGAATTTCGGTCCGCAGCACCCGGCGGCGCACGGCGTCTTGCGCCTGGTTCTGGAAATGGACGGCGAGGTGATCGAGCGCGCAGACCCGCACATTGGGCTGCTGCACCGCGGCACCGAAAAGCTGATCGAATACAAGACCTACCTGCAGGCCGTGCCCTACTTCGACCGGCTCGACTACGTCAGCCCGATGAACCAGGAGCACGCCTTCGCGCTGGCGACAGAGAAGCTGCTGGGCATCCAGGTGCCGCCGCGCGCTCAGTACATCCGCGTGCTTTTCTCCGAGCTGACGCGCATCGCCAATCACCTGCTGAACATCACCACTTTCGCGCTCGACGTGGGCGCCATGACGCCGCTGCTCTGGGGTTTCGAAGAGCGCGAGAAGATCATGGAGTTCTATGAGCGCGTCAGCGGCGCGCGGCTGCATTCGGCCTATTTCCGCCCGGGCGGTGTACACCAGGATCTGCCGGCCGGCCTGCTGGATGATATCGGACGCTTCTGCGAGTCCTTCCCCAAGGTGATCGACGACCTGGAAGATCTCTTGACCGGCAACCGCATCTTCCTGCAGCGCACTGTGGACATCGGCGTCGTGCCGGTGGAAACCGCTCTGGACTGGGGCTTCACCGGCCCGATGTTGCGCGGCTCCGGCGTGCCCTGGGACCTGCGCCGGGCACAGCCCTATGAGTGCTACGACCAGCTGGATTTCCAGATTCCGGTCGGCAAGTCCGGCGACTGCTTCGATCGCTATCTCGTGCGCATGGAGGAGATGCGCCAGTCGCTGCGCATTATCGAGCAGTGCATCGAGAAGATGCCCGACGGGCCGGTCATGGTGGAGAACCAGAAGATCACGCCGCCGCGCCGTGGCGAGATGAAGCGCTCCATGGAAGCGCTGATCCATCACTTCAAGCTCTACACCGAGGGCTATCACGTGCCGCCGGGCGAGACCTACACGGCCGTCGAGGCGCCCAAGGGCGAGTTCGCGGTCTATCTCGTCTCCGACGGCTCCAACCGTCCCTACAAATGCAAGATCCGTGCGCCGGGCTTCGCCCATCTGGCAGCGATGGACCACCTTTGCCGCGGCCACATGCTGGCCGACTCGGTGGCCATTCTCGGCTCCATGGACATCGTCTTCGGAGAGGTCGATCGATGAAGGTCACCACCTACATCCCGCCGAAGGCCGAGGACTTCGCCTTCACGCCGGAGAACCTGGATAAGGCCAAGGGCTACGTCGCGCGCTATCCCGAAGGCCGGCAGGCCAGCGCGGTCATCTGGCTGCTCTACCTGGCGCAGGAGCAAAACGGTGGTTGGCTCTCGGTTCCGGCCATCGAGTACGTGGCCTCCTTCCTGGGCATGGCGCCGATCCGGGTGCACGAGGTCGTCAGCTTCTACACCATGTTCAACACCCAGCCCGTGGGCCGTCACCAGATCCAGATCTGCCGCACCACAAGTTGCTGGCTGCGCGGTTCCGACGAGATTTCCAAGGCCTGCCTGGAAGAGGCAGGGACCAGCCGCTTCGGTGAACTCAGCGAAGATGGTGCCTTCTCGGTGGTCGAGGTTGAATGCCTGGGCGCCTGCTGTAACGCGCCGATGTTCCAGGTTAATGACCGCGACTACTACGAGGACCTGACGCCGGAGAAGGCTAAGGAGATCATGCGGGCCCTTCGCAAGGGGGAGACGCCGGCGGCCGGCTCGCAGCAGGGCCGCGTTAGCTCAGAGCCCGAAGGCGGCCTGACCACGCTGACCGAAGTGCAGGGGGGCGCTTGATGCTGCAGGACAAGGATCGCGTTTTCCTCAACCTTTACGGCCTTGAGGATTGGCGTCTCGATGGTGCGCGCAAGCGCGGCATCTGGTCCAATACGAAGGACCTGGTTGCCCTGGGACGCGACAAGATCATTGAGGAGATCAAGGAATCGGAACTGCGCGGTCGTGGCGGCGCCGGTTTCCCGGCGGGTCTGAAGTGGTCTTTCATGCCCAAGGAAAACGACGGCCGCCCGCACTACCTCGTGGTCAACGCCGACGAATCCGAGCCCGGCTCCTGCAAAGACCGGGAGATCATGCGCAACGATCCGCACATGCTGCTGGAAGGCTGTGTGATCGCCGGCTTCGCCATGGGCGCGCACAAGGCCTACATCTACATCCGCGGTGAATACTGGCTGCCGACCCAGCGCCTGGAGGCGGCGATTGCCGAGGCGCGCGAGGCGGGTCTGCTCGGCCCCGACGCCTGTGGGTCGGGCTGGGCCTTCGACATCGAGGTCAGCCGCGGCGCCGGCGCCTACATTTGCGGCGAGGAAACTGCGCTCCTGGAATCGCTGGAGGGCAAGAAGGGCCAGCCGCGCCTCAAGCCGCCTTTCCCGGCTGCGGTTGGCGTGTGGGGCTGCCCGACCACGGTCACCAACGTGGAGACGGTTGCCGTTTCTCCCACCATCCTGCGGCGCGGTGCCGCCTGGTGGAAGGGGCTGGGGCGACCCAAAAACACCGGCACCAAGATCTTCTCCATCTCAGGGCACGTCAATCGGCCCTGCAACGTGGAAGAGGAAATGGGCATCCCGCTGCGCGAGCTGATCGACAAGCATGCCGGCGGCGTGCGCGGCGGCTGGGACAACCTGCAGGCCGTCATCCCCGGAGGCTCTTCGGTGCCCTGTCTGCCCAAGACGATCTGCGATGACGTGCTGATGGATTTCGATTCCCTGCGGGAGGCGCAGTCGGGCCTTGGTACGGCAGCGGTGATCGTGATCGACCAGTCGGCGGACATCGTCGAGGCGATCCAGCGCTTCAGCCATTTCTATATGCACGAATCCTGCGGCCAGTGTACGCCCTGCCGCGAAGGCACCGGCTGGATGTACCGGGTGATGAGCCGGATGATGAAAGGCCAGGCCGAGGTCGAAGAGATCGATACGCTGCTCGACGTCACCAAGCAGGTCGAAGGCCACACCATCTGCGCCCTGGGCGATGCCGCCGCCTGGCCGATCCAGGGGCTCATCCGGCACTTCCGCCCCGAGCTGGAACGCCGCATCGCCGAATACAAGGCCGGCCGCACCCCGGTCGCCGCGGAGTAAGCCGCTGCAAGCGGCGCCAGGAGAAGGTTGAACATGCCCAAGGTCACGATCGACGGTCGCGAGATCGAGGTGCCCGCCGGCATCACCGTGCTGCAGGCCTGCGAGATGGCCGGCGCGGAGATTCCCCGCTTCTGCTATCACGAACGCCTCTCCATCGCCGGCAACTGCCGTATGTGCCTGGTGGAGATGGAGCGCGCCCCCAAGCCGATCGCCTCCTGCGCCATGCCAGTGGGTGACGGCATGGTGATCCGCACCGACACGCCGACGGTGGAAAAAGCCCGCAACGGCGTGATGGAGTTCCTGCTGATCAACCACCCGCTGGACTGTCCGATCTGCGACCAGGGCGGCGAGTGCGATCTGCAGGACCAGGCCATGGCCTATGGCTACGACCGCAGCCGCTATGAGGAGAACAAGCGCGCGGTCAGTGAGAAGTACATGGGTCCCCTGATCAAGACGATCATGACCCGCTGCATCCAGTGTACGCGTTGTGTACGTTTCGCGACCGAGATCGCTGGGGTCGAGGACATCGGCATGGTCAACCGCGGCGAGGACGCGGAGATCACCACGCTGGAACGCGCCATCGACTCTGAGCTGTCCGGCAATCTGGTGGACATCTGCCCAGTGGGGGCGCTGACCAGTGCGCCCTACGCCTTCACGGCCCGCCCCTGGGAACTGCGCAAGACGCTGTCGGTCGATGTGATGGACGCGGTGGGATCGAACATCCGCGTCGACAGTCGCGGGCGTGAGGTCATGCGTGTGCTGCCGCGCATCCACGAGGACGTGAACGAGGAGTGGATCAGCGACAAGACGCGCCATGCGCGTGACGGCCTGTCGCGTCAGCGCCTCGACCGCCCTTATCTGCGCATCGACGGTAAGCTGCGCCCCGTGTCCTGGGAGGAAGCGCTGACGGCGGTGGCCGAGCGCCTGCGCGGGCTCTCGGGCGAGCGCATGGCGGCGATTGCCGGCGACCTCTGCGACGCCGAGTCCATGCTAGCCCTCAAGGACTTCATGACCGGCCTCGGCTCCGAGAACCTGGAGTGTCGCCAGGACGGGTCCAAGGTTGGCAGCGACAGTCGGGCACGCAGCGGCTATCTCTTCAACACGACCATCGCCGGCATCGAGCAGGCGGATGCGGTTCTGCTGATCGGCACCAATCCGCGTTGGGAAGCCGCTTTGGTGAACGCACGCATCCGCAAGCGCTTCCTGCAGAACGGCCTGCCGGTCGGCGTGATCGGCCCGCAGGTGGATCTGACTTATGAGACGGTCTCGCTGGGCGACGGTCTGGACGCGCTGCAGGCTCTGGGTCGCGGCGAGGGCGATTTCGCCGAGGTGCTGCGCAAGGCCGAGCGGCCGATGCTGATTCTCGGCAGCGGTGCGGTGGCGCGGCCGGACGGCGCGGCAATCCTGTCCTTGGCGCGGGAGGTGGCCGAGAGCTTCGGCATGGCCGGCCCGCAGGCGCCGGAAGAGTGGAACGGCTTCAACGTGCTGAGCCGCGCTGCCAGCCGTGTCGGCGGTCTGGACCTCGGTTTCCTGCCGGGGCCGGAAGGCCGCGATCTCGAGGGCATCCTGTCTGGGGCGGAGCAGGGCGAGATCGACCTGGTCTGGCTGCTCGGCGCCGATGAAATCGACATGAGCCGCCTAGGGCGCGCCTTCGTGGTCTATCAGGGCCATCACGGCGACGCCGGCGCACATCGCGCCGATGTCATCCTGCCCGGTGCGGCCTACACCGAGAAGAACGGCACCTACGTCAATCTGGAAGGCCGCGTGCAGCTCGGCCGCCTGGCCACCTTCCCGCCGGGTGAGGCGCGCGAGGATTGGACGATTCTGCGCGCGCTCTCTGAGGTGGTGGGCCAGCCTCTGCCCTACGACAACCTCGGTGAATTGCGGCAGAAGCTGATCGAAGCCAATCCCTTGTTCGGCCGCCTCGACGAGGTGCAGCCGGCGGCCTGGGAGGCTTTCGGGGCAAAGGGCGAGGTGTCAGGGGCGCCTTTTGCACTGCCGATCGACAACTTCTACATGACCGACCCGATCAGCCGGGCTTCGCCGACCATGGCAAAGTGCACGGAGATCTTCGTGCTGCCCAAGCGCGCGGCGACCGGGACGGAGGGGTGAAGGGATGAAGCGAAGCACGTGGGCCACAGCCGCGGGGGAGGGGCGTCGTGACTGACTTCTGGAGCGGCTATGCCTGGCCTTTTGCGATCATCGTTGCGCAGATCATGGCGATTGTCGTGCCGCTGCTGGTGGCCGTCGCCTACCTGACCTATGCCGAACGCAAGGTCATCGCGGCCATTCAGCTGCGCAAGGGCCCCAACGTCGTGGGCCCCTTCGGCCTGTTGCAGCCCTTTGCCGACGGACTGAAGCTGCTGTTCAAGGAAACGATTCTGCCGGCCGGTGCCAACCGCATCGTGTTCCTGGCGGCCCCGATCCTGACCTTCGCCCTGGCCATGGTGGCCTGGGCCGTGATCCCGGTGGCTGAAGGCTGGGTGATCGCTGACATCAACGTTGGCATCCTCTTCCTCTTCGCTATCTCCTCGCTGGGTGTCTACGGCGTGATCATGGCCGGCTGGGCCTCGAACTCGAAGTATCCCTTCCTGGGGGCGCTGCGCTCGGCGGCGCAGATGGTGAGCTACGAGGTCTCCATGGGCTTCGTCATCATCACCGTGCTGCTCTGCGTCGGCTCGCTGCGCTTGACTGACATCGTGCTGGCGCAGCAGACCGTCTGGTTCGCGATCCCGCTGCTGCCGATGTTCGTGATCTTCTTCGTTTCGGTGCTGGCGGAAACCAATCGCGCACCCTTTGACCTGCCGGAAGGCGAATCGGAACTGGTGGCGGGCTACTTCGTCGAGTACTCGGCGATGAGTTTTGCGCTCTTCTTCCTTGGCGAATACGCCAATATGATCCTGATGAGCGCGATCACCACCATCCTCTTCCTGGGTGGTTGGCTGCCGCCGCTCGACATCGTGCCTTTCAACTGGCTGCCGGGAATCGTCTGGTTCGCCCTGAAGGTTGCCCTGGTGCTCTTCTGCTTCCTTTGGGTGCGGGCGACCTTTCCGCGCTATCGCTACGACCAGCTCATGCGGCTGGGCTGGAAGGTCTTCCTGCCCTTTACCCTCGTGTGGGTCGTGCTGACCGCCGGCGTTCTGGTGACCTTCGATTGGTTGCCCCAGTGAACCAGAGTCTGAGCCGAAGTGTGCGCCAGCGCGCGACACAGGACGAGGCAGGGACTTGCCAGGGCCTGTTGCAAGACTATGGTAGCGCCCGCGCCGCGGCGGGGCAGGCTGCCCCTTGGTCCCCGGGACAGGGTCTGCGGACCGCTGGCCCACGGATTGCTTAGGAGTTAGGACGACACCATGGCGTTCGTCGATCGCACTGTACGCAGCCTTTTCCTGACGGAGCTCCTGTCGGGCATGTGGCTGACGTTGCGCTACTTCTTCCGGCCGAAGGTGACTTTGAACTATCCCCATGAGAAGGGGGCGCTCAGCCCGCGCTTTCGCGGCGAGCACGTGCTGCGCCGCTACCCCAGCGGGGAAGAGCGCTGCATCGCTTGCAAGCTCTGCGAAGCGATCTGCCCGGCGCAGGCGATCACCATCGAGGCCGAGCCGCGTGCTGACGGCAGCCGCCGCACCACGCGCTACGACATCGACATGACCAAGTGCATCTACTGCGGCTACTGCCAGGAGTCCTGCCCGGTTGATGCCATCGTCCAGGGACCGAACTTCGAGTTCGCGGCGGAGACCCGGGCGGAGCTCTTCTACAACAAGGAGAAGCTCCTCGATAACGGGGACCGCTGGGAGTACGAGATCGCCCTGAACATTGCCAAAGACGCGCCCTATCGGTGACGGCGGCTGCCGTACCTGCCGGGGGCCAGGGAAGAGAAGAGAGTGAGGGGATGAACGGGTTTACGCCGTCGGTCATCGGAAGGGGAGCACTGCGATGGTAATCCAGGCTCTCGTCTTCTATCTCTTCGCCGCAGTGGTGGTTGCCTCGGCCGTGATGGTGATCTCGGCCCGCAACCCGGTCCACTCCGTGCTGTTCCTCATCCTCGCCTTTTTCAATGCCGCCGGGCTCTTCCTGCTGATGGGGGCCGAGTTCCTGGCGATGATCCTGGTGGTGGTCTACGTCGGTGCGGTGGCGGTGCTGTTCCTCTTTGTCGTGATGATGCTCGACGTGAATGTGGCGCAGCTCCGACAGGGCTTCCTGCAGTACCTGCCCATTGGGGCACTGGTCGGCCTCATTCTCCTCGTCGAACTGGTGATGGTGCTGGGTGCCTGGGTGCTCGCACCTGGGACGGTGGAGGGCAGTGGCATGCCCATACCCGACCCCTCCCAGGTCACGAACACCGAGGCGCTCGGCCGCGTGATCTATGATCACTACATTTACCTCTTCCAGGCTGCCGGCCTCATCCTGCTCATCGCCATGATCGGTGCCATCGTGCTCACGCTGCGTCAGCGCGAGGGCGTGCGCCGCCAGTCGATCTCCAAGCAGGTGGCGCGCCAGCGGGCCGAGGGTGTGGAACTCAAGGACGTGCCGAGCGGGGGCGGCGTGTGATGTTCGAGATCGGACTGGGGCACTACCTGACGGTGGCCGCGATCCTCTTTACCCTGGGGATCCTGGGCATCTTCCTGAACCGCAAGAATGTCATCGTAATCTTGATGTCGATCGAGCTCATGCTGCTTTCGGTCAACATCAATCTGGTGGCCTTCTCGACCCACCTGAATGATCTCGTTGGCCAGGTCTTTACCCTCTTCGTCCTGACCGTGGCGGCCGCGGAAGCGGCCATCGGCCTGGCGATCCTGGTGGTCTATTTCCGCAACCGCGGCTCCATCGCCGTCGAAGACATCAACATGATGAAGGGCTGAGGCGGTGTTGGACGTAGCCATCGTATTTCTGCCGCTGGTCGGCGCGATCCTTGCCGGTTTCTTCGGACGCAGCCTGGGCGACCGCGGGGCACAGCTTGTAACCTCGGGCGGCCTGGTGCTGGCTGCGCTCTTCTCCATCATCGTCTTCTTCGATGTGGCGCTGGGTGGCAACGCACGCACCACGGAGCTCTTCACCTGGATCGACAGCGGCGCCTTCGAGCTGTCCTGGGCGCTTCGGGTGGACACGCTGACGGCGATCATGTTCTGCGTTGTCACGATCGTCTCGGCCATCGTGCATATCTATTCGATCGGCTACATGTCGGAAGACAAGTCGATCCCGCGCTTCATGGCCTACCTGTCGCTCTTCACCTTCTTCATGCTGATGCTGGTGTCGGCGGACAACTTTGTGCAGATGTTCTTCGGCTGGGAGGGTGTGGGCCTCGCCTCCTACCTGCTGATCGGCTTCTGGTACGAAAAGCCAAGCGCCAATGCGGCGGCCATCAAGGCCTTTCTGGTGAACCGCGTGGGTGACGTCGGTTTCGCGCTCGGCATCGCCGGTGCCTTCCTGCTGTTCGGTGCGGTGCAGTTCGACGTGGTCTTCGGCCTGGTGGAAGGCCAAGCCGATGCGAGCGTTTCCATCTTCGGCATCGAGGCACACGCGCTGACCGCCATCTGCCTGCTGCTCTTCGTCGGCGCCATGGGCAAGTCGGCCCAGCTCGGCCTGCACACCTGGCTGCCGGACGCCATGGAGGGCCCGACCCCGGTGTCGGCCCTGATTCACGCTGCCACCATGGTGACGGCCGGCGTCTTCATGCTCTGCCGTCTGTCGCCGATGTTCGAGTATGCGCCGGTGGCGCTCGAGGTGGTGACCTACGTGGGCGCGGCCACGGCGCTCTTTGCCGCCACGGTCGGCCTGACCCAGACCGACATCAAGCGGGTGATCGCCTACTCCACCTGCTCGCAGCTCGGCTACATGTTCTTCGCCATCGGGGTCTCGGCCTACTCGGCGGCCATGTTCCACCTCATGACGCACGCTTTCTTCAAGGCGCTGCTCTTCCTGGGGGCCGGCTCGGTGATCCACGCGATGCACCACGAGCAGGACATGCGCAAGATGGGCGGGCTCTATAACAAGATCCCCGTGACCTATGCCTTGATGTGGATCGGCAGCCTGGCGCTGGTGGGCTTCGGCATTCCGGGTGTGACCGGGTTCGCCGGCTTCTATTCCAAGGACATCGTGATCGAGGCGGCCTATGCTGCAGAGTCCGCAGCCGGAGGCTTTGCCTTCTGGATCGGCATCGTTGCGGCGCTGCTGACTGCCTTCTACTCCTTCCGCCTGCTGTTCATGACCTTCCACGGCCGCCCCGCGGATCAGCACGCTTACGAGCATGCCCATGAGTCGCCGCGGGTGATGGTCTGGCCGCTCTATGTCCTGGCCATCGGCGCCGTGCTCGCCGGCGCGGTCTTCTACCCCTACTTCGTGGGTGACGCCCGCGAGGCCTTCTGGGGCAACTCGCTGCTGGTGCTGCACGACATCATCGAGGAGGCACACCACGTTCCCTTCTGGGTGAAGGCTGCGCCCATGGTCGTGACTGTCATCGGCATCGCCCTGGCCTGGCTGTTCTACATCATGGCGCCCTCGCTGCCGGGGCTGCTCGCTGAGCGTCTGCGGCCGCTGTACCTCTTTTCTTTCAACAAGTGGTACTTCGACGAACTCTACGATCGCATCTTCGTGCGGCCCGCCTTCCACCTTGGCCGCAGCCTGTGGAAGAGCGGCGACGGTGCGCTGATTGACGGGCTTGGGCCGGATGGCGTGGCCTCGGTGACGCGCAATCTCGCGGCACGCGCGGGCAAGCTGCAGAGCGGCTATCTCTACCACTATGCCTTTGCCATGATGATCGGCGTCGTCCTGCTGATCACCTGGTACATGTTCCGGACGATGGGGTGACGGGGGACCCGATAGAATGAGTACCTGGCCGCTACTTTCCCTCGTGACCTTTCTGCCGCTGGTCGGCGCCGCCTTCATCCTGGCGGCGCGCGGCGATGAGGCCGTAGTCGCGCGCAATGCCCGCTATGTTGCGCTCTGGACCTCGTTGATCACCTTCCTGCTGTCGCTCTTCATCTGGTTCGGCTTCGAGCGTGGCACGGCGGAGTTCCAGTTCGTCGAGCGTGCGGAATGGTTCCCCTCGCTGGGCATCGCCTATCACATGGGTGTGGACGGGATCTCCATGCCCTTCGTGCTGCTGTCCACACTGCTGACGCCGCTCTGCGTGCTGGCGAGCTGGGATGCGGTGCAGAAGCGCGTGAAGGAATACATGATCGCCTTCCTCGTCCTCGAGACGCTGATGGTGGGCATGTTCTGCGCCCTGGATTTCGTCGCCTTTTACATCTTCTTCGAAGGCGTCCTGATCCCGATGTTCCTGATCATCGGCGTGTGGGGCGGGCCGCGCCGGGTCTATGCGGCCTTCAAGTTCTTCCTCTACACCCTGGCCGGCTCGGTCCTGATGCTGATCGCCATGCTGAGCCTCTATTTCACGGCGGGCACCACCGACATCCCGACGCTGATCAACGAGGTACAGGTGCCGGCGTCAATGCAGACTTGGCTCTGGCTGGCCTTCTTCGCCTCCTTCGCCGTCAAGGTACCCATGTGGCCGGTGCACACCTGGCTGCCGGACGCCCACGTGGAAGCGCCGACGGCGGGCTCGGTCATCCTGGCCGGCGTGCTGCTGAAGATGGGGGCCTATGGTTTCCTGCGCTTTTCGATGCCGATGCTGCCGGATGCCACGGCCTACTTCACGCCGCTGGTCTTTGCGCTGTCGGTGATCGCGATCATCTACACCTCCCTGGTCGCCCTGGCCCAGAGCGACATGAAGAAGCTGATCGCCTACTCTTCCGTGGCGCACATGGGCTATGTCACCGCGGGCATCTTCACCGCGACCCAACAGGGCGTGGAGGGCGCGATCTTCCAGATGCTGAGCCACGGCTTGGTTTCGGCCGCGCTCTTCCTCTGTGTCGGCGTGGTCTACGACCGCCTGCATACCCGCGAGATTGCCCGCTACGGCGGCTTGGCCCAGAACATGCCGCGTTATGCCTTCGTCTTCATGGTGTTCATGCTGGCCTCGGTCGGCCTGCCCGGGACGACGGGCTTCGTCGGCGAGTTTCTGGTGATCATGGGTTCCTTCCAGGTCTCCACCTGGCTGGGTTTGCTGGTGGCCAGCGGCATGGTGCTGGGCGCCGCCTACATGCTGCTGCTGTATCGTCGGACGGTGTTCGGGACCATCTCCAAGGAGGATGTCCGCCGGATGCTGGACATGAACTGGCGGGAGAAGGTGGTCTTCGCGCCGCTGATCATCCTCGCTGTTCTCTTCGGGATCTACCCCATGCCGGTCCTCGATGTGATGTCGGCGTCCGTCGAGAATCTCATAACCAACTATCAGCTCGCCCTGGGTGAGCCGGGCGCGCCCGATATGCTGGCGCACCTGCTGCCCTTGCGCTGAGGAGGAGCCCCGTGAGCATCGGAGCCGATATCGTCGCCGCCCTGCCGGAACTCTTCCTGGCCGGCACCGCCATCATCCTGCTGATGCTGGGCGTCTTCATGCGCGACATCTCCACCCGTTCCATCGGGCTGCTCGCCGTGGCTGCCTTGGCCTTTGCCGGCGCGCTGATCTATCTGGGCGACGGGCGCGGGACGGTGGCCTTCAACGGTCTCTTCCTGAACGACGGCTTTGGCGACTTCATGAAGGTGCTGGTGCTGATTGGTGCGGCACTGACCATCGTCATGGCGCTGCGCGGCCTCGAACAGGAACAGATGAACCAGTTCGAGTTCCCGGTCCTGCTGGTGCTGGCCACCGTCGGCATGCTGATGATGATCTCGGCCAATGATCTCATCAGCCTCTACATGGGCCTGGAGCTGCAGTCCCTGGCGCTCTATGTCGTGGCCGCCTTCCGCCGTGACAGTCTGCGCTCCTCAGAGGCTGGCCTGAAGTACTTCGTCCTCGGCTCTCTGGCGTCCGGCATGCTGCTCTACGGCATGTCCATGGTCTACGGCTTCACCGGCTCAACCAGCTTCGATGTCCTGGCGCAGGTCTTTGCGTCGCAGGAGGACGCGCCTTCGATTGGACTGATCGTTGGCATCGTATTCATCGCTGCGGGTTTGGCCTTCAAGATCTCTGCCGTGCCCTTCCACATGTGGACCCCCGACGTCTACGAGGGTGCGCCCACGCCGGTCACCGCCTTCCTGGCGGCCGCGCCCAAGGTGGCGGCCATGGCATTGTTGGTTCGCGTGTTGATGGGCCCCTTCGGCGACCTGGTGGCGCAGTGGCAGCAAATCGTGGTCTTCATCGCCCTGGCCTCGATGCTGCTGGGCTCCTTTGCGGCCATCGTTCAGAGCAACATCAAGCGCCTGATGGCCTACAGTTCCATCGGTCACGTGGGTTTTGCTCTGGTCGGCCTGGCGGCGGGCAGCGAGGCGGGTGTGCGCGGCGTGGCCGTCTATATGGCCATCTACCTCTTCATGACCGTGGGTGTCTTCGCCGTTATCCTTGCCATGCGGGTGAACGGGCGAGCGGTGGAAGCGATGGACGACCTTAAGGGGCTGAGCAAGACCAACCCGCTGATGGCGCTGGCCATGGCCGCGCTGATGTTCTCCATGGCCGGTATCCCGCCATTGGCTGGTTTCTTCGGCAAGTTCTATGTCTTCATGGCGGCGGTCGAGGCAGGTCTGTTCGAACTGGCAGTGATCGGTGTGCTGGCCAGCGTGGTGGCAGCCTACTACTACCTGCGCATCGTTAAGGTGATGTATTTCGATGAGCCGGTGGAAGCCTTCGACAAGCCGGTGGGCAGCGAACTTGCCAGTGTGCTTGCCATCAGCACGCTCGTGATCGTCCTCTTTGTCCTGATCCCCGGCCCCATCGTGGACGGTGCTGCCACGGCGGCCGAGGCGCTCACCTCCGCTGGCCGATGAACACGCCGGTCGATCGCGCGGATCCGCGGCTGCCGCCGGTCTACCGGCTGGTCGCCCTGGACAGCGTTGGATCGACCATGGATGAGGCCCGACGCCTTGCCGAGGAGGAGGGCGCCGAGGACGGCACCTTGGTCTGGGCGCGTGAGCAGAGCGGTGGGCGCGGGCGTCTGGGCCGACAGTGGGAAAGCCCGCGCGGCAACCTCTACCTGACCCTGGTGCTGCGTCCTGACTGCCCGCCGGCCGAGGCGGCACAGCTCGGCTTCCTGGCAGCCGTAGCAGTGTCCGATGCCATTGGGGCGGTTTCGCCGCCGGTGGAAACGACCTTCAAGTGGCCCAACGACGTGCTGCTGCACGGCAACAAGGTGGCTGGCATTCTGATGGAATTGCGCTCGACGCCTGACGGCGGGCTCGATTATCTGCTCCTGGGCTGCGGGGTGAACGTCGCCCACTTCCCACGCGAACTCATGTACACGGCCACCTCGATGCACTACGAGGGCGTGCCGAAAGATGTGACGGAGGTGGAGCTTCTCGAGGCCTTCGGGCGCCACTTCCTCTCCTGGGTGAGCCGCTGGCTGGACGACGGCTTTGCGCCGGTGCGCAAGGCCTGGCTGCGCCACGCTGCTGGCATCGGCGAGCGGATCGAGGTGCGCCTGCCGCGCGAGATGCTGACCGGTGTCTGCCGGGATCTGGATGAATCAGGCCATCTGATCCTGGAACTGGAGGGTGGCGAGCGGCGCCGCATCGCCAGCGGCGAGGTATTCCTGTCGGAGCGGACCGATGCTGCTGGTCATTGATTACGGCAACACCAACGGCGTGTTCGCAATCTACGACGGTGAGCGGCTTGTCGCGCAGTGGCGCTGCGCCAGCGATGCACGGCGTACGGTCGACGAGCATGCCGTCTGGCTTACTCAGCTGATGCAGCTGATTGATCTGACGCCCCGCGACATCACCGCTGTGGCGATCTCCAATGTCGTTCCAGCGGCCGACCGGGCGCTGCGCCAGCTTTGCCGGCAGTATCTCAATTGCGATCCGGTCACCGTTCGCGACACCCTGCCCAGCGCCGGGATCGCCATCCGCCTGTCACGACCGGACCAAGTGGGCGCCGATCGCATCGCCAACGCGAAGGCGGCGCACGACGCCTATGAAGGGGCGATGATCATCGTCGATTTCGGCACCGCCACCACCTTCGACGTTACCGATCCCGATGGTGGCTACAGCGGCGGTGTGATCGCGCCGGGCATCAATCTCTCGTTGGAGGCCCTCTATCTTGCGGCGGCCCGCTTGCCGCGCATCACGGTGGAGAAGCCGGAGCAGGTGGTGGGGGACGATACCCTGTCCGCCATGCAATCCGGTGTCTTCTGGGGCTATGTCGGCCTCATCGAGGGCGTCATCGTTCGCATTGATCGCGAAAGGCAGCGCAAACACACCGTGGTGGGCACCGGTGGCCTCGCCCCCTTGTTCGAGACGGTAACCGAGGCCATTGATCATGTAGATCTTGACCTGACGCTGCGCGGCGTCCGGCTGCTCTACGAAGCCCATTGCGGCCGCAGCGCCTGACCTTCGCTCGTAACTAGAGCTTCCACCGGGCGCGATTGTCTGCGGCCTAGGCTTGCGCGCCCCAGCAGAACGAGGTGGCATGAACCCAAAACTCGCACGCATCGCCGATCCGGCCACGCCGGGCAAGAAGGACCTTTTCTTCCTGCCGCTGGGTGGCACAGGCGAAATCGGCATGAACCTCAATCTCTATGGCCATGCCGGCAAATGGCTGATGGTCGATCTTGGTGTCGCCTTCGGTGAGCATGACCTGCCGGGGATCGAGGTGGTGATGCCCGACCCTGATTTCATCGTGGAGCGGGCAGACAAGCTCGTCGGGCTGGTGCTGACCCACGGCCACGAGGATCACTTGGGAGCCGTGCCCTACCTTTGGCAGTATCTGCGCTGTCCGGTCTACGCCACGCCCTTCACTGCGGCCCTGTTGCGGCGCAAGCTGAAGGACGACCGGGTCGAGGACGCGCCGGAGATCATCGAGATTCCGCTGTCCAGCCGCTTCGAGCTGGGCCCCTTCGACATCGAGCTGGTGACCTTGACCCATTCGATCCCCGAGCCCAATGCGCTGGTGATCCGCACCTCCTGCGGCACAGTGGTGCACACCGGGGACTGGAAGCTGGACCCGGACCCACTGGTGGGCGAGGACTTCGATGCCCAGCGCCTGCGTGATGTCGCCAAAGAAGGGGTGCTGGCCATGGTCTGTGACAGCACCAACGTGCTGACGCCGGGCCGGGCCGGATCTGAACTCGATGTGCGCGAGGCTCTCGAGAAGGTGGTGGGTGAGTGCAAGAACCGGGTGGCCGTGGCTTGCTTTGCCAGCAATGTTGCGCGGCTCGAGACGGTCATGCGTGTCGCTGAGGCACATGGGCGGCAGGTCGCGCTCGTGGGCCGTTCCATGCACCGGATCGTCGCCGCGGCGCGCGAGTCCGGATACCTCCAGGATCTGCCGCCGATCCTCGATGAGCGGGACATCGGCTATTTGCCGCGCGAGGAGGTGTTGCTGCTCTGTACCGGCAGTCAGGGCGAGCCGCGGGCGGCGCTCTGGCGCATTGCCAACGACGATCATCCGGAGGTGACGCTGGAGGAGGGCGACACCGTGCTCTTCTCCTCCCGGGTGATTCCCGGCAACGAGAAGTCCATCCAGTCGCTCTACAACCTGCTTGCCCGACGGGGTATCGAGGTGGTGAGCGCCGATGACGAAACGCCGATCCATGTTTCCGGCCATCCCTGCCGCGACGAGCTCTCCGACATGTATCAGTGGGTGCGCCCGCGCATTGCGGTTCCGGTACACGGCGAGGCGCGGCACCTGCATGCCCATGGCGAACTGGCCAAAACCTGCCAGGTGCCGGAAGTGGTGTTGGCTCAGAACGGGGCCATGGTGCAGTTGGCGCCGGGCGAAGCGACGGTGGTCGACCATGTCCATTCCGGGCGTCTGGCACTCGACGGCAATGTGCTGCGGCCCGTTGATTCGCCGGTGCTGCGCCATCGCCGGCGCATGGTCTACAACGGTTCCGCGGCGGTGACGGTCGTGGTGGATGGCGACGGCGGCCTGCTGGTGGAGCCGCGCTTTGCCGCGCAAGGACTTTACGATGCAGAGGAAGAGCCGGAGGTGGAGGCCGATGCCGTGCAGGCCATCGAGCAGGCCTTGCATCGCCTCTCCCGTCATGATCGCCGCCAGGACGGCTTGCTGAGCGAGGCGGTGCGTGTGGCGGTACGTCGCGCCTTCCAGCGCGCCCTGGGCAAGAAGCCGGTGGTCGAGGTACAGCTTATCCGGCTGGATTAGAGCGAGTGAATCCGGTCTAACCAAGCGATCGAAGGACGGTGATTGGATGATTGGACGGCTGAATCACGTTGCCATTGCAGTACCGGATCTCGAGGCGGCGGCGGCAACCTATCGCGACACCTTGGGCGCGCGTGTCTCGGCGCCCCAGGCCGAGCCGGATCACGGCGTCACTGTGGTGTTCGTGGAGCTGCCCAACACCAAGATCGAGCTGCTGCACCCCCTCGGCGACAACTCACCCATTGCCGGTTTCCTTGCCAAGAGCCCGGCCGGCGGCATCCACCACATCTGCTATGAGGTGGAGGACATACTGGCCGCGCGCGACCGACTGCAGGCCCAGGGCGCGCGGGTGCTGGGTGACGGAGAGCCGAAGATCGGCGCGCACGGCAAGCCCGTTCTCTTCCTCCACCCCAAAGACTTCTGCGGCTCCCTGATCGAGCTGGAGCAGGTGTGAGGAGGCGCCCATGACGTGGCTCAACGCCCTTGTCGTCTTTATCTGCGTCTGGTGGGTGGTGCTGTTCATGGTGCTGCCCTGGGGCGTGCGGCCAGTGGAAAACCCGGAGCCGGGGCACGAGCCTGGCGCGCCGGAAAAGCCCATGCTCTGGCGCAAGGTGATCGCCACAACCCTGCTGTCTTTCGTGGTCTGGGGCGTGATCTATCTGCTGGTCGAACTGGAACTCTTCTCGTTCCGTGACATGGTCGCCGGCTGAGCGCTCGCACGCAAAAAAATGGCAGGTGCGCCAGAAGCGAACCTGCCAGCCTGCGAAGCTTCCGCCATCGCTTTGGTAGCCCCTCCAGCCTTCGTTCACCGGGCCGGAGGTGGGGCGCTCCTCCACGAGCTTGGGCCATCTCCCTGCACGCACACGTTGGCGCGCGCAGCCATAGGTTTATAGCCGAAGTCCCCGAGCGACGTCACCCGGATTCTGCGCGATTCTCGATTGGCCGGGAACGGCGCTGGATCGCGCCCGGAAAGAGCCCGGGCGCGATCCGCTGTTGCCTTTACAGGAAGGCGAACTTCACGCCGAAGAGCACGGCGATGACCAGGACGGCCAAGGGGCATTCGGACCAGCGGCCGCTGACGATCTTGATGCCGGCGTAGGTGATGAAACCGATGCCGATGCCGTCGGCGATGGAGTAGGTCACTGGCATGGCAAAGGCCGTCACCACGGCCGGCGCGTAGACCGTCGGGTCCTCCCAGTTCAGCTCCGACAGGCCGCGAGCCATGAGGCAGGCGACGAAGAGCAGCGCCGGTGCAGTGGCATAGCCCGGCACGGTCTGGGCCAGCGGAGCGAAGAAAAGGCACAGCAGGAAGAGAATGGCCACGACAACGGCGGTCAAGCCGGTGCGACCGCCCGCCTTAATTCCCGCGGCGCTTTCGATGTAGGAGGTGGTGGTCGAGGTGCCGAGCAGGGCGCCGAAGGCCGACGCCGAGGAATCGGCCAGCAGCGCCTTGCGCAGCCGCGGCAGCCGACCCTGGGCATCCAGCAGTCCGGCGCGATGCGCCACGCCCACGAGGGTGCCGGCGGTATCGAAGAGATCGACGAAGAGGAAGGTGAACACGATGGTCACCAGACCGATCTGGAACGCCCCTGCCAGGTCGAGCTGGAGGAAGGTCGGGCTGGGGTCCGGCGGGGTGTCCATGATGCCCTGGAAGGGCGAGACCCCCAGGCCCACGCCCACGGCCGTGGTGGCGAGAATGCCCAACACCACCGCTCCGGGGATCCGGCGGGAATCCAGTGCGACCATCAGGATGAAGCCGGCGATGGCCAAGATGGCCGGCCAGGCGGTCAGGTCACCCAGCGAAACCAATGTGGCCGGGTGATCAACGACGATGCCGGCATTCTTCAACGCGATGATCGCCAGGAAGAGCCCGATGCCGGCCGAGATCGCCATTTTCAGCTCTTTGGGAATGGCGTTGATGATCCATTCCCTGATCGGCAGTACCGAGATGATGATGAAGAGGATGGCCGAGAGGAAGATCGCGCCCAGCGCCACCTGCCACTCATAGCCCATGCCGAGGACGACGCCGTAGGTGAAATAGGCGTTCAGTCCCATACCCGGCGCCAGGGCGATGGGATAGTTGGCATAGAGCCCCATGATCAGCGTGCCGATGGCCGCCGCCACACAGGTGGCCACGAAGACCGCACCGAAATCCATGCCGGTATCGGACAGGATCGCCGGGTTAACGATGGTGATGTAGGCCATCGTCAGGAAGGTTGTGAGTCCGGCCAGCACCTCGGTGCGCACGTTGGTGCCGTGCTCAGCCAGCTTGAAGTAGTTCTGCAGCATGCCTGCCCCCTGATTGCGCGGCGCCCTTGACCGCAGCAGTGCCTGGCCGGCCCTGCCACTCATGGGTCAAGGAAACAGCTCTGAGATCGTCATGAGGAATGCACTGGCCACCAGCTCTTGCGAGCCGCGGCGACCGACACCCCCGATGTGCCCGGTCGTTTCCCCTCGTCTTCCGCCTTGCGACGCGGGTTCCTTCGGCGCCGTGACCAGCACCAGCTTTCGCCTTGTGGAAGCCAGTCCTGCCTTTGCCCGTGAAACGGCTCAGAAGCTAGTCTGGATACCCACATTCTGACCAGAATTTTGTTGTCGAAAGGACGCGAATACCCGGCACAACCCGCTATGCAGGCGCTTCGACGAGGTCTTTGTCGTTGCCCGAGGCGGCAGAGCGTGGAAAATCGCAGCCTAAGAGCGGACCGAGTCGCAGTCACGGCTTTGAAGACCAGCCGGTCCAAATGAACAATCGGTCGAGGTGATCCTGAAACGCGTCCTGACTGCTCCTTCCTCCGGCCCGAAAGCAGCATAGGCCGGCACAGTGGACAGTGACTTCCCAGCGGATATCCGAGCCGCCATTGGCGCCGTAAGGGCCAGCGAGCCGCTGCGCCACGGCGGCCGGCGGGTGAAGGCGGTGCTGCGTCACGAGTTGGCTGCAGCGGTCGGGGAGGGGGCACCAGATTCGGCGCCCGCGTTCGTGGTGGAGAAGCGGCTACGCGTCGGGATCTGCGGCAGCCCGGCCCGCGAGGTGATGTTTTACAATCGCGTCGCGCCTCATATCGACCTGGCACCCCTCGACATGCCGCGACTGCTCTATTCCGGTCGCTTCGGGCGCGAAGATCGCCTGATCATGGAGGGCGTTGCGGGGAAGATCCCCGGGCTGGGCCGTGTGCTGGGGCCGCTGTCCAAGGGTATCGTCGCACTTGAAGCCTCCAGCAGCCGCTGGCTGGGCGGCCTGTCGTCGGGCGAACGAGAGGTGCTCGGCCCCATGGAATACTTCGCCGCGCCGGGCCGTCTCGGAGGATTTCGCCAGGGCTTCCGCCACAATGCCTTCCACCTGGGCACGCTGCGCGGTGTTGGCTGGAGTGAGATGAAGCGACTGTTCGCCATCAGGCGGACGCTTTCGGCGCTGGAGCGTCAGGTGCAGGAGGATGCACCTTGCATCTGCCATCTGGACCTCAGCGGAAAGAACCTCCTCCAGTCTGGGAAGCGCCTGACACTGATCGACTGGGGAGAGGCCAGCATCGGCCGGCCCGGTTTCGATGTCGGCTGCATCCTGGCGCAGTTTGCGCGCAGGCATGTCGCAAGCGCCTACCAGAAGCGTCGCAGCAAGCTGCTCGAGGCTTACAATAAGCGGATGGCAGCCGTTGCGCCGGAGCTGCAGGAAGCCGCGGAGCGGGGCCGGGCCTACTATCTCGGCTGCACCCTGCTGTTCCATCTCAGGCACAATCCGCAGGAATCGTCCCGCGGCGAGCTGCTGCGCTGCATCGAGGAGGAGCTGGCACAGCTCCCGACCTGATGCGCGTTGCTCGCTCTGGCATAAGCCGTGCTCATGGGAGACACGCGCTATTCTTGTTTGCCAAGCGGGGCGCCGCCGATCTTAATTGGCTCCCATATCCCCATCGCCAGCCAAGGCCCCAGCCCGATGTCCACGACCCCAGCAAAGCCGGCACCCTCTCCCGCGGCCCTGATCACGCCGGTGCTGATTGGTGGTTCGCTTATCCTGATGCTCAGCTTCGCAGTGCGGGCTTCCTTTGGCGTGTTCCAGATCCCCATCGCCTCGGAGTTCGACTGGCCGCGTGCGGAGTTCTCGCTGGCGATTGCGATCCAGAACCTGGCCTGGGGCATCGGGCAGCCGCTCTTCGCTGCCATCGGTGAGCGCTTCGGTGACCGCCGGGCCATCATCCTGGGGGCACTGACCTATGCGGTGGGGCTCCTGCTATCGGCGATGTCGGTGACGCCCGAGGGGCACCAGGTCTGGAACGTGCTGATCGGCTTTGGTGTCGCTGGCACCGGTTTTGGCGTGATCTTGGGGATCGTCGGACGGGCGGCCTCGGACGAGCATCGCTCCATGACACTGGGCATCGCCACCGCCGCGGGGTCGGCCGGGCAGGTGATCGGTCCGCCGGCCGCCGGCTACCTGCTGGAGTTCATGGCGTGGCCCGGCGTCTTTTTGGTTTTCGCTGCCGTGGTCGTCGGCAGCCTGCTGTTGCTGCCCATGCTGCGTGCGCCGGAGAAGACGACGCGTCGCGAACTGGAGGAAAGCATGGGCACGGTGGTGGGCCGCGCCCTGCGCGATCGCAGCTACCTCCTGATCTTTCTTGGTTTTTTCTCCTGCGGCTATCAGCTCGCCTTCGTCACGGCGCACTTCCCCGCCTTCGTGACGGAGATGTGCAGCGCGATTGATCCCGGTGGAACGCTGGCGCAGATGGGGATCACCAATACCTCGCAGCTGGGCGCCTGGGCTATCGGGCTGATCGGCCTAGCGAACATCGGCGGCACGCTGCTGGCCGGAAAGCTGGGCAACTACTTCCCCAAGAAGTATCTCCTCGTTGCGATCTATACCGGTCGGACAGTGGTGGCGGCCTGGTTCATTCTCGTGCCGATGACGCCGACGACGGTGATCCTCTTCTCCCTGGTGATGGGCTCGCTCTGGCTGGCGACGGTGCCGCTGACGTCGGGCTTGGTGGCGCACATCTATGGCCTGCGCTACATGGGCACGCTCTACGGCATCGTCTTTTTCTCCCACCAGCTCGGCAGCTTCATCGGCGTCTGGCTGGGCGGCCATTTCTACGACCTCTACCACTCCTATGAGCTGGTCTGGTGGGTGGGCGTCGGTGTCGGAGCCTTCTCCGCCATCGTGCACTTGCCGGTCCAGGAACGCCCCCGCCAGCTGGCGCCCGCCTGATCCCTTTCGGAGACACACGTCCATGCAAGCAAGCGAACACGACACCCTCGCGCAGCAGGTTCTGGCGCTGCGCGGAACCGGCGATCAGGTCACGCCCTTCACCGAAAGCCAGCCGGGGCTGGACATCACCGAAGCCTATGGTGTGGGCGCGCGCCTCAGGGTGCTGCGCGAGGGAGCCGGCGACTCGGTGGTCGGCCGCAAGATCGGCTTCACCAACAGGAGCATCTGGCCGGAGTTCGGGATCAATCAGCCGATCTGGGGCTATGTCTACGCCAGCACGCTGCAGGATCTTGCTGAGGTCCAGGAGGGTTTCTCGCTGTCGGGGCTGCCGGAGCCGAAGATCGAGCCGGAGATCATCCTGGGCCTGGGCCGGGCGCCGGAGCCGGGCATGGATGAAAGCGACCTTTTTGCCTGTCTGGACTGGGTGTCGCATGGCTTCGAGATCGTGCAGTCGATCTTTCCTGGTTGGCGTTTCGCGGCGCCGGACACCATTGCCGGCGGCGGCCTGCACGGAGCGCTGCTGGTCGGGCCGAAGCGCAAGCCCGGAAGCGAGGTGGGACTCGAGGCACTGCATGCCTTCGATATCGCTATACAGCGCAACGGCGAGCCGATGGACCGGGGCAAGGCGACCAATGTGCTGGGCGGGCCGCTGACCGCCCTGCGCCATCTCGTGGAACTGCTGCCCCGAGACCCCTATAATCCGCCCCTGGCCGCCGGCGAAGTGGTCACCACCGGCACGCTCACCCGTGCCTTCGACGCTGCGCCGGGCGAGACCTGGGAGACCAGCCTCGAAGGCATCGATCTGCCGGGTGCGAGGCTGCGCTTCACGTAATATGGCTTGCGGCTGTTGCCGTGTGACGGGACGTGCGTCAGCTCCGTTCGGCGCTGGCGTCTTCCCGTTCTGTTTCCTCCAGGACAGCCCGGACCAGCGGCAGGCGCAGTTCCCGCCGTTCTGCCAATGCACGCTGGTCCAGCCGCGCCACCAGCCGGCAGGCGGCGGCGTGGGAGCGCTCCATGCGCAGCAGCAGATAGTCGATCGCGCCGGCACCGGGGCGCAGTTGCCGGTCGGCGAAAAGCTTGACCAGCAAGGCACCCATCAGGGCGTCGTCGGGTTCGCCCAGTGCAGCAACGGCGCCGCTTTCCAGCCGCGAACGAAGGTCCGGCAAGGTGATGGACCAGCGCGAGGGCGGATGGCGCGCGGTCAGGAGCAGATGCCCGCTCCGCTCGCGCATCAGGTTGTAGAGATGGAAGAGCCCGCGTTCGCCGGCTGGCTGCCCGGCCAGGCGTTCGGCATCGTCTACCACCGCGGCATGGGCCTCGCCCAAGGCCTCGGTCAGGTCTGCGGCATCGCCTGTGGCCGGATCGAGTTCCGCCGCTCCGCTGCGCGCGCGCCAGACCTGGGCCAGATGCGTCTTGCCGCTCCCCGCGGGACCAACCAGGGTAACCAGTGGCACCGGCCAGTCGGGCCAGGCGTCGATCCAGCCGGCGGCCACCGCATTGCAGGGCGCCACGAGGAAATCTTCCCGGCCCAGCGCCGGCCGAGGTTCCAGCGCGAGGGGAATCTGTTGCGTCGCGTTCATGGCGGCGGGGTTCCGGTACGATCGCCGCGGTAGAGGCGCGAGGCCAGATAGCGCTGCAGGGCGAAGCGCGCACCGACTCCGAGCACGGCCGCGATCGGCAGGGCCAGCAGCACGCCCAGGAAGCCGAAGAGGACGCCGCCGGCCAGCACAACAAAGATCACGATGACCGGATGCAGACCGATGCGGTCGCCCACCAGCTTGGGTGTGAGCACGTTGCCTTCCAGCGCCTGCCCGGCAAAGAAGATCAGCATCACGGCACCGATCCTCAGCCAATCGTCAAACTGAAGCAGCGCCAGTCCCACGGACAGCAGGAAGCCGACCACGGCGCCGAGAAAGGGAACGAAGGAGAGCATTCCCGCGGTCAGGCCGATGATCAGCCCCGATGGCAGCCCCACGAGGGTCAGTCCCACCGAATAGAAGACCGAAAGGGCGAGGCAAACGGTGAGAACCCCGCGGACGTAGCCGGAGAGTATCTCGTCAACTTCGCGGGCCAGGCGGCGTATGGTCGGCGCCTGAGGGCGGGGTAGCCAGGAATCCACCTTCGCCACCATCCGGTCCCAGTCGCGCAGCAAAAAATAGGAAACGACAGGGGTTAGGAAGATCAGCCCCAGCATGTTGATCACCGCTGCGCCCCCGGACAGCAGCCGCGTTGCGGTTTCAGCCATAAGGGAGGCGACATTGCCGACGGAGCCAGACATGGCATCCTGGGCCTGGGCGACAAGATCGCCGGCTATACGCGAGTCGAGGCGCTGGAGCAGCTGTTCTGCCGCGCCGCGCGCCTGCTCGACCAAGCTGGGCAGGCGTTGAGCCAGATCGGCCACCTGGGACACGGCGGCCGGCAGAATCAAGGCCAGCACCAGCAGGAAGGTCAGACCGAAAACGATCGTCACCACCCAGGTGGACAGGGTGCGCGACAGACCCAGTCGCTCCAAGCGGTCGCACAGCGGGTCGAGAAAGTAGGCCACGGCCATGCCGGCGACAAAGGGCAGCAGAATTCCGCTAAGCGCGTCCAGGAGCAGCAGCGACACGACAAGAAGGACAACCCAGAATGCTGCCGTCCAACGCGCGTTCATTCCCGATTCTCCGAACGCATAGCGGCGCCGCCCCAGGTGATGACATAGGCCGCACCGCTGAGCAGTGTGGTCAGACCGGTGGCCCAGATCAGCAGGCTGTCGATCACTGTCGGTAGGGCGATGCCAAGTCCGGGCTGGGCGAGGATAACGGCAACCAGGAGGATCTGCATCGCTGTATTGACCTTGCTGATCATCAAGGGGCGCGGCTTCAGGTCGTCCGTCAGTTGGTGATAGAGGACCGCCCCGCCGATAATCATGAGATCGCGTGAGACCACAAGGATCACCAGCCAGAGCGGTATATAGTCCTGCATGCCAAGGGTGACGTAGGACGCGACAAGCAGAACCTTGTCGGCCAGGGGGTCAAGGAAGGTTCCCAAACGGGTGACGCAGTGCCAGCGCTTGGCGATCAAGCCGTCAAGCGCATCCGACACACCGGCTGCCACAAAGATCCAGAAGGCGGCGGCCGTCTGGCCCAGGAGCACAAAATAGACCAGCCCCGGCACCGCCAGAAAGCGGGCCAGAGTGATCAGGTTCGGCACCCAGGGCAGCAGACCCGCCGGCTTCACTGCAGGACGTCGTCAGCCCGGCGCTGGTCGCCTTCGTCGTCTTCCGGCCGGAGGTCGTCGGGGGCGTCGACGCCGACCAATGGCGCTTCAGCTCCATTATCTCCGAAGTCGGAATAGGCGGCCTGCAGATGAAGCTCCCAGCTCGGCCAGCCGGGCTGTGCCTCGGGCAGGCGCTCAAGGCGCAGGCTCCGGGCTGCCAAGGCGCGGGACAATTCCTCCTCGCCACCCACGAATGCCAGGGAGACGATGCCCTCGCTGCGGCTGAGGTGGCGGATTTCGTGGCCAGTGACACGGCTGCTGCCCTGCAGGCGGCGGCGCACCTCCACCCAGTCTCGCAAGCTGTTGATTGGCACGCGCACGAGCAAATCATCCTGCCGGTCGAAGCTCAGGACGTTGGCGCGCTTCCACTCGCCCTGCACCCGGCCGTCGACCTCTTGCACCGCGCGATCATAGAAACGACGGGTCGGTTCGCCGTCCTGCTGGCGCAGTGATGCCATTTCCAGACCGCCGTCGCGCTGTGGCCCGATGCGCCGTAGTTCGATCGACAATCCCGCATCTCCGCTTTGCGGATTGCCGCTCAGCCGCGCGATGCTGACCAGGACCTCCTCCGCGTCGTAGGTGGCGGCAATGGCGTCCAGGGCATCGCGGTCCAGCGCTTCGGCCCGCGCGGCATCGATGGCGGCAATGTCGTTCAGATCGCCCAGCGGCACCTCTATTGGCACCAGACCGGCCTCGGTTCGGCGTGCCCAGGCGTCGCGCCAGGGGTTCGGTTCCTCCCACAGGCGCGTGCCATTGGAGTCGGCGAACAGCGGCACGACGAGAAGGCGCGGACCGCGCTGCTCGGCGTAGGGCACGTTGGCCTCGCGCAGGATGCGGCGCACTTCACCGGGCTTGAAGCGCACGCTCATCTCGGCCGAATAGCGGTCATCGCCGCTGCGCTCGTTGGATACGCCGAAATCCTCGATCAAGTTGAGGATGCGCTCGCTGCTGAGCGAGGGGGCCTGGCCCATCCTGTCCGCAGGGATCAGGCGCTCCCAGAGGCGCCGCAAGGCACGACTCTGCCCCATGGCCAGGGCCGCTTCGCGGGCCTGAGTGGCGTCGGAGGCCGTGGCCTCGACGGCGACGCCGCGGACGGTGTAGAGGTCCTGGGCCGCGGCGGGCAGGGCCAGAAACAGCGCGGAAAACAGGAGTGCCAGACGGCCGACGAAGCGCGGGAACGACATTGCACGCCCTTTCGGAATGCTTATTCTCCGCCCTGCCCGACAAGCAGGCGGGCAGGGTCGCCTATCTGATTATCGCAAGTCGAAGGGCGAGACAAACGCGAGGCAGCATGACAGAGCGCACCTATCGGGCCGCCGGCGTCGACATCGATGCGGGCAACAGTCTCGTCGAGGCGATCAAGCCGCTGGCCAAGTCCACTACCCGAAAGGGCGTCAGCGGCGGGCTGGGCGGCTTCGGTGCGGTTTTCGACCTCAAGGCAGCCGGCTTTCAGGACCCGCTGCTGATCTCCTGCACCGACGGCGTGGGCACCAAGCTGAAGGTCGCGATCGCCGCCGATCGCTACGACACGGTGGGCATCGACCTGGTGGCCATGTGCGTTAACGATCTGGTGGTCCAGGGCGCCGAGCCTCTCTTCTTCCTGGATTACTATGCCGTCGGGAAGCTGGACCCCGCGAAGGGCCGCGACATCGTAGCCGGCATCGCCGAGGGCTGTCGCCAGGCCGGCTGCGCACTGGTGGGTGGAGAGACAGCGGAGATGCCGGGGCTTTATGCCGAGGGCGATTATGATCTCGCGGGCTTCTCGGTGGGTGCAGTGGAGCGCGGAGACCTGATCGACGGCAGCGGGGCGCGCCCTGGCGACATCCTGCTGGGCCTTGGGTCCAGCGGCCTGCACTCCAACGGCTTCTCCCTGGTGCGCAAAGTCGTGGCCGATCTGGGCTTGGACTATGCGGCGCCGGCACCCTTCGATCCGAGCCAGAGCCTGGCCGAGGCACTGTTGGAGCCGACCCGCATCTATGTGAAGTCCTGCCTCGCAGCGATTCGTGCAGGCGGCGTGCGCAGCCTGGCGCACATCACAGGCGGTGGCCTGCCGGAGAATCTGCCACGGGTGCTGCCCGAGGGCCTGTCGGCCCGCATCGACGTGACGACCTGGCCGCGTGCGGCGGTCTTCGATTGGCTTGCCGAGGCGGGTGAGGTGCCGGCGGACGATCTCTATCGCACCTTCAATGCCGGGATCGGCATGGTCCTGGTGGTCGCGCCCGAGGCCGAAGCCGCAGTCAGCGAAGCGCTGCGTGGGGCAGGCGAGGAGGTCTATCTGCTCGGCCGCCTGGAAGAGCGCGCGGGACCGGCAAGCGTGCGGCTGGAAGGCCTGGCGCGGTGACGCGGCTGCGCGTCGGTGTCCTGGTATCCGGCCGCGGCAGCAACCTGCAGGCCCTGCTTGATGCGGCCGCCGACCCTGCCTTTCCGGCCGAGATCGTCCTGGTGCTCTCCAACATCGCCGGCGTCCAGGCGCTGCAGCGCGCCGCAGCAGCCGGCGTGCCGGGAGAAACCATATCGCACCGGGCCTACCCCTCGCGCGAAGCCTTTGAACGAGCGCTGACCGAAACGCTGGAAGCTGCGGGCGTGGACCTGGTGTGTCAGGCCGGTTTCATGCGCATCGTCACGCCCTGGTTCGTGGATCATTGGCGAGATCGCTTGATCAACATCCACCCCTCGCTGCTGCCGGCCTTTCCCGGCCTGGACACCCATGCTCGGGCGCTTGCCGCCGGCGTGAAGCTGCATGGCTGCAGCGTGCACTACGTGCGCACCGAGGTGGACAGCGGGCCGATCATTGGCCAGGCGGCGGTGCCGGTGCTGGCCGGCGACGATCCGGATCGTCTGGCCGCGCGGGTGCTGGAGGCTGAACATCGGCTCTATCCGCACTGCCTGCGCCTGCTGGCCGAGGGCCGCCTGACGCTTGAGGGGGAGCGGGTGCGCGTGGATGGCGGCAGGGACGATGCCCTGCTGATCAACCCGCCGCTGTAGCCTGGTTCGGCGCTGCCGCTTCCTGCGTCAAGGCGGCTTC
Organism: Aquibaculum arenosum; assembly: GCF_029222965.1. GTDB lineage: Bacteria > Pseudomonadota > Alphaproteobacteria > Kiloniellales > DSM-21159 > Aquibaculum > Aquibaculum arenosum. Next base: position 35,267 of record NZ_JARHUD010000010.1, on the reverse strand, counting down.
GCAGGCGGTGCGGCGACGAAAGGGCGATCCCTCGGTTTGTCCCAAAAAGTCGGCAACGCGGGCATAGCCACGCCGGCCGAAGTCTTCCAAAAGCCCACTGCGCAACCAGGCCTCCGCCTGTGCCTCGCGCTTGCAGGCGAGGCGTTGATCGCCCTCCAGCCAGTCCCGGTGGCTCCGCAGGGCCGCTTCCAGTTCCTCCAGGCCTTCGCCCGTTTCCGCCGAGCAAGCCAGACAGGGCACCGGCCAGTGGTCTTCGCTCTCGACCAGAGACAAGGCGCCGCGCAGGTCTTCCAGCGCCCGGCGCGCCGCGGGGCCGCTATCGGCCTTGGTCACGGCCGCCACGTCAGGGATTTCCATGATCCCCGCCTTCATGAACTGCAGCGAGTCACCGCTGCCGGGCTGCACGCAAAAAAGCACGCTGTCGGCCAGACCGGCTACGTCGGTTTCCGACTGCCCGACCCCCACCGTCTCCACGATGACCTCATCGAAGAGCGCGCGCATCAGGATCGCGGCGCTCCAGGTGAGGCTGGCCAGGCCGCCCAGTCGATCCCGTGCCGCCATGGAGCGCACAAAGAGCTGCGGGTCCTCCGGATTTGCGAGGAGCCGCACACGGTCGCCCAGCAGCGCGCCGCCGGAGCGCCTGGAGGAGGGATCGACGGCGATCACAGCGACGCTTTTGTCTTGGGCACGCGCGCGCCGCAGCAGGGCGCCGGTCAGCGTGGATTTGCCGACACCGGGCGGGCCGGTCATGCCCAGGATATGGCCTTGCGGCCGGTGCCAGGCCGCATCGAGCAGGGCCAGAACGTCTGGTGCCTGCGGCCGGCGCTCGATGCGCGCGAGCGCCCGGGCGAGCCCCGCCTTGCCCTCGCTTCGCAGCCTGTCCAATTCCGTCGTGTCCATGGGTCCGGAAGGTGACAGAGCCCTGGAAAAGAGGCAAACCTCTTGCCTGCAGAATCGAGCGAGAAAAGGGGGCGTGTCATGCAGGGCCTGGGACGAATCGCGGCGGTATCGGAGCGCCTGAAACGGGGCGAAATCAGCGCCCGGGCGCTGGCCGAAGAGGCGCTGGAGCGCTTTGCCGATCCGCAAGGGGAGGGCGCACGGGCTTTCGTCAGTCTGGATCGTGACAAGGTCCTGGCCCAGGCCGAGACGGCCGACACCTTGCGCGCCGCTGGTGCCGCCGCCGGACCGTTGGCCGGAATTCCCATATCGATCAAGGACCTCTTCGACGTGGCGGGCGAGGTGACCCGTGCCGGTTCGCAGGCCCTCGACAATGCGCCGCCGGCGCAGCAGGACGCGCCGGCAATCGCCCGCCTGCGTGCTGCGGGCGCGGTGCTGGTGGGCCGCACGAACATGACCGAGTTCGCCTATTCCGGCCTCGGGCTCAACCCGCACTATGGTACGCCCGGCAATCCCGTCGACCGCAGCCGCATTCCCGGTGGCTCTTCTTCGGGCGCGGCGGTTTCGGTGACCGATGGCATGGCGGTCGCGGCCATCGGCAGCGATACCGGCGGCTCGGTTCGCATTCCCTCGGCGCTCTGCGGTCTCGTCGGCTTCAAGCCAACGGCGCGCCGGGTGCCCCTGGAGGGCGCGCTGCCGCTTGCCGCCAGTCTCGATTCCATCGGGCCGCTGGCGCCCAGCGTCGCCTGCTGCGCGCTGCTGGATGCAATCATGGCCGGGGAGCGCCCGCCGGAGCTGACGGCGCGTCCGCTCCGCAGTCTGCGTTTCGCCCTGCCGCGCCACTACATGCTGGAGGAGATGGACGAGACTGTGGCCGCGGCCTTCTCGTCTGCACTCACACGACTCTCGTCCGCCGGCGTGACCATTGAGGAAATCGACTTCCCGGAACTGGACGAGCTGCCGGCACTGGGCGCCAAGGGCGGTTTTCCGGCCGCGGAATCCTGGCACTGGCACCGCGAACTCCTGGGGCGAGCCGGGGAGCGCTATGATCCGCGTGTGCGCAGCCGGATCGAGCGGGGCGCGGCCATGACCGCGGCGGACTATATCGACCTGCTTGAGGGGCGCCGGGCCTTAATCCAGGCGGCCGAGCGGCGCCTGCGCGACTGGGACGCCCTGTTGACGCCCACCGTCCCGATTGTGGCACCGCGCATCGACAGTCTGGAGAGCGATGAGGCATACACCCGCCTCAATCTGCTGATCCTGCGCAACCCGACCGTGGGCAACATGCTCGACCTCTGCGGGATCAGCCTGCCCTGTCATCCCCCAGGGAGCCTGCCGGTCGGCCTGATGCTGATGGGACGCAACGGCAATGATGCCGATCTGCTGCGCCAGGCGGCCGCGGTGGAGGGCTTGCTTTCGCAAGAGTGATGGCGCGTTAGCCTAAAATCGAGGTTTGGTCAGCTAGCAGCCTCTGCCCGATGTAGCGGCGATCTGCACGGGCATTTTGGTGGGTTCTTTCGTTTCGAATATTGCGTTTGAGCGGAAGGAGCGGTAGCTTGAATGCGGATCGAAAGGAGAGCGTTCATGGTTGCCGAAGCGATGCCCAATGCGGCTTCCTCCCGGGGGGAGGCGGATCTCGCCCGTGATTCGCTGCAGCGCTTGGCTCGGGTCATCCAACCAGGGGAAACCTTGACTTTGCGAGCGGGGTACGCAGCCCAGGAGAGCACGATTGAACTGCCGGCCGAGGCCGTAAAGCTCCTGGCCGAAATCCTTGAAAGCATGGCTTCGGGCCGACCCGTGTCCGTCATGCACCACGACGCTGAACTCACGACGCAGCAGGCGGCAGAGCTATTGCACGTGTCGCGGCCGTTCCTAGTCCAACTCCTCGAAGAGAGGAAGATTCCCTTTCGCAAAGTGGGCACGCATCGACGCGTCCGCTTCGATGACGTCATGCGCTACAAGGAGGCGATCGATGCTGATCGCCGCAAGGTACTCAATGCGCTCGCGGCAGAGGCCCAGGAACTGGACATGGGCTACTGAGTTTTGAGGCACACCGTTGCCTTTCTCGATGCCTCAGTCCTTTATCCGGCGCCGCTGCGCGACCTTCTCTTGGAACTCGCGGTCTCCGATCTTTATCGGGCCAAATGGTCTGCGGCAGTACACGAAGAGTGGATTCGCGCGCTGTTGCGGAGCCGCTCCGACCTCACGCGAGACCGCTTGGAGCGCACGCGGGATTTGATGGACGCCCACACCCGCGATGCGCTGGTGTCCGGGTACGAGCACTTGATCGAAACGCTGGTCCTGCCGGACCCCAATGACCGACATATCCTCGCGGCGGCTATCAAAGGCAAGGCTGACATCATAGTCACTGCAAACCTCAAAGACTTCCCGGCTGATCCACTGCAAGCGTGGGGCATTGTTGCACATCATCCCGACCTGTTTCTGACCCAACAGTTTCGCCGGTCACAGTCTGCCTTTCTCGGTGCACTGCAAACGGTCCGTCTTCGCCTCAGGAACCCGTCGAAATCTGCGCAGGAGTATCTTGACACGCTGCGCGCGCAGGGGCTGGCCGCCACAGTTGACGCAATCCAGCCATTCTCCTCCCTGATCTGAGCAGCCCGTGGAACTTCTCGGCGAAGCATCCCTTTCATTCAATTGACGGGACTCGGTGCTCTGACTAGGGTCCGGCGCTTCGCTTCGGCTCAATGTGTCTGGAGCCGCTTTATCACAGGGAACCAATCGTCATGCGCAGCTACGAAGGCCAGCTTTCCGACAACCGTCCGATCAAGCGGACCCGGGAGGAGAAGCAGCGCCAGCTTGCGGAGCTGGAGCAGCAGCGTGCTGCCCTGAAGCAGCATGCCGCGCCGGCCCTGCGCCAGGCGATGGACAAGCGCATCGCCGACCTCAAGGAAGAGCTTTCCCGTCCTCCGGAGCCGTCGCGGCGCGAGCAGCGTCAGCGGGACGGTGAGGGGCGGCCGCGCCGGGAACGGCGCGAAGGCGGGGCACCGGGGCGCCCGCGCCGCTGAGAAGCGCGCAACGCCCGAGTCCTGCTGAGACAACAAAAGGGGCAAGCCGCCGCCATCGTCTTGAAGAACATCTAGGCAGGCAGGGCGGGAGGTTCAGGTGAGACGAGCAGAACAAGATGGGCACGCTGAGCAGCCGAGGTTTCGGCGGGTGGCCGTCGTGGGCGGCGGCGCCTGGGGCACGGCCCTGGCGCTCACTGCGGAGCGGGCTGGCAGCGCCACCAGTTTGTGGGTGCGCGAGGCCGAGGCCGTGGAGGCGATTCGCGCGACCGGCTGCAATCCCTTCCTTTCGGAACATCGACTGCCCGAGTCTCTTACGGTCAGCAGCGATCTGGGCGAGGCCCTGGCTGCCGCCGACCTGGTGCTCCTGGTGGTGCCCTCGCAGTTCCTGCGCGCGCTGGCCCGCGAGGTGGAGGCCCTGCTGGCACCGCGCATTCCCGTGGTGATCTGCAGCAAGGGCATCGAGGCAGAGTCCGGAGCGCTGATGAGCCAGATCGTCAGCGAGGAGATGCCAGGGCGTCCCTGGGCGGTGCTGTCCGGGCCCAGCTTCGCTGCCGAGGTGGCTGAGGGGCAGCCCACGGCGGTAACCATTGCCGCAGATGAGGCCTCCATGGCCGATCCGGCAAGGATGCCCATGGGGCTGGCCGCGCAGGTGGCGCTGACGCTCGGAACGCCGAACTTCCGTCCCTATCTCTCCGATGATCCCGTCGGCGTGGAAGTGGGTGGCGCGGTTAAGAATGTGATCGCCATCGCCTGTGGGATCGCGGCAGGGCAAGGCCTGGGCTCTAACCCGCGCGCGGCACTGATCACCCGTGGCCTGGCCGAGATCAAACGCTTAACCGAGGCGCTGGGCGGGCGGCGGGAGACGGTGAGCGGCCTTGCCGGCATGGGCGACCTGACACTGACCTGCTCCAGCGAGCAGTCGCGCAATTTCTCCTTCGGCAAGGCGCTGGGCCAAGGTAGCAGCGTGGAGGAGGCCCTGGCCGGCAAGACGGCGGTGGTCGAAGGCGCCGAAAATGCGCGCTCCGTCACCGCACTGGCGCGCCGGCTCGGCGTCGAGATGCCAATCTGCGAGGCTGTCGACGCCATATTGCATCAGGGCCGCTCGGTGGAGAGCGCCATCCAGGCCCTGTTGACCCGCCCGCTGCGGGGCGAGTCCCGGGCGCTGGAGCCGCATGTGGCACTGCGCCATCCCGCCGGCGATCCTTACTCCGGGACATCGGGATCCGAAGAATCGTGACGCCGGATCCCGGCTGCTGGCGCGTCGCCGCTCAGCCGGCGTAGACCTCGCGGTAGATGGCGGCGATCTCTTCTTCGTCGGGGACCTTCGGGTTGTTGCCCGGCGACCCGCTGGCCAGTGCCTGCTTCGCCATGGTCGGGATCACCTCGGCGTAGCGTTCGGCGTCGATGCCGTAATCCGCCGGGGTGGGAACCTCCAGTTCCTCGTTGAGGCTGCCCAGAGCGTCCAGCAGGTGGTTCACCGCCAGTTGGTCGCCAACGCTCTCATCCACCAGGCCCATGAAGCGCGCGCAGTCCGCATAGCGCTTCAGTGCCGCCGGCGCCGAGAAGGCCGTGACGGCCGGCAGCAGCATGGCGTTGGAAAGCCCGTGCGGCACATGGAAGAAGGCGCCGATGGGCCGGCTCATGCCGTGGACCAGCGCCACTGAGGAATTGGAGAAGGCCATGCCGCCCTCCAGCGCACCCAGCATCATCTGCTCGCGCGCTTCGGCGTTGTCCGGTTCCCGGCAGGCCTTGCGGATGTTGGCGTAGATGCGCTCCATGGCCGAGCGGGCGAAGCTGTCGCTGTATAGGTTGGCCTTGCGGCTGACATAGGCCTCCATGGCGTGTGTCAGGCTGTCGATGCCGGTGTCGGCCGTGGTGCGGAAGGGCACGGTGAAGGTCAGTTCGTGGTCGACGATGGCCGCGGCCGGCAGACAGCCCAGCCCGGTGATCAGCATCTTTTCGTCGGTTTCCGTGTCAGTGATCACGGTGAAACGCGTGACCTCAGAGCCGGTGCCGGCGGTGGTGGGGATGCAGACCACCGGCAGGCCGACCTCGTTGACCTGGTGCGGCACCTTGTAGTCGCGCATCTTGCCGCCGCCGCGGTGGAGCACCGACATGGCCTTGGCCGTGTCCATGGGGCTGCCGCCGCCCAGCGCCACCATGCAGTCGTAGTCGCCGGCCTTGATTGCGTCGACGCCGATCTCGATCACCGTATCGGTCGGGTCGGGCACGGTATCGGAAAAGAGGCCGTGGCTGAGCCCGGCTGCATCGAGGATGGAGGTCAGCTCTTCCACCTTGCCCAGCTTCACCATCAGGGGGTCGCTGACCACCAAGGGCTTGGACAGGCCGAGGGCCTGTAGCACTCCGGCGGTCTGTTTGATGGCGCCGCCGCCGATCACGATCTGGCGCGGGGTCAGAATGGTGGAAACCATCGGCTTCTCCCTTGAGCTTGCCTTTTCTTTGCTTCCCCTCGTCTTATCCTGCCAGCCTTTTCGAGGCACGAGAAAATAGGGCTGGGCCAATCACCGTGCGTTCCGCTTTTCCCTTCGCCGCGCTGCAAGCCGCAGTCTTTCTGGCGCTCGGGCTCTATCTGCCCTTCTGGCCGCTCTGGCTGGCGGAAAAGGGTCTTTCGGCCGAGCGCATTGGACTGCTGCTCGCACTGGCGGCCTGGATTCGCATCGCGGCTACGCCGGCCGTGGGGCAGGCGGCGGATCGCTGGCGCTACGGCGCGTTGCTGCTGCCCCTGCTCGCCGCTGCTGCGGCCGTCGGCTATGGCGGTTTTCTCTTCGCCGAGGGCTTTCTGGTTTTGCTGGTGCTGCAGGCGCTGACCTTCACCGCCTTCACGCCGCTCATTCCGCTGGCCGACAGCCGAACCCTGGCCGCCGGCCGCCGCTACGGCTTCGACTATGGCCGGGTGCGGCTCTGGGGCTCGCTCGCCTTCATCCTGGGTTCGACGGGCGGCGGCTGGTTGTTGGGGATCGTCGGCCTGGCCATGCTGCCTTGGCTCTTGATCGCTGTGATGCTGTTGGTGGCGATTGCCGGCTGCAGCCTGCCCAGCCCGCCGCAGCGCGAAGCCTCCGCCCCCGGCGGCTTCGGCCACCTGCTGCGCGACCGGCGTTTCCTGGCCATCATCCTGGCCAGCGCCCTGCTGCAGTCCAGCCACGCGTTGCTTTACGGTTTCGCCAGCCTGCATTGGCGCGCCGCCGGCCTGGGAGAGACCTTTATCGGCTGGCTCTGGACCCTGGGCGTCCTAGCTGAGATTGCGCTCTTTGCCGCTGCGCCCTGGTGCTTGGGACGCCTGGGCGCGCGTGGGCTGCTGCTCTTGGCGGCTGCGGGTGGGCTGCTGCGCTGGCCGCTGCTGGCGGTCACCAGCGATCCCCTGCTGCTCCTGCCGGCCCAGGCATTGCACGGTTTGACTTTCGGCGCGGCGCATCTGGGTGTCATGCACCTCATCGGCCGGCACACGCCGCCAAGCCTGGCGGCCACGGCCCAGACCCTGAATGCGGCGCTGACCGGAGGCCTGGCTATGGGCGGCATGCTCTATGCCGCGGGCTGGCTCTATGAGGGCTTCGGGGGCGGCAGTTTCCTCGCAATGACCTTGCTCAGTCTCGCCGGCGGGACGGTCTCCTGGATCGCGTTTCGCGAGGCGCCACGCTGAACGCGGAAAGGTTGCCACGATCCCGGCGGCAGTTCATAAAACGCCTATGAGCTCCACACACGACTTCCCCACTCTCACCGTCGTTTCGCATCCGTTGGTGCAGCACAAGCTGACCCTGATGCGCGACAAGAACACCCAGCCGATCCACTTTCGCCAGCTCCTCAAGGAGATTGCGATGCTGATCGGCTACGAGGTCACCCGCGATCTGCCGCTGAGCAGCGAGCCGATCGAAACGCCCGTGGCACCGATGAACGCGCCGGTGCTGGCCGAGCCGATCACCATTGTTTCGATCCTGCGCGCCGGGCTGGGAATGGCCGATGGCCTGCGCGAACTGATCCCCTCGGCTCGCGAAGGGCACATCGGCCTCTGGCGCGATCCGGAAACCAAGCAGCCGCACGAATACTTTATCAAGCTGCCCAGCGAAGTGGGCCGGGTGATCCTGGTCGATCCGATGCTGGCGACGGGCGGGTCTGCGGCCCATGCGGTGGATGTGTTGCTCAAGCGGGGTGTGGCACGCGAGGAGATCCGCCTCGTCACCCTGGTTTCGGCGCCGGAGGGCATGAAGACCTTTGCCGCTGCGCATCCCAGCGTGCCGGTCTACACCGCAGCCCTCGATGAGAAGCTCGACGACAAGGCTTACATCGTGCCTGGTCTGGGGGATGCCGGCGATCGGATTTTCGGCACGCTCTGAGCCTTCCGGTCAGCCGGTGGGGCCGCGAAAAAATCCGTTCTGGACGCAGCTTGCCGCCTGAATTCATACTCGGCGGCCAGACAACCAAGGCGTTCGCTGCGCCGTGCAAGGAGGCACACCCCCATGCTCAAGACCGTTTTCACGTCCACAGCGCTGGCCACCGCTCTGCTGCTTTCACCCGCACTTCAAGCGGCCACTCCTTCCGATGCCTTGGTGCAGGCGTCGCGCTTCGACGACATCATTTCGCTGGATCCGGCGGAGATGTACGAGATCTCCACATTCGAGGTGGCCACCAACGCTTACGACAAGCTGGTGGCCTATGATCTCGACGACACTTCGAAGATCGTGCCGCAGCTGGCGGAGTCCTGGGAGGTCAGTGAGGACGGCAAGACCTTTACCTTCACCCTTCGCGACGACGTGACTTTCCACTCCGGCAATGCCTTCACGGCTGAGGACGTTGTCTACACCTTCGCGCGGCTTGCGGCACTGGATGTCGGCCCGTCCTTCCTGATCCACGATCTCGGCATCACACCGGACAATCACGAAGACGTGCTCAAGGCTGTGAATGAGCGCACCTTCGAGATGACACTCAGCGAAGCCTTCGCCCCCTCCTTCGTGCTGAATGTCTTAAGCGGCGGCAACTTCTCCATCGTCGACAGCGCCCTGCTCGAAGAGCAAGCGATCGAGGGCGATTGGGGCAACGGCTGGCTCAAGAACAACACGGCGGGCAGCGGCCCCTTCCAGCTTGACCAGATGGTGCCCAACGACCGCATCATCATGAGCCGCTTCGACGACTATTGGGATGGAGCTGCCGAACTGGGCCGCCTCATGTGGCGCCACGTAGAAGAGCCCGCCACCCAGCGTCTGCTGCTGGAGCAGGGCGATGTGGACGTGGCCCGCAACCTGCTGGCCGACCAGCTTGAGCCGCTGCGCGCTGAGGGCACCTTGCAGTTTGTCGAAGCAACGCTGGGTACGCAGCTCTACATGGGCCTTAATGTCTCTCACGAACCGCTGGACGACGTACGGGTGCGCCAGGCGCTGAAGTACCTGGTGGATTATGAGGGCATGGTCGAGACCTTCATGCGCGATGCCTGGATCGTGAACCAGACCTTCCTGCCCCAGGGCATGCTGGGTCATGTCGACAGCGAGCCCTTCTCCTATGACCCCGAGCGGGCGAAGGAGCTGCTGGCCGAAGCCGGCTACGAGGATGGTTTCTCGCTCTCAATAAATGTCGCCACAAACCAGGAACGCATGGACACCGCTCAGGCGGTCCAGGCCTCCTTCGCCAGCGCCGGAATCGAGTTGGAGATCCTGCCCAGCGACTCCCGCACGGCGCTCACCACCTACCGCGCCCGCGAACACGACATTTATCTCGGTACCTGGGGCATCGATTATTTCGACCCCAATACCAACGCTGTCTTCGTTGCCAATGAGGACAACAGCCCCGAGGCGGCGGCCAACCCACTGACCTGGCGCAATGCCTGGCAGGAAGAAGAGCTGACCGAGCGGGTCAAGGACCTGGCACTGGAACGTGACGAAGCAGCGCGTGACGAGGGCTATCAGGCGCTGATCGAGGAGTGGCAGGAGGTCTCCCCCTTCATCATGCTTTTCCAGCAGGTTGCCATTGCGGCGGTGCGGCCCGAGGTCGAGGGTTTCCGCCTGGCGCCCACCAATGACGGCAACCGCCATCACCGCGTCTCCAAGGATTGATGGCGGCGGTCTGCAGTCGGGAGGCCGCTGACCGGTTGGGAGTTGCGCCATGACGGAGCGGAGCCTTGCCGCCCCTCCAAGGTTGCTGGGCACGCGGCTGACGCGGCGCATCCGCTCCCTGGGCGGCCTGCTGGCCTCCCTGGCGCTGACCTTTCTCGGCCTGCTGTGCATCACCTTCCTGATCGGCCGGATCATTCCCATCGATCCGGCGTTGGCCATCGTTGGCGACCGCGCACCCGCCCATGTCTATGAGCGGGTGCGCGAGGAACTGGGACTCAACCTGCCGCTCTGGCAGCAGTTCTTCATCTACGTTGGCCAAGTGCTACGCGGCGACTTCGGCACCTCGGTCCTCACCGGGCGGCCGGTGCTGGAGGACATCGCTCGGGTCTTCCCCGCCACCCTGGAACTGGCCACGCTGGGGATTCTGATCGGCGTGATCTTCGGTGTGCCCATGGGCGTCGTGGCGGCGGTGCACCGCGACCGCTGGCCGGACCAGCTCGTACGCGTCATCGGGCTGGTCGGCTATTCGGTGCCGATCTTCTGGCTCGGTCTGGTCGGGCTTTTGGTGTTCTACGCCAAGCTCGGATGGGTAGGGGGCAGCGGGCGCCTCGACTTCTTCCACGAGGGGATCGCGCCCAGCGTGACCGGGATGATCCTTATCGATGCGGCGATCGCAGGGGAATGGGACGTTTTCCGCAACGCGCTGCATCACATCGTGTTGCCGGCGGCGCTGCTGGGCTACTTCTCGCTCGCTTACATCAGCCGCATGACCCGCAGCCTGATGTTGGAACAGCTCAATCAGGAGTACATCACCACCGCCCGGGTGAAGGGGGTCAGCGAGGCGCGGGTGATCTGGGTCCATGCCCTGCGCAACATTCTGGTCCCCCTGATCACCGTGGTCGCGTTGTCTTACGCCAGCCTGCTGGAGGGCTCGGTGCTGACCGAGACGGTCTTTGCCTGGCCCGGGCTGGGCCGCTATCTCACCAACGCCCTGCTGGCGGCCGACATGGCCGCGGTGCTGGGCGCGACCATCGTCGTCGGGTTGGTCTTCGTCGGCGTCAATCTCCTGAGTGATCTGCTCTACCGGCTGGTGGACCCGCGCGCACGATGAGTGAAACCCTCTCCACCGCAGGCTGGCGCGCCTGGCTGCTCTCCGAAAGGCCGCAATCGGCCTTGCAGGCGCGGCTTGGGCAGGCCTGGCTGTCCTGGAACGCCTTCCAGCGCAATCGCCTGGCGATGCTGGGGCTTGCCCTGATCCTGCTGCTGGTGCTGGTGGCTGCCTTCGCGCCCTGGATCAGCCCCTATGAGCCCAACGTGCAGAACCTGCGCCTGCGATTGCAGCCGCCCGGCGCGGCGCACTGGCTGGGCACGGACGAGCTGGGCCGCGACATCCTCAGTCGCATCATCCACGGCGCGCGCATCACTCTTTACATCGTGACGCTGGTGGTGGTGATCGCCGCGCCCATCGGCCTGCTGGTGGGCACGGTGGCCGGATACTTCGGTGGTTGGGTCGATGCCGTGCTGATGCGCCTCACCGACATCTTCCTGGCCTTTCCCCGCCTGATCCTGGCTCTGGCCTTCGTGGCGGCGCTGGGGCCGGGGATCGACAATGCGGTGATCGCCATCGCCATCACCGCCTGGCCTGCATACGCTCGCGTTGCGCGCGCCGAGACGCTCACGCTGCGGCGCTCCGACTTCATCGCCGCCGTGCGCATCCAGGGAGCCGGTGCCTTTCGCATCATCGGGCGCCACATCATGCCGCTTTGCCTGCCCTCGGTGATCGTGCGGGTGACCCTGGACATGGCGGGGATCATCCTGACCGCGGCCGGGCTGGGCTTCCTTGGCCTCGGTGCCCAGCCGCCGGCGCCGGAGTGGGGCGCCATGATCTCCACTGGGCGGGCCTATCTGCTGGACCAGTGGTGGGTGGCGACGATCCCTGGACTTGCCATCTGCCTCGTTAGCCTCGGCTTCAATCTCCTGGGCGACGGTCTGCGCGACCTGCTCGATCCCAAGCGGCGGGGTGGGTGATGGCGGCTCTGCTGAATGTCGACAATCTGCAGGTCGCCTTTCGCGGGCCGCGCGGCGAGGTGCCGGCGGTGCGCGGTGTCTCCTTCTCTCTGGGGCGGGAGAAGCTGGGGATCGTCGGCGAATCGGGCTCGGGCAAGTCCACTATTGGACGCGCCATCCTGCGTCTCTTGCCCGACAGCGCCCGGGTGACCGCCGACAGGTTGACCTTCGAGGGGCAGGACCTGCTCGGCCTCTCGCCGCGGGCGCTGCGAAACCTGCGCGGGCGCCACATCACCATGGTGATGCAGGACCCGCGCTACTCGCTCAATCCGGTGCTGCCGGTGGGCGACCAGATCGCCGAGACTCTGCGGGTGCATGGCGCCGGAGGCCGCGGCCGGGAGCTCTATCGCAAGGTGCTGGATATCCTGGAGGCGGTGCAGATCCGCGATCCCGAGCGGGTTTACCGCGCCTATCCGCACGAGCTGTCCGGCGGCATGGGCCAGCGGGCGATGATCGCCATGATGCTGATCGCCGATCCTCGGCTCCTGATCGCCGACGAGCCGACCTCGGCGCTCGATGTCACGGTGCGGCGGCAGATTCTCTCGATCCTGGATGACCTTGTCAGCCGCCGGGGCATGGGCCTGATCCTGATCAGCCACGATCTCAATCTCGTCGCCGGCTTCTGCGACCGGGTGCTGATCCTCTACGCCGGTCGGGTGGTGGAGGAGATCGAGGCCCGCAATCTTCACGCCTGCCGCCATCCCTACAGCCGCGGCTTGCTTGCCTCGCTGCCGCGTCTGGAGCAGCCGGTGGGCGAACTCGCAACCCTGCAGCGCGATCCTGCCTGGCTCGACGGCCCCGTCTATCGCTTCGGCGAGGAGGTGTCCCGGTGACCGCGTCCCCCATGATCGTGGTGGACGACCTGGCAGTCCACTTCGGTGAGGGGCGCGACAGCGTGCGCGCCGTCGACGGCGTGAGCTTCCAGGTGCATGAAGGCGAGAGCTACGGACTGGTGGGCGAGTCAGGCAGCGGCAAGTCCACCGTCCTGCGCGTGCTCTGCGGCCTGCAGCAGCAGTGGCAGGGGCGGGTGACTCTTGCCGGTGCCCCCCTGCCAAAGCGCCCGCGGCGTGACTTTTTCCTTCGGGTGCAGATGGTCTTCCAGGATCCCTACGGCTCCCTGCACCCGCGCTTCACCATCGACGCGACCCTGAGCGAACCGCTGGCGATTCACGGCATCGGCGAGCGGCGGGAGCGGGTGCATCGCGCGCTTGAGGCCGTTGGCCTCGACCCGGCCTTTCGCTTTCGCTTTCCCCATCAACTTTCCGGCGGCCAGCGGCAGCGGGTGGCCATTGCCCGGGCCCTGATCCTGGAGCCGCGGGTGCTGCTGCTCGACGAGCCGACCTCTGCGCTGGATGTCTCCGTGCAGGCGGAGATCCTCAATCTACTGGCACGGCTGCGGCGCGAGCACGGGCTGACCTACCTTCTGGTCAGCCACGACCTGGCCGTGGTGGCCCATCTCTGCAGCCGCATTGCGGTGATGCAGGGCGGGCAGCTTGTGGAGCAGCTCTCGGTCGAGGATCTGCGCCGCGGCAGCGCCGCCACCGACTACACCCGCGACCTCATCGCCGCCAGCAGTGGCGAGATCATCGCGCAGCCGGCGCAAAGCACCTGACAGAGTGCAGCAGCAGCCGGTAAGCTGCATGAGTCGAGTCGCTCAGGGAGGATCGGATGCCGCAACGCAAGACACTCTGGGCAGGCTGCGTCCTTGCCCTCGCGGCTTGCATACCAACGGGCGGGGCCACACTCGCGGGCTTGAGTAGTGCGGAAATGGGCCAGGTGGAGACCGGGCGCGAACTTGCCCAGTCCTACTGCGCCGGCTGTCACGCCGTGGGAGAGCAGGACAGCAGCCCTTTGCCGGAAGCCCCGGCCTTTCGTGATCTGCATCACCGCTATCCCGTGGCCCATCTGGCGGAGTCGCTGGCCGAGGGGATCGCCGTCGGCCACCCCGCCATGCCCGAGTTCGTCCTCGAGCCCGGCGAGGTGGAGGCCTTCATCCGCTATCTGGAAAGCCTGGAGGAGTGAGCGCGCGCTATTGTCGCTTGCGAGCGACTCCCATCTGGCGTTAGAAGCACCTAACCATAATTTCAGGGACAGGGGCATGGCAGACCTGACGGGGCAGGCGCGCCTCTTTGCCGACTATTGGCAGAGGTTGCCGAAACGAAGTGGCATTGCGGATCGCAAGGACTTCGATGTGTCGCAGCTTCGCGGCATCATCCAGTCGCTGGTGATTCTCCAATTGGAAAGCCCCGAGGTCGTGCGCTTCCGCCTGGCAGGCACCGAAGAGGTGCGTCGCTATGGCTATGAGGTGACCGGCGGAAACTATCTCGATTTTGTGCCCGAATGGCGCCGGCCTGCGGTGGTGCAGTGTTTCCGACATATGCTGACCTGGCCCTGCGGCATGCGTGTTGTCATCCGTTCCCAGACTCGCGGCGGCATCGCCTTGCACAACCAGGCTGTGGGCTTTCCCTTTCGCGGTTGCGATGGTCGCGTCGATCAGTTGATCTTCCAGAGCACCGATCTCGACCGCACCTTGACCGACAACGCGAGCAATTTGATCGAGGTTCATGAAGCTGTGACCGAGCGCGAGTTCCTCGACTTGGGTCATGGACTGCCGTCAGAGCCGCTGCAGCCCAGCGACATCGCCGTGTGGCAGGCCTCCGAAGCGACCACACAGCGGCGGACACCCGGACGCGTGGCCGACGCCGAAGCCGGCCGCCGACTGCAAAGCTTCCTCGTAGATTCTCCCATGGCGAAATAGGTCCGATCGCCGCACCTGACTGTGCTCCAACCCGCGATCGTTGCGCTTCCTGCGATGCCGCCTTAAGCAGGAAGAGAGGAAGGGTGGTACAGGCGGCGGATGAGCGGTCGGGACGCAAGGGCGACGCAGGCGGGCGCGGGGGGTATCGCCGCTAGGAAGATCAGTCGGGAACGCACGGCCCGCTTCGCCCTGCTGGCTGCCATACCGAATCTCCTGGCGGTTGTGGTTGCGGTCCTTCTTTCCAATTCCATATCGCTGGTCGCCGACCTGTTGCTTAGCCTGCTGGACTTCGCCACGGTGCTGGTCGTTTGGTGGGTCGCGTATTTGGCCCTGCAAAGCCGGGGAGCGCGACTCGAGTTTGGTTTCGGGAAGGTCGAAAGCCTGACCAGTGCTGCCGTGGGAGGCTTTATGGTGGTCTCCCTTTTCGTGGTGGTCGCACTCGCGCTTGGGCGCATGCAGGGCGGCGAGACGGAACTGCAGGGCAGCGGTGTTATCCTTGGCATCTTGGCCAATGCCGTGTCGGGTGCTGTGAACCTTTGGCTGCTGCTGCGTTATTGGCGCCAGGCGCGCAGCGACGAGAGCCCGGTTGTGCGTTCCCAGATCGTGCTCTTCATCGACAAGCTGACTTCGAATGTGGTGATGCTCGTCGCTCTGGCGGGCGCCCTGCTGTTCTCCGGCACCGCCGTCGGCCCTTATATCGATCCAGTCGCCAGTCTGATCATCGCGCTCTCCATGGGGTTCTGGGCGCTGCAGATACTGCGTCGTGCCTTGAGTGAGTTGCTGGATGCGGCCTGCGGCGAGGAGGTGCAGATGCCGGTCACCCAGGCCTTGGCGCAGCATTTTGACGACTACGACGGCATCGGCCCCCTGCGCACCCGGCGGGCCGGCGCCGATGTCTTCATCGAAATCGAGCTGGAGTTTCGGCCCGAGCGTACCATGGCCGAGGTGGAACGATTGCGAAGCGCGCTGACCGCGCAGATCCGCCAGGCCGTGCCCAACGCCCGCGTCACGCTGCTGCCGCGCCTGGCCGGCGCTACGACAGAATTCTGAAAACCACCACCTCAGCCGCCCCGCTTGAGCGCGTGGCTGATGACTTTGCGCATGACGCTGGGCAGGGCCTGCTTATCCAGTTCGTCGGGTTCGGCCCACAAACTACCAGGCGGGGGGGAAGCGCCGGATTCGATTCGCCCGGCCCAGACCTCCAGTTCCAGATGGAAGTGCGTGAAGGTGTGGCGCACCTGACCGGGCAGCGCGCGCCAGTCGGCAGGGAAGGGCGCCTGGGGCAGCGCCTCGGCTTCACTCCAGTGATCGCCGCGCCACTCGGTGGAGGGCACCTCCATCATGCCGCCCAGCAGGCCCTTTTCCGGCCGCCGGCGCAGCAGCAGCCGTCCCTGCGCGTCGATGGTCCAGAAGGCGATGCCGCGGCGGGTCGGCTTCGCTGCCTTGGGTGTGCGGGCCGGCAGTTCCTTTTCGCGGTTCAGCGCGTAGGCGGCGCAGTCCTCGGCCAAGGGGCAGAGCAGGCACTTGGGGCGTCCCGGCAGGCACAGGATGGCCCCCAGGTCCATCATCGCCTGGGCGAAGTCACCCGGTCGCTGCGGGGAAACCAGCGTGGCGGCGGCCTCGCGGATCTCGGCCTTCGCAGGCGGCAGGGGCGTTTCGATGGCGAAGAGCCGGGCAATGACCCGCTCCCAGTTGCCGTCGACGGGGGCGGCGGGCCTGTCGAAGGCAATGGCGGCGATGGCGGCTGCGGTGTAGGCGCCAATACCCGGCAGCGCTTGCAAGGCAGCTTCTTCCTGTGGAAAGCGGCCCCCATGCTCGGCGACCAGGCTTTGAGCGCACTTGTGCAGGTTGCGCGCCCGGGCGTAGTAGCCCAGCCCCGCCCAGGCGGTCAGCACCTCATCCAGCGGCGCCGCCGCCAGCTCCTCGACTCGCGGCCAGCGCGCCAGGAAGGCTTCGAAGTAGGGAGCGGCCGCGACCACCGTGGTCTGCTGCAGCATGATCTCCGAGAGCCAGACATGGTAGGGATCGGCCACCTCCTCCGGCAGCGCGCGCCAGGGGAGGCGCCGGGCATGGCGGTCGTACCACTGCAGCAATCGTTGGCGCAGGGCTGCAGGATCGGGCTGCGGCGCTTCGCTGCTTGCGTGGGCGGTCGATATGGACTCTTCCATGGCCGGGGACCATCTTGGAAGGCGTCATGAACCGCAACACTCTTATTATCCGTCTCCTGGTGCTGGGTGGTGCAGCCATTGCCCTGGCGGTCCTGGTTGCCGGGCTCCTGCTCCCCTTCCAGCAGAGGGGGGAGCAGGGCGAGGCGCTGTTGCTCAGCGAGGCCGAACTGGAGTCGCGCTTGAGCGAGGCCGGCCATGCGGTGGCCGAACTGCGGCGCGAAGGGGGCGTGTACCAGGTGCACCTGGAGGACGGCAGCCGCATCTGGGTGGACGGCGTCAGCGGTCAGGAGATTGCGGTACCGGAAAGCCGCGGCTCTGCGCTGCAGAACAGCCAAGTGCGGCGCCTGCTGCGCGATGGCGGCTATTCGGAGATCAGCGGATTGCAGTGGCGCCGTGGTGCCTTCGAGGCCGAGGCCGAGGACGCGGAGGGGCAGCGCTGGCGCCTGCGCCTGGATACCTACAGCGGCGAGATCCTGGAGCGCGAGGCGCTATGAGCGGCGGCCAGCAAGCGGACGACGGGCAGGGCAGGGATCGGCGTGCGCGCTGGCCCAGCGCGCTGGCCCGCTTCGTGCCTCGCCTGACCCGGCCGGCGCTTAGGGGCTTTGCCAAGGCGGAAGCTGCATTGCTGCTGGACTGGGAGGTCATCGTCGGACCCGAGGTCGCCGCCTACACGCAGCCGCTCAAGCTGGCCTTTCCAACCCGCGACGAAAAGCGCAAGGCCACCCTGCACTTGCGGGTCGACCCCGCCATGGCGCTCGACCTGCAGCACAGTGGCGATCTGTTGGCCGAGCGGGTCAACATGTACTTCGGCTACGCGCTGGTGGCGCGGCTGCGTCTCAAACAGGGGCCGGTGCGCCGCAAAGCACCACGCCCGCCGCTGCAAGCGCCCGCGCCGCTGCCGCCGGAAAGGGCCGCCGGCCTGAACCAGCGGCTCTCGGCGATTGACGATCCGGGCTTGCGTGAGGCACTGGAGCGGCTTGGCACGGCGGTCGGCGGCAAGGGCAGGGGATGAGACCCCGCCATATTTCCGCCCCGCCGGGCTGTCATGGCTTTGCCCGGACCCGTCCGAAAGGCTTGAGGAGCGCGTCGGCTCCCCCTAGTATTCACAAGATATGGTAGGTGAAAGATGAATCGCAGGCAGATACTGAAGGGCCTTCCCGCCGTGGCGGTGCTGCCGCCGATGTTGGGCGGGCTGATCCGACCGGCGGCGGCGCAGGATGTGGCCCTGCGCGAGGGAGATCGGGTGCTGGGCGAGTCGGAAGCGCCGGTGACCATCATCGAATACTCCTCGCTTACATGCCCGCACTGTGCGCGCTTTCACCGGGAAATCCTGCCGCAAGTGAAGTCGGAGTGGATAGAGGAGGGGCGGGCCAAGCTGGCCTATCGCCACTTCCCGCTCGATGGGCTGGCGCTGCGGGCGGCCATGGTGGCCAATGCCATGCCCACAGACCGGGCCTTTTTCGCGTTCATCGAGGTGCTCTTCGAAACCCAGGCGCAGTGGTCGCAGGCTCAAGATCCGCTGGAGGCGCTTGCCCGCCATGCGCAGCTTGCCGGCCTCAGCCAGGAGCGCTTCAACGCCGCGGTAGAGGATGAGCCTGGCATGAACGCTGTCCTCGAGGGCTTCGTGGAAGCCCGTGACGAGTTCGGGGTCAATTCGACGCCGACCTTCTTCGCCAATGGTGAGAAGGTCCAGGGCGTCGGCGATTACGAGAGTTTCGCGCAGGTCCTGGACGCGGCCTGAGGACGAGGGCGAGCGATCCTCGACCGGCCCATCCTGGTGGCTGCGCTCCATTAGCCGCAGGGGACCGAGTCGTCGGTGGTTCAGTTCGTCAAACTTCGCCTTTCGGGCTTCAAATCCTTTGTCGAGCCGACCGAACTTCTGATCGAGCCGGGGACGACGGCAATCGTCGGTCCCAATGGTTGCGGCAAGTCCAATCTCGTCGAAGCGCTGCGCTGGGTGATGGGGGAAACCTCGGCCAAGCGTCTGCGCGGCGGCGAGATGGAGGACGTGATCTTCGGCGGCACCGCCACGCGACCGGCGCGTTCCCTGGCGGAAGTCACCATCACCCTCGACAATGCGGACCGCCTGGCCCCGGTGGCCTTCAACGATCAAGACCTCCTGGAGGTCTCCCGGCGCATCGAGCGTGATCGCGGCTCCCTCTACCGCATCAACGGCCGGGAGGTGCGGGCGCGCGACGTCCAGCTTCTCTTCGCCGATGCTGCCAGCGGGGCGCAATCCACCGCCATCGTCAGCCAGGGGCGCGTCGGCGCGCTGATCAACGCGCGTCCGGGTGACCGGCGGCATCTGCTCGAAGAGGCGGCCGGCATCACCGGCCTGCACTCGCGTCGTCATGAGGCCGAACTGCGCCTGCGCGCCGCCGAGACCAATCTCGAGCGCTTGGAGGACGTGATCGGCACGCTGGAGGGACAACTGGCCCAGCTCCGGCGTCAGGCGCGCCAGGCCACCCGCTACCGCAACGTCGCCCAGGCCCTGCGTCGGCAGGAGGCGCTGCTGCTCTACCTCGACATGCTGGAGGGGCGTGAAGCGGAAACGCGCGCGGCGGCGGCGCTGCAGGAGGCCGAGCGCGTGGTCGCCGGCTTCACGACGCGCGCGGCACAAGCGGCGCAGGTTGCCCAGGAGGCACAGGAAGCGCTTGCGCCCCTGCGGCAGCGCGATGCCGAGGCCGCTGCAGCCCTGCAGCGCGTCACGCTGGAACGCGAATCGCTGCGCCGGGAAGCAAAGCAGGTGGCGGACGCGCGCAGTGCGGCGGAGCAGCGCCTGCAGCAGCTCAGTGGCGACCTGGCCCGCGCCCAGGCGCTCAGTCGCGATGCCGAGGAAGCGCTCAAGCGCCTGGAAGCGGAGCGTCAGCGGCTGGAGGCGGCGGTCATCACCGAAGTCGGAGAACGCGAAGCAGCGGAGTCGCAGCGCGATGCCCGGGCTCTGGCGGCGGCAGAGGAGGAAGAGGCTCTGGCCGCCCTGTCCCAGCAACTTGCCGCCAACGAGGCGCGCCGGACAGCGCTTGCCAAGCGTGGGCAGGAACTGCGCGACGGCTTGGCCCGCCTGGAACGCCGCAAGGGCGAGGCAGCCGCCGAACTGGCGAAGCTGCAAGCCGATCGAAGCGACCGCACAGCCTTGCCGCAGGCCCGGGCCGCCCTGGAAGCAGCGCAGCAGGAGCAGGAGACCCAGAAGCACGCGGTTGAGGCCGCTGAGGCTGCCCTGGTCGCTCTGCGCGAGCGCCAGGGCGAGGGCCGCGCC
This sequence comes from Aquibaculum arenosum, assembly GCF_029222965.1. Lineage (GTDB taxonomy): Bacteria > Pseudomonadota > Alphaproteobacteria > Kiloniellales > DSM-21159 > Aquibaculum > Aquibaculum arenosum. The sequence continues at coordinate 15,036 of NZ_JARHUD010000010.1, read as the reverse complement.
GCCCTGCGCGCGACCGAAGAGGAAGTCACCCGTCTGGATGCCGAACGCAAGGCCATAGCCGCCTTTCTCGATCGGGGCGAAGGTTCGGCGCACCCGGCGCTGTTGGATTCACTGAGCGTCGAGCCGGGCTGGGAAGCGGCTCTGGCCGCGGCCCTGGGCGAGGATCTGGAAGCGCCCTTGGCGGAAGAGGCGCCGCTGCACTGGCGGGCGCTCGCCCCTTACGAGGACATAGCGCCCCTGCCTGCCGGATGCCGTTGCCTGGCAGAACTGGTGCAAGCACCGGCGGCGCTGCAGCGGCGACTGCAGCAGATCGGCGTGCTCGAAGACGATGCGCCCGCGGCCGACCTGCAGGAGACACTGCTGCCGGGGCAAAGGCTGGTGAGCCGCGATGGGGGGCTCTGGCGCTGGGACGGATTCACCGCAGCGGCCGGCGCGCCGACTGCAGCGGCGCAGCGCCTGGAGCAGCGCAATCGCCTGAGTGAACTGGACGCACTGCGCGGCGAGGCCGAGGCGCGCCGGCAAGCGGCGGCAGCGGCCTGGGAGGAGCTGCAACAGGAGGTGCAGGCGGCAGATACGGCGGAGAAGCAGGCCCGCGAGGCGCAGCGCCAGGCCTTCGCCCGCGTCTCCGAGGCCCAGACCCAGGCCGCCCGCCTGGAACAGCGCGCGGCCGCAGAGGCCTCGCGCCTGGCGGCGCTGGAGGAGCAGGCGGCCAATCTGGAAAGCGATCGGCAGGACAGTGCGCGCAGCCTGGCGGAGGTGGAGGCCGAAATCGCTGCCCTACCGGATACGGCTGCAACGCGCGCCGAGGTCGCCGACCGCAAGGCCAGACTGAGCGAGCGCCGCAGCGCCCTGGCCGAGGCAGAGTCGGACCTGCGCCGTCTCCTGCGCGAGAGCGAAGCGCGCGCGGAACGCCTGGAAGCCATCGGCCGAGAGAGGGCCTCCTGGGATAGGCGGTTATCGGAGGGCGCGGCGCATGGTCGCGATCTGGAGGCGCGCCGGGCTGCAGCCGAATCGGAACTGACGGCCCTGGCCCAGCGGCCGGCAGAGATCGCGACCCAGGAAGCCGCCCTGGAGCAGCAGATCGAAACCAGCGAGTCGGCCAGGCGTGCCGCGGCGGCCGAACTGGCGGAGGCAGAGTCGGGCCAGGCCGAGGCGACGCGCGCGGCCCGGGAGATGGAGCAACACCTGGCCGAGGCCCGGGAAACTCGGGTGCGGGCGGAAGCTGGTGTCGCCCAGGCTGCCCAAGCCATGGGGACCCTCGCGGAGCGGGTGCGCGAAAAGTTCCAGATCGGCATAAGCGAACTGGGGGGCTTGGCAGAGATCATGCCGGATCAGCCGCTGCCCGAGCGCGGAGAGGTGCAGCGCCAGCTTGAGCGCCTGCAGCAGGAGCGCGAGCGGATCGGACCGGTCAATCTGCGCGCGGAGCAGGAAGCCGAAGAGTTGGCCGAGCGCATCGACGCCATGACCCGGGAGCGCGAGGACCTGATCGCTGCCATCGCCCGGCTGCGCCAGGGGATTGCTGGGCTTAATCGCGAGGGCCGGCAGCGCTTGCTCGAGGCCTTTGAGAAGGTCAACGCGCGCTTCTCGGAACTCTTCGTGCGCCTTTTCGGGGGCGGCCATGCCCATCTCAAGCTGACAGAGGCCGAGGATCCGCTGGCGGCGGGGCTGGAGATCATGGCCAGTCCGCCGGGCAAGAAACTGCAGGTGCTCTCGCTCCTGTCGGGTGGGGAGCAGGCTCTGACGGCGCTGGCATTGCTGTTCGCCGTCTTTCTGGTGAATCCGGCGCCGGTCTGTGTGCTGGACGAGGTGGATGCGCCGCTGGACGATTCCAACGTGGATCGTTTCTGTGATCTCGTGGAAGAACTGGCGGCGGCGCTCTCGACCCGCTTCCTGATCGTCACCCACCATCGCCTGACCATGGCACGGGTTGACCGTTTGTTCGGCGTCACCATGGCCGAACGGGGTATCAGTCAGCTCGTTTCGGTCGACTTGGAGGGCGCCACAGCCCTGCGCGAATCGGCCTAGAAGCCTGCTTTTGTGCCGCATTACGCGCTGCACCATTCGGCCTTGACGCGATAGGGGGCGCTCCGTAAGGTTCGCCCGCCTTCCGGCGCTGACGAGTTGGAGGCGGGGGTCGGGTGTTGCCGTTTGCCGGCGGCCGTTCCGTTAGGAGCGTCAGAGTCATGTCCAAGCCCGAAAAGCCGTCTCCCTTCGAAGCGCTCGATGCCAAGCTGAAGGCTGCCCAGGCCCGGCGGCCGCGTCAGAGACAACGCGGTGACAGCGGTCGGGGTGGTGTGCCCAGTGGCATCGGCGTGGGTATGCGGATGGCGACAGAGATTGTCGCGGCCGTAGGCGTTGGGGTAGGAGTGGGTCTGGTTCTGGATTCCTGGCTGGGCACTAAGCCCTGGCTGATGATCCTCTTCCTGATCCTGGGGTGCGCGGCAGCGTTTATGAACGTGATCCGCACGGGCCGGGAACTGGAACGCCAGGCCAAGGAACGTAAGGAGAAGACCCGGCATGATGTCGGGTCATGACTGACGAGGGGTTAGAGCGGACGTGGCACAGGGCGCGCAAGACGGCAGTTTTCCGGTCGATCCCCTGCACCAGTTCGAGATTCAGCGGCTGGTGACGGTGAATGTCGGCGGTCTCGATCTCTCTTTCACCAACTCCGCGCTGTGGATGGTGATCGCGGTGGCGGCGATCACCGGCTTCATGATGATGGCGACCCGCGGGCGTTCGCTCGTGCCGGGGCGCCTGCAGTCCTGTGCCGAGATCCTCTACGAAATGATCGCCGGCATGGTGCGCCAGAACGTGGGCAGCGAAGGCCGGGTCTACTTCCCCTTCATCTTCTCGCTGTTCCTCTTCGTGCTCTTCGGCAACCTGCTGGGCATGATCCCCATATCCTTCACATTCACCAGCCATCTGGTGGTGACCTTCTTCATGGCGATGGTGATCTTCCTCGCCGTGACCGTCATTGGCTTCATTTGCCACGGGGCCGGCTATCTGCGCCTTTTCTTCCCGCACGGCGCGCCGCTGTGGACGGCAGTCATTCTGGTGCCGATCGAGATCATCTCCTATCTCTCGCGCCCGATCAGCCTGTCGATGCGTCTCTTCGCCAACATGATGGCCGGGCATATCCTGCTGAAGGTCTTCGCCGGCTTTACCCTTCTCATGGGCATTGCGGGCGTGGTGCCGCTGGCGGCTCTGGTGGGCATCACCGCCCTGGAGTTCCTGGTTGCGGTGCTGCAGGCCTACATCTTCACCATTCTGACCTGCGTCTATCTGCACGACGCAATCCACCTTCACTAAGCGGGGGCAGGTTCGCCCTCGTTCCCAACCATCGGTTCTTCATCAACTCGACGACCAAAACCTCAGGAGCGGAAAAATGGAGCTCGAAGCTGCGAAGATGATCGGTGCCGGCCTGGCCACCCTCGGCATGATTGGTGCCGGCGTGGGTGTCGGTAACGTCTGGTCCAACTACTTTGCGGCCATTGCCCGCAACCCGGCGGCCAAGGACGAGATCGGCGCAAACATCTGGATCGGCTTTGCCGTGACGGAAGCCATCGCGATTTTCTCGCTGGTTGTCGCCCTCCTCGTTCTCTTCGGCTGAGTCAGGTCGAGCGGTGCGGTGCGGGCTTGCCGATCGTAAGCCCGACCGCCGCTTTTCCGCCAGAACGCCGAAACTTTACGAGGCGGTGACCAGGGAAATGGCGCGCATAACGACCATAACGCTGGCGGTCGCTGCCGTGGCACTCGCCACCGGGCCGGCCGGCGCCGCGGAGGGTGGGCTGCCGCAGCTCACCCAGACCGACACCTATGTAAGCCAGATCTTCTGGCTGATCGTCACCTTCGCTGCGCTCTACTATATCATGTCCAAGAAGGTGCTGCCGCGCCTGGGACAGGTGGTGGAAGGGCGCCGCGAGAAGATCGACGACGACCTCGGCCGTGCCGAACGGCTGCGCGCTGAGGCGGAAGAGGTGATGCAGGCCTACGAGAAGGCGCTGGGTACAGCGCGCGGCGAGGCCGGTGCAATCCTCAAAGCCACCAGTGACGAGATCAAGGCCGATACCGCGCAGCGGCTCGATGTCGTGGCACGCGAGCAGGCCGAACGCAATCGTCGCGAAGAGGCGGAGATTGAGGAGGCCATGGCGCGGGCAACAGGCGATCTCGCCGGCATGGCCACGAGCGCAGCACAGGCCGTGACACAGAAACTCATCGACGTGACGCCGGCTGAAAGCGCCGCGCGTGCTGCAGTCGATGACGTGATGGAGGGTCGCCGCTGATGTTCGGTAGCGAATACTTCTGGATCACGGTGTCGCTGATCATCTTCCTGGTGATTGCCGTGAAGATGGGGCTGGCGCCGACCCTGGCCAAGCTGGACGCTCGTTCCGAGCGGATCCGCAAGGAGCTGGAAGAGGCACAGGCCCTGCGCGAAGAGGCTCAGAAGATGCTGGCAGATCACAAGCGCCGCCAGCGCGAGGCTCTCAAGGATGCCGAGGAGATCGTCGAAGCTGCGCGCTCCGAAGCCAAGTCCTTGCGCGATGCGGCCGAGCATGAGCTGGAGGCGACCATTCGCCGGCGCGAGCAGCTGGCCATGGACAAGATCGCTCAGGCGCGCAAGAACGCCGAGGCGCAGCTGCGCCAGCAGGCCGCCGAGTTGGCAGTGGCTGCGGCTGGTCGGCTGATCGCCAGCAACCTCGACGAATCGCGCCAGGCAGCGCTGACCGATAGCTCGATCAACGAGGTTGGCCGCAAGCTGAACTGACCTTCTCAGCAGGTTTTTTAGAGAAAGGCACCACCCGCCCGGGTTTGGTGTCTTTTTCTTTTGAGGTTCTGGCGAAGCAACGGCGCTCTGTCATTGCCGCGGCGGCTGCGCGCCGTCACCGACCAGGGCCTGAACCACCGCCAGGAAAGCCAGCGCCGCCGTTTCGGCGCGCAGGATACGCGGTCCCAGCGAGACGGGTGTGACCGCCGGGCTTTGCAGCAGCATCTCGCGCTCCTCCGGCGTGAAGCCGCCTTCCGGCCCGACCAGCAGACCGAGGGGTGGGGAGATGCTCTTCAGCGCGGCGGGCAGGGGAGCACCGCTGCCACCTTCGTCGGCCAGCAACAAGGGCCGCTCAGCCGGCCATTGCGTCAGCAACTCGGCGAGGGAGCAGGGCGCTTCCACCTGAGGCAGGCTCAAGCGTTCGCACTGTTCGGCTGCCTCGCGTGCATTGGCCTGCAGCCGTTCGCAGTTCACGCGGTCGACCACCGTGCGGCGCGTCTTGACCGGCAGCAGGCGCATTGCGCCGAGTTCACTGGCCTTTTCCGCCAGCCAGTCGATCCGCGCGGACTTGATCGGTGCGAAGGCCAGCCAGATGTCCGGGTCCGTCGTTTGCGCCCGGGTTTGCCGCTCCAGCCGCAGCCTGCCGCGCTTCTTGTCCAACTCTTCGATGACGGCCAGCCATTCCCCGTCGCGGCCATTGAACAGCAGGACCGCAGCGCCGGGGTCCAGACGCAGCACTGTCTTGAGAAGGTGTGCCTGGGGCTTCGAGAGAAGGATGTCGCTCCCTTCGCTCAAATCGTCTTCGCTGTAGAGGCGTGTGGCCGGTTTCATCGCAGTCATGGCCGGCATAGGGCCTTCCGCCCCTTGGGCGGTCAAGTCCCGCTTGAGCCGCAGCGCCGCTGCAGACAGACTGCGGCCCATGAGCAAGACGACACGCCGCCGCGCATTGAGCGATATTCGCGCCGACGACCTGCTGCACGCGCTCTCGCCGCGCCGTGCAGGCCCCTACATTCGATTGGCGCGCCTGGACCGTCCCATCGGCACCTGGCTGCTGCTCTCGCCCTGCCTTTGGTCGATCGCGCTGGCGGAACTGGCAATGGGGCGCAGCCCGGACCCGGCGCTCTATTTGTTGTTTGCCCTGGGTGCGGTGATCATGCGCGCGGCCGGCTGCACGGTAAACGACATCCTGGACCGGGATTTCGACGGTCGGGTGGCGCGCACCGCCACGCGTCCCATACCCTCGGGCGAGATCTCGGTGCGCCAGGCAGTAATCTTCCTGGCGGCGTTGCTGGGTCTCGGCTTGCTCATTCTCCTGCAGCTCACGCCAACGGCGATCTGGCTCGGGGTGGCCTCCCTGGCGCTCGTCTTCCCCTATCCCTTGATGAAGCGCATCACCTGGTGGCCCCAGGCCTGGCTGGGTCTTACCTTCAATTGGGGCGCACTCATGGGCTGGGCAGCGGTGACCGATTCCCTGGCCTGGCCCGCGCTGCTGCTCTATGCCGGCGGCTTCTTCTGGACCCTGGGCTACGACACGATCTACGCCCATCAGGACAAGGACGACGACGCGCTGATCGGCGTAAAATCGAGTGCGCTCTGGCTGGAAGAGCGGACCCGGCCCTGGACGGCGGCCTTCTATCTCGTGGCGCTGTCATTCTTCACCGCGGCCTGCTGGCTGGCAGGGGCAGCCTGGCCGGCATACCTCGGTCTCGCGGCGGTGGCGGCACACTTTGCCTGGCAGGTCGGCAGCCTGGACATCAATGACCCAGCCAACTGCCTGCTGCGCTTCCGCAGCAACCGCTTCGTCGGCTGGCTGTTCCTGGCCGGCCTGCTGGCGGCTTCACCGGTCCTCGGGGCGTGAACAAGGACGCGGCGGATTTTGTCCGACGCAATACACTGCCCGAGCGCCCGGCGCTCGTTCCCGAGATTGCCCTGTATCAGGCCAGTGAAGCGTTACCGCTGTGGCAGGCCAGCGAGGATGAACTGGAACGCATGGGGCTGCCGCCGCCCTACTGGGCCTTTGCCTGGGCCGGTGGCCAGGCGCTCGCGCGCTGGATCCTGGATCATCCAGAAGAGGTGCGCGGGAAGCGGGTGTTCGACTTCGGCTCCGGCAGCGGCCTTGTGGCGATCGCAGCGGCGATGGCGGGCGCTGCGGAGGTGATGGCCTGCGACATCGATCCCTTTGCCATAGCCGCGATTCATCTCAATGCCGGGCTCAACGGCGTGCAGCTTGGGTTGCTGGACCGCGATCCGCTGGATGAGGCAGGCGATTGGGAGATCGTGCTGGCGGGCGACATCTGCTACGAGCAGCCGCTGGCCGAGCAGGCCTTTCGCTGGTTGCAGAGCCTGGCCGCGCGCGGCGCAGCGGTCTACCTGGGCGATCCCCAGCGTACCTACACGCCACGCTCGGGCCTCACCCGCGTGGCGCACTATGCCGTTCCCACCACCAAGGCCATCGAGGATAGCGACCTGCGCAACGCCTCGGTCTGGCGCGTGGAGCCGGCGTAGACGAGCGACTTGCCCGCGCCGCTTCAACCACCCTTGAAGCGCTCGATCTCGCGCCTGTCCCGTTTGGTGGGGCGTCCACTGCCGGGCTCGCGCTCACCCGCTTTTGCCTTTCGCCCGCGCGGCAAGGGCACCTGGTCGGCCGTTGGATGGAGATCTTCGTAGCAGGCTTGCGCTTCGTTCGCCGGTCCGCGCCGGGACGGCAGCGAGAGGACTTTGATCACCCGCACGTAGTCGCCCTGAGGGAAGGTGAGCACCTCGCCGACGCGCAGCTTGTAATGCGGCTTGCTGACCACGCTGCCGGCGATGCGCAGCCGGCCAGATTCCACCAGCGCTCCGGCCACGCTGCGGGTCTTGCAGAAGCGCGCGAAGACCAGCCACTTGTCGAGACGCAGGAAGTCGCCCTCGCCGCTGCTCATCACGCTATCAGGACCGGGCGCGTTTGAGGGTCTGCAGCACGGCGAAGGGCGAGTCGGAGGCTACCTGCCTGCTCTCGCTGGCTGATGCTGGCTTTTTTCGTCGGAGCCGAGCGCGCTTTTGACTTGCTGGGCTGTTCTCCTGGGGGCCGACTCGCCGGCGCTGGCGGTGAAAGCGCAGCTCCTCGTCCTTCTGCTCGCTGCGAAAGCCGAGTGTCGCCAGGGCCGCGCGCAGCAGATCGCTGTCGCCCTCTGCGAGTTGCAGCAGCTGGCCGTCCACGGGAAAGCCGGCGTGTCGCTCGGCCTTTGCGAGACGTCGGTGCGCGGCCTGGCCCAGACGTTCCAGCCGGTCGACCCTCAGGGCCCGAGCCTTACCGCGGCCGCGCAGGCGTCGAAAGCCGAGCGCCCGGCAGAGGCTCTCGTCGCTGGCCGCATCGCCCTCCAGCACCGGCGGCTCATCCGGAGCGGGGAGGCTTGGCAGCGGCGCGCCCTTGTGCACGGACCAGAGCAGCGCGCGCAGGCGAATGGTCTCCGCTTTGAGTTGGTCGGCGAGATAGAGGCTTTCGGCGCCGATGCGTACCTTCAGTTCGCCCAGCATCCGACGCTCTGCCTTGGTGAGCAGGTCGAGTTGCGCGGTGACGCTGGCTCGCGGCAGGCTTCCCAGCGATTCCGCCAATTGAAAGGCGAGACCGCGTGCTGCGCCCTGCAGCGGCGCTTCCTCCAGAGCGTAGAGGGAGCCGATCCGGTTGCGCAGGAAGCGGGTGAGCCAGGCCTCGCTGCGCAGGCGCACCCGCTCGCGCGCCGCGCCGTCGAGGAACTCGCTGTCCTCCACCCTGATCTTCGGGGTGAGTGGCGTATCGGCGGCGACCAGTTGTCCGATGGGCGCTTCGCGCCAGAGCAGGCGGCCCGTGGAGTCGAGGCGGAAAGCGCCGTCATCGTCGCCTTCCAGTAAGGCAATGCGGTGCGGTATTTCGCTTTGCAGGGCCCGCCGCGTGGCGGCAAGCACGGGCCGGGCATCCTCCTCCCCGATTGTGCGATCCAGGCGGAAGTGAAAGCCCTCCAAGCGGCCCACGTCCTCGCCTTCGACCACCACCTCGCCATTGCGCCGGACTGCGGCCAGCAGGGCCTCGCCGGTCTTCAGCCGACGGACCAGCGTGGCAGTACGCCGGTCGACGAAGCGCTGGGTCAGCCGCTCGTGCAGTGCGTCGGACAGCCTGTCCTCGATGGCGCGCGTGTGGTCGCGCCAGCCTCCGGCATCCTCGAGCCAATCGCCGCGGTGGGTGATGAAGGTCCAGGTGCGGATTTGGGCAATCCGCGCGACCAGGGCATCGATGTCGCCGTCGACCCGGTCGATCCGCCCGATCTGCTGCGCCACCCAGTCCTCGGGCAGTCGCTCAGCGCTGCCGCGCAGGTGGCGGAAAATCTGCTTGAGCAGGCGCAAGTGCTGGTCGGTGAGCGACTTCTGGAAGTCCGGGACCTGGCAGACATCCCAGAGCAGCCGTACGCTGCCGGGATTGGCGGCCATGGCGGCGATGTCGGCATCCTGGGCGAGCGCAGCCAAAGCCTGCTGGTCTTCGGGCGGGCGCACCCGGATCAGCGCTGGATCTGGTGAGCGTGCCTCCAGGCTGCGCAGCAAGTCTTGCGGGCTGCGGAACTCCAGGCGGCTGGCGCGCCAGTAAAGCGCGGTCAGCGGCTGAAATCGGTGGTCCTCCACCGCCTCGATCAGTTCCTCTGACATGGGGCCCAGTTCGGCGGTGGTGCCGAAAGTGCCGTCGCTCATGTGCCGTCCGGCGCGCCCGGCGATTTGCGCCACCTCTGGCGGGGAGAGGCGCCGCATGCTGTGTCCGTCGAACTTGGTCAGGCGCGCGAAGGCGACGTGGTCGAGCCCGAGGTTGAGGCCCATGCCGATGGCGTCGGTGGCCACCAGGTAGTCGACCTCTCCACTTTCGAACATGGCCACCTGAGCGTTGCGCGTGCGCGGCGAGAGGGCGCCCAGCACAACCGCGGTACCGCCGCGCTGCCGGCGCACCAGTTCCGCCATGGCGTAGACCTCGGCCGCCGAGAAGGCGACCACAGCCGAGCGTGGCGGCAGGCGGGTGACCTTGCGGGTGCCGGCATAGGTCAGCTTGGAAAAGCGCGGCCGGGTGATGATTTCCACCCCGGGGATGAGCTTGGTCAGCAGCGGCCGGATGGTGTCGGCGCCCAGGAAGAGGGTTTCCTGATGCCCGCGGGCGTGCAGCAGGCGGTCCGTGAAGACGTGCCCGCGCTCCGGATCGGCGGCGAGCTGGATCTCGTCCACGGCAAGAAAAGAGGTCGGGCGGTCCAGCGGCATGGATTCCACGGTGCAGAGGAAGTAGCGCGCACTGGGAGGAACGATCTTCTCCTCGCCGGTGATCAGCGCCACCTGGCGCGCGCCCTTCAGCTTCACCACCCGGTCGTAGTTCTCCCGCGCCAGCAGCCGCAGGGGAAAGCCGATGATGCCGCTGCTGTGCCCGAGCATGCGCTCGATGGCGAAGTGTGTCTTGCCGGTATTGGTCGGACCGAGGACGGCAACGACCCGGTCGCGAGAGCTGGCCTGCATAGCCGTGAAGATCGTCCGCTGAGGGTGCCGGTGCAAGGGCAGAGCCGGCAGCAATGCGTTATTGGAGACTTGCAGGGCGCGCCGCCTTTGCTCATATCAGGCGCGCCTGCAGGTTTCTGCAGCCGACGTTCCACCACCAGCGGGGCTTTGTTGAAGAAGATGACGGAATCCGCGCCCGAAACCCTGCCGTTCCAGGCCGAAGTCAGCCGCCTGATCGACATCGTTGCCAATGCGCTCTACGCAAAGCGGGAAGTTTTCCTGCGTGAACTGGTCTCCAACGCCTCCGATGCATGCGATCGCTTGCGCTATGCCGCGCTGACGCAGGCAGAGCTGTTGGCCGGCGATGCCGAGTTGGCCGTCGATCTGCAGCCGGATAGCGCTGCCGCGACGCTCACGGTCATCGACAACGGCATCGGCATGAACCGCGACGATCTGGTGTCCAATCTCGGCACCATTGCGCGCTCCGGCACCGCCCGTTTCCTGGAGGAACTGGGCGAGAAGAAGGGCGATGTGGATCTCATCGGCCAGTTCGGTGTCGGTTTCTATTCCGCCTTCATGGTGGCCGACCGCGTCGTGGTGGAAACCCGAAAGGCCGGTGAAGCGCAGGGATGGCGCTGGGAATCCGACGGACGCAGCGGTTTCACCCTGACGGAGAGCGATAGCGCGCCGGCGCGCGGCACACGCATCGAGCTTCACCTCAAAGAGGATGCGCGCGAGTTCCTGGAGGCGCAGCGGCTGCGCCAGATCGTCCAGACCTACTCCGACCATCTGGCGGTGCCGGTGCGACTGCGCGGTGAGGGCGAGCCGGAACGCCTCAACGCCGAAGGGGCGCTCTGGACCCGGCCGAAGAGTGAAATCACCGAAGAGCAGTACAAGGAATTCTACCACCACGTCGCCCATGCCTTCGACGAGCCCTGGGGCTGGCTCCACTTCAAGGCGGAAGGGGTGATGGAATATGCCGGTCTGCTTTATGTGCCCGGCACGGCGCCATGGGACCTCTTCGATCCGCAGCGCCGTCACGGAGTCAAGCTCTACGTCAAACGCGTCTTCATCGCCGAGGGCGTGGAAAGCCTCGTGCCATCCTACCTGCGCTTCCTGCGCGGCGTGATCGACTCCGAGGACCTGCCGCTCAACGTCAGCCGCGAAACGCTGCAGCACAGCCCGGTGCTGGGGCGGATGAAATCGGCCCTGGTCAAGCGGGTGCTGGGTGAACTTGAAAGTCGCGCCGAGAAGGATCCCGCCGACTATGAGCGCTTCTGGGAGATCTTCGGAGCGGTTCTCAAGGAAGGTCTCTACGAAGATGCCGGCCAGCGCGACAAGCTTCTGACCCTGGCGCGCTTCCGCTCGACCAAGTCTGAGGGTTGGACCAGCCTGGCGGACTACATTGCGCGCATGCGGCCGGGCCAAGAAAAGATCTACGTCATCACCGGCGACGATATCGAGGCCCTGCGGCGCAGTCCGCAGCTCGAAGGCTTCGCCGCCAAGGGCATCGAGGTGCTGCTGCTGACCGATCCCATCGACGACTTCTGGCTCTCTGCGGCGGGCGAGTATGAGGGAAAGGGCTTCCAGTCCGTGACCCGTGCTGGCGCCGATCTCGATACGATCGAAGCCGAAGCGAGCGACGAGGAGGAAAAGGACGAGCAGGAGTCGCTGGAGGGCAGCGAACTGGCCACGCTCGTCGCCTGGCTGAAGACGGCGCTGGGCGAAACGGTGAAGGACGTGCGGGCCTCCAAGCGGCTGACCAGCAGCCCCGTGTGCCTCGTGGCCGATGACGGGGACATGGACCTGCACCTGGCCCGCATTCTGCGGCACAGTCAGCGCGCTCCGGCGGACGCGCCGCGGGTGCTGGAGATCAATCCGGGCCATGCGCTGATTCGCCGCCTGGCGGAAGAGGTGAAGGCCGGAGCCAACGGCAAGGACAGCATGGGCGAAGCAGCACAGCTTCTGCTGGACCAAGCGCGCATTCTGGAAGGCGAGCCACCGCTCGATCCAGCCGCTTTTGCGCGCCGGCTTTCGGGTTTCATGGAGCGCGGCTTGATCTGACGCAAGGCGATCATCGCTCCTTTATTGATTTATTGCACTGCAACATTGCCACTTGACCAGACGCTGCCTCGGTGCAGGATGGCGGCGTTTACCCGCAGGAGAGGTTTCTAATGCTGATCGACAGGATTCCAGTCGGCGACAATCCGCCATTCGAGCTCAACGTAATCATCGAAGTTCCGGTGGGCAGCGCACCGGTGAAGTATGAGCTCGACAAGGCGTCCGGCGCGCTGTTCGTCGACCGTTTCCTGCACACAGCGATGCATTACCCCTGCAACTACGGCTTTGTGCCGCACACCCTGTCCGACGATGGCGATCCAGTGGACGTGCTGGTGCTGGCCCGTCATTCCATTGTGCCCGGCGCGGTGGTCAAGGCGCGCCCGGTGGGCGTTCTGGTGATGGAGGACGAGAAGGGAGAGGACGAGAAGGTGCTCGCGGTGCCGGTCGACAGCCTTCATCCCTACTACAGCGAGATCACCAGCTATCGCGAACTGCCCAAGATCCTGATCGACCAGATCGCGCACTTCTTTAAGCACTACAAGGACTTGGAGAGCGGGAAGTGGGTCGAGATCAAGCGCTGGGGCGACCCGATCGAGGCGTTCAAGATGATTGAGCGCGCCGTGAAGCGCGAGAGCGAGAAGAACGCGGCCGCGGCCGCCGAATAATTCTCGCAGCCTCGCAGCCTTCGTGCCACCATGGGAGCGCCGCCGGTTTTCCGGCGGCGTTCTTCGTTGAACTGCGCGCTGCGCGCCGTCTGGTCGAGACCTTGGGCGGAAGCGAAGCTGCGTCGGCGCCTCTGGCGCGCGAGGGAGTGAGTTAAGCGATGTCGGCCCAGGCCCTGTTACTCGAGCTGCTCGGCGGCGCCGCCCTCCTGCTCTGGGCGACGCGGATGGTGCGCACGGGGATCCTGCGCGCCTACGGCGGCAGCTTGCGCCAGGTTCTGGCCCGGGCCACTGGTGGTCCGATCAAGGCCGCGGCGGCGGGCGTCGCCTCTGCGGCGGTGCTGCAATCCTCCACCGCCACAGCGCTGCTCCTGGTCTCCTTCGCCAGTCGCGGTCTGATCGCGCTGACGCCGGCGCTGGCAGTGATGCTGGGCGCGGATCTGGGCTCGACGCTGGTGGTGCAGGTCTTGTCCTTCGATTTGCGGGCGGTGGCGCCGGCGCTGTTGGTCATCGGCGTGGCGCTCTTCATGCTGACCCGCAGCCCGAAATCGCGGCAGATGGGGCGGGTGTCCATCGGGCTTGGCCTGATGATCCTCGCATTGGGATTGATCGTCGGCGCCTCCGAGCCGCTGCGCGAAAGCGAGGTGTTGCGAACGGTGCTGACAGCCTTGGCCGGCGAGCCGCTGCTGGCGATGATCTTGGCGGCGCTGCTGACCTGGCTGGCGCACTCCAGTGTCGCGATGGTGCTGCTGATCGTGTCGCTCGCTGCCGGCGGCGTTTTGCCCAGCGGCCTCGGTTTGGCGTTGATCCTCGGCGCCAACGTCGGCGCCGGCCTGGTGCCCTTCGTGCTGACTCTGGGAGAGTCGCGCGATGGGCGGCTCGTCACCTTGGGCAATCTGGGCTTCCGCGCGCTGGGGGCGTTGGCGGTCCTGCCTTTTGCCGGCCTTCTGGCAGAACTTCTGGGCCAGTTCGAGGCCGACCCTGCCCGCCTGCTGGCGAACTTCCACACTGCTTTCAACTTTGCCCTGCTGCTGGTTTTCCTGCCGCTGACCGGGTTTGCGGCGCGGCTGCTGCAGAAGGTCTTGCCGGCGCGTGAGGAGGGTGAGGCCGACGACCAGCCGCGACACCTGGACGACAGTCTGCTCGACCGCCCGGCCATGGCCCTGGCCTGCGCGACGCGCGAGGCGCTGCGGGTTGCGGACGTGGTGGAAACCATGCTGGCGGAGACCATCGAGGCATTCCGCGCCGACGATCCCAAGCGGATCGCGGAGCTTCGAGCCCTCGACAACCGGGTGGATCGCCTGCACGAGGCGATCAAGCTCTACCTCTCGCGCATGAGCCGGGAGCCGCTGACCGAAGAGGAGAGTCGTCAGGCCTTCGACCTGATCACCTTCACCACCAACCTCGAACACATCGGCGACGTGATCGACAAGGGGCTGCTGGAACTGGCAGCCAAGCGGCAGAAGCGCAAGGTGGCCTTTTCGGAAGCCGGCTGGCGCGAACTCGTGGCCCTGCACAGCCGGGTAAGCGAACAGATGCAACTCGCTGTAGCCGTCTTCGTCACCCGCGATGTCGATATGGCGCGCAGCCTGGTGGTGCAGAAGGAGAAGATCCGCGATCAGGAGCGTGCCGCAGCGGAGGCACACATGGAGCGGCTGCGCAGCGGGCGCCCCGAAACCATCGAGACCTCCGCCCTGCACCTGGATGTGCTGCGGGACCTGAAGCGTATCAACTCCCACCTCTCTGCCGTCGCCTATCCCATTCTGGAAGCCGAGGGAGAACTGCGCGGCAGCCGGCTGCGCAAGCGGGTGGAATCGACGGGAGCGTAAGAGGGCACGGGAGAGGGCGGAATGGCGCGCCGCATCTCTCGGCTGTTGCACATCCTGTGCCACAATAGAAGCGGGTGGCCCCTGCTGATCTCGCGCTGCACTGAAGTGGTCAAATGCCGATCGTGTACTGAATTTTCAGCAAAAGCGGTGACGGTTTCAGCGGTCATGGCACGCTGGTGATGTGAAACTCACCGGACCCTCAGGAGGGGTGCATGCCATGACCAGAATTGAACGTAAGAGC
>NZ_JARHUD010000001.1 GCF_029222965.1 Aquibaculum arenosum | reverse complement strand
CTAGCTCGGCTCAGTGTCGCTCGGCAGATCGACGATCCGTCCCCCGCCATCGCCGGTGCGGGTCAGGCACCGGCGATGGTTCATCTTCTACCGATGAACCGCCATCTTCATAAGACAAGCAGATCGACTCAAATCGGGTTCGCGAAGCGATCCGGTTTGAGTCGTGAATCTGCTCTACACCCTTGCTTCAGAGCGGATTCACGCATTTGTTCTGAACGCTGCGCGTTACAGATCAAACGCGATCCGCTCTAGAACCGGGCCTCCACCACCTGGCCACGCGCCAGGTGGTGGAGAGACGAGTCGTTACGCCACCGCTTCTTCGGTGAGAGCCGCCTCAATCGCGCGCAGGGCCGCTTCCGCCTGACTGCCGTCGGGGCCGCCGGCCTGCGCCATGTCCGGACGGCCACCGCCGCCCTTCCCGCCCAGGGCCGCCGCACCGACCCGCACCAGGTCCACGGCGGAAAAGCGCGGAGTCAGGTCTTCGGTCACGCCCACCACGATGGAGGCCTTACCGTCATTGACGGCGATCAGCGCCGCGATGCCGGAACCGAGCTGCTTCTTCAGATCGTCGGCCATGGGCTTGAGATCCTTGGCCGGCATGTCTTCGAGCACCCGGGCGGCCACCTTCACGCCGGCCACCTCCCGGCTGCTTGGCCCACTGCCCGTGCCGCCACCGGCGGCCAGTTTGCGACGGGTTTCCGAGAGTTCGCGCTCCAGCCGGCGCCGCTCTTCAAGCAGGGAGACGATCCGCCCCGGCAAGGACTCCGGCGTGGCGCGCAGCGCGCCAGCCGCCTCCTCGAGCAGAGTCTCCTGCTGCTCGACCCAGTCCAGCGCGGCCTTGCCGGTCACGGCCTCGATGCGCCGCACGCCGGCTGCCAGAGCCTGCTCGGACACGATCTTGAAGAAGCCGATGTCGCCCACGCGGCGCACATGGGTGCCGCCACAGAGCTCGGTGGAGAAAGCCCGGCCCTCGCCCCCCTGTTCGTCGAGGCCGCCCATGGAGACGACACGAACTTCCTCGCCGTACTTCTCGCCGAACAGGGCAAGCGCGCCGGCCTCGATGGCCTCGTCCGGTGTCATGAAGCGGGTCTGCACCGCAGCGTTGTTGCGGATGCGCTCATTGACCATGCCCTCAATGGCGTGCAGGTCCTCGCGCGTCAGCGGCCGCGGATGAGAGAAGTCAAAGCGCAAGCGGTCAGGTGCGACCAGCGAGCCCTTCTGGGTCACATGCTCGCCCAGGCGCCGGCGCAGGGCCTCATGTAGCAGATGGGTGGCCGAGTGGTGCGCGCGCAGGGCCGCGCGGCGCTGACCGTCAACGCGCAGCTCAACCGCCTGCCCGACCTTCAGCGTGCCGCGAACGACGGTGCCATAGTGGACGTGCAGGTCGCCCGGCTTCTTCTGGGTGTCACGGATGGCGACTTCCAGGCCGTCGGCGGCAAAGGCGATGCCGCTGTCACCCTGCTGTCCGCCACTTTCCGCATAGAAGGGCGTCTGGTTGGTGAGGAAGGCGACTTCGGTTCCGGCTTCGGCGCTCTGCGCCTCCTCACCCTCGATCACCACGGCGCTTACCACGCCTTCCGCGCTCTCGGTCTCGTAGCCAAGAAACTCCGTGGCGCCGATCCGGTCGTGCAGGGTGAACCAGAGCGCCTCGGTCGCCGCATCGCCGGAGCCCGCCCAGGCGGCGCGAGCGGCGGCGCGCTGGCGCTCCATCGCCGCGTCGTAGCCGGGCAGATCGACCGCACGCCCTTGGCCACGCAGGATGTCTTGGGTGAGGTCCAGCGGGAAGCCGAAGGTGTCGTAGAGCTTGAAGGCCACCTCGCCCGGCAGCGGTGCTTCGCCCGGCAGCTTGCTGCTTTCCTCGTCCAGCAGCTTGAGCCCGCGGCCCAGCATGTCCTTGAAACCGCTTTCCTCGAGCTTGAGGGTCTCCTCGATCAGCGGCTGCGCGCGCTTCAGCTCGGGGAAGTGCCCACCCATCTGATGCACCAGCGCCGGCACCAGGCGCCAGATCATCGGCTCGCGGCAGCCCAGCAGGTGTGCGTGGCGCATGGCCCGGCGCATGATGCGGCGCAGGACATAGCCGCGGCCCTCGCGCGCCGGCAGCACGCCGTCGGCGATCAGGAAGGAGGCGGCGCGCAGGTGGTCGGCGATGACCCGGTGACTGACCGCGCGCTCGCCGTCCGGCGCCACACCGCTCGCCTCCGCCGAAGCCTCGATCAGCGCGCGCATCAGATCGATATCGTAGTTGTCGTGCTTGCCCTGCAGCACAGCGGCCACACGCTCCAACCCCATGCCGGTGTCGATGGAGGGTCGCGGCAGGTCGCGGCGGTCATCAGCCGCAACCTGCTCATACTGCATGAAAACCAGGTTCCAAATCTCGATGAAGCGGTCGCCGTCTTCGTCCGGGCTGCCCGGCGGGCCGCCGGGGATGCCTTCGCCGTGGTCGAAGAAGATCTCGGAGCAGGGGCCGCAAGGACCCGTATCGCCCATGGCCCAGAAGTTGTCCGAGGTGGCGATGCGGATGATGCGCGAGTCCGGCAGACCGGCGATCTTCTTCCAAAGGTCAAAAGCCTGGTCGTCCTCGGCATAGACCGTCGCCAGCAGACGATCGGCCGGCAGTCCGAACTCCTTGGTGACGAGGTTCCAGGCCAGTTCGATCGCCCGGTCCTTGAAATAGTCGCCGAAGGAGAAGTTCCCCAGCATCTCGAAGAAGGTGTGGTGGCGCGCCGTGTAGCCGACGTTCTCCAGATCGTTGTGCTTGCCGCCGGCCCGCACGCACTTCTGGGAGGTCACCGCCCGCTGATAGGGCCGCTGTTCCGCGCCGGTGAAGACGTTCTTGAACTGCACCATGCCGGCGTTGGTGAAGAGCAGCGTCGGGTCGTTGCGCGGCACCAGCGAGGAGGACTCCACCTCTTCGTGGCCGTGCTTGACGAAGTAGTCGAGGAAATGACGACGAATCTCGTTGGCGCTGGTCATGGGCTCTCACGTCCGAATGGCATGGCGGCGCGCTTCCTGGCGCCGGCCTCGCTCAAGGACATGGCCGCAGGACGCTGTCGGCGCAAGAGGTCGCGCGGGCGGCGGTTGTAGCGCGCAGGGCCAGCGCTGTCCATGGCGCCTTCGCCGACGCTGGCAGACACAGAGAAGTGCGGTTACGCGCGTGACGCAACCGCACCACTGGTTCAGTCCTCGTCGCTGCCTACCGGCTCCGCCAGCATGGCATCGGCCACCAGGCCGGCATTGGCCCGCACGGCCTGCTCGATGGTGGCGGCGGTGTCGGGGTTTTCCTTCAGGAAACGCCGGGCATTCTCTCGCCCTTGGCCGATGCGCTGGCCGGAGTGGGAGTACCAGGAGCCCGACTTCTCGACCACGCCGGCCTGTACGCCCAGATCCAGCAGCTCGCCGGTCTTGGAGATACCCTCGCCGTACATGATGTCGAACTCGACCTGCCGGAAAGGTGGCGCCATCTTGTTCTTCACCACCTTCACGCGGGTCTGGTTGCCGACGATGTTGTCGCGGTCCTTGAGCGAACCGATCCGCCGGATGTCCAGGCGCACCGAGGAATAGAACTTGAGCGCGTTGCCGCCGGTGGTGGTCTCCGGGCTGCCGAACATTACGCCGATCTTCATGCGGATCTGATTGATGAAGATGACCAGGCAATTGGAGCGGGAAATGGAGGAGGTGAGTTTGCGCAGCGCCTGACTCATCAGCCGCGCCTGCAGGCCGGGCAACTGGTCACCCATATCGCCCTCGAGTTCCGCCCGCGGCACCAGGGCTGCGACCGAATCCACCACGAGCACGTCGATGGCCCCGGAGCGCACTAGCGTGTCCGCAATCTCCAGCCCCTGCTCGCCCGTGTCGGGCTGGGAGATCAGCAGGTTGTCGATGTTCACACCGAGCTTGGTGGCATAGATCGGATCCAGCGCATGCTCCGCATCGACGAAGGCACAGGTGCCACCGGCCTTCTGTGCCTCAGCGACCACGTGCAGCGCCAGTGTTGTCTTACCCGAAGACTCCGGACCGTAGATCTCGACAACACGTCCACGCGGCAGGCCGCCGATGCCCAGGGCAATGTCCAGCCCCAGGGATCCGGTGGAAACGGTCGGGACCTCCACCACTTCGCGTTGCCCAAGCCGCATGATCGAGCCTTTGCCGAACGCGCGCTCGATCTGGCTCAGTGCGGCGTCGAGGGCTTTGGTCTTTTCGGTGCTTTCTTTAGTCACGAGCTGTAATGCCATCTCTGCCATGGGTGCGGACCCCCTTATCCCACGCGACCGAAGCCGCTGCAATGGGAGGACAGTACCGTTTTTGTTCTGTGGCGGCAAACGAAAAAGAACAATAATAGAACGAACGTTGGTCAGCCGTCTGAAGCCATGACCTCCTTCACTCGTTCCGCCAGCTGCTTCAGGCTGAAAGGCTTGGGAAGAAAGGAGATGAGCGCATCCTGGCCCAGCTTGGAGCGGAAGGAATCCTCGGCATAGCCGGAGATGTAGATCACCTTCAGGTCGGGCAAGCGCTCTCGGGCGTGCCCGACCAAGGTCGGCCCATCCACCCGAGGCATGACCACGTCGGTGATCAGCAGATCGAGCGGCGTTGCGGCATCGAGCCCCTCGATCACCTCCAGCGCCTGATCGCCGCTCGCAGCCTCCAGCACCTCATAGCCCTTGTTGCGTAGAGTGCGGGCCGAGAAGCTGCGCACCGCCTCCTCGTCTTCCACCAGCAGAATGCGCCCCTGTCCTGAGAGATCCCGCGCGCGCACGGTCGTCTTTTCCTCCGGCTGCGCCTCGGCTTCGTGTTGCGGCAGATAGAGCGTGACCGTGGTGCCGTGGCCCACTTCGCTGTCGATGAAGACGTGGCCATCGGTCTGCTTGATGATGCCGTAGACCGTAGAGAGGCCGAGGCCGGTCCCCTCCCCCACGTCCTTGGTCGAGAAAAAGGGCTCGAAGACCCGCTCCAGGTTTTCCGGCGCAATGCCCTGCCCGCTGTCCTCGATCTCCACCATGACATAGCGGCCGGGCGGCACGGTGTCGCCGCCACGCTGTAGCGGCTCCAGCAGTTCCCGGTTCCGGGTGCGGATCTCCAGGCGGCCGCCCGTGCGCATGGCATCGCGCGCATTGATGGCGAGATTGATGATGACCTGCTCCAGCTGCCCCTGGTCCGCCTTCACCAGCCCCAGGTCGCGGCCGTGCCGCATCTTGAGCTCGATGCCCTTGCCGATCAGGCGGCGCAGCAGGTGGGTGATCTCGGTGAGAATATCGGTGAGGTTCAGCACCTTCGGCTGCAGGCTTTGCTGGCGCGAGAAGGCCAGGAGCTGGCGCACGAGATTGGCAGCACGGTTGGCATTCTGCTTGATCTGCATGATGTCGCCGAAGGACTGGTCGCCCGGCCCGTGGCGCAGCAGCAGCAGGTCGGCAAAGCCGATCATGGCAGTCAGCAGATTGTTGAAATCGTGCGCGATGCCACCGGCGAGCTGTCCCACCGCCTGCATCTTCTGGGATTGTACGAACTGCGCCTCCAGCGCCTTCTGTGCACTGCGATCCTGCAGGTAGGCGACCAGGCCCGAGGAAGCCCCTAAGGAACCCCCGCTGGACTGGGACAAGACACGCAGGTTGACCGAACAGATGGTGTCGGGCGCATGGCGCATCGCCATTTCAAGACCCGGCTGGGCCTGGGGATCCTTCGCCATGGCGGCCAGCATGTCGGCCAACTGGCCCGCGCGGGCCTCCTCGACAAGCGCGGCCAGACCGCTGCCGCGGGCGCTATCCTCCGCCACGCCGACCAGGCGCAGGAAAGTCGCATTGCACTGCTGGATGTTCCCTTGCGCATCGAGCTGCGCCACGCCCACCGGCAGGTCGTCCAAGAGTTGCTGCCATGGAGCCGCGGCGCCGGCCCCGCTATCGCTTTGCCCGCTGCCGGGTTCTTGTAATTCGGCCTCACGGAGACTCCAGACACAAGCGCCGCCATGGCCGTCGAGGCGCCTGACCCGTACCTGCCACCGCACCCCATCGCGCAGGGTCAGCACGGCGTCCTGCGACTCCCCTGCCTCCGCCGCACGGCGCAGCTCGGCGAGCGCCGCCTGCGCAGCGGCATCGTCGGCCCGCGCGGCGAGCCAGTCCGGCAGCGCTTGGTCACGGGGTATCATGTCACTGGACGAATCGGCGCTGCCCAGGAGAACGCGACCGTCGGCTGCGATCACCTGGTGGCGCCAGCCGTCGGCATCCAGCACCGCCCGCAGCAGATCGCGCTCGGCAGCAAGGCGGGCGTTCGGGCCACCCAACAGCGTAGTCAATCGCCCCCCAAACAGGCCCCCGGCTGCGGGCACGCTTTATCCCTCCCCTTTGGTCACTGCGTTCGCTTCTGCGCTATTCCCCTGATCAGCCTAGCATGGGCCGGGCCCACCAGATAGGCCGCGTGCGGAACAGACGAGCGGCAAGCGCAAACGCGCAAAGAAGTGTCGCGGCCATTACAGCCGAGCCGTCGGAGGCTCGCGATAAGGGGCGCGAACACAGCCCCGTTGCCGGAGTCGCCGCGCCCATGTCCCGTACCGTCGTTTCCTCTGCCCGCAAGACCGTCATCATCGGTTTCGACCAGCCCTTTTGCATCATCGGCGAGCGCATCAATCCCACCGGGCGCAAGAAGTTGGCGGCGGAGATGGCGGCCGGCGACTTCTCCACCGTGGAACGCGATGCCCTCGCCCAGGTCGAGGCCGGCGCACTCATGCTTGACGTGAATGCGGGCATCCCTCTGGCGGACGAGCCGGCAATCCTGGCCGAGACGATCAAGCTCGTGCAGTCGCTCACCGACGTGCCGCTGTCCATCGATTCCTCCATCGTCGCCGCCCTGGAAGCGGGCCTGTCGGTCTATCAGGGCAAGGCTCTGGTCAACTCTGTGACCGGCGAGGAGGAGCGGCTGGAGGCTGTGCTGCCGCTGGTGGCCAAGCATGGTGCCGCCGTGGTCGCAATCTCCAATGATGAGACCGGCATTTCCGAGGACCCGGATGTGCGCTTCGCCGTCGCGAAGAAGATTGTCGAGCGCGCGCAGGATTACGGCATCGCCAAGGAGGATGTCGTGGTCGACCCGTTGGTCATGCCGATCGGCGCCATGGGCACGGCCGGGCGGCAGGTCTTTGCCCTGGTGCGGCGCCTGCGCGAGGAGCTGGGCGTAAACACGACCTGCGGCGCCTCCAATATTTCCTTCGGCGTGCCGAATCGCCACGACCTGAATGCCGCCTTCCTGGCCATGGCGGCCGGGGCCGGCATGACCTCGGCAATCATGAATCCGCTGCACCCACAAGAGATGGTGGGCGTGATGGCCGCCGATGTGCTGAACGGCGTCGACACGAACTGTGGGCGCTGGATACGGAAGTTCCGCGAGCCCACGGCGGGGGATACGGAGTCTGGCGGGCGCGAAGGTCGGGGGGAGCGCCGGCGGCGACGGGCAGCGGGCTGAGCGCCCAGCGGAGGTGATCGTGAGCGAAGCTGACAAGGACGCCCTGGTCGTCTTCACGCCCTCGGGAAAGCGCGGCCGCTTCCCCCTGGGCACTCCACTGCTGAAATGCGCCCGGCAACTGGGCGTCGACATCGATTCGGTCTGTGGTGGCCGGGGCCTCTGCGGCCGCTGTCAGGTGCAGATCGGCGAAGGCGATTTCGCAAAGCACGCCATCTCCAGTCGCGCGGGCAACGCCAGTGCCTGGAACGAGTCTGAAGCACGCTACCATGCCCGCAAGGGGATCAAGCCGGGCCGCCGCCTGTCCTGCCAGGTACAGCTCCTGGGTGATCTGCTGGTCGACGTGCCGGCCGACAGCCAGGTGCACAAGCAGGTCGTGCGCAAGCGTGCCGAGGTGCGCAACATCGAGCTCGACCCGGCCATCCGCCTCCACTACGTCGAAGTGGAGCAGCCGGACATGCACAATCCCAGCGGTGACCTGGAGCGCCTGCTGCAGGCCCTGGAGCGGCAATGGGGCGTGACCGGTATCAACATCCAAGGCCTCAACGTCGACCTGCGGGTGCTGCAGGGCCTGCAGCAGGCGCTGCGCGAGGCCGACTGGAAGGTTACGGTGGCGGTGCACCGCGGCCAGGTGCTGACCACGATTTGGCCCGGTTTCCGCGACAAGGCCTATGGCGTGGCCATCGACATCGGCTCCACCACCGTCGCCGCTCATCTTTGCGATCTGGCGAGCGGCGAGGTCCTGGCCTCCAGCGGCATCATGAACCCGCAGATCCGCTTCGGCGAAGATCTGATGAGCCGTGTGTCCTACGTCATGATGAACCCCGGCGGCGACAAGGAGATGACCCAGGCCCTGCGCGAGGGCCTGAACCGCCTGATCGCCGAGGTCTGCAGCGAAGCCGGGATCGCGCCCACCGACATCCTCAACGCCACCTTCGTCGGCAATCCCATCATGCATCACCTGCTGCTGGGCATCGATCCGACCGAACTGGGCGGCGCACCCTTCGCGCTCACCTTCAACTCCGGCATCACGCTCTGGGCCGAGCAGCTCGACCTGCAGCTCGCGCCTGACGCGCGGGTATATGTGCTGCCCTGCATCGCCGGGCATGTGGGCGCCGATGCCGCCGGCGTCATCCTCTCCGAGCAGCCGCACCTGCGCGAGGAGGTGAGCCTGGTGGTCGACGTGGGCACCAACGCCGAGATAATCCTGGGCAATCGCCACCGCCTCCTGGCCTGCTCGTCGCCCACCGGCCCCGCATTCGAAGGCGCACAGATCTCCAGCGGACAGCGCGCCGCCCCCGGCGCCATCGAGCGGGTGCGCATAGATCCGGTCACCCTGGAGCCTCGCTTCAAGGTGATCGGCAGCGACTTCTGGTCCGACGAGGCCGGTTTCGCCGACTCGATCAAGCGCATCGGGATCACCGGCATCTGCGGCTCGGGCATCATCGAGGTGCTGGCCGAGCTCTTCCTGGCTGGCGTGATTCTTTCCGATGGTACCATCGACGGCGCCGCCGCGGCGCGCAGCCCACGCATCCAGCTCGACGGGCGCACCTATGCCTACCTGCTGCACGAGCCGGCGCATCCGGAGGAACCGCGGGTGGTCATCACCCAGACCGACGTGCGCGCCATACAGCTCGCCAAGGCGGCGCTTTATGCCGGTATTCAGCTGCTGATGGATCGCTTCGGCGTGGAAAAGGTGGACCGCATCCAGCTCGCCGGCGCCTTCGGCAGCCATATCGACGTGAAGTACGCCATGGCGCTGGGCATGCTGCCGGACTGCGACCTGGAGCAGGTGAGCTCCGCCGGCAACGCCGCCGGGACCGGCGCGCGCATCGCCTTGCTGAACCAGAAGGCCCGCGACGAGATCGAGCAGGTGGTCAAGCGGGTCGAGAAGGTGGAGACAGCGGTGGAGCCTCGCTTCCAGGAGCACTTCGTCGCCGCCATGGCGATCCCCCACCGCAACGCGCCCTACCCGGAACTGGGCAAGGTACTGCCGTTGCCGGCCCCACGCTATCCGGAGCCGGCCGGCGAAGGCGAGGGCCGCAGGCGGCGCCGGCGCGTGGCGGTCTGACCAGCCCTACCCGCCGCAGCGTGCGGCGATGACGCGATAGAGCGCCCGGAGCGCGAAATCGGCGCCGCCCTTTGGCCGCCCAGGCTTGTCGTTCGGATTCCAGCCGAAAAGGTCCAGATGCACCCAGGGGACGCCGGGGGCAACGAAGCGCTCCAGGAAGAGCGCGGCCGTGATGGCGCCGGCAAAGGGCCCGCTTGAAACGTTGTTGAGATCGGCCACCTTCGAGTCCAGCCAGGCGGCATAGGGCTTGTGGAGCGGCAGGCGCCATAGGGGGTCGGCCTCCGCCTCGCCGGCCTGCAGCAGCTCGGCAGCCAGACCCTCGTCGTTGCAGAAGAGTGCCGGCAGATCGGGGCCAAGTGCCACCCGCGCCGCGCCGGTCAGCGTCGCCATGTCGACCAGCAGGTCAGGCGCCTCCTCGCTGGCCTCGGCCAGGGCATCGCAGAGGATGAGCCGGCCCTCGGCGTCGGTGTTGCCGACCTCGACGCTCAGCCCCTTGCGGGTCGCCAACACATCCATCGGCCGAAAGGAATCGCCCGACACGGCATTCTCCACCGCCGGGACCAGCACGCGCAGTTGCAGCGGCAGCTCGGCCGCCATGATCATCTGCGCCAGCCCCAGGGCGTGGGCCGCGCCGCCCATGTCCTTCTTCATCAGCAGCATGCCGCTGGAGGGCTTGAGGTCGAGGCCGCCGGTGTCGAAGCATACCCCCTTACCCACCAGGGTCACCTTCGGGCCTTGCGTGCCCCAGCGCAGGTCGATGAGGCGCGGCGCGCGCGCCGGGCTTGCCGCGCGGCCCACGGCATGCACCGCCGGCCAGTTCTCCTCCAGCAGTGTCTCACCGACAATGACCCGGCAGGTGGCCTCGTAGCGCCTTGCCAGGCCCTGCGCCGCCTCGGCCAACTCGGCCGGACCCAGGTCCCCGGCCGGGGTGTTGATGAGGTCGCGCACCAGGTAGGTCGCTTCCGCCGCCCGCGCCACCGCCGCGCGGTCGGCGCCCTCGGGCCAGAGCAGGCGCGGCCGCGCATGGCTGGCCTTGCGGTAGCGCGTGAAGGCATAGCCTCCCAGCGCCCAGCCCAGAGCGGCCCGGGTGGCTGCGGCGGCGGGCAGAGCTTCGAACAGGGCATAGTCTCCCGCCGGCAGGCTGGCCGCCAGCGCCGACCAGGAGTCCAGGTCCTCCAGCGACTCGACCGCCGCAAGCAGAGTGCCGGGTGTGCCGTCATTTTCGGGCAGCAACGTCCAGCGGCCGCGTTTCGCCTGAAAGCCCGCGGCCTCGAGCCAGGCCCGCTGCGCCGGCGACGCGGCCTCCAGGAAGTGCTCCCAACCGTCGGCCGTCACGATCTGCAGCCGGCGCAAGGCGCGGCTTTCGCCGGGCACGGTATCAAGCAGCGCAGTGAGCGCGCGGGTCTCGGTCATGGGTCGCCTCCGGAGCAACGTGTAGCCTTGATGGAAACACCTGCTGTATGAAGTCTCCAATCACGGGCGACAAGGCTTCGCACAAGGGAAAGAACATGACCGCAAACGGCATGACACTGGTGATCGCCAACAAGAACTATTCCTCCTGGTCCATGCGGGCGGGCCTGGCGGTGGCCTTGACGCCGGTGGAGGTGCGCGAGGTGGTGGTGCCGCTGGACGAGCCGGACACCCGCGCCGCAATCCTGGCCCATTCGCCGAGTGGGCGGGTGCCCGCCCTGGTGGACGGCCCCGTGACCGTCTGGGACAGCTTGGCGATCTGCGAATATCTCGCCGAGCGCTTCCCCGGAGCCGGCCTCTGGCCGGAACACACCCAAGCCCGGGCGGTGGCCCGCGCCGTGTGTGCGGAGATGCACAGCGGCTTCGAGGCGCTGCGCACGGAATGCTCCATGGACCTGCGCCGGCGCGGCCGCAGTCCGCGCGGCCCGAACTGGCGGCCCGACGCGGAGCGCATCGTCACGCTCTGGGAAGACTGCCTGGCGCGCTTCGGCGGCAGCGAAGGCTTCCTCTTCGGCCGACCCGGCATCGCCGACTGCTTCTACGCCCCGGTGGTCAGCCGCTTTATCACCTACGACCTGCCGCTCAGCAGCGTTGCGGCCGACTACGCCCGCCGCATCCAGGACTGGTCCCCCTACCGCGCCTGGGCCGACGCCGCCGCACAGGAGCCCTGGGACCTTGGCGACGACCATTGAGGGGCGACGACCATTGAGGTGCAAGGAAGCGCTCAGGCCTCGACCATCCGGGCGCTGTTGAGTTCACAGGAGTTGGCGGTATCTGAGACGGTCGCGCGCTGCATATCGCGGCGCCAGCGCAGATCGTCGAACTCGGTGCCGCGGTGCATGGTGCAGCGGTTGTCCCACATCACCAGGTCGTTCTGGCGCCAGCGGTGGGTGTAGACGAACTGCCGCTGGGTCGCGTGGTCCATCAGCTCCTCGAGCAGCGCCTTGCTCTCGCTCTCGGGCAGCCCGACGATGCCCCCGATATGAGAGGCGAGGTAGAGTGACTTCCGGCCGCTTTCCGGGATAGTGCGGACCAAGACCTGCCGCACGGTCGGCATTCCCGCCTTCTCCTCCTCGGAAAAGTTCGTGAAGCCCAGCTTCGCCCGCGAGTTCATGATCGAGTGTTCGGCGATCAGGTCGTCGATGCGCTGTTTGGTCGCCTGGGGAAGCGCATCGTAGGCCGCACGCTCATCGGCGAACTGCGTGTGCCCGCCGATCGGCGCCACCTCGCGCCCGTAGAGCAGCGACGCGCGCGCCGGCACGTGGCGGAAGGAACTGTCGGTATGCCAGAGGCGATTGCCCAACTGGAACATGCGCATCCGGCTGTTCTTCTCCCAGACCTCATCCTCTCCGTTGAGATTGGAGACGTCGGAGAACTCCATGCCCAGGCGCAGCTTCTTCTCGCTGCTGTAGACGGGGATCGCCGTCTCCAGCGGCCCGATGTGGCGCGCGAAGTCCAGGTGCTGCTCATGGGTCAGTTCCTGGGCCGGGAAGATCAGGACCGCATACTGCCAGAAGGCCTGCTTGATCTCCTCGACCACCTCCGGCGCCAAGGGTTGCGAAAGATCCACGTCCCCAATCTCGGCAGCGAAATCTTCGGTCACGGGATAAATGCTGATGCTCAAGAGGCTGCCCTTCCCTGATGGCTGGCTCGAATTAGGAATACCAGTCAGTAGGCTAGGGAACTCTGAAGTATCACGTCAAGTCATGATGGCCCGTCTTACATAGCGGAACGCCTGCTGCCTCTGGCCAAAGCGCCCTGAATCGCCTATAGCTGCGCAACACCTTGGGCACCGGACCGGGTTCACGCAGCAAGTTCGATGCGATCTGGTCCTGTGGCGCCGGCTTAGCTCAGCTGGTAGAGCAACCGCCTTGTAAGCGGTAGGTCGCGGGTTCGACTCCTGCAGCCGGCACCAACTCTCCCTTGTCATCCAAAAACTTAGCCCCCTGCCTTGTCTCTGGGACTTGGCGGTAAGGACACATCTGAGCGCAGGCAGCGAAAACCTATGCCCTGCCCCCAACGCGAAAGGGGCGCCCGAGGGCGCCCCTTTCTTTGCGCTGCCGAAGCAGTGCGATCGGCGATGCGATCAGAAGTTCATCTGCACACCGAAGAGACCGGCAGTGGCCTTGCCGTCGTTGGCGTTGATGTTGCTCTTGAAATCGCCGTGCTGGATGGAACCGACCAAGTTCACACCCGGCGCAAAGGCGTAGCGAGCACCAAAATCATAGATGTAGGAACGCGGATTACCACCCGCCTGATTTCTACCCTTGGACCAATTTGCACCAAACGAAGGACCAAAGGTGAAGCCATCGACGGTGTAGGTCAGACCTGCGGTAACCTGATGCGTTCGATAACTAGCAATGCCATTATTATCGAAGTTGTAAGCCACGCCGGCGTTCAATCCGCCAAAGCCAACGCTACCACCGAGAGCGTAGGTCCAAGCACGCTTGTCATTGATGCCGGCCGCCTGAATGATGTTCTTCGCACCCTGATTCCATTCGCCGGTCTCGAAACCAGCCGACAGCCCGACGCTTACCTCGTCAAAGCTCTGCTGATAGTTGGCTGACAGACCAACAATATTCTGCAGATCGCCCAAACCGAGACCAGCGCTCCGGTTCTGCGCCGAGAGGTTGGTGGCGACGCGGTTATTCATATTTTCACGGTTGCGCTGATCGGGCGCGAAGGTGAAGCCCGCCTGGAAGCCGGCGAACCGCGGCGTCATATAAGTGAAGTTCATGGAGCGGTTGATGTAGTAGGTCGGCGTCGCCGCGAACCCAACACCATTGGTCGGAACCATGCCCTGTGAGTGACCCGTGTCATCAATGCCCCAGCCGGCCGTCGGCGGCGAAACATGCATCAGGTAGGGCGCCGAGTACATGGTGCCGAACTGCACCCGACCGAAACCGCCGTCCGCATAGACGTAGGAGCGGTTGTTGTTCATGCCGGCCTGCATTTCATACTGGGTATGAAAGCCGATGGTCATGCCGTTGTCCAGGGTCTGAGAACCCTGAATGGTGTAACGGCCACGCTGGTTGAAGTCGTAGGAGCGGATCTTGTCGCCGCCGACATCATCGTTGTCACGCACGATGGCGAGCGCGTTGTAGAAGCCGCCGATCTGGAGCTGGAAGCCTTCGGCTTCCTGGGCCTGGACCGGGCTGCCGGCGACGGCAACGCCCCCGACCACGGCCGCGGCGGTTGCCGCGAGAAGCATCTTCTTCATGTCTTGTGGTCCCCTTGAAAGAGTTCTGTACAACGGACGCGAACTGGCCTGCGCTCCGTCGAGAGTTCCCTTACCCCTCCGCGGGAGCCGCGGTCAATTGGATCACGACCCGGATCGTTGCCAAAATGCCGGACTGTTGCATTCCAGTCACAGAAACGGGCCACAGGGGGCTTTTCGCCCCTTCCCGGCTAGCGCCCGCGCCGCCGGTCGACGCCGCCACGGCGCGCCTTCGCCTGGCCCAGGGCCATGGCGATCGCCGGGATGAAGACCAGCAGTGTGAGCGCAATGCCACGGGCAAAGCGCCGGTCCTCGGACCAGTCGATCAGCCCGAGCGACATTCCGGCAATGAGTCCCAGCACCAGCAACGCCGCCACGACCGTCAGCAAGAGACGCACGCGCGCCACAGTACGCAGGAAGTTACTCATGGTGTGGCGGCGTGGTTGGCTGGGTTCTCACCGCATCCCCCTCTCACCCCTCCCGGCTGGCCATGCCAGTGTGGCAGGCGACGGCAGCCTGGAGAAGGGGGATGGCCAGCGCGGCGCCGAAGCCGTCTCCGTCGGTGAGCCCAAGGTCGAGCAGCGGGCGGCGGTTCAGGCGGCGGGCCAGGCGTTCGGCCGCTGGGTCATTGCCGAGCTGGGCCACCTGGCAGTGGTCCAGCAGCGCCGGCTCCCGGGCGTGGAGCACGGCCGCAGCGGCAAGAGCGGGCACGCCGTCGAGCAGCACCGGGGTGCGCGCCAGGCGACAGGCCAGGATCGCGCCGACGACGGCCGCCGTCTCCAGCCCACCGAAGCAGCGGAGCACCTCCAGCGGATCGCCCAGCGCCGCGCGGTTGGCCTCGAGCGCTGCGGCAAGCCAGGCAGCGGCCTCCGACGGTGCGCCCTCAGGCAACCAATCACTCGCTTCACCGCCGAAGAGCGCAAGACAGAGAGCCGCGGCCGAGAGATCACCGCCCTGCGCGATCGCGCCCAGGCCCATGACGTCAAAGCCCTGCTCCACCGCCATCATGCCGTAGGAAAGGGCGCGCGCGCAGTCGGCCTCGCTCAACGCCGGACCGGCGGTGAAGTCGGCGCTGGGCTGCTCCAGCGCCATCTCGTAGACGCGCAGGTCGCTGTCCCAGGCACCGGCGACCTGGTTGATCGCCGCCCGGCCACCGACCGCCGCCTGCACCTGCCGTGCGGTCTCGTTCATATCGGCGTCGGCGCGTTCGGCGATGCCGTGATTGGCCGCAAATAGTGCAACGCGCGGACGCTCCAAACGCGGGCCCGCATTCTGCCAGGCCGCAAGCCAGAGCGCGAGTTCACCCAGGCGCCCGAGACCGCCCGATGGCAAGGCCAGCGCAGACTGGCGTGCCTGGGCTGCGGCCGCGGCCGCCTCGTCGGGCCCCGGTAGCTCGCGCAGCAACGCGCGAATCTCATCGAGGCGGGGTTCGTCCTGGGCCATGAAAGGCGGCTCCTCGTCGTCATATCTGCAAGCGTCCAGCGGCTCTGGCGCCGATGCTCCTACAGACCGGCCGGCTTTTCCAGGGCGCCTTGCCGCAGGCGCGCCGCCTGTCTATGAGGGACAGGAGAGTGGAAAAGACAGGCAGCGTCAGCGCACCTCTTCGCTAGGCGTAGTGTCGCAGCCACCTTTCCGCCACGAAACGCAGCTTGAATGTCCTGCCACATCCCGGCGAATCGATTCGCAGCGAGGAAACAGTTATGCACAGTTCCATCCTCCGCCCGGCCCTGCCCCGCCTGCTCATGCTGCTGCTGGCGGCGGCGATGCTTCTCGGACTGCAGCAACCGGCGGCGGCCGACGACCGCGACGACGCCGCCGATCTGGTGGAACGTTCGCGGCTGACCCTGACCTCCCTGCTGCGCGACCCGCAGTATGAGCAGCTCCAGCCCTATCTAGAAGCGGCCAGCGGCGTCATCATCTTCCCACAGCTCGTGCGCGGCGGCTTCATCATCGGGGCCGAGGGCGGCAGCGGCGTGCTGCTGGCCCGCGGTGCCGACAACGTCTGGGGCCCGCCCGCCTTCGTGCGCCTGACCGCTGGCTCCATCGGACTGCAGATCGGCGGGCAGGTCTCGGAGACCGTGCTGGTGATCATGAATGACGGCGCCCTGGACGCCGTGCTCGCCCGCAAATTCAGCTTCGGCGGCGACCTCTCCATCGCCGTGGGCCCGGTGGGCCAGGGGGTGCGCGCCAGCTCGACCGCCAACTTCGGCGGTGACATCGTCGCCTTCTCGCGCAACCAGGGACTCTTCGGCGGCGGCTCGCTGGAGGGCGCGGCTTTGACGCCGCGGGACTCCCTGAACGCCGCCTATTACGACGCGCCCGACGCCACCTCCTTCGAGATCACGGTGGAGCGTCGCTACCGCAATCCGCAGGCCGAGCCGCTGATCGAAGTGCTGCCGTAGGGCCCCTTACCCTGCAAGCAAAAGGCGCAGGAGCAAGAGGCCCAGCAGCGCACCGCCGTGCAGCAGACAGGCCTGGGTGAAGAGCGACAGGCCGGCCGGCAAGGCTGCGTTCGCCGGCAGGGCGCTTGCCAGGGGGGCCAGGATCGACTCCGGCCGCCGTCCCCAAGGCCGGCGCAGTGCACTTTCGTCTCCGCTGCGCCAGGCCGGCGAGAGACGCAGGGCCAGGGCCAGCAGCAGCCCCGCCAACCGACTCGGCAGCCATTCCACCGCCCGCGCCAGGCGCAGCGCCGCTTCGCCGAACGCGCCCGCCTCGGGCGCCCGCCCCGGCTCATAGAGCGCGACACCGCCATAGAGGCGGGCAAGCAGCAGGCTGGCCTGCTGCAGCGCCAACCCGCCAGGGCCGAGCAGGACGTACCAGAGGACCGGAGAGATCAGGCTGTCCGCCAGGCGCCGACCCAGGGCCGTCAGGCTTGCCGGCAGCACGGCCGGCGCGTCGAGACGCTCGGCGTGCAGGGGTGCGATGTCGCCGGCTGCAAGCCGCAGCAGTGCCGCGCGCGCCGTCTGCAGATCGCCACGCCCCAGTGCCGCGATCACCGCAGCCGCCTCCTGCCAGGTGCGACGCTGGCGCAGCAGCAGGATCAGGAGCAGCAGTTCCAAGGACCAGGCGAAGGGGTAGAAGCGCGTGAACAGCGCCAGCAGCCATCCGGCCGCACCGGCCGCCAGCAGCAAAAAGACCGTGACGAGCCAGCCACGCAGCCGACGCGCAGCCAGTGAACGCTCCGGCCGGTTCAGCCGTCGTTCCAGGGCGCGGGCCAGCCGCACCACCGCAGCGCGCGGGCGCGACAGCAGCCCGCCGAACCAGCCGAGACGCCCGAGATAGACCTCCAGGGCCAGGGCGGCGAGCAACAGAAAGAGCGGATCGGCGTAGCCATAGGCGCCGGGCATAGGAAGCCCCCGAAGCGGAAAAGGACTGACAGAATGGCGATCTGCCCCCCTGCGCCGCAAGGCCGCAGCGGCGCCCGGTGGCACTGAAGGGCTGTCTGGGTTACATCCTGGGTCGAGGAGAAGGAATCACCGATGCATAATCCCCTGTTCCGACGCGCAATCATCATCCTTCTGGCCGGGCTGGTCCTGCTGGGTGGCGCCCTGGCGGGCGCGCTCTGGCTGCGCCAATCCCCGGATCACCGCGACGGAATGATGGGCGAAGCGGCCATCGGCGGCCCCTTCGAGCTGGTGGATCAGAACGGCGAACCTTTCACCGATCAGGACTTGGAAGGGCACTATTCGCTGGTCTTCTTCGGCTACACCTACTGCCCGGACTTCTGCCCGCAGACCCTGCTGACCGTCACTGAAGCGCTGGACCAGCTGGCGGAAGAGGAGCCGGAAAAGGCCGACGCGGTCGTGCCGGTCTTCATCACCGTGGATCCGGAGCGCGACACCGTGGAGGCGATGAACGCCTATGCCCAGCACTTCCACGAAAGCCTCGTCGCACTCACGGGCTCAGAAGAACAGATCGCGGAAACAGCGCGCGCCTATCGCGTCTTCTACCGGAAGGTCGAGGAGGACTCCTACAACGACTACCTGATGGACCACTCGACCTTCGTGTTCCTGATGGGCCCCGACGGCAAGTACGTCACCCACTTCACCCACGGCACGGCTCCGGAAGCAATCGCCGCCGCGCTGGACGAGCGGGTCGCTGGATAGGTTCGGTTCCCCGACAGGCTGGCCCGAAAGCCTGGATCAGCGCGCGAAGACGCGCGCCGGGTCCTTGAAGGCCTTGAATTCCAGTGCGTTGCCGCTGGGGTCGGTGAAAAACATGGTGGCCTGCTCGCCCACCTGACCCTTGAAGCGGATGTGCGGCTCAATGATGAAGGCCGTCTCTGCAGCCTTGAGGCGCTCGGCCAAGGCATGCCAGGCGTCCCACTCCAGGATCGCACCGAAGTGGCGCACCGGGACCTGGTCGCCGTCGACCTCGTTGGTCTGAGCCCGGGCCACCTCGTCGGGCCGCAGGTGGGCCGAGATCTGGTGGCCGAAGAAATCGAAGTCGATCCAGCGCTCCGCCTCGCGCCCCAGTCCGCAGCCCAGGACATCGAGATAGAAGCTCCGCGTCGCCTCTAGATCGGCGACCGGGAAGGCCATGTGGAAGGGGGGCATCGCAGTGGCCGATGCAGCGCTGTCAGACATGGAAAAAGCCCTCGTCAGAAGATGATATGACGATGAAAGTCGGTTGGCCGGGGCAAAGGGTCAAGGTCGCGCCAATCATGCCTGCCACTCATGCCTGCCCGGCGTCAGCCAACCGGCGGCGCGACTCGGCCCGGCGCACCGCGCGCCCGCGCGGCGTCACCCGACGTCGGACCAAGGCATCCCCGGTGCCGGCCGGCGTTTCCAGGGCCTCCAGCAACCGCTGGCGCAGGCGCTTCAGCTTGGCCTCGTCCTCGA
This sequence comes from Aquibaculum arenosum, assembly GCF_029222965.1. Classification (GTDB taxonomy): domain Bacteria; phylum Pseudomonadota; class Alphaproteobacteria; order Kiloniellales; family DSM-21159; genus Aquibaculum; species Aquibaculum arenosum. Next base: position 613,260 of record NZ_JARHUD010000001.1, on the reverse strand, counting down.
TCTTCGAGCCCAGCACATCGTGCACGTAGAAGCTGTCCACCGCGCGCTCGCCGAAGGTGGTGATCTTGGCGCTGTCGATGATGAGGTTCTGGCGCGTGAGCACCTGGGTGACGCTGTAGAGCAGCCCCGGGCGGTCGCGGCCGTTGACCTCGACCACCGTGTGGCGCCGGCTGGCCTTGTTGTCGATCAGCACCCGCGGCGAAACCTTAAAGACATCGAGGCGCGAGGGAATGGGCGAGGCCAACTTGCGCAGCTCCTGCGCCGGCTTGAGGCTGCCGGTCAGGGTGCGAGCCACGGTTTCGCGCAGGCGCTCCAGGCGTTGCGGGTCGCGCAGAGGCCCGCCGGCCGCGTCGTGGACGTAGAAGATGTCGAGCGCCATGCCGTTGGACAGGGTGATAATGCGCGCGCCCTCGACACTGGTGCCGGCCACCGCCAGCGCACCGGCCATCCGGCTGAACAGGCCCGCATGGTCCGGGGTGTAGATCGTGACCTCGGTGACGCCACGGTAGCTGTCCACACGGGTGTCGACGGTGAGACTGCGCCCCGCCGCCTCCGCCTCGCGCACCAGTTCCGCATGGCGGACATGGGTCTCCAGGTCGAGCGAGAGCCAGTAATTGGGATAGCCGCGGGCCAGATGCTGCGTCACCTCCTCGGCGGGCCAATGGCCCAGTCGCTCGGCCAGCGCCTGCTTCGCCTGCTCGACCCGGCGGTCGCGGCCCTCGGTCACCAGCCCGCCGGTCAGCACCTCCTCGGTGCGCCAATAGAGTTCGCGCAGCAACGCCGCTTTCCAGGCCGACCAGGTGCGCGGCCCCACCGCGCGGATATCGACCACGGTCAACACCAGCAGCAGGCGCAGCCGCTCCACCGACTGAACCAGCTCGGCAAAGTCCTGGATGGTCTGCGGGTCCTCGATGTCCCGCTTGAAGGCGGTGTCGCTCATGCGCAGGTGCTGCAGCACGAGCCAAGCGACCGTCTCCGTCTCCTCCTCGCTGAAGCCGAAGCGCGGGCAGAGCTTGTGGGCGATCTTGGCACCCTCCACGGAGTGGTCGGCGCGGCGGCCCTTGGCAATGTCGTGCAGCAACACCGCCATGTAGAGCACCCGGCGCGAAAGCACTTTGCCGACAATCTCGGAGACGATGGGCAGCTCCTCGGCCAGTTGTCCCTGCTCGATGTCGTAAAGGATGCCCAACGCGAAGATCGTATGCTCGTCCACCGTGTAGTGGTGATACATATTAAACTGCATCTGGCTGACCACGCGCCCGAACTCAGGCACGAAGCGCCCAAAGACCCCAGCCTCGTTCATGCGGCGCAGCGCCGGCTCCGGATCGTCGCGCCCAGCCAGGATGTCGAGGAAGACGGCGTTGGCCTTGGGCTCCTGGCGCAACTCCTTGTCCACCAGGCGCAGCGAGCGTGTGATCCAGCGCAGAGTCTGGGGGTGGATATCCAGTTCACGCTGCTGTGCTACGCGGAAGATGCGCAGCAGCTCCAAGGGCTTGGCATGAAAAACCTCAGGCCCTTTTACAGAAAGGCGATCGCCGTCGAGGCGGAATCCGGAAACTTGTCGCCGCCGGCCGTTGGCGGACAGCAGGCGGAATCGCGAACGGCGTGCGTGTTCGGCTTCGAGCTGGGCACAGAAGATGCGCGTGAGCGCGCCCACCTCCTTGGCCATCAGGAAGTAGTGCTTCATGAAACGCTCGACGGCCGACGCGCCGCCGTGGTCGGTGTAGCCCATGAGCGGCGCGATCTGCTGCTGCAGATCAAAGGTCAGGCGCTCCTCGGCCCGCCCGGTGAGGTAGTGGAGCTGACAGCGCAGGGTCCAGAAGAAGTCCAGCGCCTTGGCAAAGCGCCTGACCTCCGCCTTTGAGAAAACGCCCAGGGCCATGAGGCGGGACACCTCGTCAACGCCATAGACGAACTTCGCGAGCCAGAAGAGCGTGTGCAGGTCGCGCAAGCCGCCTTTGCTCTCCTTGATGTTGGGCTCCAGCACGTAGCGCGAGCCTTCGCCGTGGCGCTGATGCCGCCGGTCGCGCTCGGCCAGCTTGTCCTCGATGAAGGTGGCGGAACGGCCCTCGCGCACCTCGCTGCCATAACGCTGGCGCAGTTCGAGAAAGAGCTTCTGCTCGCCCCAGAGGTAGCGGCTTTCCAGGAGGCTGGTGGCGATGGTGGTGTCGGCCCGGGCCTGGCGCAGACACTCATCGATCGAGCGCGTGGCATGACCGACCTTGAAGCCCAGGTCCCAGAGAAAATAGAGCGTGGCCTCGACCACCTGCTCGCTGCGCGGCGCCGGCTTGTAGCTGTGCAGGAAGAGGATATCGATGTCGGAATAGGGCGCCAGCTCGCCGCGTCCATAGCCCCCCACCGCCACCAGGGCCAGGCGCTCGGCCATGGAGGGGTTGTGCAGGGGAAAGAGGTCCTTGGTCACATGGTCATAGACCAAGCGCAGCAGTTGGTCGGCAAGAAAACAAAGCGACTGCGCCGTGGCGCGGCCACTGGCGCCGCCTTCGAAGCGGCGCTGGATCTCGGCACGGCCCTGCGCCTGGCTCTCCTTCAGGATCTCCAGGATCTCGGCGCGCGCGCGCTGTGGGCTCGAGGAGCGCAGGAAAGCCCGGGCGAGCTTCTCCTGCACCTGGGCGCGGTCGATGATGGCGCGCCGCCGGAGGATGGCGTCTTTGGGCTTTGTCTGTTGCACACTGCTCATGCGGGAAAGATCGGCGCTGTCAGTCGATGCCGCAAGGGCGGCATTCGGCCGGAGATCGTCATCGCAGGATGAAGCGCCGCTGCCCCTGCTCCGCCCAGTCGGCCGTTTCCACCTCCTCTTCGAGATGAAAGAGGCGCCGCTCCCCGGTCTCGGCAGGATAGGTGATGGAGAGCTCCAGGCGTGCCGGCCCCAGCTCTTCCGCCGGGAGGTTCAGCGCGAAGGCAATCGGCGGCTGCCCCGCTTCCGGCAGCAGCGTCTCGGCCAGCAGGCGCTCGCCCCCGGCCGCGCAAAGCCGCGCGGAGAAACTGGCATCGGGCGGCAGCAGCATGCGCTGGCGATAGCTGGCAAGACCCTCAAGCTGCACGCTTTCCGCCCTCCTGGCAGCGCCGGAACGTCCTGCCGCGCAGCCGACCAGGAAGGGCATTCCGGCGAGCAGTGCCAGAGCCTTGCGGCGCGCTCGGAATGTCATGGCTGCCGCTCCGGCTTAGAAGTTGATCCGCAGCTTGGCGAGGCCGATGCCTTCGCGGCCGGCGTCGCGCTGATGGCCCGGCTGGCGCCGCAGCATCACCGCGCCGGACAGGTCGATGGCCTCGTTCAAGGCGAAGCCGTAGGAGGCCTCCAGCGAGACCTCGCGGCCACTGGGCGTGAGGTTGAGGTTCATGCTGCGATGGCGCAAGCCCAGGTCCGTGGTGCGCCCCACCGGCAGGTCCATGCGCGCCGAGCCGCTGCGCACCCGCAAGGGCTGGTTCAGGGTGAGTGCGAAGCGGTCGCGCGCATCGAACAGTTCCTGCCCCTGCAGGCCGATGCTGTAGGACTCGCTGGCGATGGTGGAGACATCGCTGAACAGCGAGGTCGAGGAGGTCCGCGCCTGGGTCCAGCCCCAGTAAGCGCTGCCCACCAGGCTGACATTCTTGAAGCCCAGGCGGTCCAGCGCCAGCGCCCCGGAGAGGCCGGTGAACCAGGTCGGCGTGTCGCCCTTGGTCTCGAAGGCACCGCTGGTCTTGGCGCCCAGGATGGTGCCGCTTTCGTTCAGCAAGCCGCCGGTCAGCGCAAGGCTGCCGAACGCGCCGGCCTTGCCGAAGGGCAGGCTCACCTCCGCCGCGCCACCCCAGACCCGGTCCTCGTTGCGCTCCTCCTGGCGCCAGTTCCAGGTGTCACGGTGCAGCCCCTCGAACATGCCCAGCCGCAGGGCGCCCAGGCTACCGCTGCCCAGTTCGACGGCGCCGCCGTGCCCGCGGCTGACAAAGCCGAGATAGGGGTTGGTGAAGGCCTCGCGCCCCAGCACCATCTCCTCCTGCACCCGCTCCTCGGCCTGCAGGCCGAAGCTGCGCATGGGACTGCGGTTGCTCCAGCCGCTGACGGCTACGCTGTCGCTCAGCGGCAGGGTGATCAGCGCCTCGGCCTCCAGGGCAGGCACCGAACGTGAAATGGGCGTGAGGCTCGCCTGGGGCTGGGGCCGGAAGGCAACCTCGAGTGCGGCACCGCCGCCGAGCGCGATGCTGTGCCGTTCGGGCTTGCGGGCAAAGGCGCTGAGCAGGTCCCGCGCCTCGGTCACCTGGGTGTTCACCTGGACCATGGACTCGACCGGCAGGTTGAAGCCGCCGCCCAGCCGGTCGAAGGTCATGATGTCGAGGTTGGCGAGCGAGCGCGCCAGGCCATCACCGAAGGCCGGCCCCAGACGAACGCGGCTGGCGGCGATGTCGAAGCGCTTCGCCGTCTGCAGATCACCGCCCACATAGACCAAGGGCGGGCCGCCGATGGGCTGCATGGCCGCGGCAAGGTTCATGAAGCCATGGCCGTAAACGCTGGAGTGGGCGTGGGTCACACCTTCGGCAAACTCGCTCTTGCCAATCTCGCCAGGCGCTTCCGCGAGGATGATATCCCGCTTGCCGATCCGCCCCACCAACTGGCCGTCGACCCGCTTCAGATCCTTCCAGCCACCGAAGTTCTCAGCTGAAGCCAGCAGCCTGGCGACCAGTTGGGCCGGCGTGTGGTCCGGGAAGGCCTGCGCCAGGATGGCGACGGCCCCAGACACCTGGGGCGTCGCCATGGAGGTACCGATGAAGGCGGCGTAATCATCGATGGGAACGGAGCTCAGGACTTCCGTGCCATCGTGCGAAATGCAGTATGCAGCAGTCCCAGCGCAAGGCGCCGACCAGCGCTCGGCACGCAAGGCGCTGCCACTGCGGTCGTCCGGATCGTCGTAGGTGAAATCCACATTGGCGACGGTGATCCAGGCTTCCTTCAGCTCGGGGAAAACTTCCGGCAAGGCTGCACTGGAGTCGGCGAAGGAAAGAGCGGCGTTGTTGGAAAGGGCGAAGACCACTACACCCTGCTTCTGGAAGGCATCCAGGGCCGAGACATAGGCGGACCAGTCCTCCGGGAGCCAATCGGCAACGCCTTCGAAGGTTTCGGCATCATCGGCTAGAACGAGCGACTGCACGAAAACCGTGAAGGCGGCGGCTGGATCGCCGCGCAATTCCTCTCGATCGACTTCAACATTCCTCAGGAACGCATTGATATCCCGCCTAACATCAGGCGCCAGATCGTCGATTGCGTCCGGGTCCGCCACCACGCGATTGACGTCCTGGGTGCGCACCCGCTCCATACCCTGGCCTTCGAAGCCCCAGGAGTTGCTCTGCACCCCCGCCCCGGCTTGACGTGCCACATCGGTCGCGTTGGCCCAATGCGCCGGAGAAAAACCCAGATCACCGACGAAGTCCTCGTTGCTGCCGAGATGAAGGCGAGCGTCGAAGGCCATGCCGAAACTGCCGCGGCCGTTGCGTGCGCCGGCGGCCAAGCCTGCAACATGCGTGCCATGCTCCTCCACCGGCATTGTATTCCGCTGGTAGACGCTCTCGATCTTCGGGGCGATTTCCGGATGGTCGAGCTGGAAACCGTCGTCGAGAATAGCGATAGTCTGGCCTTTGCCGGTCGCGCCATAGCCGTAGGCTTCCGGTGCATTGACCAGTTCATAGGGGTTGTAGCCGACGAGATCGTCTCTGCGCGTCCCGCTCAGCGCCATCATCTCATCACGATAGAGGCCCCCGGGGCGGAACTCTGCCGTCCTGCTCGCATCATAGGGCAGGCTCGTGGCCGAGCGCGCCCAGCGCGGTGCCCGCTCCCCGCCATCGTCTCCGCCGGTCGCGAGCAACACCGCCGAGCCGCCGAGGGCCAAGCCCAGCCCGACCGGCACCAGTACCTCGGCATTGAAGGCGTCTGCTTCTTCCGGTGCGGTCGCCTCGCTTGCAGCCGTTTCGCTTTCCGGCGCTGGCCCCGCCGCGTCATCCTGTGCCCAGGCCGCTGCCGCCTGGAGCCACACGAAAGTCAGTGCGCCGGTAAAGCAAACGCTCCGCGCCAGACCGGACCGCAAGCCGGTCCACCCCTTTCTTTCCACGACCCTGTCCCCCCGAAGTTCCGATTCGCATGACCAGAATAGGCAGGTTTGCTCAAAAGTGGAGATCAATATTGACCGTTCGACGGCCCCGTCTTGCCGATGCGGCTAAGCCCGGGCGGCTTCGGAGAGCAGCGCGCGCAGTCGGTAGAGCAGGTCCAGCGCCTCCTTCGGAGTCAGTTCGTCTGGATTGACCGCCTCCAAGACCTCCTCAAGCGGGTCGGGGCCTCTGGCTTCGCCCGCTGGTGCGACCTGGCGGGCGGCGGCGCTGAACAGCGGCAGGTCATCGGCCAGACGTGACAGGGCCCCGGCCTGCTCCCCCTGCTCCAGCTTCTCCAGCACGGCCTCGGCACGGGCCACGGCGGCTGCGGGCAGTCCGGCCAGCTTGGCCACATGGATGCCATAGGAGCGATCGGCAGCGCCCGGGCCGACTTCGTGCAGAAAGACCACCTCGCCCTGCCATTCCTTCACGCGCATGGCATGGCAGGTCAGCGCCGGCAGGGTCGCCGAGAGGCGGGTGAGTTCATGGTAGTGGGTGGCGAAGAGCGCGCGGCTGCGGTTGACCTCGTGCAGATGCTCGACGCAGGCCCAGGCAATCGAGAGCCCGTCGAAGGTGGCGGTGCCCCGGCCGATCTCGTCGAGAATCACCAGCGCGCGCGGCCCGGCCTGGTTCAGGATCGCAGCCGTCTCCACCATCTCCACCATGAAGGTCGAGCGCCCGCGCGCCAGATCGTCGGCCGCGCCCACCCGGCTGAACAGCCGGTCCACCGTACCGATCACGGCCTGGCGCGCCGGGACGAAGGAGCCAATCTGCGCCAAGAGCGCGATCAAGGCATTCTGGCGCAAGAAGGTCGACTTGCCCGCCATGTTGGGGCCGGTCACCAGCCAAAGGCGCTGTTCGTCCGAGAGGTCACAGTCGTTGGCGACAAAGGGCCCACCCTGCTCTGCCCTGAGGGCGGCTTCCACCACAGGGTGCCGGCCACCCTCGATGACGAAACGGTCGGAATCCTCCACCTGCGGTCGGCACCAGTCCTCACTGCGGGCAAGGCTGGCCAAGCTTGCGGTGACGTCGATTTCAGCCAGTGCCCGAGCGGCACCCGCCACCTGGTCTCCCTCCTGCAGCACCCTGGCACAGAGCGCCTCGAAGATCTCCACCTCCAGCGCCAAGGCCCTGTCGGCGGCCGAGAGGATCTTCTGTTCGAGCTCGGACAGCTCCACCGTGCTGAAACGCGTGGCGCTTGCCAGGGTCTGGCGGTGGACGAAGGGCGAGTCGGGTCCGGTCGGTACCTTGCCCGCGTTGCTGGCCGACACCTCGATGAAGTAGCCCAACACGTTGTTGTGCTTCACTTTTAAGGAAGCAATACCCGTCGCCTCAACGTATCTGGCCTGCAGGCCGGCTATTAGGCGGCGGCTTTCGTCGCGCAATCCCTTCAATTCGTCGAGATCGCCTGAGTAGCCCGCAGCGACGAAGCCGCCATCGCGCAACAGCCCCGGCGGGTCGGCCACCAGGGCCCGCTCCAATTCGCTGCGCAGCTCCTGCAATCCGCCCAGCCGTTCGGCACAGGCACGCACCTCAGCGGGGCAGGGTTGCACGGCCGGATCGGTGAGCAGGCGCTGGAGTTCCGACGCCACCGCCAAACCGGCCCGCACGGCGGCCAGGTCGCGCGCGGACCCGCGGCCCAAGGAAAGACGCGACAGGGCGCGCTCCATGTCGGGGCAGGCCTTCAACGAGGCACGCAGATCCTGGCGCAAGCCTTCCTCCGCCAGCAGGAAGGCCACGGCATCCAAGCGCGCCGTGAGCGCCTGAGGATCGGTCAGGGGCGCCGAGAGTCGGCTCGCCAGCAGGCGTGCGCCGGCCCCGGTGACCGTACGGTCGATGGTCGCAAGCAGGCTGCCGCGCCGGCCGCCATCCATGGCGCGGGTCAGTTCAAGGTTGCGCCGGGTCGCGGCATCGATCTCCATGACCGCGCGCCCGCCTTCCCCCGGTCGACGCGGCGGCGCGAGTCGCGGCAGGCGCCCCTTCTGGGTCAGTTCGAGATAGTCGACCAGGGCGCCGGCGGCGGAAAGCTCGGCCCGGTCGAAGTCGCCGAAGCCGGACAGCGTCCCAACCTCGTAGAGCCCCTCCAGGCGGGTGCGGGCGTTCTCGCTGTCGAAACGAGTCCCGGGCAACGGCGCCAGGCGCGCCTTCCAGTCGGCCAGTGCCTCGGCAATCTCTGAACGCGCCAGCAGGCGATCCGGCAGGAGCAGTTCGCTGGGCTCCACCCGGCCGAGCGCCGCCGACAGACGATCCACCTGTAGCGACTCTACCTGGAAGTCGCCGGTCGAGACATCCAGCCAGGCCAGCCCCAGGCCACCGGCTGCATCAGCCAGAGCGGCCAGATAGTTGTTGGTGCGCGAATCGAGCAGCTGGTCCTCGGTCAGGGTGCCCGGCGTGACGATGCGGATAACCTCGCGCTTGACCACCGCCTTGGAGCCGCGGCGCTTGGCCTCGGCGGGATCCTCCATCTGCTCGCAAACGGCGACCCGGAAGCCCTTGCGGATAAGGCGGGAGAGATAGGCCTCGTGGGCATGCACCGGCACGCCGCACATGGGAATCTCCTCCCCGTCATGCTGGCCGCGTTTGGTCAGGGTGATATCCAGCGCTGTCGCCGCCTCCACCGCATCCTGGAAGAAGAGCTCGTAGAAATCGCCCATGCGATAAAACAACAGGCAATCGGCATGCGCCTCCTTGATCGCCAGGTATTGCTCCATCATGGGGGTCACCGCCTTGCCGGCGGGGCTTTCGCTAGGCTGCGCGTCGGGCACGGTTCTCGAGACTCGTTCGCTCTGGTGAATGAAGGCGCGGGACCCTAGCATAAGCGCCGGGCCCTGGCAGCGCCGCGCCTGCGTACTGGCATCGAAGGAGAAGCCTGAGTGACAGACACCCAATCGTCCCATATCCCGCTGCCGGAGATCGTCGGCCAATTCGGCACGCGCGAGGAGTTCGAGGCGGCGATCGCAGCACTTCTCGCCAACGGCTTCGCGCACGCCGACCTCTCCGTCCTGGATAGCCACGAAGCCCTGGAAGCGGCACAAGACGAGCCATGGCACGAACGCCTGTCCGGAATGGTAGGCGAAGTGAAGTACATCGGGCCGCTCACCACCGCCGGCTTTCTTGCGGTGGCAACGGGCCCGGTAGGTGCGGCCATCTCCGTGGCCGTGGGGGCCGGCGTCGCGGCCATGGCGCTGCGCGAAGCCCTCGACCAGGTGGAAGCAACCCCGCACAGCGAAACCTTCGCCCGCGCCCTGGAGCAAGGCGCCGTGCTGCTCTGGGTCGCCTGCGCTGATGCTGCCGCCGAAGCGCAGGCCCGAGATATCCTGCTGCGTCACGGCGCGCGTGATGTGCACTTGCACCAACGCAAGGCCGACATCCCCAGCTGAATCAAGCCGAACAACTTTTCGTGCCGGGCTCGGTCGGTCTAAGGTCGCGCTCGAAGAACAAGGAGGAATGCCCGATGGAACTGAGAAGCGAGGCTGCCTGGTGCCTGCCTGAGGACGCCGCCGAGGCCGTGCTGGTGGGCCGCGTCTGGCGTCCGGATCTGCAGGGCCCGGCCGTGGTGGTGGTACGCGGGAACGAACTGCTGGACGTCACCGACAGCATCGCCACGGTCAGTGCGCTTTGCGCCGAAGCCGATCCAGCAAGTTTCGCCAGGAACCTTTCGGGCGAATCTCTGGGGGATCTGCAAGCCATTCTGGCGAACACGCCGCGCCAGGGCCGTGACAGCAACCATCCCTGGCTGCTCAGCCCCATCGACCTGCAGGCTGTGAAGGCTTCCGGCGTCACCTTCGTGATCAGCCTGCTGGAACGGGTGATCGAGGAACAGGCCCGCGGCAACCCCGCGCAGGCCGAAACGGCGCGCAAGGAGATCCAGGCGGCGATCGGCCAGGATCTCGCCAGCCTGAAGCCCGGCTCCGAGGAGGCCATGGCGCTCAAGGAACTGCTGATCCAAAAGGGTGTCTGGTCGCAGTACCTGGAGGTGGGCATCGGGCCCGACGTCGAGGTCTTTACCAAGGCACAGCCGCTGTCCTCGGTCGGGCATCTGGCCGAGGTGGGCGTGCACCCAGCGTCTGCCTGGAACAACCCGGAACCGGAGGTCGTGCTGGCGGTGGCACCCGATGGCCGCATTGTCGGCGCGACCCTGGGCAACGACGTCAACCTGCGCGACGTGGAGGGCCGCTCGGCCCTGCTGCTGGGCAAGGCCAAGGACAACAATGCCAGTGCCTCGCTCGGCCCCTTCCTGCGGCTTTTCGATGGCGGTTTCGATCTCGACAGCGTGCGCAGCACCAAGGTCTCGCTGACAGTGGAAGGCGAGGACGGCTTCCGCCTGGAGGGCGAGAGCGAGATGCGCAAGATTGCGCGCGACCCCGCGGATATCGTGGCCCAGACCATCGGCCCGCATCACCAGTACCCGGACGGCTTTGTGCTCTATCTCGGCACCATGTTCGCACCGGTGGAGGATCGCGACGCCCCGGGCCAGGGTTTCACCCACAAGAGCGGTGACATCGTCACCATCGGCGCCCCCGAGCTCGGACAGCTGGTAAACCGGGTTGTGCCCTGCGATGAGGCGGAACCCTGGACCTTCGGCATGACCGCGCTTTTCCGCAGCCTGCAAAGCCGCGCGCAAAAGCGCCGAGCCTGAACCAAGGCAAGAGGAGAGATCATGGCCTCCGCAACACTCGACTTCTACTTCGACTTCTCCAGCCCCTACGGCTATCTCGCCGCCATGCAGATTGAAAAGCTGGCAGCAAAGCATGACCGCAAGGTGGCCTGGAAACCCTACCTCCTCGGCGCGGTCTACCAGAAAATCGGCGGGGAGCCGCTGGTGAACGTGCCGATGAAGGGCGAGTACTCGCGCCGCGACATGGAGCGCTGCGCGCGCGAGATCGGCGTGCCGCTGACCTTCCCGCCGGCCTTCCCTTTCGCCTCGGTGGCGGCCTGTCGCGCGGTCTATTGGCAGCAAGGCGATGACCCGACGGCAGCCGGCGATCTAGTGACCGCGCTCTATCGCAAGGCCTTCGCTGAAGGCGGCGATATCAGCTCGGCGGAGGGGGTTCTGGCCGTGGCCGAAGGCTTGGGCATTGACCGCGCCGCCCTCAGCCAGGCGCTGCAGGAGCCGGCGATCAAGCAACGCTTCAAGCAGGAGGTCGAGGCCGCCCTCGCGCGCGGCGTCTTCGGCTCACCTTTCATCTTCGTGGACGATGAGCCCTTCTGGGGCTCCGACCGCCTGGAGATGGTGGACCGCTGGCTCAGCCGCGGCGGTTGGTAGCGTAGGTTTCCGCCGGCACGCCCTCGAGGGCATGAGCGCCGCGGCGGTAGCGAAAGACCCCTTCCCCGCGGCCGATCAGCTTCGCCTCGCTTCCCGGACCGCTGTCCGCACTCACTTCAGCGCTCGCAAAAAAGACCGAGCGACCGCCACCAGTGCAGCGGCTGCGCGCGAGCAGGCGCTGCCCCGCGCGGCCGGCAGCGATGAACTGAGTGGAGAGTTGCAGCGTCATGGCCCGCCGGACGTTGCCGGGCACGCTGCAATAGGTGCCGGCGTAGCCGCAGGCCGCGTCGATCAGCGTCGCCAGCACACCGCCGTGCATCACCCCACTGCGGTTTCGGTGCCGCTCGTCCAGCCAGAGTTCGAGCAGAGCCGTTCCTTCCTGCCAGTCCAGCAGGCGATAGCCCACAATATCGCCAAAGCGCCCGGGAACCCGATCCGGGTCCAGCGGGCTGTCGTCGTTGGTTTGTATCACGAAGAATCCAAATGGCGGTGAAGCTACTGGCGGGGAACGCGCGCCAGATGCTGCTCGAGTTCCCGACGGAGTGACGGCGGCAGCGCTTCGACGGCGACGCGGACATCGTCCAGAACCTGCCGCACGCCGTAGAGTTGGTCCAGCAGATTGAGAACCAGCGGAATGGCCTCGTCATTGACGTCCAGGTCACGCTTGAGTTCGACGATCAGCTTGACCCGCGCCGCGTCGGCCTCATCGAAATGCCAGTCGCTCCCCGACCGGCGCGCCAGGACCCAGGACTGGCGAACGAAGGCAACGACCTCCTGCTCTTCCACCTCCAGTCCGGCGGACCGAGTCCGGTCGATCACCTCGGCGAGGCTGAATGGCATCCTGACCTCCCCTTCTTCAACGGCAATCAATCCATCCCCGCCTTCACGCGAGGATTGTAGCTGTGGCGCGTGGCCCAGTCCTTAGCGAAGGCCTGGAGTTCCTCATCCGGCTTCTCCGGCAGTACCACCCGCAGGGTGACATAGAGATCTCCCGGCTCACCGCCACGGCGGTCCGGCACGCCCTTGCCCTTCAAACGCAGGGTGTTCCCGCTGTTAGAGCCCGGCGGCACCTTCATGGCCACCTTGCCGGCCAGGGTTGGGACCTGGACCGTGCCGCCCAGCACCGCCTCGACCAGGGAAATGGGCAGTTCCAGATGCAGATTCTTGCCTTCCCGGCCGAAGAATGGATGAGGCTCAACCTTCACCTCGACGTAGGCATCGCCAGCGGGCGCCCCGCCGAATCCCGGCAGCCCCTGCCCTTTGAGCCGCAGCGTCTGTCCGTCCTCAGTGCCAGGGGGAATGGTCAGGTCCAGGGTACGTCCATCGCCAATCTGCACACGCTTGCGCGCCCCTGATGCCGCATCGGTGAAGCTGACCTTCAGGCTATAGGAGACATCCGCCCCCTTCTGCTTGGGGCCGCCGCCGCCCCGTGCTCCAAAACCGCCACCGAACAGATCTGAAAAGATATCCTCGAAACCTCCGCCCGCCGTCTCATAGTGAGCGTACTTCTCTCCGCCTCGGCCATGCGCACTGCGGTAAAAGCCGCCTCGGGCCGTTTCCTGACCACTGGCGTCAATCTCGCCGACATCGTAGCGCCGGCGCTTTTCGGGATCTGACAGTATGGCGTAGGCGTGGCTGACGTCCTTGAACTGCTGCTCCACCTTCGTGTCGCCCGGATTGAGGTCGGGGTGCAGCTTTTTGGCCAGACGGCGGTAGGCCGCCTTGATCTCATCGGCCTTGGCCGACTTGGCGACCCCCAGGACGCTATAGAGATCCTTCATGCAGGCGTGACTCCATCAAGCAGAGAGCACCAATGCCCGCTGCGGCCATAGCATCGCAGCATCGCGCCGGTGTCACGAAACAATCTGGTCACGGCAAGACGCCATGACCAGATTGCCAGCAGTGTTTTTTACACTTCTGTATCGTAAATCAGGAGACGATCTTCCAACTGCCGTCGGACTGCTGACAGGCAGTGCCATAGGCTTCCTCGACATCGCCGCCCACATTCACAGTCGTACGATACTCGCGGCAGTATTGGCCGCTCTGGTTCGTCCCGTCGCGAGTCGGCACCACGGTGCCGTAGTTGCCGCTGTCCGGATTGTTCCAGGTGATCTCTTCACCAAGCGGCGCGGTGTGCGCCCGCGACACGGCCTGGTTGGCGCGGTCCCTGTCGGCCTGATCCATGTGCTTGCCGATCTCGCTGCCAAGCAGCAGTCCAGCGACTGCACCAATGCCGGTGGCGGCGGCGCGAGTCGCGGAGGAGCCGCTTTTGCCAACGGCGGCACCGGCCAGGCCGCCAAGCACGGCGCCCGTTCCAGCACCAATGGTCTGCTTCGTGCCGGGACCGCCCTGCTCTGCGCAGCCGGCCAACGCCAGCCCCCCGGCCAGAACCGCGATCGTGATGAATTTCTTGGTCATTGTATATCGCCCCTTATTCTTGGCGCACTTGGCGCTCTCCCGATTGAAGCGCGCCCCGGCTGATAGCAACGCTGGCATTTTGGCATCAGCATGGCATTGTGCCGGACGAAAGGCCGCCGCCCGGACATCCCTCATACGAAAAGCGGCCAATTGCTCTCGACAGTGGAATGATGCAGCCGATGCCCGCGATCTTCAATCCCGACAGCCCCGCCGACGATCCGCTCGCCCTTTTCCACGGCTGGCTTGCCGAGGCCGAGGAAAAGGAGATCAACGACCCGACGGGCATGGCCCTGGCCACTGCCGATGCCCAGGGCCGCCCCTCCTTGCGCATGGTTCTGCTGAAGGGCGCGGATGATGGCGGCTTCACCTTCTACACCAATGTGGAAAGCCGCAAAGGCGAGCAGCTGACGGCGAATCCCAATGCAGCTTTGCTCTTCCACTGGAAGTCGCTGCGCCGCCAGGTACGCGTGGAAGGTCCCGTTTCAGTGGTGACACCGGAGCAGGCCGACACCTACTTCGAAAGCCGACCCCGGCAAAGCCGCATCGGCGCCTGGGCTTCGCAGCAGTCGCGGCCGCTGGAAAGCCGCTTTGCCTTGGAGAAGCGCGTGGCGCGCTATGCGGCCAAGTATGCCACGGGCACCGTCCCCCGCCCGGCTTACTGGACCGGATTCCGTGTGGCGCCCTTGCGCATCGAGTTCTGGCAAGACGGTGCTTTCCGCCTTCACGACCGCGCCCTTTACAGCCGTGATGCGGAAGACCAGCCCTGGCAGAAGCAGCGACTCTACCCCTGACCGCCCGCAGCACGAGAGACCTGCCATGAGCACGGCCAAGCAGAATGGGCGACTGATGCGGCTGGCCACCTATGCCTCGGTGACCACCGCTCTGGTGCTGATCGCGACCAAACTGGGCGCCTGGTGGCTGACCGGGTCGGTCGCGCTTCTCTCCAGCCTCATCGATTCGATGTTGGATGCCGCCGCCTCGCTCGTGACCCTCTTCGCCGTCGGGCATGCGCTGGCACCGGCCGATGCCGAGCATCGCTTCGGCCATGGCAAGGCGGAGCCCCTCGCGGCGCTGGTGCAGGCTGGCTTGATCACCGGCTCCGCGCTTTTCCTCGTGTTCGAGGCACTGCCGCGGCTGCTCAATCCGCAACCCATCGAATCCGGCAGCGTGGGCCTGGCTGTTATGGTCTTCTCGATCCTGGCCACCTTCGCCCTCACCCGCTTCCAGCACTATGTGGTGCGGCGCACCGGCTCGACGGCGATCAGCGCGGATGCCTTGCACTACTTTGCCGACCTGCTGACCAATGCCGGTGTCATCGTGGCACTGATCCTCGCCACGCAGTTCAACCTGATCCTGGCCGATCCGATCATCGCCCTCGTGATCGCCGGCTACATCTTCTGGAGTGCGCTGAAGATCGGGCGCTCAGCGCTCGACATGCTGATGGACCGGGAGTTGCCGGACGACCAGCGAAAGCAAATCCTGGAGGTGGTCCGGGCCCACCCGGACGTACTCGGCGTGCATGAACTGAAAACTCGGGAATCCGGTCAGAACACCTTCATCCAGCTTCATCTGGAACTTGACGGCGGCATGAGCCTCTACCGCGCCCACGTGATCGCCGACACGGTCGAGGCCGACCTGCAGACCCACTTCCCCGGCGCCAACGTCATCATTCACCAGGACCCTCATGTCCTGTCGGAAGACACCCCGGTCTATCGTTAGGCTCGCCTGCCGCGGTGCTTTGGGCGTTTCCTCAGCCGCCGGCGCTTGCTAACCAAGCGCCGGGGCGCAAAGGCAGAGGATGAGCGCGATGAACGGCAGCAGCTTCGGCGACGACCACCAGGAGATCCGCGAAGCGGTGCGCCGGCTTTGCGCCGACTTTCCGGGTGATTACTGGCAGGCTCTCGACCGCGATCGCGCCTACCCCACCGCCTTCGTCGACGCGCTGACCCACTCGGGATACCTGGCGGCACTGATTCCCGAAGAATATGGCGGCTCCGGGCTGCCGCTGTCGGCCGCCGCCGCCATCCTGGAGGAGGTCCAGTTCGCCGGCTGCAACGGCTCGGCCTGCCACGCCCAAATGTACGTCATGGGCACCCTGCTGCGTCATGGCTCCGAAGCCCAGAAGCAGCGTTGGCTGCCGGAGATCGCCAGCGGCCGCCTGCGGCTCCAGGCCTTCGGCGTCACCGAGCCAGGCAGCGGCACCGACACCACCTCGATCCGCACCACCGCGAAACGCGACGGCGAGCGCTACATCGTCAACGGCCAGAAGATCTGGACCTCGCGGGCCGAGCATTCCGACCTCATGCTGCTGCTCGCCCGCACCACGCCGAAGGAAGAGGCTGCCAAGCGAACCGACGGCCTTTCCGTTTTCCTTCTGGACATGCGCGAGGCACGCGAGGCCGGTCTGACCATCCGGCCGATCCGCACCATGATGAACCACGCCACCACGGAGGTCTTCTTCGACAACGTGGAGGTGCCGGCGGAGAACCGCATCGGCGAGGAGGGCAAGGGTTTCCGCTACATCCTCTCGGGCATGAATGCTGAGCGCATTCTCATCGCCGCGGAATGCATCGGCGACGCCCGCTGGTTTCTCGACAAGGCCAGCGACTACGCCCGGGAACGCAGCGTCTTCGGCAAGCCCATCGGGCAGAACCAGGGCATTCAGTTCCCCATCGCCAAGGCCTTCGCCAACACGCGCGCGGCCGACTTGATGGTGCTCGAGGCCCTGCGCCTCTACGAGGCCGGGGCCGATTGCGGCGCCGAGGCCAACATGGCCAAGATGCTGGCGGCCGATGCCTCCAACGAGGCGGCGAACGTCTGCATCCAGACCCACGGCGGTTTCGGTTTCGCAGAAGAATTCGACGTAGAGCGCAAATTCCGCGAAACGCGGCTCTACCAGGTCGCCCCCATCTCCACCAACCTGATCCTCTCCTATCTGGCCGAGCACGTGCTCGGACTGCCGCGATCCTACTGAGACGCGCGCCATTAACGGCACAGCCGCGGGCTTTATATAAAGACGAGTTGTCGGTGTATTTCAGATGTTCGCTCTCAAAGGATGCCTTTCATGACAACCGTCGATTTGCTCGAGTTCCAGCGCGAGTTCGGAGAGTTCCAGCACAAAGCACAATGCGAGCCGGTCGAGATCACCCGGCACGGGCGGCGGGAATTCGTGCTGATGTCGGCCGACCACTATGACTGGCTCAGGGCCGCTGCGCAGCGCAGCCACCGCATAGCAGACGCCGTCGATGTGGTCATCGACGCGGTGGCGCGCGCGGAGATGGACCCAGAACACAGCCATCTCGACGATCTGCTGAAGTAAGGTAGACGTCGTGGTGCTTCCCGAACCCAAGCCAGGCTTTGTCATGCACCATAACTACCTGTGGACACATGAGGCGGCCACGGGTCGTGTCGCTCTCGCCACCTTTATTCACCTCGGCGCCTCTGTCTTAAGCTCCAGATAAGCCTCAAGCGACCCCGGACCGCATGATGCGGGTCAACAAACGGTTCTGATAGATGCGATCTGCATGGCGGGATGCTGCTGCCTCGTCAGGACATCTGTGCTAGCCAGTCTGTGACGCGGGTCTCCGCAACGCCCTTCAAATCGCAAAAACAGAGGAACGAGAGCATGAGCAAACCCCACATCCTGATGCCCGGGCGCATGATGGATCTGGTCGTGCAGCGACTGGATGACGCCTTCACCCTGCACAAGCTGTGGGAGGCAGAGGACCAGGAGGCGGCCATCGCCGCCGTAGCCGACAAGGTGGAAGGCATCGCAACCGGCGGGCACCGCCGCGTCGACGGCGATTTCATGAGCCGCTTTCCCAATCTGAAGATCGTGTCCAACTTCGGCGTCGGCTATGACACGGTGGATGCGGCCTGGGCCGGCAAGCACGGCATCTATGTCACCAACACGCCGGACGTCCTCACCGACGAGGTGGCGGACACCACCCTCGGCCTGCTGCTGATGACCGTGCGTCAGCTTTCGGAAACCGAGCGCTACCTGCGCGCGGGCCGTTGGGAGAAGGAAGGTGCCTTCCCGCTGACCCAGAACACGCTGCGCGAACGCAAGGTCGGCATCCTGGGCCTCGGCCGCATCGGCAAGGCGATTGCCCACCGCCTGGAGGCCTTCGGCAGCCCCATCGCCTATCACGGCCGCAACAAGCAGTCCGATGTGCCTTATCGCTACTACGACAATCTCGTGGAGATGGCGCGCGACGTGGACATCCTCATCTCCGTGGCACCCGGTGGCGCCTCGACGCACCACCTGATCTCCACCGACGTGTTCAACGCACTCGGACCGCAGGGCGTCCTCATCAATGTCGGGCGCGGCTCGGTGGTGGACGAGCAGGCCCTGATCGCGGCCCTCAAGGAGGAGCGGCTCTTCTCGGCCGGACTCGATGTCTTCGAGCACGAGCCCAAGGTGCCGGCGGAACTGATGGCCATGGAGCGTGTGGTGCTGTTGCCCCACGTGGGCTCCGCCTCCATCCACACCCGGAACCTCATGGGTCAGTTGGTGGTCGACAACATCACCAGCTTCTTCGAGAAGGGCAAGCCCTTGACCCCGGTGGCGGAAACGCCCGTTTCCTGATCCGGTAGGCCAAAGAGGCAGTTACAGGCTGGGCGGCCTTCTCGGGCCGTCCGGCCTTTTTCTTGCCCGGCGCTGTCTCAGAACAGCGGCAGCAAGGGCATGAGCGGCAGCGGCCCCACGTAGAGCAGGCCGTCCTGCGCCGAGAGCGGCACCTCGATGACGCGGTGGCCGTCCGAATCTTCCTGGGACAGCGCGCGCAGGCCCATGGCACCGAGCCGGGCAATGTCCTCGGCAATAACATCACCGTCGTGAAGCGCATCAAGGGTGCGTTCGAAGCCGCGAATGCGTGCCGTACCGGCCCCCAGCACACGATTGCGCTCGTCCAGCGTGACGCTGGCATCGCCCGCCAGGGACAAGGGCCCCCACTGCAGCGCCATGTGCTCCAGCTCCGTCGTGCCGCCCTCCGCTGCCCAGGCAGGCAGCGCTTCCTCCGGCGGCGCCAAGGGGACAGTCCCCTCTACCCGGCCTTGGGCTTCCAATAGATCGATCCGCCGGCCCAGGGGCGGCGCCAGTGCGCCGGGCAGATCCCAGTCCTCCATCGCCAGAAAAAATGGCAGCAGCGCCTCCCGCGCCGGAGGCTCCTCCTCGCCCGCCAGCGTTCCCCAGGCGAGGTCCAGCCTTCGGAGCGAACTGGGACCGTCGGGGTGTCCGGCCAATGCCAACCGCTGGAGCTGCAGGCGACCGCTCGCCACGGCACCCCGATCATCAAGCAGGAAGCGCCCCTGTCCCGCACCCACAGCCAGTTGAAGCTCAGCCGCACCGCTGGACTCAGGCGGATACAGTTCATGGGTGCCGCTGAACGTCGCAGTGATGGTCCGGAGATCAAGGAAGGCGGCTTCCGCGTGGACCGCCGGTGCCTCCCACCGCCAACCGCCCCGCCCTGTCAGATGCGGCTGCTCCAGCCTCAGCCGCAAATGCGCTGGGTAGCCGGAAACGGTGGCGGACGCAAAACCGAAGTCTCGGCCCTGCTCGCGCTGCACCGTCTGCCAGCGGGTGAGCTGCTGCTTCAACTCCCCGGCTGACCACCACCAAAAGGCGCTCCACGCCACGCCGAGCAGCACGAGCAGGAACAGCAGGGAAACAATCAATCGACGCATGAGGTGGAATCCTACAGCAGAGCGGGGCGGGTTCACGTCCATACTCCGATCCCGCCCAATTCGGAACAGGCCTAGTCCATTCAGTCCAGGATGAAGCTTTGCCGCGACGCGGTACAATCGTTAAAGTGTCCGGCGGTTATGACAGCAGACCTTGTTCTTCCCGACCCCGATACTCTCCTGCGCGCCGTAGAGGAACCAGTGGCGCGTGCGCGGCCCGTTCTACCCAAGGATCGTGACTGGTGGGTCTTCGGCTATGGCTCACTGATGTGGAACCCAGGCTTCCCTCACCACGAGGGCCGCAGCGCCCTGCTGCGCGGCTACCACCGGCGCTTTTGTGTCTTTTCCCTGCGCTATCGGGGCACCCCGGAACGACCGGGTCTGGTGCTCGGCCTGGCGCCGGGCGGGGCCTGCCGCGGGATGGCCTTCCGGGTGCCGGCCTCCGAGGGCGAGGAGGTGCTCGACTATCTCTGGGAGCGGGAAATGATTACGGGGGTCTATCGACCCCGTTGGCTACGCGTCGACACACCGCAAGGTCCGGCGCATGCCCTGTCCTTTGTTGCCGATCCTGGGCACGGCCAGTACTGCCGCCTCAATGCGGAGAACACCGCCGCGCTCATTCGCCAGGGCGTGGGCCTGCGAGGCCCCTGCCGCGACTACTTAATAAACACTGAACGCCACCTGCGTGACATGGGGATACGCGATCGCATGCTGTCCCGCCTGATCGACCTGCTGGAAGAGCCGAACCCAGACAAGAGATAGCGCCACGGCTTAGTCGCGCGAAGGCGCCTCGCCGAGAAAGCGGCCCAGCAGCTCCTGGGCAGCCGCTGCTGGTGTGGTGCGGCCCGCGGCAACCGCCGCTTCCGCTTCGGCCAGGCGTGCGGCCACAGCGGGCGCGGCGGCAAAGCGGCTGCGCAACTCCTCCTCGATCTCCGACCACATCCAGGCCTTGGCCTGGGCAGCGCGCCGGCTTGCCAAGCCCGCCTCGCCCAACACCTCGCGGTGACGCTGGACCGCGGCCCAGACTTCGGCAAAACCGCGATGCTCAGTGGAGGAGACCTGCAGGACCGGCACCTGCCAATCCGCCGAAAGCGGGCGCAGCATGCGCAGCGCGCTGCGGTACTCGGCCGCGGCGCGGCGAGCAGCGGCTTGCATGTCCCCATCGGCCTTGTTGACCACCACCAGTTCGGCCAGTTCGACAATGCCCTTCTTGATGCCCTGCAGCTCGTCGCCGCCTCCGGGCAGAAGCAACAGCGCGAAGAGATCGACCATCTCGGCCACGGCGGTTTCCGACTGGCCAACGCCCACCGTCTCCACGATACCCACGTCGTAACCGGCCGCTTCGCACAGCAGCAGGACTTCGCGGGTCCGCCGCGCCACACCGCCCAGAGACCGCCCCGCCGGGGAGGGCCGGATAAAGGCATCCGGCGAGCGCGAAAGCAGCTCCATGCGCGTCTTGTCGCCGAGGATCGACCCACCGGCGCGCCGCGAGGAGGGATCGACCGCGAGCACCGCCACCCGGCGCCCCTGCTCGATCAGGTAGAGCCCGAAGGCCTCGATGAAGGTGGACTTACCCACACCCGGTACGCCGGATATGCCCAGGCGCACGGCCTTGCCGGTTTCCGGCAGCAGTTGGGCCAGCAGAGCATCGGCCGAAGCGCGATGGTCGGGCCGGGTGGACTCCACCAGCGTGATGGCCCGGGCAAGCGCCCGCCGGTCACCCGCCACCACCTGTTCAGCCAGTTGCTCGATGTTCGATGATTGGGTCTGCCTCATGGGAGGCGAACCTAATGCAGTTGGCCGGCTTTTGGAATCGCGCGGCGTGCCTTAGGTGCGGCTGAGCGCCATGCGGCGATAGGTGAGCGCTTCGGCAAGTTGAGGGCGGCCCACCCTCTCCTCGCCGGCCAGATCGGCCAGCGTACGAGCGACCCGCAGCACCCGGTGATAGCTGCGGGCGGTGAGGCGCAGTTTCTCGGCGGCACCGGTGAGCAGTCCGCGGGCATCGCCGTCGAGCTCAGCCGCCTCCTCCAGCAGGCGCCCCTCCAGCTCCGCGTTGCTGCGCGGCCGGCGGTCTTCCGGGAGGGCGGCGAAACGCCGGGCCTGGATCGCCCGGGCAGCCGCTACCCGCTCCGCGACCTGGGCACTGCCCTCCCTCGGCTCCGGCAGGGCGAGGTCCGCGAGGGAGACCGCCGGCACGTCGACATGCAGATCGATGCGATCGAACAGCGGGCCGGAAATCTTTGCCTGATAGTCCAAAGCGCAGCGCGGCGCGCGGGCGCAGGCCTGGGCGGCATCGTCCAGATGGCCGCAGCGGCAGGGGTTCATTGCAGCGACCAGTTGAACCCGCGCGGGATAGGTCACATGCGCGTTGGCCCGCGCGATGGAGACGCGCCCGGTCTCCAGGGGCTGGCGCAGGGCCTCCAGGGTGGCGCGTGCGAACTCCGGCAGCTCGTCGAGAAAGAGCACGCCGTTGTGGGCCAGCGACACCTCGCCCGGTTTTGCCCGATGGCCGCCACCCACCAACGACGGCAGCGAGGCCGAGTGGTGCGGGTCGCGAAAGGGCCGCTGACGCAGCAACTTGCCCTCCTCCAGCGTGCCGGCCACGGAATGGATCATCGACACCTCCAGCGCCTCCGCCGGCGACAGAGATGGCAGCAGGCCGGGCAAGCGTGCCGCCAGCATGGACTTGCCGCTGCCGGGCGGTCCGGTCATGAGAAGGTTGTGGCTGCCAGCAGCCGCAATTTCTGCGGCGCGCTTGGCACTTTCCTGACCCTTGATGTCGGCGAGATCAGCACCTTCATCCCGCGGCGGGGCCACGGCGGGCTCTGGCGGGGTGAGCACCTGGCTGCCCTTCACGTGATTTACCAGTGCCAGAAGATCATTGGGCGCCAGAACCTCAATGCCTTGTGCCCAAGCCGCCTCGCCGCCTTGCGCCTGGGGGCAGATCAGTCCGCGCCCCTGTGCCGAGGCATGCAGTGCGGCGGGAAGCACACCGGCGACGGGATTCATGCGGCCGTCCAATGAGAGCTCGCCCAGCGCCAGAAAGCCCGCCATCTCGTCCGGCGGCAGCACGCCCATGGCGGCGAGCAGCCCGACGGCGATCGGCAGGTCGAAGTGGCTGCCTTCCTTGGCGAGATCGGCGGGCGCCAGGTTCACGACGATGCGCTTCTGCGGCAGCGAAAGACCCAGGGAGGCGAGCGCACCGCTCACGCGCTCGCGGCTTTCCCCCACCGCCTTGTCAGCCAGACCGACGATCAGGAAGTTTGCCAGCCCCGGATGCAGCCGGACCTGGACATCGACCTCCACGACCTCGATCCCCTGAAACGCGACCGTCGCCACGCGCGCGACCATTCCCGTTCCCCGCTCTGTTCAGTCGAGCACGACTATGCAGAGAACGCGGTTAAATTGAAATAGTTTAGATTACGCCAGTCGAGGAGCGGCGCCGATGTGGAGCACTATTCGGGCAGCCGACGGTCCGGCCGATCATCCAGGCGGCCTTCGATCGCATCCCAGATCATGCCCGAAAGGTTGTCTCCGGTGAAACGCTCGATCTCCTGCAGGCCCGTTGGCGAGGTGACATTGATCTCCGTTAGGTAGCGGCCGATCACGTCGATGCCGACGAAGATCAAGCCCCGCTCCTTCAGCGCGGGTCCGATGGCTTCACAGATCTCCCGGTCGCGCGCGGACAAATCGCAGGCCACGGCACGTCCGCCCACGTGCATGTTGGAGCGCGCCTCCCCCTCGGCGGGGATGCGGTTGATCGCCCCCACCGCCTCGCCATCAACCAGGATGATCCGCTTGTCGCCCTGGCGCACCTCCGGAAGGTACTTCTGGACGATGATCGGTTCGCGATAGAGCTGAGTGAAGAGCTCGAGCAGAGCATTCAGGTTCTCGTCGCCCGGTGCGATGTGGAACACGCCGGCGCCGCCGTTGCCGAACAACGGCTTGACGATGATGTCCTCGTGCTGGACGCGAAAATCCACGACCTCAGCGTGATCGCTGGTGATCAGCGTCGGCGGCATGAGATCCGGAAATTGGGTGACAAAGAGCTTTTCCGGCGCATTGCGCACGTGCATGGGGTCGTTGACCACCAGCGTGCTGGGGTGCACGTGCTCCAGCAGGTGAGTGGCGGTGATGTAAGCCATATCGAAGGGCGGGTCCTGGCGCATCAGCACCACGTCGAGGCCGCCGAGATCCAGCGACTCCGGCGCCCCCAGTTCCGCATGCTCTCCCAGCTTGCGCTCGACGCGCAGCGGCCGGGCGCGGGCGAACAAGCGGCCATCGCGAAAGGCCAGGTCCTGTGGCTGATAGTGGAAGAGCGCATGGCCACGCGCCTGAGCTTCCAGCGCCAGCGCAAAAGTGCTGTCCGCGTTGATGTCGACCCCCTCGATGGGGTCCATCTGGATGGCAACAGCGAGGCTCATGAACAATCCCCTAGTTCGGAAAGCGGAAGGGTTAGCACCACCCGCCCGACCTGCAAAGTCACAGTCTCAGCTAAGCTGACTCGGTTAAGCCAGTTCAGTTCAGCCGCGTGCGAAGACGCGCAAGGATCTCACGCACTTCCGTCCGGTGACCGTCATCTCCCTCAAGGGAAAGATAGTGCTGCAAGGCCTGGATGGCTGCGCCGAGATTCTCTTCGTGCATGTAGAGCAGCCCCGCTTCCCGCCACAGAGCCGGCGTGGCCGGCGCGAACAGCAGCATACCTTCGATCACACGCAGCGCCTCGACCCGCTTTTGATCGCGCAACAGTCGGAGCTTGCGATTGTTCTGCAGGCGCAGCAGCACCTCACGATTGCTCACCCCGGCATGGTGCTCGGGCTGCAGTTCGGCATCGACGCCAGAGAGGACCTTGAGCAACTCACGCAGCTCATCCGCGGTGCGTACCGCCCCGCCATTAAAGGGGTCGATGATCGCCCGGCGCCCCTCGGCTTCCATCCGGATGAGGAAATGTCCCGGAAAACCCAAGCCCTCGGCGGACCAGCCGCAGCTTTGGGCGATCCGCAGATAGAGAATGCCAAGCGCCACCGGCAACCCGCGCCGGCGGTCGATCACCCGCATCATGTCGGCATTCTGCAGGTCGTCGTAGGTCTCCTCGTCGCCAGCGTAGCCGTAACGCTCGAAGAGCAGGTGGTTGATGATCGCAACCTGCTCCTCCAGCTTTGGCGGAGTGCTGCACCGCCGGGCCAGGTCCGCCGCATCGCGTTCCAGCAGCGTGAGGTGATGAAAATAGCGGTCGAGTGGTTCGTCGCCCGAGCTTTGGAAAACCGCCAGCAAGATTGCCAGCCGCGCGAGGTCCAGCTGCGCATCGGCTTTACTCGCCTGGTCGCGCAGTATCGTGGCAATCTGATTACGATCCGATCCTGTCCCGCCTATCACCGCAAGCTTGTCCTCCTGTCTGGTGCGTAGCGTTCAGCCTCAAGGGCGGATGCACCGCGGTCAACGTCCTTCCAGTGATGGGGCAGTATCCTGAACATCTTTACCCCCCTTCGCGCCAGACATCCGGCAAGTGGAGCGGGAGGCGGCCAGGATAGAGCAGCAGCGCATCAAAACGACAGGCGCAAAGAGAGAACTGCGGATTCTGTTGCAGAAAAAGCCGGGCGGCGCGGGCAATACGTTGGCGCTGGCGCAGCGAGATCGCCCGCATGGCGGCGGCCTCCTCGTTGCGCCGCTTCACCTCCACGAAAACCAGCACAGACCCACGCTTTGCGATCAGATCGATCTCGCCCAGGCGCGAGCGCCAACCGCGGGCAAGGATGCGATAACCCTTCAGCCGCAGCCACCAAGCCGCGAGACGTTCGGCCCGGCGGCCCCGGCTATAGGCTTCGCGCCGTAGGCTGGCGTCATCGCTCATCGCCCCGCTCCAACTCCAGCGCGCGGCGATAGACCCTCCGGCGCGGCAAACCACTTTCCGCTGCCACACGATCAACGGCATCGCGCAGAGTCTCTGCTTTCAGGGCGGCAATCAGGCGCCCGTCGAGCTGCTCCTCCGCGCTCTGTTCCTGCACAGCCTCCGGCAACGGCCCGATCAGCAGCACAATTTCGCCCCGCGGCGGCGGCACATCGCGGTAGTGAGCAACCAGATCGCACAGGGGGCCGCGCTGCACTTCCTCGTGCAGCTTGGTCAGCTCGCGCGCAACGGCGGCGGGGCGCGCCCCGCCCAGAACAGCTTCAGCATCGACGAGGGCTTCAGCCAGACGCCGCGGGGATTCAAAAAAGATCAACGTGCCCGGTACAGCGCTGACTTCCCCCAGTGTCTTGCGACGCGCCGCAGTCTTGGCCGGCAGAAAACCGCCAAAGAAGAAGCGATCGCTGGGCAGGCCGGACAGGCTGAGCGCCATCAGCACCGCGGAAGCCCCGGGAACCGCGGTCACGGCCAGGCCTTCATCCAGCAGGGCTTGTACGAGTTTGTAGCCGGGGTCAGACACCAGCGGCGTGCCGGCATCGCTGACCAGCGCCACGGTCTTGCCATCCCGCAGGGCTTCAATCAGTCTCGGTCTGACGCGTTCGGCGTTATGGTCATGGTAGGCAAGCAGGGATCTTTCGATACCATGAGCGTGCAACAAACGACTCGTGACCCGCGTATCCTCGCAGGCTACGAGATCGGCTCGGCGCAGTACATCGAGCGCACGCAGCCCAATGTCCGCCAGGTTGCCAATAGGGGTGGCGACCAGGTAAAGCGCCGGCTCCAGAGGCTGCGTAAGCGCCTTGATCGTCAGAGTTGTTACTCCACTTCGAACCGTTTTCTTGTCCCCAGTTCAAGGAGCCGCCGATGACTGCCTCGCGGATTGCCGGAAGCGCTGCAGCTGCCATCCTCCTCTTTCTGGTAGGCGCTTGCGCCAGCCCGCAGGCTACGCGCCAGGCGGAACAGCCGCAACAGCCACCCGAGGAGGTGGCGCTGCCCGAAGAGGAGATGGCCCGGCCTTTCTATGACGACGGCCGAACCCGGGTGGCCTTGCTGGCCCCACTGAGCGGCGAGCACGCACCGGTGGGCCAGGCCCTGGTGAACGCCGCGCAGATGGCACTCTTCGACATTGGAGAAGATGACTTCGCCCTCGCAGTAAAGGACACCGCTGCCAGCGGCAGCAGCGTCAATCTGGCCCTGGAGGAATCCATCGAGGAAGGCGCCCAGCTGGTGCTTGGCCCGCTCTTCGCCTCCGACGTCCGGGCTGTGCGCGGCACTGCCATGGGCTCCGGCCTGCCGCTTCTGGTCTTCTCCAACGATCGCACCCTTGCCGGCAACGGCGTCTACGTCATGGGGCTCACGCCTCAGGCCGAGGTCGAACGGGTGGTCGACTATGCGCAGCGCAATGGCCTGCGGCGCATCGGGCTGCTGATGCCCGATTCAGCCTACGGCGATGCAATCCGCTCCGCGCTCCGGGAGGCCACTCAGCGATTCGGAGGAGACTTGGTCGAGGTGGTGACCTACGATCCCCGCTCGCCGGACTTCTCACAACCGGTTCGCCAGTTCGCGCAGAGCGCCACCAGTCGCTACGATGCCGTTCTCGTGCCGGCCGGCGGCCGGGAGCTTCTGTCGCTTGCCGCGCAGCTTGCCAACTACAATGTGGACCCCAGCCAGATTCAGTATCTCGGCACCCGTCTGTGGGAGAATCGTGCTCTGGGCGCCGAACCGGCCCTGGCCGGCGGCTGGTTCGCCTCACCGGCGCGCGGCTCCTGGGAGCGTTTTGCCGAACGCTACCGCGAGATCTACGATGCCCGGCCGCCGCGCATCGCCTCCGTGGCCTACGATTCTACGGCGATGGCCGCCGCTCTGGCCCAGGACGCGGCGCAGAACGGCAACGATCAACCCTATGACCGCGGGTCGCTGGAGAACCCCAACGGCTTCGCCGGTGTAGACGGCTTGTTCCGCCTGCAATCGAATGGCCAGGTGGAGCGCGGCCTTGCTGTCTATGAGTTGCAGCGCGACGCCTTCATCGAATTGGAAGAAGCACCGAGAAGCTTTGAGGTTTTGATCAACTGAACCGACAGCAAGCGCGGCTCCGAGCAAAGCGATTTCAATTGAACGCAATGTGCTCTATGGGCCGCGCATGCTTTCCGGCGGGAAGGGATCGAAACCGCGGTTATCCTCTTCCTCCTCACTATCGCTGCTGGCTGCCGGAAGATTGAAGAGATTGCGCAGGAAACCGGGCGCCAGAGCCGACAGCGGATTGACCGAGAACTGGGGATCCTCCAGCGATCCGCTGAGACGATAGTTCACGCCGAGAATGCCTTCCCCCTCGCCACCGGTGAGCAGGAATCCTAGGAGCGGAATGGCGCCCAGCACCTGGTTGAGCGAATAGGCAGGCACCAGGGTGCCCCGCACGTCCGAGTTCGCCCCTTCCAGATCCAGATGTCCGCGCGCGGTGATGCCGAGCGCCGGTCCGTAAGCCCGCACCAGATCGCTGCTCAAACGGCCATCAGCCAAAACCACCTCGCCCGTCAAGCGCTGGAAAGTGATCCCATCACCGCCAAGCAGTTCGCCAATGCCGGTCAGAGAGGCAATGGTCAGCAGGCGGGCCATGGCCGGTGCTTCCACCAGCGTGTAGTCGTCAGCCCAGAGTTCGAAGGTCATGGGATGATCCGGCAAAGGACCCTCCCCGCTTCCCACCACGGACAGACTGCCGCCTTCCAGCGTGTCGAAGAGATCGATCGCCCGAAGCATCGCGCCGAAATCGTCGGCTTGGAGCTGTAAGGCCTTGCCGACGCGACCTGCCGCGTCCCCGTAGATCAGGGACACGGTCTTCGGGCCCCCCTCATCCGCCGCGCCACCGCCACGGCGCCAGAGATGCCGGGGGACCTGACCCCGCAGCACGGCCTCCTGCCAACCGGCCGCGTCGCGAAAGAGGCGCAGTTCCGCCGCTTCTAGGAAACGATTTTCCGCAAAGCGTAGCTGTGAGACGTTCGGCGCGACGATGCGCAGCGTCGAATCCGGAACCTCCGGCTCCTGCACGTCCGTCCCAGCTTGAGTCTCGGCCTCCTCGTCTCCCAGGAAGTCCTCGACGTCGAGCTGTCCGCTTCCGATCTCGGCCTCCAGGCCGCCGTCCGACAGGAAGCGCAGTGTAAGGGCCTGCAGACTGCTGTTGCCGAAGTTGGCATTGCCCAGGTTGAGTGTGTTGGGCTCCCCGAGTTCATCGAAGGTCATCAGCCCAGCGCTCATGGTCAAACCCTCAGCATCGAAGCTCATGTCCTCGATTGCCGTGGGTAGCTCATCCCGAAGAAGCAGCCGTCCTGTAAAACGTCCCGGAACGCCCGAAGGCTTGTCCCAGTCAAGTTCCTCGATTTGAACGGCGGCTTCGGCAAGATCGACATTCAGATCCAGACGGCTGTCTCCCTGCACCGGGATACCAAGATCTATTTCCGCCGCCACCGGGCCGGTCAGATAGGGCGCCAAATCCACGCCCAGCCGCTCGCGCGCCGGCTGTCCGAGGTGGGGAATTGAGGCCGTGACCTGCGTGCGCTCCCCGCCGCCTTCGAAGGCTTCGCTCCAGTTCACTGCATAGGCCTGGGTATCACCCAAGGCCAGATCACCACTGACCTGCATGCCATGCTGGGTCAGTGAGAGAGACAGCGGCCCGCCGGAGAGGTCCTCTCCCAGCACGGCTTGGCGCAACAGGACCTCACTCACGGTCCCGTCCACCCCAAGGTCTATGTCATCAAAGGTGACCTCGTCTTCGAGCGGCAGGACGAAGCGAAGCCGGGCATTAGCTTGCCCGGCCGAGCCTTCGGAGGTGAAGCCCAGTTCCGCAAGCAGGTCGAGCCGCGGATGTTCCAGCGTTTCCAGAACCGTCCGCAAGGGACCAACGGCGTCGAAGCTCACGTCCAGCCACTGGTCCGGCTCCTGCAGGCCGGAGATGACCACGTCGCCGCCGGAAACCGCCAACTCCTGCATGCCGCCGTTCTCAACGACGAAGTTGAAGGAATCGGCATCGAAGGTGGCCGTGCCGTGAAGACCCACCGCCGGCGGCAGTGGCCGCAGATAGTGAACCTCCAGGTCGCGAAAACTGAAAGATCCGTCGAGCCGATGCACCAGAGGTTCCGCCGTCGGATCTTTGGGGAGGGTCACATCCGCCGCCACCCGCCCTTCCGGTGCTTCGCCCACAGGGATGTTCTCCACCACCCAGGGGCGGCCGCCATCGCGCAGTATTGTGGGCCAGTAAAGATGCAAGTCCGGCACCAACACATGTTCGACCGAGGCCTCGGTGGTCACGCGAAGCCCATTCGTCCCTTCGCGTACATCCGCGGAGGCACTGAGACGTGGGCCAGGCTCCAGTTCGTTGCCCAGATGCAGATCGAGTTGTTCAAGTCCGAAGGTGCCGCCGGCGCCATCAAAGGCTCCCCGGGCGCTCAGCGAAAGGAGGTCGAAGGGGCGCGCGAAAACCTCCGTCAGATCAATCCGGCCGCCATCGCTGGCGATCTCGAAGGTGCCGCTGGGCAAGCGCCCATCAATCGGCACATTCGCCTGCAACTGGCCGCTGAGACCCAACTCGATCCCGTCGAGTTCCGCGAAACCGGACCAGGGAGCAAACTCGTTGACGCGCAGGTCCTCGAACTGCGTCTGGCTTTCAACCACCTGCTGATCGCTGCGGAACCAGAGTGAAGAGCGCAGAGCGGCGCGTGCCTGGCCAAATGCTGCTTCTCCCTGGACCTGGGCACCAATGCCACCCACCTCGCGCCAGATCTGTATTCCGCCTTGGCGCAGCTCGATCCGTCGGCCGACGCGACGGTCATCGAAGAGCAGCCGGGCATTGCGAATGTCGATATGCTGCAGATAGGTGATCGCCTTGTCCGGGTCGCGCGGCTCCAGGAGCTGGGCCAGCACGTCGTCCGCCACCCCCGAGAGATCGGGCACTTCGTCGCTGTCCGCCGGCGGTGCACCGAAGGCAAAGGCGCCCTCTTCATCGCGCAGCACACGCAGGCGGGCCCGATCCAACTCGATGCGGGTGGCACCGAAGGTGCCGTGCAACAGTGCTTCGAGACTGAGGGTCAACTCGACCCGCGGAAGGTAGGCCAGCGGCTGCCCCTCGCTGTCGCGCAGACGCCAGTTGCGCGCCTCCACCTGAATTTCTCGGCTGCTGCCGTCCCAGATCAAGGCGGTGGAGCCTACCTCGGCCACCACCCCTTCGCCGGCAAAGGCCTGTTCGATCCGCGGGGCGAGGAAATCCATGGGCACAGGGCCGGCGGTTAATCGCCAGAAGACAATCAGCAGGACGACCACCAGCAAGGCGACCGCTCCGCCCATGACCTCCAACAGCACACGTCCGAACCGATTGACCCTCATGTGGCGATCCTAATCCGGATCGCTGTCCGGGCACAGCTTCCGCACCGGCTTGACCATTCAAGGCTGGCTCGCGCAGGCTTCATTTTTCTCACGTACAGGCACCGCCCCATGGATTCCGACCAACTGCCACCGCCCGACAGGCTTCCCCTGCCGGTGAACAGCGAACGTGCGGACATTGGCCTGACACACTGGCATGAAAGGCTTGAACGCCTCGACCCTGCGGTGCGCGCCGCACCGGCGGCCTTGGCCGAAAGCGATACCGGCAAAGCGCTGTTGCGGTGCATCTTCGGTCACTCACCGTTCCTTGGCCAATGTCTTTTGTCTGATCCCACTTTCCTTGTCGACCTGGGCCGGCTGGGTCCAGAGGCTTGCCTGGAGCAGACGCTGGCGGACAGCAGGGACCCGAAACTGGCGCGGAAAAGCCGGGCAGAGGTCGAGAGCGGTTTGAGGCGAGCCAAGCGACGCGTTGCCCTTGTGACGGCCATCGCTGACATGACCGACGCCTGGCCACTGCTGCAGGTGACGCAGGCCCTGTCAGACTTTGCGGATGCAGCACTGGACACGGCACTCGCCCATCTGCTGCTCGACGCGCACGAACGCGAGGAGCTTATTCTGGCCGACCCGGAGCGCCCACTGGACCGCTGTGGCTTCAGCGTTCTGGCGATGGGAAAATACGGTGCCAGGGAACTCAACTATTCCTCCGATATTGACCTGATCCTGCTGTTCGACCCGGACCGCATCGACTACCGCCGTGCGCGCGGTGTGCAGGAAGGTATGGTCCGAATGGCGCGGGAACTGTCCCGCCTGATGGATGAGCGGACGGCCGATGGATACGTCTTCCGCACGGACCTGCGCCTGCGTCCCGATCCGGGTGCCACACCGCTCTGCCTGTCGGTGAACGGTGCCCTCACCTACTACGAATCCCAGGGCCAGAACTGGGAGCGGGCGGCCATGATCAAGGCCCGAGCAGCAGCAGGTGACGAGGATCTGGGGACATCCTTCCTGCGCGAGCTCACACCTTTCATCTGGCGTAAGCATCTCGATTTCTGGGCGATCCAGGACATCCATTCCATCAAGCGCCAGATCCACGCACACAAGGGCGGCGCCGATGTTGCGGTGGAGGGCCATAACATCAAGCTGGGCCGCGGCGGGATTCGTGAAATCGAGTTCTTCGTCCAGACGCAACAGCTCATCTACGGCGGACGCGACCCGGAGCTTCGGACTCCGCGCACGCTGGACGCCCTGCAAGCCCTGACCGAGGCCGGCCGGGTGACACCGGAGGCAGCCGCCGACATGCACGCGGCTTACCTTTTCCTGCGTACCCTGGAGCATCGCCTCCAGATGGTGGACGACAAGCAGACCCACAGCCTGCCGGCCACCGCCGAAGGGGTGGGCCGCATAGCGGCCTTCATGGGTTTCCCCGATGAAGCGGCATTCCGGGAGGTGCTTTTGCGCCACCTGCGCGCGGTGGAAGCGCACTATGCCGAACTCTTCGAGGAAGCCCCTTCGCTGGCCGGGCCCGGCAATCTGGTGTTCACCGGCGGAGAGCCCGAACCCGGCACACTGGCCACCCTTCAGGAAATGGGGTTCAAGGACGGCGAACGCGTGTTCAACCTCGTGCGCGCCTGGCACCACGGGCGCTACCGCGCCACCCGCTCGGTGCGCGCTCGGCAGATCCTGACCGAATTGATGCCGGCGCTGCTGCAGGCGCTTGGCCAAGGCAGCGACCCCGATGCCGCCCTGGTCCGTTTCGACACCTTCCTCTCGCGTCTACCGGCCGGTGTGCAACTCTTCTCGCTGCTGTACCAAAACCCCCCGTTGCTGGAGATATTGGCGGAAGTTCTCGGCCATGCGCCGGCGCTTGCCGAACGTCTTGGCCGCCGGCCGGCGCTGCTGGAAGCGGTGATCGACACGGAGTTCTATGCACCCTTGCCGGACGCCCAAACGCTCCGGGACGAACTGGAGGAAGCCTTCCGCCATTGCCGCGACTTCCAGGATCAACTCGACGAAGCCCGGCGCTGGTCGGCCGACCATCGCTTCCAGGTCGGTGTGCAGATTCTGCTGGGCAAGATCGATCCGGCCATTGCCGCGCGCGGGCTCTCCGATCTGGCCGATGTTGCCATCGCCGCCCTTCTGGCCGCGGTCGAGGAAGAGATGGCGGCGTCCCACGGCAGGGTGCCAGGCGCGGGACTAGCCGTGATCGCTCTGGGACGGCTGGGTGCACGGGAGATGACCCTCTCCTCGGACCTGGACCTGGTCTTCGTCTACGATTGTGACGATCCTGCCCAGGAATCCGACGGACGCAAACCGCTGTCCGCCAGCGTTTACTATGGCCGTCTCGCCCAGCGCCTGATCGCAGCGCTCTCGGCGCCGACCGGCGAGGGGTTGCTTTACGAGGTGGATCCCCGCCTGCGGCCCTCGGGTGCCTCAGGTCCCATCGCGCTCTCCCTTCCGGGCTATCAACGCTACCTGGAACAGGATGCCTGGACCTGGGAGCTGATGGCACTCACCCGCTTTCGCGTCGCCGCCGCCGTGCCGGACTTCGCCAACCGGATTCGTTCGACGCTCACCGCGATCCTGACCCGCACGCGAGACCCAGAACGACTGTTGCTCGACGTGGACAACATGCGCCAGCGGATTGCCAAGCAGCATCCTGGCCGCTCGCCATGGGACATCAAGTACAAGCGCGGCGGCCTCTACGATTTGGACTTCATCGCCCAGTACCTGCAGCTGCGCCATGCCGCCGCTCATCCCGAGGTGCTGTGCGGAACGAGCGAAGCCGCCTTCGACGCCCTGGCCCGCGTCCGTGCCTTGGATCAGGAGACTGCCGAGCAATTGCAAGAGGCAATCAAACTCCTGCGCCGGGTGCAGAATTACCTGCGCCTGACCGTGGGCGAGACGTTCGAGCCAGAGAACACGCCGTCGGGTCTGCGCGCCGCACTTGCTCGGACAGCAGGCGTGCTTGACTTCGAGACCCTGGAACGCACTCTGCAAGCACAAACTGAAGCCGTAGCGCAGGCCTACGACGAGCTCATCGGCGAGCCGGCTGCCACCTTGCGCGCGGCCGCCAGCCAGAACGAATGAGGAGAGACACGCCCATGACGGTCGAGCCCGGACAAACCGCTCCCGACTTCACCCTTCCCACCGACGGCGGCAAGACGCTGTCGCTGAGCGAGCTGCGGGGAAAGAAGGTCGTCCTCTACTTCTATCCGAAGGACGATACATCGGGCTGTACCGCTGAGGCCTGCGGATTTCGCGACGCTCTGCCCGATTTCAGCAAGGTCGATGCGGTCATTCTCGGCCTCTCCAAGGACAGCGTGAAAAAGCACGACAAATTCAAAGAGAAGTACGAACTGCCCTTCACCCTCCTGTCCGACGAGGAGGGTGAGGTGTGCGCGGCCTATGGCACCTGGGTCGAGAAATCCATGTACGGGCGCAAGTACATGGGCATCGAGCGTGCCACCTTCCTGATCGACGAACAGGGCGTGGTCCGTCAGGTCTGGCGCAAGGTGAAGGTGCCGGGCCATGTTGATGCCGTGCTGAAGGCCGTCCAGGAGCTCTGATGCAGTTCTCCTTGGCCGGTGCGGCCCTGGCGGTCCTGGACGTCCCGGACCCCGAGCGCAAGGCGCGCCGCAGCCGGGCAGCGGCCTCCGACTGGCGAGGGTTGAGGATCACGGCGATTGGCGAAGGACAGCCGCCGGACAGGCCGGCGCGCCCCGAAAGCCCGGAACTCCTGCCGCCGAACCGCGTGAAGAAGCGCAAGATCGGCCCGGGCACGGCCGGCCGCTTCGCCCTGCTGCACGCCCTGGCTCACATCGAGCTTAACGCCATCGACCTCGCCTGGGACATCATTGCGCGCTTCACGCACGAGGAGCTGCCGCGAGACTTCTACGATGACTGGGTGCGCGTCGCTGATGAGGAAGCCAAGCACTTCTCCCTCCTGTCGGACCGATTGGCGGCGTTGGGGGGCCGCTACGGTGACTTGCCCGCCCACGATGGCCTCTGGCAGGCCGCCGAGGCGACTGCGGACGACCTCCTCGCCCGGCTCGCAGTGGTGCCGATGGTCCTGGAGGCCCGTGGGCTCGACGTCACGCCGGCGATGATCAAGAAGCTGCAGGATGCAGGCGATGAGGAGTCCGCTTCCGTGCTGCAGGTCATATACGATGAGGAAATCGGCCATGTCGCCATCGGCCGGCGCTGGTTCCAGTGGCTGTGCGCCAAGCGCCAGCTCGAGCCGGTAAGCACCTGGCAGCGACTGGTTCGGGAGCGCTTTCGCGGCCCGCTGAAGCCGCCCTTCAACGAACCCGGCCGCAGCAAGGCCGGCCTCTCTGCGGACTACTACAGCGACTTGGTGGGTTAAGAGCCGTCAGCTCTGCCCGCGCCTGCACTTTTGCGATTACCTGGGTGACACCTCCCGCAAACATTGCTAGACGAGCCCCCAAAGCAAGGAGGGAGGGGCCAATGAATGCGAAGGCACTCAAGCAGTGGATGGCAGCGCCAGCGATAGCAGCGCTCTTTCTGCTTCCAGGCATGGCAACGGCAGAGCAGACGTCGAGCGACTGGCCAGACTCGATCAGCATAGGCACGGCCAGCCAGGGTGGGACCTATCTCGTCTATGGCACAGGTCTGGCGGGACTCATCCAGGATCAGTTGAACGTGCCCGCCACTGCCCAGGCAACCGCTGGACCGGTGGAGAACCTGGCACTGCTGCAGTCCGGCGACATCGCGCTAGCCATGGTCACGATGGGTCCCGCCCACGACGCTTGGCAGGGTGAGAACGAACTGGCGCCCGGCTCTAAGATGCATGATCTGCGCGCGCTCTTCCCCATGTACGAGTCGCCTTTCCACATCATGGCGCTGGAAAGCACGGGGCTCTCGACAGCGAGTCAGCTTGACGGTCGGCGCGTTGGTGTGGGCCCGGAAGAGGGTACGCCGGGGACCTACTTCCCTCGCTATTTCCAGCAGCTGGAACTCGATGTCGAGTCACGCTTTGGCGTGGTCGACGACCTGGCCCAGGAGCTGGAGGCTGGCAGCATCGACGCCATTGCGTTGGCCATCGGGGCTCCCATCGCCGCATTTGCGCAGTTCGAGGCCGAGCAGCCGGTAACATTCTTCGCTTTCGATGCTGAGCAGCGAGAGCAGCTTTTGAACGACAACCCGTCGCTCGCTCCCTACACGCTGACCGCCGGCACTTACGAGGCGCTCGAACAGGATCTGCCCACGGTCTCGATGTGGAGCTTTCTCGTCGCTGACAAGGACCTACCCGACAGCCTGGCATACGAGATCACCAAATTGGTCCTGGAAGACAACGAGCGCATGCGCGCGATTCACGCTTCGGCCGCGCAGTCGCGCATCGAGAACTGGAGCGGCAACAGCGTCCTGCCCTTCCACGCGGGTGCGGTGCGCTATCTCCTGGAGCAGGGCATCGACCTGCCGCCCGAGCGTATCCCCGAGGAATACAACGACTGACGCAAGGGCTTGCTGCCAAACCTGCGTAGAAGCGCTACCGTGCAGGCGTCATGAAACCGGCAAGGCTGGAATGAGGCGCCATGCTGCCCAGAGGCGATAGCTACGCCCAGATCGCCGCTCGCTTCTCCTGGAATGTGCCGCAGCACTACAACATAGGCGTCGATGTCTGCGATCGCTGGGCCGACGGTAGTGGGCGCCTCGCATTGCTGCACCGCCACGCCGACGGCAGGACCGACCGCTACAGCTTCGACCTCCTCAAACGCCTGTCGAACCGCTTGGCCAACCTGCTGCAGGCACGAGGGGTGACGTCTGGCGATCGCGTGGCGGTGCTCCTGCCGCAGACGCCGGAAACCGCGATCGCCCACATCGCCACCTTCAAGCTGGGCGCCATCTCGGTCCCGCTCTTCACGCTCTTCGGGGAGGAGGCACTGCGCTATCGCTTGGCCGACAGCGGCGCCTGGGCCCTGGTGACGAACGCGGCGGGGCTGGAGAAGGTCGCAGCCCTGCGCGCGGACCTGCCGGAACTGCGATTGCTGCTTTGCACCGACGGCCCCGGCGAGGGCGGCGCCCTCGACCTGCACGGCGCCCTGGCCTCAGCGTCCGACAGCTTTACGCCGCGGGCCACCGCAGCCAACGATCCCGCCATCATCATCTACACCAGCGGCACCACTGGCCCGCCCAAGGGCGCGCTGCACGCACACCGGGTTCTGCTCGGCCATCTGCCGGGCGTGGAGATGCCGCAGGAACTCTTCCCGCACCCCGGCGACCGCTTCTGGACACCCGCCGACTGGGCCTGGATCGGGGGGCTCTTCGACGTGCTGCTGCCGAGCCTGCACCATGGCGTGCCGGTCGTGGCCCATCGCATGGCGCGTTTCGATCCGGAGGAGGCCTTTGCGCTCCTGGCCGAGCAGGAGATCCGCAATGTCTTCATGCCGCCGACGGCCCTCAAGATGATGCGCGGCGTTTCGCGGCCGCAGGACCGTTGGGACTACCGGCTCCGTTCTATGGGCAGCGGCGGCGAAACCCTGGGCACGGAACTGCTCGACTGGACGCAGGCCACCTTCGGCATCAATGCCAATGAGTTCTATGGCCAGACCGAGTGCAACCTGATTGTTTCCAACTGCTCCGCCATCTTGCCGCTCAAACCCGGCTCCATGGGCCGCCCGGTCTTCGGTCATCGGGTGGCCGTGGTGAGTGACGAAGGCGAGGAACTCCCGGCTGGCGACGTTGGCACCATTGCCGTGCACCGCCCCGACCCGGTGATGTTCCTTGGCTACTGGAACAGGCCCGACGCCACGGCGGAGAAGTTCCTCGGCGACTGGATGCTGACCGGCGACCAGGGCTATGCGGACGTGGAGGGCTACTTCCACTTCGTCGGCCGCGATGATGACGTGATCACCTCGGCCGGCTATCGCATCGGCCCGGGCGAGGTGGAGGACTGCCTGCTCAAGCACCCGGCGGTGTCGCTCGCCGCGGTGGTCGGCGTGCCGGACACTCTGCGCACGGAGCGGGTCAAGGCCTTCATCGTGCCGGCCGCGGGCCACCGAGCCGACTCCGCCCTGGCGCAGGAGATCAAGGACTTCGTGAAGCAACGGCTGGCGGCACATGAGTACCCGCGCGAGGTTGCTTTCGTGGACAGCCTGCCCATGACCGCCACCGGCAAGATCATGCG
Organism: Aquibaculum arenosum; assembly: GCF_029222965.1. Taxonomy (GTDB): domain Bacteria; phylum Pseudomonadota; class Alphaproteobacteria; order Kiloniellales; family DSM-21159; genus Aquibaculum; species Aquibaculum arenosum. The sequence continues at coordinate 575,346 of NZ_JARHUD010000001.1, read as the reverse complement.
CCGGGAGTTGCGGGCACGTGGGTGAAGCCTTGCCCGCGCGTGGGAGCGCGGGCTATCCCTTTGCCACACCTTCACCAATTCGGAGCCTCCCCTTGCCTCTGCCCACCGCTTTTGACGGCCGCCTCGCCCTGCCCGCCATCGCCGCGCCGATGTTCCTGGTTTCCGGTCCGGACCTTGTGGTGGAGACCTGCCGCGCCGGGCTGATCGGCACCTTTCCCAGCCTCAATCAGCGCAGCACCGAGGGCTACATCGATTGGCTGGACGAGATCGAGGGACGGCTGGCCGAGGCACCGCAGGCGGCCCCCTATGGGGTCAATCTCATCGTCCACCGCAGCAACAAGCGCCTCGACGCCGACCTCGAGGTCACGGTCGAACGCAAGGTGCCGCTGGTGATCACCTCGCTGGGTGCGGTCCCGGAAGTGGTACAGGCAGTGCAGAGCTACGGCGGACTGGTGTTCCACGACGTGATCAACCGTCGCCATGCAGAAAAGGCGGCCGAGGCCGGCGTGGACGGCCTCATCGCGGTCTGCGCCGGCGCCGGTGGCCACGCCGGAACCTTGAGCCCCTTCGCCTTCCTGCCGGAAATCCGACGATTTTTCGGCGGGACCATCGTGCTCTCCGGAGCCATCAACAACGGGGGTCAGATCGCCGCCTCCCGGATGCTGGGTGCCGATCTGTCCTATCTCGGCACCCGCTTCATCGCCACTCGTGAGAGCCGCGCCGATGAGGCCTACAAGCAGATGATCTTGGAGGCCGGGACCAAGGACATCGTCTACACGCCGGCAGTCAGCGGCATCCCTGCCAACTTCCTGCGCGCCTCGCTGGAGGCGGCGGGAATGAACCCGGAAGACCTCAAGGCGGACAAGAAGCTGTCATTGGATCACTCCAAGGCCTGGCGCGATGTCTGGTCGGCCGGCCAGGGAGCTGCCACGATCGAAGATGTCCCCGCGGTGGCCGAACTCTGCGCGCGCCTCAAGCAGGAGTACGCCGAAGCCATTCAGCAGTTCTGCGCCTGAAGGCTGGGCATTTTCTGTCAGTTGCAGCGCCCGCGCGAGCCTTCCCGGCAGACATGTTCGCCATTGATCCAGGTGGCTCCCGAGAGATCGGCAAAGGTCAGATCGGCATTGTTGATCTGTGCGCCGGTCAGGTTCGCCCCGCGCAGATTTGCCTGAAACAGCCTGGCTTCCCGCAGGTTGGCGTTCGACAGATTTGCATCGGTCAGGTCGGCTTTCGTCATGTCCGCCTGGAAGAGTTGGGCTTCGCTCAGGTCCACACCATGCAGCTTGGTGTTGATGAACTTCGCACGATGCCCCTCGATTCCCGACAGGTCGGCCCCGGAGAGATCGGCACGCAGGAAACTCGCTTCCCGCAAGCGAGCGCCCGCCAGGTTCACGTCGGTCAAGTCGACGCCGTCAAAGTTGCAGCGTTGCCAGTCAGCCTCGGCCCCGGGCGGATCGGTGCAGGCCGCGGCCGCCGGGCCGGCCGTGACGACCAGGAAGACGAGCAACAACAGGGAAGTGAGTAAAGGTTTGCGCATACCAGCAAGATCGGCGCTGAGGCCCCGAAGAGCAATAGCTGCGGCGCTTGCCCACTTCATGCCGCGGCAGATCTCCGCAGCTGCACCGCCCTGCCCGCCTCTTTCGGCCAGGGCAGATCACGTTGGATCTCGGCGATTTCAGCGAGCGCGGCTTGAATGGACTCCGGCATCTCGGCGCTGCGTCGGCTCTCCAGATTGACGTAGAGACTGAGGAACTCGCCGGTGGCCGCCAGGAAGCCAGCCTCCGCGTGGTGCATCCGCCAAAAGGTGTGGAACTTCTTCCTGTCCCATCCCAGCAACTGAAGGGAGATCACCAAGGGCTCTCCCAGCTTGAGTTCGCGCTGATAGGTCAGGTGTCCTTCAACTGCGAAGATGCTGCCACCTGTCGTCTCGCGATGCTCAGCGGTCAGTCCGACCCGTTGCATGAGGCCGTCCATTCCGCGATCAAAGGCATAGAGGTAGTAGGCCACATTCATGTGGCCGTTGATATCGATCCACTCCTGCGGAACCTCAGTGCGATAAAGTTCCAGCGGCGCTCCGCTCATGCTGCTCCAGCCCTTTCATCCAAACCCCCGACGCGGGGCCGGGCCGGAGCTTAGTCGATTGGCCGGAAACGGCGAAAGGGTTTAGCTTAACCGGCGATCATTCGGGGGACAGATACGGTGTTGAGACTGCTGAGCCTGCTGGGCGGCAAGGGCGTGCCTCTGCTGTTCGTGGGTGTGTTCATCGGCCTGCTGCTGCCTGGACTCGCAAACCTGCTCCGGCCGCTGCTGGCGCCGAGCGTGGTGTTGCTTCTCCTCTTTTCTCTCCTGCGAGTCGATTGGCAGCAGGTCGGCACCTACCTGCGGCGCCCCTTACTGACCGGCGGTCTGGTGGCCTGGATGCTGCTGGCCTCGCCCGTGCTCACCTGGGCCGCCCTGGCTGGCGTTCCCCTGCCCTCGGGTCTGGAGACCGCCGTGATTTTGATGGCGGCGGCCCCGCCAATCCTGGGAGCAACGGCCATCGCGCTGCTGCTCGGGCTCGACGGCGCGCTGACGCTGGTGGTGGGTCTGATCAGCACGCTGCTGGCACCGGTGACCATTCCGCCGCTCAGCCTTTGGCTGCTGGGCCTCGACCTTGCGATTGGAACCGGAGAACTGATGCTGCGGCTTGGCGGCGTCGTTCTTTTGGCGCTGTTGGGCGCGCTCGCCATCCGCGCCTGGCTCGGCTCGGCCTGGCTGCGACGCAATGGCGTCGCGCTCGATGGCATGATCGTGGTCATCATGCTGCTGTTTGCCGTGGCCATCATGGACGGCGTGACCGAGACTTTGTTGGCGCAGCCGGCCCAGGTCCTACTCTGGCTCCTGGCCGCCTTTCTCGCCAATCCGGCGCTGCAAGCCATCACCATGCTGGCCTTTTGGGGTTTCGGGCGGCGTTTGGCCATGAGTGCGGGCCTGCTGGCCGGCAACTGCAACATGGGCCTGCTGCTGGCGACGCTGTCACCGGACGAGAACTTCGACGTGGTGCTCTTCTTTGCCATAGCCCAGCTGCCGATGTTCATGCTCCCGGCCATGATGCGACCGCTTTATCGACGCCTGTTGGCCCCGCAACAGGCGTCGACTTGACGCAGCGCCGCGCGCGCACAAGGCTCATCAGAGTATCGCTGGTGGAGAAGACATGACGACAGATCAGGACGACAGCCCACGCGGTATGGCGGCGGGACTGACCCACTATGGCGATTCGGGCTTTTCGCTCTTCCTGCGCCGGGCCTTCATCAAGGCCATGGGCTACAGCGACGATGCTCTCTCCCGGCCCATCGTCGGCATCACCGACACCTTCAGCGGCTACAACGCTTGCCATCGCACGGTGCCGGAGATGATCGACGCCATCGAGCGCGGGGTCCTGCTTGCCGGAGGCCTGCCGGTGCGCTTCCCGGTAACCTCGATGCACGAGTCCTTTTCCAACCCGACCTCCATGTACCTGCGAAACCTCATGGCCATGGACACGGAGGAGATGATCCGCGCCCAGCCCATGGACTCGGTGGTCCTGATCGGCGGCTGCGACAAGACCGTGCCCGCCCTGCTTATGGGCGCTGCCAGCGCCGGCGTGCCGGCCATCCTGACCGTCACCGGTCCCATGATGACCGGGGACCATCGCGGGGAGCGCCTGGGCGCCTGCACCGACTGCCGGCGCTTCTGGGCACGCTTTCGCGCCGGCGAGATCGACGCCGCCGAGATCGACGAGATCTCCGGCAAGCTGGCTCCCACCGCCGGCACCTGCATGGTTATGGGGACTGCCAGCACCATGGCGCTGACCGCCGAGGCACTGGGCATGATGCTGCCCGGCGGGGCGGCCATCCCCGCCGTCCATGCCGATCGTCTGCGCCACTGTGAGGCCAGCGGGGCGCGCGCCGTTGCCATGGCGGCAGAGCGCCTCACGCCCGATCGCATCATGACGCCGCCGGCCTTCCGTAATGCCTTCCGCATTCTCCACGCCGTTGGTGGATCGACGAACGCCCTGGTCCATCTGGCCGCGGTCGCCGGGCGCCTGGGGTATCCCCTGGACCTGGAAGCTTTCGACAAGCTGGGCCAGGAGACACCGGTTCTCGTCGATCTCAAGCCCTCCGGCCAGCACTACATGGAGGACCTGCACAAGGCCGGCGGCCTGACGCCCATACTGCGCGAACTGCGCCACCAGCTCGAGCTCGACTGCCTGACCGTCAGCGGGCGCAGCCTGGGCGAAGAGCTCGATGCCGCGCCTGCTGCCTGGCCGCAGGAGGTGGTCCGTGCCTTCGACAACCCGATCCACAGCGGCGGCGCGCTGCGCCTGCTGCGGGGGAACCTGGCGCCGGACGGTGCGGTGATCAAACAGTCGGCGGCAAGCCCAATGCTCCTGCAACACGAGGGGCCGGCCGTGGTCTTCAAGAACCTACAGGACCTGGCGGAGCGGATCGACGATCCAGAGCTCCCAGTCACGGCCGACAGCGTTCTCGTGCTGAAGAACGCCGGTCCCAAGGGGGCACCGGGCATGCCGGAGGCCGGCTACCTGCCCATTCCAAAGAAGCTGGCCCGGCAAGGCGTGAAGGATATGGTGCGCCTCTCCGACGCGCGAATGAGCGGAACGGCCTTCGGCACCATCGTGTTGCACATCGCGCCGGAGGCCGCTGAAGGCGGTCCGCTTGCCTTGGTACAAGATGGCGACCGGATTCGCCTCGACGCTGCGGCCGGTCGCCTTCAGCTCGTGGTCGAGGAAAAAGAACTCGCCAGCCGGCAAAAAACGCTGTCGCCCAGCGTTTCGCATGCCGGTTCAGATCGTGGCTTCAAGTACCTCTATTTGAAGGAAGTCACACAGGCGCCTGAGGGATGCGACTTCAGCTTTCTCCGGCCGACTCAGATCGGCCCCCCGGTTCCATGAACAGGACAGAGTGATGAAAGCCACGTTGCTTGCTAGCGCGCCTTCCAGGCCTGTGGTAACGCATAAACGGGGGAGGTCCTGGCTGACCGCAGGGGGATGACGCCGCGGAGGCCTGGACGACTCCCGCACGTTGGAAATCAGGGGTAGTTCATGCCGCAGGAAGCCAGTTCACTAAGCGGGGCCACAATGGTTTCCGGTCGCAGATTGTTGGGAGCTCTGGGTCTCGGCGCTTGTCTTTTCGTCAGCGCCTGCGCGACGCCGCCAGGCTCCGGCGGATCCTATTCTGCTTCCCGCAGCAACGTCGAGCAGGGTGAAACCGCGCTCCAGTCGCCCTTGCTGCAACGCGCAGCCCTGGCACAATCCGATCTGTCCGACGAAGAGCTCGACGATGCCTACGACTACGATGAGGACGCCCTTTTCGGTGTAAGCGGGTCGGACAGTGAGGATGACGGCGATCCGCTGGAGACCCTCAATCGCTTCACCTTCGCCTTCAACGACATGCTGGACACCCTGTTCCTGCGGCCCGTGGCCTTCACCTATCGCGAACTGGTGCCCTCGGGCATCCGCGACGCGCTGCGCAACTTCCTGCGCAACCTTTCCACGCCGGTGATCCTGGCCAACGACCTGCTACAGGGCGATGGCGACCGTGCGCTCAACACCAGCAAGCGCTTTTTCGTCAACACCGCCTTCTCGCTCGGCTTCTACGATTACGCGGGCGAACTTGGGCTGCCCTATCAGGACGCGGATTTCGGCCAGACCCTGGGAACCTACGGCGCCGGGGAGGGCTTCTACCTCGTGCTGCCGGTCTTTGGTCCCTCCAGCCTGCGCGATGCGACCGGGCGCGTGGTTGATCGCGCCTTTGATCCCTTGACCTACCTCAGCATCACCCACGGCGATGAAACACAGAACTTCACCCTGCCCCGATCCATCATCAGCGGCGTGGACGCCCGCGCACGCTCGCTGGACATGCTGGACCAGGCGCTGGCCGACTCGCTCGACGACTATACGCGCATCCGGTCCTTGTGGCGGCAGGCCCGCGAGGACCAGATAGAAAAGCGGGCGCCGCGGGACGCGGAGCTCGAATTCGGAACAAGTCCCTTCCCCGATCTCTGAGCGATCGGAAAGGCACACAAGGTTTCCAAGGAGGTCTCATGATCCCCCGCCTGTTTCTTTCCCTGACGCTGCTTTTGTTCACGGCCGTGCCCCTTTCCGCCCAGGCCAACGAGGGTCCGGACGCCTTCCTGCGCGACTTCGGTCAGCGGGCGGTGGAGCAGCTCTCCAACGACTCGGTGCCCTTCGAGCAACGTGAAGCCGAGTTCAAGGCCATGCTCGACGAGGGCTTCGATCTGGAAGCCATCTCGCGCTTCATCATTGCCCGGCAATGGCGGGGCGCTTCCGAAGAGGATCAACAGGCCTTTATCGCAGTCTTCAAGGACTATCTCTCGCAGCGCTTCCTGCCGCTGTTCGAGGAGTACAGCGGTGAGTCCTTCGCCACGAATGGCGTGCGGCCGGACAGCGACAATGAGGACCTGTCCTGGGTTCGCATCTCCTTCCAGTCACCCAATGGGCAACCAGTGAACACTGACTGGCGGCTGCGCCGCGTCAACGGCAGCTACAAGATTCTCGACGTGCGTGCCGAAGGCGCGAGCCTCGCTCTCACGCTCCGCGAGGAGTATGCGTCGGTCATGCGTCAGGAAGGCGGACTCGCCGGCCTGGTGACGCGACTCGAGGAGCAGGTCGCCCGCGGCGCCTTCCGTCCGGACTGACACTGCCCCGACCAAAAAGGATCGTTCAACTTGAGCGACAAAACGGGCGCTTCCGGGACCGCCAGCCTCCGCCCGAAAATCGCCTTCGTTGCTGCCTCGACCCCGGAGGCAAATCAGGCGCGCGATGACCTGCTTGCGCGCTATGCCTCCTGCGACGTGGACGAGGCCGAGGTCATTGTCGCGCTCGGCGGTGACGGCTTCATGCTGGAGACCCTGCATCAAACGGTGGGGCGCTCTGTGCCCATCTACGGCATGAACCGCGGCACCGTCGGCTTCTTGATGAACGAGTTTGAAAGCGATGGGCTGATCGATCGCCTCGCGCAGGCCCAGGAGGTGCGACTGCATCCCCTGCGCATGGTGGCGCGCACGCGCGAGGGCGGTCATTCCGAGGCGCTGGCGCTGAATGAGGTCGCGCTCTTCCGGGAAAGCCGGCAGGCAGCGAAGATTCGCATCCGCATCGACAGCGTGATCCGGCTGGAGGAACTGGTGTGCGACGGTGTGCTGGTGGCAACACCGGCCGGCAGCACCGCCTACAACCTCTCAGCCCACGGCCCGATCCTGCCCTTGGGCACACCGCTCCTGGCGCTTACGCCGATCAGCGCCTTTCGCCCCCGGCGTTGGCGCGGAGCACTGCTGCCGCAAGGCGCGAAGGTGACTTTCGAAGTGCTGGAGCATCTGAAACGGCCCGTCTCCGCAACAGCGGATTTCACCGAAGTGCGGGACGTGGTCGAGGTCACGGTCCGGGAGGATCGGGAGACGAGCCTCCGCCTGCTTTTCGACCCCGAGCACAACCTCGAAGAACGCATCCTCAAGGAGCAGTTCATCCCCTGACAGAGGGGATGAACTGCCTCAGCCTCTCAGTAACCCAGAGCCTGCAGTTCCTCGCGCAGGGCCGCGATACGATTGGCGTCTGCCGGGTGGGTCGAGAGGAATTCGGGCGGCTTGCCGCCCTGGCTCTGCCGCGCCATGGCTTCCCAAAAACTGAGGGCCGCGCGGGGATCATAGCCGGCGCGTGCCGCATAGCGCAGGCCAAGGCGATCGGCTTCGTATTCGTGACGGCGTGAGTAGGGCAGCAGCACACCCATCTGAACACCGGCACCCAGCACCCCGGCAAGGTCGGGCGACACACCGGCGCTGCCCAGGCCGACCTGGGCCAGGGAAACGCCCATTTCTGACAGCATCGACTGGCTCACGCGCTCAGCGGAATGGCGGCTGGTGACATGGGCCACCTCGTGACCGACCACGGCAGCGATCTCGTCGTCGCTGCTGGCGATATCGATCAGGCCCGTGTTGATACCGATTTTGCCGCCCGGCAAGGCGAACGCGTTGGCCTGCTCGTTCTCAAAGACCGCATATTCCCAGTCATAGGCATCCTGCAGTCCGGCGGCCGAAACGATGCGCGAACCGATCCGTTCGATGCGCCGGTTGAGGCCGCCATCACGCGAAACCCGTTCCTGCTGCCGGATGCTTCGCCAAGTCGCCACCCCCATTTCCGAAAGCTGGCCATCGTCGACCAGGATCAACTGCTGGCGCCCCAATTGCGGGTTGTCCGCACAGCCCGTCACCACCACAAGGCTTCCCGCCGCGAGCCCACTCAAGACGGCCCGCCGTGAGAGGAGGCCTCCGGAACTGCCGCACATGACTGTTTCTCCCGCCCTGGTTCGGTTTGTGGCGCTCAAGATGGGGCCATCTTCGCGCGGGCGCAAGGTTGCTGCCGTGTGACAGATTGGGTACTAACAACTCCTGCTGGAAGGAGCGAAGGCTGAAGGCGCCCAACGCACCGCAGCTCTCAGCCACGCCAGAAGGGTTTGGAGATTTCTCGCTCCACCTGTTCGCGACTCAACCCGAGATCTTGCAAAAGGTGATCATCCAACTCCTTCAGATGCAGGCGCTCCTGCGAACGACGGGTCCAAATGCCTGTCAGGCGGTAGAAGCGCAGCAGGGCTTCCAACGGCGAGGGAAGGATCAGTGTGGTGCCGAATGCCTTATGGGCGAGCGCGGACATCGGCCGCGAAACATGACGCGACATGACGAATTCTCCTCATGGACTGAAACCTGGTGCGCGCCGGTGAATTCCTGCGCACCCTGTTCTCTACTGCGGTGAAGATGCGCCATCTTGCGCAACGCCACAAACGGAATAAACTCATCTTTGATCTTAGATTTTCTAATGGATCGTCATGAGCCGCCGCCTGCCGCCCCTCAACGCCCTTCGTGCCTTCGAGGCTGCCGCCCGCCACCTCTCCTTCACCGAGGCCGCTCGGGAATTGAACGTGACCCAGGCCGCCGTCAGCCATCAGATCCGCGGCCTGGAAGCTCGGCTGGGCCAACCCCTCTTCCACCGGCGCAACCGCGGGCTTGCCTTGACGGACGGCGGTCGCAGCTACCTGCCCGCCCTGACCGAGGCCTTCGACCTCATGGACAAGGCCACCCGCCGCCTGTCCCTGCGCGAGGAGGAAGGCTCCTTGAAGGTCAGCGCCCTGCCCTCCTTCGCCGCGCGCTGGCTGCTGCCCCGCCTCACCCGATTCCGAGAGCAGCATCCGGATATCGACGTGCTGGTCTCCGCCAACCAGGAGCTCTCTGATCTCGAGGCGGAAGGCATCGACGTCGGCCTGCGCTTCGGCAGCGGGCGCTATCCCGGCCTGACCGTCGAGCGGCTGATGGGTGACCAGCGCCTGCCGGTCTGCAGCCCCGCCCTGCTCCAGGGGCCGAAACCACTCAGAAAGCCCGACGACCTGCGCCACCATGTCTTGCTGCACGATGAAGTTTTCGGCGGCGGGATCGAGGCCGACTGGCAGACCTGGATACGGCTGGTGGGACTGAAGGGCATTGATCCGCAACGCGGACCCGGATTCAGCGACTCGGCCATGGTGCTTTCCGCCGCCATCGCCGGCCAAGGGGTTGCCCTGACACGAGCCAGTCTTGCTATCGACGACATCGCCGCCGGCCTTCTGATCCTGCCCTTCGGGCCGTCAGTGCGCACGCGCTATGACTACTGGTTTGTCACCACCCCACGAGCGGCGGCACAGGCAAAGGTCAAGGCCTTCCGCGCGTGGATGATGGCAGAGGTTGCCGACACCGAGGCGCGGATGGAGGCGCTTGCTGCCGAGCAGGGCAACGCGCAGGTGGGAGACTGATACCTGGCCAAGGGCCCCGTCCCGGCACTGCAGGCGTGCCCCCTTCTGGGCGCAATGCTATAGGAGAGGGGCATCATGACGCCACGCCGGGAACAACAACACCATGGCACAGCCTTCCGCCGCCAGTCGGGAAATGATCGAACGGCTCATTGCCTTCGACACCACCAGCCGCAACTCCAACCTGGAGCTGATCCACTTCATTCGTGACTACTTGGCGGGACTCGGTATCGAGTCCGAGCTGGTCCATGACGACAGCGGGGCCAAGGCGAACCTCTACGCAACTCTGGGCCCGGCCGACCGTCCCGGCATCGCGCTCTCAGGCCACACCGACGTGGTGCCGATCGACGGCCAGGCCTGGACCCGCGACCCCTGGCGTATCTCCGAAGAAGACGGCAAGCTCTTCGGCCGCGGCACCTGCGACATGAAATCCTTCATTGCGGTCTGCCTGGCCTACGCGCCGCGCTTCCTGCAGCGGGCCAAGGCAACGCCGGTTCATTTCTGCTTCTCCTACGACGAGGAAGTGGGGTGCCTGGGCGTGCGGCCGCTGCTCGCCCATCTGGCCCAGAAGCCGGTGCGCCCGCGCATGGCCATCATCGGTGAGCCCACCGGCATGCGCGTGGTCAATGCCCACAAAGGCAAGCTGAGCCACCGCTGCCACGTCCACGGCTTCGAATGCCACTCCTCGCTGGCGCCTCATGGCGTGAACGCCATCGAGTATGCCGCACGCATTGTCGTCATGCTGAGCGACATGGCCCGGCGCAAGGCCGCGGAAGGGCCCTACGACCATGCTTACGACGTGCCCTACACCACCGCGCACAGCGGCACCATTGAGGGCGGAACCGCGCTCAACATCGTGCCGAAGGACTGCAGCTTCGAGTTCGAGTTCCGCTACCTGCCCAGTGAGGACCCGCAGGCGCTGCTGCAGGAGGTGGTCGACTACGCTCGCAAGGAGCTGCTGCCGGCGATGCAAGCGGTCTACCCCCAGGCCGGCATCGACTTTGAGGAGATCTCCTCCTTTTCCGGCCTCGACATTCCCGACGATCACGAGGTGGTGCAGTTGGCCAAGGCGCTGACCGGCGCCAACAGCACCACCAAGGTGGCCTTCGGCACCGAAGCGGGGCTGATATCCGATGCCGGAATCCCGGCCGTGGTCTGCGGCCCCGGGGGCATCGAGCAGGCGCATAAGCCCGACGAGTTCATCGCCCTTGACCAGGTTGCGCTCTGCGAAGCCTTCATGGACCGCCTCTGCGAACGACTCGCCAAGGAGTGACGGGCCGCCGGCGTGGCTAAAGCAGAGATCAAACGCCCTGACCGCAGCGACCGCCGCAGCGTGATGGCGCCGCTGCGGCGCTGGCCGGCCATTGGCTTGGCGCTCGTGCTCGGCAGCGCTGGGGGCTGGGCCGCAGCGTCGGTGGGCCTGCCGCTGCCCTGGATGATCGGCGCCATGGTGGTCACCACCCTGGCCTCCATGGCCGGGGCCCCCATCGCCATGGCAGCGGGGCTGCGTACGGCAATGATCATCGTCCTGGGCGTGATGCTGGGCAGCGGCTTCACGCCGGAGATTATGGCGGTGCTGGGCGAGTGGACCCTGAGCCTGGCCGCCATGGCCGTCTATATCGTGATCAGCACCGCTACCGGCTATGTCTTCTTCCGCCGGCTCTGCGGCTACGACCCGGTCACCGCCTACTTCTCCGCCACGCCGGGCGGGCTCAATGAAATGGTGATCATGGGCACGGCCTATGGGGGCGACGGGCGGCGCATCTCCCTGGTGCACTCCGCGCGCATCCTCGTGGTGGTGCTGACCATTCCCTTCGGCTTTCGCTGGTTTCTCGACGTGGCGCCGACCGGCGGCCTGGGCGTCCCGGGCCCCAGCCTCTCCGAGGTGGCAAGCGTCGACCTCGCCATCCTGGCCGCCACCGGCCTTGTGGGCTGGCTGGCCGCCCGGGCGGTTAAGCTCCCGGCAGCCTCCATCGTCGGCCCCATGCTGGCCAGCGCCGGCGTGCACCTGGCCGGCTGGACCAGCGAACCACCGCCGGCCGAGATCGTCGCCGCAGCGCAGGTGGCCGTGGGCGCAGCGATCGGTGCCCGCTTCGCCAACACCAGCCTCGCCTTTGTGCTGCGAGCCCTGCGCGACTCCCTGGGCGTCACCATTGTTCTGGTAATCATCACCTTGGCATTCGCTGCCGTCCTGGAGGCTTGGCTCGGCATCGGCTTCGGCCCCCTGGTGCTGGCTTATGCGCCGGGCGGGCTCGCGGAAATGAGCCTGATCGCCATTGCGCTGGGCTCCGACGCCGCCCTGGTCGCCACTCACCACATCGTGCGCATCATCCTCATCGTGGTCGTGGCCACCCCAGCCTTCCAATGGCTGACCGGCAAGAAGGCCGAGGAGGAGATCTAGAGACAACAAGCAGGCTTGGCGGCCCACCGCTGCGCCTGCTATCTCTCACCCGCGCTGGCCCCTTGGCGGAATAGGTAGACGCACAAGACTTAAAATCTTGAGGCCGACAGGCCGTCCCGGTTCGAGTCCGGGAGGGGCCACCAGCAGCGAAAAACGCCATTGATTTCAGGCGCTTTACCGGCGCCAGGTGAGTCACCGGCCGAAATTATCAGCGGAGTGACTCACCTTGGTTTCCCGGCCGTTCCCCTCACGCCGCGCTGCGCAACTTCTTTCGCACCGCGTTGGAGAAGGGGCCCAGGATCGGGCCGTCGCCGGCCAGGGTGGTGCGGCGGAAGACGCGGCGGTAGCGGCCCATGTCGTAGGCCTCGGCGCGGTGCAGGGTGACGCGGTTGTCCCACATTACGAGGTCGCCCTGCTGCCACTTGTGGAAGTAGCAGAACTGCGGCTGTGAGAGGTGCTCCACGAGCTGGCGGTGCAGCGCCTGGCCCTCTTCCAAGGTCATGCCGCTGATCTCGTTGCCGGAGTTGGCCGTCATGAACAGCGAGCGGCGATTGCCACGGTCCGGGTGGATGCGCACCAGCGGGTGGCTGACCGGCGGGATCTGCTCCTTCTCGTGCTGCGTGATCGGGGGCAGCGAGGGGAAGAGCCGGCGGCCGAACTCGTAGTAGTGCACCATCTGCAGCGGCTCGATGAGCTCCTTGGTTTCCTCCGGCAGCGCATCGTAAGCCGCCAGCATGTTGGCAAAGCCGGTGCGCCCGCCCTCGGCCTCGTCGGGCAGCACCTCGATGCCGTAGAGCAGCGAGGCATAGGAGGGGATGTAGCGGTAGGAGCTGTCGGTGTGCCAGCGGGCATTGACCTTCTGGAACACCACGCGGTGGTCGGTCTCCGGCAGGCTTTCGCCGGTGGCCGCGACGTTGGCGACATTGTAGATCGTCGGCGCCTTCTTGGTCTTGTCGGCCTCGGGAAAGGCCTCCAGGGGGCCGAAGCGGGTCGACATCTCGACCTGCTGCTCCTCGGTCAGCTCTTGGCGACGGAAGCAGAGCACATGATGCTCCTGCAAGGCCTCGCGCAGTTCGCCGACCAGTGCGTCGTCAAGCGGCCGGCTGAGATCGAGGCCGGTGATCTCGGCGCCCAGCGCGTCGTCCAAGGGCTTGAGGGTGAAGCGAGCGGCCATGGGGTTCCTCCGATGCCTGTTTTCGTTGTCGCGGGGCGCATGCCCGCAGTGGCTGATTCTTGAGACTGATTCTTGTGGCTGATCTGATGATAGGCTGCTACGCGGGAGCGGGAAAGACAGCGCGAGACCTGCATTCCACCGGCTTTCTGCACTTCGGCGCGAAGCACCGCTCGCTGTCGGCACACAAGCAAAAGGCCGCCACACCGGAGCGAGGCGGCCTTTGCCGTGGCTGACGACTTTTGTGTTGCGCGTCAGCGCTTGTGTTGATCCCAAAGATAGCCGCCGGCCGTACCAGCCGCGCCACCGATGATGGCACCGGTCACCGGGTCGCCGCCCGTGATGGCGCCAACGCCGGCACCAGCTGCGGCGCCACCGGCACCACCGCTCAACATCCGCTGCTCGGTGTTGCTCATGCCCGAGCAAGCACCAAGGGTCAAACCGGCAACGGCGACAAGGGCGAGAGCGGTCTTGTTCATAGCGAGCCTTCCTTTCTGCTCTTACTTGTCATGTGGCGAAGCTCTACTGTGTTTAGCTGCGCCGCGTTCCCTCCAAATCTTGGCATTCATGCTCGAAGTGCAACCCCATTTCCGGGGAGCCGAGCTGTGACATGGATCTTTTCCGCTTTATTACAACATGTTAACGGTTCCGCTCAGGGATCCCTGTCACAGGGATGCCACAGCCTTTCAGCCAAAAAAGAGGCCGGTTCTGAAGCAGAACCGGCCCAGGAGGCAAGGGACAGAAGTGGAAGGAGTGATGAAGAAACAGCCTTTCTAGAAAGGGCGCTGTACCGGCATCAACCCGGCCAAGAAACGTCAGCGCGAGCGGTCGAAGACATAGCCACCGGCCGTGCCAGCCGCACCACCGATCAGCGCTCCCGCGACAGTGCTGCCACCGGTCAGGGCACCAATTGCGGCACCGCCGGCAGCACCCATGGCACCACCACTGAGCATGCTCTGCTCGGTCCTGTTCATATTGCTGCATCCGGCCAAACCCAGGCCTGCAACAGCGACGACGACCAAGGCAATGCGCTTCATTGTACTCTACTCCTCCAGTTATGGTATCGCTGCCTCAAGTTATCCAAGGCGCTTGGCAGGACTTTGACCTTGGCTTTAACCATGACCACAGCGGTGTAACGCTTCCCAGGTTGTTCCCGATTGAGGCGAAAGCAAGACAAGACCGCCGCAAGGGCGCGCAGGTCTTCTCCTGGCCTCGGGAAGAATTTCTGAAGTTGGAGGCATTTAGCATCTCCCTGCCTCATGCCTGCCCTGCAAATGTCACTGCGGACCGATCCCAATGGGCTCGCAACAGCGGTCTTTCGGCCGCCGCGGGGTGGGGATAGACTGCGTCGGTCCCGATTCTTTGGGTCCCGCAGCCAGGCGACCGCAACCAGGAGACCAAGGTGCTCGATCACATCGCCGAGACTTCCGCCTCTGCCGCAGGTCAGACCCGAGCCTCCGCCTTCCCCCCGGGGGTTGCCTGGATCGACGGGCGGTTCGTTTCGATGGAGGAGGCACGTATTCCGGTCCTGGACTGGGGCTTCCTCCGCTCGGACGCCACTTACGACGTGGTTCATGTCTGGCAGGGGAAGTTCTTCCGCCTGGACGCCCACGTTGAGCGCTTCCAGCGCTCGGTGGAGAAGCTGCGCATGAAGCTTCCCTTCGAGCGTGCGGAACTCGAAGCCATCCTGCACGCCTGCGTCCGGCGCGCTGGCTTGCGCGATGCCTATGTGGAAATGATCTGCACCCGCGGTCACTCTCCCGACTTCAGCCGTGACCCGCGCAAGGCCATCAATCGCTTCATCGCCTTCGCCATCCCCTTCGGCTGGATCGCCACCGAGGAGCAGCGTCGTCGCGGCCTCTCGCTTTGGGTGGCCTCGATCCCGCGCATCCCGCCCGCGTCGGTGGATCCGACCGTGAAGAACTATCACTGGCTCGACCTCGTGCAGGGCATGTTCGAGGCCTACGACAACAACGCGGAAAGCGTCGTTCTCAGCGATGGCGCGGGGCACATCACGGAAGGGCCGGGATTCAATCTCTTCGCGGTAAAAGACGGTCGGGTCTACACCACTGACCGGGGCGTGCTGGAAGGCATCACCCGCCGCACGGCCCTGGAACTCTGTGCGGAACTGGGCCTGGAGACGCAGGTGGCACCGCTGCCGCTGGAGACGCTGCGCAGCGCCGATGAGGCCTTCATCACCTCCACCGCCGGCGGGATCATGCCGGTGGGCCAGCTGGACGGCAAAGCCTACACGCAGCCCTGCCCCGGTCCCATCACCAGCGCGCTGAGCCAGCTCTATTGGAGCAAGCACGAGGACCCGGCCTGGACAACGCCCGTGGACTACGACAGCGCCGACAGCTAGCCAACAGCAGAAAGTACAGCGCGATGCGCAAAACGGTTACCTACTATCTCGCCCTGGTCTCGCCCTGGGCCTATCTCGGTTCGCAGCGTTTCACCGATCTGGTGACACGCTACGACGCCCAGGTGCAACTCCGCCCCATCGACCTGAGTGAGGTCTTCCCGAAGTCCGGCGGCCTGCCCCTGGCGAAGCGTGCCCCGGCGCGCCAGGCCTATCGGCTGCAGGAACTTGAGCGCTGGCGGGAAGAATGCGGCCTGCCGCTCACCCTGCATCCGCGCCACTTCCCCTCACCGGAGCAGACCGCGGCACACATGGTCATCGCCGCCGACATGGCCGGTGCCAACGCCCTGGGTCTGGCTCATGCCATGCTGCGCGCCGTCTGGGCCGAGGAGCGCAACATCGACGATGAGGACACCCTTCGGGCCATTGCCGATGAGCAGGGCCTGGACGGCACCAACCTTCTGGCCCAGGCGAAGGAGCCCGAGATCGCCGAGCGGCGCAGCGCCTACACCGCGCAGGCGTTGGAGGACGGCGTGTTCGGCGTGCCCAGCTACCTGATCGACGGCGAACTCTTCTGGGGACAGGATCGTCTCGATTTCGTGGAAAAGCGGCTCAGAGGGTGAGTTATCGTGTCGCGGGACTTATCGCGACCTTTTCCATTGCCCATCACAACGCTAGTCTCGTTCCTCAGTTACCTGAGGGGATGGGACAATGGCCGACGAGGCCGAGGTTTTGACGATCGAGGCGCGCAATCTCAGATTCGGTATCGAGGCGGCGCCTGATCCGGACTGGTTCGAGAAGGATCCGAAGCGCTCCGCCTATTGCGATGCGCTGTCGATCTTTTTCCCGGAAGGTGAGCGCTTCTTCATCACGTCGGTGCAGCATTACCTGCCCAAGATCAAAGATCCGACACTGCAGGCGCAGGCCAAGCAGTTCTGCATCCAGGAAGCGATGCACACACGCGAGCACCGGGCTTACAATGAGGGACTGCGTAAGCTGGGCTATCCCGTGGACCTGATGGAGGAGCGCGTCAAAGTCGCCCTCGCCAAGGTCACCAATCCGCTTAAGCGTCTGGCGCTAACCGCCGCCATCGAGCACCTGACCGCTACCCTCGCCCACCTCGTGCTGAACGACCCCCGAATCCTCGCGAACACCCCAAAGGCCTACCACGATCTTTGGACATGGCATTGCCTCGAGGAGATGGAACACAAGGCAGTGGCCTATGACGTGCTGATGCAGGTCACCAAGGACATGCCAGCCTACAAGCGCTACCTTCTGCGCTGCATTCCCCTGGCCATCGTCACCAAGAACCTGCACCGTATTCTCCTGACCAACCTCAAGGACATACTGCGCAGTCGCGGCATTGCCACCGGCTGGAAGCACAGCGCGCACGCCTTCTGGGTCCTCTTCTGCTTCCCCGGCTATTATCGTCGCGCCCTGGGCTACTATCTTCGCTACTACCGCCCTGGCTTCCATCCCTGGAAGGGCGATGACGGCAGTGCAGCGGAGCCCTGGCGGGCCTATTTCAGCGGCTACAGCGAAAACTCAGCCTGATGCTCTCGCGCGCCTACAAGTCGTTCCTCGGTGCCATCAACCGCGGCAACCTACCGTCGGGACTGCAGAAGCGCGTGTGGCGCTGGTGGTACCAGGGCCTCGCCGTTGGCTGGCGCGACCGGCAATGGACTTTCATGAACTACGGCTGGCTGCCGCCCGAAGACGTCCCGCCCTTTCCCCTCGAGCCCGCAGATGAGCCCGATCGCTGCTTCATCGGGCTCTATCACCTGTTAGCAAGTTCCCTCGACCTGGAGGGCAAGCGGGTGCTGGAGGTGGGCTCAGGGCGCGGAGGTGGCAGTTCCTATCTCGCCCGCTACCACCGGCCGGATGAGGTCATTGGCATCGATTTCTCCGCCGCAACAGTGCGCCTGGCTCGTCGCTTGAACAGGGAGGTTCCAGGACTGAACTTCCAGCAAGGCGATGCGGAAAAGCTCCCTTTTGCCGACGGTAGTTTCGACGCGGTGGTCAATGTGGAATCATCGCACTGCTATGGCGACGTGCCGGCCTTTCTCCGCGAGGTGGAACGTGTGCTGCGGCCGGGAGGGCGCTTCGGCTGGGTCGACATCCGGGGCAAGGGCATGATGCCGGCGACCCGTGAAGCCTTTGCCAACAGCCGCTTGGACCCCCTGGTGGAGAAAGACATCACGCCAGACGTGCTGCGCGCCTTGGACGCGATGCACGAGCGCAAGAGCAAGCTCATCGATTCCCTGCGCCTGGGGCGTGCCGTGGCGCGGCAATTCTCCGCCACCAAGGACTCCGCCCTCTATGCCTCGCTCAAGGCCGGGAAGGTCTGCTACCTCTGCAAGGTGCTGGAGAAGCCCGGCGCAGGAATAGGAGCAGGCGCATCTCTTACATGATGTTGGTCCGGCAAACGCATGCGCCGGCCAGTTCAGATTGAGAACCGCTCCAAGGAGCGCGACGATCGGCCCAATATTCTAAAGAAAATCCGACATCTATGCGCAGCTTTCAAGTCTACGCGCAACTATCGTTGCGCATAAGCGGCCCCTATCCTGCGCGTAAAGCCTTGAGTTGCGCCTGGACGCAGTTTAGCTTTCCTTGGAAGCGAGAGGGTCGCTATGGCAACCCTAGCCTCACTTTTCCTGGAGCGTACTCCCAGGCGAGAACCGGAACGATCGGAGCAGGCATTGACGGGCGGCAGAAGCCGGCCTAGCCTCATGGACATGCGAAACGTCGCCTACTCAGCGATTCTGCGAATTAGCGACCCGGCGCCCTTTGGGCGACCGGGCTCTGCCGATTCCAGTTTTTCGTTGTGTATGGAGACGACGCATCATGTCCGCCACTAGCGGCCTTACCACCTCCCCCCTCCCCTTCCCCGCGCATTCCCTCTCAGCCCAGCACACTGGCGCCCGACGCGCGCCTGCGTCGCAGGAGCAGGTCTTCTGTTTTGCCATTCAGGCCGCAGCCGAGCCGGGCGTGATGTCCCGCGTGCTGGAACTGCTGGCCAAGCGCGGACTCGTGCCTCTGCGCTGGCACGCCGACCGGATCGACGCCCAGGGCAGCGAACTTGCCATCGACATGCAGGTGTCCGGCCTGGACGCGCACACCTGCGACTACATGGCCCGCTGCCTGCGCCAGATCTATGGCGTGGAGACGG
This sequence comes from Aquibaculum arenosum, assembly GCF_029222965.1. GTDB lineage: Bacteria > Pseudomonadota > Alphaproteobacteria > Kiloniellales > DSM-21159 > Aquibaculum > Aquibaculum arenosum. The sequence continues at coordinate 556,419 of NZ_JARHUD010000001.1, read as the reverse complement.
TGCTAACGTCGGAAAAGAACCTGGGCTGACGCGAGCGACCTTCGCTACTCGTCCCCGGAGCGCTGACGCAGGCGCTTGACCGTCGAGCGCTTGCGCTTGCTCTCAAGGCGCCGCCGTTTTGATGCCAGCGTCGGGCGCGTCGGCCGGCGCGTCCGTGGCGTCACAGCCGCCCGGCGCAAGAGCGCAACCAGCCGCTCCAGCGCGTCTTCGCGATTGCGCTCCTGACTGCGAAAGCGCTGCGCGGTGATCACCAGGACGCCATCCTTGGTCATGCGTTGCCCGGCCAGGCGCCGTAGGCGTGCACGCACCGCCTCAGGCAGGCTCGGGGAGCCGCCAGCATCGAAGCGCAGTTGCACCGCAGTGGCCACCTTGTTGACGTTCTGCCCGCCGGGGCCCGAGGAGCGCACAAAGCTCTCTTCGATCTCCGCCTCGTCGATGGACAGGCTGTCTGTGATCCTGATCACGGGCGCGGCCTGGCTATCCTCGCCGGCGACGGCCTTCGCGACGCCGGCTGTCCGGGTCCGGGCCCTCGCCGCGCCCGCCGGCGCTGATTGTTCCCAGGCTGGACTCGATCTCCGCCAGTTCGGGACGGTCTCCGCGCGGCGCTTCCTCAAGGGCCCGCCGCATCGCCATCACATGCAACGGCGTGGTGCCGCAGCAGCCCCCGATGATGCGCGCGCCGGCGTCGCGGGCCAGCACGGCGTAGCGTGCCATGAGCTCCGGTGTGCCGTTGTAGCGCACCTCCCCGTCGACGAACTCAGGAATGCCGCAGTTTGCCTTGGCAACCAGCACATCCTCCGGCTTTGCCGCCTCGGCCATGGCCAAGAGTGCCGCCACCAACTCGGCTGCGCCCGTGCCGCAGTTGCCGCCAAGGGCCAGTGGCGGATAGGCATTCGCGCGCAGCAGGTCCGGCAACTGCGCCGGCGCGACCCCCATCATGGTCCGGCCATTGGTGTCGAAGGAGACGGTGCAGACGGCCGGCAGTCCCGCAGCCGCCGCTCCTTCCAGGGCCGCGGCCATTTCTTCCGGCGCGCTCATGGTCTCGATCCAGGCCACGTCAGCTCCACCCTCGGCCAGACCCTCGCACTGCGCCTGAAAGGCCGCCACGCCCTCCTCATGAGTCAGTGGCCCCAGCGGCACGAAGAGGTCGCCCGTCGGTCCCACCGAGCCGGCGCAAACCACTTCGCGCCCGCTGGCCTCGATCTCCTGCTTCAGCAACCGCGCGGCCGCCGCATTGATCTCGCGCACCTGTCCTTCGGCGCCGTGCAGCTTCAGGCGGTTGGCGGTCCCGCCGAAGCTGTTGGTCAGCACAATGTCCGAGCCGGCCTCGATGAAGCCGCGATAGTGTGCGCGGACCTTCTCGGGCTCCTGCAGGTTCCACAGCTCCGGCGCGTCGCCGTGCTGGAGGCCCATGGCGAAGAGATTGGTGCCGGTGGCCCCATCGGCCAGCAGCCAGGAGCGCTCGGCGAGCAGGCGTTGCAGCAGGTTAGACATAGTCTCTCCGGTAACAGCGGCCCATTCTCCAAACGAGCACTGGAGTTGGGCGCGATCAAGTGGGAACCGGTCTGGTTCATTTCCAATCGCGGCAGGCCCTAGCGGTACGACGGCTGCCGATCCCCTGCAAGGGTGCATCAGGGAGCGTGCAGCCCGCGCTCCTCGTAAAGATCGGCCCGCGTGGGCGGGAGTGGCGCGGTACCATCGGCGGCAAGGCGCGTCGCCACGATCTGAAAAAGGCGCAAGGGGCCCTGGTCGAAGCCGAGCGCAACGCCGGCCAGATAGGCCAGCCACATGCGATAGCGCTCCTCCCCCACCAGTGCGACCGCCTCTGCCCGCTGCGCCGCCAGCCGCTCATACCAAAGAGCGCAAGTGCGCGCGTAATGCCGGCGCAGTCCCTCCACGTCATGCACCTCGAAGCCGGCCGCCTCCATCTGCTGGGCCGTATGCCCGATGTGATCGAGCTCGGAGCCGGGAAAGATGTACTTCAGAATCACGCGCTTGCCGCCGCTGATACGGCCGAACTTGCGCTGCTTGCCCTTGGCACGGCGGGTGATGCCGTGATTGAGAAAAACGCCGCCATCCGCCAGCAGATCGCGGATCTTGCGGAAATAGGCGGGATAACCGGGGATGCCGACATGCTCGTACATGCCGATGCTGGCGATCTTGTCCCAGCGGCCCTCCAGATTACGGTAGTCCTCCAGTTGGATGGTCACACGGTCCTGCAGTCCGAGCGCTGCAACCTTGTGCTCTGCAAACTCGAACTGCTCCTGGGACAGGGTCACACCGTGGGCTTCCACGCCGTAGTGCTGCGCCGCGTGGCACAACAGCGCGCCCCAGCCGCAACCGATGTCGAGGAAGCGATCGCCGGGCTGCAGGCGCAGCTTGCGGCAGATGAGGTCAAGTTTGTCGCGCTGGGCCTGCTCGAGCGGTGTCTCCCAGCTCTGAAAGTAGGCACAGGAGTAGACCATCTCGGGATCGAGAAAGAGCGCATAGAAGTCATTGCTGACATCGTAGTGGAACTGCACCAGCCGCTTGTCGTCGCGACGCGCCCGATCCTTCGCCTCCTCGTCGCCGCCATAGGCGTGCTGCATCTGCCCAACGGGCCCGCGCGCCGTCAGCAGCGGCAGCATGGCCGACCAGGGCAGCCCCCGCAGCAGTGCACCCAGGCTGGGCCGCGCGCGCTTGCGCCCCTGCCGGAGCAGGGTGAAGAGCTGGATCAGGTTGAGGCCTTCCGCTTCCAGGCCGCCCTTGGCATAGACTCGGAAGAGTGTGTCCAACGAGGGCCGGCGCAGCAGCGCACCAAGCACCTCGGGACCCGTCACAAGAATGTGCCCCTGTCCCGCCGCCTCCGCCCCCAGAGCCACCGTGCTGCCATCCCAAAGGCGTACGCTTAGCGGCAACTCCACTTTCGCAGCGACAAAGGCAAGCAACCGCCTTGCCGCCTGAAGGCGGGCGGAATCGGACAACGGCGCCGGCATGACGACTCCTCAAAACGGGCAAACGCTAGCAGCAGGCTAAACCAGATCGTGTTCCAACCGAACCGAAAGTTGGCGCGTGGCGCGCGCGGCCACCGCACATTGACGTCTGCGATGCCACAGTCGGAATCAGCCGGCGAGCCGGGTTTCCGCCCGGCCCAGCAGCCCGCGATAGATCTCCTCGTCACCGCAGATACCGGCCAGGCGGCCCTCACCGTCGACGAGAACCACAGGATGACCGCTGGCCTGGCGCAGCACCAGCGCATCGCGCAGGGTCAAATCCAGCGGCGCCAGAATGACGGTCGCATCGGCAAGGAAACCCGGACCGCGGCCCGGTTCCCATGTCAGCAACTTGCCTTCGGCGCCATCCAGGGAAAGCCATGCAGGCCGGCCGCGATGGTCGAGATGCAGGCGCAAGCGCCCCTCCCGGTCGAGCAGCACCGCCTCATCCTCCCGGCGCAGCTCACGCGCCGGAGTCATAAGCGATGCGCCACGGAGCACGTTGAGCGGGTTCATGTGCGCCACGAACTCCGCCACGTATTCGCTGGCGGGATTGAGCACGATTTCCTCGGCGGCCCCCGCCTGAACGATGCGACCATCTTCCATGATGGCGATGCGATTGCCCAACTTCATGGCTTCGTCGAGATCGTGGCTGACGAAAACGATGGTCTTGTGGAGCTTCTGCTGCAGGTCGAGCAGTTCGTCCTGCAATCGGGTGCGGATCAGGGGATCGAGCGCCGAAAAGGGCTCGTCCATCAACAGAATGTCGGCATCGGTGGCAAAGGCGCGGGCCAGGCCCACGCGCTGCTGCATCCCGCCCGAAAGCTCGTGCGCGTGCTTGTCGCCCCAGTCCTGCAGACCGACCAGCTGGAGCTTCTCCTCGACGACGACGTCGCGCCGGGCCTTGTCCATACCGCGCAGTTCGAGGCCGAAGCCCACATTCTCGCGCACGGTACGCCAGGGCAGCAATGCGAACTGCTGAAAGACCATGCCCATCCTGCGCGTGCGCAACTCGCGCAGGGTCCGGCGATCGCAGGTGGCGACGTCTACCTGCCGCCCCTGATGTGCGACCAGCACCCGGCCGCGGGTGACGGGATTGAGGCGATTGACCGCGCGCAACAGGCTGGATTTGCCCGAGCCGGACAGGCCCATCAGCACGCAGATCTCGCCTTTCGGCACCTCAAGGCTGGCGCCTGCCACCCCGACCACAGTCTCCGTTTCTGCCAGAATCTCGCCCCGGCTTCGGCCGGCGTCGAGCAGCGGCAGCGCGGTCTGCGGTTGTTCACCGAAAACGATGTCGACCTTGTCGAAGGCAATTGCGGGGAAGTCGGCCACGGCTCAGTCCTCTTCCCGACGCTTGCAGACCCGGTCCAGCAGGATAGCGAGGATGACGATGGCGAGACCGGCCTCGAAGCCCATGCCGATGTTGACGGTGTTGAGCGCGCGCACCACCGGTTGGCCGAGTCCCGCCGCGCCCACCAAGGCGGCAATCACCACCATGGAGAGGCTGAGCATAATGCACTGGGTCAGGCCCGCCATGATGGTTGGCAGTGCGTGTGGCAGTTCGACCTTCCAGAGCAGTTGGCGCGGCGTGGCGCCAAAAGCCTCGCCGGCCTCCAGGAGCTGTCGGGGCACCGAGACGATTCCCAGTTGCGTCAATCGGATCGGCGCCGGAATGGCGAAAATGATCGTCGAAATCAGGCCCGGCACCACCCCCAGACCGAATAGGATCAGTGTCGGGATCAGGTAGACGAAGGTGGGGATCGTCTGCATCAGATCGAGCACCGGCCGGATGGCCGTGTACAGCCACGGTCGATGCGCCGAAGCAATGCCCACAGGCACGCCGACCAGCATGCAGAAGAAGGTGGCAAAGAGCACCAGGGAGAGCGTCTCGATCGTCGCTTCCCAGTAGCCGAGATTGACGATTAGCAGCAGCGAAAGGACGAGCAGCACCACCAGCTTGCGGGAACGCTGTACCCACCATGCAAGCGCTGCGAAAAGCGCGATCAGCACGAGCGGCGGGAACCAGGCCATGATGTCGATCAGCCCGCCGACCAGAAAGGCCAGCACGTCGGAGATCAGCTGGAAGACCCAGTCCGCCTCCTCGTTCAGCAGATCGACGAAATCGCGAATCCAGCGACCCAAGGGGATCTTGCGGTCGGTGATCCAGCTTTCCATGCCCCAGTCCCCGTTGCGTGCCGCTTACAGTCCCAGGTGCGCCCGCACTGCCGGGAGCCCTTCATCACCGCTGAGCGTGCTCACGCCATCCAGCCAGCCGTCCAGCACGTCGGGATTGTCGGTAAGCCAGTCTTGCGCTGCCCGCTCCGGAGCTTGGCCGTCATCCAGGATGGCGGCCATGATCTCGTTCTCCATCTCGAGCGAAAAGCGGAGGTTCTCCAGGAAGGCGCCGACGTTCGGGCATTCCTCGGTGTAGCCGGCGCGCACGTTGGTATAGACCGTGGCGCCGCCATAGTCGGGGCCGAACCAGTCATCGCCGCCATCGAGGTATACCAGGTCGTGGTTGGCGTTCATGGGATGCGGTTCCCAGCCCAGGAAGACCACGGCCTGGTCCCGGCGCGCCGCACGCGACACCTGCGCCAGCATGCCCTGCTCACTGGATTCAACGAGGTCAAAGTTACCCAGACCGAAGGCGTCGGCTTCGATCATCTCGAGGATCAAGCGGTTGCCATCGTTGCCGGGCTCGATGCCATAGATCTGGCCCTCCAGGTCCTCGCTGAATTCGGCGATGTCGGCAAAGCTCGTCAGGCCCGAATCCGCCGTCGGCGCCAAGGTCGCCAGGGTATACTTGGCGCCCTCGAGATTGGGGCCAAGCACTTCCACCGAGCCATCCTCGCGATAGGGCGCGATGTCGCCCTCCATGGTGGGCATCCAGTTGCCGAGGAAGACGTCGATGTCTCCGTTGCTCAGTGACGCATAGGTAACCGGCACCGCCAGAACCTGGGTACGCGGCGTATAGCCCAGCCCTTCGAGCACGACCGTGGCCGTGGCCGTGGTCGCGGTGATGTCAGTCCAGCCGACGTCCGAGAAGCGGACCGTCTGGCAGCTCTCGGGATCGGCAGCCAGGGCACCGCCGGCAGAAAGCCCGGCAGAAAGCAGGGTGGCGGCCATAAGCGCGGCCGCGAAGCGTCCGGATTTGAGCATTCTCTGTGCCTCCGCTGGTTTTCATACTCTGTCGCCTTATGGCGAGCTGAGTGCCTATGAAAAGGGTTTTTGATTGAACAATCAATAAAGAATATCCTAGTGTCTGGCTTCAGTCGTCGGAATCCGGGAGCCGAGGTCACGATGCCCAAGGTGGGAGTGGAGGAGCTTCGTCGCCGGCAGTTGATCGCTGCCACGATCGAGTCCATTCATGACGTCGGCTTTGCCGCGACCACGCTGCAGTCCATCAGCCGCCGGGCGGGCGTCTCCTCGGGCTTGGTGGCACACTACTTCCGCGACAAGAACGGCCTGCTGGAGGCCACCCTACGCAGCCTTGCCAGCGATCTCAGCGCCAGCATCGTTACCAAGTTGCGCCATGCGCGGACGCCACGGGCACGCCTGGAAGCCGTCATTTCCGGCCTGCTGGCACCGGAGCAGTTCGAGCCGCGCATCGCCCGTGTCTGGCTGGCTTTCTGGGGCCAGCTCACCCATTCGCCGGGCCTCAAGCGCGTGCAGCATGTCTACGAGCAGCGACTGCTGTCGAACCTGCGCTATGCCCTGCGCTCGCTTCTGCCCGGCGAGGAAGCGGAGCGCCAGGCCATCGCCCTGGCGGCCATGATCGACGGCCTCTGGTTGCGGGCCGCCCTCTCCCGGGACACGCCGCAGGCGGAGCAGTCACAGCGGCTCTGCATAGAGTTCGTCGACACCCTATTGCGGCGCGAGCGACTGCCCTGCCCCGCCGCCTGACATCGAAGAGAGACCAAGAGCATGACTGACACCGGCATTCTCGAAGCCTGGATCGACGGCGCCTACCGTCCCGCCACGACCGACTGTTTCGAAACCCTAAACCCCGCGACCGGCGAAATCTTGGCGCAAGTGCGCATCGCCGGAGGGGCCGAGGTCGAAGCGGCCGTAGCGGCCGCCCGCCGCGGCTTTGCGGTCTGGTCGGCGATGACCGGTGCGGAACGTGGTCGGATCCTGACCCGCGCGGCCCAACTGCTGCGGGCCCGCAACGACGAACTGGCACGGCTGGAAACCCTGGACACCGGCAAGCCGATCCAGGAAACGGAAGCCATCGACATCCACTCTGGCGCTGACTGCCTGGAGTATTTCGGCGGCCTGGCCGCTAGCCTCACCGGCGAGCACATCGACCTGGGCAGCGCCTTTGCCTACACCCGGCGCGAACCGCTGGGCATCTGCGCCGGCATCGGGGCCTGGAACTATCCCATGCAGATCGCCTGCTGGAAGGCAGCGCCGGCGCTGGCCTGCGGCAACGCCATGATCTTCAAGCCGGCGGAACTGACCCCGCTCACCGCAGTGAAACTGGCAGAGGTCTTCGCCGAAGCCGGCATGCCGCCAGGTGTCTTCAACGTGGTGCAGGGCTTTGCCGAGACCGGCCAGCTGCTCACACGCCACCCCGGTATTGCGAAGGTCTCGCTGACCGGCGAAGTGGGCACCGGCATCAAAGTGATGACCGATGCCGCCGCCAGCCTGAAGCACGTGACACTGGAACTCGGCGGCAAGTCGCCGCTCATCGTCTTCGATGACGCCGAGGTCGATCGGGCGATCAGCGGCGCCATGCTCGGCAATTTCTATTCCGCCGGCGAAGTCTGCTCCAACGGTACCCGGGTCTTCGTACAGCGCAAACTGCTCGACAGCTTCCTCGAGCGCTTGGTGGAGCGCACCCGTCGCATGGTCATCGGCGATCCCCTCGATCCCGCAACGCAGGTCGGCGCCCTGATCGGCGAGGAGCATCTGCAGAAGGTTCTGGGCTACATCGAGCGCGGCAAGGCGGAAGGCGCGGATGCAGTGATCGGCGGCAAACGGGTGACGGAAGGTGCGCTGGGACAGGGTGCCTTCGTTGAACCCACAGTCTTTGCCAACTGCCGGGACGATATGAGCGTTGTGCGGGAGGAAATCTTCGGTCCGGTCATGTCAGTGCTAGCCTTCGACGAGGAAGAGGAGGTCATCGAGCGCGCCAACGCCACGCCCTATGGTCTGGCCGCCGGGGTTTTTACCCGCGACCTCGCCCGTGCCCACCGGACGGTCGCCCACCTGCAAGCCGGGACCTGCTGGATCAACAACTACAACATCACCCCGATCGAGATGCCCTTCGGCGGCGTGAAGCTTTCCGGCATCGGCCGCGAGAACGGCAAGGCCGCCATCGAGCACTACAGCCAGCTCAAGTCGGTCTATGTGGAACTGGGTGAGGTGGAGTGCCCCTACTGATGAGCGCCAAGGACTACGATTACATTATTGTTGGCGCCGGCTCGGCCGGGTGCGTGCTCGCCAATCGCCTGTCGGAAGATCCCGATGTGAGTGTGCTGGTACTGGAGGCCGGGCCCAAGGACCGCTCGATCTTCATCCACATGCCCGCCGCACTTGCCTACCCTCTCGCGAACGACAAGTTCAATTGGTACTACAACAGCGAGCCCGAGCCTTTCATGGACGGCCGCTCGCTCTACTGCCCGCGCGGGCGCGTGCTCGGTGGCTCCTCCTCGATCAATGGCATGGCCTACGTCCGCGGCCACGCCCGCGACTACGATCGTTGGGGCCAGCACGGCTTGCCCGGCTGGAGCTATGCGGACTGCCTGCCCTACTTCAAGCGCGCGCAGAGCCATGAACTGGGGCCGGACGACTACCGCGGCGGCGAGGGTCCCTTGCAGGTCTCCGCCGGCAAGATGGACAATCCCCTGTTCAAGGCCTGGGTGGAAGCGGGCCGCCAGGCCGGCTACGCCGTGACCGAGGATATGAACGGCCATCGTCAGGAAGGCGTCGGCCGCATGGACATGACCACGCACAAGGGCCGGCGCTGGTCCGCGGCCATGGCCTATCTCTATCCAGCCATGGAGCGTCCGAACGTCACGGTGGAAAGTGGCGTCCTCACCCTGAACGTCATGTTCGAGGGGCAGCGAGCCGTGGGTGTCGAGATCGCGCGCGGCAAGGAGCGCGAAACCCTGCGCGCCAAGCGGGAGGTGATCGTCAGCAGCGGTGCGATCAACTCGCCGCAGTTGCTGCAGCTCTCCGGCATCGGCCCGGCCGATCGTCTGCGCGAGCTTGGCATCGAGGTGGTGCAAGACCTACCGGGTGTCGGCGAGAACCTTCAGGATCACCTCGAGGTCTACGTGCAGCACGCCTGCACCCAGCCGATCAGCCTCTACTCTGCGACTCAGTGGTGGAACAAGCCCTGGGTTGGGCTGCAGTGGATGCTGTTCAAGTCCGGCCCCGGCGCCAGCAGCCAGTTCGAGGCCGGCGGCTTCATCCGCAGCCGCGCCGGCATCGAGCATCCGAACCTGCAGTACCACTTCCTGCCCATCGCCATGAACTACGACGGCAGCAACCCGGTGAAGGGCCACGGATTCCAGGCGCATGTGGGCCCCATGCGCCCCACCGCGCGCGGTCACGTGCGCATTCGCTCGACCGACCCGCGCCAGGCACCGGAGATCCTGTTCAACTACATGGGCACCGAGAATGACCGGCAGGAGATGCGCGACGCCATCCACCTGACGCGCGAGATCTTCGCCCAGAAAGCCTTCGATCCCTACCGCGGTCCGGAACTGGCGCCCGGCCCGGAAGTGAAAACCGACGCAGACATCGATGCCTTCGTGCGCCAGCACGGGGAAAGTGCCTACCACCCCTCCTGTACCTGCCGCATGGGCCCGGAAAGCGACGCCATGGCGGTGGTCGACGGCGACGGCCGGGTGCACGGCATGGAAGGCCTGCGAGTGGTGGACGCCTCGATCATGCCGGACATCGTCAGCGGCAACCTGAATGCGCCCACCATCATGCTGGCCGAGAAGCTGGCCGACCGTATCCGCGGCCGCAATCCGCTTCCGCCTTCCGACGCGCCGGTCTGGATCCACCCGGAGTGGGAGAGCAAACAGCGGTGATCCGATCTATGATGCGGCTGGCTCAGCCCTGGACGCTGCTGGCGGAGCTTGGCATAGCTCTGAGCAAAGGAGACCGGAATGCCTGATTTCTGGCGCGACAGTGGCTATCACTTCACCACACGGAGCGAAGCCGACCATCTGGTGCCTGCGGACGACTTCCTGCGCGCCTACCTGCGGCGCCCCGAGATGCAACCCCCGGAGGAGGCCTGCGACGAGGAACGGGCGCTGCACGCCACCCTGCTCAAGAACCCGCGCGAGCGGGTTGGCCAAGCGAGACTCGCCCGTCTGGCTGACCCCGACGGGCGCGATAATTGGCAGATCTGGCTCGCCTTTCGTGATCGCCTGATGGCGGCCGCTAGCTTGGAAGAAGCCTATCTTTACTATTTCCTCTCGCCGCCGGACGTGAAGGCGGGTGACATGCCCGTCCCACCGCTCTTCCTGGATCAATTGACGCATGTAATCTTGCGCCACGTTCTCGACGGCGTCGAGGATCCCTTCCGGGCCCGGGCCGGTGAGCTCTTCTTCAGGGAACAGATGGTCACCATCGAGGGCGACGCCATCATGCTGGCCGACGCTGAGACAGTGGAGATGTACGCGACCACCGGCGGTTTTGGCTCATTGGGCCGCCTGGTAGCTGAGGCGCAAACGCCGCTGCGTTCCGTCGATCTGGAGGTGATGCAGGCCGAGAACGCTGCGGTCTATTGGGAGCGGGACAGCCGCCACGATCTCGTGCTCAATCTCAATTTCTCCTCGCCCGGCCTCGACGCGCTCTGCCGCGTGCTGGAGGCTTGGGTGGCACATTTCTTGGCCATCGATGTCTCGATCCAGCCGGTGCAAAAGATCAGCGACGAGCGTTGGGTCTGGCATCTGGGTCTGGACAGCGAAGCCTCACAGCTGCTGAACGACCTCTACAACGGCCAGGATGTCGAAGAAGACCGCCTGAGGCGCCTCCTCTCCCTGTTCCGGCTCGAATTCCGCGATCCCAGCGTGATGGCGGCCAGCGTGGCCGGCCGCCCGGTCTACATGGGGTTGTGCATGACACCGGAGGGCCGGCTTCGTCTCAAGCCGCAAAACCTGCTGATGAACCTGCCCCTGGCCGAGCGGGCCTGAGCCCACTCAGCCGAGCAGGCTCGGGATCCAGGTGGACAGGCCCGGGAACAGGGCCAGCAGCACGATCACGGCGATGAAAGACAGGTAGAAGGGCAGCGACGCCACGATCGCGCGTTCGTAAGGAATGCGCGCGATCTGCGCTGCCGCCATCAATGTCATCCCCACCGGCGGCGTGATGTTCGCGATGTTCAGGGTCACGATCATGAAGATCGCAAAGTGCAGCGGATCGAACCCCAAGGTCACCATGGCCGGGACCAGCAGCGGCGCCACCACCACCAGCGCCGGCAGCACGTCGATCGCCGTGCCGATGAGCAGCAGAAAAATGGCGACCAGCATGAGCTGCAGGAAGGAATTGTCGGTCACGGTAACAATCATTTGCGCCGCTTCGTGTGCGATGCCCGAGCGGGTGACGAACCAGCCCAGAACCGCCGAGGCCGCTAGCAGCAGGAAGACCACGCCGGAGAAACGCACCGTCACGATCAAAGCGTCCCAGACTTTGCGCCAGCTGAGATTGCGATAGACCAAGAAGCCTATCAGCAGCGTGTAGACGGCGGCGAAACCAGAGGCTTCCGTGATGGTCGTCATACCGGAAAGGATGCCGCCAAGAATGATCACTGGGACGAAGAGTGCCGGCAAAGCCGCCACAAAGGAAACCAGCCCGGCGCGCAAGGATGTGGCGGCCTGTTTCGGGTAGCTGCGCCGCCAGGAAAGATAGAAACTGATGACCAGCAGAGCTCCCGCCATGACCAGCCCGGGCAGGATGCCGCCCGCGAAGAGGTCGATGACGGAGACATCGCGCAGCATGGTCGCATAGACCACCATCACCACACTTGGCGGAATGATCGGGCCGATGATGGAAGAGCAGGCCGTCACCGCAGCGGCATACTCGGCGTCGTATCCCTGCTCCTTCATGGAGGGGATCAGGACCTTGCCCAGGGCCACGGTGTCGGTGATCGCCGCTCCAGTGAGACCGGCGAAGAAGACCGACACCGTGATGTTGACGTGGCTGAGGGCGCCCCTGATGCGGCCGAACAGCGCGTTGTTGAAAGTGATGAGCTTTTGGGTCAGCCCACCCTGATTCATCAACTCAGCTGTGAAGATGAAATAGGGAATGGCGATCAGCATGTAGGAGGACACGCCGGCGAACATGCGGTCGGCGAGGATGCTCATCATCCGTTCGCCGCCGATGGCGTAGCTGCCCGCCACGCCGGACAAGGCCATGATCACCGCAATCGGTGTACCGATCAGCAACAGACCAACGAAGACAAGTATCGCCAAACCCATCACGTCACCTGCTTGGAAGGCTTTTCGCCGATAGCCTCGCTGACCGCCTCCTGCGCCGAGACGTCATGTCCGAGCAAGGCAAAACCATGGGAGAGGTGCAACAGAATGATCGCACCGCTGAGCGGGACCGCAATCGCCGTGAAGTACTGAGGGATCCGGATCAGGTCGGACACCATGTAAGTCTGGCGCGCACCTGTGAAGAAGGGCCAACCGTACCAGATCAGCATGAAGCCGAAGATGGCAATCGAGACGAGGCAGAGCACCTGCAAGCCTTTCACCAAGGGACGCGGCAGCATCTGCGCGAGCAACGTCATGGCCACGTGCTCTCCGTATCGCAGCGCGATCGTGCCCGAGATGAGACCAATCCACGGCAACAGGACCCGAGCCAGCGAATAGGTCCAGGTCAAGGCGCGGCCGGTGACCACCATGTACAGGAAACCCATGAAGGAGATGCTAAGCATCCCCAGAACACAGGCGACGCACAACCAAATGGCCAGCGTGTTGACGATATCGCTGGCACGCCGGACTGCAGCTAGAAGCGGCATCTCACTCGATCCAGGCTCAGCCTTGAAGAGAGGCTCGATGAGGCGGAGAAAGGCCGGCGGGCAGCAAGAATACCGCCCGCCGGATCTCTCGGCCGTTACTGGCCGTAAGTCTGGAAGTCTGTGTCGTTCAGCTCCTCGCCGACGCGATCGACCTCGGCCCAGAGCTCATCGACCAGGGCTTCATCCATGCCGAAGTCATTGACGATCCACTCTTTCCAGGCCGGGCGCGCCATTTCCGCCATGCGCTGACGCTCGTCCGCCGGCATGATGTAGCAGTCGTCGAACTTCTCGCAGGACTCCTGCCAAGCCGCCGTTGCCAGGGCACCCGAGGCACCATGCGCCAGCTGGATTGCCTCACGCGCCGACTGCACGATGATGCGCTGATAGTCGTCCGGCAGTGACTGGTACCAGGTCTCGCTCACCATCCAGGACTGGCTGTTGTAAACATGGCCGGTCATGGTGGTGTAGTCGCTGACCTCGTAGAGGTTGAAGGAGGTGTTGACCACTGGCGCGTTGAACTGCCCATCGGCCAGCCCGGTCTCGAGCGCGGTGACCACCTCACCCCAGGGCAGCGGCGTTGCCGAGGCGCCCAGTGCGCGCATTGTCGCCACGTGGGAGGGATTCTCCTCCACGCGGATGTTCATGCCCTCGAGATCGTCCACCGTCTCGATCATCTTGCCGCGGGTGGTGAAGGCCACGAAGCCGCCGCCGTCATCGAAGGTGCCGAGGTAGCGCATGTCCGCTTCCTCAATCGTGCCGCGCATGAAGTCGGCGAACCATTCACTGTCGAAGAAGGTCCAGGCCTGGCGCCAGTTTTCGAAGAGGAACGGCGTCGTGACCGCCTGGTATTTCTCGTAGAAGGACGACATCGCGCCGGAAGACATCACGGTCGACTGCAGCGCCGCACCGCCCGCCTGTACCTGGCTGCCGGTCTCGACTTCCGACCCGAGCTGCGAGTTTCCGAAGAGCGTGACGGCAATATCGCCATCGGTCCGCGACTCCACCAGGCTCTTAAAGTGAACCAAGCCAGGCCAGATCTCGTTATTGGTGAGATTCTCCGGAACAATGGTGGAGATCGTCATCTCGTATTCCTGCGCCGTCGCACCGGTGGCTGTCACCAGCATCGCCGAGGCGGCAAGAACGGGCGTCAAGCGCCCCATTGTACGGATTTTCATAAAGCACTCCCTTCTGTCATTCGGCTTTGGCCAACCGGCTTATGACCTCTAGCTGGCATCTATTATCGTTTTGCGTGTTGGCTCTGCCAATCCTAGCCGACAAGCAGAATAGGGGCAAACTCGAAAGGGTGAACGCGCAGTCCCTGAAAGCGGATGAAGCCAGTGGCCGAGCACAGGCGCCTTGCGCGCGCATAGCGCCATATAACCCCATCAACAAACGGAATTGGCCCTTGGGCATTGCTGCATAGCGCCCTACGCTCGGGACCATTCTCGGAGCCAGCCGGCAATGCCGTCAGGTGCCGGCGCCTCTGTCCATTCTGGCGCCGCACATTTGGAGCCCGCCGCCCTGCCACCTGCCACCTGCCACCTGCCACCTGCCACCTGCCAAGCCGGCCCCAGGCAGGACAAGGAGATACGCAAGATGAAACTCGGTTTGCCGTTGCCCGCATTAACTGGTGCCCTCACTGGTGCCCTGTTTCTCGCCGGCCTGGCAATCGCCCCCGCCTTCGCCCAAGACTCCGAGGTCAACCACATCGCGGTGCTGACGCCGGAGCAGCCCAACGATTTCGGCTGGAATCAGCAAGCCGCCAAGGCGGCGCGAGCGGTAGGCGAGGCGCTTTCGATCGATGTGACGCTGGCCAGCGGTTTGGGCTACGGCGACGTGCGTCCCACCTTGCGCGAACTGGCCGCCGAAGGCGCCGACCTGCTGATCGCCCACGCCAGTGGCTACAACACGACGGCGCCGGAGATCGCAGAGGAGACGGGCGTGCCGGTCGCCATCGTCGACCGCCCCGACCTGATGCAGCCGGGTCTGGTGGCCGACTATACGTTGAGCGGGCATGAAGGCGCTTATCTGGCCGGCGTCTTGGCCACGCAGATGTCGCGCAGCGCCACGCTCGGCATCGTGGTCTCGGGCGAACCGCCATCCTGGAACAGCCAGTCGGCCGCCTTCGCCCAGGGCGCGCGCGCCAGCGATCCGGACATCGAATTGCGCTATTCCGTGATCGGTCCGGCCGCCTATGCCGACGCCGCCGGCGCGCGCCGCGTCACCGATGCAGTGATCGCCGCCGGCGCCGACGTGATATTCGGCCAGGGCAACGGCTCAACCTTCGGCATCCTGCAGGCGGTGGAGACCAACGACGCGCCGGATGGGGGCAAGATCTGGTTCATCGACGTGATCGGAGACAAGAGCAGCATCGACGGCGGACACCTGCTCTCCTCGGTGGTCTGGAACCTGGAGCCAGTTTATCGGGCCATGATCGAGGACCTCGGCAAGGGCACTTTCGGCACCCGCGGCTATAGCATCCGCCTGGAAGACGAATCGCTCTACCTGCTGCAGAGCGAACACATTCCCGCAGAGGTCTGGGAGAGGGTGATGGAGGTGCGTGAGCAGATCGTCGCCGGCGAGATCACCGTGGAACCGAAGTTCGAGGCCGAGGCCGTGCGTGCCCTGATGACCGCCGTTTCGGACTGAGAGCGCGGCCGCAAAGAACACGAGAAACGGGCCGGACATCCACCTTGAGCGCGCAACACCAGGGCAAGGCACCGCCCCTTATCCGCTTTGAGCAGGTCACGAAGCGCTATCCCGGCGTGCTGGCCAACGACGCCATTACGCTCGATCTTCACGCTGGCGAGATCCATGCCCTGCTGGGTGAAAACGGCGCGGGCAAGTCGACACTGATCGCGCTGCTGTCCGGCATGCAGCAACCGGACGCAGGCCGCCTGCTCATCGACGGTCAGGCCGTGCGCTTCTCCTCGCCGCGCGCGGCCCTGCAGGCTGGCATCGGCACGGTCTATCAACACAGCGCCCTGGTCCCGAGCTTGACGGTCCTGGAAAACCTGATGCTCGGGCGGCGCTGGTGGCAGGGCCGCCGGCAGAGCGCCACGCGCCGGCGTTTCACGGCGCTCTGCAACGACTTGGGCGTGCGGCTGCCGGCTGACGCGCTGCTGTCGAGCCTATCGCTGGGCGAGCGCCAGATGGTCGAGATCGTGAAGGCGCTCTGGGAAGGCAGGCGCCTACTGATCCTCGACGAGGCCAGCGCCATGCTCACGTCTGCTGCGGTGTCCGACCTGCAACGCAGCCTCACCCGCCTGGCTGCGAAGGGCATGGCCATCCTCTTCGTCACTCACAAGTTGCCCGAGGCACTGGCCTTCGGAGACCGCGTTTCCATCCTGCGCGCCGGCCGCCTTGTGGCCAGCCGATCAGCCGCAGACCTTCATCGTCGCGGGGCTGAGCAGGCACAGTCCGAGATCATCTCTCTCATGTTCGATGCACCGAGCACCGCCACGGCAGCGCCAGCACCCCCACCGTCCTTTCAGGAAAAGGCCCCCGTGCTGCGGGTTCAGGGATTGAGGGCGGCGTGCGGCGAACAGGAGCCGCAGCTCGACGGCATAGACTTCAGCCTTTCGGCCGGGGAAATCCTTGGCGTGGCCGGGATCGACGGCAACGGCCAGCGCCAACTCGCCGAAGCGCTGGCAGGTCAGAGAACGACTCTGGCCGGACGGATCGAACTGGGAGGCGAAGCCGTCCAGGCCAAAAGCGTACCTCAGCGCATGAAGCGTGGTTTGCGCTACCTGACCGATGACCGGCTGGGCGAAGGCTCCCTGCCCGCCTTTCCCATCAGCCTCAATCTGCTGCTCAAACGCGTCGGCGATGCGCCCTTCTGGCGCCAGGGAGTCGAGCAACCGCGCGAGATCGAGGCCTATGCGCAGCAGACCATCTCTGCGCACAACATCCGGGCACCGGGACCGCACACGCCCCTGGGCTCACTTTCGGGTGGCAACGTGCAGAAACTGCTGTTGGCCCGCGAGCTGGAGGGGCAGCCGCGCGTGGTGATCTACAACAAGCCGACCTACGGGCTTGACTTCCAAACCCAGCAGCTCGCGCAGGAAGCCATCCGCCGCCAAGCCGCAAGCGGCGTGGCCGCCCTTTTAATCTCGCCCGACCTCGACGAGATCCTGGCGCTCAGCCACCGGGTGGCCGTCATGGCGGAGGGGCGCATCGTAGGGATCGTCAACAATGGCCCTGACGCGCGCCAGACCGTCGGACGTTTAGTGGTGGGCGGAACAGCGTGACCGACATTCCGCAAATCGTGGGGCGCCTGCTCCAGGCATTGTTGCCGTTGCTGCTCGCCCTGGCCTGCGGCGCGCTGCTGCTTCTGCTGCTGGAGCGCGACCCGGTGAGCTTCTACGCCACGATCATCGAACGCGGCCTGTTGAGCCGCCTGGGCCTGCAGGAGAGCCTGACCCGCAGCGCGCCGCTGTTGCTGCTGGCCGCTGGCCTGATCGTCGCCTTCCGGGCCGGACTGTGGAACCTGGGTGTGGACGGCCAGTTCCTGCTGGCGGCGGTGATCACCGCCGCCCTTGCCCCCGGTTTGGCTGCTACGCTGCCGCCCTGGTTGGCGCTGCCCCTTGCCATGCTCGCGGCCTTCGCCGTGGCGGCACTCTGGGCGGCGCTGCCGGCCTTCCTGAAAGCGCGCTACGGCGTCAACGAGATCATCACCACGCTGATGATGACCTTCCTTGGAATCAGCCTGGCCAATCTTTTGATCAAGTTGCCCTTCAACGACCCCGCTACCACTTCGCCACAGACCCTGACGCTCGCCACCGCCGACCGCCTGCCGCGCCTCCTGGGAAGCACCGTTCATTTGGGGCTGGTGATCGCGCTGCTGGCGCTGCTGCTGGTGCACTGGGCGATGACCCGCACGGCCCTGGGCCTGCGGTTACGCATCCTCGGCGCCAATCCGCTGACCGCGCGCCATGTCGGCCTGCCCGTGACCGGCCTGACCTTCCTCGCCTTTGGTCTGAGCGCCGGCTTGGCTGGGTTGGCCGGTGCGGTCGAGATACTCGGGGTCTGGGGCACGGTGCGCGCCGACTGGAATCCTGCCTATGGCATGCTGGTGATCCCACTGGTCTTCCTGGCCCGCTTCCACGGCGGTGCGGTCATCTTCTTCGTCTTCGTCTTCGCCGTGCTCTCCATCGGCGGTGAAACGGCGGCACGACGCGCGGACCTGCCCAACTACTTTCTGCTGGTGCTCGTCGCCCTGATCCTGGTCTTCCTGGCGCTCACCGAGTGGCTGTCGGCGCGGCCGCTGATGCGAAAGCGCGGGTAAAGCCGATATGGAGAGCCTGCTCACTACCCCCTTCCTTACCGCCCTACTGGCCGGCAGCCTCGCCGCCGGCCTGCCGCTGCTCCTCGCCGGGCTGGGGGAGCAGATGTCGGAAAAGGCGGGCGTGCTGAATATCGGTCTCGAGGGCATGATGCTGCTGGGCGCCTACTGCGGCTTCCTCGGCGCCTGGTCCAGCGGCTCGCTCTGGCTTGGATTTCTCTGCGGCATGCTGGGCGGTCTGGCGCTGGCACTTCCCATGATGTTGCTGTGCGTCTGGCTTGGCCTCAACCAGATCGTGGTCGGCATTGCCCTCACCCTGAGTGCCGAGGGCCTGACCGCGCTGCTGCATCACGTGCAGTTCAGTCAGAGCTATCCGCGCCTGCCCCGGGTCGACACGCTCCCGCTCCCACTGCTGTCCGAAATTCCCGTGCTTGGAACGGCGCTGTTCGACCGTCATCCGCTGGTCTATCTGGCCATTCTTGCCGTGCCGCTGCTCGCCTGGCTCTACCGCAGCAGCCTGCTCGGCCTGAACCTCCAGGCAGCCGGGGACCGACCGGCGGCCCTGGACGCCGCCGGCATCAGCGTCATCGCCACCCGCAGCCTGGCCGTGCTCTTCACCGGTGCCATGGCAGGCCTGGGTGGGGCCTATCTCGCCACGGTCGGCGCTGGGCTCTTCGTCCCCTTCATGACAAGCGGCGCCGGCTTCATCGCCATCGTCCTGGCCATGCTGGGCCGCGGGCGACCGCTCTGGGTCCTGCTGGGCGCGCTGCTCTTCGGGCTGTGCCTCTCGCTCACGACGGCGCTGCAGGTGGCGGGCCTGCGGGTGCCTACGGACCTGGTGCAGATGCTGCCCTTCGCCGCGGTTATGCTGCTGCTCCTGTTCTTCGGACGGCGGGCAGCTCTGCCGGCCGCCCTCACCCGCCCCTATCGCCGCGGAGAGCGATAACCGCCAGCTTCAGCCGTCCAGAGCGCGCAGCACCTCGTCGGTCGTGGTCACCGCCGAGACGTTCTGCAGCGCGTAGTCGATGGCGGCCCGGTGCCAGTCGGCGTTCATGGTCGAGCAGCTATCCTCCGGCAGGATCATGATATAGCCCTTGTCTGCGCCCGTGCGCGCCGTGTGCTCGATGGACATGTTGGTCCAGGCGCCGGTGTCGATCAGGATGTCCCGCCCTTCCGCCTTGAGGATCGTCTCCAGGTTCGTGCCTTCCCAGGCACTCATGCGCATCTTGGAGACGATGTGGTCGCCCGGATGCGGCTCCAGCCCCGGAACCGGCTGTGCGCCCCAGGTGCCCTTGCGCAGGGCGTTGGCCGCCATCGCACCTTCGAAGAGCGGCGCATTCTGGGTCAGACCGCGGCCGTCATTGTCGATCTCGAACCAGACGTGGATCACCGGAATGCCCAGCGCTCGGCAACGCTCGGCCAAGCGGGCGATGTTGGCGATGCAGTTCTGTTCGCGGCAGTGCTGCGGCGCGCCGGAGTCCGCAAAGGCACCGCCCTCCATCACCACGTCGTTCTGCATGTCCTGGATGATCAGGGCACAGCGCTCGGCCTCCAACCGGAAAGCGCCGTCACCACTGGGAGCGCTCGCAGCATGGCTCGATGAAGCAGCCGTTCCGCCGCCTGCAGCCATGAAAGGCTCTCTGCGCGGCCCGACCCGGGTCTCCACGGCGTAGACCGACGTGGAGGCGGTCATGAAGAGGGTGTGCCACTCGCGCCCACCCCAATGAATGTTCGCCACCATCTCGGGCACGGCCAGCTTGCCGATCAGCTGTCCGGAGGGGTTGTATACCCAGACGCCGCCGGGCGCCGTGACCCAGACGTTGCCCTCGGCATCGCATTTCATGCCATCGGGCACACCGGCTTTCAGGCTGTCCTTGATGCCAGAAGCGAAGATTCGCCCCGAACCCAGGCTGCCGTCGGAACGCACTTCATAGACTCGGATATTCGCCTGCTCGGTGTCGTTGATGTAGAGCAGGCTTTCGTCGGGCGAGAAGCAGAGGCCGTTGGGCTGGGAGAAGGTGTAGCGCTCGACCACCAACTCGGGCTCGCCGCCTCGCTGACCCGGTGGGATGCGGAATACGCCCTGCCAGCCGAGCTCGCGCGGGCGCTCCACGCCGAAGCCCGGCATGCGGCCATACCAGGGATCGGAAAAGTAGATCGATCCGTCGGAGCGAACGCAAAGATCGTTGGGGCTGTTTAGCTCCTTACCCTCGAAGTGTGAGGCCAGCACCTCGCGTTGGCCTCCGGGCCCGAAGCGCACGACGCTAGACGTGCTGTGCTCGCAGACCAGGAGGTTCAGGGCGGCATCATAAGTCATGCCGTTGCCCTTGTTGGACGGGCGCATGACCTCACTGACCCCCGACGCCTCATCCCAGCGGCGGCGCACGTCCGCCGGCATGTCGGAAAAGAGAAGATACTGCTCCACCGGATGCCAGATCGGCCCCTCGGTGAAGGTGAAGCCGGAGCCGACTTGGCGCACCGGCACCTGCTCGTCGATCAGATTGCGGAACTCCGGCCGCAGTGCCTCATGTGCCATGCTCGCCTCCCTCTTCTTGATGCCCCGATCCCACCCGTCCTGTGGGGATCCGGTGCCCCTCCCTGCTACAGCCGGTAAACCCGGGCTGCCGTGTCATGAAAGATCGCCTTCTGTTGGGCGGTGCTGAGGTCTGATGCCGCACGGCGAAAGGCCTCGACCAGCGCGCCATAGTCGGTCCAGAGCTTCTCGATGGGAAAATTCGAACCGAAGAGGCAGCGATCAGCACCAAACAGCGCGACGGTATCGTGCAGGATGCGCTCCACGTGCACGGGGTCATTGCGGTGAATGAAGGTGCCCAGGCCGGAAAGCTTAGAAACCACGTTCTCCCGCTGGGCCAGCTTCTTCATCTGCGCTTTCCAGGACGCGCGCCCCTCGTCGGAGAGATCTTCCAACATGCCCGCATGCTGCAGGATGAAGGTCACCTTCGGGCAGGCGTCCACCAGCTCGCAGGCAGCGTCAATCTGGCCAGCAAAGACCTGCAGGTCGAAGGCCCAGTTGTAGTCGGCCAGCAGGGCGATGTTCCGTTTTACTTTGTCGTCGCGGCACATATCCGCGTGGGCGGCAAAGCGATAGAGCGGGTTCTCATGCCAGTGATACTGCTGGCGAATGCCGCGCATCAGCGGGTAGCGCGCCAGCCGCTCCAGCATCGGCCGGGCGTCGGCCACCGTCATGTCGCAAAAGCCGACGATGGCATGCGGCCAGCCGGCACGCTCGGCCGTGGCCTGGACCCAGGCCACCTCGTCCTCCTCGCCGCCGGGCGGCCAGTTGGTCTGGACATAGACCGACTGGGTCACGCCGGTGCCGCTGACATCCTCTACAAACTCCTCGATCGGATAGTCGCGCTTGATCGCATCGTAGGGGCCGAAGATGCGCGGCTGGGTGGGACCCTGCAGCCAGGTCAGATCGGACTGGCGCCAGATATGATGGTGGGCATCGATGATCTTCATGCCGCTCTCCTTTGGAAGCCGAGCACCTCCTCACAGACATGCGCTGTGCTGGAGCCGTCGCCCAGGCGGTCGATATAGGGCAGAACCTCGCGCAAAGCGGCGGTCTCGGGACTGTAATCAGGGCCGCTCGCCAGCGGATTGAGCCAGAGCACGGCCCAGGCCAGGCGCGAGAGGCGTTCCATGCCATCGATCAGGGCTGCGGGATCACCGCGCTCAAGGCCATCGGACAGCACCACGACCAGCGCCCCCCGCGCAAAGCCGGCAAAGCGCGGCACGGCCAGGAAGGCCTGCAGCGCATCCCCCAGACGGGTGCCTCCGTCCCAATCCGCCACGAGATTGCCGGCAAATGCCAAGGCCTGATCGCTGTTGCGTCGGCGCAAGGCGCGGGTGATGCGGGTCAGGCGGGTTCCCAGGGTGAAGACCTCTAGGCGCTCGGTGGCACGCGCGAGGCTGTGGGCGAAGCGCAGGGAACTATCGGTGCGCTCCTTCATCGAGCCCGAGACATCGATCAGCAGCAGCACGCGCCGACGTCGTTGCCGCCGGGCGAGTGCTGGAAGCTGCAGCAGTTCCCCGTCCCGGCGCACCGCATCGCGCAGGCTGCGGCGCATGTCCAGGCGCCGCCCGGCCTTCGCCGGACCCAATCGCCGGGATCGGCGGTGCGGCAGCGCCCGGGGGGCCCGGCGACGGAAGCGGCGCAAGGTTTCCGGCTCAGATAGCTCAGGGAACTGTCGTGCGAAGAGACGCTCGGCACCTGTGGGCGTACCGCCCGACTCTTCCGCCTCCTCCGGCTCGGGTGGCTCGAGGCCACCGTCGCGATCGTCGAAGGCTTCAACCTCCTCTTCGTCATCCTCTGCTGCAGCAGATGTGACCGCCCCCTGCCCCAGGAAAAGCAATCGAAAGAGGGCGTCGAACTCCGCGCGCCGTTCGATGGGCGGCGCCAGCGTCGCCACCGCGGCGCGATGGATATCCTCCATGGAGCGCGGACCCAGCAGGCCCACGGCAGCCACGAAGCTCTGGGTCTGTTCCGGCGCCACAGGAAAGCCGTTGGCCCGCAACAAGGTGGCGAACTCCACGAAAGGAACAACCGGACGGGGCAGTTCCTCCCGGCTCATGCCGCCGTGCCCTCCAGTATCTGATCCAGGCGCGGCTCGATGAAGGCGAGATCGTCCTGATCCTTCAAGACGACCCCAATGGCGCGCTTAAAGGCCGTTGGCCAGGGCGCGCCCTGCTCGTGCAGCAGCGTCGCCGCCTCGGCCCACTCCACCGTTTCAGCCACCCCCGGCGCCTTGGCCAGAGGTTCCCGCCGCAAGGCCCCCACCGCCGCCACCACCCGCCAGGCGGTGTCATGCGCCACCTGGCTGGCGCGCATCATCACGATCTCCGCCTCACGCTCCGGCGCCGGGTAGTCGATCCAGTGGTAGACACAACGCCGCCGCAGCGCCTCATGCAGCTCGCGGGTGCGGTTGGACGTCAGCACCACGACCGGATGCTGCTGCGCGCGGATGGTGCCGCGCTCGGGGATGGAGATGGAAAAGTCCGACAGGAACTCCAGCAGGAAGGCTTCGAACTCGTGATCGGCCCGGTCGATTTCGTCGATCAGCAGCACGGTATCGGCTGGATGCTGCAGTGCCTCCAGCATGGGTCGCGCAACCAGGAAGTCGTCGGCATAGATGTTGACGTACTCGTTGCCCGCCTGGCGGATCGCCAGCATCTGGCGCGGGTAGTTCCACTCGTAGAGGGCATGGGCGGAATCGATGCCCTCATAGCACTGCAGCCGCACCATCTGTCGCCCCAGCACCGAAGCGATGGCCTTGGCGCCTTCGGTCTTGCCGACGCCCGGTGCCCCTTCCAGCAGCAGCGGTTTGCCCAGCGCCAAGGCCAAGTAGGCGGACGTCGCCAGCTCGTCGTCAGCGAGATACTGCGCATCGCGCAGCACCCCGGCCAGACGGTCAGGGCTGTCGATCCCGACGATGGAGCGCCGGATGGCCATGGCGCTCAGCGCCGCCCTTGCGGCTGTGCGCCGCCGTTGGCCCGGATGCCGCGCAGCACCTTCTCTGGCGTCACCGGCAGCTCATCGATGCGCACGCCAACGGCATTAAAGACGGCATTGACCACCGCCGGCAGCACGGGATTGGCGCACATTTCTCCCGGCCCCTTGCCGCCGTATGGCCCGTCAGGCGCTGGCCGTTCCAGGATGGCGATGTTGTGCTTGGCGATGTCACCCGGCCCCGGCATGAGATAGCCGTTGAAATCGATCGGGCCGTGATCGCGGTCAGGATAGTAGGGTTCGGTGGTCTCCCAGGCCGCGTGGCTCATGCCCATCCAGGCACCGCCCACCAGCTGCTGTTCCACCAGGCGCGGATTGAGGGCGCGGCCCAGTTCGTAAGCGCTGTTCATCTCCAGCACCGAGACCTCTCCCGTTTCATCGTCCACCTCGACGTCGACGATCATCGCCGCGTGGGCGAAGCAGGACACCGGGGTCTGCTCCCCGGTTTCAGGGTCGACCTCGGACAGGGGGATTAGGAAGATGCCGCGCCCCGAGACGGTCCGTCCCTGCTTGAACTGGGCGGCACCGCAGGCCTCTGCCGTTGAGATGGAGCGCGAGGGCGCGCCCTTGACGTGGATATTGCCCTTGCCGTCGGTGACGAGGTCGGCCGGGTCCACCTCCAATTCCTCGGCCGCAGCTTCCAACATGACCGAGCGCGCTTCCTTCGCCGCCTCGATCACCGCGTTGCCGACACGGTGGGTGCCGCGGGAGGCAAAGGAGCCCATGCAGTGCGGGCCGGTGTCGGAATCGGCCGTGTCCACATAGACATCTTCCACCGGCACGCCCAAGGTCTCAGCGGCAATCTGCCGGGTGACCGACTTCATGCCCTGCCCCAGGTCGATGGAGGAGAGCGCCACCATGAACTTGCCGCCGGGGTTGGAGTGGACCAGCGCCTGCGAGGGGTCGCCGCCCAGGTTCATGCCGATGGGATAGTTAATAGCGGCAAATCCGCGACCGCGATGCAATGCCATCTCAACGCCTCCTGAGGCCAGAGATCGAGGAAAAGCGCGTCACCCGCCGCTGCTCCGCCGGGCGCTCCGGCTGCGACACGGCAGCCGGGCGTGGCGGCGAGCTGGCGGCCGGCTGTGGTGCAGGCCGCGGCGGCGCATCGAAACTCGGGGATGACGCGGAAGGCGTGACCGCAATGCTGTCCCGCTGCGCCGCAACCGGGCCCGCGGGGCCCGAGGTCCCCTGCGGTCGCGAGCCGCCCGGGCGCTTTTTCTGGGCGTAGCTCCCGGCGGTGTAGCCTTCGACCCGGCCATGCTCGTCGGTCACGGTGTGCGGGATCTCCGCACGCGCACCGCCGCCATCGCGCAGGGAGGAGGCCTGACGCGCAGCCGGGCTGAGCGACCAGCCGGCCTTTTCCGCCGCAACGTGACAGCATTCAATCAGGGCGGTGTTCTTCGCCAAACGGCGGTGCGCCTTCATGTCGCCGTCGCGATAGGCATTGATGATGCGGAACTCGATGGGGTCGATGCCCAACTCATGGGCGATCTTGTCCATGTGGCTTTCGATGGCGAAGTCGACGCCGGTGATGCCGAAGCCACGCATGGCAGTTGCCGGGGTGCGGTTGGTGAAGACGCAATAGACGTCGGCATAGACATTGGGGATGGTGTAGGGGCCGGGCAGATGGCCTACGCCCTTGATGATGGCATAGCTCGACAGGCGGGTGTAGGCGCCGCTGTCGAAGTAGCCGATGAACTTGCGGGCGACGATCCGCCCGTCGTTCATAACCCCATCCTTGAGGTACCAACGCTCGGCGCCGCGCGGGGCGCCCACCTGCATCTCCTCGGCCCGGTCGAAGGTGTACTTGCAGGGCCGCCCCGTGAGCATGGTGCCCAGCACCGCCATGGGCTCGTGCAGGGAATCCACCTTGCCGCCGAAACCGCCGCCGACCGTGCCGCCAATGAAATGCAGCCGGTTGGACGGCACCTTCAGCAGCTTGGAGGTGGTGTCCAAGGAGAAGAAGAGCGCCTGAGTCGAGGTGTAAACCACATAGCGGTCGTTGGTCTCAGGTGCCGCGATGGCGCCGCATGTCTCGGTTGGCGCCTGCTCGATGGGCGACATCTGGTAGCGCCCCTCGATCACTCGGTCAGCCTTGGCGAAAGCAGCCTCGACGTCGCCGAAACGCAGCTTCTGATGGTCGTACTTGCCGTGATAGACGAAGCGGTTGCCGGGGTAGACCTCGTTGACCACGGGAGCGCCCGGCTTGATCGCGTCTTCGACGTCGAGCACTGCCGGCAGTTCTTCCCAGTCGACCCGCACCTTGGCTACGGCGTCGCGCGCCTGCCGCTCGCTCTCGGCGATCACCGCCGCGACAGGCTCGCCCTTGTAGGACACCTTCTTGTCGGAGATCAGCGGCTCGTCATCGAGGCCAAAATCGAGCAATGAAAGCAGGGTGTTGAGGTTGTGCGGGACATCCTTGCCCAGGACGATGCGCACCACACCGGGCATGCGTTCTGCCTCGGAGATATCGACGCGACGGACCCGGGCATGATGGTGCGGACTGCGCACACAGCGAATGTGCAACAGGCCATCGAAGAGATGGTCGTCGAAGTAGGGCGAGCGGCCCGTGACATGCCCAAGTGCGTCCTGGCGCTGGGTGGGCTTGCCGATCTCATTGAGATCGTCGTCGCGCTCGTCCGCGAAGTAGTCTTTGCGAAACTCGATCACGGCTGTCTCCTCACCCGAACTGCCTGAAACCGCGGGACTTCGCGGCCTCAAGGATGGCATCGATGATCGGCTCATAGCCGGTACAGCGACAGATGTTGCCCGAAATGGCCTCGACCACGTCCTCCCGTGAGGGGTTGGGATTGCGATCCAGCAGGGCTTTGGCCGCCAACAGCATGCCAGGCGTGCAGTAGCCGCACTGGGCGGCGAAGTTGTCCATGAAGGCCTTCTGCAGCGGGTGCAAGTCCGCCCCTTGGGCCAGACCCGCCGTGGTGGTGATCTGACGCCCCTCCACCGTTTCCGCCAGCGTGAGGCAGGAAAGATGCGGCTCTCCGTCGATCAGCACCGTGCAGGTGCCGCAGGCCCCCTGCCCACAGCCGTACTTCGGAGTCAGATCCCCAACACCACGGCGCAGGACGTCGAGCAGGTTCTGCCCATCCTCAACAAAAACGGCCTTCTCGCTGCCGTTCAGGTGAAACTGCAAGGGCTTGCGCGCCATGATCTACCTCCGCTCCCCGGTCAGAAGCCGCTTGAGATGCACTGCCGCCACTTCTCGCCGGTACCAGGCCGATGCCAGCCCGTCGGTGTGCGGCTCGATGCCGTCGCAGGCCACGGCAGCCGCCTGTTCGATGGTGGCTGCATCGAGATACTGCCCATCCAGGGCCCGCTCCACGGCCGTTGCCCGAAGCGGGCGCGGCCCCATGGAACTGTAGGCCACACGGGCCCCGCGGATCCGTCCCGCCGATTGCGGCAGGTAAGCCGCGATGGTGAGCAGGGCAATGCCCTTGGGCTTGATTCGGCTCACCTTCGCGAAGCGGAAGGCACCGGGATCGCGCGGGCGCGGCACACTGATCGTGCGCACAATGGAACCGACATAGCGCTCCCGGTCGCGCAGGAACTCGTCGATTTCGATGCCGCGACCGCCCTGCCCGACCAGCTCAAGACGCGCACCGAGTGCCAGCAGTGCGGCCGTAAAGTCTCCGTAGGGTGAACTGGCGAAGAGGTTGCCGCCCACCGTGGCCATGTTGCGCACCGCTGGACCGCCCACCACGCGCGCCACCGGCGCCAGGAAACTCAGATCCCGATGCGCCACCACCTCTGCCATGGTCACCCCAGCGCCGATGGTCACGCCATCGCCCTCGCTGCGGACCTGACGGCTGGCGGGATCGACGGCCCGAACCAGGGTGTCGAAGGACTGGTCTCCATCGTTAACGGCCCGCATCAGCAGCGTGCCGCCACCCAGGAAGCGGGCACTGCGCGCAGCGCTCAAGGCGCGCGCCGCACCGTCCAGGCTGTCGAAGCTCTCCACTTTCACCGGCATCACGCCTCTCCCTCTTCGCGGGGCGCCAGCCCCATGTAAGCCCGCACGGCCCGGAAACCGCCTTCGTAGATCTGCTCGCCCACCTGCTTCTCCAATTCGGCTTCCCGGCCGGGTGGGGTATCGAAGCTCGATTCCCAGTGCCAGAAGGTCAGGTCCCCATCCGTCACCGGAATCAGCCGCACATGCGCCACATAGTTCAGCAGTGGGATCGGCGTATCCAGCAAGCAGTAGCTGAAGGCCATGTCGACATCAGACAGCATGAGCAACTGCTCGCGCAGTTCCGACCCGTCGGCCAGATGGAAACGCCGCACGCAGCCGATCTTGTCGGACGACAAGCCCCGCTCGATGTGGCTGTCGGCCACCGCCGGGTGCCACTGGTCATGCCCGTTGAAATCGCGCAGCACCTCCCAGACCGCCTCGACCGGCGCTTCCATGATGGTGCTCTTGACGATTTTCACCATGTTGGTGGCCTACCGCGCAAAGTGGCGCTTCAGGGCGTCGAAGCCGGCCTGGAAGACATTGGTGCCCACACCGTTGACCAGATCGTCGGCCACCTCGTCGTCGCACTCGAACTCCGCCGTCCACTCCGCAAAGGTGCGGTCGCCGTCGGTGATCGGGGTCAGCCGCATGGTGGCGATGTAATCCGTCAAGGGCATGGGGCTTTCCAGGATCGAGTAGGTGAAGAACATGTCGTAGTCCGACAGGCCCAACAGCTTCTCGCGGATGCGATCGCCGTTCTGCAGGTTGAAATCCCGCACGCAGCCGATCTTGTCCGAAGGCTCACCATTCTCGATCCGGCTTTCCCGGATGCGCGGATGCCAGCGCGGCATGCCGTTGAAGTCGCGCACCCGCTCCCAGACCTTTGCGGCCGGGGCATCGATCACGCTGGAGATGAAAACTCTCGGCATTACGCAGTCTTCCTATTTCTTGGACTTGGAGCCGCCGGCGCTCTTGCCGTCACCGGAACCACCAGAGCCGGAACCACCAGAGCCTGACCCGCCGGAGCCAGAGTCGTCACCAGATCCGCCCTTGGCGCTGCCGGCCTGCTTCTCCAGTTCCCCAGCGATGCGGGTCATGTCGGACGCCTCACGAATCAGGCCACCCTGCTTGGTGAGCGCACCGCCCTCGATGCCGATGTCGGCCAGCAGGCTGTCCACCAGCGGCGCCTGCACGCGGTAGCGCAGGGCCGAGTTGATGACCTCGTCGGTCATGTTGGCTCGGGGGCCACCCTGGCCGCCGCCGCCAGTGACGCCATCCAACTGCATGATGCGGATGTCCTGGATCTTCTCCAGCGGCTTGACCGAAGCGGAGACGATGCCCTCGACATGCTCCAGCAGCTTGCGACGGAAGAGCGAGTGGCGTGCCGGATCCGTGAGCACGTTCTCGGCCTCGTAAAGCAGCTTCTGGGCCTCGGCCTCGACGGCGCGGCGCACCTTCTCGGCATCGGCTGCGATCTTCTCCTCTTCCGCCCGCTTCTCCGCCATAACGACGTCGATGCTGCGGCGGCGATTGGCCTCCTCGGTCTCGCGGGTGGTCTTGACCCGCTCCTCCGCCTCGGCTGCACGGGCCCGAGCGACTTCGGCCTCCGCGTGGGCGGCCGACTGCTCGAGCGACTTCTTGTAGAGGGTGATGGCCTTCTCCATCTCCGCCGATTCGAGGTCGCGGGTGCTTTCCACCTCCAGGCGGCGACGCTGGGTCTCCTGCCCGATGCGGGCCTCGTCCAAGCCGCGTTCGGCGGCAATGCGCGTGCGCTCCACGTCCTCGTAAGAGGCGATCTCCGCCTCGCGCAGGGCCTGCATGCGGGCCACTTCGAGCTGCTCCAGCGCCCGCTTGCGCTCGAGCTGCGCGGCGTCGAGCGCCTGCTCGCGGGCCACGTCGGAGCGTTCCACGTCGCGCTGGGCGGCGATTTCGGTCTGGCGCAGCTTGGCCTCGGCCTCTGCGCGCTCGCCCTTCTTCGCTGCCAGTTCGATGGCCGCCAGCTCGCCGGCTTCCTCCACCGCACGACGGCGCTGGATGTCGATGGTCTCGACCTCCTGGTCGCGCCCGATCTCGCGGGCACGGGTTTCCTGTTCGGCCGCGATGCGCTCAAAGTCGACCATCTTGCGCTGGGCGATCCGCGCCGCCTCGACGGCCTCGTCCGCCGCGACCTGGGCTTCCTCCAGGATCTTCTTGCGCTCGATGTCGCGGGACCGGGTCTCCTGCTCGGCTACGATGCGCTCGCGCTCGATCTTCGCTTCCAGCTCGATGCGCTGGGATTCCACCAACTCGCGTGCCGAGAGATCGGCCTCGTCCACCGCGCGGTTGCGGGCGATCTCGCGTTCGCGGGTCTCCTGCTCCGAGGCGATGCGCTCGGCCGCCAGCTGCTTGTCGCGGGCGATTGAGGCAGCTTCGGTTGCCTGCTTGGCCGCGATCTCCGCCTCTTCCAGTATCCGCTGACGCTCGATCTCCAGTTCGCGGACCTTGCGGTCGGTCTGGATGCGCTCTTCGTTGGTGTTGGCTGCCTCGAGGATGCGCAGCTTCTCGGTGGCCTCGCGGGCCGCGATTTCTGCTTGCTCGATGGTCTGCGCCCGCTCGATCTCGCGGCGGCGGATTTCCTCCTCGTTGGCGATGCGGGCGTCGGCCAAGGCGCGCTCCTGCGCCAGGCGGGCCTTCTCCGTGGCTTCGCGGGCGGCAATTTCCGCCTGCTCCACCTCACGCTGGCGCATGATCTCCCGGGTCTGAGTCTCCTGCTCGTTGGCGATGCGCGCTTCGTGGACGGCGCGCTCCTGTGCAATGCGTGCCTTCTCGGTCGCCTCGCGGCTGGAGATCTCCCAGGCCTCGATGTCGCGCTGGCGCTCGATCTCCCACTGGCGCACCTCCCGCTCGGAGGCGATGCGGCTTTCGGAGATGGCGCGTTCGTTGGCGATGCGCGCCCTTTCAATCGCCTCGCGCGCAGTGATCTGCGCGGTCTCGGCCTCAGTCTCCCGCTCGGCACGCTCACGCGCCAACTGGGCACGCTGATGGGCGCGGCGGAACTCGACGTCACGCTCCTGCTCCAGGCGTGCTTCCTCGCTGGCCCGCTCAATCTCCAGGGACTGCTTCTCCGCTTCCAGGTTTCGGGTGCGGATGCGGATCATCGAGTCCTGCTCGATGTCATTGCGCAGCTTGCGCCGCTCCTCAATGTCCTGGATCAGTGCGGTCAAGCCCTCGGCGTCAAAGCGGTTCGAAGGGTTGAAGTATTCGAGCGCCGTCTGGTCGATGTCGATGATCGCCACCGATTCCAGTTCCAGGCCGTTGCGCTCCAGATCCTCCTGGGCAGCCTCGCGCACCCGAGAGACGTAGGCGCCGCGCTGCTCGTGCATCTCCCCCATGGACATCTCGGCGGCCACGGCGCGCATGGCGGACTCGAACTTGCCCACCAGGAGTTCGTTAAGGTTGCGGGCTTCCAGCGTGCGACGGCCCAGGGTGGCCGCAGCGAGGGAGACGGCTTCGCGGGTCGGGCGAACCCGCACATAGAACTCCGCCTCCACGTCGACGCGCATCCGGTCCTTGGTGATCAGGGCCTGATCCTTGCTGCGCTCCACTTCGAGCGCCAGCGTGTTCAGGTTGACCGGCGTGGTGTCGTGGATGATCGGCCAAACGAAGGCGCCGCCGTCGATCACAACTTTCTCGCCCAGGAAGCCGGTCCGAACGAAGGCGATTTCCTTCGTGGAACGGCGATAGAGCCACGTCATCACCCAGTAGATAATGGCAATGACGATGACAAGGGCAATGAGCCACAAGATGCCCTGGCCAATGAATTCCCCGGTCATTGTACTTTCTCCCGCAGCGACGTCGGCATTATTCTTCTACCTTCCGTCTGCATATCATTTGCCCTTAACTTGCTTGAACCGGCGCGTTTGCTCTGTCAAAGCGACTTCGGTTGGCAAACGCTCCATGGAGGAGGCGCCATAGAAGCCGTGACAGGCAGCGGTGTTCTTCAAGACGTACTCAGCGTCCTCCGGATTGGCGACGGGGCCGCCGTGCACCAGAACGATCACCTCGGAATTGACCTTGAGCGCCGCCTCTGCCCATTCGTCCACCAGGGCCGGGCAGTCCTCCAGCTTGAGCGCGGTCTCCGCCCCGATGCTGCCCCCGGTGGTCAGGCCCATGTGACAGACCACGATGTCCGCACCGGCCTTGGCCATGGCCGCCGCCTCGTCCGCGTTGAAGACGTAAGGCGTGGTCAGCAGGTCCTTGCCGCGCGCCTTGGCGATCATGTCGACCTCAAGGCCGTAGGACATGCCGGTTTCCTCCAGGTTGGCCCGGAAGGTCCCGTCGATGATCCCCACGGTGGGGAAGTTCTGCACACCCGCGAAGCCAACACGCTTCACCTCGTCGAGGAAGACGTCCATGTCGCGGAAGGGGTCCGTTCCGTTCACGCCCGCCAGCACCGGCGTGTTGCGCACCACCGGCAGGACCTCGCGCGCCATGTCCATCACGATCTGGTTGGCATCGCCATAGGCCAGCAGGCCGGCCAGCGAGCCGCGGCCCGCCATGCGGTAGCGCCCCGAATTGTAGATCACAATGAGGTCGATGCCGCCGGCTTCTTCGCACTTGGCGGACAGGCCGGTGCCGGCACCGCCGCCGACGATGGGTTCGCCGCGCTCGATCATGGCGCGGAAGCGTTCGAGAATGGCGCTGCGGCTCTCACTCATGACGTCACCTGCTCCTGGTCTTCTGCTTTGGCCGCCCGCCGCCGTGCAGCGCCCGGAAGGCAGCCACCACTTCGGCCGCAAAGGCCGGATCATTGATGTTGTGCGGCACGCGGATCAGTTGGCGCGTGGCCGTCTGGTGCACGGTACGCTCCAGCGCGGCAAAGAGCGCCCGGTCGGCCGCCGGGTCGTGAAAGGGCTGCCCGGGCGCATCCAGTGCGGAGACACCGCCCTCCGGCAGGAAGAAACGCACCGGCGCCTCCATGCGGTTCAGGCGCTCGCCGATCCACTGCCCGATCGCCTTGTTCTCCTCCGGCGAGGTGCGCATCAGCGTCACTTGCGGATTGTGGCGATAGAGGTTGCGTTCGCGAAAGCGCTCCGGGACCGTCTCGGGCGCAGCGAAGTTCACCATGTCCAGAGCGCCGCAGGAGCCGATGTAGGGCATGTTGCGTCGGATCATGGCGCCGAAGCGATCCTCGCTGGCCGGGAAGATGCCGCCCACCAGCAGGTCGCAAACTTCGGTGGTGGTCACATCGAGCACGCCTTGCACCAGGCCGCTTTCCACCAGCTTTTCCATCGACTGCCCGCCAATGCCGGTGGCATGGAAGACGAGGCAGTCATAGTCCTGTTCGAGTGCGGCTGAAATCTGCCGCACACAGGGGGTGGTGACCCCGAACATGCTCAGCGCCACCGCCGGCAGGCCGTCGCCCTGCATCGCGACCTGCGGGTCGGCGTCGCGCCGGGCCTGCACCATGCCGATCATGGCGTTGGCGCCGTTGGCCAGCACCTGCCGGGTGATGGAATTGAGCCCCTGCACGTCGGCGACCGAGTGCATCATCACGATATCGGAGGGGCCGACGTAGCGCGCCACATCACCGGAGGCCACGGTGGAGATGATCAACTTGGGCACGCCCACCGGCAACACGCGCATGGCCGGCGCGACGATGGCGGTTCCCCCCGAACCCCCGGCAGAGATGATGCCGGCAATCCCGGACTGGCGTTTGATCCAGCGCTCGAAAGCCAGCGTCATGCCCGCCACCGACTCACCTCGATCGCTCCCGAAGACGCCACTCGCACCCCGGGGGTGGAAGGCGGCAATCTGGTGCGCGGGCACCTCCGCGCCGGAGTGATGGCCCGAAGAGGTGGAGAGGTCCACCATCCGCACCGGCAGTCCGGCCGCCCGCACGAGATCACGAATGAAGCGAAGTTCCTCGCCCTTGGTGTCGAGCGTGCCGGCGACAAGCACCACCTGCTCGCCCGTCGCGACCAGGGGACGCAGCTCTGCCTGGGCCGACCGGGCTGCGGCAACCGTACCCGTCGGCGCCACGGTGAGCGTGCGCGCCTGTTGGATCAGCAGGCGCCGCGGCACCGGCTTGGACCAGCGGGTCGGCACCACCGGGTTCGACTGGTAGACACGCTGGGACTGTGGCGCCTGCGGCTTGGCGCCGTCGGCGGACGCCTCGCTGCCGCTGGCCGGCTCCTCTGCCGCGTCCTCGCCGTGCCGGCCCACACCCAGCAGGCGCTGCTGCAGCTCTCGGTCGCCGGCCAACTGGCCTGCATCTGCCACGCGATTGATGCGGCCGTTGACCATGATGCCGACCTTCTCGGCGACGGTGGTGGCAACACCGATGTTCTGCTCGATGACCAGAACATCGATGCCGCTTTCCTCGCCCAGTTCCAGCAGCATCTCCTCGACCTGCTGCACGATGACCGGCGCCAGACCTTCGGTCGGCTCGTCCATAATCAGCAGGCGGGGATTCAGCAGCAGCGCCCGGCCGATGGCCAGCATCTGCTGCTCACCGCCGGAGAGCTGGCCACCGCCGTTGTTCTTCCGCTCGGCCAGCCGTGGGAAGGTCGTGTAGATACGATCCACCGTCCAGCTGCCCTTGTTCCCGGCCGAGACCATGCGCAGATGCTCGTCCACGGTGAGCGATCGCCAAAGCCGCCGGCCCTGCGGCACATAGCCAACGCCCATCTGGGCAACCTGCGCCGGGGAGCGGCCGAGCAGGGACTCGCCGT
Source organism: Aquibaculum arenosum (assembly GCF_029222965.1). Taxonomy (GTDB): domain Bacteria; phylum Pseudomonadota; class Alphaproteobacteria; order Kiloniellales; family DSM-21159; genus Aquibaculum; species Aquibaculum arenosum. Next base: position 521,962 of record NZ_JARHUD010000001.1, on the reverse strand, counting down.
GAAAGCTGATCGAGCCGCTCGACACCGGCACCAGGCCCATGATGGCCTTGCACAGTGTCGTTTTGCCCATGCCGTTGCGTCCGACCACCGACAGCACGCCCTGCTGCAATGTCAGATTGACGCCCTGCAAGGCGTGGGAGGAGCCGTAGTAGACGTTGAGGTCGTGAACCTCGAGCGCAGGAGCTCCCTGGCGCGCCCGCTCAGCCATGCCCCCCTCCCAGATAGAGTTCCTGCACCTCAGGATCGCTCTCGATTTCGCTGGGCAGGCCTTCCTTGAAGATGCGGCCGTTGTGCATCATCGACACGGTCTCCGCGACCCGCAGCGCCACGTCCATGTCATGCTCGATGATGATGTAGCCGATGTGGCTGGGAAGGTTGGTGAGAATCTCCACCAGTTCCGCGCGCTCTTTCGGGGACAGGCCGGCCGCGGGCTCGTCGAAGAGCACGAAGCGCGGCGCACCGGCCAGTGCTAGCGCGATCTCGAGCTGGCGCTGCTGACCATAGGAGAGTTCGGAAACCTTGATCTGCGCGATGTCCGACAGGTGCACGGCCTCAATCAGTTCATAGGCCGATTGAACCAGCGTATCGCCCTTTCGCGGTCGCAGCATGGAAAAGCGCCCGCGGGAGACGCCGCGACAGGCCAGGTAGACATTGTCGAAGACCGTCAGCCCGGTGAAGAGCAGCGAGATCTGATAGGTCCGACGCAGCCCGCGACGGATACGCTCGTGCGCCGGGAAGTTGGTCACATCCTCGCCGAAGAGCCGGATGGTGCCGGAAGTGGGCAGGAAGTCACCAGTCACGCAGTTGAAGAGCGTGGTCTTGCCGGCGCCGTTGGAACCCAGCACGGCACGCCGCTCGCCCGGCTTGACCGTGATGGTCACGTCGGTCAGCGCCGCCAGCGCGCCGAAGCGCTTGGTCACGCCGCGCAGCTCCAGCGCGTTGGCCGTGCCGGCCGCGGAGAGACGTTCGGAGACGGAGCGGACCGTGGCCGTGCTCATGACGCCTCCGGCTTGTCGACGAGGGGATCGCGCCGGCGGCGACGAGCGCGCCAGCGATCCCAGAGCCCCAGCACCCCGTCGGGCGACCAATAGACAACGACGAGGAAGCCCAGTCCGATCAGAAGCTTATAGCGGTCCCCTGCCATCGAGAGCGCCTGCAGCACGTCCGGCGAGAAGGTGCGCAGCAGCACGTAGATGAAGGCGCCGATGAAGGGCCCGATCGGCCGGGCGATGCCGCCGACGATGGCGATCACCAGGATGTCGATCACCGCCGGCAGCCCCGCGGTGCCGGGCGCGATCTGCGCATTCTGCCAGACGAGCAGGATGCCGCCGATGGCCGCGATCACGGCCGCAAAGGTATAGGCCGTGATGCGGTGGGCCACCACGTTGAATCCCAGCGCCGCCATGCGGCGCGGATTGTCGCGGATGCCCTGCAGCGCCAGACCGAAGGGCGCACGCGAGACATAGATGACGGCGAGATAGCAGATCGTCGCGCAGCCCAACGTCAGGTAATAGAAGGGTATTGCGTCACGCCAGTTCACGCCGAAAAGACGCGGCGGCACCACGTCGCCGAAGCCGGAATAGCCGTTGAAGATCGTGTAGTTCTGACGCGTGAAATAGAAGAAGGCCGCAGCGAAGGCCAGGGTGATCATGATGGTGTAGATGCCCTCGGTGCGCACCGCCAGGGCACCGATGAGGGTGGCAAAGATAGCGGCGACAAGGATCGCTACCGGCACATTGAGCCACCAGGGCCAGCCCAGACTGATAGACGTCGCGCCGCTGTCACCTAGGATCGCCACCATGTAGCCGCCCAGAGCAGCGATGGACATCTGCGCCAGACTGACCATGCCGCCATAGCCCGCCAGGAACATGAGGCTGAGCGCAATCATGCCCAGGATGAAGGCCCAGCCGAAGATCTGGTAGAGGAAGAAGTCGTTCGCGATCAGCGGCATGAGCAGCATGATCGCGCCGACCACCCAATAGGCGATCGGTATGCTCTGCACCCAGCCGTTCAGCCGTGTGGCCAGAGTGCGCCGGGTCTCTGCTTCGGACTGCAGGGGGGAGTCGCTGACTGCCATGATCCTACCGCCCCATCAGTCCCTGCGGCCGGAAGGCCAGGACCGCAGCCATGATCAGGAAGGTGAAGACGACCGAATAGGTCGGTGCATAGACCGAGCCAAGCTGCTCAGCCAGACCGATCAGCACGGCGCCCAGCGCAGCGCCCAGAATGGAGCCCATGCCGCCCACGATCACCACCACCAGCGAGGCCAGGAGGAAGCGCATGTCCTCTCCGGCCACCACTGACTGGAAGGTGCCGCCGACGATTCCTGCCACGCCGGCCAGACCGGCACCGAAGGCGAAGACCACCATGAAGATGATCTGCACCCGCACGCCCGAGGCGGCGAGCATATCGCGGTCATCGACGCCGGCGCGGATCAGCATGCCGATGCGGGTTCGATTCAAGGCCAGCCACATGAGGATGCCCAGCACGATGGAGGCCACTAGGATGGCGATGCGCACCGAGGGATAGCGCAGAAAATAGATGTCGTCGCCGCGCACTGCCGCCACCAACGGCAACTCCACCGGGCCGCGCAGCCAGTCCGGTGACAGGATCTGGTATGAGGAGCCGCCCCAGAGCCAGAGCATGATATCCGCCAGCACGATGGAAATGCCGATGGTCACCAGTGTCTGACGCAGGTCCTCGCCTTCCATGCGACGGAAGACGGTGTACTGCAGCACCACGCCCAGCAGAGCGACGGCAATGAACACCACGACGAAGGAAAAGAGCCAGCTTCCGGTGGCTTCTGACACCTCGTAACCGAGATAGCCGCCCAGGAGGTAAAGCGAGCCGTGGGCCAGATTGACGTTCTTCATCAGGCCGAAAATCAGCGTGAAGCCGCTGGCCACCAGGAAGTAGAGCGCCCCCAAGGTGACACCGTTGAAGACCGCATTGAGGAAAATCTGCTTGCGCCCGAGGACTTCCTCCATACCGGACGACCAGGGCGCCACGATGAAATAGAGCAGCACCGCTGCCGCCAGAGCGATGACGACGGTCCAGACCGGATTGCGCCGGATGAGGTCGTTCACGCGGCCCCTCCCACCGTCCTCTTTCCGGACGCCACTGTCATCCTATCCTCCCCGTTGCAGCCTGAGCGGGCACAGGTCTATGCGCGCCGAATCCGAGCCCGGCTACTGTCTATCGGTAAGCTAATCGCAAAGCGCACGGAATCGCATACCCGACAGTCTCTTGCTGTCGCCGATCGGATGAAGTTTGCCCCAACACAAGCCGACGCCGGCGGCGATAGTGCGGCGCCAGGCGCATCACGCTGCATCAGCGAAGTGCACGATCCGGCGATAGTCGCTGGGCGCGATACCCACGTTGGCGATGAAAAAGCGCGTGAAGCTGGCCTGCGACGAGAAGCCGAGATCGAGGCCGATATCGGTGACCGGATCGATGCTGGTCACCAGGCGATCGATCGCGTTCTCCATCCGCAGGGTGTTGAGATACATGTTGGGCGTGATCCCAACCTGCTGGCGAAAGAGCTTATAGAAATGCGGGCGGGACAGGCCGGCGCCGCGCGCTATCCGATCCAGCACCACCCGCTCGCTCACCTTTTCGCGCATCAGCTTGATGGCATTGCGCACACGGAAATCACGCACCGGCGGCGCGCAGCGGGTGAAGGACGCGCCCTCGGCAATCCACTGCCAGGACTGATCGAAGCTTTCCTGGGTCAATCCGTAGAGATAGCCGGCGACATAACTGTCGTCCGCATCCTCCAGCATCGCACCGGCAATCTTGAAAACCAGACGATTGATCGTCTCGGTCACGTCGATCGGGCTGCGCCCGAAGCGCAGCGAGGCGCTGGCCCGGCGGCTCGCATCCAAGAACCAGAACGGCTTAATGTAGAGTGTGAGGTAGAGTGACGGCTTGCCGGGGTGGAGACAGCAATAGTTGTGCGGCTGCCAGGGGCTGACCGCCACACCTTGCCCGGGCTCAAGCGGATACTGTTCGCCTTCGATATCAATGGATCCGGGCGGCCCTTGAACGTGAAATATCAGATGGCCTTCCCGATGCGCATGCAGCGTCATCGAGCGGTCCAGGTTATAGAGCGCCACGCGCCCAAATGGCCCATGATGCACTGCCAGTGCAGTACTCATCGTCCTCCCCCACCGTCGAACCAGGCAGCAACGCCGAATTGGCGCAAGCTCACGCTCCACCCGTCGAACGGCTTCCTTATTGCTTGGCAGTCTATCTCAGGCCTTGCTTGAGTCCAGAGACTCATGATCACGTTGCTCTCCGCGGAGTCACAACGCCTCCTGCAGCAGTGCGAGGTAGTCGGACGCGTCCGCCTTGCGCGGGTTTGTGCGATTGGCGTGATCACGCGCGGCAAAGCAGGCCGCCTGCTCAAGGGTTGCCGCATCGGCCCCCAACGCCGACAGGCAATCAGGCAGTCCGACCCGCTCACGCAGACCGACGATGGCCTGACCCACTCCGGTCGCCTGGGAGAGTGCCAGCTCGCGGCGTATATCCTCATAACGTGCCTCGGCAGCGGGTGCATTAAACTCAAGCACCAGCGGAAGAAGCACGCCGGTGATGGCGCCGTGGTCACTCTGGCCCAGCCCCAACCCGCAAAGCGCGTTACTCATCGCATGCACCCCGCCAAGTCCCTTCTGTTGCGCCAAGGCGCCGTTGAGCCCGGCGGCCATCACTTCCCGGCGCGCTTCGAGGTCATCGCCGTAAGCGACGGCGCGTTCAAGATTTCCGAAGGCACGGCGCATCCCGTCCAGAGCCATGCCGTCAGCCGGTGGATTGAAAGCCGAGGAGATGAAGGTCTCCATGCAATGGGTCAGAGCATCCATGCCCGTGCTGGCGGTCCGCTTCGGGGGAAGATCGAGGGTCAAGGTGGGATCGCAGATGACCACCCGGGGGATCAGGTGGGGGCTGATCACCGCATGGTTCGGCCCCTCCTCCATCGCGATCATCGCCACGCCGGAAACATCGGCCCCGGCCCCGGCAACGGTCGGTATTGCGAGCAGCGGCGGCAGCACATTGCGGATGCGCGCCATGCCACCCTCGCTTCCCAGGTAGCTGCAGAGCGTACCTTCATGTGTGATGCGAATGGCTGCCACCTTGGCCAGGTCGCAGGCTGTGGCACTGCCGAACGCGATCAGACTGTCACAGGCCTGTTCCCGGTATAACTCGGCGGCCTTGTCGCAGGCCTCCCGGGTGACACGGGTTTCCGTCAGGGTGAGGTAGTGCGCACGAACGCTGCGGGGGATGGCAAGCGTGAGGCGGCCCAGGACCAGGTCGCGCGCCCCGTCCCTGTCACAGAGCACCAGAGGCCGCTTGGCGCCGAGCGCTTCCAGCTCGCTCTCCAGTGCGTGCTCCAGCACATGATCGGCGAAGTGGATCCGGGTGACATAGGTGATGAGCGACATGGCTTGCGCAACGCCCCCGTCCGCCGGCTCCTCAAAGCAGCCGCCCGCCCAATCCGGCAGGCGGCTCACGCTCTGACAGGACGTGAAAGAAAAAATGGACCGGCGGCTTTGCACCGCCGGTCCAATAGATGCGGGTTACTGATTGCGCAGCGCCTCACAGTCCGGCGTGTCGCGGGACGGCAGGCCCAGAGCAGCGAACTCTTCCTCGGACATGCCGAGCATCTGATCGACATCCTCAACTCTCGACTTGAAGGTGTTGTAGAGGTTGCCGTCATCGCCCTCGACCACCTCAGTGATGAAGACCGATGCGATCGCCTGACGCTTGTCGTCAACGGTGATCCGCCCGTTGGGCGCTTCCATGTCGATGGCCGAAAGCGCGGCGTGGAAGTTCGCGTGATCGTCGTCCAGTTCGCCGTCGATCTCGTCAAGCGCAATCAACGCCGCCATGGTGGCGTTGTAGTAGTTGGTGGCGAAAAGCGACGGAGAAGCGAAACGCTCGCCTTCCGGGAAGGTGGTCTGATAATTCTCCACGTAGGCCTTCCAGCCCTCGTTGTCCCAATCATCGGCGATGGGACCGGAGGTCGGGGTGCCCACCAGCGCTTCCTTGGCGCGGCCGCGGGCGGAAAGCACCGTCTGGTCGGCCATGATGGTGCCGCCGATCAAGTTGGTGTCGCCACCGGCCTGCTCATACTGGTTGAGGAAGTTGATGGCATCCGAGCCGCCGACACCGAGGTAGATCGCATCCACGTCATAGGGCAGAGCCGCAATGATCGAGGCGAAGTCGCCGCTGCCCAGCGGCAGCCAGAAGCGGTCGACGATCTCGCCGCCGGCCTGGCAGAAGTCCACCGCGAAGCCCATGAAGTTGGTGTAGCCGAAGGAGTAGTCGGCGGCGATGGTCGCCACGCGGGTCCAGCCCTTCTCCTCGATGACGTAGCTGCCGAGGCCGTAGCCCCACTGCATGCCATTGGCGTTGTAGCGGAAGTAGTTTTCCGCCGGCTCGACGTAGGTGGTCTCCATGGCGCCGGAGGCCGCGTCGATGATGGTCTTGTTCGGAATGGTCTTGGCATAGTCGCGCAGCGCGATGCCCTGCGAGCCGGACAGCGGGCCGATGATGAAGTCGACCTCCTCCTGCTCGATGAGACGACGAGCCTGGCGCACGGCGTTGTCCGGCGTTTCGTCGGTCGGTCCCAGCACCCATTCGATCGTCTTGCCGTCGATCTCGCTGTCGTAGTTGTTCAAGGCCATCTGGAAGCCGCGAATACCGTCGTTCCCGCCTTCGGTGAACACGCCTTCCTGCGGCGCCAGCAGGCCGATCTTGATGACCCCGTCTTCGGCCATCGCAAGACCCGGCGCCAACATGGCGATGGTCGCGACCGTACCGATGAGTTGTTTCTTCATACTGTCTATCCTCCCTGAACCCAGCCGCTTCACTGCGGCATGGCAAATTGCGGTCCAGTGGCCCTGCCGCCGATGCACACCTATTGCGGACCGGCATTGCCACCTGAGCCCCGGCGTGCTTAAAGCGCCACCGATCAGGCTGGCATCCAGGTTAGGAGAAAGCTCTTTCGAGACTGATGCCCCCTCGTGCCGCCTTATACCCTTGCGTCTGATTTTTCCGCTGAGGGGGCCAAAGCGACCGCTGTGGGCTCGTGGCGCGAACAGCGAACCATCATTGACAGTATCAATTGTAGAGCCTTATCAATTCATAATGTCGACGTATTTTGTACATTTGCGCACGTTTCAGGCTGTTGCGGTCCATCGCGGCTTCACCGCTGCCGGACGGGCGCTTGGCATCGGCCAGCCGACGGTCACCACCCAGATCCGTGAACTGGAAGAGCGTTTCCAGGTTGAACTCCTGCAAAGGCGCGGCCGCAGAATCGAACTGACAGAGGCAGGTCAGTCGCTGTTCGAGATCACGCAGCGCATGATGAGCCTCTACACCGAAGCCGAAGAACTTCTCACCAACCAAGGCCGCTTCCGGCATGGCGAACTGAGCCTGGCCTCCATCGGCGCCTTTCACGCCACCCGCATGCTGGGCACCTTCAAGCGCAGCTACCCGGATGTGGCCATGAGCATCCACCTGGGCACAGCGCAGGAAACCCTGAGCCGCCTGCTGGACATGACTGCGGATGTCGCCATTCTGGCTCACGAGGTGCGCGATCCGGCCGTCGTCAGCTGCAAGTACTGCTCGCACCCCCTTCTGGTCAGCGTCCATCGCAGTCACGAGTGGTTCGAACGCGAGTCGGTCAGACTGGCCGACCTGGCGGATCAGCCGCTTGTGCTCCGGGAAAGAGGCTCGACCTCCCGGCGTATCCTGGAGAAGGCGCTGGAGGATGCGGGCATCGCAACCCGTTCCGTCCTGGAGATCACCTCGCCAGACGGCGTACGCAAGGCGGTGGAGAACGGACTGGGCATCGGCGTGCTTCCGGATTTCGAAACCGTGCCCCATCCGGACGTCCGCGCCTTGCGGATTGAAGAGGATTGGCTGTGCATGGATTTTCGCATTGCCTACCTGCGTGACCGCAAGAATTCGCCAAGAATCAAGGCCTTTATGGGCGTCTTTAGCAAGCCGCACTCACATGCAGGCGCCACCCTTCCGCAAGGCTAGACCGGAGCGAATCGCGAAGCGAATCAACACTACAGGCACTTTGTCGCTTCGCTACATCAGGTTATCGCCACGAAACGCCTTCAAGTGCGGGAAACTGGCTTCCGCGATGTAAGCCTGCTCCTCCGGCGTCGATTGGCGGCCAAGAACGCTGTTGCGGTGAGGATGCCGGTTAAAGGTAGCGATGACCCTCCGCACTTCATGGGCTTGTGTCACCAAGGACTGGTAGACTGGCTCCAGGTGATCAGGTGCTTCGGAAACAATCCCCTCGCGCAGCCTGATGAGCAGATCGAGACGTTCGAGATGATCCGGCCCTTCGCAGTGGCCGAGAGGCTGACTATAGACGATCTTGAACCAGGGCGTCGCGAGAGCAGCGTAATGGCCGTTGGAAAGACCTTTGATCGCAAGTGCCAAGGCCGCCGGGTCTTGCTTAAAGGCCAGAGGGGTGTCTCGCCACAATGATCTTGAGAACTGGTCGAGCACGATAATCAGCGCGAGCCTTCCTTCTGGATCGTCTGCCCAATGGTCGAGTGCGCCTGTGGCAGCTTGGGCTGTGATTCCGGAAAATCGGGCACGGATTTCGTTGTCTGCGCCACCCTGCATCCGCCAGAACCAGTGAGTGCGGTGGGCATCAATGTCGATTTCTAAAGCGCGTCCCTCTGGAAACCAGAAGCGAAGAATTTCCTTCCAATGCACTAGTTGCTACTCAGCCAGTCCAGAATCGGGCTGATCTGCTGGTCGCTCATCAGCGCCGGAGCGTGGCCGCTTCCGGCAATCTCCACCACCTGCGCCCGCGGCCCGCGTTCGCTCATCTCCCGGGCGGTCTCCGGGGTGAGCAACTCCGACTGGGCGCCACGATAGACCAGAACGGGCAGGCGCAACTGATCCCAGAAGGGCCAGAGGTCCACATCACCCTCCAGGCTACCGGCAAAGGCCTTGCCGATAGCCGGATCGTAGTTGCGGCGCCACCCCTTCCCCTCGGCTGTGAGGGATCTTTCCACCAGCCGCTGCCACTGCGCCTCGGTGAGCGGACCGAAACCGACGTAGGCGGCCCGAAGGTCGGCATAGGCCGACTTGTAGTCAGGCCAGGACGGCTGCTCCCCGACTTGCTGCGAAAGCCGTGACAGGGCCTCAGCGGGCAGGAAGGGGCCGATGTCGTTCATCATCAGGCGGCGCAGCGGCGTGCCCGGAATCGCCGCGAGAAACATGCCGATGAGGCCCCCCATGGAGGTCCCCACCCAGTCCACTTCCTCCACGTCGAGGCGCGCGAGCAGGGCATTCATGTCCTGCAGATACTGCGGGAAGGCATAGCCGCTTGGGTCGGCCAGCGGCTCGCTGTCACCGCGGCCCACCACATCGGGACAGACCACGCGCCACCCCCGTGCGGCCGCAGCGGCAGCCAGTTCATCGAAGTCGCGGCCGTTTCGGGTCAGCCCATGGACGCAAATCAGCGTCCGCTTGGCGTCCGCCGCCCCCCATTCCCGATAGGCGACGCGGTGAAAACCACTGAGAGACAAGCCTCGAAAATGGCGGAGTTTTGCCGACTGCTGCATGGCTGCACGCTTCCTCCTTCTGTGCGCCTGGCTCCATCGGTTAGCAGATGGCCATTGCCGACGCGAGCCCTCTTGACCGGGATTCTATACGTTGATATCAACTTGATTAGCCATCCACCAACAGGGCCAAACATCATGGATACAACCGTCACCAATCTCGACCTCCAAAGCGACGCCGAGCGTTTCGTTGCAGACTGCCTCCAGGCCATCAACAGCTCAGACTTGGATGCCATCGCCGCCCACTACGATGAGGCCGTCGTGGCTTTCGACGCGATCGGTCCGTTACAAATTTCCGGCCGGGAGGCCTACCTGGCGCATTGGAAGACTTGCATGGAGATGTGCAGCAACATGTCCTTCGAGCCGCATGCTCTCAGCGTGCAGGCCAGCGGTGACCTCCTGATGGCGCACTGCCTCGCAAACTGTGTCGGCGCCGATGCCGAAGGAAATCCGCAATCCGGCTGGGTGCGCATGTCACTGACCGCCCGCCGGACGCCGGCAGGCTGGCGCATCATCCACGATCACTTCTCGTTGCCCTTCGACCCGGTCAGCATGAAAGCGCAGGTCGAAGCCACGCCCTGAGATCTTACTCAGCCAAGCCCCAAGCGCCGGAGTGTGCCGCCACCACTGTCGCGCACCCGGCGCATGAGGCTGCGCACATCCGAACTCACAGCGACCGTGCCCTTGGCCATGTAGGCCTCGTGGTTCTTCTCGATGTCGTCGAGCAAATAGCGGTAGTTGACCATGATGCCCGCCGATTGCCTCAATCCCTTGGCCGAGGTGTCGCCCAGCCAGTTGATCCGCTCCAGGCGAGCCCCGTTGCGCAGATGGAAGCGCGCCACGGGATCAATTGGCTGCCCGTTGCCGCGCTTTTCCATGAAGTAGCGGGCAGCCAAGCGCAGCAGCGGGTCCTTGAGGCTTTCGGCCACCTTTGCGTGGCGGTGCCAGTTCTCGCGGGCAAGCAGGTTCTTCAGGGCTTCCGCCGTATCTTCGGACTGCCCCAACTTCCGGATGGTGGATCGCTCATCGTTGCCCAGGAAACGGTCTAAGCTCTCACCGTCCACCCCTTCCAGCCAGACACGCAGGCCCGGCACCGGGGAAAGCGTAGCGAAGGTCTTGATCCTTGGCAGGTCCTGACTGAGTTCGCGCACCACCATCTTGATGAGGAAGTCGCCGAAGGTGATGCCGCGCAGGCCGCGTTGCGTGTTCGAGATGGAATAGAAGATCGCGCTATCAGCTTTGGCCGGATCGGCCGCGGGTGCCTTTTCGTCCAACAGATCCTGAACGTTTCCGGCAATGCCCTCCACCAGCGCCACCTCGACGAAGGCCAGGGGCTCGTTGGGCATGCGCGGGTGGAACAGAGCATAGCAGCGCCGGTCGGAGTCCAGCCGATTGCGTAGGTCGTCCCAGGAGCGGATCTCATGCACCGCCTCATAGGCAATAAGCTTCTCCAGCAGCGCGGCGCTGGAGTCCCAGGTTATGCGCCTGAGATCGATAAAGCCGGTATCGAACCAAGAGGTCAGCAAGTCCTGCAGATCCTGATCGAGCGCTCTAAGGTGAGGACTGCGGTCCAACAGGGGCAGCAGGTCTGCGCGCATGTCTACCAGAAACTTCACGCCCTCGGGCAAGCTATTGAACTGGCGCAGCAAACGCACCCGCGGTGGCTCCAACACCTCACGCAACCGCAAGCCGGCGGCGATGCGACCCTGCTCGTCCTCCTGCGCTTGATAGTCGGCAATTGCCTCTGCGACTGCCGCCTCCTCGACGGCGAAATCACGGGCCAAAATCTCCAGGAACAGCGCCCGGCCCGGCGTATCGAGCTGCAGATAGGCTCGGCCAAGTGAAGCAGCGCGCACGCGCGCCGAAACCTCGCCGCCGCGGGCCTCCAGGCATTCGCGCATCTGCGTTTGCAGGCGCCCCGCGTCGGCAACGGCTTCGTCGGAGACCGAAAAACCGACCGTGCGTGCCGCCGAAACGGAAATCTCGCGCCAACTGGCCGAAAGATTCGACAGCGCGCGATCGAAAAGTGAAGGAGACTCCTGTTCGCTCATGCCAATCCCACATCCGGATTGCGGCGCGCTTTCGCCGCCTGAGAGGTGATAGCCTGCCCGCGCTGGCACGTGCAATGCAGGTAAAGTGACATATTCCTTACTGACTGATATGAAGCCTCGCCGATCCGGCGGCCTGACCAAAAAAGCAAACAGACGCGTTCTGGGGACCCTTGAGCATGAACCGCAACCTCTATGCCCTTCTTTCGGATCGTTTTCCCGCCGATCGCAGCGCTCCGGTCCTGGAGTTGGCCGACGGCCAGCAGCACGCTTACGCCCATCTGGAAGCCATGGCGGGGCGTTATGCCGCACTTCTGCGCCAGCTGGACGTCAAGCCGGGCGACCGGGTCGCCGTCCAGACCGAAAAGTCGCCGAACGCGCTTTATTTCTACCTCGGCTGCATCCAGGCGGGCGCGGTCTACCTGCCGCTCAATACTGCCTATAAGAAGGCAGAGGTCTCCTACTTCCTGAAGGATGCGGAGCCGGCGCTCGTAGTCTGCCGCCCCGAAAGCCTGGCGGAGATTCGAGAGATCGCACAGGCCGCCGGCGTAGCCCATGTTCACACCCTCGATTCCGACGGCGGCGGCAGCTTGACCGAAGCGGCCATGGCGCTTGCGCCCGACCCCGAGGTCGAGCCGCGCAGCGATGACGATCTCGCCGCCATTCTCTACACCTCCGGCACCACCGGGCGATCCAAGGGCGCGATGCTGACGCACCGCAACCTCTCCTCCAACGCCTTCGCCCTGCACGACATCTGGGGCTTCCGCGAGGGAGACGTGCTGCTGCACGCCTTGCCGATTTTCCACGTGCATGGGCTTTTCGTCGCCACCAACACCACCCTGGCCAACGGCAGCTCCATGATCTTCCTGCCGCGCTTCGACGCGGACGAGGTGGTGCGCCTGCTACCCAAGGCGACGCTGATGATGGGGGTTCCAACCTTCTACGTCCGCCTGTTGCAGCACGCGGGTTTCACCCGTGAACTTGCCGCGCACATGCGGCTGTTCATCTCGGGCTCGGCGCCCCTGCTTGAGGAGACCTTCACCAGCTTCGAGGAGCGCACCGGCCAGCGCATCCTGGAGCGCTATGGCATGACCGAGGCCGGCATGATCACCTCCAACCCCTATGAGGGCGAGCGCCGCGCCGGCACGGTCGGTTTTCCCCTGCCCGAGGTCGAGGTGCGTGTCGCCGACGACAGCGGCAAAATTCTCGGCCGCGATGAGATTGGCGTGCTGGAAGCCAAAGGTCCCAACATTTTCAAAGGCTACTGGCGTATGCCCGAGAAAACGGCTGAAGAGTTCCGCGCGGATGGCTTCTTCATCACCGGCGACATCTCCAAGATCGACGCCGAGGGCTACGTGCACATCGTCGGCCGCGCAAAGGATCTGATCATCTCCGGCGGCTATAATGTCTATCCCAAAGAGATCGAGCTGGTGATCGACGCGCTGCCCGGCGTGGTGGAGAGCGCGGTCATCGGCCTGGCACATCCGGATTTCGGCGAGGCCGTGACTGCGGTGGTCAAGCGCAGCGCGCTCGATTCCACCGACGAGAACGCCATCATCGAGGCCACAAAGGAAGCCCTCGCCAGCTTCAAGGTACCCAAGCGGGTGTTCTTCGTCGACGAACTGCCGCGTAACACCATGGGCAAGGTGCAAAAGGCGCAGTTGCGCGAAACCTACAAAGACAGCTTCACCGCCTGATTGGGCGGTGTGACAGGGAGATACGAGCCATGGCTGAACAGGATCCTTTCGAGCTGGCACAAGATCTGTCCGGCAAACATCTGATCGACGGCGCTTTTGTCCCGTCGCAGTCCGGCAAGACCTTCGACGTGATCTATCCGGCCACGCTGGAGGTCATCGGAAAGGCTGCCTTCGGCGAGAAGGCGGACGTCGATGCCGCGGTGGCGGCAGCGAAGAAGGCCCAGAAGGCCTGGGCCGCCCTGCCCGCGCGCGAGCGCGGCAAGCTGGTGACGGAATGTGGCCGGCGCATCGAGGCGCACAAGGAGGAGCTGGCACGTCTCGTGGCCCTGGAAACCGGCAAAGCGCTGCGCACCGAAAGCCGGGTCGAGGCGAGCGTGGTGGCCGACGCCTTCACCTTCTATGGCGGCCTGGCCTCCGAGTTGAAGGGCGAGAGCGTGCCTTTCAATCCGGACATGCTGACCGTGACCCTGCGCGAGCCCATCGGTGTGGTCGGGGCGATCATCCCCTGGAACGTCCCGATGATGCTCATGGCCTTCAAGATCGCGCCGGCCATGGTGGCCGGCAACACGGTCGTGGTGAAGTCGGCCGAAGAAGCACCCTTCGCGGTGCTGCGCGTCTGCGAGATCATGAACGAGGTGCTGCCGCCGGGTGTGTTTAACATCCTCTCCGGTTTCGGCCCGGAGTGCGGCGCGCCGCTGGTCGAGCATCCCGACGTCGGCAAGGTGACCTTCACCGGTTCGGTTGAGACCGGCAAGATTATCTATCGCGGCGCGGCCGAAAAGCTGATGCCGGTCACGCTGGAGCTCGGCGGCAAGTCGCCGATGATCGTCATGGGCGATGCCGACCTGGAGCGCGCCGTCGCCGGGGCCGTCTCCGGCGTGCGCTTCACCCGGCAGGGTCAGTCCTGCACGGCGGCCAGCCGGATCTATGTCCATGAGAGCCTGCACGACGCCTTCATCGAGGCCCTGAAGGCCAAGGTGGACGCCATGGTGATGGGCGATCCGCTGGACGAGAAGACGGATATCGGCACCATCGTCAGCGAGCAGCAGTACGAGCGCGTGCTGGGCTACATCACGCAAGGCAAGGCCGACGGCGGCACGGCACACGAAGGCTCCTCCCTGCCGGGCGACGGCAAACTGGCCAAGGGCTACTTCGTCCGGCCGGTGATCTTCACCGACCTGCCCGAAGACAGCCGCGTCATCAGCGAAGAGATCTTCGGGCCTGTGACTGCCATCCAACGCTTCTCGACCCTGGACGAGGTGATCGACAAGGCGAATGACAGCGAGTATGGCCTGGCTGCGACGATCTGGACGCGCGATCTCAAGACCGCCATGGAAGGCGTGCGCCGCCTGGAGGCCGGCTTCGTACAGGTGAACCAGAACCTGGTGGTGCAGCCAAACCTCTCCTACGGCGGCATCAAGCAGTCCGGGCTGGGCAAGGAGGCATCCCTCGAAGCCATGCTCGAGCACTTCACCCACAAGAAGACCGCCATCATCAACATGACCTGAGGGGCCGGCAGCACCACATGAGCGGCAAGGCATTCGACCCTACCGATCGCACCCTCTACCGGGACTGGACCGAGGTCACGATCCGCTATGCGGACATCGACCCCAACAACCACGTCAACAACGGCGCCATAAACCAGTTCTTCGAGGACGGGCGGGTCGACCTGCGTCAGCGCCACATGACCGCCCTGCCCAGCGGCGTGCTGACCGGCTTTGCCCTGGTCAAGTTCTCGGCGAGCTATCACGCAACGCTGCACTACCCGGGCAAGGTGGAGGTGGGCACCGCCGTCACCCGGGTGGGCCGCAGCTCCTACGAACTGACCCAGGCCATCTTTCAGGGCGAACGCTGTGCGGCGACAGCGGAGGTGGTGACGGTGCACATCGACTCGGAGTCCGGACGCTCCACACCGCTGCCCGAAGCGGTGCGGGAAATCCTTCAGTCCCTGCTGGTTGGCGGCGCATAAGGTCCACGTCCGGGCGACCGGCGCCGCTTCTGCATGAAACCGGATCCCGGCTGCTGTATCATGGCGGCGATACCCGTTGCCGGCATCGACTGCTGGCCGATCCCTCTCGCCGGAAGCCCTGATGATCTTTCTGCGCCTGCTGAAGTGGAGTGCCCTGGGTCTGGGCGGGCTCCTGGTGATCTGCCTCCTGGTGTTGGCCGGCACGCTGTTTTGGCTGCGCGGCTCCCTGCCCCAGACCGAGGGCGAGGTGCAGGTCGCAAGCCCCGTGGGCGATGTGGAAATCCTGCGCGACGCTCAGGGGCTGGTGACCATCCGGGCCGAAAGCCATGCGGATGCGATCTACGGGTTGGGCTATGCCCACGCTCAAGACCGCCTGGCCCAGATGGAGTTGATGCGCCGCCTGGGCACCGGCCGCATCGCCGAGGTGGTGGGCCGTATGGGGATGCGCGGCGACCGGCTCTTCCGGCAGCTCGAATTCGCGCGGCTGTCTCAGGCTGCCATAGAGCACCTCGAGCCCGAGACGCTTGCGGTGCTTGAAAGCTATGCGGCTGGGGTCAACGGCTTCCTGGACAGCCACTCAGGCCCCCTGCCCCCCGAGTTCCTGCTCGCTGGCAAGCCCGAGCCCTGGGAGCCCTGGCATTCGGTGCTCTGGGGCAAGCTCATGGCACTGCAGCTCTCCGGCAACTGGCGCGAAGAACTGCAGAACGCCCGCCTGGCCACCCGACTGAGCGCGCAGGAGATGACCGAGCTTTTCCCCGAACAGCCGGCCGACGCCCCCGCAACCTTCACCGAAGCCATGCGCCTCGCCGCCGCACCACCCAGCCTGCTCGAAGCCTTGCCGCAGGCCTGGCAGGCGCGCCGCGGCGCCAGTAATGCTTGGGCGCTTTCGGGCGAGCACACGCAGTCGGGCGCACCCCTGCTGGCGAATGATCCACACCTTGGTTTGAGCGCCCCCGGCACCTGGTATCTGGCGCGCCTGGAGACGCCCGAGGGGGTTTGGGCCGGCGCCACCGCCCCCGGCGTGCCGGGCGTGGTCATCGGGCACAACGGACACGCGGCCTGGGGCTTCACCACCACCCACAGCGATACTCAGGACCTGGTGATCGAACGCCTGGTCGAGGGCGACCCAAATCACTACCAGACCCCGGACGGCCCCAGGACCTTCGACACCTGGGAGGAGGAGATTGCCGTTCGCGGCAGCGACACCGAGGTCGTCACCTTCCGCAAGGGCCGTTTCGGCCCGGTGGTCTCCCAAGGCGAAGCCGACGTGCTGGGCCGCGACGTCGCCCTGACCCTCGCCTGGCCCGCACTACAGGAGGAGGATACCTCCGCTGATGGCCTCGTGCGCCTGAACCAGGCCCGCACCCCGGCCGACTTTGAAGCCGCCTCAGCCCGCTTCGTCGCGCCGCAACAGAACATCTTCTTCGCCACCACCGAAGGACAGATCGCCTTCTCTGCGCCGGCGCTCGTCCCGATCCGTGACGGCTACGATGGGTCCCTTCCGGTCGAGGGCAGCGAGCGCGAGGCGATCTGGACCGGCTTCATCCCGCGCGCCGACCTGCCACAGACCGTCGATCCGCCGGGCGGGCGACTGGTCAACGCCAACAATCGGCCGGTGGAGCCGGACTACCCCTACCTGCTCGGCACCCGCTGGCCGGAACCCTATCGGGCGCAGCGGATAGAGTCCGTTCTGGAAGAAGCAGAGAACGCCGATGCCGAAGCAATGGCCGCCTTGCAGATGGACGAAGTGTCCCTTATGGCGCGCGACCTGCTGCCCATCCTGCTGGCGGGTGAAGCAGACGATACGCTGAGCGCTGAAGCCCGGGCCATGCTCGGCGCGTGGGACGGCACCATGAACTGGAGTCGCCCGGAGCCCCTGATCCTCTGGGCCTGGCTCGATGTCCTGCACGAGGCCCTCTTCGCGCCCAAGCTCGGTCCGCTCTATGGCGAACTGCGGCGGCTGGAACCGCGCGCCGTGAAAGGTATCCTGGAACGCGACGACGGCAGCTGGTGCCAGGCACGTGCCACGGACTGCTCGGCCCTGCTGGAACAGACGCTGCAGCAGGCGCTCGACGGGCTGGAGGTCACCAACGGCGAGGAACTGCGCGCCCTGCGCTGGGGCGATCCCCATCAGGTCCGCATCGCCCACTTCCTCCTGGGTCGTATCCCCTTGCTGGGCGATCTTCTGGCATTGGAACTTGCCACCGGCGGCGACGACTACACCGTCAATCGTGCCAGCCCGAGCCGTGATCCCGCCAGCCGTTTCCGGCAGGTCCACGGCCCCGGCTTGCGGGCGGTGTTCGATCTCGCCGATCTCGAGGCCTCGCGCTTTTCCTTGTTGCCGGGGCAGAGCGGCAACCCCTTCTCGCGGCACTTTGACGACCTGGCCGCAGCCTGGCGCGACGGGGAAACGGTGCAACTGGTCGCCCCGGCACAAGCGGAGCGCCGCCGCCTGGTGCTCACTCCCGCCGCCGACAGCAGCAGTGAAGAGTAAGTATGTCATGAGCAGTGTCACACTCGAGTCCATCCGGCAGGCCGCCGAAGGCATCCGTGCGCATGTGGTGCGCACGCCCACGGTTCCGGCAGCGCGCCTGGCGGAAACATTGGGCTGCGAACTCTTCCTGAAACTTGAGTCCCTGCAGTTCACCGGCTCCTTCAAGGACCGCGGCGCCTGCTGGAAGCTGATGAATCTGGATGAGGAGCAGGCTCGACGCGGCGTCATCGCCATGAGCGCCGGCAACCATGCGCAAGGCGTTGCCTACCACGCCCGGCGCCTGGGGATTCCCGCGACCATCGTGATGCCTGAGTTCGCGCCCTTCGCCAAAGTGGAGCGCACCCGCTCCTTCGGCGCCCGGGTGGTGCTCACGGGTGAGACCCTGGACGCCTCGGCGGTGGCTGCGCGCGAGATCGCCGAACGCGACGGCCTGACCTTCGTACATCCCTATGACGACTCCTTTATCATCTCCGGCCAGGGCACCATCGGCCTGGAACTGCTACAGGACCTGCCGGACCTGGACTGCGTCATCGTGCCCATCGGCGGCGGCGGCCTGATCGCCGGGATTGCCACTGCCCTCAAGGCCGAGCGGCCGGAGATCGAGATCCTGGGTGTCGAGGCGGCGCTCTATCCCTCCATGCACCAGGTCCTGCACGGGCAGACGCCAACGGCCGGCGGCACGACGCTCGCCGACGGCATCGCCGTCAAGTCACCGGGCGAGATCACGCGTGAGATCGTGCGCGAGTTGGTGGCGGACATCCTGCTCGCCGACGAGGCGGCACTTGAAACCGGCGTGCATTATCTGGTGGAGCGCCAGAAGGTGGTTACCGAAGGGGCCGGCGCGGCGGCCATTGCCGCGATGCTGAGCCAGCCCGAACGTTTTGCCGGGCGCAAGGTGGCAGCGCTGATCGGCGGGGGTAACATCGACGTGCGCCTCCTGTCCGGCGTGCTGGCTCGCGGACTGGTGCGCGACGGCCGGGTCGTGCGGCTGCGGGTCGAGATCATCGATCAACCGCGACAGCTCGCTCGTCTTGCTCAGGTGATAGGCGACAGCGGCGGCAACATCATTGAGGTCTATCACCAGCGCCTCTTCGCCGACGTGCCGGCGAAACGCGCCGACATCGACGTGGTGGTGGAAACGCGCGACAGCGAGCATGTCGCCGAGATCATCGAGGGCCTGAAGCAGGGCGGCTTCCCCAGTCGGGTCCTTTCCAGCCGCTCGATGGAGGCCAATCTGTGATCGGGCCTTGCCCCGGCCGGCGTTTGGACACAGGTCTTTAGACTGTACTCCTCTGATTCGGGGCCGATTCCCATGACGCTTTCCACATATCACGACACGCTGGAGACCATCGGCAACACGCCGCTGGTTGAGGTGACCCGCCTGGACACCGGTCCCTGCCGCCTGTTCCTGAAGCTGGAGAACCAGAACCCTGGTGGCTCGATCAAGGACCGGATCGGCAAGTCCATGATCGAGGCCGCGGAGCGCGATGGAAAGCTGCAACCAGGCGGCACGATCATCGAGGCGACTGCCGGCAACACCGGCTTGGGCCTGGCACTGGTGGCGGCACAGAAGGGCTACAAGCTGGTCCTGGTGGTTCCGGACAAGATGGCGCAGGAGAAGATCTTTCATCTCCGGGCCCTGGGCGTCGAAGTGATCCTGACCCGCTCCGACGTGGGCAAGGGTCATCCCGAATACTATCAGGACATGGCCCTGAAGATCGCTGAGGAACGCGGCGCCTTCTTCGTCAATCAATTCGAGAACCCCGCCAACCCCTACGCCCATGAGTCCACCACCGGGCCGGAGATTTGGGAGCAGATGGGCCATGACATGGACGCCATGGTCTGCGGCGTGGGCTCCGGCGGCACGATCACAGGTCTGGCGCGCTTCTTCGGCAAAACCGGCGCCAACGTCGAGATGGTGCTGGCGGATCCGGAAGGCTCCATCCTCGCCAACTACGTGGAGACCGGCGAGATTTCCGAGGATGTCGGTTCCTGGGTCGTCGAGGGCATTGGTGAGGACTTCCTGCCTTCGATCTGCGATCTCACTCCGGTGCGAAAGGCCTACTCCATTCCCGACAAGGAGGCCCTGCTCACCGCACGCGATCTGCTGGCGAAAGAAGGCATCCTAGGCGGCTCCTCCACCGGCACGCTGCTCGCTGCTGCACTGCGCTACTGCCGGGAACAGACCGAGCCGAAGCGGGTGGTGACGCTGGTCTGCGACAGCGGCAACAAGTACCTCTCCAAGATGTACAACGATTACTGGATGCTTGATCAGGGCTTCCTGGAGCGCCCCGTCGCCGGCGATCTGCGCGACCTCATCTCCCGCCGGCACCAGGATCAAGCCACAGTCACCCTCTCCCCCGACGACACGCTGCTCACCGCCCACGGGCGCATGAAGCTCTACGACATCTCCCAGCTTCCCGTGGTGAACAATGCCGGTGAGGCCATCGGCATCCTCGACGAAAGCGATCTTTTGCTGGCCGTGGTTGAGGAGGAGGCGCGCTTTCGCGATCCGGTGTCCAGCGCCATGACCCGCAAGCTTGAGACCATCGAGGCGGATCGCCCGGTCGAGGACCTGCTGCCGATCTTCGAGCGCGACCATGTGGCCATCGTGCTGGACGGCGGCCAGTTTCTGGGTCTCATCACCCGCATCGACCTCGTCAATCACCTTCGCCGCAAACTGAAGTGAGCCCGTCCATGTCCGAGAGCTTTGGCCGCAACCGCCCCGGTTTCGGCACCCGTGCCATCCACGCCGGTCAGGAACCCGACCCCACCACCGGCGCGATCATGACGCCGATCTACGCCACCTCGACCTATGTGCAACAAAGTCCCGGGGTGCATAAGGGCTACGAGTACAGCCGCTCCCACAACCCCACGCGCGGCGCCTATGAGCGCTGCATCGCCGACTTGGAAAGCGGCCGGCAAGGCTTTGCTTTTGCCTCAGGTCTGGCGGCAGCAGCCACGCTGCTGGAGTGCTTCGACAGCGGCAGCCACATCATCGCCATGGATGATCTTTATGGCGGCACCTACCGTCTGTTCGAGAACGTGCGCCGCCGTTCGGCCGGTCTCGAGTTCAGCTTCGTGGACATGAGCGACCTGGACGCGCTGGAAGCGGCCATCCGCCCGGAAACGCGCCTGATCTGGATCGAGACTCCGACCAACCCGCTGCTCAAGCTGGTCGACCTGGAAGCGGTCGCCGCGCTCGCCAAGAAGCATGGCATTGTCACCTGCGCCGACAACACCTTCGCCAGCCCCTGGGCACAACGCCCGCTGGAAATGGGCATCGACGTGGTGATGCACTCGGCCACCAAGTATCTCAGCGGCCACAGCGACGTGGTCAGCGGTGTGCTGGCGGTCGGCGAGAACCGCGAACTTGCGGAGAAGATCGGCTACCTCAGCAATGCCGTCGGCGGCATTCAGGGTCCCTTCGACTCCTTCCTGGTGCTGCGCGGCCTTAAGACACTGCACCTGCGCATGCAGCGGCACTGCGAGAACGCACTGGCTGTGGCCCGCTTCCTGGAGGAGCATCCGGCGGTGGAGAAGGTGATCTACCCCGGCCTGCCAAGCCACCCACAGCATGAGCTGGCCCAGCGCCAGATGCGCGCCGGCGGCGGCATGGTCACGGCGGTGTTGCACGGCGGCCTCGAGGCTTCGCGGCGCTTTCTGGAGCGGGTGGAGGTCTTCGCCCTGGCCGAGTCCCTGGGCGGGGTCGAAAGCCTGATCGAGCATCCGGCGATCATGACCCACGCCTCGGTTCCCGCCGAAACCCGGGAGAGCCTGGGCATCGTCGACGGCCTGGTGCGTCTTTCGGTCGGTGTCGAGGACAGTGACGATCTGATCGGCGACCTGCGCCAGGCTCTCGCGTAAACTGCGCTGAAGCTCAGCCGCCAGCCCGACGCAGGCTGGCGGCGAGCAGACCCGCACCGATCAACACGCTGCCGCCCAGGCGGTTCATCCAGCGCAGCGCTTGTGGGCTGCGCAGGCGGCGGCGCAGGCGCCCGGCCAATAGCGCATAGATCAGGCAGTTCAGTCCGGCCAGCGCCAGGAAGGTGGCGCCAAGCAGCACAAGCTGCGGGACGACGGCGGACGACGGCGTCACGAACTGCGGCAGGAAGGCGACGAAGAAGACGATTCCCTTCGGATTGAGTGCGGTCACGGCAAAGGTGTGCGCCATGACTCTCGGTCCGCGCAGCGGTGTATCGATCGCGGTTTCCAGCGGCGCCACCGGTGCGCGCCACAAGGCTACTCCCAGCCAGAGCAGATAGAGCACGCCCAGCCACTTCACGACCATGAAGGCGGTCGCCGATGCAGCCAGCAGTGCGCCCACACCCAGCAGCGAGGCGGTCATTGCAGTGAGGTCGCCCAGCAGCACGCCGGCGATCGTCCAGCGCGCTGCCGCCGCGCCGCGCGACAAGGCATAGGCAACGACCAGCGTGATCGTCGGCCCGGGGATGGCGACGAGAACGGCCGCCGCGGCCACAAAGGCCAGCCAAGTTTCAATGCTCATGGGACAGAACTTTGACGGTGATTCCTAGGATGAGGCATCCACAGCCCTGCGCTGCAGTCAAGCTGGTGCTTTGCAGCCCTGCCCCGTCGCACTATGGTCTTGCACCGCCCCGATTTGGGGCCCGAAAGTAACATGATAAGCAGGCGCACGGGCGCCGACAAACCAGGGGAGTGTTCATGCAAGGCATGCTGGATCTCGAAGCGCTGCGGCGCCTCGTGCGGGAGGGGGAAATCGACACGGTGCTGGTCTGCTTTCCGGACTTGCAGGGCCGGCTCTTGGGCAAGCGCGTGGCGGCAGACTATTACCTCGAGCAGGTCCATGAAGAGACCCATGCCTGCGATTATCTGCTCGCTGCCGACATCGATATGGAGCCGGTGCCCGGTTACAAGGCCGCGTCCTGGGAAAAGGGTTACGGCGACTTCGTGATCAAACCAGACGGCGCCACGCTGCGGCGTGTCCCCTGGCTGGAAGGCACGGCGCTGGTGATGGCCGACGTCTGCGACCACCACGGCGAATTGCTGCCGCACGCGCCGCGCTCGGTGCTCAAGCGCCAGCTGGCGCGCCTGGCCGAGCGCGGCTGGAAGTCCATGAAAGGCTCGGAGCTGGAATTCTACCTCTTCGACGAGACCTACAAGACGGCGCACGAGAAGGACTACAAGAACCTCGATCACGCCGGCTGGTACATCTCAGACTATCACATCTTCCAGACCACCAAGGAAGAGCCGATCATCCGTGCCATTCGCCTGGGCATGGAAGGCGCAGGCATCCCTGTCGAGGTCTCCAAGGGCGAATGGGGCCCGGGTCAGGAGGAGATCAATTTCCGCTACTGCGATGCCCTGGCGATGGCGGACAACCATTCGATCTACAAGAACGGCGCCAAGGAGATCGCCTGGGCCCGGGACCGGGCCATCACCTTCATGGCCAAGTACCGCACGGACCTCGCCGGCAGCTCCTGCCACATCCACTCCTCGCTCTGGAAGGCTGACGGCTCGGCCGCACTCTTCGATGGGCCCGGCGGCTCGCCCGAGGGCATGCCGGACCTCTTCAAGCAGTACATCGCCGGCAACCTCGCACTTGCCGAGGAGATGACCTACTTCTTCGCGCCCTACATCAACTCCTACAAGCGCTTCCAGGCCGGTTCCTTCGCGCCGACCAAGGCCGCCTGGTCCTTCGACAACCGCACCGCCGGTTTCCGCGTCGTCGGCCACGGCAAGGGCCAAAGGGTCGAGTGCCGCATCCCCGGCTCAGACTGCAATCCCTACCTCGCCTTTGCGGTGATGATCGCCGCCGGCCTGCACGGCATCGACAAGGGCCTGGAACTGCCGCCGCCCATTACCGGCAATGCCTACGAGTCCAAGGAAGTGCCCGACGTGGCGCACACCCTGCGCGACGCCCTGTCGGCGCTGGAGCGCTCCGAGGTGTTGCGCGAGGCCCTGGGCGACGATGTGGTGGAGCACTATCTCCACACCGGCCGCTGGGAGCAGGCCGAGTTCGACCGCCGCGTCACCGACCTGGAGGTCACTCGCCTCTTCGAGCGAATCTGATCGAGTTTCATCGGGCGAGGGGCCATCCTTGGCCCCTCGCCGGCGCTTCCGTTACAAGCCAGGCCGGCAGGGCATTGCCATGCGCCGGCCTGTGGCCGTACCAAGAGCAACCATCATCACGCCCACCTGCAGGAGAGTTGAATCGCATGTCCGGCGCCGGCCATCTCAAAGCCACCTGGAGCTTCCCGACCCAGATCCTTTTCGGTCCGGGACGCATCAAGAACCTGCCCCAGGCCTGTGAAAGCCAGGGCATGCGTCGCCCGCTGCTGGTCACCGACCCGGGCCTCGCCGCCCTGCCCATCGTGGAGGCGGCACTGCAGTCGCTGCGCGCGGCCGGGCTTGAGGCAGGGCTCTTCTCCAACATCAAGGGCAACCCCACGGGCACCAATCTGGCCGATGGCATCGAGGCCTTCCGCAGCGGCCGCCACGACGGCGTGATCGCCTTCGGCGGCGGCAGCGCGCTGGACGCCGGCAAGGTGATCGCCTTCATGAGCGGCCAGAGCCTGCCCTGGACCGACTTCGAAGACCGCACCGACGAGTGGAAGCGTGCCGACCCGGCGGGCATCGCCCCCATCGTCGCCGTCCCCACCACCGCCGGCACCGGCTCCGAGACCGGGCGCGCGGGCGTGATCACCGACGAGAGCGACCACACAAAGAAGATCATTTTCCATCCGAAGATGCTGCCCGGTGTGGTGATCTCCGACCCGGAACTGACGGTGGGGCTGCCGGCTCACATCACCGCCGCCACCGGCATGGACGCCCTGGCCCACTGCCTGGAAGCCTATTGCGCGCCCGGCTATCACCCCATGGCCGAAGGCATCGCGGTGGAGGGCATGCGGCTGGTGAAGGACTATCTGCCGCGCGCCTTTGCCGACGGCAGCGACGTGGAGGCCCGCGCCCACATGCTGGCCGCCGCCTCCATGGGCTCGGTCGCCTTCCAGAAGGGCCTGGGCGGCATCCATGCGCTCTCCCACCCGGTGGGTGCGGTCTATGACACCCATCACGGCCTGACCAACGCGGTCTTCATGCCCTACGTCCTGACCTTCAACCGGCCGGCGATCGAAGACAAGCTGGGCCGCCTGGCCGCCTGGCTCGGCCTGCGCGAGCAGAACTACGCCGGCTTCCTCGATTGGGTGCTCTCCTTCCGGCAAGAGCTGCAGATCCCGCACACCCTGGCGGAACTGGGCGTGGACGATGCACGCCTGGACGAGCTTTCTGTCATGGCCGAGAAGGATCCCACCGCCGGCGGCAACCCGCGTCCCCTGACCGCTGCCGACTGCCGCCAGCTCTTCGAAGTCGCCCTTGCCGGCAAGCTATAGAGCAGATCGACTCAAATCGGGTTCGCGAAGCGACCCGGTTTGAGTCGTGAATCTGCTCTACACTCTTGATTCAGAGCGGATTCACGCGGTTGCTCTGAACGCTGCGCGTTACAGAACAAACGCGATCCGCTCTGATGCCTGCCCCCTGACTGCCGCCTGTCTTAAGCAGCGGTCAGGGGGAACCATTTCTCAGAACAGTTGTCCCGGCAGCCAGGTGGCCAGGCCGGGGAGGCTGTAGACGATCAGCACCGCCAGCAGCTGCAGCAGGATGAAGGGCACCGCACCGCCCCAGATCTGCAGCGTCGACACGCTGGGCGGCGCCACCGAGCGCAGATAGGCCAGGGTGTAGCCCACCGGCGGAGTGAGGAACGAGGTCTGCAGTGTCAGCGCGATCAGCACGCCGAACCAGATCGGGTCGATGCCCGCGGCCAGGATCGGCGGTCCCACCACCGGTATCGCGATGATGGTGATCTCCACGTAGTCCAGGAAGAGACCGAGGAGAAACATCATGAAGAGCACGAAGAACATCATCGTGTGCGGCCCGCCGGGCGTGGCATCGAGCAGGTCGCGAATACGCTCCTCCCCGCCCAATCCACGGAACACCAGCGAGAAGAGCAGCGCGCCGATGATCAGCGTGAAAATCATGCTGGTGGTGCGCGCCGTGGAGCTCATCGCCGGCCGGAGGATCTCCGTGCGGCCGAGATCGCGCCAGATCACCGCGATGGCGACGGCACAGGCCAAGGCAATGGCTCCCGCAATCGCCAGCACCACCTGATCTGCGGTCGGCGGATTGGGCCGGCCCAGGCGCAGGTCGAAATTGGCCGCCATCACCATCAGGATGACGAGGCCCAGGACCGCCACCCAGAGCGCCCAGGTGTTGCGCCCGGTGCGCATGCCGGCGAGTAGGGTCGCCCCCACAGCCCCCACCGCCGCCGCCTCGGTCGCGGTGGCGATACCGCCCAGGATCGAGCCTAGGACCGCCACGATCAGCACCAGCGGTGGGATCAGAACGGACAGAACCTCACGGCGGCTGACCCGTGCCGCGCCCGCTTTGCCACCGGCCTCCTCGATGGCGCGCGGCGGAATGGGCGGTGCAAGCGAGGGCTTCAGGCGCGCCGCAACGAACTGATAGACAATGTAGAGGCCGACCAGCATCAGCCCCGGCAGGAGCGAGCCGGCGAAGAGCTCGCCGATGCTCATGGTCTTGGCGGCGAAGTTCCCCTGGCTGTGCTGCGCACGCTGATAGGCCGAGGCCAGCACCTCGCCCATGATGATCAGCACGGTCGACGGCGGGATGATCTGACCCAGAGTGCCCGCAGCGCAGATGACGCCGCTGGAATAGGAGGCATTGTAGCCGTAGCGCAGCATCACCGGCAGGGCCATGAGACCCATGGTCACCGTGGTCGCGCCGACAATGCCGGTGGAAGCGGCCAGCAGCGCGCCCACCACCGTCACCGATACGCCCAGCCCACCGCGCAGATCGCCGAAAAGCGCGCCCATGGTGCGCAGCAGATCCTCCGCGATGCGCGAGCGCTCCAGCACCATGCCCATAAACACAAACAGCGGAATGGCGATCAGGGCCTCCGACACCATAGTATCGAAGATACGGCTGGGCAGCGCCCCGATCATGTTGAAGTTAAGTTCGCCCAACGATAGGCCGATCAGCCCGAAGATCACGGCCGTGGCCACCAGCACGAAGGCGATGGGTGCACCGATCAGGACCAGGACGAAGAGCCCGGCGAACATCAGGAGGTCAAGCGGCATCCCGGTCACTGCGGCTCCTCCCAGGGCGCGCCGAAGACCTCCACCTCCTCACCGGCCAGCACCGCGATGCAGCGCAGGGTGATGGCCATGGCTTGCAGGAACAGGAGCAGCACGAAGCCCAGGACGACGGTCTTCAGCAAATAGGTGCCCGGCAGGCCGCCGAAAAAGAGTGCGCCTTCGCGGATCTTCCAAGAGGCGGCCACGTAGGGCCAGCCGAAGTAGAGCAGCAGCGCACAGAGCGGCAGGATGCCGAGGAAGATGCAGCCCAAGTCAATCAACGCCCGTCCGCGTCGCGACAGGCGGCCGTAGATCATGTCAACGCGCACATGGTCGTTCTTCAAGTAGGCATAGCCGACCATCAGCATGAAGAGCGTGGCATGGGCGTAGGTGACCGAATCCTGCAGCTTGATGCTGGTAGAGGAGAAGAGGTAGCGCATGGCCACCGTGGAGAACTTCAGCAGCACGATGGCGGCCACCAGCCAATAGAGCCAGCGCCCGATCACCCGCGAGGGCCAGTCGAGCAGACGGCTGACGGCAAGCAGATGGGTCATGCTCCACACTCCGCCACAACAAGAGTGAGGCCGCACATCCCAAAGAAGCGGTCAGGCTCCCGGGATGCGCGGCCGCCGGAAGGGTCCCGCGGCCTCAGGCCTCGGGGAAGTCGAAGGTGCGCGCGTTCATCTGCGCCGCGTAGCTGTAGCGCGCAAAGGTCGCGGTTTCGTTGCGATAGCTGGCATAGCTCGCCATCACCTCGCGCACGGTCTCGTCGGAATCGTCCAGCAGTTCCTGCACGATTTCCTTGGTGGCCTCGGCAAGACCCGCGACGATCTCGTCGGAGAGCATGCGCACCTGCACGTCATGCTCCTCCACCATGGTCTTCAGCGCCCGGGCGTGGTTGATATCGTAGCCCGTGGTGATGTCCTCGGAGACGGCGGCCGCCACTGTGGTGATGATCTGGCGCAGGTCCTCGGGCAGGTCGTTGTAGGCGGCGGCATTGATGCCGATTTCCTCGGCCGAGGAGGGTTCGCCCGGACCCGGCGCGTAATAGTTCTGAGCCACCTGGTGGAAGCCGAAAGCGAAGTCGTTCCAGGGGCCAATGAACTCGCCCGCGTCGATGGTGCCAGCCTGCAGCGCCTGGAAGATCTCACCGCCAGGCAGGCTGACCACGGCCACGCCAACCTTGCGCAGCATTTCGCCGCCGAAGCCGGTGGTGCGGATACGCAGACCGTGCAGGTCGTCCAGCGTGTTGATTTCGTTGCGGAACCAGCCAAAGAACTGCGGGCCGGAGTTGCCGGCAATGAAGCCCTTCAGCCCGAAGCTGTCGTAGATCTTGTCGTAAAGCTCATAGCCACCGCCGTGATACATCCAGCCCATCTGCTCCGGCGCGGTGAAGCCGAAGGGGAAGGAGCCGAACAGGCCGATGGCCTTGTTCTTGGAGGTCCAGTAGGCAGGCACCGCGTGGTACATCTGCGCCACATCCTGCGAGACCGCATCGAAGACGCCGAAGGCCGGCACGATCTCACCGGCGCCGTGCACGTTGATCACGATGCGACCGTCGGACAGATCGGTGATCTGCTGTGCGATTCGCCGGGCATTGTCGTCCACCCCAGGCGCGCCCGTGGGCCAGGCGGTCACCATGTCCCACTCGATCCGGCTCTGCGCGATCGCCGGCGTGGCCAGCCCCGCGCCCGCGGCAACGGCCGCCGAGCCCGCCAGAAAGCCGCGGCGATTCACTGTAACGTCCCTGCTCATCTCGATCTCCAATTGCTGTCGGTTGCGCCTGCACCGGTCAGGCCACGAGGAACAGCCCGCCGCCTCAGGTCCGCAAGGAGCACACCATCCAGCGATTGGACTGCGTCAAAGGCGCTTTGCCACCGCTTATCGCCCCACCGCATGTGGTCGGGCGGGGCGGCATCGCTCCCCCAAGCGGGTTGCATTCTTTCCGGGATAACCAGAAGGGACAAGAGACAAGACGGCCTCTTATGGCGGTCCAGCCCGGCGGTCCAGCCCGGCGGTTCAACCCAGTGGTTCAACAGGGTGGTTCAACGCAGGCCGCGGCGCTTCTTGACTTCGGTCCAGGCGCGGTTGATGCGGGCCAGCTTCTCGTTGGCGAGATCGACGAACTCTTCCGGCAGGCCCTGGGCAATCAGGCGGTCGGGATGATGCTCGCGCACCAATTGGCGATGGGTGCGGCGCAGGGTCTCCTCGTCCGCATCGGGAGTGACACCCAGGATGACATAGGGGTCGTCCTCGGCCGGTCCGACATTGGCGGCACGAATGCGCTCCCACTCAGCCTCGGAGAAGCCGAAATGCCGGGCGACCTGGTGCAGATATTCGATCTCCGCGTCGTGCACCGCTCCGTCTGCTCGGGCGATGTGGAACAGGCCGTCGATCAACTCCTCCAGCACCCGGGGATTGTCGCGGAACATGCGGCCGAGCTGCCGGGCGTAGGGTTCGAAGCCGCGTGCGTCGCGCCGCGCCTGATTGAAGACCCGACCGACGTTGCGCATCTCGTCGGGCGGAACCTGAAAGACCTCCTTGAAGGCCGCCACCTCGTCGCGGGTGACCGCACCATCCACCTTGGCCATCTTCGCGCCAAGCACGATGACGCCGATGGTGAAGGCAATGGACTTCTCCGGCCCGTTTTCCGGCTGCCGCCCTTCCCGCTCGGTAATCAGCGCCTCTTCGGTGCTGTCGCGCATGCGGTCCACCGCATGGCCTGCCAATCCGCCCAGCAAGGCGCCCAGGGGGCCGCCCAGTGCGAAGCCGGCGGCACCGCCGACGATCTTGCCCCAGATGCTCATGAGTTCGTCATGGTCTCCCGACCGGTCCCCTGCCCTCGCCTGGGCCACAGTCTGCCCGCATAAGAGGATTACTCAGAATGTTGCCGGCCGCAACAAGCTGTCGGCTGCAGCGAGATGAGGTGCCGCCCCGCTCCCCTCACCCGACCTTGCGGATCAGGTGCACAAGGATGCCCTCGCCGTTCTCGCTCTGCTCCAGCAGTTCGTGGCCGCTGGTCTCGCACCAGGCGCGAAAATCCTGCCGCGAGTCGGGGTCGGTCGCCAGCACACGCAGCCGCGCGCCATCCGGCAGTGCGGCTATGGCCTTACGCGCGCGGAGCACCGGCAAGGGACAGCGCAGCCCGCGCGTATCGATTTCCGTGACCTCCGCATCCATGCCGCGCTCCCTCTTGCTGTCTGGGCTCCTGCTACCGCTGATTCTGCCGAGGGCCTGCGTCACTCTTGGTCCTGGACTGGGTCCTGCCCGTGCCCGGCGCCGTGACCCTGGTGGCCAGCCCCCTCATTTCCCTCGCGCAGCGGGCGCACCTCGGCCTCGACCTCCAAATTGCCCGCCCGCTCAAAGCTCAGCGTGAGGTCAATGCTATCCCCTGCAGCCAGGGGTTCGGCAAGCCCCATCAGCATGATATGCAAGCCGCCCGGAGCCAGC
Organism: Aquibaculum arenosum; assembly: GCF_029222965.1. GTDB lineage: Bacteria > Pseudomonadota > Alphaproteobacteria > Kiloniellales > DSM-21159 > Aquibaculum > Aquibaculum arenosum. Next base: position 491,580 of record NZ_JARHUD010000001.1, on the reverse strand, counting down.
GATGCACTCCCACCTGCCGGAATCTCAATGGCCCCGACCTGCTGCATGCGCGCCACTTCACCGTCCATGACGTGATCGTGCAGTTCGGCGCGCACGCCCACCGAAGCACTGACCGCCACCAGGCGCTCCGGCTCGCTGCCGCGGTTGTGGATGGTCATGTATGCCGCGGAGTTCGGCACCATGCCGATGGACGCCCGCGCCCAGGGATCATCCACCCGCACCTCCTGCGCTGCGGCCGCCCCGGCCCACAGCACACCCAGCGTCACAGCCGCCACCAAGACACGCATAGCCTCTCTCCCACCACAAGTTTCCAGTCTCCGCAAGCAACCACAATGCCCCCACCCGGCGGAAGCGCTAGATTGTCGCAGGCGGGTGGGGCTATGGAGTCGCTTGGCGAATGTTCGCGCCTCAGGCGGTAAAGCGCAGGACCGCGTAGGGCCCGATCTCCGCGCTGTTGCCATCGAAGGCTTCGCCAGGGCGATCCATGAATTCTGGATCTTTCGACGCTTCGACAAAGCTATCGGCGTCCAGTCGCACGCAGCGACGAAGCTCATCAACATTTTCCAGGACAAGGGTCCTGCTCTCGCTGAGGAGATTCGCCACCCAGAGTTCCCGGCCGTTGTCACCCTCCAGCGCAATGGCCTGCACATCGCGCTGCGAATCGCAGTGCGTGTCGAGCAGCACCGCGCCGCGCTTCCCGGCCAGACCGCGGAAAACGTGGAAGACCGGATAGTATCCTTCGGCTTCATCGAAGTAGGGCTGTGCATAAGGCATGGGCGCATGAACCAGACCGAAGGGCCCCACTCCGCCACCAAGGCTGATCGCCTGCGCGCCGCCCTTGGCGAAATGCGTAGCGTAGCCGAGGTTCCAGGCCGCACCCAGTAAGCCGCGCTGGCGCGGGTCCATTCTGTTCATGGCCTGGCGGATGTTGTCGGGATTGTCCATCGGCGCCTCGCCATAGGGATTGGCGCGCATGCCCAAGGCGCTCGGCCCCACGTGGTAGGGCTTTCCCTTGGCGATCTCGCGAACGCTCTTCGCGATGTAGGGCAGCGATTCCAATCCCTCGGTCGCCGAACGGTCGTCGCCGGCGTGCACGAGGCCGCTGGTCGTGAACGTCACGATATCAAGCAGATCCGTTGGGGGCCGCTTGCGATTGAGCTCGGTGAAATAGCTGAACATGCCGCCGCCCAGCTTCGCGTTCGGGAAGGCTATGCGGCCGGCCTTGTAGACTTCTTCGAGCGGCGGGCAAGGCGGCCACGGGCTTCCGGGAAGGGTGCATTTCAGGTCCGGCGCGGGAGACAGCAACACCACCACAAAAGGGTCTCCGATCTCCGCCGCCATCCGGCCGAGAGTCGCAATGTCTGAGGCGAAATCCTCGACGCCGGGAATCACGGCCTCAAGCCAGGCTTCGCAGCCTAGCGATCGTGCGAGGTCCGCCGCCCGGGCAAGCTCCGCCTTCCCATGCCCCTGCCGTGGATCGAAATGACAGACCAGGTGATGCGGCCGCGCGGTCGAAAGTTCGGCGACCCTCTGCTGGGTGGCTGCGACGAGCTCCGGTTCCAGCCCGATCCCGAGCGGCGGAACTGTCCCCACCGGGTCGCCGATCGAAACGGTAGCTGTGCCCTGCTTGCGATTGCGCGCCTGCGAGGGGCTTCCGGTAACCTCCAGCGTGACCTGCTGCTCCAATGTTGACCCCTGCTCCAGTTTATAGGGCCAGGGCAGAGCCAGGGGGCGGACATAGGTCTTGTAGGAGGCATCGGTCCAGTTGCGCTGGTCCTCCATTTCGAAGGTATCACCTTCCATGCGGCAGGTGACCTTCAGCCCGGGAACCGGCTCGTGGGTCAGTGCGCGCAGATCCATCATGGGCTGCAAGGGGTCGATGATCTCCGGAAAGGCGCTGTCCACCTTGCGGCCGTCCACATGTTCGACGTGAACAGGATGACCTGCCACGCCGTCGATTGGATGCAGGACGACAAACCCGGTTCTGTTGGTCAGAAAGTCGGACAAGGCTTCGCCGGTTGCCGCGAAGGACAGGCGACCGTCGCTCGATCCCTTGATAATCGCGCTGTAGCGGAAGCTCTGCTGGCTGTCGCCAACCTCTGCATCGTAGTGGACGGTGAAACCCGCTGCCGTCTCTTTCACGTCAAGCTTAGAGATGGTTGGGTTGTAGGTGCCCCAGTCCTTGTCCCGGACGATGTAGGAAACCGCACGGATCAACTCGATGCCGTCCAGTCGAATGTAGCGGAGGTTTCCGGCGTCTAGCTCTGCCGTCAATTTACCGGCCCGCAATACGATCGGGTCAGGCACCTGCTCTTCCGTGCCATAGAGTCGAACGTTCGTTGTCGGATTTCCCATCGTAAAACCTCCGTTTACTCGGCGGTGGTAGCCAATCAAGCCCGCGACCGGCGGCTGAGCAGGCTTTCTATCAAGAGTGCGAAGATGATGATCGCGCCGATGGCGGAACCCTGCCAGAAGGGCGACACGCCCAGCAGGTTCAAGCCGTTGCGAATCATCACCATGATGACCACGCCGATCAACGTGCCAGCAATCGAGCCCCGTCCGCCATAGAGACTGGCACCGCCGATCACGACGGCCGCGATGGCATCAAGTTCCAAAAGGTTGCCCGTCAGGGGGTCGACCGACAGAATCTGCGCCGTCAGGAAGGTCACCGCCACAGCCGCAAACATGCCCGAGATCACGTAGGGGAGTATGCTGTAAAACAGCACGCTCAAGCCCGCCGCACGCGCCGCTTCTTTGTTCGAGCCAACGGCATAAATGGTCCGCCCGCCTTTGGTGTAGCTCAAGTAGAGGCCGGCCAGGAGGTACAACAGACCCAGGCAGAGGACGTTTGTCGGAATGCCCAGCACCGTCGTGTAAACCAGGTCCGACAGCTCCATGGGAATGGAACTGATCGAGGTCTGCCCGGAGAAAATGTAGGCGAGACTGCGACCGATGGCCATGACGCCCAGCGTCACCACAAAGGCCGCCAGCCCGAAGTATCCGATAAGAACCCCGGAGAACAGGCCGATTAACCCGCCTGCAGCAATCGCCATGGCGATTGCCACCGGAATGGAAAAGTCCTGCAAGGCCAAACCGAGAATGACCCCGGTCAGTCCTGCGACAGAACCAACGGAGAGGTCGATCCCGCCTGTCAGGATGACAAAGGTCATGCCAATGGCGACGATCCCGATCACGACAGATTGGTCGAGAACGTTCATCAAGTTATTGGCTGTGAGGAAGTAGGGCGACATGATTGAAAGAACGACGGCTATGGCGAGTGCCAAACCAAGCATGCGCAGTTCCAAACTGTTGCCCACGCGCCCCAAAAGCCGTTTTAGATCAACCGATGACTGCATAGTTCTCGTTTCTTGTGTCATGCTGCTTCCACCTCATGGTCCAAAGCCGAGAACCCGATGACCAGATCACGAACGTTCTGAACCGAGGGTGGTGTCGGTGAGGTTGTTACCAGGCCGATCCAGCCGAGATCGTGCCCCCGTTTGCTGGGGATCGGCATGAGGAAGGTGCGGCGCTCTCCGTTCGGCTCAGCGACGAAGTCGTCCTGCGGGTGCTGTAAGGCGGTCGGGATTGCCGTCTGGTCGAAACTGGGCGATTCCCCGGCTTGGAAACCAGGGTCTGCGCTGGCCTCTGCCACCACGGCATTCAGGCATATGACCCGCCCTTCATCGACAATGGCCCAGAAACCTGCGCCGCCGTAGCGTTGGGTCAGTTCCTGCAGCAGTTTCGTGTTTCGCTCCGTCGACGTGCGCGGCGCCGCAAGCAAGGTCAGCTTCTCCTCATCGAGGTGCGCGCTCGGAAGGTCTGCGATCGTGTGGCCGTCACTCATTACGATGATCCGCTCACAGACGCCGAGAAGCTCCTCGAAATCCGAAGAAATCATCACGATCGAAACACCACGCTCCGCTATCCTGCGCAGCATGGAGTAGATCGATGACCGGGTGCCGATATCAACGCCCTTGGTCGGCTCGTCGAGAATCAGAACACTGGGATTCAGCATCAGCCAGCGCGCAATGATGATCTTCTGCTGCATGCCGCCGGAGAAGTTCAGCATGTTGGCATCCAGCAGTCTGCTCGCAGGCATGTCGAGTAGGTCAAGCAGCTCCGCAATCTTCTCACGCCGAGAGCTGTAGTTGAGCAAGAAGCCAGAATGGGCACCCAGGTGGGCGAGGAGCAGATTCTCGCGCACCGATAAATCGGGGACGATGCTCTGGACCCTGCGATCCTCCGCCACGAATCCGATGCCGGCCTTTACGCAATCGCGCGGCTTCCTTGGGCGGAAGGCTTTGCCATTCAGTTTGATCGTGCCGGCCTGATAGGGCCGCAAGCCAAACAGCGCCTCTGCCGTCTCGGAGCGACCGGCTCCCACCAGCCCCCCAAGACCCAGAATCTCGCCGCGGTGAACGCGAAAGCTCACGTTTTTCACCGCAGGCAGGGCGCGCAGCCCCTCGACGGCGAATGTTTCCTCCGCCCCTGCCTCCGGCGAACGCAGGCCGGGCACCGCATAGATGGACCCGATCTCACGCCCCACCATGTGTCGGACCAGGTCGGTCTGAGTCAGTTCGCGTGTTGCAACCGACTTGGCAACCGTTGCGCCCTCGCGCATCACGGTAACCCGGTCGGTAATCGCGAAGACTTCCTCCATTCTGTGCGAAACGAAGATCAACGCTTTTCCGTTCGCGCGCAGATTAGCCATGATGCCGAAAAGCTGTTCGACTTCGTTGGGGCTCAAGGAGGCCGTGGGCTCATCGAATATGATCAAACCGGCATCAAGCGCCAGGGCCTTGGCTATTTCCACAAGTTGCCGCTGTGCCGAAGAGAGGCGTCGCACCTCAGTATCCAGTGGCAAGGCGTGCTCGTGAACAAGGTCGGAAAGAATGCGTTTCGCTTGCTGACGCAGCCTTCGGTAGGACAAGCGACCCGGTTTCCCCAGTTCCGGGAGAAAAATGTTCTCCAGAACTGACATATCCGGCGCCAGGCTCGTCTCCTGCATCACGATTGCTATTCCACAATCGAGCGCCTCGCGTGCTGATCTGAGACTCAACGCGCGGTTTCGGTAGATTATCTTTCCCGAATCCGGGAACACATGACCGGCGATGACCTTCGACAAGGTGGATTTACCGGCGCCGTTTGCTCCCAACAGGCCATGCACCTCTCCAACCCGAAGCTCGAACTCTGCATTGTCCAGTGCACGGGTTTGACCGAATGTTTTGCAAACCTGTGAAGCCTGGAGAATTACTTGGCTTCCGCTATCGTTCGTGACGTCATCCATAATATCGCCGACTTCATTTCGGAGCGGGAAGGCAGCTGGCGGGCATTATGGCCCGCCAGCTGATCACCGTAAAACGACCAATCAAGACGGTTCCGGCAACAGCCGAACCCTTGATGCGATCCTATTGATCAGCTCTAGTCGATTTCGTTGGCGAACACCGTCTCCCGCACCGTCGGCAGCAGTTCCTCGATGTTCTCGCTGGTGACGACCAGGATCGGCACGAGGATTTCCTTGTCCGGGGTGCCACCGTCCAGATGCTCGATCATCGCCTCACCCGAACGCACGCCCATCAGGTAGGGCTGCTGCATGCCGGACGCGACGATGTCGCCGGATTGCAGGAGTTCGACAAACTCCGGAATGCCGTCAAAAGCGGCGACAAGCACCTCGCCGCTGCGACGCGCAGCACGGATCGCCCGCAGCGCACCGATTGCCGGCTGGTCCGTCTGAATGAACATCGCCCGCATTTCCGGATTTGCGGTCAGCATGTCCTGGGTAAAGCGGAAGGTTTCATCTGCGGTGTAAGACTGCATCTGTTGCAGTCCGGCTTCATTTTCGATGCCCGCTTCTTTCATCGCATCACGGAAGCCGGCGGTCCGCGCCTGGCCGTTCTTGCGCGCCTGCGAGATGGTGACGAGACCCACAGAGCCGTCTTCCCATCCCTTGTCCTTCATGGCTGCGGCAAGAGCCTCGCCCGTGCCGTGAGCACCATCGTAGTTGTCGGAGATGATGAAGGAGACGTACTCACCGCTGTTCGTCCCGATATCGGCAATCACCACCGGAATACCGGCTTCTTGCGCCATCTCCAGGACAGCCGGGGCTGTGGAGCTATCGGTTGGCGAAATGACGATCCCATCCACACCGCGCGCAATGGCATCCTGTGCATTCTGTCGCTGTGTCTGGGCGCTGTTGCGCGAATCCAGGGCCTGGAAGCTGTAGCCATTCTCCTCGGCCACGGCCTCGACCCCCTTGGAAAGGTAGCGCCAGAACGGCAGATCGAGACCCGGCGTGAGGTACACCAGTTCCTTGTCCTGCGCCTGGGCGCCTCCGGGAATGGCTGCGACACTGAATGCCGCCGCAGCTGCGGCCATTACCAAATTGCGAATACGCATTTTTCTTCCTCCCACTGATTTCACTGTTTGCAGACTGCGCTACGGCGACTGGGGAGGCGTTTCGTCCTCAACCATCCGCCCGTTGACGGCGGCCCAATAGCATTCGACCGTCCGTTCCAAGTGCCGCGCCATTGCTTGTTCCGCGGCGTCGGCATCACCTGCCACTATGGCGTCGAAGATCGCCCTATGCTCCGCGAGTGTCGAAACATCCCGGCCTGGCAGCATCAAGGTCGTGTGCCTTTGATCCAGCAGCCAAGAGGCAAGCGCCATTTGCGTCGATTCAAAAATCGGATTGGACACACTGCGAACGATCGCGGTGTGAAAGGCGACGTCGGCGCCCTCATAGCGGCGGGGATCACCAAGAGCATCCTCCTGGTCCTTCAAGGCCCCCGCGATGCGCTCGACGTCTGCCTGGGTCCGGATCTGCGCCACCTCACGGGCCAGCGCACATTCAATCAGGCGCCGTGCGGCCTGGAGGTTTCGCATCCCCACCTCGTCGGCCATGAATGACCGGACCGAGGTGGTCAGTTCCTGGAGAATGATTGCCGGTGACGGCCGTGTGACCACAGCAGGGCTTCCGCTACGTAGGCGCAGGAAGCCCTGACGTTCCAGCGTCAAGAGCGCCTCGCGCACGGCTGGTCGGCCGACGCCGTAGCGCTCCATCAGTTCATGTTCGGAGGGTAAGCGGTCGCCCGGCTTCAGGCTGCCGCTGACAATCAGTTCGCGGAGCTGATGCTCGACCTCTTCGTAGAGCTTGCGGCGCTGAATCCGCTGCTGGCCGATCATTGTTCGTGACCCATCCATCCCCGAGTGCCCGCACGCTATCATGCAATCATACAGCCTGTAAGCAGGAATTGTGTTGCTGTGACGGGAACCGAGCAACGGCGCCCGGGTTAACACTCCCAAGCGGCCGGCTCTTCTGTCGGGCGCCGATGTCTTATCTGCTGCGAAAGGGGGACTGGTTATGCACAGCATCATCTATCTCGTGGGCCTTGTTGTCGTCATCCTGTTCATTCTGTCGGTGATCGGCCTGGCCTGATCGCAATAAAAAGCAAGGGAGGGCCTCCGATGCCGAGCAGCCTGTCTTCCGCGCCGGGCGCACAGCCCGCCGCCGCGTCCGTTGGTCCCGCAGTGGCCACGCCGTCCGGGTCGGCAACCTATGTCGACTGGGCCTCCATTATCGGTGGGGCGCTCTTTGCCGCCGCGCTCTCCTTCGTCCTCATCACCTTCGGCAGCGCCATCGGCCTCACCATGGTGTCCGCCGAACCTGGCGAAGGCGTTTCCCTGCGCTGGGTCACCATAGCGGCGGGGATCTGGTTCATCTGGGTGGCCATCTCAAGCTTCGCCGCCGGTGGCTATATCACCGGACGGCTGCGTCGACCGCTGGGCGATGCCCCAGCCGAAGAGGTCGAGACGCGTGATGGCGCCCATGGCGTGCTGGTCTGGGCGCTGGGCACTCTGCTGGCCGTGCTCATGGCGAGCAGCGGTGTCGGCGGCCTGCTGGGCGGCGCGTCCAGCGCGGCCGGAAGCCTCGCCGGCAGCGCCAGCGAAATGGCGACCGAGGAGATCGAGGGGTATGCCGGCCGGATGCTGCGCAGCGACGGCAATCTGCCCTCGGCCGAGGCACGCAGCGAAATCGCGTCCGTGCTGAGCCGCAGCCTGGCCGCCGGAGAAGTGAGCGAGGAGGATCGGACCCACCTCGCCAATATCGTCGCGGCAGAGACCGAGCTCTCGCCCGAACAGGCTCAGGCACAGGTGGAAACCGTAGCCACTGAGGCCGAGGAACTGCGCGCAGAGGCGGTGGAGATGGCCGAGCAAGTGCGCATCGCCGCCGTGATCGGAGCCTTCGTCGTGGCAGCCACCCTGCTGGTCAGCGCCGCGGCCGCCTACTTTGGCGCGTCCACCGGCGGCCAGCACCGCGATCGGCGCATCTCCTTCCGCCACTACGGCCGTCCCTATTGACGCTCGCCCGCTAAGCCGTCGCTACGGCCAACCACTCGGGCCGACCATTTAGGCCAATCATTAGAAGGACAGTCCAATGCCCGCGCTCATTGCCTGGCTCCTCGGCGCCCCGCTGATCGTCATCATCATCATCGCTATCCTGATGTGACCCGGTCGGGGCCGGAGCCTACCTATCTGCCTCCGGCCCATGCAGCTCCCCAAAACGGGCCGCAAAGCGAACTCAAGCAAACGCGATGACTCTGGGGCGGATAAAGTTGAAGGCCTTCTGCGCAAGACGCTCCGGAAGGCCTTTCACTTTCCACGGACTCACCCGCCGCGGACTCACCCCCGCAGAATGCTGCGCCCGGCGTAAACGGCAGCCGGGCCGAGCTGTTCTTCGATGCGCAGGAGCTGGTTGTACTTGGCCAGGCGGTCGGAGCGGGAGAGGGAGCCGGTCTTGATCTGACCGCAGTTTGTGGCCACGGCGAGGTCGGCGATGGTGGCATCTTCGGTCTCGCCGGAGCGGTGCGACATCACCGCACCGAAGCTGGCGCGCAGCGCCGTTTCCACCGCTTCCAGGGTCTCGCTCAAGGTGCCGATCTGGTTGACCTTGACCAAAATGGCGTTGCCGGCCTGGCGCGCGATGCCGTCGCGCAGGCGCACCGGGTTGGTCACGAAGAGGTCGTCGCCGACCAACTGCACCTTATCGCCGATGGCGGCGGTGAGCGCCTGCCAGCCGTCCCAGTCATCCTCGGCCATTCCGTCCTCGATGGACACGATCGGGTAGGCGCCGGCCAGGTCCTGCAGCCATGCCGCCTTCTCCGAACCGTCGAGACTGAGCCCCTCCCCCGTCATCTCGTAGCGGCCGTCCTTGAAGTACTCGGTGGCGGCGCAGTCCAGGGCCAGCACCACATCCTCACCCGGTTTGTAGCCGGCCGCGTCCACGGCGGCCATGATGAAGTCCAGGGCCTCGCGGGTCGACTTGAGATTGGGCGCGAAGCCGCCCTCGTCGCCCACGTTGGTGTTGTGCCCGGCGGCCTTCAGCTTGCCTTTGAGCGCCTGAAAGACCTCGGCACCGGCGCGCAGGGCCTCGGCGAAGCTCTCGGCGCCGACGGGCATGATCATGAATTCCTGCACGTCGATGGGGTTGTCCGCATGAGCCCCGCCGTTGACGATGTTCATCATCGGCACCGGCAGGCTGCGGGCATAGGCGCCGCCGATGTAGCGGTAGAGCGGCAGGCCCGCTTCCTCCGCCGCGGCCTTGGCGACTGCGAGCGAGACGCCGAGAATGGCATTGGCACCCAGCCGGCCCTTGTTCTCCGTGCCATCCAGCTCGGTCATCGCGTGATCCAGCGCTACCTGGTCGTCGGCCTCGAAGCCGGACAGCAGGTCGAAGATCTCGTGGTTCACCGCCTCGACCGCCTGCTGCACACCCTTGCCGCCATAGCGGCTCGCATCGCCGTCGCGCTTTTCCACCGCTTCATAGGCGCCAGTTGAGGCACCGGAGGGCACTGCGGCGCGCCCGAAGGCGCCGCTTTCCAGCGTGACATCCACCTCCACGGTGGGGTTGCCGCGGGAATCCAGGATCTCGCGCGCGCGGATGTCGAGGATGGCGCTCATGGCTTTGGCTTCCTGTTCGTTGTGGCTCAAGGCGAAAAAGGGCTTAGCAGAGGGCTTGCAGCGGCACAACTCTCCCAGCCGACCATCCTGCAGCCGATGCTTTCACGCCGCCGCCGCATGCGCTACATCCTGTGCAACAGCAAACAGGATTGAAGCCTCATGAGCACGGCATTGGATCGTGCCGCCGGATCGACGGGTGCAGCGGAGCTGCCGCCGCCGGTGGCGCGGCGGCGCACCTTCGCGATCATCTCCCACCCTGACGCGGGCAAGACCACACTCACCGAGAAGCTGCTGCTTTTCGGCGGCGCCATTCAGCTCGCCGGTGCAGTGAAGGCGCGCGGCGACCAGCGCCGGGCGCATTCCGACTGGATGAAGGTGGAGCGCGAGCGCGGCATCTCCGTCGCCACCTCGGTCATGACCTTTGACTATGGCGACTGCACCTTCAACCTGCTCGACACCCCAGGCCACGAGGACTTCTCCGAAGACACCTACCGCACGCTCACCGCGGTGGACTCGGCCGTGATGGTGATCGACGCCGCCAAGGGCATCGAAGCGCAGACCCGCAAGCTCTTCGAGGTCTGCCGACTGCGCGACGTGCCGATCATCACCTTCATCAACAAGATGGACCGCGAGGCCCAGGACTCCTTCGAGCTCCTGCAGGAGATCGAGGAGACCTTGGCGCTGGAAGTCACCCCGGCCTCCTGGCCCATCGGCATGGGCCGGCAGTTCCGCGGCTGCTACGACCTGCTGCGCGACCGGCTGATCCTGCTGGAGCGCTCCAAGGGCGAGCGGCCCGACGAGGGCGAGGCCTGCGACGGCCTGGAAGATCCCAAGCTCGACGCCCTGCTGCCCGACCACGCCGTGGCGCAGCTGCGCGAAGAGGTTGAGATGGCCCGCGGCCTCTGCCCCTCCTTCGAGTTCGATCGCTACCGCGAGGGCACGCAGACCCCTGTCTATTTCGGCTCGGCCATCAACAACTTCGGTGTGCGCGAACTGCTGGATGGCATCGCCGCTTTCGCGCCGCCGCCGCGCCCGCAGCCGGCAGCCGAACGCGAGGTGGCCGCGTCGGACAAAAAGGTGGCTGGCTTCGTCTTCAAGATCCAAGCCAACATGGATCCGAAGCATCGCGACCGCATCGCCTTCGTGCGGCTTGCCTCCGGCCACTTCAAGCGCGGCATGAAGCTGAAGCAGGTGCGCACCGGAAAGCAGTTGGCGATCCACAATCCGGTGCTCTTCCTGGCCCGCGACCGTGAGCTGGCCGAAGAGGCCTGGGCCGGCGATGTCATCGGCATCCCGAACCACGGCGTCCTGCATTTGGGCGACACCCTGACCGAGGGTGAGGAACTGCACTTCCGCGGCCTGCCGGCCTTCGCGCCGGAACTGCTGCAGAAGGTGCGCCCCATCGACCCCCTGAAGGCCAAGCACCTGGGCCGCGCGCTCGAGCAGCTGGCCCAGGAGGGGGCGGCTCGAGTTTTCAAGCCAATGATCGGCGCCGACTGGATCGTCGGCGTGGTCGGCGGCCTGCAGTTCGACGTGCTGGCCGACCGCATCCGCACCGAGTACGACGTACCGGTGATCTTCGAGGCGACGCAGTACTACACCGCCCGCTGGGTCGAGGCCGACGAACCGGCCAAGCTCAAGGCCTTCATCGATCGCAATAAGGCCAATCTGGCCGAGGATCACGAAGGCTTCCCTGTCTTTATGGCGCGCAACGCCTGGCATCTGCAGGATGGTCAGGACGGCGCACCGGACGTACGCTTCCTGGCAACACGCGAGCCGGTGACTGCAGCCTGAGTGCACAGGACCCGATCGCACAGCGGCTCGAACGAAAGGACCTGCCATGTCATCGCAGATCAACATCACCGATGAGATCACCGACTACCTGCTCTCGGTTTCCCTGCGGGAAGATCCGGTGCTGCGTGACCTGCGGGAGGAGACAGTGGCGGCGCTTAGCAGCCGTTCGGGCATGCAGATCAGCCCGCACCAAGGCCAGTTCATGCGCCTGCTGGCCGGTCTTATGGGGGTGCGCCGCGGCATCGAGGTCGGCACCTTCACCGGCTATTCGGCACTCTGCACAGCCCAGGCGCTGCCTGCGGACGGGCGCCTTGTCTGCTGCGACCTCAGCGAGGAGTGGACCGGCATCGCCCGACGCTATTGGGAGCGCGCCGGCGTGGCCCAGAAGATCGAGCTTCGCCTGGGGCCGGCCGGCGATACCCTGGATGCGCTTTTGAAGGAAGGCGGGGCCGGCGCCTACGACTGGCTGTTCCTCGACGCGGATAAGACGGGTTACGATGGCTATTACGAGCAGGGCCTGAGGCTGCTGCGTCCCGGCGGGCTCATCTTGGTGGACAATGTGCTGTGGAATGGCGCGGTACTACGCCCTGCCGATGAGTTGGACGCCAAGCAGGAGGCCGACACCTTGGCGCTGCAAGCCTTCAACGAGAAGCTCCACGGCGACGAGCGGGTGGAGATATCTCTCTTGCCTCTGGGCGACGGTTTGACCCTGGCGCGCAAGCGCTGACGCCGGCCTCCGGCCAAATGCGGCCTTGAGGCCTGCGCGCTTGGCGCAGACCTCAGGGCATAGGTAAAGCCGCTGCGGCGGAGGCTCAGGAGCCGATGGGAATGCGCTTGGCCTTGCGCACGGCGTCCGGCTTGCGACCGACGCGGATGGTCAGGACTCCCTTGTCATAGTGGGCCTTGACCTGCTCCTCATCGATGTCTTCCGGCAAGGCGATGCTGCGCTCGAAGCTGCCGTATTGCCGTTCGGATACACGGGTCCGGCCCTCCTCACGTTCGCTTTCGCTCTTCTTCTCACCGCGGATGGACAAGATGCCCTGGTCGAGCGTGATCTCGACATCCTTCTCGTCGACGCCCGGCAGTTCTGCGGTGACCACCAGTTCCTTGTCCTCTTCGACGAGGTCGATGCTGGGCACCTGTAGGTCCAACCCACCGCCAAAGCGCGTGTCCCAGAAGCTTCCGGGACGCGCAACGCCCCCGGACAGGAAATCATCAAACAGCCGGTCCATCTGTTCACGAAGACTGGTCAGGGGGTGACCCGGCAAGGCACTGCGCTGCAATGCCGGGGACTTCGATTGCTCACTCTGTTTTGTCATAGGGTTCACTCCTGCACATGGTGGAAGAGAGGAGATTTGCGCAGCCATGCTGGCGCTGTTCCCTGCGTTGCGCTTTGCGCTGGATCAAAGCAAAGGGCGGCAAATTGAGATGAGGCTGGTCAGTCTGGCGCGCGCATATTCCTTCGATCGGAAACCACCTGTTTCTGATCTTGCACCGCCGGTCTATTGTGAAGGCACCATGCTGAAGCTTCCCCGCACCCTGCGCCTCGACCAGAGCGATCTGCGCATCTTCCCCCGGGCCGCCGAGCCTGGAGAATGGGCCGTGCCGGGAACCTTCGCCTTCCTGGAACGCAATCCGGCCGTCTATGAGGGCAAGGATCGGCTGGCCTTCTCCAGCGGTTGGCTGGGATGCGGGTCATTCGGACGCTCAACGCTGGTGGAAGTGGCCGAGGTGGCCGAAGCCGACTACTTCGCTGCCGTCGAACGCCTGGCCCGCCACTTCGTCGAGCACTATGGCGCGCCCGATCTTGGTGCAGCCTTGCCGGCCGCGCGCGAGGAGATCGACCATGCCGCTTCTCTCGCCCAGGACCACAAGATCGGCACCCTGCTGGCCATGGAGCGGCATCTGGACGACGCCTACCACATCCGCGAGCGCTATCGCGTCATTCTGCCAAGCCGCAGCGAAGAGCACACGCGCATCTGGACCCTGGTGGAAGACGAGTCGGACGAGGAACCTTAGGCCCGATCGTCAGGGCTTGCCTCACCCGTAGCGGTTTCATCCGGCGCGGCAGGCGGTGCCGGTTGCTGCTGGGTGATGCAGTGAATGCCGCCGCCGCCACGCAGGATGTCGAGCACCGGCACCTGCACCACGCGGCGGCCGGGGAAGAGCTCAACCACGGTATCAAAGGCCTTGTCGTCCGCCGCATCGTCGAACCCGGGCAGGATGACACCCCCATTGGCCACATAGAAGTTGGCGTAGGAGAGCGACAGGCGACCGCCCTGCCCGTCCTCGACCGCCTTGGGCAGCGGCAGCGGCACCAGCGTGAGTTCTCGGCCCACCGCATCGGTCGTGCTCCGCAGCACCTCCAGATTGGCTTGAAGTGCCTCCCAGTTGGGGTCCTCCCGATCCTCGGTGACCACGGCCGCCACGACCCCGGGGCTGGTGAAACAGGCGACATTGTCCACATGCCCGTCCGTCTCATCGGCGTGCAAGCCGCCCGGCAGCCAGATCAGCTTGCTGCATCCGGTGTAGGCGAGCAGGAGCGCCTCGATCTCGTCACGGCTCTTGCCGGGGTTACGGTTGTCGTTCACCAGGGAGGATTCCACGGCCAGCAGCGTGCCCTCCCCGTCCACGTGCAGGGCACCGCCCTCGGTCACCAAAGGCGCCGGATAGCGCTTGGCCCCCACATAGTCGATGACCTGCCGCGCCAGGGCCGCGTCACGATCATAGGGGCGATAGCGCTGCCCCCACGCATTGAACACCCAGTCCACGGCCGCAAGCGCCCCATCCGGCCCGAGCAGGAAAGTCGGGCCACTGTCGCGCATCCAGGAATCGTCCATCTCCATGGGCATGCAGGCAACGCCGCTGCCGCAGCGCACGGAGGCGTCGGTCAGGCAGTCGGGCTCCGCCAGCATGGTCACCGGCTCGAACTCCGCGATCGCCTTGGCCACGGCGGCATAGCCGTCCCGCGCGGCCTCCAGGCCATCACCCCAGAGGCTCTCCCGGCAAGGCCAGGCCATCCAGCAGCGGGCGTGCGGCGCCCACTCGGCCGGCATACGAAAGCCATCGTCACGTGGTGTTCGCATCCTGGGGCAACCCCGCCATTGTTTCGGAGAAATCGACTCTAGACCGGATCGCGGTAAATCTGAACCACAAGGTTTCAGATCTCATGGGCGAGTCCGGACCAGCTTCAAAGGAGCAACGCCCAGGCACCCGAGCCCGAAAGAATCCCGGCATCGCCACCGAACTCAGCGCCGGCGCCCCATGGCGAAGAAGAAAACCGCCAGGATGGCGAAGACCGGCACTGCGCCCCAATTCAACACGGTCAGCAGCAGTGGATCCCAGAGCCAGGGCAGCAGGTGTCGCTCGATACCCGCCTGAGTCAAACTGAGGCTGGCCGGGTCGATGCTGTACCAGAACAGGCCGATTGGCCGGAAGCGGAAGTCAGCCTGGGTGCTGTGCCAAGTCCAGAGTTCCAGCGCCAACAGCAGCACGGTCACCGCCAAAAAGACGTAACCCAAAATTTCGCTAACGACCCGCATTCTTGCCTTCCCTGCCCGCTTTCCCTGGAGGCTAACGGCCCGAAAGGCGCGGCCCAAGTGTTTCTTCCTCCTCCGGGAGGAAAAGCGCTAAGAGGTCGTTGCATCCCCCCCTGCATCTGGCTAACTTCCGGCCCCGCGGGTGAGGTGGCCGAGTGGTTGAAGGCGCACGCCTGGAACGCGTGTAAGGGTTAACAGCCCTTCGTGGGTTCGAATCCCACCCTCACCGCCATCGCGTTCCCTGTTCATTCCCGAGACATCGGCAACGGTTTGGGCTCTTCCCCACTATGGGGATGGGCATTCATCAGACCCGATTGATAACGCCGTTCCAGCCGCAGAGGGCAAGGACCCTCATGCGCAACATCCGGACCATTCAGGTCGAGCAAGGGCCGTAGCGTTTGGTAAAGCCGCCCAGGCCGCTGCCGGGCGCCCGCGCCACCGTAGCGCGACTCGGGTTTGGCCTCTGCCCAATGCGCCATCGCGAAGCGGCCTCCAGCGACAAAGCCCGCCAATTTTCTACAAGAGGGAGAGCTGGATCCTCCCATACAATCTCCGGATCCGCTTTCTCCACGCTAATACGATGCAAGCCGCTTCGCCCCCCTTCGTTCGGAGAGAAAACTTGTGTAAACCCTGATTGCGGGGTGGGGACTCTGGCTTGTCGTGCTCTGGTAGCAAGTGCTGTGGCAAATGCGCGGCAAAAACTGGACACAAGCTGCGGAAGCAGGAGAAACGGATGACCCGCGATGACCCGGACAGCAGTCACTGCAATGCGGTAGCGCTGTGGGGCGTTCTATTAATCCTCATGAGCGCCTGGGCCTGTTTCTCGGCGCCACTCGCGCGTGCGGATACAATTATTCTAACCGTCAAGGGCTCCATTGAGCAGGAAGCGGCAGAGTTCACCCG
The DNA here is from genome assembly GCF_029222965.1 of Aquibaculum arenosum. Classification (GTDB taxonomy): domain Bacteria; phylum Pseudomonadota; class Alphaproteobacteria; order Kiloniellales; family DSM-21159; genus Aquibaculum; species Aquibaculum arenosum. The sequence goes on along the minus strand of NZ_JARHUD010000001.1, from coordinate 475,387 downwards.
TGCGGAACTTGAAGCACTGGAGCAGGTCGAGCTGGAAACCGGCACCAGCGTCACCCATGGGCAGCAGACCTTTCGCGGCTTTCTGCTCCGGGACCTTCTGGAGCGCCTCGGTGCCGAGGGGGAAGAGATCGTCGCCCGGGCGCTCAACGACTACGAGATCGTCATCCCCATGTCCGATGTCCGGGACTACGATGTGATCGGCGCGCTCTCCATGGATGGGGAGCCGCTCAGTCCCCGAGACAAGGGGCCCATCTGGGTCGTCTACCCACGCGACCAGCATGAGGAGCTGGAGGACATCCGCTTCGACATGCGCTGGGTCTGGCAACTGCACGAACTCGAGGTCCGATGATTGCACGCCTGCGAGCGCTCCTGCCGCAGCGGCGGTCGATCCTCGTCGCCTATGGGTCGCTCATCCCGCTCATTCTGGTCAGTTTCGGTCTGTTGATTTTTGCGCTGACCCAGACCTCGAGCCTGGAGCGGGACATGCGCATCTCCGCCACGGAGAACATGCTCTGGGTGGTCAGCCAGACCCAGATGGAGGTGCTGCTGCTGGCCAATGCCGCCGCGGACCTTGAAGGCACCAGCGCCACGACGGTCGAGCACCGCTATGACATGGCGATTTCGCGCCTCAATCTCCTGCTCCAGGGGCCGCAGCAGCGCTACCTGCAGGAGATCGGGCGTGCCGGCGACGTCCGCTCCTTGCACGCCCGCCTGCTGGAGCAGGACCCCTTGCAGAAGGGCACCGGCCCGGCGGCGCGCGCCGCGCTCTTCCAGGAAGCCATGGCGCTCCAACCGGAGATCAACCGCTTGGCAGGCGAGGTCATGACCCAGGAGTGGAGTACTGCTGCCGCGCGTCTTGACGACTACCGGCGCATACAGCGCACGGTCATCCTGGCCGTGGTGGGCGCGCTGCTGGGCACGGCGTTGATGTCATGGGCGCTGATGCGCAACCAGCGCCGCCTGCACGCGGGAGAGTTGGCCAGGCTGCGGGCGAGCCGCCTGCAGTCTCTACTGGAACGCGAACGGCAGACCAGTGCCTGGTATCGCGATTTCGCGGCCATGATCTCACATCAGGTTCGCACGCCGCTGGCAGTGATCGACAGTGCAATGCAACGGCTGGTGCGCAAGGGGGAGGGCATCACCGCCACTGATGTCGCGGAGCGCCAGACCATTGTGCGCAATGCGGTCGAACGGGTCACTCGTCTCGTGGACACCGCGCTGTTGACAGGACGACTCGACAACCGGCAGATCGAACCCCAACCCGCGGTCCAGGCGCTGGGCCCGCTGGTAGAGCAAACCCTGGACGAAGCGCGGCAGGCCCATCCTAATCGTCACATCGAATTGTCGGCAGCCAATCCGGAGGCACGGGCACATTGCGACCCCGCCCTTGTCGGCCACAGCCTGGGCAATCTGCTCTCCAACGCGCTGAAGTACAGCGCCGAGGACACGCCGGTGGAACTGCGCCTCTTCACCCAAGGGAATTACGTAGCCCTGGCTGTGGCCGATCGGGGTCCAGGGATCCCACCTGCCGAGCTGGAGCGGATATTTGAGCGCTTCTATCGCGCGGAGAATGCAACAAGCCAACCGGGTAGCGGCCTGGGACTGGCACTCGCCCGAGACCTCGCCCGGCTGCAAGGCGGAGATGTAACTGTGGAAAGTTGGCCCGGTAGCGGGTCGCTTTTTACCCTCTGGCTGCCACGGGCAGGCACCTCAGAAATCAGGAGCAAGCGATGACGCAGTCCGGAAGCGAGAACGCGCCCTTGATCCTTTGCTGCGAGGATGAGCCGCACCTGCGCGCCGACATAGCCGACGAACTGCGCGAGGCCGGCTATCGGGTGGTGGAAGCGGCGAGCGGACCGAACGCACTGGCGGCACTGCAGTCGCTGCATCCGGACCTGATTCTCTGCGATATCATGATGCCCGGCCTGGATGGATACTGCGTCCTGGAGCGGTTGCGGCACGATCATCCCCTCCTGGCCGACGTGCCCTTCGTGTTCCTCACCGCTCTCTCGCCGAGCGATGCGGTGGTCAAGGGCAAGCGCGCCGGCGCAGACGACTATCTGACCAAGCCGATCGATTATGACCTAATGCTGGCCACCATCGATGCCCGCCTGCGCCAGGTGCGCCGCTGGCGCGAAGGTCTGCCGGCTGCATCGCGCATCGGGCAGACCCTGCTTGAGCGGCTCAACATCGGCGTATTGGTTTTCGACCGCACCGGCTCACTCAGCTACGCCAATCCCGTTGCGGCCACGCTTCTGGAGGTGCCAGGCGCCAGCGGTGGCGCTCCGCGGCTCCCGGCGCCGCTGCCGCGAAGCGTGAAGGAGCTTTGCCAGGCAGCGCTCGCAGAGCAGGAGCGCTCGATATCGGTGCGGCTCGGCTGCGAGGATCACGACCAAGAGCTTATCACCGTGCTCTATTCTCGGCCGCTTGCGGGGGCCGCGGAAAGCGAACCGGCGGTGATCGCCTTCCTGACCAACCCGGCGCAGCGCCAGCCCCTCTCCCCGCAGTGTCTGGCCGAACTCTTCGAGCTCACGCCCAGCGAGACGCAGGTGGCGATCAAGCTTGCCGAGGGCAAGCGACCCGATGAGATCGCGGAAACCCTGGCGGTCTCGCCTACGACCGTTGCCTTCCACCTGCGCAATATCTTCAGCAAGACGGATACCAATCGACAGGCCGATCTCGTTGCCCTTCTGCTATCGCTGCCCCTGCGCCAGGCCGCCTGAAATCTGTCGGTACGGGCTCGCCCCCTGCGTTTGGACGGGGCGGCGATCAAGAGGTCTTGGTAGAGCGGTGCCTGCCGAATGGGCCAGGAGCCCATCCGACCGGGTTTGTCAGAGACAAAAGCCACAAGATCGAAAGCGGGGTTGAACGGGCATGTGGGACTTTTCATTCGGGCGCAGCGTCGGGCTGATGCTGCAAACCCTTCCATTCATACTGCTGCGCATGGCGGTCTACTTCGGCGCCGCGCTGGCCTATGTGCTGGTGACGGGCACCGGGGCTGGCCTGGGCTGGGGCATCGGGGCGCTGGGCGATGAAGGCTTTCGCGCCACTGCGACCTTCGGCGGCGGCTTCATCGGCTTTCTCATCGTGCTGGGCGTCATGTACTGGCTGCGCGAATACATTCTCTACTTGGTGAAAGCCGGTCATATCGCCGTGCTGGTCGAGCTGATCGACCGTCGCCCCATGCCGGAGGGACGCAGCCAGATCGGCCACGCCCAGGCGATGGTGCGTGAACGCTTCGCCGAAGCCAGTGTCCTCTTTGCCGTGGATCAGCTGGTCAAGGGTGTGCTGCGTGCCATCACCGGCCTCGTCCGCGGCATCTTCACCATCCTGCCCATTCCCGGGGTAAAGCAGCTGATCTCGATCCTGCACGCCTTCCTGCGCGTGGCCGTCGGCTTCATCGACGAAGTGATCCTGGCCTACGCGCTGCGCACCAGGGCCAGCGATCCCTGGGCGTCGGCACGCACCGCCCTGGTGCTCTATGGCCAGAACTACCGCCCGATGCTCAAGAATGCGGCATGGATCGCGGTCTTCGTCTACGGCCTCTCGATCATCCTCTTCTTCGCCATGCTGGCCCCGGCTGCCCTGGTGGCAAATTTCTTCCCCGGCGGTCTCTCTGCGCTTGGTGTGGTCCTGGCCGTCATCTTCGCCTGGTCGATCAAGGCGGCGGTGCTGGAGCCGCTGGCGGTTGCCTGCCTGCTGCAGGCCTACTTCCGCACCATCGAGGGGCAGTCGCCGGACCCGCAGTGGGAAAGCCGTCTCGAAGGAATGTCCGAGAAGTTCCGCCAGCTGAAGACCAAAGCGGCGGGTCCCACTGCTCAACCGCAGCCGTCGGAGGCATGATGGCAAAGCTCAAGTCCCTCGGCCTCCTCGGCCTACTGTGCTTCGCCCCACCGGCGCTCGCCGGCAGCTTCACGCACGATCATGTCATCGGCTTCTCCGAGGACGGCCGATACTTCGCGTTTGAGACCTATGGCCTGCAGCGCGGCTCCGGCCTGCCATACGCGAATCTCTTCGTGGTCGACCTCCCCCGCAATGCCTGGGTGGAAGGCACGCCCTATCGCGCGCGCATGGATGAGCGAAAGATGATGGAGGTCGAGGCTGCCCCCTACGCCGCTCTCGGCCAGGTGCGCGCCGATGCACTGCAAGCCGCCGCAGGGACACTGGAGCGATTGGCAATCGAGCGCCCGGCCACCCGTCTCTTCGCCCGCGGCCTTGGCGAGGTGCACGACGCCTCTGCCGAGGCGATCATATCCACGCCGCATCCCGACGACCCCACTCAGGCGCCACTGGCTTCCATGACACTCCTGCTGGACTCCGTCGCGCGCCCGGGCGGCGCTGACCACTGCTGGGAGCCGGACTCTCTGCGGGGCTACCAACTCAGCCTCGAGCATCCCGACGGACGGGGCGAGGTGATTCATGCCGATGAGCGCATTCCGGCCTCGCGCGGCTGTCCGCGAGCCTACATCCTCGATGCGGTGCTGTCCGCCGGCTATCCGCAGGAGGGCGATCTGGGAGTCGCGCTGATCTCGGTCTGGCGCGACGGCTTCGAGGGCCTGGAGCGGCATGTCATCGCCCAGCCCGTTCCGCTGCCCACTGCATCCAGCGACAACCGCTCCGCCGGTCAAGCCGACGAGCGGAGCGAAGTCGCCGGCAGCATGGAGGAGATCATCGAGGGCTGGCTGGCCGGCACGACACCTCGGGACGTGCCGGCGATGAGCCAGGCGCTGCAAGAAACTCTCCCAGCCAACCCGGACAGCGTCTTCTGGCCCGATGCGGAGCTTTCGCCCCTGGCACGCGCCGCGCTCCTCCTGGAGCAGGAAGAGCCCGCCCTACCCTTCACGCGCACCCAATTCCAGGTGGAGACTCGGCAACTCGCACCGGAAGGGGCCGGCGGTCCGAGCACCGTAACCCTGGTGCGCGCCGACCGCTTCAATGTCGGGCCGCAGCGCAGGGAGGACCTCATTGAGGAACTGGGCGCGGAGGTCGTGGCCCCTGCCGCAGAGTTCGGCGAAGGCCCCCATGTGGAGTGGCGCTTCGTCATGCGCCCGCTGCAGGGAATGCGTGCCGATCTGGTGGCCGCGGGCCGGCGGGAGGTCAGCGACGCCGACCAGCAGCACTGCGGCCTGCAGCCCTGCCACTCCAGCCTGCCGACCAGTCTCGCCCAGTCACAGGAGCCGGAGCTGCATGCGCTCCAAGAACTGCCCTTCGATCCACCGTATGACGCCGAACACCAGGGCCGACTGACTGCGCCCGCCGCCCTGGATTTGCTGGAACGTCTCGTCGGTGAGCAGGCGGCTGCCGCCCCGGAAGGCCTCTTTGTGGTGGAGCAGGATCTGGGCCAGGACAGCGGAATGGAGGCTCATTGGTTTGCCGAGCGGCACAGCGGACAGCCCGCCGCCCAAGTCCTCTCCCTGCCCGGGCCGGCGCTCTTCGTCACTCCAAGCTGGGAATAGCTTGTATCGAAAGGCAAGATCGATAGTAAACATTTGGTCGCCATCTGGACACCACGCGGAAACGCGGTGCTGGTGAAGACGTCAGCAATGCCGTGGACTGGTCCAAGGCGCGTCGTCGCAATGTTCAGCCCAAGCGCGTGAACGTGGATTTCCCGGCCTGGGTCGTGGACCGGCTGGACAAAGAGGCTCGCCACCTGGGCGTTACGCGACAATCATTGATCAAGCTATGGATTGCAGAAAAGCTTCAATAGCAGCATGCAGAGGGGCAGTGTGACCGACCGCGCGTTTGCGCTGCCCCCTCCCCCGGCTGAGGTCTATCTCTCGCAAAGCCGGGCTCAGCGCCCCTAGCTAGAGCAGATCGACTCAAGTCGGGTTCGCGAAGCGATCCGGTTTGAGTCGTGAATCTGCTCTACACCCTTGCTTCAGAGCGGATTCACGCATTTGTTCTGAACGCTGCGCGTTACAGATCAAACGCGATCCGCTCTAGTCGCGGAAATCGTCGCCGATCATCGCCTTCATGCCTTCGAAGTGCGGCATGTAGTGCGCCCCGCCCTTCTCGTATTCGCCCTTAGTCTTGCCGGCCATGTTGTCGCCCACAACATTCAGCGGGCGGCCGGTGGAGTAGGCCAGCACCTGCAGACGCGCCGCCTGCTCCAGGTAGTAGAGGGCATCGAAGGTCTCGGGGATGGACTCGCCCACCACGGTCACGCCGTGATTGGCCATGAAGAGGACCTTCTTGTCGCCCAACGCGCGGGCGATGCGATCGCCCTCCTCGCGATCCTCGGCAAGACCGTTGTAGTCCATGTCATAGGCCACATCGCCCCAGAAACGCAGCGACTGCTGGCTCAGCGGCAACAGCGTCGGGTCCTCCAACATCGCCAGCGCCGTGGTGTTGGGCATGTGCGTGTGCATGACACAGCGCGCGCGCGGATTGTTGGCGTGGATGCGACCGTGGATGGTGAAGGCCGTCAGCTCGGCCTCGGTCTTGCCCTCGATGGTCCGGCCTTCGGAATCGATGAGCAGGATGTCCGATGCCTTGACCCGGGACCAGTGAATGCCGTGCGGATTGAGCAGGAAGCGGTCGTCCATGCCGGGCAGAGCATAGCTGAAGTGGTTGCAGACGCCCTCGTTCAGTCCGTACCAGGCTGCCATGCGCAGCGACGCTGCCAGATCCTCCTTCGCCTTGGCAATGATCGCTTCCACCATACCCTCCTGCTAATGCAATGGCGTCAATAGGGCGGGCCCACGCCGGCCGCCGCTTTCGCGCAAATCTTAGCCACTCACCTGCTGTGGGGCAATGACGACCCAAGTGGCGGGCGCCTCAGAGATAGAGCCAACCCAGCAGCACCAGCCCCAGCGCCAGGCGGTAGACCACGAAGGGGGTGAAGCTGGCCTGCCGCAGCCAGGCCATCATCCCACCAATGGCCAGCCATGCCGCCACGAAAGCAAAGAAGGCCGCGAAGATGGCATCGCCCTGTAAGGCAAGGTCGTCGCTTTTCCACAGCTCGCGGCCCATGAGCAGGCCGGCGGCTGCGGTTGTGGGAATTGAAAGCAGGAGGGAAAAACGCGCCGCCTCCGCCCGCTGATAGCCAAGGAAGAGCGCCGCGGTGATGGTGATACCTGAACGGCTCGTGCCTGGTACCAGGGCCAGGCATTGTGCAAGCCCGATCAAGAGTGCATGGCGCCAGGGCATCCCTTCCATGACAGCCTGGCGTCGCCCCAGCCTGTCGGCCAGGTAGAGCACGAGACCGAAGCCGATCGTTGTTCCAGCGATCAGGGCGGGGTTACGAAACTCGCCGGAAACGAGGTCGCGCAAAGAAAAGCCCGCGACCACGACCGGCAGCGTTCCGATGACGACCAGCAACAGCAGACGTGCCCCGCTGTCGAGCCGACCGCGGGACAGCGACAGGCTCCCCTCCGCCATGCGCAGGGTCTCGCGCCAGAAATAGGTCATGACCGCTGCCAGCGTGCCCACATGCAGCGCCACATCGATCATCAGCCCCTGATCCGACCAACCGGTCAGCGCCGGCACCAGGATCAGGTGCGCGGAAGAAGAGATCGGCAGGAATTCTGTGATGCCCTGTACCAGGGCGAGGAAGAGAAGCTGCAGAAAGTCCATGGGGCGACCGGAGCAGGCGGGGAGCAGCGTGGAGACCGTGAAATCGAAGGTGTGGCTCACGGAAGGTCAGTGGCCACGGTCCGATGCATTGGCCCAGAAAAACGATGGGCCGGCACAAGGGCCGGCCCATCGGGTCAGGGATGATCCCGCAATTACTGCAAGATGATCTCGACGCGGCGGTTACGCTGCTCACGCACCTGCGGGCCGGTCGGAACGGCCGGCTCGGAGAAGCCGCGGCCGGCAACCGAGGTAGCATTAGCCGGAACGCCACGCTGCTCCAGCCAGTTCTGGACCGACTCGGCGCGACGCAGGGACAGACCCATGTTGTACTCGGCGCTACCGACGGTGTCGGTGTGACCAGTCAGAGCGAAGTTCTGATTACCAGCCTGGGCCGCTTCGAGCGCCTGGCGCAGCACCGGTTCGGCGTCGGCGCGGATGTTGGAGCGATCGAAGTCGAAGTACACGGTGTAGGTCTGCGGCGCGGCCGGGGCCGGAGCCGGGGCCGGAGCCGGGGCCTCAGCCACCGGGCAGGGATAGGACGACTGCTGCAGCACCAGATTGCCATTCAAGGAATGGATCGGGTTCTGCGGCGTGATGTTGGTGATCGGGTTGCACATTTCGTGGCCGTGCGAGTCGACCTGTGCGGCTGCAGGCGCAGCCTCAACAGCCATTGTCAGCGCAAAGGCCGAAGCCACTGCAAAGCAGGTCTTGCGGAGTGAAATCATTTCGAGAGGTCCCCCTAGGGTTGGTTTGGTTACTGCTCGCTCCTCGGGGCACGAGGAACCCCGTTCAGCAGGGTTACAGTGTTCGTTCCAAGACAACATTTAACACCGTATAACCAATGATTGGAAGCCAAACTTGGTCAACAAGCTGTGCAAAAGCGGCGACAAGTGCAGTAAACCCGTCACCTTCGAACCTCCCATTAACCAGCGTCCGGCGCCCAATCACTGCGCCGATTGCACCTCCCCGAAAGCGGGCCGCCACTCAAGCGGACACCCCGCGACCCGGGAATGGCTCTCCCTCGTCCACGGCGAACAGCGTGCACGAGGCTGTTTGCTGCCTACACCCGCTCTATGATGCACGCAAGAACAATAGCGGCATCCGTGACTTCATTCACACAGTGGTGATGCGTTCATGCAACAGATGGGCACGCAAGCGAGCAAAACCGCAGAGTTCAGCCATCTTGCGGCAAGAGGAAAATCTGTCCTGGGTAGATCAGATCAGGGTCGCGGATCTGATTCTGGTTGGCCTGGAAGATGAGTGTGTACTGCATCCCCTGGCCGTAGCTCCGTCGGGCGATGCGCCACAGGCTGTTACCGGGCTGGACCACCACGAAACGCTCGCCTGCGCCGGCGTCTGCAACGAAGTCGGAGCGCACGAAGGGGGTTTCCAGCCGGGCCAGCACCTTGCCTTCGGCATCAACCTGATCGAGACGCAGCTGATGCAGCCCCTCGGAGAGCTGGATCTCCGGGCGCGACAGCCAGCGTCCCTCTTCATTGCCGCTCACATCATCGACGAAGGCGTCGTCAATATAGACAAAGACGGTGCCCTCAGGCGTGACGCGTCCTGAGATCGTGACCCACCCCTCCGCGTCATAGCGAAGGGTTTCCAGGCTCAGATCACCCGTTTCCAGCCCTTCTTGTGGTCCCTGAAGAATGCGCGGCATCGCTTCGGGATCGGAGGGCAGCAGCACAGCCAGGGCCTCCGGCTGCTCCGCCTCGTCCAACACCGCATCGCCAGCCGTTTTCTCGACAGGGCCGGCGTCGCTCGCCGTGTCCCCGGTGGCGGGGCTGCGCGAGGGCACCGAGACGATGACCACATCATCGCCCAGGCGCTCCATGTCGGCCTCGCGCGCCACGAGCTGGAGTTCGTGATCGCCTTCCGGCAAGGTCTCCGGCGGGATCATCAGCCATTCGCCGCGGCTGTCGGCCTCGACGCTGTCGACCACCTCCGTGCCGCGACGCAGTTCCACCACTGTACCGGGGTTCGCCCGCCCAGCCGCCACCACGCTGCCGGCCCGATCGACCCGGACGATATCGAACTGCGGCCCGAGATCGGCTTCGACTTCCTCTCCCGTCACCTCAGTTCCCGCCATACCGGGCGCAACGTTCGCCGACTCTTCCGTCACAGAGGTCTCGGCTGGGCCCGCCTCGTCGGAGGTCGCATCTGCTGAAGCTTCGGGGGCTGCGGTCGGCCGTTCGTCCCTTTCGACCGGGGGCTCCTCTCGGTCAAAGGCCTCGCCTTCTTGCGTGGGACGCGCCTCTGCGACCTGCTCCTGCTCCGGCAGTGACTGGGCCGCGTCATCCTCACGGGGTTCGGCAACCTCTTCCTCTTCCCGGCGCGGCGGCTTCTCCTCGTCCGAGATGGGTGCCTCAGCGCCCTCGTCGCCCTGCAAGTCAGGCGTGGATGTTTCGGCCGGCGCCACATCGGTCGCCGGCGTCTGCCCATCGCGCGGCGGACCCAGATAGTAGTAAGCAAGGGCACCGGCTGCGAGCAGTGCCAGGATCGCCAGGACGACACGGTTCACGAAAGGCGACTCCAAGGGGCAGAAACGAGAAAAAGGTAAAGACCGCACGGAAGGTAGTACCTGAACTCGTCTGCGCGCAACGGCGGGAGTGACATAAAGGATGACGAGCACCAGGACCTGTCGCTCCATGCCGCAGGCTGGCTCTGGAAGACCTTGGGTCGGAGCGGTAGCGTGCACTCCTGCTCCACGTCCCTTTCAACGATCCCACAGCGGAACCATTGCCATGCCCCTGCCCGTCTCCATCTGTCTCTACTGCGGATCCAAGCCGGGCCAGGATCCCGCCTATGCAGAGGCCGCGCAGGCTCTGGGACGCTTTGTGGCAGAGGCAGGTATTCAACTGGTCTACGGCGGCGGGCGCGTGGGCTTGATGGGCGCGGCAGCCGATGCCTGTCTGGAGGCCGGCGGCGAGGTGGTCGGCATCATCCCCGACTTCCTGATGCGCCACGAGGTCGGCCATCGCGGCCTGACCCGCCTGGAAGTGGTCAGCAGCATGCACGAGCGCAAAATGCGCATGGCGGAACTGGCCGAGGCTTTCTGTATCCTGCCCGGCGGCCTCGGCACGCTGGAGGAGCTCTTCGAGGTCCTGACCTGGCGCCAGCTCGGCCTGCACGACAAGCCCATCGTGGTCCTCGACATCCAGGGCTACTGGCAGCCGCTGTCCCACCTGCTCCAGGCCCAGCTCGCGGGCGGCTTCCTGCGCGAAGTTGATTTGGAGCTCTTGCGCTTCGTTCCAGGCGTGGAAGAGATGGCCGAGGCTTTACGCGCTCGCCCCGCGGCCCGGGCCGACATCACCGGGAAGTGGGCCTGACCGGCCGGAGCGAGTCTTGCCCGCTCCCGCAAGCCTGTTATTGTGCGCCCGCCGCGCGCCCTCGAGGCTGCGCGATCCTTCTGATGAACGCGGAAACGAGAGAGGCCATGGCAAAGATCAAGGTTGCAAACCCGGTCGTCGAACTCGACGGCGACGAGATGACGCGGATCATCTGGGACTTCATCAAGCAAAAGCTGATCCTGCCCTACCTCGACATCGACCTGAAGTACTACGACCTCTCGGTGCAGGAGCGTGACCGCACCGACGACCAGATCACCGTGGACGCTGCCAATGCCATCAAGGAACATGGCGTCGGCGTTAAGTGCGCCACCATCACCCCAGACGAGGCGCGCGTCGAAGAGTTCGATCTCAAGAAGATGTGGCGTTCGCCCAACGGCACCATCCGCAACATCCTGGGTGGCACCGTCTTCCGCGAGCCGATCATCATGGAGAACGTGCCGCGCCTGGTGCCGGGCTGGACCCAGCCGATCATCATCGGCCGTCACGCCTTCGGCGATCAGTACCGCGCCACCGACTTCAAGGTGCCCGGCCCCGGCAAGCTGACCATGACCTTTCAGCCGGCCGACGGCGGCGAAGCCACCGTCTACGAAGTCCACGACTTCCCCGATTCCGGCGTCGCCATGGGCATGTACAACCACGACGAATCGATCCGTGGTTTCGCGCGCGCCTGCTTCAACTATGGCCTGCAGCGCGGCTATCCTGTCTACATGTCGACCAAAAACACGATCCTCAAGGCCTATGACGGCCGCTTCAAGGACCTGTTCCAGGAGGTCTTCGACGCCGAGTTCAAGAAGGAGTTCGACGCAAAGGGCCTCACCTACGAGCATCGCCTGATCGACGACATGGTTGCGGCGGCGTTGAAGTGGTCCGGCGGCTTTGTCTGGGCCTGCAAGAACTATGACGGCGACGTGCAGTCCGACATCGTGGCCCAGGGCTTCGGCTCGCTCGGCCTCATGACCTCCGTGCTGATGACCCCCGACGGCAAGACCATCGAGGCCGAAGCGGCTCACGGCACCGTGACGCGCCACTACCGCCTGCACCAGCAGGGCAAGGAGACCTCGACCAACCCGATCGCCTCGATCTTTGCCTGGACCCGCGGCCTCTTCTACCGCGGCACCTTCGACAACACGCCGGAGGTGGTGCGCTTCGCCCAGACCCTGGAGAAGGTCTGCATCGATACGGTCGAAAGCGGTCACATGACCAAGGATCTGGCGCTGCTGATCAGCCCCGATCAGACATGGCTGACCACCAACCAGTTCCTCGACAAGCTGGACGAGAACCTGCAGAAGGCGATGAGCTGAGGTCATGCGCCGCCTGCTCACCGCCGCTGCCGCGGCCATCTTCCTCCTCGGCTCGGGCGCGCCCCGGGCCGAGGCGGAGCCCGACCCCGAGAACGTGCTCGTCATGGAACTCGCCCACGGCACCGTGGAAATCGAGATGCTGCCGGAGCTCGCCCCGCAACATGTGGAGCGCATCCGCACCCTGACGCGCGACGGCTTCTACGACGGGATCGTCTTCCATCGCGTGATCGACGGCTTCATGGCCCAGACCGGTGATCCCACGGGCACCGGCATGGGCGGCTCGGACCTGCCCGACTTGGAAGCCGAGTTTTCCCGCCGCCACTTCCAGCGCGGCATTCTCGGCATGGCCCGGGCACAGGATCCCGACAGTGCAAACAGTCAGTTCTTCATCATGCTGGCCAGCGCCCCCAACCTGAACGGGCAGTACACCGCCTGGGGTCAGGTGCTCTCTGGCATGGAGGCCGTGGACGCGATCAAGAAGGGTGATCGGGCCAACAACGGCATGGTCGACGAACCCGACCGCATTGAGCGCATGCGCGTGCTTGCTGACATCGACTGATTTGTAAGGGAGTTAGGCGACATGGCGACTGCGCCCGAAGACACACTGGTGATGGAGTTGCCCTCCGGGCGCGTCATCATCGCTCTGCGCCCCGACCTGGCGCCCAACCACGTGGCACGGGTCAAGGAGCTGGTGCGTGACGGCTTCTACGACGGCCTGGCCTTCCATCGGGTCATCGACGGCTTCATGGCCCAGACCGGCTGTCCCCAGGGCACCGGCACCGGCGGCAGCGGGCGGAAGCTGAAGGCCGAATTCTCTAACACGCCCTTCAAGCGCGGCACCATCGGGGCTGCGCGAACCCAGGACCCCAACAGCGCGGACAGCCAATGGTTCATCTGCTTCGGCGATGCCTCCTGGCTGAATGGCCAGTACACGGTCTGGGGCGAGGTCGTGGAAGGCATGGAGGCGGTCGACGGCCTGAGCAAGGCGCCGGCAAGCGACCCATCCGGTAGCGTGCCGAAGCCTGACAAGATCGTTTCCATCAAGGTCCAGGCCGACGCGGCCTGATACCTTCCCGGGGGTCTGAGTGAGGCTCAGGCGCGCGCCTGAGCCTCCACCTCCGCGTCCAGGTGCTGCACCAGTTCTCCCGGCAAATCGAGTCTGGCGGAGAGTTCGCGCAGGAAACGCTGCTCCTGCGGATCGTCGGGATCGATGGTCATGCGCGCCGCGAGATAGATCTCGGCGGCCTGCTCCGGCCCCTGCGCCGCCCGCGCCAGCTCGGCGACATCCTGCTCCTTGCGCAGCTCATCGAACATCCAGGCCTTGGTTTCGTTGTCGAACCCCTGGCGATCGACATGATCGAAGAGCTTCTTCTGCTCCTCGGCATCCACATGCCCGTCCGCCTTGGCGGCGGCGATCATCGTCCGCACCAGGGTTAGCGGGAATGGCAGGCCGTCTGCGGCAGCGCTGTTCTCCGCATCGAAGGCGCTGTCCTTGGGCGGCAACAGCGGCTCCGTCGGCGTGTCGGCAGCACCGGGCGCCTTGCCTTGTTGATAGTTCTGCCAGGCGCGGAAAGCCAAAGCGCCGACCGCCGCGGCGCCGCCATAGGTCAACGCCTTGCCGCCGATCTTGCGGGCGCCCTTGGAACTGACGAGCAGGGCCAGCAAGCCGCCGGCGGCCGCACCGCCCAAGGCACCGGACATGCCACCGGACATGCCGCCACCCAGGGCGCTTTGTGCCTTCTCACCTAGGCCGCTCGCACCCCCCGATCCCATGAACTGGTCGAGGAGGGACTTGGCGTTGATCATCGATGGCTCCTTGTTCGTGAGTGTGCTCGCGAGAGATCGTAACGCTGCAGGCCCATTCCAAGTCCCCGACTGCAATCTCTTGTGCCGACCGCCTTTCCTCTGGAACCCGTCTCGAGAGCGCGGCATAGTCTCTGCCGATGCACCGGGGGAGCCGCTATAGGCGCGGCTGAGAGGCGACGACAGGTCGCGACCCCCTGAACCTGCCGGGATAATGCCCGCGAAGGGAGCGTGGCCGACCTTGTCTTCCGTAGGATTCGATACGCCGGATGCCGCCCCCGGCATCAGGTTGAGCGGTGCCCGCTTGCACTACGAGGGCGTGGCGCTTTTCGACAACCTCTCGCTAAACCTGCCGGCCGGACGCACGAGCTGTCTCCTGGGCCCCTCCGGCGTGGGGAAATCCAGCCTCCTCGCCCTGCTTGCGGGGCTGAACGCCGCCGCCGAAGGCAAGATTGAGGCCAGCGACGGCGCCGCCCTACAGGGACGGGTCGCCTGGATGGCGCAGCAGGACCTGCTGCTCCCCTGGCTGAACGTCCAGGATAACGTCACGCTCGGCGACCGCCTGCGCCGGCAGCCCCCAAAGCACGCACGCCGCCTGCATCTCCTGGAACAGGTTGGCCTTGCCGAGCGCGCAGACAGTGTGCCGGCTGCGCTGTCCGGTGGCATGCGTCAGCGCGTCGCCCTGGCTCGCACCCTCTACGAGAACCAGCCCGTCATCTTTATGGACGAGCCCTTTGCGGCGCTGGACGCTGTCACCCGCCTGGAACTCCAGGACCTCGCCGGTGGCCTGCTTGCCGGGCGCACGGTGCTGCTGGTCACCCACGATCCGCTGGAAGCCCTGCGCCTGGGCCATCACCTGCTGGTGCTCACGGGGCGACCAGCCCGGATAAGCGAGGCCTTCGCGCCGCCGGGCATGCCGCCGCGCGCGCCAGACGACCCCAGCCTTCTGGCGCTGCAGGCGCGCCTCCTTGCCGCCCTTCGCCGCAAAGAAGGGGCATAAGCCATGGGGTTGCTGCGCGCCGCGACGGTGACACTCGGGCTGCTGCTGCTCTGGCAGGCGCTGGTCTGGGTGACGGCCGTCCCGCCCTTCATCCTGCCCAGCCCGCAGGCCGTTGGCGCAACACTTGTGCAGCGTTGGCCCCTCTTACTGGGGCATGCCAGCGTCACCGCCGCGGAGATTCTCCTGGGCCTGCTGCTTGGCGTGCTGCTTGGGACCATAGCTGCCCTGCTGTTGGCTTCGGCGACTGTCCTGCGCCGCTGGCTCCTGCCGCTGCTGGTGGCTAGTCAGGCGATCCCCGTCTTCGCCCTGGCGCCGCTGCTCGTGCTCTGGTTGGGCTATGGCATGGCCAGCAAGGTGGCCATGGCGACATTGATCATCTTCTTTCCCGTGACGGCCGCCTTCTATGACGGGCTGAGGCGCACCGATCCGGGCTGGCTCGCGCTGGCCCAGACCATGGGGGGCACCCGTTATGCCATCCTGCGCCACATCGCGATTCCCGCCGCCCTGCCCGCCTTCACCTCGGGCCTGCGCGTCGCCACGGCCGTCGCCCCCATCGGCGCCGTGGTGGGTGAGTGGGTGGGCTCTAGCGCGGGCCTGGGCCACTTGATGCTCAACGCCAATGCACGCATGCAAACCGACCTGATGTTCGCCGCCCTGCTGGTCCTCACCGCCATGGCGCTGCTGCTCTACTACGCAGTCGACTTTCTCGGCCGGCGGCTCCTGCCCTGGCTGCCCGAGTCACAGCCGCGCTCCTAACCTTCACAAAAAACCGACACGGGCATGTCCGGGTTTTCTTGACCCGGAAGGCGCGGTCCCTAATCTTGCGCCAACCTTCCGGGGGGTTCCGGAACCGTCAGGCCAACGCTAGGGAGAGCCATGAGTCTCGTCCTGATCGCCCTGCTACCGTTCATCGGGGCCATTCTGCCCGCGCTCATGATTCGCGCCGGCCGGAACGCCTGCGCGCTGACCGCAGGTTCCGTAACGCTGACTTCCCTCATCCTGCTGTTGAGCTACGCTCCGGCGGTTTTCGGGGGCGAGGTGATCCAGGCGCGATTCGAATGGCTGCCGGGCTTGGGTCTCAATGCCAATTTCTTTCTGGACGGCCTCGGCTTCTTTTTCGCGCTGCTGATCCTCGGCATTGGTCTGCTGATCATCGTTTACGCGCGCTTCTACCTCAGCAAGCAGGACCCAATGGGCCTGTTTTATGTCTATCTGTTGCTCTTCCAGGGCGCGATGGTGGGCATCACGCTGTCCGACAACATCCTGCTGCTGCTGATCTTCTGGGAGTTGACCAGCCTCTCGTCCTTCCTGCTGATCGGCTACTGGAAGCACCTGCCGGAGGGCCGCCAGGGCGCGCGCATGGCACTGATGGTCACCGGGTCGGGCGGCATGGCAATGATCGCCGGCATGCTGATCCTGGGCAACATCGCCGGTTCCTACGACCTCACGGTCATCCTGCAGTCCGGCGAGGCGATCAAGGCGTCTCCGCTCTACCTGCCAGCCCTGCTGCTGATCCTTGGCGGCGCCTTTACCAAGTCGGCGCAGTTCCCCTTTCACTTCTGGCTGCCGCACGCCATGGCCGCCCCCACCCCGGTCAGCGCCTATCTGCACAGCGCCACCATGGTGAAGGCCGGCGTCTTCCTGATGGCGCGGATGTGGCCGGCCCTGGCGGGCACGCCGGAGTGGTTCTACATCGTCGCGACCGCCGGCCTGGTGACCATGATCGTCGGCGCCTGGATCTCCATCTTCAAGGACGACCTGAAGGGCCTGCTTGCCTTTTCCACAGTCAGCCAGCTCGGCCTGATGACCATGCTGCTGGGCTTCGGCACGCCCATGGCAGCACTCGCGGCCGTATTCCACATCCTCAATCACGCGACTTTCAAGGCGGCGCTCTTCATGACCGCGGGCATCGTCGACCACGAGGTTGGGACCCGTGACGCCAAGCGCCTGGGTGGCCTCGTTACCCTGATGCCGATCACAGCGACCATCGCCATGATTGCCGCCGCTTCCTCGGCAGGCTTGCCGCTGTTCAACGGTTTCCTCTCGAAAGAGATGATGCTCTACGAGGCAAGCCACACTTACTACCTGGGGCAAGAGTGGATCCTGCCGGTTCTAGCCACGGTCGGCGCGGTCTTTTCGGTCGCCTATTCAGCGCGCTACGCCATCCACGTGTTCTTGGGCAAGGAGCGGCACGACTACCCGAGCCACCCCCACGACCCGCCGTTTGGCATGTGGGCGCCGGCCGGTCTGCTGGTGGTGCTGGTGGTGGCCATAGGCCTGCTGCCGCAGGCCATCGCGGGTCCGTTGGTCCAGGTGGCTTCCAATGCGGTCACAAACGGCACCGCGCCGGTCGTCGATATCAAGATCTGGCACGGTGTAAACGCTGCCCTGATCATGAGCATGATCGCGCTTGCCCTTGGTCTGCTCTTGCTGTGGCGCTACGGCACCTTCGTTGCCCTGCGCCAGCGCTTCCCGCGCCCTGAAGCCAAGGACATCTTCGACCGTCTGGTGGACCGGACGGCAGCGGCTGCGACCTTCGTCACCGATGGCCTGCAGAACGGTTCGCTGCAGCGCTACCTCGCCACCATGGTGGCGACGATGATCCTGGTCGGAGCCGCCGGCTTCTTCGGCGGCAGCCACGGTGCCGGCACGCGCGCCACGCTGCCGATTTCGCCCCTCGGCCTGATCGGCTGGCTGCTGCTCGTCGCCGCCTGTCTGACGCTCGTCTTCTTCCACCATCGTCGCCTGCTGACGTTGATCCTGGTGGGCGTTATCGGCCTCATCGTCTCACTCGGTTTCTTCTACTTTGCTGCCCCTGACCTGGCGCTGACGCAGATCTCCGTGGAGGTGGTGACGGTGATCTTGCTGCTGCTCGCGCTCAACTTCCTGCCGAAGCAGACGCCGGTAGCAGAATTTGCGCCACGGCGCTGGCGCGATGCGGTGCTGGCCGGCCTCGCCGGTCTCGGCGTCGCCGGGCTGACTTTGGCCATCACCACGCGCGACTTCTTTGCGGGCAGCATCTCGGAATTCCACCTCGCCAACTCTTACCCCGGCGGCGGCGGGACCAACGTGGTGAACGTGATCCTGGTGGATTTCCGCGGCTTCGACACCTACGGCGAAATCATCGTGCTCGGCATCGCTGCACTGGCGATCTTCGCCCTACTGGAAAGCAGTCTGCACGGAAAAGCCAGCAAGCGCCTCGCCAACTGGGTGCCGGAGACGGCTCGAGCCTTTGACTCTCACCCGCTGTTGTTGGTGGTGGCCTCCCGCGCGCTGCTGCCGTTCGCGCTCCTGGTCGGCATCTTCATCTTCCTGCGCGGTCACAACGAACCGGGCGGTGGCTTCATCGCCGGTCTCGTCGTCTCGATCGCGCTGATCATTCAGTACATGGCCAGCGGCTTCCAATGGGCGCACGCCCGGGTGCGGGTCGACTACCACGCGGTGATCGGGTTGGGCGTGCTGGTTGCCGGCCTGACCGGCGTTGCCGCCTGGATCGCCGAGCGGCCCTTCCTGACCAGCGACTTCACCTATGTGTCC
This sequence comes from Aquibaculum arenosum, assembly GCF_029222965.1. GTDB lineage: Bacteria > Pseudomonadota > Alphaproteobacteria > Kiloniellales > DSM-21159 > Aquibaculum > Aquibaculum arenosum. The sequence goes on along the minus strand of NZ_JARHUD010000001.1, from coordinate 456,815 downwards.
CTGCCGGTGGTCGGTACCTTCGAGGTTGCCACGGCGATGGCCTTTGACGTGGGTGTGTTCCTCACGGTCGTGGGCGCGGTGATGCTGGCGCTGGCCAATCTTTCGCGGATCGGGAGACTCGCCGAAACAGGTGGCGGCTCTCACCCGATCGCCTCGCAACACTAGGGAGCGGGCAATGGAGTATCTCCTCGCAAGCGGTGTCGGCGTGCTGACCGCGGCAGGCGTCTACATGATCCTGCGCGGGCGCAGTTTCCCGGTGGTGATCGGCATGGCGCTACTGTCCTACGCCGTGAATGTGCTGTTGTTCAGCATGGGGCGCTTGACCATCGACCGCCCGCCGGTGCTGCTCCTCGAGTTGGACAACTATACAGACCCACTGCCCCAAGCCCTGGTGCTGACGGCCATTGTCATCTCCTTCGGCATGACTGCCCTGATCGTCGTGCTGGCCTTGCGCTCCTTTTTGGAAAGCGGCAGCGACCATGTGGACGGTGAGACTGCCGAGGGTGGAACGCGCGAATGAACCACTGGATCCTCGTCCCCATCGTTCTGCCGTCGCTGGTTGCACCGCTGATCGTCCTGGCAGCCCGGCACGATATCGTGCTGCAACGTTGCTTCTCCATCGCCGGCATCACCGCCATGCTGGCCGTGTCCATTGGGCTGCTGATCCAGGCAACCGGCGGGCCGCCGCAGGTCTATGACCTTGGTAACTGGCCGGCGCCCTTCGGCATCGTGATGGTGCTGGACCGCCTGTCGGCGCTGATGCTGGTGCTGGCCTCGCTGCTTGCCCTGCTAGTCCTGATGTATGCGGTGCAGACCTGGGACACCCGGGGACGTCACTTCCACGCGCTCTTCCAGTTCCAGATGATGGGGGTTGCCGGGGCTTTCCTCACAGGTGACCTCTTCAACCTCTTCGTCTTCTTCGAGGTGCTGCTGATCGCCTCCTATGGCCTGATGCTTCACGGCGCAGGCGCCGAACGCCTGCGCGCCGGCTTCCAGTACGTGGCCGTCAACCTGGCCGGCTCCACCCTTTTCCTGATCGCGCTCGGCCTGATCTACGGCGTGACTGGTACACTCAACATGGCCGATCTGGCCGTGCGCGTACCGCTGGTGCCTGAAGCCGATCAAGCACTGTTGCGCACCGGCGGCCTGCTGCTCCTTGTGGTGTTCGCGATCAAGGCGGCACTGGTCCCGCTGCACTTCTGGCTGCCGCAAACCTATGCCGCCGCCAGCGCGCCAGTGGCCGCCCTCTTCGCCATCATGACCAAGGTGGGCGCCTATTCCATCCTACGGGTCTTTACTCTGATCTTTGGCGAGGGGGCCGGCGAGGCGGCCTGGCTGGCCGCACCCTGGCTGATGCCCGCGGCCCTGGTCACTTTGGTGCTGGGCATGGTGGGCGTTGTCGCGGCACGCAGCCTGCGCTGGATGGTCTGTTTCGGCACCATCGGCTCCATGGGCACCCTGCTGATCGCTTTGGGCGCCTTCACAGTCACGGCAACATCTGCCGGGCTGTATTATCTCATGCATTCCACCTTCGTGGCAGCGGCCCTGTTCCTTCTGGCCGACCAGGTCGCTCAGCGGCGCGGCAGCCATGACGACAGCTTGGCGCCCGCACCGCGCTATCCGCACATCGGCCTGCTCTCGGCACTTTTCTTTGTTGCCGCCATTGCCATGGTGGGTATGCCGCCGCTGAGTGGCTTCGTTGGCAAGCTGCTGATTCTCGACGGCGTGCGTGGGGTGCCGCTCGGAAGCTGGGCCTGGGTGCTGCTGCTTAGCACCTCGGTGCTGATGCTGCTGGGCTTCGCGCGCGCCGGCAGCCGGGTCTTCTGGAAGCCCACGGCGATCGAGGGAGGTGCCGGTGAGGCCGAAGTCGCGGCACCTCCGGCCGCCATGCCACTGGTGGCCATCGCCCTGCTGCTGTTCTCTACGGTGCTGCTGACGGCCTTTGCCGGCCCGGTGATGGACTTCCTCGACGGCACGGCGGCGCAACTCTTCGAGCCACGCGGTTACATCGCAGCCGTCTTGGGCCCCGAGGCGCCCTTCACCGTGTCAGATTTCTGAGGCAGGACGAGCCGATGCTCAAACGCGTCATTCCGAACCCCCTTCTGACCCTCGTGCTGACCGGGGTCTGGCTACTCTTGCTGAACGAGTTCAGTGTGGGCGCTCTGGTGCTCGGACTGATCCTCGGCCTGCTCATTCCCTACTTCACCAGGCGCTTCTGGCCCGATGCGCCACGGGTCTACAAACCCTTCCGGATCGCCGGCTACTGCCTGGTGGTGCTTTGGGACATCGTAATCGCCAACGTCCAGGTGGCTTACCTGATCCTCTTCAAGAAGAACGAGGAACTGCGGCCGGTCTTCGTGAGCATCCCGCTAGAGCTCAAGTCCCCGGAGGCGATTGCCGTTCTCGCAGGCACCATCACCATGACGCCAGGCACGGTCAGCAGCGACCTCTCGGCCGACAACCGCAGCCTCTTGGTGCACTGCCTTGATACCGGCGATCCGGAGGCAACGGTGCGAGACATCAAGCAGCGCTACGAAGCGCGCCTCAGGGAGATCTTCGAATGATCGCCGCTGCCGTCACTTTCGGATTTGCCGCCATTGGCCTGGCTGTGCTGCTCAATCTCTATCGCCTGGTCCTCGGCCCGGGCATGCCGGACCGGATCCTGGCCCTGGACACCATGGTCATCAACGCCATCGCGCTGATCATGCTCTATGGCATTGCCCAGGAGACCACGGTCTACTTCGAAGCGGCGCTGCTGTTCGCCATGGTCGGATTCGTCTCAACCGTGGCCTTCTGCAAGTTCATCCTGCGCGGCGACATCATCGAATAGGGAGGAGAGAACATGGACTTTCTCGCGGAAGCAGTGGTCGCCTTCTTGATCGTCGTTGGCAGCATCTTCGGTCTGGTCGGATCCTACGGACTGGCGAAGCTGCCGGACACCATGATGCGCCTGCACGCCCCGACCAAGGCCACCACTCTGGGTGTCGGCAGCATCCTCATCGCCTCTATGGCCTACTTCCTGTTCTACGAAAACCTCTTCTCCGTCCACGAGCTGCTGATCACCCTCTTCCTCTTCATCGCAGCACCGCTGACCGCCAATGTGATCGCCAAAGCGCATTTGCACGAGAACCAGGTCGATCCCAAGCAGCTCCCTGCACCCGAGCCGCAGGCCTCGGGCCAGACGCCGGGCTGGTCCACCTTCGATCCGGAGGCCGAGCGTCAGGACGTGCGCTGAAGACGTTCGCTGCGCTGAGGTATCGCTGCCACCACGGTGGGGTTGACCGGGAATCAGAACAACACTAGAACAAGTGTAGGTTTCCGCTTCGTTCCGTTGCGGGCCGGCAAAGGAGACGCCTGTCATGCTGACCCGTAAGCAGCACCAGCTTCTGCTCTTCCTGCATCGCCATCTGAGCGAGGAGGGGGTATCCCCTTCCTTCGACGAAATGAAGGATGCGCTCGCCCTCAAGTCCAAGTCCGGTATCCACCGATTGATCACCGGCCTGGAGGAGCGGGGCTTCATTCGCCGCCTGCCGCACCGCGCCCGCGCCATCGAGATTCTGCGCCTGCCTGACGAAGTGGCAGGACCGCATGGTCACAGTTCCACTGCCGCCACTGGCGAAGCACGGCGTTTCACCCCGAGCCTGGTGGAAAGCACGCGTGCTTCGGCCGCCCCGCTGCGCGCCCAGGGCAAGCCGCAAGGAGGAGCAATCCCGGGTGGTGAAAGCGCAATCGCTGCGCTCCCGCTTTACGGCCGCATCGCTGCCGGTACGCCGATCGAAGCATTGCGCGACGAGTCGAACTACATGCAGGTGCCGCGTAGCCTGCTGAGTCGCGGCGACCACTACGCCCTTGAGGTCGAAGGCGATTCGATGATCGAGGCTGGCATTCACGACGGCGACACGGTCATCATCCAGCGTTGCGAAGATGCTGAGAACGGGGAGATTGTCGTCGCACTGGTGGACGGCGAAGAGGTCACTCTCAAACGCCTGCGCAAGCGCAAGGGCGCCATCGCGCTCGAGCCCGCCAATCCCACCTTCGAAACACGGCTTTTCCCGCCGGATCGGGTGCAGGTGCAAGGACGCCTGGTCGGACTGATCCGCCGCTACTGAGCGGCAAACCAGTGGTGCCCGCATCAGCTAGTCGGCATTGATCCGGCTCCAAGGGCGGCGGCCACGTTGCTCAGAAACGCGCTGCAAGCGATAGCGCCCCGCACCTTCCAGCCACAACGCGAGTCCGCCGTGGCGTCGAAGGTCGTGCCGGTCGATCACCTGCTCTGGCCGATCAACTCCTTCAGCGCAGCCGGGCGGTACGGGAATCGCGGCCAACAGCAGGTCGGCCCGGCGGCAATCCTCCTCCAGAGCGTCTCCCTCGAAGACCACAGCCACCTCGAGACCGCCGCGGGTCAGCACGCAGCCCAGGTCGTCGCAGGCGATGTGAGGATGAGAAAGGTCTCCGGCCTGGGGCAAGACCTCGCCCTCCGCCAGCCCTGCCCGTCCGAGCCATTGCTCGGCGGAGAAGCGATTGACGCGGCGCGAGTTGAACAGCAGCCCCCCTTCCTGGCTCTGGACCGCCAGCAGCCGCCCGTCCCCTGACAGCACCAGATCCGGAGGCGAAGTCCAGGCGCTGGATCCGAGGCCGAGCAGAAGCGGCAGCAGTCCCGCCACGCGCCATGGCCGGCGCCAAAGGCACAGCCAGAGACCGCCAGCCACACAGGCGATAAACCCCCATGACGCCATGGCCGGCAAGCGCAGGACCGCGCCTTCGAGCGCGCCGACCGTGTCGGCCACCCCGAGAACCACGTCGATCCCCTGCCCCATGAGCCAAAGCGGCGTCGCCTCCCAACCCAACGGCATGACCAGCAAGGACGCAATGGCCAGTGGCATGACCAGCATCGTGGTGACAGGCACGGCAAAGAGATTGGCCAGAATGCCGTAGAGCGGCACGGTCTCGAAGTGGTGCAGCGTGAAGGGTGCTGTGGCCACCCCGGCGATGAGTGAGGTCAGCAGCAGTCCGCCGAGATAGACCAGGGGCCGGGGATAGCGGCGTGTGCCGCCATCACGCCAGCGCCGGTCACGCCAGGACCGCAGCGACTCGTATCCGGCCACCAGCGCCACGACGGCGGCAAAGGACAGCTGAAAGCTGGCGGACAGCAAACTTTCCGGGGTCAGGAGCAGAACCGCAATCGCCGCCCAGGCGACCAGACGCAAGCTGATGGCTGTGCGATCGGTCAGAACCCCCAGCAGAACCAGCGCCGTCATCAGGAATGCCCTCTGGGTCGGAACCGGCGCGCCCGCCAAAAGCAAATAGACGCCGGCTCCGAACAGAGCCACTACGGCGGCATAGCGTTTGATGGGATGGCGCAGCGCCACTGCCGGCCAGAGTGCCAATGCTGAGCGGACCACGAGGAAGAGCGACCCGGCCACGAGCCCAATGTGAAGGCCCGAGATGGCTAGTAGATGCGCCAGGCCCGAATCACGGAAGGCGTCCAGCGCCTCCGACTGGATGGCGCCCCGCTGTCCCGTCAGCAGCGCAACGGCCACGCCCGCGCTGGGCTGGGGCAGGACGGCGAGCACCCGTTCGGTCACGCTTTGGCGCATGCCGCTCCAGAAGCCTTGCCAGCGCGCAGCCAGCCCCTGCGTCTGCGGGGCTTCAGCTATCAGTTCGGGCGGCCCGTAGGCAAAACCCACACCCCCCAACCTTTGAAACCAGGCCGCACGGGCGAAATCATAATCCCCCGGCGCCGCCGGTGCCGGTGGCGGTCGCAAGCGCGCGAGAAAGCGCATCCGGGTGCCTGGCGCGACCGAGCGGCTGGCCGAACGCGCCGCGATGCGCAGGAAGGCCGGCGTGGCATCGGCTGACACATCTTCGAGCACTGCCTCGTCGAGCAGAAAGCGATAGCCACGCAGCAGCGGCTCCGCGACCACCACCCGCCCCTCCACGTTGAGTGGCCCGATCTCTCGAGTCAGCACCGGTGCCGCAACGACGTGGCTGCGCAGTTGCGCAACCTGGAAGCCGAGCAGACAGACAGCGCAGGCTAGCGTCAGCAGCACCCCCTCGCGGTCGCGCCGCCAGCGCACTGCCGCCGCAGCCAACGGCACCCACAAGGGGAGCGTCGTCCACAGCGCTGGCTCGAACGGCAACAGGAAATAGACCGCAATGCCGAGCGCCAGCAGCGGCGCAAGCCAGAGGATCCAGCGCTCCCGCTCCTCCAGCAGGCGGGTGAACAGGAAAGCGCGCAGATGGGCTGCTGTCGGCATGACCCGCCTTGTGCGGCCGGTGAAAGGGGCGATTGCTATTTTAGCCTGTTTTTCTAACCTGAACACTCCTTGCGACGGAAGCGACAAGCAGGCCTGAACGGGCCCAGCTGTCGTCGCCCGTGCGCGCGGCTTTCTCCTGTGCTAGACACGCCGTCGCGTGGTCACACTGCCGCGGCATGCAGGCTGCGTTCCTTGTTCGAACTTACAGGAGGCCACTCCGGCGCATGAGTGTCGTCACCCGCTTTGCTCCCTCCCCGACGGGGTTCCTGCACATAGGCGGCGCCCGTACGGCGCTGTTTAATTGGCTCTACGCCCGGCACCACGGTGGGCAGTTCCGTCTGCGCATCGAGGACACCGACCGCAAGCGCTCCACTCCGGAAGCGATCGAGGCGATCCTCGATGGTCTGCAATGGCTGGGGCTGGAGTGGGACGACGAGGTTGTCTATCAGTCCGCGCGCGCCGAGCGGCATGCGGAACTGGCGCGCAGCCTGCTGGAGAGCGGCCACGCCTACCACTGCTATGCGAGCCAGGAAGAGCTGGAGCAGATGCGTCAGCTCGCGCGCACGGAAGGCCGTCCGATGCGCTACGACGGGCGTTGGCGCGATCGCGATCCGGCGGAAGCGCCCGAAGGTGTGGATCCGGTCGTTCGCCTGAAAGCACCCACCGAGGGCGAGACGGTGATCGAGGACGAAGTCCAAGGCAGCGTCCGCGTCGCCAACGATCAACTGGACGACATGGTGCTGCTGCGCGCTGACGGCTCGCCCACCTACATGCTGTCCGTGGTGGTGGACGACCACGACATGGGCATCACCCATGTCATTCGCGGCGACGACCATCTGACCAACGCTTTCCGCCAGACCCAACTCTATCGGGCGCTGGGCTGGGAGGTGCCGCGCTTTGCGCACATACCGCTGATTCATGGTCCCGACGGTGCCAAACTTTCCAAGCGTCACGGAGCGCTGGGCGTGGAAACCTATCGCGACATGGGCTACCTGCCCGAAGCGCTGCGCAACTATCTGCTGCGGCTCGGCTGGGGGCATGGCGACGAGGAAATCATTTCCACCGAGCAGGCAATCGCCTGGTTTGACCTGCCCGCCGTCGGCCGCTCGGCATCGCGTTTCGATTTCCAGAAACTTGAGCATCTGAACGCCCACTATCTGCGCGAAGCCGAGGATGCGCGGCTGGTCGATCTCATCGTGGAGCGCTTTGAGGAAGAGGTCGGCGAAACCGAACGGCAGCGCCTGCTCGCCGGCATGGCCGGCTTAAAGCCGCGGGCGCGCACGCTTGTCGAGTTGGCCGAACTGGCGCACTTCTACGTCGCGCAGCGGCCGCTCACCTACAACGCCAAGGCCGAAAAGCTGCTGGGCGCCGAGAGGGCACCGGAACTGTTGAGCGCCCTGCGCGACCACCTCGCGGGGCTGCCGGACTGGTCGGAAGCCGCCATCGAGCAGGCCGTGCGCGCACAAGCAGAGGCCCAAGCGGTCAAGCTGGGTGCCGTGGCGCAGCCGTTGCGCGCGGCTTTGGCTGGCTCCAACGTCTCACCTGGTATCTTCGAAGTCGCCGCCGTGCTTGGGCGGGAAGAAGCTTTGGGCCGCATCGACGACGCAATCACCGCAACGAGACAATCGGGCTCTACAGCCGATTGATCGCAGCGGCATTTCGGCCTTATGCTGCGCTGCACCCATGGCTCGCCCCGGCGAGCCCCCGCTCAGGGCGGTGCACCGCGCGAGGCAGGCACTATGGGAAGGGAAGTAAATGAGTAACGCAAAGTCACAGGGCAACAAGACCGCCACCCTGACCGATAACGACACCGGGCAGAGCTGGGAGTTCCCGATCCTGGATGGCAAGGTCGGGCCTCGGGTCATCGACATCCGCAAGCTTTATGGTGAAACGGGCATGTTCACCTACGACCCGGGCTTCACCTCGACCGCCTCCTGCGATTCAGCAATCACCTATATCGACGGTGACGAAGGCCTCCTGATGCATCGCGGCTACCGCATCGAGGATCTGGCCGAGAAGTCGGACTTCATGGAAGTCTGCTATCTCCTCTTGCACGGCGAACTGCCGAACCAGCAAGAGAAGGACAAGTTCGTGCACAACATCACCTATCACACGATGCTGCACGAACAGATGAACTACTTCTTCCGCGGCTTCCGGCGCGACAGCCATCCCATGGCGGTCATGGTGGGCGTGGTCGGGGCGCTTTCAGCCTTCTACCACGACAGCACCGATATCACCGACCCGCACCAGCGCCTGATCGCCTCGCATCGCTTGATCGCCAAGATGCCAACCATCGCGGCCATGGCCTACAAGTACTCGGTGGGGCAGCCCTTCGTTTATCCGCGCAACGATCTCGACTACGCCTCGAACTTCCTGCACATGACCTTCTCGGTGCCGGCGGAGGAGTACAAGATCAATCCCGTGCTCTCGCGGGCCATGGATCGAATCTTCATCCTGCATGCGGACCATGAGCAGAACGCCTCCACCTCCACGGTGCGCCTGGCAGGCTCCTCCGGTGCAAACCCCTTCGCCTGCATTGCAGCCGGCATCTCCTCGCTCTGGGGCCCGGCGCACGGCGGCGCCAACGAGGCCGTTCTGCGGATGCTGGAGGAGATCGGGCATAAGGATCGCATTCCCGAGTTCATCGAGCGCGCCAAAGACAAGGACGATCCTTTCCGTCTCATGGGCTTCGGCCACCGGGTCTACAAGAACTACGACCCACGCGCGAAGGTGATGCAGAAGTCCTGCCACGAGGTGCTGGACGAACTGGGTCTGCGCAACGAGCCGCTGCTGGAACTGGCCATGGAGCTGGAGCGGATCGCGCTGGAGGATGACTACTTCAACGAAAAGAAGCTCTTTCCCAACGTCGACTTCTATTCCGGCATCGTGCTCAAGGCTCTGGGTTTCCCGACCTCGATGTTCACAGCGCTTTTCGCCCTGGCCCGCACCGTGGGCTGGATCGCGCAGTGGAACGAGATGATCGAGGATCCGGGCCAGCGCATTGGCCGTCCGCGCCAGCTCTACAACGGCTCGACGCTGCGCGACTATCCGCCCATCGAACAGCGCTAACACCGGCGCTACACCACAACGGTAAATCCCAAACGCAAAACGCCCCGGGGTGCGATCGGCAGCCCGGGGCGTTGACGATTCGGAACGGCAGGCTGATTCAGCTCCGCTCGATCAACTCGATCTTGTAGCCGTCGGGGTCCTCGATGAAGGCAATCACGGAGCCGCCGTGCTTCATCGGTCCGGGCGGGCGAGGAATCTTCACGCCTTCGGCCTCTAGCTTCTCACAGGTGCCGTAGATATCCGGCACGCCGATGGCCAGGTGCCCGAAGCCTGACCCGTGGGTATAGGGCTCTTCCTGCCCCCAGTTGTGGGTCAGTTCGATCACTGTGTTGTTGCTTTCGTCACCGTAGCCCACGAAAGCCAGGGTGAATTCACCGCTGGGATAGTCCTGCTTGCGCAACTGAGTCATGCCCAGCAGACGCGTATAGAAGTCCAGGGACTTATCCAGGTCCTTCACCCGAATCATGGTATGCAACATGCGGAAACCGGACGTGTCTGCGACCGGTGTCGTGCTCGCTTCGCTCATCGTCTCTCCTTTCTGGCAGGCGCCCCCAGGGGCGGCCGGTTTCAGGTGTCTTCGCGGATCATCGCGCTGAAGGTCGATTCAGCGGCGAGCTGTCCATCCACCAACACCTCACCCTTGAACTTCCAGAAGGGGCCGCGGCTGCGTTCCTTCAAGACCCGGATTTCCAACTGGTCACCCGGCACCACGGGACGGCGGAAACGACAGGAGTCGATGGACATGAAGTAGACCAGTTTGCCCGCGACACCCTCACCCAAGGTTTCCACCACCAGCACAGCGGCCGTCTGAGCCATAGCTTCCACGATCAGCACGCCGGGCATGACAGGCTGGCGAGGGAAGTGTCCCTGAAAGAAGGCCTCGTTGATGGAGACATTCTTGATCCCCACGGCGCTGACATTGGGCTCCATTTCGCGCACACGATCGATCATCAGCATCGGGTAGCGATGCGGAATCATCTCCATGATTTTGAGGATATCGTAGGCTTCGAACTGTTTGCCTACGCCTTCTTGAGCTGCTGCAGCACCCTCATTCTTCTCGGTCATCGAGTTCCCCTGACCCACCATTTCCGTCTCGTCTCCAGAAGACCGGAAACACAAAATCCTTGTTATCCTTGTTCACCTACGCACCGCCGAAGCGTGTCGGCAGATTGGGACCGGCGGAAACGTCGTCCGCCGCACGCCCCTTGCGCCAATCAGCGGTTCACGGAAACCGACGGAAGCCGCTCGTTCAGTCGCTGCAAGGCCTGTTCAGTCTTGTCAAAGTCCTCATGCACAAGCACCAGCGTGGACTTCGGCACGACCATATTGGCGCCGAGCTCGGTGGCGAGTTCATCGGCAATACGCACGAGCTGCATTTCGACCTCGCCTACGGCCTGGGCATAGCTCTCATCCATACCCTCAAGGCGCTGAGAGAATTCGCGCTGATAGTCGGCGAACTGCTGCTCGAGCTGCTGGCGGCGTTCCTCGAAGGCTTCGCTGGACAGAACGCTGCGCTGGCGCGACAGGGCCTCGTCCTCCTCGCGCAACTGCCGTTCGCGCTCCTGCATCTGCTGCTCCAGGCCGCCTTCATCCTGTTCGATCTGGGACTGGATCGACTGCATGGCCGTGGAATTGGCCATCACGTAGTTGACATCGATCACGAGGATCTGCGGGGTCGGGAGTTGCTGCGCCTGCACGGCCACTGGCGATGCGATGGCGACCGCCAAGCCGAACACGACGGCACAGGCAGCAAAGAAAGAACGAGTTGCGAAAGGCATGATCAGAACGTTGTCCCAATGCTGAAGTTCAAGAGTTCGGTGCGGTCGTGGCTCTCCTTGCGGAGCGCGTAACCCAAGTCGACGCTGATCAGTCCGAGCGGAGAGTTCCAGGTCACACCGGGGCCAACCGAGACGCGGATCGACGGCTTATTCCCAACGGCGTTTCTGGTGTTGCCGTCAGCGCCCCAGAGCGTGCCCACATCAGCGAAGAGGCGGCCGCGGACATCGAACTCTTCGGGCAGCCCCAGAGGAAAGCGGAACTCGGTGACACCTTTCACGAAATAGCGGCCACCGAGGGCGTAACGGCCCTCACGGGGGCCGATGCCACTTTCCTCGAAGCCGCGAAATGACTGGCCGCCGAGCATGAAGCGGTCGCTGATGCGCGTGGACTGGTTGATGCCCTGCATGACACCGCCACTGCCACCGACGACCAGCGTGTAGTCCTCGTCACCCAGCGGCAAGTAATAGCGCCCCTCGGTGCTGGCACGGGCAAAGCGCACGTCGCCGCCAAGTCCAGCAACGTCGGTGTCGAACTCGACCAGGAAACCGGTGCGGGGATCGAGAATGCTGTCCCGGCGATCCCAGGTCATGGTCTGGCCGACCATCGAGCGATAGGAGACACCTTCCTCGCGGCGGATCTGCAGCGGTGCGTTGCTGTCAGGATCTCTGATTTCACGTCGCTCGAGCTCGTATCGCAACACCTGACGGGTGTACTCGGTCAGATCGTAGCCAAGGCGGGTACCGGCGCCGGTGCTGCGCTGATCGAAGCCGCTTTCGTCCACCTCCGTGGTCACGTGGAAGGCATCGATGCCGGCGGAGAGCTCCCGGCCCAGGAAACGCGGTTCTGTGAAGCCCACATCGAACTCCGTACCGCGACCGGCCATCATGAAGGCGATACGCGCTTCCTGGCCGCGGCCAAGGAGATTGCGCTCGCGCAGTTCGACCTGGCCCAGGGGGCCGGCGCTGGTGGAAAAGCCGGCACCGAAGCTGAGTTCGCCGGTGGACTGTTCCTCCACCTCCACGTTGACGATCGTGCGGTCGGGGGCGCTGCCCTCCTCCTGTTCGATGTCGATGGTTTGGAAGTAGGTCAGGTTCTCGAGGCGCTCTCGCGACCGGCGCAAGCGCGCGGCATTGAAGGCATCACCCTCCACCAGGCGGAACTCGCGACGAATGACGCTGTCGACGGTGCGGACGTTGCCTTCGATGTCGATGCGCTCGACATAGACTCGCGGGCCTTCACTCACTTCGAAGGTGATGCCGATGGTGCGCTCCTCGCGATCGCGCTGCGGCCGCGGATTGACGTCGACGAAGGGATAGCCCCGCTCCGCCAGATATTCGGAAATATCGTCGACGCTGTCCTCCACCTCGATGGCGTCATACCAGTCGCCTTCGCTCATGCGGAGCAGTGGACGCAGTTCCTCCGCGTCCACGCCGCGAAGCTGGCTGACGAGATCAATCTCGCCAAAGCGATAGCGCTCGCCCTCCTCCACGGTGAAGGTGATGATGAAGGCGGAGCGATCCAGGTTCAGTTCCGCAACCGAGGAGACAACCCGGAAATCAGCGTAGCCCTCTTCGAGATAGTGCCGCCGCAAGAGCTCGCGATCGAATGCCAGGCGATCCGGATCATAGACATCAGAACTGCTGAGGAAGCGGTACCAGGCGCTCTCGCGCGTGGAGATCACCTCTCGCAAAGATCCGGCGGAGAAATTCTCGTTGCCGACGAAGTTGATGGAGTCGATCTCTGTGACCGGTCCTTCGTCGATCTCGAACACGAGGTCGACGCGGTTCTGGTCAAGCTCGATCAGCTTGGGCTCGACCGAAGCGGCAAAGCGACCGCGGCGCTGATAGAGGTCGAGCATGCGCTGCACGTCGTTCTGGACCCTCGTCTGGGTGTAAACCACGCGCGGACGAAGTTCGATCTCGGACTGCAGGGTGTCGTTCTCGATCCGGCGATTGCCCTCAAACGCGATGCGATTGATCATCGGGTTCTCGTCAACCGCCACGATCAGGACATCGCCTTCCCGACGCAGTGTGACATCGGCGAAGAGGCCCGTATCGAAAATGGATTTCAGCGATTCATCGACCACAAAGGGGTCGAAGGGATCGCCAGGCTGCACCTGCATGTAGCTAAGCACAGTGGCGGGATCGACGCGTTGCGTGCCGTCGATCCGGATTTCCTGAATGATCTCGCCTTCCGCAAAGGGCTGATTCTGCGCCACTGCTGGCGACACACCAACGATCAAAGTCGGTGCTGCAAGCGCGAAAGCGAGGGCGAGAGAGACTTTGGCAACGAACCCGAGGACTACACGCACGCCGTCAAACTCCCCCCGCCGCCAAAAGAATCTGGGTTGTGTCATCGCCCCTGCCGTGCCGCATCAGCTAATCCACCCCACCAAAAAGTTGAAGAACTGCAACCGCGTCAGATCGTTCCAGGTCACGAACACGAAGAGCATGACCACGAGCGCCAATCCGATGCGGAAACCCAGTTCCTGGGCCCGTTCCCCCAGAGGCCGGCCCCTGACCGCCTCCACGGCGTAGAACAATAGATGGCCGCCGTCCAGCATGGGAACCGGGAAGAGATTGATCAAACCAAGATTGATCGACAAGACCGCCATGAACCAGGCGACGGAAATAATGCCTGCCATTGCCACATGGCCCGACATCTCTGCGATCCGCACCGGCCCACCGAGCTCATCGGTGCTGCGCACGCCCGTCACGATCTGTCCAAGCGCGCGCAATGTGGCCGCGGTTAGGGAGACGGTCTCTTCGCCTGCCCGCCAAAGCGCTTCGCCCGGTCCGTAGCGCACATACTCCGTGCCGCTGGCTCCCACTCCCAGGCGGGCCATGCGATGGACGTTCCCGAAGTTGTCTTCCTGATCGACGATCTCGGGCGTCGCGGTCAGCGGCACTTGCTGCCCATCGCGCTCGACCAGGATCTCCAACGGCTGGTCGAGATTGAGCTGCACCGCGCGTTGAATCTGCTCGAATCGTTCGATGCGGTTGCCGTTTACCTCGAGAATCCGATCCCCTGACCGGATGTCAGCAACCTCCGCGGCGCTGTTCTCCAGGACCTGACCGATCACCGGCGGCGTCGTCGGCTGGCCGATGAAAGCGAAGAAGCCGGTGAGAAGAACAGCAGCAAAAATGAAGTTTGCCGCCGGACCGGCCGCGACGATGAAGGTACGCTGCCCGAGCGTCTTGTGGTGAAAAGAGACCGCCCGCTCTTCATCGGTCAGCGGTCGTTCAACGCCGGAGGCCCAACCTCCGGTTTCCTCGCCTGCTTGGCCGCCGGAGTTCGCCTCCGCTTTCGAGGCGCTCGGCGCGGGCCGGCTGGTGACATCGGCATCGCCGAACATCTTGACGTAGCCGCCCAGCGGAACAGCGCTCACCTTCCAGCGCGTGCCCTGCTTGTCGTACCAACCAAAGAGTTCCGGGCCGAATCCGATGGAAAAGGCTTCGATCTTCACGCCGCAGCGCCGGGCCGCGAGGTAGTGCCCCATCTCGTGAATGAACACGAGAATCGTCAGAATGACGAGAAAGGGGATCAGGTAGTCACCGATAAGGTTCAGCAGGTCCATAGTCTCTTCTCAACAGGCCCGGGGGGCCATCGCATCACACAGGAGGTCTGCCCGGCAATCCGGCAGCGCGGGAGGGTCCTGTGTTGATCTGGGCCCGGGGCCTTCCTTTTACATCAGCCGCGGGCCGCAGCCAAACACCTTGCCCGAGAACCGCCTTGGCCGGGCGGCTGCGAACCCGGTGGCGCCCCACTCAGGCAGAGGCGCGCTGGCGGATCGTCTCCGCCGCAGCAACGCGGGCCTGCGCGTCCACCTCCAGCACCTCAGCCACGCTGGCCGGCGCGCGGGGAACTTGCTGTGCCAGCACCGATTCGGCGACGGCAGCGATATCCAGAAAGCCGAGCCGGCCTTCCAGGAAGGCGGCAACGGCCATTTCGTTGGCGGCGTTGAGCACAGCCGGCGCGGCCCCGCCCGTACGCAGAGCTTCCCGGGCCAGGCGCAAGGGGGGAAAGCGCTCTTCATCGGGCGATTCGAAGGTGAGTTGCCCCAGGCCAGCCAGATCGAGGCGATCCACCGGAGCCGACATGCGCCGCGGCCAGGACAGGCAATAGGCCAATGGCGTGCGCATGTCCGGCACCCCAAGCTGCGCCAGAACCGAGCCGTCGGCATAGCCGACCAGCGAGTGGATGACGGACTGGGGATGCACCAGAATCTCGATCTGCTGCTCAGGCAAAGCGAAGAGATAATGGGCCTCGATCAATTCCAGGCCCTTGTTCATCATCGTCGCCGAATCGACCGAGATCTTGGCTCCCATATCCCAGTTCGGATGGGCCACGGCTTGCGCAGGCGTCACATCGGCCATCGCCTCGCGACTGAAGGTCCTGAAGGGACCGCCCGATGCGGTGAGGATGATACGCTCGATCGCCGCACGCTCTTCCTGTTCGAAGACCTGGAAGATCGCGTTGTGCTCCGAGTCGGCAGGCAGCAGCGTGGCACCATGACGAGCGACGGCCGCCACCATAAGCGGACCGGCACAGACCAGCGCTTCCTTGTTGGCCAGCACCACCGCCGCCCCGCGCTCCACGGCCGCCAAAGTGGGTGGCAGGCCGGCTGAACCGACGATGGCGGCCACCACGAGGTCACTCGGCCGCCGCGCGGCTTCCGCGACCGCATCAGCCCCGGCCGCAGCTTCGATCCCCGAGCCTTGCAGCGCTTCCTTGAGGTCGGAGTAGCAATCGGGATCCGCCACCACGGCCAAGCGCGCGCCAAAGCGCCGCGCCTGCTCCGCCAGCACCGTGACCGAGCGGTTGGCGGTCAAGGCCTCAATCTCGAAGGCTTCCGGGTTGCGCTCCACCAGATCGAGGGTGCTGCGTCCGATGGAGCCTGTCGCTCCCAACAGGGTGATACGGCGCACCGTCATAGGCTCACCACTCCCAGCCACATGAGCAGAGCCAAAGCCACCGCTGCCGCCAGCAGGGCATCAACCCGGTCCAACAATCCACCATGCCCGGGAATCAGCCCACTGGCATCCTTGACCTCGAAACGGCGCTTGAAGGCCGATTCAAGCAGGTCACCGCCTTGACCGACGGCCGCGAGCAGGGCTCCCAGGAAGAGCATAGCCCAGGGTGAGGCCACGGTCAGGGCTGAAGCGGCAAGAGATCCAATCACACCGGCACAGGCGACGCCTCCAACAAGCCCGGCCCAGGTCTTCTTCGGGCTCCAGCGCGGTGCCAGTCGGGGACCGCCGATGGTCTTGCCAAAGGCATAGGCACCACTGTCCGCAGCCCAGATCACGAGCAGCAGCCAGAGAACCAGGTCACGGCCCTGGGCATCGGCGCCGCGCAGCCCGTGGAGCACCAGCAGGGGCACGACGACATAGAACAGACCGAGCAACAGCCAGGACAGTTCGGCATCGCCATAGGGCGAAAGGCGCTGCGTCGCCAGCAGGAGCAGGGGCGCGAGCAGGAGCAGGACAAAGACAGCCGCAAGGCCCGAGCACATCGCCGCCAGGAGCACCGCAGGCGCCAGCAGCGTCAGCGCAGCTTCGCTCAGGCCAAATGGCCGGCTGCGGCCACAAACCCGGCTCCACTCCCAGGCCATTCCCGCCGCCAGGAGTAGGAGAAGCAAGTCGCTGAAAGGCGGCCCCAGATAGACCGCCAACAAAACCGGCGGCGCCAGAGCCGCAGCGGAGACGATCCTTCGGCTGAGAGCCGTGTCGATGGAGGGACGTCGCAAGCTATGCCGTCGAGGAGAGAGCGCCAAAACGACGATCCCGCTGGCGATAGTCGGAAAGTGCTTCAGCCAGGTCCGCGTGGCTGAAGTCCGGCCAGAGTCGGTCGCTGAAATAGAGTTCGGCGTAGGCCAGCTGCCAGAGCAGGAAATTCGAGATGCGCTGCTCTCCGCCGGTGCGGATCAATAGGTCTGGATGGGGCAGGTCCGCCGTCTCCAGGCTTCCTGCAACAGCGGCCTCGTCGATTGCGGTCGGATCGAGTTCACCTGCGGCCACGCGCTGGGCCAGGCGGCGCGCGCTGTCTACGATCTCCTGCCGTCCACCGTAGGACAGCGCCACCGTCAACTGCAGGCCCTTGTGATCCGCGCTCGCGTCCTCCAGCCGCTCGACGATCCGCACCAGATCGGCGGGCAGGCGCGAGCGGTCGCCGATCATGCGCACGCGCACATCCAACCGCTGCATCTCTTGCGAGTAGTCGTCACCGAGATAGCGGCGCAACAGGCCCATAAGGTCGACCACCTCTGAAACCGGTCGATTCCAGTTCTCGGAGGAGAAGGCGAAGAGCGTCAGGTAGGGGAGTTCGAGTTCTACGGCCGCACGCACGATACGGCGTGCAGCTTCGGCGCCGCGCCAGTGTCCCACGCGGCGGGGCAAACCACGGCGGGCGGCCCAACGGCCATTGCCGTCCATGATGATTGCGACGTGACGCACCATTGCCCCTCTCCCCGTCAGACCTGCGGCCCCCAACGCCTCAAACCTGCATGATTTCCGCTTCCTTTTGGGCGAGCGCCTCGTCGACCAGCTTGATGTGCTCGTCCGTCAGCTTCTGGATGTCATCGCCCTTGCGGCGCTGAATGTCCTCGGAGATCTCGTTCGATTTCTCCATCTTCTTGAGCTGGTCCATGCCGTCGCGGCGCACATTGCGCACAGCGACGCGTGCCTGCTCAGCGTACTTTGCGGCAACCTTGGTCAGCTCTTGGCGCCGCTCCTCCGACAGGGGCGGGATGGGAATGCGGATGAGATTGCCATCGTTCGAGGGATTGAGGCCCAGACCGGACTCTCGAATGGCCTTTTCCACCGCGGAAACCAGCTTGCGGTCCCAGACCTGGACGGTCAGCAGCCGTGACTCCGGGACGCCGATGGTGCCCACCTGAGGCAGCGGTGTCTGCGCGCCATAGGCCTCGACCGTGATCGGCTCCAACAGACTGGTCGCCGCCCGGCCGGTGCGCAGGCCCCCGAACTCGCGCTTCAGGGCATCCAGCGCCCCATCCATCCGGCGCGTCAGTTCCTTGATCAAAGCGTCGGGCATTGTCCTATTCCTCGTCCGTTACGATCGTGAAGCGGCCGTGACCTTGCACAACTTCTGCGAAAGTGCCCGGCTGAGCAATACTGAAAACCAGGATCGGTATGCCATTCTCGCGAGCGAGCGAGATCGCGGCGTGGTCCATCACTGCCAGATCGTGCGAAAGCACGTCCATGTAGGAAAGCCGATCGTAGCGCTTGGCATCCGGCACCTTGACCGGGTCGGCATCGTAGACGCCATCGACCTTCGTACCCTTGAGCAGTGCATCGACCTGCATTTCCGAGGCACGCAGGGCAGCGGCCGTGTCGGTGGTGAAGAAGGGGTTGCCCGTTCCGGCACCGAAGATCACCACACGCCCCTTTTCCATGTGCCGTACCGCACGGCGCCGGATATAGGGCTCGCAGACGGATGACATGGGAATGGCCGACTGCACCCGCACAGGAACGCCTGCCTTCTCCAGCGCGTTCTGAACCGCCAGAGAATTGATGACTGTTGCCAGCATGCCCATGTGGTCCGCGGTTGCCCGCTCCATACCCTGAGATGCGCCGCTCAATCCGCGAAAGATGTTGCCACCCCCGATCACGAGACAGACCTCGATGCCCATGGCATGCACGGACCGAACGTCCGCCGCCACCCGATCTACGGTAGCAGCATCGAGGCCGTAATCGCGGCTTCCCATGAGGGCTTCGCCGGAAATCTTAAGCAGGACCCGGCGGTACCTCGGCTTATCCATCACCCTGCCCTTCCTGGCACTGGAGCGCACAGAGAAAGAGGCGGTTCGGAGTGACCCGGAACCGCCTCTGTGAAACCCCTCAGCTCTTGGCTGCGGCTGCGACCTCTGAGGCGAAGTCGCCTTCTTCCTTCTCTATTCCCTCGCCCAACTGGAAGCGGGCGAAGTCCTTCAGCTTGATTGGGCTGCCGATGTCTTTGGCGGTCAACTCGACAGCCTTTGAGACCTTGTTCTCGCCGTCGATCACGAAAAGCTGCTCCAGCAGGCAGACCTCTTCGTAGAACTTGCGCAGGCGGCCCTCGACCATCTTGTCGATGATCTCTTCCGACTTGCCGCTGGCCCGGGCCTGGTCTGCGAGAACCTCTCGTTCGCGATCAAGCAGGGAGGCGTCCACGCCATCGCGATCAACGGCCACCGGGTTGGCGGCAGCCACATGCATGGCAATCTGGCGGCCAAATGCGTTGAGCTTGCCGGCATCGCCTTCGGACTCGAGCGCGACCAGCACGCCGATCTTGCCCAGACCCTCGACGGTTTGGTTGTGCACATAGCCCGCGACAACGCCCTTATCCACCGACAGGGCCTGGACGCGACGCAGCGACATGTTCTCGCCGATGGTGGCGATCAGCTGGGTCAGTTCCTCGGCCACGCTGCGGCCGCTGTTCGGATAGGCAGTGGCAGAGAGCGTCTCGATGTTGTCGCCGTGCTCCAGCGCCAGGCGCGCCACGGTGGCAACAAACTCCTGGAAGGTCTCGTTGCGGCCGACGAAATCAGTCTCCGCATTGACCTCAACAACGGCGCCACGGTTTCCTTCGGTGACCACAGCCACCAGGCCCTCGGCGGCGGTGCGCCCGGCCTTCTTCGCTGCGGCGGCCAGGCCCTTTTTACGCAGCCAGTCTACGGCCGCTTCGACATCGCCGTCATTCTCGGTCAATGCCTTCTTGCAATCCATCATGCCTGCGCCGGTCTTGTCGCGCAGTTCTTTCACCAGTGCAGCGGTGATCTCAGCCATGGGTCAACTCATTCCGTTTGGTTTACAGGCCGTTTGATTTACGAGCGGCATGAGCGAGCCTTTCGGCTCGCCCGCTCAGCCAAATCAGCTCTCGCTGCGGGCTTCTTCGCCGGCAGGAGCAGCCGGCGTCTCGGTCGCAGCAGCCTCAGGCGCTGCCGCCTCAGTCGCAGCGGCCTCGGCAGGCGCTTCGGGGGCCGGCTCGCTCAGGGTTTCCACCGGCGCTTCCTCGGCAGCACCGATGTCCACGCCCTTGGACGACATCTCCTGCTGCAGGCCGTCAAGCACGGCATCGGCCAGGAGTTCGCAGTAGAGCTGAATGGCACGCACGGCATCGTCGTTGCCCGGGATCGGATAGGCCACGCCGCTCGGGCTGGAGTTGGAGTCGAGGACCGCCATCACCGGGATGCCCAGCTTGTTGGCCTCGAAGACCGCCAGGTGCTCCTTGTTGGTGTCGATGATGAAGATCGCGTCCGGCAGGCCACCCATGTCCTTGATGCCACCCAGCGCCGCTTCGAGCTTGTTCAGCTCGCGCGTACGATTGAGCGTTTCCTTCTTCGTCAGGCCGGTGTTCTCCTGGGAGAGCAGCTCCTCCAGTTCCTTCAGGCGACGAATGGAGTGGGAGATGGTCTTCCAGTTGGTCAGCATGCCGCCGAGCCAGCGCTCATTCACGTAGTACTGACCGCAACGAGCGGCAGCGGCAGCCACGATGTCGCTGGCCTGGCGCTTGGTGCCGACAAAGAGCACGCGTCCGTTGCCCGCAGCGACTTCGCGCGCGAACACCAGGGCCTGATGCAGCAGCGGTACAGTCTGCTCCAGGTCGATGATGTGGATGTTGTTGCGGACACCAAAGATGAAAGGAGCCATCTTCGGGTTCCAACGCCGGGTAGTGTGACCGAAATGGGCGCCGGCTTCCATGAGCTGGCGCATGGTGAATTCGGGAAGTGCCATATTGTCGTTCTCCGGTTTATCCGCCGCGGAGTGAGTGATCCGGCTCCCATTGCTGGGCACCGGACACCGGAGCGACCGCATGCAAACGGCCGCGCTGATCCGCGTGAGGTTTCAGTGCGGCGTTGTGATATCTGCGAGCGCTGGAGATTGCAAGGCGTTGCAGCGTGTGAGCGCAAGTTCGCTCACAGATCCTCCACCACCAGACCCGGCAGCGACTTGATCGCCTGACGGCAGGCCGGAGAGAGGGCATAGGCACCGGGAAGGTCGATCTCCACTTCCCGCTCCTCCTCCAGGGCGAGCACGACGGTCACCCGGCTGCGCCCGCGACGCTCCTTCTCCAATACCTGCTGAAGCTGCACCAGGGGTTCGCGCTCCTGAACGAAGAGCTTGAGGCCGGCTGCCGTCTTGGCCAGCGCCTCATCCAGGTCCTCGAACTCATGGGCGGTCAGGCGCAAATCGCCCTCCTCGCCCTGGCGCTCCACACTGACCGTGACTAGCAGCGGCTTGCCTCCCTCCAGCAGAGCGCGGCAGCGCCCCAGCGTTTCCGAGAAGCAAGTGACCTCGAAAACGCCCGTGGCGTCCGAAAGCTGCACGAAGGCGAAGCGGCTTCCCTTCTTGGAGGTGCGCTCCTGCTTCGCCACCACGATGCCGGCCAGCACTTGCCGGCTCTGCCCACCGATCACAGCCTTGGGCAGGTCAGCAGTGCTGACCACGCGCCGGCGCTGGAGGAGGTTGCGGTAGCTGTCGAGCGGATGCGCCGAGAGATAGAAGCCCAGCGCATCGAACTCCTTCTGCAGGCGGTCGATGGCCGGCCAGTCGGAGACCGGCTGCAGCTTCAGCGTCTCCGGCTGCGCCGCGCCGCCCAGCAGGCTGAACTGGCCGCTGTCGCGCTCATTGGCCGCGGTGGCCGCATGGCGCACTATGCTCTCGGCCGCCAGATGCGCGCGCTGCCGGTTCGGCTCCAGGGAATCCATCGCGCCGGCGCACACCAGGTTCTCGATGGCACGCTTGTTGATCGAGCGGGCATCGATCCGCCGGGCGAAATCGCCCAGAGAAGCAAAAGCCCCCTTCTCCTCCCGCTCGGCCACAAGCTGCTTCATGGCCGTGGCGCCGACGTTCTTGATCGCCCCCAGGGCATAGCGGATGGCCTTGCCGCCTTCTGGCAGCGCTTCCACGGCGAAATCGGCAAAGGAGTGGTTCACATCGGGCGGCAGCAGGCGGATGCGCAGGCGGTCGAGTTCCTGGCGGAAAAGATTGAGCTTATCGGTGTTGCCCATGTCGTAGGTCATGATCGCCGCCATGAACTCGACCGGGTAGTTGGCCTTGAGATAGGCCGTTTGATAGGCGACCAGAGCATAGGCGGCTGCGTGCGACTTGTTGAAGCCGTAGCCGGCAAACTTGTTCACCTGCTCGAAGATCGCGCGCGCCTTGTCCTCGGGCACGCCGCGCTCGGTGGCGCCCTGCACGAAGATCTCGCGCTGGGCGTCCATCTCCGCCTTGATCTTCTTGCCCATGGCCCGGCGCAGCAGGTCGGCCGCTCCCAGCGAGTAGCCGGCCAGCTCCTGGGCGATCTGCATCACCTGTTCCTGGTAGATCATGATCCCGAAGGTCTCCTTCAGGATCGGCTCCAGGCTGGGGTAGAGGTAGTCCGGCTCCTCCTCGCCCTTCTTGCGCCGGATGTAGGCGGGGATGTTCTCCATCGGCCCCGGCCGATAGAGCGCGACCATGGCGATCACGTCTTCGAAGCGGTCGGGCTTGAGCCGCTTCAGGGCATCGCGCATGCCGGTGGATTCCAGCTGGAACACCCCGACCGTGTCGCCGCGGGCCATGAGCGTATAGGAGGCTGTGTCGTCCAGCGGCAAACTGACCAGGTCGAAGTCGGGGCTGTGCTCGCGAATGAGATCGCGCGCCCGGGCTAAGACTGTCAGGGTCTTCAGGCCCAGGAAGTCGAACTTCACCAGCCCCGCCTGCTCGACATACCTCATATTGAACTGGGTGACCGGCATGTCGGAACGCGGGTCACGATAGAGCGGCACCAGTTCGTCCAGCGGTCGATCACCGATCACCACGCCAGCCGCGTGGGTCGAGGCATGGCGGTAGAGCCCTTCAAGCTCGAGCGCGATGTCGATCATTCGGCCGACGGTCTCATCCTCTTCGCGCGCTGCCTGCAGCTGCGGTTCACCGTCGAGGGCCTGCTGCAGCGTCACCGGGTTGGCTGGGTTGTTGGGCACCAGCTTGCAGAGGCGGTCCACCTGGCCATAGGGCAACTGCAGCACCCGGCCGACGTCGCGCAGCACCGCGCGCGCCTGGAGCTTTCCGAAGGTGATGATCTGCGCGACCTTGTCGCGCCCGTAGCGCTCCTGGACGTAGCGAATGACCTCGTCGCGACGGTCCTGACAGAAGTCCACGTCGAAATCCGGCATGGACACGCGCTCGGGATTGAGGAACCGCTCGAACAGCAGTCCCCAGCGCAGCGGGTCCAGATCGGTGATGGTCAGGGCATAGGCGACCACCGAGCCGGCACCCGAGCCGCGGCCCGGCCCCACCGGGATCTCCTGCGCCTTCGCCCACTTGATGAAGTCCGCGACGATCAGGAAGTAGCCGGGGAAGCCCATCTCCTCGATGATGCCGAGTTCGTAATCCAGGCGCTGCCGATAGGGTGCAGCCTTGGCTTCACGCGCCGCTTCGTCGTCTTCAGGCTCATAGACATGGGCTTCCAGGCGGTGCTCCAGGCCGGCGCGAGCCTGAGCGCGCAGCTCTTCCACCTCGCCGCGCCCGCCTTCCGTCTCGAAGGGCGGCAGGATGGGCTTCACGAAGGTCGGGAAGTAAGAGCAGCGCCGGGCGATGACCTGCGTGTTGTCGATGGCTTCCGGCAGGTCCTCGAAGAGCGCCTCCATTTCGGCCGATGACTTGAAGCGATGCTCGGGCGTCAGGCGCCGCCGGTCGCTTTCAAGGATGTAGGTGCTCCCGGCGATGCAGAGCAATGCATCGTGGGCTTCATACTGTTCCGCCTTGGCGAAGTAGGCATCGTTGGTCGCCACCAG
Source organism: Aquibaculum arenosum (assembly GCF_029222965.1). GTDB lineage: Bacteria > Pseudomonadota > Alphaproteobacteria > Kiloniellales > DSM-21159 > Aquibaculum > Aquibaculum arenosum. The sequence goes on along the minus strand of NZ_JARHUD010000001.1, from coordinate 432,932 downwards.
CGGCAGATCGTGTGCATAGGCGAGCTCGATCAGGCGCTCTTCCGTGGCCTCCTCATCCGGAAGTCCATGGCGCTGCACCTCAATGTAACAGCGGCCCGGAAAGGCCACCTTCAGGCGCTGCAGCAGCGTTTCCGCCAGATCGTCATTGCCCGAGAGCAAAGCCCGCGCGAGCGGCCCGTCACTCCCACCGGTGAGCAGAAGCAGACCCTGCGACCAGCGCTCCAGATCCAGCAGCGTGACATGCGGCTCCTGATCGTCCGGCGTTTCCAGGAAGGATTTGCTGACCAGCTTCAGGAGATTGCGATAGCCGGCCTCGTCCTGCACCAGAATCAGCACCCGCTCGGGTGTCGGCGTGCGGGTTGTCGCAGGCTCCTGCACCTCCCGCTTCACGGCCAGCACGCAGCCGATGATGGGCTGAACCCCACCCCCGGAGGCCGCCAGCGCGAACTCCAGCGCGCCGAAAAGATTGCCGCTATCGGACACCGCCACCGCAGGCATGTTCCGATCTTTGCAGAGCTGTACCAGCTCCTTGATGCGAATGGCCCCTTCCGACAGGGAGTAGGCCGAATGGACGCGCAGATGGACGAAGCGGCTCAAGGTCATGGGGTCACTCTTTCTCCCGGCCCCGAGTCGCGCCAAGCGCAGGCTCCTGGCCGTGGCCAGGCCTCACTCGCTGCCCCTGCTCCGCAGCACGGCAAAATCGCGGCGCATGGCCTCGAAGGCATCGGCCCGGGCAATCGGCTGGCCGGGCGCGCCGTTGACGAGGAAGGCGAAGGCGCCCCATCCTCCGTCGGGAAAACGCAGATAGCCGGCAAAGGTGGTCACTGACACCGGCACGCTCAGCCCGCCGGTCTTACCGGCCACGTTGGTCGCCCACTCGGGATCCTGCCCCCGCAATAAAGTGCCCCGGGCATGCAGTGGCACGCTCAGCGCACCGAGGAAGGGCTGGAAGAGATCGAGGCGCATGTAGATACGATCGAGCAGGGCCACCAGCTCGCGCGCGCTCACCCGGTTCTCGGGATCCAGGCCGCTGCCGTCGCGCAGGTTGGCTACCGGACTTACACCCTGCCCGAAGCGGCTTCCGCTCAGGCTCTCGTGCAGATAGCGGCTGAGAAAGGCGCCTGCCTGAGGGAGGTTCAGTGGCGCGCCCTGGCCGGCATTGCGCGACAGCTCCAGGGCCAGGACGTCAGCGGTGAAGTTAGTGGAGTAGTACATCATGCTCTTGAGCGTTTCGCCCAAGGGGCGCCCTTCATACTGGGCCAGCACGAGCTGATAGGGCTGCGGCGTGTAGGCGAAGCGGAGTTCGCCTTGGAGCGTCACGCCTTCGCGCTGCAGGAAGCCGCGCAAGACCTCGCCGCTGTGGCGCTCCGGATGCGCCACTGAGCGCCGGATCGCCACCGGTTGATGCCCCGCCGGAACGCTGCCAGCCACCTGCAGACGCTCGCCTTCGCTGAGGCTGTCGCGCACCACCTGCAGATCGAAGCCACCACCGGCCCGGGTGCTGGTGTCTGCGACCACCTGGAGCGAGGGCAGTTGGAAGGGCTCGGGCTGCACCTGGGCGGCCTGCCCGGCGGCCGCCCCCGGGCGCAGGGTCACAGCCACGCTGGCGAAATTGACCGCGGCGGCGGAAAGCGGTGCGGCATAAGAGTGGTGGGATTGCGCCAGGGCCTCGCAACGATCGCGCAGGCTGCACTCCACATGGCCGAAGCGCGAGGCATCGATGATCAGGTCGCCCGAGACCTCCTGGATACCCTGCTGCGCCAGGTCCCGCGCCAGATGCCAAAGCCCTTCCTCGGTCAGCGCCGGGTCGGCCCCACCGATCAGCACCAGATCGCCGGCAACGCGCCCGTCCTGCGGTGTCGCTGTCGCGGCAATCCGGGTGGTGAAGCTGTGATCCGGGCCCCAGGTCTCCAGCGCCAAGGCGCCGGTGACGAGCTTGGTGACTGACGCCGGCGTGACCTGGCGATCGGGTGACAACTCGGCGACGATCCGCCCGTCGTCCAGATCGACCACCAGCCCGGACACCGCACCGCCGCGCGCCTGCAGCGCCGCCAGATTGGGCAGATCCTGCGCCAAGACCGGCAAGGCAAGAAGCCAGGCAAAGAGCCCAAACGCGCTCATGCGGAGCATCCGGCAAAACATTCTCACTGGAGGTCCATTGTCGCGGCCCGAGTGCACCGCTATCTCTCGCAGCATGGATAAGACCCGCCTTTCCCCAGTCCATGTCGTCGGCGGCGGCCTGGCCGGCAGCGAAGCAGCCTGGCAGATCGCACGCAGCGGCGTACCCGTCGTGCTGCACGAAATGCGCCCGCAGCGCAAGACGCCGGCGCACAAGACCGAGGGGCTGGCTGAGCTGGTTTGCTCCAATTCCTTCCGCTCGGACGACGCCATGAACAACGCCGTCGGCCTGCTGCACGCGGAAATGCGCCGCTGCGACAGCCTGATCATGCGCTGCGGCGATGAGCACCGCCTGCCGGCAGGCGGTGCGCTGGCGGTGGACCGTGACGGCTTCTCAGAGGCGGTGACGGCCAACCTCGCCGAGCACCCGCTGGTGGAGATCCGGCGCGAGGAGGTGGCGGGTCTGCCACCGGAGGACTGGGACAGCGTCATTCTGGCTACCGGGCCGCTCACATCGCCAGCGCTGGCGGAGGCGATCGGCGCACTCGGCGGCGAGGACCATCTCGCCTTCTTCGACGCCATCGCTCCCATCGTGCACCGGGAGAGCATCGACTTCGACGTGGCCTGGTTCCAGTCCCGCTACGACAAGGGGGGAGGCAAGGACTACATCAACTGCCCCCTGGACCGTGAGCAGTACGAGGCCTTCATCGACGCCCTGCTGAACGGCGAGAAAACCGAGTTCCGCGAGTGGGAGAAGGACACGCCCTACTTCGAGGGCTGCCTGCCCATCGAGGTCATGGCCGAACGCGGACGCGAGACCCTGCGCTACGGTCCTATGAAGCCGGTCGGCCTGACCGACCCGCGCAGCGAGCGGGAAGCGCATGCCGTGGTCCAGCTCCGCCAGGACAATGCTCTCGGCACGCTGTTCAACATGGTCGGCTTCCAGACCAAGCTGAAGTACGGCGAACAATTGCGCATCTTCCGCAGCATCCCGGGACTGGAGAACGCGGAGTTCGCTCGGCTCGGCGGCCTGCACCGCAACACCTTCATCAATTCGCCCAAGCTGTTGGATGGGCAGCTCCGCATGAAGGCGGCGCCACGCCTACGGGTCGCCGGCCAGGTCACCGGCGTGGAGGGCTATGTGGAAAGTGCCGCCGTGGGCCTGTTGGCAGGACGCTTCGCTGCGGCCGAACGCAAGGGCGAGGGAGCAAATCCGCCGCCGCCTACCACGGCGCTGGGCGCCCTGCTCTCCCATATCACCGGGGGTGCCGAGGCCGAGACCTTCCAGCCCATGAACATCAACTTCGGCCTGCTGCCGCCTATTGCGCCACCGCCGGGCCAGCGCAAACTGAAAAAGCGCGATCGCAAGCCCGCGCTGGCCACGCGCGCCCTGGAGGACCTGGACGGCTGGCTTGAGCCTGTTCCGGCCGACTAGGCATCGATGGCCCAAACCACAGGCCAATTTGTTCACGAAATGATCCTCGCCAAAGGGGCCCAGGCGCGGCATAGTAACGGCCTTCCCCCGACCCGGATGAACTGCCCATGCCCTCGGAAATGACCGGTCCGAAGATCGACGTGCGCGGTGCGCGCGAGCATAATCTCAAGAACGTCGACGTCGTGCTGCCGCGCGACAAGCTGGTGGTGATCACCGGTCTCTCCGGCAGCGGCAAGTCCTCCCTCGCCTTTGATACCATCTACGCCGAGGGCCAGCGCCGTTATGTCGAATCGCTTTCGGCCTACGCACGGCAGTTCCTGGAACTGATGCAGAAGCCGGATGTGGATTCCATTGAGGGCCTCTCCCCGGCGATCTCGATCGAACAGAAGACCACCTCGAAGAACCCGCGCTCGACCGTCGGCACAGTCACCGAGATCTACGACTACCTGCGCCTGCTGTACGCCCGGGTCGGCGTGCCCTATTCCCCGGCCACCGGCCTGCCCATCGAGAGCCAGACCGTCAGCCAGATGGTTGACCGTGTCATGACGCTGCCGGAGCGCACGCGTCTCTACCTGCTCGCCCCCATCGTGCGCGGCCGTAAGGGGGAGTATCGCAAGGAACTGCTGGAGCTGCAGAAGCGGGGCTTCCAGCGGGTCAAGATCGACGGCGAGATCTACGCCATCGACGAGGCGCCGGCGCTGGACAAGAAGCGCAAGCACGACATCGAAGTGGTGGTGGACCGTCTCATCGTCCGCCCCGATCTCGAACAGCGTCTGGCCGAGTCCTTCGAGACCGCGCTGGAGCTGGCGGACGGCCTGGCCTTCACTGAGGATGCCGACAGCGGCGAGCGCCTGACCTTCTCGGCGCGCTTTGCCTGCCCGGTTTCGGGCTTCACCATCGACGAGATCGAGCCGCGCCTCTTCTCCTTCAACAATCCCTTCGGCGCCTGCCCCGCCTGCGATGGACTGGGTGCGACCTATTTCGTCGCCCCCGATCTGGTGGTGCCGGACAGCAGTCTGACTCTGGAGCGTGGCGCCATCGCGCCCTGGGCAAGCTCCTCCTCGCCCTACTACGCTCAGACGCTGCGCTCCCTGGCGAAGCACTTCCAGGTCAGGATGACCACGCCCTGGCGCGAGCTGCCCGACGAGGTACGCGACGCCATCCTCTTCGGCACCAAGGGCAAGCCGGTCACCATGACCTTCGACGACGGCCTCAGGCGTTACGAGACCAAGAAGGCCTTCGAAGGCATCGTCCCCAACCTGGAGCGCCGCTGGAAGGAAACCGACAGCGACTGGGTGCGCGAGGAGATCGAGAAGTACCGCGCCAGCCGCCCCTGCGAGGCCTGCGGCGGTCACCGCCTTAAGCCCGAAGCGCTGGCGGTCAAGATCGACGCCCTGCACATCGGCGAAGTGGTCGAGAAGTCGGTGGCCGAGGCCCTGGCCTGGTTTCAGGGTCTGGAACCCAAATTCACTGCCAAGCAGCGCGACATCGCCCAGCGCATCCTCAAGGAGATCCGGGAGCGCCTTGGGTTCCTGAACGACGTGGGCCTGACCTATCTCACCCTCTCGCGGGCCTCAGCGACGCTATCGGGCGGAGAAAGCCAGCGCATCCGCCTGGCCTCGCAGATCGGCTCGGGTCTAACTGGCGTGCTCTACGTGCTCGACGAGCCCTCAATCGGCCTGCACCAGCGCGACAACGCCCGCCTGCTGGACACGCTGCGCCGGCTGCGCGACATCGGCAACACGGTGATCGTGGTCGAGCATGACGAGGATGCCATCCGCGCCGCGGATCATCTGGTGGACATGGGCCCCGGCGCCGGGGTGCATGGCGGCAGCATCGTGGCCGAGGGCACGCCGGAAGAGGTGATGGCCAACCCCACCTCCATCACCGGCCAATACCTGACCGGCCGGCGCCAGATCGCCGTGCCCACAACGCGCCGCAAGGGTCGGAAGCAGCAGAAGCTCACCCTGCGCAACGCCCGGGGCAACAACCTGAAGGGCATTGACGCCACCATTCCGCTCGGCACCTTCACCTGCGTCACCGGGGTTTCCGGCAGCGGCAAGTCCACTCTGACCATCGACACGCTCTACAAGGCCATCGCGCGGCAGCTAAACGGCGGCCGGGTGCAGCCGGCGCCGCATGACTCGATCCAGGGCCTGGAGTTGCTGGACAAGGTAATCGACATCGACCAGTCGCCCATTGGCCGCACCCCGCGCTCCAACCCCGCCACCTACACCGGCGCTTTCACCCCGATCCGGGAATGGTTCGCCGGTCTGCCGGAGGCCAGCGCGCGCGGCTACAAGCCCGGCCGCTTCTCCTTCAACGTGAAGGGCGGACGCTGTGAGGCCTGTCAGGGCGACGGGGTGATCAAGATCGAGATGCACTTCCTGCCCGACGTCTACGTCGAGTGCGACGTCTGCAAGGGCAAGCGCTATAACCGGGAAACCCTGGAAGTCACCTTCAAGGGCAAATCCATCGCCGACGTGTTGGCCATGACCGTCGAGGAAGCGGCACTCTTCTTCCAGGCCGTCCCCAGCATCCGCAACAAGATGGAGACCCTGGAGCGCGTCGGCCTCGGCTACGTCCAGGTGGGCCAAGCGGCAACGACCCTCTCCGGCGGGGAGGCGCAGCGCGTGAAGCTGGCCAAGGAGCTCTCCCGCCGCGCCACGGGCCGCACCCTCTACATCCTGGACGAGCCCACGACGGGGCTGCACTACGAGGACGTGAAGAAGCTGCTGGAAGTGCTGCACGCGCTGGTGGATCAGGGCAACACAGTGGTTGTGATCGAGCACAATCTCGAGGTCATCAAGACGGCGGACTGGATCCTGGACCTGGGGCCAGAAGGTGGCGACGGCGGCGGTCAGATCGTCGCCCAAGGCACGCCCGAAGCCGTGGCCGAAACCCGCGGAAGCCACACCGGCGCCTTCCTGGCCCCCTACCTGCCCGACCTCAAAGACCGCCGCAGCGCCTGAAAGCCGGGATCAGAAGCGCATACGCCAGGAGAGGGTCAGGGCGCCGAAGCGATCGCCCTTGTCGCGGTTGCGGATCTGCGGCGTGCGGTAGACCTGGGTGTAGGCGAGGCGGAAGTTTTCGTAGCTCACGGCGGCGCCGGCTTGAAGCTCGCCCACGAACCAGCGGCGCGAGACGCTGTGGCCGCCGCCGAAGGTGTTCCCGTCGAGGAAGATGTCCCGCGCCACCCCGCGGCCTTCGAGGCCGAGGAAAACGTAGCCGCTGAGCCCGCCGACCTTGAAGAAGGTGCTGCCCGGCAGGCTGGGCCGGATGCGCGGCGGCCCGAAGTCCTCTTCCAGGTCAAAACCCACGCGCAAGGACGCACCGGCGCCTGCATAGGTGGCCACATTGCCCAGAGCCACCCCCACATGCGGCAGCAGATCGACACCGAAGCGATCGCCGAAGGGCCGGTGATGGAACTGCCGCCACTTGCGCTCGTAGGTGAGCTGGATGCCCGGTTCGCTGCGCAACTGGTGCTGCCAGCCCTCAGCTTCCGGCGCCGAGATCAGGCGATGCACTGAGTTCTGTACCTGGCGCCCCATCGCCGGAGGTCCGACCACTCCAACATCGAGCGCCAGGCTCTGCAGGAGCTGATAGCGCGAATCGTAGGCCACAGCGGCCAGCCCCACATAGAGCCAGCCCGCATAGGGCCGATCATCCTTCTGGCGCTGTTTGGTTTGCGTGTCCCGCGGGGTGAAGATGCTCTGCCCGACGGACAGGCTGTAGCGCAAGCGATCGCCGTAAGTCAGGCCCGGTACGGTTTCGATCAGCCGGCGCGCCCAATGCTCACCCTGAATCTCCGGCGAGAGCCAGGAGAATTGGGTGCCGTGCGTGTAGTCGCGGTCCGTATCGTTGACCAGATCATTCTCAAGCTTCAGAGAGAAGGTGCCGTCTTCCGGACGCACCGGCTGACGCGGCGCCTCGGGTTCGGCGGACTCCTGGGCAAACACGGGCGACACGAGAAGGCAGAGCAACGCTCCGGTCAGACGACCAATCATTTTCCCACTCATGCGGAGCTTATGCCACAAAGACACCGCTTGTGCGTGTGTCTTTCTCCGGACAGGTGGGTCACAGGTCTGCTCCACAGGGCACCAGGGTGTCACGAGGCTGCCTCAGTCCTCTCCTGTGGATAAACCACCTTCACACCGGCGGCCAGCAGGCTTTCGCGCATGTTCGCTGACGGTGGGCGGTCGGTGAAAAGCCGGTCGATCTGGTCCAGATGCCCCAGTCGCACCAGCGCGTTACGGCCGAATTTGCTGTGATCGGCCACGAGATAGACTTGTCGGGAGTTGGCGATGATGGCCTGTGCCACCCGCACCTCCCGATAGTCGAAATCCAGCAGGGAGCCATCGGGATCGATGCCGCTGATCCCGATGATGCCGATGTCGACCTTGAACTGCCCGATCAGGTCGATGGTCGCCTCTCCCACGATGCCGCGGTCGCGGCTGCGCACCAAGCCACCGGCGACGATGACCTCGATGGCCGGATTCTCGCTCATTGTGGCCGCGACATTGAGATTGTTGGTGATCACCCGCAGGCCGTCGCGTCGCACCAGGCTGCGCGCAACGGCTTCGGTTGTGGTGCCGATGTTGAGGAACAGGGAGGCACGCTCCGGCACCGCCTCGGTAACCAGTTCGGCGATCAGGCGCTTTTCTTCGAGCTGTTTCACCCGGCGGGCGGGATAAGGCTCGTTCTCCACGCTGGATGGCAGGCCTGCACCGCCGTGATAGCGCAGCAGCATGTCCTGGGAGCAGAGCGCATTGATGTCGCGGCGGATGGTCTGGGGGGTGACCGCAAAGTGCTCGGCCAGCCCCTCGATCGAGACGAAACCCCGCTGCCGCGTCAGTTCCAGAATGCGTCGGCGGCGCGGGCTCAACACCGCCTCGTTCTTCGCCCCTTCCGCAGAAACGGCCTGCTTCACCTGTGCCTCCCCTCGAGCTGCGGCGATCCGGCTATTGAAGCGGGGTGGAGGTTCGCTGTACAGGGAAGTCTCGGCAGCGTTCCCGGCGTTGCCATGCGGGATCCGCTCTAGCCCGCATGCTGTCCAGCACCACAGACTGGGGCTGCTTCACCACGCTTCGCCAGAGCACGATTGGGAGATTCCAGGTGACGCCTTCGGACCGTCCGACCTTTCCGTTCCAAGCGATTGCCGTACGAGGCGCTTTGCTTGCCGGGCTGCTGTTCGTCGCAGCCGGCTGCCTGCACAGCGCCCCAGCGCCACAGGTCACCGGCGATCCGCGCGATAAGGTTGTGGCTGTCTACGGCCAGCCCCACGCCCGCCAGAGCAACGGCAACATCGAGGTGTGGCAGTATTGCGAACCTGCCAGCGGTGCGGATGCTGCGCGCGGTGACAAGCTGCATCTGGTCTGGCTGATCGATGGCGTGGTTTCCCGTGAAAGTCATCACCGCTACGACCTCGAGGGCTGCCGCAACCTCTACGTCGTCGACCTGGGTTCTCCGCCGCACCGCAGTTGAGCGGACTATCGCTGTGGTCTCCCCTGCAGGATTCGCAGCCCAGATGATCGGCCGATGCGTGTAGCCTCCCCCGCAGTCAGGGGACCTACAGTAATCGCATGAGCCAAGTGTCCGATAGGGGAGAAGCCACGCCAGCACAGCGCGCGGCGGCTGCCGACCCACAAACAGTCCAAGCGGAACAGCAGAGCCGCGGCGATCGCACACTTAACGGCATCGCCATGATGCTGATCGCCGTCAGCCTCTTTTCACTGATGGACGGCTTCGTGAAATGGCTCGGCGATGACTACCCGACGATGCAGATCGTCTTCTTCCGTTCCCTCTTCGCCTTCATCCCGCTGGCCTTCATCATCCACCGCATGGGCGGGATGAGCAGCGCCCTGCGGGTGCGCCGGCCCGGGGGGCATCTGCTGCGCTGCCTCTGCGGCACGGCGGCCATGTCGCTGCTGTTCTACGCCTACAGCCAGATGAAGCTGGCCGATGCCGTGGCGATCAGCTTTGCCGCGCCGCTCTTCATCACCCTGCTCTCGGTTCCCATGCTGGGCGAGAAGGTGGGGATGCGGCGCTGGCTCGCTTGCCTGGTCGGCTTCGTGGGCGTGGTGATCATGATCCAGCCCGGCCCAGGGGTCTTTCAGGTGATCGCCCTGGTGCCGCTGCTCGGCGCGCTCTTCAACGCACTGGCGATGATCTACGTGCGCAGCCTGTCTCGCACCGAAACCAACGCATCCATCATTTTCTGGTTCACCGTCAGCACCACACTGCTCTCGGGTGTGTTCATGCCCTTCCAGTGGGTGATGCCGGTGGGATGGGATTGGGGCCTGCTGATCATGGTCGGCCTGCTGGGCGGCGGCGCGCAGATCGCCATGACCGCCGCCTTCAGCCGCGGTGCCGTGGCCGTGATCATGCCCTTTAAGTACACCTCGATGCTCTGGGCGGTGCTCACCGGCTGGCTGATCTGGGGCGAGACCCCGGGCCTGCACATCTGGCTTGGTTGGCCCCTGGTGGTGCTGAGCGGACTCTACATCGTCTATCGTGAAGCCATGCTGCGGCGGAGCCCGCGCACCGGCTGACTAGCCTTGCTGCTTGCTCCAGCGCCCGCGCGCGTCCTGCTGCCAATAGCTGAGCGTGTGTCCGGCGGCTTTCAGCTCCTTCCACTGCGCCCGCGCAGCGGTAAGCGCCTCTTGGTCCCCGCCATCGAACAGCAGGGCACAGAGCTCGTAGTTGTCGATCTGCGCTGAGGTCGCACCGTCGGTCAGGAAGAGATAGGCCGCGCCGTTGGGGTTCTCGTCCTTCTCGGTGATCCAGACCGGCTGCGCCTCGGCGTGACCGTCGCGCGCGCTGCCGTGCGGCAGGAAGCCGCGGTCGTCGTAGGTCCAGAGCAGCCCGCAAAGCCACTCCACCCGCTCTTCCGAGCGGGCCATGACCACCGCGCGCTTGCCGCGCTCCAGCGTCTTCTCCAACAGTTGCGGCAGCGCGCGGTCCAGGCCGGTCGTCGTCAAATGATAGAAGCGGACCTCCGTCACGCTGCCCTCCGCAGCCCGCGGCTACTTCTCCAGCCGGTTGGCCACATAGCGGTCGAGCAGGCGCACGCCGAAGGCCGTGGCGCCCTTGGGCACCGTCGGCTTGTCCTTATCGGACCAGGTGGTGCCGGCGATGTCGATATGGGCCCAATGGACGCCCTCATTCACAAAGCGCTGCAGGAACTGGGCCGCGGTGATCGAGCCGCCCCAGCGCTGACCGGTGTTCTTCATGTCGGCGATGTCGCTGTCGATCATCCGGTCGTACTCTTCGCCCATGGGCAGGCGCCAGACCGGCTCTCCCACGGCCTTGCCCGCCTCGGTGAGCGCGGCCGAAAGGGCGTCATCATTGCTGAAGAGACCTGCGGTGGACTTGCCGAGCGCGATCATGATCGCACCGGTCAGGGTCGCGAGATCGATGATGGTCTCCGGCTTGTAGCGCTCCTGCACGTAGGTCAGCACGTCGGCCAGGACCAAGCGTCCCTCGGCGTCCGTATTGATGATTTCGATGGTCTGCCCGGACATGGAGGTCACCACGTCGCCCGGGCGCTGGGCCTTGCCGTCAGGCATGTTTTCCACCAGACCGCACGCGCCCACGACATTCACCTTCGCCTTGCGAGCGGCCAGGGCGTGCATCAGGCCGACGACCACACCGGCGCCGCCCATGTCCCACTTCATGTCTTCCATGCCGGCGGCCGGCTTCAGCGAAATGCCGCCAGTGTCGAAGCAGACGCCCTTGCCCACGAAGGCCACAGGATAGCTGTCGCCTCCCTCGCCCGCGCCGTTCCAGGTCATCAGCAGGATGCGCGATTCGCGCTCCGAGCCCTGGCCGACGCCGAGCAGCGCGCCCATGCCACGCTCTTGCATCGCCGCCTCGTCGAGGATCTCGACCTTGACGCCGAGCGCCTCCAGCTCCTTTGCCCGCTCGACGAAACTCTCGGGGTAGAGCACGTTCGCCGGCTCGGAGACCAGATTGCGCGTGGTGAAGACGCCGCCAGCCACCTGTTCCAGCGAGGAAAAGGCCTGCGTCGCCGCTTCCTGCTCGGCACAGCGCACCTCAAGGGCGGAGAGGCTCAGCTTCTTCTCCTTCTCCTCCTTGGTGCGGTACTTGTCGAAACGGTAGTTGCGCAGCAGTGCGCCGTAGGCGGCATGCGAGGCCTGGGCCGCCGCCGACAGCTCGCTGCCGGCAATATCCACCAGCAGCATGGCGTCACTAACCCCGGCGCCGTTCAGATGAGCGGCCAAGGTGCCGCCTGCGGCCTCGAACTCCAGGGCGGAGGCCTTGTCTGCCTTGCCCACACCCACCAGCACCAGCCGGTCCAGCTCCAGGCCGCGCGGCGCCAGAAGTTCGGTGAGCTGCCCCTTCTTGCCCTTGAAGCGGCTGCCCTCCAGCAGACGGGCCAAGGCGCCGTCCATGGCGGTGTCGAGCTGCGCCAGCATACCGGCCGGCTTGCCGTTCTCCGGCACGAGTACCGCCAGGGATCCTTCGGTGGGAAGTTCGGGAGCGGCAAAGCTGATGCGCATCGATGACCTCGCGATTGACTGAGAAAGGCCGCCAGGGCCCGCAGGCCGAGGGCCGTTTGAACTAGAGCGGATCGCGTTTGATCTGTAACGCGCAGCGTTCAGAACAAACGCGTGAATCCGCTCTGAATAAAAGGTGTAGAGCAGATTCACGTCTCAAACCGCTTCGCTTCGAACCCGATTCGAGACGATCTGCTCTAAGCGATAAGCGGCCCCGGCGAAGGCGTCAATGACTCCGCCGGGGCAGGCAGGGGCTGCAGGCCGATCAGGCCTCCAGCGACTTGACGATGTCCTCGCACATCTTCTTGGCGTCGGCGAGGAGCATCATGGTCTGATCCATATAGAACAGCGGGTTGTCCACGCCGGCATAGCCGCTGGCCATGGAGCGCTTCACGAAGAGCACGTTCTGCGCCTTCTCCACGTCCAGCACCGGCATGCCATAGATGGGCGAGGCCGGGTCTGTCTTGGCCGAAGGGTTGGTCACATCGTTGGCGCCGATGACGAAGGCCACATCGGTTTCCGAGAATTCGCGGTTGATCTCGTCCATCTCGAAGACCTCGTCGTAGGGCACGTTGGCCTCGGCGAGCAGCACGTTCATGTGTCCCGGCATCCGCCCGGCCACGGGGTGAATGGCGTACTTCACCTCGACACCCTCCTTCTTGAGCAGATCGGCCATCTCACGCAGCGCATGCTGGGCCTGGGCCACGGCCATGCCATAGCCGGGGATGATGATCACCTTCTCGGCATTGCGCATCAGGAAGGCTGCATCCTCGGCCGCCCCCTGACGATAGGTCCGGTCCTCATCGCCACCGCCCCCGGCAGCGGCACTCTCTCCTCCGAAACCACCCAGGATCACGGAGAAGAAGGAACGGTTCATGCCCTTGCACATGATGTAGCTGAGGATCGCACCAGCCGATCCCACCAGCGCGCCGGTGATGATCAGAAGGTTGTTTCCCAGCGTGAAGCCGATGCCTGCCGCAGCCCAGCCCGAGTAGGAGTTGAGCATGGAGATGACGACGGGCATGTCGGCGCCGCCGATCGGGATGATGATCAATACCCCCAGCAGCAGGGTCAGCAGCACCAGCAGCCAGAAGGCCGTCGCCGACTGCCCCGCCACCATCCAGACGATCAGCACGACAGTGAGAATGCCCAGCGCCAGGTTCAGCCAGTGCTGCATCGGGAAGACCACCGGCTTGCCACTGACGAGGCCCTGAAGCTTGGCAAAGGCAACGATCGAGCCGGTGAAGGTAATGGCGCCAATGGCGGCACCGATCGACATTTCGATCAAAGAGGCAGCCTTGATGTCGCCCGGAAGCCCGATGCCATAGGCGGCCGGATTGTAGAAGGCCGCAGCCGCCACGAGCACTGCGGCCAGCCCCACCAGCGAGTGGAAGGCCGCCACCAGCTGCGGCAGTGCCGTCATCTGGATGCGCAGGGCGATCATGGTCCCAATCGACCCGCCGACGATGACGCCGGCGAGGATGAGAACAAAGTTGACCTCCGGCAGGATGAACAGCGTGGTCAACACGGCAATGGCCATGCCGGCCATGCCATAGCGCAGACCTCCGCGGCTCGTTTCCGGATGCGACAGTCCGCGCAGCGCCAGGATGAAGCAGATGGAGGCGACGAGGTAGAACAGGGCGGCGAGATCGTGACTCATTGTGCTTTCCCTCGCCTCATCTCTGCTTTTTCTTGAACATCGACAGCATCCGGTGGGTCACCAGAAAGCCGCCGAAGATGTTCACGCTGGCCAGCGTCACGGCGATGAAACCCATGATTTCACTGAAGCCGTAGCCGCCGGTGCCGGCAGCGATCAGGGCGCCGACGATGATCACCGAGGAAATGGCGTTGGTCACACCCATCAGCGGCGAATGCAGCGCCGGGGTGACGCGCCAGACCACGTGGTAGCCCACGAAGATCGCCAACACGAAGACGGTCAGTCCGGTTACCAGTGGCGAGGGTCCCACGGCTTCGGCCAGTGGTGCGCCGGTCTCGGCCCCCACCCGCGCCGCTTCGCGTGCCAGGTCCGCGGCGCCGTCCGATAGCGCCCGGGCCTGGTTGGCCAGGTCGATGGCCTGGTCGATCAGCTTCTCGCTCATCTCACTCCCCCTTTTCCGCCGGTGTGAGCGCCGGATGGACCACTGCGCCCTCCCGTGTCACCAGGGTGCCCTTCACGATCTCGTCGTCCCAATCGACCTTCAGGGCCTTGCTCTCCTTGTCGAAGAGCAGGGAGACGAAATTGAAGAGGTTGTTGGCATAGAGCATGGAGGCATCGGCCGCGAGGCGGCCGGGCACATTACGGTGGCCCAGGATCCTGACGCCGCCAACGTCAATCACCTCGCCCGGCTGTGACAGCGCGACGTTGCCGCCGTTCTCCACCGCCAGGTCGACGACCACCGACCCGGGCTTCATGGAGCGCAGCATCTCCTCGCTCACCAGCCGCGGCGCGGGGCGCCCGGGTATCAACGCCGTGGTGATGACCACGTCCATCTTCGGGATCGATTCGGCCAAGAGCGCTGCCTGCTTCTTCAGGTACTCCGCGCTCATTTCCTTGGCATAGCCGCCGGCGGTCTCCGCCTGCTTGAACTCCTCGTCCTCCACGGCCAGGAACTTGCCGCCAAGAGACTGCACCTGCTCCTTGGCCGCCGGGCGCACATCGGTGGCATGGACCACGGCCCCCAGGCGCTTGGCAGTGGCGATGGCCTGCAGGCCGGCCACGCCGGCGCCCATGATCAGCACCTGCGCCGGATTGATGCGTCCTGCAGGCGTCATCATCATCGGAAAGGCGCGCCCATAGGTCGCGGCCGCATCGATCACCGCCTTATAGCCTGCCAGGTTCGCCTGGCTGGACAGCACATCCATGGACTGGGCGCGGGTGATACGCGGCATCAGGTCCATGGCAAAGGCGCCGACACCGGCCTCCGCCAGTGCGTTCAACTCCTCGCCTGCCCGGAAGGGGTCGAGGATACAAGCGAGCAGCGCCGACTTCGGCAAATTTGGCAATTCCTCCGGCAAGGGCCGGCGGACCTTGAGCACAAGATCGGCGCCACTGACGGCAGCCGCAGCGTCGCTGGCAATCTCGGCGCCCTGGTCGGCGTAGGCCTGGTCAGGCAGGGACGCCCCCTCCCCAGCCCCGCTCTCGATCGCGACGTCGATACCGAGACCCTTGAACTTCTTGACGCTTTCCGGCGTCGCCGCAACGCGCGGCTCGTCCGGGCGCCGCTCCTTCAAGATGGCGATCTTCATCGGCTACCTTTCCCAAACCCCCTCGTACCGGGCGGCTTTGCAGTGATCCCCCGAACCGGATCTGCTTGATCCGGCCTGGATTCAAACCTGAAACGCAGATCCATGCAATTGATCGGATTGCCAAGCGAATCTGATGAATTTCGATCTGCATTAAGGTTATGGATCATGCCGCGCTGAACAGTCTCCCACAAGCCCGGGTGCTCATCGGCGCGGGCAAACGCACTCAGCACGCGGTTTTACTGGCACGAGGGTCAGCGGTTCCTAAATGCATGTTCAAGAACGCGCCGAACAGAGGAGACCAGGCCGATGCCCGCGACCGATTCGCTTTCCTTTTCATCGTCCCGAGGGCTTGTGGCCGCCTCCCTGCTCGCCGCCGGCCTGGCGCTGACCGCCTGCAGCACGCCGGCAGACGCGCAGCCATCCGAGCAGGATTCCTGGGACCACGCATTCAGGCTGGTCCCACTCGTGGAGGGGCTCGCCCACCCCTGGGGATTCGCCTTCCTGCCGGACGGACGCATGCTCGTCACCGAGCGCCCCGGGCACCTGCGGGTGATCGACCAGGAGCACCGATTGGACCCAGACCCCGTTCCCGGCGTGCCGGAGGTGGTGGTGCAGGGTCAGGGCGGCCTCCTGGACATCGCCCTCCACCCGGACTTTGAGGAGAACGGCTGGGTCTACTTCACGCTTGCCGGCCAGGACGGTCGATCCGTCACCACACAGCTCGCCAGGGCACGATTCGACGGCGAGGCATTGCAAGAGACCACCATCCTCTTCTCGGCGGAGACAGAAGGATCGGGCGGACGACACTTCGGCAGCCGAATCGTCTTCGATCGCGAGGGCTATCTCTGGATGACCGTCGGTGAGCGCGGCAGCGCCGATGAGGCTCAGAATCTCGCCAATCATAACGGAACGCTGCTGCGCCTGCACGATGATGGAAGCGTGCCTGCAGACAATCCCTTCGTCGACGAACCCGACGCACGACCGGAGATCTGGTCCTACGGCCATCGCAACGCCCAGGGCATGACCCTCCATCCGGACACGGGCCGCGTCTGGCTGCACGAGCACGGACCGCGTGGCGGGGATGAGATCAACCTTCCGGAAGCCGGCCTGAACTTCGGCTGGCCGATCACCACCCATGGCACAGCCTACTCGGGCCTGCCCATGGGCGTGGGGCCGGAGGCGCCGGGCATGGAGCCGCCGCTGCTGCACTGGACGCCCTCCATCGCGCCGTCCGGCATGGCCTTCTATACAGGGGAGGATTTCCCGGCCTGGCAGGGCGACATCTTCGTTGGCGCCTTGGCACTGCCGCAGTTGCGGCGTGTCATCATGGATGGAAGCGAGATTACCGGCGAGGAGACGCTGCTGGGTGACTGGGGACAAAGAATCCGCGACGTGCGGATGGGCCCCGACGGCTATCCCTACCTTTTGACCGATGCATCGCAAGGCGCGCTGCTGCGCCTGGAACCAATCGAAGAGTAAGGAAACGAGAATGGATCAAACCGAACGCCAGGTCATCGAGGAGCTGTTCGGCAAGCTGGAACTGGCCGAACGCCAGGGCGGCGCGCGCGACGAACAGGCCGAAGCCCTGATCCGGGAGCGCCTGGAACGCCAGCCGGCCGCGCCCTACTACATGGCCCAGGCCATCGTGTTCCAGGAGGAAGCCCTGAAACAGGCGCAGCAGCGCGTCCAGGACCTGGAGAACGAATTGTCCCAGCGGCCTGCCGGCGGCGGCTTCCTCGCCGGGCTGTTCGGCGGCAACAACGAGGCTGCCGGCCAGCGCAGCCAGGGTGGGGCGAACCGCAGCGCCAGCCCCCTGGCCAACTACCGTGACCGTCCCGGCTTTCTGGGCGGCGCCATGCAGACGGCCATGGGCGTTGCCGGCGGCCTGATGCTGGGCTCCTTCCTCGCCTCCATGGTCACCGGCGGAAGCGAAGCAGCGGCCGCCGATACCGCGCCCGGCGAAGCCCAGCCGGAACCCGGTGCCGACCCAGGCGGCGATGCCGGTTTCGACAGTGGTTGGGACGGTGGCTTCGACGACGGCGGCGGCTTCGACTTCTGAGGCAAGAACGACAGGCTAGCGGGCTTCAGTCAGCACAGGCGGCTGGCTGGAGCCTCACGCCGAGCTGGCAAAGGCCGATTCGTAGTGGCGCTTTTGCAGCTGCAGTGCCGTCAGGGTGTTGCGCATGAGGATGGAGACGGTGACCGGTCCCACGCCGCCGGGCACCGGGGTAATCCATCCGGCCACATCGTAGCAGCTCTCGAAATCGGCATCGCCGACCACGCGGGTTTCCCCCTCGGGAGTGGTGACCTGGTTGATACCGATGTCGATCAGCGCACAGCCGGGCTTGATCATGTTGCCGGTCACCAGGCCTGCCTTGCCCACCGCGACGAAGACCGCGTCTGCCTTGCGTGAATGCATGGCCAGGTGGCGGGTCATGTGATGACAGACCGTGACCGTGGCCCCTTCGTTCATCAGCAGAAAGGCGATGGGCTTGCCGACGATCTCCGAGTGCCCGATCACCACCACCTCGAGCCCCTTCAAGTCGAGCCCCGTCGCCTTCAGCAGCTCCACCGAGGCCACGGAGGTACAGGGGCCAAGGGTCAGCTCATTGTAGACGATGTTGCCGATGGACGCCGGGTTCATACCCTCCACGTCCTTCAGGGGATGGACCGCCGACTGCAGTTGCTTGATCGAAAGGTGCGCCGGCACCGGGCGCTGGATGATCACGCCGCTGACCCGCGGATCTGCATTCAGCGCGTGGATCACCGCCAGCATCTCGGCCTGGGTCACGGAGTCCGGATAGACCCGCTCTTCGAAAGCGATCCCCAGCTTCTCGGCCACCCGCCGCTGATTGCGCACATAGAGCACGGCAGCTTGAGCGTCGCCCACGCAGATCGACACCAGGCGTGGCTGCCACCCCTGCTCGGCCAGTGTGGCAACCGAGGTGGCGACCTCGGCCCGAATCCGCTCCGCCAAGGGGCGCCCGCGCAGCAGCTTGTGATCGTCGTTTGAAGCGGTCTTGAGCTGGGGCGATGCACTCATCTTCAGGTTGGCCTTTCTAGTTGTGCTGTGAGGTGCATACGCTGTCGGCGCGAAGGGAACCAGCCCGGGACCGGCATGCTTGCTCTCTCAACCGACCTCGGAGAAGCTCGCCCCGTGGAAGGGCTTGCGCAAATCCGGGCGGCCGGTTCACATTCGCTTTCAGTTTCCTATGTGAGTCCCGAACAGATCCTCCCAAAGAGGCACTCCGGCATGAGGCCGGCATCTGCGACAGAAAAGAAGGAGAGACCTCATGGCATTCGAGCTTCCGCAGCTCCCCTACGCCCAGGACGCGTTGGAGCCGCACGTCTCGGCGAAGACACTCAGCTTCCACCATGGCAAGCATCACCAGGCCTACGTCAGCAAGACCAACGAGCTGATCGCCGGCACGGACCTCGAAGGCAAGTCGGTCGAAGACGTGATCGCGGCGGCCCGGCAGGCCGGGAACAAGGGCCTCTTCAACCAGTCGGCCCAGATCTGGAACCACACCTTCTTCTGGAACTCCATGGCCCCGAACGCTGGCGGCCAGCCCAACGGCGCCGTGGCCGACGCCATCAGCCAGGCTTTTGGCTCCTATGACGACTTCGCCGCCAAGTTCAAGGCGTCTGCGGTCGGCAACTTTGGCAGCGGCTGGACCTGGCTGGTCAAGGGCGCCGGCGGCCTGGAGATCGTCAACACCGACGACGCCGACACCCCGCTGGTGATGGACGGCAAGACCCCGCTGCTCACCGTCGATGTGTGGGAGCATGCCTACTATCTCGACTACCAGAACCGTCGTCCGGATTTTGTGCAGGCCTTCCTGGATCACCTGGTCAATTGGGACTTCGTGAACAAGAATCTGGCAGGGGCCTGATCGCTCCACTGGTAACCAGCAGCGAAGGGGCCGCAGCGATGCGGCCCCTTCGTGTTTGCGGGCCGTGCCGGCGTCGCACTGCGCACTGGTTGACACGAAGTGCACGAAGAATTGCATGAAGTGCACAAAGAATTTTTGTATGAAAGGGGTTAACGGCGGCTTGAGTCGCCCTTGGTGAACCTCGTGAAACCCTTCGTGTTCTTTGTGTCTCGACCGCCTTCGAAGTTTACACCAGCGCCACGTTCAACACGGCGCGGTAACGGGCGCATCATCCGTCGAAATGGCCGACCGTATGGCCGTGATTGACCGGCCCCTGTCCCCGCCCCAATCCGGGAGCGGTCCGCAGCGCTTCCTGCAGATAAGCCCGCGCACGGCGGACGGCATCGGCGAGAGACAGACCCTGCGCAAGACCGGTGGCTATGGCGGAGGCCAGGGTGCAACCGGTGCCGTGCGTCTGCTCAGTGTCGATCCGCGGCCCCTCGAAGCGCTCCACACCCCCGGCAGTCACCAGCACGTCGATCAGCCAATCGCCGCTCAAATGACCGCCCTTGAGCAGCACGGCCTCCGGACCCATCGCCAGAATCTCCTGCGCCGCCGCTTCCATACCGGCAGCGCCATCGATGCTGCGCCCGATCAGCTTCTCGGCTTCCGGAAGATTGGGGGTCAACAGCGTTGCCTGCGGCAGAAGGTGCTGCTTCAGCGCCGCGACCGCGGCGTCCTGCAAGAGCGTGGCGCCCGACTGCGCCACCATCACCGGATCGACCACCAGGGGCAGGCCGGGGCGCCGCTCCAGGGCAACCGAAACCGCCTCGATGACCTCCGGTGAATGCAGCATGCCGGTCTTGACGGCGTCGGCGCCGAGGTCGTCCAGCACCACATCCATCTGTTGAACGACGAAATCCGGCTCCACCGGCAAGACCCCGAAAACGCCCAGCGTGTTCTGCGCGGTCAAGGCCGTGATTGCGGTCATCCCGAAGCCACCCAACGCCGTGACCGTCTTGAGATCGGCCTGAATCCCTGCACCGCCGCCGGAATCCGAGCCGGCGACGATCAGCACTCGTCCCTGCATCTGCTCACCCCACTCCCACTAAGAAACAGCCTTCAGGCCGGTGCCGCGGCCGCTTCCTCGATGCAGCCGGCCAGTTCCTCGACCACCTTGCGAACGAGGTCAGCATCCTTGCCCTCGCCCATCACGCGGACCAGCGGTTCAGTTCCCGACTTGCGGATCAGGAGCCGCCCGCCCTCGCCGAGCGCCGACTTTGCCGCCTGGATCGCAGCGTCGACTGCCGGCTGCTCCAGCGGCTGGGTGCCGGCACGAAAGCGCACATTGCGCAGCAGTTGGGGATAGGGTTCGAACACGGCCAGCACTTCGCTGGCCGGTCGGCCGCTGCCCACCAGAACCGCAAGCACCTGCAGCGCCGCGATCAGCCCGTCGCCCGTGGTGCTGTAGTCGGAGAAGATCAAATGGCCGGACTGCTCGCCGCCAAGATTGCAGCCCTCGGCGCGCATGCGCTCGACAACATAGCGGTCACCCACTGGCGTGCGCAGCAGCTCAACCCCCAGGCCCTGCAGATGGCGTTCGAGACCGAGATTGGACATGACCGTGGCCACCACGCCAGGGCCGTGCAGGCGCTCGGCGCGGTGCCAGTAGCTGCCGATCAGCGCCATCACCTGGTCGCCGTCGATGCGCTGGCCGCGCTCATCCACCAGGATGACCCGGTCGGCATCACCGTCCAGGGCGATGCCGAGGTCGGCACCCTCTGCCACCACCCGCTCCTGCAGAGCGGCCGTCGCCGTGGCGCCACAGTCCTGGTTGATGTTGAAGCCGTTGGGCTGCACGCCCAGCGCAATCACTTCAGCGCCCAATTCGAACAGCACCGTGGGCGCCACCTTGTAGGCCGCACCATGGGCACAATCGACCACGATCTTAAGGCCGTCGAGCTGCAGGTTCCGCGGGAAGCTGCCCTTGATGAACTCCAGATAGCGGCCATAGGCATCGTCGAGGCGCCGGGCGCGACCCAGGCTTTCTCCCGGAACCCGCAGATCCGCCACCGTGTTCATCGCCGCCTCGATGGCGGTTTCCTCCTCGTCGGACAGCTTGAAGCCATCCGGCCCGAAGAGCTTGATGCCGTTGTCGTCAAAGGGGTTGTGCGAGGCGGAGATCATGACTCCGAGGTCGGCGCGCATGCTGCGGGTCAGCATGCCCACCGCAGGGGTCGGCAGCGGGCCGAGCAGCACCACGTCCATGCCGACGGAGAGAAACCCCGCCGTCATGGCCGGCTCCAGCATGTAGCCGGACAGCCGCGTGTCCTTGCCGATCACCGCAAGGCCATGCCGGCCCGGATGGCGGAAGCGCGCGCCGGCGGCCATGGCCAGGGCGAGCGCCGTGGCTGCCGTGATCGGTTCCTCGTTCGCCCTGCCGCGAACCCCGTCGGTGCCGAAGAACTTGCGGGTCATGCCCCTGCCTCACTGTCGGTTAGAATTTGGCTTTCAAGCGTATCATGGTTTGCCGTCACCGCACCCACCGCTTGCCAAAGCGCCACGGCTTGCAGCGTTTCGGCGACATCATGCACCCGGTGAATCTGTGCGCCACGGTCGAGTCCAGCCAGCGTGACGGCCAGAGTGCCGGGCAGCCTTTCCTTGGGCGCTTCACCGCGAGAAACCTTGCCAATGAAAGACTTGCGGCTCGCGCCCAGAAGAACCGGACAGCCCAGGCCGTGGAAGAGAGCCAGGCGCGCGACGAGTTCCAGGTTGTGCTGCACCGTCTTGCCGAAGCCGATGCCCGGATCGACGCAGACACGGCTCAGCGGAATTCCCGCATCCAAGCAGGCCTGCACCCGCGATGCCAGATAGTCGTATATGTCGAGCGCGACGTCATCATAGTGCGGCGCCTGCTGCATGGTGCGCGGTTGCCCCAGCATGTGCATGAGAATGACCGGCAGGCCGCTCTCAGCCGCCACGCGCAGAGCGTGAGGGTCACTGCTCAGCGCCGAGGTGTCGTTGATCACCGCCGCGCCGGCAGCGGCAGCCTCCGCCATCACCTTGGCCCGCCGCGTGTCGATGGACACACGCACGCCCTGATCCACGAGGGCCCGCACCACCGGGATGACGCGGGCCAGTTCCTCGTCTAGCGTGGGCGGGTCGGAGCCTGGACGGGTGGATTCTCCACCCACATCGACAAAGGCTGCCCCCGCCTTCCACATCGCCAGTCCGTCGGCTATCGCGCGCGCCTGATCAAAGCGGTCGCCACCATCGGAGAAGGAGTCTGGGGTGACATTGACGATGCCCATCACGCTGGGCCGATCCATGGCCACGCCCGCGAAAGGCGGCCGTACGGCACTGAAGCGGGCCAAGCGATCCGGCGGGATTTCATCCAGCGCGCAGGCCCGGCGCTGGACGCTCCCGGCAGCCCGGTGTGCCAGCAGCGCTGAGGCAAAGCGCAAGGGGCCACCCGCCAGGCGAACGCCATTGGGGATCTCACGCGCGGGGGTGAGGGGTTGCAGATAAACTTCTTCGCTCATGCTTTGCTTTTAGCCCTGCAGCCCGGCGGGGGAAAGTCGCGCGGCAGGTTCGGAGACGAAGGGACCGCCCCATACCCATTCGGACGCGTCACTGCCTCCACCGGCGCCAGGCTCGACTCAAAACCGCCCGCAGCTGCCTGCGGGCGGTGATAATGCTTGATGGCGCGTCTTCGTCAGCCTGCCGGTTCCGGCTCCGGGCCGATGCCGCCGCCTTCCTTGGAGGGTTTGCCACTCGTCGGCACAGAGGACTTCTTGCCCTTGTTCGACTTCGGCTGCGGCTCACGCTCCTGCTTGTCGATGGTCTCACCGCGCAGGACGCGCTGCACCTCATCAGAGGACAGGGTCTCGTACTCCAGCAAACCCTTCGCCAGGCGATGCAGATCCTCCATGTGCTCGGTCAGCACCTCGCGTGCCACACCTTCGGCTTCGTCGATGATGCGACGCACCTCTTCGTCGATCATACGCGCAGTGGCTTCGGAAATGCTCTGCTGCCGCGCAACCGAGTGACCCAGGAAAACCTCATCCTGGTTCTCGTTATAGCGCAGCGGGCCGAGCTTCTCAGACATGCCCCACTCGGTAACCATGCGGCGGGCCAGGTTGGTAGCCTGCTGGATATCGTTGCCGGCACCGGTGGTAACGTTCTCGTCACCGTAGATCAGCTCTTCCGCCACACGACCGCCGAACATCATGGCGAGCTTGCCGTGGATTTCCTTCTTCTTGAAGCCGTAGCGATCGCGCTCGGGCAGCGACATGGTCACACCCAGAGCCCGCCCGCGCGGGATGATGGTGACCTTGTGCAGCGGATCGTTGCCCTCGATGAACATCCCGACCAGGGCGTGACCGGCCTCGTGGTAGGCGGTCAGCTCCTTTTCCTCGTCGGTCATGGCCATCGAGCGCCGCTCCGCACCCATCAGGACCTTGTCCTTGGCCATCTCGAAGTCGAGTTGCGTGACCACCCGCTTGCTGTTGCGCGCGGCGTTCAGCGCGGCCTCGTTGACCAGGTTGGCCAGATCGGCGCCGGAGAAGCCCGGAGTGCCGCGCGCGATCACGCGTGCGTCAACATCCGGTCCCAAGGGCACCTTGCGCATGTGCACGCGCAGGATCTGCTCGCGTCCGTTCACGTCGGGATTCGGCACCACGACCTGCCGGTCGAAGCGGCCGGGCCGCAGCAGCGCCGGATCGAGAACGTCCGGACGGTTGGTCGCGGCGATGAGGATCACCCCCTCGTTCGCCTCAAAGCCGTCCATCTCGACCAGCAGCTGGTTCAGCGTCTGCTCGCGTTCATCGTTGCCGCCGCCCAGGCCGGCGCCACGATGGCGGCCGACTGCGTCGATTTCGTCAATGAAGATGATGCAAGGCGCATGCTTCTTACCCTGCTCGAACATATCGCGCACGCGGCTGGCGCCGACACCGACGAACATCTCCACGAAATCCGAGCCGGAAATGGTGAAGAAGGGAACATTGGCCTCACCCGCGATGGAGCGGGCCAGCAGCGTCTTACCTGTGCCCGGCGGCCCCACCAGCAGACAGCCCTTGGGGATCTTGCCGCCCAGGCGCTGGAACTTCTGCGGGTCGCGCAGGAACTCGACAATCTCCTCCAGCTCCTGCTTGGCCTCTTCGATGCCCGCGACGTCCTCGAAGGTGACGCGGCCGGTCTTCTCGGTCAGCAGCTTGGCCTTGGATTTGCCGAAGCCCATGGCCTTGCCGCCGCCGCCTTGCATCTGGCGCATGAAGAAGATCCACACGCCGATGAGCAGCAGCATCGGGAACCAGGAAATCAGGATGGAGAGCAGCGGATTCACGCTTTCCTGCGGCTCTGCATTGATCTGCGTGCCGGAATCGCGCAAGCGCTCGACCAGGGAGGGATCGTCCGGCGCATAGGTTTGGAACGACCGGCCGTCGCTCAGGCGCCCGGTAATGTTCTCGCCCTGAATGGTGACTTCCTGAACCTGTCCGTTCTCGACATTGTCCATGAACTGAGAATAGGGCAGCGTCGTCTGCGGCGAACGCGACCCGCTACCCTGGAACAGGTTGAACAGGGCAAAGAGCAGCAGGATGATGATGATCCAGAGCGCTGCGTTACGGCTGAAGTTCAAGACGGTCGTTCCCTCAATACCTGCCGCGGCGGCTGCCGCCGATTACGAGCATCCGAAGCCTGCTGCCTGCAGAATGCCTACCCGCCCGGATAAGGTAAAGTCCGACCGGGCCGCCGCCTGCGGCGGGCAAGCGGAAATCCGCAAGAAGCCCGGCGAAAAACCCGGCTGATAGAGGTTCAAGTGGGGCACCGCCACGACAGCTTCAAGATATCGTAGGGCCGGAAGCGCTGCGCGGGCCGCGCCGGGAACGGCCTCGCACCAGGCCTCACCCGCTGGCGGCTGCAATCCGCTGCGATTTGCAGCGCCCAGGGCACCCAGGTAAAAGGCTTCCGGATCACATCCTGCGCCCGCCGCTTGATCGAGTTGGATCTGGTAGCGCCGGTCCCATACGCAAGTCTCACCCGGTGCCAGTTTCAGGCTTTCCACCCCTGCAGCCTCGCGAACGACAAGCCACTGCGCGGGGCGTCGAATTAGCCTGCACCCGGCCAGGGTCAAGCCTTTCGGGCGTTCCCGCAACCGCCCGAGAGCGCGGCGCAAGACGGCGCTGCGCGGCGGATAGGGACGACCGCCGACCGCCTGAACAACATGCCTCAGCACTCTTAAGGCGAGCGGGTGTGGAAGCGCTTCGAAGTCCTCGACCGGCAAGGAGGCACAGCCCCCGGGATGGAGGGCGAGATACTCTCCCATCCAAGCGGCGCAACGCGCGTCCGCCCACCCCCGCAAGCGGGCAAAGGTCTCTGCCGCTGCTTGCCATCGCTCCGGCGCCACGGTCGTGGCCGGAACCAGGCGGCGCATCCGCACGCGCTCGTGGCGAAGGTCATCGTTGCTGGGATCTTCGCACCAGGCGAGACCGGCGTCGCGCAGCGTGGCCTTCAGGCTCTCCTTGTCGACCGTCAGAAGCGGCCGAAGCAATCGCAAGCCTGCCCCGCGGCGCTGCGGCGCCATCCCGGCAAGGCCATCGAGATCGCTGCCCTTCGCCAGGCGCAGTAGCAGCGTCTCGATTTGGTCGTCGCGATGATGGGCCAGGAGCAGATGCAGGCAGCCGGCCTCGCGGCAGGCCTGTTGCATTAGGGTAAGCCGCGCCCTGCGGGCCGCCGCCTGGACCGGGCCGCTTTGCGGTGGGTCGCGCCACAGCAGCGTGCGGTGCCCTGCCCCCAGCGCCGCGGCATAGGCCGCAACCTGACGCGCCTCCGCCGCGGCTTCAGGACGCAGGCCGTGATCCACCGTCAAGGCGATCACCCTGCCCGATCGCGCTTTCGCCCAGCGGCTGGCAAGGTACAGCAAGGCCAAGCTGTCCGCGCCGCCGGACACGGCGCAGGCAATCAGCGGTTCCGGCTCGAAGGGCTCCAACGGCGCCATGAGGGCCGCAAAAGCCGCATCGTTCAGCGGCTCGGGTGCAGCGACGTCAGCAGCCCAGCCGCTCACGTTCGGCCCGGGAGCGTTGCAGGATCTGCTCGGGCGCATTGGCGTAGCGGCGTTCCAACTCTACCAGCGTGCCGCAGGCATCGTCCCGGCGGTCCAATGCTCCCAGCGACATGCCAAGTTTCAGCAGGTTGTCCGCAGCTTTGCCCGAATCTGGATACTGCTGGAAGCCTTCAGCAAAGACCCGGGCAGCGGACACATAGTCACCGCGCACGTAGTGGGTCTCGCCCAGCCAGTACTTGGCGTTGCCGGCCAACTGGTGGTCGGGATGGCTCTCGATGAAAGACTCAAGCGCCGTTTCAGCTTCGTCCCAGCGCGCCTGGCGCAGCAGGCCGAAGGCGGCGTCATACTGCTCAGCCGCGTTGCCGCTGGGCAGGCTTGCCTGGGCGCTCTCGCCCGGCCGTTCATCGGGTTCGGCTTCGGCCGGCGGCTGTACGAGCGGTCGCGCGGCCGGGCTATCCTGATCCTGCGGCGGCTGACCGTAACTCTCGCTGGCGGTTCCCAGTACCCGGGGACCGGCGCCTTCAGTTTCGGATTCCGGTGGCTGGTAATAGGCGCCGGCGGAGGGATCGGGTCGTGCGGGCGTCTGCTCGCTTCGCGATTCCAGCCGGTCCATGCGATCCGAAAGCTGGCGCAGGCGATATTCCATCGTTTCGACGCGGCCGGTCAGATCGCGGACCACCCTTTCGAAGGCATCAATGCGATCCCCGCTGTAGCCGCTGGCCTGAGCCAGTTGAAGATGGCCACCCAGTTCCTGCAGTTCGCTACGCACCTCGACAAGGTCGCGCTGCAAGCCGGGAGCTTCCGCAAACGCCGTACCCGCCAACACGGCGCCGAGCAGGCTTCCCAGCAGAGAGACACGCAGGCTTTTGGACTGAACGGACTGCAATCGACGAGAGGCGGTCATGCGACTCTCCTCCAGGGTCGTAGAAAATTGCGCGCTTGCGGCTGCTTGCCGCAGCTTCGTGGCACGATTAGGGCGCGGCTACGCCGAAAAAACAACCGCCCGCGCTCCCAGGGGAGGCAGGCGGTTGCACAACGCATCGCGAAGAACTTTGTCAGCGCACGGAAAAGACGGCGCGACGGTTCTGTTCCCAGGCATATTCGTTCGACCCCGTAACTTCGGGGCGCTCCTTGCCATAGGAAATGGTGTTCAGACGCGATTGTGAAACACCTTGCGACACCAGCACGTCCCGCACGGAGCTGGCACGACGATCACCCAGCGCCAGGTTGTACTCACGAGTGCCGCGCTCATCCGCATGGCCTTCGATTGTGAGCTGGACATTCTGGTGCTCATTCATCCACTGGGCGACCTGCTCCACCGTCCGGCGCTGATCACCACGCACGGAGTAGCTGTCATAGTCGAAGAAGACCCGATCGCCGATGGTCTGGCGCAGCTCTTCCTGGGTGCCCGGTGCCGCCAAACCGAATTGTCCGCCCGACTGCCCGGAAGCGCCGGCGTTGGCACCGGCACTGGCGTCGGCGCTCTCCCGAGGCGTGGTTTCGCAAGCGGCGAGAAGCAGCGCCGCGGCCGCAATCGTCAGAAGCTTATATCGCATTTTCGGGGTCCCCTGTATGTCTCTCGGCGCGCGGCCTGACGAGACTGAAGTGAACGTCGCACCGACGCTTGACACGTTCGCGGTCACCGCTGCCGCACAGGCAATCCGTGGCCTGTCGTATTTCGCACGTGTGCGGTGCACAATAGAGTGACGGGAGTCCACGATCAAGGGGCTCCCGGCAGGGTTTGGAGCGGCGACCAGGCCGGATCCGATGCATCCATCGGCGTCGGCAGTTCCCGCTCATTGAAGCCGGTGACGTCCACCGTCACCAGCCGACTACGCACTTGGCCGGCACTGTCCGCCGGCTCCTGCCGGAAGAAGGACAGAACCCGGCCATTGGGTGCCCAGGTCGGACCTTCCACCAGATAGCCACGGCTGATCATGCGCTCGCCCGAACCATCGGGACGCATAACGCCGACGTAGAAGTTCCCCTGATGCATGCGCGTGAAGGCAATGAGATCGCCCCGCGGCGACCAGACCGGCGTGGCATAGCGGCCATTGCCGAAGGAAATCCTCTCGGCGTTGCTGCCGTTGGCATTCATCACATAGAGCTGCTGTCCCCCGCCGCGGTCCGAGTTGAAGACGATGCGTCGTCCATCCGGGGCGTAAGAGGGCGAGGTGTCGATGGAGGGATGGTTGGTCAGGCGCTCGGTGCTGCGGGTGCGCAGGTCCAGGGTATAGATGTCAGTGTTGCCACCCGAGGACATGGAGAAGATCACCTCGTCGCCATCGGGCGAGAAGTTGGGCGCGAAGGTCATGCCCGGGAATTCCCCCAGCACCTCCTGTTGCCCGGTGTTGAGGTTGAATAGATAGACCCGCGGCCGATCGCCTTCGTAAGACATGAAGGTAATCTCCTGGGTGGTCGGCGAGAAGCGCGGCGTGAGAACCAGGTTGCTGCCATCGGTGAGGTAGCGATGATTCTCGCCGTCCTGGTCCATAATGGCCAGGCGCTTCACCCGCCGGTTCTGCGGACCGCTTTCCGCCACGTAGACGATCCGGGTATCGAAATAGCCCTCCTCGCCCGTCAACCGCTCATAGACCTCGTCGGAGATGATGTGAGCGATCCGTCGCCAGTTGGCCGGGGCGGTCGTGTAGGCCAGACCGACCATCTGTTGCTCCGCGAGCACGTCCCACAGTCGGAACTCCACCCGCAGCCGGCCGTCGGCCTGCAGGTCTACACTGCCACTGACCAGCGCTTCGGCGTTGATCAGCCGCCAGTCGGCAAAGCGCGGGCCGGCGTGGAGCGATTCCGGTTGCTGGATGAAGGCCCGGGGATCGACCGCCTCGAAGAGGCCGGATCGCTCGAGATTCGCTGTTATGACCTCAGCGATGTCCTGACCGGTTTCGGCGGTCTCCCCATCCAAGGGGTGGAAGTTCACCACGGCGACGGGCAAAGGCTCGACAAAGCCGCGGGTGATATCGACGGTTAGCTGGGCCTGTGCCCGCTGGTCGGCGGGAAAACCGCCAAACAGAACCAGCAGCAGGACACCGGCGAAGAGGCTGTAGAATCTGGTCATCCTCCGAACATCTCCCTGGGATCGAAGTTGAGGACGAGGTCGCGCCACAGGTCGTAGTCCTGCGGCGGCAAGTCGAACGGTGAGCAGGCAAGCACGGCACGCACTGCCGCATCCGCTGCTGATCGATAGTATCCGTCGCTCGCATAGCGTCCCGGCTCCTGGACGCGCGGCGAGCCGATGACACTGCCATCCGAGGCCAGGCGGACGCGGATGGGCACGAGCAGACCACGCGCTTCCTGCCGGCCACCGTCAATGCGCCAGCAGCTCGCCACCTGATCACGGATCATGTTGCCGAGTTCCGCGGCGCGGCGCTGGACCGCCGCGCTGTTGCGCGGTGCTGCACTCTCCTGAGACGGTGTGGGTGCACTGGCCTGCTGTTCGCGCTGCGGCTCGAGGTCCTCCACGTTGCGCAGGATGGAGGCCAGGGGATCGGCCTCGCTTTCCGATTCTGCTTCGGTGACAGAGGGCTCCACTGGCCTCGACTCTTCCTGGGGCGTTTCCTCCGGAGTCTCCTCATCCGGCGCCTCGGCCTGCTGCAGACTGCTTGGCACTTCTGCCGGCCGCGGTCGCGGCACCGGCGGTGCATCCACGGCCTCTGCCATTTCCGTCGTCTCCGCCGGCGCGCTCTCGGCAGTCTCCGTTTCCTGCGCCTCAGTGGACTCGGGCTCGCTGGCGGTCAGGGCCGGCTCTTCCGAGGTCTGTGCTTCTTCGCTCGGCGCGGCGAGTTCTGCGGTCGGAGTCTCTGGGGCATCGGGCACCAGCGCCGCACTTTGCTCCGGCGCCGCCGTGCTCTGGGACGGCGGCTGGGGACTGGCCTCCGCCGGGGGCGCTTCGGCCAGCTCGGCGGTTGCCGCTATTTCCGGCGCAGCCTCGATGTTGGCTGCGGTGTCAACTTCCGGCGCCCGAGAGGGCGTCGGCGGCGTCGGCTGAGCCGTGGCCGCTGTTTCCGCTGGGGCTTCCTGCGTTGGCGCCGGGGCCTCACTTGGGGCGGCGGTTTCGGACTGCTGCGTCTCGATGCTCTCCGCCTCACTCTCCGCAGTGGCCTCAGGCGAGTCCGACTCCGAGGCGGCTTCCACTTCGGCCTCGTCTGCGGGCTCGATCGGGGTCTGCGTCAGAGCATCGTCGAGCAAATCATCCTCAGTCAGCATTTCCACAGGGACAGACATGGACATCTGTCGGTCGCGACTGAACTGCGGGATGCCCACCAGCAGGATCGCCAACACCCCCAGATGCAACAGCACAGACGCCACCAGCGGGCGCTTCATGCCGCGCGGCTCTTCCCCCGGATAAGGGTTATAGGCTGACATGGGCGTGCGATTCCGCTCCTCAGCGCGCCTGAGTCTCGGGGCGGTCGACGATCAAGGCCACACGACTGAAGCCGGCCTGGTTCAGCCGCCCCATCACCTGCATCACTGTCCCATAGGAAACCGACTGGTCGCCGCGCACATGCACACGCGCCTCGAAGTCATTCTCGGTAATGGCGATCAAACGGGGCACCAAGGCATCCAGCTCGACCGGCGTCTCCTGAAGATAAACCGAGCCCTCGGCGTTGACGGTCAGTTCCAGCGGCTCGCCGCTGTCCGTCACCGCGCGGGCGGACACCTTCGGCAGGTCCACCGGAACCCCCACAGTGAGCAGCGGTGCCGTCACCATGAATACGATCAGCAGCACGAGCATGACGTCCACGAAGGGCGTCACATTGATCTCACTCATGGGCTGCCAGCGCCGGCGCCGGAAGCCACCGTGACGCTCGCCGCGCCGACTCATGATGGGCCCGGACATGGCTCAGCGCGCCTCTTCCAGCTGACGGGACAGAATGGCAGAGAACTCGTTTGCGAAGGCTTCCAAGCGCTGGCCGTAGCGGCCGATGTCGTTGTTCAGCTTGTTGAAGCCGATGGTCGCAGGGATCGCCGCGACCAGCCCCAGGGCGGTGGCGAAAAGCGCTTCCGCGATACCGGGAGCCACCACCGCCAGGGAGGTGTTGGCCGTGGCCGCGATCGAGGCGAAGGAGTTCATGATACCCCAGACGGTTCCGAACAGGCCGATGAAGGGCGCGGAGGACCCCACGGACGCCAGAAAGATCATCTGCTTTTCCAGGAGATCCATCTCGCGGCCGATGGTGATGCCCATGACCCGGTCCGCACGTTCGCGCAAGGAGAGCACCGATTCGTCATCAATGGTGCTGCCGCGCCGGGCGAAGCGGCGCCATTCGCGCATGGCCGCCGAAAAAACCGCTTCAAAGGGGCCCTGCGGCTCAGCGCCAATTTCGTCGTAAAGCTCGTCCAGGGGCTGACCCGACCAGAAGGCTTCCTCGAATTGCTCTGCATGACGGCGCAGGCGACGCAAGCGCGCCGACTTCTCGAAGATGATGGTCCAACTCCAAATCGAAGCCCCGATCAGGATGAACATCACTGCCTTAACTACAAGATCTGCCTGGAGAAACAGACTCCAGATCGTCATTCCGCCGGCATCGCCGGCCAGCTGAGCGGCATCAACCGCAGCCGTTTCCATTTTCCTGCTCACTCCCCCTTTCGGGTTGGCAAAACTCTTGGAGATGGCGCCTGACCTCAGCCGGCATCCGAACCGGACGCCTGGTCGCCAACCGAATCATTGCAAGCTGCAAACGAATATCGACGAGAAGATGGCCGTCTCTCAGGACACGCTGATGCACGTCGATGCTGGCGGGACGCGCCCCTGTCACACAGGTGTGTACCTCCAAAAGGTCGTCAAACCGGGCCGGCAAGCGATAATCCAGATTGACTCGCCTCACCGCAAACCCGAGACCTTCCTCGTCCTTCAGCCGCCTCTGGTCAATACTCAAAAGTCTTACCAACTCGCTGCGCGCCCGTTCGACAAAGCGCAGATAATTGGCATGGTAGACTATTCCTTGGGCGTCTGTGTCTTCGTAATAGACACGAAGTGGCATTACATGGACACAGCCACGCAAGTACCCGACGCTTCCCTTGGCGGGTCCTTGAGAAGTCATTCACTTTCACCCTCTCCTTCACCGGCACCGAGAAGTTCGAGCTGCTCAACGACGGTGCGCGGCGCTTCCAGGCCCATGTGGGCGTAGGCGGTCCGGGTGAGCAGTCGCCCGCGCGGGGTACGCTGGATGAAGCCCTGCTGCAGCAGATAGGGCTCGATGACCTCCTCGATCACGTCGCGCTGTTCCGAGAGCGCAGCCGCGATGGTCTCCGCCCCCACCGGACCGCCCCCGTAGTGCTCGGCAATGCAGGCGAGGTAGCGCCGATCCATGGCGTCGAGGCCGCGCTCGTCAACCTCCAGACGGCGCAGGGCTCGATCGGCCACCGCCGCATCGACGACGCCATTGCCGTCCACTGCGGCGAAATCACGCACCCGGCGCAGCAGTCGTGCGGCCACGCGTGGCGTTCCCCGGCTGCGGCGCGCCACCTCGGCGGCCCCTTCGGGAGTCATGTCGAACTTCAGGACCCGCGCCCCGCGACTCACGATCTCCTGCAGTTCATCGGGCTCGTAGAACTGCAGCCTTTGGGGAATGCCGAAGCGCTCGCGCAGGGGACGGGTGATGAGGCCGCTGCGTGTGGTTGCGGCCACCAGCGTGAAGGGCGGCAGGTCGATCTTGACCGAGCGCGCTGCCGGCCCCTCGCCGATGATGATGTCGAGTTGGAAATCCTCCATGGCGGGATAGAGGATTTCCTCCACCGCCGGCGACAAACGATGAATCTCGTCGATGAAGAGGACGTCGCGCGGCTGCAGGTTGGTCAAGATGGCTGCAAGGTCGCCGGCCCGGGCGATGACCGGACCCGAGGTCGCCCGAAAGCCGACACCCAGTTCCCGCGCCACGATCTGCGCCAGGGTGGTCTTGCCCAGCCCCGGCGGGCCATGGAACAGCACGTGGTCGAGGTGTTCGTCGCGCGCCTTTGCCGCCTCAACGAAGACGCGCAGATTGGCGCGAAGCTGCCTTTGCCCGATGAAGTCGTCCAGGATGAGCGGCCGCAAGCCCTGCTCCGCATCCTCCGCGGAAAGCTCGGGCGCCACCACCCGCTCGTCGGAACCTGCCTGGCTCATCGTGCCAGCTCCTGCAATCCGGACTTGATGAGGGCCTCGACACCGGCCGCCTCACCCAGTTCAGCCGCTGCCTTGCCGACAGCGGTGAAGGCCTCGCTACGGCGATAGCCCAGAGCCACCAGGGCGTCGACCGCATCACCGCTTGCCGCGGGTGCCCGGCCGGCGCCGCCACCTGTCGCTGGCGGACTGAACTCGGAAATCACAGCCAGGCGCCCTGCCTTCTCCTTCAACTCATGCACCACGCGCTGCGCCAGCTTCGGCCCCACACCATTGGCCCGGCTCACCGCTGCCTTGTCCTGGGCCATGATGGCCGTGGAGAGTTCGGCGGGATCCAGCACGGACAGAATGGCCAGAGCATGGCGCGCGCCCACCCCCTGCACGGTCAGCAGCAGGCGGAACCATTCGCGTTCGGCGCGCTCGAGAAAACCGTAGAGATGGATGTGGTCTTCGCGCACATGCGTGTCGATCAGCAGCGCAAAGGCCTCGCCCTTCCCCGGCAGGCGCCCCAGCGTGCGCGCGGAGGCAAAGACAAGATAGCCGACGCCACCGACATCAATGAGCAGGCGATCCTCGTCGACCTCTTCCAGCAAGCCCTTTAACTTGCCGATCATCGCGCCCTGCCCGCCGCCGGCGCCCAACTGCGCAGGCTGCCCATGTGATGGGCGTGGCAGATCGCCACCGCCAGGGCATCCGCCGCATCGGCCGAGGCGAGCGCGCAGCCCGGCAGCAAACGTTCCACCATCATTTGTACTTGCTCCTTGCCGGCATGACCGGTCCCTACAACCGACTTCTTGACGATCATCGGCAAATATTCGCTGACAGGCAAACCGGCCGAAGCCGGCACCAGCAGCGCGACGCCCCGAGCCATCCCGAGCTTGAGCGTTGAGGAGGGATTGCGATTGGCAAGGGTCTCTTCCACCGCCGCCGTTTCCGGCCGATGCTCTTCCAGGACCTTTTCCAAGGCGCGGGCAAGCTGCATCAGGCGTTCGGCAAGACTGAGGCTGTTGTCGCTCAACAGCGTACCGTTGGCGACATGGCTCAGGCGGCTGCCCTGCTGATCGATGATGCCCCAGCCGGTCCGCCGCAGGCCGGGATCGAGCCCAAGCACGCGCATCAGACGCAACTCGCTTGCGCTCTTCGGGCGGCGAGCGGCGCGGACATGGAATGGCCTCAGGCAGTCAGACGCGCCAGCACGTCGTCGGCAATGTCGTAGTTGGCCGAGACCTGCTGCACGTCGTCGTTGTCGTCGAGCGCATCGATCAGCTTGAACAGAGTCTGGGCCTGCTCCTCGTTGACCGGGGTGGTGTTCAGCGGCCGCCAGACGAGCGAGGCGCTCCGCGGATCGCCAAAACGCTCACTGATCCGATCGCGCACGTCCGAGAAGTCGTCCGCCGCGCAGGTGATGACGTGCTCCTCTTCACTTGATTGCACGTCTTGCGCCCCGGCTTCCGCCGCTGCCTCGAAGAGGCTGTCCGCATCTCCCGCCTCGGCAGGCAGAACGATCTCGCCCACGCGCTCGAACTGGAAGGAGACCGAGTTGGTCTCGCCCAGCGAGCCGCCGTTCTTGGAAAAGATCGTGCGGACCTCCGCCGCGGTGCGGTTGCGGTTGTCGGTCAGCGCCTCGACCATCACCGCCACACCGCCAGGGCCATAGCCCTCATAGCGGATCTCCTCGTAGTTGACGTCGGCTCCTTCGCCGGTGGCGCGCTTGATCGCGCGCTCCACGTTGTCCTTCGGCATGTTGGCGGCGCGAGCCGCCTGGATGGCTGCGCGCAGGCGGGGATTGCCCTCCGGGTCTCCCCCGCCGCTCTTGGCCGCAACGATGATCTCGCGGCCGAGCTTTGCAAACTGCTGGGCGCGCTTTTTATCCTGCGCCCCTTTGCGATACATGATGTTCTTGAATTGGCTATGACCCGCCATGGTTCATTCGATCCCGATTGTTCGGCTACCCGATTAAAGCCCAGCGGCGCACAGCGCCCGGTCCCTTGGGGCAGGACCGAAGCAGATGCGTCCGGCAAGAAGGCTCGCGTTTCATCCCCGGCCGCACAGCGCGGCGAGGCA
This sequence comes from Aquibaculum arenosum, assembly GCF_029222965.1. Taxonomy (GTDB): domain Bacteria; phylum Pseudomonadota; class Alphaproteobacteria; order Kiloniellales; family DSM-21159; genus Aquibaculum; species Aquibaculum arenosum. Next base: position 397,498 of record NZ_JARHUD010000001.1, on the reverse strand, counting down.
GCGATGATGCCTTCTATCAGGTTTCACCGGCCGGCGAAAAGCGCCACGCGATCTGCGGTCTGATGCGGCCCCGGGCGCTTCGAGCTTCTGCCGGGACTACTGCGGACGTTGTTCGTGCAGGCGGCCACCGAGACGCAGGGGCTCGACGCGTTGTGCCAAGCCGGTGCGGTCGTCGGTCTCGACAAAGACCGCACAGAGCGTTCCCGGCCCCTGCGCCGCCGCCATCCGCTCGGTGGGCAGCTTGCGGGTGAAGCGTTCCAGGGGCACGCGCTTGTCCATGCCAATGACCGAATCGTAGTCGCCGCACATGCCGGCGTCGGTCTGGTAAGCCGTCCCGCCGGGGAGCAGCTGCGCGTCCGCCGTGGGAATATGCGTGTGCGTGCCGACCACGAGGCTGACGCGTCCATCAAGAAAATGCCCCATGGCCATCTTCTCGCTGCTGGCTTCGGCATGCACGTCAACGATGATCGCGTCCACCGTCGACCCGAGCCGATGGCGGGACAACTCCTGCTCGACGGCGCGGAAGGGGTCGTCGAGCGGGTCCATGAAGACCCGGCCCATCACATTGATCACCAGCACCTTGCGACCGCCGGCGGAGAAGACGCCCGCGCCGCGTCCTGGCGTGCCCGGCGGATAGTTGAGCGGGCGCAGCAAACGCGGTTCCGCGTCGATGAAGGTAAGCGCCTCGCGCTGATCCCAGGAGTGATTGCCGCCGCTGATCACATCGGCACCGGCCGCAAAGACCTCGTCACTGATCTTTCGGGTGATGCCGAATCCCGCCGCGGCGTTCTCACCGTTCACCACGATGAAATCGAGGTTCAAGGAGCGTCTCAGCTCAGGAAGATGCTGCAGCACCACCTCGCGACCCGATCGGCCGACGAGATCACCGCAGAATAGCAGTCGCATGAAAAATCCTTGTCCTGCCCGCGCGGCAAGCCTGCGTCATTCGGGCGTGATGGCCCCGGTTTCGGTCACGATCAGATCAACCTTCTGATCCAGTTCGTCATGGGGCACCTCCGGCAGCTCTTGGCCGGCAAAACCAATGCCGACCGCCTGGATCGCCTTGCGTGCGCGCATTGCCACCAGGGTGCGATCGTAGAAGCCACCGCCGTAGCCGAGACGATAGCCGCGCCGATCAAAGGCAAGCAGCGGCACCAGCAGCAGGTCCGGTTCCATTTCCGGCGACTCCGCAGGCGGCTCGCGCGTGCCAAAGGCCGCGGGCACAAGAGGATTGCCCGGCTTCCAGGCGCGGAACACCAGCGGCTGGTTGTTGCCAATGACCACCGGCAGGCAAATGGGATGCCCCTGAGCCGCCAGCGCCTTCACGGCCGGAAGGGGGTCCAGTTCATCTCCCATAGGCCAATAGGCCGAGACCACGGCACCGGGCCAGGTGGTGACCCTCTGCAGCAGAGAATCCCTCATGCGCTCGGCCGCATCCTGGGGTGCGGCAGCCGCAGCAGCGGCGCGTGCGGCCTGCGCTTCCTTGCGCAAGGCCTGCTTCACCGCCGCGAGATCGTCTTTTGGCGCACTCACGGCGCACCCCCGAAACACGGTTGCAGAGCAGAGTAGAGCAAAAAGGGGTGCCGCCTGAGCCGTCGGTTGCGATTCATCCTCTGTGGCCTGTCATGGACAGGTGGGCACCGCGTAACGAGGCCAGGACCCCGACAGAGGCAGCTCCCTAGAGATGTGCATTGGCCCCAGGGATCGAAAAAACCTGACGCACTCCGCAGCAGCCCCTCGGCGGCTCGCTGTCCGCCGCGGCCAGACTTAGGCTTCCTCAAGGCGTGCTGCAAGGGTATCGACCCGCTGCGCGGCGCTTTGCAGCAGTTCCAGCGTGCCACCATCCTCGGTACCCGAGGCCCCGTTACGGAGTGCCTCGGCCTCATTGGCGATCAACAAGGCGCCCAGAAGCAGCAGGCGTGCCTCTCCCACCTGCCCCAGCCGCGAAACAAGCTCGTGAATGCGCCGATCGAGGTCGGCGCCCAGACGCTCCAACTGCTCTTCCTGACCGTCGGCACAGGCCACTTCGTAGGAGCGGCCATTTACGGAGAGATTAACACGCGCCAAAGCTCCTACTCCTCCAGCACCTCTTCCAGCCGGCTGACCGCCGCGTCGACCCGCCCGGCCAGGGTCTGCAGCAGTTCGCGAAGCTGCGCATTCTCGTCACGCGCCTCGCGCAAGGCCGACTGCAGTTCGCCCTCTCGGGCCGCTCGTTTTTCCACCAGCGCTTCCAGCCGCCCCAAAGCATCATCCAGACGATGCGCGGCCGCGGCCACCGGGTTGCCGTCCTGCGCCCCTGATACTGCGTAGCCGGTCGGCTCGGATATGCTCATGAAAAAGACCTTTCCAGGAATCTTATAAGTACGAGAAGGTACCGCTTGCCTCATCGCAGGGCCGCACCGCTCTCGAGGCCAGAATAGGGATGCGCGGGAGTCGGGGTCAACGACACCTTTGCTCTTCACCCATGGCACGGTTAGGCTGGCCCGGTTCGTCGGTTGACCCCCGCCCCCTGTCTCGGCATTGTGCAGCGCAATGCTGCAACGGGCGGAGCCTTTCGCGCGTTCTCCCCACAGCGCCTCGACCGAGCCTGAACCAAGATTAGTGAGTGCCAGATGAACGCTTCGCCGGCGACACCCGCGGCCGGAACCGACGTGAGCCGCAAGGATCTCGCCAACGCGATCCGTGCCCTGTCCATGGATGCGGTCCAGAAAGCCAAGTCCGGGCATCCGGGCATGCCCATGGGCATGGCCGATGTAGCGACAGTGCTGTTCGATCGTTTCCTGAAGTTCGATCCCCAGCGCCCCGACTGGCCTGACCGCGATCGCTTCGTGCTCTCGGCCGGGCACGGCTCCATGCTGCTCTACTCCCTGCTGCACCTGACCGGCTATCCGGACATGACGCTGGAGGAGCTCAAGAACTTCCGCCAGCTCGGCAGCCGCACCGCCGGCCATCCCGAGTACGGCCACGCCAAGGGCATTGAGACCACCACCGGTCCGCTGGGCCAAGGCCTGGGCAACGCCGTCGGAATGGCACTGGCCGAGCGCATCATGGCAGCGCGCTTCGGCAAGGATCTGGTGGACCACTTCACCTACGCGATCGCCGGCGACGGCTGCCTGATGGAGGGCATCAGTCACGAAGTTGGCTCCTTGGCAGGGCACCTCAATCTCGGCAAGCTGATCGTTCTCTTCGACGACAACGGCATCTCCATCGACGGCGCCACCAGCCTCTCCTGCTCCGACGACCAACTGCGCCGCTTCGAGTCCTACGGCTGGCAGACCTTTCAGGTGGACGGTCACGACCCTGAGGCCGTTGCCGCAGCGATCGCCGCCGCGCAGGTCGACACCACGAAGCCGGCACTGATCGCCTGCCGCACGGTGATCGGCTTTGGTTCGCCGAACAAGCAGGGCACCGCGGCGACGCATGGGGCCCCGCTGGGCGACGACGAGATCGCCGCGACGCGCGAGGCCCTGGGCTGGCCGCATGCGCCCTTCGAGATTCCCGATGCGGTGCTGGAAGCCTGGCGCGCCATCGGCCGCCGCGGCGCCGCCACCGCCGATGCCTGGGAAGCCCGCCTGCAGGCCGCGCCGGCAGAGCTGCGCCAGGAGTTTCAGCGGCGCATGGCCGGCGATCTCCCCGAGGGCTTTGACCAGGCCATCCTGGACTTCAAGCGGAAGGTGCAAAGCGAGCAGCCGAAGGTGGCAACGCGCCAGGCCTCGGGCAACGTCATCGAAACCCTGGCGGGGATCCTGCCGGAGTTGGTGGGCGGCTCAGCCGACCTGACCGGCTCCAACAACACCAAGGCCAAGGCGCAGCAGCCGATCACCGCCGATGACTACTCCGGACAGTACGTCTACTACGGCATCCGCGAGCACGGCATGGCCGCGGCGATGAACGGCCTCGCCCTGCACGGTGGCGTCGTCCCCTACGGCGGGACCTTCCTGGTCTTCTCCGACTACTGCCGACCCTCGATCCGGCTGTCGGCGCTGATGGGCAAGCGGGTGGTCTATGTGATGACCCACGACTCCATCGGTCTGGGCGAAGATGGCCCGACCCATCAGCCGGTCGAGCATCTGGCGGCCCTGCGCGCCATGCCCAACCTCAACGTCTTCCGCCCGGCCGACGCAATCGAAACCGCGGAGTGCTGGCAGGTGGCGCTGCAAACCCAGGAGCGGCCCTCCATCCTGGCGCTGACCCGCCAGGGCCTGCCGACGGTTCGCCAGGAGGCCGGGGAGGACAACTGGTCGGCGCTGGGAGCCTACATCCTCTCCCCTGCCGCCGGTGCGCGTCAGGCAACGCTCTTCGCCAGCGGCTCTGAAGTGCATCTGGCACTCCAGGCCCAGGCGCAACTGCGCGAGGAAGGCATCTCGGCAGCCGTCGTCTCCATGCCGTCATGGGAGCTCTTCCTGGAGCAGCCGCCTCACTACCGCGACGAAGTGATGGGGCCGGGTGCCCTGCCCGTGGCCATCGAGGCGGCCGGTCCCTTCGGCTGGCCGCGCTGGCTGGGTCCGGACGGCGTCTACATCGGCATGCAGGGTTTCGGTGCCTCGGGGCCCGCGGAACAGCTTTACGAGCACTTCGGCATCACGGTGGACGCAATCGTAAAGGCCGTACGCAACGGCCTGTGATGGCGGACATTCTCAACCTGGTGGAGGACTAAAGGGATGGCAGTTCGTGTCGGTATCAACGGCTTCGGCCGTATCGGTCGCCTGGTGTTGCGGGCAGCCGCGGAATCTAAGCGCGACGATATTGAGTTCGTGGCGATCAACGACCTGGGCACGGCCGAAGCCAACGCCCACCTCTTGAAGTACGATTCGGTGCACGGTCGCTATCCCGGCCAAGTCGAATCCCGGGAAGCTGCGCTTCTGGTCGACGGTAAGGAGATCAAGGTCCTCGCCGAGCGCGACCCGGCAAAGCTGCCCTGGGGCGATCTGGGCGTCGACATCGTGCTGGAGTGCACGGGCCTCTTCGCCAGCCGCGACAAGGCAGCGGCCCACCTCCAGGGGGGAGCCAAGAAGGTCATCATCTCCGCCCCGGCGGGCGATGCCGACCTCACGGTGGTTTACGGCGTCAACCACGACAAACTGACGGCGGCCCATGAGGTGATCTCCAACGCTTCCTGCACCACCAACTGCCTGGCGCCGGTTGCTGCGGTGCTGCACGAGGCGGTCGGCATCCAGCGCGGCTTCATGACCACCATTCACGCCTACACCGGCGACCAGCGCACCGTGGACACGCTGCATAAGGACCTTCACCGCGCCCGCGCGGCGGCCCTGTCGCAGATCCCCACCTCCACCGGCGCCGCCCGGGCCGTGGGCCTGGTGCTGCCGGAACTGAAGGGCCTGCTCGACGGCGTGGCCATCCGCGTGCCCACGCCGAACGTCAGCCTGGTGGACCTGAAGTTCGACGCCGGCCGCAGCACGACCCGCGAAGAGATCAACGACGCCATCCGTGCGGCAGCCAGTGGCCCGCTCAAGGGCGTGCTGGACGTGAACGACGAGCCTCTGGTCTCCATCGACTTTAACCACCACCCGGCCAGCTCGATCTTCGATCTCTCGGGCACGCAGGTGATCGACGGTACCCTGGTGCGGGTCATGTCCTGGTACGACAACGAATGGGGCTTCTCGAACCGCATGAGCGACACGGCGGTTGCGATGGGCAAGCTGCTCTGATCCCTCGCTGAGGTGTGGCGGGAGAGACTTCCCGCCCACAGCAGAGTCAGGAAAGGCCGCTGGCGGAACCAGCGGCCTTTCTTCTTTTTTCGGCCACTCGGCCACCTGATACTACGGTGATGCCCGCGCCGCTATCGTCCTTCGCGGCGCCAGGCCGAGAGAAGCAGGCCCAGGGTGAGCAACAGAGCGATGATCCCCGGGAAGAGCGCAACCCGCTCGATGCCGGTCACCAGATAGGCCCCATGCCCCACCACGCCCAGCCAGCCGCGGCCTTCGCGATCACGGCCGGGCGACACCTTGCGCAGCTCTGGCAGACCCTCTTCCATCGTTCTGGCGCCGCCGCCGGTCTGCGCGATCACCGGCTGCAGGATCTCCGTGGTCGCGCGCGGATCCTCGAACTCGCGCGGATTGGCCGGGCCGGCCGGCGCCAGAGCCACATTCTCGCCGTCCGTGACCCGGTGCAGGCCGGCCTGAGAGGCCGGCAGGCGCGCCTGGGCAAGCCCGGGAGCCTGCGCCTCGAGTGTCACCTCCCGCTCCTCGCCATCGGGCAGCGTCACCGTCACCGCGGCATCCCCCTCCTCCAGGCTACGGCGGCTGATCTGCAGTTCGCCGTCGTCCACACGGGCACGCAGAACCTCTTCCTCCAGATCGGGCTCCTTCATCAGCCAGTGTGCCGTACGGCGAAGCAGTTCGGCTTGCGGGCCTCCGCCCTCGAAGCCGCGGCTCCACAGCCAGATCTGGTCACTGTTCAACTGGGCCACGCGCCCCTCGCCGACCCGGTCGAGGATCAGCAGCGGCAGCTCTTCCGCTCCGCTCATCACCACCTCGCCCCGGCGCCGCACCGTTTCCAGCTGCCGGAACCAGCGCCCCCAAGCCGGGGTGTCCGCCTGGCCAGTGCGGGCGGAGCCGTTAAGTTCAGCTGTCACGGGGTGGCGCTGCCCGCGCTCGGTAATGCGCGGATGGAAGGCCTGCTCCACAATCCGCCCGCTGGGCTCCCCCGGCAGCACCTGGCGCAGCGGCGTGCGATGCACCGAAAGCGGCGTTGCGGTTACCGGCCCCACGGCCTCCAAAAGCGCGCCGCCCTCCTCGACATAGCGCACGATGTTCTCGTAGTAGCTGGTCGGCAGAATGCCACGGCGCTGATAGCGGTCGAAGATCACCAGGTCGAATTCCTGGAGCTTCAGCTCGAAGAGTTCTCGCGTGGGAAAGGCGATAAGAGCCAACTCGCTGATCGGCGTGCCGTCTTGCTTCTCCGGCGGGCGCAGAATGGTGAAGTGGACCAGATCGACCGAGGGGTCCGACTTCAGGATGTTGCGCCAGGCCCGCTCCCCCACATGCGGCTCGCCCGAGACCAACAGGACGCGCAGTCGATCGCGCACGCCGTTCACGATGGTGCCGTCCCGGTTGTTGATCAGCGTCAGCTCCTCGGGACCAGCCTCGACCTCCAATTCGATCACCGCAGGTCCGCGGCGATCGAGGTGGAAGCTTAGGCTCTGCTCTTGACCGAGGCGTACCACCTCCCAATCAACGGCCTCACCATCGACCGACAGTCGGACCTCTGCCAAACCCTCTTCCGCTTGCGGCAGATCATCAACCTGGAAGCTCACCTCGAGCTGCTCTCCGACCAGGCCGTAGCTGGGAGCGTTGATCAACGAAAGCCGGCGGTCGCGCTCGCCATCTCGACCGCTGCGCAGCAGATGGATCGGCGCATCGATGCCTAGCGCGGCGGCGTCCTCGGGCACGTCATGCACCCGACCGTCGCTCAGCAGGAAGATGGCGCCCACCTGCTCGCGGTTGACCTCGGCCAAGACCCGGCCCACCTCGCGGAAAAGCCGCGTGCCATCATCCTGCTCGGCTCCGCCCGGCCGGCTTTCCACCACGCGCACATCGGTCACAGGGAGATCGGAGAGGCGTTCACGCAAGCGGGCCAGGGCGGCGCTTGTTTGTGCCTGACGCTCCTCGATCCCCTGGCTGGGGCTGCGGTCGACCACGACCAGCGCAAGGTCGTTCAGCGGTTCGCGTTGCTCACGGATCAGCGCCGGATTGGCCAGCAGAAGCAGCAGCAGCGCAGCCGAAGCCAGTCGCAACCAGGCGCCGCGCGCACGCCGCAGGATAGCGAGCAGCCCGAGCAACAGCACGCCCAGCCCCAGCACAAGCAGTGCCCAGGTCGGCAGATAGGGGGAGAAGGCCAGATCAAGCGCCATCGCCTACTGTCCCAGGCGCTCAAGGATGTAGGGCACGTGTACCTGGTCGGCCTTGTAGTTGCCGGTCAGGGCGTACATCACGAGATTGATCCCGAAGCGATAGGCGATCTCGCGTTGGCGTTCTCCGCCGGGCACCACCGCAGCCATCGGGCGGCCTCGAGCATCCACGGCCCAGGCAGAGGCCCAGTCGCCGGCGCCGAGAATCACGGTGGCGACTCCATCATGGCGTCGCTCATCGGTCTCCTCCACCCAGAGGCCGGCGCCACTGTAGCGCCCCGGAAACTCCTGAATGAGATAGAAGGCGCGGGTCAGAACGTGATCCGGGGGAAGCGGCTGCAGGGGGGGAATGCCGAGGCCGTCCGTGGTCTGCTGCAGCCTGCTGTTTGTGCCACCCATGACATCGCGCAGGGCGTCGGGCCGCAGCAGATCGATCAGCAAGGTGCCACCATGCTCCAAAAAGCGGTTGAGCGCATCCTGCCCTGCCTGATCCAGACCGCCCTGGCTCGCGGTGATGGGCCAGTACACCAGTGGGAAGAAGGCCAGTTCGTCACGCCCGGGCCGCACACCCATCGGCTCGCCCGGTTCGATGGTCGTGCGCCGCGTGAGCATCTGGCTCAGCCCCAGAAGTCCGGCACGGCTCATCTCGTCGATATCGGTCTGGCCAGTGACCACGTAGGCCAGGCGGGTCTCCTCCAGTGCCGCGAAGGCATAGCTCTCATCGGTGCCCGCTGACCCATCCTGCGCCCGCGCTGTGTCCGCCATGACAAGGCCGGTGATCGCCAGCGCGCAGACAAGGCCCGCGGCACCGGCGCCACGGCGCGGTCTCCTGCCCAGGCGGCCCAAGCGGCGGTGCGGCCGTCCGGGCAGGAGCCCGCGCAAGGCCAGGCCAAGGAACTGATCCAGCAGGGCGAGCAGCAAGGCTGCGGTCAACAGCCACGGCATCAGCGACTGCTCGCGCTCTGCCCGATAGGGCGCCATGGCCACGTCCCCAATCACCTCGGGCAGCGGCTCCAGCGCCGGCACCGCCTCTGCCAAGTTCAACGCCCGGCGAGACAAGGCCGAACCGTAGAGCCCTGGCGGATGCGCCGGCCCGGGCACCACTTCCGAATCGGCAGGCAGGGACTGCACGCCAGGCGACGGCCGGACCAAGCGACCGAATCCGTCGAGCAGGCGGAGCGGCGGCAGCGCCTCCTCCCCGTCGGTCTCGACACCCTCGCTCAGCGCGACCACCCGCTGCAGCAATTCCACGAACAGACCGGAAAGCGCCAGGTTCGACCACTCGGCGTTCGCGGTCGTGTGCACCAAAACGCTCCACCCCGCCTCCCAGCGTTCGGCGGTGATCAAGGGAGTGCCGTCTTCCAGACGCGCCCAGGTCTTCTCCGCCAGATCCAACGCAGGTTCGGCCAACACCTGGCGGCGCACCACGACATCGTCAGGCACAGCCAAGCCACTCAACGGCCCCTCTGCCGGAAAGGCTCCGAGGCCGGCCGGTCGATCCCAAGCAAGAGCTCCACCCAGCGTGCGGCTTCCGTCGCGCAGTTCCACCGGCAGAAGCGACGAGTCGGGCGTATCCAGCAAGCGCGGGCCGGCGAAGTGCAGCAGCAGCCCGCCATCCTCCACCCATTCGCGGAGGGAGGCTGCTTCGGAGGGACTGCCCGGCCGGCTGTCCGCCAGGATCATGACCGCGGGACGGCGCTCCAGAAGCTGCTCCAGACTGCCGCGATAGATCTCGGTGAAGGGATCGAGCGCGCGCTCCAGATAGTAGAGTTCGTCGAGGAGTGGCTGGGAGCCCGCGCCAGCACTGACGGTCACAAGACCGACCGGACGCCGGCGCCAACGCTCGTCCAGCAGGACCACCGCGCCGGCCCCCTGTTCACGTTCGAGACGCAGGCGATCGATCCGGTTGCGCAGTTCCAACGGCAGATCGAGTGGCTGCCGCGCTTCGGCACTGCCCGGCTCGAAGGTCAGGTCGGTCGAGGCGACGGCGTATCCTTCGGCGTCGACGGCGCGCAGTGTGACTGTTTCACTGAAGTCTGCCGGGACACGGGCTGCCCGGACAAGCATCTCTGCCCCTTCGTTTTCCGGCGGCAGCAGTAGCTTGGGCGCCTCGTCCGCAGCGCCGCGCAGCATGGTAACGGCGCCCAATCGGCGCAGCCGCTGCAGCATGGCCGTGGTGCCCGGGGCATCCAGGCCGTCGGCCAGCCAATAGACCTGCGCCGGTCCCGGCAGCCGCGTGTCCTGCAGGGCCTCGACCACGCGCTGCCGATCAACCGCCCAGGGTTTCGGCGACAGCGTGCGCAGCTGTCGGCGCACCGCCTCCGCATCCTGCAAGGCGGCAACCTGGGGCTCCTGCGCGCGTCCGCTCCGCGCCGGCGCCGTCGTCAGCAGCAGCACGGCTCGCTCCCGCCGTTCCGCCTGATCGACGAGGGCATTGGCCGCCTCCTGCCGCGCATCCCAGTCCAGGGCCGCAGACCAGCCATCATCCACCACCAGCACCAGCGGTCCCTCCCCGCCCCAGGGCGCCGTCGGATTGAGGATGGGCCGTGCCAGTGCCAGGATCACCAGCGCAGCGATCAACAGTCGGAGCAACAGAAGCCACCAGGGCGTGCGAGCCGGGGTTTCTTCCGGTGTTCGCAGGCCCATGAGCAGGCGCACGGCTGGAAAAAATTGCCGACGCGGCGACGGCGGCGTGACCCGCAACAGGAACCAGAGCACCGGCAGGGCCAGGAGGGCCAGCAGCAGCCAGGGACTGGCGAAGGCGAGCGGACCAAAGCCGAGCATCAGCGCGCTCCTCCACGGGCCGTCGGCAGAGTGCCGATGGTCTGATAGAGACTGAGCAGCGCGCCTTCAGCCGAGCGATCAGTGTGATGCAACTGGTAGCGCCAGCCGAGCCGGCGCGCCAGATCGGCCAGGGCCGCGCGCTGCCGCTCCATGCGCTTGAGGTACTCCCCGCGCACGGCCTCGCTACGGCTGAGCAGCCAGGACTTCTCGGATTCCAGGCCGATGAAGTTGAGGCGGCCGGTGAAGGGAAAGGAGAGTTCGGCCGGATCCAGGATTTGGACAAGGTGCCCGCCGACGCCGCGCTCGGCAAAGACGCGCAAGCGCGCCTCTATCGCCTCCACCGGCGCCAGAAAATCGCTGAAGAGGATTAATCGAGAATGGCGTGGCAGCGTATCGCGCGGCGGCAGCCCCTCACCCTCCTGCCCATCGCCCTGCTCCGTGCCCTGCTCCCGCTCCAGGGCGAGCGCCAGTCGCTGCAGGGCATCGCGCCCGCTGTGGGGCCGCCGGCCACTGCCGAGCAGGGCCACACGCTCGCCGCCCCTCACCAGAAGCGATGCCAGGGCGAGCAGCAGGACGTCCGCCCGGCGCTTCTTCTGCTCCGCCGCCTCGATCGATTGCCAGTTCATCGAGCCACTGCCATCCGACCAAAGCCAGAGCGACTGCGCCGCTTCCCACTCCAGATCACGCACGTACACCCGATCGCTCTTTGCCGTCTGCCGCCAATCAATCAGCTGCGGCGGATCGCCGGGTTCATAGCTACGGAACTGCCAAAAGGTCTCGCCCAGGCCCACGCGCCGGCGACCATGCACCCCCTGGACAACCGTCGCGGCCACCCGCTCCGCCGCCACGAGCAGCGGCGGCAGGCCCGCGGCCAGCGCTTCGCCGCGCCGCTGTGCGTCGAGGGGCGGACTGCGTTGCTTGGAAGCAGGTGCCATGAGCGGGCGCGACTCTCCTCAGGCAGTGGTGAGAATTCTCACAGATAGGGCTCGGCCAGACGGTTGATGACATCGTCGAGCGAGACGCCGTCGGCGCGGGCCGCAAAGTTGAGCGCCATGCGATGACGCAGAACCGGCGGCGCCATGGTGATCACGTCCTCGACCGAGGGGGCCAGCCGGCCTTCCAGCATGGCACGAGCGCGCACGGCCAGCATGAGCGCCTGGCTGGCGCGCGGCCCCGGCCCCCACGCCACATGAGCGCGCACCTCGGCCAGTTCGCTCTCCTCCGGTCGCCCCCGCCGCACCAGGCCGAGAATGGCGTCGACCACCGTCTCGCCCACCGGCATGCGCCGCACCAACTGCTGGGCGGCGAGCAGATCGGCCGCCGTGAGCACGGCAACTGGGGTGCTGTCGTGAACCCCCGTGGTGACCAGCAGCATCTCGCGCTCGGCCTCGTAGTCGGGGTAGCCCACGTCGATCTGCATGAAGAAACGATCGAGCTGGGCTTCCGGCAGAGGATAGGTGCCCTCTTGCTCCAGCGGGTTCTGCGTCGCCAGCACATGGAAGGGGGTTGGCAGCTCATGCGGCTTTCCGGCAACAGTCACCCGGCGCTCCTGCATGGCCTGGAGCAGCGCCGACTGGGTACGCGGGCTGGCGCGGTTGATCTCGTCGGCCATGAGCACCTGGGCAAAGACCGGCCCCGGAATGAAGCGGAAACTGCGCCGACCGCCCTCGCCTTCCTCCAGCACCTCGGAGCCGAGAATGTCGGCCGGCATCAAGTCGGGCGTGCACTGAATGCGCCGTTCATCGAGCCCGAAAACCCGCCCCAGAGTTTCCACGAGCCGCGTCTTGGCCAGCCCGGGCACCCCCACCAGCAGGGCATGCCCGCCGGCCAGCATGGTGATCAGGGTTTGATCGATGACCTCCGACTGCCCAAATATCACCTTGCCGATTGCCGAACGGAGGTCGGAAAGGCGCAGGCCGAAGCTCTCGATTTCTCCTACCAGGCGTTCGGCTTCGGCTCGATGGTCGGCTGTGTCGGTGCTAGTCACGGCCTCTCCTTACTTCCCTCGCGTGCAATACAGCAGCACAGTGTGAGCGATGACGGATCCGAACGACACTCAAGCATCCCCGAAGACGGGCGCCAAGGCCAGCACCCTCACGGACCTGCCGGACCGGTTGCTCGACGGCGGTGAGCTGGACATGCGCATCGCGGCAGACGGAACCTGGTTCTACCAAGGCAGCCCGATCCGCAGGCAACCTCTGGTGAAACTCTTTTCCACGGTTTTGCGACGAGAAGATGACGGCAGCTACTGGCTGGTGACGCCCGTGGAGCGTGGCCGGGTGGTGGTCGAGGATGCGCCCTTCCTGGCGGTGGAACTCGCCCAGGAAGGCAGCGGTCGTGATCGGCGCCTACGCCTGCGCACCAATGTGGACGACTGGGTCGATCTGGACGGCGAACATCCGCTTCGTGTCGAGGAACGGGGCGACAGCGAGGAACCGCGTCCCTATATCCTGGTCAGGCCTGGACTTGAGGCACGGCTCGTCCGATCCGTGTATTATCATCTGGCCGACTTGGCTGAATCGGAAAGCGTGGGAAAGGAGGAACGACTGGGCGTATGGAGCAACGGACACTTTTTCCCCCTGACCGCGTCCAGTCCGGGTCCAGCCGCTCGCTCGTGACACCCGACCTGCTTGCGGCCGTCCTGCGTGACAATCACAGCGGGAACGCGCCGTCAGAGCAGTCAACGACTGTCTTGCGCGGCGACCACGATCTCAACCCCGACCTGCGCTGCCCCGGAGGCAGGGAACGGCCGGCAGCCGTCCTGGTGCCCCTGTTCGGGCGCCGGCGCGAACCGCACGTCCTGCTGACCCGACGCAGCAGCGCCCTGACGAACCATGCCGGCCAGATCGCCTTTCCGGGCGGCTGCTCCGAGCCGCAGGACGCCGATGCCCGCGCGACGGCGCTACGCGAGACACACGAGGAGATCGGGTTGGGGCCGGAGCGCATCCAGCCGCTGGGCCAACTGGATCTCTATGTGACCCGCACGGGCTTTGCGGTGACCCCGATCGTGGGCTGGATCGAAGAGGAAATCGCTCTGGATCAACTCATCCTCGACCCGCGCGAGGTGGACGAGGTCTTCGAGGTGCCCTTGGATTTCTTCCTCAACCCGGCCAACCGGCAACGCCATGCCCGGACTTATGAGGGTCGCGCGCGCTACTTCTATGCCTATCCCTATCGCAACTACTACATCTGGGGCGCGACGGCGGGGATGCTGAACAATCTGGCGGAACGGCTCCTGGACCAGGAATGCTGAGAAAGCTTCTGACAGTCGTACTGCCGCTGATAGCGCCTTTCCTGATCTGGTGGCTCTACATGGTCTTGGCACGCTACCGAGCACGCAAGGCCAATGAGCCCGACCCGCCCGGCTGGACGCGCGCGCCCTGGCTGGCAATGTTCCTCTCGGCCGTGGTGCTGCTGGCCGCGTCGCTCTTCTGGTTCCACGCCCACCGCGGCGGGGAAGCCTGGAGCGACTATCAGGCACCACGTTTGGAAGATGGTGAGATCGTGCCGTCTCGCATCGAGCCGCAGGGCTGACGGCAGGAGACTGCTCCCAGGTCAGGTGCGAGCCGACCTTTCGGCGCGCTCCAGAGCCTGCGCCAGCTTCGCCACCTGTCCATCCATCACCTCTTCGGGCACGGCGGAAAAGCCGAGCAGCAAGGCATCGCTGCTTCCGCCTGGCGGTCCGTCGTAGAAGTAGGCGGAGAGCGGCGGCGCGATCAGACCTTCCGCCGATGCCGCTGCGCTGGCCTGGTGATCGGTGATCGGGCGCTGCAGGCGCGCCAACAGGTGCAAGCCTGCCTCACTGCCGGACAATTGCACCATGCCGACCAGGTGACGCCGGGCTGCATCCAGCATGGCATCCTGACGACTCTGATAGAGCGCCCGCATCCGCCGCAGGTGCGCGGCAAAGTGGCCCTCCTGTATGAAAGCGGCCAGGGCCGGCTGCAGCGCCAACGCGGGATAATCCTCCAGCACGGCCCGCGCGCGGGTCACCGGCTCCACCAGCGCCGGCGGCACCACTAGGTAGCCGAGCCGGATCGAAGGAAAGAGCACCTTGGAGAGACTGCCGATATAGACCACCCGTCCAGCGCCCTCATCGAGCGACTGCAGCGGCGCTAGGGGACGACCCGCGTAGCGGTATTCGCTGTCGTAGTCGTCCTCCACTACCCAGGCCGAGACCTGCTGCGCCCAGGACAGGAGTTCCAGCCGCCGCGCCAGGGTCATGGCCAGTCCGAGCGGGTACTGCCGCGCCGGGGTGACCACGGCCATGCGGGCATCGGGCGCCCGCCGTTGCCCCTCGGCCACCTCGATCCCCTCCTGGTCCACCGGCAAAGGCACCACCTCCGCGCCCGCCGCCAACAGAGGACCGCGCAAGCCAGCATAGCCGGGGTCTTCGATCCAAACCCGTTCGCCGGGATCGAGGAGCAGCCGCGCCACCAGATCGAGCGCCTGCTGGGCGCCTGAGGTGACAAATACCTGCTCGGGCTCCACCGGCAGCGCCCGCACGGCGCGAAGGTAGGCAGCAATGGCTTCGCGCAGTGGGCGGAAGCCGCCCGGCTCTCCAGGGCGCAGCAGTTCACGCGGCGGCACCCGCCAAAAGCGCCCCACCAGACGCCCCCAGACCGAAAAGGGAAAGAAGGCCGTCTCTGGCATGCCAGGCACGAAGGCGCGCCGGCCGTCACCGCGCCGCGCGGGTGCACCCGGTGGCTCGAGCCGTGCCAAGCGATGGCCGCGCTTGCCCAGCGTCGGCGGTGCACTCTCCGTCGGCTTGGTTGCGACCGGACGCTCCGGTCGCACGGCCAGCAGCTCGTCCGGTAGTACTCGGGACACATAGGTGCCTGAGCCTACGTGCCCTTCGAGATAGCCTTCGGCCAGGAGCTGTTCGAACGCACCCACCACGGTGTTGCGCGAGCAGCGCAGCTCGTCAGCCAGAATCCGACTCGATGGCAGGCGCGTGCCCGGTGGCAGGCGCCCCTCCAGCACGGCCAGCCGCACCTGGTCATAGACCTGACGGTAGAGCGGCGGCGCCTTGGCACCCCGTTCCAATGTGAGGGTGAAGAGTGGCGCGGTGGACGCACGACGCAGCATGGGGGAAGTCTCTCGGCCAATGGTCCGGTCGTTTCGACCGGAATCGGCAAGAATAGTGCAACCAATTGCCCGGCAACGCGAGATCAAACCGCTCCATTGGGGCAAGCCACACGCCGCAAAAGGCGCACAGCAGCCGACAGGCCTACCAGGGGGAGTATCCTGGGGCCTGTCGCCGCAACGAGAGGAGGAGAGTCTGCTGCCAGTCGTCACGGCGGCGGCAAGGCGGATACACGGGGGGATGGGGGATGGGCATACCCGTCTGCCGCCGCCGGACGATCGAGCCATGGCCTGACGCCATGGCCTCGAAACACACTCTAGTCGAAGCATCAGAGCAGAGGTGTGACATTCCTGGGTTTCACGCCCTCAGCTTGTGACCAAGAAAGGGCAGAGCTGCCCTGCGCAGAAGAGGCGCTGCTTGCCAGGACAGCGTTGCGTCTGGCAGGTAGATTCATAGTCCCAGTGTCCCGCCAGCGTCCAGAAGGTCCAATTCATGTCTGTCAGCAACGTCCAAGCTCGGCCTGCCTCCCACGACACACCATTGCCGATTCGCAGGCAGGTGGCGGAGCTTCCGGTCTCGGGCATTCAGCAGGTCTGGGAGATGGGCTTCCAGCGTGACGACGTGATCGGACTTTGGGTTGGGGAAGGTGACGTCCCGACGCCGGAATTCATCTGTGAGCCGGCCATCGCCTCCCTGCGTGCTGGCAACACCTACTACACCCACAAGCGTGGCATCCCGCCGCTCTGCGCCGCTCTGGTCGACTACCACGCAAAGCACCTGGGCATCGCCCCGGACCAGGAGCGCATCTCCGTCACCTCCTCGGGGATGTCGGCGCTGGCACTGGTGTTCCAGGCGATCCTGGAGCCGGAAGATGAGGTGATACTGGTCTCGCCGATCTGGCCCAACGCCATGGCAGCCGTGAGCATAGCCGGCGGGCGCCCTGTGGAGGTCGCGCTGACGCCCCGCTCAGACGGAGGCTTCCTGCTCGACCTCGATCGGCTGAAGGCGGCCATCGGCCCGCGCACCCGCGCGCTCTTCATCGCCTCACCCGGCAATCCCACCGGCTGGATGATGGAGCGCGAGCAGCAGCGCGAGGTCTTGGCCCTGGCGCGAGAGAAGGGGCTTTGGATCATCGCCGACGAGGTCTACCACCGCTTCACCTATGACCGACCGCTGGCCCCCTCCTTCGCCAGCATTGCCGATCCGGAGGACGCGCTGATCTGCGTCCACTCCTTCTCCAAGGCCTGGGCTATGACCGGCTGGCGGCTGGGCTGGCTGCTGCATCCCCCCTCCATGGCCGAGACATTCGGCAAGCTGATCGAGTACTCAAGCTCCGGTGCGCAGCATTTCCTGCAGGACGGGGCCGTCGCGGCCATCCGCGAGGGCGAGCCCTTCGTCGAGGAGATGGTGAACCGCTGCCGCCAGGGCGGCGAGATCGTCTTCGAAGCCCTGTCGCAATGCCCGCGGGTGACCATCGCCAAGCCGCAGGCGGCCTTCTATGCTTTCTTCGGAGTCGAGGGCGTGACGGACAGCCTGGCCTTCGCCAAGCAACTTGTGCTCGACTGCGGCGTCGGGCTGGCGCCGGGCTCGACCTTCGGTGCAGCCGGTGAAGGCTATCTGCGCCTGTGCTTCGCCTCTTCCCCTGCCCGCATCGCTCAGGCCATGGAGCGGCTGGTCCCGGCACTGAAGTAGAGTTGGAGCACCAGCCTCAAGCAACACGGCGCGTCTATGGCGGCCGAGCGGTCAATTAGGACAGCAGCATGACACGCATCCTTCATCGCGACCCGAAGCAGACCCTGCCCACCGCCGTTGCCGGCTCGGGCCCCTACATCATCGACGCGGAGGGCAAGCGCTATCTAGATGCCTCGGGCGGCGCCGCGGTCTCCTGCCTCGGGCACAGCTACAAGCCGGTTGTCGAGGCCATCAAGGCTCAGCTCGACCGCCTGCCCTATGCTCACACCGGCTTCTTCACCAACGAGCCCTCGGAAGCCTTGGCCGAGCACCTGATCGACCGTGCCCCTGAGGGCCTCGAGAAAGTCTATTTTCTCTCCGGCGGCTCAGAAGCCAACGAAACGGCCCTGAAACTGGCGCGCCAATACTTCCATGAGAAGGGCGAGACCCAGCGCCGCTGGTTCATCTCGCGCCGCCAGAGCTACCACGGTAACACCCTGGGCGCGCTTTCCATCGGCGGCAATCCGGGACGCAGGGCCGTCTACGAGCCGATCCTGATGCCAGCGCATCACATCGCGCCCTGCTATGCCTATCGCGAGCGGCAGGATACGGAGAGCGAGGAGGCCTATGGCCTGCGCGTTGCGAACGAGCTGGAAGCCATGCTGCAGCAGCTGGGACCCGACACGGTGATCGGCTTCGTCGCGGAAACGGTGGTGGGCGCGACACTGGGGGCGGTGCCGGCGGTGCCGGGCTACTTCAAGCGCGTGCGCGAGATCTGCGACCAATACGGCATCCTGCTGATCCTCGACGAGGTGATGAGCGGCATGGGCCGGACGGGCACGCTCTTCGCCTGCGACCAGGAAAGCATCGCCCCCGACCTTTTGACCTGCGCCAAGGGTCTGGGCGCCGGCTACCAACCCATCGGGGCCTGCTTGATCTCCGGCAAGATCCACGACACCATCGTGGGTGGCAGCGGCGCGTTTCAGCACGGCTTCACCTATATCGGCCATGCCACCGCCTGTGCCGGCGCTCTGGCAGTGCAGCAAACCATCGAGCGCGAATCGCTTCTGGATCAGGTGGGCAAACGCGGCGGCGAACTCACGGCCGCCCTGATCGAGCGCTTCGGCAAGCATCCCAACATCGGCGACATCCGCGGCCGCGGGCTCTTCCTGGGTCTGGAGCTGGTGGAAGACAGGGCAAGCAAGCAGCCCTTCGACCCGGCTCTGAAGCTGCATGCGCACATCAAGCACAATGCCATGCAGGAAGGCCTGATGTGCTATCCGGGCGGCGGAACCGTGGACGGCCGCGCCGGCGACCATGTCCTGCTGGCGCCGCCTTATATCATCGAGGAGGAGCAGGTGGCGGAGATCGTCGACAAGCTCGGCCGCGCCATCGAGCGCTCCCTCACAGAGGTGCGAGCGACATGAGCAAGGCTGCCTGGGATCCGCTGTTTATCGCTGTCGCCCCCAACGGCGCCCGCAAGACCAAAGCAGATCATCCGGCCCTGCCGATCACCCCGGACGAACTCTCCGCCACGGCCCGATCCTGCGTCGACGCGGGAGCGACCATGATTCACCTGCATGTACGCGACGCGTCGGGCGCGCACAGCCTCGATGCGGGCCGCTATCGCGAAGCGACTGCGGCTGTGCGGGAGAGCTGCGGCGACTCGATCGTCATTCAGGTCACCACCGAGGCGGTTGGCCGCTACACACCAGACGAACAAATGGCCTGCATTCGGGCACTCGAGCCCGAAGCGGCGAGCTTTGCGGTGCGCGAACTGATTCCCGATGTCGCTTCCGAGGCGGACGCTAAGGCTTTCTTCGGCTGGCTGCAGGAAGCCGGTATCCAAGCGCAGTTCATTCTCTACAGCCCGGAAGACGTGGAACGCTTCGAGGCTTTGGTGGCGCGCGGTGTCCTCCCGGCCGGCCGACAGCTTCTGCTTTTCGTGCTGGGGCGCTACGCCAAGGACCAGACCTCGGAACCGCATGAGCTGCTGCCCTTCATCCAGGCCAATCAAAGCGGCCATCCTTGGGCGGTCTGTGCCTTCGGGCCAAAGGAGGCAGCTTGTGCCCTCACGGCCGCGGCGCTGGGCGGTCACGCGCGCGTCGGATTTGAGAACAACCTCTTTCTGCCGGATGGACAGCTTGCACCGAACAACGCCGCCCTGGTGGCAAGCCTCGCCCAGGGAGCCGCCCATTTTGGCCGTCCTATCGGCACGGCCAGAGAGTTGCGGCAATTGGCGGAGTGAGCCTGCGTAACCGTGGCACGCAAAGATAGCGCGCGACTCGCCAATTTCTGCTAAACCCTGGGCAGGAGAAATTGGAGTAGCCTTCCCGAGACGAAGGATGCTTTAGTTTCTCGACAAACGGCAAAGGAGCAAGCCGTGAACAGGGTGTCGTTCGGGTTGCGAGCCCGGCATGGGAGTGCTTCTAGGATTGAAATCGGCCAGAGGGCCGGAATCCGCGACTCTTCCAGCGGTGCTTCGCTCAACGAAGTGGCGAGACCGCCACGGTGCACCCTGCCCCAAAGTCAAAGATACGGAAGGATGACGAGATGAAGAGGATCGCACTCACGGCCGCAGCCACGGCCCTCGCTGCAGGCGCTTACGGCCTGCTCGGCGCCGGCGACGCGCAGGCGCAGCAGCAGTTCGTGACCATCGGCACCGGTGGCGTCACGGGCGTTTACTATCCGGCGGGCGGTGCCATCTGCCGCCTGGTCAACCAGAGTCGCTCCGAGCATGGCATTCGCTGCTCTGCCGAGAGCACCGGCGGCTCCGTGTTCAACGTCAACACGATCCGCCAGGGCGAACTGGACATGGGCATCGTTCAGTCCGACGTCCAGTACAACGCCATGAATGGCCTGGAGAACTTCTCCGACGCCGGCCCCGACGAAGAGCTCCGTTCGGTCTTCTCTCTGCACCCCGAGCCGCTGACCGCCGTGGTGCGTGCTGATTCGGGCATCGACAGCCTGGAGGATCTGAAGGGCAAGCGCGTCAACATCGGCAACCCAGGTTCCGGTCAGCGCGCCGCGGTCGAGATCCTGATGGAGAAGCTCGGCTGGACCATCGATGACTTCGAACTGGCTTCCGAGCTGCCCTCGCGTGAGCAGTCCCAGGCACTCTGCGACAATCGGGTCGACGCCTTCCTCTTCACCGTCGGCCACCCCTCCGGCTCCATCGCCGAGCCGGTCGCCACCTGCGGCGCGCAGCTCATCTCTCTCGAGGGTGACGAGGTCGACGAACTGGTCGAGGACAACCCCTACTATTTCTCCGCGACCATTCCGGCGGGCACCTATAACAACGAGGAAGACATCCACACCTACGGCGTGGGTGCCACCTTCGTATCCTCCACCCGCACCTCGGCCGACGTGGTCTATGAGGTGGTGAAGGCCGTGTTCGAGAACTTCGACTCCTTCAAGGAGCTGCATCCGGCCTTCGCCGTGCTGGAGCAGGACTCGATGATCTCCCAGGGTAATTCCGCGCCGATGCACGAAGGTGCGACCCGCTACTACGAGGAAGCCGGTCTAAACTGATCGGACGGCAGGGCAGCACCATCGGGCGCTGCCCTGCCCCTTCCTGCGAGCCATAAGACAAAGAATGATCACCTGGACGTTCTGAACGGGGGCAAGGATCATGAGCGAGCAGCGGCACGGGAACGTGTCAGAGAAGAGCGCGGAAGATCTGGTTGCAACGGCCGATACCGGTGCCCGCTCCCCCACAGGCTTTCAGGCACGCCTGCTCTATGCCGTGGCGCTGTGTTGGTCGCTGTTCCAGCTCTGGTACGCTTCGCCGCTGCCTTTCATGCTGGGTTTCTTGATTTTCAATGATACCCACGCCCGGGCCATCCACCTGTCCTTTGCGCTGTTTCTGGCCTTCACCGCCTTTCCCGGCATCGTCGCCAGCGGCAGGCGCTTTCCGATCTTTGGCGTCATCTTCGCGCTCGGCGGACTGGGCGCCGCTTACGCCGCTGTGCAGCAAGGGTTGGCGGGCAACACCAACGGCCTGCTGATCTTCGGGCTTTCCGCCGCGACCGCCTTTGTTGTTGCCTGGTCCGCGAGCCGCCCGACCCCGCTCGATCGCATTCCGAAGCTCGACTGGGTGATGGCCTTTGCCGGTGCCGTCAGTGCCGGCTATCTCTTCGTGTTCTACGAGGCGCTGGCCATGCGGCCCGGCGCGCCGACCCTGGCCGACCTGATGATCGCTGGCATGGGCATGGTGCTGCTCCTGGAAGCCACCCGGCGCGCGCTCGGCCCGGCGCTGACCATCATCGCCTCGATCTTCCTCTTCTACACCTTCGCCGGGCCCTATATGCCCGACCTGATCGCGCATCGCGGCGCCTCCTTTTCGCGCGTCATGTCGCAGCAGTGGTTGACCGCAGAAGGTGTGTTCGGCATCGCGCTGGGGGTCTCCACATCCTTCGTCTTCCTCTTTGTGCTGTTTGGATCGATGCTCGACCGCGCCGGGGCGGGCAACTATTTCATCCAGGTGGCCTTCGCCCTGCTCGGCCATCTGCGCGGCGGGCCTGCCAAGGCAGCGGTGGTGGCTTCCGGCCTCACGGGTCTCATTTCGGGTTCGTCCATCGCCAACACCGTCACCACCGGCACCTTCACCATTCCTCTGATGAAGCGCGTCGGCTTCTCTTCGGAGAAGGCGGGCGCCGTAGAGGTGGCCAGTTCGGTCAATGGCCAGATCATGCCCCCGGTGATGGGCGCGGCCGCCTTCCTGATGGTGGAGTACGTCGGCATTCCCTATGTCGACGTCATCAAGCACGCCTTCCTGCCGGCGATCATTTCTTACATCGCACTGCTCTACATCGTGCACCTGGAGGCCCTGAAGGCCAACATGCAGGGCATGGAGCGGCCCAACCCCAAGCCGCTCTATCAGAGCCTGATCAACTTCGGCATCACGGTCAGCAGCATCATCATCCTGGCCGGGCTGGTCTATTACGGCATCGGCTGGACTCGCGACGTCTTCGGCGAAGCAGCCACCTGGTTCGTCGGCCTGGGTGTGCTGGTCGCTTACGTCGGCCTGGTGTGGTACGCCGCCCAGGTTCCCGAGCTGAAGCTGGATGATCCCAACGCCCCGGTGCTGCATCTCCCCGAGGTGGCGCCAACGGTCAAGAGCGGCCTCTACTACATCCTGCCGGTGGTCATCCTGATCTGGTGCCTGATCGTCGAGCGGTTGTCGCCGGGTCTGTCGGCCTTCTATGCCGTGGTCTTCATGATCTTCATCATGCTGACGCAACGGCCGCTGCTGACCCTCTTCCGCAAGCATGACAGCAACCTCGGCTCGGCTCTGGTGCAGGGCTTCCGCGACCTGATCGACGGCCTGGTCACCGGTGCGCGCAACATGGTCGGCATCGGCGTTGCCACGGCGGCAGCAGGCATCATCGTGGGCGTGGTCGCCCAGACCGGCGTGGGTCAGGTGCTCACCCAGGTGATCGAGCAGGTTTCCGGCGGCAACCTCATCATCATCCTGGTGCTCACCGCGTTGCTCAGCCTCGTCCTTGGCCTGGGCCTGCCGACGACGGCCAATTACATCATCGTCGCCTCTCTGATGGCTCCGGTGATCGCCGAACTGGGTTCTCAGCAGGGCTTGGTCGTGCCCCTGATCGCCGTGCACCTCTTCGTCTTCTACTTCGGCATCATGGCGGACGTGACGCCCCCGGTGGGTCTGGCTTCCTTCGCGGCCGCTGCGGTCTCGCGCGGCGACCCCTTACAAACCGGCGTGCAGGCCTTCTACTACTCCATGCGCACGGTCGCCTTGCCCTTCATCTTCATCTTCAACTACCAACTCCTGCTGATCGGCATCGAGGGGCCGTTCCAGCTCGCGATCATCGTGATCAGCGCTCTTCTGGCCATGCTGGTTTTTGCCGCGGCAACCCAGGGCTACTTCTACACCCGTAGCCGCATCTACGAGAGCATCGCGCTGCTGCTGGTCGCTTTCACCCTCTTCCGGCCCGGTTTCTGGATGGACATGATCGAGCCAGACTATGTGGCCCGGCCTGCCAGCGAGATCTATGAGATCGTGAAGGAAGTCCCCAACAACGGCTTCCTGAGATTGCGCGTGGCCGGGTACGATCCCGCGAGCTTCGACGATATCGAGAAGACGGTTATGCTCAACGTCGGTCCCAAGGCCGCAGCACAGGAACGCCTGATGCATGCCGGCCTGATGGTCGCGCCAATGGGTGATGCCGTGTCGATCACGCAGGTGATTGAGCGTGGCGACGCCGGGCGCTACGGCATCGGCATGGGCTGGGACATCAATCAGGTGCTGGTGCCCAATCCCGAAAGACCGCCGAAGGAGCTGATGTTCATCCCCGCCCTGCTGCTGCTGGGGTTGGTCTATCTGCTGCAGAAACGTCGGGCCGGTGCTACCAGCGGCTCCCCCCGCCGCGCCAAGGCCTGAACCCTAGGGAGGCTGCCATGTATCGCGACATACTCTTGGCTGTCGATCTATCGAACCCGGAGACGCAGGAAAAGGCGGTTGCAACCGCAATCTCCTGCGCCCGCTCCTTCGGGGCGAGGCTACACGTGATCTCGGTCGTGCCAGATTTCGGCATGTCGATGGTTGCCGGTTTCTTTCCCAAGAACTATGAGCGCGACGCTCTGGCCCAAGCCAACAAAGCGCTTCACGCCTATGTCGCAGAGAAAATCCCTGACGATATCTCCGTGCAGCACATTGTCGGCCACGGAACCATCTACCGTGAAATCCTGCACTACGCCGACAAGACCGGCTGCGACCTCATCGTCATGGCCTCGCATCGCCCGGAACTGGAGGATTATCTCCTGGGCCCCAACGCCGCCCGCGTGGTACGCCACGCCAAAGCCTCGGTGATTGTGGTGCGCGATTGAGGCCGAGCGACCCGAAGACCAAGCGGTTCGAAAATCAATCGTCCGAGGCTTGCGCTTCATCGTTGCAAGCCCCCCTGGGAGCGGCTATATAGCCGCCCGGATCGCACGCTTTAGCGGCGCGCTCCGCTTCGCCGGGGAGTAGCTCAGCCTGGTAGAGCACTACGTTCGGGACGTAGGGGCCGGAGGTTCGAATCCTCTCTCCCCGACCAACCGGCAAAGCCAAGAAACGCCCGCCTGAAATGGCGGGCGTTTTGCTTTCTCACCTCTGTGGGCCAGGCCCCACCGAAGTCAGGCCGCCTCCTGCCAGGAGAGCGTATCCTCCGGCATTTCCAGATCTGCCGCGAGCGCCTGGATTGTGCGGCGGAAGGGCCAGTTCATGTCGTGGGCCTGTCCGTTATCGACACCAAACTCACGCATCCAACGGCTGGTGTCGGCCAGGAGCCGGCGCTTGTGCTGCATGCGCCAGCGCTGCAGGCTCCAACTGCGCTGGGCCGCAAGCCCGGGGTGCACTGCCATGAAGATCCAGGCCTGAGCGGCCGCCCCATCGGTTGCGCGCACCCGGCGTTGCTGCGGCAGGTAGAGGTCACCCTCGAAGTGGGCCATGCGATAGAGCGCGCGGGCATCCAGACCGGAGACCAACAACCCGTCTACCCGGCTGCGTGCATCGGAAACCAGAACCGGATAGGTGCCATGCCGGGCGCGAACCCGGCGATAGCCGCGCAGGCGCGCCGGTTGCAGTTCCAGCGACTCAGCGATGTGCGGCATGACCGCCGCGCGCACTTCGGGATCGAGAAGGGTCCCATAGAAAAAGAACTGCATCGGCCCAGCCCCAGCGTTGGAAAGGGCCGATGCCTAACGAATCCCGTGATGCGGCGCAATGGCCCGCGTCGGGATTCGATGCCGATATCGAAGATCAGTTCTCCTGCGCCTCGATGCCGCTGGCCGCAAGCTGTTCATTGAGGGTCCGACGCAGCCGCTCGAGGGCCGCTTCATCCTGGGCTTCGCAGCGTGCCACCAGCACATCCTGGGTATTGGAGGCCCGCAGCAGCCACCAGCCGCTTCCATCGCGCACCCGCACGCCATCAGTGGCATCGACCTCCGCGCCGGCCTCCTGCAGGCGCGACCGCACCTCTTCGATCACCGGCTTCTTGCGTTCCTCGGGACAGGGAAAGCGCAGCTCCGGCGTGTTCATCACTTGTGGCAGGCTGTCCCGGAACTCGGCCAGGCTCTTGCCCCAGCTTCCCAGGGCGTTGAGCAGGCGCACTGCCGCATAAAGCCCGTCATCATGGCCATAGAAGTGGTCGGCGAAGAAGAGGTGTGCGCTCATCTCCCCGGCAAAGGGCGAATCCACCTCCTGCATCTTGGCCTTGATCAGGGAATGGCCCGTCTTCCACATCAGCGGCGTGCCGCCCAATTCGGCAATGCCGTCGAAGAGGATCTGGCTGGCCTTCACGTCGGCGATGATGGTGGCGCCCGGGCGCTCCTTCAGCACATCGCGCGCCAGCAGCAGCATCATCTGGTCGCCCCAGAGCGGCCGCCCCTGCCCGTCCAGCGCGCCGATGCGGTCGCCGTCGCCGTCGAAGGCGATGCCCAGGTCGCAGCCTTCGCGCAGCACCGTCTCCTTGAGGGTTTCGAGGTAGCGCGGCACCGTCGGGTCGGGATGGTGGTTGGGGAAGGTGCCATCGACCTCATCAAAGAGCAGAATATGCTCGCCGGGAAGACGCTCGGTCAGGCGGCGCATGGCCGGGCCGGCGGCGCCGTTGCCCGCGTCCCAGGCGATCTTCAGGCTTTCCGGCCCGTGGAAGTCCTGCACGAGGCGGTCGACATAAGCCTCGAAAACATCGTGCGTTTCCGGCTCAGCCGAGCCGCTCTCAAAATCACCGGCCGCGGCCATCCGCCCCAGGGCCTGGATATCCTCCCCGAAGACGGCCTTCTTGCCCAGAACCAGCTTGAAGCCGTTGTACTCCGGCGGATTGTGCGAGCCGGTGATCATGATGCCGCCGTCGGCATCGAGATGATGCACCGCGAAATAAAGCTGCGGCGTCGGCCCAAGCCCGATCTTGAGGGCAGTCACCCCGGCGGCCGAAAGACCCTCGACCACCGCCGCTTCCATGTCCGGCGAGGACAGGCGACCGTCATAGCAGACGGCGACGCGTGACCCGCCACGCCGACGAACGGCAGTTCCCACGGCACGACCCAGGGCCCGGGCATCGGCTTCATGCAGGGTCTTTCCAACCACCCCGCGCACATCGTACTCGCGCAGCAGGGTCGGATCGAAGGTATGGGCTGGCATTATCGAGGCTCCTCGAATCACGCGTAGGTCTTCAAAATGCCCTGCATCGCTTCGCGCAGGTCGTCGCGTGCGAGTGCATAGGCCACATTGGCTTCGAGGAAGCCTTCCTTGCTGCCGCAATCAAAGCGGGTGCCCTCGAACCGCAGGCCATGGAAGGGCACATCAGTGATCGTGCGAGCCATGGCGTCGGTGAGCTGAATCTCCCCGCCGGCCCCCGTCTCCTTGCGGTCCAGCGCGCGCAGCACCTGCGGGTCCAGGATGTAGCGGCCGATGATCGAGAGGGTTGAGGGCGCTTCCGAGGGGTCCGGCTTCTCGACCAACCCCTTGGCCTTGGCCACCCGCCCGTCGTCCTCCACCACGTCGAGGATGCCGTATCGCTTGGTGTGCTCGCGCGGTACGTCCATGACAGCAACGACATTGCCGCCCACGCTGCCATGCACCTCCACCATCTGCGCCAGGCAGGGGGTCTGAGCCAGCACCAGATCATCGGGCAGCAGGACCGCAAAGGGCTCGTCGCCGATGAGGTGGCGCGCGCACCAGACCGCGTGCCCCAGACCCAGAGGCTGCTGCTGCCGGACGTAAGCGATCTGCCCGGCCTCGAACATGGTGTCGGAAAGGCTTTCCAGCGCCTCCTGCTTGCCGCGCTGCTGCAGGGTGGCTTCCAGTTCGAAGGCATGGTCGAAGTGGTCTTCCATCGCGCTCTTGCCGCGGCCGGTGACCAGGATGAACTCTTCGATTCCCGCGGCCTTGGCCTCCTCCAGCGCGTACTGGATCAAGGGCTTATCGACGACCGGCAGCATCTCCTTCGGCATCGACTTGGTGGCCGGGAGAAAGCGCGTGCCCAGCCCCGCAACGGGGAAGACTGCTTTCCGGATGGCTTTGCTCATGTCCGTTCCCTGTTCACTTTGACCCGAATTGTATAGCATTCGATCTATCTATAGGCGCCAGCGGCGAGCGCGGCAACCGAGGCCTCCCCCGCGGCCGCTAAAGGTTTCAGGCCGCCGCATCATCGACCCAGAAGCACCTGCTTAGCCTGGTTGATCTTGGCCGCCAGATAGTCGCTGCCGCCGAGATCGGGATGAAGCTGCTGCATCAAGCGTCGGTGCGCCGCCTTGATCGCCGCTTCGTCGGCGTCCGGTCCAATGCCCAGCACGGCGCGGGCCTCCTCCACGCTCATCGTACCGCCCATCGAGGGCCCGGCGTTGCCCGCCCCCTGATCGGCGCTGGCCTCGTCCTCGCCCGAACCGCGCCACTCCGCGCCCTGGGTGCGATCCAGGTAGGCTTCCAGCACCGACGCCGATTCCTCGTCCTCGGCACGGCAATCGCGCAGCAGGGCCAAGAGTTCCGCCGCCGTCAGTTCCGACAAGTGCCGGCCGCGAAAGGGCCCCTCCAGCACCGTTCCCTCCATGGCGCCGCTGTCGTGATCGAGGCGCATGCGCAGGAAGCGGGTAACGATCTCCGAGATCTGCCCGCTGTCGCTGCCGGAAGGCGGACTCCAGCTGCGCAAGCGCCCGATGGCCTGAGCAAGCAACGGAAGCAACAGCGGCAGGGCCACGGCGAGAAGCTGGCGTGCCGCACCCAGGACGACCAGCAGCAGCAGTGCGCCACCGGCCACCGCGGCCACCCAACGCAGCGCCCGCAGCACCTCTCCCGGCTGGGCGTTGGCGAACCAGCGCAGGCCGGCCACGACCGCCACAAGCAGCGCGACACCGACCAGGAGCCAGAGGAGCATGGGCGCCTTGTCTCCGCTTCAGAGCAGCTGGTGGGTGAGCTGCAAGGCGGCGCCGCCCCGCGCTTGCGAAAAATCGGCCAGCGCCTGCCTGCCTCCAGCGGCGAAGACCGCCACGGCAGCCAGAAGATCGCGCAGTTCCTGAACCGAATTGCTATCGAAGCGGCAGCATGCGCCGCCGGTCAATCGTGCGATCTGTTGAAAGGCCTGGCGCGCCGCGGGATCGTGGCCTTCCTGAAACAGGAAGCAGGGCACGCCCAGCAACCCCAGTTCACCGGCAAGATGACCCAGTTCGTCAACGTTCTCCTCGACACAATCACCGACGAAGACCAGGGCGTTGACCTTCCGCTTGCGACTTTCCTTCGCGGCGTGACGCAGCACACGGGCGATCTGAGTGCGTCCGGCGAGACACTTCACCGCGGTCATGGCACGCAGCAGGCCGCCGGCATCGGCGTGCCACTTGCTTGCCTTGCACTCACCGAAACCGCGATAGAAGAGAAGTTGGATATCGAGACCGCCCAGCCCGGCGGCCGCCTCGAACATCTCCGCCTGGGTGTTCATCGCCCGGTCCCAGGTGGGCTGGCGGCTGGCGGTGGCGTCCAGGGCGAAGATCAGGCGCCCGCGTCCGCTTCCCTGCTTCCGCGGAGGCGGCGTGGCGGCGACCTGACGCAAAAAGGCGTCTACCTCACTGCGTTTCCCACCGCTGCGGTCCGGCTGCGACGGCGCCGTCCCGGTCTTGTTTGGAAGCTTGCTGTCCCTGCTCATCACAAGGCTTAAGGTAGGCACGTCAGCGCCCGGGCGCCAGACTTGGAGCCTTCACGGCGGTAACGAAAGGCCGGGGACGTCAGCGGATCAGAGCACCGCAGCCCGGGCAAAGGCCTCCTCGGCACCGGTTTCCTCGCTGCCCAACCCGATGGTGCGCAGCAGCTCGCGCACTTCCTGGCGGGCGGCGATGTGGCTCATGGTCAGGCCCTCGCCGCTCTCCTTCAGGTCGAGCAGCGTCAGCCCCTTGGGGAAGAGCTCGCGGAAAATCACCCGCTCGCCAAAGCCGGGCGCAAGCCGGAAGTTGATGCGTTTGGCCAGTTGGGTGAGCAGCGCGCCGACACGCTGCTTGTTGCGGGCGTCCAGGTGCGAGAGCCGGTTGCGCATCACCACCCAGTCGATGGGTCGGCCGCCGGCCTTGGCGCGCCTCAGCCGTTGCTCCCAGACCATCTGGGCATAGACGCTGGGCCCGAGGATCTTCTGGCCGTCGGGATCGATCCGGGCCAGGAGGTCGAGATCGACAAAGGAATCGTTCATCGGGCTGATCAGGATATCTGCCAGCGTGTGCCCGAGGCGCGAGAGATGAGAGTCCGAGCCCGGCGTGTCGATGACCAAATAGTCGCAGTCCGCCAGGTCCATGCGCGCCTGCTCGAGCGCTCCTGCTTCCTCGGCCTCGGCAGCGTCGCGGTCAGCGGCCTGAGAGCGCTCCACCTTACGCAATTCGGGTTGCGGCAGCGACAGGCCTTCACGCTCGCAGAAGCTGCGCCGGTTCTCCACATAGCGCGAGAGCGTGCCCTGGCGGGCGTCGAGGTCGATCACACCGACGCTGCGTCCCGTGCGAAGCAGAGCGACCACCAGGTGCATGGCGGTGGTCGACTTGCCGGAACCGCCCTTCTCATTGCCGAGCACGATCACGCGGGCCGGCGGCTGGGAACGGCCGGCCGGGGCAATCGATGGATTTGGCGCAATCGACACGACTCGGGCCTCACGCAGTGGACGACTGCTCAGGCTTTAGCGGATGCGCCGGCCCCGGAAAAGACACAGCAGCCGACAGGACCGCGCAGGCCTACTCGAACTCGACGATCTTCTGGTCCACCGAGAGACTGTCGCCGGGCTGGGCGTGGATCTCCTTGACCATGCCATCAGCCAGGGCGCGCAGCACGTTCTCCATCTTCATGGCCTCGACCACCGCTACCTCTTCGCCGGCCTTCACGCTCATGCCCACCTCGACCTTGAGGGTGACCAGCAGGCCCGGCATGGGCGAGAGCACGAACTTGGAGAGGTCCGGCGGCTCCTTGACCGGCATCAGCGCCGCTAGTTTTCCGACCGAGCGGCGCAGCACCAGGGCGGAGACCATCGTGCCGTCGTGGCGCAGCAGCAGCCGCGGTCCCAGGGCATCCACCTGCAGCGTCATGGGGCGACCATCGACCCGGCAGCGCAGCAGCGGCTGTCCCGGCCACCAATCATCGCCCTCGACGCGGATAGCCCGCTCGCCACTGTGCGCCAGGATGCCGCCTTCACTGGGCTCGACGCGAAGCTGCTTCTGCTCGCGATCCATCTCCACCACCAGTTCACGGGCCTTTAAGGGCTCCCCGCGTGCCTGGCGCAGCAGCTCCAGATAGGCCGCCACGGCCGAGAGTTCGTCCCGCTCGGCCTCAGACAGTGCCCGGCCGGTGAAGCCGTCAGGAAACTCCTCGGCGATGAAATCGGTGGAAAGTCGGCCCTCGCGAAAGCGTGGGTGCGCCATCACCGCCGAAAGGAAGGCCATGTTGTGGTCGACACCGCGGACGTAGTAGGCGTCCAGCGCCGTGCGATGGCGGTCGATCGCCGCCTCACGATCCGGCCCCCAGGTCACCAGCTTGGCAATCATGGGGTCATAGTACATGGAAATCTCGGCGCCTTCCTGCACGCCGCTATCCACGCGCACGCCCTCTTCCTCCTTGGGCTCCTGGTAGCGGCGCAGGCGGCCGATGGACGGCAGAAAGCCGCGGGCCGGATCTTCGGCGTATACGCGGGTCTCCACGGCCCAGCCGTCGCGTCGGACCTCGTCCTGGCCGAAACTCAAACGCTCACCGGCCGCGATCCGGATCATCCACTCCACCAGATCGAGGCCGGTGATCATTTCGGTCACCGGGTGCTCGACCTGCAGGCGGGTGTTCATTTCCAGGAAGAAGAAATTGCGGTTCTGATCGACGATGAACTCCACCGTCCCGGCTGAGCGGTAGCCGACGGCCTCGGACAGGGCCACGGCCTGCTCGCCCATGGCCTTGCGCGTTTCCTCGTCGAGAAAGGGAGAGGGTGCTTCCTCCACCACCTTCTGATGCCGGCGCTGGATGGAGCATTCGCGCTCCCAGAGGTAGAGGCAGCGCCCCTGCCCGTCGGCCAGAATCTGAATCTCGATGTGGCGCGGCTGCTCTACATAGCGTTCGATGAAGACCCGCTCGTCACCGAAGCTGCCGCGTGCCTCGTTTTGAGCCGAGCGGAAGCCGTCGCGCACCTCTTCGGCGCTGCGCGCGATGCGCATACCCTTGCCGCCCCCACCGGCCGAGGCCTTGATCATGACCGGCAGGCCGACCTCCTCGGCGATGCGCACGGCATCTTCCGCGCTGTCGATCTCACCGATATAGCCGGGGACAGTGTTGACACCCGCCTTGTCGGCCAGGCGCTTGGACTCGATCTTGTCGCCCATGGCAGCGATGGCATTGGCCGGCGGTCCAATGAACACCAGCCCAGCCGCTTCCACCGCTTCCACAAAGCTGGCGCGCTCGGACAGAAAGCCGAAGCCCGGGTGGATCGCCTGGGCGCCGCTGCGCTTGGCCGCCTCTATGATCCGATCAGCCTGCAGATAACTTTCGGAGGCCGCAGCACCGCCGATGTGCACGGCCTCGTCGGCCTGGCGCACATGCAGCGTGTCAGCGTCAGCCTCGGAATAGACCGCCACCGTCTTGATCCCGAGCCGGCGGCAGGTCTTGATGATACGACAGGCGATCTCGCCTCGGTTGGCAATCAGTATCTTGTCGAACACTCTCGCCCCTCCTGGAAACGGCCCTAAGGGTTAGAACGGAGGGCGCTGGACCTGTCAACGTCCAGGCAAGGCCTGTCCAGGGGGCCTGGCCGGCACTCTGGTCCCCCGCCCACCCCCCTGTCCCACAGACATTGGCGATTCCGTTTCACAGGATACTTCTCAGGGTTGTGTCGCCTCTAGATATGCGGAATGATAGGGCCTCCTGTTCGCCTCTTGAACGAACCATGCCCCGGAGCGGACCCATGCGCCCTACTCTCTTCGCCCTCTCGCTGTTCGCGGCTTTGCTCGCCATGCCAAGCGCCTGGGCGTTCCAGGCCTACGACACGCCATCGGGCCGGGCGCAGATCATCGAACTTGAGGGCGAAGGTTATATGGTCGCCATCGGCAACCAGGTCATTCCCTTAAATACTTACTCCAGGTCGTATCTTTCGACCCGCGTCGGCAACTACATCCTTGTGTCCATCTCCAGCGGCGGGGTCGCTTGCCCGACGACTTTCGCCTGGCTGGACACCTCGGCAGGAAACGTCCGTCTCAGCGAGACTTTCGGCACCTGTGCGGAAGGTGGCGAGGTCACCCACGCCGATGGCATCCTCACCGTGACCATGAACTCCTACAACGCAAGCGAGGGCAATGTCGCCTTCGACTACGATGGGAAGACCATCACGCGCCGCGTCCTGGGACTTGAAGAGTCCGACATCGCGAAGGCAGCCGCCGGCAATCCTGATGCCTGGATCGGCGAAAGCATGCACGAGTTCCTGACCGCGGCCGAAACGGAAGCCGATCTCATCGCCGCCTTTGGCTGGGACGACCTGGATCAGTTGCGCAACTCGACCATCGTGGGGAGCGGGGGAATGGAAGCGGATGGTGACTGGATCGTGGGATCGGGCTGCAGGCCGCACATGTGCAACACAGATTACGGCGCCTTTGCCATCCACCGTCAGACCGGCAGCCTGCTGGGTGCGCTCAAGTCCAGCGGCGAGAAGCCCCGGCTGATCGGCGAACCCGTCGGTGCTTTGCCCGCGGAGATCCGCGAAGTCTTGATCCGGAACTGACGGCGGTCAGCCTCACGGAGTAGGAGAGCGACTTCCGCACCTTGACGCCGGGGCCCGGCAAGCGCCATCACAGGCCTGACCAAAGGCAGCAAAGCGACGCGCGATGCCGGACCCCATTTCCTGGGCCTTCTCCTGGCCCTATCTCCTGACCGCCGCGGTGGCCGGCTATCTGCTTGGCGCCATCCCCTTTGGGCTGCTTCTGACCCGCCTCACCGGCGCCGGGGATCTGCGCCGCATCGGTTCCGGCAACATCGGCGCCACCAACGTTCTGCGCACCGGCCGCAAGGACCTGGCGGCCGCCACCTTGCTGCTCGATGGTGGCAAAGGAGCGCTGGCGGTGCTGGTCGCCGGCTGCTGGGGCCCGGACATGGCGCTCAGCGCCGGTCTGGCGGCTGTGGTGGGGCACCTCTTCCCGATCTGGCTGCGCTTCAAGGGGGGAAAGGGCGTTGCCACAACACTCGGCACCCTGCTCGCCATCGCCTGGCCATTGGGCCTCGCCACCTGCGGTGCCTGGCTGCTGGTGGCCGCGGTGACGCGTTATTCCTCGCTCGCCGCTCTGCTCTCTCTGGCCGCAGCCCCAGCATTGGCTTGGTGGCTGCTGGGCGATCTGCAACTGGTGGAGTTCGCAGGGATCCTGGCGATCCTCGCTTGGCTGCGCCACGCCGACAACATCCGCCGGCTGCTGCGGGGCGATGAACCACGCATCGGGCAGCGGAAACCGGAGCAGAAACCCTGAGCCACCTCGGGTCGCAAGGCTTCAGTCTGAAAAAGTCACTCTTTCGACGCGTGCTCCGGCTTGCCCTTGCGCTTGGTGGACGCCATGTCGTCGAGTTCCTTCTCGCTCATCGAGTCATACATCTCTTTGGAAGCGCCTTGCAGGTCCTTTGGGTTTTGCTCCCCTCGCTTCGCCGCCAGGGCCGCACCCGCCGCCTTCTGTTGAGCCTTTGATTTTGCCGGCATGAACACTCACCTCCTTTTGAAGCTCTCCCAGACCAATTCTCCTGACCGCGGTCAAGTTCCCCTCCCCCTTCACGGCACAAGGCTTGCCGAATGACGCAGGAAATCGTCGGTCCCATTCTGCTGGCCCGCGGCTTCGAGGAGGGCAAGCACCGCCTCTCCGCACTGCTGATCACCGCACGTGATCAAGCCCCCCTGCCTCTGACCCCTGCCAGCGGCCAGGCGGTAGAGCCGCTTCGCCTTTCAGACAGCCGGCAGCGCACGATCTGGCGTTACGATTTCGCGCTGTCACCGCAGCAGTCGCACTACCAGTTGGGACCCGAGACTTTTGAGGTGGCCGTGACGGACACGCCCCAAACCCGGGTGGCATTCGTATCCTGCAACGGTCAGGAGGACGGCGACCTGCTGCGCCCCGAGGGCGAGAGAAACGCGCTCTGGTATCGGCTGCGCGAAGAGCACGAAGCCGCGCCCTTCCACCTCATGCTGCACGGTGGCGATCAGCTCTACGCCGATCCTGTGTGGGAAGCGCATGCTGCGCTCAAGCGCTGGACGGAAGCGGGCCGGCGCGAACAGCTCGGCATGGACTTCACCGAAGAAATGCGTGCGGCCGCCTGCGAGTTCTACATTGAGCGCTATTGCCAGGTCTACGCGCAGCCGCCCACAGCCTGGTTGCTGGCGCGGGTGCCCTCGCTGATGATCTGGGACGATCACGACATCTTCGACGGCTGGGGCAGCCACCCCGAGGAGGTGCTCGACTGCCCCGTGGGCGCCGGCGTTTTCCAGGCGGCTCGGCAGGCCTATTGCCTGTTGCAGCTGGGCATGCGGCCCGAGGATGAACCGCCAGGCGCCCTCGACCCCAGTGGCGCTTCTCTGGGTTGGGTTTTCCGTTACCCGGACTTCACGGTCATTGCGCCCGACCTGCGCTCCGAAAGGCGCCCCAATCAGGTGATGGGCGCACCCGGGTGGCAGGGCTTCCGCAACGCCCTGGAAGCCGAGCCGGACGACCGGCGCATTTTGATGCTTTCCAGCGTTCCCGCCCTGGGCCCGCGCCTCTCCTGGGTCGAGGCCTGCATTGGCTTCGTTCCGAAGTTGCGCCAGTACGAGGACGACCTGCGCGACCAGTGGCAAAGCCGCCATCATCGCAGCGAATGGATCCGTTTCCTCTCGTTTCTGGAGCAGCAGATCAACCTGCGCCGACAGCACATAACCCTCCTTTCGGGGGAGATCCATCTGGCAACCCGGGCCGAGATGCGCTTGGAGCATGGCGCGCTGCACCAGTTGGTCGCTTCTGGCATCGCTCATCCGCCACCGCCAAAAGCCTATGCGCGCGCGCTGGGACTGCTGGCCAGCTTCGGCGAAACGCCATTGCCAGGTCGCCCGATCTCGCTGCATCCCTTGCCGGGGCGAAGCAAAATCTACGCCGCCCAGCGCAACTTCCTTCTGCTGAACTGCAACGAGGCCGGCAGGTGGCACGCGGTCTGGTTTCTCGAAGAAACCGGCTGGACCGAGCCTCTGGACCTCTAGGCAACCCACGTTCTCCCAGAGCGACTTGACCGAGTTGCATTTTCTGTTAAGAGTTGCATGATGGCGATTACAACGGCATGCGGCCTCTCCGAGGCGGAGCGCCTGGCGCGCCTGCAGCTGGCGCGTACGGAGAATGTGGGCCCGGTGACCTTCCGGCAGTTGCTCCAGCGCTATGGCAGCGCCGACGCCGCGCTGGAGGCGCTGCCAGAACTGGCACGGCGCGGCGGCCGGCGGCGACCGGTTCGGCTCTGCCGCCGCGAGGCAGCAACACGAGAGATGGAGCGACTGGCCGAGATCGGGGCGCAGCTCTTGATCTACGGCGATGGCGACTTTCCACCGCCGCTTGCTGCCGTGAGCGACGCACCGCCGACACTTTCACTGCAAGGCCGGCGCGATCTGCTGGACCGTCCGGCACTGGCCGTTGTGGGCGCCCGCAATGCCTCCAGCAGCGGGCGCAGCCTAGCGCGGCACCTTGCTCGAGATCTGGCAGCAGAAGGGCTGCTGATCATATCGGGGTTGGCGCGTGGCATCGACGCGGCCGCGCATGAAGGTGCGCTTGATGATGGCACCGCTGCCGTCCTCGCCGGCGGCATCGACTGCATCTATCCGCCGCAGAACGAGGCGCTGCATCAGGCCATTGCCGATCAGGGGCTTCTTCTGGCGGAGCTGGCCCCCGGCACCGAGCCACAGGCCCGTCACTTTCCGCGGCGCAATCGCATCATCTCCGGGCTGAGCCGTGGCGTGCTCGTAGTGGAGGCGGCCCCTCGCTCCGGCTCCCTGATCACCGCCCGCCTGGCCGCCGAGCAGGGTCGCGAGGTCCTTGCGGTGCCCGGTTCTCCGCTCGATCCCCGCGCCCGCGGCTGCAATGACCTGCTGCGCCAGGGGGCCACTTTGGTCGAAACTGCAGACGACGTGCTCCAGGCGCTGGCCGGCCCACTCACACCGCTGCGTGAAGCCCCGCCGGTCAACTTCGAGCTGCCGGAGCTCGAAGAGACCGACAAGAATGCAGCCGATGCAGCACACCGGGAGCTGCGTGAGCTGCTGTCTCCCACCGCGGTATCGGTTGACGAACTCCTTCGCCAGTGCCAATTCTCCGGACCGACGGTCAGCCTTGCGCTCTTGGAGATGGAGCTTGCCGGCTTGATCGAACGTCGTCCGGGCAACCGTGTGGCATTGGCCGCCGAGCCTGGCTAACGGCCGTCCGGCGCGCAATCCGGACGCCCCTGCTTCTGGATAGCGCAGTAAAACCGCATGCACGTCGTCGTTGTCGAATCCCCCGCCAAGGCCAAGACCATCAACAAGTACCTGGGCAAGGACTTCGAGGTCCTGGCCAGCTATGGTCACGTCCGCGACCTGCCCTCGAAGGATGGCTCGGTCAATCCCGAGGCGGATTTCGACATGGCCTGGAGCGTCGATGAGCGCGGCGAGAAGCGCCTGCGCGACATCGCCCGTGCCGTAAAGCAGGCCGACCAGCTCTATCTCGCCACTGACCCGGATCGCGAAGGCGAAGCGATTTCTTGGCACATCGTCGAGGAACTGCAGCGACGCAAGGCGCTAAAGAAGGGCACGCCGGTCAAGCGCGTCGTTTTCAACGAGATCACAAAATCCGCGGTGATCGAGGCCTTCAAGCATCCACGCGAGTTGAACCGCGAGCTGATCGACGCCTATCTGGCCCGCCGCGCGCTGGACTACCTGGTTGGCTTCACGCTGTCGCCCGTGCTCTGGCGCAAGCTGCCGGGCAGCCGCTCTGCCGGCCGCGTGCAGTCCGTGGCGCTGCGCCTGATCTGCGAGCGGGAGTCGGAGATCGAGATCTTCCGGCCGCAGGAGTATTGGTCGCTTGCGGCGGAGCTGGAAGCCGTCGGACAGGGTCGCTTCAAGGCGCGCCTGGCACAGCTCGAGGGCGAGAAGATCGAGCGGCTGTCCCTGGGCAACGAGGGTGCCGCTCGCCATGCGGAGGAGGTGGTGCGCGCTGCCGGCACCTATCGTGTGGCCTCGGTGGACCGCAAGCAGGTCCGCCGCCATCCGCAGCCCCCCTTCACCACCTCGACCCTGCAGCAGGAAGCCTCGCGCAAGCTGGGGCTGGGTGCCACCCGCACCATGCGCCTGGCACAGCAGCTCTACGAGGGGCACGAGATCAACGGCGAGACGGTCGGGCTCATCACCTATATGCGGACCGACGGCGTCGCCATGTCCAACGAGGCCATTTCCCTGGCCCGGCAGATGGTGAGCGAGCAGTACGGCGACACCTATCTTCCCAGCGCGCCACGCCACTACAAGTCGAAGGCCAAGAACGCGCAGGAGGCCCACGAGCCCGTACGCCCGACGGATTTCCGCCGCACGCCCGAGCAAATGCGACGGTTCCTGCCTCAGGACGAGGCCCGGCTCTATGAACTCATCTACCTGCGCGCCTTGGCGAGCCAGATGGAAAGCGCCCGCTTCGAGCAGGTGTCCGTGGATATCGCTGTCGGCGATGGCCGCACCCGCCTGCGCGCCACCGGTCAGATCCCGCTCTTCGACGGCTTCCTGAAGCTCTATCAGGAAGGCCGCGATGAGGACAGCGAGGACGAGAACCAGGCGCGCCTGCCCAAGCTCGAGGAAGGTCAGGACCTGCATCTGCGCGACGTGCTGACCGAGCAGCATTTCACCCAGCCGCCGCCGCGCTATTCCGAGGCGAGCCTGGTGAAGAAGCTGGAAGAGCTCGGCATCGGCCGGCCCTCCACCTATGCCTCGATCCTCCAGGTGCTGCAGGATCGCGACTACGTGCGCCTGGAAAAGAAGCGCTTCATTCCGGAAGACCGCGGCCGCATGGTCACTGCCTTCCTGCAGGCCTTCTTCCAGCGCTACGTGGAATACGATTTTACTGCCCAGCTCGAGGACCAGCTCGACGACATTTCGGGCGGCCGCGAAGACTGGAAAGAGGTGCTGCGCCGCTTCTGGAGCGCCTTCTCCACTGCGGTCGAGGAGACAAAGGGGCTGCGCATCGCCGAAGTGATTGATGCGCTGGACCGGGACCTCGGCCCGCACTTCTTCCCGGTCGATGCGGAGAACCCGGACAAGGACCCGAGGCTCTGCCCTTCCTGCAACGAGGGGCGCCTGGGTCTGCGCATCGGCAAGACCGGCGGCTTCATCGGCTGCTCGAACTACCCCGATTGCCGCTACACTCGGCCGCTGGCGCAAGCCGATGGCGAAGGCGGTGATCTTGCCGCCGAACCGCGCAAGCTGGGCCTCGACCCCGAAAGCGGCCTCGAAGTGACCCTGCGCAAGGGCCCTTATGGACTGTACGTGCAACTGGGCGAAGCCGCGGCAAAGGGCGAGAAGCCCAAGCGCTCCTCGCTGCCCAAGACCCTGCCGCCGGACCAGGTCGACCTGGAACGCGCCCTGGCGTTGCTCTCCCTGCCACGCACACTGGGCCAGCACGAGGGCGAGGAGGTCACCGCCGGCATCGGACGCTTCGGCCCCTATGTGCGCAAGGGCAAGACCTACAAATCGATCCCGGCCGACGAGGACGTGCTCAAT
Source organism: Aquibaculum arenosum (assembly GCF_029222965.1). Lineage (GTDB taxonomy): Bacteria > Pseudomonadota > Alphaproteobacteria > Kiloniellales > DSM-21159 > Aquibaculum > Aquibaculum arenosum. Next base: position 358,377 of record NZ_JARHUD010000001.1, on the reverse strand, counting down.
ATCGGGCTCAATCGGGCGGTGGACCTTCTGGCACAGAAGGTGGAACGCGGTGGCGGTGCGCTCAAGACGCTGGGCGATCACCCCGATGGGGGCGAGGTGACTGTCCACTCGGGACGCTACGGCCCCTATGTGAAGCACGGCAAGATCAACGCCACCCTGCCCAAGGACAGCGATCCGCAAGCGGTCACGCTGGAGGAAGCCCTGCCCCTGATCGCCGCAAAGGCGGCCAAGGCTCCCGCAGGCAAACGCACAGCAAGCACCGCAAAGAAAGCGCCGGCCAAAAAGGCACCAGCCAAAAAGACTGCCGCGACCAAGACCACGGCGAAGAAGAAGGCACCGGCCGCGAAAAAGACCGCCTAGCGCGAGACGGGCTCAGGCGTCCTCACGCGGCACCCAGGGGATGCGTGCGAAGTCGATGCCTTCGTCCGCCAGGGCCTCGGCTTCCTCTCTGGAGGTTTCGCCGTAGATGCCGCGCTGCGCGCTCTCACCGTAGTGGATGCGCCGGGCCTCCTCGGCAAACTCGCCGCCGACATAATCACAGCTTTCTTCCACCTTGCGGCGCATGGCCTGCAGCATCCGGCGCAACTGCTCCGCCTGCGCCATGACGGCTTGGCTGTTCGGCGACGCTTGCTCGACCTGCGCCTCATCCGGCGCCTGGGGCGCGTTGGCTAGCGGTTGCTGCAGTTCGACCACCTCCTTGCCCACGCGCGGCGCCATCAGAGCCTTGCTCACCGCGGTCGAACCACAGTGCGGACAGGCAATGTTGCCGCTGGCTGAAAGCGTGTCGAAGGCTTCGGAATTGCGAAACCAGGAATCAAAGCCATGATCGTTGTCACAGGAGAGGGCGTAGCGGATCATCACAGGTGTTGCGTAAGAGGTTGCACTGACTGCTAAATGGCATTGCCATGGCAACAAGTAAAGATCACGCCCCGGGTTTGCCCCGGCCTTCCGCCTGGGTCTGTCGCTTTGCCCCGCTGATTCCGCCGGGCGGGGCCGTGCTCGATCTCGCCTGCGGCAGCGGTCGACATCTGCGACTGCTGCGCGCCATGGGCCATCCCGTGACCGGCGTGGACCGGGATATCAGTCCGCTTGCCGATCTGGCGCATCTGCCCGATGTCGAGATGATCGAGGCCGATCTGGAAAATGGTTCGCCTTTCCCGCTTGAGGGGCGGCGTTTCGACTGCGTCATCGTCACGAACTATCTGCATCGGCCTTTGTTGCCGCGGCTGCCGGACCTGCTCTCATCCGGCGGGCTCCTGCTCTACGAGACCTTCGCCCAGGGCAACGAGCGGTTCGGGCGCCCCAGCAACCCTAATTTCCTGCTGGCGCCGGGCGAGCTGCTGGAGGCTGTGCGCCAACAGCTCCAGGTCGTGGCCTACGAGCAGGGCGAAGTGTGGGAGCCGAAGCGGGCGATGGTACAACGCCTGGCTGCCCGCAAGATGGAGGAAGCGCAAGGCTGATCTGCGCCTGGGTGCGTTGTCCGGCCCTGCGCCTTTGGCTTAAAGAATCAACTTCAAAGGCCGCAAGCGGCCGCTGCGCGGAATCCCGACCTTGGAAGCCTTTCTCATACACTGGCTGGAGGTAGGCGGCCTGATTGCCCTGGTCGCCGTGATGGCGAGTGAGCGCTTCCTGCCTATCCTGCCATCCTACGCGGTTCTCGCACTGGGCGGCATCGCCGCCGCGGAAGGTGCCTATGGCGTTGAGGCCGCTATTTTTGCCAGCGTGCTCGGCTCCTTCCTCGGAAGCCTGGGCTGGTATGCTCTGGGCCACGCCGTCGGGCCGGATCGCGTGGACAACTTCATCGCACGACGCGGTCGCTGGCTGGGCTTGACGCCACGGGCCTACGATCAAGCTGCCCGCGGATACCGTAGACACAGCCGGCTGCTGCTGGCGCTGACGCAGCTTGTGCCCACTGTGCGTATCTTTGCCACCTTCCCCGCCGGCGTGCTTCGCGTGCCGGCCAAGGGCGTGCTGTTGCCCACCGTCATCGGAATCCTCGGCTGGAACGGGGCTTTCGTTTTGGCTGGCTATCTGTTGGAAGCCAGTCCGCTGGGCGAAGATGGCTTGGCCCTGCCGGTGCTGCTCGGCGTCGTGCTGGTGGAGGCGCTGCTGGTCTGGGGCGGCTATTTGCTTTGGCGCCGCTGGCGGGCCAGGCAGGCCGAACTCGCGGCGGATAGCTCGCGTTAAAAAGGGTGACCTTCACGGCATAGATGTTAGGCTCTGCCCCCAACACTCTGAAGATGGATCGGATTGACGCGGAATGATGTCGCAGAAGGCGCGCTATGCCTTGCGTGCCCTTATGGCGCTGGCGCGCCTGCCCGCGCAGCAGACAGTGATGATCTCGGAGATCGCGGCCGGCGAACGCATTCCGCATAAGTTCCTTGAGCAGATCCTGCTCGACCTCAAGCACCAAGGTCTTGTTTACAGTCGGCGCGGCCGCGGTGGCGGCTACGGCCTGCTAAAACGCCCGGAGGAGATCACCTTCGGTCAGGTGGTGCGGGGAATCGACGGGCCAATGGCGCCCCTGCCCTGCCTCAGCCGCACCGCCTATCGCCGCTGCAGCGACTGCCCCGATGAGGCGCGCTGCGGAATGCGCCGGGTCTTCGCCAAGGCCCACGCTGCCACGACAGCGGTTCTGGACAGCACCACCCTGGCAACGCTGCTCGACAATCCTGCGAGGGATCAAGAGGCACCGACGTCCCTCGCCGTGCCGGCAGCGTCTCAGGGTGGGCACCCCGCCTGAGACGCTCCCGAGCTCCGGTCAGGCAGCAGCCGGACTGGGAGAGCTTTCCTCTTCGTCCAGGTCGACGGTCTCTGCCTCGACCGCCTCCACAACGGCCGGGACCGAAGGCGCCAGATGCGGCGGCGTGCGCCAGCGCAGGCTATCCAGGCTGCCGCAGGCGCCGCAGTGGGGCGTCCAGCTGGGGGAAATGGCACCGCAGGTCTCGCAGAGCCAAGCCGGATCTGGAACCGCCACAGTTGCGCGCCGCAGCCACTCCTTGCCCGCCGCCTCGTCATGTTCCCCCTCCTCGATCTCCGCCATCAAGCGGCAGACCCGCTGTTCGGGAGGGGATTCCGCACTCAAGGCAGTCAGATGGCGACGCGCTTCACCCCAAAGCTCGGCACGCAGATCGACCCGTGCCAGCAGGATCCGGCTTTCGCGCTCCTCGCTGCGCCCCTGCACGAAGGCAGCGGCCCGCTTTGCCAGATCCAGGGGTGCGACATCGCCATTGAGCTCCAGCCAGGCATCCGCCAGGTCCGGATGAGGCGCACGCTGCCAGGCTTCCTCAAGCAGCTTCTCAGCCTTGCGCTTACGACCGCGCTCCGCAAGCAGGCGCACCTGAAGCAGCGTCGCAGCAACCAGGCTCGGCTCCAGCTTGGCCGCGGCACGGGCCTTGCTCTCGGCCGTCTCCTTGTCGCCTTCCACCAGCGCGGCTTCCGCGCGCTCGTAGATCACCACGGCACGCTTGCGCTGAGCCTCCGGCTTGGGCAGCACACCCTGGCGCTCGCTCTCCAGCATGACCGCTTCCGCCGTCGGCAGGTCGCCGCTCTTCTCGCTGAGTTCGAAGAGGTTGCCCAGAACCCAGGGCGCATCGGGCTGCAGGGCGCGCGCCCGATCCAGATGCTCCCGCGCCTCGGCTTCGTTACCCTCGCGCAGGGCCAGCATGGTCAAGCCTCGCAAGCCCAGAACCCGCGTCTCTTCGGCCTGGAGCATCTCTGTGTAGTGTTTGCGCGCCGTGCTCTCGTCACCAGAAAGCTGCGCAGTCTGAGCTTGGAGAAGCTTCAGGACCGGCTGCGGCTCCAGTAGGTCCGCGGCCTTGCGTGACCAGCGCTCCGCTCCCTTGGTGTCGCCGACATGCACAGCGACCAGACCCTGAGTCAGAGCCTCCTGGCCGCGGCGCTGCCGGCGGCGACCAAAGCCGCGCCGCACGCCGCCCGGTGCCCCGAAAATGCCCCGGAACAGGCGATAGAGCAGGATGACCACCACTGCCAGCACGGCCAAAGCCAGGACGAGCAGCGCCATGCTGGTGTCGATTCGGTATCCAAGCCATTCGAAGGCGACTTGACCGGGGTTGTTCGCGAGCCAGACGGCAATGGCGACCAGGATCGCCAGCTTGATGAAGAAGAAGATGCCGCGCCACATGGCCTCAGCCCTCCCCGCCGCTCAGGCGATTCAGGGAGACGCGCCCCAGTTCCCCCAGGGCCGCCTCGGCCTCCAGACGACGTTCGGCGCGTGCGCGCCAGGCACTCATCGCTTCGGCAGGCGCGCCCTCCAGGGCGTCGAGCTCCCCCAGGGCTGCGGCAACGTCTCCACCTTCCAGGCGGCTTTCGGCGCGGGCCAGAATGGCTTCCGCGTCGTTGCCTTCGGGCTCGCCCACGGAGCGCACGGAGACGAGATCCGAAACCCGCTCCCAGAGCATTCCCTGCCATTCGCTGTCGGCCCCCTCCGCCCGCTCTGCGGTGACCGCGCGCCGGGCGGCCTCCGCATAGCTGGCCTGGAGTGCAGCAAGGGTGGGCACACCGGCCTCTGCCTGCTGCTCGAGGCGTCCCAGTACGGCCTTAATGTCTTCATCCTGGCCGGCAAGCCGGCGCAGACCGTCGAGCTCCTCGGAATAGGGCCGGCCGGTGCGGAAGGCCTCGCGGAGCTGACCCGCCGCCAGGGCGATCACCGTTTCCTCACCGACGCGCGCACGTGCGGCAGCCACTTCGTCGAGCGCATCGCGCAAGCGTGCCTCGAGTGCCTCAATCCGGCCGGCAGCCCCTTCGATGCGACCGTCGAGAGCGTCCAATCGCGATTGGGTGATCTCGTCCGCCTCGGTAGGCGTCTCAGCCACCTCCTCGATCCGACCGGCCAACTCCTGCACCCGTGCTTCCAGGGCGCCCACCCGCGACTCCTCGTCATTGGCGCCGAGCGTGGTTTCCACACCTTCAAGACGCTCCGACAGGCGCTCGGTCACCGTGCGCAGGGACTCAAGTTCGCCGGATCCCTCACCGGCGCTGCCCTCGATATTGGCCAGGCGGCCGTCCATCTCTTCCAGGCGACTGCGCGCCTGCTCGATGGCGCGCTGTAGTTCGCTGGCGCCCTCACCCTCGACCCGCTGGTCCTCGAGGCGCTCCATGCGCCGCTCCAGTGCCTCGACTGCTGCCGCCGCCGGCGGCTCATCCCGCGGCATCCAGAGATCGCTCAGCAGGATGACAATCACCGCGCCGGCAGCCACCAGAACCCCGCCCAACAGCATGGCCGGAAGCGGGCTGGTCCGCGCCGGCGGTGCGTCCGCGGTTCCAGTCGCTCCGCCAGGCTCCGAGGCCTTGTCGGCCTCCTCTCCGACACTGCGCCAGGGCGTGGCATCGGACTGTTCCGTTTCCAGGGAGGTGCCGCCGTGGCCGGCTTCCGCGTCGGACTCCCGGGCGACAGCATCCGCTTCCGCCTCGTCACCGGCATCACCGCCGGAAGAGAAGGCTGCTTCGAGGTCGCTTTCCTCCAGTTCCAGCCCCTGATCTTCCGCCGCCTGCTCGATCTGAGATCGACGGGCGGGCGGGATGTGACCGCGGATCTTCCAACCCTGAACGGTGGACACGGCCACACCCAGCTTTGCCGCCATGGGACGAATACCGCCAAAGCGCGCGATTATCCGCTCCGCAGCGCTTCCGCCGCCCTCTTCGCCACCTGCGGTCTCGTCCCGGTCGTCACTCATGATCGCCCTTCCGCTTCTGTCTGTGCCGGCAGCAAACTCAACAACGCCGCCTGGTTCGGCGCCGCGGCTGTACGAATAGCGTGCCACGGCATTGAAACCACCGTCTGCGCAACAGCGTCGCTCAAACAGTACGCCGTCATTGCACTGCAAGCCTGCTGCAATCCCGCCCCCTCGATCAAGGCGGCAAAAGTTGCACCTGTACGAGGGGAAAAGAACAACGCGCCGTCAAGCGTACCCCTTTCCAGGGCGCTGACACAATCATGCGATAGCGCTTCGACAGCATCGGCTGCGTAAACAACGCAGCGGCGCAGATCGAAACCGTTAGCGCGCAGAGGATCGCTCAAGCCGTCCGCAACATCGCGCCCCGAGGGGTGCAACAGCGCCCCGTCTCGCGGATCCAAGGAGCGACGGATCAGGTCTGCGAGCGCGTGGGCATCGCCGTCGGCATCGTGCACCTCGGCAAAGCCGGCGCGGCGCGCCTCCTCGGCACTGCCCGGCCCCACGGCATAGACCGGAAGACTGCGGTCGGGCACCTCGGCCAGATAACCCCGCAGCCCGTTGCGGCTTGTGATCACGAGAGCCTGCAGCTCGGCACGCGGCGGCCATTCCACCGCGAGGCGGTGCAGGTGCAGCAGCGGCTCGCTCAGCCCCTGATGGCCACGCCGCTCAAGGGCAGCCAAGGTCTCGCCGGCATCCTCGCGTGGTCGTGTGACCAAGAGTCGCATCAGTGGGAAGCCAAAGAGGCGAAGAACTCTTCGCCCGCGTCCAGGCGCAGCCTTTGCCCAAGGCTCTGACCCAGTCGCAGAAAGTCTCGCTGCGATCCGGTCTCCTCGCCCTGCCAGACGCGGGCGCCGTCGGGTGTGGCCACCAGTGCACGCAGGCGCATACCCCCCTCCTGCGTACACTCCGCCAAGGCAGCGATAGGCGTACGGCAGGAACCATCCAACACGGCAAGGCAGGCACGTTCCGCTTCGACGCGCTGGCGCGTTAGCTCGTCGTCAATAGTGCGCAGCCACGCCTGCGTACGCTCGTCCGCCTTGCGACATTGCAGGCCGATCGCGCCCTGTCCGACAGCCGGCAGCATTTCATCCGTTTCCAGCACACTGTGCGGTCGGTCGTCCCGCCCCAGCCGACGCAAGCCCGCCAGGGCCAGGAGCGTTGCATCGATATCTTTCGCCGCCAGCTTGCGCAGCCGGGTGTCAACATTGCCGCGCAGGGAGACGACGCGCAGATCCGGCCGCAGTGCCAGGACCTGGCTCTGCCGCCGGAGGCTCGACGTTCCAACCACCGCGCCCTGCGGCAGATCCACAATTCGATGGCCGTGCGGCGAGAAGAAAGCGTCACGCGGATCTTCACGCGGGAGATAAGCGGCCAGTTCCAGTGACTCCGGCGGCCAGGTGGGCATGTCCTTCATCGAATGCACGGCCACATCGATCCGCGAGTCGAACAGAGCCTCCTCGATCTCCTTGGTGAAAAGCCCCTTGCCACCAATCTCCGACAGGGGACGGTCTTGAACCCGGTCACCGGTGGTCTTGATCACGACGATCTCAACGGCGTCAGGCGCCGCAAGTTCCGGGTGCGCTTCCGCCAGGCGGCGTTTGGTCTCTTCCGTCTGGGCCAAGGCCAGAGGACTGCCGCGGGAACCGAGACGAAGCAGGGGCATGAAGGCCTCCGGAAAAACAGCGGTCAAACAGGCCGCCCTTATAGGCCGACTGCCTGCCATGCACAAACCGCGGCGATGCCGACCTCGCCGGCTTTTGCCATGTCTCCTGCCCGCCCCCATGTTACACAAAGCATCATGCTGATCCTTGGTATCGAAACCTCCTGCGACGAAACCGCCGCCGCTGTCGTTTCCGACGCGGATGTCGGCGCACGCCTGCGCGCGAACCTGGTCTTCACGCAATTGGAAGAGCACCGCCTCTACGGCGGCGTCGTGCCGGAAATCGCCGCGCGCAGTCATCTTGAGCGGATCGATGCCCTGGTGGCCGAGGCCCTGCGCGAGGCCGGCGTGGACTTTGCCGATCTGGATGCCATTGCCGCAACCACCGGTCCCGGTCTTATTGGCGGGGTCATGGTTGGCATGATGACCGCCAAGGCGATCGCCGCGGTTCACGGCAAGCCCTTCGTGGCAGTCAATCATCTGGAGGGCCATGCCCTGACCGCCCGCCTCACCCACGACCTGCCCTTCCCTTACCTGCTGCTACTGGTCTCGGGCGGGCATTGTCAGCTGCTGGCGGTCGAGGGCGTGGGACGCTATCGCCGCTATGGCGGGACCATAGACGACGCGGTGGGCGAAGCCTTCGACAAAACGGCGAAGCTGCTTGAACTGGGCTATCCCGGCGGCCCCGCCGTGGAACGCCGCGCGCGCAGCGGTGATCCGCGGCGCATCGCGCTGCCCCGGCCCATGGTGGGGCGCCCGGGCTGCGACTTCTCCTTCTCCGGCTTGAAGACCGCCGTGCGGCACGCCCTTGGCAAGCTGGAATCCGTCACCCCGCAGGACAGGGCCGATTTGGCCGCAGCCTTCCAGGCGGCAGTAGCGGACGTGCTCGCTGACCGTTCCGCCCGGGCGCTGGCCCGCTTCCAGGCGGAAACCGGCCAGAGCGGGCCGTTGGTGGTGGCCGGCGGGGTTGCGGCCAATGCCACCTTGCGCGCGCGCCTCTCTGATGTGGCGCAAGCCCAGGGCACCGAACTGATCGCGCCCCCAATGGCGCTTTGCACGGACAACGGCGCCATGATTGCCTGGGCGGGGCTGGAGCGATTCCGCCTGGGTGCCGTCGACGGCCTGGACTTCCCGGCCCGGCCGCGCTGGCCGCTGGACAGCCTGAGCGCGCCCACGGCATCGACGCCAGCAGCAACCGCAAGCGAACTTGCGTCCTGAGCTGCCGAACAGGCCGCTTGGCGCCTCACCGCAAATCGGGTTAGGCTTTTCATCTGAACGCGTAGGGAGCCCCGGGAAATGCTGTTCGCATTGATCTGCCACGACAAGCCGAACCAGTTGGAGTTGCGCATGCAACACCGCCCGGATCATCTTGCCTACCTGGAGGCTCACGCCGATCAGCTGGTCTACGCCGGTCCACTGCTCGACGAGGACGAGAGCGCACCGGCCGGCAGTCTGCTGGTGCTCGACGTGCCCGACCGGGGATCGGCAGAAGCTTTTGCCAGCGGCGACCCCTATGCGCGCGCCGGTCTCTTCCGCGAAGTGAGCATCCTTCCCACACGCCAGGTATTCCCCAAAGCCTGACGCACCCCCAGTATCGGACCGGTCTCGGAACCCGCCACGCCGCGTCGGGTTACCTCCCACAGTGTTTCACACCAGCAGGGAGGCCCGCCATGGCCAAGGACGCAATTGCGCTGCTCGAAGAAGATCACTCCAAGGTGCGCGATCTTCTCGCCAAGCTGACCAGCACCACCGACCGCGCCGGGAAGACCCGCCAGGACCTGCTGGAGCAGATCGCAACGGAGTTGAAGGTCCACACCGCCCTGGAGGAGGAAATCTTCTATCCGGCCTTCCGCGATGCCGACGGCAAGGAGCATCTCAAGCTCTACCACGAGGCGCTGGAGGAGCACCGCGCGGTCGAGGAGATGATCATACCGGACCTCCAGAAAACCGACGCGCAGAGCGTCCAATTCTCCGGCCGGGCGAAGGTGCTCAAGGAACTGGTGGAGCACCATGTGGAGGAGGAAGAGGAGATGATGTTCAAGATGGCGCGCGAGAGCCTGAGCAAAGACGCGCTCCAGGAGCTGGGCGACAAGATGGCGACGCGGAAGAAGGCCCTGATGGGCAAAAGCTGAACCGGCGTCAGAGTCCCGGACTCATCTCAAGGGAACAGATTCAGCGAGCGGCGGCCCGCGTGGTTCCTCCGCGCCGGGCGCCGCCGCGTGCTGCCATTTGGGCGCCCTCCTCATCAAAGAGTTCGGCCAGCTTCTCCAGCATGGTGCCGCCGAGCTGTTCGGCATCGACGATGGTCACGGCCCGGCGATAGTAGCGGGTGACATCGTGGCCGATGCCAATGGCGATCAGTTCCACCGGGCTGCGGGTCTCGATGTAATGAATCACCTCGCGGAGGTGGCGTTCCAGGTAATTGCCCGGATTGACTGACAGGGTGGAATCGTCCACCGGCGCGCCATCGGAAATTACCATCAGGATGCGGCGCTGCTCGGCGCGGGCCAGCAGGCGGCTGTGCGCCCAGAGGATCGCCTCACCGTCGATGTTCTCCTTGAGGATGCCTTCACGCAGCATCAGACCCAGGTTCTTGCGCGCCCGGCGCCAGGGCATGTCGGCGTCCTTGTAGACGATATGCCGCAGGTCGTTGAGACGCCCCGGGAGCGGCGGCTTGCCGGCAGCGATCCAGCGCTCGCGACTGTGCCCCCCCTTCCACATGCGCGTGGTGAAGCCCAGAATCTCCACCTTCACGCCGCAGCGCTCCAATGTGCGCGCCAGAATATCCGCGCTCAGCGCCGCCACGGAGATCGGCCGTCCGCGCATTGAGCCGGAGTTGTCGATCAGCAGAGTGACGACCGTGTCGCGGAAGTCCGTGTCCAACTCGCGCTTAAAGCTGAGCGCGTGAGTGGGATCGACCACGACCCGCGCCAAACGAGCGGTGTCCAGGATCCCTTCCTCGATGTTGAACTCCCAGGCCCGGGTCTGCTTCGCCATCAGGCGGCGCTGCAAGCGATTGGCCAAACGGGCCACCACGCCCTGGAGAGTGTTCAACTGCTGGTCCAGCAGATGGCGCAGGCGCACCAACTCTTCGGAATCGCACAGATCAGCTGCACCCACCTCCTCGTCGAACTCGGTGAGATAGGCTCGGTAGCTGTCATTGGCCTTTTCGTTCTGGCCATCCCAGTTCGGTCGACGGGCCTGACTGCCCGGCTTGTCATCTCCCTCGGCGGCCATCATGTCGCCCTCGGGATCGACCTCACCGCCGTCTTCCGCCTCGCCGGCGTCCTCCATCTCGGCGCTTTCGCCCTCTTCGGAAGCGCTCGCCTCGGAGGAATCCTGCTCGCCACTCTCGCCGCGGCTCTGCATGGAGTCGTCGGGCTGATTCTCGCCCTCGCTCTCCGCCTCGTCCTCCAGGGGCTCCTGGTCGTCGAGGCTATCGAGCGACAGATGCTGCAGCATGCGCCGAATGGCTTTGGCGTAACCCTGCTGATCCTCCGCCAGATCCGGCAGCTGGGCGAAATCCTCCAGAGCCTGCGGGTCCAGATGCGGCTTCCAGACCTCAACCAGGCGCTGGGCCTCTCGAGGCAAGGGGCGCCCACTCAGTCGCTCGCGGGCCAGTAACCGAAGGACCTCGCTCAGTGGGACTTCTTCATGGCTCTGCGCCCGATTGAGCCCGCGGTTGCGCAGGTTCTCCTGCAGTGCGGCATCCAGGTTCGCCGCGCTTCCACCGAAGCGGCGCATGCCCAGGGCTTCGCAGCGGGCCTGTTCCACCGCATCGAAGATCTCGCGCGCCTCGCCCGCTTGGGGCTGCTGCTCCGCATGCAGCCCGGCATCATGGTGGCGCAGCTTGAAACCAAGCGAGTCGGCCGAGCCCCGCACCAGGGCCACTTCTTCCGCCGGCAGATCGCGCGCCGGCATCGGCAGACGCGCTTCCGTCCCGGACAGGCCATGGCCGCCGGGCGAGAAGGCCACGGTCAGGTCGTCACGCTCCGCCAGGGCCCGCATGGTCGCCTCGGTGACGCGCTTGAAGCGTTCGATATCGGATTCGTGCTGGGTCATATAGAGCGAAACATAAGCGTTACGCCCCGAAGGGCCAATCCCCCGGGGCTAGAGTTCCCCGGCTGCGGACAGAAAGGCCGCTATGCGTGCGGGATCCTTGACACCCGGCCGCACCTCCACACCCGATGAGACATCGACGGCATCGGCGCCCGTAAGGTTCACGGCCTCGGTGAGGTTCTCCGGATTGAGGCCACCAGAGAGCATCCAGGGCTTGGGCCAGCTCCGCCCGGCGAGCAGGCGCCAATCGAAACTGAGCGCATTGCCGCCCGGCAGGGCATCCACCATCTCCTTGGGCGCCTTGGCATCGAAAAGGATGCAGTCGACCACCTCGGCATAGTCCGGGACCACCGCAAGGTCCTCGGCCCTGGCGATCTTGATCGCCTTCATCACCGGCAGGCCCCAGCGCGCGCGGATCTCGGCCACGCGGCGCGGCGTTTCGCTGCCGTGCAGCTGCAGCATATCGAGATCAACCCGGCCGAGCGTGGCGTCCAGCAGAGCATCGTCGGGGTCGACGAAGAGGCCGACCCGCTCCACCCGGCCTGCCGCCTCTGCAGACAGGACGGCAGCCTGCTCGGGCGTCAGCGAACGCGGGGAGCGCGGAAAGAAGACGAAGCCGACCCAGCGTGCCCTGCCCTGCACGGCAGCCCGCAACGCTTCGGGGTCCCTGATGCCGCAGATCTTGCAGTCAACCGTCATGCCTGCATCCTCATGAGCGGCTGTTGCCCACCCGGCCGCTGCCAGCCGGTACGCTTGGCAAAGGCCACCGCGAGCACGGTGGACGCCAGCGCGACCGAGAGATAGTTGGCCGCCGTGCCGACGGCCGCGCGCGGGATCACGAGATTGGTGGCAAGTTGAAGCTGCAACAGCAGCAGGTCGATCAGGGCAATCGCCAGATCCACGGGCAGCACGATGACCACAAACAGCCCGAACAGGGGAGCCAGCGCACCACGTGATTCGCGCCAGGCGCGCTTGTAACCGTAGCCACGACCAAGCGCCGCCGCCGGCAGAGTGAAGCTGAGCCCGAGCGTGGTGATGGCGGCCACGACGAGCGGAGCGATAATCCAGGGTCCGGGTTGCGGCCCATTCGGCCCCAAACCGCCGCCCAGCGACCCGAAGATGAAGCTCGCCGGCAGGGTCACCAGCATGGCGATGGCAATCACGCCCAGGCCGCGCAGGGCCAAACGCCCGTCTGCCGGCCGCCAGTTGGGCAAGGGGCGCGCCAGCTCCGGGCCGGGGCCCAACAGCAACAGCCGAAAGACCGAGCCCGCGAACCAGACCAGAAGATAGAGTTTGGCCCCGACGACAAAGAAGTGAAAGCCGGCTCCCAGGGAGAAATAGAGCGCAACTGCGGTCAGCCCAAAGGCGATGGACACGGGCAGCAGCGCCAGCCGCGCCATCGCGCCGGCATAATGGTAAAGCAGAGCGAAGATTTCGCGCGCCGTTTCACGCGGAGAGATAGGGGCCAGTGGGCGCGCATCCGGCAAGCGGGAAAAATCCAGTTCGTTCTCGCTCGGCACGGCCACTCTCTTTCTCTTGTCCTGGACCTGATCTAGTGGTCGGCGTGCCCCGGAGCAAGCAGACTCGGAACTAGCTGCTCGACGCAGCGTCGATTTCGGCGCCGATTTCGGCGGCGATACGTCGCGCGGCGTCGGCAGGATCCGACGCAGCAGTGATGGGCCGTCCGATCACAAGTCGATCCGCGCCCGCTGCCACGGCTTCGGCCGGCGTCATGATCCGCTTCTGGTCTCCCGCCGCTGCCCAGGCGGGACGAATCCCCGGCACCACCAGCTTGAAGTCAGCCCCACAGGCAGCCCGCAGGGCCGTGATTTCCCGCGGCGAGCAGACCACGCCGTCCAGCCCACAGTCCTGTGCCAATCGGGCCAGGCGCACCACCTGATCCGCCACCGGACCGCTTTGGCCAACAGCGACCAGATCAGTATCGTCCAAGCTGGTGAGCACCGTCACGGCGATCAGCCAGGGCCGCGGCCTATCCTGCTCCTCGGCAGCGCGCTCGACCGCCTCAGCGGCCGCGCGCAGCATGGCCGGACCACCACTAGCATGGACATTGACGATGGCCGGCGCTTGCGGCGCCAGAGCGCGCAGAGCGGATGCCACGGTGTTCGGGATGTCGTGGAACTTTACATCAAGGAAAAGCGGCGCCGCGCCGACCACTTCACGCGCCACCTTGGGTCCCTGTGCTGCCAAGAACTCCTTGCCCAGCTTGAAGCCGCCCACCAGCCCGGAAAGCCGCTCTACGAGATCTTGGGCGCGGGCATAGTCCGGAGTGTCCAGACCGACAAAGACCCGCTCCATGCCCGGCGGGCAGGACTCGGACATCAGTCTGCCGTCCGCTCCACCACCAGCTGGGCGGCGGCGAAGTCCTCAACGGCCGTGCCGACGGACTTGAAGAGCGTGATCGCCTCGGCACTGCTGCGTCCCGCATGGCGCCCGGCGGTCATGTCCAGCAGATCGGCCACCACGTCGCCTTCGCTCATCACGCCATCGGACAGGGGCTGGACGATGTCGCCGCCTTCCTTCAGGCAGCCGGCGCGCGTGTCCACATAGATGTCCGCGCGCCGGACAGCCTCGTCGTCGCTTTCGCGCATCCCCGGAGTGAAGGCGCCCACCAGATCCAGGTGCTGGCCCGGCCGCAGCCAGGCGCCCTTGACCAGAGGCTCCGTCGATAGAGTGGCGCAGGAGATGACATCAGCCTCCGGCACCGCAGTCTCCAGCGACTCAACCGCCGTGACCTCGATACCCGGCAGGTCGACCGACGCCGCCACCGCCCTGGCCTTTTCCGGATTGCGCCCCCAGACGGAGACCGATCGGATCGGCCGTACCGCGGCGTGGGCTTCGATCAGATGGGTCGAGAGGGCTCCCGTACCCACCATCAGAAGACGCTCGCTGTCCGGCCGGGCGAGGTAGTCTGCCGCCAGGGCGGAGGCCGCTGCCGTGCGCCGAAGAGTCAGCATGGGGCCGTCGATCAGGGCCAGGGGCGCACCGGTTCGCCCGTCATTGAGCAGATAGACCCCGAGGATTGCGGGCAAAGAGCGATTTGAATTGCCGGGAGTAACGGTGACGATCTTGATGCCGACATAGCGCTCGCCCTGCCAGGCCGGCATCAGCAGCAGCGTGGCATCCGGCTCCTCGGCCCGCGCCATGGTGTGGTGATGGCGCACGGGCACCTCGATGTCGCTGCGAAACGCCTCGCGCAGCGCCTCCACCAGGGAGGGGAAATCCAAGGCCTTGTGGGTTTCCTCGGCGGAAAAATTACGCATGGGGCACCGTTACGCTTAACCGTTGCAGGACAGGGCGGATCGAATCAGTGGCCGGTGCTCGCCGGAAGAGCCGGCTGGCCGCGGCTGCGGCGGAGCGTTTCCACCTCGTGCTCCAGACGCCGCAGACGCTCACGCTCGTCGCGCTGCGCGCGCCGCTTGCGTCCGGCCGCAAGCCAGCTCGCGATGCCGCCCAGCACGAAGCCAACGAAAATCGCCAGCAGCACCACTAGGAACAGCGGCGCCTGCAGCGTGATCTCAAAGGGCCAGAGTTGCACGGCCACGGGCTGCCGGTTGACGACCGCGAAGACCACCGCAATCACCAACAAGGGAATGGTAATAATCCAGCTCAACCGTCGCACGGTTCGGCGCCCTTCCTCTTGGTGAGTTTCCTAGCCACCGTTCAGCCGCTCACGGAGCTGCTTGCCGGTCTTGAAGTAGGGAACGGCCTTGGCATCGACGTCAACCGTGTCGCCTGTGCGGGGGTTCCGTCCGGTCCGCGCATCCCGCTGCTTGGTGGAGAAGGCGCCGAAACCGCGCAATTCCACGCGATCGCCCCGCTCCAATGCGCTGCCTATCTCATCGAAGATGGTGTTCACGATGCGCGCAACATCGCGCTGATAGAGATGCGGATTGCGCTCGGCAATACGCTGGATCAGCTCGGACTTCGTCATGCCGTGTTCCCGACAAGGCCTTGCCGCGTTCGACAAGGATGGCAATGACGGACCGGAGGAGTCCCGGTCCGATGTGCGAAGCCTTAACCTGCCAGAGGCCCGCTAAGCGGTCAACGATGCCTTTCAGAACAAGAAGATACAAGAAAGGCGCCGATCCGAAGATCGACGCCCTCTTGTCGTGGCAGGAGATTGACGAGGCCTCAGCTCTCGGCCGAGTCGTCCTTCTTCTGCTCCTGGCGCTGCTTGGCGATGGCCGCCCCCAGGATGTCGCCCAGGCTGGCACCCGACTCCGTGGAACCGTACTCGGCCATGGCCTGCTTCTCTTCCTGGATCTGCAGCTGCTTGATCGACAGGGTGATGCGGCGGGTCTTGCGATCGACCGCGGTCACCTTGGCATCCAGCTTCTCGCCGGTTGCATAGCGGTCAGGACGCTGCTCGCTGCGCTCGCGCGACAGTTCGGCCTTGCGGATGAAGCCCGTGGCGCCGTCGGCCAATTCGACCTCGATGCCATTGTCCTGAACCTCACGCACGGTGCAGGTGACCACATCGCCCTTCTTGATGCCGTCGGCAGCCGCTTCGAAGGGATCGGACTCGAGCTGCTTGATGCCCAGGCTGATCCGCTCCTTCTCCACGTCGACTTCGAGGAGCTTCACCTTCACGACCATGCCCTTGGCATAGTCCTGCACGGCTTCCTCGCCAGAACGCTCCCAATCGAGGTCGGAGAGGTGAACCATGCCGTCGATCTCGCCAGGCAGGCCGACGAAGAGACCGAACTCGGTGATGTTCTTGACCTCGCCCTCGAGCACGGAGCCCTGCGGGTACTTCTCCACCAAGTCTTCCCAGGGGTTCGCCATGGTCTGCTTGAGGCCAAGCGAGATGCGCCGCTTCTCTTCGTCCACATCCAGCACCATGACCTCGACCTGCTGAGAGGTGGAGACGATCTTGCCCGGGTGGACGTTCTTCTTGGTCCAGCTCATCTCGGAGACGTGGACCAGACCCTCGATGCCCGGCTCCAGCTCCACGAAGGCGCCGTAGTCGGTGATGTTGGTCACGCGGCCCAGGAACTTGGCGCCGACCGGATACTTGGCGGCCACACCCTCCCAGGGATCGGCCTCCAGCTGCTTCATGCCGAGGCTGATGCGCTGGGTCTCCGGATTGAAGCGGATGATCTGCACCTGAACCTGCTGACCGATGGACAGGGCCTCGGTCGGGTGGTTGATGCGACGCCAGGAAATGTCGGTGACGTGCAGCAGGCCGTCAACGCCACCCAGGTCCACGAAAGCACCGTAATCGGTGATGTTCTTCACCACGCCGGTGAGGATCTGGCCTTCCTTCAGGTTGGCGATCAGCTCACTGCGCTGCTCGGCACGATCTTCCTCGAGCACAGCGCGGCGGGAGACAACGATGTTGCCGCGCGAACGGTCCATCTTGAGGATCTGGAAGGGCTGCGGCGTGTGCATCAGCGGGGTGACGTCGCGCACCGGGCGAATGTCGACCTGGCTGCCCGGCAGGAAGGCCACGGCGCCGGAAAGGTCGACCGTGAAGCCGCCCTTGACGCGGCCGAAGATCTGACCCGTAACGCGACGGCTCTCGCCAAAGGCCTTCTCGAGCTGGTTCCAGGCTTCCTCGCGGCGAGCCTTCTCGCGGCTCAGCATCGCTTCGCCGTTCTTGTCTTCCATGCGCTCCAGGAAGACCTCGACGAAATCGCCAGCCTTCAGCTCGGCGTCTTCCCCGGCCTTCGAAAACTCACGCAGCGGGATGCGGCCTTCAGACTTCAGGCCGACGTCGACGACGACGGCATCGTTGTCGATGGCGACGACGCGCCCGCGCAGAACGTTGCCTTCAAGGCCGTCCTCAGTGCCCAGGCTCTCTTCGAGCAGGGCGGCAAAAGATTCTTTCATTTGCGGTTCAACCGCAGTCTCGGTGGTCATTCAGTCTGTCCTTTCAAACACTCGGTTTCGGGCCTGCCGGTTGTCTCCGGCGGTCTTCCCGGATGTGGCCCGGGCTTATCCTTAGTTCGGTTCGCCTGGCACCGGTTTGCCGATGGCGGCAAGCGAACGCCCCGTCTTTTCGGCAATGATCTCCAAGGCAGCCTGAAAGACTGCCTCGGCGCTCAGGTCGGTGCTGTCCAAGGTGACGGCATCATCTGCCGCACGCAAAGGCGCGACGTCGCGATCCCGATCCCGGGCGTCGCGCGCCTTCATCTCGGCCTGAACCTCGGCGTATATAACCTTGTCCCCGCGCGCGAGCAACTCCTCATAGCGCCGCCGCGCCCGTGCCTCGGCGCTGGCGGTGACGAAGAGCTTCACGCTTGCATCGGGGCAGACCACGGTGCCGATGTCACGGCCGTCAAGCACCGCTCCCGCACGCCCGCCCGGCGGGTTGTCTGCAAAACGGTGCTGGAAATCCAAGAGAGCCGTTCGCACGGCCGGATGCGCAGAAACGCGGGAGGCCGCCGCGCCAGCGGCCTCGCTGCGCAGATCGTCGCGGTCCAAGTCGGCCGGATCCAATTGCGCAGCGATGGCGGCTGCTTGCTCGGCATCCGCAGGATCGCCGCCCGCTTCCAGCAATCGGGCCGCCACGGCGCGATACAAGCAGCCGGTGTCGAGGTAGGCCAGGTCGAGCGCAGCAGCCAGACGTCGGGACAGCGTACCCTTGCCCGCGGCGGCCGGTCCATCGACAGCTATGACGAAGTGTGACATGAGCGCGGTGGATAGCGCCTGACGCGAAAGAGTGCAACGGCGCACGATCAAAGTCTCTTAGCGGGCATCTCTGATGGAAACTGCGCATAACGCCACGCAACGGGCAGGGAGCAGCTCTGCAAAGTTGCTTTGATATCGCTCATGCAAACCGGCAATCCCTCATGTAGCTTTTATCCCGGCTGAGTATCCAACGCCCGGGATAAAAGCCTCATTAGGGCAGCCTCGGTAGGCATCGATCGCAGTGGGGGCATCGACTTGGAGCACGAAATCACATCGGTTTTCATCGAGGTGGCTGGTTTGCTCGCCTTGGCGGCCGTGGTCGGCTTCACGGCCCTGCTGCTGCGGCAACCCCTGATCGTCGCCTTTATCGCTGCCGGGATCATCGCTGGACCGGATGTGCTCGGTCTCGCCCAGTCTGCCGATCACATTGAGCTGCTGGCCGAGATCGGCGTGGCGCTACTGCTCTTTCTCGTCGGCCTCAAGCTGGACGTCGGTCTGGTGCGCACCCTTGGTGCCGTCGCCGTCGCCACTGGACTGGGCCAGGTGGCCTTTACGGTGGGCATTGGATTCCTGATCTGTCTGGCCCTGGGCATGGATTGGGTGACCAGCAGCTACGTCGCCGTGGCCCTCACCTTTTCCAGCACAATCATCGTCGTGAAGCTGCTGTCCGACAAACGCGAGATCGATTCCCTGCACGGGCGGATCGCACTTGGCTTCCTCATCGTCCAGGACATCGCCGTGGTGCTGGCGATGGTGATCCTCTCCGCTGTCGGCATCGGGGCCGCAGCCGGCGACGGCGGGGGCCTGGCCCTGCTGCGGGTGCTGCTCGGCGGTGTGGCGATGGTCGCCGGAATCGTGCTCTTCATCACCTATGGCGCCGACCCGCTGCTGCGCCGCCTGGCCCGCAGCCCGGAACTGCTGGTGACCTTTGCCATCGCCTGGGCGGTGGTGCTTGCCGCCGTGGGGGACCTGCTTGGCTTCGGCAAGGAGTTGGGCGGCCTTCTCGCCGGCGTCAGTCTCGCCTCTTCGCCCTTTCGCGAGGCCATTGCTGCGCGCCTGTCCAGCCTGCGCGACTTCCTGCTGCTCTTTTTCTTCGTCGGACTGGGCGCGCGACTGGATCTGGGCATGCTGGGTAACGAACTGCCGGCCGCCCTTATTCTCTCCCTCTTCGTCCTGATCGGTAATCCGCTGATCGTGCTCGCGATCATGGGCTACATGGGCTACCGGCGCCGCACCGGCCTGCTGGCCGGCTTGACCGTGGCCCAGATCAGCGAATTCTCCCTTATCTTCATGGCCATGGGGCTGGCCCTTGGCCACGTCGGCCCATCAGCCATGGGGCTTGTCACGCTGGTCGGTCTCGTGACGATCACGCTCTCGACCTACATGATCGTGCACAGTCAAAGGCTCTACGCCCTGATCGACCCCGTGATTAAGCCATTCGAGCGACGCCATCCCTTCCGCGAGGACGCGGCCGAAGCCTTTCAGGGTCCCACCAACTTCGACACGATCCTCTTCGGACTCGGCCGCTATGGTCGCGGCATCGCGCGCGGGCTGCACGATCGCGGGCAGACCGTGCTCGGAGTCGACTTCGATCCCGAGGCCCTTAGGCGCTGGACCGCCCGCGGTCTCCCCGGGACCTATGGCGATGCCGGAGATCCGGAGTTTCCCGCCAGCCTGCGCCTTGAAGGCGTCTCGTGGATCGTACTGGCGACCCCGCCCCATCGCGTGCCGCCGGGGCAGAGCGATCCGCGCCTGGCCATGATGCAGGCCTTCCGCGAGGCGGGTTTCAGGGGCAGGTTCGCCCTGCCCAGCACCGATCTCCTCGATGCCCGCACCCTCTATAAGGCCGGCGCCGATCTGGTGCTGAATCCCTTCCACGATGCCTCGATTCGCGCGGTGGAAAGGATTGCCGGGGAACTGGGCGAGGAGGACGAGCCCTGGGAGCAGGAAGCCCGCACATGATTACGAGCAGCTTCATATCGCACTCTGGCGCAGCGACGTGCGATGGCAGGAAAAGCTTGGAAAAGGTCGTTTCGTTGACTTGAATGCCGCAGCGCACTAAACCAACCCACCAAGGGCCGGGCAGCCAAAGGCCCGAACAGACGAGGGGATTGAGCCAATGTCCGCTGATCGGCGGCCGCTATCGCCGCACCTGCAAATCTATCGACCGCAGCTCACCTCGACGCTCTCCATTCTGCACCGCCTGACCGGTATCGCGCTGGCTGTCGGCACCCTGCTCCTGGTCTACTGGTTGGCTGCAGCCGCGGCCGGACCGGATGCCTTCCACGGGGCGCAGAGCTTCATGGGCTCCTGGCTGGGCGTGCTGCTGCTGTTCGGCTGGTCGGTGGCGCTTTTCTACCACCTCTGCAATGGCATTCGGCACCTCTTCTGGGATGCCGGTTATGGCTTCGAACTGCCCCAGGCCTACACCTCCGGTTGGGCTGTGGTGATCGGCACCGGCACGCTGACAGTGCTGGCCTGGGTCATCGGCCTGATCGTGATTTGAGGGAGCGACACCATGAGCCTTAGAACGCCCCTCGCCCGCGTCCGTCACCTCGGCTCCGCCAAGGACGGCACCCATCACTGGTGGCTGCAGCGCGTGACCGCGCTGGCCCTCGTGCCCCTGCTGCTCTGGTTCGTCATTTCAGTGATCGGCATGCTGGGGGCAGATCATCGCAGCATGGTCGACTGGGTGAGCAACCCGGTCACGGCCGCATTGCTAATCCTTCTGATCATCGCCACCTTCTACCATGCCGTGCTCGGCCTGCAGGTGGTCATCGAGGACTACATGCATGACCGGGTGGCGCGCATGGCGGTGCTGCTGCTGGTGCAGGGGCTGGGCTTTCTGCTCGCCACTGTCGGCGTCATCTCGGTTCTGTCCCTGCTGTTCTAGCGTTTGCATCCGACCCACCCGTCGGCCCCACGATAACACGAAGGCACGATCTCATGCCGGAAGCCTATACCAAGATCGACCATACCTATGACGTTGTCGTCGTCGGCGCCGGCGGCGCCGGACTGCGCGCCACGCTGGAACTGGCCCGCTCCGGCCTGAAGACCGCCTGCATCTCCAAGGTCTTCCCGACGCGCAGCCACACCGTGGCCGCCCAGGGCGGAATCTCCGCGGCGCTCGCGAACATGGGCGAGGACGACTGGCGCTGGCACATGTACGACACCGTCAAGGGCTCCGACTGGCTGGGCGACCAGGATGCCATCGAGTACATGACCAAGGAGGCGATTCCCGCCATCATCGAGCTGGAGCACTTCGGGGTGCCCTTCAGCCGCACCCAGGACGGCAAGATCTACCAACGCCCCTTCGGCGGCATGACCACGGAGTTCGGCAAGGGCACGGCCCAGCGCACCTGCGCGGCCGCCGACCGAACCGGGCACGCCATGCTGCACACGCTCTATCAGCAGTCCCTGCGCAACAACGCCGAGTTCTTCATCGAGTACTTCGCCCTCGATCTGATGATGGAGGATGGCGAGTGCCGGGGCGTCGTCGCGTGGAATCTGGACGATGGCACCATCCACCGCTTCCGCGCTCATAAGACCATTCTGGCCACCGGCGGCTATGGACGGGCCTACTTCTCCTGCACCTCGGCCCACACCTGCACCGGCGACGGTGGCGGCATGGTGGCCCGCGCCGGCCTGCCGCTGCAGGACATGGAGTTCGTGCAGTTCCATCCCACCGGCATCTACGGCGCCGGCTGTCTCATCACTGAGGGCTCGCGCGGCGAAGGCGGCTACCTCACCAACTCCGAGGGCGAGCGCTTCATGGAGCGCTACGCGCCTAACGCCAAGGACTTGGCCAGCCGCGACGTGGTCAGCCGCTCCATGACCATTGAGATCAACGAGGGCCGCGGTGTGGGCCCCGAGAAAGACCACATCCACCTGCATCTCGAGCACCTCGACCCGAAGATCCTGCACGAACGCCTGCCGGGCATCTCCGAGACAGCCAAGATCTTCGCCGGCGTCGACGTGACCAAGGAGCCGATCCCCGTCATCCCCACCTGCCACTACAACATGGGCGGCATCCCCACCAACGTGCACGGCGAGGTGCTGACTGTGGTGGACGGCAAGAAGGATGCAGTGGTGCCGGGATTGCTGGCCGCCGGTGAGGCCGCCTGCGTGTCCGTACACGGTGCCAACCGGCTTGGCTCGAACTCCCTGCTCGATCTGGTGGTCTTCGGCCGTGCAGCCGGCAAGCGCTGCGCCGAGACGCTCCGGTCCGGCGAAAGCCACCGGCCCCTGCCGGCTGACGCAGACGAGCGCGCCATGGAGCGGCTCGATCGCATGCGTCACGCGAAGGGGGACACCCGCACGGCCCAGCAGCGCCTGGCCATGCAGCGGGTGATGCAAAGCCATGCTGCCGTCTTCCGCACCGGCGAGAGCCTGGCGGAAGGCAAGCGCAAGCTGGCCGAAGTCTGGGCCATGAAGGCCGACCTGTCGGTCAGCGACCGCTCGATGATCTGGAACTCCGATCTGGTGGAAACCCTGGAGTACGACAACCTCAGCTACCAGGCCGCGGCCACCCTGGAAGCGGCCGCCGCCCGCGAGGAAAGCCGCGGCGCCCACGCACGCGAAGACTTCCCAAATCGTGATGATGATAACTGGATGAAACACTCGGTTGCCTGGGTCGACGATGCCGGCTCAGTGACGCTGGGGTCGCGCGCGGTCATGCTGCAGCCCCTGACCAACGAGGTGCAGGCGTTCCCCCCGCAGGTACGCTCCTACTGAATAGCGAGACCCAGGAAAGGCGCGAAGTCCGATGGTCGCTTTTACGCTGCCCGCCAATTCGAAGATCACCGACGGAAAGTCCTGGCCCGCCCCCTCCGGGGCAAAGCGGACCAAGACCTACAAGATCTATCGCTGGGATCCTGATTCCGGTGCGACGCCCCGGGTCGATACCTATCAGATCGATCTCGACGACTGCGGGCCCATGGTTCTGGACGCGCTGATCAAGATCAAGAATGAGATCGATCCGACGCTGACATTCCGCCGCTCCTGCCGCGAGGGTGTCTGCGGCTCCTGCGCCATGAACATCGACGGGACCAACACGCTGGCCTGCACAAAGAACATGGACGATGTGGAAGGCGAGGTGAAGGTCTATCCCCTGCCGCACCAGCCCGTGGTCAAGGATCTGGTGCCCGATCTAAACCAGGCCTATGCCCAGCTTGCCTCGATCGAACCCTGGCTGAAGACTACGACCCCAGCACCGGAGCGCGAGCGCCTGCAAAGCCCGGAGGAACGCGCCCAGTTGGACGGCCTCTGGGAGTGCATCCTCTGCTTCTGCTGCACCACCGCGTGTCCCAGCTACTGGTGGAACGGCGATCGCTACCTGGGCCCGGCGGTTCTACTGCAGGCCTATCGCTGGATCGCCGACACCCGCGATGAATTCACCGGCGAGCGCCTGGACCAGCTGGAGGACCCCTTCCGGCTCTATCGCTGCCACACCATCATGAACTGCACCAAAACCTGCCCCAAGGGCCTCAACCCGGCCAAGGCCATCGCCGAGATCAAGAAGCTGATGGTTGAGCGGAAGACCTAATCCGGCTGTCTGTCACAGACCAGCACGCAGGTTCAGGCGGCATCCCTTGCAGTGGGATGCCGCCTTTTTCTGTTCACCACGTAGAATGGGCTGCGTGACGCCAACACTTGCCGTGCTGGAAGGCGCTACTGAGCGCCTGTCCCTGAACGACGAGTAACCCATGCTTTGCGTGCCGCTTCTGCCCGCTTTCTGGATCGTGCGGCCTTCGCACCGGCATCCTTCATCCTCGCAGAGTGCGACGCCACGCCCTGCGTCTGCTGCCAATGGACCCGCAGAAGCTTTATGGCTTCAATAGGATAGAGGCCAGCGTCGTACATCCAGTGGTGCGTCTGGCACAAGAAAGCCAAGTTGTCTGGCTCATTGTTGCCTGCATCCTGATCCAGATGGGCAATGGTCAGACAGGTGGGGATCTGCAATCCGCAGACCATGCAGCAACGGAACGCGTAGGCCTCGTTTGCGACGCGCCGAGCGGTATGCTGATTCCGGCGTGGCACAGATCGCTCGTCTGATACGCTCAAGGCTCCCACGACTCCTCAATCGACAAACGGGGCCAACCCAGCCTCAGCTCGACTCCGTCAGCGTCTTGAGCTGGCGGTTGGCGACGGTGAGCATTGCCAGGTTAGGTGCGGCCATGGCCTGGAGTTCGCCGATCAACTGATCGCTGCGCGCTGCCACCAGCGCACGCGGCTCCAGCCATTCGGCCATCCTGTCCTCGTAGTCACCCGCCTTGGCAAGAATGGCTGCCGCAATCCGGGCCTGGGACTCATAGAGGTCGTCGATCAGCGCCGTGATCGCCAGGCGGTTCCAGGCCAGATCCCGCGGCAACTGGGCCGCGGCCTCACGCAGCCAGTCGAAGCCGAAGCGCGTGCCCACGCGGAAGTAGGCCGCTGCCACCACGTCGAGATCCCGGCCGCACTCGTCGGCCAAGCGAACCACATCGGCCGCCGTGGCAACCTGGGCCACGGTGGCAACCCGGGTGGCCAATGGCTCGGGGACCCCCTGTTCGCTGAAGCCTGCAGCCTCGCTCTCCAGCAGATGGCGGCGATGATCCGCCAGCAAGCCCGGCAGGGCTTCGCTCAGGCGCGTCAGGCCGGCGGCATAGCGTTCAACGCAGCTCTGGATATCCGCCACCTGGGACGCCGAGCGCAACAACCAGGAGGTCAGGTGCTCGGTTGCCCGGCCGCAGGTCAGTAGCATGGCGATCTGCGCGCGCGCCGGCACCCGGTTGTCCAGAGCCTCAATGTCGTGCCAGAGCGCCGGCAGGTTCAGCAGATCGCGGGTCGCCACGAAGGCCCGCGCCACGGCCGAGGACGGCAGACCGGTCTTCTCCCGCGCCTCATGGATGAAGGTGATGCCCAGGCGATTGACCAACTCGTTGCTCACCTGGGTGGCCACCAGTTCCCGGCGCAGCCGATGGCGGCGGATATCGGCCGCGAAATCCTGTTGCAGAGGCTCCGGGAAGTAGGCGAAGAGATCGCGCTCCAGCCAGGGATCGTCCGGCATGTCGGACGCGAGGAGCTGCTGATAGAGGTCGAGCTTGGCATAGGCGAGCAGCACGGCGATCTCGGGCCGGGTCAGTCCGACGCCATTAGCGACGCGCTCGGCCAAGGTCTCCTCGTCCGGCAGGAACTCCAGCGCGCGGTTGAGCTGGCCCGCACGCTCCAACGCCCGCATGAAGCGGCCCAATCGGTCCAGCAGACGGGTGCCCAGCATATTGGTCACCGAGATGGTCTGGCTCTGCAGGTAGTTGTCGCGCAGCACCAGTGACGCCACCTCGTCGGTCATCCGCTCCAGCAAGGCATCCCGACGCTTGCGTGCCAGCCGGCCGCGCTTGGCGGCCGCGCCCAGCAGCACCTTGATGTTCACCTCGTGGTCGGAGCAGTCGACGCCGGCCGAGTTATCGATGGCATCGGTGTTCAGCCGTCCGCCGGCCAGAGCATACTCGATGCGCCCGCGCTGGGTCATGCCGAGGTTGGCGCCCTCGCCGATGACCCTGGCCCGCAGGTCGTTGCCGTTCACCCGGATCGAGTCGTTTGCGCGGTCGCCCACCTCTGGATGGCTTTCGTCGCGCGCCTTTACGTAGGTGCCGATGCCGCCAAACCAGAGCAGGTCCACCTCGGCCTTCAGCATGGCGCTGATCAACTGGTTCGGCGTTACGCTGTCTGCCTCCAGGCCGAAGCAGCGGCGCATTTCTTCGGAGACGGGGACGGACTTGGCCTTGCGGTCAAAAATGCCGCCGCCCTTGGAGATCAGCTTGGCGTCGTAGTCCGTCCAGGCACTGCGCGGCAGTTCGAAGAGTCGCTTGCGTTCGACCCAGGAGGCCGCCGGATCGGGATCGGGGTCGACGAAGATGTGCAGGTGATTGAAGGCCCCGACCAGCTTGATGTGGCGGGACAGCAGCATACCGTTGCCGAAGACGTCACCCGACATGTCGCCACAGCCGATGACGGTGAAATCCTCCGTCTGGATATCGCGACCGAGTTCGCGGAAATGCCGTTTGACCGACTCCCAGGCCCCGCGCGCGGTGATGCCCATGGCCTTGTGATCGTAGCCGGCCGAGCCGCCCGAGGCGAAAGCATCGTCGAGCCAGAAGCCGTAGTCGACTGCCACCCCATTGGCGATGTCCGAGAAGGTGGCCGTGCCCTTGTCAGCCGCCACCACCATGTAGGGATCATCAGCGTCGTAGCGCACCACGCGCTCGGGCGGCACCACGCGGTCGCCGTCGAGGTTGTCCGTCACGTCCAGCAAGGCCCGGATGAAGGCCTTGTAGGCCTCGACCCCTTCGGCCATCCAGGCATCACGGCCAGCTTCAGGTGGCGGCAGACGCTTGGCGACGAAACCGCCCTTCGCGCCCACCGGCACGATGACTGCATTCTTCACCTGCTGCGCCTTGACCAGACCAAGCACCTCAGTGCGGAAGTCCTCCTTGCGGTCCGACCATCGCAGGCCGCCACGGGCCACCGAGCCGAAGCGCAGGTGGACGCCTTCCACCCGCGGCGAGTAAACAAAGATCTCCCGATAGGGCCGCGGCGCCGGCAGTTCCTCGATCGCCCCGGCATCCAGCTTGAAGGCAATGGTCGGCTTTGCGCTGCCATCCTCCGCCTGCTGGAAATAGTTGGTGCGCAAGGTGGAGAGAATCAGGTTGAGGTAGCGCCGGATGATCCGGTCTTCGTCCAGGTTGGCCACCTCCTCCAGGCCAGCCTGAACCGCATCAACCAGTCCCTGCGCCGCCGCGCCACCGCTTTCCTGCAGCTCCGGGTCGAAGCGCTGCATGAAGAGCTCCGCCAGCTTGCGCGTCAGATCGGGATTGGCCGCCAGCGTCGCTTCCATATAGGCCTGACTGAAAGGGATCTGGGCCTGACGCAGATACTTGCAGTAAGCACGCAGGATCTGGATCTCCCGCGCTCGCAGGCCGGCTGCCAGCACCAGGCGGTTGAAGCCGTCGTTCTCCATGCGGTCGAACCAGACGTGAGAGAAGACTTCATGGAAGGCATCGCGTACTGCTTCGAGATCAGCCTCTCCGGCGGGGCGCTCAAGATCGAAGTCATGGATCCAGTACTCTTCCTCGCCGTCGCCCGGGCGCACCGCGTAGGGCACCTCCCCCAGCACGCGCAGCCCCATGTTCTCCAGCATCGGCAGCATGTCGGAGAGCGCGAGCTGGCGGCCGCGGATATAGACCTTGAAGCGCAGGACACTGCGCGGGGCAGCCTGCGGCCGATAGAGGTCCACCTCCAAGTCGCTGCCTTCCATGAGGCGCTCGATCTTGGCGATGTCGGCGACGGCGTCGCTTTCCTTGAAATCCTCCTGGTAGCTGGCCGGAAAGGCACGCTGCCACTGGGCAAAGCGGCGCAATCCCTGTTCTTCACCATGTGCCTGCACTAGGCCCTGCTCCAGCAGGTCGATCCATGAGCGCGCCACTTCGGCCAGTTCGCTCTCAAGCGCTTCCACATCGACCTTGGGCACCCGTCCTCGTTCCGTGCGGACGATGACGTGCAGCCGTGCCAGCGGTGACTCACCAATCTGCGTTCCGAAGCTCTCCACGCGCCCGGCATAGGCTTCAGCCACCTTGTTCTGGAGCTTCAAGCGCAGGTTGGTGTCGAAGCGGTCGCGCGGCACGAAGATCATGGCGGATACGAAGCGCTCGAAGGGATCCCGCCGCACGAACAGCGCGGTGCGCTGACGCTCCTGTAGATGCAGGATGCCCTCAGCGATCTGGTGCAGCTCCGCCGCATCGATCTGGAACAGCTCGTCGCGCGGGTAGGTCTCCAAGATGTGCAGCAGCGCCTTGCCGTTGTGACTGCCGGGCACAAAGCCGGCAGCGGCGATGGTGTCATCCACCTTGCGCCGCAGCAGCGGGATCTGCCGCGGGCTGCGGCTGTAGGCCGTGGAGGTGAAGAGGCCGACGAACACGCGCTCGCCAATCACGTGACCGGCCCGGTCGAAGCGCTTGACTGCAATGGTGTCCATGGGCACGCGTCGATGCACCGTGGCACGGCGGTTTGCCTTGGTGATGCGCACGAGCTGGGGCGACTTGACCCAGGCCCGCACATCCGAAGGAAGCTTTCCCAGGCTCCGCAGGCCGGCAAAGATCGAGTAATCAGGGTCGCGCAGGATGCCCAAGCCGCTCTCGGCATCGATGTCGGCCACCGCCTCGGCGCCCTTGCCGCGGAAGGCATATTCCCGATAGCCGAGATAGGTGAAGTGGTCGTCGTCCAGCCACTCCAAAAAGTCTATGCCCTCGATGATTTCCTCACGCGGCAGGCTCGGCGGGTCGCGCTCGAGTTCGCGCAGCAGCTCGCGGCAGCGCTGGCGCATCAGACGCCAGTCCTCGACGGCGTTGCGCACGTCAGCGAGTACGGCTTCCAGGCCGGCGGCAATCTCGGCATGGCGCTCGCGCGGCTGCTCGCTGATCAGCAGCAGCATGTGGGATTCCGGCCGGCCATCCGCGTCCGGATCGGTCGCTTCGGCCAGGGAGTCCAGCCGGCCCTCCGCGTCACGGCGCACCAGCAGGATGGGATGCACCACCAGGAAGACCTCGGCCCCAAGCCGATTCAGTTCGGCCGTCACCGAGTCCACCAGGAAGGGCATGTCGTTGTTGACGATGGCAACCGCGCTGTGCGCGCTGCTCCAGCCTTCCTGCTCCGGGGTGGGATCATAGACCTTGATCTTGGCCTGGCTCGCTTCGTCGCGCTGACGCGCAAAGCGGAAGAGATCCAACGCCATGCCGGCCAGGTTGTCGGGCGTCTCATGCCGGACATCCTCCGGCGGGGCGTCGGCCAGGAAGGCGCGCGCAAAGACCTCCAAGGCCGGGCAGTTATCGGCAGCGCCGCGACTCAGCACCGCTTCCAGCGCCGTCTCCACCAGTTCATTGCACTGCTTGCGCGCCCGCTTTGCCATGTCCTCCCCCATTTCTTGAGCCGGCATGCTTCTGCCTTGGGCACAACGCCTCCGAGGCAGCCTAGTGCCTTGAGCCGGTGGTGGGAAGGGATGGCTTCGCGGCGCGATTGCCAAAGGCCGAAGCGCCAAACGCCGGGAGCGCGCCGTATTGCCGCCCGTCTCAAATGAGACTATATTTCCTCTCACATGAGAAGGAGGCACCTATGCTGACGATGGCGCGTGTAGCGGATGTGCTCGGCTTGCCTGACAAACTCGTGCCAGACTCTCCAATGGCGCTCGTGGCCCGGATCGAAGATGGGCTGCCGCTCGCCGCGCTTGACCGCGTTGCCGCAATGGTCGCCCCGGGAGACACCCAGTTCAAGTATCGCTTGGTGCCGCGCGCAACCTATGAGCGCCGCAAGGGCAAGAAGGTGCTTTCTGCCGAGGAAGGGACGCGGCTAACGCGTGTCGCTCGCGTATGGGGCCAGGCCGTGGATGTCTGGGGGACTGAGGCGGAAGCACGGGATTTCCTGTTCCGTCCCCATGCCATGCTGGAGGACAAGCGACCGATCGACGTGGTGATCCAGAGTGAGTTCGGCGCTGAAATGGTGTCAGACATCTTGCGTGGCCTGAAGTACGGCAGCGCTGCGTGACGGCACAGGTTCTCGACCGGACCCTGACCTGCTATCGAATCGGAGACCCCCTGGGCACCTATCCAATCTACGATGCAACGGGCTCAACGCTGGCGCCGGGGCGTTGGAACACGCCAGGCTGTCCGGTCATCTATATCTCGGAGCACTACTCGACCGCGCTGCTTGAAAAACTGGTCTATGGCAGCGGCCGCTTGCCACCTAATCAGCACTATATAGAGATCACCCTGCCGCGCGGCCTGTCATACGAGACCTTCTCATCACCGTCCCTGCCAGGTTGGGACAGTATGCCCGCGACGGTGAGCAAGGAGTTCGGCGAGGCATGGTGCAAGGATCGCCGCAGTGCCGTCCTTCTCGTGCCCAGTGTGGTCGCAAGGATCGAGAACAATGTGATCATCAATCCGGCTCATCCGGAGTGTCACGCGATCACGGCCAGCCTGCATCGCCCCGTGTACTAGGACAGGCGGTTGTTCGGCGGATAGGCTCGCGCATGCTGCGTGCAACATTGCGCGGGATCCCTCTCAGGATCTTCCACTTTAGGGAGAATGGGGTGGCTGATGGGATTCGAACCCACGGCCTCCAGGACCACAACCTGGCGCTCTAACCAACTGAGCTACAGCCACCACTATGAGCGAGCGAGCGCTCGTTCAGTGGCGCACCATGTACTCCGCGCATTCCCGCGGGTCAAGCGCCTCTATCGGGCGCCAAAGGCGGCGTGATCTCCTTGGGAAAGCGCCGCTTGGTGCAGAGCCAATCGCCGGGGCGCAGGCGGATCCATGCAGCGAAACGCGCGTTGACCTGTTCCGTCATGTCCCGAGCGCGTGCCTGTGCCGAGGCAACCGAATCGCGCGGTTCGATGGGCCTGTCCACGGTTACGCGAAAGCGCGCCGGGGCCAGCCGCTCAACGCGCACCGGCACCAGTTCCGCCTTGGCCATGAGGGCGAGCCGCGCCGGCGCCGTGCTGGTCATGGCGGGCACGCCGAAGAAGGGGATTGCCTCGCCCTCGTCGCTGCGCAGGTCGACCAGCAGGCCGAGACTCTCCCCGCGGCGCATCGCCTGCAGCAAGGCGCGCACGCCCCCCTGCTTGCCGATGAAGGCGATGCCGGGGCTCCTGCGCAGCCGCTGCAGCAGGGAATCGGTCAGCGGATTGCCCTGGGGCGTGTAGATCACGGCTGCCTTGCCGCCGAGTTGCACCAGCAGGCGGGGCAGGAGTTCCCAGTTGCCCAGATGGGCGGTGACGAACACGAAGGCCTCGCCCCGCGCCAGGCGGTCCGGGATATCCTCCGCCCCTTTTGCCGTACAGAGCTCCACGGCCGGCGGGCGGCGCTCCAGATCGGCGAGGCGGCCAAGGTGGGGCATCTCCCCGAGCACGGCGCCCAGCGTGCGCCAGCTCCCCAGCGCGGCAGCCTCTCTCTCGCCCGGCGCACCCTCGGGCAAAGCGAAAGCGAGGTTGCGTTCCACATGGCGATGCTTGGCCAAGTGCGGCCCGATCCATCCGGCCAGCGCCGCCCCGAAGGACGACGCGCGCTTCGGCGGCAGCAGCGCTGCGAGCGCCAGAAAGAGCAGGAGAACCAACGCTTCCAGGCTTTGCAGCAGGAGTCGCAGCGGGGCAAGGCGTGCGGCCCATCGCTGCGCCTTCTTGCCGAAGAGCTCTCCCGCCACGCCTTTGGTCCTTTCCGCCCGTCAATCCTTGTTACAGGCTCGCATCCCGCAAACTCGCGAAAGCTATGGCCCCCGCCGGCCCCAGGCAAGAGCGTGCAACGCCGGCGGACTTTCCGTTTGCCGGTGCGCCTTGTCCCTTTGCGGTGCGCTCACTAGCTTCCAGCCTGGCGCGTCATGGGATGCGCCGTCGCAGCGTGATACCACCCTGATACAGTTCAACGAGGCAGATCCGTGAGCCCAGCTATCGGCCCCTGGTCCGGGCGCAAGTACTTTCTCGACAAGATGACCTTGCGCGATCTGGTGATCGCCTACTTCACCTACTATGCGATTCTGGTGTACCTCCTGCTGGCGGCGGGAGCCATTGCGCTGACCCTGTACTGGGCCGAGGGCTGGATCGGTCCCGCCCTTGCCGCAGGCATCGTTCTGCCGCTCTATCCGGCTGTCTGGTATGGGCTGCACCGCTGGGTCCTGCACGGTCAGTGGCTCTATCGCATGCCCTGGACCGCCAAGGTCTGGAAGCGCATCCACTACGATCACCATCAAGACCCGCACGATCTCTCGGTGCTCTTCGGCGCGCTCTACACCACACTGCCGACGATCCTCATCGTCACGGTGCCGCTTGGCTGGGTCATCGCCGGGTCGGCCGGTGCCGCGGCGGCCACGGCCGCCGGCCTGCTCACCACCTGCTTCTATGAGTTCTGCCACTGCATCCAGCACTTGCCCTTCAAGCCGAAGTGGAACTGGCTGAAGCAGATGAAGCGGCTACACCTTGCCCATCACTTCCACAGCGAGAAGGGCAACTTCGGCATCACCAACTTCCTCTGGGACCGGCTGCTGAACACCTACTACGGCCATCCGCGCGACGTGCCGCGCAGCGAAACGGTGTTCAACCTCGGCTACACGGCCGAGAAGGCCGAGCACTACCCCTGGGTCGAGGCGCTGTCCGATGCTGCGCATCAGCAAACGGGGGCCTTGCGGCCGGCCCGCAGCCGCTGACGCCGTCCGGGCATGACCGACATCCAGGTCACGCCTGTCGAGACCGGTAAGGATCTCGATGCCTTCCTGCGGGTTCCCTGGCGAATCTACGCCGAGGACCCGCAGTGGGTACCGCCGCTGCTCCTGGAGCGGCGCCAACATCTGAGTCCGAAACACAATCCCTGGTTCGAGCACGCCGAGGCCAAGCTGTGGATCGCCTGGTCCGATGGCGTGCCCGTCGGCCGCATCAGCGCGCAGGTCGACCGGCTGCGCCTGGAGCAGCACAAAGACGAGGCCGGCACTTTCGGATTCCTGGAAGCCATCGATCGTCAGGAAGTCTTTTCGGCGCTCTTCGGGACCGCGGAGGATTGGCTGCGCAGCAAGGGCCTGCAGCGCGTCTTCGGCCCCTTC
The DNA here is from genome assembly GCF_029222965.1 of Aquibaculum arenosum. Classification (GTDB taxonomy): domain Bacteria; phylum Pseudomonadota; class Alphaproteobacteria; order Kiloniellales; family DSM-21159; genus Aquibaculum; species Aquibaculum arenosum. Next base: position 325,689 of record NZ_JARHUD010000001.1, on the reverse strand, counting down.
AGCCTCTCGATCAACGATGAAAGCGGGCTGCTGGTCGACGGTTTCGATCGCCCGCCGTCGATGATGATGGGCCACGTCCGACCCTGGTATGGCCCGCGGGTGGAGGAGCAGGGCTACACAAAGGCGCGCGACCTTCTGGCCTATTGGGTCGATATGACCCAGCCTTTCCCGGACTCACTCAAGCGCCTGATCGCCTCGGGGATCGGAGACAGCCGCGTCACTTTCCGGCCGATGGATTTCTCCCGCTACACCGAAGAACTCAGGCTGATCGTCGACATCTTCAACGATGCCTGGCGCGACAACTGGGGCTTTGTGCCCATGACCGAGGGCGAGGTGCGGCACCTGGCCAAGAGCCTGCGCCCGCTGATCAAGCCCGAGTGGGTCACCATCGGCGAGGTGGAGGGCGAGCCGGCAGCCTTCGCCGTGACGCTCCCGAACGTCAACGAGGCCATTGCCGACCTGAACGGCCGTCTCCTGCCCTTCGGCCTGGCGAAGCTGCTCTGGCGCATCAAGGTGCGCGGCACCACCAGCGGCCGCATGCCCTTGATGGGCGTGCGCAAGCGCTACCAGGGCGGCGTCCTGGGCGCGGCGCTCGCGCTCGGCGTCATCGAACGGGCCTATGAGTACCACCGTGCCCGGGGGCGCGTGACCGGCGCGGAGCTCTCCTGGGTGCTGGAGAACAACCGCCCCATGCGCCGCCTGATCGAGCGGCTGGCCCCCCAGGCCTACAAGACCTATCGGATCTACCAGAAGGAACTGACGTGAGCGCCGCCGCACCACCGCCGGGCACCGTCACCGCGCTCGTGCTCGCCGGCCAGCGCGGACCGGACGATCCGGTGGCACGCCACAGCGGACAGCGCTGGAAGGCCCTGGCGCCGGTGGCGGGCCGGCCGATGGTGGAGCGGGTGCTCGACGCGCTGCTGGCGGCCCGGAGCATCGACAAGATCGCGGTGGCAGCGCCGACACCCGATCTGCTCTCGGAGATCGAAGGCTTGAGACCAGCCTTGGAGTCCGGACGCATCGTCATGCTGCCCACCGGCGCCGGCCCCGCGGGCAGCGTCGCCGCAGGTTGGAAGCAGTTGGGATATCCCTGCCCCACCCTGGTCACCACCGCCGACCATGCCTTGCTCACGCCCGCACTGATCGATGCCTTCTGCGCCCGGTCACTGGCGCAGGAGAGCGACATCGATGCCGCCCTGGTGCCGGCCAGCGCGATCCGAGCTGCCTTCCCGGAGAGTCGGCGCACCTTCTTGCGCTTTCGCGAGGAGTCCTACAGTGGCGCGAACCTCTTTGCGCTCAAACGTCCGGCTGCGGCCGACGCCATTGCCTTCTGGCAATCGGTGGAGCAGGACCGCAAGCGCCCCTGGCGCATCGCCCGGCGCGTCGGTCCGGGCACGCTGCTCGCCTATTTGCTGCGCCGACTGACGTTGGAGCACGCTATGGGCCGGCTGTCCCGTGTTGCCGGTGCCCAGGCGCGCACCGTAATCCTCCCCGAGGCCTGGGCAGCGGTGGATGTGGACAAGCCGGAGGATCTGGCCCTGGCCGAGCGCATCCTGGCAAGCCGCAATGCCGAAGCCTAGACTGCAGCTTCCCGGCTTTCCGCCAGCCTATTGTCACCGCCTGGATGCCCGCGCTTGACCTTCGTTCTCGCTCACATCTCCGACCTGCACCTGCCGCCCCTGCCCCGCGCCCGCCCGCGGGAGCTGCTCGGCAAGCGACTGCTGAGCTGGCTGTCCTGGCACAGCAAGCGCAAGGCGGTCCATCGGCCCGAGGTGCTGGAGGCGCTTCTGGAGGACATTCAGGCGCAGGCACCTGATCACATCGCGCTCACCGGTGACCTGGTGAACCTCTCTCTGCCGGCTGAGTTTGCGGCGGCGGCCCGCCTCCTCGAACGCCTGGCGCCGCCCGAGCGGCTGACGCTGGTTCCCGGCAACCACGACCATCTTGTGCGCCAGACCTGGGAGCAGTCCTGGGGCCACTGGCAGGCCTATCTGCCCGGCACGCCGGCGGGCCGAGGAGCTCCCAGCTTCGCGGACCCTTTCCCCACCCTCACCCGCCGCGGCCCTCTGGCCCTGGTCGGCCTGTCTACCGCCGTCCCCACCGCGCCGACCTTGGCAAGCGGTCGCCTCGGCCGGGCGCAGCTCGAGCGCCTGGATAAGATGCTGGCGGAACTGAATCAGGAAGCGGTCCAGGTAATCATCCTCATTCATCACAGCCCGGTCGCCGGCCGCAACAGCCGCCGCAAGGCCCTGAGCGATGCCGCGGCGCTGCGCGACATCCTGGTGCGGCGCGGCTGCAGCCTCCTGCTGCACGGCCACGACCATCGCTACCTGCAAGATGAGCTGCCCGGGCCCGACGGGCCGATCCCGGTGCTTGGCGTCGCCTCTGGCAGCGCGCTTGCCTGGCACGGCCGCCCGGCGGCGGGCTACCACCTTCTGCATTTCGCCGAGGACGGCGGGCTGCGGCTGCAGCGACGAGGCTACGATCCCGAAGCCGGCCGCTTCCTGGAGCGCGACAGCCGCACACTGGCCTTGCCGGGCCGGCTGCGCTAGGACAGTCGCGCCGAGCGGGGCCGGTGCCCCGGGACGGAAAGCGGGACGCAATGCCCATTTTCAACCGCTATGTCATCAAACTCCTGCTGCCGCCGCTGGGGCTGACGCTGCTGATCGCCCTGATGGTGCTGCTGGTCGAGCGCATGCTGCGGGTGCTGGACTTCGTGCTGGGCGCCAAGGGGCCCGTGCGCGTGGTCGTGGAGCTGCTGGCCTACCTCGTTCCGCACTACCTGGGCCTCGCACTGCCCATGGCGCTGTTCCTTGCGGTCTACTTCGCCTTCCGCAAGCTGTCGCGCGACAGCGAACTGGATGTGATGCTGGCGACGGGCACCGGCCTGCACCAACTTCTGCGCCCCGCCCTGGCGGCGACGCTGCTGCTGGCGATGCTCGCTTTCGTGATCTTCAACTCGCTGCAACCCCACAGCCGCTATGCCTACCGGGCCGTGGTCTATGCGGTGACCAACGTGTCGCTCCAGGCTCTGCTACAGCCCGGCGTTTTCGTCTCAGCCGACGGCTTCACCTTCATGGTGGAGGGCGCCTCGCGTGACAAGGAGCGCTATGAGCGGGTCTTCGTCTATCGCGAAACCGACGAGGACCAGGCGCTGGCCATCACCGCCCAGGACGGCGTTCTCGTGGAAACCGGCAGCAACCACCCGCCGGTGGTTCGCCTCTTCGACGGCGTTCAGCTGACGACGCGGTTGAACCCGGCCGAGGATCGCGACAGCCCCGAAGCCTCAGAGGGCGTGCTGCGCTTCGACGAGCTGCGCACGACCATCGGGGACGGCGCCTTCACGGCCTTTCGCGCCCGGGGCATGGATGAGCGGGAACTGACGCTTGCCGAGCTCTGGAACCGGCGCGACGACCCGGACGTGGGCATCGACCGCGAGCGCCTGATCGGCGAGTTCAACATGCGCCTGGCGCGCATAGTCTCCATTCCCATTCTGCCCTTCCTCGCCATTCCGCTGGCCATGGGGCGCCGGCGCAGCGCGCGCAACTACGGGATGCTCATCGGCGTGGTGGTGCTGCTGCTCTTCAACGAACTGCTGCAGTCGGGGCTGAGGGAAGTGCGGCGCGGCAACATCGAGCCGGCGATTGGGATCTGGCTGCCGGTGGCGGGTTTCGCCCTGCTGTCATTCACGCTTTTCCTGCGCGCCGCCTTCCGTGTGCCGGGCTCGGGACTGCTGCGCCGACGCAGACGCCGACGGCCGGATGAAGGTCGGGGAGCGGCGCCCGGATGACGACGCTGCACCGCTACTTTGCCCGCCTGTTCATCCTGCGCTTCCTGCTGGTGCTGATCGGCGTCTCTCTGGCTGTGGTGGCCTTCGAGATGACCGAGGCCTTCAGCGGCGACGAGTGGACCAGCGAAACAGTCTTTCGCTATACGCTCTTGCGCCTGCCCTCATTGATGGCGCAGCTGCTGCCGATCGCGACCTTGATCGCCGCGCTGCTCACCGTGGCGGAACTGCTGCGGCAGCGGGAACTGGTGGCCACCTGGGGCAGCGGCCTGTCGCAGTTCCGCCTGCTCACCGGCTTGCTGCCGGTCCTGCTGTCACTGGGTCTGCTCCAGTTCCTGCTCAACGACCAGGTGGTGCCGCACACGACCGACGCCTTGCGTGACTGGGGTGTGGGGGAGTTTCGCAGCGGCGGGTTGCTGAGCGGGGACCGGGAGTTCATCTGGCTGCGCAGCGGCAACGACATCGTGCGCATCGCGGCCCAGAACCTGCAGGAGGAGCAGCTTGAACAGGTCACCCTCTTCCGCCGCAGCGAGGATGGCACGCTGCTCGATCGGCTCGATGCGGCCGTTGCCGTGAAGCGCGAAGACGGTTGGCTGCTGCGCGACGTGGTCAGGCACGACACCGATCCCTACCGCACCACAGAAGTGCCGGAACTCGCATGGAAAGGCCACGTGGAGGTCGCGCAGCTCCGTCTGGTGGAGCGACCGCCGCGCGAACTGGCGCTGGTCGATCTCTGGGACCTGCTGCAAAGCGACGGCTATGGCCAGCGACCCCGCGAGCTCTATGCCACCTGGGTGAACGCCCGTCTCGCCCAGTTCTTCGGCGCGCCGCTGGTGCTTTGCCTCGCCTTTGCCCTCGGTCAGGGCTGGCGACGCACCGGCGAAGTGACTCGCCTGACACTGAGCGGATTGGCCTTCGGCTTTGCCTTCTTCATTCTGGACGGCATGTCGGTGGCTCTGGGCGAGGTGGGCTTCCTGCCGCCGCTGCTGGCGGCCTGGTCGCCGCCCATACTGCTCGCCTGTCTTGTGGCGCACCTGCTGCTGAAGCCGGAAGCGACCGCACCCATCACCCTCTCCCGACGTTCCTGAGAAAGCAGCGCCTGTGCTCAAAGTGGGCCTCGTCAGCAACCCGCGCAGCCAGCAGAACAAGCGCGGCATGCCACGCCTGCAGGCCGCGGCCGACGCCTTGCCGGACCTTTTGCATCATCGCCTGGACGATGTGGCGGAGATCCCGCAGGTCCTGCGTGACTTCGCGCGGCACGAGGTCGGCATCCTGGCCGTGGCCGGGGGCGACGGCACGGTGCAGGCGGTGATGACAAGCCTTCTGGAAGAGCGGCCCTATGGCGCGCGACCGCCCCTGCTCGCCCTGCTGCCGCGCGGCATGACCAACATGACGGCGGCCGATGTGGGCCTGCGCGGGCGCCCGGGCGGGATCCTCCGGCGACTCACGGCCCTGGCGCGCAGCGGCGAAATCGAACGCCACCTGCGCCATCGACCGATCCTGCGCCTGGAGGGCATGGCCGATGCGCCACCCCAACGCGGCATGTTCTTTGGTGCCGCCGGGATTCATCAGGCCATCGAGATCTGCCGCCGCCGGGTGCACGCGCTGGGCATCGAGGCCGACTGGGCCGCAGGCCTGACCATCGCCGGCCTGCTGCTCGGCTGGGCTCTGGGGACCAGCCGCGATGCGGTGCCCGGCGAGACCATCGCCACTGCCTTCGACGGCGCATCGCCCAACGAACGGCATGAACTTCTGGTCCTGGTCACCACGCTGGATCGCCTTGTGGTCGGTTCGCGTCCCTTCTGGAATCAGGACGGGGGTCCTTTGCGCTATACGGCCATCGCCCATCCGCCCCGGCGCCTCTTGTGGCACGCGCCCTGTGTCCTCTACGGCGGACGCACGCGCCGCCTGCCCGAGGGCTACCGCAGCCGCGGCGCGCGCAGCATCGAGCTGGAGCTGCGCGAGCCCTTCACCCTCGACGGCCAGTTCTATCAGCCCGATCCCTCCCGTCCCCTGCGGATCACCGCCGACGACAGCCTGTCCTTCTTGCGCTTTTGAGGCGACCGATGGACCTGTCCCCTCTCCAGGCAATCATCGAAGGCGAGATCGATGCGCCCGCCTCCACCGCGGTGCACGCCGTAGCGGAGGCCGCCCGCGCGCGCCATCCCGGAACCCTTGCCATCCTCTTCTATGGCAGTTGCCTGCGCAGTGGCAGCGACGAGGGGGGGCTGGTCGATCTCTACCTCCTGGTGGAGAGCTACCGTCAGGCGCACCGCAACCCGCTCTCGGCGCTGGGCAACCGGGTGCTGCCACCCAACGTCTATTATCAGGAGGTCGCGTTCGAGGGCCGCATCGTGCGCGCGAAGTACGCGTTGGTAACCCTTAGTGCGCTGGAGCGGCTGGTGACGCAGCGCAGTTTCCATTCCTACTTCTGGGCCCGCTTCGCCCAGCCCACGGGTCTGCTCTGGTCCAGCGATGCCGCGGTGCGACGGAGGTCGGTGGCGCTGCTGGCGCAGTCCGTCGCCACGCTCGGCGCCCAGACGCGCCCGCTGCTGCCGAAAAGCACCTCCCCGGCCGCCTTGTTCGAACGGGCTTTTGCGGAGACCTATCGCACCGAACTGCGCGCGGAGCAGCCAGGACGAGCGGCAGAGTTGGTCGCGCGCTACGCCGTGCGCTATGAGGCGCTAGGAGCGTGCCTTTTGCCCCAACTGCCGCCGCCGAGCGCTGACGGCGAGCGTCGTGCCAACCGGCGTTGGGCGCTGCGCCGGCTCTGGGGCAAGCTGCTTTCGGTGGCGCGCTTAACGAAAGCCGCCTTCACCTTTGCCGGCGGCCAGAGCTATCTGCTCTGGAAGATCGAGCGACACTCGGGCGTGCGCGTCGTGCCCAAACCCTGGGAGCAGCGCCATCCGCTGCTGTCCGCTCCCTTCCTGGCCTGGCGTCTCTATCGCAAGGGCGGCTTTCGCTGAGAGCAGAGTCGATCACTTTGCTTTTGCTATGAAGCGCAACGTGCCGGCAACCTGGGCCGCAGCGCCGGTGTCGGAAGGGTGCTGAACCCCATCCATCACCGGAACTTCCGCGAAATCGAAGGGGCTGACACCTTCGATGCAGGCGACATTGATGCCGAACTCCTGCGGGTTCGAGCGCCGCTGGTGGTGGGTGTAGATGCCACAGACGCTGCAGAAGTAGTGCTTCGCATTGCCTGTGTTGAAGGTGTAGAGCGTGAGCTTCTCTTCGCCCTGGAGGAAGGTGATGTCCTCCAAGCGCGCCGACGCCGCGATCGCGCCACGCATTCGGCAATAAGAGCAGGAGCAGCGGCGGAGCGTCTCGAAGCCGTCGCTCAGCCGCACCTGAAACTGCACGGCCCCACAGTGGCATGCCGCCCTATGCTGCATCCTGTCGCCAGCCATCACCGCCACCCGACTTTCGGGTCAGCTTGCCGGAGCGCTCGCGTCCAGCGCCTCGCGCACCTCGACGAAGGTGCGCACCACCCCCTGGATCTGCTCGGGCGTGTGCGCCGCGGAGACGGAGCAGCGCATCAGGCAGCTGTTGTTGGGCGTTCCTGGCGGCACCGCCAGATTCACATAGATCCCTGCCTGCAGCAGCGCGTTCCAGAAGGCCACCGCCAGTCGCTCGTCGGGCAGCTTGACGGCCACCACCGGGCTGACCGGTGCGGCGATCTCGAAGCCCTCGGCCGCAAGGCCGCTGTGCAGCGCTTCGGCGTTGCGCCAGAGCTGCTTTATCAGCCCGGGCTCCTGCTCGATCCGCTCGATGGCCGCAATCACCGTGGCGATGCTCGCCGGCGAGGCGGAGGCGGTGAACATATAGGGTCGGCTGCAGTAGCGCAGCCGCTCGAAATGCGGGTGGTCGGAAACACCGAACCCGCCGATGGCACCCAGAGACTTAGAGAAGGTGCCGGCCAGGAAATCCACGCCCGCCTCGATCCCCTGCGCCTCGGCAACGCCGCGGCCACAGACGCCCATCACGCCCAGGGAGTGGGCCTCGTCCACCAGGAGGAAGGCGCCATGCCGGTCCTTGACCTCGACGAACTCGGGCAGTGGGGCGATGTCGCCCAGCATGGAATAGATGCCCTCGACGATCACCAGCAGCGCCCCGTTCTCCGCCGCACCCTGGCGCCGCAGCCGGGCCAGGCGCTTGTCGAGATCCGCCGGGTCATTGTGGCGGAAACGCACCAGTGTCGCGCCGGACAGACGGCAGCCGTCATAGATCGAGGAGTGGGAATCGGCGTCGAGCAGAATGGTGTCCCCGGGCCCGGCCAGCCCGGCGATCATGCCGAGGTTTGCCTGGTAGCCCGTGGGCCAGACGATGGCCGACTTGCGCTTGAGGAAGCGCGCGATCGCCTCTTCGAGGGCCTCATGCAGGGCGTAGCTGCCGTTGGCAATGCGCGAGCCCGTGGTGCCGGTGCCCTGCTCCTGCAGCGCCTTCACGCCGGCGGCGATACAATGCGGATCGAAGGTCAGCCCGAGATAGTTGTTGGTCCCCACCAGCAGCGTGCGCCGGCCGTTCACCAGCGCTTCGGTCGGCGAGAGCACCTTCTCCATGCGCAGGCCGAAGGGATTGGCCCCGGCCTCGAGCATGAGATCGCGCCGTTCGGCAAGGCCATCGTACTTGGCGAGAATGTCCATCAGGCGCCTTCCTGCTGGCTGCGAACCGTGGCGACGAGATCCTTCACGGTGCGAAGGTCACCCACCAGGTTGATCGGGATATCGATGTCAAACTTGTCCTCGATCTCCATGATCAGGTCCATGGCCGCCACCGAGTCAATATTGAGCTCGGCATTGAGATCGGTCTCGGGCCGCAGCTCCCGACCTTCGCGGTTGTAGCGCTGCAGCAGCTCACAGACCGTATCGTAGACCGTCTGCTCGGTATCGCTCATCATTCTGCCTCTTCTTGACGGATGCGGCTCGCGGGAAGCCACCCCTGCTTTTCATACCATTGGAGGGTCAGGGTAAAGCCCTCGGTAAAGCCAACGCGCGGTCGCCCCTCGGGTGGCAGTCGTTCCGGTTGCGCCTTGGCCACCCAGTCGGGCCAGGCCAGTTCACGCAGCTTGCCCGGGGAGATCATCGCCGGCCGGCCGCTAAGCCGGCTCAGACCCGCACTGCCCCAGGCCAGCGGCGCCAGGAGACCAGGCGGCAGTTGCAGCACCCGCACCCGTCGCCCCAGCGCCCGACCGGCAAGCGCGGCCAGTTCGCTCCAGGCATACCCCCCTTCCGCCCCATCATCCAGGGGCACAGGCTCACCATCCCAGGCCGCGGCATCGGGATGCTCGACCAGGGACGCCAGAGCGCGCGCCAGGTCATCGACGTAGATCAGGGAAAAGCGCGCTTGCGCGCTGCCGGGCATCACCACCAGGCCGCCGGCAAGCTGGCGGAAAATCGGCAGGGTGGCGCGGTCTCCGGGGCCGTAGACTCCGGGCGGCCTGACGATGGCACGGCACAGCCACGGGGCCGCGCGCAACAGCGCCTGTTCCGCCGCGGACTTGCTTGCCGCATAGGGGGAAAGTTCCGGTTGGCGCGCCGCAAGGGAGGAGACGAGGAGGAAGCGCTTCACACCCGCAGCAGCAGCGGCCGCCGCCAGGCGTTCCGTCACCACGCAGTTGATACGGTGAAAGTCGCTGGCTCGAACCGCGGACACCAGTCCGCCAATGTGCACCACCGCGTCCGCGCCTGCGACCAGGCGTTCCAGGGCGCTGCTGTCCGTCAGGTCGCCGCGCACCACCCCGGCCGCCATGGCTTCCAGATCTGGATCCGGGCGGCGGAGCAAGATGCGGGGCCGCAGCCCATGGGCCGCCAGACGGGCCACCGTCGCCCGACCGACAAAACCACTGGCCCCGGTCACGGCGATGACGGCGGATGCCGGGTCTGAAACGGAAGTCACTGGGTCAGCCGGCTTTCACATCCGGTTGCGAAAAGACCGTCCCGGCGGAGGCAGCGTCCCGCTCTACTCCGCCCCGACAGCCAGGGCATAGGCGGCTTCCTGCTCGGCATCGCTGTCGAGATCACTGATGCGCTCGGAGAGATAGTCGGCCTTGGCAGCGGCGCGACTCAGCTTGCCCGAAGAGGTGAAGGTCAGCGTATTCGGACGGGTCAGCACCACGTCGCAGGCAACACCGGAGCTGCGCTGCACGATCGCCGCGATCTCCCGGCGCAACAACATGCGCTCGCTCGCGTCCTTCAGGCGGCATTCCACCACCAGCACGACCCGCTCGCCCTCGTCCCCGTCGGAAACACCGAAGGCCGCCACGTCGCCGGCACGGACACGATCGAGCGTTTCGACCGCCCACTCCAGATCCTGCGGCCAGATGTTGCGACCGCCGATGATGATGAGGTCCTTGCTGCGTCCGGTGATGACCAATTCGCCCTCGGCCATGTAGCCGAGATCGCCGGTATCCAGCCAGCCGGCCTCGGGCATGGCCTTCTTGGTCGCTGCGGTGTCGCGGAAATAGCCTTCCATCAGGCTGGGGCCAGTGATGTAGACGCGGCCGATGCGGCGCTCGGGCAGAACACGGCCCTGGGTGTCGCGGATTTCCACACGATGCTCCGGCAAGGGCGTGCCGCAACGCACGAAAGTGCGTGCGCGCTGCGAGGTGCCTTGGCCATGCAGCGGCAGAGCGAGATCGCGCTTGGCCGCGGCCTCCAGATCCACCGTGTCGGTCTTCACGCCTTCGCCCAGACGGCTGAAGCTGATGGCCAGCGTTGACTCCGCAAGCCCGTAGCTGGGGAGGAAGGCCTTGCCGTCGAAGCCGCAGTCGGCAAAACGCTCGGAGAAGGCTTCGAGCACGGAGGCCCGCACCATCTCCCCGCCGATGCCGGCAACGCGCCAGCGCGAGAGGTCGAACTGGCCCGGCTCCACCTTCGCGGCGCGGCGCAGGCAAAGCTCGTAGCCGAAAGTCGGTGCGAAAGCGATGGTGCCGCCGCGCTCGGAGAGCGTCTGCAGCCACAGCAGCGGCCGGCGGGCGAAGGTCGTGGTGGCCAGGTAGTCAACGGAAATCTGGGCCATCGCCGGCGTCAGACAGAAGCCCACGAGCCCCATGTCGTGATAGAGCGGCAGCCAGGAGGTGGCGCGATCGCCGGCGCGCAGCTGCAGGCCGTGCTGACCGATGCCGCGTGCATTGGCCATGATCGAGCGCTGCGAGACCATCACGCCGCGTGGCAGCGAGGTGCTGCCCGAGGAGAACTGGATGTAGGCCGGATCCTCCTTGCCCAGCGGACGGATCTCGCCGCCGGCGTAGGAGAGCGCGGCGAAATCCTCGTAGGTGCCGACGCAATCCACACCGACCTGGCCGGCTGCCTCGTCCAGCATGGGGAAGAGATCGTCGGAGGTGATCGCGGCCGAGACGTGGGCGCGCTTCATCATCGCGGCGAGGCGCGTCACGTAGGCCTCGCGGCCGCCCAGGTTGACGCTGAGCGGCAGGGGCACGGGCACCAGGCCGGCATACTGGCAGGCGAAGAAGGCGACCATGAATTCTGGCCGGGTCTCGGCAATCATCGCCACCCGGGCACCGCGGCCCAGACGCGAAGCCGAGAAGCGCAGCGCCAGATCCAGTGCCCGCTCGCGGATCTCGCGATAGGTCAGGGAGAGGCTGGGCTTGCCGCGCTCGGAGAAGAAGTTGAAGCCGGTGGCACCGCGGGCGGCGTAGTCGAGGCCTTCGACGAGCGTCTCGAAAGCACCGACCCGCAGCGGCAGGTTATCGTTGCTGGTCGTCGTTAACTGCATGCGATGGCTCCAATCGGACTTCGGCCGGCTTCGGCCGAATGGCGGAAGCACGAGACAGATCACAAGATCGGAAGCGGTGCGTTGGCACGCCGGGCGCTTGCCTGGCTGCACGACTCGACGCTTTCGACCCGTTATCAAGTTATAGGCGGTGATCGCAATGCAGCAAAATGAACTCGCGTTGCAATAGGACCACCCCCGCAATCGCAACACAGGGGGAATAACCTGTTGTACTGCAATGAAGAATGCCCGATCCAGGCGGAGGGTTCCCAGCCGGGGCCGGGTAATTGCAACGCGCTTTCAGGCAGCCCCGGAAGCACGCTCCAGCGCGGCGGGATTTGCGATGGCTGTGCGCCGCTCGGCATCGGCCAGTAACTGCGCGTGCACGCGGCCGTCCCCGTCCGCATCCCCCGAGCGAAGTCTGGCAGCAAGATCGCCGAGCGCAGGAGCTTCCTCCGCCGTGGCCGCCGCGCGCAATTCACGCTCGGCGATGCCCATGGCGTTGCCGATCATCGCCGCCTCGAAGCGCGCGTTGCCCTGCAGCGCAGGCGAGATGGCCTCGCGGAGCAGGCGACGGGCCTCCGCCAGCAACTCGGCGCCGGTGGGGCGATCCTGGTTGCCTGGCAGATCGTCACCGATCTCGGATGCGTCCTCGGAGGCCTCCGGCGCCGTCATGCGCAGCAGAGCCAGTTCCAGTTCCGCAGCGATTCGCCCCGTCAGGGCGAGTTCCAGCGAGCGCTCGGCACCGCTCCAGTGGCGCCTGCCCTGTTGCACCGCAATGACCGCCCAGCGCAGATGCGCCGCCACCTCCCAATAGCGCACGCGCGCATCATCGATCTTTCGCCCGCTCTCCGCCTCGTAGCCGCGGTAGAAGTCAGTGCGCGCCGCAATGCCGCCGGCTTCGAGCTCGGGGCGGGAAAAACGCCAGCAGGCGGCACAGAACCAGCCGAGATCGGACTCTGGGTCGCCCCAGCCGGCGAACTCCCAATCCAGCACCGCGGTCAGTCCCTGGGAGTCCACCAGATAGTTTCCGGTCCGGAAATCGTTGTGGACCAGCGTCACCTGCATGGGTGGCTGCGGCGCCTGCCGCTCCAGCCAACGCAAGGCCCACTCCAATGCGGGACGCGGCTGCCCCAGGGCGTCGAGATGCGCGCGATAGGAGGCCACGAAGGCCGCGGCCGGGTCCTCCGGCGGGCTGCCGAGGAAGGCGAGATCGTCGCGCGGCGGGCGTATGGAGTGAATGCGCGCCAGTTCGCGCCCCAGCCGCTCGGCCAGCGCGGCGCGATCGCCGCCCAAGCTGGTGTCCTTCACGACCTTCGCACCAAGTCCCACACCCTCGGCCTTGGCCATCAGATAGAAGGGGCGCCCCAGCGGGCCCTCCGCGTCGGCGAGCCAGTAGGGCTCCGGCGCGGTCACACCGGCAGCCCGCGCGGCCTGCAGCAGGGCAAACTCCTCCGCACGGCTGTGGCTGACCGCCACGCCGGAGGGCGCATCCGCCCGCAGAACGAACTCGGCATGGCCGCTGCCGGGACCGTCCAGCAGTTCGACGGCAAGCAGCCAGTTCTCCTGAATTGCACCGCCCGACAGGGGCCGGGCCTCACGGATTGCGCAGTCCTTCACCCCGGCGCGCTCGGCGATCCAGGCAGCCAGGGCTTCGCGCCTCGTATCATCCAACAGCATGGTCAGGCCGCCGCGCTCTGGCCGCCGTCGACCACCAAAGCACTGCCGGTCATCCAGCGCGAGGCGTCGGAGGCCAGCAGCAGAAGCGGGCCGTCAAGATCGCTTGCCTGGCCGAAACGGCGTTGCGGGATGCGCCGAGCGAGCTTCTCACCCACCGGCCCTTCCAGGAACTCGCGATTGAGATCAGTGATGATGTAGCCGGGGCAGAGCGCGTTCACCCGAATGTCGTGGCGCGCCCACTCGATGGCGAGACTGCGCGAAAGATTGATCAGGCCGGCCTTGGCCGCCGTGTAGGCCGCTACCCGCGGCGTGCCCAGAATCCCCAAAATCGAGGCCACGTTGATGATGCTGCCGCCCTTCTCGGCCGCGACCAGGCGCCGGGCGCCCTCGCAGGCCACCAGCCAGGCGCCCTTCAGATCGGTGTCCACCACCCGGTCCCACTCCTCCTCGTCCTGCTCCAGGCTCGGGCGGTCGATGGTCACGCCGGCGTTGTTCACGATGATGTCGGGGGTGCCCAGTTCAGTCTCCGCATGGGCGAAGGCCTCGACAACAGAGTTCCGGTCGGTCACGTCCAGGCGCAACGGCAGCGCCCGCCCACCGGCCGCGGCGATCTCCGACGCCAGAGATTCCAGCTTCTCACTGCGCCGTGCGCCGATGGCGACCCGCGCACCGGCACGGGCCAGGGTCTGGGCGAAGTGGTGGCCAATACCGCTGGACGCGCCGGTAACCAAGGCGACGCGGCCGCTCAGATCAGAGTGAATCATTTCTGCTCCTTGGCCTGCTCGCGCAGAACGAACTTTTGGATCTTGCCGGTGGAAGTCTTCGGCAGGGCGCCGAACACCACCGTCTTGGGCAGTTTGAAGCGCGCCAGGTGATCGCGGCACCAGGCGAGAATCTCCTCCGCCGTCGCCTCCTCCCCCTGCTGCAGGGTCACGAAGGCACAGGGGCTCTCGCCCCACTTGGGATCGGGCCGGGCGACAACTGCTGCTTCCATGACCTTGGGGTGCCGGTAGAGCACCTCTTCCACTTCCAGGGAGGAGATGTTCTCCCCACCGGAGATGATGATGTCCTTGGAGCGGTCCTTGATTTCCACATAGCCGTCGGGATGGACCACGCCCAAGTCACCGGTGCGGAACCAACCGCCGGCGAAGGCCTTGCGCGTGGCCTCGGGGTTCTTCAGGTAGCCCTTCATCAGCGTGTTGCCGCGCAGCATCAGCTCGCCCACCGTCTCCCCGTCGGCCGGCACAGCCTCCAGGGTCTCCGGATCGCGCACGCTGGCTTCCTGCAGCGTCGGATAGGCCACGCCCTGGCGCGCCATTTTTACGGCACGTTCCTCCAGCGGCAGATTGCTCCAGTCGTCCTGCCAGGCGCAGAGCGTCGAGGGGCCGTAGCATTCGGTCAGGCCGTAGAGGTGCAGGACCTCGAAGCCCTGCTGCTCCAGGCGCGAGATCACCGCCGAGGGCGGCGCCGCGCCGCCGGTGCCGACACGCACCCGCCGCGGCAGCGGCCGCCGAACGTCCGCTGGAGAATGCGCCAGCAGGTTGAGAACGATGGGCGCGCCGCAGAGATGCGTGACCCCTGCTTCCTCGATCAAGGGGTAGATCAGCGCCGGGTCCACCTTGCGCAAGCAGACATGGGTCCCGGACATGGCGGTGACTGCCCAGGTGTAGGTCCAGCCGTTGCAGTGGAACATCGGCAGGGTCCAGAGGTAGGCGGCGCGCCGGTCGATGCCCAACACCATTGCGTTGCCCACCGCGTTCAGGAAGGCGCCGCGGTGATGATAGACCACGCCCTTAGGATCACCGGTGGTTCCCGAGGTGTAGTTCAGCGCCAGCGCCTGCCACTCGTCGGCCGGCGGCTGCCAGGCGAAATCGGGATCGCCCTCCGCCAGCAGGGCTTCGTACTCCAGTTCGCCGATCAGCGGCCCGCGCGTTCCGCCCTGGGCCTCCGTCATAGCATCGTCGTAGTCGATGACCAGCGGCTTGCGGTCCAGATCGGCCAGGGCGGCCTGGATCACCGGCGAGAACTCGCGATCGACGATCAGCGCCTTGGCCTCGCCGTGCTGCAGGATGAAGGCGATGGTGGCCGGATCCAGGCGAATGTTGAGGGCGTTGAGCACGCCGCCGAACATCGGCACGCCGTAATGCGCTTCCAAGAGCGCCGGAACATTGGGTGCCATGACCGCCACGGTGTCGCCCTGCCCGAGGCCGCGCTTCCGCAGGGCCGAAGCAAGCCGGCGGCAGCGCTCGGCAAATTCGCGGTAACTGTAATGGCGGCCATGAATGACAGCGGTCGACTCCGGATAGATCGCCGCGGAGCGCTGCAGGAAGGAAATCGGCGACAAGGCGACGTGGTTGGCTTCCCGACGCGGCAGATCCTGGTCGAACTTGCTGATGGCTTCAGCCATTGGCACTCCCTCGCTTTGGTCCCATGGCCTTGCGGCCCGTGGGCGGCTATGGTCGTGAGGCAGTCGGTAAAGGTCAAGCGATCCGACCCACTCCAACCGGAAAGACCAGCCATGCGCATCGACATCTTCTCCGACGTCATCTGCCCCTGGTGCTATGTGGGCAAACGTCGCCTGGAACGCGCGCTTGCCGCCCGGCCCAAAGTGGCGAAGACGGCGGAGATCCGGTGGCGCGCCTTTCAGCTTAATCCGGACATGCCCGAAGAGGGGATCGAACGTGATCTCTATCTCAGACTGAAGTTCGGCCCAGCGGCCACCAGCGCCGAAGTTTACCGCAATGTCTCAGCCGTGGGAGCGGTCGAAGGCATTGCTTTCAACTTCCCTGCCATCCGGCGTACCCCCAACACGGTGCAGGCGCACCGCCTGATCCGCTTTGCCGGTGACCAAGGTCTGCAAGATTCCTTGGTGGAGGGGCTGTTCCAGGCCTACTTCCTGGCCGGACAGGACATCGGGCAGCGGCAAACCCTGCTGGAGGTGGCCGAACAGGTGGGGCTACCAGCGGCGGAAACCAGGGATTACCTGGAAAGTGATACCGACAGTGCCGCGGTCCGCAGCGAGGACCAGCAGGCGCGCGCGGCGGGAATCAGCGGCGTGCCCTGCTTCATCATCGATGGAGACTACGCCCTGCCAGGCGCGCAGCCGCCCGAAGCCCTGCTGCAGCTCTTCGACCTCGCCCGCGAAGGCGGAACGGGAAAGCCAGTTCAGTGAGCACCGCCGAGCGGTAACGGGCCCTCGAACGCCCCGGTGGGCAGCAGGTGGCTCACCAGCCCCTGCCCTTCGATCCACTGGTGCAGCAGGAAGCCGGGTGGCTCCAGGTGCATGGTGAGCGGCGCGTCGGGGCGCAGATCAAGGCTCATCTGATGCGCGGTGCTGGGTGCCGTCATTGCCAGTGTTCCAGCCCAGCGGACCTGGATCGGGCGATGCAGATGGCCGCAGAGCAGGCGCTCCACGCGCGGGTGGCGGGCCACGATGGCCGCCAATTCGGTCCCGCCCCGCGTCAATCCGTAGTCGTCCATCTTGGCCAGGCCCGTGGTGAAGGGGGGATGGTGGATGGCCATGATCACGGGCTTGTCCGGCGCTTCCTCCAGCCGCGCCGCGGTCCAGGCCAGGCGCCGCTCGCAGAGTTCACCATTAATCGAGCCGGGCAGCAGGCTGTCCAGGGCCAGCAGGCGACAGGCGCCGAGGTCGAGGTCGAAATGCAGGAAGTCGGGATCCTGCCGGAGGTAGTCCGCCTCGGGAAAAGCCGCGCGCAATTCCTGCCGGTTATCGTGATTGCCCGGCAGCAGATAGACCGGCATGGGCAGGGGCGCCAGGAGGCGACGCAGCTCCCGATAGGGCGCCGGCGCCCCGCCGTCGGCCAGATCCCCGGTCAGCAGCACCACGTCGGGCCGCGGCTCCACCCGCAAGAGCCGTGCCACCGCCTGCTCCAACAGGGCGGCGGTATCGATCCGGCCAAAGGCACGCTGGCCCGGCGCCATGACGTGCGGGTCGGAAAGTTGTGCGATCAACATGGACTGTCTCCCCGACGAGGACTCGCTTGCCCAGAACTCACTTGATGCCGGCGGTCATGAAGGACTGCACAAACTGGCGTTGGAACAGGAGGAAGGCGATCAGAAGCGGTGCGACAACCATCAGCGTCGCCGCTGAAATCACCGCCCAGTTTACCCCGCTCTCCGGCGCACCGAAGATCGCCAGCCCGACGGTCAGCGGCCGGGTTTCCACCGAGTTGGTGACCACCAGCGGCCAGAGGAAGTTGTTCCAGTGGGTGGACACGGAAACGAGGCCGTAGGCCAGATAGACCGGCTTGGCCACCGGCACATAGACTCGCCAGAGCACGCCCAGGAAGCCGCAGCCCTCCACCCGGGCCGCCTCTTCCAGTTCGCGCGGCACCTGCTTGAAGGCCTGGCGCAGCAGGAAGATGCCAAAGGCGCTGGCCATGTAGGGCAGGCCGATACCGGCGATGGTGTCGATCAGGCCGAGCCCGCTCATGATGCGGTAGTTCTCGACAATCAGCACCTCGGGCAGGATGAAGAGCTGCATCAGCGTCAGCGCAAAGAGCAGGTCTCGCCCCGGAAACGCGAAGCGCGCGAAGGCATAGCCGGCCAGGGTGCAGAAGAAAAACTGCCCGGCCAGGATCAGACTCACGAGCAGGAAGGTGTTGAGGAAGTAGCGCGCAAAGGGGGCATAGCCCCAGGCTTCCACGAAGTTCTGCAGCGTCAGCGGCGCGAAGAGCTCGAAGCGCGTGACATAGGCCGGCGGATGGAAGGCAGCCCAGAAGGCGTAAAGCAGCGGCGCGATCCAGATCAGCGCCAGCAGCCAGGCAGCCGACACCTCCACACAGCGTCCAAGAGTGAGGCGGCGCGGGGTCATCGGTAATGTATCCGTCGATCAAGGCCACGCACCTGCACCACGGCCAGCAGGCCCAGCGTGAGCAGGATCACCACGGTGAGCGTGGCGGCATAGGGCTGGTCGAAGTAGCTGAAGGCCGTCTCATAGACGTAGTAGAGCAGCAGCTTCGAGGCGTTGCTGGGGCCGCCCTTGGTCAGGATGAAGAGATGGTCGATCAGCTTCACCGAGTTGATCATGGCGTTGACCAGCACGAAAAGCGTCGTCGGCATCAGCAGCGGAAAGACCACCCGGCGGAACCAGGTCCAGCGTCCCGCCCCCTCGATGGCGGCCGCGTCCTTCAGGTCCGGGGGGATGGTCTGCAGTGCGGCCAGGTAGAAGATCATGAAGAACCCGGCCTCCTTCCACACCGTGGTGACGATGATGGCGCCGAGCGCCGTGGAGGGATCGCCAAGCCAGTTGTGTCCGCCCAGTCCCAGGGCACGGCCCATCTGGTCGAGCAGGCCGATGTTGGGGGTGTAGAAGAACAGCCAGATATTGGCCGCGGCGATCATGGGCAGGATGGTCGGCGTGAAGTAGGCCATGCGCACCAGGGTGCGCGCCGGCAGCTTGGAGTTGACCCAGAGCGCCATGCCGAGCGCGATCGCGATGGAGGTCGGAATTGTGCCGACGGCGTACCAGAGCGAGTTCTTGGCCACCTGCCAAAAGATCGGGTCCGCCAGCATGGCCTCGTAGTTATCCAGGCCGATGAACTGAGACGGGCGTCGCGCGGTGCCGCGCGAAAAAAGACTTTGCCAGAAGGTGGCAATGGTCGGGCTGAAGGCAAAGAGCGTCAGCATCACTCCCGCAGGAGCGAAGAGCAGCCAGCCATAGAGCGTGGTGGTTTTCAATCGGGGCATGGCACCGCGAATCAACAACAGGAAAAGACCGCACCCCGGCCGGTCGCTTGGCCGGGGTGCGGCTTACAGGGTCTTAGCGATACATGCGCAGCAGACGCTCCGCGGTGGCCTGTGACTCGGCCAAGGCGTCCGCCGGTTCGGCCGATCCGGTCAGCGCCGACTGAACCGCGTTGTTCAGTGCCTCACGCACGCGCCCACCCTCGTAGGTCGAGAGTTCGGCCGCACCGTGCTCAAGCTGGTCGCGGGCCACGGCCGCAGCCGGAAAGTCCTCGATGTAGGCCTTGAGCTCATCGGTCTCGTAGGCGGCCGGGCTCACACCCATGTAGCCCGTCTCGATGGACCAGGCGGCCGCACGCTCCGGAGCGGTCATCCACTTGATGAAGGTCATCGCCGCCTTCTGTTCCTCCTCGGAGGCGTCCTTGAAGACGTAGAAGTTGCCGCCACCGGTCGGGGAACCATAGCGCTCCTTCGCCGGCAGCAGGGCCACGCCGAAGTCGAACTCGGCCTGGTTCCGCACGGCGGTCAGGTTGCCGGTGGTGTGCCACATCATGGCCGTCTGACCTTCGAGGAAGTTCTGGCGCAGCGTGCCCCACTCCACCGTGCCGCTCGGCATGATGCCGTGCTCGGCCGAGAGCGAGACCCAGTATTCCAGCGCCTCGACAGCGGCCGGATCGTCGAAATAGGTCTCGGTCCCTGCCTCGTTCATCAGCTCGATGCCGTTCTGCAGAGCAAAGGCCTGGAACATCCAGTAGGGGTAGCCGGTGGAGGGCACCATTACGCCCCACTGGGAGCCGTCGTCCTTGGTCAGGGCCTGGCCCATTTCGACCATCTCGTCCCAGTTGGCCGGCGGCGTCTCGGGATCCAGGCCGGCCTCGGCGAAGGCGTCCTTGTTCCAGTAGAGCACGATGGTGGAGCGCTGGAAGGGAATGCCCCAGGTCTGCCCCTCGGTAACCCCATTGGCCATCAGGCCCGGGTAGAAGGAATCCAGCCACTCCCGGTCCTCGTCAGTCTCGACCAGCGAGTCGAAGGGAACGATGATGTCCTGCTCCAGCAGCTCAAAGAGGTCGATAGAGAAGAGCACGGACAGCTGTGCCGGCTCCCCGGCATTCAGGGCCGCCAGGGCGCGCACGCGGGTGTCGTCATAGTTGCCGGCATAGATGGCGTTGACGCTGATGTCGGGATGCTCTGCCTCGAAGTCCTCGACGAGACCGTCGACCACCTCGGTCAGGGCACCGCCCACGGCGATGGGATAGAACATCGTGAGCTCGACCTCGGCCGCGGCCGGCAAAGCCGCGCCCCCGGCCAGAGCCGTCGACAGCGCGAGACCGCCGATCAGGTTTTTCGTTCGAGTCGTCATGGCACCATTCCCCTCCGGTTGCAGCTTTCGGAGCGCGGCGGTTCGGCTTTTCCGGCCGGGAAAACCGCCTGCCCCCGGTTAACGACGAACCCGCGGCGTCATGCCACCGGTTCCCCGGATCGACCGGAAGCGCCGCCTCCAGCCGAAACCCCGTGCAGCGCCCCTGCCAGCAGGTCGCGCCACTCATCGCGCCGCCGCTCGCTGGCGGCATCGAAGCAATGCAGGTCTTCCCGATCCCAGGTGAGCTCCATGGCATCACCGGGCTTCAAGCTCACCCGCCCCGGCAGCCGCACCGCCAGGGGCGCCTCGCCCGCTCTGGCGCTGACGACACTGTCGGCACCGAGATACTCGACCGCGGTCACTTCGCTCAGCAGCAAGCCCTGCCCCGGCTCAACCGGACGCAGGGCCTCCGGGCGCAGACCCAGCACCGCTTTCGCCGACAGCGATGCCGCCACGCTGCGGCCGTCCGGCAGGCGCACAGACTCGCCTGCAGACTCGAGGGGCAGCAGGTTCATGGGCGGGCTGCCGATGAAGGCCGCGGCGAAGAGGCTGTCCGGCCGGTCATAGAGCCGATCCGGCGTGGCGAACTGCTCCACCTGCCCGCCGTTGAGCAGCATCACGCGATCGGCCATGGACATGGCCTCGGTCTGATCGTGGGTGACATAGAGCACCGTCATGGCAAGGCGCTGCTGCAGGGCGCGAATCTCCTGGCGCATCTCGTGACGCAGCTTGGCATCGAGGTTGGACAGAGGTTCGTCCATCAGGCAGATCGGGTGTTCCGCCACCACGGCCCGGGCCAGGGCGACGCGCTGGCGCTGACCGCCGGAGAGCTGGGACGGCTTGCGTTCCAGCAGTGCCGACAGCCCGGTGAGTTCGGCCACCCGACGCAGGCGCTCGTCCCGCTCGGCGCGCGGCACCCGGCGCACCTTGAGGCCGAAGACGATGTTCTCAGCCACATTAAGATGGGGAAAGAGGGCATAGGACTGGAAGACCATGGAAATCTGCCGCTCAGCCGGCGGCCGTCCCGTCACGTCGCGCCCCTCGATCAGGATGCGCCCGCTGTCGCTCTCTTCCAACCCGGCCACCATGCGCAGCGTCGTGGACTTGCCGCACCCGGACGGTCCGAGCAGCACGAGGAACTCGCCGGATTCGGCCCGGAAGCTGATGCCGTCGACCGCGACGGCATCGCCCCAGGTCTTGCGGATCGCCTCCGCTTCGACCGCTGCGGGACCGCTGTCAGCCGGCATGCACTCTCTCCCTTTCAACAGACTGTGCCACTATGGTCTCGCACCCTGCCTCGCTCAGCAGCGCTGCGATGGGCGGGGGCGGCGGTCGGTCGGTGACGAAACGATCCACATCCGCGATGTGACCGCCGCGCACCGGCGCACTGCGCCCGAACTTGGTGGCATCGGCCACCAGAATGCGCCGCCTGCAGTTGGCCACCAGCGCCTCGCGGGCGCGCACCTCTGCCGGATCGAAGTCGAGCAGCGTCCCCTCTTCGTCGATTCCGCCGGCGCCGAAAATGCCGATGTCCACCTTGTAGGCCGAAAAGAGCGCCTCGACCTCTTCGCCCAGGAGGTCGCGATCCGGCAGGCGCAACTTGCCACCGGCGATCACGATGCGGTGGGAGCCGTTGACCGACAGCGCCATGGCGGCGTTCAGGTTGTTGGTCACCACCGTCAGGTCCTCGTGTGCAGAAAGTGCCAGAGCCACCTGCTCCAGCGTGGTGCCGATGCCGATGAACAGGGAGGAGCGGTTGGCGACCAGCGGCCTTACCGCTTCCGCGATGCGCCGCTTGGCATCGAGGTGGGTGATGCGCCGGGTGTCGTAGGGCAGGTTCTCGGCTTCGCTCAAGAGTTCCGCGCCGCCGTGCAAGCGCCGCAGCACCCGGGCATCGCAGAGCTGATTGACGTCGCGCCGGATGGTCTGCGGGGTGACGCCGAAGCGCTCGGCCAGGGCTTCGATCGCTTGATAGCCCTGCTCCCGGATCAGCACCACAATCGCCTTCTGGCGGTCGCTCAGCACCCTTCCCCTCCTCCACTGTGCAAGACAGTGCGCCCTTCTGTTCATTTGAACAGGAATGATCTTAGAGGAGGTTCGTTTCAGCGGGAAGACGCGTTGATGACGTTCGTATGAAAAACAACTCTGCACGCCTCGCATCGACGCTCCCGTCGCACTTCGTTATACAGGTCCTGCATCCGGCTTGGGTGCGACGCAGACAGCAGCACGCTTGGAGACGCAATGCTTGAACGAAGGATCTCGACCCTCGGACTGATCGCCGGCGCCCTGGCATTTCTGGCCCTGGCGCAGACTCCTGCCCTGGCCCAGGGGCTGCCGACGGAGGGTGCCCCGGGAAGCGATGTGGACGCGGAGGTGGAGGTGCAGCAGTTCCAGGATTGGAGCCTGCGTTGCCTGGGCGAGGCCGAGCAGCGGCGCTGCGAGTTGGTTCAGCCTGTGGACGATCCCGAGACCGGGGAACCGGTAATGGCCATGGTCATCGCGCCCAGCGGCCCGGACAGCGTTCCGGTGGCCTGGTTCGTGATGCCGCTGGGGGTCCTGCTGCCGCCCGGCATCGGCCTCAGCATCGACGACGCCGAGCCAGACCGCCTGCCGATCCGCCATTGCGAGCCGGGCGGCTGCTTGGCGCCGCTCGAGCTGAGCGACGAGGTGCAGCGCCGCCTGCGCAGCGGGGTGACCCTGGAGGTACTGGCCTACGACATCGACGAGCAGCAGGTGTCGGTCCCGCTGTCGCTCATGGGCTTCACCGCGGGCATGGAAGCCCTTATGCAGTGAGGCATTGGGGCAGCGGCCGTCACCCTCAGGCGACGGCCGCTGCCTCCCGCTCGCTCTTGCGCAGGCGCTCACTGGCGCTCTTGAGCTGGCCGCAAGCGGCGGCGATGTCGCGTCCCCGCGGCCGGCGCACCGGTGCCGAGAGGCCGTGGTGGTAGAGCCGGTCCGAGAAGGTCTCGATGCGGTTCCAGTCGGAGCACTCGTAAACCGTCCCCGGCCAGGGATTGAAGGGGATGAGATTCACCTTGGCCGGAATGTCCCGCAGCAGACGTGCCAACTCGTCGGCGTGGACATCGCTGTCGTTGACGTCCTTGAGCATCACATACTCGAAGGTGATTCGCCGGGCGTTGTGGACGCCGGGATAGTCGCGGCAGGCCTGCAGCAGTTCGGCGATCGGGTACTTGCGATTGAGCGGCACGATCTCATCGCGCAGCTCATCATTGGTCGCGTGCAGGGAGACCGCCAGGTTCACGCCCAGTTCCTCGCCGCAGCGGGCCATCATCGGCACCACGCCCGAGGTCGAAAGCGTGATGCGGCGCCGGGAGAGCGCCACCCCGTCCGGATCCATGGCCAGCTTCAGGGCCTTGGAAACCTCCTCGAAGTTATAGAGCGGCTCGCCCATGCCCATCATCACGATGTTGGTGAGGCGCCGCCCCTCCTTCGGAGAGGGCCATTCGCCGAGAAAATCGCGGGCCAGCAGAATCTGGCCCAGAATCTCCGCTGCTAAGAGATTGCGCACCAAGCGCTGGGTGCCGGTGTGGCAGAAGCGGCAGGTCAGGGTGCAGCCCACCTGGCTGGAAACGCAGAGCGTGCCGCGGTCTTCCTCGGGGATGAAGACCATCTCGGCTTCATTGCCGTCGTCGAAGCGCAGCAGCCATTTCTGGGTGCCGTCCTCGGAGACCTGATGGCGCGCCACCCCCGGCCGCGAAATGCGGAAGTGCTCGGCCAGCTTGGCCCGGAAGCCCTTGGACAGGGTCGTCATGGCCGCGAAGTCGGTCGCGCCCTGGTGATAGAGCCAGTGCCAGAGCTGTTTCGCGCGAAACTTGGGCTCGCCGAGACGGACAACGGCATCAGTCAGCGCATCACGGCTGAGACCGATCAGATCCCGTTTGGAATCGGCGGCCGCTTCCGGCGGGGCGAAGGCAAGGGCGTGAGCGCTTCTGCTCATGGGAACGACTTTCAGTTACAGGCTTGCTCCATGGCGTCGTAGGCCGCCATGAAACCGCGCAGGGAATAGGTGTCGGTGGTGAGGGTGCCGCGCGAGGAGGTGCCACGAACCACCATGGTCAGGCCGGCGCGCATGCGATCAATCATCTGACGGTCCGCGCCGGCTTCGTTGGGCAACCAGGCGGCATCTTCCTGCGTGAAGAGCGCAAAGCTGTGGTCCTGGTCGATGACGGCTTCCACCGTGCTCTCGTCCTGGAAGGTGTAGCCGGCGATGAAGCTGACCTCGGGGTCGCGGTCATCGGCGGGCCGCAGCGTCACGATGGAAAAGACATTGCCGCGCCGCGTGTACTGCCCCTCGCTGCGCGTGGGCGAACTGGCGATGAAGCAGACCCGGTTACCATCCTCCGAAGTGGTATAGGTGGACCAGGCATTGAAGTCGCCAACGCGCTCAACCGATTGCGCCTCGGCCGGTTGCGGCTGGAAAGTGAGCAAGGCGGCTGCGGTCGCGACGGCCGCCGCAGAGGTCGTCAATCTCTTTCGCTGCATGTTCTATCCCCTGTATACTCTCGCGCTCCGGAGCCCACTCAGGTCCGCGTCGCCGGGCATCATCACCGAATCGGACTCAATAGGAAACAACCGGCAGCGAACCTTTCGCAATCACCCGGTCTGAACGCCGTAAAGGAATGGTGTCGTCCGGCGCCCTGAGCAAGGCCTTCGGCACCGGGGAGCCTGATTCCAGCGTGTGGAAGATAACAGCTTCACCCTGCGCCAAGCCACCCCCCGCTTGCGCCATCCTGCGCGCAACATTGGGATGCTGACCTGCGCCTTGCGAGACTCAGCCCTGTTTCTGCGGCCGCTGGCTGCGAATCACCTGGGCGCCATGAACATGCGGTGGCACCTCCTCGGGTCGGCCCAGACTGGAAGCCGGCCGCGGCGCGAAGCGGCCCATTACGGTCATGCGATCGTACATGACGATCGCGCCGGCCACGCCGACATTGATGCAAAACCTCATGGGAATCTTCACGATCGCGTCACAGCGGGCCTGCATCTCCGGTGAGAGGCTGCCGCGTTCCGGACCCAGCACATAGGCCGCAGATGTGGGGTGATGAAAACTGGGCAGGTCGATCGCATCGTCCGTCAGCTCCACCCCGATCAGGCGACAGTGCCGAGGAAGCTGAATCTCCGCCACCGAAGCAAAGCTGTAGGTCGGCAGGTGATCGGGCGCCTTGGAGGTGTCCGACAGCCGAACCTCGCGCTGCTTGATCTGCGGCGCGACCGTGAAGAAAAAGCTTGCGCCGAAGGCATGGGCCGAGCGCTGCAGGTTGCCGAGGTTCATCGCCTTAGAGATGCCCTCGACGCCAATTCCGAAGTATCCACGCATGGAGCGGAACTTGCACCGATGCAGCCGCTTGGGCAAGCTGCCGCGCACCTTTCGGACCCAGAGTCCCCGCCGCAATCAGGACATCACCATGACCGAGCCCACCCAGACTTCTCACAAGCACGCGCAGACCACACCGCCCCGTCCGGCGGTCAATCCGCTGCTGGTCGAGGTCACCCGGGGCAGCATGGTGGAAAACCGACACCGCGCCGCCGTGGCCGTGGTCGACGTGGAGGGTCGCGTCGTGCTCTCCGCCGGCGATGTGGAGGCGCTGGTCTATCCGCGCTCCGCCATCAAGCCGCTGCAGGCACTGGGATTGGTGGAAAGCGGTGCCGCCGAGGCCTTTGGCTGCGACGACAAGGAGATCGCGCTGGCCTGCGCCAGTCACAACGGCGAGGCCGCCCAGGCCGAAGCGGTGGCGGCCTGGCTGGAGCGCATCGGCTGTACCGAGGGCGATCTGGAGTGCGGCCCGCAACTACCGACTCACCAGGCTAGCCTGGAGGAGCTGCTGCGCGCGGGCGGCGGCGCCAGCGCGCTGCGCAACAACTGCTCCGGCAAGCACGTCGGCTTTCTGACCCTGGCGAAGCACCTGAAGGTACCGACGAAGGGCTATATCCTCTGGGAGCACCCGGTGCAGCAGACCCTGCTCGGGATCCTGGAGATGATGTGCGGGCTGGACCTGCGCGCTGCCCCGCGCGGCATCGACGGCTGTGGCATTCCCCAGATCGGCATTCCCCTGGGCAATCTGGCGCTCGCCATGGCGCGCTTTGCCGACCCGGCCGACCAGCCGGAGCGGCGGCAAGTAGCCTGCGCGCGCATCGCCAAGGCCATGACGGCCGAGCCCTATATGGTCGCCGGCACCGGGCGCATGTGCACCCGCGTACTGGCCGCAACCGGCGGGCGTGCTCTGGTCAAGACAGGCGCCGAGGGCGTCTACTGCGCCGCGCTGCCGGAGTTGGGCCTGGGCCTCGCCCTCAAGGTGGACGACGGCGCCACCCGGGCCAGCGAGTTCCTGCTGGCACAACTGCTGCAACGCCTCGACCAGTTGGACAGTGCCGCCGCGGCGGAGCTGAAACAGGACATCGCGCCCGTGCTGCACAATCGTGTTGGCCTTGAAGTGGGGCAGATACAGCGCGGCGCAGACTGGTCCTTTTGACCATTCTCGAAAGGAAAGAAGACATGCGTGCCTTGCTGTGCCGGGCCTGGGGCGAACCGGAAGACCTGGAACTGGACGAGATCGCGGCCCCCGAGCCGGGCCCGGGCGAGATTGCGATTGCGGTCGAGGCCGCCGGGGTCAACTTCGCCGATACACTGATCATCCGGGGCAAGTATCAGGAGAAGCCACCCTTCCCCTTTGCTCCCGGGCTCGAAGTGGCAGGGACCGTTGCGGCGCTGGGCGAAGGCGTCCAGTCCTTCCGCGTCGGCGACCCGGTGATGGGCATTCCCGGCCATGGCGGCTACGCCGAGGTCGCCGTGGCCAAGGCCAGCGACGTCTTCCACCGACCTGCCGGCTTTGATGCCGCCATCGCAGCCGGTTTTCCCATCACCTACGGGACCGCCCATGGCGCGCTGGTCTGGCGCGCGGACTTGCAGCCGGGAGAAACCCTGCTGGTCCACGGCGCGGCCGGCGGCACCGGGCTGGCGGCCGTGGAGGTGGGCAAGGCGCTCGGCGCCACCGTCATCGCCACGGCCGGCAGCGCCGACAAGCTGGCCGTCGCTCAGGCGCACGGGGCCGACCACCTGATCAATTACCGCGAGGAGGATCTGCGCACCCGGGTGAAGGAGATCACCGGCGGGCGCGGCGCCGATGTGGTCTTCGACCCCGTGGGCGGCAAGGTCTTCGAAGCCTCTCTGCGCTGCGCCGCCTGGGAAGGCCGCCTGGTGGTGATCGGCTTTGCCGCCGGCGATGTGCAGCAGATTCCCGCCAACCTGCTGCTGGTCAAGAACCTGGCCGCCTTCGGCTTCTACTGGGGTTCCTACCGCAAGAACGCTCCGGCGCGGGTGCGCGCGCAGTTCGAGCAGTTGGCCGCCTGGGCGGCTGAGGGAAAACTCCGGCCGCGCGTTTCCCACCGTCTGCCACTGGCGCGTGGCGCCGAGGCACTTCGGCTGCTGGAACGGCGCGCCGCCACCGGCAAGGTTGTGTTGGAGGTAAGCCGCTGAGCGCGACCCAAGCCATGTCAGCAGGCGCCGCGCGCACTATTTCACACCCGCCACCGGCGCCCTCTCTCCTGCTGAATGGCGTGGATCTCACGCCGGAGCCGGAAGGGGCAGTCTGGTGGGCGGAGAAACAAACGCTCCTCCTGGCCGATCTGCATCTAGAGAAGGGCTCGGCCTACGCCCGGCGCGGCAGTTTTCTGCCGCCCTACGACAGCGCCGCCACCCTCACCCGGCTGGAAGAGCTTCTGCGCCGCCGCCCGGCGCGGCGGGTGGTCTGCCTGGGCGATTCCTTCCACGACGGTGAAGCCGCCGACCGCCTGCCGCGGGAAGAGACCGATCGCCTGCGCGCCCTGGCCGCGGAGCGGGACTGGATCTGGTTGGCCGGCAACCACGACCCGGCTCCCCCGGGCGACAGTCTCGGTCGCGTGATGGAGGAGCTGGTGCTGGGACCTTTGGTACTGCGCCACGAGGCGCACAGCGGTCTCGTCGCCGGCGAGGTCTCCGGCCACTATCACCCCAAGGCCAGCGTTTCGCATCGCCTGGGCCGCTTCACCGGACGCTGTTTCGTTCATGATGGCCGCCGCCTGATCCTGCCAGCCTTCGGAGCCTATGCCGGCGGTCTCGACGTGCTGGCTCCGGCAATCGCCCGGCTCTTCCCTCGAGGATTCGCAGTTCACCTGCCGGTGCGTGGGCACGTACATGCCTTCCCGCACAGCGTCTTGCGCCAGGTGCGATGAGCCTAACGGTTCTTCAGTGAGGCCCGCCCGCGGTAGGCGAAGGCTAGCCTTATTCAGTCTTTCTGGCTGACGCGGCGGCGCAGACGCCCCGCCAGCCGGCCAGCAAAGCGCGCCGGATCCTGTCTGAAATTGACCTCGCCCGACGTGCCGCGCCATTCCTCATTAAACTTGCCGGCCGCGCCCTTACCCTTCGTGGCCGCCGTTTGCAGCCGCGGCTGCACTTCGTCGCGAAAGACTCGCCCCGCTTCGGCGCGCACTCGCGGGTTGCGCGCGGCGCGCCTGGCCGCTTCGAACAGAAGGGTACGCAGAATGGGCATCGAAACCTCGTGCGGTTCAGCCGATGTTCTGGCTATCAGTTAGGAGCGCGCCGACCGCACGCAAGGACTCCGTGGCAGCCGCCGCGGAGCCGTTCAGATCGATGGCGCGGCAGGCATCCGCTACCACCACCACCTCGAAACCGCACTTGCGCGCGTCCTGCGCCGACCAGAGCACGCAGAAATCATAGGCTAGGCCGGCCAGAAAGACCCGCTCGATCCCGCGTTCGCGCAGATAGCCGGCAAGACCGGTGGCTGTGCGATGGTCGTTCTCGAAGAAGGCGGAGTAGGAATCGATCTCGCGGTGATAGCCCTTGCGAACGACCACCTGGGCCGCGTCCACCGGCGCCGCCGAATGGAAAGCGGCGCCCCCTGTGCCCTGCACACAGTGGTCGGGCCAAAGCACCTGGGTGCCGTAGCCCAGTTCCACGGTCTCGAAGGGCTGCTTGTCGGGGTAACTGCTGGCAAAAGAGCTGTGGCCCGGCGGGTGCCAATCCTGAGTGACCGCAACATTTGTGAAGTGCGGCACCAACCGACGCATGGGCTCGAAAATCTCGTCTCCCCCGGGGACCGCCAGCTCCCCACCCGGGCAGAAGTCGTACTGGGGGTCTACCAGCAGCAAGAGATCGCGGCGGCGGTCAACGATGATGTCAGTCATATCCTCTCCACTACCCATGCAACCTTGCTGCCTGCAGCTTTGGCCTTAAACCTGGGACAGAAATTGCACTGCGTGACACTATAAAGCCCCAAGCGATTCTGAGGAACCTATCGCTCTGGAGCTCTGTCATTTGGTCATGGCGTTATTCATCCGGGCCCTGCTCGGAAGCCCTAAGGGTTTCGGGACCGGAAACTAGGTCCACTGACCGAAAGGAGCCACCATGACTCGCATCTGGATGATCGCTCTCACCTTCTTCGGCGCCATGTTCCTTGCCGCCTGCGAGCCGGCCGACGATGTCGACAACCAGCCCCCGGCGATGCAAGAGCCTGGTGACACCGGCGGCGGCATGAGCAGCCCGACGGCGCCCGAGTAAGTCCAGCCTTCCCAGCCAATTCCAGGAGAACAGGGGCGTCCCACGGACGCCCCTGTTTTTCTGTGGTCACCTCAAGACGATCAGATATCCAGCAGATATCCAGTGCCCGGACCACGGCCCTGAAAGCACAAAGGTGCGGCACTCGCATAAGGAGCCGCGCCTTTATATCGGGAGCCTGTCCTCTTTCCCTGTCCGGGAGAGGCCGCACCCGGGCCGCTAAGCCCGGGCGCAAGCTCGAGACTTACTGGCCGTTCTGGACCATCTCATTGATCTCGGCTGCGAGATCGGGATCCATCTGGGCCTGCTGAGTGATTTGGTTGTACTCGTCGACGCTCATACCCTGCTGCTCGACGGCGGAGACCATCTCTTCCTGCATCTCCACCCAGATCTCTTCGGCTTCCTCTTCCGATTCAGCTTCGGCAATCGAGGGCTGCATGCGCTCGCCGATTTCGACGACCTCGGTCATGGCCGCGGCGTAGGTCTGCAGCGTCTGGGTATCATAGTCTACCGCAGGGGCTTCCTGCTGCTGCATTTCGGTCTGCGCGGTAACGGGCGTCGGCGCCACGAAAGCGGCTCCGGCCATCAGCGCAACAGCAGCGGTACCGGCGAGCAGAGTGCGGATAGGCATGTTCATGCCGTTCTCCTTTCTTCAAAAACTGGGATAATCGCAGCGCGATCTTGATGAGTTGCACGAGCATCCCTGCGAAGCTCGCTGATAGACGGACAAGGGTCCGCTGCGCTTCGTTCCAAGAAAAATAAAAAGTCCTGAACCCGCCGCATCCCGAGATGCCCGGACGGGCCCAACATGCCCCAATCGCCCCGGCAGCCTTTACCCCGGCTGTCTGCCTCCCCAAGTCTTTTTGCAGGGGAAGGGAACCGCCTGTGGCCTCAGCCTGTCATGCAAATGAACGGGCGGTGGCACAGCCCAGGAGAAGACACTTGCCCGACGACGTAAGCTGGCTGATCGCTCGTGAAACACCGCGACTGCGGCGCTATGCCCGGGCGCTGGTCAAGGATCCGACACGCGCTGACGATCTGGTGCAGGATGCCTTGGAGCGCGCCCTGCGCAAGCAACAGCAGGTCCGCAAACAGGCAAGTCTGCGCGGCTGGCTGCTGCGGATCGTCTATACGGTCTATCTGAACGGGCGCAAGAATCGCTACGCTCCGCCGCCGCAGTCGATAGACGACACTGTCGTGCCGCATCCCTCGATGCCGGCGCGCCAGCACCATCACATGGAGTGCGCGACAGTGCTGGAAGCGCTCGACAAATTGCCGGCTGGCCAACGCGATGCCATTCTTCTGGTGGCGCTGGAAGGTTTGCCCTACGACGAGGCCGCCCAAGTACTCGGCGTAGAAGTGGGCACCTTAAAGTCCCGCCTGTCGCGCGGACGTGAAGCACTACGCGGATTGACCGGCGGTGCCGCTGCGGGGGTGCCGCCAGTGAGGAGGGTGAAGTGACACAAGGCCGGACGATCGAAGAGCTCGATCTCCTCGCCTATGCAGACGGACTTCTGGATCCCCTGCGGCGGGAGGAGGTGGCCGCATACCTGCGCGACAATCCCCATGCCGCACAACGCGTGGCGGATTACGAGGCACAGAACCGGATCATCCGGGCCGCCTACGACCACACCGTGACCGAACCCCTG
The DNA here is from genome assembly GCF_029222965.1 of Aquibaculum arenosum. GTDB lineage: Bacteria > Pseudomonadota > Alphaproteobacteria > Kiloniellales > DSM-21159 > Aquibaculum > Aquibaculum arenosum. The sequence continues at coordinate 294,205 of NZ_JARHUD010000001.1, read as the reverse complement.
CCCGATCGGTTGGCAGCGGCGTTAGAGCCGCGCTCGGCGCCTCCCTTCTGGAGACGCTCGCTGCGCTACGGCGCCTTTGCGGCATCGCTCGCGGCCGCCGGCTTTCTCGGCTGGAGTCTCAATGAGTCCAGTGTCGGACCGCCACAGCCATCACAGGCGCTGGTGGAGGCGTCGCTGGCGCTGCACTCCGACTGGTCGCCAAAACCGGAAGTCGCCGCCAGCAACGTGGACAGTTCGGCCCTGATCCCCAAGGCCGTCGCCGCCGAGCAGGAGGGCGACGTCACCCTGCGAATCCCCACCCCCGACCTCTCGCCCCTGGGCCTGCGCCTGGTCGGCATGCGTGGCACGGACGAGAGGGGCATTCCCGGCGTGCAGTTGATCTATACGGACGGTGCCGGGGAACGCACCAGCCTCTTCCTGCTGCCCGGTGCGGGGGGCACCCCACCGGCGATCTCCAGCACCCAGCAGGACAGCGGCACCCTGGCCTATTGGCGCGAGGGCCCCATCACCTTTGCACTCACCGGCCGGGACGCCGGGCGTTCGGCGCAGTCCGTCGCTGCCCAGGTTCGCGGTGCCTTGCGCGGCGCCCCCATCACCATGATGCCGCCGACCGGTGGCGGGATGACTGCCGAAACCGGGGAGAGCACGTCTGGCGGCATGGACAACGTGCCGCTGCTCACGCCCCTGCCGGCCAGCGACATAACCACAAACCAAGAAGCAATGTAGCTGCGCCCGGGTCGGCGGGAAGAGCGCCGGAAGTGCCGGCGCCGGCCCTTCATTGGCGCGGCGCGCCTTGATCGCCCCGGTCGCAGGCACCATCATGCGCGCCTGTTCAAAAGACCTACCGGCGAAGGGCTCCATGCAGAAACCGAATATGCGGACCGGCGGCCAGCTTCTGGTCGACTGTCTCGAAACCCACGGCGTCGATCATCTCTACTGCGTACCCGGCGAGAGCTATCTCGCGGTGCTGGACGCACTGCACGACAGCACGGCCATCGAGGTCACCGTGTGCCGCCAGGAGGGTGGTGCCGCGATGATGGCCGATGCCTATGGCAAGATGACGGGCCGGCCCGGCATCTGCTTCGTGACCCGCGGTCCCGGCGCCACCAACGCCAGCCCCGGCGTGCACATCGCCGCGCAGGATTCCACCCCGATGATTCTCTTCGTCGGTCAGGTCGCGCGGGGCGACTTCGAGCGCGAAGCCTTCCAGGAGATCGACTATCGCAAGGTCTTCGGCCCCATGGTGAAGTGGGCCGCCCAGATCGATCAGGCCGAGCGCATTCCCGAGTTCGTCACCCGGGCCTTCTACACCGCCACCAGCGGTCGCCCGGGGCCGGTGGTGCTGGCGCTGCCGGAAGACATGCTGCGAGACATGGTCGAGCCCAAGGGGGTCGAGACCTTCGAGCCCGTGCAGCCCCACCCCGGCGCCAAGCAGATCGAGCGCCTGGCCGAGCTGTTGAGCCAGGCGGAAAGGCCGCTGGTGATGGTCGGCGACGGACGCACGCCAGAGGCTCGTGCCGACCTGCAGCGTTTCGCCGAAGCCTGGGACCTGCCGGTTGCGGCGGTTTTCCGCCGTCAGGACTGCATCGACAACAGCCATCCGAACTATGTCGGCGACGTGGGCATCGGCGTGAACCCGAAACTGGCAAAGCGAGTCAAGGAGGCCGACCTCCTGCTGGTGATCGGCGCCCGCCTGGGCGAGATGACCAGCAGCGGCTACACCCTGCTCGACATCCCCCGCCCCAAGCAGAAGCTGGTGCACGTCTACGCTGGCGCCGAGGAGCTGGGCCGCGTCTATCAGCCGACGCTTGCGATCAACGCCGGTGCGGCGCCGGCCCTGCGCGCTCTGGCCGAGTTGGAGCCGAAGAGCGCACGCCCCTGGGCCGAGGCCACACGCCAGGCGCGTGAGGACTACCTGGCCTGGACCACACCGCCGACGATTCCGGGCGAACTGCAGCTCGGCGAGATACTCGGCTGGCTGCGCGAGCGCCTGCCGCCGGAGACGGTGATCTGCAACGGCGCCGGCAACTACACCGCCTGGGTGCACCGCTTCTACCGTTATCGCGGCGATCACACCCAGCTCGCCCCCACGTCCGGCTCCATGGGCTACGGCACGCCGGCCGCCGTGGCCGCCAAGCGGCTCCACCGTGACCGCCCGGTGGTGGCCTTTGCCGGCGACGGCTGCTTCATGATGAACGGGCAGGAGCTGGCGACGGCGGTGCAGTACGACCTGCCGATCATCATCATCCTGGTGAACAACGGCATGTACGGCACCATCCGCATGCATCAGGAGCGGGACTATCCGCGACGGGTCAGCGCCACCGATCTGAAGAATCCCGACTTCGCGGCGCTTGCCCGCGCCTATGGCGCCTACGGCGAGACGGTCACCCATACCGAACAGTTCGAGGCGGCCTTTGAACGAGCCTGGGAGTCCGGCAAGCCGGCGCTGCTCGAACTGCAGATCGATCCCGACGCGATCACCCCGGCCAAGACGCTGACCGCCATCAGGACGGAGGCGGAAGCCCGCTGATCCTCCACGTCACGGTCCCGGCGGAATGACCGACCGGGACCGGGGCCTCCCGCCGCGGGAAGGAAGGCGTCCCATGAAGCTGGCGCTCCCACCGCTCACCCGAACCCACTGGCTGCTGTTCGCATTGTTCCTGGCGACGGCAGCGGCCAGCGGGTTCTTTGCGGGACGCTTTGTGGAAAATGCCCGGCACTGGTCGGAGACACCCCAGGAACCCATCAAGGGCTGGATGACGCTCGGCTATCTGGCGCATGCTTACGAGGTGCCGGTGGCAGACCTGCACCAAGCCCTCGACCTGCCGCCTGAACCGCCGGACCGGCGTCCCCTCGCCGAGATTGCCGAGGAACGGAAGCTGCCGCTCGACGCCCTGCGCCTGCGACTGGAGCACGCGATTGCCATGGCCCGCGGCGAGGTGGCCCGCCCGCCACCGTCCAACGGGGCAAGCGAGGCCGAGCCGTGAGCGAGGAGCTGGTCGATCTCGTCGTGGATCATGGGGCGATCGCGCTGTTCGGCATCCTGATCGCCAACTGTCTGGGCATGCCCTTCCCCACTTCCCTCCTGCTGATGGCGCTCGGGTCCTTCGTGGGTCAGGGGGAGATGGAGCTCTGGCCACTTCTGTTTGCCGGCATCTCCGGGGCGGTGATTGGCGACCAGACCGGCTACTTGCTCGGACGACTGGGCGGCAACCTCGTCCTGCACAGGCTGACCCGGCGCCCGCGTGCGGCCAGAACTTTCGACAAAGCAGAAGCGCTGGTGTGGCGCTGGGGAGGCCCAGGCATCTATTTCAGCCGATGGCTGCTCTCTCCCCTGGGTCCCTGGGTCAATCTGGCCACCGGGCTCACCCGCTACCCTTGGCCGCGCTTTGCGATCTGGGACTTTCTTGGGCTGAGCACTTGGATCGGTCTCTATTTCGGGTTGGGCCTGCTGTTCAGCCGCAGCGTCCAGAGCCTGGCCGACCTGACAGACAACCTGACCTGGATGCTGCTCTTCACGCTGCTCACCCTGCTGATCGGGTGGCTGCTGCTGCGCCGGCTGCGCAAGGAGGCCACTGCCAAGGTCGTCACACCTGCCAGCGATCCACCTCCCGACACGGAGGTGCGCTGACCGCTGCAGCGCTCAGGAGAATTCCTTCACGAGTTCCTCGGTGGTCGCTTGTCGGCAGTACCCGCGGAAGGCAGCCAGGGCATTCTCGTGCCGCTCCCGGGAATCGGTGGTGCAGGCATCAATGGGGCAGATCATCCGGAAGCCCCTATCCGCCCCGTCGCGCACGGTGTGGTCGACGCACTGGTCGGTGAGGAAGCCGGTGACGATGACGCTGTCCAGGCCGATGTTGCGCAGCAGGTACTCGAAGATCGTCGAGTTGAAGAGGCTGGATGAGGTCTTGGGCAGCACCATTTCATCCCCCTGCGGCGCCACCTCGTCACAGACCTCGGCTTCCCGGCTGCCCGGCGGAAAGTTGAAGCCGGTCAGCTTGTAATCGAGGCTGCGATCACGCCCGTCGGCGGTCAGGCTCTGGATCACCGTGTGCACCACCTCCAGGCCGCTGCTGCGAGCAGCGGCCAGCAACCGAACCATGTTGGGCACGGCGATCTCGCTTGCCGACTTGTGGAAGTAGGGCCGGGCTTCGGCCGCGCCCGGATGGAAAATACCCTTCTGCACGTCGATCAGCAGCAGCGCCGTCCGGCTGGGATCGATCGGCGCATCGCGGTCCAAGGGCGCGGGACGGCTCATGGCTTATCCTTCCTGCTTGAAAAAGCGTTCCGCCGCCAGACGCAGCGCCCGCTCCAACCGCTCGGCCCAGCGTTCCGGCGCGGCTGCATCCTCCAGGTGATCCTGGCGCATCTCGAACTCCACATAGGGCAGGCCGCGGCCCTCCGCGTGCACGGGGATCGAATAGTCGTTCACCATGTCGACGCCATAGGGCTCGTTGCGGCCGAGGCGCAGGTCCGTTGCCTGTTCTTCCAGGGCCGCCAGCACCAGATCATTGAAACGCCGGTCATCGCCCCAGCAGAGGCCGAGGTCCCAGGGGCGCTCTAGTGGGCGTGCGCGCAGTTCCGGCGTGAAGGAATGCACGGAGACGAACAGCGTTGGCCGACCCGCCTCAGCCCGGGCATCGAGCAGCGCCCTGATCCGGTCGTGGTAGGGCTTGAGGATCGCGTCATGCCGGACTTGCCGCGCTGCGGGGTCCAGCCCCTGATTGGCCGGAACCTCGGTCGCATCGGACACGGCGGGGATCGAATCACCGGCCTCCGGCTTGCGGTTGCAGTCGATCACCAGGCGGGAATAGCGCTGATAAACCAGCGGCGCCTGCAGCCGCGCCGCCAGATTCTTCGCGACTGCCAGCGCACCGCGATCGATGGCAATGTGACGTTCCCGCTCGGCCTGTGGCAGGCCGAGCCCCTCCAGAATTGCCGGCACCGCATTGCCGGCGTGGTCGCAGACCAGGAAGAAGGGGCTGTCGTCGGCACCTGCAAGCTCGCCCACCGGCGGCGGATCAGAGGGACCGAACAGGGTGGAAAGGGTGGCATCGCTGCCCATAGTGCTGTCCTCAGTAAGCCTCGGCATAGATGCGGCAGATTTCGGCCTCATCGCGCCCGGCAAGCATGCCCATTTCACCCCGCTTGTGCTGCAGGTAGGCCTCCAGCAGAACCGGACCCAGCCAGCCGCTCACTGTCTCGTCTTCTTCCAGCGCGGCAAGGGCCTCGTCGAGCGAACGCGGCAGATCGTGGATGCCCATCTCCCGTCGCTTTGCCTCGCCCAAGGCCTCCGGATCGCCTTCGGTAATCGGCGGTGTAGGCAGCTTCTCGCGCAAGCCCTGCAGGCCCGCGCGGATCAGCACGGCCAGCTGCAGATAGGGACTGGCTGCGGCATCGGCGGCACGGAATTCGAGATTGAACCGCGGGGCCGGGTCAACGTCATCGGCGTGGGGATAGGGGCAGATACGCAGCAAGGCTTCGCGGTCGCGCAGACCCAGATTGCCCCAGAAGGCCGACCAGGAATGAGGCCGCAGCCGATCGTAGGAGATCACGCTGGGTGCGGTGATGGCGCAGAGCGCGCGCACATGGCGCAGAATGCCGGCGGCAAAGGAACCAGCGGCCTGGGAGAGTTCCCCCGGCCCATCCGGATCCCAGGTCACGGGACGGCCCTCGCGATCCTGTAGGCTGAAGTGGATGTGCACGCCGTTGCCGGCGACGCCGCGGGTGACCAGTGGCGAGAAGCTGGCGCGCATGCCATGCCGCTGGGCCGTGGCGCGGCAAATTTCACGTAGCTTCACCGCACGGTCAGCGGCCTCCAGCCCCATCGCCGGATCGATCGTAATCTCGTACTGCTGGGTGCCATATTCGGGCAGGTAGGTATCGGGCTCCAGGCCGTTGGCCCGCAGGGCGCCAACAAACTCGGCCGAGAAGGCTTCGATACCGCGCATGGAACTGAGCGCGTAGGAATCGCCGCTGCGTTCCTCGGCGCCGTCGAGATAAAACTCATGCTCGAAACTGGCCAGCACGCGCAGGCCGGTTTCCGCCTCCAGTTCGTCCAGCGTCCGGCGCAGGAAGGAGCGCAGACAGCAGTCCCAATCAGTGCCATCCAAATTGCGGATCTCGCCGATGAACCAGTGCTCCTCCGGCATGCCGTCACCGAAGTCCAAGCGCACTTCGCCCTCTGCCATGGGCACAAGGAAGAGGTCGCCATGGGGGCCGAAGGGCGTCGCGGGGATACGGCCCAGGCAGTTGATCATGGTGTTGGTCGGCGTCCAGCCGACCCCGAAGCGCCGCCTGTTCTCCAGATCGCGCGCCGGGAAGCCCTTGCCCCGCACCTGCCCGGCGATGTCGGAACAGCAGATGTAGAGCAGCTTCTCAGGTTCGATTGCCACGGGTCATACCCCCAAATTTCACGAAAGAACGTAAATCCGGCCGGGGAGCGGACTCCCCGGCCCGAAGGCGTCGGCTTATTCCGGACGCCAGATGTCCTCGACCTTGAATTCCGCGTTCTGCACGGAAATGATCGAGACCGGCTTCGGCGGCACCATGTTCTCACGGGTGTAGGACACGGTTCCGGTCACCGCCGGGTAGTCGCGCGTGGCCTCCAAGGCATCGCGAATCGCCGCCGGATCGTCGCTGCCCGCCGCCTCGATTGCATTGGCGATCAGACCGATGGCGTCATAGCCCAGCGGCGCGAAGGAATTCTCCGGCGGATGGTCGAACTTGGCCTCGTAGGCATCGATGAACTCCTGCACTTCCGGGCGATCGTCGGCCAGGTAGGTGTGCGTGGAGAACCAGACGTCGTTGGCCAGTTCCGGCCCCGGCACGGTGGCCACCAGCTGGCTGTCGAAGCCGTCACCGGAGATGATGGGGATGTCCAGGCCCGCTTCACGGATCTGGCGGATGGTCAGGCCGGCTTCGCTGGGAATGGCCGAGATGAACACGGCGTCCGGGGTCGGCTCCACCGCTTCCAGACGCGCGATCTGGGCCGAGAAATCGGTGTCGCCCATCATGAAGAAGTCTTCATCGATGATTTCGCCGCCACGCTCCTCGAAGCGTTCCTTGAAGAAGGCGGTCAGCGCCCGGGTGAAGTCCATGGAGTTGTCGGTCCAGACGTAGACCCGACGGTGCTCCAGGGTGTCGTAGGAATAGTCGGCGATGGCGTAGGACTGATCGTCGTCGCCAAAGGCCGCCATGAACATGTTCTCGCCCACCCAGGTCGGGAGCATGGGGTGAGTCGCGCCGGAGGTGACGAAGGGAATGCCGGCATCCTGGAAGGTCGGCGCCGCCGCCATCACGAAGGTGGTGTCGGACTGGCCGAAGCCGGCGACGACATCGCTGGAAACGGCCTCCTGCGCCGCCGTTGCCGTCACCTGCTGGTCGGTGCGGGTATCGAAGACCACAAGCTCCAGCGGACGACCGAGAACCCCGCCCTCCTCGTTGATCTGGTCGACGTGCAACTCAGCACCCTTCAGCGACGGTCCGTCCAGGGACGAAAGCCCGCCGGTCAGGGAATAAAGCGCCGCAACGCGGATCGGCTCCTGTGCCTCGCCCTGCGTTGCGAAGGCACCGCCCGCCAGCGCCACCGCGCCGGCAGCCATCAAAAGACTACGAAACCTCATCTCAAACCTCCCGTTCTTCACCAGGTGAAAGGGGCCTCCCGGCCCGGGACCCTGCCGCTTTGCGCCGCAGGAAGGATGGTTCAGCGCTGCCAAAAAAGCCCTGAGGGCGCAGCAGCAACATCGCGATCAGCAGGACGGCAATGACGATCTGGACCAGACCATAGGCGCCCATGGCCTGCTCGATAGGACGCAGGGCTTCGCTGAGAAAGGTCAGGGCGATCGCTGCCAGCGCCGCGCCAACCAGGCTGCCGCTGCCACCAATCACCACCATGACCACCAGCATGAAAGCCAGCGCAATCCCGAAGGAGCCCGGCGTCAGATTGGTCAGGAGATGCGCCCAGAGCACGCCGCCGACGCCGGCAAAGAAAGCCCCAAGCGAGAAGGCGGCCAGCTTGGCACGCGCTCGTGGCACCCCCATGCAGGCGGCCGCCATCTCATTCTCCCGGATCGCCAGCAGGCTGCGCCCGATCGAGGAGTGCTTGAGCCGCCAGCAAACCAGCAAGGCCGCCGCCAGCCAGCCGAAGATCCACCAGAGATCGGTGTGGCGCGGTATGCCGTTGAGGCCGAGCGCCCCGCGGGTGGCACCGTCGGCGTTGTTGATCACGACACGCAGGATGATGATCAGCCCCAGGGTCGCCACCGCCAGATAGTGTCCACGCAGGCGCAGCACCGGAAAGCCCGCGATTGCCGCAACCAGCGCGGCGGCAATGCCGCCGGCCAGTGTCGCCGGGAAGAGGGACCACTCAACGCTCGCCAGCCACTCCGGCAGCGCCGGCAGCATGAAGCCCTTGCGATTGGCCGGAAAGGTGAGGACGGCCCCGACATAGGCCCCCACCATCATGAAGGCGGGGTGGCCCAGAGAAAAAAGCCCGGTCAGTCCGTTGGAAAAGCTGAGGCTGATTGCCAGCATGGCGTAGATGCCGGCGAAGCCGAGCACCGTGCGCTCATAGCCGCTGAGCGAGCCCTCGGCATAGGCCACCAGGGCAATGACGACCACCGCCAGCAGTCCCCATGCGAGATGGTGACGGCCCACACTCATGCCCGCTCCTCCGTCGAGCGGCCCATGAGTCCATTGGGGAGCACCAGCAGGATCAGGATCAGCAGACCGAAGACGAAGGCATCACGATAGGAGCCGAAGGACGGCGGCAGCAGGCCGACGAACAGCACCTCGGCAAAGCCCAGCAGGTAGCCGCCCAACACCGCACCGACGAGGCTGCCCACACCGCCGATCACCGCAGCGACAAAGGCTTTGAGGCCGGGCACGAAGCCCATGAGCGGATCAATCTGCCCGGCGCGCCCTGCCCACAGCAGACCGGCAAGACCGGCCAGCGCCCCGCCGAGCGCGAAGGCGGTCGCGATAGCCTTGTTGACCCGGATGCCCATGAGGCGCGCGGCCAAAGGGTTCTCCGCCGTCGCCCGCATGGCAATGCCCATGCGCGTCCCGCGCACGAAGTAGGTAAGGCCCAGCAGCACCAGCAGGGTCACAGCCACCGTGACGATTTCCAGCACGGTCATGCGGGCGCCGAGCACATCCAGATTGGTCCGCATCCAACCCGGCAGGTTGAAGGGCCGCGGCTGACCGGACAGCAGCAGAATGCCCAGGTTCTGCATCAGGATCGAGACACCGAGCGAGGTGATGAAACCATTGACCTGAGGTGCGGATCGCTGGGGCCGGAAGGCGATGAAGTCGATCAGCATCGCCAGGATGGCACCGATGGTCAGCACGGCCAGGACGGCGGCCCAGAGCGGAAAGCCGAAGACCAGCAGGATGGCAAAGGCGGAGAAGGCGCCGACCATCAACACGTCGCCGTGGGCGAAGTTGATCAGACGCACGATGCCGTAGATCATCGAGAAGCCGACCGCCACCAGGGCATAGACCGACCCCAGCACCAATCCGTTGATCATCTGTTGCAGCAGATAGCCGCCGGTCATGCTCCCTCCCCTGCCGGTGCCAGGCCCAGATAGGCTTCCTGCAAACGCGCATCCTCGGCCAATTCCGCCGCCAAGCCGGACAGGGTGATGCGGCCATTCTCCAGGACATAAGCCCGGTCGGCGATCTCCAATGCCATGCCGGCATTCTGCTCCACCAGCAGCACCGTGGTGCCGCGTCCGCGGATCGTCTCGATCACGTCGAAGATCCTGTCCACCATCTGCGGCGCCAGCCCCAGCGAGGGCTCGTCGAGCAGCAGCAGGCGCGGGCGCGACATCAGCGCACGGGCGATGGCCAGCATCATCTGCTCGCCGCCGGAAAGCTGTCCGGCCAGACCGCCAGCGCGCTCACGCAGGATCGGAAAGAGGTCGCCCATTTCTGCAAGGTCGCTCGCCACCTCGCCGTCGCGGCGCAAGAAGGCGCCCATGCGTAGGTTCTCGGCCACACTGAGTCCAGCAAAGACCTGCCGCCCCTCCGGGCAGTGGGCAACGCCGGCAGCGACGATGCGATCAGGCGCCAGGCGGAGCAGGTCATGCTCGCGGCCGTCCATGCTGAGAACCGCGCGCCCGCCTCGCGGCCGCAGCAGGCCGGAGATGGTCAGCAGCGTTGAGGTCTTGCCGGCACCATTGGCGCCCAGCAGCGCCACGATCTCCCCGGCCTTTACCTCCAGGTCGAGGTTGTGCAGCACCTGCGAGGGGCCGCGCCAGACGTCGAGGCCATCAAGCGTGAGCATCGGCGGCCTCCGCTGTGCGCCGCTTACGGCGTGCGCTGCCCAGATAGGCCTCGATCACCGCCGGGTCCTGCTGAATCTCCGCCGGCGCGCCATCGGCAAGCAGGACGCCGCGGTTGATCACCTGGATGCGCCGGCAGAGCGCCATCACCAGGCGCATGTCGTGCTCCACCACCACCAGCGTCAGATCCGGGATGCGCGCGACCAAGTCCTGCAGCATGGTGGTGAGGCTGGCGGTTTCCGTCGCGTTCATGCCGGCAGCGGGCTCGTCGAGCAGCAGGACCTTCGGCCGGGTCGCCAGCGCGCGGGCGATCTCGACCTTGCGCTGCAGGCCATAGGGCAGGTCGCCGGCACGCCGGTCGACCATCTCCTCCATGTCCAACTGGGCCAGCAGGGCGGCCGCGCGCTCCCGCAGGGCGCGTTCGCTCCGGGATACGGAGGGCAGTCCCAGCAGCGTCGCCAGCCAGCCGGCGCCCTCGCCCCGGTGCGCGCCGACGGCCACATTCTCCCAGACGCTGAGATCACGGAAGAGCCTGATATTCTGGAAAGTTCGCGCGATGCCCGCGACAGCGAAGTCTTCGGGCTTGGTGCCGGTCAGGTCACGCCCCTCCAGGCCGATTCGCCCGCTTGTGGGAGCCAGCACACCGGTGAGCAGATTAAAGGCCGTGGTCTTACCGGCGCCGTTCGGCCCGATCAGCCCCAGGACCTCACCCTGGCTCAGTTCGACGGAATAGTCGGAGAGCGCCACCAAGCCACCGAAGCGCTTGGTCAGCCCCTCTGCCTTCAGGGTCACGCCCGATGTCGCCATGCCCATCCCAACCGTTATCTTGCGAAATGCACGTTACAGAGATCGTTTCAAAACATCAATCGGTAACGAATAGTACGATTGTTCCATCACTTATGATCGCCGGGCGCACCGGGTTCCGCGCCCCAAAGTGCCTGCCTGTGGCGCTCGATCGCCTCTATCCGCTGCCGCGAGCGCGACCAGACCTGCTCATCATAGGCCTGGGCCAGAACCTCCACGAAGGCGATCATGCCAACCAGGCTGTCCCAGCGGGAGGGACCGTCCACTCTTGTGCGGAAAACCAGGTCGGCCACCTCGGCGGCGTCGGACATCCACTGGTCGGTGATCAGCACCACACTGGCACCGCGCGCCGCGGCGAGGCGGGCCGTGTCGACGCTGTCGCGCTGATAGCGGCGGATGTCGAAAAGGATGAAGAGGTCCCGGCGCCGCAGGTCGGCCAGGAGATCGGCACGGCGGATCAGGTCGTGGTCCATCAGGCGCACCCGCGGCCGCATCTTGCGCAGATGAAACTCGAGGTGTCGGGCAGCCACGTCGGTGAAATCGCCGCCCAGCAGGTAGACATCCCTGCGCTCATCGCTGAGCGCGCTGACCAGACGGTCGAGTTCGCCGCGCTCGCACATGGCAAGGCTGTCGCCGATGGTATCGCTCAGGCGCCTCCCCAGTTTCGCCAGCCCCGAGGCCGCGCTGTCGGCCTCGGGGGGCCGGGTCAGAGGATACTGTGCCTGCGCTTCCAGTTCGCGCCGCAGTTCGCGCCGGAAATCGCCATAGCCGTCGAAACCCAGCTTGGCGATGAAGCGCAGGATGGTCGGTGCGCTGACCCCAGCCCGCTCGGCAAAAAGAGCGACGGTCTCTATGCCGGTTGTGGGGTAGCGCGCGAGGAGTGCCCGGGCGGCGCGCCGCTCCGCATTGGTGAGCGAGGGCAGACTGGCGGTGATGCGATCGGCCAGGGTGGCCGGTCGCCTGCCGGTGCCTGTGCCGGCGCTGGTGCTGGTGGGCAAGGGCACCTCCCGCGTTGAGCATGAAGTACCGCCATCGTTACGAAGTTGCGTGATAAGCGCAATCCTGTAATTACAGTTCCGAAAACCTGCGCTGCCGTGCAGGGATCGCTCTCATCCTTGATCTGGAGTAACAGGCTATGTCGACAGCACTTCCGGCCATTGACGCCCCCGGCGGGATCTACCGCGAGCGCGCCATCGTTCCCCAGCGTACCGCCTTGCTCTCGGTGGACATGCAGAATGCCGAGTACAGTTCGGAGCTGTTGCAGCGTGCCCGCACCGCGGGCGACCCGGCCGAGAAGATGCTGCCCTTCCTGGAGCGCCTGGAATCGGTGGTACTTCCAGCTCAGCAGCGCCTGCAGGCTGCCGCGCGGGCGGCAGGCATCGAGGTCATCTACACCGTAATCGAGAGCCTGACCCAGGACGGCCGCGATCGCAGCCTCGACCACAAGATCTCACGCCTGCACCACGCCAAGGGCTCCTGGGAGGCGCAGGTGATCCCGGCCGTGGCGCCGCAGGGTGACGAAATCCTGATCCCCAAGACCGCATCGGGCATCTTCAATGCCACGAACATCGAGTACGTGCTGCGCAATCTCGGCATCGACTACCTGATCGTCTACGGCGTGATGACCGACCAGTGCGTGGAATCGACCGTGCGCGATGCCGCTGATCGCGGTTATCTGGTCACCCAGATCGAGGATGCCTGCGCCGCCGAGACGCCCGAGGGGCATGCGCGGTCCATCGAGGCGATGAAGGGCCACTACTGCCGCACCCGCTCCGCCGACGAGATGATTGCCGAGATCCAGTCGCTGACGGCCAAGTAGGGAAGCGCTCCGCCCAGGCGGGCCGGCGAGGACTCAGTCGAGAAAGAAGTCCTCATCGACCCGCTTGAGGTGGAGCACCTCCTCAGTACGACAGCCCACCCCGTGGCGCACCATCAGCCCAGCCAGCGCATTCCCGTCCAGCAGGACGATGCGCTTGCTGAGCGAATCGGCCGTGGCATGGGCCTCGCGGGTGAAGGTGGAGGTGGTGACGAACACACCCTTGGCCGCCTTGAAGCGATCGAGGCTGCCGAAGAAGTCCCGGATCGCCCCGGCGCCAACGGGATTGCCTGTACCGTAGCGCTTGGCTTGGACATAGATCCGGTCCAGCCCCAGCGAGTCTTGGTCGATCACTCCGTCGACGCCGCCATCACCGGAACGCCCGAGCGCACGCCCCGTGGCTTCGGCGGAACCGCCGTAACCCATGGCGATGAGCAGGGCGACTACCAGGCGTTCAAAGAGGCTGGGCGGCGCTTCGATAATGCGATCCAGCAGATCGTGCCGCAGTTCCCTTTCGATCCGGCGATGCGCATCGCGCATGATCTCATCCGGCGTGCGCTCGTCATCCTGGGCAGGAGTGGTGATACTCACTTCAGGCGCATCGTCTCCGTTCTCGAACGCTGCCGCTCCCGCCTTGAAGGCGCGGAACGCGGCAAAGCGCTCAAGGTAGCTGTTGTCGATCCGCCCGCCCGCTTCGCACAGCGCCTGCTGGCCGCGCTCGGTCGTGCGGAAATGCCCGTGGCGCGTGGCTTCCACCAGGCCGGCCTGCTTCAGGTAGGTCTTGGCCCAGTGCACCCGGTTGGCAAACACCGTCTGCTTGCCGCTGGGCAGCAGCGCCTGCCGGTCCGTATCGCTCAAGCCCAGGGTTTCAGCCAGCCGCTCGACCGCCTGAGATACCTTGATCTCGCCGTCCCGTGCCACATCGAGGACGGGTGCCATCAGAGCCTGATAGTCGGGAATCGCCATGCCCCTCTCCCCCAATCGCGCGCAGCGCAGTCTTCTTTCTGCTGCCCACAGCTTATATTTGCAAAACCCCTCTGTCGATCTTCCCTCGGATCCCTGGTTGCATGCCGCCGGCAGGCATTGTTCAATCGAAAAGCGCTTGAGTTAGGCTAACGAATGGCAGCCCAGAGCAACGAGGAACCCCTGCCGCAACTGCACCCGATCACCGGGCAGTTTCGGGACCGCGGGATGGAGGCCGCCTTTCGGGAATCAGTCCTCGGCAGCGTCCAGCGCGACAGCCGCCTTTCTCTGTGCATCGCGGCAGCGATCCTGCTCAGCTTCTCGATTGCCGATTTCAGCTTCCTCGGCGTAACGCAGGAAAGCTGGCTGCTGCTGGCTATGCGGCTCACCGTCAGTAGCTGCTGCCTCTTCTTTGCGTTCCATCTCAGCCGGCACCCGGTGCTGCTGACGCGGCCCTGGCTGCACAGCGTTGCTCCGATCGTCATCGCGCTGTGCATCATTCTGATCGTACCGCTGCGCCCGACGACGCTGCCGACGCAGTTCACGGCCGTGATCATCGCGCTGCTTGCCTTCTATCTCTTCGTGCCCAACCTCTTGCAGGGCATCCTCCTGTCCAGCTTACTGCTCACGGCCGGCTTCCTTTTTGCCGCTTGGTTCTGGGCCGGCCTGCCGCCGGTTCGGGTCCTGACCCATGGTTTGCTTCTGAGTATGGCCAACTTCGTGGGCTTCGGCACAGCGCTGAGACTGGCGCGGCTCGAACGACGACAGTTCGCCTTGTTGTCGGAGGAGCGGCATTCCAACCACCGCCTGACCAGCGCCATGGCGGAACAGCAGCGCCTGGAGGAGCAGTTGCGCCATCGGGCGGAGCGCGACGACCTGACCGGTATCGCCAACCGCCGCCACTTCATGGAGCGGGCCCAAGGCGCCTGGGCGGAAGCGCGCGCCCAAGGGCGCCCCTTCAGCCTCTGCATGTTCGACCTGGATCACTTCAAGCGCGTCAACGACACCTGGGGACACGACGGGGGCGACCGCACCCTGCAGCGCGTGGCTGCCGCCTGCACGGAGGCTCTGCGGCCGGGCGATCTGCTGGGTCGCTTCGGCGGCGAGGAGTTCATGGTCGCCTTTCCCGACACGGACCTGGAGGAGGCCTGTGTCCTTGCCGAACGCCTGCGCGAGACCGTCGCCGGCCTCGCCCTGCCCGAGCCGATGACGGGTGCGCGCTTGACCGTGACTTTGGGCGTGGCCGCCGCCCTGTCGGACGAAAGCAGCCTGGAACCGACGATCAAGCGCGCCGACGACGCCCTCTATCGCGGCAAGCGCAGCGGGCGCAACCGCGTGGAGTGGCACACAGACGCGCGCCTGGTTTCTGCCAACTGACGAACCGGCGCGCCGGCCGTCATTCCCTCATCGTCTCGCCACTGCCTCCCATCTCGGTAGGGAAGTCCTTGAGCTTGGGCAGGCCGTCGGGAATGCGCAGCACAGCAGAGGCATAGTTGACGTGGACTTGCGGCTTGAAGGTCAGGTCCGGCAAAACGGCCGCATAGACGTCGACGAACTCGCCGGGCACATGCCGGGTCATGACATGGCCGCCGCAGCGACTACAGAACCGGCGGTGGCTGTCCTCGGTCTTGTTGTAGCCGGCCAGGAACTCCTCGCCCTTGGTCACCTCGACCGCATCGGGCCCCCAGAGCGCAAAGGCATTGACCGGACCGGCGCTCCAGGCCCGGCAATCCTTGCAGTGACAGTAGCCCATGGCAAAGGGCTCACCGCTCACGGCCACCTCGACCGCACCGCAAAAGCAGCTTCCGCGATAAATGGTCTTGTCATCAACCATGTGCCGTCCTCCCTCTTCCGACGCCGCGGCGGGCATGCGCGGCAGAGCGGCTCTTCGCCGCGCATATCACCATAATAATTAGACAGCGCCTGACGCAAACGTCCAGACGTGGGAATCAGCAGATTTCAAAGAGACCGGCCGCGCCCATGCCGCCGCCGACGCACATCGTGATCACCGCATAGCGCGCTTTCCGGCGCCGGCCTTCCAGCAGGGCGTGCCCGACCAGGCGTGCTCCGGTCATGCCGTAGGGATGGCCGATGGCAATGGCGCCACCGTTGACGTTCAGGCGTTCCGCAGGAATGCCCAGGCGCTCCTGGCAGTAGACCGCCTGGCAGGCAAAGGCCTCGTTCAGTTCCCAGAGGTCGATGTCATCAACGCCGAGGCCATGGCGCTCCAGCAGCTTCGGCACGGCAAAGACCGGGCCGATTCCCATCTCGTCCGGATCGCAGCCGGCGACCGCCATGCCGCGGTAGACGCCCAGAGGGGACAGGCCGCGGCGCTCGGCCTCGGCGCGCTCCATGACCACCACGGCGCTGGCGCCGTCGGAAAGCTGCGAGGCATTGCCGGCGGTCACGAACCGCCCCTGCGTGACCTGCTGTCCGTCGCGGAAGACGGGTTGCAGCTTCTTTAGGTCGGCCAGCGTTGTCTGCGGCCGGTTCCCCTCATCTTTCGTCAGAGTGACCTCTTCCTCCCAAGTCTCGCCGCTGGTCTTGTCGCGCACGATCTTGCGGGTGGTGAGCGGCACGATCTCTTCGTCGAACCGACCGGCCTCCTGGGCCTCGGCGGTGCGCTGCTGCGAGCGCAGGGCAAAGGCGTCCTGCGCCTCGCGCGACACGCCATAGCGCTCCGCCACGATCTCGGCTGTTTCCAGCATCGACATGTAGACGTCCGGGCGATGCGCCATCAGCCAGGGATCCCGCCAGCGACCAAGGTTCATCGCGTCGGTCTGCACCAGGGAGATCTGCTCGACGCCGCCAGCCACAGCGATGCCCGTCTCACCATGCAGGACCTGCTTGGCGGCGGTCGCGATGGTCATGAGCCCCGAGGCGCACTGCCGGTCGAGGGTCATGGCCGCAACGCTGGTGGGGAGGCCCGCGCGCAAGGCTGCCGGCCGCGCCACGTTCGCGTGGGTGGTGCCCTGCTGCAAGGCCGCGCCCAGCAGCACGTCCTCAATCTCTTCCGGCGCCAGACCCGCGCGCTTGACCGCCTCGGCAATGGCGTGGCCGGCCAGGTCCGGGGCTGTGGTGTTGTTGAAGGCCCCGCGATAGGATTTGGCCAGGGGCGTGCGGGCCGTGGAGACGATGACGGCTTCCTTCATCGGGCGATCCGATCCTTTCAGCGTTTCAGTTTGAGGCCGGCCGCCTCGCGGTCCCAGGTGTCGGCGGTCACGCCGTCCTGGCGCAGAACGTGCTTCTGCAGCTTGCCGCTGGCGGTCTTCGGCAGATCGTCGGTGATGCGCAGGTAGCGCGGCACCATGAAGCGCGGCAGCCGTTCGGCCAGGAAGAGAGTCAGTGCCTCCGGGTCGATGGTGGCGCCGGGCACCGGGGTGACCACAACCAACACCTCGTCCTCGCTGTGCGCGCTGGGCACGGCGACGGCAACGGCTTCCTTCACATCCGGGTGCGCCACCACCTCCGCCTCCAGCTCGAAGGAGGAGATGTTCTCGCCGCGCCGGCGAATGACGTCCTTCATGCGGTCGACGAAGAAAAAGCGCCCGTCAG
This sequence comes from Aquibaculum arenosum, assembly GCF_029222965.1. GTDB lineage: Bacteria > Pseudomonadota > Alphaproteobacteria > Kiloniellales > DSM-21159 > Aquibaculum > Aquibaculum arenosum. The sequence goes on along the minus strand of NZ_JARHUD010000001.1, from coordinate 276,781 downwards.
GATCCTGGCGGAAGGCGTCGCCGGTGTGAAACCAGCCGTTGCGCATGGCCTCCACCGTCGCCTCGGCATTGCGATAGTAGCCCTTCATCAAGGCCCAGGGGCGGTGGCTGCGCACCAGCAGTTCGCCCACCTCGCCGCGCGGCACCTCTTGGTCATGGGCATCGGCCACACGCAGTTCGAACCAGGGCCGCGGCCGGCCGGCGAGACCCAGATCGTCCTCGCCGCTGTGGATCGGCCCGGCGCTGATCGGGCTGGCGATCTCGGTCATGTTGTAGACAGTGTAGAGCTCGACGCCGAAGCGGTCGCGGAACTTGGGCGCGTCCTCGCCGAAGGGGACCACGAAGGCCTTCCGCAGAGGGTGGTCCTTGTCCTCCGGTGTCGGCGGCGCCTTGAGCAGGAAGTTCGCCATCACCCCCAGAAGCAGAACCACGCTGCTCTCGGTTTCGCGCACTGCCTGCCAGAACGTCCCCGTCTTGAACTCCCGGATCATGGCCATGCTGCCGCCCAGCGCCAGCATGGCATAGACATAGAGCGTGGAGCCGCAATGAAAGATCGGCCCACAGATCATGCAGATGTCGTCCTGCGCGATGCAGTCGAAGGCATCGGGACCCATGGTATAGAGCTGCACGTAGGAGAAGACGACGCCCTTGGACGGGCCGGTGGTGCCCGAGGTGTACATGATCGCCTGGCTGTCCCAGGGCTCGATCGGCCGCTCCAAGGCCAGGCTCTCGGCAGGCGGCGGTGTATCAGGGTCAAGGAGCGGCGAAAGCGACAGGCCGGCAACCGGGGGCAAGTCTCCTGCTTCGGTGACCAGGATGCGCTCCACCTTGCCGGTTGCGATGTCGCTCAACCGCTCGAGGAAGTCAGGCTCGGCGATCATCAGGCGGGCATCGGCGTTGTCGAGAATGTGTGCCAGGGGTCGGCCACGCGCCGCGGTATTGATCGGGATGTAGACCGCGCCGAGATAGTTGATGGCAAACCAGGTCGTCAGCAGATCGGGCCCGTTACCCATCCAGCAAAGCACATGATCGCCCTGCTTCACGCCCTCGCGCTGCAGGACCGCCGCGCGCCGCTGCACCCGCGCCAGCGTCTCGGCATAGCTCCAGCCTTCGCCCGGCCAGAAACGCACGAAGTCGGCGTCGGGGCGCGCCACCGCCCAATGCTCCAGCATGTAGCGCAGCACGCAGCTGTCCCGCGCCGGTATGACGGAAACCGCATCCTCGGCCATAGAGCGCCCTCGCCTCCTCTGCTTGCCATCTGTCTGGGTGGTTCCGGTATAGCCACCGGAAATCGACGATCAGGCCCGGAAAGTGCAGCAGCGCCGGGGGCTTGTCAAAAGCAAGCAGCAGCTTGGTGTCTGCGGAAAAGAAAAGCCGGAGCAACCTCTTCAGCCGCCCCGGCTTTATCTGAATAGCTCACTTTCGTGAGCGGCTCACCCAGTCTCTCAGCCGACGATCTCGCACTCGGAGAAGAAGTAGGCGATCTCGTTGGCGGCATTCTCGGCGCTGTCGGAGCCGTGCACGGAGTTGGCCTCGATGGACTCGGCAAAGTCCCTGCGGATCGTGCCCGCGTCGGCGTTCTCCGGGTTGGTGGCACCCATCACTTCGCGGTTCTTGGCCACGGCATCCTCGCCTTCCAGCACCTGCACGACAACCGGGCCGGAGACCATGAAGGACACGAGGTCATTGAAGAAAGGCCGCTCACGGTGCACGGCATAGAAGCCTTCGGCCTGTGCCTGGGTGAGCTGGACGCGCTTTTGCGCCACCACCCGCAGACCGGCGGTCTCCAGGCGATCGATGATCTTGCCGGTGATGTTGCGGCGGGTGGCGTCGGGCTTGATGATCGACAGGGTGCGTTCGATCGCCATGGTGGTTGTCTCCTGATTTAGGGTCAAATTGCTCGAGAAAGCGAAATCGCGCGCCTTATAGCTGCGCCGGCGGCAAGCGGCAACCGCACCATAACTTCAATGTGCGCCCCTCTCGCCACCTCCGCGCGCGGCTGCTATCAAGGCGCCATGCTGCAGATCCAGGATCTTCTTTACCGCGTCGAGGGACGCGTGCTGTTCGAGCGAGCCTCGGCCACGATCAACCGCGGTTGGCGCGTCGGTCTCGTGGGCCGCAACGGCACAGGCAAGTCCACGCTGCTCAAGCTAATCGCCGGGGAGCTGAGCCCCGACGGCGGCGCCGTGGAGGTGATCGGCCGACAGCGCATCGGCACGGTGGCCCAGGAGGCGCCGGGGGGCGAACGCAGCCTCATCGACACCGTGCTGGCCGCCGACAGCGAACGCAGCCAGCTCCTCGAGGAAGCCCAGAGCGCCAGCGAGCCCGCCCGCATCGCCGAGATTCACGAGCGGCTGGCCGAAATCCGTGCCGAGAGCGCGCCGGCGCGTGCGGCGCGCATCCTCGCCGGCCTGGGTTTCGACGAGGCGGCCCAGCAACGGCCCTGCTCCGCCTTCTCCGGCGGCTGGCGCATGCGCGTTGCCCTGGCGGCTTTGCTCTTCGTCGAACCGGACTTGCTGCTGCTCGACGAGCCGACCAACCATCTCGACCTGGAGGCGGCGCTCTGGCTCGAAGGGCATCTGGCGAACTACCCCGGCACCCTGCTGCTGGTGAGCCATGACCGCGACCTGCTGAACCGCGCCGTGGACCGCATCCTTCATCTCGAAGGGGGCAAGCTCACCCTTTATTCGGGTGGCTACGACATCTTCGAGCGCACACGGCGCGAACGGCTGGAACACGAGGCGGCCCAGAATGCCCGGATCGAGGCCCAGCGCCGGCATATCCAGGCCTTTGTGGACCGCTTCCGCTACAAGGCCAGCAAGGCACGCCAGGCGCAGTCGCGCATCAAGATGCTGGAGAAGCTGCAGCCCAGCGTGACGCTGATCGAGGATGCCTCGATCACACTGAACTTCCCGAACCCCGAACCGCTGGCCCCGCCCATCCTGCAGCTCGAAAAGGCCGCTGTGGGCTATGCGCCGGGCAAACCTGTGCTGCGCAACCTCAATCTGCGCCTGGACATGGACGACCGGATCGCGCTGCTCGGCGCCAACGGCAACGGTAAGTCGACCCTCGCGCGCCTGCTGGCCGCACGCCTCGACCCCCTGGAAGGGCGCTGCCACCGGGACCGCAAACTGCGCGTCGGCTACTTCGCGCAAGACCAGGCCGAGGCGCTCGATCTCTCCCGCTCGGCCATGGACAATTTGGCCCGTCAAATGCCAGAGGCGACAGCCCAGGCCCTGCGCGACCATCTCGCGCGTTTCGGCCTCGGCGGTGACCGGGCGACCACCAAGGCCGGCGATCTCTCCGGTGGCGAGAAGGCGCGGCTGCTCTTTGCCATCATCAGCCGCGAAGCGCCGCACCTGCTGATCCTGGACGAGCCGACCAACCATCTGGACATCGACGCACGAGACGCACTGGTCCAGGCCTTGGGGGCCTATGAGGGCGCCGTGGTGCTGGTCAGCCATGACCCCCGCTTGGTGGAGTTGGTCGCCGACCGGCTCTGGCTGGTGCAGGACGGCAGAGTGCAGAGCTTCGACGGCGACATGAACGACTACCGCCAACTGCTCCTGGAACAGCGCCGGGCTGAGCGACGCGAGGCCAGAAGCGATAAGCCGCGGGACACCACGCCCACCCGCAAGAACCAGCGTCGCGCCGCTGCCGAAGCGCGCGCCGCCACCGCAGGCCTTCGCAAGGAAGCCCGTCAGGCCGAGAAACTCCTGGAAACCCTCACCGCCGAGCGACAGGCAGTGGAGCGGAAACTGGCCGACCCGAAGCTCTACGAAAGCCAGCCACAGGCGGTGCCCGAACTGCAAAAGCGCCTGGGCGAACTGGACAAGGCCATCGCCGAGGCTGAAGCAGCCTGGCTGGAGGCGGAAGAAGCCATCGAGGCAGCCATGGCGGAGGCCGGCGCCGCCTGACCGACGTTTGGCTCGTGGAACAGGCCCGGTGCTGGACCGCCTGCCCGCGAGCCGCTATCACAAAAGGCAAAGCCTTCGACACACGAGAGAAAGCGAGAATCTCGCCCATGCGCGATTTCCAGAAGAACGGTCGCTCCGCCCTCTACGCCGGCAGCGCCGCCGTCGCCACCTCCCACCCGCTGGCTTCCATGGCCGCGGTGGAAATGCTGCGCTCCGGCGGCAATGCGGTCGATGCTGCCCTGACCGCCTGCGCCGTGCTCTGCGTCGTGGAGCCGCACATGACCGGCATCGGCGGCGACTGCTTTGCGCTCTATGCTCCGGCGGGCGCCTCCGAGCCCGTCGCGATCAACGGCTCGGGCCGCGCGGCCTCCGGCGCCTCGCTCGACTGGTACCGGCAGGAAGGCTTCACCAAGATTCCGGAAGACGGAGCGCACGGCGTGGTCGTTCCCGGGTCTATTGCTGCCTGGTGCCGTTTGGCCGAAGACCACGGCCGCAAGGACATCGGCGAGATCCTGGCGCCTGCCATCCGCTATGCTGAGGAAGGCTACGTCATCACGCCGCGCGTGGCCTGGGACTGGGAAAAACTGGTGCCGCGCCTGGCAAACGACTCGGTGGCACGCGAACTGCTCCTGGTTGACGGCAAGGCCCCGGCGCTCGGCACCCGCCACCGCCAGCCGAAGCTGGGCGCAACACTCCGCCGGATCGCCCTGGACGGCGCAAAGGCCTTTTACAGCGGCCCGGTGGCCGAGGATCTGGTCGGCCGCCTGCAGGCTCTGGGCGGCCATCACAGCCTGGAAGATTTCGCAGCGGCAAAAGCCGACTACGTGACGCCGGTTTCCACCGACTATCGGGGCTACCAGGTCTATGAGTGCCCGCCCAACGGCCAGGGCATCATCGCCCTGATGATCCTCAACATCCTCTCCGGCTATGACATGGCCGGCCTGGACGAGGTCACCCGCACGCACCTGATCGCCGAAGCCACCAAGCAAGGCTACGCCCAGCGCGATGCCTTCATCAGTGACCCGGCCGCCATGTCCGCCATGACGGAACAGCTGCTCTCTGAAGAAACCGCCAAAGCGTTGCGCGCGCGCATCTCGCCGAATGAGGCCGCAGACGCCCCGGCTCTGGATCTGGGCGGCTCGGAACACCGCGACACGATCTGCCTGTCCGTCGTCGACCAGGACGGCAATGCCATCTCCTTCATCAACTCCCTGTTCCACGGTTTCGGAAGCTGCGTCATCGGTCCGGAGTCCGGTGTGGTGCTGAACAACCGTGCCTCCTCCTTCCGGCTGGAGCCGGGGCACATCAATGCCTTTGCTCCCGGCAAGCGTCCGATGCACACGATCATCCCGGGAATGGTCATGCAGGATGGCGCCGCCCTCATGCCCTTCGGGGTCATGGGCGGGCACTACCAGGCGAGCGGCCACGCCGCTTTCCTCACCTCGGTGCTCGACGAGGACATGAACATGCAGATTGCCATCGACCGTCCGCGCAGCTTCGCCCACGACGGAGTTCTGGCACTGGAGACCGGGTTTACGGAAGACCAGGCCGAGGCCCTGCGGGCACTGGGGCACAAGGTGAAGTTTGTCGAGAGCCCTCATGGCGGCGCCCAGGCCATCCGCATCGACCGGGAGTGCGGTGCCCTGATCGCCGCCTCCGATCCACGCAAGGACGGCTGCGCGCTCGGCTGGTAAGCGCCAATTAGGCTCGTTCACCTACAGCCGCAGGGAGCTGCCGTTCCCTGCGGCTGTTGCTTTTCAAGGCTTTGCGTCTTTTTGGGCGATGTCGCGTCTTTGCGTTCCAGGCGTCGCCCCGTGATTGTTGCCGTAGAACGAAAGTGCCTAGCCTGCTCTGCAGCGGCAAAGCGGATCTGAGGGCGCGAACTGGCGCCCGTCCGCTGCAGCCGGAAGGCAAATCACAGCGGCGCAAGCATGACCCATTATTCCATTTTCAGCCTGGTGAAGGGCGCCCTCTGCGGCCCCGGCGCCTGGTCGCCTGCCTGGCGCGAACCGGAGCCGAAAGCCGAGTACGACGTGGTGATCGTCGGCGCCGGCGGACACGGGCTCGCCACCGCCTACTATCTGGCGAAGGAGCACGGCATCACCAATGTCGCCGTGCTGGAAAAGGGCTACCTTGGTGGCGGCAATACTGGCCGTAACACCACCATCGTGCGCTCCAACTATCTCCTGGACGGCAACGCCCACCTTTATGAGTGGTCGATGAAGCTCTGGGAAAACCTGAGCCACGACCTGAACTACAACGTCATGTTCAGCCAGCGCGGCGTCCTCAACCTAGCGCACAGCGACGCGCAGATGGATGCCTTCCGCCGCCGCGGCAACTCCATGCGCCTGAACGGCATCGATGCGGAACTGCTCGATCGCGAGGGCGTGCGGGCCATGGTGCCCCACCTCAACTTCGAGGACGCGCGCTTTCCGATCTACGGCGGCCTGCTGCAGCCGCGCGGCGGCACCGCCCGCCACGACGCCGTCGCCTGGGGCTTCGCCCGCGCGGCCGACTCCCGCGGCATCGACATCATCCAGAACTGCGAGGTCACCGGCATCCGGCGCGAGGGCAATCGCGTGACCGGCGTCGAGACCAGCCGCGGCTTCATCGGCGCCAAGAAGATCGGCATCGCGGTGGCGGGAAACTCCTCGCGCCTCGCCGCCATGGCCGGGCTGCGCCTGCCCATGGAGAGCCACCTGCTCCAGGCCTTCGTCTCCGAGGCCCTGAAGCCGGTGATCGACACGGTCGTGACCTACGGCGCACATCACTTCTACGTCAGCCAGTCGGACAAGGGCAGCCTGGTCTTTGGCGGCGACCTGGACGGCTACAACTCCTATGCCCAACGCGGCAATCTGCCGGTGGTGGAGGACGTGATCACCGCCGGGCTGTCGCTCTTTCCCAACCTATCGCGCGTCAAGCTGCTGCGCCATTGGGGCGGCGTGATGGACATGTCCATGGATGGCAGCCCCATCATCGGCAAGCTGCCGGTGGAGGGACTCTACCTGAACGGCGGCTGGTGCTACGGCGGCTTCAAGGCCACGCCGGGCTCCGGCTGGGTCTTTGCCCACACCATCGCCAACGACCAGCCCCATCCGATCAACGAGCCCCTCAGCCTCGAACGTTTCGAGACGGGCGCGGTGCTCGACGAAAAAGGCGCCGGCCCGGTGCCTGGCCATCATTGAGGCAAGTATAGCATGCGACTTCCCTGTCCCTGGTGCGGAGACCGCGACCTCAACGAATTCGGCTATGGCGGCGATGCCACGCTGCAGCGCCCTGCCGACGATGCGCCGATGAAGGAATGGGTCGATTACGTCTTCTTCCGCGACAACCCCCGCGGCAGCCATCGTGAGCACTGGCAGCACATCCAGGGCTGCCGTGCCTGGATCGTCGTCGAACGCGACACCCTGACCCACGAGATCACTGGCAGCTGGCCGGCCAATGAGATGGTCGTAGCCGCCCCTGCCAAGTCCGAGGTGACGCCATGAGCGCGGCCAAGGCAAACAAGGCACAGCCCCACCGCTCGCCCGACGGCGGACGGATCGACCGCGGCACACCGCTCTCCTTCCGCTTCGATGGACAATCCTATCAGGGTTATGCCGGCGACACCCTGGCCTCAGCGCTGCTGGCCAATGGGGTCAAGCTGGTGGGACGCAGCTTCAAGTACCATCGCCCGCGGGGCATCCTCTCCGCCGGGGTCGAGGAGCCGAACGCCCTGGTGCAGCTGCGCAGCGGCGCCCGGCACGAGCCGAACCTGCGCGCCACCGTGGCAGAGCTTTATGACGGTCTGGAAGCCACCAGCCAGAACCGCTGGCCGTCGCTGGCCTTCGATGTCAGCGCCATCAACAACGTCTTTTCCGCCTTTCTGGGGGCCGGCTTCTACTACAAGACCTTCATGGGCCCGACCCGGGGCGCCTGGCATTTCTATGAACGTATCATCCGCAAGGCCGCTGGCCTCGGCACCGCGCCGACGCTGCCGGACCCGGACCGCTATGAGAAGGCCCATGCCCACTGCGACCTCCTGGTCGTGGGTGGTGGTGCTGCCGGCCTCGCCGCTGCGCTGACCGCGGGCCGCAGTGGAGCGCGCGTCTTCCTGGTGGAGCAGGACAACGAGCTGGGCGGTGCCCTACTGGGTGAAGCGGCCGGTGCCGGGCTTGCCTGGGCCACAGACGCAGCCAGCGAGCTGGCCAGCCTGCCCAACGTGCGCATTCTCACCCGCACCACGGCCTTCGGTTTCTACGACCACGGTGTCATGGGGCTGGTGGAGCGGGTGGCCGATCACCTGCCTCAGCCGGGTGCGCATCAGCCGCGCCAGCGGCTCTGGACCCTACGGACCAAGCAGGTCGTCATCGCCGCCGGCGCCCACGAGCGCCCGCTGGTCTTCGGCGACAACGACATTCCCGGTGTGATGCTGGCCGGCGCGGTCCGGCGCTACCTGCATCGCTGGGCCGTGACGCCCGGCGAGCGGGCGACGGTCTTCGCCAACCACGACGAGGCCTATCGCACCGCCCTGGATCTGGCCGATGCCGGCGTCGCCGTGGCAGCGGTGGTGGATCCGCGGCCGGTGCCGGGCGGCGATCTGCTGCGGGCCCTGGCGGAACGCGGCATCGAGCATCTGAGCAATCACGTCGTGGTCCGCGCTCGCGGCGGCCGTCATCTGCTCGGCGCCGAAGTGGCGGCGCTAGATGCAGACGGCAATCCCACAGAGCCCACCCGCTTCATCTCCAGCGACCTGCTCGCCATGTCGGGCGGCTGGAACCCGGCGGTGCAACTGCACGCCCAGTCCGGCGGCAAGCCGCAATGGGACTCCCGCCTCTTCACCTTCGTTCCTGGGACATCCAAGCAGGCCGAGCGCTCTGCCGGTGCCGCCGCCGGCCACATGACCCTGGCGTCCGCGCTTACCGACGGCGTCAGTGCCGCCGGTGCGGCGCTGGAGGCGCTGGGACACGCGCTCAAACCGATCGACCTGCCGGCCGTCGAGCCGGAGGCCGAAGCCGTGCCGGCGCCCTTGTGGGAGGTTTATACCCGCAAGGGTAAGCGTTTCGTCGACTTCCAGCACGACGTCACGGCCAAGGACCTGGATCAGGCAGTGCGCGAAGGCTACCGCGCCCCTGAACACGCCAAGCGCTACACCACGCTGGGCATGGCCACCGACCAAGGCAAGACGGCCAACGTCAATGCGCTGGAAGTGCTGGCCCGGGCCCGCGGCGAGGCGCGGGAGAAGCTGGCGCAGACCACGTTCCGTCCGCCCTACACCCCGGTCAGCCTGGGCGCCTTCGGCGGCCGCGACGTGCTGCGCCACTACCATCCGATCCGGCGAACGCCCATGCATGCCTGGCACGAGGCGCAGGGTGCCGTGATGGTGGAAACCGGCCTGTGGATGCGGCCGCGCTACTATCCGCGAGGCAACGAAACGCTGTTCGAGGCCATGAACCGCGAAACGAGGCACGTGCGCGAGAAGGTCGGCATGGTGGACGTCTCGACCCTGGGCAAGATCGACGTGCAGGGACCCGACGCCGGCGAGTTCCTCAACCGCATCTACGCCAATGGCTTCAAGAAGCTGCCCGTGGGCAAGGCCCGTTACGGCGTGATGCTGCGCGAGGACGGCATGGTCTTCGACGACGGCACCTGCTCGCGCCTGTCGGAAAGCCACTACCTGGTGACCACGACCACGGCCAATGCGGCGCGGATCCTCAGCCACATGGAGTATCACCTCCAGACCTGCTGGCCGGACCTGCGGGTGCATGTCGCCTCGGTCACCGACCAGATCGCCGCCATGGCCATTGCCGGGCCACGCTCGCGCGCGGTGTTGGAGAAGGCGGTGGAGGGAGCCGAGGTCTCCAACGAGGCCCTGCCCTTCATGGGCGTGGTGCATGCCCGCATCGCCGGCAAGCCAGTGATCATCTTCCGCATCTCCTTCTCCGGCGAACTCGCCTATGAAGTCGCGGCCGGCGCCGATCACGGTCTGGCGGTGTGGGAAGCCCTGATGGAGGCCGGACAGGACTCCGAGATCATGGCCTATGGCACGGAAGCCATGGCGGTGATGCGCATCGAAAAGGGCCATGCCGCGGGGCCCGAGCTCAGCGGACAGACCACCGCCGCCGACCTTGGGCTGGGCAAGCTCTGCTCGACGAAAAAGCCCTACATCGGCCACCGCCTCAAGGAACGGCCCGTCACCGCCGACCCGCACCGTCCGGCGCTGGTGGGGCTGGTCTCTCTCGAGGACAACAAGCGCATTCCCGGCGGCGCCCAACTGGTCGAGGACCCGAAGGCGCAGGCGCCGGTGCCGATGCTGGGCTATGCCACCAGCCCGACCTACTCCATCACGCTCAACAAGAACATCGCGCTGGGCCTGTTGAAGGACGGTGCGGAGCGGATGGGCACGACGCTTTACGCCACCAACCCGCTGAACAACACCACCGTCAAGGTGGAGGTGGTCTCTCCCCACTTCTTCGATCCCGAAGGAAAGCGCCTGCATGCCTGAGCGTTTGTCCGCCCTCGAGGGCGCCTATCATCCCGGCCTTCACGGCACCACGGACCCGGCAGCCGCCCGCCTGTCTTCGAGTGAGCGGCGCGGCCTCTCCGTGGCTCTCGTCTCCTGCTTTCCGGAAGACCGGGAAGCGGTGGCCGCCACGCTGCGTGAGTTGGTGGGACTGGAACTGCCGGCCCCGAGTCGGGCCCATGAGAACGAGGCCGGCGCTCTGCTCTGGCAGGGCCCGGACCGATGGCTCGTCGTGGTGCCCGAGGACAAGCGGCCCGATCTGGTCCGGACGCTGCGCGACGCTTTTGCCGATCGTCCGGCGGTGGCCGTGGCCGACATCAACCACGCCCGCTGCGTCATCCGCATCGCCGGTACAAAGGCGCGCGATCTGCTGGCCAAGGGCTGCGGGCTGGATCTCATTGAGGAGTCCTTCCCCGCCGGCCATTGCGCCCTCACCCGATTTGGGCATCAGGCCGTGACGCTTCACGCGCGGGCGCGCGAGGAAATCGATCTCTACGTCACGCGCAGCTTCGCACTGGCGCTCTGGGAGGAGCTGCTGGACCTGGGCGCAGAGTACGGTCTCCGGGTGGAAGAACCGCTCCGCTGAGGCTATAGGCAGCCGCCGCCGGTGATATCAGGCGACGGCGTCCGGCTGCGCAAGCTCCCGCTCAGCCTCACAGGCACGCCGGAACAGCCACACCCCGGACAGTGCCGCCAGTGCCAGCGCGACGACACCGCCGGCCAGGGCAAAGCTCTCGGACAGGTGCAGAAGCCCGATAATCGCCCAATCCAGGCCGATACCGAGCGCCAAGACGGCATCGAACATGATGATGCCGGCACAGAGCGCGGCAAAAATAGCGCCAATGGACAGGCGGGTGGCACGCTGGGATGTCGGCAGGGCAGCCTTCACGGTCAACTTCTCCATTCTGGACCGGCCCACTGCGGGCCGAAGCGCAACAGGGCGTCAGGTTACGTCGGCGCGAACGTCTGCGGCAACGCGCAGATCGCGCAGCGGCTTCACCTGGCGAATGCACTCCGCATAAGTCGGGTGTGCCTTGTAGGCCTGCAAGGCCGCCTCATCCTCGAATTCTCCGTAGACCACCAGATCCACTTCCGAGGAGAACTGGTCGCGACGGATATTCTGGCCCACTTCGAAATGTCGCACGCTGGGGATGGTGCCGAGCTGCATAAGCAGCTCTTGAATCCGCTCGATATCCTGCGGATCCTTGGCGGAGAAGAAGACAATGTGACGCAGCATGGCGAGGTTTTATCTCCCGAATGGTCTCGGAGTACGGGCAGGTGAAGAAGGCAGGCAGCGAAGCGTCAGCCGAGCGGCGACAGGCGCGTGACGTGACCCATCTTGCGGCCCGGGCGCGCCTCCCCCTTGCCGTAGAGATGCAGGCGCGCAGCAGGATCTGAGAGAATCTCTCGCCAGCGGCCGGCTTCGTCGCCCAAGAGGTTACGCATCACCGCATTGGAATGGCGGTCGGGCGCGCCCAGGGGCAGGCCGGCCACGGTCCGCACCAGCTGCTCGAACTGAGAAGTGACGCAGGCATCCATGGTCCAGTGGCCGGAGTTGTGTGGGCGCGGAGCCAGCTCGTTGACCAGCACACGGTTGTCGGTGGTCACGAACATCTCCACTGCGACCAGCCCGACCAGGTTCAGGCCTTCCGCCACGTGCCGCGCAATCACCTCGGCCCGCTCGGCAACGTCTGCCGGAATGCGCGCCGGCGCCACTGTCTGATCGAGGATGTGATCGCGATGCCGGTTCTCGACCGGAATATAGGGCGCAATCGCTCCATCCTGGCCGCGGGCAACGATGACCGAAATCTCGGCCCGAAAGTCGACGAAGCTTTCCACGATCGCCGGGCTGTCCGGCGCATGGCTGCGCATTTCCTGCCAAGCCTGCTCCACCTGCTCCTCGCTGCGCAGCAGGACCTGCCCCTTGCCGTCATAGCCGAACTCGGCGCTTTTCAGGATGACCGGCGCGCCGAAATCGCGCAGCGCCCGGATCATGGCCTCCGGTCCGGCCACCTCCATATAGCGGGTGGTCGGCACATTGATCGAGCCGAGGAAGTCCTTCTCGCGCAGGCGGTTCTGGCAGATGTGCAACACGTCCGCACCGGGACGCACCGGAACCCGCTCGGCCAACACCCGCGCGGTGTGCGCCGGCACATTCTCGAACTCGAAGGTGACCACGTCCACCGCATCGGCGAAGGCGCTCAGCGCCGCCTCGTCGTCATAGGCGGCAATGGTCGAGCGCGCGACCACCTGGGTGGCCGGCTCGTCCGCGCCCGGGCAATAGACGTGGCAGCGATAGCCCAGTCGCGCGGCCGCCAAGGCTGTCATGCGCCCGAGCTGTCCGCCGCCCAGGATGCCGATGGTCGAGCCCGGCGGCAGGGTGAAACGCGCTTCAGCCATCGTCGCGAGGCTCCTCTGCCACAGCTTCGCTCTGCGCGGCACGATAGGCGTCGAGCCGCTTCGCCAGGGCCTCGTCGTGCAACGCGAGCACCGAGGCTGCCAACAGTCCCGCGTTCTTCGCGCCCGCCCGGCCAATGGCCAGCGTGCCCACGGGAACGCCGCCCGGCATCTGCACGATCGACAGCAGCGAATCCATGCCTTTCAGAGCCTGGCTCTCCACGGGAACCCCGAATACCGGTAAAGGCGTGAGGCTGGCCACCATTCCAGGCAAATGCGCCGCACCGCCGGCGCCGGCGATGATCACCTGCAGTCCTCTTTCGCGGGCCGTGCGTGCATAGTCGTAAAGCCGCTGCGGGGTGCGATGCGCCGAAACGATTCGGGTTTCGTGCGCAACTCCCAACTCCGTCAGCACCGCGGCCGCATGGCTGAGTGTGGGCCAATCGGATTGACTGCCCATGATGATACCGACCTGCGGCGCAGACACCGTCATGCCTTCGCTCCCATTGCCATCATCCGGAAAGGCCCCCGATCCGTCGTTAGACGACCCCGTCAAATTGGCCCGGGCCCTCCCCGGGCGGGTGCTTTGGCGCATTATCCGTTCGCACCCGCCGCGAAACAAGCTTTGCCGCTGCGCTACCAGCCGAAATCCATCGCGGCTCACCCCAGGTGTCGTGGCCTGCCGCATCTTTCGGGTTATCCCTTTTGCGACTGTGCACAGCAGCCTGCGCGATGCCCTAATCTGCGACGCGTCGGATCCGCGCCGGGCTTCCGTGGGCATCCGGATTGCAGAAAAAGGGGCACACCCGAATGCATGTGCTTGCCCGCGCGCGCCAGATCCAGCGCAACCTTTCAGCCGACGGACTGCGCGCAACACTTTACAAGAGCTACTACTACGGCCTGGGCTATGTCTTCGATGCCTTTCACGAGCGCATCGACACCACCTCCCCGGCCACGCAGGAAACCCTGACTGAAAACGGCACCCCGCGCGGTGATCGCACCGCCGCGTTTCCCTGCCATCCGGGGGTGCTGCGACGGGCGCTCGATGCGCTTGCTGTTTCTGCGAACGATGTCTTCCTGGACATCGGTTGCGGCAAGGGCCGGGCCCTTGTGGTGGCGCGACGCTATCCCTTCCAACGGATCATCGGCGTGGACCTCATTCCCTCCCATATCCGTGTCTGTCGCAGGAATCTCGAGCGCCTGGGCAGCCGCAATCATCAGCTCATCTTGGGCGATGCACTCAAGATTGACTACCCGAGCGACGTGACGGTCTGCTTCCTTTTCAAACCTTTCCCCGAGCCGGTGATCCTGGCCTGCCTTGCCCGCCTCCTGCCGCGGCCCCGCGCCGTGATCCTGATGGGTAGCGACGCCCTGAAACACCTTCCAGGCTACAGGCTGCAAGAAACCTACCGCCATGGACCTTCAGACCGATTCGACTACCTGCTGTTCACTCGGGAACCCGGGGTCGAATCGTGATGTCTCAGGCGATGATGTCGGGGATCAGGCGATCTTCGATGCGCCCCATCATGTCCTTCAAGACAAGCTTGCGCTTCTTCAGACGCTGGATCTGCAACTGATTGCTCAGCGGCGACTCGGAAAGCTTCTCGATTACCTCGTCCAGATCCCGGTGTTCCAATTGCAGCTGCTCCAGGCGGGCGCGCAGTGACGCCTGCTCTTCCTCGCGGTTCTCATAATCGTCATTCATAGGCCTGGAGGGCTCGTGCTGTTGATTGGGGACCGGAAACCATCATAGCGCTTCCCGCTTTACCCGGGGAGGGGGTGAAAACGCCGGGGAGAGTTGCAGGGGATGAAGCTTTGCGACACCTTGTTTTCCCTAACACGGATCCTTGAGCAGCAGAATGACCAATAGGCGCAGAATTGGCGTGCTCACCAGCGGGGGCGACTGCGCAGGGCTCAACGCAGTTCTGCGCGCGGTTGTCCAGCGCGCGGTGGAGGGTTACGGCTGGCACGTGGTCGGCATCCACAAGGGCACGGCGGGCTTGCTCTCTCGCCCGGTGGAGGCAGAAACCCTTGACCTCTCCCGCTTCCAGGGCGAACTGCTGCGCCGGGCCGGGACGATTTTGGGCACCACCAACAAGGGCAATCCCTTCAACTTCCCCCTGCCCGACGGCCGCCGACTCGACCGTTCAGAGGAGATCGTCGAGGGCTTTCGCGAACTGGAGATCGAGGGTCTTATCGGCATCGGCGGCGACGGCAGCCTCGCCATCCTCTCACGACTGTGTGAGAAGGCCGACCTACCCCTGATCGGCATTCCCAAGACCATAGACAATGACGTCGCCGGCACTGAGGTGGCCATCGGCTACGCCACAGCCGTCGGCGTGGCCACTGACGCGCTCGACCACCTGCAGCCCACCGCTGCGAGCCACGACCGGATCATGGTCCTGGAGGTCATGGGGCGCGATGCCGGCCACATCGCCCTCGCCGCGGGGATTGCCGGCGGCGCCGACATCATTCTGGTCCCGGAGATCCCCTACTCGCTGGACAATCTCAAGCGCAAGATCGACGAGCTGCGACGGCGCGATCGCAACTTCGCACTCGTGGTGGTGGCCGAGGCCGTACGCACCGAGGAGGGTGAGGCCGTCACTGCCAGTCCAGGAGCCGCCAAAGCGCGTTACGGCGGCATTGGCCACTACATCGGCCAAAAACTGGCCGAGGCCACCGGGGCCGAAGTCCGGGTCACCGTGCTGGGGCATGTGCAGCGCGGCGGCACCCCGGTGCCACGCGACCGGCTGATGGCCTCGATCTTCGGCGTTCATGCCGTCGATCTCCTGGCCGCCGGCAAACGCGACCGCATGGTGGCCTGGTCCGGGCGCACGGTCACCGATCTCGCACTGGTCGATGTGGTGGACCAGCCCCACCGGGTCGATCCGCAGGGCGCCCTGGTTCACGCCGCTCGCGGCTTGGGCATCTGCCTGGGAGACCGCTGACATGGAGCACACCGGCCGGCTCTGGAGCTTCTCCCTCGCGATTTACGGCAGACCTGGTGTCCCCGAGGCCTGCCTGGCCTTGCAGGACAGCCGCGGCGCGGACGTGAACCGCTTGCTGCATGCGCTCTGGTGCGGCGCGCTGGGCCATCGCATCACGCAGGACGAGCGCCAAAGGCTCGACGAGCAAGCTGCCCCCTGGCACGCCCATGTTGTGCGGCCTCTGCGCGGGGTCCGCCAATGGCTCAAGGGCCGCGAAGCGACGGCGCTGGGTGAGGCGGCAGAACTGCGCCAGCAGATCAAGGCGCAGGAACTGGAAGCCGAGCGGCTGGAGCAGCTGTTGCTCGAATCCGCCCTGGCCCCGCCGGCGGCCACCGGAGGCCCGTCCCACGCCGCCGCCAACCTCCTCGCCCTGATTCCCGCGCCCGACGGCGACGAGCGTGACCACCTCCTGACCCTGCTCAAAGCCACTTGGCCACAGCTCGACCCCACGCGGCTGTCGGGGCTCTTCCCCCGTGAGCATGAGCAGGACTGACCCAGTCAGCGAGAGGCAGGGGTCCGCCTGGGAGGTTTTTCGCATCTTCCTGGTGCTGGGCCTCACCTCTTTCGGCGGTCCTGTCGCGCACATCGGCTACTTTCGCGATGCCTTCGTGGCCAAGCACAGGTGGCTCAGCGACCGGGCCTATGCCGACATCGTCGCGTTGTGCCAGTTCCTGCCGGGACCGGCTTCCAGCCAGGTCGGCATGGCGGTCGGGCTACAGCGCGCGGGCTATGCCGGCATGCTGGCTGCCTGGACCGCCTTCACTCTGCCCTCGGCCCTGCTGCTGGTAGCCTTCGCCTACGGCGCCGAGGCCCTGGGTATGAGTGCAGACGCCGGGTGGGTCCAAGGCCTGAAGGCAGCGGCCGTGGCCGTGGTGGCCCATGCCCTGCTCGGCATGGCACGCAGCCTCACACCCGACCGCGAACGGGCGACCATCGCGGTTGCCGGGATGATACTGGCCCTGACGGTCCCGGGCGTGGCGGGGCAGTTGACGGTCATCGTCCTGGGGGCTGCGGCCGGACTGCTGTGGCTGCGGCCGGGCGACAGCGCACTCACAGAGGCGGACGGACTGCCGGTCTCGGTCAGTCGCCGGGCTGCACTCTTCTGCCTTGCGCTCTTCTTCCTCTTGCTGCTGCTCTTTCCACTGCTGGCCGGCGCGACAGGCGATGGCATCGTCCAGACGCTCGACCGCTTTTATCGCGCCGGCGCTCTGGTCTTTGGCGGCGGCCATGTTGTCCTGCCGCTGCTGCAGGCCGAGGTCGTGAGCACCGGCTGGGTGGAGCGGGAGGCATTCCTGGCGGGATACGGGGCAGCCCAGGCCGTACCCGGCCCGCTGTTCACCTTCGCCGCCTATCTGGGGACGGTGCAGATCCAGGCGCCCAACGGCCTGTTCGGCGCTGTTGTGGCGCTTCTTGCGATCTTCCTGCCCTCGGCGCTGCTCGTTGTGGCCGCCCTGCCCTTTTGGGCCCGCCTGCGCGGCGCGCCCAAGGCACAGAAGGCACTGCTCGGGATCAATGCCGCCGTCGTGGGCCTGCTGGCGGCGGCGCTCTATGACCCCGTCTTCACCACCGGTGTCATCTCCCCGACGAGCATGGCGATCACCGCTGCCGCCTTCGTCGCTCTCGCCGCCTGGCGGGCACCGGCCTGGACCGTGGTCATCGCCGCGGGTCTGCTGGGTTTCGCCCTGCTGTAAAAGCTCTGCGCCGTCAGTCCTCCGGCATCACCCGCAGCAGGCGATTGGTACTGCTCTGGTGGATCAGGAGCGAGCCGTCTCTGGCCGGGCGCATGTGCCGGATGATGCCGGCGTGAACTTCTCCCGAAGGAATGGGCCAGCTCTGGAAGCTCTCACTCTCGGGGTCGAAGCGCACCAGAGCATCGGGCCGCTGTCCGGATTCGTTGAACCAGACCGCACCGTCGAGCAGCGCAATAGCGTATGGGTGAGAGTCCGGGCCGCTGGGCGAAGGCCACTCCCGCGCCTCACGGGTCCGGGGATCGTAGTGGCCGATACGCCCGAGCCCTGAGTTCACGTACCAGATGCTGTCATCCTCGGCGATGGCGAGCCGACGCACATGCGTGCCGTCTCCCGGCAACTCGTGTTCCTCGATCGCCATGCTGTCCGGCTCGACGCGGAAGAGCCGATTGCTGCCGTTGGCCGCCACCCAGGGCGTGTCACTGGAATCCAGCTTGATGCCATAGGGTCGGCTGTTGGCTGTGGGCAGGGTGACCAGGTCCACCTCTCCGGATGCGGGATCGAGGCGGCCGATCATGTTGGAGCGCTGCAGCGTGAACCAGACCCGCCCGCTCCCGTCGACGATGGCCGAATGGGGATCGCGCGCCTCGGGGTCGGGCATCTCGTATTCCGTGATCGAGCCGGTCGTGGGGTCCAGCACGCCCATGGTGGCGTTTCCATTTCCCGTGTACCAGATGCGTCCTTCGGCATCGGCGGTTACCGTGTGCGGCTTGGCCCCGCTGGGCAGGTGGAACTCCTCCATCTCGCCGCTTTCGGGGTCGAGGCGCCCGACGAGATCGGCCCACTGACCCGCCCACCAGATGCTGCCGTCCGGTGCCTCCACAGGGTCGCGCGTGCGCTGGCCCAGAGTCGGGGTGACCCATTCCTCGAAGCGGATGGAATGCTCCCCCTCGACCAGGGTCGGGGCGCGCCGGTCATTGGGCGGAAAGTGTTCAGCCAGATAGCCGGCGATCTCGTTGAGCATGTCGGTCCCGGAGAGGTCGATCATGGTCCCGATGAGATGGCGCCAGCCGGCCTCGTCATAACCGCTGCTGTTGGTGATCAGGCTCGTGCGGTGGCAGGCGCCGCAGGTCTCTTCCGTGAGCTGTCGCCCGGGGCCTTCAGGCCAGGACTGGGCCTTTGCCGCGCCTGACATCATCAGGCAGCCAGCGATCGCCAGCCAGAGAGCGTTGCGGATCATGTCCGGCCTCCCCATTCCTGTTCCTGATGCAGCATAACCGCTTTTGCAAGCCCGCCGGAACCGAAACCGGGAAATCTCAGTCCTTGGCGCCCTTCTTCTCAAGGCGCCCGCGCCGCCGGCGCGCCCCCTCCTCCCCGGTTTCGCCCCAGCGCTGCACCGCAGTGCTTTCCAGGTCGAAGAGGTCCAGCACACGCCCCACCGATTGGTCCACCACCTGCTCGAGGCTAGTGGGATTGGTGTAGAAGGCCGGCACCGGCGGCGCGATCACCGCCCCCATCTCGGCCAAAGACAGGAGATTGCGCAGATGGCCGGCATGCAGCGGCGTCTCGCGCACCATAAGCACCAGACGCCGGCGCTCTTTCAGCACCACGTCGGCTGCCCGGGTCAGCAAACTGGTGGTCACGCCGCTGGCGATCTCCGCCATGGAGCGGACCGAACAGGGAGCGACCACCATGCCCAGCGTCCGGAAGGAACCGCTGGAGACGGCCGCGCCCATGTCGTCACGGCCGTGCACCACATCGGCGAGGCTCTGCAGATCGCGCAGACTGAGATCGCTTTCGTAGGCCAGCGTCAGCTCGGCCGAACGGCTGACCACCAGATGGCTTTCGACCGGGAGCGGTTGCAGCGCCTGCAGCAGGCGGATGCCGTAGATCACGCCGCTGGCGCCGCTGATGCCGACAATCAACCGGGTGGGTTTCGACTCGCTGACACTTTTCATCATTTTGCAATATTGCGCCCCGACGGCTTCGCACCCACACTTAATATCAAGGGGCAGCGCTTCCGTCTCCCCTCACGCCGCACCCCCCGGAAATTCGGGCTGTGCCGCGTTGGCCTACCATTTGAGAGGAGGTCGTTCATATGATCGAACCGCACATCGAGATGCTCCGCGACAAGCATGCCCGTATTGAGCAGACCATCAGCGAGGAACGCGCGCGGCCCCATCCCGACGAGGCTCGATTGCATGAACTGAAGAGGGAGAAACTTAAGCTCAAAGATACCATTTCCAGCCTCAGCAACGGCCATAGCACCGCCTAAGTCTGGTTCAGCCTGATCTAAGCGCACGGCGCCGGCCTTGCTTCAAAGCTGGCCGGCGCGGTCGCGCAGAGTGAATTTCTGAATTTTGCCGGTAGAGGTCTTGGGCAATTCGCCGAAGACCACATGGCGCGGACACTTGAAGTGTGCGAGCCGCTCGCGGCAAAAGGCGATCAGCTCTTCGGCCTCGACCGTTGCGCCGGGTTTCAGTTCGACGAAGGCGCAAGGGGTTTCGCCCCACCGTTCGTCTGCCTTGGCCACCACGGCAACCGCCGCCACAGCGGCATGCTTGTAGAGCACATCCTCCACTTCGATGGAGGAGATGTTCTCCCCGCCCGAGATGATAATGTCCTTCGAGCGGTCCTTGAGCTGCACATAGCCGTCGGGGTGCACCACACCCAGGTCGCCGCTGTGGAACCAGCCGCCGGCGAAAGCCCGCTCGCTGGCCGAAGGGTTCTTGAAGTAGCCCTTCATCACGATGTTGCCGCGCATGAAGACCTCGCCCATGGTCTGCCCATCGGCCGGCACGGGCTCCAGGGTCTCCGGATCGCCGACCATCAGCTGCTCCAGCACCGGATAGGCCGCCCCCTGACGCGCCTTGAGTTCCGCCTGCTCCTCAATGGAGAGCGCGCTCCAGTCGTCGTGCCAGGCGCAGACCACGGCCGGCCCGTAAACCTCGGTCAGCCCGTAGACGTGGGTGATCTCGATCCCCTGCTCCTCCATGGCGGCGAGCACCGAGGCCGGCGGCGGGGCGGCGGCCGTCATCATCTGCACTTTCTGTCCGTAGTCCCGCCGATCCTCCGGCCGCACGCCGAGGATGAGCTGCATGACGACGGGCGCCCCACAGAGATGCGTCACCCCATGGTCGGCGAAGGCATCGTATATGGCCTTGGCTTCGACCCGCCGCAGGCAGACATGAGTGCCGGCCACGGCCGTGATCGTCCAGGGAAAGCACCAGCCGTTGCAGTGGAACATCGGCAGGGTCCAGAGGTAGACCGGGTGCGGCGGCAGGCTCCAGACCATGGCATTGCCCAGCGCGTTCAGGTAGGCGCCGCGATGATGATAAACGACGCCCTTTGGGTCGCCGGTGGTGCCGGAGGTGTAGTTGAGGGCGATGGCATTCCACTCGTCCTCGGGCAGGTCCCAGGCATAGTCGGGATCACCGCCGACCAGGAAGTCTTCATACTCCACCTGACCCAGCCGCTCCCCACCGGGGCCTTGCGGATCGTCGATGTCGATCACGGGAAGGTCGCGGCCGAGCAACTTCAGGGCCTCGGAGATGGTCGGGTGAAACTCGGTGTCGGTGATCAGGACCTTCGCCTCGCCATGCGCCAGGATGAAGGCGATGGTTCGGGCATCGAGGCGCACGTTGAGCGCGTTCAACACAGCACCCAGCATGGGCACTGCGTGATGTGCCTCCCACATCGGCGGCGTGTTCGGCGCCATGACGGCCACCGTATCGCCCTTGCTCACCCCCAGATCGGCCAGTGCCGAGGCCAGACGGCGACAGCGCTCATAGGCCTCCGCCCAGGTGAAGCTGGTGCGTCCGTGCACCACTGCCGTGCGTTGAGGATAGATCGCCGCTGTGCGGGGCAGGAACGACAGCGGCGAAAGGGGGACATAGTTGGCTGAATTGCGATCAAGATCCTGTTCAAAGGGGTTCACCGCCCTGCTCCTTCCGCCGTCTTGTGACTGTCTCCCGTATGCGTTTATGTAACAGTGCCTGAGGCAGCTGGCCAAGGCCGGAAGCCGGGCCGAACCTTCGGTCGGCCTTCCTCTGCTTATGTGGGATCGAAACCCGTGCGCTCCGGCTCGCTCCTTACTCTCTGCCTGCTCCTCGTGACGCTGAGTGCGCCGGTGCGGGCTTTTGACTGCACCAGCGAGGCGCCCCATTGGTCGGAGACCACGCCGCCGGTCAATCTCACCCACCTGTTCTGCGGCGAGATTAACCGCCGGGGCGACGCCGTCGGCTTCCACGCCACCCTCGGGGAAGCAACACCGGGGGAAGCGGAGATCGACAAGGTCCTGCGGCCACGCGATGCGCACGGCATCTACGTCGCCCGCGTCTGCCAGCCGAATGCGCCCGGCCGGCAGTGCAAGCGTTCGACGCTCTTTCCCGACGACCTCGATGGCGAGGAGATCCTGGCCGCGGTGCTGGAGGCCTATCACCAGCGCCAATGGCTGGACGGACGCGGCAAATGGTGCGGCAATAGCGGTCTGGGCTATGCCATCGAGGGCTGGCTGCTGCCCCACCGCGAGGTGATCAACACTGCCTGGCCGGCGGCCCGAGGCTGCTGATCCGTCAGCACAAGGGGATCATCTGCCCCAACTTCACCACAACTTACGGGTAACCTGCCCCAATGACTGATGACACCCCCACCACCAAGGCCCCCAAGGCCTATGCCAACAGCGAGTTCCTGAACAGCCGGGCCGGCCGACCGCTGCGCATTCTATCGGAATTTCACGAGCCGCTCGATCGCTTTGACCGCAATGGCATCCTCGACACCATTGTCTTTTTCGGCTCCGCGCGGGTGCCTTCGCAAGCCAGCATCGAGGACGGCAGCGCGCGCGATCACGAGGGCCTGCGCGAGTTGGCGATCTACTACGAGGCCACTCGGGAACTCTCCCGCAAACTGACAGAATGGTCCCTGGCGCTGCCCGGCGATCCGGGTCGCTTCGTGGTCTGCACCGGCGGCGGGCCCGGCATCATGGAGGCAGCAAACCGGGGCGCCTACGAGGCGGGTGGCCGCTCCATCGGCCTGACGATCTCCATTCCCGTGGAGGAGTTCGAGAACCATTACGTGACGCCGGAACTGTCGTTCGAGTTCCACTACTTCTTCATGCGGAAGTTCTGGTTCACTTACATGGCCAAGGCCGTGGTGATCATGCCAGGCGGCTTCGGCACGCTCGACGAGATGTTCGAACTGCTGACCCTGATGCAAACTCTGAAGATGAAGAAGCGCATGCCCATCGTGCTGTTCGGCAAGCAGTTCTGGTCCGAGGTCCTCAACCTTGAGGCGCTTGTGCGCCACGGCACGGTCAATGAGAAGGACCTCGCCCTCTTCCATCCCACCGACTCGGTGGAGGACGCTTTCGACTACATCACGGGCTTCCTGGTGGATGGACCGCCGGAACGCGGACCAGTCCTGTAACAGGTCATTCTTAACAGGCTGATATTAAACGGCTTTTCAGGTTTTCCCCGCTTTCCACCTGATTCACCGCGTCCCTTTCCGGCTTCCACCTGCTAGTCTCGGGCCATGGAACCCACACAGCGCCTTCAGTTCGTCGCATCCGAGGAGGAATCCGCCCTCCAGCGCCTGCCCCCACACAATCTGGAGGCGGAGCAGGCGCTCCTGGCCGCAATTCTGCACAGCAACCATGCCTATGAGAAGGTGTCCGACTTTCTCCTGCCCGAGCACTTCGCCGATGGGGCACATGAGCGGATCTATCGCGCCTGCGGCAAGCTGATCGAGCGCGGGCAACTCGCCAACGCCATCACGCTCAAGGGCTTCTTCGATCAGGACGGCGGTCTGGCGGACGTTGGGGGTGCGGCTTATCTCGCCGAACTACAGGCAGCGCCGGTCAACCCGGACGTCCGCCACTACGGCCGCCTGATCCACGACCTCTTCTTGCGGCGAGAGCTCATCGCCCTCGCGCAGGACATCGACGAGTCTGCCTACGAACAAGACCCGGACAGCGCGGCCACAAACCAGATCGAACAGGCGGAGCAGCGACTTTATAGTCTCGCGGAAACCGGTCTGGCAGAAGGCGGCCTGCAGCCCTTCTCCGGTGCGCTGACCGAAGCCGTCACGCTGATCGAAGCCGCCTATCGCCGCGACGGCGCGCTGGCAGGTTTGGCGACCCATTTCGCCGAGATCGACAAGCTGTTGGGCGGCCTGCACCGCTCCGACCTGATCATCCTCGCGGGCCGGCCGTCCATGGGCAAAACGGCGCTCGCCACCAACATCGCCTTCAACGTGGCCAAGTCGCGTCGGCTGGAGCGTGGGCCCGATGGCCAGAGCTTTGAAGAACCAGAGACGGTCGCCTTCTTCTCCCTGGAAATGTCGGCGGAGCAGCTCGCCGGACGCATTCTCTCCGAACAATCGGGCGTACGCTCCGATTCCTTGCGCAAGGGCGCCATCACTCAGGAGGACTTCGACAAGGTCTTCGACGCGGCGCGTGAACTGCAGGCGCTGCGCCTGTTCATCGACGACACGCCGGCCATTTCCGTACCGGCGCTGCGCACCCGGGCCCGCCGCCTCAAGCGCCAGCACGGCCTCAGCCTCATTGTGGTCGACTACCTCCAGCTCATGACCGTGCCCGGAGGGGGCAAGAGCGACAGCCGTGTGCAGGAAGTCTCAGAGATCACCCGCGGCCTGAAGGCCATCGCCAAGGAACTGGACGTGCCGGTCATCGCCCTGTCGCAGCTCAGCCGCCAGGTGGAACAGCGCGAGGACAAGCGCCCTCAGCTCTCGGATCTGCGCGAGTCCGGCTCGATCGAACAGGACGCCGACATGGTGCTCTTCGTCTATCGCGAGCAGTACTACCTCGAGCGTGCGGAGCCCATGCGCCGCGAGAACGAGAATGACGAGAAGTATCACGAACGCTACGAGCGGTGGAAACAGCGCTGCGAAGAGGTTTACGGTTTGGCCGAGGTGATCGTCGCCAAACAGCGTCACGGCCCCATCGGCATCCGCAAGCTGACCTTCGACGGCGACACCACCCGCTTCGGCGACTACATAGCCGACGAGTACCTGCCCGATGCCCATTGACCGTGCCGCGGCCCGCGCCGGGGCGATCCTGACCATCGACCTTGGGGCGCTGCGCGCCAACCATCAACGCCTGCAGCAGGAACTGGGAGCCGTGCCCTGTGCGGCGGTTGTGAAGGCGGATGGCTACGGCCTCGGCCTGGAACAGGCCGCTTCGGCACTCTGGCAGGCCGGGGCGCGCAGTTTTTTCGTGGCCCTGCCCGACGAGGGGCTGCGCCTGCGCCGCTGCCTGCAGGAGGCCCAGATTTACGTGCTCGGCGGCCTCTTCGCCGGAGCAGAGCCCGACTATGTCGAATCCGACCTCATCCCGGTGCTCAATTCCCTTGAGGAGGTCGAGCGTTGGTCTGCACAGGCGCGCAGTCTGGGCAAAAGCCTGCCCGCCGCACTGCAGACCGACAGCGGCATGAGCCGGCTGGGGCTTCCCGACAGCGAAGTAGAATGCCTTGCCGCGGAGCCGCAGCGCCTGGCGGGCATCGAGACCTGCCTGATCATGAGCCATCTCGCCTGCGCAGATGAGCCCACTCATGCCCAAAACGCCGAGCAACTCGAGCGCTTCCGCTGGGCGCGCGAGCGTCTCCCGGCGGCCCCGGCCAGTCTCGCCAACTCCTCTGGGATCTTCCTCGGTCAGGTTTTCCACTTCGATCTCGGGCGGCCCGGGGCGGCGCACTACGGGGTCAATCCAGTACCCGGCAAGCCCAACCCCATGCGCCAAGTGGTTCACTTGCAAGCAAAAGTGCTGCAGATCCGCTCGATTGACCCAGGTAGGGCCGTTGGCTACGGTGCCAGCTTCCGGGCCCCGCGCCCCAGCCGCATCGCAACAATCGCCCTGGGTTATGCCGACGGCTTCCTGCGCTGCCTGTCGGGACGCAGTTTCGCGTGGTATGACGGTCAGCGCCTGCCGCTGGCCGGGCGGGTGTCGATGGACGTGGTGACTGTGGACATCAGCGATCTGCCCGAGGACCGGCTCCGCCCCGGCGATCTGGTGGACCTGCTGGGTCCTCAACAGGGAGTGGATGATTTGGCGGAACAGGCCGGCACCATCGGCTATGAGATCCTGACGTCCCTCGGCCGGCGCTCTCATCGCATCTACCGGGACGACTAGGCGTGGTTCCTCTTCTGACGCCACTTGGGCGCGCTTTCCTATCCTTTCTCGAAACCGCCGGCCGCCTCTCGCTCTTTGCCGGGCTGACGCTGTGGCACTGCCTGCGCGGCCCCTGGTATCCGCGGCTGATCGGCCGGCAGATGATCGAGATCGGCTACTACTCCCTCCCCGTGGTCGGTCTCACCGCGATCTTCACCGGCATGGTGCTGGCTCTGCAGAGCTACACCGGCTTTGCCCGCTTTTCGGCCGAGAGCGCCATCCCGAACGTCGTGGTGGTCTCGATCACCCGCGAGCTGGGGCCGGTGCTGGCCGGCCTGATGGTCGCCGGCCGGATCGGCGCCGCCATGGCAGCAGAAATCGGCACCATGCGGGTGACGGAGCAGATCGACGCGCTCGTCACCCTGGCCACCAATCCCTTCAAGTATCTGATCGTGCCGCGGGTGATCGCGGGCGTGACCATGTTGCCGCTGCTGGTGCTGACCGCAGACATCATCGGCGTGCTGGGCGGCTATCTCGTTTCTACCGGCCAGCTCGGCTTCAACCCCCAGGCCTATCTTCAGAACACCTATGACTTCATGGAACTGGAGGACGTGCTCTCGGGCCTGGTCAAGGCGGCGGCCTTCGGCTTCCTGATCACGCTGATGGGCTGCTACCACGGCTATCACTCGCGCGGGGGCGCTCAAGGCGTGGGCACCGCGACCACCAATGCCGTGGTCTCGGCTTCGATCCTCATCCTCTGCTTCAACTACCTGATCACCGGACTCTTTTTCGGATGACCGCGGCCAGCCAGGACCAGCCCAAGATCCGCATTCGCGGACTGAAGAAGTCCTTCGGCGACAATCACGTGCTCAATGGCGTGGACCTGGACATCGCCAAGGGGGAATCGCTGGTCATCATCGGCGGCTCCGGCTCCGGCAAATCGGTGTTGCTAAAGTGCATCCTCGGGCTGTTGCCGCCGGACGCCGGCTCCATTCTGATCGACGGCAAGGAAACGGTGGGCCTGCGCGGCGCGGCACTGGACGAGATGCGCAGCCACATCGGCATGCTGTTCCAGAACGCAGCCCTCTTCGATTCCCTGCCGGTCTGGCAGAACGTGGCCTTCGTGCCCTTGGAGCACGAGCGGATGAGCCGCAAGGAAGCACGCGATCTGGCCCTCGAGCGCTTGGCAGACGTGGGTCTGGACGCGGAGGTGGCCGATCTTTCGCCGGCCGAGCTGTCCGGCGGCATGCGCAAGCGCGTCGGGCTCGCGCGCGCCATTGCCGTTCGTCCTGAGATCCTCTTCTTCGACGAACCCACCACCGGCCTCGACCCCATCATGGGCGACCTGATCGACCGGCTGATCCGCCAGTGTGTCACGGATCTCGGCGCCACCGGACTGACCATCACTCATGACATGGACAGCGCCCGGCGTATCTCCGATCGCATCGCCATGCTCTACAAGGGCGAGATCGTCTGGCAGGGCCCGATGGACGCCATCGAGCGCGAGGGCAACGCCTTCGTCGAGCAGTTCGTAGCCGGAGAAATCGACGGCCCAATTCAGGTTGCCCAGTGATGGCCCGCGCCCGCAGCACTTACGTCTGTCAATCCTGCGGCGCGGTCTCCGGCCGTTGGGCCGGCCGTTGCGAAGCCTGCGGCGCCTGGAATTCGATCGTTGAGGAAGCGGCGCCCGAAGGCACACCCGGCGGCCTGGCCAAGGGCCCCAAACGCAGCGGACGCAAGGTCGAGTTCGTCGACCTGGAGGGCGAAAGCAAACCGGCACCGCGCCTGGTCTCCGGCATCGGCGAGTTCGACCGCGTGTGCGGCGGGGGCCTGGTCCCCGGCTCGGCTGTGCTGGTGGGCGGCGACCCCGGCATCGGCAAATCGACCCTGCTTCTGCAGGCCGCGGCCGCGCTCGCGGCCGGCAATGAAGCGATCTACGTCTCCGGTGAAGAGGCCGTGGAGCAGGTGCGCCTGCGCGCCGCACGTTTGGGCCTGTCCAAGGCGCCGGTGCGCTTGGCGGCCGCCACCTCCGTGCGCGACCTCGTCGCCTCGCTCGACCGCCCCGATGCGCCGCGTCTGGTGATCATCGATTCCATCCAGACCATGCATGTCGATGCCCTGGAATCCGCCCCGGGTACGGTGGCACAGGTGCGCGCCAGCGCCCAGGAACTGGTGCGGGTCGCCAAGCGCCGGGGCTTCTGCTTACTGCTGGTCGGCCATGTCACCAAGGACGGCATGATCGCCGGCCCGAAGGTGCTGGAACACATGGTCGACTGCGTGCTGACCTTTGAAGGCGAGCGCGGCCATCAGTTCCGCATCTTGCGTGCTACAAAGAACCGCTTCGGCCCGACCGACGAGATCGGCGTCTTCGAGATGACCGACGGCGGACTGATGGAGGTCGCCAACCCCTCCGAGCTTTTCCTGGCCGAGCGGCGCGGCAATATCGCCGGTGCAGCGGTCTTTGCCGGCTTAGAGGGCACGCGCCCGCTGCTGGTGGAAGTCCAGGCTCTGGTGTCCCCATCGCCGTTGGGCACGCCGCGGCGCACCGTGGTGGGCTGGGACAGCGGCCGGCTGGCCATGGTCCTTGCGGTGCTCGAAGCGCGCTGCGGGCTTGTGATGGCCGGGAAGGACGTATATCTGAACATTGCAGGTGGACTGCGCATCGGAGAGCCGGCAGCGGACCTTGCGGTGGCCGCCGCGCTGGTATCCAGCGCCTGCGACCGGCCCGTACCCGAGGAATGCGTGGTGTTTGGCGAAATCGGCCTGTCGGGCGAGATCCGGGCAGTCAGCCAGAGCGAGGTTCGGCTGAAGGAGGCCGCCAAGCTGGGCTTTGCCAGCGCCCTGCTGCCGCCGCGCCGCGGACGGCGTCTGTCTCCGCCGGAAGGGATCCGGTTGGAGGAGATGAGCCACCTTCAGGATCTGGTGGCGCGCATTGCCGCCGGCGGCGGTGCAGACAAAGCCTGATAGGAGCGATGCCCGGCCATGGATTGGCTGCCGATAAACGTCACCGACTTGATTATTCTGGTGGTGCTGCTGCTTTCAGCGCTGCTCGCCTTCTCCCGCGGCTTCGTCAACGAGGTTCTCGGCATCGGTGCCTGGATCGGCGCGGTTTTTGCGACCCTGTGGTTCTTCGCTCCGGTGCAGGAGATTGCCCGGGATATGATCGCGATCGAACTGCTTGCCGATATCGGCGCGGGCGTCGCGATCTTCCTGGTGGCGCTGATCCTGCTGTCGATCATCTCGCGCATGATCGGGCGACGGGTCCAGGACAGCAGCCTGGGCTTTCTCGACCGGACGCTCGGCGTCGTCTTCGGCTTGCTGCGTGGGGTGGTGATCGTCTGCCTGATCTGGCTGGGAGTGTCCTGGCTCATGCCGGCAGATGAGCACCCTGCTTGGCTTCAGGAAGCGCGCGCCCTGCCCCTGGTCGAAACCGGCGCCGACTACATTCGCACCCTGGTCCCGGCCGAACTGCGGATCGAGGATGCCCTGGAGCAACCGAACGGCGACGGCGAGGTGATTGATTTCCGCCTGCCGCCCCTGCAACCCACCCCTCAAGCGGCCGGCAACGGCGAAGCCACCGAGGGGGCTGCCGGCTACGACGACTTGCCACGCCGTGAGATGGATCGATTGCTGGATTCGATCCGGGAAGGAAACTGAGGCACATGCCCGCGTCACGCTTTACCCCTGAGCCGCAGCCTGGTCTGCCTTTTGACGACGACCGGGTCCACGAGGAATGCGCCGTCTTCGGCATCCACGGCCATCCCGATGCGGCCGCCCACGCTGCCCTCGGCCTGCATGCGCTGCAGCATCGTGGACAGGAAGCCTCCGGCATCGTGACCTTCGACGGTCAGCGCTTTAACGCGCACCGCGAACTGGGCTTGGTGGGCGATATCTTCAGCAGCGAAGCGGTGATGTCCCGCCTGGTGGGCCACGCCGCCATCGGCCACAATCGCTACTCCACCACCGGCGACACCCTGTTGCGGAACGTGCAGCCGCTGTTTGCAGACCTGTCTCTGGGCGGTTTCGCGCTGGCCCACAACGGCAACCTGACCAACGCCACCACGCTTCGCCGCGAACTGGTCACCCGCGGCGCGATCTTCCAGTCCACCTCCGATACCGAGGTCTTCATCCACTTGATCGCCACCTCGGCCGGCAGCAACCTGATCGACCGCATGCTGGGCGCGTTGGCACTGGTGGAAGGCGCCTATTCCCTGGTGGCCATGACCGACGATGCCGTCATCGGCGTGCGCGACCCCCTGGGCGTGCGGCCGCTGGTGCTGGGTCGACTGGGGGATGCCTGGCTTTTCGCCTCGGAAACCTGCGCCTTCGACATCATGGGAGCCGAGTTCGTCCGCGACGTCGACCCCGGCGAGATGGTCGTGTTGGGCCAGGGCGAGCCGCGCTCAATCCGCGTGACCAGCGGCAACCGGCAGCGTTTTTGCGTCTTCGAGTACATCTATTTCGCCCGTCCGGACTCGGTGATCGAGGGCACGTCGGTCTATGAGGCCCGCAAGGCCATCGGCCGCGAATTGGCGCGCGAAAGTCTGCCCGAGGCTGATCTGGTGGTGCCCGTGCCGGACTCCGGCGTGCCGGCGGCCCTGGGTTTCGCCGAGGAATCGAAGCTGCCCTTCGACCTCGGTATCATCCGCAACCACTACGTCGGCCGGACCTTCATCGAGCCCGGCCAGGAAATCCGTAACCTCGGCGTCAAGCTGAAGCACAACGCCAATCGCCCCATGCTGGAAGGCAAGCGCGTGGTGCTGGTCGATGACTCCATCGTGCGCGGCACCACCTCGCGCAAGATCGTGCAGATGGTCCGCGCCACCGGCGCGACGGAAGTGCACATGCGCATCGCCTCCCCGCCGATCACCGATCCGTGCTTCTATGGGGTCGACACGCCCGAACGCGGCCAATTGCTCGCTGCGCAGATGTCTGTCGAGGAGATCGCCCGGCACCTGGACGTGGACAGCCTGGCCTTCATCTCCATGGACGGCCTCTACCGCGCCATGGGCCGGCCCGGCCGGGATTCGGGACAGCCTGCCTTCTGCGACGCCTGCTTCACCGGGGACTATCCCACCCGCCTGACCGACCGGGAGAATCCCAACTCGCCGCAGCTCTCCCTGCTGAGCGAACTCAAGCGCGCCTGAGAAGGGCGGAGGAAACCGCGGGCGAGACCGGTTGACTGGCACAGGGCCGGACCCATCTTTGCTGGTACCAGCAACGCCCCGGCAGCCCGCCGGGCGCCGGAGCTCATCGGAGATCCCGTGACTGCGACGCTCGGCCTGCGCCCTTTTCCGTTTCTGCTCGCTCTCCTGCTGCTGCTCGGCGGCTGCAGCGCGCTGTGGCCGGGCGAGGTCGACCGCCAGACGCGGCTTGCCAGCTTCCCCACCGAGGATCTGCCCCTCGAAAGTGCCGTCACCATCAGCTGGTCGGCCGAGATGGTGCCTTTCATCGAAGCCGAGACGGATCGCGACCTGGCCTTCAGCCTGGGACTGGTGCATGCGCACCTGCGCGGCGCGCAACTGGGGATGCTGCGCCGCCTGTCGAGCGGGCGCCTTTCCGAAACCGCAGGCCCACTGACCAGCGACATCGACCATGCCTTACGCATCCTCGACTTCGGCAGGGCGGTTGATGAGATCTGGGCCGAAATGCCGCAGGAAACCCGTGACTGGCTGCAGGCCTTCACCCACGGCCTCAACCACTATCAGGCGCAACAGACAACTCCTCCACCGGAGGCGGGCCTGCTTGCGCTGTCGGACGAGCCCTGGACACCGCAGGACCTGCTGCGTATCGGCCGCATGGCCGGCACCGACGTCAACTGGCTGGCCTACTTTGCTTTGTTGGGCGCGCGGGGCGATCCGGGATTCATGGAACTCTGGCAGCGCACTCTGGAGGCCGGGCTAAACGGCACCGCCAGCTTCCGACAGAACACCCAAACCGCGCTCCTCAGCGAGGTGCTGGCCGGAGAGAGCCGCTCCGGCTCGAACACGGTGGTGGTCTCCCCGGAACGCAGCGCCAGCGGCGGCGCATTGCTGGCTGGCGACCCGCACCTGGGGCTCTTCCTGCCAAACCTCTGGCTGCTGGCCGGCATCAAGTCCCCCTCTTACCACGCGGTGGGCATGATGGTGCCGGGCCTGCCTTTCGTCGCGCTCGGGCGCACGCCGGCAATGGCCTGGAGCGGCACACACATGCGCGCCGCCGGCAGCGACCTCTACGACGTCTCCGGCCTGCCGGAGGAGGCGTTCGAAGTGGAGGAGACGCACATCGGCCAGCGCTTCTGGTTCTCTGCCAAGCGAGAGGTCCGCACCACGCCCTTCGGGCCGGTGATCACCGATGCGGAGATGATCACCAACGGCGCCGACGAGACCCTGGCGCTGCGCTGGGTCGGGCATGAGAACACCGACGAGTTGAGCGCCATGCTGCGGGCCATGCGCGCCGACACGCCGGAAAGCTTCCGCGAGGCCTTTGCCGGCTTCGGCCTTTCGCCGCAGAACATGCTCTTCGCGGACACTCAGGGCAACATCGGACAGATCATGGCCCTGGTGCTGCCAGAGCGAGAACAGTTCCCGCCGGAAGACCTGGTGCTGGATGCAAGCGACCCTTCCACCCATTGGCAGGGCTTGTTGGACGTGCGCGACCTGCCCTGGTCGCTCAATCCCCCGGAGGGTTTCCTCGCGTCGGCCAACAACCGCCCCACCGAGGACGGCATCAAGGTGGGCTATTTCTTCAGCCCTTCGGAGCGGGTCGAGCGCCTGCAGCAGATCCTCGCCGGCCAGGAGCGCACCAGCCTGGAAGACCTGGCCGCCCTGCAGCGAGACACCCGTTCGCTCGCGGCCGAACGCCTGGCGGCGGCGCTGCTCGCGGCCATCGACACCCTGCCCGAGAGCAGCGAGCACGAGGACTTCCTGTCCCGCCTGCGCGGTTGGGACGGCGACTATGCCGCCCACTCGCCGGCTCCGGTGGCCTTTGAACTGCTGCTCTACCACCTGCTGCCGCAGATCAACGGCCTGGGCGAGGAAGCCGGCGACGATCTGGCGGAGGTGGTGAACGAGTGGAACTTCCTCGTCGTCTTCCTGGAGCGCGACCTGGCCGCCATGCCGAATGCCGAACGCAAAGCCGCACTGAGCCGGGCGCTTGCGGCCGCCGCGGAGGATGCCGAAGACTTCGAAACCTGGGGCGACATGCATCGGCTGCGCGCGTCCCATCCCCTGGCCAACGCGCCGGTGATCGGGCGCTTCTTCACCTATGGCGACTGGCCCATCGGCGGCTCGCGGGAAACGCCGATGAAGACCGCCCACGGGCTCACCAACGAGCGTCACAGCGCCCGCTATGGTTCTCAGTCGCGCTTCCTGGCCGACATGGCCGATCCCGACGCCACCTGGGCGGTGCTGTTCGGGGGTCAGGACGGGTGGCTGGGCAGCGCCCATTTCGACGACCAGATCCCGCTCTGGCTGGAAGGGGAGTACCTGCAGCTTCCCCTGACGCCGGAGGGCGTGGAGGCCGTCACCGTGCAGAGACAGAGCCTGGAGCCGGGCCGGTGATCGACGTAACGCCGCTGTTCCGGCTCCTCGGGCGCCGGCGGCTGAAGCAGCTGCGTACGCTCAACGCAGCAGAAACGCAGCAGAAGATCCTGCGCAGCCTGCTCAGGCTCGGTGCAGGAACACGCTTCGGACGCGCGCATGGGCTCACCCCCGACCTCACCGTCAGCGAGTACCAGAAGCGGGTGCCGCTGCGCAGCTACGAAGACTTTTGGAAGGAATACTGGGAGCCAGCCTTCCCGGTGGTAGAGAATGCCACCTGGCCCGGCCGCATTCCCTACTTTGCGGTCACCTCGGGCACCTCCAGCGGGCGCACCAAGTACATTCCCCTGACCAGGCCCATCCTGAGCAACAACACACGCTCCGGACTGGACGTGATCGCCTTCCACCTCGCTGCGCGCCCCCAATCGCGTCTCTTCGCCGGCAAATCCTTCATGCTGGGCGGCAGCACCGAACTGGTGGAGGAAGCGCCGGGGGTCTACAGCGGCGATCTCAGCGGCATCATCACGCACACCCTGCCGGTCTGGGGCCGCCCCTTCTCCTTCCCCGAGCGTGAGTTGGCGCTGCTGGCCGACTGGGAAGAGAAGCTGGAGCGCCTGGCCCAGGCCTCTCTGGAGGAACGGATTCGGGTACTGGCGGGCGTACCGAGCTGGCTGCTCATCCTTCTGGAGCGGGTGCGCGCCCTGCGAGGCGACAGCGCGGCCAATCCCTATCCGGAGCTGGAGCTCCTGGTGCACGGCGGCGTGAATTTCGGCCCTTATCGCCACCGCTTCGAGGAGATGCTCGCCGGCTCCCACGCCGAACTGCGCGAGGTCTATGCCGCGAGCGAGGCCTTCATCGCCGTGGCCGACCGCGGTGAAGGCGAAGGCCTGCGGCTGAACCTCGATCATGGCGTCTTCTACGAATTCGTGCCCCTGGAAGAGCTGAACGCCGAGCAGCCGAAACGGCACTGGGTCGGCAATCTGGAGCCGGGGGTGAATTACGCGGTGGTGATGACCACCCCGGCCGGTCTCTGGTCCTACATCCTGGGCGATACGGTGCGCTTCATCGAAACCGATCCGCCGCGCCTGCTGATCACCGGGCGCACGGCATACGGCATGTCGGCCTTCGGCGAACACCTGATCGCCGAGGAAATCGAAACCGCGGTCACCGCTGCCGCGGAAGCGATCGGCGCTGACATCACAGACTACGCCATGGGTGCCGTTCACCCGCGCGCCGATGGCGAGGTGCTGGGATGCCATCGCTATTACGTGGAGTTTGCCGCTTCACCGGCCCCAGGCGCCCTACAGCGCTTCTCCGCGGTGCTGGATGAAGAGCTGTCACGTCTCAATGACGACTATCGCGCTCACCGCAGCGGCGGTGTGGGCATGGGAGAGCCGGAGATCAGACTGGTTGGTCCGGGCGGCTTCGCGGCCTGGATGAAACAGCGCGGCAAGCTGGGCGGCCAAAACAAAGTGCCGCGCATCATCAACGATGAGGATCTCTTCGCCGACCTGGAAGACTTCGTTCAGCGGCGCGAGGCGTAGTCGCGACTTCCAGAGGTCAGCGCCCAGCCGACCAGTTCCTGCTGCACCTCAGAAAAAGCAGCGTCCAGCGCCCCCGCTATGGCCGAGAGGGAGTCGCGCTGCGCCGGCCGGCGGCGTTCGAACACCCGCGCGTCGACGGCAACCCGCTCCGGCAGGCGCACAAGTTGAACGCCGACGGCCACCACGGCTTCCGGAGGCTCACCCTGTTGCCTGTAATGGGCCTGGAAGGCGCGCAGAGAGGACCTGAGCTGATAGTCGGCGCGCAGGGTCAAGGTGTCCTCTGCCAGGCCCAGGATCCGTCCGCTGTTGGAGAAGGACTGGATAAGCACGAGGCGCGCGAGCGACGGCAGCCTGTCGCTCCAGCTCGCATCAGCAAAGTAGTCGAACTGGCCATCGGCCCGCTGCAGGGCGATGCGCGCTCGGTTCAGCATCGCTGGTGTCGCCGGCTCGTCGATTGCCAGTTGCCAGGAAACCGGTGTACCGGTCGGAGGTTGAACGTCGTTCAGGGCGAATACCTGACGATCGCTGTCACGATCGCGTCCGACCAGGCCGCCGCAGCCTGCCAGCAGAAGCAGTGGGGCGGCGGCCAGGGAGCGAAAGAGGAGGCGGCGCTGGGGCCGTACGGGAAGTCGGTCAGTCATTGCTGGGCCTGTAGCCGTCGGGGGGAACGCCGAGGAGGAAGCCGGCGGGATTGCTCTGCAGGTCATTGGATATCTGGTTCAGATTGCCGGCAAGCCTCCGCAGCTCGCCCAGCAGGCTGGAAAGCTCGCCAAGACCCGAATTGGTGAAGTCGGAGAGCGGGCGGCGGTTTTCCTCCACCAGACCGTTCAAATCGTTGGCGAGTCGGTCTACCGAGCGAGCGGCTTGCCGGAACTCGGCCAGAGTAGGCTGCGCTTCGCGGCTGGCGGCGTCGATGTTGGTGGCCACGCCCTCCACAGCCGTGAAGGTACTCTCGAGCTTGGGCATGATCACACCCAGTTCGCTACGCAGGTCCCGCGCCAGGTCGGCGACCACGGCGCTGGTGTCGTTGATATTGCCCATGGTCGCGGCCCCTTCCTGCAGGATCACTTCCACGTTGCGCGTGTTTTCCTCGCTGAGAATCGCCTCGGTGCGCAGCAGAATGGAGTTGAGCGCGGTGATGATGTCGGGCGCGCCGGCCAGCACCTGTTCGATAGGCGATGCCCGCGTCTGGAGCTGCGGCAGCGTCTCGCCGTTCTGCCGGCGCGGCAGCGGTGCGTCGGCGCTGCCGCCACTGAGCTGGACGTAGCGGCCGCCGGTCAAACCAGCCAGTTCCAGGGTGGCAACCGTATCCCGGCGCACCGGCGTATCCGCATCGATCGAGATCGTCACCCTCACCCGACCCGGGTCACGCGCGCTGAGATCGATGTTCATCACCTGACCGACCGGTACGCCTTCGTAGTTGACCGAGCTGCCGGTCGACAAACCGGTCACCGCGCCGTCGAAGACCAGCAGGTAGCTGTTGACCTGGCGGTCCGCCTGCAGGGCGGCGATCCAGATCGCGAAGGCGATGGCACCGATGCCGAGCAGCAGCACGAAAAGGCCCACCAGCACATGGTTTGCACGGGTTTCCATGGCTCAGGTTTTCCGGCCATCGGTCACCCGCCGGCGCGCATCGGCAGCGGCGCGGCCACGGGGTCCGCCGAAGTACTCGGCTATCCAAGGGTGGGAGTCTTCCATCAGTTCCGCAATCGTCCCCACTTTGATGCGCCGGTCCAGCAAAACCGCCACACGGTCACAGACGGTGTAAAGCGAATCCATATCGTGCGTCACCATCAGGATGGTGAGGCCCAGTGCACGCTGCAGTTCCTGCACCAGGCTGTCAAAACTGGCCGCCCCGATGGGATCCAATCCCGCAGTCGGTTCGTCCAGAAACAGGATGTCCGGATCCAGCGCCAGTGCGCGCGCCAGGCCCGCCCGCTTACGCATACCACCGGAGAGCTCACTGGGATACTTGTGTGCAGCATCAGGGGGCAGCCCGGCGAGCCCCACCTTGATTTCCGCCAGCTCGGCACAGGCGTGTTCGGAGAGTTCGGTGTGGGTCTTCAGCGGCACTTCCACGTTCTGCCGCACCGTCAGGGAGGAGAAGAGCGCCCCATCCTGAAACAGCACGCCCCAGCGACTGCTGAGCCACTTGAGGGTCGCGGAGTTCGCTTGGTCGACGTTCTGGCCCAGAACCTCGATGCTGCCCGCATTGGGCCTGCGCAGGCCGATGATGGTGTTCATCAGCACCGACTTGCCGCTGCCGGAGCCGCCGACGAGCCCGAGGATTTCACCGCGGCGCACGTTCAGGTCCAGATCCTTGTGAATCACGTTGCTGCCGAACTGGGTCAGCAAGCCTTTGATGCGGATGGCGGGATCCTGCTCCACCGCTCAGACTCCGATCACTGAAAAGAACACGGAGAAGAAGGCGTCGAGGACGATGACGAGGAAAATGGCCTCCACAACTGCCCTGGTGGTCTGGGTGCCAACGGATTCCGCGTTGCCGCCGGTGCGCAAACCCTCGAAGCAGCCGACAAGGCCGATGACGAAGGCAAAGACCGGCGCCTTGATCATGCCGACCAGAAGGGCTTCCACGTTGAGAGACTGGTGGAGCTGGCGCACGAAGGCGGCCGGGTCGATTCCCAGCAGCACCCACACCATCAGACCGCCGCCCAGGATCGCCATGATGTTGGCATAGAAGGTGAGCAGCGGCATCACCAGCACCAGCGCCAGGGCCCGCGGCAAGACCAGGACCTCGACGGGATCGAGGCCGATGGTGCGCATGGCGTCGATTTCCTGGTTCACCTTCATCGTGCCGATCTGCGCCGTGAAGGCACTGCCGGAGCGCCCGGCCACGATGATCGCCGTGATGAGGATGCCCATCTCCCGCAGGACCGAGATGCCGAGCAGGTTGACGGTGTAGATCTGCGCGCCGAATCGCGCCAATTGATCTGCCCCCTGATAGGCCAGCACCACGCCGATCAGAAAGGCCAGCAGTCCGACGATGGGCAGCGAGTCGACACCGGTCTTCTGCATATGGTGGATCAGGGACGTAAAGCGGATGCGCGAGGGTCGCAGCAGCGCCCGCAGAAAAACCAGGGTGGTCAGCCCGAGAAAGCCCGTAAGAGCCCGGGCATCGGCGCCCAGGGTCAGAGTGAGCTTGCCCAAATTGGCCAGGAAACTGAGCGGAAAGCGCAGGCCGCGCGGCGGCGAGGGCGCGGGCTCAGTCTGCTCCACCGCCTCCAGTAGGCGCTGACGATCCGCCCCGGCACCCTCGATGGCGACCTCAACCCCGGCATCGCGCAGTCGCCGCGCGGTACGCAGCGTCGCCCAGGCTCCCGCCGTGTCGAAGTGGGTGACCTGGTCCAAGGACAAGACGGCACGCTCGACCCCGGCGAGCGCGCGGCGGTTCAAAGTTCCGTCGAGTTCGGCTTCGCGATCAGCGAGATTCGCAGTGGTCCAGCTTCCGGCAAACAGCAGCCGCAACTGCGAACCGTCGCGGTCCGTCGTCAGCCGTGCTGCTGCCTCCCGTCCCGCCGTCGCCAAGTGCCAGACCCCCGCCCTGCCGCTGGTTCGCTCTTCGGATCCACATGGACCGAGGTGTCAGAATTGGGCAGGAACCGCGCGGGTCAAGCGAAATCGCCAGCCAGGGCCTCCCGCGTGGCCTCGTTCAGCACCACCATGTGCGAGTACTGCGGGTGGCTGAACCCCAGGATCACCCGCGTTTCCGGCGTCTTGAAGGCCTCGATCTGCTCAGGCGTGAAGGTGAAGTGGATGAACTGCACCGAAGACGCCTTGCCGTCCGCGGTGGTGCGATCAACGTCCTCTTCCGGCTTTCCAAGCACACGATGACCGTCGAACTCGAAGAAGGCCGTCTCCTCCACACCACCCAGGCGCGACAGGAAGGCCTTGCGGCGCACCGGATCGTCGATTTCGAACATCACGGTAGCACAGAGTTCGTTGCCTTTAGGGATCAGCGGGTTGTAGGCGGAAAGTTCATCGGCAATCTGCTCCTCGCCCCCCTTCTCGATGTAGAGCATCTCGTGGATCTGCGCCCACATGGTCTCGTAGCTCTCAAAATAGAAGGTGCAGACCGGTCCGACCTCACAGCGTCGGTTGCGTTTTTGCTCGACAAGCTGCTTGCGCAGGCCTTTTCGCTCCGCCTCGTAGCGCTCCATCGGCCAGATGTCGTCGCGGGTGATCTCGGTCTTCTTCGTCATGGCAGGCCTCCTTGAGGCAAGGTCAATCGATCAAGCCGTAGGCGCGCGCGAACAGCTCGATGGGATGGTGCGCGCGATTCGGCACGGGCTTCTTATCTTCCGCCGCGGTGTCGGCGTCGATCCGCTCCAGCCCTTGCAGGATGTGCGTCCCGGCCAGGGGACACTCCGAAGCCACGTACTTGTGGCCGGCCTTGTAGGTGTCCCGAGCCACCGGCTTGCCCACCTTCAGCGCAGTCTCGAAGTTGCCCTTCAGGACACCCCAGGACCCGCCGTGGCCGGAGCAGCGCGGCAGTTGCTTGATCTCGGCTTCCGGCACCAGCTTCATCATCTCGCGCGCCTTGTTGCCCATGTTCTGGGCGCGGGCGTGACAGGCGATGTGCAGGGCAACACCGCCGTCCAGCGGCTGCAGCCCTTCGGCCAGGCCTTCCTTGTTGGCGATGTCGACCACGTACTCCGTCACGTCGAAGGTGGCCTGGGAGACGCGCTTGATCGTCTCGTCCTCGGGCAGCAGCAGCGGCCACTCGAACTTCATCATCAGCGCGCACGACGGGGTCAGGGCCACGACGTCGTAGCCGCGCTCGATCCAGCCGATCAGTTCGCCGGCGATCTCGCGCGCCGCTTCCGCAACCTTCTCGACCTCGCCCTGCTCGAACTGCGGCATGCCGCAGCAGCGCGGATAGACCACTTCGGTCTCGACGCCGTTGTGCGCCATGACCCGGCGCGTGGCCACACCGATGTCAGGATTGTTGTAGTTCACGAAGCAGGTGGCATAGAGCACCGCCTTGCGTCCGGCCGCCGGCGCCGCGCTGTTCACCGTCTCGGGATTGCGCGCCTGCTTGATGAAAGGCTTGCCGTGATACTTCGGCAGGTCGGCCTGGCGGTCCACCTTGGCGACCCGTTCCAGCAGCGGCCGCGTCAGGCCATTGCTCCGTTCGCTGGCCCAGTTGGCGAGCCAGGGGGCGATGGCAGCAAGCTTGCCGTTGCGGTCGGTCTTGGTCAGTTCGCCTTCCATGCCGAGCTTGTGGCCATGGTGCCGCTCGGCCGCGCGGTAGCGCAGCATGAGGTGCGGGAAGTCGAGGTCGAATTCGTGCGGGGGCACATAGGGGCAGGACACCATGAAGCACATGTCACAGAGCGTGCAGGCGTCCACGACCTTCTTATATTCGCTGCGATCGACGCTATCGAGTTCACCGCTGGGCGAATCGTCGATCAGATCGAACAGCAGGGGAAAGGAATCGCAGAGATTGAAGCAACGCCGGCATCCGTGGCAGATGTCGAACACCCGCTCCAGCTCGTCGTTGATCTTTTCCCAGTCGTAGAAATCCGGGTCGTTCCATCGAATCGGATGCCGGACCGGGGCATCCAGACTGCCCTCGCGCATCGCCGATCTCCCCTGCACCTTGAGTAAAGTTCACCCCAAAGCGCAGGCCTTGCTCCAGCAACAACGGGTGGAGGGCATCGCTTTCAATTGGGGTTAAAGCAAAAAGGCGGGGTCGGACTGGTCCGACCCCGCCTTGCACGCCATTAATCGAGCGTGTCGAGCGCCTTCTGGAAGCGACCGGCGTGGCTCTTCTCAGCCTTCGCCAGCGTCTCGAACCAGTCCGCGATCTCGTCAAAACCCTCTTCACGGGCGGTACGAGCCATGCCCGGGTACATGTCGGTGTACTCGTGGGTCTCGCCGGCGATGGCAGACTTGAGGTTCAGAGGGGTGTCGCCGATGGGCTCGCCGGTGGCCGGGTCGCCCACTTCCTCGAGATATTGGAGGTGACCGTGCGCGTGACCCGTCTCACCCTCAGCGGTGGAACGGAACACGGTGGCCACATCGTTGTAGCCTTCCACGTCGGCCTTCTGTGCAAAATAGAGGTAGCGGCGGTTCGCCTGGGATTCGCCCGCGAAGGCTTCCTTCAGGTTGGCCTCGGTCTTGGAACCCTTTAACGCAGCCATTGATCTCTCCCTTCCTGATCAACTTCGAAAATGCCGGTTCGGCTTTTTTGCGGCGCCGTGCTGCGAAGCCCCGAGAAGGGACCCCACCGGTGACGCGTTGTGATCATAGTTAAGCAGGAACAGCCGCTCAGGTCAACACTTTAGAAGCGTTCCAATCACACTTCCAAGCTTTTGGTCGGCAAGGAATGATCAATGAGATCCCCCGGCAATGCCGGAGGCAGGCGTCAGCCTTCGTCGCTCAGACGGATGATGACGTCGACGCGCCGCACGCTCGACCCTTCGGGCGCTTCCGGCAGGCGGTCGAGATGCACGCTCTCGCCGGGAATGTCGAGCAGGCGCCCGCTTCCCTCAAAGTAGAAGTGATGATGGTCGTCCACATTGGTGTCGTAGTAGGAACGGCCGGGCTCGACCACCACTTCACGCAACAGGCCAGCACGCGTGAACTGGTTCAGCGTGTTGTATATCGTGGCCAGGGACACCCGGATGCCGCCGTCCAGCGCCTCGCCGTGAAGCTGCTCGGCAGTCACGTGACGATGACGGTCGGCCGAGCCGTCTTCCTCGAAAAGGAGACGGCTGAGGGCCAGCCTTTGCCGCGTGGGTCGCAGGCCGACGGCCTTCAGGCGGTCGATCAGGCCACTGTATGGTCGCATCGTGGACATGGCTGGAATATAGTCGGCTTAGCATAAATTGAAAGAGGTTTTCATGCGCTTGGGGAGAAAATTGGAATGGGTCGAAGGTATTTCTCCACGCTCGATTCCCCAGGCGCGGCGGTTAGCTCTTGCATCCTGCGGCCCTTTTCTCCCCAATTCGCAACGTCCGTCAGGGGCCCTCGCGGGTGACCTCAACGGGCATGCAGCAATGGAGCGAAAGGCAGTCGCTTTTCTTCCGCAACCCAGTCACCTATGGTGAGGCCGTGACCGAAAAGAAGCTAAGCTACACCTATCAGGAACTGCTGGACTGCGCCCACGGCAAGCTTTTTGGCCCGGGGAATGCGCAGCTACCCTTGCCGCCCATGCTGATGTTCGACCGCATCACGCACATCAGCGACGAGGGCGGCACTCACGGCAAGGGCGAGATCATCGCCGAGTTGGACGTGCGCCCGGACCTCTGGTTCTTCGGCTGCCACTTCGAGAACGATCCGGTGATGCCCGGGTGCCTGGGCCTGGATGCGCTCTGGCAGCTCGTGGGCTTCTTCCTCGGACATCTCGGCGCGCCCGGTCGCGGCCGCGCGCTGGGGGTCGGCGAGGTCAAGTTCACTGGCCAGGTGCTGCCGGACGTCAAGCAGGTGACCTATCACCTGGATCTCAAACGCGTCATCATGCGCAAGCTCGTGCTTGGCATTGCCGACGGGGTATTGAAAGCCGATGGCAACACCATTTACGAAGCCAAGGATCTGAAGGTCGGCCTGTTCCAGGACGCGGCGCAGGCAGCCTGAAGGACCGCGTGCCGCCTGCGCGGCGGGCACCGGCTGAACGCAAGCTACGGGGTTAGAGTATCATGCAACGCGTCGTCGTCACCGGCCTGGGCATCGTCTCCAGCATCGGAAACAATCGTCAGGAAGTGGTTGAATCGCTGCGGGGCGGGCGCTCGGGCATCGTCTTTGCCGATGACTATGCCGAGCGGGGCTTTCGCAGCCACGTCAAAGGCTCGGTCGACATCGCGCTCGAGGACCACATCGACCGCCGCCTGCTGCGCTTCATGGGTGCAGGCGCGGCCTACAACTACATCGCCATGCAGGAGGCCATCGCCGACGCAGGCCTTGGTGAGAGCGACGTCAGTCACGAGCGCACCGGCCTGATCATGGGCTCCGGCGGTCCCTCCACCGCGAATCAGGTGGAAGCGGCCGACATCGCCCGCAGCAAGGGCGTGAAGCGCATCGGGCCCTACATGGTGCCGCGCTGCATGTCCTCGACCAACTCGGCCAACCTGGCCACCGCCTTCAAGATCAAGGGCCACAGCTACTCCATCTCCTCGGCCTGCTCGACCAGCGCGCATTGCATCGGCAATGCCGCGGAGCTGATCCAGTACGGCAAGCAGGACGTGGTCTTTGCCGGCGGCGGCGAGGAGCTGCACTGGACGCTGTCGATGCTGTTTGACGCCATGGGCGCTCTCTCCTCGAAGCACAACGCCACACCGGAGCTTGCCTCCCGTGCCTACGACACCGACCGGGACGGCTTCGTCATCACCGGCGGCGGCGGCGTGGTGGTGCTGGAGGAACTGGAGCGTGCCAAGGCGCGCGGTGCCACGATCTATGCCGAACTGGTGGGCTATGGCGCCACCTCCGACGGCGCCGACATGGTCGCACCCTCCGGCGAGGGTGCGGTGCGCTGCATGAAGCTGGCGACAGCGGACCTGCAGGACACGAACGTTGACTACATCAACGCCCACGGCACCTCGACGCCGGTGGGCGACAGTGTGGAACTGCGGGCGATCAAGGAGGTCTTCGGCGCGAAAGCCCCTAAAGTCAGCTCCACCAAGTCCATGACCGGCCACGCCCAGGGTGCGGCCGGGGTCACCGAGGCCATCTACACGCTGCTGATGATGAAAGAGGGTTTCATCGCGCCCTCGATCAACATCGTCAATCCCGATCCCGAGGCAGAGGGCGTGCCGATCGTGGCCAATAACGCGGAAGACGCGCGGATCGACTGCGCGCTTTCGAACTCCTTCGGCTTCGGGGGCACCAACTGCAGCCTCGCCTTCCGGCGCCTGCAGTCCTGAGGATGCCCCTTACCTTCTCCTCCCCCGGCGCCAGCGCAGACGAAGCGGAAAGGCAAGACTCATGGGTTTGATGACGGGCAAGCGCGGCCTCGTGATGGGCGTTGCCAATGACCACTCCATCGCTTGGGGCATTGCCCGGGCCTTGCACGAAGCAGGGGCAGAGCTGGCATTCACCTTTCAGGGGCAGGCCTTTGCCCGCCGGGTGCGGCCGCTCGCCGAGTCAATCGGCAGCGACATCGTGCTGGAATGCGATGTTGCCGCGCCGGGTGCCGTGGAAGGCACCTTCGAGGAGCTGGCCAAGGTTTGGCCTGAGATCGACTTCGTCGTGCACGCCATCGCCTACTCCGACAAGGAGGAGCTGAAGGGGCGCTACCTCGACACGACGCGCGCCAACTTCGCCCAGACGCTCACCATCTCCTGCTACTCCTTCACCGAGGTGGCCCGCGCAGCCGGACCGATGCTGCGCGAGGGTGGCAGCCTGCTCACCCTCTCCTACCTCGGTTCTCAGCGGGTCACGCCGAACTACAACGTCATGGGTGTCGCCAAGGCCGCCCTGGAAGCCAGCGTGCGCTACCTGGCCACCGACCTGGGTTCCGAGGGAAAGCGGGTGAACGCGCTCTCGGCCGGCCCGATGCGCACCCTGGCCGGCTCGGCCATCACCAATGCCCGCTTCACTTATGGCTGGAGCCGGGACCAGGCGCCGCTCAACCGCGCGGTCGCGTTGGAAGAGGTGGGCAAGGCCGGGCTCTACCTGCTCTCGCCGCTGTCCGCCGGAGTGACCGGCGAGGTTCACTTCGTCGATGCGGGCTACAACGTGGTAGGCATCCCTTCGCCCGCGCGCATGACCGAGAGCGAGGTGGACAAGGCGCGCACCAACGGCTGAACGCAGCGGCGGCGGCCAACACCGCTGCGTTGCCGCCGTTGCATTAACATTGCCAGCACCGCTGCGGCGAAGGATGATGCGGCATACGCAACGTCCTTCCAGGGTATCATGCCGGACAGCAGCTCTGAACTTCACCCCGAGGTCGCGGCCTTCCTCGCCGACCATCCCGATACCGTCGCCATCGACCTGCTGCTTGCCGATCTTTCCGGCGTCATCCGCGGCAAGCGCTATCCGGTCGAGGACCTGAAGAGCGTCTGGAAATCGGGCGTCACCTTCCCGGCGTCGGTCTTCCTGCTCGACACCAACGGCCAGAGTCACGATCCCGGCGGCAAGGGCTTTTCCGACGGCGATCCCGACGCCATTGCCCGGCCAATTCCTGGCTCACTCAAGCCCGTGCCCTGGGCCAAGCGGCCGCTGGGGCAGCTGCTGCTGACCTTCTCCGACAGCAAGAACCAGCCCTTGGCCTTCGAGCCGCGCAACGTTCTGGCGCGCG
This sequence comes from Aquibaculum arenosum, assembly GCF_029222965.1. Taxonomy (GTDB): domain Bacteria; phylum Pseudomonadota; class Alphaproteobacteria; order Kiloniellales; family DSM-21159; genus Aquibaculum; species Aquibaculum arenosum. The sequence goes on along the minus strand of NZ_JARHUD010000001.1, from coordinate 231,847 downwards.
CGCTGGGCCGCCTGCGCGAACTGGGCCTGCGCCCGGTCGTGGCCTTCGAGCTCGAATTCTATCTCTTGGACAAGGAGCGGGCCGAGGGCCGGCGGCCGCAGCCACCGCTCTCCCCCCTCACGGGCAAGCGCGAGAGCGGCACCCAGGTCTACGGCATGGACCAGGTGGACGGCTTCGAAGACCTGCTGGAAGACATCACCGATGCCTGCGACGCCCAGGGCATTCCCACTGGGGCGATCAGTGCCGAGTACGCGCCCGGCCAGTTCGAGATCAATCTGCGCCATGAGACCTACCCGCTCATGGCCGCCGACCATTGCGTGCTTTTCAAGCGGGTGGTGCGCGGTGTCGCCCGCAAGCACGGCTATCAGGCCACCTTCATGGCCAAGCCCTATCCCGAAGAAGCCGGCAGCGGCCTGCACCTACACGTCAGCCTCTACGACGAGGAGGGCAACAACGTCTTCGACGGCGGCGAAGCCCTAGCCAGCGACACTCTGCGCCACGCCATCGGCGGCGTGCTCGATCTGCTGCCCGAATCCATGGCCTTCCTGGCGCCGAACGTGAACTCCTACCGGCGTTTCGAGCCGAACATCTTTGTGCCGATCACCCGCTCCTGGGGTTTCGAGAACCGCTCGGTCGCCATGCGCGTGCCCATCGGCTCAGGCAAGGCACGGCGCATCGAAAGCCGGGTCGCCGGCGCCGATGCCAATCCCTACCTGGCTCTGGCCAGCATGATCGCCGGCATTCACCACGGCATCGTCAATCGCATCGATCCCGGCGCGCCGCACGATGGCAACGCAGGAGAGAGCTTCGATAAGGCCTTGCCCATGCGTCCGCGCCGGGCACTGGAGCAGCTCCTCGCTTCCGAGATCATCCCCCAGTACCTGGGCGCGGACTATCCCAAGCTCTACGCCGCTTGCAAGGAAGCGGAATACGACGAATTCGACTGGCTGATCTCGCCACAAGAGTACGACTGGTACCTGCAGGCCGATTAACGAAGACCCTCTAAACGAGAGTCGCGTACTCAGCGGATATGCGCGCGACGGCACGCTTGAGGTGGCCGATCTGCGCTTTGGCTGTTTGGGCATCGAAGCGGAAAGTGGGAACGCTGACGCTGACGCAGCCGACTGGAGCGCCGTCACGGTCGAGGATCGCGGCCCCGAAGCAGCGGATTTCCGGCTCCTGCTCCTCTCGGTCCTCCGAGTAGCCCTGCTGCGCCACCCGCTCCACCTCCTGCAGCAGGGTCGGCGCATCGGTGATGGAGTTCGACGTGCGGGGCCGGAACTCGATTCGCTGCACCAGCGCAGCGCGCGCGTCGGGGGACAGCGCAGCGAGATAGGCCTTGCCCACCGAGGTGGTGTGCAGGTCGACGTAGGTGCCGATGCGCGAGGTCATGCGCACGGTGTGGGGGCTTTCCAGCTTGTCGATGTAGACCATACCCAAGCCGCTGGGGACCGCCAGGTGCACGGTTTCGCCGGTGAGCCGGCGCAGTTCCTCAAGATGATCGTGCGCAGTGCTGCGCAGGTCCGAGTTCTCCCAGCTGCGCGAGGCCAGGCTGATCAGTCGGTGGCCAAGATGGAGCGTGCCGTCGGCGTGTTCGTTCAGCAGGTTCTCGGCCTCCAGCGCCGAGACGAGCCGATAGACCGTGCCGCGCGGATAGGGCATCTGGCGCGCCAGGCCCGCCCGATCCAGCCGCCCCGGCTCGTCGGCCACGGCCTGGAGCACGGCCATGTACTTGGAAAAGGCCGCCGCCCCCTGCACCGCAATCCCGCGCCGGGCGCCCCGCGCCTGTCCCTTTCCGCTGCCCTCGAACACCTCCATCTGCGCCACCTCGTTGCCTGTCGACCGGGTCGCTTGTTCCTCGCGGTGGCCTTTCGGCCGGAAGCCCGCCAGCCTGGCTTGACGGCGGTCAAGCCTGCGACAATACTTCTCCGCGAAATGTGGGCAAATGTCCATAGTGTGGGCAAACAAAGGTGGGTGAGATCGGTGACGCCGTCCTGCCGCCGCCCAGCAAATTGGTCGGGGAGGAGATCCTGGTGCAAGCCAGCCGCCGAAGGGCGCTTGTTCATCTTCAGGCCTTGAGTTTAGGGCAGGATTGCAGCTATGGCCGCTGATCAGACCACTATCTTCCGGCCCGCTCCGTCGCGCGTGCGCCAAGCCCTGCGCTTCCTCTGGCCGCTTTTCGGCCTGGTGGTGGTCTGGCAGGTGCTGGTCATGGCGCTGGACGTCAATCCGCGCGTTTTTCCCGATGTCCCCACGGTGCTCAGCGCCGGCTGGAAGACCATTATCGACGGCACGCTGCTGACCCATGTGGGCGCGAGCCTGCTGCGCGTGTCGGTGGGCACGGTCCTGGCCATCGTCACCGCGGTGCCACTGGGTATCGCCATGGGGGTCAGCCGCGGCATCTCCACCTTCCTGACGCCGCCACTGCGCTTCTTCTCGGTGCTGGCCGGCATCGCCTGGATCCCCATCGCCACGCTCTGGTTTGGCTACGGTTTCGGGGCGATCACCTTCGTGATCTTCAACGCGGTCTTCTTCGTGGTCACCTACAACACGCTTCTGGGTGTCTCGACCATTCCCATGCCGCTGCGCCACGCCGCGGCCTCTCTGGGCGCAGGGCACTGGCAGATGCTCACCCAGGTGCTGCTGCCCGGCGCGCTGCCCAACATCGTCACCGGCATTCGCACCGGCATGGGCTTCGCCTGGCGCGGCCTGATCGCCGCCGAAATGATCGCGACCAACACGGGCCTGGGCTACATGCTCTTCCTGGCACGGGACTTCTATCGCACTGAGGTGATCGTCTTCGCGATGATCGTCATCGGCATCATCTGGCTCCTGCTCGACCGCCTGCTGCTCGCCCCGCTCGAGCGCGCGACCGTCGAGCGCTGGGGAATGGTGCAACGCTCATGAGGCCGCTGCAGACCCTCTGGGGCTACTACATTCGCATGACGATCAAGTGGCCGGGGCTGGCCGCCCTGATCCCCTTCATCCCGCTGATCGCACTCTGGTCCTTCGTGGTCTGGCTGGAGCTCTTCCCGCGCGTCTTCCTGCCCGGCCCCGGCGATGTGCTCATCAAAGCCTGGGAGCTGCTCTACAAGGGCATCCTGCTGGATTACCTGGGTGACAGTGTGGTCCGGCTCTCCGTGGGCGCTGCCGCCGGCATGGCCTTGGCAATACCTCTGGGCATCTTCATCGGACTCAACAGCCGCGCCCACGAGGTTTCCTGGCCGATCCTGCTGTTCTTTCAGGCCATCGGCGACATCGCCTGGCTACCGATCCTCTTGATCTGGTTCGGCTTCGGGCTGACGACCATGACCTTCGTCATCGTCTACACGGTGCTCTTCCCCGTGGTGTTGAACACCGTCCTGGGAATCCGTTCGGTCAATCCCGAACTCCGGCGCGCTGCCCAGAGCCTGGGTGCCTCGCGGCCGCGCATTCTCTTCGAGGTCACGCTGCCCGGCGCGCTGCCCAACATCATCACCGGCCTGCGCAACGGCTTGGGCTACGGCTGGCGCGCACTCATCGCCGCCGAAATCATCGTCGGCACGAGCGGCATCGGTTTCCTCATGTTCGACGCGCGCCGCGCGGGCTCGGTCGAGGAAATCGTCGTCGGTATGATCGTGCTCGGCATTCTCTGGTACATCGTCGATAGCTGGATCCTCGCGCCCATCGAGCGCGCGACCGGCCAACGTTGGGGTTTGGTCTCGTCATGAAAAGTCTGGTTCTCGAACATCTCGCCAAGACCTACTTCGACCCCTACCGCGGCACGCAGGTCGAGGCGATCAAGGACCTCTCCCTCACGGTGGAGGAAGGGGACTTCGTTGCCGTGGTCGGCCCCTCGGGCTGCGGCAAGACCACGGTGCTGAACATGATCGCCGGCTTCGTGCCCAAGACCGGCGGGCGCATCCTGGTCGACGACCGGGAGGTCAGCGGGCCGGGCCCCGATCGCGGCGTGGTCTTCCAGTCCTTCGCCCTCTTCCCCTGGAAGACCGTGCGCGAGAACGTGGCCTTCGGCCCGAAGATGCGCGGCGTCGGCAAGGTCGAGCGGGCGCGTATCGCCGACGAGTACTTGGAGATGGCGGGCCTGTCACACGCCGCCGACCGCTATCCCAACGAGCTCTCCGGCGGCATGCAGCAGCGCGTCGGCGTGGTGCGCGCGCTGGCCAACAATCCCGACGTGCTGCTGATGGACGAGCCCTTCGCCAGCGTCGATGCACAGACCCGCATGACGCTGCAGGAAGAACTCACCCGCATCTGGGAGGAGCGGCGGCCGACGGTGGTCTTCATCACCCACGACGTGGGCGAGGCCGTCTTCCTCGCCAACAAGGTGGTCGTGCTCGCCCGCGGCAACCTGCTGGCCGAGGTGGATATCTCCCTGCCGCGTCCTCGGGTCTGGGACAGCCTCGTCCACGACAATGACTTCAAGGACCTCTCGAACCAGGTCCTGCAGTTGGTGCGCTCGGCATGAAGCTGCTGCGCGCAGCTCTGGCCACCACCCGCGGCAAGGTCATCCTTGTCGTGCTGGTGGCGACAGCCGTCTTTCAAACCTGGCTCTATCTGGCGGCCCCCGGCAAGATCGCCCCTGGCGTGCCGGACGACCGCCGTCGCGTCGACGTGCTCGTAACCCTGTCCTTCCCTCCGGAGCGCTTCCACATCGGAAAGCTCCAGGAGCACGGCCGGGTCTCGGGCACCAACGAGAACTCCGTGCAGGTGCGCGGAGTCAATAGAGCGGACCTCACCTCTCTCGCACGGCCCTTCTGGGTCGTGGAGGTGGCGCCGCTCGATACGGGAGGATAAGGATGATCAAGACATTTGCCCTTGCCGCCGGGTTGGCAGTCGCCCTGCCACTCGCGGCCAACGCACAGGATGACGACCTCATCCCGCTCAACGCCGGCATGGTGTCCGGCATCGACCAGCTCGGCCTGCCCATCGCCCTGGAGCAGGGCTTCTTCGAGAAGCACGGCCTCGACGTGCACATCGCCAACCCCTATGCGACCGGCGTCGACTCCCTCAACGCCCTGCAGTCGGGTGAGGTGGATACGGTGCAGGTGGGCGTGCCCATGATCGGCGCCGTGGTACGCGGCATGGACCTCGTCGCGCTGGGCAACTACAGCGGTAATGCCGCGCAGCTCGGTTCCGACACCACCATGGCGCTCGCCGCGGCCGAAGGTTCCGGCATCGACGGTGACGACCTCTCCACCCTGAAAGGCAAGCGCGTCGCGGCCTCTTTCGGCACCATCAACCATCTCTATGTGCTGGCCTTGATCGAGGCCGGCGGTCTTGAGGTGAGCGACGTCAATCTCGTCAACACCCCGCCGCCCGACATGACGGTGGCCCTGCTCGCCGATGGCATCGATGCCTTCGTCGGCTGGGATCCCTGGCCGATCATGGCGCAGACGGACGTGCCGGGCGCCTATGAGGTCGTACGCGGCGGCAACTACATTTCCTACGTCGGCTTCAACGTCGCCATGCGCGACTGGGTGGAGGAGAACGGCGAGACAATCGAGAAGTACCTGGCTGCCCTCTCCGAGGCCGATCAGTGGATGCGTGCCAATCCGGAGGATGCGGCTCAGGTGGCAACGCGCTGGATCCCCGGCCTCGACATCGAGGTGGCCAAGGAGGCCATGGGCTACAACATCCAGCAGGCCGATCGCCGGCTCTCCGCCAATAACTACGCGGCGCTGCATGCCGCGGTGGACACCCTGCATCGCCTGGGCTTCATCGACGACACCTTTGACGTCAATGAGCACATCAATTCGACCCACATCGTGAAGGTGATGGAAGAGCAGCCGGAACTCTTCTCCGACCTGCCGGCCATCCCGGAAGAGGCGATGATCACCGACGGCTATCATTTCGAGCCGTAAGTCTGGTCGTTCCTTTCGGTCCCGCCGTCGTCGCGACGGCGGGACCCTTCTTTTCCGCACCACCACCTTCTAAAATTAGGCGGTCGGCAGCACCACAAGCTCAAGGAGCAAGACAAGATGGATCTGGGAATCAAGGGAAAGACGGCAATCGTCTGCGGCGGCTCCAAGGGGCTGGGCCGTGGTTCGGCCGAGAAGCTGGCCGAGGCCGGGGTCAATCTGGTCCTGAACGCCCGCAGCGAGGGGCCGCTCAAGGAAGCCGCCGAGGCGATCGCCTCTCACCACGGCGTGAGCGTGACCCCCGTGGCCGCCGACGTCACCACACCGGAGGGGCGCGACAAGCTGCTCGAAGCGGCACCCGCCCCGGACATCGTCATCACCAACGCCGGCGGCCCGCCGCCGGGGATGTGGCACGACTGGGGCGAGGAAGAGTGGCAAAACGCGCTGCGCGCCAACATGCTCTCCCCGATCCACCTGATCACTGCGGTGCTGCCGGGCATGATCGAGCGGCGCTGGGGCCGCATCGTCAACATCACCTCCGGTTCGGTAAAGGCCCCGATCCCCGCCCTGGGCCTCTCGGGCGCGGCGCGCAGCGGGCTGACAGGCTTCGTCGCCGGCACTTCCCGGCAGGTCGCCCAGTACGGCGTGACCATCAACAACCTGCTGCCGGGCCAGCATGAAACGGCACGCATCGAGGCGCTGATCAACAACACCGCCAAGTCCAAGAACATCTCGGTGGAGGAAGCCCGGGCCCAGGCTCAGTCGGCCAATCCCACCGGTCGCTTCGGCACCACGGAGGAGTTCGGCGCCACCTGTGCCTTCCTCTGCAGCGCCTATGCCGGCTACATCGTCGGGCAGAACTGGCTCCTGGACGGCGGCGCCTTCAACTCGACGCTGGGCTGAGCTTCACGGGCGCGGCCCCTTCACAAAAACTACACACCATTGCGGGGCGCAGGCCTGGGTCTGCGCCCCGCTTTGCATCGACGAGGACAAGTATGGCAATCGAAAGCCAGCAGGTACGCTATGACTTCACCGGTCGCACGGCGATCGTAACAGGCGGCAGCAACGGTATCGGTGCCGCCATCGCAGCCGCACTTTCGGACAGCGGCGCGGAAGTGGTGGTCTGGGATCGGGTGGCACGCTCCGACGGTCGCAACGCCTTTGCCGTAGACGTCACCCAGCCCGGATCGATCACCGAGGCCCTCGATGCCACCCTGGCCAATCACGGCGGGGTTGACATGCTGGTCAACAATGCGGGCTACGCGGGCCCGACCATGCCGCTGGAGGAGTATCCGGCCGGGGAGTGGCGCAACCTCATCGACGTGAATCTCATCGGGGTGTTCAACGTCTGCCAGGCCGTGGTGCCGCATCTGCGCCGCAGCGAGCAGGGTCGCATTGTCAACATCGCTTCCCTGGCGGGCAAGGAAGGCACTCCCAACGCCTCGGCCTACAGCGCGGCCAAGGCCGGGGTCATCGCGCTGACCAAGTCGCTCGGCAAGGAACTGGCGGACAGCGGCGTGCTTGCCAATGTCATCGCCCCGGCCGCCGTCGACACGCCACTGCTGCAGCAGATGTCCGTGGAGCACGTGGAAACGATGATCCGCAAGAGTCCCCTGGGTCGCCTTGGCAGCGTCGAGGAGGTCGCCCGCCTCGTGCTCTGGCTGTGCAGCCGCGACTGCAGCTTCAGCACCGGCGGCGTGTTCGACCTATCCGGAGGCCGTGCCACCTACTGATCGCCCGCATCGATAGGGCCGCTATCGCTTGTCCTGCGTCAAAGCATCGCCACATCTTTGGTGCTAGATTGACAATCGTCACGAATACCCGGTTCCCGGAAGCCGGACCTACTATCACAAGTCAGGGAAGCATCGACCATGAGTGATATCGGCGAGAAAAGCGGCACTGGCTCGACCATGAGCACCGGCGCCCCGGCGCCCAGCGACCGCAATTCGCTGACGATCGGGCCGGACGGGCCGATCGTTTTGCACGACGTGCATTTCCTGGAGCAGATGGCGCACTTCAATCGCGAGAAGGTGCCCGAGCGCCAGCCCCACGCCAAAGGCTCCGGCGCCTTCGGCGTCTTCGAAACGACCGAGGATGTCTCCGCCTACACCAAGGCCGCCCTGTTCCAGCCGGGCGCCAAGACCGAGATGCTCGCCCGCTTCTCCACCGTCGCCGGCGAAGCCGGCAGCCCGGACACTTGGCGCGACGTGCGCGGCTTCTCGCTCAAGTTCTACACGGATGAGGGCAACTACGACCTGGTCGGCAACAACACGCCGGTCTTCTTCATCCGCGACACCATGAAGTTCCCGCACTTCATCCGCAGTCAGAAGCGCCTGCCGGATTCGGGCCTGCGCGACAACCACATGCAGTGGGACTTCTGGACCAACAATCCGGAGTCCGCACACCAGGTCACCTATCTCATGGGCGAGCGCGGATTGCCGCGCACCTGGCGCAACATGAACGGCTACGGCTCCCACACCTACATGTGGGTCAATGCCCAGGGCGAACGCTTCTGGGTGAAGTATCACTTCCACACCCACCAGGGCATGGAGCACTTCAGCAACGCGGAAGCCGCGAAAATGGCCGGCGACGACGCCGATTTCCATCGCCGCGACCTCTTCGACGCCATTGCCCGTGGCGAGCATCCGAGCTGGACCTTGTCGGTGCAGATCATGCCCTATGCCGAGGCCAAGACTTACCGGATCAACCCCTTCGATCTGACCAAGACCTGGTCGCACAAGGATTATCCGCTGATCAAGGTCGGCACCATGACCTTGAACCGCAATCCGGAGAACTTCTTCGCCCAGATCGAGCAGGCGGCCTTCTCGCCGGGCAACGTCGTGCCGGGCATCGGACTCTCGCCGGACAAGATGCTGCTGGGCCGGGCCTTCGCCTACAACGACGCCCAACGTAACCGCATCGGCACCAACTTCCACCAGCTCCCGGTGAACCAGCCCAAGGTGCCGGTGAACACCTACATGTTCGACGGCCAGATGGCCTATCACCACAGCGGCAACGCACCGGTCTATGCCCCCAACAGCGGCGGGCGCACCTGGGCCGACGAGACGGGCAAGATGGACGACGGCTGGGAAGCCGACGGCGAGATGGTGCGCAGCGCCTACACCCTGCGCCCGGATGACGACGACTTCACCCAGCCCGGCATCCTGGTGCGCGAAGTCTTCAGTGACGCCCAGCGCACGGCACTGGTCGAGACGGTCAGCGGTGCGCTGAATGGCGTGCGCGAACCTGTGCTCAGCCGGGCCTTCCAGTACTGGAAGAACGTGGACGCCGAAGTCGGCGCGCGCATCGAAGACGCCGTTCGCTCGCAGAACGGATAGAGCGAACGGGTAAGGCATCACCCGGTTCCGCGGCAGCAATGCCGCGGAACCGGGCATTTCATGACCTGCGTTCGCAGCTAGGCCAGGCCAGGCCAGGCGATACCGTTTTTCATCTCATCTCCCTTTCCATGCACGTTTTTCACGTGATAGCATTGAATTTCAGGGAAGAGTCGCCCTGAGAGTGAGTTTTCACGGGAAGGGCGCACTTTTCATGGCTCCCGCGGCGCAGGTTTGCTTTTCAGGGCCGATGGCGTTTTTTCGGGAACGGCGCCTCCCAGTGACGGCAACGCCAGCCGGTTATGCCGCGCTGATCGATGCCTACGACTTGTCCGTTCCGCTGCCACGGACGCTCTCGGCGACGGGAGAGCGTCACCGCATCCTGGAGCGGGACGGCTGGCGCATCATGACGCCGCGCCACGCCCCCCATCCCACCCTCGCAGGCCACCTCACCTTCGCCCTCAAGTACGAGGGGCTTGATCTTGCCGTCCTCAAGCGCCTCTTCATCGCGGCTGGCCCCGCCGCCATCGAAGCGCTTGTGCGGGACAAGCCTTCCGGCAGCTATGCCCGCCGCATCTGGTTTCTTTATGAATGGTTGACCGGATATCGGCTCGATCTGCCGGATGCCGCCGCGGGACATTACGTCCCCGTAGTCGATCCCAAACAGCAGTATACGCCCGAAGGGAAGATCGCGCCGCGCTATCGGGTCAGGGACAACCTCCCCGGCACGCAGGATTTCTGCCCGCTGGTGTACCGCACTGAGGCGCTGGAGCGCTTTGCCGCGCTGGACCTGCCGCAGCGCGCGCAGGATTTCGTCGCCGCCGTACCGCGCGATATCCTCGCCCGCACCGCCGCTTTCCTGCTGCTCAAGGACTCACGGTCGAGCTATGCGATCGAAGGCGAACACCCGCCACAGGGCCGAATTCAGCGCTGGGGGCGCGCCATCGGCGAGGCGGGACGGCGGCCGCTGGACGCGGAGGAACTACTGCGCCTGCAGCGCATAGTCATTGGCGATGCGCGCTTCGTGAAGCTTGGCTTCCGCCAGGAAGGCGGCTTCGTCGGCGCGCACGACCGCGAAAGCCGCATGCCGCTGCCTGACCATATCAGCGCCCGCCATGAAGACCTGCCGGCACTGATCGACGGCATGGTCGCGTTCGACCGCGGCCCGGCGCAAAGCCTTGATCCGGTGGTCGCCGCCGCGATTCTCGCCTTCGGCTTTGTCTATGTTCATCCCTTCGAGGACGGTAACGGCCGGATACACCGCTACCTCATTCACCATGTGCTGGCTGAGCGCGGCTTCAATCCGCCGGGCGTCGTCTTCCCCGTTTCCTCGGCGATCCTGGAACGCATCGACGACTATCGCGCAGTGCTCGAAAGTTACTCCGAGCGACTGCAGCCGCTTATCGAATGGGAGCCAACGGACAGCCTCAACGTGCGGGTTCTGAATGACACTGGGGACTTCTATCGATTCTTCGATGCAACCCCACACGCGGAATTCCTCTACGCCTGTGTCCACCAGACCATCGAGGAAGATCTGCCGCAGGAAACGGATTTCTTGCGCCGCTATGATCAATTCCGCAGCGAGATCGGCGCCTTCCTCGACATGCCCGAACGCATGATCGATCTGCTCTTCCGCTTCCTTCACCAGAACAATGGTCGCCTGTCGCGCCGCACCCGTGAGAAGGAGTTCGCACCCCTGACTGATGAGGAGGCGGTGCGGGTCGAAGCGAGCTACCGCACAGCCATCGGCTCGGAATGACCGATCGGAACGCTATTGTTCACGTCTAGGATGCCAAGATCACCAGCAGCAAGAGCCCTGACAGCAGCAGCAGCGTGATTGGCAGTCCCTGTGGGCGGACCAGGGCCTGCTCCCACTTCTGCACGACATCTGCCAGACCCTGGCCGGTGGCGGTGACAAGCTGGGGACGGCGCCGCAAAGGGCGGGCAAGGGTGATGTAGAGGCGATGCCCACTCTCGCGCACCTGCGCCAGGGTGGGGACCCAGGCAATCAGATCGCCTTCAGCCACATCCGGCTTCGGCAGGTTCAAACGGCGCTCGGCAAGCAACCAAACTGCGGCCAGCACCAGCGCCAGCAGCAACGGCCAAGCGCTCTCCCACAGGCCATAGGCAGTGACAGCCTTCTCCGCGACTTCAGCGCCCTCGACCAGCACCAAACTCCAGGCAAAGAGTTGGGCCAGCGCTGCCGTACCGGCGAAAGGTATCCAGAAGATCCAACCTGCCCCGGGGGGCTCCTTGCTCTCCTCGCCCTGCTTGCGCGGCTCCGCCGCCAGTGCCGCCAGGAAGCGCAGCATCAGGAGCGCCGTGCCCACCGCCGACCAGGAGAGCAGGGGCGCCACCAGGGAAGCGGCCGTGCCCTGGGCTTCCTCCACACCCGCCTTGACCAGCAGCTTTGCCAGGCTGCCGCCGGTCAGCGGCGCGCCGGCAATCGCCACAGCCGCCACGGCCGCCACGCTCAGGGCCAGGAGGCGCCCCGTGCGACCCTGCTGCACCACACCCACGGACAGGAAGAGCGCGCCCTTGGAGAAACCGTGGTGCAGGGCATAGAAGACCACAGCCGGCAGCAGCAGCGGCGCGGCCTGGGGTGAGGCTTGCACCACCCCCAGCGCCGAGATCAGCACGCCCATCTGGCTGAGACTGGAATAGGCCAGGACGGTCTTGGGGTTGCGCTGCGGCAGGCCGAACAGCACGCCGTAGAAGGCCGTCACCATGCCCAACGCGGCCATCAGCAACCCCGGCTGCGCGAAGGCTGCCTCGCCGAGCGGCAGGAAGAGCAGCAGACCCAGCAGCCCGGCCTTGATCATCGCGCCGGACAGGACGGCCGATGCCGGGGTCGGGGCCGCAGGGTGGGCGAGCGGCAGCCAGACGTGCAGCGGGAACTGCCCCGCCTTGATGGCAAAGCCAAAGAACAGCAGCAGCGGCGTGAGAGCTCCCCCCTCGGCCAGTGCCACCGGCATGTCGTCGATCATCAGGCTGTCGGCCGCGGCGACGGCGCGCAGCAGTCCCCAGAGCAGCGCCATCTCGCCGATCAGCGAAAGCACCAGATAGACGCGCCCCGCCCGATAGGACCGCTCCCCCCGCTCAAAGACCACGAGCATGTAAGAGCAAAGCGTCATCAGGCTGAAGAAGAGGTAGAAGCCCGGCGCATCCAGCGCGACGATGAGGCCCAGATTGCCGCCCATGGAAGCCAGAAAGAAGGCGTTGTAACGGTGCTGCGCCGCATCGCGCGGGATGTAACCGCGCCCATACAAGCCGGCCGCCATCCACAGCAGCGCGGTCATGACCAGCAAAAGGCGCCGCGGCCCATCGATACCCAGGTCCAGCCCGAGCAAGACCGGTTCCAGCAGCAGATCTCCGCCCGACTGCACCAGAAAGGCGGCCGCCAGGGCGGGCAGCGGTGCCAGCGGCAGAAGGCGCGCCACCCACTCCCGACTGCGCGGCGGCACCACCGCCAGCGCCATGAGCAACGGCAGCAGCGGCGTGAGCGCCAGGCTGACGGCGGCAAGCGCGGTCATGGCAGGGTGTACTCCCGCGCGACGATCAGGCGGGCCCACTCCAGCGGGCTGACCGGGAAAGCGGCGAAGACGCCGGCACCCAGCGCCGCCATGGCGGCGAAGACCCCGGGCAGAATAAGCCAGAGCGGCGCCTCCCAGCGACCCGCCGGCCGCTCGGGCCAGTCCACCCGCGCCGGCCGGAACCAGGCGCGGTAGAGCGGCGGCAGGAAGTAGGCGGCGTTCAACAGGCTGCTGCCCACCAAGACAGGGATCACCCACCCCTGCCCGGCCTGCAGGCTGCCCAGCCCCAGGTACCACTTGGAAATGAACCCTGCCATGGGCGGCAGCCCGATCATGCCCAGTGCTCCGGCGCTGAAGGCCAGCATGGTCAAAGGCATGCGCGCGCCCAACCCGTCCATTTCGTCGATGCGATGGATGCCCAGCTTCTTCTGGAAGATACCGGCGCAGAAGAAGAGCGTGATCTTCATGATGCCCTGGTGCACCAGATGTGCCAGGCAGCCGATGAATCCGAGCGGCGTAAGCAGCGAGGCGCCGAGCACGATGTAGGACACCTGGCTGACCGTCGAATAGGCCAGCCGCCGCTTGATCTCCTCCTGCCGCAGGGCGATGAGCGATCCCAGCAGGATCGTGGCCGAGGCCACGATGGTGAGCGGCAGGCCGAGATGCAGCGCCTGCATCAGTTCGATGCCGTAGACATCGAAGACCACGCGCACGATGCCGAAGGCCCCCGCCTTGACCACAGCCACCGCATGGAGCAGCGCGCTGACAGGCGCCGGGGCGACCATCGCTGCCGGCAGCCAGCCGTGCAGCGGCATGATGGCAGCCTTCACGCCCAGGCCGGCGATCAGGAGGGCGAAGATCACGGTAAGCGTGATCGGCGACTCCTGCGCCAGCACGGCCATGCCCAACGGCGGCTCCAGGAAGCTACCGCTGCCCGCCGCCACCTCCAACCAGAGAATGCCGAGCAGCAGCACGGCGCTGCCGCTCAGGGTATAGCGCAGATAGGTGCGCCCTGCGGCCAGCGACTTGTCATCGCCCTGGTGCGCCACCAGCGGCAGGGTCGAGAGGGTCAGCAGCTCATAGAAGATGAAGAAGGTGAAAAGGTTGCCCGACAGCGCGATGCCGACCGTCGAGGCGACACAGAGGCTGAAGAAGCCGAAGAAGCGCCGCTGCTCGCCGTCGTCCTGCAGGTAGGCGATGGCGTAGATCGTGGTCACGAACCAAAGCAGGGCGGACAGCGTGATGAAGAGAAGCGCGAGCGCGTCGATGTGGAGAAGCAATTCGAGGCCGGCGCCGAGCGGCAGAGCGAAGCTATAACTCTGCCCCTGATAGACGCCCCAAAGCATCGCCATCACGACGAGCAGCTTCAATCCCGCGCCGCCCAGGTTCACCAGGTTCCGCAGGCGTTGTGCATCACGCGGGAGCAGGAAGATGGTCACAGCCGGCACCAGTGAGCAGGCGAGCAGCAGCAGAGGGTAGCCCCAGCCGGGCAGGAGCAGGAGCGGGGTCATGGCGAGATCTCCCCTGCGCCTGGATAGCTGAGGCTCAGCAACTCGATCAGGGGCTGCGCCGCCAGACCAAGCAGCAGCGAGAGGCAGGCAAGGCTCATGGCGGCGGCGCTTTGAAAGCCGCTGCCACCGCGTTCGGGCTGTGCTTCTTCCGCCGGCGGACGAAAGGCCGGCAGGATGAAGCGCAACAGATAGCCGGCCGCCAGCAGACCGCCCACCAGCAGCACCGCAACCTGCCACCAACTTCGCGCTTCCAGCGCGGCGCTCAAAAGCAGCCACTTGGCGAGGAAGCCGCCGCTGGGCGGCAGCGCCATGATGGACAAGCCCGCCAAAGCGAGCGCAAAGAGCGGCACCGGCGCCAGCCGGCTTGCGCCTGACATGGCCTCGCGCTGGTCACTGCCCAGGCGAAGCACTAGGGCTCCAGCAGCCAGGAACATCGCCGCCTTGGCGATGCCGTGGGACAGCAGATGCAATAGCGCGCCACTCCAGGCTCGCCCGCCCCATCCGCCGCCAGCTTGAGCCAGCGGAAAGACGAACAGGAGATAACCAAGCTGCGCCACCGTGGAGTAGGCGATCATCAGCTTCAGCCGCTCCTGCCGCAGCGCCAAGAACGAGCCCCAGAGCACGGCCACGGCGCCGAGCACTCCCAGCAGCGTCCACGCGCTGGGTCCGGGCACATTGGGGAAGACCTCGAACCAGAGGCGCAGCAGCAGATAGAGCGGTGCCTTGACCGCCAGCGCCGAGAGCACCGCACTGATCGGGGGCAAGGCGCTGGAATGCGCCGGTGGCAGCCAGAGATGCAGGGGCCAGATGGCCGCCTTGAGCAGCAATCCCAGGGTGATAAGCGCCAAGGCTGCCAGCATGACCGGCGCGGCCGTCGCGCCTTCGGCCACCAGCGTCAGGTCCAACACCCCCAGTGCCGCGTAGATCAGGGCCACGCCAAGCAGGTAGAACAGCGACCCCATCGTGGCGAGCAGCAGGTAGCGCATCTGCGCGACAAGCGCCGTAGTCGCCCCCGAGAGCGCCACCAGGGCCACGCCGCCGAGGCCGGCGATCTCCAACGCTACATAAAGATTGAAGAGGTCGTGGGAGAGATAGACGGTGTTGAGACCGGACCAGAGAAACAACAACAGAGCCCAGAAGATCCGGCCCTCGCGGCCCGAGCTGTACGCGCGCCACTGATGGAGCAGCACGGCCGCCATGACCGCCGTCGTCATGAGCATGAAGGCCAACGCCAGACCGTCGGCGCGCAGGCCGATGCCCAGAGGCGCATCCCAACCGCCCAGCCAGACCAAGAGTCTCTGTTCGTGGCCAATAGCTTGCCCAAGGGCCAGCAACAGCACCGCCTGCAGTGCAACCGCCAGGGACGGAACCACCCGGAGCAGGGCTGCGCCCGGCAGCAGCAGGATGGCCGCAAGCCCAGCAGGCAGGACTACCAGCAGCGGCAGCAGCAAGCCTGGTTGCAGCAGGACGCCCGCGGCCATCCAGCTTCAGCCCTGCTTCTGTTCGCGCTCGGCAGCCGCCGCGGCGGCTTCCAGCTCGATGCAGCCGGTGGCCCGATAGAGCCGAAGCGTCAGGGCCAGGGCCAGGGCCGTGGTCGCCAACGAGACGACGATGCCAGTGATCACCAGGGCCTGGGGCACGGGATCGGTGGCTTCGCCGCGGGCTGCCATGGCGCCGAAGAAGAGGAAGATACCGCCGGCCATGACGTTGAGCGCAATGACCCGTCGTACCAAGTGCCTGCGGGTGAGAAAGGCGTGCAGCGCGAGCAGGAAAAGCGCCAGCCCCCCCAGGGCAAACAGCAGGCTCTGTGTCATTGCCGCTCACCCTTCTCCCGCGGCAGCCCGCTGGCCAGCAGAAACAGGAGCACCGCCACGGACAGGGCGATGCCCGCCTCGATGATCAGGATCAGCGGCTTGGCCAGAGCCTCGGGATAGTCGAGGAAAACGCCATTGCCCAGCCCCACCGCCAAACCGACCCCGGCGAAGAGCAGGAAGCCGGCCGCAGCCACCGCGCGCAGCCAGGCCGCACCATGGGGCGGTGCCGGCAGGACCTTGCCCAGCACCAGCAGGATCGTGACGGCGCTCAGGATCGTCCCGGCCTGAAAGGCGCCGCCGGCCTCTTCTGCGCCGAGCCAGAAGAGGTAGAAGGCCGAGAGCAGCACCAGCGGCGCCAGAGCCTTCAGCAGCAGCAGCAACTGCGGTTCAGCCGCGCCCGGTGTCAGGAAGTTGCCACTGGGGACCGACCAAGGCGCCTCTGGCATCAAGCCCCAGAGCCCCACCAGCGCCAGCAGCAGCACCGCCTTCTCCAAGAGGGTGTCAAAGGCGCGGAAGTTGATCAGCACGGCGTTGACCGGGTTGTCGAGGCCACTGCGCGGCAGGGCGGCGCGCACCGGCTCACCGAGACCGGTCGCCTCCCCGGCAAGGGTGACGGCGACATAGGCCAGGCCGACAAAGGCCACCAGAGCGCCCAGCGCCAACAAGGTGGCACTCAGGCCGAAGGGCTGCTCCCGCTCATCGATGATGCCGAACACCGCGTCAGTCCTCCTTGGACTTGCGTGACTTCGGCGGCTGGGCGGACAGCCGAGACAGCGTGGCGATCACCAGCGCGCCGGTGACTCCGGCCCCAACCGCCGCTTCCGCCAGAGCAATGTCCGGTGCCGACAGCCGCAGCCAGGCCAGGGCCAGGAGCAGTCCGAATACGATGAAGAAGACCGCAGAGGCAAAGATCCGCCGATGCCAGAAGGCGAGCGTCGCCACGCCAAGCAGCAGTAGAACAAGCAGGCCATCGAAAACAGCTTCTGCCAGGCTCATTCCCAGTCTCCCTGCCGTTCGTCACCATGGGCGTGCTGCGCCACCAGCTGTGCTGCCGTGGCAGCGGCGAGCATGGCAACGATCCAGACCAGCAGCAGCTTGATCGCTTGCAGGACGTCGCTGGCCTGAAGCGCCAGCCCCACAACCACCAACCCCAGGCCCAGGTTGTCGGCCTTGGTCAGGGCATGCAGGCGGGAGAAGACATCGGGCAGGCGCAGCAGCCCCAAAGTGCCAGCAAGAAAGAATAGCGCCCCGACCAGGATCAGCGCGATGGAGGCAACGTTGATCATGGCCGCCGTTTCCGTTCGGCCGGCGGAATGCGCCGAGCGCAGCGCACGAAGGCAACGCTGCTGAGTGCCGCGAGCAGGGCGAAGGTGAGCGCGATGTCGACGGCGGCCCCCTGGTCGCTGGCCGCGCCGAGGAGGAGCACCGTTGCCAGACCGGTGGTGCCAAAAAGCTGCGCGGCCATCATGCGATCTGCCGGTGCCGGCCCACGAAGCACGCGCCAGAGGCCCAGCAGAATGGTGAGCAGCAGGAAAGCAGCCACGGCGAGGTAGAAGTCTGTCATCGCGACGGCTCCCGCGTGAACAGGCGGGCAAACGCCTCCTCTTCCCGCGCGATCTGCCGTTGTTCCCCGCCAGCGCGGCTCAGGAGATGGATCAAGGCATCACCGGCTTCCAGGCGCGCGCCCAGCGTACCGGGCATCAAGCTGAGGCTGTCACAGAACAACACCCGCTGGGTTTCCTCGGAAATTCGGCAGCGATAGTGCAGGAACTCCGGAGAGACCGGCAGGCGCGGGTGAAACACCCGCCAGGCCACATCCACGCCGCCGTCGAAGGAGCGCCAGATGAAATGCAGGAGGTAGCGCGGCAGAGCGAGAAGCCGCAGGCGGCGCCCGCCGCGTTTCCAGATGGTGAGGCTGACGCTTGCCGCGGCCAATGCAGCGACAACGCCCGGGATGAAGAAATCCGCCCGGCCGCCGGAGAGCAGCAGCCAGAGCACATAGAAGAGCGGGAAATGAACGCAGAGCCGGCGAAACCAACCCGGTCCCCACCTTTGCTCCGCCTGACGGGGCATCACACCTCCCTTTCGCCGGCCCGCCTCAGCGGACCGGCGTCATCGATGGGGGTGCCAGAAGACGAAAGCGCCGTCTCCCCTCACCCGGCGTCGGCGATGGCCTTGGCCTTCTCGACCAGAACCTCAGCCTGCTTGATCGAGGCGATGTCGATCAGGCGCCCGTCGAGCGTGACCGCGCCCTTGCCCTCCTTCTGGGCCTGGGCCATGGCCTCGAGAATGCGATTGGCCTTTTCCACTTCGGCTTCACTGGGGGCGAAGAGTTCGTTGGCCAAGTCGATCTGGGTCGGATGGATGGCCCATTTGCCTTCGCAGCCGAGCACCGCTGCACGGCGCGCCTGGGCCTTGTAGCCTTCCTGGTCCTGGATGTCGCCGAAGGGACCGTCCACGGGGCGCAGGCCAGCGGCCCGGGCCGCCACCACCATCCGCGCAATGGCGTAGTGCCACATGTCACCCCAGTGATAGTCACGATCGCCCTGCTCATCGGCATCGGTCAGCACCCCATAGAGCGGATTGGGACCGCCGATGTTCGTCGTGCGCGCGCGGGTGGACGCGGCATAGTCCGCCACACCAAAGTGCAGCGACTCGTTGCGCTTGGAGGCATGGGCGATGGCATCGACATTGGACATGCCCAGGGCCGTTTCGATGATGTGCTCGAAGCCCAGCCGCTTCTTGCGGCCGACCGCATCTTCCACCTGCGTAACCAGCATGTCGACCGCATAGACATCCGCCACGGTGCCGACCTTGGGGACCATTATGAGGTCGAGCCGCTCGCCGCCCTGTTCGATTAGATCGACCACGTCGCGATACATGTAGTGCGTATCGAGGCCGTTGATGCGCACGGACACGGTCTTCTTGCCGAAATCGACCTCGTTGAGGGCACGGATGATGTTCTTGCGCGCCTGCGCCTTGTCATCAGGCGCCACCGCATCTTCCAGGTCCAGAAACACAACGTCGGCCGGCGCCTCAGCCGCCTTCTCAATAAAGCGGTAGTTGCTCCCCGGCACCGCCAGCTCGCTGCGGTTCAATCGGGCGCGCGCCTGTTCGACAATCGTGAAACTCATAGCCCTGTCCTTCCTCATTATCGGGTGCGGCCCGGGACGGCCCGCGCTCGTTAACCTTCAGCCCGGCTGTGCGTGCGGCACGGACGGACCGTATCGCCGCCCGCGCCGCATCAGCGAACAGGCAAAATTATAGACCGACCCTGCGGCTTTCAACCGCGATTGGCGACCCGCTTTGCCGAGGGCGGGGCGACCTCATCGCTCGGATCATTGGCCACGGGCTTGGCAAGGGGGTGGTTCTCCCGCACCAACGACTTCAAGCGCTCATCAACCACATGAGTGTAGATCTGCGTGGTGGCGATGTCGGCGTGCCCCAGCATCTGCTGGACGGCTCGCAAGTCGGCGCCGCGCGCCAGGAGATGACTGGCGAAGGCATGGCGCAGCACATGGGGCGAGACCTTCCCCGGCTCCACTCCGGCATCCGAAGCCAATTCCTTGAGCAACTGTGCCATACGATGGCGGGTCAGATGACCGCCGGCGCTGCGCGAGGGAAAGAGCCAACGCTCATCCTCGCCGCGCTTCAAGAACATGAGTCGCACTGCCTTGTAGTCGGCCAGCGCCTGCCGCGCCGGCTTTCCAAGCGGCACCATCCGTTCACGACCGCCCTTGCCGCGGATCAGTAGCGTTTCCGTGTCGCGCGCCACCGCCGAATAGGGCAGCCCCACCAGTTCGGACACGCGCAAGCCCGTGGCATAGAGTATCTCCAGCAAGGCCACCAGTCGCAGTCCCTCCGGACCGACCTTGCGCCGGGCCGCGTCGAGCAGCCGGTCGACCTCCTGTTCGCTCAGAATCTTGGGCAAGCGACGGCCCTGCTGCGGGCTTTCCAATTGGGCGGTCGGGTCTTCCTGACGCCAGCCTTCTTCCTGCATGAAACGGAAGAACTGCCGCAGGGCCGACAAGCGCCGAGCGACAGTGCGCGGCGACAGGCCGCTCTCGGAAAGGTGCGCAACATAGGCGCGCAGGTCGTCGGCTTCCGCCGCACCCAACTTCACATCCCGGCCGTTCAAGAAAGCCGCAGCATCGTGGAGATCGCGGCGATAGGCATCGAGCGTGTTTCGCGCCGCCCCCCGTTCGGCCGCCAACATCTCGAGAAATGCGTCGACGCGCCCGTCAACCTCGGTGACTGGAATCCGTTGAGAAGGCCTGCGCGCAGCGGACATGATCTTTGTGTTCCTCAATAGTCTTGAACAAGTAGTGTTTCGATGGCGATGGCCCGCGCTTCGGTCGAAAGGTCGACACGGGTCAGCGCATCCAGAACTTCGGTAAGCGCTTGGGGGTGGACCTCATCGAGCGGCCCCTCACCCAGTAGATGGAGCGCCTGCAGCAGCGTTTCACCCCGGAACCCATCCGTTGCGGCGCCGCGCAGCCCGTAGAGGCCGGAAGCCGAGGGCGGCCCCAGGCCGCCCACCCGCGAAACCATGCGCGGCGCGTCCTCGTCGCCTCGCCCATCCAGCGCGGCAATCATGCCGCGCAGCTGGCTTTGCATTTCCTCGCCCCGCAGCGGGTCGCCATTGCCTTGCACGATCCTGCGCCAGCCATCGATGTCGAGCACCGCGTCGGTTTCGAGACCAGCCACACGCGCCAGCGGCCAGATTTCTGCATAGGCGCGGCGGGCGGCATCACTGCTGCCCGCCGCGCTGCGCAGCAGCGAGATCCAGGCCGCGGCACGCTCCAGGCGCCCGGAGACAATCAGCGCTTTAGCAGCCAACGCCGCATCCTCGCGCAGTTCCATGCCGGGATTCACGCCGAGCAGAAGCCCGCCGGCGGCTTTCAGCGCCGCCAAGGTCAAGCCCTCGCCGGCCGCAGCGTCCACGTAGGCCTGCAGCAGTGCCAGCTTTTCCTGGGGATCATGGCTGCGCCAGGCGCCCTTGTAGAGCAGGGCGCGCGCAAGCGTCGGCTCCAGGCCGGCCGCCGCGCCGCGCGGATCATCCAGTTCCGCCCCGGAGAATCGAGCGCGCTCGTATGCCTCCGCCAAGCTACGGGCGGGCAAAAGATCGCGTCCCACGGCACGTTCCGTCAGGCGCAAGCGCTCCTCCGCCGGGACTGCGCTCAACCGGCTCACAGCCGCGAGAATGCGCGCATCGCTCGTCTGCAGCAGCGCCGGCGCGGGAGCGGCATCCAGCGCCGCCAGATAGGCCAAGGTCAGGCCGTCGGCTTCGCGTGGCTCCGGTGGCTGCCCCCGTCCCAGTGCCGCCTCGGCCAGAGCGATGCGCTGCGGATCCCCTTCATCCAGTTCGCGCAGCAGCGACAGCCCCAGGCTGGCGGCCGCCTCCTCGCCCTCACTGATCTGGCAGTAGATCAGGGCTTCCTGCCAGAAGGCTGTGTCGGAGAAGCGCTCGATCGCGCCGCGCGTCACCCGGCAGGCCTCAGCCCGGCTGCGGGTGAGCAAGGCGGCCTCCACGTGCAGGCGAGCAAGTCGCTGATTCTGCTCGGCATCGCGCGGCAAGCGCCGCAAGAGCTCGAGCAGCTCTTCCTGGGCACCGAGATTGGCAAGCGCCTCTGCGCGCGCTTCGAGCAGATCGCCCGACCCGCCGAGAGCACTGTGACTTCGCGGCGGCGCGGCCGAGGACAGCAGCAGGCGCACGGCGCTGTCACGCAAGGCCGGTGATTGCAGGGAAGGCAACGTTCGGATGAGGCGCACGATCTCTTCCCGATCGCTCCCCTGCCAGAGATCGTAGCCCAGGCCGCCGTCCCCCGGATCGAGCGTGCCGGCCGTTTCCGGAATGCCGCTGCTCAGCGGATCGACCTCGATGCCGCCGCGAATGACGTAGGTCCCATCGCCGGGGTCGGCCTGTGGGCGGTCCAGAGCGGGCGGCTGTACCAATCCGGTCCGTGCTGGCTCGCTACCGGGTGCGGGTGCGGCCTCGAAGTAGTCGCCGGGCTGCTCATAGGGATCGGGCGCCCGCGGGAAGCCGCTGCCGGAAGGCTCCTGGACATCGCGGCCCCGGACTCCTGCGCCGCCGGAGCCGGAAGCGCTGTCATCCTGCGGGAAGAGCTGGCGCGGCTGACCGGTGGCGTAGCTGCTGGTCTGTGCTTCGGCCTGAGGCGGCAGCGTCAACAGCACGAGCGCACCGGCCGTCAACAGCGCCAGGCGGCCCAGCCCGGCCGCTCTTCCAGCGCCCCGGCCGTCAGTCGTCCATGCGCGCATCGGGAACCACCTTCTCGACGGTCTGGGTTGGCCGCTCCACATCCACCACCAACAGCGCGGCAGCGGCCCCGATCAGACCGACGATGAGCAGCAGAATGAGAAAGAGTCCGACCCGACGCATCACTGACTTCCGTACCGTAAATTGCAGGCTCCACGCCTCGGAGCTGGCGACCCCGCGGCGAGGCTCATGCGACAGGCAATGACCGGGCTTGCCCCAAACCCCAACGATGGTGATAAGGTTCGACCATGGCGAAAACGCGGCATCACCGCCCGAAAGATAAGTGCGCGCCCCCGGTGGCGCAACGACAGTCGATTACCGAATCGGCGGGCACGACGGCATGCACCACGCCGAAGCGAGGAAAACGCGCGTCATGACGGGGCTGTCGCAAGACCTTAATCCGGCGCCGGCGCACGATAGCGACCAACGACGGCACATCGTGCTGATCGGTCTGATGGGGGCGGGAAAGTCCTGCGTCGGACGTCGGCTGGCCACTCGACTGGGCTGGGACTTCGTCGATGCCGACAGCGAGATTGAAACCGCGGCCGGCTGCAGCATTCCCGAGATCTTCGAGCGCCACGGCGAGCGCTATTTCCGCGACGGCGAACGCCGGGTGATTGCCCGTCTTCTTGCTGGCGAACGCCCCCAGGTGATTGCCACCGGCGGCGGCGCCTACATGGATGCGGAGACCCGTGCCGCCATCGCGCGTGCTGGCGTGACCGTCTGGCTGCGGGCGGACCTTGATGTGCTGGTGCGGCGCACCGCACGCCGCGACAATCGGCCACTGCTCAAGAAGGACAATCCCCGGCGGGTCCTGAAAGACTTGATGGAGCAGCGCTATCCCATCTACGCGCAAGCCGACCTCACGGTGGACAGCGCCGACGGACCACTGGAGGCCAGCGTGACGCGCGTCCTGCAGGCCCTGCAGGACGAGGGATGGCTGCCCTCAGACGCAAACAAGGCAGCCGCAAGCAATGGAGAGACGCGTGAGCGGTCATGATCGGCTGCTCGTCGGATTGGGCGAGCGCAGCTATGAAATCCTGATCGGCGAAGGCCTGATCGCAAAGGCCGGCGAACTGATCGCGCCGCTTCTGGCCAGCCCGCGGGTGCTGATCGTCACGGACTCCCAGGTGGAGAAGCTGCACCTGCCCATCCTGCAGCGCGCCCTGGACCACGCCGGCATCCGGCACGAAGCCTTCGTGGTGCCGGCCGGCGAGGCCAGCAAGAGCTTCGAGCGCTTTGCCCAGCTCTGCGAGGAGCTCCTGCGCGCCGGGGTCGACCGCCACAGCACTCTGGTGGCGTTGGGCGGCGGCGTGGTGGGCGATCTTTGCGGTTTTGCCGCAGCCGTGCTGCTGCGTGGCATTGAGTTCATCCAGATTCCAACCACCCTCCTGGCCCAGGTGGACAGCTCAGTCGGTGGCAAGACCGGCATCAACACCGCTATGGGCAAGAACCTGGTGGGCGCCTTCCATCAGCCGAAGCTGGTGCTGGCTGACACGACGGTGCTCTCCACCCTGCCCCAGCGCGACCTGCTGGCCGGCTATGCCGAGGTCGCGAAATGTGGCCTGCTGGGTGACGCCGCTTTCTTCACCTGGCTGGAGGGGCACGGACACCTGGTGCTCGAAGGCGACAGCAAGGCAAGGCGTGAAGCGGTACGACGCGCTTGCGCCATGAAGGCCGACGTGGTGGCTGCCGACGAGAAGGAAGGCGGTCAGCGCAAGCTGTTGAACCTCGGCCATACCTTCGGCCACGCGCTGGAGGCGGAGTGCGGCTACGACGGCGACCTGCTGCATGGGGAGGCGGTGGCCATCGGAATGGTGCTGGCTTTTGAGCTGTCAGCGCAGTTGGGCCTCTGTGCCGCAGACGACGCCGATCGCGTTCGGCGACACCTCTCGGCGCTGGACCTGCCCACCGGGTTCGAGCGCCTGGCGGCGCGGGCCTGGGACCCCAAGCGGCTGATCGAACACATGCGCCACGACAAGAAGGCGCGCGATGGTCGGCTGACCTTCATCCTTGCCCACGGCATCGGTGAGGCTTTCGTGAGCGATACCGTTCCGGAACCAGAGGTGGAGCATCTCTTGACGGAACGGATCGGCGAGATCATCGCGGATGACTCCTCCGCCCTGCTGACCTGATCGCTTCACACTGAGAACTCCAAAACCGCCTTATGGCCTTCACTGCCCAACAGCCGGACGACTGAAGCATGGATAGCGCACTACTCCTCAGCGGCGCGGCGATTTTGGCCCTGTTGGTTTTCTCGGCCTTCTTCTCAGGCTCGGAAACGGCGCTGACTGCGGCCTCGCGCGCGCGCATGCACACCCTGGAACGCCAGGGCGATGCCAGGGCCGCGGTCGTCAATGTGCTGTGGCAGCGCAAAGAGCAGATGATCGGGGCCATCCTGCTCGGCAACAACCTGGTGAACATCCTGGCCTCGGCTATGGCCACCTCGGTGCTCATTTCCCTCGTTGGCGAAACGGGCGTGGTTTACGCCACGCTGGGCATGACCGCCCTGGTTTTGGTTTTCTCCGAGGTTCTGCCCAAGACCTTCGCGCTCTATCACGCCGACCGCATGGCACTGACCGTCTCCAAGCCCATGCGGGTGATCGTTCTCCTGCTCAGCCCAGTGGTGCAACTCGTCCAATTCATCGTCACCCGCACTTTGCGCAGCGTCGGTGCTGGACCGGACTCGCACGCCGCCGCCGAACGCTGGGAAGAGGAACTGCGTGGCGCCATCGACCTGCACCAGAGCGAGGGCGACGAAGAGATCCGGCATGAGCGCGAGATGCTGCGCTCCATCCTCGATCTGGCCGATGTCGAGGTGGTGGACATCATGGTCCACCGCCGCAACGTGCTTGCCCTGAACATCGATGACGATCCCGCCAGATTGGTTCAGATGGTCATGAACAGCCCTTACACGCGCCTGCCGCTGTGGAAGGAAACGCCGGAGAACATCGTTGGAATTCTGCACGTGAAGGCGCTGTTCCGCGCCGTGCAGGCGGCAGAAGGCCAACTGGACACGCTTGACGTGAAAGCCGTGGCCGGCAAGCCCTGGTTTATACCTGATTCCACTGATCTGCTGTCCCAACTCCAAGCCTTTCGCACCCGCAAAGAACATATTGCCGTGGTGGTGGATGAGTACGGCGAGATGCTGGGCATCGTCACCCTGGAGGATATTCTGGAGGAGATTGTCGGCGACATCTCCGACGAGACTGACGTGGGCATCGAAGGCGTTGACCTGCTGCAGGACGGAACCGCCATCGTCGCCGGCACGGTGACGATTCGTGACCTCAACCGTCGCTGCGACTGGCGCCTGCCGGATGAGGAGGCCTCCACCATCGCCGGCCTGGTCCTGCACGAGGCACGGCTCATTCCGGAAGTCGGCCAGAACTTCTCCTTCCACGGCTTCCGTTTCGAGATTCTCGGTCGTCAACGCAACCAGATCACGCTGCTGAAGATCACTCCCCTGGGCAATGAGGAACCGAACGGCGAACAGTCGCCCTCTTGACCTCCTCTGCCGTCGCACCTCATCTTATGGTTAATGGCCACGGTCGCAGGCCCCTGCCTGCGGCGAGGGCGCCGGGAGTAGTGAGCATGCAACACCGCATCGTTCCCGACATTGTCAGCAATCAGGAACTCAGCATTCTTTCGCCAGAGACCACGGTGCGCGAGGCGACCGCGGTCATGGCCGAACGGGGCATCAGCGCCGTCATGATCGGCGAACCTCAGAACCTGCTTGGAATATTCACCGAACGCGATCTGGTGCGCCGTGTGGTCGCGACGGAAAGGGATCCGGCCGCCACCCGCCTTTCGGAGGTGATGACCGCGCAACCCTACACGCTGCGCCCAGGCGATACGGCAGCCGAAGCCCTGCAGCGCATGCGCGCAAATGGCTTCCGCCATCTTCCGGTCCTCGACGGCACACGCATCGTGGGCATGGTCTCAATCCGCGACCTTTTCTCCGTGGTGCTCGAAGAGGTGGAGGACGACCTGCGTCAGCGTGACATGCTGCTGTTCGATACGGGCTATGGCCACGGCTGAGGCTGCTTGACCCCCGGCTGAGAGCGCCTAATCTGCCGCGGCACGTGACAGCCCACGTGCAGATCGCCTGCGCTTGTCAGAAGAATTGAGCCCGCTGCTCGTGCGCCTGCGCGGCGCGCCTGGAGCTTGGGGAGCTCGAGAGAGGATGGTCCATGCCCTTGTCACCGCCGAGCGAACGTGAAGCCCTGCACAATCGGCAGTATGACTTTCGCGGTTATCGGCGCGCCGATGGTCTGTGGGATATCGAGGGGCGGATCGTCGACACCAAGACCTACGGCTTTGACAATGAGCATCGTGGTCGGGTCGAGCCCGGCACTCCGGTGCACGACATGCAGGTGCGCCTGACTTTGGACGATTCCTTCACCGTCCGCGCTGTGGAAGCGGTCACAGACTCTTCGCCCTTTGCAATCTGCCCCGGCGCCACCCCGAACTACGAGCGGCTGGTTGGCATGCGCATCGCCCCGGGCTGGCGGGAGAAGCTGCGTCAGGAATTCGGCAGCACCGGTGGCTGCACCCATATCACGGAAATGCTCATGGCCATCGGCACGGTCGCCTTCCAGACAATCATCCCGATCAAGAGCCGTGAAAACGCCCCGGACAAGGCCCGCTCCGACAAAAAGCCACGGCTGCTGAACAGCTGCCACGCTTTTGCCGCGGATGGACCGGTTGTTGCGCGCCTCTGGCCCGAGCACTGGACGGGCGGCGAGGAGAAGAGTGCATCGTGATGCCTTTCTTGCACCACGGATCGTGGATGCTGCAGCAACTGCCTGAACACTGTTGATCCGCCGGATGCCCAACGCCGATCCCCGCCGTCTCGCCCTGGATGTTATCCAGCCCGTCATTCACCAGGGTGCCGGCTTGGAGGAGAGTTTCGCAGGCCATCCGCGCCTTGCGGCGCTCAGCGCGCGGGACCGGGCCTTTGCCCGGCACCTGGTTGCCACCACGCTGCGGCGCCTGGGCGAGATCGATGCCGTGCTCGACACCTTTCTTGAACGCCCGCTCACCGGCAAGCGCGCACGCGGGCAGGATCTGCTCCGCCTGGGGGCCGCCCAGCTGCTGTTCCTCGACACTCCGCCTCACGCAGCGGTGGCGACCAGCGTCACACTGGCCCGCGCCGTGGGCCTGGACGGCTTGGCAGGACTGGTCAATGCCGTGCTCCGCCGGGTGGCGCAGGAGGGAAAGGCCCGCCTGGAAGCATTGGATGCTGACCGCCTAACTCTGCCACCCTGGCTCTGGGACCGGCTGGCCGCCGCCTTCGGCGAGCCTTCAGTGCGTGCGCTGGCCGCCGTTCAGCGCCAGGAACCGCCACTCGATCTCAGCCTGCGCCGGCCTGAGGAGGCCTCCGAATGGGCCGAACGCCTGAGCGCCACGGTGCTGCCGGGCAACAGCCTGCGCCTACAGGCGGGCAGCGGCGAAATCCGACGGCTGGCCGGCTACGACGAGGGCGCCTGGTGGGTCCAGGACGTCGCCGCCGCCCTGCCCGTTCGTCTGCTGGCGCCTCAGGCCGGAGAGACCATTGCCGATCTCTGTGCCGCGCCGGGCGGAAAGACGTTGCAGCTTGCCGCGGCCGGGGCGGAGACCTTCGCCATCGAACTGCACGCCCGCCGTCTGGCGCTGATCCAGGATAACCTGATGCGCACCGGCCTCTCGGCCGCCTGTGTTCAGGGCGATGCTGCAAAGTGGAAGGCGCCTAAGCCGCTGGACGCGGTGCTGCTCGACGCACCTTGCAGTGCCACCGGCACCCTGCGCCGGCACCCCGACGTGGCCCTGCATCGCAGCGAGAAAGAACTGGGCGCCCTCACCAAGCTGCAGTCGCGACTGTTGAGACACGCCGTCGACCAGCTTCGCCCGGGCGGCCGCCTGGTCTATGCCGTCTGTTCCCTATTGCCCGAGGAGGGGCCGGAGCGCATCGCCGCACTTCTGGCTTCCGGCGCGCCCGTGACCGTGGAGCCCGCGGCACCGCAAGACTTCGGCCTGCCGACCGAAGCCGCCAGTCCGGAAGGCGGCCTGCGCACGCTGCCCGGTTTCTGGGCCGAGCGTGGTGGCATGGACGGCTTCTATGCCTGCCGTTTTCGGCGGCTTTGACCTCTCTTGAGCCTGCTGATAGGTAACGCCTCATGCCTCAATCGCTGAAAATCTCTCCCTCCATCCTCTCCGCCGACTTTGCCCGGCTGGGGGAGGAGGTCGCCGCCGTCAGTCAGGCCGGCGCGGACTACATCCACGTCGACGTGATGGACGGACACTTCGTGCCCAACATCACCATCGGCCCGCAGGTGGTGAAAGCGCTGCGCCCGCACAGCGCCCTGCCTTTCGACGTGCACCTCATGATCGCTCCGGTGGACCTCTACATCGCCGCCTTTGCGGATGCGGGCGCCGACATCATCACTGTGCATCCGGAAGCCGGACCGCACCTGCACCGTACGATTCAGCTCATCAAGGCGCAGGGCAAGAAGGCTGGGGTTTCGCTCAACCCAGGCACCCCGGTGGAGGTGCTGGACCCGATCCTCGAAGACCTCGACCTGGTGCTCATTATGAGTGTCAACCCAGGCTTCGGCGGCCAGTCCTTCATTCCTTCGGCCCTGCATAAGATCGAAGCCGTCCGCAAGCGGATCGACAGCCTGGGCAAGGCCATCGACCTGGAGGTCGACGGTGGCATCAATGAGGAAACGGCGCGCCAGGCCATCGCAGCCGGGGCCGATGTCCTCGTCGCCGGCACAGCAACCTTCCGCGGCGGGCCCGAGGCCTATGCTGGCAACATTCGTCGCCTGCGCGGCGAGGCCTGAGCCGAGGTGACTGCGGTGGCCGAGGAGCCCCGGACCGCTGCGCCGCCTGAAGCCGTGCGCCCACCACCGGCGCGCAGCAAGCGGCGTTCTAACGCGGTCCGACCCGATCCCGGCTTTCTCGACCACCTGCAGGCCCTGCGCGCCATGCCGCGCGGGCTTCTGCTCGGCCGGATCGCCTATCGGCTCCGCCGGCCCCTAATGGCCCTGCCCTTCTATGTCGCGTTGCTGCCCGGCTCGCGCGCCGCGCAGCCGCTGACTTTGCCGCCTGATCCCTGGCCCGGCGATGCCGCCCAGGGCGCCGCGTTGGTGGAAGGACGCTTTCGCTTCGCCGGCCTGACACTGCGCGAGCCGAAGCCCCTGTGGAAGCCGCGCGGCGCCACCAGCGAATGGCAGGCGGAAATGCACGCTTTTGCCTGGCTGCGCGACCTGCGCGCATGCAATGGCGACGCCGCCCGCCGCCTGGCCCGCAGCATGACGGCGGAGTGGATCGAGACCTTCGGGAGCCGCTGGAGCGAGCCCGCGTGGGAGCCTCTGGTGGTCGGCCGCCGCCTGTCGCACTGGATGGGACAATACGATTTCTTCGCCAGTTCCGGGGAGATCGAGTTCCGCAAGGCATTGCTGCACAGTGCCGCGCGGCAGGCCAACCATCTCGCACGCGTGCTGCCGGCCGGCCTGGCCGGTGCCGACCTCATCCTCGCGGTGCGCGGCCTCGCCCTGGCCGGCACCTGTCTGCCGGGGGGCGAGAAGTGGCTGCACCGGGCGCTCGACCTCCTGGTGAACGAACTGCCGGAGCAGATTCTACCCGACGGCGGACACTGCGAGCGCAGCCCGGCCCGGCACCTGGGCGTGCTGCGAGACCTGGTCGACATCAAGTCCACCCTGCATGCCGCCGGCGTCGAACCACCTGGCGAACTGCAGCTTGCCATCGAGTCCATGGGGCCGACGCTGCGGCTCTATCAGCACGGCGATGGCGGCCTGGGCCTGTTCAACGGTTCGCAGGCCGAGCAGGGCTTCAAGGTGGACATGGTGCTGCGCCGTGCCGATGCGCGCCGCCGACCGCGCCTCTCCGCCCCACAGACCGGCTTCCAACGCATCCAGGCCGGCCGCACCCTGGTGATGGTCGATGCCGGTGTCCCGGCGCCGCCGGGCCTCGACCGCTATGCCCACGCCGGCACGCTGGCCATGGAGGTGAGCGTCGGGCGTGAACGGCTGGTGGTGAACTGCGGCGCTCCCGGGGCTGGCGCTGCGGGCCGGCACTGGCGTCAGGCGGTGCGGGCCACCGCGGCGCACTCGACCCTCACACTGGCGGAAACCAATTCCGCGGCCCTGGCCACCCGCAAGCACTTCCTCGGGCCCAGCCTGCTGCAACGGCCCGAGACGGTACACTGCCGCCGCGAGGAGCAGGAAGGCGCCGCGCTGCTCGAAATGCAGCACGACGGCTACCGCTTGCCCTATGGCGCCATTCATCACCGACGGCTCTATCTGGGGCCCGGCGGCGATGACCTGCGCGGCGAGGACCGCGTGGAGGTGCTCGACCCCGACAAGGCGGTTGGCCTGCCCTACGCCATCCGCTTTCACCTCCATCCGGACGTGCAGGCCGCGCTCCTGACCGGCGGCGGCGTGCTGCTGCGACTGGCCAAGGGCGGCGGCTGGCGTCTGCGTGCCGCTGGCGCCGAGGAGTTGACCCTGGAGGAGAGCATCTACTTCGGTGACGGCGAAGCCCGACGCACCACTCAACTCGTCCTCTTCGGGCATCTCGACACCAAGGGGGTTCAGGTGAAATGGGCCCTGCATCGAGAAACCACACCGCGTTAGCCTCATTCTGCCTGAAGGCACCATGAGCCCTCCCGGTGCCGCAAACCAAATGTGGAGCAACCCATGACCAGCGAAGCCCCTGTCAAGATCGAGCGCGCCCTTCTCTCCGTCAGTGACAAGAGCGGTCTGGCCAATCTCGGACGCGGCCTGGCAGCGCGCGGCATCGAGGTGATGTCAACCGGAGGCTCAGCCAAGGCGCTGCGCGATGTGGGCATTCCGGTGACTGAGGTTGCCGACTACACTGGCTTCCCGGAGATTATGGACGGGCGGGTCAAGACCCTGCATCCCAAGATCCATGGCGGCCTGCTGGGGCGCCGCGATCTCGAAGGCCATCGTCAGGCCATGACTGAGCACGGCATCGGGCGCATCGATCTGCTCGCGGTCAACCTCTATCCCTTCCGCGAAACCCTGGCGAGCGGCGCCGACCGCGCCACCTGCATCGAGAACATCGACATCGGCGGCCCGGCCATGATCCGTGCGGCTGCCAAGAACCACGGCGGAGTGGTCGTCCTCACCGATCCGGCCGACTATGAGCCCGTCATGGAGGAAATACGCGCCAACGACGGCAGCGTCAGCGCCGCCACCTGCCGGCGGCTCGCGGCCAAGGCCTACGCCTGCACAGCAGCCTACGACGCGGCCATCGCCGCCTGGATGAGCGAGCAGGAAGAAGCCGCCCTGCCGACCAACCTGACCCTGGCGGCTGAGCGCGTGCAAACACTGCGCTACGGCGAGAATCCGCATCAGCAGGCGGCCTTCTATCGCTACGGCACGGCGCGGCCCGGCGTTGCGACTGCCGAGCAACTCCAAGGCAAAGAGCTCAGCTACAACAACCTCAACGACACGGACGCTGCCTTTGAGGCAGTCAGCGAGTTCGAGAAGCCGGCCGTGGTGATCGTCAAGCACGCCAACCCCTGCGGCGTCGCGGAAGGTACGACCTCGGCCGAAGTCTACCGGCGGGCGCTGGCCTGCGATCCGATCAGCGCCTATGGCGGCATCGTCGCCCTCAATCGCCCACTGGACGCTGAGACCGCGAGCCTGATCGTGCAGGTCTTCGCCGAGGTGGTGATCGCGCCGGAGATCGAGCCCGCTGCCCAGGAAGTGCTCGCCGGCAAGAAGAACCTGCGCCTGCTGCGCACCGGGAGCCTTCCCGATCCCGCTGCCCGTGGCTTGGCTCTGAAGTCCCTGGCCGGTGGCTTGTTGCTTCAGGACCGCGACCACGGCCGCATCGCACCCGCAGATCTAAAGGTGGTGACCAAGCGCACCCCTAGCGACACCGAGTTGGCCGACCTGCTCTTCGCCTTTCGCGTGGCCAAGCACGTCAAATCAAATGCGATCGTCTACGCCAAGGGCGGGCGCACCATCGGCATCGGTGCGGGCCAGATGAGCCGGGTGGATTCCAGCCGCATCGCCGCCCTAAAGGCCCGTGAGGCCGGCGGCGAGGAGGCCACGAAGGGCAGCGTCGTCGCCTCGGACGCCTTCTTCCCCTTCGCCGACGGGCTGCAGGCGGCCATCGATGCCGGCGCCACCGCGGTGATCCAGCCCGGCGGCTCCATGCGCGACGAAGAGGTGATCGCTGCCGCCGACGCCGCCGGCCTGGCCATGGTCTTCACCGGAATGCGCCACTTCCGGCATTGATCGCGCCCCATCCGGAGCAGCCCCTGGATCAGCGGTTCACTCGGACGCGGTAGGTCAGGGTGGTTTCGCCCTCTGCCGGCACGCTCAGGGTCCAGACCGGGCGTTGAACGCTTTCGGCTTCGTGGGGGGCGCTTTCTTCGAGGATGCGCGCGCCCTGGGGCAGCTGGCCGGCCACCTC
This sequence comes from Aquibaculum arenosum, assembly GCF_029222965.1. Lineage (GTDB taxonomy): Bacteria > Pseudomonadota > Alphaproteobacteria > Kiloniellales > DSM-21159 > Aquibaculum > Aquibaculum arenosum. Next base: position 199,070 of record NZ_JARHUD010000001.1, on the reverse strand, counting down.
GACGGTCACCTCTTCTGTCTTGGCATTGCGGATCGTGACCTCGCCTGCGGTCTCGTAGCTGCTGTCCGACAGGCGTTCGAATGCGGTCTGGCGCGTCGTGGCGGTGACGTCGAAGGCCTCGCCCAGGCGCAGTGCCAGTTCACCGCCGACGGGGGTGTGGCTGATCCGGGTCTCGCCGGCAAAGAGGCTGGGGCCCTCAGCGACCGGCTCATAGACGCGCAGCGTGCCGGCCGGCAGCGGCCGCGCCGGCTCGCCCTCGTTCGTGAAGGTCAGGTGCAGTCCTGCGCTCACCGGCCCGCGGCGCTCCTGCCCGCCGGCGGTGACCAGGCCCTCGAAGCGATAGCTGCGCTCCACCGCAACGCCCTCCTGCCGAAAGAGGCCGACGCGCTTGCGCTCGCCCGGCAGCAGGTCGACTTCCCGTCCGGTATCGAAAAGATAGCGATCGGAAGCGGCTTCCGGGGCCGGCATGCTGTCGAAGGCCACGGCCGACTCGGCTCTTGCCTGAAGCATCATGCTCCTGGGCGCCACCTCCGGGCCACTCTGGGCCACCGACCCGGCCACCAGGCGCAGGTGCGCGCGCCGATAGGGTGCCTGGGTGTCGTTCGCGAGCGTCGCCCAGCCCTCAAGCATCAGGCGATCCTCCTCCGCGTCCAGGGTGGCCACGTAGTCGGCCTCCCAGCTCAGGCCGCGGGTGAGATAGGCGAAGGCCAGTTCCTGCGGTCCGTCGCTTTCAGTCTGTACGGCCATGCCAAGCTGCGGCTCGGCGTGCAGGCCTTCCGGCAGGTCGAGCAGCACGATGCGCCCCGGCGGATCGATCTCGATGCGCTCGCCCACACGCAGCACCGGGCCGGCTGCCATGGACAGCAGCGTGGCCGCTTCGCTGCGCTCCCCGCCTTCCTCGTCCTGGGTCACCAGCCGCACCTGCTGCCCCACCGCCCGGCGGAGCAGTTCATGCGGGGTCAGGTCAGCGGGAAGCAGGGACTGCTCCAGTATGCGCAATCCCTCTTCCTCCGCCTGCAAGGCGAGGCTGCCGCCGATGAGCCTGTCGCTCACCCCGGCGATGGCAAGGCGGTTTTCGCCCTGAACCAATGGAACCCAGCGGTTGTCGTGCACCAGGGCCAAATCATCCTGGTACAGAGTGATGGAAAGGCCCTGCTGCGCCTGCAGCGCCACGGCTCGTTCCTGTGCCGCCAATGGTGCAGCGGCCAGCAGGCTGGCAGCCAGCGTGCCGCAGAGGAGCTTCGCGCCCTTGGTCATTCCGGCGTCTCCGATTGCTTTTGAACTGCCCGGCACGTTCCGCCCGGAATGCGGCGTCAGTTTGGCCCGATCATGCCGGCCTGCGGGCGGAAAAGGCGGCGAGCAGCGTTCCGTCGTCCAGATAATCCAGGTCCCCGCCCACCGGGACACCCTGCCCCAGCCGGGTCACCTGGACCGGCAGGCCAGCCAAGCGTTCGGCGAGATAGTGCGCGGTGGTCTGGCCATCGACTGTGGCGCTCAACGCCAGCACGATCTCCTTGACCGCCGGATCGCGCGCCCGCTGCCACAGGCTGTCAAGATTGAGCTGTTCCGGCCCGCGGCCATCCAATGCAGAGAGGCAGCCGCCCAGCACGTGATAGTGCCCCTTGAAGGCGCCGCTGCGCTCCAGGGCCCAAAGGTCGCCCACCTCTTCCACGACACACAAGGCGCTCAGGTCTCGCTCCCGATCACGGCAGATGCGGCAGGGATCGCTGTCGTCGAGGTTGCCGCAGACATGACAGGGACGGATGCGCTCAGCCGCACGCGATAGTGCTTCCGCCAGCGGCAGCAAGCTCTGCTCGCGACGCTGCAGCAGATAGAGCGCAGTGCGCCGGGCCGAGCGCGGCCCCAGTCCCGGCAGGCGCGCCAGCTGTTGGATCAGTCGATCGATTTCTGAAGGCGCCATGACGGCCGGCGACGAGCCCTCAGAACGGCAGCTTGAAGCCCGGGGGCAGGTTCATTCCGCCGGTGAGCTTCTCCATCTCGTCCTGCATGTAGGTCTCGACCTTGCCGCGCGCATCGTTCACCGCCGCGGCAATCAGGTCTTCCAGGACCTCCACGTCCTCGGGATCGACGAGGCTGGGATCGATCTTGACCGCCCGCACCTCGTGCTTGCCGTTGATGGTGACCTGGATCATGCCGCCGCCGGACTGGCCCACCACCTCGGTCTCCTGCAGGCGTTGCTGCATCTCCGCCATGCGGGACTGCATCTCCTGGGCCTGCTTCATCATCTGGCCGAGATTCTTCATCCCTCTTCCTCCATATCGCTGCCCGCTTCGTCCGGCACGGCCGTGCCGAGCTCCGCGTCGCTGTCCATCGGTCCCGACACTCGGGCCAACTCGGCCCCGGGAAAGGCCTCCAATACCGCCTGCACCAGGGGGTGTTCCAGCACCTGGTTGCGCAGGCGCAATTCCGCGGCCGCTTCCTGCTGGGTCAGGCTCGGCTGCCCGGGCGCATCACTCACACTGACGACCCAGCGGCTGCCGGTCCAGTCGGTCAGCAGTTTCCCGAGCGTACCTGTCAGATCGCGCGGTGCATGCTCGCCCGGATTCAGTTCGATCCGGCCCGCCTCGAAGCGGACCAGATGCACGTCGTTGCGCAGATGCCCGGCCAGCCGCAATTCGCCATGCTTGCGTGCCAGATCGACCACCGCCTTGAGGGACTGCGGCTGCGGGATGCCCGCCTGGGCCTTTGTTTCAGGCACTGAACGCGCTTCCGGCGCCGTCTGGGCCAGCGCCTGCCCGCCCTGCTCGACACGCAGGGAGGCGCTGGCACCGCCGCTTGCGCCACCATCCGTCGCGCCACCGCCCATTGGCACACCGCCACCTCCTGGCGCCGCCGCGGCGTCGCTCAGGCGGCGTACCAGATCGCCCGGCGTGGGCAGTTCCGCAGCGAAGGCAAGGCGGATCAGGACCATTTCTGCCGCCTGGAGCGGCTGCGGCGCCTGCTGCGCCTCGCTGATACCTTTCAGCAAAAACTGCCAGTTTCGCGTCAGGGCCGGCACCGAGAGCTTCTCCGCCATGGCGCCGCCCTGCACCCGCTCGTTCTCCGGCAGCTCGGCGGCCGCCTGCTGAGGTAGGAGTTTCAGCCGGGTGAGCGTGTGGGTGATCTCCAGCATGTCCTGCAGCACCACCACGGGGTCGGCGCCCACGTCATAGAGGCTGCGCAGGCTCTCCAGGGCGGCCGGCACCTCGCCACGCATGACCGCATCGTAGAGCTCCAGGATGCGGCTGCGGTCCGCCAGACCCAGCATCTCCTTGACCACCGCGGTCTGCACCAGCTCCTCACCAACCGCCATGGCCTGGTCCAGCAGAGACAGGCCATCACGCACTGAGCCGTCGGCGGCACGCGCGATCAGATTTAGGGCCTCGGGCTCCGCAGAGACGGCCTCCCGCTCACAGATGCGCGCGAAATGCTGAGCCAAGGTCGTCTGGTCCACTCGGCGCAAATCGAAGCGCATGCAGCGCGAGAGCACCGTCACCGGCACCTTGCGTATCTCGGTCGTGGCAAAGATGAAAACGACGTGCGGCGGGGGCTCTTCCAGCGTCTTCAGAAGCGCGTTAAACGCTGCCGTGGAGAGCATGTGCACTTCGTCGATGATGTAGACCTTGTAGCGCGCCCGGGTCGGACGGTAGCGCACGCCCTCGATCAGTTCGCGGATATCGTTGACGCCGGTGCGGCTGGCGGCGTCCATTTCCAGCACGTCGGTCAGGCGATCCTCGGCGATGGCCTGGCAAATCGGACAGTCGTCGGTGGGGCCCGTTGTGGGGCCGGCGCTGCCGTCGGGGCCGGCATAGTTGATCGCCTTGGCGATGATCCGCGCGGTTGTCGTCTTGCCCACGCCGCGCACGCCGGTCAGCACGATGGCGTGCGGCAAGCGGCCGGTTTCGATGGCATTGCTGAGTGTGCGGACCAGGGCATCCTGGCCGATCAGGTCGGCGAAGGTCTGGGGGCGGTACTTTCGCGCCAGTACACGGTAGGGGGCTGTGCCGCCGGCGGGCGCTGGACCGGTCCCTTCGCTCATGACCTCGCTCGGATGCTTGCAGGAGAAAGACGTTCCACGACAGCCCGCCCTGGCGCCGTCCCTCCCGTGAAGCCTCGGCGGGTATAAGGCGGGAGGCTGGACCGGCGACCCGGACCTCACTCGTTACGGCTGCTTCCTTCCGGATCTGACCGGGTTGGCGAGCGGCCCGTCCGCAGCCAACCTCCCGAGGCGGTTATATCAGCATCGGGGGGCGGGTCGGCAAGGCCCCTTTCGCGCTTCGACCAAACAGCGCCTCTGTGGACGCGCAAGGCACCTTGCCGCTCCCGGAGGCGCGTGGCAGTTTTTCGCCCATGACCAGGACCTTGAACTTCTACACCTGCCATGACCTGAACCGCGCCGACGACCACCGCAACAATGCGCAGTGGCTTGCGGAGAGATTGGCGGATTCCAAGACTCGGGTACTGCCGCTCTGGCAGCACCGGTCGCTGTTCAACAACATTGAGGGCGAAGCTCCGCGCGCCGTCGCCCTGGAAATCGATGCGATGGAGCGGCTCGCACGCTACGGCGGCGAACCGATTTTCCTCGGTATGCGTGGCGAGACGGCCTACTTCGCGCTCGATCTGGTGGACCTCTCCGAGCCGGATCACGAACCCGCACTCGCCGGTCGCGGCAGCTTTGCGGACCTGCGCGCCGTGGGCATGCTCTTGCCGCGCGAAGAAGGGTCACTCCTGGCTTATGCCCGCGCCATGACCTTCTGGCACGCCCGTCACCGCTTCTGCGGAGTCTGCGGCAGCCCGACGGAAATCCGTCGCGCAGGACATCAGCGGCAATGCAGTAACGACTCCTGCAAGGCGCCGCAGTTCCCGCGCATGGATCCGGCGGTGATCATGCTGGTGCACGACGGCAAGGACCACTGCGTGCTGGGCCGGCAGAAGATCTGGCGGCCGGGCATGCATTCGACGCTGGCCGGTTTCGTCGAGCCGGGCGAAGCCTTGGAACAGGCTGTGGCCCGAGAAGTGTTCGAGGAGGTGGGACTGCACATCGAGGAGGCGCGCTACCACTCTTCTCAGCCCTGGCCCTTTCCCTCCTCGCTCATGCTTGGCTTTCACGCAATTGCCGAACACAGACCCCTGCGGGTGCAGCTGGAGGAACTGGAAAGCGCGCGCTGGTTCAGCCGAGAGGAACTCCTGAACTCACCGGAAGACGAGAGTTTCAACTTCCCCCGGCGAGATGCCATTTCCTTCCGCCTGATCCAGGACTGGCTCGAGCAGGGCTGATTCCAGGCCCTCGAGACTCGTCACCGCTCCGGTGGGTGCTGCATGGCGCGGCCTGCCTCTTCCTCGCTCGAGTCTGGCGCGGGTGCTTGCCCCAGCAACTGCGTCAGCCACTGCGTGCTCTCGAAACGCCCGCAGGCCGTTGCCAGACCAATCGTCAGCGGCACCCCAATGAAGGCTCCGGGCACGCCCCAGACCAGGCCCCAGAAGAAAATCGAGATCACCACCACGAGGGGTGAGAGGGACAGCGCCCGCCCCTCCAGGCGCGGGTCCACATAGTTGCCCATCGTGACCTGGATTGCCGCCATGCCGATGAAGGTGACGATCGGCAGGGACCAGTCCCCCGCCTGCACGGCAGCGAAGATCACCGGAGGCACAATCGCCAGAATCGAGCCGACGAAGGGGATGTAGTTGAGCACGAAGGCGATAAGCCCCCAGGTCACAGCCAATTCCAGTCCGACGATCAGCGCGAAGAGCCAGGTGAGCACGCCGGTCACCACGCTGACGAAGGTGCGCACCAACATGTAGCGCCGGAACTTGCGGCCGATCTCGTCGGCAGCGGCGCGAAACTCCGCGCCCGACGGCAGTCGGCGCAGCTTCGCGCCGAAACCGCGCGCCTCCAGCAACCCGAGCAGCAGAAAGACCAGGGTGAGGCCCAGCAGGCCTACAGCGCTGTAGAGTTCCTCGAGGGTGACCCGCAGCACACTCAACAGCGGCGCAATGTCCACATCCTCGAGTTGGGTGTTCGGTAGCGCGACCCCATTGCGCCGCGCCCAGCGCAAGAGATCGCCCCAGCTTTGATCCAGGGAGTCTCGATACTGCACCATGCCCTGCCCCACCAGGCCGATACCCGCCCAAAGCAGCCAGACGAAGGCGGTCAGAAAGGTCAGAACGCAGAGCAGGGTCCCGACATAGGCCAGCCAGCGCGGCAAACGCCGCTCCAGCCACAGTTGCACCGGCCAAGCCAATGCGATCAGGAAGACCGCCAGGGCGAGTGGCAGGCTGACCGGCCGGGTCCATTGGAGGGTGAGAACCACCAGCACCGACCCCAACAGGACCAAAGGCCAGCGCAAGGGCGGCAAGGCGCCGCGCGGCAGCATCATTCATCCTCCAGCATTTCCACCAACCACTTTAGGCTACCGGCTCATAAGAACGCAGCCAGATTCTGATGGCGGCGATTTTCGACGAGGTTGCCTTAGCGATATGGGCGCCAGCCTACACGCTCAGATAGGTCACGGACATACCCTGTACAGAAGCTCCCAAACCCTCGCGCGGCGGGTCAATTCGGCCTCTGCGTGCGCACCATATCCAGCGCTGCGTTCTCCGCACGGATGCGGATCATGAGAAGCGCGGCGTTCAGCAGCGTGAAGACAACCGCCAACCACGGCAGCCCCAGGCACAGCGGCAGAACCACAATCTCGCCCACCACAACAACGTAATTGGGGTGCCTTACGAAACGGTACGGCCCTGTAGCAACCAACCGCTCGCCAGGCACAACGATGATGCGCGTTGTCCAACGGGAGCCAAGTGTTGTCAGAACCCAGAGCCGTGCGACCTGCAGACCAAGAAAGCCCGCAAGCCAAAAGGGGTTGAGCGGCTGGTTCATCCCAAACAGCCAAAGGGCGCCGAGCCATAACACATGCAGCAGTACGATTGCCGGATAGTGCCCCGGCGCCACCTCAATCGCCCCTCTCGCAAGCAATTTACGCGTGTTCCTGCGCGAAAACCACAACTCGACCAAACGCCCGAGTGTCACGAGGGCCAGCAAGAGGGAGGCGCCCGTCATGCAGTGGTCCGCAAGGAAAGGCAGCTTGCGGTGAACCCCGGCCCCATCGCAGTGAGGAGCGTTCGTGGTGGTAATCCGGCCTTCACCAAGCGCTCAAGCACGAAGAGTGCGGTCGGCGCGGACATGTTGCCGTAGTCGGCAAGCACCGAGCGTTCATGATCGAGTGCACCTTGCTCGAGAGACAACGCGCGTTCCAACGCCGTGATCACCTTGGCGCCGCCCGGATGACAGGCGACCCTGTCCACGTTTTCAATCTCAAGGCCGTGCCGGGCCAAAATTCCCTTCACAGCAGGTCCAAGATGCGTTTCGGCAAAGGGAGGGATGGCGCGGTCAAAGATGACACCGAGGCCAGTGTCATCGACGCTCCAGCCCATGATGCTGAGCGTGTCGGGCCAAGTGTGCTGGCCTGACAGTTCCACGCTTGTCTGCCCTTCTTGGTGTGTGCCCAGAACGCAGGCAGCGGCGCCATCACCGAACAGCGCAGTGGCGACAATGTTTTCCTTGGTCAGCTTGTCGGGGCGAAAGGCCACCGAACAGAGCTCGACCGCGACCACCAGCACCCTGCTTCCCGGCCGCGACTGTGCGAGCCGCGCGCCAATGCCCATCCCAGTGACCCCGCCCGCGCACCCCAAGCCAAAGACCGGCACAGATTCAATTCCGGTGCGAAAACCAAGCTGTTCAGCCACCCGAGCATCCAGACTGGGTGTCGCAATTCCGGTGGAGGATACTGTAACGACGGTATCGACCTCGGCTCCGGAAAGGCCTGCGTCCGCAAGCGCTCGCGACGCAGCTTCGACAAAGAGGGAGCAGGCGCCGTCGAGGTAGGCAGCATTGCGTTCCGCCCATCCCAGCGGCTTGAGATACCAGTCAAGTGGCCGCACAAGATAGCGCCGCAGTATACCCGAGCTTTCGAAGACCTTCGCGAGACGTTCGAAACCCTCGTATCGCGCCGAAAACAACTGGCGAGCCGTTTCTGCAGCTTCGTTCTGGTTGACACGGTAGGGCGGCACCGCGGAGCTGACAGAAAGGAGTCTGGCCTGATGCGACATCAAATTCTCCAACATCAAGGCCTTGTTGTAGGGAAGTGCCGGAGCGCGCTTTGACCTACTGGAACGCGATGCGACGTTCCTTGTTCCTGTATGTGTCTTTCGATCGCAAAACCGTGATCGAGCAGGGAAAGCGCAAACCCTGCAACCCAGGATACTGCCTCACATGGGCACAGCCAGCGTACAATGGCGCCGTGTTAGCCGCGGGGCTTCTTCGGCAGCAATGTCTGAATGATCGGCCGTTAGACGTCAGCGATCTCTTAGGCGGGGGCTTGCTTGGCGGAGGCGGTCGTGCGTGCTATCAGCGGAAACCCTGGCCGATCCGGGGCACCTTCAGGGGATCTTAGATGCAGGAAATCCTTCAGGAACTTGAAGAACGTCGTCAGCAGGCGCGCCTAGGCGGCGGGGAGCGGCGCATCGAAGCGCAGCACCGCAAGGGCAAGCTCACCGCGCGCGAGCGCATCGCCGTGCTCCTCGACGAAGGCTCCTTCGAAGAGTGGGACATGTTCGTCGAGCATCGCTGCGTCGACTTTGGCATGGACGAACAGAAGATCGCCGGCGACGGCGTGGTCACCGGCCATGGCACGGTGGACGGCCGCCCGGTGCTGGTGTTCAGCCAGGATTTCACGGTCTTCGGCGGCTCCCTGTCGGAAACCCACGCAGAGAAGATCTGCAAGGTCATGGACCAGGCTATGAAGCTTGGCGTGCCCGTGATCGGGATCAACGATTCCGGTGGTGCGCGTATCCAGGAGGGTGTGGCTTCGCTCGGCGGCTATGCCGACGTTTTCCTGCGCAATGCCCAGGCCTCCGGCGTTATCCCGCAGATCTCCATGATCATGGGGCCCTGCGCCGGCGGTGCGGTCTACTCCCCGGCCATGACCGACTTCATCTTCATGGTCCAGGACAGCTCCTACATGTTCGTGACCGGTCCGGATGTCGTGAAGACGGTCACGCACGAGACCGTCACTCAGGAGGAACTGGGCGGCGGCATCACCCACACCACAAAGTCCGGCGTGGCCGACCGCGCCTTTGAGAACGACGTTGAAGCGCTGCTGGAACTGCGCCGCTTCCTGTCCTTCGTGCCACTGAACAACCGCGAGAAGCCGCCGCTGCGCCCCACGCGCGACCCGGCCGACCGTGATGATTTTTCGCTCGATACCCTGGTGCCGCCCAACCCGAACAAGCCCTACGACATGAAGGAGCTGATCCATAAGGTCGTGGACGAGGGCGAGTTCTTCGAGCTGCAGCCCGACTATGCTGCCAACATCATCACCGGGTTCGGACGTATGGACGGCCGGCCGGTGGGCATCGTCGCAAATCAGCCGATGGTCCTGGCCGGCTGCCTCGACATCGCCAGCGCCATCAAGGCGGCGCGCTTCGTGCGCTTTTGCGACTGTTTCAACATCCCCATTGTCACCTTCGTGGATGTGCCCGGCTTCCTGCCCGGCACCTACCAGGAGTTCAACGGCATCATCAAGCATGGAGCCAAGCTGCTCTTTGCCTACGCTCAGGCAACCGTGCCCAAGGTGACGGTGATCACCCGCAAGGCCTATGGCGGCGCCTATGACGTGATGAGTTCCAAACACCTGCGCGGCGACGCCAATTATGCCTGGCCGACGGCCGAAATCGCGGTGATGGGGCCGAAGGGCGCGGTGGAGATCATCTTCCGGCAGGATGCCAACGACCCGGAAAAGGTGGAGGCGCGCACCGAAGAATATCGCAAGCGCTTCGCCAATCCCTTCGTCGCCGCCAGCCGCGGCTTCATCGACGACGTAATCATGCCGCACGGGACGCGCCGGCGCATCTGCGGCGCCCTCAAGCTCTTGGAGAACAAGAAGCTCGAGGATCCCTGGCGCAAGCACGACAACATGCCGCTGTAAGAGTTCTGAAAGGAGCGCTGGCCCATGGACACCAGTCTCGAGACCCTGGACACCCCGGCCCTCCTGCTCGATCGGGAGATCCTGGCCCGCAACTGCGCCCGCATGGGCGAACGGCTGCGCGCTGCCGGCATCGACCTGCGTCCACACCTGAAGACCGCGAAGTCGCGGGCGGTTGCCAAGCTGGCGACCGAGGGACACAGCGGCGCGGTGACCGTCTCCACCCTGGCGGAAGCCCGCTATTTCCTGGAAGGCGGTTTCAGCGACATCCTCTATGCCGTGGGTATGGTTCCCGGTAAGGCCCCAGCCGCAGCCGCGCTCCAGCGCGACGGGGCCAAGCTGACCCTGGTGCTCGACAGCGTTGCGGCTGCGAAGTCCTTGGGTGATGCGGCGGCAAAGCTGGACAGTCAGTTCCGCGTGCTGGTGGAACTGGACACCGGCGGCGGCCGGGCCGGTGTCGCTCCGGACTCGGACGATCTGCTCGCTGTTGCGCGGGCAATCGAGGCTCAGCCTGCTCTTGAACTGGCAGGGGTCATGACTCACGCCGGCCACTCCTACCACTGCCGCGGCGCCGAGGAGATCGCAGCCGTGGCTGAGGAAGAGCGCCAAGGACTTATTCTAGCCGCGCAGCGGCTGCGCGACGCGGGCCTCCCGTGCCCCATCGTCAGCGCCGGCTCCACTCCAACCGCGGTACACGCCCGCAGCTTCGAAGGCCTGACGGAAATGCGCCCCGGCGTTTATGTCTTCAATGACGTAGATCAGGTGGGCATCGGCTCCTGCGCGCCCGAGGACATCGCTTTGACCGTGCTGGCCACGGTCATCGGCCACAATCACCGCACCGGCCGCATCTTGACCGATGCGGGCGCCCTGGCGCTCTCAAAGGACGTCAGCGCGCAGGAATTCTTTCCCGATGTGGGCTACGGCCGCGTCTGCGACCTCGGGGGCCGCCCGCTGCCCGGGCTCTACGTGGAATCGGTGCACCAGGAGCACGGACTGATCGCGACCGCCGACGGGACGCTGCCCTACGACAGCCTACCGATTGGCAGCCGCGTTCGCATTCAGCCGAACCACGCCTGCATCACCGCCGCCGCCTACCCGCATTATGAGGTGATCAGCGACGGCCGCGTCATCGAGCAGTGGGACAGGGTGAACGGCTGGTAAGCCTCTGCAAGACAGATCGCATCCAATCTGAACCAGTGCGGAGTTCAGATTGAATGCGTGAATTCGGTCTACTTTGAGGAGGGAGACCGGAGCAACGTCTCAGTCCCGATCGCTTCACGATCGCGCTCTGAGATGATCGGTACTAGGCCACTTGGAAAGGCGGGCAGCCCGGTCGCAGGACTCAGCCCTACTTGTCGCCTTGTGGGTGCTTGGGCGGGATGGTGGCTGCAGGGGGGTCGCTGGCGGGGAAGCTCTCATCCAGCGCTTCGTCGAGCGCATCCTCTTGATGCTTGTCTTTCTCGTTCTGAGGCTTCTTGGGATCGTTCTTGCCGGGATCTTTGGTCGTCATATCCATCTCCTTGGAACGTTCCCCATCCACCTAACAGATGGGTGGCGGCTACTGTCCCGGCAAGGGTGGAGCGTTGCCGCCGCCCGAACCCAGCATGTCCTCGCACATCGGAGGCACCCGGGCGAGCAGCGTCTCGCGCCGGCCAGCCATTGAGGGGTTCTCCTCAATCATCGCCTCGATATCGGCGCTGCGCTCGGCGATGCAGCGGCCAACCGGATCATCGGCCGCCACCTCGGCAGGGTCAGGGCCAAACAGGTCTTCCCAATGGATCGCCGTCAGGCTGGCGATGACCAGCAGCAGGACAACGGCCGCGCCGACCCGCCCTGCCGGCCCGTCCAAGGCGCTGCGTCTTGCGCTCACGATTCTCCTCCCAGCAACTCATCGGCCCCCTTGCGTAGCGACCACCTTGCGTAACGTTGGGCCGCTTCGATCAGTCATCCATTCTCCGCCAGCACCTTGCCGGCCAGATAGAGCGAGCCGCAGATCAGCACCCGGCCGTCCGGCCCGCTGTCGGCGAGCGCCGCGGCCATGGCAGCATCGAGGTTCGGCCTGGCTGTGGCCGCGAACCCGCAGGCCCTGGCGTGCTCGGCCGCAGCCTCGGGGCTGAGGCTGTTCGGCTCGCCGGGAATTGCAATGGCCTCGAGCCGCTCAGTGAGCGGCGCCAGGGGACGCAGGAAGTCGGCTGCCGCCTTAGTGTTGAGCATGCCGTAGATCAGGCGCAGCGGCTTGCGGTCACGCCCGAGCCAGGCGGCCAAGGCCTCCGCAGCGGCCGCATTGTGCCCGCCGTCGAGCCAGAGGCTCCAGTTGGCAGGCAGTAGTGCCACAAGAGGGCCGTGTGTGAGCTGCTGCAGGCGTGCCGGCCAGCGTGCTTGCGTCAGCCCGTGCCGGCAAGCCTCCAGACTTGGCCCCAGATCGCCCAGGCGCCGGGCGGCGGCCATGGCCAGAATGGCGTTCTGCTGCTGATGGTCGCCCGGTAGCGCGGGGAAAGGAAGCTCCACTTCACCCGCCTCGTCGCGATAGGTGAGTGCATCCGCGCCGGCCGCGCCCTCGAAATCGCGACCCTGAATCCAAAGGGGTGCCTCAATCTCGCGCGCCCGCGCCTCGATCACCGCCAGGGCCGTGGGCGATTGCAGGCCCACGACCGCGGGCACGCCGGGCTTCAAGATGCCCGCCTTCTCGAACGCGATGGCCTCCAGGCTGTCTCCCAGATATTGGGTGTGGTCCATGGAGACCGGGGTGATCACGCTCAAGGCCGGCGTGTCGATGACATTGGTGGCATCAAGCCGCCCACCCAGCCCCACTTCCAACAGCAGCAGGTCCGCCGGCTCGCGCGCGAAGGCGAGAAACGCAGCCACCGTGGTGATCTCGAAAAAGGTGATCGGGGCACCGCCGTTGGCGGCCTCACACTCCTCGAGCAGCGCGAGCAGAGCTGGCTCCTCGATCAGGCCGTCGCTCAGGCGAATGCGCTCGTGGAAGCGCACAAGGTGCGGCGAGGTATAGGCCTGCACACGCCGCCCCTCGGCCTCATGCATCGCCCGCAGATAGGCCAGAACAGAGCCCTTGCCGTTGGTGCCTGCGATATGCACCACCGGTGCCAGGCGCCGCTCCGGATGCCCGAGCGTGGACAGGAGCGTCTCGACGCGTCCCAGCGACAGGTCGATGATCTTGGGATGCAGCGCGTTGAGACGGGCGAGAACGGCGTCGCTGCCCAACGACTCAACCGTCTGAGGCACGCTCCGCCTCTTTGTCTTTCTTGCCCGCCTCTTTGTTGCCCGCAGTTGCGGCTTCAGACTGGTCGGACTCCTCAGCCGCAATATCGACCTTGGACGGCTCGGCCGGCGTTGCGGCTGCGACCGGCTGGGCCGCCGTGCCACGCACTGCCGGGCTGTTCATCAGATGCCCCAGGAGACGCCCCATCGTCTCACGCAGTTCGCTGCGCGGCACCACCATGTCGATCATGCCGTGTTCCAGCAGGTATTCGGCACGTTGGAAGCCCGGCGGCAGGGTCTCGCGGATGGTTTCCTCAATGACCCGCGCCCCGGCAAAGCCGATCACAGCGCCCGGTTCGGCAATCTGTACATCGCCCAGCATGGCGAAGGAGGCCGAAACGCCGCCGGTGGTCGGATCGGTCAGCAGCACAATGTAAGGCAGCCCCTCATCACGCACCATCTGCACCGCGATCACGCTGCGCGGCATCTGCATGAGGGAGAGAATGCCTTCCTGCATGCGCGCGCCGCCCGAAGCCGGCACAGCGATCAGTGCAGCGCGGCGGCGCGCTGCCTCGCGCGCGGCGGTGACCAGCCCCTCGCCCACGGCCAGCCCCATGGAGCCGCCCATAAAGGAGAAGTCGAAAGCCGCAACCACCGCCGGCTGGCTGCCAATATGGCCGTGGCCCACGCGGATGGCATCCTGCTGCCCGGTCTTAGTGCGCGCCTTCTTCAGCCGCTCACTGTAGCGCTCGCGATCGCGGAATTTCAGGGGATCGGCCAGCGCTTGCGGCAACTCGATCTTTTCGTAGGCGCCGTCATCGAACAGCACTTCCATGCGCCGTTCCGGCCCGATGCGCATGTGATGGCCGCAGTTCGGGCAGACGCGCAGCAGTTCCTCGAGCTCACGGTGAAAAATCATGTGGCCGCAGGAGGTGCACTTGTCCCAGAGGTTGTCAGGGATGTCCTCACGCGGGGCCACGAGCGCCCGGATTTTCGGGCGCACATAGTTGGTTATCCAGTTCATGCGGGAACCTTACCTCGCATTCCTCCAGCCAGAGCGCTGACGAGATCCAGCGCTGCCGGCACCGTTTGGGCCGTTGCCTTGCCGTCCGGGTCCAGCGAGTCCTCGATGCGGCCCACGATGGCCGAACCGACCACGGCGGCGTCTGCCACCTTGCCGATGGCAGCCGCCTGCTCCGGCGTCTTGATCCCGAAGCCGACGGCAACCGGAATGTCGGTATGGCGGCGGAAGCGCGCAACCGCCGCGGCAACCTGGTCCGCCAGGGCCGAGCGCGTACCGGTGATGCCGAGCACAGAGACGTAATAGAGGAACCCGCCGGTGTTCTCGAGCACCTTGGGCAGGCGCTTGTCATCGGTGGTCGGTGTGGCCAGGCGGATCCAGTGCAGCCCTGCGGCAACGGCGGGATCGCAGAGCTCATCATCCTCTTCGGGCGGCAAATCGACGATGATCAGACCATCCACGCCCGCAGCCACGGCTTCCTCGATGAAGCGCTGCGGCCCCATGGAGTAGATCGGGTTGTAATAGCCCATCAGGATGATCGGCGTTGCGGCGTCCTCCTGCCGAAAGCGACGCACCAGGTCGAGGGTCTTGGCAAGCGTTGCTCCGCCTTTTAGCGCGCGCTGCGAGGCGGCCTGGATTGCCGGGCCATCGGCCATGGGATCCGAAAAGGGCATGCCGATCTCGATAATGTCGGCGCCGGCCGCGGGAAGCCCCTTCAGGATCTCCCAGCTGGTGTCCATGTCCGGGTCGCCGGCAGTGACGAAGGTGACCAGTCCGGAGCGACCTTCCTCCTTCAGGGCAGCAAAGCGCTTCTCCACCCGGCTGGGTGCGGTACGGGTGGCAGCCATCACAGAGACACTCCCAAACGCTCGGCCACAGCAAAGACGTCTTTGTCACCGCGCCCGCAGAGATTCATCACCAGCAGATGATCGCGCGGCAGGTCCGGCGCCATCTTCATCACCTGCGCCAGAGCGTGCGCCGGTTCCAGCGCCGGAATGATCCCCTCCGTACGCGTACAGAGCTTGAAGGCCTCCATGGCCTCGTCGTCGGTGACGGCGACATAGTCGACGCGGCCCGATTCGTGCAGCCAGGAGTGCTCCGGGCCGATGCCGGGATAATCGAGGCCGGCAGAAATCGAGTAGGCGTCGACGATCTGCCCATCATCAGTCTGGAGCAGATAGGTGCGGTTCCCGTGCAGCACGCCCGGACGCCCGCCATTCAGGGATGCTGCATGCTCGCCACTGGCAATGCCGTGTCCGGCCGCTTCCACACCCACCATGCGCACATCTGGCTCATCCAGGAAGGGATGGAACAGGCCAATGGCGTTGGAGCCTCCGCCGATACAGGCCACCAGCGTGTCCGGCAGCCGCCCCTCAGCTTCGTGAAGCTGGCGCCGGGTCTCCTCTCCGATCACACACTGAAAGTCGCGTACCATGGCGGGATAGGGGTGCGGGCCGGCAGCGGTGCCGATGATGTAGAAGGTGCTTTCCACATTGGCGACCCAGTCGCGCAGCGCCTCGTTCATCGCATCCTTGAGGGTGCCGGTGCCACTGGTGACCGGAATCACTTCGGCGCCGAGCATCTTCATGCGAAAGACGTTTGGCTTCTGCCGCTCCATGTCCGTGGCGCCCATGTAGACCACACAGGGCAGGCCGAAGCGGGCGCAGACCGTGGCGGTGGCCACGCCGTGCTGTCCAGCGCCGGTCTCGGCGATGATCCGGGTCTTGCCCATTCGCCGGGCCAGCAGGATCTGGCCCATGGTGTTGTTGATCTTGTGCGCGCCGGTATGGTTCAGCTCGTCGCGCTTGAAGTAGACCTTCGCGCCGCCGAGTTCCTCGGTGAGCCGTTCGGCAAAGTAGAGTGGGCTGGGCCGTCCGACGTAGTGGGTCAGGAAGTAGTCCTGCTCCCGCTTGAAGTCATCCGAGCGCCGGGCCTCCTCATAGGCCTGTTCGACCTCGAGGATGAGCGGCATCAGAGTTTCGGCCACGAAACGTCCGCCGAAAGTGCCGAAATGGCCGCGTTCGTCCGGGCCGGACCGATAGGTGTTGAGGGCGTCTGTCATGGGTTCCGGAACCTGCTGTGCATTGCGGCGCACTCTGCCGCAAGCGGGCCTGCCGCGCAACGCAGCCTGTGTGTGGGTGTTTCCGGCGCCCCGGCGTGCCGCGCCAGGCTATCGAAAATGCGCCCGATCCCACCTCAGAAATCTGTTGGCGCCCGCAGTGCAAGTGCTACGCTAAAGTGGCACTGGAGAACGATAATCCATCCAGGGCAGGCAGCGACAAAGGGGGGGCGACCGGCAGCGGCCATGAACCACAAGAAAAAGCTGACTCGATGGGGAAAAGCCGCAACCTGCGTCCTGGCACTCGCGGCTGCCTGCGGCCTGGCGCAGCCTGCGGCGGCCCAGATGCCTGGTCTGGAGATGCCGAACCCTGCGGTGGTGGTCCAACCCATCGAGGTGCAGGTGATCGACCACCCGGAAGAGTTCCTGGGCCAGGTGGAGGCCATCGAGGCCGTCGACCTGCGCGCCCGGGTGCAGGGTTTCCTACAGGAAGTCTCCTTCGCACCCGGTCAAAGGGTCGAAGAAGGGGATCTGCTTTTCATCATTGAACCCGATCAATACGACGCGCAGCTCTCCTCCGCCCAGGCCCAGCTTTCCCGCGCCGAAGCGGGAGCGGACGAGGCCCAGCGCACGCTGGCGCGTACTCAGGAACTGGCGAATCGCGGCACCTCACCCCAAGCCTCCCTTGACGAAGCGCGCGCGGCGGCCGCCATGGCCGAGGCCGACGTGGAGGCAGCCAAGGCGGCGGTCAGCGCGGCGCAACTGGACCTCTCCTACACCCAGATCCACGCACCGATCGGCGGCCAGATCGGCCAGTCGCAGTTCAGCCACGGTAACCTCGTCGGGCCCGATTTAGGGTCGCTGGCGCGCATCGTCCAGCTCGATCCGATCCGCGTGGGCTTCTCCCTCACCGACGACCGCTTTGCCACCCTGCGCCAGCAGGTGGTCGACGCGGGCGGGACGCTGGAGTCGGACGCGCTGCAGATGCGGCTGCGTCTTCCCAACGGCGTAGACTATGCCCATCAAGGGCGGCTCGAGTATGTCTCCAGCGAAGTAGACACCCGCACGGGCACGGTGCCGGTCCGCCTGATCTTCCCGAATCCCGACGGGCTGCTGCTGCCCGGCCAGAACGTCACGCTCTACATCCAGGAGGGCGAGCAGCGCGAGCTGCCGGTGGTGCCGCAGTCCGCCGTGCTGCAGGACCGCAGCGGCCGCTATGTCTACATCCTGCAGGACGACGACACGGTCACCCAGCAGCGCATCGAGACCGGCGCCCGGGTGCCCGACGGTTGGGCGGTGGTTGAGGGGCTGGAAGGCGGGGAACTCGTGGTCACCCAGGGCGTCCAGCGCCTGAGCGAAGGCGCCGCCGTGCAACCCAGCCAGGGCCGCCCGGTGGGGGATGATGGCTGATGAGCCGCAACATCTTCATCTCCCGCAACCGGCTGGCGATGGTGATATCGCTGGTCATTGCGATTGCCGGCCTGATCTCCATCCAGGTGCTGCCGGTGCAGCAGTATCCGGACATCACGCCACCGACCATCCAGGTCTCGGCGAGCTATCCGGGCGCCAGCGCCGAGGTGATCGCCGACGTGGTTGGCGGGCCACTGGAGACGGCAATCAACGGCGTGGAGGACATGATCTACATGTCCTCCACCAGCACGAACGCCGGCCAGTACTCGCTGTCGGTCACCTTCGAGGTGGGCACAGACCCGGACATCGCCCAGGTCAACGTGCAAAACCGTTCGCAACTGGCCATGTCGCAGCTGCCCCAGGAGGTGACCGAGCAGGGCGTGACCGTTCAGGCCAGTTCGCCGGACTTCCTCTTTGCACTCGGCTTCTACTCCCCCGAGGGCAGCCTCTCCTCACTGGAAATCACCAACTTCGCCTCCTCGCAGGTGATCGACGCCCTCAAGCGCATCGACGGCGTGGGCGACGTAACCCTGGTTGGGGCGTCCGACTACTCCATGCGGGTCTGGTTCAATCCGTCACGCATGAACGCGCTGGGCATCACAGCGGATGACGTCACCGATGCCATTCGCGCCCAGAACATCCAGGCCTCTCTGGGCCGGGTCGGGGCGCAGCCGGCCCCCGCCAACACCGCCGTCGAGTACAGCTTGGTGGCCGAGGGACGCCTACGCACGGCCGAAGAATTCGAGCGCATCGTCATCCGCACCGGCGATCAGGGCTCCGTGGTGCGCCTGGGCGACATCGCCCGCCTGGAGCTGGGAGCGCAGGACTACTCCTCCACCGCCCTGCTGAATGGGCAGGAAACGGCGATGCTGATGATCTCGCAATCGCCGGGCGCCAACGCCATCGCGACTGCGGATGCGACGCTGGCCGAGCTCGAAAGCCTAGCGACCACCTTCCCGGAGGGCCTCGAGTATCAGGTAGTCTACGACGCCACCCAGTTCGTACGTACCAGCGTCGACCAGATCGTCGAGGTGCTGATCGAGGCCTTCGTCATCGTCCTCATTATCACCTTCCTCTTCCTGCAGGACTGGCGCGCCACGCTGATCTCGGCGCTGGCGATACCCGTGTCGCTCCTGGGTGCGATGGCGATACTGCTCACCCTGGGCTATTCGGCGAACACCGTGACGCTGCTGGCCCTGGTGCTGGCCATTGGCCTGGTGGTGGACGACGCGATTCTTGTGGTGGAGAACGTCCAGCACGTGCTGGAAGAGCATCCGGATATGGGCGTCGCCGAGGCCACCGGCAGGGCCATGAGCCAGATCACCGGACCCATCATCGCCACCACCTTCGTGCTGCTGGCGGTGGTGCTGCCCACGGCCTTCCTGCCGGGCATCACCGGACAGCTCTATCGGCAGTTTGCCGTCACCCTCTCCTCCTCCCTGGTGGTCTCGGCCCTGGTGGCGCTGACGCTCAGCCCAGCGCTCGCGGCCACGCTGCTGCGGCCGGCCAAACAGGGCTATCGCCGCGGACCGCTGGGCTGGTTCGCCCGCGGCATCGACGCCACCCGGAACGGTTATGGCCGGGTGGTGGGATGGCTGCTGCGCGCGCCCTACATCGCGCTGGGCGTGCTGGCGGCCGCCTTCGTCGGCGCCTACCTGATGTTCACCAGCCTGCCGTCCACCTTCCTGCCCAACGAGGACCAGGGGGCGATCTTCGTCGAGATCCAGCTTCCCGACGCCGCCTCGCTGAACCGAACGCAGGAGGTGGTGCACCGCGTCGAGGCGCTTTTGGGCGAGACGGAAGGCGTTGCGAACGTCATCTCGGTGGCCGGCTACAGCATGCTGCAAAGCACCGTCACCCCCAACAGCGGCATGGCCATCGCCTCGCTCGACTCCTGGGAGGAACGGGGCGAGGCGGGCATCAATCTCCGCGACATGATCATGGGCCTGCAAAGCCAGTTCTTCACCATGCCAGGCGCCAACATCATGGCCTTCGTGCCGCCGCCCATCCCGGGCGTCGGCACCGTGGGCGGCCTGGACTTCCGGCTGCAAGCCCTGCGCGGTCAGCCGCCGGAGGAGGTGGCGCAGGTCGCCCGCTCCTTCCTGGGCGCCGTCAATCAGGCGCCGGAGATCGGCGGCGCCTCCACCACCTACAACGCCGACGTGCCCCAACTCTTCGTCAACGTCGACCGTGACCGCGCGCAGTTGCTGGGCCTGAGCGTCGGGCAAATCTACTCCACGCTCGGCGCGCACTTCGGTTCGCGCTACGTCAACGACTTCACGATGGACGGCCGCGTCTACCAGGTGAAGCTGCAGGCGGAAGCCGACTACCGCAGCGACGCCGAGGACATCATGGGGCTCTATGCCCGCAGCACCAACGGCGACATGGTGCCGCTGCGCAGCGTGGTGTCCGTGACGACGGTGCTCGGCCCCTACATCATCCCGCGCTACAACCTGATGGTCTCGCCCTCGATCAACGGCCAGACCGCGCCCGGCGCCAGCACCGGCGATGCCATGGCCGCCTTCGAGCGCACCGCCGCCGAGGTCCTGCCGGAAGGCTACGGCTTCGAGTGGTCGGGGATGTCGCTGCAGGAGACCCAGACCGCGGGCACCGAAGTCTTCATCTTCGCCCTGGCCCTGATCTTCGCCTACCTTTTCCTGGTGGCGCAGTACGAAAGCTGGATGCTGCCGCTCTCGATCATCTTCTCGCTGGGCATAGCGCTTTTCGGCGCGGTGGGGGCGCTGACGCTGGTTGGGCTGCAGAACAGCCTCTACGCCCAAGTGGGCATGGTGCTGCTCATCGGACTGGCATCCAAAAACGCCATCCTGATCGTCGAGTTCGCCAAGAGTCAGCGCGAGGCGGGCCATTCGATCCTGGAAGCGGCCCGTAATGGTGCCGAACAGCGCTTCCGCGCCGTGCTGATGACAGCATTGGCCTTCATCTTCGGCGTGCTGCCGCTGGTGCTCTCCACCGGTGCCGGGGCCGGCGCGCGGGTGCCGGTGGGCATCACCGTGCTGGGTGGCATGCTGGCGGCGACGCTGGTCGGGCTCTTTGTGATCCCCAACCTCTACGCCGTGGCGGCGCATCTGGCTGAATGGCGCCCGGGCGGCAGAAAGCGGGCGCAGAAACAGGAGGCGACCCAGGCAGCGGGCGAGGAAGCGGGCGAAATCGCTCCCGGCGAGGGGTGACGCTGGCCCTCAGCCGCGCTATGCGGACCGGGAACAGAAAACATCCACAGCGAACACGGACCTGCGAACCGCATGAGCCTCTCCGACGGCTTCCATGACATCCCCGCCGGCAAGATCGCGGCGGTCGTGACCTATCTCGAGATGCGCGCCCGGCCTGAGCCGCGCCCCGAGCCGACGCCGGCGCCCTGGCACCTGCGACGTGTAGCCCAGCCCGACGGTGACTGGTACCGCGCTCTCTACCGGCGCGTGGGGGAGGACTGGCTCTGGTTTTCCCGCCTGGTCATTCCCGAGTCGGAGCTGGACGCTGTGCTGCGCGATCCGGGCGTTGCCTTCTATGCGCTGGAAGCCGATGGCAGGGACATGGGGCTGCTGGAACTGGACTTTCGCCAGGAAGGCGAGTGCGAGCTCGCCTTCTTCGGCCTGGCCGGCAGCCTGCACGGTCAGGGCGCCGGGCGCTGGCTGATGAATCGGGCGCTGGAATTGGCTTGGGAGCAACCGATCCAGCGGCTCTGGCTGCACACCTGCACCCTGGATCACCCGCAAGCCCTCGCCTTCTACTGCCGCAGCGGCTTTCGTCCCTATGCCCGACAGGTGGAGGTGGCGGACGACCCGCGCCTGATCGGCAAGGCCCCGCGCGACTCGGCGCCGCATATTCCAATCATCTGACGCAAAAGCCGATCAACCGCCGAGCAACTCGACCTTTGGGTCCTGTGCCGCATGCTTGGTCTTGGCCAGTTGCGGCGCGCGCACCGCGTAACAATAGACGCAGCCATGCGGGCAGGTGTCGTAGGCACCGATGTCGCGGCTTTCGGCACAGAGGCAGCCCGGCCTATTGCCCTTCTTGCGCGCGGCGATTGGACGCCCGGCCACAGCAGACAGCCGCTCAGCATCGATGCAGCGCGCCGGCTCCAGGCCGGCACCCAACAAGTCCGGCTGGCTGCAGAGCGTTGGACGAAAACCCTGTGCGCGGGCGATGCCGCCCAGGTCCCCCAGCAGCGCCTGCTTTTCCGCCGCCGGCGGATCGGTCCAGTCAAAGCCGTGCCGCCGGGCAGCGGCATCGCTGTTACGCCGGGTCTTGGCGTAGATCTGGGCAAAGGACAAGACCACCTCGTCGCTCAACCCGCCAAACCGTTCAGCCAACTCAGCAAGCTGCGCGCGGTGGAAGTTCGGCGGCGTCAGGTCGCTGAGGAAAACCGGATCGTAGCGCCAGACCAGGCAGTGCGGACCGTAGCGCCGCCGGATCTCCTGCAGCGCCGGCAGCACACGCTCCGGCGCCGGCACCGAGGCCTCCAGGGCCCGTGGATAGCCGGTGATGGTGACCTGCAGCACGAAGGGCCAACCGGCCTCGGCCAGCTCCTTCAGGACCGGCAGGAAGGGCGTCGGGTTGCGCGTCCAGAAGACGAAGCCCTCGACCGCTTCGCAGGTGAGCGGCAGGCGGTGCACCGCGCCGCTGTAGGGATTGCGCCAGGCGACCTCTCCGGCGCGCAGGCGCTCCAGGAACCACTGGCCGTAGAAGGCGGGGATGTCGCTGCGATAGCTGGCCGAGACGATCATTGCCCGGCGCTGTCGCCTCCCTCCCCGTCCTGCTGCCGGCGCTGCGCTTCGCGCCGCTGGAACCAGCGGAAGAAAATGTAGAACCCGGCACTGAGCAGCGCCAGCCAAGAGCCGAAGCGGCTCACGCCGGGATCGTCCCAGAATTCGCCACCCAGGAGCATCAAGGCGACTCCGAGCACCACGTTGAAGCCGAGCAGCATCATGATGGCCAGATGGATGCCATCGCGTGGCAGCGGTTCTCGGTCGCGACGATAGAACATGACCGGGAATGTGGCCGACGCAATTCTCCGGTGCAAGCAGCGTGTAAACCTCACGGCTTGTAGGTGATCGCTTGCTTCTTATATACCCATTCGACGCCGACGCCGGCAGGACCGAAGCGTCCCGCTGGCGCTCAGGCTGGCAAAGATCGCGAGCGCGGTGTGCCGCGCCACCTTACGACGAAGTGTGATGATGGGGACCGCAGTACGGTGCTCAGTTGAGGCCGTCAGAGACGGTTCTGCCGAACGAAGAGGAAGCACATGAGCAAAGTCATTGGTATCGACCTTGGCACGACCAACTCCTGCGTTGCGGTAATGGACGGGAAGAATGCCCGCGTTATCGAGAACGCAGAAGGCACGCGCACAACCCCGTCCATGGTGGGTTTCACCGACGACGGCATCGTGGTTGGCCAGCCGGCAAAGCGCCAGAGCGTGACCAACCCAGAGAACACGCTGTTTGCTATCAAGCGCCTGGTTGGACGGCGCTACGGCGATTCCACCGTGGAGAAGGACAAGAAGCTCGTCTCCTACAAGATCGTCGAAGGCTCGAACGGCGATGCCTGGGTGGAGGTGAAGGACAAGTCCTACAGCCCGAGCCAGATTTCGGCCTACATCCTTCAGAAGATGAAGGAAACGGCTGAGAGCTATCTTGGTGAGACAGTGGAACAGGCGGTCATCACCGTTCCGGCCTACTTCAACGACGCTCAGCGCCAGGCCACCAAGGACGCCGGTAAGATCGCCGGCCTCGAGGTGCTTCGCATCATCAACGAGCCGACGGCAGCAGCGCTGGCCTATGGCCTGGAGAAGAAGAAGACCGGCACCATCGCGGTTTACGACCTTGGTGGCGGCACCTTCGACGTCTCCATCCTGGAGATCGGCGACGGTGTCTTCGAGGTGAAGTCGACCAACGGCGACACCTTCCTGGGCGGTGAGGACTTCGACAACAAGATCATCACCTACCTGGCCGACGAGTTCCACAAGGAGCAGGGCATCGACCTGCGCCAGGACAAGCTGGCACTGCAGCGCCTCAAGGAGGCCGCCGAGAAGGCGAAGATCGAGCTGTCGTCCAGCCAGTCGACCGAGGTGAACCTGCCCTTCATCACAGCCGATCAGAGCGGCCCGAAGCATCTCAACATCAAGCTGACGCGCGCCAAGCTGGAAGCCCTGGTGGGTGATCTGGTCGAGCGCACGCTGGGCCCCTGCAAGGCGGCGCTTAAGGATGCCGGCGTGTCGGCCGGTGAGATCGACGACGTGATCCTGGTCGGCGGTATGACCCGCATGCCGAAGGTCTTCGAGACTGTGAAGAACTTCTTCGGCAAGGAGCCGCATCGTGGCGTGAACCCGGATGAGGTGGTGGCCATCGGTGCAGCCATTCAGGCCGGCGTGCTCAAGGGTGAGGTCAAGGACGTCCTGCTGCTCGACGTGACCCCGCTGTCGCTGGGCATCGAGACCCTGGGCGGCGTGATGACCAAGCTGATCGAGCGCAACACCACGATCCCGACCAAGAAGAGCCAGGTCTTCTCGACCGCTGAGGATAATCAGACGGCGGTGACGATCCGGGTCTTCCAGGGCGAGCGCGAGATGGCGGCCGACAACAAGCTGCTGGGTCAGTTCGACCTGGTCGGCATTCCGTCGGCACCCCGCGGCGTGCCGCAGGTCGAGGTCACCTTCGACATCGACGCCAACGGCATCGTCAACGTCTCGGCCAAGGACAAGGCCACCGGCAAGGAGCAGGCCATTCGCATCCAGGCGTCCGGCGGCCTGTCGGATGACGACATCGAGCGGATGGTCAAGGAAGCCGAGTCCCACGCCGAGGAGGACAAGCGCAAGCGTGAGCTCGTGGAGGCGCGCAACCAGGCCGACAGCTTGGTGCACGCCACCGAAAAGACCCTGGCCGATGCCGGTGACAAGGTGTCCCCGGAAGACAAGGCCGAGGTCGAGACGGCGCTCAACGACCTGAAGGGCGTCAAGGACGGGGACGACCTCGAGGCCATCAAGGCCAAGACCGAAACCCTGGCGCAGGCCTCCATGAAGCTGGGCGCCGCCATGTACCAGCAGGGTGAGGCGGGTGCCGAGGCTGCCGATGGCGGCGAAGGCCCCAGCAGTTCGTCCCAGGCCGATGAAGGTGTCGTCGATGCCGACTTCGAAGAGGTCGACGACGACAAAAAGGGCAAGTCCGCCTGACGCCGAGCAATCGGTGCATTAGCCGGCCCACGCAGCGGAAAACTGCGTGGGCCGTTGCCCGTTAGGGCAGTCGCGTTCGGGCCGGTCCTGGGCAGGGCCCCCGAAATGGAGAGGGTGAGAACAGCGCCGTTCTCATACCACAAGGTGGGGCCGGGCGAGCGGCCTCCTGGGGAAGCACAGTCGACGGCGAGGTCATGGCCAAAAGAGATTACTACGAAACGCTGGGGGTCGCGCGAGGAGCCAGCGACGACGAACTCAAGAAGGCCTATCGCAAGCTGGCCATGCAGTATCACCCGGACCGCAATCCGGGCGATGCCGAGGCCGAGAAGAAGTTCAAGGAACTCAACGAAGCATACGGAGTCCTGAAGGATTCCAAGACCCGGGCGGCCTACGACCGCTTCGGCCACGCTGGCGTCGATGGCGCCGCGGCCGGGGGTGGAGCCGGGCCGGGCGGCTTCGACTTCACCGGTTTTGCCGACATCTTCGACGAGATGTTCGGCGACATCATGGGTGGTGCCCGGCGCGGCGGTGCGCCCTCCGGCGCCGATCTCCGCTACAACATGGAGATCACCCTGGAAGAAGCCTACCACGGCAAGGAAGCGCAGATCCGCGTGCCCACCTGGGTGGGCTGCGAGTCCTGCGATGGCAGCGGCGCAGAACCCGGTTCCAAGCCTATCACCTGCAACACCTGCAACGGCCGCGGCCGAGTGCGCATGCAGCAGGGCATCTTCTCCATCGAGCGGGCCTGCCCCGCCTGCGGCGGCCAGGGCCAGGTGATCGAGACGCCCTGCAAGGCCTGTGAGGGGGCCGGGCGGATCCATCGCGAGAAGACGCTGCAGGTGAACATTCCTGCCGGTGTCGAGGATGGAACGCGCATCCGGCTCTCCGGCGAGGGCGAAGCCGGGCGCCGCGGCGGCCCGCCGGGCGATCTCTACATCTTTCTTTCCGTCGCCCCGCACCGCTTCTTTCAGCGCGAAGGGCCCAATCTCTTCTGCCGCGTGCCGGTGCCGATGACCACGGCAGCTCTTGGCGGTGCCGTTGAGGTGCCCACGCTTGAAGGTGGTCGCGCAAAGGTCACCATTCCCGAAGGCACCCAGGCCGGCACACAGTTCCGCCTGCGTGGTAAGGGCATGCCGGTGCTGCGCTCCAAGTCCATGGGCGATCTCTACATCCAGGTGAATGTCGAGGTACCGGTGGAAATCACCAAGCGTCAGCGCGAGCTGCTGGAAGAGTTCCAGCTCGAATGCGGCGAGGACGGCGGCAGCCACCATCCGGAAAGCCGCGGGTTCTTCTCCCGCGTAAAAGAGTTCTTCGATGACCTCCGAGACTAAGGCGCTGCACGAGCATGACTGAAAGTGAGATCGGCGCCAAAAAGCGCGACCCCGTGGGGGCCACCATCCTGGAGATGCTGGCCGTGGCCGGTCCAGGTGCGGCAATCAGCCCGGACGAGGTCGCTCGCAGCTTCGCCGAGACCAAGCGCAAGACCGGCGACCCGCCGGACCTCTGGCGGCGCTACATGAACGCCGTGCGCCAGCAGGCGATCCATCTGGCCCGCCAGGGCGAGATCGTCATCCTGCGCAAGGGCGAACCAGTCGATCCCGAAGCCCCCTTCCGCGGCCTGGTGAAACTGGCGCTGCCGCCACAGAAGTAGCTTCACGAGACGGGCGGGGCGGGATCAGGCCGGCCTGACCCAAACGGCCGTGTCGTGGAAGACCGCACCGCCGCGCGGTGCGCCGGCGTCGGCGCTGGTCAGCAGATTGATGCCCACACCCTCCTCGAAGGCGGCGTTCGGCCAGATCGATTCCACCACCAGAACCTCCGGCTGCACCCCGTCGAAGGGCTCGACCGCGATGAGCAGCGAGCCACGCTCGTTGCCCAGCCGCACGCGCTCCCCAGCCCCCAGTCCCAGCCGTTCCACCGTGGCCGGGTGCATCAACACCGTCGGCCGCCCTTCGCGCTTTTGCGAGCCAGGCGTCTCGGTGAAGGTGGTGTTGAGGTAGCTGCGCGCCGGCGCCGCCACGAGACGGAAGGGCTTGTCCTCCGTCACTTGATCGTGCGCCGGCCAGTAATCCGGCAGCCGCGGCATCTCCGCATGGGCTGCCCCGATGGCCGCCCAGTCGGCGTGGAAATGGAAGCGCTTGTCCGGGTGGGCGAAGCCCTCCAGGAAGTGCTGGCGCTCGAAGCTCTCGGCGCAGTCATGCCAACCGGCGTCATAGACCTCCTGCGCCCCCGGATGGCCTGAAGCCCGGAAAGTGGCATCGATCATCTCCCAGGCCGTCATCTCGAAGCCGGGATGCTGCGCGCCGAGCCGCTTGGCCAGGCCGCAGAGCACCTCATGGTTGGAGCGGCAAGCACCGGGCGGCTCCACAAGCTTGCGGGTTACCTGCAGGGTGGTATGGCCGCTGGCGGTGTAGAAATCGTTATGCTCCAGGAACATCGTAGCCGGCAGCACAAGATCGGCCATGGCTGCCGTCTCGGTCATGAACTGCTCATGCACGCAGACGAAGAGATCGTCTCTGGCCAGGCCCTCGAGACACTTGCGGGTTTCCGGGCAGACCACCGCCGGATTGGTGTTCTGAATGAAGAGCCCCGTCACCGGCGGCCCCGCGCCCAGGTCCTGTGGGTCGCCTGTCATCACCGGCCCGAAGCGCGACTGATCCAGCACCCGCACGGACGGATCCCGCGCGTCCAGGCCTTCGATCAAGCTCTTGTCGAGCTGGTAGATCGCGCCGTTGCCCCAGAGCGCACCGCCGCCGCGGTGCTGCCAGGCGCCCAACAGGCCGGGCAGGCAGGAAACGGCATGCACAGAGACCGCACCGTTGCGCGTGCGGGCGAAACCGTAGCCCACCCGAATGTAGCTGCGCGGCGTTGCGCCATAGAGCGCTGCGAAGGTTTCGATCTGCTGCACCGGCACGCCGGTGATCGCCTCCGCCCAGGCCGGCGAGCGCTCGGCATAGAAGGCCTCGGCCGCCGCATCGAAATCGGTGAAGCGCGCGAGATAGCTGCGGTCAGCCAGGCAGTCGCGCAGCAGCACGTGCCCCACAGCCGCCGCCAGCGCCGCGTCGGTGCCGGGCCGAACCATCAGATGCATGTCCGCCTGGGCTGCGGTGCCTGTACGATAGGGATCGACCACCACGAGCTTCGCTCCGCGCCCCTTCCGGGCCTTCGCGATGTGGGTCATGACGTTGACCTGGGTGTTGACGGGATTGCCGCCCCAGACCACCACCAGGTCGCTCTCGGCGATTTCCCGCGCATCCACGCCGGCCTTCACGCCGGTGCCCGCCAGCCAGCCGGATTCCGCCAGGGTGGTGCAGATCGTCGACTGCTGGCCCGAATAACGCTTGGCGTGCCGCAGGCGGTGGATCCCGTCGCGCTGCACGTGGCCCATGGTGCCGGCATAGAAGTAGGGCCAGATGGTCTCGCTGCCGTAACGCTCCTCCGCACGCAGGAAGCGCTCGGCCGCCAGATCGAGCGCTGCGTCCCAGCCGATGGGCTCGAAGGCGCTGATGCCCACACCCTTCTCGCCACGCCGCACGAGGGGCTGCGTCAGGCGTGCGGGGTGGTGCAGGCGCTCGGCATAGCGCGCGACTTTGGCGCAGACCACGCCATCGGTGTAGGGGTGCGCTGCATTGCCCCGCACCTTGCCGATGCGGTCTTCGGCCAGCAATTCCACCTCTAGGGCACAGGTGGAGGGGCAATCGTGCGGGCAGGTGCTGCGGGCCCAGCGGGGGCCTTTTGTCGCATCCAGGGGCATGGGCGTCACTCTTTCCAGCGGCCGGTGGCGGCCGATGTCAGTCTCACTCAGTGCCGGTCATGGGAGCAAGGCCTTCGCCGCGACGCAGACTGCCTCCGGACCACGGGCAGCATCGAGACGCGGCCAGTCGATTCTGCCGAGTTCGTAGCCGAGCTGGCGCTCCACCACGGCGCCCGTGGCGTCCGACGCATCGCCGACCCGGCGCGCCACCCGGTCCTTCAGTGACTCTCCCGGCGCGTCGAGCCAGATGCCCTGAAAGGCCACACCAGCCTCCCGGGCGATCGCTTCCGCCTCATCACGCTCCCCCGGTCGGGCGAAGACCGCATCCAGCACCACGCACTGCCCCGCGGCCAGAGCGCTGCGTGCCTCGGCGAAAAGCGTTTCATAGACCGCCCGGTTGCTTTCCTTGGTGTAGGCCTCGGGCGGCAGGCGCTCTTCCGGCGTGACGCCAGCCAGGCGCTTGCGCATGACGTCACTGCGCAGGTGCAGCGCGCCCGGTGCGCGCCCCAGGTCCGGTGCCAGAGCCTTGGCCAGCGTGGTCTTGCCGCTTCCGGAGAGGCCGCTCACGGCCAGGAGACGCGGCGGCGCGGTGTCCGCAAGGAAGGCTTCGGCGGCGGCAAAGAAGCGCTCGGCCATCTCCCGCAGATGCTGCGCCTTGGCCCCCTCCTCCATGCCGGACAGGGCCAGGCCGCTGACCTTGGCTCGCACGCCGGCGCGCAGGGCCAGCATGAGCGGCAGCGCCGCCAACACCTCGACGCCGCCCTGGCGCCCGAAGTACCGGTTCATGGCGCGGTTGGCGTGTTCGCGTAGCCCGCGCACTTCCAGATCCATCAGCAGGAAGGCCAGATCATAGGCCACGTCGATCGACCCGATGCTCTCGGAGAACTCGATGCAGTCGAATGGCGTCGGCCGCCCCTGCCACAGCACCACGTTGCCGAGATGCAGGTCGCCGTGGCAGCGCCGCACCCAGCCCTGGTCGCGCCGCGCATCCAGCAGGGCGGCGTTGCGCTCCAGCGCCTGGCGCTTGGCCGCGATCAGGCGCTCAACCCGGGCCGGCGCAAAGAGCTCGGACAGGCGCGCCATGTCCTCGGCATTGTCGTCGATAATGGCGTCCAGCCCTTCGGCCCCGCCATAGGGCGGTCCACGCCGCTCCGCCTCGCCGTGAAAGGTCACCACGGCATCGACCAGCTCGTCGATCCACTCCGGGCGCAAGGTGCCACGATCGGCGAGGTGATCCAGCGTCTGGTTTTCATCGAAACGGCGCATCTTCACCGCCCACTCCACCGGCTCCCCCTCGCCCGAGATGTTGAGACTGCCATCGGGCGCGCGGCAGATCGGCACCGCGTCGAGGTAGATGTCCGGCGCGGTGCGGACATTCAGTCGCAGTTCCGCCTCGCAGGCCGCCCGGCGCGCCTCCAGGCCGGAAAAGTCCAGAAAGGCGAAGCGCACGGCCCGCTTGACTTTGTAAACCGTGTCGCCTGCCAGGAAGACCTCGGCCACATGCGTGTGGATGCGCCCCACCTCCCCGGCCGCAAGCCCGTGAGTGGCCGGATCGGCCAGGAAGGCGAAGACCCGCTCTTGGTCGGAGTTCCCCGTCACGAGGGAATAAGAACCTGTCGCACCGTCTCGCCGCTGGCGAGCCGGTCGAAGGCCGCATTGATGTCATCAAGCGCCACCCGCTCGCTCAGCAGGCGGTCCACCGGCAGCTTGCCGCGCTGGAACAGCCCGACGTAGCGCGGAATGTCGCGCAGTGGCACGCAGGAACCGATATAGCTGCCTTTGAGCGTGCGCTCCTCGGCCACCAGCGTCACGGGGAAGAGCGACATGGCCTTGCCCGGATTGGCCAGGCCGGCGGTGACGGTCGTGCCGCCGCGGCGGGTCACCTTGTAGGCCAGTTCCAGGGCCGGAACGGAGCCGGCCATCTCGAAGGCGAAGTCGACGCCGCCCTGGGTGGCCTCGCGCACCTGCTCCGCCACATCAGCGTCGCGCGCATCGAAGACATCCGTCGCGCCAAGCTGCTTCGCCATATCCAGCTTCGAGGGCAGGATGTCGATGGCCACCACGCGCTCCGCCCCCACCAGCAGCGCGCCCAGCAGGGAGTTGAGACCGACACCGCCCAGGCCGATGACGGCGACACTGCAGCCGGCACTGACCTTGGCGGTGTTCACCACGGCACCCAGGCCTGTCATCACCGCGCAGCCGAACAGCGCGGCCTGCTCCAGCGGCAGGCTCGGGTCGACCTTCACAAGAGAGCGGCGTGAGACGACCGCCGCCTCGGCGAAGGCGGACACACCCAGATGATGATGCACCGGCTCACCATCCAGCGAGAGGCGTCGCGCGCCGCTCAGCAGATGGCCGGCGTTGTTGGCCTTGGCCGCCGGTTCGCAGAGCGCCGGGCGCCCTTCCGAGCAGGGCAGGCAATGACCGCAGGAGGGCACGAAGACCATGACCACGTGATCGCCGGGCTGCAGATCGTCCACGCCCTCACCGACCTCGGCCACCACGCCGGCTGCCTCGTGGCCCAGGGCCATGGGCACGGGGCGCGGGCGATCGCCGCTGATCACCGAAAGATCGGAATGGCACAAACCGGCCGCCTTGATCTCGACCAGCACCTCGCCAGGGCCAGGTCCCTCCAGGTCGAGCGTCTCCACGGTGAGCGGACGGGATTCGGCGTAGGGCCCGGCCCGCCCGATCTCGTTCAAAACCGCGGCCTTGATCTTCATGCAGTTCTCCCTTGCGTCCTGCGCGCTCGCCTCGCGCGCTTCCTGGCGCTATCCATAGCAAAGGGAGTCTTGCGCCGCGAGGGGCGTACAACAAGCGAGAAGTCGATTGCATGAGTGAAGCCGCCGGCAGCCAATCGGGCCTGGCTCAGATGGCTGCAAATCGCCGCGGCATCCTCTGGATGCTGCTCGCGGTCATGCTCTTCGTGGTGCTCGACACCTTCGCCAAGCTGCTCAGCGAAACCTATCCGGTCTGGCAGATCGTCTGGGCCCGCTACACCTTCCACCTGGTTCTCATCGCGCTCTTCCTGCGCGGCGCCCTGCCCCGCACCCTGCGCACCCGCCGCCTGCCGCTGCAGTTGCTGCGCTCGCTCCTACTGGTCATCACCACGGGGCTGTTCTTCATGGGCCTGAGCATGCTGCAACTCGCCGAAGCCGCGGCGGTCATGCTGCTGGGCCCGCTGTTCATCACCGCGCTCTCGGTGCCCTTTCTGGGCGAGAAGGTGGGCATGCGGCGCTGGGGCGGCGTCTTCGCCGGGCTGGTCGGCGCGCTCATCGTCATTCGGCCGGGCACCGACGTCTTCGTGCTGGCCTCACTCTTCCCCCTGGCCGCGGCCTTGGTGAACGCCTTCTAT
This sequence comes from Aquibaculum arenosum, assembly GCF_029222965.1. Lineage (GTDB taxonomy): Bacteria > Pseudomonadota > Alphaproteobacteria > Kiloniellales > DSM-21159 > Aquibaculum > Aquibaculum arenosum. Next base: position 167,086 of record NZ_JARHUD010000001.1, on the reverse strand, counting down.
CACATCACCACGCGGCTGCTCAGCCACAGCGACTCCTCCATGACCACCCTGACCTACAGCTCCCTGGTGGGCGCGGTGGTGATGACGCTGGGCGTGCCATTCTTCTGGGTCCAGCCTGACCTGATCGGTTGGCTGATGATGGTGGCCGTGGGGCTGGTCGGTGGCAGCAGCCATTTCTGCCTGATCAAGTCCTACAGCGAGGCTCCCGCCGCGGTGGTCGCGCCCTTCGGCTACTCCAACATCGTCTGGGCCGTCCTCTTTGGCCTGGTGGTCTGGGGCGACCTGCCCGATGCCTGGACTCTGCTGGGCGCCGGAATCCTCGTGGTTTCAGGGCTTTACGTCTTCCACCGCGAACAGGTCCGCAAGCGCGAAAAGCGCTGAAAGCCCCAAGCGCATTTTCCCGCATTTCTGCCTCTTGAAAAGCGCCGCGACCCGCCGTAGATAGCGCTTCGGCAGCGTTTGGCACTCGCCAATCGGGAGTGCTAACAGACCTGCCATCATTGGCAATCATCCGTCAGTCTCAATTGGGAGGACGATATATGACCTTCAGGCCGTTGCACGACCGCGTGGTGGTCCGTCGCATCGACGAGGACCAGAAGACCGCGGGCGGCATCATCATTCCGGACACTGCCAAGGAAAAACCCCAGCAGGGCGAAATCGTTGCCGTGGGCCCGGGCGCCCGGAACGAAAAGGGTGAGATCGTGGCGCTGGACGTTCAGGTCGGCGACCGCGTGATCTTCGGCAAGTGGTCCGGCACCGAAGTGAAGATCGACGGCGAAGAGCTGTTGATCATGAAGGAGTCGGACATCATGGGCGTGCTCGAAGCCGGTGCGGCTTCGGCCAAGGCCGCCTGATTTCGGAGGTTTGAAAGAAGATGGCAGCCAAAGACGTCAAGTTTTCCCAGGATGCCCGCCAGCGCATGCTACGCGGCGTCGATATCCTGGCCGACGCAGTGAAGGTGACCTTGGGCCCCAAGGGCCGCAACGTGGTGCTCGACAAGTCCTTCGGCGCCCCGCGCATCACCAAGGACGGTGTGACGGTCGCCAAGGAGATCGAACTTTCCGACAAGTTCGAGAACATGGGCGCCCAGATGGTGCGCGAGGTCGCGTCCAAGACCAATGATCTGGCCGGCGACGGCACGACGACCGCGACCGTTCTGGCCCAAGCCATCGTGCGCGAAGGCTCCAAGTCCGTGGCCGCGGGCATGAACCCCATGGACCTGAAGCGCGGCATCGATGCAGCCGTGGCCGCCGTGGTCGAGGATCTGCGCAGCCGTTCGCGCAAGATCTCCAACCCGGGGGAAGTCGCCCAGGTCGGCACCATTTCCGCCAACGGCGACCGCACCATCGGCGAGATGATTTCCGAGGCCATGCAGAAGGTCGGCAACGAGGGTGTCATCACCGTCGAGGAGGCCAAGAGCCTCGAGACCGAGCTCGAGGTGGTCGAGGGCATGCAGTTCGACCGCGGCTACCTTTCGCCCTACTTCTGCACCGACACCGACAAGATGCGTGTCGAGCTGGAAGACCCCTACATCCTGATCCACGAGAAGAAGCTCTCGAACCTGCAGGCGCTGCTGCCGGTGCTCGAGGCTGTGGTTCAGTCCTCCCGCCCGCTGCTGATCATCGCCGAGGACGTCGAGGGCGAGGCCCTGGCGACCCTGGTGGTCAACCGCCTGCGCGGCGGCCTGAAGGTTGCGGCCGTGAAGGCTCCGGGCTTCGGCGACCGCCGCAAGGCCATGCTGCAGGACATCGCCATCCTGACCGGCGGCACCGCCATCAGCGAAGACCTGGGCATCAAGCTCGAGAATGTCACCCTCGACATGCTCGGCACCGCCAAGAAGGTCTCGATCACCAAGGAAGACACCACCATCGTCGACGGTGCCGGTGAGAAGAAGGAGATCGAGGCCCGGGTTGCGCAGATCAAGGCGCAGATCGAGGAGACCACCTCCGACTACGACCGTGAGAAGCTGCAGGAGCGGCTGGCCAAGCTGGCCGGCGGCGTTGCGGTGATCCGCGTCGGCGGCGCCTCCGAGATTGAAGTGAAGGAGAAGAAGGACCGTGTCGATGACGCCCTGCACGCCACCCGTGCAGCGGTCGAGGAAGGCATTGTCCCGGGCGGCGGCACCGCGCTGCTCTACGCGCTGAAGGCACTGGACAGTGTCTCCGTCGCCAATGCCGACCAGAAGGTGGGTGTCGAGATCGTCCGCCGCGCCATCCAGGCACCGGTGCGCCAAATCGCCCAGAACGCCGGTTTCGACGGCTCGGTGGTCGCCGGCAAGCTGCTGGAGAGCACGGACGTTGAGTGGGGCTTCGACGCCCAGGCGGGTGACTACACCAACCTGGTGAAGGCCGGCATCATCGACCCGACCAAGGTCGTGCGCACGGCCCTGCAGGACGCCTCCTCCGTGGCCGGCTTGCTCATCACCACCGAGGCCATGGTCGCCGACAAGCCGGAGCCGAAGAAGGCCGCCGGCGGCGCCCCGGGCATGGGCGACATGGACTTCTAAGTCTCAGGTCTTCCCTGTTAGCCTTTGCAGAGGGCCGCGGGCATCCCCCGCGGCCCTTTTCTCGTGCTCAATGCCCCACGGTCTTCGAGAAGAGGTTCACCACCAGGACGCCGGTGATGATGAGGGCGATGCCGATGACGGCGGGAAGGTCGAGGGTTTGGCGGAAGACGAGCCAGCCGATGGCAGTGATGAAGACGATGCCAAGGCCGCTCCACACGGCATAGGCCACACCCACCGGCATGACCTTCAGCACCAGCGAAAGCAGGTAGAAGGAGGCGGCGTAGAAGAGGACGACGAAGACCGTCGGCACCAGGCGGGAAAACTGCTGCGAGGCCTGCAGGAAGGTGGTCCCGATGGTCTCGAACAGGATCGCGAACGCGAGATAGACGTAGACCATGGATTCCCTTCCTCACGCGCCCTACGCTCGCCGTGATGACGCTCCATCAGGAACGCGACGCGATGCGGCCAAAGTCTCCGCTCTGTAGCAACATTGCACCGGGCGGCCAAGGCACCGTGCGCTCGGCGCCGCCGCGCAGGAGAGGAAGGCACAGGCGATGAACATCGGAACTGCGGCCAGGGCCTCCGGGGTCTCGGCAAAGATGATCCGCTATTACGAGTCCATCGGGCTGATCGCGCCGGCCGATCGCAGCACTGCGGGTTACCGCCTTTATGGCAATACCGAGGTGCACAGCCTGCGCTTCATCCGCAGGGCGCGCGACCTGGGCTTTTCCCTGGACCAGATCGCCACGCTGCTGGCGCTGTGGCAGGACCGTTCACGCGCCAGCGCCGACGTCAAGCGGCTGGCCCTGGAGCATGTGGACGAGTTGGAGCGCAAGGCCCGGGACCTGCAGGAGATGGCCGCAACCCTGAAGCACCTGGCCCAGACCTGCCACGGCGACGCGCGGCCGGAGTGCCCGATCATCGAGTCCCTGGCCGCCGCAGCGCCGAAAGAATAAGCGCCGGCCGGGGCAACGGGCATCACCCCGCAGCCCCGGCCGCGCATCTCGCTACCGCGCGTTTCTATTCAGCGGCAGCCTTCTTCCGCTCCACCGCGCTAGGCTTGGTGGCCTCGTTGCGGGTGTGAACCGCCTGATTATAAGGCGCGAAGCAGGGCCGCTCCACATAGCGGCCGCGGCCCTTCTCGACCCGCAGGTCGCCGTCCTGATAGACCAGATCGCCGCGGCTGAGCGTCACCCGGTTCAGACCCTGCACCTCCATGCCTTCGAAAATGTTGAAGTCGATGTTCTGGTGATGCGTCTTGACCGAGATGGTGCGCGTCGCCTTGGGGTCCCAGACCACCACATCGGCATCCGCCCCCACCGAGAGCGAGCCCTTGCGCGGGTAGATGTTGAAGATCTTGGCGGCATTGGCCGAAGTGGCGGCCACGAACTCGCTGGGGGTCAGGCGGCCGCTGTTCACGCCGGCATGCCAGAGCACGCCCATGCGGTCCTCGACCCCGCCGGTGCCGTTGGGAATGCGCGAGAAGTCTTCCAGGCCGGCGCGCTTCTGGTCGGTGCAGAAGCAGCAGTGGTCGGTGGCGGTGGTCTGCAGGCTGCCGCCTTGCAGGCCGCGCCAAAGCGCTTCCTGGTTCTCCTTCGGGCGGAACGGCGGGCTCATCACGTGGTGCGCCGCATAGTCCCAGTCGGGGTGGCGGTAGACGCTGTCATCGATCAGCAGGTGTCCCGCCAGCACCTCGCCATAGACCCGCTGACCATTGGCCCGGGCGCGGGTGATGCAGTCCATCGCCTCCTTGGCCGAGACATGAACGACGTAGAGCGAAGACCCCAGCACCTGGGCGATGCGGATGGCCCGCTGCGTCGCCTCGGCTTCCACTTCCGGCGGACGTGAGATCGGATGGCCCTCCGGCCCGGTGATCCCCATGTCCTTCAGCTTCTGCTGCAGGCGGAAGACCAGTTCACCGTTCTCTGCATGCACGGTCGGGATGGCGCCGAGCTCCAGCGAGCGCATGAAGGAATTGGCCAAGATCTCATCGTCGGCCATGATGGCGTTCTTGTAAGCCATGAAATGCTTGAAGGAGTTGACGCCGTGCTCCTTCGCCAGCGTGCCCATGTCGGCGTGCACGCTCTCATCCCACCAGGTGATTGCCACATGGAAGGCATAGTCGGCGCAGGCCTTTTCCGCCCACTCCCGCCACTGCTTCCAGGCTTCCATCAGGCGCTGCTGCGGGCTGGGGATGACAAAGTCGATGATCATCGTCGTGCCGCCGGCCAGCCCCGCCCGGGTGCCGGTGAAGAAGTCCTCGCTCGCCACCGTGCCCATGAAGGGCAGTTGCATGTGGGTGTGCGGATCGATGCCGCCGGGCATCACGTAGCAGCCCCCGGCGTCGATGGTTTCCGCGCCGGCCGGCACATCCAGCTTTTCGCCCACGGCCACGATCTTCTCGCCTTCTATCAAGAGATCGCCCCGGACCTCGTTCTCCGCCGTCACGAGGGTGCCGCCCTTGATATGGATGGCCATGCTATCCTCCCAGTCGTCAGATGTTGAAGGCTCCCCGGCGGCCGATCCGCCGGGGAGCGGTCTATGCTTCGGCCCTTATTCGCCGAAGGCCGCGTCGGTTACCACGTGGGTCCAGGCGCCTTCCGGCCGCTCAGTGATCACCGGGTCGGAGCCGCCGGCCAGCAGAATGTCGACCGTGCGCTCATAGTCGGCCGGGTCCAGCGTACCGTTGGAGCCCTCGGTCAGCTTGGCGACCTCGGTCATCATCCGGATCTGATGATGCTCCTGCTGCGCGCCGGTCTCATCATACTCCAGCACGATCATCCCCGCTTCCTCGGGATTCTCCTTGGCCCATTCCCAGCCCTTCATGGAAGCGCGCACGAAGCGGGCCATGCGATCTACGAACTCAGGATCCTCCAGGTTCTCTTCCATGACGTAGAGGCCGTCTTCCAGCAGGGCCACGCCCTGATCCTCGTACTTGAAGACCAGCAGCTCATCCTCGGTGATGCCGGCGTCGAGTACCTGGCCGTACTCATTGTAGGTCATGGTGGAGATGCAGTCGGCCTGGCGCTGCAGCAGTGGATCGACATTGAAGCCCTGCTTCAGGACGTTCACGCCCTCGTCGCCGCCCTGGGTGGGGATGTCCAGATGAGACATCCAGGCCAAGAAGGGATACTCATTGCCGAAGAACCAGACGCCCAGCGTGCGTCCACGGAAATCCTCCGGCTCTTCGATGCCAGTGTCCTTGAGGCAGGTGAGCATCATGCCCGACTGCTTGAAAGGCTGGGCGATGTTCACCAGGGGCACGCCGCGCTCGCGCGATGCCAGTGCCGAGGGCATCCAGTCGACAATCACATCGGCACCGCCACCAGCGATCACCTGCGGCGGGCCGATGTCCGGACCGCCGGGATTAATGGTGACGTCGAGGCCCTCCTCCTCATAGAAGCCATTCTCCAGTGCGGCGTAGTAGCCGCCGAACTGCGCCTGGGTCACCCACTTGAGCTGCAGGGTCACCTCATCATTGGCCAGCGCCACCCCCGATAAGGCAGTGAGGCCCACGGCCATGCCGCTCAACAAACCGATGCTCTTCTTCATTGCCAATCTCCCTGTTTGAAGCCCTAGTTTATCCCTGGTCACTTCCGAGCCTTGTTGTTGCGTTTCCTTCTCAACTTCTTTGGCGATAGGAGGGATGCCAGGACGTGAGGCCGCGCTCGATCAGCGCGACCAGCCCGTAGAAGGCGGAACCGGCCACCGCAGCGACTGCAATTTCCGCCCAGACGGTGTCGAGGTTCATGCGCCCGACCTCGGTCGAGATGCGAAAGCCCATGCCCACGATCGGCGTGCCGAAGAACTCGGCCACGATGGCGCCGATCAGAGCCAGGGTGGAGTTGATCTTCAGCGCATTGAAGATGAAGGGCAAGGCCATCGGCAACCGCAGCTTGATGAGCGTCTGCCAATAGCCGGCGGCGTAGGAGCGCATGAGATCGCGCTCCAGATGGCCGCTGGCCGACAGCCCCATGACGGTGTTCACCAGCATGGGGAAGAAGGTCATGATCACCACCACGGCGGCCTTTGAGGGCCAGTCGAAGCCGAACCACATGACCATGATCGGCGCCGTGCCGACGATGGGCAGGGCCGAGATCACGTTGCCCATGGGCAGCAGGCCACGGCGCAGGAAGGGCACGCGGTCCACCAGGATCGCGGTGAGGAAGGCGCTGCCGCAGCCGATGGCATAGCCGACCAGCACCGCCTTGAGGAAGGTCTGCTGGAAGTCGGCCCAGAGCATGGCCGAAGAGTTGCCGATGCGCTCGCCGATCACGCTGGGCGCGGGCAGCAGCACCTGTGGAATGCCGAAACCACGGCAGAGCAGTTCCCAGACCACCAGCAACCAGATGCCGAACAAAGTCGGCACCAGGAGATCGCGCCCGCGCCGCCAGCCCGCCGAGGCAATCTCGGCCTTGGAAAGGCAGTCGACACCGTGCCAGACCGCGGCCCAGACCCCGAGGCCATAGAGCCAGAAGCCGAGCCCTGCTGCACCAGCGGCACCGGCCTGAAGCAGGTTGAGCAGCCCGAAGACCGCAATGCCGCCCACGATGACATAGACGAGGCCGCGCCAAGCTTTGCTCCCACGCTGCCAGAAGGCCAGCAGCAGGAAGACCGGCACCAAGGCGAGCAGCAGGCTGCCGGCGCCGCCGTCGAACCAGCGCGCCTCGCCCCCGGGCGAGAAGGCGAGCGCCACCAGGGTGAAAAGCCCGGCAAGCAGCGGCAGGAGGCGACCGGCGGTCATGGCTTCACCCCCATGCGCTTGAGCACCAGCCGCTCGACCAGGCTCACCAGCGCCACCAACAGCGCGGCGATGAACGCGGCGGTGAAGAGCGCCGACCAAATCTGCACCGTCTGCCCGTAGTAGGAGCCGGCCAGCAGGCGCGCCCCCAGGCCAGCCTGCGCCCCGGTGGGCAGTTCCCCCACGATGGCGCCCACCAGCGAGATGGCGATGCCGACCTTGAGGCTGGTGAAAAGGAAGGGCACGGACGAGGGCCAGCGCAGCTTCCAGAAGGTCTGCCAGCGGCTGGCGCTGTAGGTGCGCATCAGGTCGAGCTGCAGCGGATCGGGCGAACGCAGACCCTTCACCATGCCGATGGTCACCGGGAAGAAGGAGAGATAGGTGGAGATGACCGCCTTGGGGATCAGGCCGCGCAGCCCGATGGAGCCCAGCACCACCACAACCATGGGCGCAATCGCGAGGATGGGAATGGTCTGGGAAGCGATCACCCAGGGCATGAGCGACTTTTCCAGCGCCTTCACATAGACGATGCCCACCGCCAGCAGGATGCCGAGCAGCGAGCCAATGGCGAAACCCAGCAGCGTCGAGGAGAGCGTGACCCAGGAGTGGTAGATAAGGCTGCGGCGGGAATCCGGCGCCACCTCGAGGATGGTCTTTTGCATCTCCGCCAGCACCTGATGAGGTGCGGGCAGGACAGGTCGATCCTGATTGAGGGTTTCGCGCACCAGATCGGTCGTGGTCCACTCCACGTCCTGGCGCTGGAAGACGTCGTACTGCCAGGGCGAATTGAGCCACACCGCGCCGGCGTACCAGAGCGCCACCATGGCCAGCGCCACCACCAGCACCGGGCCGGTGCGCCCCTGCCAGAAGGCGCTCAGCAAGCCCGGCCGGGCGGCGGCGGGCAGCGGCTCGATGCGGGCGACCTCACTCGTCATAGCTGTGCCCTGCCCGCAGGCCTTCGCGCACGCGCTGGGCCACCTCCAGGAACTCCGGCGATTCCCGGATATCCAGCGGCCGTTCGCGCGGCAGCGGGCTTTCTATGATGTCGATGATCCGGCCCGGGCGCGGCGACATGACCACGATGTGGGTGGAGAGGAACACCGCCTCGGGAATGGAGTGGGTGACGAAGACGACCGTCTTGCCGGTCTTGTCCCAAAGCTGCAGCAGCTGTTCGTTGAGGTGGTCGCGGACGATCTCATCCAAGGCCCCGAAGGGCTCGTCCATCAGCAGCAGGTCGGGATCGAAGCAGAGCGCGCGCGCAATCGAGGCGCGCTGCTGCATGCCGCCGGAGAGCTGCCAGGGGTACTTCTTGTCGAAGCCGGTGAGGTTGACCAGCTCCAGGTACTTACGCGCCCGCTCGCGGCGCTCTTCGCGCCCCAGCCCCATGATCTCCAGCGGCAGGGCCACGTTGCGCTCGATGCTGCGCCAGGGATAGAGCGCCGGCGCCTGAAAGACGTAGCCGTAGGCCCGCGCCAGGCGGGCCTCCTGCGGCGAGACGCCGTTGACCGTGATGTTGCCGCCCGTGGGCTGCTCCAGGTCGGCGATGACCCGCATCAGGGTGGTCTTGCCGCAACCCGACGGGCCGATGAAGGAGACGAAATCCCCCGCCTTCACCTCCAGATTGACTTGCGACAAGGCGTAGACCGGGCCATCCGCCGTTTGAAAGGTCAGTGAAAGATCGCGGACATCAACTGCCCGCTCCACGCCGTTACGCGCCATTACCACCCTGCTTCGTCACTTTGCATTCTTGCTTGTTGCTTGGCCGGCGGACCGCGCTCGCGGCCGCCCGCCGGCACTCCGGATCTTGGTCTCCCCAGACCTAGTCTGCCTTGCCGGCGCGCTGGATCATCGCGCGCAGCAGGACGTCGGTCCCGGCACTCACCCACTCGGGCTTGGCGTCCTCCACCTCGTTGTGGCTGATGCCGTCGATGCAGGGCACGAAGACCATGGAGGTCGGCGCCACCTTCGACATGTAGCAGGCGTCGTGGCCGGCGCCGGAGACCATGTCGCGGTGGCTGTAGCCCAGTTCCTCGGTGGCGGCGCGCACGGCGGCGATGCAGTCTTCGTCGAAGTGGATCGGCTTGTAGTAGAAGATATCCTCGACCGCTTGCTCCAGGCCGATCTTGCCGGTGATCTCGTCAATGCCCGCGCGCAGCTTGCGGTCCATCTCGGTGAGCACATCATCCTCGGGATGACGGAAGTCGATGGTGAGGAAAACCTGCCCTGGAATGACGTTCCGGGAGTTGGGATAGACGTTCAGCATGCCCACCGTGGCGCAGGCATAGGGCGCATGCTCCAGGCCGATGCGGTTGACCAGGTCGACGATGCGCGAGGCACCGAGCAGCGCGTCGCGGCGGCGGTTCATCGGGGTCGGACCGGCGTGGGATTCCTGACCGGTGATGGTGACTTCATACCAGCGCTGGCCCTGGGCGTCGGTGACCACGCCGATTGTCTTCTCCTCGGCCTCCAGGATTGGCCCCTGCTCGATGTGCAGCTCGAAGAAGGCATGCACCTCCTTGCCCACCGGGTCCTCGCCGGCGTAGCCGATGCGCTGCAGCTCCTCGCCGATGGTCTTGCCCTCCTGATCCTTGCGGCTCAGGCCGAACTCCAGATCGTAGGCGCCGGCGAAGACGCCCGACGAGATCATGGCCGGTGCGAAGCGCGAGCCCTCCTCGTTGGTCCAGACCAGCACCTCGACCGGGCGCTCGGTCTCGTAGTTGAGGTCGTTCAGGGTGCGGACCACCTCGAGCCCCGCCAGAACGCCCAGAACGCCGTCGAAGCGGCCGCCGGTCGGCTGGGTGTCCAGGTGACTGCCGGTCATCACCGGGGCTAGGGAGTCATTCTTCCCGGCACGGCGGGCATAGATGTTGCCCATCTTGTCGACGCGGATGGTACAGCCGGCCTCCTTGCACCAGCGCACGAAGAGATCGCGGCCGTCCTTGTCGAGGTCGGTCAGCGCCAGGCGGCAATTGCCGCCCTTCTCCGTCGCGCCGATCTTGGCCATCTCCATCAGGCTCTCCCAGAGCCGGTCGCCGTTGATCCGCAGATTGCTGCCCGCGAGGTTGCCGTCCATCGTCATCCCTTCCTTCTGCCTGTCGCCCTTATTGGTGCCGAACCCGGCGCCGTTTCTGTCAGCGTCCCACGTCCGCCAGCGGACCATAGGTCTCCGGCCGGCGGTCGCGGAAGAATTGCCATTTGTTGCGGATTTCCTTGAGCAGCGCGAGGTCCATTTCGTGGACCAGCAGCTCGTCCTGGTCGCGGCTGGCCTCGGCCTCGATCTCGCCGCGCGGATTGACGAAGTAGGACTGGCCGTAGAACTCGCCGATGTCCCAGGGCGCCTCGCGGCCCACGCGGTTGATCGCCCCGATAAAGACCCCGTTGGCGGCGGCCGCGGCCGGCTGCTCCAGCTTCCAGAGGTACTCCGAAACGCCCGCGACCGTGGCCGAGGGATTGACGATGTACTCCGCGCCGTTCAGCGCCAGTGCGCGCCAGCCCTCGGGGAAGTGCCGATCGTAACAGATATAGACGCCCAGGCGGCAATAGGCCGTGTCGAAGACCGGCCAGCCCGAGGCGCCGGGCTTGAAGAAATACTTCTCCCAGAAGCCGGCGACCTGGGGAATGTGGGTCTTGCGGTACTTGCCGAGATAGCGCCCATCGGCGTCGATCACCGCGGCCGTGTTGTAGTAGACGCCGGTGATGTCCTCCTCGTAGATCGGGACGACGATCACCATGCTGTGCCTGGCCGCCAGTTCCTGCATCAGGGTGACGGTGGGGCCGTCGGGAATGCGCTCGGCGGCGGCGTACCACTTCTCCGACTGGCTCGGGCAGAAGTAGGGCTGGGTGAAGACCTCCTGGAAGCAGAGCACCTGCACGCCCTGGCGCCCCGCCTCCTCGATCAGTGGCAGATGCGCGTCCAGCATCGCTTGGCGAATCGCCTCCGGCGTGGAGTCGGTGCTCGCCTTCAGGCCCATCTGAATCAGGCCACCCTTGAGCTTGGTCATAAGCCCTCCCTCGTCGCCCGCGGCCGCCCGCACCGGCCGGCCATTCTACCACCCTGTCGTCCCCGCGCCGCTCCCGATTCCCGGGCGCCGCCTTGTTTTTCGCCGGCGGCTCTTGCATCACGGCGCTGCCCCGCCCGCCACCGCTTCCGGTTGGGGTGGGGCAATTCACCTTTGGCCAGGGGCCCACTTGCGTGTAGGCTCATGATCCTGACCAATCGGTCAAAATTAGCCTAGGACGACAGCGCGCGGGCGGTCAAGGAGCCAGTGGCGAAATCGACAAGGCCTGCTACAGGGGCCTGCTACAGGGGTCTCCTCCGGGGGGCTTGCGCGCAAGGGGAAGTGAGGGGCTGTGCGAATGACGGCGAGGAACCCAGAGGGGCCCGGGGGCGCGTGAGCGTAACGAAACAGGCGGCGCTGCCCGCGGCAGCGCGCATCACCGGGCGGGCGGCGCGCACCAAGAAGCGCACCCGCATCCAGGTCGGCAACGAGGAGCGCATTCTGGACGCCGCCCTCGCGGTCTTCTCGCGCTACGGCTACCGCGGCGGCACCATCGACCAGATCGCCGCGCGCGCCGGCATGTCCAAGCCCAACCTGCTCTACTACTACCGGCGCAAGAAGGACATCTACGTGGCGGTGCTGGAGCGCACGCTGACCATGTGGCTGGCGCCGCTGGAGTCCCTGGACGCCGCCGGCGACCCCCAGGAGGAGGTGCGCCGCTATGTCCGGCGCAAGCTGGCGCTCTCGCGCAGCCACCCCGAGGCCAGCCGGCTCTTCCTCTCGGAGATCCTGCAGGGCGCGCCGCTGCTCCGCCCCAAGCTGGAGCAGGAGCTGCGCGCCCAGGTGCGGCGCAAGGCGGCGGTGCTGCAGGGCTGGATGGATCAGGGCCGCCTCACGCCCCTGGACCCGGTCCACCTCCTCTTCACCATCTGGGCCACCACCCAGCACTACGCCGACTTCGACAGCCAAATCCGCGCCGTCCTCGGCCGCGACGCCATGACGGAGACGATGTTCGAAACGGCGGAAGCGACGATCTTGAAGCTGTTTTTCGAGGGGCTGGGCGTGGAGGGGTGAGCGGCTGAGGTAAGGTGCTGATGAGCGTATATGGCCCTATGTATACCACTTGAATAGCGGCATATATTTCTTGCTAGAAAGTAAGTAGGGAGGTGAAGAGAGAAATGTCAGAATCAGCGTTACGTTCTTCGTTAGAGCGCATTCTCCATCCCGCAAGCTTTTGGGAAGTGCCAGGATGGCAGCTATTTTCACGCAAGAATCAAACAGAAGTTCTTACACATGCTGCCTGGAAACGCGGCTGTAGCGTGGTATCAATGAGCGGCCAACTTAACACGGTGCGTTTCAACAACAATTGCATTCATTTTACACAACGAATGAGCAATAGAACATCTGTTTTTGCGAGATTCGTTACCGATAACAAGCACGCAACGAAGCAACTTTTGAATCGTTCTGGCGTTACGGTTCCGCTGGGAAGAAAATTTCCTGTGAGCGAGAAAAAACAAGCATGGAAGTATGCGTGCAGTTTGGATGTGCCTGTCGTCATAAAACCGCTATCGGCACATAGCGGTCGGGGTGTTTCCGTAGGCATTACAAAAATCGAAGATTTCGATTTGAGCTGGCAAGTTGCAGCAAAGAACGGAAAAACAATTATTGTAGAACCGATGATAGAAGGCGGCGACCATCGTGTTTTTGTCATTCAAGACAAAGTTGTAGCTGCCGCGCGACGCTACCCTGCCTCGGTAACGGGCGATGGCGTGCATACCATTCGACAATTGGTGACTCTGAAAGCTCGCGAAAGGGAATCAATCCCGTACATTGGCAAAAACCCGCTCAAACTGACTGACGTTATGCTCTCTCATATGCAGAAAACTGGATTAACACCGGAAACCATTCCACATGCGGGGCAGCGTGTGGAGCTTCATCCTATAGCCAATATTAGCGCTGGTGGAGAAAGTGAAGACATAACGAACATCATTCACCCAAGTTTTTGTGAAATAGCGATAAAAGCCCGCCAATCCATCCCTGACCTATTCCATGCAGGAATAGATATCATAGCTAAAGATATCACTACACCCGCAAACGAACAAGCGTGGGCTGTCATCGAAGTTAATTCGAATCCTGATATTTCACTCCACCATTTCCCATCATACGGCCAAGCACGGGACGTCGCAGGCGCGCTGATCGAGTCTCTTCTACCCGAGACCGCGGTTAAATCCCCCAGTCCTCGTCACGACCACAAGATTCGCGTAACCGGCAGAGTTCAAGGCGTAGGGTTCCGACATTGGCTCCGTCGACAAGCGCACGTTCACGCGGTAGACGGATGGGTTAGAAACGCCGAAGATGGGAGCATTCAGGCGGTACTTTCTGGCTCGAGAAGCGCCGTTGAGAGCGTTTTAACACTCTGCAAAACGGGTCCGAAGTCCGCAAAAGTTTATAATATCGAGGTCCATTCAAATGACTTTGATGCCAATCGCGCCCAGAATGGATTTCTTATAATTGAATAATTTTCTCCGAGTATTGGCCGCATGCAAGATTCGATCTTGGTAGTTCAATGGTGACCACAGTAAATCATTTTTAGATGCCTTTATTAAGTTCCAAAAACGAATAAAATCACCGCTGTTTTTTCTTTTCCGCACCCTCCTGGATGAAGGAAATAATTTTTTTATAACTAACCGTGAAATATCGCACGCCTCACCATAATCTGGATCCAAAATAGTGCTTAATTGCGGTCTGTCATTAATCTCTATTACAACATACCTGTCTTTGTCATTGATAAGGTCAATTCCTAAAATTATTCCGTCATATAGCTTATCTATTTTTCTGCATATTTGTTTTAAGTGAGTGCTACTCAGTATGCTATCATCACGAATAACATACCCGCCAGATGACCTCCCTAACACATCGCCCAAATTAATATAAATATCTTTGTCCGGTATCGAATATAACGTTAATCCTCTTTTTGTTAAGTTTATTATTGCCTGTTCTATATTTATAATTGGGCGCTTCATCCTTCTCTTCTTATTATTAGCTTGAATCAATAGTTCATTTATCGTTTTTTCCCCATCCCCGATAACGTAAGGTGGGGTTCTCCTTACCGCTCCAACAGGAACACCATTCACTGTATAAACACGATACTCTACGCCTTGCACATATTCCTCTACAATGCATTGGGTTGCTTTGATCTCATTGATGGACAGCAACAGCGTTTCCCTGGTGTTTATATTGACATGAACACCCTTCCCCATGCTCCCCGCTACAGGTTTAGCCACTAAGGGAAACCCTAGTACATCTACTATAGAATTGAGGTCATTGGGAAAGCTCTTTCGGGCTTTATCCACAACGCGGTATCTTGCTGTATCGATTTTAAGGTTACTCAAAGCACGTTTTTGTTCTTTCTTTCCTTGGTAAAACCCCGCACTGTGATATCTCTTTCTCCCGAACAATGAACCAAACCACGTCTCGTCGGATTTTATAATATTACTGCACAGCACTTTCGTTTTTGAGAAAGTGATATTTATAATGCCGTCGCTGATTACAAAAACAAATCCCACTCTATTGTATTTTGGGTTATATTTCATTTGCTTTTTTTCACATAATTCTTGCACTTTCTTTTCACAAAGAAACGTTACCTCGAGTCCCCTTCGATACGCCTCGTTTGCTAGAGAAAAAACGCACAATGAAGAGCTGCTAATATTGATACTGTTCATACTGGAATTGCCTCTCTTCATATCACTCGCGCTTCCACAAAACTACAAATTTACAGCCATTTTCATGCTTATAATACTTTCGCTATGTATTTTATTTCCATTTCGTTATCGCTTATTATAATGTGTTATTTTCCGCGCCTCATAAAGTACTGCAGGTATCGAATCCCTATCCAGGATGCGCGCAGCACTCATTCAGGAACGCTGACATTCTCACCGTTTTTTTTGTTAGCCGTATTCTAGCATTTTCCTACGCTTTCGTCATTATTTAGCAGCAATTGGTTTAATTTTTTATACGCATTTAATTGTTCATCTACTAATTCGAATGAAACATCATGGATCAGTCGGTGCTGTGCCCTAAACCACATAGACGCCAAGTCAATAGATACTTCGGGGCTAAATCCCTTTGGGTGGCCTGGCCACGGCGTTAACTCCCCTACCATTGGCCCTCTGTTTGTATTAAGAATGTCTATTCTATAAAACGGCTTTAATATGTATGATGACACTCTCTTAGCAATGCTGTTGTACGCACAGTAATCTGGGGGGGGCGCAAGTATGTCACTCCTTTTTCTTTCGTACTTTCCTGTTTTTACTTCTGTCCAATGACTGTTATACCAGCGGTATTTCGCGTCATTACTACCCCCTCTGACAATATTCTCCTTGTGTAGAACGAGCGCTATTTGCCCATAAAACGCGTATATTTTAATGTCTTCCACTGGCCGATATGCGCCGTTTGGTGGAATCAATAGTTCTTCGGCCATCCAAGTGGGGGAGACGTTACCCTGATCTGATACAGCAGACATCAGATCCACTATTGAATCTGTAGAGTACTCCTTATCCTCTTGTATGTTATACCATCTATGGTTTCCGATCTTTTTTAGGCCAAATACACCCCAGCTGTTCTTTCCTTCATCCGGTTTAATTACAACCTCTTCCATATCAGCACAAACTTCCATGACCCTTCTCGGGGGCAAGCCAAGACAGTAGGTTTTTGGAAGATCACAGTTCAATATAGAAAGAAACTCTTTGCCATATTTTTTCTTTCCGATTTTAGGAAGAGCCGTCCTTACGTAACTTGGCAAGTATTTTCTATAATGCGCGCCGTTTTCCTTAAAATATAAATCGTGAAACTTAAACACACGTTTCTTCGGTTTTACGTTGCTCATTTACCCATCCCCAAAATGCAAATATGCTACTCACATTGATGATACGTGTGGCCATCTATCACGCACTGTGCCCTTATCCGATCCGTCCTTTTTTAATGCTATAAACCTTCTCATGAAACTTGCGGATTCACAATTTTCACTTATAAATTTCCATCCGGCCTCCACTCTATTAGTATACTTACTTTGATCCTCCCATAGTGTCTCAATAACTTTCCCAAGCGCTTCTGGTTCAGCATAAAGGGCCCCGCCTCCAAAAGTTTCTTCAAACTGTGGTGGCAAAATGACAGGAATTCCATGCGCCATTGCCTCTAGAACAGCACGGCCAAATTCCTCAATGTACTCCTCGTGAGGATAGTGAACGAAGAAATCAAGATCCAAAAGAAAATCAGAAATATCAATCTCGTCAAAGCCATAAACCCTCCAGTTGTCGGGCTGATAACCGAGCTTGTTTATAGCGAATCTAGCTCCTCCTAGAAACTGCACGTTCCAATCTTTCTCAACCCCGTATGCCATCATAATAGCGTCGGGAGATGTTGGCCACTTTGTGTATGCATCACGACCATGGCGTCCTATAGTTGGTCTGATGCGCTGCTCTCTACGCCACAAATTCTTTCTGACCTTTATAGTCGAGGAGTCTATAAGAGGATGCCACGGGGACGAATACGGAACTGGGTAACGTTCATCCTGCTCCATTAGCCTATGGACCCAATGAGAGATTGGTATCCAAACCCCATCCTTGCCAAACAGGCGTTGGACGTTTTCTCTTGCCACTATGGGATTATATTGCTCGTCCTCGCCGCTTAATAATCTTGAGGCAAATTGATTTACTATTACGCAGACCATATTGGTTCTGATATCTGGAATAGCATCCGGAAGGGTTCTCAGGATTGCTGGATACCCAATAATTACACAATCAGTCTCAGCTAGATCACCCGAAGTCAATGTCGGTATCCGCTTTTCTGTCGCCAGCTCATAAAGCTTTGGATTTATTGGACTGACAGGATCTAAGTCAAACTTTCGCCAATGCCATACTGCAACCTTCAGTCCAGCTGCTTCGGCCGCCCTTATGTATTGCAAAGTGGAAGCAAAAGCCCCCCCTTTCAGGGCAAAATCACAGACGAATACGATATCAAAACGTGTTGGCTTCTCTTTGCTTGCTATACATGGAGGAATCGGAAAAGGACGAAGCTTGTTCGAGTGTTTGGCGCCATCACCTTCCGCGATTTTGCGGTGCCAGAACCGGTAGGCATCTCGATATTGTGCTCGAGGCCCGAAGGAAAGGGTTTGAATTCCGGTGGTACCCATTCTGGTAAGTGAAGTATCTTGTGTTAATGACAACGATAATAGTGGCGGATCTGTTATTTTCCCCACAGCCGCCTTACCATAATACGCCCTCAGTCGCCATACAAACTCGGCGTCGGCGTTAACCCGTACCTCATCCCACTCACCTACCTGATCGAATACACTTCGCCGAACCATTAAGGATGAGAGATTTACATCATAAATTGATCCCTTTGGCCGCCAAGGGCCCACGATCCTCAGATCCTTCGTCACACGGACCCATTGAGACAGAACTGCAACAACACCCGCATGACTGTTAATAAATTGTACTTGTTCAAGAATTTTGTCAGCATGGGACCAATCATCGGCATCATGCACCATGACGAATTCTCCAGTCGCCGATCTCAATCCGCGATTTCGAGCCGAATAGGCGCCTCCATTTGAAGTGTTTCGGACAAGCTTTATCCTAGAATCGACGGCGGCAATCGATCGCACAACACTTGATGTTGCATCGGAGCTACTGTCATCGACAACAATAATTTCAATATTGTGCCAAGATTGATTTAAAATACTGTGTATGGCAGTAGCGATTGTATTTTCTGCATTATAAGCTGGGACAATGACTGAAACCTTATCCCCACCATAAACGGTTTCATATTTTGATTCCGACGTTATATTATGAAAATCTAAATTTTTATTGCTGTCGATAAGTTTTATTCGTCCTATGTTGTATCGAAGTAAAGCGTTGTTTATCAAATCAAGTCTACTAGTAGACCCATTATGTGATAACTCGGGCCCTCCGGAAACCGTTGATGCAAGCAGCAAAATCTCTGGGGAAACAGTGTTTCTTGCAAGTAAATTGTTTAATACATTTACTGATTTTTCATCGTGACCGGTCTTTATTAAGGTCAGCAAGTGCCATTTTTTATACTTTTCACATAGACAGCCGTCTAAGAAATCCAATTGATCAAGTATGCTTAAGCATTTATGATAGTTCTCTCTACTGTAATGCCATCTGAAAAGCTCCCACAAGGCGTTAACTTTATCTTCTTCGATAACATCTTGGCTCCTAATTATGCTCTCTAACTCTGGTATCGCAATACTAGAGTACCCACCCCATAACCTCTTAACGAAATACGTCGACCTTAATCTTCTTTGCTTTTTTTTATTACTTTCTTTCCGTTGCGTTTTTTTGTTTAGTAACGCATTTAATGTTTTTTCAATAAAATTGGTTAATTGTTTATTGGCCCTAAGCATGAGTTTACCTTGCTATTTAGAGAAGAGATATTCTTGTGGGTATATATAGTTTATTCCGCAGCATCCGACGAGACTACCCCAAGCGATCGCTCAATAAACTTAGTACGCGACCCTCTGCCAACAGAATGGTAAACAAATCCCGCATCGCGCATCACTTGGGGCTCATAGAGGTTCCTCAAATCGATCACCATGGGCTGGCCCAGTGTCTCCCGCATCCGGAGTAGGTCCAGCGCCTTGAACTGTGACCATTCGGTCAGGATCACGAGCGCATCGGCACCGGTCGCCGCGTCATAAGCGTCTTCGTGCCACGAAACACCCGGAAGCAAGTTCTCTGCATGCTCCATCCCTGCGGGATCGTAGGCTTGTATGGCCGCACCGGCTGCCTGCAAGCGCGGGAGAATATCCAGACTGGGCGCTTCGCGCATATCGTCCGTCCCGGCCTTGAAGGTCACTCCTAGGACAGCGAGGGTGATGCCCTCAAGCGACCCACCGAGCAGGCCGCGAATACGCTCGGCCATCGAGGCCTTCCGGTCCTCATTAATCGAGTTCACCGCTTCGACAAGCCGCGTGGGCGCGCCGGCGCGCTCGGCGATGGTGATCAGTCCGCGCGTGTCCTTCGGAAAGCATGACCCGCCATAGCCCGGGCCGGCCTTGAGAAACAGTGGGCCGATCCGGCGATCGAGCCCGATGCCCCGGGCGAGCACTTCGACATCGGCATCGAACTTCTCGCAGAGGTCCGCCATCTCATTGATGAAGGTGATCTTGGTGGCCAAAAAGGCATTGCCCGCATACTTGATCAGTTCAGCGGTTTCACGCGTCGTCATAACCACCGGCACCGCCCGATCCGCCAAGGGCCGATAGAGAGCCTGCAGGTGGTCGCGCGCCCTCTCGTTGTCGGCGCCCAGAACCACACGGTCGGGTTCAAGAAAATCGCGAATGGCACAGCCTTCGCGCAGAAATTCGGGATTGGAGGCAACATCGACATCGGCATCAGGCCGAAGTTCGCGCAAGAGCGTCTCTAGCCATCGGCCAGTTCCAGCGGGAACCGTGGACTTGGTCACCAGAACCGTATAGCCGGACAAGACTGGCGCGATCGCTCTGGCAACCGCTTCAACCTGAGCCATGTCGGGGTAGCCATCGCCCTTGCTGCTGGGCGTGCCAACTGCAATGAAAATGAGATCTGCGTCGGCTACCTTGGCTGCCAAGTCGGTCGAAAAGTGGAGGAGGCCGCGCTGCTGCCCCTCGAGGATCAGTTCATCGAGCCCTTCCTCGAAGATCGGGGATTCGCCCTGCTCCAGCCGATCAATCCGCGATCGATCGCGGTCAACGCAGGTAACACTGGTGCCCAGGTGTGCGAAACATGCCGCCGAAACCAGTCCTACGTAACCAGCTCCGACAATCGTTACCTTAAGCTGCATGCTGCCCCGCTTAGAAAGCCAATGAAGTGATGGTATCATGGTGACGACATGGTCCCGAAGGGCCTACGGAAGATGCGCACGCAGCCCCTTGGAATTCGACAGCGAACTCCCCGCACGCCGACACCACTCCGTCGACCTTAAGGCGTCGTTATTGCCTAACTATCCAGCCATTGCAATGCGGGCCCATGCGCCACTTCGCGCATCGGGGATCAAGTTTCGGCCGTCTGCCACTCTTTCGCCTCGCCTCGGAGTCTCTAAGATGCCGCCGCCGATAGCTCGACACTGGCATCGCCGGTGACCAACCCCATGAGTATCCTCTGGTATTGCTAGAAACTCCGCCCGCACCCAGTCACAGGAAAGCCCCATGAAGGCTCTGACAGCAACGCTCGGCTTCCACCGCGCGATGCGCAAGCACCGTTACAGCGAGGCCCTGGCGGTGCACCGCGACCAGGCGCTGTTCTCCCGGGGGCCCTCCTACTGGGCGCAGTACAAGCTCGGGCTCTATCGCAGCGTTCATGAGCGCGCGGAGCGGGAGGGCGTGCCGGCGCGTTGGCGGGCGCGTCTGGCCGCTGCGGTCTGCGCGGCGGCACTCGGCAAGGGCGAGGCGGCGCAGGCCTGGCTGCAGGGCCTGCCGGCCGGCAAGCTGCGCCAGATCGTCACCGCACTGGCGCCGCACGCGCCCGAGTTGGCTCTGCGGCGCCTGCAAGAGGCGGATGCCGCGGCCGTTGCCGAGTGCCGTGACCTGCAGATCGCACTGCTGACCGGGCTCGGGCACCTGCCGGAGGCCGCCGCGGTGCTCGGCAGGCTATCGGACGAAGAGGAGGCTCGGTGGCCCGAGCTGCCGCTGCATCGTGCTACCCTACTGCTCGCAGGCCAACTACCGGCCAGCGCAACCCCCGAGGCCGCGGCGCTGGCGCAGATCAACCGCTACTTCGCGCACCACCAACTGGAATCGCTCGAACGCAGGGATGAAGCGGAAGCACTCAACGCCCGCAACGCCAGGGCGCAGGTGCCCGTGCTGCCGGGGGAGCGCCCGCTGGTCTCGGTCATCATGACGGCCTTCCGCACCAAGGAGCGCATCGGCCCGGCCATCGAATCCCTCTTGGCACAGAGCCATCGCAACCTGGAAATCATCGTCATGGACGATGCCAGCGACGACGGTCTGGGCGCGGTGGTCGCGGCGCTGCGCGAGCGTGACGCCCGGGTGCACTATCATCGCCTGCCGCGCAACGTGGGCACCTATGTGGCCAAGAACCTCGCTTTGCGGCACCTGGCGCGCGGCGCCTTCGTCACCTGTCATGACTCGGACGACTGGTCGCATCCGCGCAAGATCGAACAGCAACTGGACTGGCTGCAAGAGGACCCGGGCCGGGTCTTCAGCTGGTCCTACTGGCTGCGCATCCGCGATGACGGCGCGGTGGTGGCGCGGCAGTGCCACCCGCTGCTCCGCGCCAACCTCTCCTCGATCCTCTTCCGCCGAGAGGCTGTGCTCAACCGCGCCGGCGCTTTCGACGAGGTGCGCACCGGCGCCGACAGCGAGTTCCTCGCCCGCCTCGCTCTGGTCTTCGGCCGAGAGGCGGGCGCGCCGCTGCGCAAGCCGCTCGCGCTGGGTGCGGAACGCCCGGGGTCGCTGATGACAGACCATAGCACCGGCATTCAGGGCAGCGGCACCACGCCCTTCCGCCTGGAATACTGGGAGGCCTGGCGGGCCTGGCACGGCCAGTGCCTGGCGGCGGGTCGACGCCCCTTCATGCCACAGGACCCGGGCGAGCGGCCCTTCCCCATCTCCGCCGAACAGGCGGTGCCTAAAGCGCCCGACCTGGCCGCACATCTGACCTGAGCCGGCGCGCTGTCCTCTTTTTCGTCGGCAGTGCAAGCGCCCCGCCCTTTCCCCACCGTCATTGCGAGCGACCAACGGGAGCGCGGCACATCACTGCGAGCGCCCGGCAGGGCGCGTGGCAGCCAGGGCGGCCACTCGTGGCCCTGGATTGCCGCGTCGGCTTCGCTTCCTCGCAATGACGAGGTGGGGGGCCTATCGGCCTCCACGGGCAAGGCTCGCGGGGACAGGGCTCGCAATGGTTCGGGAAGGGGCATAGACTGCGGCATCCTGCCACTGTCCCTCCTCCATCCTGCCTCCCGGCTGCATGTCCTCCTCCCGCCCCCGTTCTTCCGTCGTCGTCATGCTGGGCTCGGCGCAGACGCTGGCCTGGGGGTCGAGCTATTACCTGCCGGCGATCCTGGCGGTGCCCATGGCCGAGGGGCTGGGGCTGACGGCGGGGTGGGTCTTTGGCGCCTTTTCCGCGGCGCTGGTGCTCTCCGCGCTGCTCGGGCCGCTGGCCGGGGCGCGGATCGACCGCTTCGGCGGGCGCGGGGTGCTGATCGGCTCCAGCCTGGTCTTCGCCGCCGGCCTGGGGCTCCTGGGCCTGGCGCAGGGGCCGGTTTCGATGTTCGCCGGCTGGCTGCTGCTGGGCGTGGGCATGGCCATGGGGCTCTACGAGGCGGGCTTCGCCACCCTTGCCGGGCTCTACGGGCGCGAGGCGCGCGGCGCCATCACCGGCATCACGCTCATCGCCGGCTTCGCCAGCACCATCTGCTGGCCGGTCACCGCCTGGATCGAGGCCGAGGCCGGCTGGCGCGCCGCCTACTTCTTCTGGGCCGGGGCCCACCTGCTGCTCGGCCTGCCGCTCAACGCCCTGCTGCCGCGGCGCAAGGGGGCGCCCGCGAAAGAGCCGCCCGCACCGCCACAGGCAAAAGCGACGCCGCAAGAGGTTAAGAAAACCGCCAAGCAGCGGCGTGCCCTGCTGCTGCTCGCCTTCGTCTTCACCGCCACCTGGTTCATCAGCACCGCCATGGCCGCCCACCTGCCCCGCCTGCTGCAGGAGGCCGGCGCCACGCCCGCCGCCGCCGTGGCCGCGGCCGCGCTGATCGGCCCGGCACAGGTGGGCGCGCGGCTGTTCGAGTACACGCTGCTGCGCCGCTTCCACCCCCTGCTCTCGGCCCGCCTGGCGGCGGCGGCGCATCCGCTGGGCGCGCTGCTGCTGGTGCTGCTGGGCCCGGCGGGGGCGGCGGTCTTCACCCTGCTGCACGGGGCGGGCAACGGCATCCTCACCATCGCCAAGGGCACCCTGCCGCTGTCGCTCTTCGGGCCGGGCGGCTACGGGCTGCGCCAGGGGCTGCTCATGGCCCCCGCGCGCTTCGGCCAGGCCGCGGCGCCCTTCCTCTTCGCACTGGCCATCGACCACTGGGGCCTGGGCGCACTCGGCCTCACCAGCCTCCTCGCGCTGGCCAGCCTCGCCGCCTTGCTGGCCCTACGGCAGGGGTAAGGCACACGCACACGCCTACGCACCGTCATTGCGAGGAGGCCGACAGGCCGACGCGGCAATCCAGGGCGGTCGCCCGTGGCCCTAGATTGCCGCGCTCCCGCTGGTCGCTCGCAATGACGGGGGAAGTAAGGGGGGTCGCTTGCAATGACGAGGGGGAGAAAAGAGCGGTCGCTCGCGGCACATCGAGAGACGGTATCCCCCGTCACCCGCCCTCCGGCTGGCGGATGGCGGCTCGGGCGAGCACCTCTTCGGCCCACTGGTTCAAGCTCTTACCCGACAGCTCCGCCGCCAGCGCCGCCTTGCGATGCACCTCGGGATCGACGCGGAACATGACCCTGCCGGAATAGGGCTTCTGCGGCGGCTTGCCGACCTTGGCGCAGGTTTCCAGGTAATCCTCCACGGCCTCGTGAAAGGCCGCCCTGAGATCGGCGACATTATCGGCGTGAAAGCCCACGCCGTCGGCGATTCCAGCAATCTTGCCGAAGAAAATACCGTCCTCGTCGTCATACTCGATGCGGGCGCTATAGCCCTTGTATGCCATCGTGTTCATGGCTCAACTCCCAGGCGGATCAGATAGGCGCCTGATTCATACCTTTCGTGGATTCCCAGCAGTAAGCCAGTGGCCAGCAGAAGTGCAAGCGCAACACCACGCCCCTCGTTATTGCGAGGAGGCGAAGCCGACGCGGCAATCCAGGGCGGCCGCCCGTGGCCCTTGATTGCCGCGCTCCCGTTGGTCGCTCGCAATGACGGGGGAAGTAAGGGGGGTCGCTTGCAATGACGAGGGGGTGAAAAGAGCGGTCGCTCGCGGCACATCGAGAGACGGTATCCCCCCTCACCCGCCCTCCGGCTGGCGGATGGCGGCGCGGGCGAGCATGTAGCGTTCGGCCTCGGCCATGTGCTCGGCCATGAGGCTGCGGGCGCCCTCGGCGTCGCCCACCTTGAGCAGGCGCATGAGGCGCACCTGGTAGTTCAGCGCCGTCTCGCGCAGCTGCGGGTTCGGGGTGGCGTAGATGGCGCGGCAGACCGCCATCTCGCGCAACAGGCGGTGCAGGAAGACGCAGGCGAAGGTCAGCAGGCGGTTGTCCGAGAAACCGGCCAGCACCGAGTGGAAATCCAGCTCCGAGAGGCGCTGCTGGAACTCCTCCTCCGCATCGGCGGGGGCGTGGTCGTAGAGGCGGATGGTCTCCTGCAGATGGGCGTAGTCCGCCTCGTCCAGCCGCCCGGCCAGCCCCGCCACCAGCTCCGGCTCCAGCAGCTTGCGCAGGGCATAGATCTCGGAAAGGCTGGGCCGGCTGAAGAGGAAGAGGTTGCTCAGCAGGTCCATGGCCTGCCCGGCCGAGAGCGCCGAGACGAAGACGCCGCCGCCGGGGCCAGTGCGGGTCTTGATCAGCCCCTGGGTCTTCAGCGCCTTCAGCGCCTCGCGCACCGTGCCCTTGGCCGCCTGCAGATGCGCCTCCGACAGCCACTCCTGGGGAATGCGGTCGCCGGGGCGCAGGCCGTGGGCGGCGATCAGATCGCGGATCTGCTGCGCGATGGCATCGGCCCGGCGAGTGGGCCGGCGCGGCGGCAGCTCCAGGCGCTCGCCCACCCAGGCCGGCTCATCGGCCCCAGGCGCGTCAGGCCTCATTGTCGTCGCCTCATGCCCGCTCCCCGACCCGCGGCGGGTGGAAGCAGGCGGCCAGATGCTCCGGCTCCGCTCCCTTGGCCTCGAGCGGCGGACGCTCGCTGCGGCAGCGTTCATCGGCGGCGGGGCAGCGCGCGGCGAAGGCGCAGCCGGGCGGCGGGTTGAAGGGGTCGGGCAGCTCCCCGCTCTCGGACTCCGGCACCAGCACCGGCTTGCCCGGCACCGGCGCCGAGTCCAGCAGCAGGCGGGTGTAGTGGTGCGCAGGCTGCGCGAAGATGCGCTTGGCCGGCCCGACCTCGGCCAGGCGGCCGAAGTACATCACCGCCACCCGGTCGCTCACGCTCTCCACCACCGCCAGATCGTGGCTGATGAAGACGTAGGTGAGGCCAAAACGCTGCTTCAGGTCGTCGAGCAGGTTGAGCACCTGCGCCTGCACCGAGACGTCCAGTGCCGAGACCGGCTCGTCCAGCACGATCAGCTTCGGGCTGGCGGCCAGCGCCCGGGCGATGCCGATGCGCTGTGCCTGGCCGCCAGAGAACTCGTGCGGATAGCGCTGCAGGAACTCCGGGCGCAGGTTGACCGCGTCCATCAGCTCGGCCAGCCGCGCCTCGCGCTCAGCCCGCTTCAGACCCAGCAGATGGATCAGCGGGGTTTCCAGGATGGTGCGGATGGTCTTGCGCGGGTTTAGCGAGGAAATGGGGTCCTGAAAGACATACTGGATCTGCCGCGCCATCGCCTTGAAGTCCCGGCGCACCGCCTCGGCCAGATCCTCGCCCTGAAAGTGGATGGCGCCGTCGGTGGGGCTGTCGAGCCCGGCCAGCATGCGCGCCAGCGTGGACTTGCCGCAGCCGGACTCGCCGACGATGCCCAGGGTCTCGCCCGGCTGCACCTCGAGGCTGACGCTCTGGACTGCGTGGACGGCCGGGCGCGGCTTGCCGAAGAGGCTCTTGCCGCCGCCAAAGCGCCGCTCCACCTGCTGCATTTCGACCAGCGGGGACGTATCAGGCATGGCCGTATCAGGCATGTGCTGCGGCCTCCTCACCGGCTTCCAGTGGGAAGAGACAGCGCGCGGCGCGCCCCGGTGCCACCTCCTGCAGGGTGATCTCGCCGCGGCGGCAGCTCTCCTGCGCCCGGGGACAGCGCGGGGCGAAGGCGCAGCCCGGCGGCAGGTTGTCCACCGAGGGCGGGAGCCCCTCGATGGCATCCAGCCGCCGCTCGCCCTGGCCCAGCACCGGCACGCAGTCGATCAGCTTGCGGGTGTAGGGATGCGCCGGCGCGTCCAGCACCTCCTCCGTGCGTCCCGTCTCCACGATGCGCCCGGCGTACATCACCGCCACCCGGTCGCAGAGCGCGGAGACCACGCCGAAATCATGCGTAATGAAGAGGATCGAGGTCTGCTTGTCATGGCGCAGCTTGTTCATCAGGGTCAGAATCTGCGCCTGCACGGTGACGTCGAGCGCGGTGGTGGGCTCATCCGCAATGATCACCTCGGCGTCGTTGGCGAGCGCCATGGCGATGCAGACCCGCTGGCGCATGCCGCCGGAAAGCTCGTGCGGATAGGCGGACAGCCGCCGCCCGGCATTGGGAATGCGCACCAGTTCCAGGAGTTCACGCGCCCTCGCCTGCGCCTTGGCGCGGCTGAGCGGCTGGTGGGCCCGGATGGCCTCGATCAGTTGATCGCCGACGGTGAAGAGCGGATGCAGGCTGGACAGGGGGTCCTGGAAGACGTGGCTCACCGGCCCGCCGCGTAAGCCGCGGATGCGCTCGTCCGAAGCCGCCAGCAGGTCCTCGCCCTTGAGCAGGATCGCCCCGCCCACAATGCGCCCCGGCGGCGTGGGCACCAGGCCCATGATCGACATGGCGGTCACCGACTTGCCGGAGCCGGACTCGCCCACCAGGCCGAGGCATTCGGTCTGCCCGAGCCGCAGGTCTACACCGCCCACCGCCTCCACCTGGCGCCGGCCCATGCGGAAGGCCGTGCGCAGGCCGCGGACCGAGAGAACGGCCTTCCGGTCCTCAGCATCTTCCGCCGGCACAGACGCCGGATCGCGCTCGATCGCCGTGCGCGCCACCGGGCGGGTCAGGGCGCCGGACTTCAGGCGCGGGTCGAGGACGTCGCGCACGCCGTCGCCGAAGAGGTTGATGCTCATCACCAGCAGGAAGATCGCCAGGCCCGGGATGATCGCAACATGCGGCGCGTTGAACAGCACCCCGCGGCCGTCGCCCAGCATGGAGCCGAGGTCGGCCTGCGGCGGCTGCGCGCCCAGGCCCAGGAAGCTGAGCCCCGCCGTCTCCAGGATCATCCAGCCCACGGTGGTGGACATGGTAATGACGATGACCGGCAGGACGTTGGGCAGGATCTCGGTGAAGAGCACGCGCGCCGGCGACTTGCCGGCCAGCCGCGCCGCATCGACGAACTCCCGCCTGGCCAGGCCCAGGGTGACGCCGCGGATGTTGCGGGCGAAGAAGGGGATGTTGACGAGCGCAATGGCATAGAGCGCGTTGATCAGCCCCGGCCCCAGCACCGCCACGATGGCCAGCGCCAGCAGGATGTAGGGAAAGGCCATCAGCATGTCGATGCCGCGCATCATCAGGTTGTCGACCCGCCCGCCGGCGAAGCCCGCCAGCAGGCCGATCAGCGAGCCGAAGAAGGCAGCGATGATCGTCGCGGAGAGTCCCACCGCGATGCTGACCCGCAGGCCCGAAAGGATGCGCGAGAGGATGTCCCGGCCCAGGGCGTCGGTGCCCAGGAGGTGCCCCTCCGTCAGCGGCCGCAGCAGGCGGTTGGAGGGGTCCGTGGCGTTGGGGTCGTGCAGCGGCAGCAGCGGGGCGATCAGCGCCAGCAGCAGCAGCGCAACCAGGATGAAGAAGCCACCGGCTGCCATGCGATTGTTCAGCAACAGGGCGAAGGCGCTGGGCCGCCGGTTGTCCTTTCGCTGGCCCGTCATCGCCGCAACCTCGGATCCAGGGTCGACTGCACCACGTCGGCAGCCAGATTGAAGAGGACGTAACTGGCGGCGACCACCAGAACCCCGCCCTGCACCAGCAGGAGGTCTCGGGTGGAAATGGCCTTGACCAGCATGGCGCCGATGCCCGGCCACTGGAACACCGTCTCGATGTAGACGGCCCCGCCCAGCACGAAGCCGGCCTGGATGCCGATCACCGGGATCACCGCCACCAGGGCCGATTTCGCCGCATGGCGGTAGACCACCCGCCGCTCGCTCAGGCCCTTGGCGCGGGCGGTGCGGATGAAGTCCTGGCGCAGCACCTCGAGCATGGCCGTGCGGGTCAGGCGCGAGATCACGCCCGTGGCCACGGCGGCGAGGGTCACCGCCGGAAGGAGGAGGTGGCGCAGCAGGTCGGGCAGATCGCCGCCGCCGTAGATCGCGTACATCCCGCTGGCGGGCAGCAGCTTGAGATTGACCGCAAAGACCAGGATCAGCAGCAGTCCGAGGAAGAAGGAGGGGGTGGAAATGCCGATCAGCACGAAGAAGGTCACGATGCGGTCGGTCCAGCCGAACTGACGCACCGCCGAGACGATGCCGGCCAGCAGGCCGAAGACCGAACAGAGCAGCAGCGCCGTGCCGGCGAGAATCAGGGTGGCGGAGAAGCGCTCCAGCACCTCATCGATCACCGGACGGTTGAGCGAGTAGGAGCGGCCGAACTCCCCCTGCAGCAGGTTGCCGAGCCAGACCAGGTACTGCTCCGGCAGGGAACGGTCGAGCCCGAGCTGGCGGTTGAGCCGCTCTACGTTCTCGGGCGTGGCGTAGGAGCCGAGAATCGCGGTGGCCGGATCGCCGGGTATCATCGCCATAATCAGGAAGACGATGAGCGTCAGCCCCAGCAGCACCGGCACCAGCGCGATCAGGCGTTTGAGGATATAGCCGCCCACGACTGCGTCCCCCGAATGGGCACGGGTCCGCCCGCCCGTTGACGGACGGACCCGGCCGGACCTACTGCTTGGTGACGTCGTGCAGCATCAGGAAGAAGGAGGGCTGCAGCCGGAAGTCCTGCACGGCCGCAGTGGTCACCGCGCCCTGCTTCCAGTTGGCGACGAAGGCCCAGGGGGCATCCTCCTGCACGATCGCCTGCATCTCGCGATAAAGCTCCGCCCGCTCCTCCGGATCGGTGGAGATACGCGCCTGGTTCAACAGGGCATCGACCTCCTCGTTGGCGTAGTAGCCCGAGTTGAAACCGCCCTCTTCCGGGAAGGCCTCGCTGCGCAGGGTGAGGAACGGCAGGGTGTCCGGATCGTTGGTCATCCAGGCCATCTCGGCCATGTCGGCCTTGCCCTCGAGCCCCGGGTTCACCTGATCGAGGAAGGTGTTCCACTCATAGGTCTCGATCTCGACCTCCATGCCCACCTCGGCCAGGTCGGCCTGGATCGCCGTGCCCATGGCGACGGGGTCGAGCATGCCCGAGCCGCCTTCGGTGACATAGAAGGTCACGGTCTCGCCGTCATAGCCGGCCTCTTCCAGCAGCTCGCGCGCCTTGTCCGGGTCATGCGGATAGGGCTCGAGCTCCTCGTTGTAGGCCCAGGCGAAGGCCGGCGCGATCGGACCGGCGGCGATCTCGGCCGTGCCCTGCAGCACGTCCTCCACCAGCGCCCGCTTGTCGATGGCGTAGTTCACCGCCTGGCGCGCCGCCTTCTCGGTGAAGGGCCCCTCGCGCATGTTGAGGATCAGGAACCAGACATGCGGGCCGGCCTGCTCATGGACGGCGAAGTCCGAGGCATCGCGGAAGTCGCTCATGGAGTCCGGCGGCACCTCGACCATGATGTCGAGCCCGCCTGAGAGCATTTCCGCCACCCGGGTGTTGGAATCGGTGATCGGGCGGAAAACCACGGCCTCCGGCTGCGGCGCGCCGTCCCAATAGTCTTCGTTGCGGGTGACCACCACGCGCTGATTCGAGGCCCACTCCTCAAACTTGTAGGCGCCGGTTCCCACCGGGTTGCGGCCGTAATCCTCGCCCTGCTCCTCGACGGCAGTCGGCGAGACGATCAAGCCGGTGGGATAGGCCAGGTTGGACAGGAAGGGCGCGAAGGGCTCGCTCAGCGTGAAGCGCACCGTGAGCTCGTCCACCGCCTCGACCGAGTCCACGGCCGAGAAGAAGAAGGCCAGCGGGAAGGGCCCAGTGTCGTGATAGGGGTGTTCCTCGTCCAGCATACGCTCGAAGTTGAACTTCACCGCTTCGGCCGTCAGCGGCGTGCCATCGTGGAAGGTCACGCCCTCGCGCAGACTGAAGGTGTAGACCGTGCCATCCTCGGAGACTTCCCAGGAGTCCGCCAGAGAGGGCTCGACCTCCAGCGTACCGTCGGCATAGCGCACCAGTCCGTCGTAGATGTTGACGAGGATGCGGAAGTCGTTGACCGCGGTGACGGCCTGGGGATCGAGCGACTGCGGCTCGGCAATCTGTCCCACCACCAGCACGTTGGGCGGGGTCTGCGCCGCTGCCGGCATGGCCAGGGCGAGCGCGGTGCCGGCGAGCGCGATCTGGAGCGATCGCTGCGCCATACGAAGCATTGGAAACCTCCCTCCTGCGAAAGCGTGATCCGTTAATTAATCCTGAAAATTTTGTGACAAGCAACCATTGATCATTATAAATTCTGGGTTCGGAGATACCTCCACTCTCCTTCCTGCCTCGGGAGACCCAGAATGACGGACACTTCGGCCGCGAAGATCGATGCGGCGCGCCTGAGCAGCCTGCTCGACGGCCTGAACCAGTTCGGACGCAATCCCGACAGCGGCGGCTTCAACCGCCCGGGCTTCTCCGATGCCGACCTGGCCGCGCGGCGCTGGCTCTCGGCGCGGATGGAGTCGGAAGGCCTGAGCGTGCAGTGGGATGCCGCCGGCAACGTCTTCGGTCGTCTGGGCCCGGAAGATCGCCCCTCGATCATGGTCGGCTCCCACGCCGACACGGTTCCGGAAGGCGGTGCCTTTGACGGCACTCTTGGCGTGGCCGTAGCCCTGGAGTGCGTCCTGGCGCTGCGCGATGCCGGCACCCTGCCCGACTATCCCATCGAGGTGGTTGCGACCAGCGAGGAGGAGGGGCGCTTCGGCGGCATGCTGGGCTCCCAAGCCATGGTCGGCGCGATCACACCGGAATGGCTCGAACAGGCGGCTGATGCCAACGACGTCCGCCTCTGGGACGTCATGCTGGCGCAGGGCCTGGACCCATCACTCATTCCAGGTGCGCGCCGTGAACCCGGTAGCGTACGCGCCTTCCTGGAACTGCACATCGAACAGGGGCCGGTGCTGGAGCGTCGCGGTACGAGCATCGGCATTGTCGACAGCGTATCCGGTGTGACCAACTGGTCTGTGTCCCTGTTCGGCGAAGCCAACCATTCCGGCACCACGCCCATGTCGATGCGGGCCGACGCCTTTGCCGGTCTGGCCGAGGCAGCGGGTCGGATTCCCGACATCATCGTCAAGCTGGGCAGCGAGCAGTCGCGCATCACCATCGGCAAGGTCGATCTGCAGCCGAACTTTCCCCATACCGTGCCAGGGCAGGCCGACTTCTCCGTGGTGCTGCGCGACACTGACGAGTCGATCATGCGAGCGCTGTGTGCAGCCTTCCGGGAGACGGTCGAGCAGGCCTGCCGCAACCACAACCTGACCCACGAGATCATCGAACGCAGCTGGCTCGAGCCCGTGCGCCTCGACCAGGGCATTGCGCGGCTCCTGACCGAGGAGGCCGCAGCGCTCGGCCTCAGCCACATGATCATGCCGTCGGGCGCGGGCCACGATGCCCAGACCATGCAGGCACTCTGCCCCTCGGGACTGATCTTCGTGCCCAGCCGGGGCGGCGTGAGCCACGCGCCGGAAGAGTGGACCGACTGGCCGGCCATCCTGGACGGTGCGCAGTTGATGCTGAACGCCCTGCTCCGCCTCTCTCGGGCCGAGACCTGATCACAGTCGGATGGTCTGCAGCCGCGCAGCCTTCTTGCGTTGATGTTCCGCCCGCCGCTTGCTTAGCTCCGGTTCCCGCCGCACGCGTGTCGCAGCAGCCAGGAGAGAACGAGCAGATGGGTCCTGTTATCGATCCCGTTACCCCGCATGAGCAGCTACCGGACAAGGTCGATGTCGTTGTCATTGGCGCCGGCATTATCGGCACCTGCACCGCGCTCTTCCTGGCCGAGCGGGGTGTCTCCGTGGCGCTGTGCGAAAAGGGCGAGGTCGCCTGCGAGCAGTCGAGCCGCAACTGGGGCTGGGTGCGCACCACCGGCCGCGACAGCCGGGAAATGCCCCTGATCCAGGAAGCCCAGCGCCTCTGGGACGAGATGAACGCCAAGACCGGAGCGGATACCGGCTTGCGGCGACCGGGCATCGCCTATTTGGCGGACAGTGACGCGAAGGCAGAGGGCTTCGAGCGCTGGCTGGCCATGGCCAAGGCGCATCAGGTGGATTCGCGCCTCGTCACCGGCGCGGAGCTGGAAGCGCTCATGCCCGGCGCGACTCGAACCTACAAGGCGGGACTGCTAACGCCGAGCGACGGGCGCGCCGAGCCGCAGAAAGCCGCCCCGGCCATCGCCAGCGCGGCCCAACGTTTGGGCGCAAAACTCTTCACCCGTTGCGCCGTGCGCGGCCTGGAAAGCGAGGCCGGACGCGTGTCGGCGGTGATCACCGAGCGCGGGCGTATTGCCTGCTCCTCGGTGGTACTGGCGGGCGGAGCCTGGTCGCGGCTCTTCTGCGCGCGCCATAGCCTGACGCTGCCGCAGCTCACCGTGCGGGCTTCGGTCTTCCGCACGACACCTGTGGAGGGCGGGCCGGACAGCAATCTCTGGACCCCGAAGGTGGCATTGCGCAAGCGCCTGGACGGCGGTTACAGCATCGCCAACGGCCACGCCAACCTGGCGGAGATCGTGCCGGACCACTTCGCCTTCTTCTTCCAGTTCCTGCCGGCCCTGCGCGCCGAACGCGGCAGTCTGAAGCTCAAGCTCAGCAGCCGCTTTATCGAGGAACTGCGCCGGCCCAAACGCTGGGCACTCGACGCCCCCTCCCCCTTCGAGGCAAATCGCTGCCTCGATCCCGATCCGGTGGACTCGATCAATCAGGAGGCCTGGGACGACCTGCGCCAGCTCTTCCCCGTGTTCCAGCAGGCCCAGATCGCCCAAGCCTGGGCCGGCATGATCGACGTCACCCCGGATGCGGTTCCGGTCATCTCCGAGGTGGAGCAGCAGCCGGGCTTTTTCGTCGCCACCGGCTTCTCCGGCCACGGCTTCGGCATCGGGCCCGGTGCCGGCAAACTCATGGCCGAGCTCGTCACCGGCGCCCCGCCCTGCGTCGACCCGACGCCGTTCCGATTCAACCGCTATTCCGATGGCAGCAAGCCACGGCTGGAGATCTATTGATCCTGCCCTTTGCCTGCGCGGAGAGCGGCTGAACTAAATGCCCCTTACGCGTAGAGCCAGGGCTGGCTGGCCTGCTGCTTGGCCTCGAAGGAGTCGATGGCCGGGGCCTTCTGCAGGGTCTGGCCCACGTCGTCGAGGCCGTTCAGCAGGCAGTGCTTCTTCCAGGCATCCACCTCGAAGGGGATGACTTCGCCGTCCGGACCCTCGATGGTCTGGCTTTCCAGGTCCACGGTCATGGTGGCGTTGGCGCCACGCTCTGCCGCTTCCATCAGCTTGTTGACCTGCTCTTCTGGCAGCACGACGGGCAGGATGCCGTTCTTGAAGCAGTTGTTGTGGAAGATGTCGGCAAAAGAGGGCGCGATGACGCAGCGGATGCCGGCATCGAGGAGCGCCCAGGGGGCATGCTCGCGCGAGGAGCCGCAGCCGAAGTTGTCGCCGGCAATGAGAATCTTGGCGTCCTTGTAGGCCGGGCGGTCGAGCACGAAGTCCTTGCGGCTGCCATCCTGATTGTGGCGCAGGGCGTAGAACAGCCCTTCCGACAGACCGGTGCGCTTGATCGTCTTCAGGAAGCGCGCCGGGATGATCATGTCGGTGTCGACGTTCACCATCGGCAGCGGTGCGGCGACGGCGGTGAGCTTGTCAAACTTTTCCATTTTTCTCGTCCTTTATCGCCGTCTCAGCAGGCCAGTTCGCGCACGTCGGCCAGGTGACCGTAGATGGCCGCGGCGGCGGCCATGGCGGGGCTCATCAGGTGGGTCCGGCCACCGGGGCCCTGGCGGCCCTCGAAGTTGCGGTTGGAGGTGGAGGCGCAGCGCTCGCCCGGCTCCAGCTTGTCCGCGTTCATCGCCAGGCACATGGAACAGCCCGGCTCACGCCAATCGAAGCCGGCTTCCGTAAAAATGCGATCCAGCCCCTCGGCTTCCGCCTGTTCCTTCACCAGGCCGGAGCCCGGAACGATCATGGCATAGACGCTTTCGGCGACCCTACGGCCCTCGACCACCTGCGCCACTTCACGCAGGTCCTCGATGCGGCCGTTGGTGCAGGAGCCGATGAAGACCTTGTCGATGGCCACGTCGGTCAGCTTCTGCCCGGCCTTCAGCCCCATGTACTCCAGGGAACGTTCGATCGCCTTGGCCTTGTTGGCGTCGCGACCCGCTTCGGGCCCGGGAATGCTGCCGGTGATCGGCAGCACGTCTTCCGGGGAGGTGCCCCAGGTGACCAGGGGCTCGATCTCCGAGGCGGAAAGGTGCACTTCCTTGTCGTAGTGCGCGCCCTCGTCGGACGGCAGGCTGCGCCACAGCTCCACGGCCTGTTCCCAGGCCGCGCCCTTGGGTGAAAACACCCGCCCCTTGAGATACTCGAAGGTGGTGTCATCCGGCGCAATCAGGCCGGCACGCGCGCCCGCCTCGATGGACATGTTGCACACCGTCATGCGCCCTTCCATGGAAAGGCTGCGAATCGCCTCACCGGCGTACTCGATGACGTGCCCCGTGCCCCCTGCGGTTCCCAGACGGCCGATGATCGCCAGGATCAGGTCCTTGGAAGTGATGCCGACCGGCAGTGGCCCGTCCACGCTGACGCGCATGTTCTTGGCCGGGCGCTGGTACAGCGTCTGGGTGGCCAGAACGTGCTCCACCTCGCTGGTGCCGATACCGAAGGCCAAGGCCCCGAATGCACCGTGGGTCGAGGTATGGCTGTCGCCACAGACGATGGTCATCCCCGGCTGGGTCAGGCCCTGCTCCGGCCCAATGATATGCACGATGCCCTGGCGCACGTCATTCATGGGGATGAAGGGCACGTCGAAATCGGCGCAGTTCTTGGTCAAGGTGTCGACCTGAATCCGGCTTTCCTCGTCCGCGATGCCCTGGGCCCGATTGCTGGTGGGCACGTTGTGGTCGGGCACCGCCAGCGTGGCGTCCGGGCGGCGGACCTTGCGGCCAGCCAAGCGGAGACCTTCGAATGCCTGGGGCGAGGTCACCTCATGCACGAGGTGACGATCGATGTAGAGAAGGCAGGTGCCGTCCTCCTGTCGATCAACCACGTGGGCATCCCAGATCTTATCGAACAGTGTCCGCGGTGCGGCCATGACTCTCTCTCTCCCGAAGGGGCTCAAGGAATTGGACTGAGCACAGCAAAGCTGCGCCGGCGCACGCATTCGCCCTCGTCGCAGCGCCTGTTCTACGGAACCGGAGAATAGCGCCTGCCCCCCGGCATCGCAATTCTCGGAAACTTCATTGCGTCGCATGACGCAAGGGCGCTATGCATTTGCGTAAGGGATGCGTTCTTGACGCCGACAGATGCTTGAAGAAGATCGGCGAAATGTGGGAGGGGATCGATATGACCGTCGACAACAAGACTCTTTTCGCCCTGGTGGACCGGGGCGATCTGGCTGGCGTGACAAAGGCCCTGGAAGCGGGAGCCAGTGCGCAGGCGGAGGACCGCTTCGGCGTGAGCCTCACCCACCGCGCCGCTGCGGGCGGGCACGCCGAGTTGCTGCGCCTGCTGCTTGCGCGCGGCGCCACGGCGGATTGCACCAGCGACGTTGGCAACACCCCCCTCATGCTGGCTGCCGCCAATGGCCATCTGCCGGTGGTGGAACTGCTTCTGGCCGAAGGTGTGGATCCGGAACGGGAGAATCGTTGGGGCTACCGCGCCGCGGCCTGGGCCGACTGGTCCGCCAGCGCTGCCGACATCAAGGCCGTCATTCAGGCCGCCCAGGGGTGACCCCGGCCGGCGGCTTTCGGCGACCGACCGGGCGCAAGTTTGATCGGCCTAACTCTTGCCACGTTCTTGCGCAAGAAGAGGTTCAGCGACGCAGCACAGCTTATGCTGCTTTGCAACATGGGCGGCAGTTATGGCTAACCGCCTGCGTTTGCCACGATTTTCATAGGATCGCATACAAACGGTAAATTTTTTTGTTGCATTGCAGCGTCTCATGAGACATATACTGCATTGCGGCATGAACGACTCAGGTTGCTTCTGCCGCACGTCTCTAAGGGCGTTTCCTCCCTAGACTTGGGCCGTGCCTCGCGCACGGCCTTTTTTTTGGCCATCCCAGAGGCCACACCGGCGACTGGCGCCCTACTGATGTGCCGCCTTGCGAGGCCGCCCCCCTTTGGATCCATTGGCACGCGATGCGGCTGCTTTGGCAGCAGACGTGGCTTACCCGGCACGACGCGCCATCCATGCTTTCGTTCCGAAGAGACCCGCCATCAGGTCCGGCAAGGAAAGGTCGACGTCCAGCGCTTCCCAGTGCAAACCGTAGCCCTGCCCAAAAATTTCCACAGCAGCGAGCTGGTCCTGGGAAGCCGCTTCAAGGCCCTGCGCCAGATGCGGCGGGAAGGCAAAGGTGCAGCCATTCTCCAAATCGACGATCACTCGATCCGCTGCACTGCCATAGCGTGCAGCGGCAGCGCGCGGCTCATTGGCTCGCGCAATTCGGCCTCGCTCCAGCGCAGCATCGATTGCGGCATCGCTCAACTCAGCCATGTATGTCCCTCCATCGCGCCAGGGGAGCGAGGCAGCATCAGCATCAGACGGGTTCAGGTTAATGCAGCCCCAGGTCCCCGCTACTGGTCCTCCGGGTCTTCCCGCCCCTTGGTAAAGCGCTGTTCGAGGCGCCCCAACAGCACCATGACGATCAGGCCGGTCGCCATGGCAATCGCCCCGACGGACCAAAGGCCGAGGCCACAGGCAACCCCGACGGCGCCAGCCAGCCAGAGCCCCGCCCCCGTGGTCAGACCCTTCACGCTGCCGCGAGACTGGATGATCGCGCCGGCCGCGAGGAAGGCCACCCCGGCGGTCACGGCCTCGATCATGCGGATGGGGTCGACGCGAATGTTGTCGCCCTGAATGATGTCCGCGTGGGTGATCTCCAGCGTGAGGATCGAGAAGAGCGCGCTGGCCAAGGACACGAGGATATGCGTGCGCAAACCGGCCGGACGACGGCGCCACTCCCGCTCGAAGCCAATCACGGCGCCCATCATCGCGGCAAGCAACAGGCGGATTGCGATGGTGTCCAGCGGCAGATAGGGCCAAGAGGTCACGTCGAGCAGCGAGGATTCCATGCCAACTCTCCCGATGTCGGGCCGGAGGCAGCCCGGATTCAATCTTGGGGCGGTCGGCTGGCCCCCTCGCCCAGCGGCCGTTGCAACAGCACTGTATCGAGCCAACGTCCGAACTTGAAACCGACGTTCTCGAAGGTACCGACCCGGCGAAACCCCAGGGCCTCGTGCAGGGCAATGGAGCCGGTGTTGGCACTGTCGCCCACCACCGCCACCATCTGGCGCCGCCCGGCCCGGGTGGCTTCGTCGACCACGGCGGCCAGCAGCGCCCGGCCAAGACCCTGGCCGCGGGCCGCCGGATGCACATAGACCGAATCCTCGACCGTGAAACGATAGGCCGGGCGCGGCCGATAGACGCCGGCATAGGCATAGCCCAGCACCTGTTCGTCCCGCTTGGCGACAAGCCAGGGCAAGCCCGCGTCGAGCACCGTGCGACAGCGCCGGGCAAAATCCGCTCCATCCGGCGGCGCCAGTTCGAAGGAGGCCGTCCCCTGCTCGACCTCACGCGCGTAGATAAGGCGCATGGGTTCGAGGTCGGCCTCCAGCGGACTGCCAATC
The DNA here is from genome assembly GCF_029222965.1 of Aquibaculum arenosum. Lineage (GTDB taxonomy): Bacteria > Pseudomonadota > Alphaproteobacteria > Kiloniellales > DSM-21159 > Aquibaculum > Aquibaculum arenosum. Next base: position 129,081 of record NZ_JARHUD010000001.1, on the reverse strand, counting down.
TCTACACCGGGCAGTGCCGGAGATTCACTGGTCATTGTGCAATCAGATCCTTGGAATCCACGGTCGCCAGGGCCTCCAGCAGTCCCGGCATCAGACCGGCGAGACGGCGGAGCCCTGGGCGGCGGCGAATGGCAGCCTCGTCCATGTAGAGGGCGCGATTAATCTCAATCTGCAGCGCATGCACGCCTTCGTTGGGCCGGCCGTAGTGGCGGGTCACGAAACCGCCGGAATAGGGCTTATTGCGGCGTACCCGATAGCCAGCGCCGCGCAGGTTCTCCAGCGCCGCCTCGGTCAGCGTCGGCGCACAGGCCGTGCCATAGCAGTCGCCCAGCACAAAATCCGCCGCTTGCTGCATACCACCCGAGTCACGGCTGCCTGTGGTCGAGGGCATGGAGTGGCAATCCAGCAAAATGCAGTAGCCGAAGCGACGGCGCGTTGCGTCGATCAGCTCGGTCAGGTTTCGATGATAGGGGTAGTAGTAGAGCCGGATACGCTCCAGCGCTTCGGAGAGCGCCAGCTTACCGCGATAGATCTCCGCCCCATTGGCGACAACGCGCGCGATGGTGCCCAGCCCCGCCGCCACCCTGGGCGAGCGGGTGTTGGCGAAGTCCGGCAAGGGCGCATCGAACATCGCCGGATCGAGTTCATAGGGTTCGCGGTTGGGATCGACGAAGGCCCGCGGGAAGTGCGCACGTAGGAGCGGCGCGCCCAGCTGCGGCGCGCAAGCGAAGATCTCATCCACGAAGCTGTCTTCCGACCGGCGCAGCATAAGCGGGTCGAGCCTGGAGGCTGCGAGGAACTCCGACGGGTAGCGGGACCCGCTGTGCGGCGAAGACAGCACCAGCGGCAGGGTCTGCCGGGCCGGCTGCAGAACCTCGTGTCCCGCAATGAAGGGCTGTGTGTCGGAGACGGCGACGGACGCGTCCATGGCTGTCCAAAGTTGCGAATGCTTCTCTTCCAGGTTTACGTGAAAGGGGTGTGCGTGTCACTCATCGCAATCACCCTGCCCCTTGCGCCCCTCCTTCCAGATCAGGCGAGACAATGGATTTGCCCAGCCCCCTCCACCGCGGCCGACTGCTGCGCCGCTACAAGCGCTTTCTGGCCGATGTGCGCCTGGATGACGGCCGGGAGGTCACCGCCCACTGCGCCAACCCCGGCTCCATGCTGGGCCTGCTAGCCGAGGGGGCCGAGGTCTGGCTGGCCGGGAACAGTGACCCCAAGCGCAAGCTCGCCTGGTCCTGGGAGATGGTGCGCGCCGACGGAGTGCTCGTCCCGGTCAACACCAGCAATCCCAACCGCATCGTGCCGGAAGCTCTTGCCGCCGGCGCCCTGCCGGAACTGTCCGGCTATGACCTGATTCGCCGCGAGGTGCGTTACGGCCAGGGCAGCCGTATCGACCTCTTGCTGCAGGGGCCCGAGCGGCCCGCCTGCTATGTGGAAATCAAGAACGTCCACCTGCGGCGCGACGGCATGGCCGCCTTTCCGGACAGCGTGACCGCCCGCGGCACCCGGCATCTGAAAGAACTCGTCGACATGGTTGGCGCAGGCGCCCGCGCGGTGCTGCTCTTTATCGTGCAGCGCGAGGACTGCGAGGCCTTCACCGTGGCGGGCGACCTCGACCCGGCCTACGCGGAAGCGCTTGAACTTGCCGCGCGCGCCGGTGTCGAGGTGCTTTGCTACGACTGCAGTGTCACCCTCGAAAGCGTAGACCTGCGCCGCTGGCTGCCCACGGCCTTCGATTGGAAGAGAGCACTTTAGGCTGGCATCAGGCCTCGGCCTCACGGGCACGCGCCCTGCGGCGGGCCCGGGGCCGCTCAACCAGCGAATAGAGCGCCGGTATCACCACCAGGGTCAGGATCATGGAGGTGATCATGCCGCCGATGATCGCCGCTGCCATGGGCGCCGTGGTATCGGCACCGGCACCCAGCCCCAACACGGCCGGCACCATGGCCAGCACCAGCGTCATGGAGGTCATGATCACCGGCCGGAAGCGCAGCGGACAGGCGGCCAGCAACGCCTCGTCGACTCCCATATCGCGCTTTTCGCGATACTGATTGGTCAGGTCGACCAACAGAATGCCGTTCTTCGTCACCAGCCCCATCAGAAGCAGCAGGCCGATCATGGAGTAAATGTTGAGGCTGTAACCGCCGATCCAGATGCCCACTATCCCGCCGACCAGCGCCACGGGCTGGGCCGCCATGATGAAGAAGGGCTGGATCAGGGAATTGAACTGGCTGGCCAGGACCATGTAGACCAGCGCCACCGCCAGCAGCAGCACGAAGAGCATGGCATCGGCGGTCTGGCGCAGTTCCTCCGCCTCGCCCACCAGTTCCAGATTGTATCCCAGCGGCAGCAGGTCGGCGGCGTGGGCCTCGACCCTCTCGATGGCTTCGCCAAGTCCGATGGCCGGTGTTGCGAAGAACTCCGCGGCATAGGTCATGCCATAGCGCGCGATCACGGCCGGACCGGTTCGCCGCTCGAAGTGCGCAACGGTATCCAGACGCACCAGTTCACCACTGCCGGTGCGCAGATAAATCTTGTTGATGTCCTCCGGGCTCTCGAAGGTGCCGTCGATCGCCTTGACGCGCAGATTGTAGCGCTGGCCGTCGCCCGGCCAGTCGTTGTAGCGTGCCACGTTGACACCGCCCATCAGCGCATTGGTTGTCTCGGCAATCTGCTCTGCCGAAAGACCCAGACTACGCGCCCGGTGGCGATCGATCACCAGACGGACTTGAGGCAGGTCGAGTTCCAGCTCGAGATCGACCGAACTCAAGGCATCATCGTTCTCAAGCCGCGCAAGCAGCTCGGACGAGAGTTCGTTGACCCGGCCCAAATCATCGCCGGTGAGCACAAACTGCAGCGGCTCGCCGCGTTCGCCTCCCAGGAAGGGAATGTCGGACGCGAAGGCACGCACGCCGGCCAACTGATCCAGCTTTGGCTGCAGACGCTCCATGATCTCCTGCTGCGATGCATCCCGCTCATCGCGATCCGCCAGTGTCACGAAGACAACGCCTGAACTGACCTGTCCGTCCCGGCCCAGCCCCAGGGCCGAAAAGGTGGTGGCGACCGTCTCGTCGGCCTGCAGCAATTCCTCCACTCGTTCCAAGCGCGTGGCCGTGTAGTCCAGGCTGGAGCCCAGGGGGGCCTGCACGCTCACCGTAAACTGTCCGGTGTCTTCCCGCGGGGTAAACTCCGCATCGATGTTGCGCAGTGGCCAGAAAGCCAGCGCCAGAGCGAGCGCCACCAAAAACAGGACGGGCAGACGCGCCTTCAAGGTGAGTGCGAGCAGACGCCGGTAGCTGTTCTCCATCCCCGCCTGAATGCGCTCCAGAGCGCGGTAGACCCGGCCATGGTCCTTGCGCACCTGCAGGAAGCGGGAGCAGAGCATGGGCACCAGGGTTAGCGCGACCAGGGAGGAGGCCAAAATGCCGAAGGTGACCACCACGGCGAAGGATTCGAAGAAGCGCCCGATGATGGCGTCGAGAAACAGCACAGAGACAAAGATCGACACCAGCGCCAGAGAGGTGGCGATGACGGCCATGAAGACCTCGTCACTGCCGGCGATAGCGCCATCCCAGGCGCCCCGTCCCTCGCTTTCGCGGTGCCGGTAGATGTTTTCCAGCACCACGATCGCATCGTCCACCACGATGCCGATGAGCAGCAGCATCGCCAGCATGGTGACGGAGTTGAGCGTGTAGCCGAAGAAGTAGATGACCGCGACCGAGGCCATCAGCGATATGGGGATGGAGAGCGAGACGATGAGGGTGGAGCGCAGGTTCTTGAGGAAGAACCAGATCATCAGCGCGGTCAGCACGACCCCGAGGAAGATCGTCAAGAACAGACCTTCCACCTGCTCCTGGATGAACACGGACTCATCATAGGCGATCGAAAGCTCGAGACCGGGGGGCAGCGCCGGGGCGATACGAGTCTCGACCCGCTCGCGGATCTCCGCTGCGATGGCAGCAGTGTTGGCCCCGGGAATCTTGACCACGCCCAAGCCAACGGTCGGCTCGCCGTTGAAGCGCGACAGGCGACGTCGGTCTGCCGTCCCGTCGACGACGCGTGCGACATCCCCAAGGGTGATCAAGGCCCCTTCCTGCTCGGCGATCAGCAGATCGAGCAGGGCGACGGGGTTGTGGAACTCCAGATCGAGTTGGATCTGCTCCTCGCGCTGGCCGGCGATGAGAAACCCACCCGCCATCATGACGTGCTCTTCGCGCAGCGCGGAGATCAGCTCCGTCACCGTGACGTCGTGCGCGGCCAGCTTCTCCGGATCGACCTCGACGCGGATGTTGCGGATCTCACCGCCGCCATACTGGATCTCACCCACGCCGGAAACGCTGCGGATCTGCGATCGGATGACTTGGCGCGCATAGGTATCGAGATCCTGCAGCGTCCAATCGCCGGTCAGAGACAGCCAGACCACCGGCTGCGAAGCCGAGTTCACCTTCTCGATGACCGGATTGTTTGCATCCTCCGGCAGCGTGCTCAGGCGGCTTACGCGCGCCTGCACCTCGTTGAAGGCAACGTCGATGTCCTTGCCCAACTCGAAGGTGATCGTGACGATGGAGGCGCCCGGCACCGAGATCGATCGGATATTGCGAATGCCCGGCACAGCATTCACGCCGCGCTCCATAGGCTCCGAGATCGAGGAGTCGACGATCTGCGCATCAGCACCGGAATAGGTCGTGCTGACGCTGATCACCGGCAAGTCCACGTCGGGCATGCGGTCCACGCCGATGCTCCGCATGGAAATCGCTCCGAAAAGCACGATCAGGGCGCTGAGCATCACCGCCAGGACGTGACGGCGGACGGAGACTTCGGGCAGATTCACCGGATCAGCTTTCGCTCTCGGCTGCGTCAGGAGGCTCGCCGCCGCTGCCGTTCGGATCAGGCAGCTGGTCGTCAGACGCCGGCTGCGCCTCTACCGCAACGCCGTCAGCCAGGAACCCGGCGCCATCGATGATAACGCGCTGGCCTGGCTCCACCCCCTCGCGCAACTCCACCCAGGAGGCGGTTCTTCGGCCGAGCACGACCGGTGTTTCAACGGCCACGCCCTCCTCTTCCACGTAGACCACGTCACCGTCGGGGCGCAGCACCACCGCCTGACCAGGAACCACCACGCTTTCGCGCAGCTCCAGAACAACTTCGGCATGCACGCTGCCCCCCGGTCGCCAATCACCGGGATTGCTCAGCTCGGCCAGAGCCACGATCGCACGGCTATCCTGGCCGACCGTGGGCAGCAGCGCCGATATTTCCGATTCAACCGTGGCCTCGTCGGCACCATTGCCATAAAGCCGAACCGCCTGACCAACCTCCAGCCGGTCGCTCAGCCGTTCCGGGAATCGCATCTCCACTTCAAGCCGGTCGCCGCGCACGATGCGGAACATCTCCTGTCCGGCCGACATGTATTCGCCTTCGCTCACGTAGCGGGCGTCGATCCGGCCGGCAAAGGGGGCCAGGATGGTGCTGCGATCGCGATTGAGCTGACTGCTTGCCAGCCGTGCGCGGGCCATGATCAGAGACTGCTCCAGGGCGACGAGGTCGGACTCTGTCTGCTGCATCACAGCTTCCGGCACGTGCCCACCCTCACGCAGCTGGCGCTGGCGATCCACCTCGGCTTCCTTGGTCTCGATCTCGGCGGTCAATTGCCCGATCTCGGCCCGGGCCTGGCTCAGCTGCAGCTCAAAATCGAGGGGATCGATGACCGCCAGTTCTTCGCCGAGCTCCACTTCATCGCCCTCGGAGACCCGGATCTCGATCAGACGCCCTTCCACTTCCGCGGAAATGGTCGTATCGGCACGCGCGCGCAGCCGCCCCAAAGAGCGCTCCAAATCCTCGACCGGCTGCAGCTCGCTCTCCATGACCGTCACCCGAGGAGCCGGCGGCCCCGCATCGGTTTCATCGGTTTCCGCCTCGCTGCAGGCGGTCAGCAGAAGAACTGCACTCAGGGGCAAGAGCCAATGGATCCGCGAGAAACCGAAAGGGAAAGGGAACATAATCTTCCGTGTCAGATGTGTCGGGAAGGAGGCTGCTGCCATCGGGAACCATACCACTTTCGGCCCGGAAACGAAGGCGGACCAAGGGGTTTTTTGCGCCTGCCAGCAGGATCTGAAGTCAATCGTATTCGGGCAGCAGTGCAAGTTGAGCGCCGCTGACGGCCAGCCTGAGGCTGTCTGCCGTACTGTCCTCGATCACAATAGCGCTCAATGGAACGACGAACTCCCGGCCGCCGAAACCGAGAAAGCCGCCCTTGCGCGCCAGCAGGGCGATAGGTTCGCCGTCACCGACGAGCACCGCCGTCACCTTGCCCGCGGCGCTTCCATCTGCGTCGCGCAGCGCGCCCCCGATTGCCGCCTGCAGCGACAGGCCGCGATGATACAAGCCTGCCGCTTGATGGCGGTCCAGCGGCATGAGTGCGACGCTGCCGTCATTGGGAGCTGTAGACCGGTTCTCTCCCTCTGCTGAGAAGGGAGCAAGCATCACCGCCAGGTCAGCATTCTCCGCGCCGCGGATCTGCTCATTCTCTGGGGGAACAACGTGAGGATCCAGGTGCGGAAGGTTGTCCTCGGCCGCAGCCGGTGTCGTCAGGACTCCGCCGATCAATCCGGCGAAAACCAGCGTGGTCAGTGAGCCCCTTGTACCGTCCCTGCCTACCATCGTCCGTCACCTCTCGGTTCATTCCTCGAGCGTGACTATCATCTGATGGCTGCAGTTCGTGGCTCAAGCACCCGCGAAAGCTTGCCCCCCGCTTGTCATCCGCGCCTACCACTTTTGGTCACACGCGCGAGAAAGCGAGGAGCTTTGTGTCACCTTCCAGGCCCCACCGGAGGAGCGTCACTCTACGAGAAGCGGGACTTTCGGCTGCGATGAGGAGTCGTCCGGGCCAGAGTTCTTGCGTTTCGTGGCCTTGTCGGGCTCCTCGAAGTGGAAGCTCAGGCCCTCACCGTCGACATCAATGCGCACCGTTCCGCCTTCCATGAGGCGCCCGAAGAGCAGTTCCTCGGCCAGGGGCTTCTTGATGTGCTCCTGGATCACGCGGGCGAGCGGACGCGCACCATAGGCCGGTTCGTAACCCTTCCGTCCCAGCCAGGCGCGGGCCGCATCGCTCAACTCGATGGTCACGTTGCGGTCGGCAAGCTGCGCCTCGAGCTGGATGACGAACTTGTCGACCACGCGGCCAATGGTTTCCGGCGAGAGGCCTGCGAAGGACACCACGGCGTCCAGTCGGTTGCGGAACTCCGGCGTGAAGAGGCGGTTGATCGCTTCCAGATCCTCTTCCGTGCGGACTTCGCGCCCGAAGCCGATCACCGGCTTGGCCATCTCCGCCGCTCCTGCGTTCGTGGTCATGATCAGGATGACGTTGCGGAAATCGACTGTCTTGCCGTTGTGGTCGGTCAGCTTGCCGTAGTCCATGACCTGCAGCAGCACGTTGAACAGGTCGGGGTGCGCCTTCTCGATCTCGTCCAGGAGCAGCACTGAGTGGGGGTGCTGGTCCACCGCATCGGTCAGCAGACCGCCCTGGTCGAAGCCGACGTAGCCCGGCGGCGCGCCGATAAGGCGGCTGACCGAATGGCGCTCCATGTACTCGGACATATCGAAGCGCGTGAGCTCGATGCCCATCGTGCGCGCGAGCTGGCGGGCCACCTCGGTCTTGCCGACACCGGTGGGGCCGGCGAAGAGGTAGCTGCCGATGGGCTTCTCCGGGTCGCGCAGGCCGGCGCGAGACAGCTTGATTGCAGCCGTCAGCGTGTCGATGGCCGAGTCCTGCCCGAAGACCATGGTCTTGAGATCGCGCTCTAGGTTGCGCAGAGCTTCCTTGTCGTCGCGATTGACCACTTTCGGCGGAATGCGGGCGATCTTGGCGACGATGGCCTCGACCTCCTTCACCCCGATCAGCTTGCGACGGCGTGATTCTGGCAACAAGGCCTGGGCGGCGCCGACCTCATCGATCACGTCGATGGCCTTATCCGGCAGCTTGCGGTCGTGGACGTAGCGGTGCGCCAGTTCCACGGCCGTACGCAGCGCCTCATTGGTGTAGCGCACCGAATGGTGCTTCTCGTAATAGGGCTTGAGACCGCGCAGGATCTTCACCGCATCTTCGACGCTGGGTTCATTGACGTCGATCTTCTGGAAGCGCCGCACCAGGGCGCGGTCCTTCTCGAAGTAGTTGCGGTATTCCTTGTAGGTGGTGGAGCCGATGCAGCGCAGCGTGCCGGTCTGCAGCGCCGGCTTGAGCAGGTTGGAGGCATCCATGGCCCCGCCCGACGTCGCGCCGGCGCCAATGACGGTGTGAATCTCGTCGATGAAGAGGATCGCGTGATCCTGCTGCTCCATCTCGGTCATCACCGCCTTCAGGCGCTCCTCGAAGTCGCCGCGATAGCGCGTGCCGGCCAAAAGCGCCCCCATGTCCAGGGCGAAAATCGTGGCCTCGGCCAGCACTTCGGGCACGTCCTTGTCGACGATTCGCTTGGCCAGCCCTTCGGCAATGGCAGTCTTGCCGACACCGGGGTCACCGACCAGAAGGGGATTGTTCTTGGTGCGGCGGCAGAGCACCTGGATGGTGCGCTCGATCTCGGCAGCTCGGCCGATCAGCGGATCGATCCGCCCCTCGCCCGCCTTGCGGTTGAGGTCGACGCAATAGGCATCCAGCGCCTCGCGTCCCTTGCGCACGACCTTCTCGGACTGTGCGTCGTTCTCCGAGCCGTGCACGGTGCGAGCCTGCTCCTTGCCGGAGACCTTGGCGATGCCGTGACTGATATAGTTCACCGCATCCAGTCGGGTCATATCCTGCTCCTGCAGGTAATAGACCGCGTGACTTTCGCGTTCGGAGAACATGGCCACCAGCACGTTGGCGCCGGTCACCTCGGCCCGGCCCGAGGACTGCACATGAATGGCGGCACGCTGCAGCACGCGCTGAAATCCGGCCGTGGGCTTACTCTCCCCGGCATGGACGTTGATCAGGTTGCTGAGTTCGTTATCGATGTACTCGGTGAGTTCCGAGGTCAGCCTGTCGACATCGACGCCACAGGCGCGCATCACAGCTACGGCATCGTTGTCCTCACCGAGGGCAAGCAGCAGGTGTTCAAGCGTCGCGTACTCGTGACGCCGCTCGTTGGCCAGCGCGAGCGCTCGGTGAAGGGTCTTTTCCAGGCTGGGGGAGAGCATGGGTCTCGCCTACTCCTTTTCCAACGTGCATTGCAGCGGATGCTGATGCTTGCGTGCGTAGTCCATCACCTGGGTCACCTTGGTCTCGGCCACCTCGTAGGTAAAGACTCCACAAATCCCAACACCACGTCGATGCACGTGCAACATAATCTGCGTTGCTTCTTCACGATTTTTTCCGAAGAAGCGTTCCAGAACGTGAACAACAAACTCCATGGGTGTGTAGTCGTCGTTCAACATCAACACTTTGTAGAGCGCCGGCTTCTTTGGCCGCACACGGGGTTTAACCACCACCTGTGTAGAGGGGCCGCGGCCGCCGCTGCCGCCCTGATCATCACTCATATCGCCCTCAAACCTATCCGCGGGCCCGGCGGGCCCGTTACCTGTCGCGTGCTCACAGTCTATCACGAATCCCGGCGGATGATGACGGCTTCCTGTGACCCGCCGGACCGACCAGATCCAGTCGTCGTCCCTGACAGGGATATAGGCATTCCCATCGGCTGCAACAGCGGGCAGAATCAAAAAGACCCGGCGGATCGCTCCGCCGGGCCCTTCAAGACCGGTAAAACCGGGATGTTGCAGACGGTCAGGCCGCCGGCTTCATCATCTTCTCGACGTTCTGGTGCATGCGCGCCTGCAGCGGCTGGAAAGCCTCGTTGGCGACCTGCACGCTGAGCTCGGTCAGCTTGGCCGACTCAGAGAGCATCTTGTCGATCTGGCCGCGCGTGAACTCGCTCTGCAGATCAACGAACTCCTGAGCAGTCTTCGCACCCATCAGCTTCTTGGAAGCGGTGAGGCTCTGCTCCATGTTCGCCTGGGTCATGGCGAGCATCTGCTTGCTGAGCGCCTCGAAGCCCTTGGCGAAGCTGTTGCTGGAGGCAACGAAGGCCTCGAAGTTCGCCTGGTTCACAGACGTCAGCTCGTTGTAGTTCTGAAACAGGGAAGCGGAGGTCTTCTCGACCTGCTCCTGAGTCATGGAAATGGCCTGCTCGTACTGCTTGGAGGCAGCGTCGGTGCTGACCTTCACGAAGGCCTCGACGCTTTCTTTGCCGGCATTGACGGCAGCCTCGACGGGCTTCATGGCGTCCTGGGTGGAAGTGCTCTTCTTGCTGGAAGCGGTGGACATGGCAATATCTCCTGAGTTCTAGGGGGCTGCATTCTGTGGAGAACGCGCATCCCTGATGCCGCGTCCCCTTGAACGGTACCTTGTTCCGGGTGACCGCTTTGCTGCAGCGCAGCATGACAAGGAACATAATCAGCCCCTATCGGGAGTCAAGGTAGTTTTTGTGCGCTGCAGCAAAATTTCGCCATAAGGACCAGCAGTCAGAACTCAGAAGAGATGCTGACCCCCGGTGACAAAGACCTCCGAACCGGTGACGTAGCCGAAATCCGGCGTGCAGAGACGAAAAACCGCACCGGCCACCTCGTCCGGTGTGCCCATGCGCCGCAGCGGAATGCGCGGGATCAGCGATTCATACTCCGGGCCGATCATCGCGGTCTCGATCTCTCCCGGCGCCACGGCGTTGACGCGCACGCCCAGTTCGGCGAACTCGACCGCCATCTCCCGGGTCAGGGCGGAAAGCGCAGCCTTTGAGGTGGAGTAGGCCGAGCCGGCGAAGGGGTGAATGGCATGCCCGGCGATCGAGGTGATGTTGACGATGCAGCCCTGAGCCTTGCGCAAAGGCACGGCAAAACCGCGGGCCAGCACCAGCGGCGCAAAGAAGTTGAGCTCGAAGACCCGCCGCCACCCTTCGATCTCACCGTTGAGGCAACCAAGCCGTTCTTTGAAGGGAGTCTTCGGCGACACCGCGGCGTTGTTGACCAGCGCGTGCAGCCCGCCTTCGCCCAGGACCGCATTGCCCTGTTCCACAAAGTCCTCGACGCCGGCTGGATCGCCGAGATCGACGGTGATGTGATGAGTCCAGTTGGGATCGCGACGGCATTCGTCGGGAATGCCTTCACGCGAGCAGGTGATGACCCGCCAGCCCTCGCGGCTGAAGCGCTGCACGGTGGCGTGACCGATCCCGCGGCTGGCGCCTGTCAACACCACGGTGGGACGCTCTCCCGCTGGCGGGTTCAACGGCACGCCGCTGGGAGTCTGTTCGGCTTGCTGTTCACTGCTCATGGTCGGCTGCTGCGCCTCCGCTCGACATCTGGGATGAGCGAGGCATTAACACGTCTGCCCGGGAAGGGTCAGTGCAAAGCTTTACCCGCCTCCCCCTTTGAGCCTCCGGGACCATCCTCTTCGTCGAACAGGATGCGCTGGGCGGCCCCATCGAGGTCCTCGTACTGCCCGCTGCGCAGCGACCAGAGAAAGGCGCCCAGGCCGATAAGCCCGAGCCCGAGCGAGATGGGTATGAGCCAGAGCAGGGCGGTCATAATGCTGCCTCCGGTGCTGTGGCGGGGCTGGCCTGATGCGCTTTGGAGGTGGCAGAGCGCCACGAACGGCGCCGACTGCCGTTGAGGCGCAAAGCATTGGCCACCACGAGGATGGACGAAAGGGACATGGCCAGCGCGGCGATCAAGGGGGTTACGAAGCCGAGCACCGCAAAGGGCAAGGCCAAGACATTATAGAGCGCCGACAGCGCGAAGTTCTGCTGCACCAGCCGCCCCGCCCGCTCGGCGATCTCCAGTGCGCCAGGAACGGCCTCAAGGCTGTCGCGCAGAAAGACGAGATCCGCCGCGTTGCGCCCCACGTCGGCGGCATTGGCCGGCGCCATGGAAACATGTGCGGCCGCCAGAGCCGGCGCGTCGTTCAGCCCGTCCCCCACCATCAGCACCTTGCGTCCGCTGCCAGCCAGGGCCGCCAGATGGGCCGCCTTGTCCGCCGGCCGGGTCGCTGCGCGATGCTCGGTGATGCCCAGGCGCCGGGCCAGGTTCTCGACCGCGGCAGGATGGTCGCCGGACAGGATCTCCAGGGCCAGCCCCCGCCGCCGCAGCGCCGACACCGCCTCCACCGCACCGGGACGCAAGGGGTCCTCGAAGCGATAGACCGCGAGCAGCCGGCCGTCGCGACTGAGCACCGTGCCGCCCTCGCCCGCATCCTCCTCGTTCGTCAGCGCCCAGGACGGCAGACCCAGTCGATAGACCGCATCGCCCGAGCGGCCCTCGACGCCGTAGCCAGGCTGCTCCTCCACTTGTTCGAAGGCCGTTCCGGGCACTTGCGTGCCCGCCGCGTCAAGCAGTGCGCGCGAGTGCGGATGGCGGGAATAGGCGGCCAGGGCCGCGGCGATTCCGAGCGCTTCCTGATCCAGACTGTTGCGTTCGAGCAGTCGGGGCCGGCCAAGGGTCAGGGTGCCGGTCTTATCGAACACCACCGTGTCCACCTCGGCGAGCCGCTCCAACCCACCGCCATCCTTGACCATGATGCCCTGGTCGAAGAGGCGACGCGCGGCGACCACCTGCACCATCGGCACCGAGAGGCCAAGAGCGCAGGGACAGGTGATGATCAGGACGGCAACGGCGATGGTCACGGCCAGATGCCAGTCCCCCGCCACCATCATCCAGCCGAAGAAGCTGAGCAGCGCCAGGGAGTGCACCACCGGGGCATAGAGCCGCGAGGCGCGGTCGGCGATCCGGCGATAGGTGCCACGGCCGGCCTCTGCGCTCTCCATCAGGCGGATCATCTCCGCCAGGAAGGAGTCGCGCGCAGTGGCCGTCGCCCGCAGCGTCAGCGGCCCGGTGAGATTCAGCGTACCAGCCTGGAGCCGGGCGCCGGGAGCGACGGTCAAGGGCTCGCTCTCCCCGCTCACCAGGGAAGCGTCGAGATCGGATGTGCCGGCAAGGATCTCACCGTCCAGCGGCACACGCTCGCCCGCCGCCACCAGCACCCGCGCGCCCACCTCGATCTCCTCGACAGGTCGGTAGCGGCGACCGCCCTCCTCGTCCTCGACCACCGCACCGCGCGCCCCGAGCCGTGCCAGTCCCGCCACCGCCGAGCGCGCCCGCTCGCGCATGACATGATCCAGCGTGCGGCCGATCAGCAGGAAGAACAGCAGCATGACCGTGGCATCGAAGTACGCGTGTGGGCCGTGATTGATGGTGTCGTAAAGGCTCATGCCGAAGGCGAGCAGCACGCCGATTGAAATCGGCACATCCATGTTAGTCTGCCCGCGCCGCAGCGCCGCCCAGGCGGAGCGGAAGAAGATCCGCCCGGAATAGGCCAGCACCGGCAGCGCGATGGCCGCGGATATCCAATGGAAGAGATCCCTGGCCTCGGCATCAGCACCCGACCAGACCGACACGGACAGGAACATGATGTTCCCGGCCGCAAAGCCGGCCACGGCGAGCGCGCGCAGCAGTTCGGAAAGCACCCGATCCTTGCGGTCTTCCGTCGGACTATAGAAGTGGGCGTCATAGCCCAGATCCTGCAGCGTCTCCAACAGAGGCGGGGGATCCTCGCCCTCCCAACGCACAGCCACGCGCTTGGCCGTCAGATTGACCCGCGCGCCCACCACGCCGTGCAAGGCATTGAGCGCGCCTTCGATGCGCCGGATACAGCCGCCGCAATGCATTGCGGGAACGGCGAGCTCCACCACATGCTGCCCCTCGTCGGTCTTGCGGCTTTCCAGGCGCAACTCCTCTCGCCCAGCAGCAGCCGATGAACCGTCGCGCTCAATGGAACTGGGCTTGGACGTCCCGGACTCCACCGACTTGGACGGGCAGCAGGTCACGTGACGGCTTCCCGGGCTCGATCCTGGGCCGCCGCGACTTCAGCCTGTTCGGCGATGTGGGATTCGCGGCGCATGGCCTTGTAGGCATGCCAAGTGGCATGACCGAGCACCGGGAAAACCACGATCAGGCCGAGCAGGCCTGTGGCCACACCGCCCGCGGAAAGCACCACGACAATGGCGCCCCAGGTGACCATCACCGGAAGATTGTTCCAGACCATGGCCATGCTGGTGCCCATAGCCGTCAGCGCGTCGCTTCGCTCATTGAGCAGCATGGGGACCGAGAAGACGCTGATGGCAAAAGCGAAGGCAGCAAAAAGCCCGCCCACCAGGCTGCCGACGAGCAGCAAGCCCCATCCCGACGCGGTGGTGAACAGCAGACCGATCACCTCGCCCAGTCCCGGGAAGGGCGTCAGACCGAAGAAAAGGGCGTAGAGCAGCACGGCCGCGCGCATCCACAGCAGCATCAGGAGCATCAGCAGCACGCCGGTGAAGATGACCTGCCCGCCGGAGCGCGAGTGCACCCGCAGCATGTCCATGAGGCCAACAGACTCCCCGTCCGCCAGACGGCGGCTCTTCTCGTAGAGGCCAATCGCCAGCGCCGGTCCGACCACCATGAAACCGGCGAGAGCCGGCAGCAGGATGTAGTCCCTGGACAGAGTGACCAACGCTGCCACCACCAGCAGCGAGACGATAAAGACCGCAATGCCGTAGGCAAGGCTGGGCGCCGGTTGAGCCTTAAAGTCGGACCAGCCCTGCCCCAGCCAGTCGAAAGCGGCGGAAACGGGAAAGTCGCGCTTCAGGCCACGGTCGCGCGGAAGCGGCGGTACGGGATCGGGAAGCCTCGTCATGTCACTGCGCTCGCTTTACCTGTGTCTTTGGGCAGGTCATCATTCTCAATCAACAGGAGGAGCGGGCGGCACGGAAGCTGTCCGGCTGCCCGTCGCTCACCTTCTCGTGCGGCACGCACTCCGGCTGGGACGTAAGGGCAACGTGCAGGAGATGCGCGTTGGCGCCCACCACGATCAGCACACCAGCCGCCACCGCCAGGCCGATGAGGAGCCTGGGACGCCAGCGCCGGCGGGCGGAGGCCTCCTTCGGCGCTGTCATCGCGCCTGCTCCCCGAGGTCACGCACGTAAAGTGTCAGGATCTTGCGCTCCACCGGACTCAGCCGCGTCTCCCACTGCGGCATATGCCCCCGCCGCCCGTGGAAGATCGACTGATAGATGGCGTTGCGATCGCCGCCGTAGATCCAGAAGTCGTCGGTCAGGTCCGGCGCGCCCATGGTGGCGTCCCCCTGCCCGCTTTCACCGTGACAGGCGGAGCAGTTCATGGCGAAAGCCTCTTCGCCGCGCGTCACGGCATCGGGATCGAGGCCATCCATGGCGCCGGAGAGCGACTGTACGTAGCTCACCGTGTCCAGAACCGTCTGACGGTCGAGGATGCCGTCACGCCCGAAGGCCAGCATCTCGGCGATGCGAGTCTCGGAGTGCTCGGCATTGACGCCGACGCGCAGGGTCTCCCAGATGTCATCCGCCTCGCCGCCCCACAGCCAGGAGCCATCGGTCAGCGCAGGGTATCCAGGCCCACCTTCGCCGCGATCGCCATGGCAAACGGCACAGTTGTCACCAAACAGTGTACTGCCGCTGTGCCGGACGATCGCCATGAGGGTGTCGTCCTCGGCAATCTGACCGAAATCCTGTTCGGCCAGGGCCTCGGACCAGTTCGCCCGCGCTTGCGCCGCCTCGCTCAGACGGGTCTCGACCGTGGTGCGTTGATCAATGCCTAGCAGGCCTTTGGTGTAGGACACACCGAGCGGCCAAGCCGGCATGAGCACCCAATAGACCAGCGAGAAGATCACCGTGGCCGCCAGGAAGAGCAGCACGGGCTTGGGCACCGGCGTGTTCAGTTCCTTGATGCCGTTCCAGTCGTGCCCGGTCGTCATGTGACCGGTATGGGGATCGCGCTCGCCTACCGACATGGCCGGTCCTCATCGTTGAGAATGCTGTGGGCGGCACGATCGAAGCGGTTCTTGTTGGACGGCCAAAGCGCGTAGATCAGCACGCCGATAAAGAATGCAAAGAGATAGAAAAGGCCGAATGATTTGGCGAAAGCCACCAGGGATTCGTGCTCGAAAGGCATGGGCCTTCACTCCTCCAGCGCTTCTTCTGAGTCGTTCCGGTAAGCGGCATCGGTCAGGCGACCGAGCACCTGCAGATAGGCCACCAGCGCGTCCATTTCGGTCACTCGGTCGGGATTGCCGTCGAAGGACCGCACATTGGTCGCCTCGCCATAGCGCTCCACGACCCCGGCCGCGCGATCGCTGTTCGGCATGGCCTGGCCGTAGGCGTCGGCCTGAGCATTAGCGATCATCTCCTCGCTGTAGGGCACGCCGATCTTGCTGAGGGCGTTGAGACGAAGGTCAAAATCGCTCATGTCCAGGGTGTTACGGCTGAGCCAGGAATAGGCTGGCATGACCGAGACTGGCACGACGTCGCGCGGGTTGTTCAGGTGCGCGACGTGCCATTCGTCGGAGTATTTGCCGCCGACACGGGCCAGGTCGGGTCCGGTCCGCTTCGACCCCCACTGCATGGGATGGTCGTACTGGGATTCCACTGCAAGCGAGTAGGGTCCGTAGCGTTCCACCTCATCGCGCAGAGTGCGGATCATCTGGGAATGGCAGGCATAGCAGCCCTCCCGGATGTAGATGTCGCGACCGGCCTGCTCGAGCGGGGTGTAAACCCGCATGTCAGGGGCCTCCTCCACCGTTTCGTCGATGGTGAAGAGCGGCGCGATCTCCACCAGCCCGCCGATGCTGGCCACCACGATGATGGCCAGCGCGAAGCCGATGGAATGGCGTTCGAGTTTGTAGTGCGCTCCGAACATGGCCGCTTACTCCCCGGCCTCGACCGTGCCGACACGCGCCGGCATGGTGGCGGGACGATCGGGAGCAGTCTCTTCCTGCACCGCCGGCGCCTCCTTGATGGTCTTCCAGATGTTGTAGAACCCGACCGCAGCACCGGTGAGGAACAGCAGTCCGCCGAAGGTGCGAGCCACGTAGTAGGGATGCATAGCGATCATGGACTCGAGGAAGGAGTAGGCCAGGGTCCCGCTTTCGTTGTAGGTGCGCCACATCAGGCCCTGGATGATGCCCGAGTTCCACATCGCGAAGACGTAGACCAGCGTTCCGGCCAGGGCGAGCCAGAAGTGGACCTCTACCAGCTTCCAGGAATACATACTCTTGCGGTTCCAGAGCTTGGGCACGACGGCGTAGATCGCCCCGAAGGTGATCAGCGCCACCCAGCCCAGGGCACCGGCGTGAACGTGCCCCACCGTCCAGTCGGTGTAGTGCGAGAGCGAGTTGACCGAGCGAATGGCCAGGAATGAGCCTTCGAAGGTGCTGAGTCCGTAGAAGACCGCCGCGACCATCATGAAGCGCAGGGTCGCGTCGTCGCGCACCTTGTGCCAGGCGCCGTTCAAAGTCAGGAGCGCGTTCGCCGCAGAGGCCCAGGAGGGCACCAGCAGCATGACGGAGAAGGTCATGCCCAGTGTCTGCACCCAATGCGGCAGGGCGGTGTAGTGCAGGTGGTGCGAGCCCGCCCACATATAAAAGAAGGTGATGCCCCAGAAGGAGATGATGGACAGGCGATAGGAGAAGATCGGCCGCCCCGCCCGGGTGGGCAGATAGTAGTACATCATCCCCAGGAAGCCGGCGGTCAGGAAGAAGGCCACGGCGTTATGGCCGTACCACCACTGCACCATGGCGTCCTGCACGCCCGAGAAGATCGGATAGCTCTTGGCACTCGCCAGGGAGATTGGCATCGCCAGGCCGTTGACGATGTGCAGCATCGCCACGACCAGGATGAAGGCCAGATAGTACCAGTTGGCCACGTAGATGTGCGGCTCCTGCCGGCGGGCCAGGGTGCGCAGGTAGAGCACCAGGTAGGTCACCCAAACGACCACCAGCCAGAGGTCGGCGTACCACTCGGCCTCGGCGTACTCCTTGGACTGGGTGATGCCGATGAAATAGCCGCTGGCGGCCAGCACGCAGAAGAGGTTGTAACCGATCAGCACGAACCAGGGGCTGAGCTGGTCGGGCATGCGTGCGCGCGAGGTGCGCTGCATCACATGGAAGGAGGTTGCGATCAGCGCGTTGCCGCCGAAGCCGAAGATCACCGAGGTGGTGTGCACCGGCCGCAGGCGCCCGAAGCTCGACCAGGCAGCATCGAAAGTCAGCTCGGGCCAAGCCAGCAGGGCGGCCACCCAGACACCGATGAACAGGCCGAAGATGGCCCAGATCATCGATAGGATGATGCCGACCTTGATGGGGTCGTCGTAGTAGTGCGCCAGCCGCTCCTTGGCAGGCTCCGGCAGGTGGGCGCCGGAAATCACCAGAAAGGCGGCGCCGACACCAAAGGCAACGACGATGAGACCGTGAACGCCGAGCAGGTCCTGTCGACCGGCCGCAGCCATCGCCAAGCCGAGCAGCGTGACGAGCACGGCGATGGCAAGGCCGAACTGCCGCTCGGTCTTCGTGAGCTGGCCAACCATTTTACCCCCGCTTGCTGACCCAGGCCTTGCCACGACCGCTTGGCACTTTGGCACAAGACTGGTTCATGACTCACCTCTCCATTTCTCCATACGGGGTAAGACTTGCCCAAGAGCCGGGGCACTACAATGCGTAGAATTCCGTATGAGGCTCTTTGCCACAGCAATCGGCATTATCGGGAGACCGGTGCCGTTCACTTGGCGGCCGCCGGCGGCGCGTCCTCTCCCACGTCACGGGCTCTGCTCGCCTCGACCGGCCGGAGCCGGACCACGAACTCTGCTCCCACCTTGCAGTCTTCCGCGAGTTCCAGGCTGCCGCCAAAGCGCTCCACGATCTGGCGGCTGATCGGCAGACCCAAGCCAGCGCCACTGCGCCCGGCATAGCGCCCGCGCTCGAACTTGATGAAGATCAGTTCCCGCTCCTGTGGCGGAATGCCGGGGCCGTTGTCTGCAATGCGCACCTCGTAGACACCATCACGAACCGCGCTGGTGACCCGGACCAAAGGCGCGGTATCGGCATTGTGCTTGATGGCGTTGGAAATCAGGTTGATGAAGACCTGTGCCAGCTTGTCCGAATCACCCAATACCTGGACAGGACCGGCCCGCTGGCCGCGCTCCAGGCGCACGCCCGCCGAGTGCGCCAGCGCCTCGCAGCTCTCCAGCGCCTGGTCCAACGCCTCTTCAGGATCCAGCAGTTCGAGCGGCCAAGCGGTCTCGCCGCGCTCCATCTGGTTCATGTGCAGAATGCTGTCCAGCAGGCGAGTCAGCCGGATGCTTTCGTTCTGGATGATGGCCAAAAAGCGTTCCCGGCGCGCCTCCTCCATGTCCCGGTCGTGCAGCAGGATGTCGCTGAAGGAACGGATCGAGGCCATGGGTGTGCGCACCTCGTGGCTCACCTGGCTCAGGAATTCGTCCTTCTGCTTGTCGATCTCTCGCAGGCGCCGGTTGGCAGAGGCCAGCTCCGCTGCCGCCTCCTCCACCTGCCGCGACTTGCGCTCCAGTTCCTCGGAATAGGCGCGGATCTGCTCCGCCTCGCCGGCCAGGCGCTTGAGTTCCTGCACGCTGATCGTCTCGTTAGTCACCACCCGCGAAACCATTGACCGCGCCGAGGCGGCGCCAATATGCGACGCCAACCGCTGCTCCACCTGGCTCAGGAGGTCATCGCTGGCGATCACCGTGCGCTTAGCCCCTTGGCCACTGGCGAAAAGCTGCACTGCTTCGCGGGGTCCCAGAATACGCTCGGCCACCTGGCGCAGATCCGCCACCCGCGCGGTGCGCCGCATGATCCTCTGCTCACTCTCAGTCTGTCGGCGGAAGACATCGACGAAAAGCGCGGACTGCAGTCGCGCCAGGGGCGTCGGCTCCGTGATCAAGGAAATCCCGATCAGCAGTGTCGCATTGACGAAAAGACTCCAGAAGACCGCGTGCACCAGCGGATCGAGGCCCGAAAGCCCAAAAAGCGCATAGGGCTTGAGCCAGGTGATGCCTAAGAGACCTCCCTCGATCACCGACAGCGGCATGAAGAACATGCCTCCGAAACTGGGCAAAAATAGCGTGTAGGCCCAGAGTATAAAGCCTGCGATCATCCCGACGATCACGCCGCTGGCGCTGGCGCGGCGCCAGAAAAGTCCGCTGATGATCCCCGGCATGAACTGTGCCACGCCGCAGAAGGAGATCAGGCCAATCGAAGCCAGCGCACTGGAGGTGCCGCTGAGCCAATAATAAAGGAAGCCCAGGAAGACGATGAATATGACCGAGGCGCGTCGCGTATTCAGGATGAATCGGCGCACGCTCTGAGTGCTGGCCGAAGGAATGACCGAAAAGCGCAGGGCCAGCGGCACGATCAGGTGGTTGGAGATCATAGTCGACAAGGCGATGGACGAGATGATCACCATGGATGTTGCCGAGGAGAAACCACCGATGAAAGCCAGCAACGCCAGGTGGGGCCGCCCCTCCTGGAGTGGCAACGTGAGGACATAGAGATCGGGGTTCGCACCGGCCGGCAGGCGATTCAGACCGGCAATCGCGATCGGAAACACAAAGAGGCAAAGCAGGAAGAGATAGAGCGGGAAAAGCCACGAGGCAGTGCGAATCTGTCGCTCGCTCGAGTTCTCCACCACCATCACCTGAAACTGCCGGGGCAGACAGACGACGGCGATTCCCGAGAGGAAGATGAGCGTGATCCAGCGCACATTGAAGGTATCTGCGGGCTGCATGAGGCTGACAGGGGCATTGGCGAACATCTCGGCCGGCACGCCGCGGATACTGAGGACCACCCAGAGACCGACAATCAGCAAGGCAGCCAGCTTGACCACTGCTTCCACGGCGATCGCCGCAATCACCCCATGATGGTGCTCGTTCACGTTGAGGTTTCGAACGCCAAAGATGATCGCGAAAGAGCAGAGACCCGCCGCGAGCCAGAAGGCGACCGAATAGTCGGGTTTCAATATGGTGCTGGAGGCCACGATCGCGCCCGCGGGATGGGTCAGAACCTGATAGCTGTCGGTTAGAGCCTTCAATTGAAGCGCGATGTAGGGCGCGGTGGCGACAAGAGCCACAATGGTGATAAGCGCCCCGAGACCCGGGTGCTTTCCAAAACGTGCCGAAATGAAGTCAGCGATCGAGGTGGTTTGGTGCACCCGCCCCACCGTCACCAACTTGCGCAGGAAAACCCACCACCCGATAAAGACGATGACCGGCCCCAGGTAAATGGGCGCGAAATCGAAACCGTCCCGGGCCGCTGTTCCGACCGCGCCAAAGAAGGTCCAGGAGGTACAATAGATTGATATGGAAAGGGTATAGACCAGGGGAGAGGACAGCCAACCGCCTGGGTTGCGCCGCGCCTTGCGATCACCAGCAAATGCGACGCTGAAAAGGATCGCTACGTAGATCAGGCAGATGATGATTACGAAATCGGCGTGCAGCATCAGCCCAAGACGCCAGCGTCCTCCTTACGACGTGCCCGCTCGCGAAGGTCCAGATGCCGCGCGATCAGGAAGGCGCTAAGCACCGCCAGTGCCCAGACACTGTATATATAGAGGATGATCAGGGGAATGCCGGCCACCAGCGTCGGTCGAGCGAAGACCAAAACAAGAGGGGGCAGAAGCAGAGCCGCCATGGCGAAGGGCAGAACGACAGCGGCATCCCTGATGCCATGGCTGTGGCTTTCCAGATCGCTCATGTCTAGGACTCCTGCTGTGAGCAGCCGGTAAAGGCGCAGAGGCGCTCGACGACCTCAGCATTCGAAAAGGGTTTCGTGACAAAGGCGCTGGCGCCAAGCTCCTCCGCCAATTGGCGGTCCTTGGCTTGGCCCCGGGCAGTGAGCACCAGAACAGGAAGGTCAGCTAATGCTGGATCAGCACGCACGGCGCGCAGTATCTCGAAACCGTTGGTCCCGGGAATCATGATGTCCAAGACAACCGCAGCGAAATGCTCCCGCTGCAGGCGCTGAAGGGCTAGATCGCCGTCACTCACGGTTTCCACGACGAATCCGGCGCGCCGAAGCACATAACTCAAGGCTTCGGCGATATTGCTCTCGTCCTCAACAACCAACAGGCGGCGGTCCGACACTCCCTCGCGCTCCCCCTCATATCCGGCGTTCTTCTTGTCTCTCCGGCGAGCCTAACTGCTCCGGCCACGCCGTTCACCAGAATTCTGGCCTCGTGATTCTGGTAATCCAGCCTTCAAGTGATCAAGGGCGCTTCCTGACGATGCGCGCAGTCGCGCGGGCAGAGGCGACACACAGTGCCAAGGGAAACCATGGCCGAAGGACGATTGAGCCCATCTGCTGCTGAAACCCGCTGCGCTTCCTCCGCGGGACAGGCAAGCATAATCGAGAGCAGCCGCCGCGGAGCCCCGGGAGGAGATGGCAGCTTCTCCACCGCCCGCGCGAAAAAGAAGAACTGCTCTCCGGTGGGAAGCTCGCCGAAGGATCGGACCGTCACTCCGGCCGTTTGAAAGGCGCTATAAACCACCCAGAGGGGACAGGCGGTACCATAGCGCGGTAGCGGCAGACGCGGCAGCGGAAGACGCTTGGTGACATAGCCGGAAGGATCGGAGCGCATAAAGGCAAAGCGCAAACCGCTGGCACCCGGCCGCTGAAGCGTGGCCAAGCGATGGGCCGCCTGCTCATAAGAAACTTCAAACCGCTGACTCAAGACATCCAGGTCATAGCGGCAGGATTCTGCGGCTTCCAGAAACTCCTCATACGGCATGAGATATGCCGCAGCGGCGTAAGAGTAGAGGGCGGAAGCCGCCAAGGCTTTCGCCGCCTCATCGCTCAGTATCGGGTTCTTTACCGTAAGCGCGTCCACGGCGTCTTTCGCCGGCAGCTTCATGAGATTCTTCACCCGCGCAAAACGCCGTGACTCCAGCGGAAGCACATTCTCAATCTTCCGCGGCCCCGCATCTCCTGGAGCAAGCCGCTCGAGTGCCCGTTCCGGCTCGTCATGCGCTCGCACCTTGCGACGCAGCTCGGCAGCCACCTCCTCTAACGCTGGAAAGTGATTCTGATGACCAAGGATGAAGCTGTCCACATGCTCCATTGCTGTGGCTGAGCCAATGCGCACCTGGGCGCTGTCGAAGAAGTTCGAGAGTCCCTGCGCCGTCTCCGACAACCGGCCTGCGTCCGAGGCAATGATCGAGAGAAACTTCCCCCGATCCAACGGGGAGAGGGCATCGTCGGTTTCGATGATCTCGGCGGCGGCGCGAATCGCCGTCACATGGGTGAGGACGCGGTGAATGCTTTCACCCAGGAAAGGATCCCGATTCAGTCGATCCGCCAGGGCCATCACGGCCTGGTTCCGATCCTGATAGGCCTGGTAAAGCCGCAGCATCAACTTTGCCCAGCCGGGATAGCGCCCCACCAGTTCCACAGCCGCGCCCGGATGCCCCACCCCCTCCGCCAGCAGAGGATCAGCAGTGATCTCGCTCAAGGTATCAACGATGTACCGATCGGACTCTTCATCCAACAGATGGCGTTGGACCCCTAGCCCCTCAGCGATGCGGTCAAGCAGGCCGCCGGCAACCGCGCGTTTGTTGCGCTCAATAAGATTGAGATAAGAGGGGGATATGCCCGCTCTGCGAGCCAACTCTCCTTGCAGCAGGCCTCGCTCCTTGCGCAACGCCCGGATCTTCAAACCAACCAAATCCCTGCTCATAGCGACCTCTCCGATTCCACGCTTGTTAATTATTCACTTATACCGCAGTGCACCAACATAATTCTTAACAAAAAAATCCTGTTTAAACAAACACTTGTTGCGTAGTTGACAGATTCTGGGAAAATGCTCCTTGGCAAATCACTGCCATCACCAACCGGGCTCAAGCTAATGCGGCCCATCCCAAACTGGGGAGGAAATGATGAACTTTCGCAATGTGGACCGACGTCGCTTTCTGAAGACAACGGCGATTGCGGGCGCCGGGCTTGCCATGCCGACCATCTTCACCAGCGCGTCCCGGGCGCAGGAATTCTGCAACATGCCCACCGGTGGCTCGGTGACCTTCGGCTTCAGCGTTCCCTTGAGTGGTCCTTATGGGGATGAAGGCGCCGATCAGCTCCGAGGCTATGAGCTCGCCGTTCAGCATCTCAACGGCGAAGGTGATGGCGGCATGCTGAACACCTTCAAGGGCTCGGTCCTGAAGGGGAACGGCGTCCTCGGGAAAAAGGTAGAGTTCGTCTCGGGCGACAGCCAGGCCCTGGCAGATGCTGGCCGCGCCACCTCGAACCGCATGATCGAGCGTGACGGTGCCATCATGGTGACAGGCTCGGTCTCCTCCGCAGAGGCAATTGCCGTGCAGTCCCTCTGTTCGGACAAGGGCATCATCTACATGGCCGGCCTGACCCACTCGAACGACACGACGGGCAAGGACAAGCGACGCAACGGCTTCCGGCACTTCTTCAACGCCTACATGTCGGGCCAGGCACTGGCTCCGGTGATCGTCGATGCCTATGGCGCTGATCGGCGGGCCTATCACATCACCGCCGACTACAACTGGGGCTGGTCCCAGGAAGAGTCGATCGTCGAGGCCACCGAAAGTCTCGGATGGGAAACCGCTGAACGGGTGCTCACACCACTCGGCACGTCAGACTACTCTCAGTGGCTCACTCCGGTGGCCAACTCAGGAGCCGATGTCCTGGTGCTCAACCACTATGGCAACGACATGGCCAATGCCCTGACTCAGGCGGTTCAGTTCGGCCTGCGTGAGCGCCAGGCTAACGGCAAGAATTTCGAGATCGTCGTTCCGATGTTCTCCGACCTAAACGCCCAGGCCGCCGGCGACGCGGTGAAAGACATTCTCGGCACCGCGAACTGGATGTGGAAGCTGGAAGACGAGGGCACCCAGGCCTTTGTGCGCTCTTTCGGCCAGGCCTACGGGCACCCCCCCTCCCAGTCGGCCCACACCGGCTACGTGCAGGCTCTACTCTACGCGAACGCCTGCGAAAGGGCTGGCACGTTCAATCCCGAAGGCGTCGTCGAGGCTCTGGAAGACTTCGAGTTCGACGGTCTCGGTGACGGCCCAACTCTCTATCGCGGAGGTGACCACCAGTGCTTCAAGCAGGTGCTCGTGGTTAAGGGTAATGAGGATCCTGAGGACCGGTTCGACATTCAGGACGTGTTCCAGGTCGTCGACTCCGAACAAATCCTCTACGAGGACGACAAATGGGGCGGCGAATTGGGCCCCATCCGCAGCCAGTGCTAGTAACCTGAAAGTAACCGCGATGGAGACTTTCCATCGCGGTTACACCCGTTCGATATCGGGCGTTTCCTGAACAAGGCACAGATCATGGATTGGCTGATTCTTCAGTTTCTCAACGGGCTGGACAAGGGCGGAGCCTATGCGCTCATCGCGCTCGGTCTGACTCTCGTTTTCGGTACCCTGGGGGTGGTCAACTTCGCTCATGGGGCGTTGTTCATGATCGGCGCCTTCTGCGCCGTCGTCTTCTCGCGGCTGGTGCGGCTTGAAACAGTGACAGTGGACCCGGAGCGACTGTCACCCTGGGGAACGCCGCTTGAGGTGCGTACCCCTGTTGTCGAACTCTGGCTCGGCGACTTCGGCACCTTCCTCGTTCAGTACTCGGTCCCCCTGGCCATTCTCTTGGCCATCCCGGTGATGCTGCTGATCGGATGGGCGATGGAACGCGGCCTGATCCGCCATTTCTACAAGCGGACCCACGCCGAGCAAATTCTGGTCACCTTTGGTCTCGCTATCGTTCTGCAGGAGATCGTCAAGGCGAGCTTCGGGGCCAATGCCATCCCTGTCTACGCGCCGCCGGCTGTCTCGAGCAGCCTCAATCTCAGCGCATCACTGGGGATTGGCACGGACATATTCTACCCTTGGTGGCGACTTATCTATCTTGGCTCTGCCCTGCTAATTATCGGCCTGGTTATAGCTTTCCTACAGTTCACCACCTACGGGATGGTGATCCGCGCCGGCATGGAGGATCGCCAGACGGTGGGCTTCCTCGGCATCAATATTCAAAAGCGCTTCACGGTGGTCTTCGGCATCGCTGCCGTGGTCGCAGGCGTGGCCGGTGTCCTCTACTCACCGATCGTGTCGCCCAACTATCATCTGGGCATGGATTTCCTGGTGCTTTCCTTCGTGGTTGTCGTGGTGGGCGGAATGGGCTCGATCCCAGGCGCAGTCCTCGCCGGCTTCCTTCTCGGTATCGTAGAGTCCTTCGCCTCCATGGCTGCGGTGACGAGGGTCCTCCCCGCAATCGACCAAGTCATCCTCTACGTTGTTGCAATCATCGTCCTGCTCACCCTTCCGCGTGGGCTGATGGGACGCAAGGGCGTGATGGAGGGCTAAAATGACATTCTACAAGACCCGCAAGGACCTGCTTTACCTCGCGATTTTCGCACTGGTGATTGTTGCGATGCCGCTCTGGTTGAAGCCCTTCGGCGCCGGTTATCCAGACCTCATGCAAAGGTTTATGATCTTTGGCGTCTTCGCGATCGGCTTCAACATTCTCTTCGGCATGACGGGTTACCTTTCCTTCGGTCATGCCGCCTTCCTCGGCGCTGGCTCCTATGCCGCCGTCTGGTCCTTCAAACTGCTGTCCCTGAACCCGATCCCGGCCCTGCTCTTCGCGATGGTGGTCGGCGGTGTCTTTGCCGCGCTGGTCGGAGTGGTCAGCCTGCGCCGCTCGGGCATCTATTTCTCGATCCTGACACTTGCCTTTGCCCAGATGTCCTACAGCCTGGCCTATTCGGTGCTCATGCCAATCACCCACGGCGACAGCGGGCTTCAGCTGGCAAACACCGATCCGCGCGTTCTTGATCGCCTCTTTGGCGCAGACGGCACGCTTCCGAATCTCTTTGGGCTGTCCATGCACGGGATGTACGGCTTCTACTTTTGCGCCTTAATCCTGCTCGCCTGCTTCTACTTCTCCATGCGCCTCGATAACTCCCCCTTCGGCATGGCGCTGCGCGCCATCAAGTCCAATCAGACGCGCATGTCCTATACCGGCTTCAATACCAAGCCCTATGCCCGCACAGCCTTCATCATCTCAGGCATGTACGCCGGCCTTGCGGGGGGAATGCTGGCGGTGACTGACCCACTTGCGGGCGCCGAACGCATGCAATGGACCGCTTCGGGAGAAGTCGTGCTGATGACCATCCTTGGTGGAGCCGGCACGCTGCTCGGACCCTTCATTGGCGCGGTAATCATCAAGTATTTCGAGAACATCTTCTCGGCCTTCAGTGACGCCAAGCTCAACGAGATCTTTGCCTTCCTGCCTGACGGCTTGCAGGACTTCATCGTGATGATCGTCTCGCCCTTCGTCGGTGAGGGCTGGCATCTCACTCTCGGAATCATGTTCATGCTGATTGTGATCTTCTTGCCGGGCGGCATCATGGAGGGTTGCAGGCGCGTGATGAAGAACCTGCGCCGCCGTTCTTCAGAGCATCCTACGCGACGCAGTCAGCTCAAGCCGGCGGAGTAATGCAAAGATGAGTCAACCGGTCCTGGACGTCTCAGACGTCGACAAGAATTTCGGCGGTCTTCGGGCTCTCTCCAACATCAACCTGCAGATCAAGCAAGGAACCACCCACGCGATCATCGGTCCCAACGGAGCCGGCAAGTCGACCCTGCTCAATGTCTGCATCGGACGCCTCCCCCCGGATCGCGGTGCCGTCATCTTCAACAGTGACGTGATCACTGGCAGGCAACCCCACGAAATCAATCAGATGGGGGTCGTGCGGGTCTTCCAGACTCCGGCAATCTTCCCGGACCTGAGCGTGAAGCAGAATGTCATGCTTCCGGCTTTCGCCAAACGTGACGGTGCCTTCCGCCTCAATATGATGCAGGCTGTTGCCGATCAACGGCAGCTTGAAAGCGAAGCGGAGCATTGGCTCGAGGACGTGGGATTGCTCTCTCACCAGCATCAGCTGGTAGGCAGTCTCTCCCGAGGCGACAAACGCCGGCTCGAACTGGCCATGGGTCTCATTCAGAAACCGCGCCTGCTATTACTCGACGAGCCCACAGCAGGCATGTCGCGCCATGACACCAACACGACGATCGAACTGCTGAAGAAGATTAAACTGCGTGGCATGACCGAGGTTATCATCGAGCACGACATGCACGTCGTCTTCTCGTTGGCCGACCGCATCAGCGTACTGGCGCAAGGCCAGATCATCGCCGAAGGCACCCCGGAAGAAATCCGCGGCAATCCCAAGGTTCAGGAAGCCTACCTGGGAGGCACACAGGTATGACAACCACTCTGACCCGGCCGCATCTAAGCGGTGAGTCGCAAGCCACCCCTTTCTTCAGCGTGCGCGACATCCACTCCTACTACGGCGAGAGCTATATCGTTCAGGGCGTGAGCTTTGATGTGAACGAAGGCGACGTCGTTGCCCTTCTCGGACGCAACGGCGCCGGCAAAAGCTCGACCCTGCGCACTCTTGCCAGGGCGGCGGAGCCTGAACTGAAATCAGGCGAGATCTGGCTGCGCGGCGAAGCCATCCACAAGCTGAAAGACTTCCAGGCAGCCCAGAAAGGCATCCAGCTGGTCCAGGAGGACCGCCGCATCATCCCCGGCCTGACCGTGGAGGAGAACCTGCAGCTCGCCCAGATCGCCGAGCCCAAGGGCTGGCCCCTGGAGCAGATTTACCAGCACTTCCCGCGCCTGGCGGAGCGCCGCAAGCAGGAAGGCATCACGCTCTCCGGCGGCGAGCAGCAGATGCTGGCAGTGGCACGTGCCCTGGCCCGTGACATCAAGCTGCTGCTGCTGGACGAACCCTACGAGGGCCTGGCGCCGGTGATCGTGCGCGAGATCGAGGGCATCGTGCGCGAGATTAAGGCACTGGGCATCACCACAATTATCGTGGAGCAGAACGCCGTGGCCGCGCTGCAGCTGGCGAACCGCGCGCTCATCCTCGACATGGGTCAGATCGTCTACAGCGGCTCCCCGGACGAGCTGCTGGCCAACGAGGACCTGCGCAACCAGTACCTGGCGATCTGATCGGCCTGCGGCGGAAGGCTGAACCTTAAAGGCCGAGGTAAGCCGCTCGCACCGCCCGGTCGGCGCGCAGTGCCGCCATGCTGCCCTCGAAGCGGAGCTGGCCGCTTTCGATGACGCAGGCGCGGTCCGCCAAGGCGCCGGCGAACTGGAGGTTCTGTTCGCTCAGCAGGACACTCAGCCCTTCATCCTTCAGTGCAGCGATGGTGCGCCCCATCTGCTCGACGATCACGGGGGCGAGGCCTTCCGACGGCTCATCCAGCAGGATCGCCTGGGGATTGCCCATCAGCGTGCGGGCGATGGTGAGCATCTGCTGCTCACCGCCGGACATGCGGCCGCCGGCCCGGTCTCGCATCTCTCCAAGGTTGGGAAAGAGCTCGAAGAGGCGTTGCGGTGTCCACTGCGGGGCCCCGTCACGCGGCGGCTGGCGCCCCACCTCGAGGTTCTCCAGCACAGTGAGCTCGGGAAAGATCCGCCGCTCCTCGGGTACGTAGCCCAGCCCCAGGCGGGCGATGCGATGCGACGGCCAGCCGGTCACCTCCTGCCCGGCGAAATGGACCCGCCCCCTGGTGCCCGCGAGCATGCCCATGATCGCCTTCAACGTGGTCGACTTTCCGGCACCATTGCGCCCGATGAGGGCAACGACCTCTCCGCGGGCCACGGCAAAGGAGAGGCCGAAGAGCACCTGGGCGCGGCCGTAGAAGGCCTCGAGGTTCTCGACCTGCAGCACCGGGCTCATGCGTCCGCCTCCCAGCCCGCACCCGCCGGGGCGCCGCTGCCAAGATAACTGGCCTGCACCTGGGGATCGGCACGCACGGCCTCAGGCTCGCCCTCGGCGATCTTCTGGCCGCGATCCAGCACCATGATGCGATCGGCATGGCCGAAGACCACATCCATGTCATGCTCGGTGAAGAGCACGGCAATGCCGCGCTCGCGCACGATGCTCGCCGTCAACGCCATCAGCGCCTTGCGCTCGGCCGGGGCCATACCGGCCGTGGGTTCATCCATCAGGAGCATCCGCGGCGCGGCCGCCAATGCCAGTGCCAGTTCCACCCGCTTGATGTCGCCATAGGCCAGGATGCCGCAGGCACGCTCCGCCTGGCCGGCCATGCCCACCTGCTCCAGCAGCGCCATCGCCTCATCCCGGTAGAGCGCCGCGGCCGAGGGCAGCAGGGCGCGCAGGCGCCGGTGATGGGCGATCAGCACCATCTGCACATTTTCGCGAACCGACATGGAGGCAAAGGCGGCTGCGATCTGGAAGGTGCGGCCGACCCCAAGGCGCCAGATTCGCCGCGGCGTCAGACCGATCATCTCCTCGCCCGCCAGCCGCACGCTGCCGGCGTCGGGCTGCAGCTGGCCGTTGATGAGATTGAAACAGGTGGACTTGCCCGCACCATTGGGGCCGATCATGGCCAGCAGTTCGCCGGGCTTCAGGTCGAAGTCCACGGCGCGCACCGCCTGCACACCGCCGAAAGCTTTGGACAGGCCGCGAACCTGCAGCAAGGCGGTCATGCCTGCCCCTCCCCGCGGCGACGCAAACCCGCAGTGGCACCGGCCAGACCCTGGGGAAAGAGCACGACCAACAGGATGATGATGCAACCAAGTATGGCGCGCCAGTAATTGGTCAAGCTGAGCAGTTCGGTCTTCAGCAGGGTGAAGGCCGCCGCCCCGGCAATGGGGCCTGTCAGCGCCTGGACGCCGCCGAGCAGCACCATGACCAAAGCGTCCACCGATAAGGGCAACGCCATGGCCTCCGGGGACACCGAACCTTTGAGGTAGGCAAAAAGCCCGCCCGCGACTCCGGCAAAGCAGCCAGCCAGCGTGAATGCCAGCCAGCGGTGCCGGCGCACGTCGATGCCGATGGCATCGGCACGCAGGGGCGAATCCCGTCCGGCGCGCAGGGTGTAGCCGAAGGGCGCGAAGGCGAAGTGCCGCAGCAGCAGCAAGCCTATCACGCAGATCGTCCCTGCGAAGTAGTAGTAGGCTGTTACGCTGCCCACCCAGGCCGGCGGCCAGATTCCGATGATCCCATTATCGCCGCCGGTGAGCTCGATCCATTGGAAGGCGATGGACCAGGCGATCTGCGCGAAAGCCAGCGTGAGCATCGCAAGATAGACGCCACTGAGGCGCACGCAGAACCAGCCGAAGAGCAGCGCGCCGCCCGCCGCCAGCAGCGGCGCGGCCAACAGCGCCAGCTCCATTGGTGCGCCCCAATGGCGAACGGCCAGGCCGACGCCATAGGCGCCCAGGCCGAAGTAAGCGGCATGGCCGAAGGAGATCACGCCGCCCAGACCCATCAGAAACTGCAGTGAGGCGGCAAAGAGCACGAAGATCAGCACCTCGGTCGCCACCGACACCAGATAGGGGCCGGCGATCCAGGGAAGCACAAGCAGCAGCACGAGAACCGCCAGGCCCGCCAGCTGCAAGCTGCGGTCGGCGGGACGCAGCATCGGCTCAGGTGTGCCGCTGTGCTGATAGCCCAGCACCTCCCGGCGGCCGAGCAGCCCCCAGGGGCGCAGGATCAGCACCAGCGCCATCACCAGGAACATGGAGACCAGTTCCATCTGCCAGGCCGCCACCCCACCCAGAGTAACCTGGGCATTGGTGATGAGCAGGACCCGGATGAGCGAGATCAGCAGGGCCGCCAGATAGGCGCCCAGGATCGAACCCATGCCGCCCACCACCACGACCACAAAGACCGAGGCGATGATCTGCAGGTCCATGTGCAGGTGCGCGCTACCCTTGGGAAGCTGCACTGCCCCACCGAGCCCGGCCAGTGCCGCGCCAAGGAAGAAGACCCCGGTAAAGAGCCACTTTCGGTTCACGCCCAGGGCCGAGACCATCTCGCGATCCTGGGTCGCCGCGCGGATCAGGATGCCCCAGCGGGTGCGATTGAACAGCAGCCAGAGGGCGCCGAGGACCACTGGCGCGAAGAGAATGAGAAAGATGTCGTAGGTGGGAACCCGAAGGCCAAAGACTTGCGTCGCTCCGCCCAGTCCCGGGGCACGCGGCCCAAGCAGATCCTGCGCGCCCCAGATCCACAGCGTTGCATCCTGAACCACCAGAACCAGCCCAAAGGTTGCCAGCAGCTGGAAGAGCTCGGGCGCCTGATAGATGCGCCGCAACACCGCCATCTCGAAAAGGGCGCCCACCGCCCCCACCACCAGTGCCGCCAGCAGCAGCCCGCCCCAGAAGCCCAGCGTCCCCCCGCCGAACAACCCGATCAGGCTGACACCAAGATAGGCACCCAGCATGTAGAGGCTGCCGTGGGCGAAATTGACGATACGGGTCACCCCGAAAATGATCGTCAAGCCGCTGGCCACGAGAAAGAGGCCGGAGGCGCTTGCAAGCCCGGTCAGCAGTTGCTGCAGCAGGAATTCCATGGATTAGGTGCCGGCCCTCTCACGCGGCCTGGAAACAGCCAATAGACGATGCCAAGCGGCACGAACTGCCGCGGCGCGCTCACTCGCCGCGGAGCTGCCGCACGGTTTCGTCGTCGGGAAGATAGTCGCTGCCTGCGCCAAAGCGCCAGTCGACCATGCGCGGCTTGCCGTCCTGAACCGTCAGTTGGCCGACGTAGGCGCCCATGTCGCTTTGCTGATCGATTGCGCGATAGGTGATCGGCCCCACAGGCGACTCGATGGTCAAGCCGCGCAGGGCGTCGATCACCGCTTCCACCTCGGTGGTGCCCGCAGCTTCCATGGCATCGGCAATCGAGTGCAGCGCCGCGTAGCCGACAACGGAGCCGAGGCGTGGATAGTCGTCAAAGCGTTCCTGATAGGCTTCCAGAAAGCGGTCATGCTCGGGCGTGTCAATGGCGTACCAGGGGTAGCCGGTGACGATCCAGCCTTCCGGGGCTTCGGCGCCCAAGGGGTCGATCCACTCCGGCTCGCCCGAGAGCACCGAGGCCACGGTGCGGTCCTCGAAGAGGCCGCGCACCTCGCCTTCCCGCACGAAGCGGGCGAGATCGCCGCTGAAAGTCACATTGAAAATCGCATCAGGATCAGCGGCTTCGAGCGCCTGAACCGCAGCTCCAGCATCGATTTGCCCCAGGCCCGGCCACTGCTCGGCGACGAATTCAACGTCCGGCCGGCGCTCCTTCAGCAACTCCTTGAAGGCGGCGACTGCCGCCTGACCATACTCATAGTTTGGGGCGATGGTGACCCAGCGCACCGCGTCTTCGATCTTGGCCGCTTCCTCCGCCAGCATCGCGGCCTGAACGTAGGTGCCGGGGCGCAGGCGGAAGGTGTAGCGATTGCCCAGCGACCAGGCGAGCGTGTCGGTCAGGGGCTCGGCGGCGAGGAACAGCACCTTGCGCTGCTTGGCGAAATCCGACACGGCGACGCCGACGTTGCTGAGGAAGGTGCCGAAGAGAATGTCCACGCCCTCGCGCGCAACCAGCTCATTGGCCACGGTCACCGCATCAGCAGGCGACGCACCATCATCGCGGCTGATGACCTCCAATGGCCGACCGAGCACACCTCCGGCGTCATTGATCTCTTCCAGCGCCAGCGTCCAGCCATCGCGATAGGGCAGCGTGAAGGCGGCAAAGCCGGTGTAGCTGTTGAACTCGCCGATGCGGATCGGGTCCTGGGCCGCCACGGTTCCGGCCGAGCCGGTCAGCAGACCCGCCCCCACGCCAAGCGCCAGCGTCGCCGCCCCCAGGAAACCTTTGAACCACCTGCCGTGCATCATGCCGCTTCCTTCTTCGTTTCCGTCCAGGCAATAGAGCGCAAAAGCGCAAGCGCAGCGTCGCCGTCAAACATAGACCACATAAGGGCAGCGCCTATAAGCGTCCGGCGCGCAACAGATATCCCCGTCCGCGTACGGTCACGATCCGCACGCCCAGCTCACCGTCTTCTTCGAGCTTTCGGCGCAAAGACACAATGATCTGATCCACCGACCGATCCAAGGGCTGCCACTGACGATTCAGCGCTTTTTCGGTCAGAACCTCACGCGTCACCACCGTGGCCTGATGCCTGGCGAGACAGAGGAGCACGTCGAACTCCGCCGTGGTCAGCAGCACCTCGCCTCTCGTGGCGTGCGACAGGCTGCGATCAGCGGGGTTGAGGCGATAGGGTCCGAATTCCAGCGCGCGACCAATCGCGCCGCCTTCTCGCAAGCTGCGGCGCAACACGCAACGCACCCGCGCCGCCAGTTCACGCAGGGAGAAGGGCTTGACCAGATAATCGTCGGCGCCCAGTTCCAGCCCCAGCACGCGATCGTGTTCGTCTCCCTTGCCGGAGACGATGATGACCGCCGGCCCCCCGGTCAGCTGGCATAAGGGGAGCAGTTCGAGGCCATCCCCATCAGGCAGCGTGATATCGAGGATGACCAGATCGTAACTCCTGCCTCCGAGACACTCGCGCGCCCGGGACAGACTGTTTGCGTGATCGACCGCAAAGCCCTCTCGATGCAAGAAGGTGGTGATGGTTTCGGCCAAAAGGTCCTGGTCTTCCACCACCAGCAGGCGCCGCGTAATCTGTTGCGCCCCCTCTGTCGTCAAACTGCCTCTCTCCCAACACTCGGAGCGATAGCTGTTGATGCGCCCCTTATGCATGAACTCCACCGTCGGCGTCCCCCCTCGCCAATACCCCGCGTCGCCTTACTGCGAATAGCGACAGCATGACACCTTACTCCCAAGGCCCACCTTTGGTAAAACATGCTTGGCCTTTGGCAAAAGAAGAATGACCTTTGGCTCAGGCGAAGCACGCCATACCCGCCTCAGCCGTTTCGACCTCAGCCCGCTCGATAGGAGCCACGGATCGTGACTGCAAGACCCACCGTCTTCATCCACACCAATCACAAGCAGATGCTGGGCGCGCTCGTCTCGCAGCAATCGCTCAAGCGCAACTCGCGCAATCCCGATGCCTTCGACGTGCGCATCATCGACACGGCGGACCATCCCTTTCTGGCCGCCAAGGAAGGGCAGGAGTTTCTGCGCGACGGGGGCAAGCGGGTCTGGCACATGGAGGATCTGCAGTCCTTCACACCCCTTCGCTTCCTGCCACCGCAGCTGATGGGCTACGAAGGGCGCGCCGTGGTGATCGACCCGGATATTTTTGCCGTCGGCGACATCTGGGAGCTCCTGGACCGTGACATGGAGGGCAAGGCCATCTTCTGCCGTCCCCGCGCGGGCGCCAAGGGATTGGGCGGCTGTTTGGCCTCCTCAGTCATGCTGCTCGACTGTGCCAAGCTCACCCATTGGCGGGTGGAAGAGGCCTTCGAGGAGCTGTTCCGCTTCGAGCGCGACTACATGGACTGGATCTGCCTCAAGCTCGAGCCGCGCGAAACCCTCGGGCTGTTCGAGGACCATTGGAACGACTTCGACCGCCTGAGTGACCAGACGCGGCTGCTGCACAACACCAAGCGCCAGACCCAACCCTGGAAGACCGGTCTGCCCGTCGACTTTGTGCCGGCCAGCAAGCGCCTGAAGCTGGTCCAGCCGAAATCCTGGCTGCGCTTCATCCGCAGCGACCTTCTGGGCCTGCCGGCAAGCCCGCAACGCTACAAGCCCCATCCCGACCCGCGGCAGGAGGCTTTCTTCTTCGGCCTGCTGCGTGAGTGCTTGGACAACGGCACGGTCACGGAGGACTTCCTGCGAGCCGAAATGGCTGCCAATCACGTCCGCCACGATGCCTTCGAGGTCATGGAGCGCAGCGCCCGCCAGGCGGCGTAAGGCTTTCCTCGGCCTCGCGCCGCGCCCTTCGATCCCACTTCCGGCTCCTCATTGACGCTGCCGCCCCCCGGGGCGGCAGCGTTTGTTTTTGCGGCCGACCCCAAGCTTCATGATTCAAGTGAAACGCGATCTGGTATAGAGATGGAGCAGCCGAGTCTGGAGCACCCGATAGTGTTCGGGGCGCGGCAGGGATCGCACGGCCTTCACTCTGGGGGCAGAAGCGCCCGTATGAGCGCGGGATGCCAGATCGGTTGGAAAACGGAAGCGAGGGGGAACCTTGCCAGGATTTTTGAAAGCCTACGTCCGCTGGGTCGATTCGGCGAATCGCGCCATCGGCTATGCCGCCATGCTGTTGATCTTCGTCATGGTCGGCATCCTGATCTATTCCTCCATCATGAAGACGGTGGACATCCCGCCGCTCTGGACCCTGGAAATGGCGCAGTTCGCACTGATGGCCTATTTCCTGCTGGGCGGGCCCTACGCCATGCAGATGGGCGCGCACGTGCGTATGGATTTGCTTTACAGCACCTGGTCGGATCGCCGCAAAGCGCAGGTCGACTGTTTCACCATCGTTTTCCTGCTGATCTACCTCGGGTTCCTGCTCTACGGGGGCCTCTCCAGCACGATGTACGCGCTGGAGTATGACGAACGCAGCTTCTCCGCCTGGCGGCCCTACATGGCTCCGATCAAGATCATCATGACCTTCGGGGTCTTCCTCATGCTCCTGCAAACACTCTCGGAGCTCATCAAGGACGTGGCCAAGCTGCGCGGCGAGAGCCTTTCATGAGTTACGAACTCATCGCCCTTCTGATGTTCGCCTCGATGATGCTGATGCTGATGACGGGGCAGCGGGTTTTCGCCGCCATCGGTTTTGTCGCCGTCGTCGCCGCCTTCTTCCTTTGGGGCGAGGGCGGCTCGGAGATCGGCTTCTCGTCTGGCATCAAGCTGATGCGCTGGTATCCGCTGATCACCCTGCCGCTCTTCGTCTACATGGGCTACATCTTGTCGGAATCGGGAATCGCCGACGAGCTCTACCAGATGTTCCACGTCTGGTTCGGACCGCTGCGCGGCGGTCTGGCGGTGGGCACGATCCTGCTGATGGTCGCCATTTCCGCGATGAACGGCCTGAGCGTCGCAGGCCTGGCCATCGGCGCCACCATTGCGCTGCCCGAACTGCTGCGCCGGGGCTATGACAAGATCATGGTCACCGGCGTGATCCAGGCCGGCTCGACACTGGGCATTCTGGTGCCTCCCAGCGTGGTGCTGGTGCTCTACGGCATGATCGCGCGCCAGCCGGTGGGCCAGCTCTGGTTGGCCGGTGTCTTCCCTGGCCTGCTCATGGCCTCGCTCTTCATTCTCTACATCGTCATTCGTTGCTGGCTGCAGCCGAACCTGGGTCCTGCCCTGTCACGGGAGGAGCGCCAGATTCCGCTCGGCGAGAAGCTGAAGCTGCTGCGCGCCGGCATCCCGCCGCTGCTGATCTTCTTCTTCATGACCGGGCTCTTTCTGATGGGCGTGACAAGCCTGGTCGAAAGCGCGGCCTTTGGCGCCACGGCGGCCACGGTCATTGCTCTGGCCAAGGGGCGGCTGACCTTCCCGGTGCTCTGGGAGACGCTGCGCAAGACGCTGGGCGTGAGCTGCATGTTCATGTGGATCATCCTGGCGGCCCTGTCCTTCGGCTCGGTCTTCGACGGCCTCGGGGCGGTGCGGGCGATCGAGGACTTCTTTCTGCAGAACCTGGGCCTGGGCCCCTGGGAGGTGCTGATCCTGATGCAGCTCTCCTTCCTGCTGATGGGCACCTTCCTGGACGACACCGCCATGCTGGTGATTGTGGCCCCGCTATACGTGCCGCTGGTCGACGCCTTGGGCTTCAATCTGATTTGGTACGGCGTGCTCTACACCATCACCTGCCAGATCGCCTACATGACGCCGCCCTTCGGCTACAATCTCTTCCTCATGCGGGCCATGGCCCCGCCGGAGGTGAGCCTGGCGGACATCTACCGCTCGATCTGGCCCTTCGTGCTGGTGATGCTGCTGGCCCTGACATTGGTCATGGTCTTCCCGCAGATCGCCCTGTGGCTGCCACAGAATGTCTATGTCGGCAGTTGAGTTTCCCGAACGCTCCTGCCCGGTCGGGCAGAGCGAGCTGCCTGTGTGGGTGCGCCCTCACGCGTACCATCCGCAGCGGCAGCGCAAATGGCGGGTCGAATGGGTCGGCCCCACAACAGGTGAGGCAAAGCAATGAATCAGAGAAGAAACTTCCTGAAACTGGCCGGGGCAGCCGGCACCGCCGGTGTCGCCGCGGCTGCGACGAGCTTCCCGGCGCCTGCCGTCAAGGCGCAGAGCCCGATCCGCTGGCGCCTGCAAACCTATGCCGGCTCGTCCCTGGGCGAGCACGTCATCAAGCCCTCCATCGACGCCTTCAATAAGGCTGCCAATGGAGAGATGGAGATCGAGCTCTTCTATGCCGATCAGCTCGTGCCGCACGGTGAGCTCTTCCGCGCCATGCAGCGGGGCACCATCGACGCGGTGCAGTCGGACGACGATTCGATCGCCGCTCCGGTGGACGTCTCGGTCTTCGCCGGCTACTTCCCCTTCGGCTGCCGCTACAGCCTCGACGTGCCGGTGCTCTTCGACCAGTGGGGCCTGAGGGAGATCTGGCAGGAGGCTTACAGCGAGGTCGAAGGCGTGACCTGGTTGTCATCGGGCTCCTGGGACCCCTGCCACTTCGTCAGCAAGGACCCCATCACCAGCCTGGACGACCTGCGCGGCAAACGTGTCTTCACCTTCCCGACCGCCGGACGCTTCCTCTCGCGCTTTGGGGTGGTGCCGGTGAACGTGCCCTTCGAAGATGCGGAAATGGCGGTGCAAACCGGTGAACTCGACGGCATCGCCTGGTGTGGCATCACCGAGGACTACACGGTCGGCTGGGCCGATGTGAACAGCTATTTCCTGACCAACAACATCTCCGGCGCCTGGATCGGCTCCTACTTCGTCAACTCGGAACGCTGGGAAGAACTGCCGGAGCACCTCCAGCAGCTCTACAGGCTGTGCATCGACAACTCGCACTACTATCGCCAGTACTGGTACTGGGGCGGAGAAGCCAACCTGCGTGTGAATGGCGAGAAACTGGAACTGACCACCATTCCCGACGATCAGTGGGCCACGGTGGAAGCCGAGGCGCGCAACTTCTGGGACGAGATCGCCGAGGAAAGCCCGCGCTGCGCCAAGGTGGTGGAGATCTTGAAAGAGTACAACGAGACCATGGAGAAGGCCGGGCGGCCCTACCGCTACACCTGATCCAGAGCGATTATCTCGCACTCCTTCATGACCCCCTTCCGCAGCCGGGAGGGGGTCATTGGTTTTGCGCAGTGAAACATGCTAACAATTCATCAGACAAATTTGCGGTGCCTCGGATGCCGGATACTGCGTTACCCACTGTGCTCACCACCAGCCGGGCGCCCGGACGCGGCCTGCCGCTTCAGGTGGCCCAGAAGGTCGCTCAGCGCATCCTGACCGGGCATTACCCGCCCGGCACCACGATCCCCATTGAAAGCGCCCTGGCCGAAGAGTTCGCAGTCAGCCGCTCAGTCCTGCGCGAAGCGGTCAAGCTGCTCTCGGCCAAGGGCCTGCTCACCACGCGGCCCAAGCTCGGGACATTGGTGCGCCCGGAATCTGACTGGAGCCACCTGGACCCCGATCTGCTGGTCTGGCGCGCGGAACTGGGGGTGGATGAGCGTTTCGCCCGCCATCTGGCGGAAGTCCGCCGCCTGCTTGAGAGCGAGGCGGCGGTGCTTGCGGCACGGCGCGCCTCTCCAGATGAGAAGGCGAAGATTCTCGCCGCCATGGAGGTCATGGAAGCGGCACAGACACTCGGTGCACAGGTGAGCGCCGATCTCGCGTTCCACCGCTGCGTTCTCGAAGCCGCTGGCAATCCCCTGCTGCTCTCGCTTGGCGGTGCGGTCTGGGGCGCGCTGGCCGTCAGCTTTGCCGTCGGCACCCGCGACGAACGACAATGGCGCGCCACCTTGCCGCGCCACCGCCGGCTGGCCGAAGCCATCGCCGCCGGTGACGAGGGAGCAGCGCGGGCTGCCATGCTGGACATCATTGTCCGGCACATCGGCGAGGTCAGAGCCAATCCCACCGTAGGCTCTGATTAGACCCAAATCAGCTCAGTGGATGGCTCCCCTCCCTCGTGCGACGAGAGGGGAGTAGCCGTCAGCGGGCGAAGGTCTGGTAGTAGTCCGGCACCTCATAATCGAACTCGTCGAGGAAATCGACGCTCTGCAGGTAGCCTTCCGGCCCCCAGTAGATGTCCGCAATGTCGTAGTAGCTGGGCTCCAGGATACGCCGCGCCGGCACCACCTGCGCGGCGTAGGCGATCTGCGAATTGGCGATGCGCCGGAAGGCGTCGTTGGTCTCGTACTCTTCCTGGAAAAGGCGGTGCCAGACCTCAAGACTTTCCTCGAGGATGTCGTCGGGGGTGCGGTGGAACTGCACTCCCTCGTCCTGCATGGCGTCCATGGCCTCCTTGTCGGCCCGCTGCTGCTTCTGCTCCCACCACATCATGGAGCTCTCGGTGACGAGCTCGTAGATGTTCTTGAGGTCGTCCGGGAGCGACTCCCAGACGTCCTTGCTGATCAGGATCTCTGCCGTCGTCACCACCTCGTGGTAGGCGGGTGCGTAGTAGTGCTTCCAGATGTCCTGGAAGCCCAGGGCGTAGTCGATGGAGGGGCCGACAAACTCCGCCGCGTCGATCACGCCGCGCTCGCCGGCCGGCGCAATCTCGCCGCCGGGCAGGGTGACAACGCTCACGCCCATTCCCTCGTACATCTCGCCGGGGATTCCCGGGATGCGCAGGCGCACCCCCCGCAGGTCATCGGCAGAGTTGATCTCTTGGTTGAACCAGCCCAGCGGCTGAGAGCCGGAGGAGAGCAGCGGGCGCCAAACCACGTCCATGCCCAGATCCTCCTGGAAGAAGGTGTTGTTCACCTCCATGCCGCCGCCCTGATAGAGCCAGCCCCAGTAGTCCATCCAGTCCATGCCGAAAGGACCCGCCGGGCCACTCGCCACCATCACGGCCGCGCGATTCTTGCCGACCCAGAAGCCGGACCAGGCATGGGCGCCGTCGATCACCCCGTCGTGGGTGGCATCCAGCACCTCGAAGGCCGGCACGATGGCGCCGGCCGGCAAGGCCTCGATGGTCAGGCGCCCGTTGGTGAAGGTGGTGACACGCTCGGCCCACCAGGCGAAGTGTTCATACTGTGGATCGCCGGAGGGATAGGCAGACTGGAAGGTCAGATCGAAGCTTTCCTGCGCCTGGGCGGCCGGCAGGAAAGCAATGGCTGCCGTAGCAAGTGCCGTGGCCGCGAAAAGTGATTTCAGCGTCATGAGTTTCCTCCCTGTGTGAGGCCGAATCAACGGTTCTGCCCCTTTTGATGTAGAGCGGATCGCGAACGACTGAACTCAAGTTCCGGAGGGGGGGCTTGGTCCCATTGCCCGAGAACTTGCTCCGGGAGCCTAGCACAGCGCCAAAGTCTTGTTCCATAATAACGGGTCACTCGCGCCCACAGCCGGCACGCAAGGGAGATACCACGAGGGCAAAAGCAGTCTAGCGGCTCTGATGCCTTTCCTCAGCACGGTTGGATCAGGCCGCGTTGTTCCAAATCTGACAACAGGCGCCGGGTGTCGGCGACGATGGTGGGCGGCGCAGCGTCCTCAAAGACCTCCACCAACACGGCCGTCACCTCTTCCAGACTGTGCGGTTCGGCAAGCAGGTTCCAGACGCCGGCGCCCAACAGGTTCAACTCGCAAAGGTCGCCGCTGTCCGGCTCCGTGAGGAAGAGGTGCTCTCCCACCGCCCTGCCCCGCACGCCGGGTTTCTGTTGGAAGCGTCGGCTGCGCTCAGAGCTGGGGGCAAGCGGTTCGATCGGCTGCTCCACTGCTCTGAGTTCGATCGGCGAAGCGGCCAGGCGGGCCGCTTGTTCAGAGAACGCCTGGCCGTCTTGCAAGAGCGCAACAGCCTGCTCGAGATCGCTGTAATGCAAGGTCAGGCAGGGGCGGGCTGCGAGAAGATCATGCAAGTCTTCCAGCAGGCGCGAGCCGCAGCCTTGTATGGTCAGACTCTGGCCCAGCAGCAGGCGGAGCGCATGTGCCGGTTCCGCTGGCTCCAGGCGCGCTTGCAGGACCCCCGGATCGCGCTCGAGCAGAACCACAGCTCCCAGAGGTGCCACGGTGCCAAAGTGCGCCTGTCGGTCGGGCGGCAGATCGAGGTAGGCATAGTAGGCGTCCTTCGGTCCCGCATGCTCTTCGATGAAGGCCGTGAAGGCGGGGTCCAGGCCCGGCGGCAAGGGCCGACGAAGTCGAGGCGGCACGCCGAAAGCCATGCCTTTGCCATTGTATAGGTCGAGGGCGAGCAGATCGTCAGTGAAAGCCTGCCGGCCGGCCGCTGCCAGGCGCGCCGTCAGCGTGGATTTGCCGGCACGACTGGCAGCGGGAAAGACCAGAAGCCGGCCGTCGACCTTGACCGCGGCGCAGTGCAGGCACAAACGCCCCGGCTCGGAGCGCACATAGGCCTCCACCAGATCCACCACCAGGCTGCAGAGCGCGCTCACCGGCGTCGGCTCAACGTAACCGTCATTGCGCCAGGAAACCGAGATCGCGTAGCCCCCACGACAGCGGTCGACGGAGATCATTGGCTCCGATGCTGCTCCCGCCGCAGCTACAGGCCAGCGTGGCCAGCCGCGAAGCACGCCCTCCAGTTCGTATAGCACGGGGCCGGCCCCTTCGAAGGCAACCGGCCCCGCCAGGCCCTCGAAGGCGATCAGCTTGTCACTCACAGCTTACCGTCGAGGCCGATCCAGAGCTGCCAATCGGTGAGATCGCGGGAACGACGACGGCGTTCGGCACGGCGTGGCCGGCGCGGCGGTCCCTTGCCGGGATGATGGCCGAAGACCGGGTGCCGGCGACCGCGCCCGCGTGAGCCATGGCTGCCACGACGGTGGCGGCTGCCCCAACTGCCCCGGCTTCCCCAGCTTCCGCGAGACGCACTCGCCTCGTTGAGGTCCAGCAGTACCGGGCTGGCATAGGCCAGGCCGGCGGCTGCGGCGCCCAGG
The DNA here is from genome assembly GCF_029222965.1 of Aquibaculum arenosum. Lineage (GTDB taxonomy): Bacteria > Pseudomonadota > Alphaproteobacteria > Kiloniellales > DSM-21159 > Aquibaculum > Aquibaculum arenosum. The sequence goes on along the minus strand of NZ_JARHUD010000001.1, from coordinate 86,444 downwards.
CCCAGGCGTTGCAGGAGTTGGCGGCGTGTTTGTTGCGTGGATTTCGGCGCGTCGTTCTTGTCGGACATGCTAGGGCTCCCTTGACTGCTGTCTCACTCGATCGAGCCGTGGCTCTCAGTGAGTTTACGCAGACCGGGAGCTACGCATCCCTCTTCGCGCCGTGTTCGAAATGGGTCTTCCTATGACGGAAAAGGGGCGCGCAGCAGTGTGTGCCACGCGCCCCTTTTTTTCAGGCTGGCTGAAACAGGCCTCAGGCCTGGATCGTTTTGCAGTCCTGCTCGCCCAGGCCTTCGACGCCCAGGCGCACGCGCTGACCGGCGCGCAGGTAGACAGCCTCGGGCTTGATGCCCATGCCCACGCCCGGCGGGGTGCCGGTGGTGATCAGGTCACCCGGCTGCAGGCTCATGAACTGCGACAGGTAGGCCACGATTTCCTTCACCGGGAAGATCATGGTCTTGGTCGTGCCGTCCTGATAGCGGTGGCCGTCCACCTCGAGCCAGAGTCCGAGGTTCTGCGGGTCCGCCACCTCGTCCTTGGTCACCAGCCAGGGCCCAACCGGACCGAAGGTGTCATGGCTCTTACCCTTGACCCACTGGCCGCCACGCTCGGCCTGGAAGGCGCGCTCCGAGACGTCGTTCACGACGCAATAGCCGGCCACATAGTCCAGCGCTTCGTCTTCGCTGACGTACTTGGCTTCCTTGCCGATCACGAAACCCAGCTCGACCTCCCAGTCGGTCTTCTCCGAGTTGCGCGGGATCTCGATGTCGTCGTTGGGGCCGACGATGCAGCTGGTGGCCTTGCTGAACACCACAGGTTCGGTCGGCACCGGCAGGTTGGATTCCGCGGCATGGTCGGCATAGTTCAGGCCGATGCAGATGAACTTACCGACATTGCCGACACAGGGGCCCAGGCGCGTGCCGGCCGGAACCTCCGGCAGGGAACTCGCATTGACGCCGGCGAGCTTCGCCAGACCTTCCGCGGTCACCGCAGAGCCGTCGATATCGTCCACGACGCCCGAGAGGTCGCGGATCTTGCCAGACGCATCGAGCAGGCCCGGCTTCTCACGCCCCTTCTCACCCCAGCGCAAAAGCTTCATGATTTTCTCCTTACAGAAGGTGCAACGGTCAATTTGGGTTAGCGATCAGTAGGTGGCGCGGCCGCCGCTGACGTCGAAGACGGCGCCGGTGGTGAAGGAGTTCTCGGCCGAGACCAGCCAGGTCACCATGGCGGCGACCTCGTCCACCTTCAGGAAGCGTCCGCGCGGAATCTTGGAGAGCATGTAGTTGATATGCTCTTCGGTCATCTGGTCAAAGATCGCGGTTTTCGCCACGGCCGGTGTGATGCAGTTGACCGCAATATCCTGGCCCGCCAGTTCCTTGCCAAGCGACTTGGTGAGCGCGATCACGCCGGCCTTGGCCGCGCTGTAAGCGGCGGCGTTGGGGTTGCCCTCCTTGCCGGCAATCGACGCCACGTTGACGATGCGGCCGTAGCCCTGCTGCACCATGAAGGGGGCCACGTACTTGCAGCCGTGGAACACGCCGTCCAGGTCAATCGAGACCACCCGACGCCACTCCTCGATGGGGTAGTCTATTACGCTGGTGTTCGGCCCGCTGATCCCGGCGTTGTTTACCAGGATGTCGATGCCGCCCAGGCTCTCGGCCGTCTCGGCAGCGGCCTTTTCCACCGCGGCGGCGTCGGTGACGTCGACTGCCTTGCCGATGGCCTGATCGCCGGCGCCCAATTCACCCAGTGTGCGCTCCAGCAGTGGCCCGTCCTGGTCCCAGATCGCGACCTTGGCGCCGGACTCGAGCAGGCGCTTGACGATTGCCAGGCCGATACCCTGGGCACCTCCGGTGACGACCGCGCGCTTGCCCGCCAGATCGTAGCGATTAGCCATTCCTTCTTCTCCTCAAGACAGATTGCTTCGAACCGCCGCGGCGGTCATTCCGTTCACGCAGTTGCGCAGTTCGCCCCGCTCCAGAAAAGCCATCAGGGTTTCCACCGCCTTGGAGCGGGCATCCTGACGGCTCTCATCGGACAGCCAAGCCGTATGCGGACTTAGCAGCAGTCGCCCGCGCAACCAAGCCGGCTGTTCGACCCAGGTCTTGTACCAGGGTGTTTCGGGATCGATGGGCTCCTGCGGGAAAACGTCGAGGCCGGCGGCCGCGAGGCGACCATCGTGCAAGGCCTCCAGAACCGCTTCCGGATCGGTCAGGCCACCGCGTGCGGTGTTGACCAGCACGGCACCGGGCTTGATCTTCTTGAGGGCGTCAGCGCCCAGGATATTGCGGGTGTTCGCGGTCAAGGGCGCGTGCAGGCTGAGCACATCCGCCTGGGCCAGAAGTTCGTCCAGGCTCTCCACCCGTTCGATGCCCAACGCCCGCTCCACGCCGCGGGAAACGTAAGGGTCATAGCAGACGACGCGGAAGCCGAAGGCCTTGGCGCGCAGCGCCGCCGCGGTGCCGATCCGCCCGATGCCGAGCACCGCAAAGGTCTGTCCGGTCAGGCGCCGCTGCCCCATGGAGGCGGCGCTGTTGAAGGCGCCCTTGGGATCGGCCAACAGTTCCGTGTGATAGCGCAGCAGGCCGCGGCTGAGCACCAGCGCCATGGCGAGAGCATGGTCGGCCACCTCCATGGTGCCATAATCCGGCGTATTGCTCACCGCGATGCCGGCGGCAGCGGTGCTGTCCAGATCGATGTGGTCATAGCCCACCCCTGCGCGCACGATGATGCGGCAGCGCTGCAGGCGGGCCACCAGCGCTGGATCGAAGCGCAGCACATGCCAGGTGACGATGCCGTCGCAGCTGTCGAGCACCTCGGCGGGCAGCTGATCCATGGTCTTGGCGCGGCAGATCGTCCAGTCGTAGTCGTCCCCGGAGAGGCGGCGTTCGATGACGCCGTCGTCGTCGAACTTGGCGTCGGGCACCAGAATGCGAAAACGCGCCACCCTCTTCTCCTTCGGGACTGTGTTTGTGCGATCAGGCATGCGTAAAGGCCCCTCGAAAGCGGCCCGGGAACGCGCTATTGTCTGACAAAAGCCTGAAGGCCGTCAACGACAGCCGGCCACAGCCCTCAACGGAGAGTCCCATGAGCGAGCCCCACCTGACCCTGCGCCTCAAGGAAAGCGACGATGTTGCCGTCGCTCGGGCGGATATCCTGCCGGACACGCCGCTGCCCAGCGAGCGAGTGACCACCCGCGAGCGCATCCCCCGGGGACACAAGGTTGCGCTACGCGGGATTGCGGCCAACGAGCCCGTGCGCAAGTACGGCCAGATCATCGGCGTGGCCCGTCAGGCCATCGAGCCCGGCGAGCATGTGCATGTGCACAACATGGCCATGGCCGACTTCGAGCGCGACTATGCCTACTGTGCCGACGCCACCCCGACCGCTTTCGTTCCGGAGGCCGAGCGGGCCACCTTTGAGGGCTATCGCCGCGCCAATGGCGGGGCCGGCACGCGCAACTACCTGGGTGTGCTCACCTCGGTGAACTGCTCCGCCACCGTGGCCAAGGCCATCGCCGCGCGCTTCACGCCCGAGCTACTGGCCGCCTATCCCAATGTCGACGGCGTGGTCGCCCTGACTCACGGGACGGGCTGCGGCATGGCCGACAGCGGTGAGGGCTTCGCCAACCTGCAGCGTGTGCTCTGGGGCTACGCCGGCCACCCCAACTTCGCCGGCATCCTGCTGGTGGGTCTGGGCTGTGAGGTCAACCAGATCCCCTTCCTGCTGGATGCCTACAACCTGCAGCCCGGCCCGCTGTTCCAGACCATGACGATCCAGGAGATCGGCGGTACCCGGCGGACCATCGAAGCCGGGGTCGAGCGCCTGAAGGGCATGCTGCCCCAGGCCAACGAGGCGAAACGGACCACCATCCCTGCCTCCGAACTGGCGGTGGCGCTACAGTGCGGCGGCTCCGACGCCTACTCCGGCATCACGGCCAACCCTGCTCTTGGTGCTGCGGTGGACCTGCTGGTGCGCCACGGCGGCACCGGTGTGCTGGGAGAAACGCCGGAGATCTACGGCGCCGAACATCTTCTCACCCGCCGGGCCGAGAACCGGGAGGTGGGCGAGAGCCTGATCGAGCGCATCCGCTGGTGGGAGGAGTACACTGAGCGCAACGGCGCACAGCTCAACAACAACCCCTCCCCCGGCAACAAGGCCGGCGGCCTCACCACCATTCTGGAGAAGTCGCTGGGCGCCGCGGCCAAGGGCGGCACCACAAACCTGGTCGACGTGCTGCGCTATGCCGAGCGGCTGCGCAAGCGGGGCTTCGTCTTCATGGACACGCCGGGCTACGACCCGGCCTCGGTGACCGGCCAGATCGCCGGCGGCTGCCAGCTCGTCTGCTTCACCACCGGCCGTGGCTCGGTCTCCGGCTTCAAGCCGGCGCCCACACTCAAGCTCGCCACCAACACACCCATGTACCGCTCCATGGATGAGGATATGGACCTGAACTGCGGCGAGATCGCCGACGGCGACTGTTCCGTGCAGGAGATGGGCGAGCGCCTCTTCCGCCTCTTCCTCGACACCGCCTCGGGTAAGCGGAGCAAGAGCGAGGAGTTCGATTTCGGGGACAACGAGTTCGTCCCCTGGCAGATCGGCGCAACCGTTTAGCGCCGGCGCTGCCTGGAATAGAGGACGACCGGGCCCCGCAGCTCCCCGCTGCGGGGCCCGAACTTTAAGCCGGTACTAGTGGCTTACCCGAGCCAGCCGCCGTCGATCACCATGGCCTGGCCGGTGGTGAAGGAGGCTTCCTCGCTGGCGAGGTAGACCGCCAGCGCTGCGATCTCCTCCGCCTTGCCCAGCCGACCCATGGGCTGGCGCGCCACGAAGGCCGCCCGCACCTCATCCGGATCGCCGCCCTGGCTGGCAATGCGCTCATCCAAGGAGGGTGACTGCACCGTCCCCGGGCAGATGGCGTTGCAGCGGATGCCCTGGCCGACGAAATCCGCCGCCACCGCCTTGGTCAGGCCGATCACCGCCGCCTTGCTGGCGCCATAGGCGAAGCGGTTGGGCACGCCGCGCAGGCTGGAGGCCACGGAGGCCACATTGACGATGCTGCCGTGGCCCTGGTCCAGCATGGCGGGCAGGAAGGCGCGGATCATGCGGTACATGGCCGCCACATTGAGGTCGAAGGAAAAGGCCCAGTCCTCCTCCTCGCAGTCGAGGATGGTGCCGTGATGCACGAAGCCGGCGCAGTTCATCAACACGTCCAGCGCGCCCAGTCGTTCCGCCATGGCCTTGATCGCCTGCGAGTCGCGCACATCCAGCAGCGCCGTTTCGATGCCCGGCGCCTCGCCCGGCAGGCTCGCCAGCTTGTCCGCGTTGATATCGGTCGCGATCACCCGCGCCCCTTCGGCAGCGAAGGCCAGCGCGGTCGCCCGCCCGATGCCCTGCGCCGCCGCTGTCACCAGGCACACCTTGCCGGCCAGCCGCTCACTCATGCTCGCTTCTCCTTCTGTGCGAATCGCTTCCTTCCTGTCTAACCACATCACCCGGGTCGGAAAAGCATCCACTCGCACCGGATGCCGGAGGCGAGGAAGCTGAACAGCGCAAACAGGGGAGGCATCCATGGCACGCTGCTTGACCATCGGCGCGGCGCAACTCGGACCCATCGCGCGCGATGAAAGCCGTCCTCAGGTGGTGGAACGCCTCATCGCCCTGCTGCATCAGGCCAAGGCCCAGGGCTGCGAACTGGTGGTCTTCCCCGAGCTGGCGCTGACCACCTTCTTTCCGCGCTGGTACGTCGAGGATCAGGGCGACGTGGATGCCTGGTTCGAACGCGAGATGCCGGGGCCGCAGACCCGGCGCCTCTTCGACACTGCCGCGAAGCTCGGCCTGGGCTTTTCCATTGGTTACGCGGAACTGGTGGAAGAAAAGGGACGCACGCGGCGCTTTAACACGGCGATCCTGGTCGATCCCCAAGGGAATATCGTCGGCAAGTACCGCAAGATTCACCTGCCCGGCCACGATCAGCACGAGCCCTGGCGCCAGTTCCAGCATCTGGAAAAGCGCTACCTCGAGACTGGCAACCTGGGATTCCGAACCTTCGATGTTTTCGGCGGGCGGCTGGGCATGTGCATCTGCAACGACCGCCGCTGGCCGGAGACCTATCGCGTCATGGGGCTGCAGGGCGTGGAGATGGTGCTGCTGGGCTACAACACGCCGGTTCACAACCCGCCGGCGCCGGAGCATGACGCCCTGGGCCTGCATCACAACCGCCTGGTCATGCAGGCCGGCGCCTATCAGAACGCCACCTGGGTGGTGGGTGTGGCCAAGTGCGGCAACGAGGAGGGCGTGCCGATGATCGCCGGGACCCAGATCATCGCCCCCTCAGGGGAAACGTTGGCCCAGGCGGCGACCGAAGGCGACGAACTGATCACCTACCGCTGCGATCTGGACCTCGGCCGCTCCTACCGCAGCAGCGTCTTCGACTTCGCCCGCCACCGCGAACCGCAGCATTACAGCCTCATCACCGCCACCAAGGGACCGATAGAGCCGGAGGAAGCGCAGCGGCTCGACGAGCGACTTGGCTCGGGACTCACCCCTAGCGGCGGGGCATGAGCACCGTGTAATCCAGGTCGAGGACCAGCGCGGGATCCGGGCGGCCTGCCTCGTCCTTGTCGGGGAAGCCCTCGGCCCGGCGGTTCTTCACGGCGAGCGTGCGCAACCGCAGGGCGCCGAGATCGCTGCGGCCCGGCAGAGTCCATTTCTCCAGTACTTCCGACCAGGCAAAGAGCGTGTCGCCGGCAAAGGTCGGGGCGACGTGGCGCCCGCCATTGATCGCAGCAATGCGGATCGCGTTGGCCAGGCCGTTGAAGGAGAGCGCACGCGCCATCGAAATGATGTGACCGCCGTAGACCAGGCGCTTGCCGAAGCGCCCCTCGGAGGCCAGGAGCTGGTCGAAGTGGACCTTGGCAGTGTTCTGGTAGAGCCGGGTTGCCATCTGGTGCTCGGCCTCTTCCAGGGTCATGCCGTCGCTGTGGTCGATGCGCTCCCCCAGCGCATAGTCCTCCCAGAGGTGGGGGCTGCCCGACAGTTCCACGTCCCAGTTACGCCCGTGCAGGCCCCTGGGCACCACCAGATCCTCCGCCGCCACCAACGGGGCGAGCTCGGGCACCATCGTCTCCGGCGCCGGGTTCTCGGGATCCCGCTTGCGCACCAGCACCCAACGCTTGAAGTTCAGCACCGGCTCCCCGTCCTGGCGGCGGCCCAGCGTCTCGACATAGACGATACCGCTGTCGCCGCGCGAGGTCTGCTTGAGGCCGATCACCCGGCTTTCGGCCGAGAGCGTATCGCCGGGGTAGACCGGCGCCAGGAAACGGCAATCGGCATAGCCGAGGTTGGCAACCGCGTTCAGCGAGATCTGCGGCACCGACTTGCCGAAAACCAGATGGAAGACCAGCAGATCGTCCAGCGGCGCGGCTTTCAGGCCATGGGCACGCGCGGCCTCGGCCGAGGACTCCAATAGGAAGCGCCCGCCGGTCAGCGCCAGGTAGAGCGCTGCATCGCCCTCGGTCACGCTGCGCGGCGTCGGGTGGCGCAGCAGTTGGCCCAGGAGGAAGTCCTCGAAGAAGTTGCCGCTGTCAGTCTTGGCCATGGCCTCAGTCCGCGTCGGCCTCCAGTTCGGCGATGGCTTCCGCCAGGGCGACGCTGCGCTTTGCGGACTCCACATGCAGGTTCTCGACCAGTTTGCCGTCGAGCACCACCACGCCCTTGCCCTCGGCGACGGCGGCGGCATGGGCCTCGATGATGCGGTGCGCCTGGGCCACCTCTTCGGCGGAGGGCGCGAAGACCTCGTTGGTCTTGGCCAGCGTCTTGGGGTGGATCAGGGTCTTGCCGTCGAAGCCGAGCTGCTTGCCCTGCAGGCAGTGCGCGGCGAAGCCTTCCGCATCGTCGAGATCGAGGTGCACCCCGTCGACGATCGCAAGGCCATGGGCGCGCGCCGCCAGAACGCAGAGCGAGAGCGAAGTGAGCACCGGCAGGCGCTCCGGCGTGTGGGCGGCGTTCAGGTCCTTTACCAGGTCGGAGGTGCCCATGACGAGACAGGTCAGCCGCTTCGATGCCCCCGCAATCTCGTCGGCGCGCAGGATACCGAGCGGCGTTTCCATCATGCACATGATGCCCAGGGTCTCGGGCGCGCCGGCCCGCACCATCAGGGCCTCGGCCTCCTGCACCATGGCGGCGGACTCCACCTTGGGCAGCAGCAGCGCGTTGGCCCCGGCCGCGGCCAGCGCCGCGATGTCGTCGCGCCCCCACTCACTGTCCAGGCCATTGGTCCGCACCACGATCTCGCGCCGCCCGTAGCCGCCGGCGCGCAGTGCCTCGACGATGTTCGCGCGTGCCTGGGCCTTCGTATCCGGCGCCACCGCGTCCTCCAGATCGAGGATCAGCGCATCGGCCGGCAGGCTGCGTCCCTTGTCCAGCGCGCGCGTGTTGCTGCCGGGCATATAGAGCATGGAGCGGCGCGGACGGGCATTCTTGAGCATTGAATTCCTCCCTTGTTCGAAGGCGGCAGGCTGACGGCCGGAATTGGCACCTACTCCCCAGGCAAAAATGGCTATTGTCTGGGACCGCTGCGCCCGGCAGCTTGGGCTACCCCGTAACTGATCCGAAGCGAATGCCATGAACGTGCTGTCCGTGCAATCCCATGTGGCCTACGGCTATGTCGGCAACCGCGCCGCCGTCTTTCCGCTGCAGCGGCTGGGTTTCGAGGTCTGGGCGGTGAACACCGTCCAGTTCTCCAACCACACGGGCTACGGCTCCTGGACAGGCGAGGTCTTCTCGGCCGAGCATGTGCGCAAGGTGATCGATGGCATTTTCCAGCGCGTGGAACCTGCAGCCTGCGATGCCGTGCTCTCCGGCTATCTCGGCGACGCGGACCTGGGCGAAGGCATTCTCGAGACCGTGTCAAAGGTCCGCGCGGCACGTGGCGATGCGATCTATGCCTGCGACCCCGTGATGGGGGACGTTGGCCGCGGCATCTTCGTGCGTCCCGGCATTCCCGAGTTCATGCGTGAGCGCGCCCTGCCCGCGGCGGACATCGTCATTCCCAATCAGTTCGAACTCGAGCTGCTCACCGGCCACAAGGTTTCCACCCTGGAGACGGCACTTTCAGCCGCACGAGCCGTGCAGGCGCGGGGGCCGAAGATCGTTGTCATCACCTCGCTGCGCCATGAACGCACGCCAGACGATACGATCCAGATGCTTGCCGTCTCACCGGAGGGCGCCTGGCTGGTCTCCACGCCCTTCCTGCCGCTGGAGCCGCCACCCAACGGAGCCGGCGATGCCGTGACGGCCCTCTTCCTGGCCCACTATCTGAAAAGCAATCGCTCCGTACCCGAAGCACTCTCCGGCATGGCTGCGGCGATCTACGAGGTGATCGCCACCACCAACGCGGCGGGCACGCGGGAGCTGCAGTTCATCGCGGCCCAGGAAGGTCTGGTCAGGCCCAGGCGCAGCTTCACAGCCGAGCCCGTGACCTGACCCCTGACCGTTCCCCCTACTCCGCCGGCTGTGGCTGAACCTTCCCGGCAAGGGCGGCATCTTCCGCCGCCAAGGCCTCGGCCTTGGGCACCGAGAGCCAGACCGCGAGCAAGAAGCCACAGGCGCCGCCCAGGAGCTTGCCCACCAGCAGCGGCAGGATGATCGTCGGCTGGAAATTGGCCGCAAAGGCGAGGTGGTCGCCGAAGGCAAAGGCCGCGCAGACGGCAAAGGCAATGGCCAGCACCTTGTCGCGCGGCTGCATGCGCTCGATCAGGCGGTACATGGCAATGATGTTGGCAATCGCCGCCAGCAGCCCCGCCGCGCCCTCCGGCGAAACACCGATGCGTGAGCCGATGGCCTCCATCGGGCGGGCCAAATACTTGGTCAGCAGGTAGACCATCGGAAAGGCGCCGGCCAGCATGATGCCGATGTAGCCCGCGATCTCCAGGGCCCGGAACTGGTCCTCCTCGTCGGCGATGATCGGGTCGAAGCCCCAGCCGCCGAACAGGGTGGAGAAGAGGCCGGTGAAGTACTCCACGATGGAGAAGGCCAGCACCAACGTGATGCCCGCATACATGATGCGCCCGAACCAGAGAAAGCCGGCGATCATGGCATCCGGCGCAAAGCGCAGGCCCAGGGCGATGGCGACACAGAAGACGATGAGCGGCAGCAGATTGCGCAGGATGTCGCCGATGGTCAGCATCATCTCATAGCTCGCCGCGCCGCTGGCCGAGATGTCCGGGCGCACGTTCAAGCCGACCAGCGCGATCAGCACGCAGGTGATGAAGACACCCACCGGCACGCTGAGAATGCCGGACATGATGCCCAGCGCCATGTACTTGTGATCCGACTTGGCCAGCATCGCCAGGCCGACGGGAATGGAGAAGATGATGGTCGCGCCGGCCATGTAGCCGACCACGGCCGCCATGATCCAGGCATCCCGGCTGCCGGCCAGCGCATCGGCCAACTGATAGCCACCCATGTCCACGGCGATCAGGGTGGTGGCAGCGATCGCCGGATCGGCGCCGATGGCCGCGAAGATGGGCCCGGCGACGATGCGGATGAACTCCGAGAGATAGGGAATGGAGGCCATGATGCCGGCCACCGGGATGAAGATCGGCCCGATGGAATGCAGGCCCTCAATGAACTCCTTGCCCAGCCCGCTTTCCGAATCCCGGATTGAGGCGATCGCCCCGGCGACGGCGCAGGCCATGATGATGTAGATGACGAAGGTACCGATCTGTTCCATGATGCTTCCCCTCTGGCCTCCCTTTTGTTCTGTCGTTTCTCGACCTGTTGATCAGGTTTTCACCCGCTCCAGCTTGGGATCGTAGAGCGGTCCATCGTGCACCCGGGCGGCAACAGCCTCGTTGGCGACCACCAGTTCGTAGCGACCCTCCTTCACGAAGGTCTCGTCGACGCCGGAAGGGTTGTTGACGTAACCGTAGCCCACGGGGCAACCGATGGTGTGGCCGAAGCCACCGCTGGTCAGGTAGCCCACCGGCTCGCCGTCGCGCAGGATCGTTTCACGCCCCAGCAGCACCACCTCGGGATCCTCGGTGGTGAAGCCCATCAGCTTGCGGCGTAGCGGTTTCTGAACCGCCTGTTCGCAGGCGTCGCGCCCAAGGAAGGGGCGGCCGCTGCGCAGCTTCACCGCCCAGCCGAGCCCCGCCTCGAAGGGATTGTCATTGGGCGTGATGTCGGAGCCCCAGGCGCGATAGCCCTTCTCAAGCCGCAGGGACTCCAGCGCACGATAGCCCACGGGACGCAGGTCGCTGGCCGCACCGGCGGCCATCAACGCATCGAAGACCGCCGCCGTGCCCTCCAGCGGCACATGCAATTCCCAGCCAAGTTCTCCGACGTAGGTCACGCGCAGCGCCCGCACCGAAACGCCGGCGATGGTGAGTTCGCGCAGGTGGCCGAAGGGGAAGGCGGCGTTGCTCACATCTGCATCGGTCACGGCCGCCAGGACGTCTCGCGCGCGCGGCCCCATGAGAGACAGGGTGCCCCAGGCCTCGGTGACGTCGCTCAGTGACGCGTCAGCCCCGTTGGGAATGTGGTCGCGGATCCAGGCGAAGTCGTGGGTGCGAAAGCCGGTGCCCGTCACGATGTAGAAGTGATCCTCGGCCAGACGCCCCACGGTCAGATCACACTCGATGCCGCCGCGGCTGGTGAGCATCTGGGTGTAGGTCAGGCGCCCCACCGGGCGGGTGACGTCGTTGGCGCAGATGAAATCCAGCGCCGCCAGCGCATCGCTCCCCTTGAGCTCGAACTTGGCGAAGGAGGACTGGTCGAAGAGCCCGACCTTCTCGCGGACATGGGCGTGCTCCTCACCCACCGCTTCGAACCAGTTCTGGCGCCCCATGGAGGGGCGGTCGACCGGCTCCACACCCGGCGGTGCGAACCAGTTCGGCCGCTCCCACCCCAACTTGGAGCCGAAGACGGCGTTGTGCGCCTTCAGCCGGTCGTAGAGTGGCGAGACGATGTAGGGCCGACCGCTTTCATATTCCTCGAAGGGAAAACCAATGGCGTAGTGCTTGCCGTAGGCTTCCAGCGTGCGTGCGCGCACCCAGGCGCGGTCGCGATGCAGTCCGGCGAAGCGCCGGATGTCCACCACCCAGAGATCGAGCGGCGCTTCGCCGCGCATGATCCATTCCGCCAGCGCCCAGCCGGCCCCGCCGCCGGCAGCGATGCCAAAGGCGTTGAATCCGGCGCCGACATACATGTTGTCGCACTCGTGCGCCCGGCCGAGGATGAAGTTGCCATCCGGGGTGAAGCTTTCCGGACCGTTGATCATCTGCTTCATGCCCGCGGTGTTCAGGGCCGGCACCCGCTCCACCGCCTGGGTCATGTGCTGTTCGAAGTGGTCGAAGTCGTCGTCGAAGAGCTGGAATTCCCAGCGCTCGGGCACGTCGCCGCCCGGCAGCCCCGTGTCCCAGGCCTGGGGATTGGGCTCGTAGCCGCCCATCACCAGACCGCCCACCTCCTCCTTGAAGTAGATGCGCCGGTCGGGGTCGCGCACGGTGGGCGTATCGGACTGGAGGCCCTCGATGGCTTCGGTGACGATGTACTGATGCTTGACCGGTTGCAGCGGCACGGACACTCCGGCCAGGGCGCCGAGCTGGCGCGCCCACTGCCCGGCGCAGTTCACCACCGTCTCACAGGCAATCGGCCCCTGGTCGGTTTCCACCGCCGTGATCCGCGTGCCCTCCATGACAAAGCCGGTCACGCGCACACCTTCAAACAAGCGCGCGCCGTTCATCCGGGCGCCCTTGGCGAGAGAGGCGGTGATGTCCGAGGGGCTGGCCTGACCGTCTGTTGGCAGCCAGGAGGCGCCGACGAGGTCGGAGGTGTCCATCAGCGGCCAGAGGCGCTTCACCTCCTCCGGCGAGATCAGGTGCATCTCCATGCCGAAGCTGCGCGCCGTGGTGGCCAGCCGCCGGTACTCGGCCCAGCGATCTTCATTCGTGGCCAGCCGCAGGCAACCGGTCATCTTCCAGCCGGTTTCCAGCCCCGTTTCCTCGTGGAGACGCTTGTAGAGATCGACCGAGTACTTGAGCACGCGGGTGATCGAAGCCGAAGAACGCAATTGTCCAACCAGCCCCGCCGCGTGCCAGGTCGAGCCTGAGGTCAACTGCCCTTGCTCCAGCAACACCACGTCCGCTTTATGGTCGCGGGCCAGATGGTAGGCGGTGGAGCAGCCAATGATGCCGCCGCCGATGACGACAACCTGGGCGTGGGCGGGAAGGCTCTCAGTCATGATGCAGGGCGTCCGTAGCGGCTGTGGTAGGCATCGAGCGCGGCGGCAAGCCGATCCAGGTTCTCCTGGGTGTAGGCTTCGTAGTCCGTTCCCGGCGCGTTGAGATAAAGTTCGGAGACCATGCTCCACATCGCCTCGCGCAACAGTGAGGCGCACTGCATGGCCACGAGCGAGCGGAGGAGATCCTGGTCCGGCCGGCGATCGAAGTAGAGGCCGAGCAGGTCCTCCGACTCCTCTGCCGAGCAGCCGGCGTTCGAGGTCAGCCCTGCCAGGTCGAACATGGCGGTGGAGAAACCGGCATACTCGAAGTCGATCAGCCAGAGCCGCTCGCCGTCATCGAGCAGATTTGCCGGCAGCAGGTCGTTGTGGCCGAAGACGATGGGCAGCGGCACCTGCGCCCGCTCGAGCTGGTCGGCCAGCTCCAGATACTCGTCCAGGTGCGCGGTCATCCGACTGCCGCCTTCGCGCAGGGTGCGTGCATAGTCACGTATGACGTGAAAGGGCCAGAACATGAAGCCCGGGCCATAGACGTGCTTGGGCATTTCCTGGTGAAAGGCACGCAGCAGCGGCCCAACCCGGTCCAGGGCTGCGCGCACGTCCGCCTCACCGTAGGTCTTGGCGCCATCAATGTAGCGCGAGACCATCACCCCGGGCTCGGCATACTCCAGAGCCGGCGCGAAGCCGGCAGCCTCGGCAGCGCGGGCCGTCATGGTTTCGCGCTCGCGGAAAACATGGTGAAAGGGGTAGTCCTTGCCGAAGCGCACCACATGACGCCCCCGGCCATCGCTCACCAGCCAACACTCATTGCTGATACCGCCGAGCAGTGGCTCGACGCCGATCTCCCCCTCCCAGATCGGCAGGGCCCGGATGCGGGTTTGACTGTCGGTCGTTTGCTCCGTCACGCCGCTGCTGCCTCCCGTAAGCTTGTCACCTTCTTATGCAGGAAGCATTGACGCGGCGTTTATCGGAGTCAACGATTCTTGTGGCTTTATGACCTATTCTTTACCATTGTGAGGCAGAAAACCAACTTAACGGTCATATTACCACAAGTCTCAGCAGATACGTCCTCAGCCATGCCGCCCTCCCCACGCCATACACGCATACTTGCCCTCCTGGAGGAGCAAGGCACGGTTAGCGTTAGCACCTTGGCCGACCATCTGGGCGTCTCCCTGGAAACCATACGCCGCGACGTGAAGCCCCTCGCGGATCAGGGCCAGGTCATTCGCATGCACGGTGCCATCGGCCTGCCGGCCGTGGTGGGCGAGGCCCCCTTCGAGCGCCGCATGCGCCGCAATCGTGCCGCCAAGGAAGCCATCGCGCGTCGGGCCGCGGCCAGCATCGCCGACGGCCAGTCGGTCATGCTTGACACCGGCACCACCACCAGTTTCCTGGCCCGTGCGCTGCTCGGCCATCGCCGCCTGATCGTGGTCACCAACTCCTCGGACATCGCCCGCACCCTGGCAACAGTGAACGGCAACAGGGTCTATATGGCCGGCGGCGAGCTGCGCAGCGACAGCGGCGCTGCCTTCGGCATGTCGGCCATCGAATTCATCAGCCGCTTCACCGTGGATCACGCTGTGATCTCTGCCGGTGCACTGAGCGCCGAGACCGGCGTGATGGACCACGATCTGGCAGAAGCCGAGTTCGGGCGCGCGGTGCTGGCACAGGGTCGGCGACGCCTGGTCGTGACCGATGCCTCCAAGTTTGGCCAGCAAGGGCTGGTGCAGGTCGGCGCCTTTGCAGAGGTCGACGAACTGGTCACCGACCGTAGCCCGGACGGCGATCTGGCAGCCGCGCTGCTTGAGGCCGAGGTGCAGGTGTCGGTGGCAGGCGTCTAAGGCTAACAGGGTAAAACTTTGCGAGTGCTAACGCATCGCACTTTCATAGCCGCTGCTGGACTGCTATTTCTGCTGCATGAGCCAACTCACCGACACGCTCGGGATCGATGCCACGCCTCCGCGCCCCGCGGCCATACGGCGTTCCCGGAGACTGGGCCTCCTGACGCTCCTTGCACTCCTGGTAGCCCTACTGCTCTCGATCCCGGTGCTGACCATTGCCTGGAATGTCGTTCAGCCCAGCAGTGACGTCATGGCGCACCTCGCCTCCACGGTGCTGCCACGCTATCTGGTCAACACGCTGATCCTCGTTGCGGTGGTTGGTAGCGGCGTGATGCTCATCGGCGTCGGCACGGCCTGGCTCGTGACCATGTACAGTTTCCCCGGCCGCTGCATCCTGCAATGGGCGCTGATCCTGCCGCTGGCGGTGCCGGCCTACGTTATGGCCTATGCCTACACCGATTTCCTGCAGTTCAGCGGACCGGTGCAAAGCGGACTGCGCGATCTCTTCGGCTGGCAGACGCCGCGGGACTACTGGTTTCCGAATATCCGCTCGGTTGAGGGCGCCGGCATCATGCTGATGCTGGTGCTCTACCCCTATGTCTACCTGCTCTCCCGCGCCGCCTTCCTGCAGCAATCGGTCTGCGCTCTCGAAGTCAGTCGCACGCTGGGCTGCAACGGATGGAGCACCTTTCTGCGCGTGGGCGTGCCTCTGGCCCGGCCGGCCATCGTCGCCGGGACAGTGCTGGCGCTGATGGAGACGCTCGCCGACTACGGCACCGTGCAGTACTTCGGGGTCCAGACTTTCACCACCGGCATCTATCGGGCCTGGTTCTCGCTCTATGACCACACAACGGCAGCCCAACTCTCGGCCATGCTGCTCGGCATCGTGCTGCTCTTCCTGCTGTTGGAGCGCTGGAACCGGGGGGCGCAACGCTACCACCACACCTCAGTTCGCTACCGCCACCTGCCACAGCCGCGCCTGGGCGGTACCGCTCGCTGGCTGAGCACCCTGATCTGTGCCCTGCCGGTCGTCCTCGGCTTCCTGCTGCCCGCCGCCGTGCTTGTCTCCATGGGCCTCGACAATGGCATCGACGTTGGCCGCTTCCTGCCCCAGGCTTTCAATACCTTCATCCTGGGCGCCGTGACCGCGGTTCTGGCAGTCGGCTTCGCTATCCTGGTCGCCTATGGCGCGCGCCTGCAGCCGGGACCGCTCACTACCTTCGCCAGCCGCGTGGCGAGCCTGGGCTATGCCGTGCCCGGTTCGGTCATCGGTGTCGGCATCCTCATTCCCTTCGCCTGGTTTGACAACAGCCTGGACGCCTGGCTGCGGGACAGCCTCGGCATCTCCTCCGGCCTCCTGCTCACCGGCGGGATCGCCGCCCTGGTCTTCGCTTATCTGGTGCGCTTTTTGGCCGTCTCCCTGCAAGCGGTGGAGGCCGGGTTGGCCAAGGTGCGCGGCTCCATGGACGACGCAGCACGCACCCTGGGGCGCGGCCCCTCGGGGACGCTGGTGGCAGTACACGCGCCGCTGCTCTGGAGTTCGCTGCTGACCGCCGGGCTGCTGGTCTTCGTCGACGTGATGAAAGAACTGCCCGCCACGCTCATCATGCGGCCCTTCGACTTCGACACCCTGGCTGTCCAGGCGCACAACTACGCTGCCGACGAACGGCTGGGCGCGGCCGCCACCCCGGCGCTGATGATCGTGGCCGTCGGCCTGATCCCGGTGCTGCTGCTCTCCCGCGCCATCGCCCAGGCCCGCCCCGGTGGGGGCGAAGGACCGGACTGAAAAGCGCTTCGGCGCTACTCCACCGTGACCGACTTCGCCAGGTTGCGCGGCTGATCCACGTCGGTGCCCTTGGCCACAGCGGTGTAGTAGGCCAGGAGCTGCATGGGCAGGGAGTAGAGGATCGGGGCCACGAAGGGGTCTATCGTGGGCATCTCCACGGTGTAGGCCGCGCCATCGCCGATCCGCTCCAACCCGGCGCGATCGCTGAAGATGATCGCCCGGCCACCGCGGGCAATCGTCTCCTGGATATTGCTGGCCAGCTTGTCGAACAGCGGGCCGGAGGGTGCGGCGATCACCACCGGCACATCCTCATCGATCAGGGCAATCGGCCCGTGCTTCAGCTCGCCGGCGGCGTAGCCTTCCGCGTGGATGTAGCTGATCTCCTTCAGCTTCAGCGCCCCTTCCAGGGCGATGGGGAAGAGCGATCCGCGGCCCAGGAACAGCACGTCGCGCACGGCCGAAATGTCATGGGCGATGGCTTCCAGTGGCTCGGCATGCTCCAGCACCTGAGTGATCGCCGCCGGCACCTCGGTGATGGCCGAGCTCAGGCAGGCCTCGGCGGCCGCGTCGATGGCCCCGCGCGCCCGCGCCGCCGCCAGCGCCAGGCAGGCCAGGACGGTGAGCTGGGTGGTGAAGGCCTTGGTGGAGGCCACCCCGATCTCCGGCCCCGCCAGGGTCGGCAGCACCAGGTCGGATTCCCGCCCGATCACGCTTTCCGGCTGATTGACGATGGAGAGGATGGTCTGTTTCTGACTGCGGGCATAGCGAAGCGCGGCCAGGGTATCGATGGTCTCGCCGGACTGGGAGATGAAGAGCGCAGCCCCGCCCTCGGGCATGGGGGCCTCGCGATAGCGGAACTCGCTGGCGATGTCGACCTCCACCGGCAGGCGGGCGATCTGCTCGAACCAATACTTAGCCACGAAGCCGGCATAGAAAGCCGTGCCGCAGGCGGAGATGGTCAATCGTGGCAGGGCGGCGAAGTCCAGCGGCATCTCCGGGAGGGTGACGGCGCGGGTTTGCAGATTCACGTAGCTGTGCAGCGTGTCGCCGATCACAGCCGGCTGCTCGTGGATTTCCTTCTGCATGAAGTGGCGGAAGTTGCCCTTGCCAATGGCCGCACCCGACAGAGCCGTGCGCACGATCGGGCGGTCCACCGGTCGGTCTTCGGCATCGAAAATCTCGGCCTTGCCGTCCTGCAAGACGACCCAATCCCCTTCCTCCAGGTAGCAGATGCGATCGGTCAGCGGCGCCAGGGCCAGGGCGTCAGAGCCGAGATAGAGCGCGCCTTCGTCGCCGTATCCCACCGCCAAGGGGCTGCCGCGCCGTGCCCCGATCATCAGGTTGTGATGGCCGGCAAAGATCATGGCGAAGGCAAAGGCGCCCTCCAGCCGCTGCAGCGCGCGACTCACCGCTTGAGCCGGCGCCAGGCCCTGTTTGAGATTGCGGTCGACCAGATGGACCACGGTTTCCGTGTCGGTCTCGGTCTCGAAGCCGTAGCCCGCGGCCTCCAGCTCACTGCGCAGTTCGCGGTGGTTCTCGATGATGCCGTTGTGCACCAGCGCCAGCCGCTCGTTGGCATGCGGATGGGCATTGACCTCATTGGGCCGGCCGTGGGTCGCCCAGCGGGTGTGGCCGATTCCGACCACGCCGCCCAGGGGCTCGCGCTCCACCCGCTCCACCAAGCGCACGATCTTGCCCTCGGCCCGGCGACGCTCGATGGTGCCATTGACCAGGCTGGCCACGCCGGCGGAATCATAGCCGCGATACTCGAGCCGCTTGAGCGCTTCGAGCAGCAGCGGTGCCACGGGATTGGTGCCGAGAATGCCGATGATGCCGCACATGCCGCCGCTACTCCTCTGTCCGTTGCTTCTTCTGCCGTTCACGCAGGCGCGTCGCGCCCTCCGGCTTGGTGGTCTGCGGCGCGCGCGCCAGCGCCAGCGCCTGTTCCGGCACCGCCTCGACCAGGGTGCTGCCGGCACCGATGACGGCGCCGGGACCGATGGTCACGGGAGCCACCAGGGCCGTGTTGGAGCCGATAAAGGCGCCCTCCCCGATCACGGTGCGGTGCTTGGAGACGCCGTCGTAGTTGCAGGTGATGGTGCCGGCCCCGATGTTGGCCCCGGCCCCGACCTCGGCGTCGCCGACGTAGCTCAGGTGGTTGGCCTTGGCCTTGGCGCCGAGACTGGTGGCCTTGATCTCCACGAAGTTGCCCACCCGGGCCTCCGGACCGATCCGGGTGCCGGGCCGCAGGCGGGCAAAGGGCCCGATGCGCGCGCCGGCCTCGACCAGCGCGCCTTCCAGATGGGAAAAGCCGAGAATCTGCGCCCCGACCCCCACTCGCACGCCTGGCCCGAAGACCACATGCGGCTCCACCACGACGTCGGGCGCGAGCTCCGTGTCCCAGCAAAACTGCACCGTTTCCGGTGCGATCAGCGTGACGCCGGCGTCCATGGCCCGGCGGCGCAGGCGACGCTGCAGGATCGCTTCCGCCTCGGCCAACTCCGCGCGGGAATTCACGCCACGCACCTCTTCGGCATCGCACTCCACCACGCCGGCTCGCAGGCCCTCGTCGGCGGCGAGTGCGACCAGGGAGGTGAGATAGTACTCGCCCTTGGCGTTGTTGTTGTCGATTTGCTCCAGTAGGCGGAAGAGCGCCGGCCCGTCGCCCAGCAATAGCCCACCCCAGCAGAGGTCAACCCGGCGCTCCTCCTCGCTGGCGTCCTTCTCCTCGACGATGGCGGTCAGACGCTGTTCTTCATCGAGCAGCATCCTTCCGTAGCCGGTGGGATCGGGCGGCCGGAAACCCAGCCAGACAAAGTCGGGCGCCGGTGCCTGCTGCCGCGCAGCGCGCATGCGCTGCAGCGTCTCCGGGGTGATCAGCGGACCGTCGCCATAGAGCACCAGCACGTCCCCGCCATCGCCCAGCAGTGGCAGGGCCTGGTCACGCGCTGCCTTGAGGGCGTCGGCGGTGCCGAGCTGCTCGCGCTGCACCGCCACGGGATAGGGCCGCACCGCCTCCGCGATGGCCTCGCCCTCTGGGCCGATCACCACCACGCTGCCGGCCGGCTCCAGGGCAGCGGCGGCTTCCAGCACGTGCTGCACCATGGGCCGGCCGGCAACCGCATGGAGGACTTTGGGCAGGCTGGAGCGCATGCGCGTCCCCTTGCCTGCCGCCAGAACGACGACGACCAGCGCAGTGCTCACGGGGCAGACTCCTTCAGGCCGCGGAGAGGCGCGCGAGATTCGGCAGCGGCCGGGCACAGCCGGCAATGCCGCCCAGCGCCTGCTCCAGGGCGAGGCCGACCGACAGCAGCTTCGCCTCCTCGAAACGCCGCCCCACCACCTGGATGCCGAAGGGCAGTCCGTTCTCGTCGGTGCCGCACGGCAGGCAGAGCACGGGATGGCCGGTCAGCGTCAGGCCATAGGCGATGGCCACCCAGTTAATATAGCTCTGCAGCGGCTTGCCATTGATCTCGCGGGGGTACCACTCATTCTTGTCGAAAGGCTGAACCGAGGCCGCCGGGGTAATGAGCACATCCACCTCGTCCATCATCGCCAGGAAACGGCGGAAGATGTCGCTGTGCCGGGTCTGTGCCCAGGCCACGTCCTCTGCACTGTAGGTCAGGCCGAGTTCGACGTTGGCGGTCACATTGGGGCCGACCTTCTCCGGCGTCTTGCGCACCTTCTCCAGATGCGCCGCCAGGAAGCCGACGCCGCGCAGCACCTCGAAAACGCGATCCGGGTTCTCGCCCATTTCCGGATCGCGGTCCATGGCGTCACGGAAGAGATGCCGGAAGGCGCCACTGCGCTCGCGGAAGAGCTTGCGCACCTGCTCGTCGATGGGGGCGAAGCCCAGATCCTCAGAGAAGGCGACGCTAAGACCTGAGAGGTCGGCGGCCTGCGGCCGGGCCAGCGCGTCACGGTCGATCGGACGGGACAGGGGATCACGGGGGTCTTCGCCGGCCATGGCGGCCAGCAGCAGGGCGAGGTCTGAGACGCTGCGGCCCATGGGCCCCTCGACCGACAGCGGCGAGTAGGCGGTCAAGGAGCCTTCCTTGGGCACCAGCCCCGCCGTGGGCCGCAGACCCACGATGCCACAGTAGGCTGCCGGGCTGCGCAGGCTGCCGCCGAGGTCGGAGCCATTGCAGAGCGGCAGCATGGAGGTGGCCAGCGCCACTGCCGATCCGCCGGAGGAGCCGGCGCAGGTCAATGCCGGGTCAAAGGGGTTGCCGGTGGCGCCATAGACCGCGTTGCGGGTGTTGGCGCCGGCGCCGAACTCCGGCGTGTTGGTCTTGAACCAGGGCAGGCCGCCGGCCTCGCGTACCCGTGCAACATTCAGTGCATCCTGCGCCGGCACGTTCTCGGCAAAGAGCTCTGAGCCATAGGTGGTGCGCAGGCCCGCGGTCTCGTTCAGATCCTTGATGCCCACGGGCAGGCCGTGCAGCAGGCCAAGGCTTTCACCTTCCTTCACCGCCTTCTCCGCCGCCAGCGCACCGCGGCGCGCCGCCTCGACGTCCTGCGCCACGATGGCATTGAGGCTCGGATTGACCGCGTCGATGCGCGAGAGGCAGGAGTCCAGAAGCTCCACGGGAGATACCTCCCGGCCAGCGATTTTGTTCACGAGGTCGACGGCCGGGAGATCGCAGAGTTCGGTCATGTGGGCTAGCCTTTTGCGCTGTCTTGAAGTCAGCGCAACCTAGCCGCTTCTCCCCCCTTACGCCAAGGGGGAGAAAGAGTCAGGCAGACGCCGCCCAAAGTGGGCGGCGGCACCCAAGAATCACACCACCTCGACCAGTTCGATATCGAAGGTGAGGTCTTCCCCGGCCAGGGGATGATTGGCGTCCAGCACCACGCTTTCGGGCTTCACCTCGGCCACGGTCACCACGAGCGGCTGCTCGTTCGGGCCGGTGGCCTGAAGCTGCATGCCCTGCTGCACCTCGAGATCGGACGGCAGCCGGCTGCGATCCACCTCCTGGGTCAGTTCCTCGCGGCGCGGGCCATAGGCCTCGTTGGAAGGAATCTCCACCTTCTTGCTGTCGCCGGGCGCCATGCCCACGACCGCAGACTCGAATCCGGGAATGATCCGTCCCTCACCGATCTTGAACTCCAGGGGCTCGGCCTCGCGGGAGGAATCGAACTGGGTCCCGTTCTTCAGGGTGCCGTTGTAGTGCACGCGGACGGTATCGCCCTGCTTCGCTGCGCTCATAATCTCTGTTCCTTTGCTTCAAGTATCGCTCGCTCGGGCGTCCTCCCAACCTAAGGACCACACCCCGCCGACGCCACCCCTGGCGAGCAAAAGAATCGGGACGGGACCGCTACACCGAAGTCCGAAACCTGGCTTTGCGACTGCGCAACTGCTCGAAGCGGAAATCGCTTCCGGTCGCTCGCAGAAATGGCTGAACTGCCAGCTTGCATTGATTCGAGGCTGCACTTACATTTCTGTAGAATGATCAATTGCTCTATTTTCCAGGAGAAGGGACGTGACACCTGAGCGTGCCTTTGATGAAAAAAAGGTCAGTGACGAAGATCGCTCGCGCGTGGTCTCCCAGGCCGTTGTGCGGGCCGCTGAGCGGCTTGGACTCTCTAATGCCCTCTTAGCCCGGGTCATTGGGGTTTCCGATGCCACGGCTTCGCGCCTGCGGGCCGATAGCTATAGGCTCTCGAAGGGGACCAAGCCCTATGAGTTGGCGGTCCTGTTGCTGCGCTTGTTCAGAAGCCTGAACGCCATTCTGAACGACGACGAGGCGATGCGGTCATGGATGCGGTCGCCCAATCTGGCTTTGGGCAACAAACCGATCGAGATGATCGGCAGCGTTACGGGTCTGGTGAGTGTGATCAACTATGTCGATTCCCGACGCGCTCCCCTCTGACGCGGTACCATGGTCGGCAGAGGTCTGGCGCCTAGTCGAGGGACAGCACCGGGTTGTGACCCTCAGCCTCACGGAAAGCCTGGACGATCAAGCTCTGCTTGAAGAGGAGATCGAGGTTGTCAAGCCTCCCCTGCCTCCTGAATGCGCGGGCCTTCATCCGCTGCTGGCCGCACCCTTCCGCTACGCTCCCTATCCCTGGGGCTCCCGCTTTCGCCGCGCTCATCAACGCGATGGCGCCTTCTATGCCGCCGAAGCCGTGACCACAGCGGTGGCCGAGATGGCTTTCTACCGCTTTCTCTTCCTGGCCGAGGCTCCGGGCACTCGCTTGCCGCAGGGGCCTGCGGAGTACAGCGCCTTCAGCGTGCGGGGCAGCACCGCATTCTGCGTCGATCTCACCACTGGGCGCCTCGCGTCCTACGCCCATATCTGGCGCGAGAAGGAAGACTACAGCCCCTGCCAAGCCTTCGCTGACAGTGCGCGAACCTCAGGTCTTGAAGCCATTCGTTATGAGTCCGTGCGCGATCCGGAACAGGCTGGACGCAACATGGCCCTCCTCACGCCGCGCGCCTTGTCCAGTCGCGAGCCGCTCAACTTTCAGACTTGGCATCTGTTCATTCGGAGCGGCTTGATCCAGGCCTGGTGCGAATGGCCCAAGGTCCAGCGCGAGTACCGCCTCGATGATTTCGCCGGCGACAGCCGACTGGATGCGCTCAGGCCCTAACCCGCCATTCTACTTTAACAAGTATATATTCCGTCATATGCAATCATTGGTGGGCCCGGCAGGATTCGAACCTGCGACAACACCGTTATGAGCGGCGCGTTCTGACCACTGAACTACGGGCCCCTCCGCATGGCGGGTGCGGCGCATTCTGCGCAGCGGCAGGGCTGCGTCAAGGCGCTGCGTCAAGGCGTGGAGCGGCGTCGCAGAGTTGTGGTCAGGCGCTTGCGCGCTCCAGCGGCAGGCTGAGGTGGGCCTGGCCGTAGGTGAGCGTTCCAGCCGTGAGGTCGAAGGTCATCAAATCCTCGCCCACGATCACCGGCCCGGTGAAGTCCTGACGCACCTCTGCCAGCAGGGCGGCGCGGTCGCAGGCCGGCGGCACGAAGTGGGTGAGTGCCAGGCAGCCCACACCGGCGCGCGCGGCCAGCTTGCCGACCTCGCAGGACAGCGTGTGATAGGCGCCGACATTCTCCACCGTCTCGGCCGAACGCACGCCCTCGATCACCGGCATCTCCCGGTGTACGAAGACTTCGTTGAGCAGCAGGTCCGCGCCCCTGGCCGCCGCCTCCAGGCCCGGACAGGGCCGGGTATCGCCCGAAAGCACCAGCCGCCGCCCTTCGGCGGCAAAGGCAAAGCCGAAGGCATGGCGCACCGGCCGGTGGTCCACCTCCACCGCTTCGATCTCCAGCCCGCCCAGCGCCAGGCGCCAGTCGGGCGTGATCTCGGTCACCTCGACCTCGAGCGCTTCGGTCGAGGGGCGCTTCTCATGGGCGATGCGCTGGGTCAATTCCTGGCGCCAGAGCGCCATCAGCCCCTCGACATAGGTCCGGGTGCCGGGCGGGCCGTAGACCTGCTGCGGCCGCGCGCGGCCCTGGTGCCAGGCGGAGACGATGAGCTGATAGAGATCGACCAGGTGATCACTGTGCAGGTGGGTGAGCAGCACGGCATCAAGGTCGCGCCCGGGGCAGCCCGCCGCCAGCAGCCGCTGCGTGACGCCCGAGCCGCAATCCACCAGCACCGCGCGGCTGTCATGCCGGATGAGCTGCGCCGGGCCGTAGCGCTCAAGGCTGACCACCGGACAGCCGGTGCCGAGAAGGGTAAGCTGCATGGAGTTCTCCTGCCGAGAGGAACGCTAGCGCTCCGCCAGCTCCTGTCCGGCCCGGGTCTCCAGCACATCGTCCAGCCAGTCAACCCGCATTTCCGGCACGGAGGCCAGCAGCAGTTCGGTGTAGGGGTGCGCTGGCGGGCTGAAGACCTCCGCCTTGGGCCCCTGCTGCACCACCTCGCCGCTCTTCATCACCACCACGCGATCCGCGATGGCCTTTACCAGGCCCAGGTCGTGGGTGATGAAGAGATAGGCCAGTCCGCGTTCGTCCTGGAGGCGCTGCAGCAGTTCCAGGATGGATTCCGCGACCAGCTGATCCAGGGCCGAGGTGGGCTCGTCACAGATCACCACGTCGGGCCGGGCGGCCAGCGCCCGGGCAATGCAGACCCGCTGCTTCTGCCCGCCGGAGAGCTCGCCGGGAAAGCGCTGGGCATAGTCCCCGCCCAGCTCGATGTCATCGAGCAGCCGGTTCACCTCCTCGCGCAGCTCCTTGCCGCGCAGGCCGTGATAGAACTGCAGCGGCCGGGCCAGGGTGTCGTAGACGCGGTGGCGCGGGTTCAAGGCGACGTCAGGCATCTGATAGATCATCTGGATACGCCGAAGCTGCTCGCGGCTGCGCTGCCCCAGCGCCGGGGGCAGCGCCTCGCCCTGAAAAAGTACCTGACCACGCGTCGGCGGCAGCAGGCCGGTGACCACCCGGGCCAGCGTCGACTTGCCGCTGCCGGACTCGCCCACCACGGCCACGGTCTCGCGCGGGTGGACCGCCACGTCCACGCCTTTGAGCACCTTGACGCTGCCATAGCCGGCGTCGATGCCGCGCGCTTCCAGCAGCGCTTGCGGCGTTTCGCTTCCCCCCTCGCCGGCCTTCACATGAAACCGCCGGGCCGCGACCAGGTCCCGGGTGTAGGTTTCCCGCGGCGCTTCCAGGATCTGTTGGGTTTCTCCAACCTCGACCGTTCGGCCATCGCGCAGGACCATGATGCGGTCAGAGATCTGCGCCACGACGGCCAGATCGTGGGTGATGTAGAGCCCCGCCGTGCCGAACTCGCGCATCACGTCACGCACCGCCGCCAGCACCTCGATCTGGGTGGTGACATCCAGGGCGGTGGTGGGCTCGTCCAGTATCAAGACGTCGGGTTCGCAGACCATCGCCATGGCAGTCATGGCGCGCTGCAACTGCCCGCCGGAAACCTGATGGGGATAGCGCCGGCCGAAGGTGTCCGGATCCGGCACCTTCAGGCGATGGAAGAGATCGACTGCCCGCTGGCTCGCCTCTTCCGCGCTCATCACCCCGTGCAGCACCGGCGCCTCGATGATCTGGTGCATCAAGGTCTTGGCCGGATTGAAGGAGGCAGCCGCCGACTGCGCCACATAAGAGATGCGGTCGCCGCGCAGCTTGCGCCGCTGGTGATACGGCATTTCCAGCACATTGCGGCCATCGAAGACGATGTCGCCGCCGGTGATGCGTGCCCCGCCGCGGGTGTAGCCCATGGCCGCAAGGGCAATCGTCGACTTGCCCGCTCCGGATTCGCCGATCAGGCCCAACACCTGACCACGCTCCAGATCGAGGTCGATGCCATCGACAATGATGATGGGGTGTCCGTCGAAGCCGGTGGCTTCGATGTGCAGGCCGCGCATGGTCAGGAGCGGTCCGCTCTTGGACGGCGTCGCGGCGCTCATCGGCTATCCTCCATGGTGCGGCCCTGCAGGCCCAGCATCCAGTCCACCACCAGATTCACTCCGATGGTGAGCACCGCGATGCCGGCGGCCGGAATCAGCGGTGCGGAAAGACCGAACTCCAGCGCCTGGGCGTTGTCGCGCACCATGCCGCCCCAGTCGGCAAAGGGCGGCTGCACGCCAAGACCGAGAAAGGAGAGCGAGGAAATTAATAGGAAGGCAAAGCAAAAGCGCAGACCGAACTCAGCGATCAGCGGCGGCAGCGCGTTGGGCAGGATCTCCCGGCGAATGATCCACCAGAGCCCCTCCCCGCGCAGCCGCGCAGCCTCCACGTACTCCATCACCGCGATGTCCATTCCCACGGCGCGCGACAAGCGAAAGACCCGGGTCGAGTCCAGCACGGCGATGACCCCGATCAGCACCGGAATGGAACTGCCGAGCGCGGTCAGCACCAGCAGGGCCAGGATCAGCACCGGGATCGCCATCAGCGTATCGACGATGCGGCTCAAGAGCTGGTCGAGCCATCCGCCCACCGTCGCCGCCAGGAAGCCCAGCACTGAGCCTAACAGGAAGGAGAGGATCGTCGCGGTGAGCGCGATGCCGATGGAGGTGCGCGCGCCGTAAAGCATGCGCGTCAGCATATCGCGACCGTTCTGGTCAGTGCCCAGCAGGAAGCCTTCCTCGCCGGGCGGCAGCCAGACACTGCCCACCGTCGAGGTCGGGCTGTAGGGGGCAATCCAGGGTGCCAGCACGGCGGCTGCCACATTGACGAAAATGATGGCCAGCCCAACCAGGGCGGCGATGGAAAGTCGGTGTCCCGATACGCGCATGCCCCGCCCCCTATCGCGGATGCCGCAGACGCGGATTGGCCAGGATGGCCCCGATGTCTGCCAGCATGTTGAGGGTGACGTAGACCGCCGCGAAGATCAGGCCGCAGGCCTGTACGGTCGGAATGTCGCGCCGTGCGACGGCATCGACCATGAACTGTCCCAGTCCCGGATAGACAAAGACGACCTCGACCACGATCACCCCCACCACCAGGTAGGCAAGGTTGAGGGCGACGACGTTGATGATCGGCGCCAGCGCATTGGGCAGCGCGTGCTGCACCACGATGCGCCACTTGGGCACGCCCTTGAGCTCCGCCATCTCCACGAAGGGCTGCGCCATGACGTTCAGCACCGTGGCGCGGGTCATGCGCATCATATGCGCCAGCACCACCAGCACCAGGGTCAAAGCCGGCAGGACGATCACGCCCAACTGCTCCAGGAAGCCCATGTCGGCATCGAAGCGCGCCATGGAGGGAAACCAGCCCGCCTGAACCGCCAAAAAGAAAATTAGCAGGTAGGCGATGAAAAATTCCGGCACCGAGATCGAGGCAAGCGTGGTGAGGGATATGGTCCGGTCCAGCAGCGAGTGCTGCTTGATGGCCGCGATCAAACCGAGGCTGATCGCCAGCGGCACTGCGATCACCGCCGCAACCGAGGCCAGGAAAAGCGTGTTCTCAAGTCGGCCCAGAATTTGCGGCGCCACAGGCCGTTGATTGGCCAGCGAGATTCCGAAATCGCCCTGGATCGCCCCGGTGAGCCATTGCAGATAGCGCCACCAGGCCGGCTCGTTCAGGCCGAGTTGATTGCGGATGGCCGCCACCGTTTCCGGGGTGGCGGCCTGTCCGAGAATGGCCGTGGCCACGTCTCCCGGCAGGATCTCCGTAATGGCGAAGATCAGCAGGGAGACGAGCCACAGAGTCAGGACGCCCAGCGCCAGGCGCTTGGCAACGAGTGACAGGATCACGGGTGGGAGCCCCGTCCGTTACGTGACGGTTTACAGCGCCCAGAGACGTTCGGCGCCGCGGTGGCCGACCATCTCGAAGACAAAGTCTTCCTCATAGCCCCCCACCTCGTCCCGGCGGTAGCCGTCGACGTAGTCGGCGAACATGGGGATGATGTTGCCCCCCTCCATGTGCACCAGTTCCTGCGCCCGGGCATAGAGTTCCTTGCGGCGCGCCTGATCCAGTTCGGCACGCGCCTCGCGGACCAGCTGGTCGAACTCATCACTGCAGTAGTGCGTCTCATTCCAGGCAGCACCACAGGTGTAGGCGATGGAGTACATCATGTCTGGGGTGGCGCGGCCGCCCCAGTAGGACATGCAGAAGGGCACGTTGAGCCAGATGTCCGACCAGTAGCCGTCGGCCGGCGCACGCACCAACTCCAGGTTGATGCCGGCGGCGCGCGCCGCCTCCTGATACATCTGGGCGGTGTCCACCGCCTCGGGGAAGGCGGCCTCGGAGGTGTGGAGCTGAATGGTGAAATCCTCCACGCCCGCCTCGCGCAGATAGTGCTTCGCCCGATCCGGATCGTAAGCGCGCTGCGCCATGGAGCTGTCGAAGTACTGGTCGAAATCGGGAATGGGATGGTCGTTGCCAGCCCGGCCGTAACCGGACAGCAGGGTGTTGACCAGCGCCTCGCGGTCGATGGCGTGCTTGAGGGCGAGCCGAAGATTGGGATCGGTCAGCGGCCCTTCCTGCGTGTGCATCGGCAGGGTGTAGTGCTGACCCGCCGGCGAGTTGAGGATCTCCAGCGCCTGGTTGCGCTTCATGAGATCGACCGTGCGCTTGGAAATGCGGTTGATCACTGAGACCTGCCCGGACGTCAGCGCTGCGGAGCGAGCGGTGGCGTCGTTGATGACGGTGTACTCCACCGCATCGGCATGCGCGCGCCCCTCCTTCCAGTAGTTGGGATTGCGCACGTGCTTGGATTCAACGCCGGCCTCGTAGTGCTCCACCATGTAGGGGCCGGTGCCCACTGCATTGGCCCAGTCATCGAAGCCGTCCGGCACGATTGCCAGGTGATAATCCGCCATCAGGTAGGGCAGATCGGCGTTGCCGCCCTTGAGCGTGATGATGACGGTGTCCGACCCATCGGCGCGCACCTCTTCGATGCCGGCGACCACACCACTGGCGGCAGTCTGGGCATCGGGGCCCATGTGGCGCTGGATCGAGTAGACCACGTCGTGAGCGTCCATGGTCTTGCCGTTGTGGAACTCCACGTCCTTGCGCAGCTTGAAGGCCCAGGTCACGGCGTCCGAGCTGGGCTCCCAGGATAAGGCCAGTTCCGGGATCGCCTCGCGGTTTGAGTTGAGCTCAACCAGATGGTTGTAGGTGGTGTGCACCTGGGAGATCGCCACCGAATCGGTTGCGGTCGAGGGGTTCATGGAGTCGGTGGTCGAACCGCCGCCCATGCCGAACTTCAGCGTCCCGCCCTTCACCGGTTCATTGGCCCAGGCCGGCCGAGACAGAGCCGTGCCGATCAGCGCGGCCGAGGCGCCCAGGGCCGCGGTGCGGTGGATGAACTGGCGGCGGGAAACGCGCCCGAGTTCGAGCAGGTGCTTCTGATAGTCGAATTCGTTCATTGTGTCTGGCTCTCCCTGTTATCGCCCGCGGCCGCCGGATCTCGCGCTGTCCAGCTTCGGCTCCGGCTTCACTGTGCCGCAGACGGCGCTGTTACGCTACACGATACACGAACATGCGAGATCCGTGACCCCTTTCGCCCATGGCGCCGGGCAAGGGAATGTATGGCTTGCTCTCGGCCACATGCTGCCACCGACCGGCATCGGCCAGTGCCTGCATCTTGGCGCCGAAACCACTCTCGAAGGCTTTGTCGGTGACGGAGAAGATCAGCACGCCGCCCGGACGGACCACCCGCACAAGCTCGTCAAGAGCGGCAGGCGGTGCATGGCCAACGGTGAGCACGCCGATGGCCGTGCAGCCATCAAAGCAATCATCCTCGAATCCGAGCCGCTTACCCATGTCCATGCTGTGGAGCTCCCGGTACACTCCCAGTTCCCGCGCCCGATCGAGCATGCCCTGAGACAGGTCCATGGCCACGATGTTTTCGTAGCCGAGCAGGGACAGCAGGCGGCCGATGATGCCTGTGCCGGCCCCGGCATCGAGCAGGCGGGCGGCCGGCTCCTGAATGAAGCGCCCGGCGAGACCGACGGTCAGGGCCGGATTGGTGTAGCCGAGATGGACCATGTCGTCGTCATAGCGCGCCGCCCAGGCATCGTAATGCTCGGCAAGCAGGCGCGTATCGCCGCCGGCTTCATAGACCTTGGCTAGCCATTCCTGGCGCTCGCGATCGGCGTTCTCGTTCTTGCTCATGCGTGTTGCTTGTCGCTCCCTTTCGGTTCCGCTGTTGCCCCTTCGCCCCGTGCACCCCGCGAGCCCCCTGTCGGGATGGCAACGGTTTCAGGATGGAGCCGGAGGGGTCGGCGCGTCGCGCTGTCGCTGCCCATTGCACAAAGCACCCCCGCGGGCGCCTCTCGCAGGCCGCACGGACCCACCGCTCCCCGCTCACTGTGTCTTGGGACTTCAGCTTGGGGTCTTCAGCTTGGGGTCTTCAGCTTGACTGGGGCAGAATCTTGGCACGCTCCTCCTGTGACACCTTGACCCATTCACCGGTCACCCTGTCTCTATCAGACAAGTTGCTGCCGGAAAAGCGACACCTCTTGGCAAAGGCTCTGCCTTCGGGCAGCGTGCCCGCCGTCTTGCCAAAAGGCCCGTTCTCGGAGTGTGACTCTATGCGCTTTTCCCCCCTGGTCGACCGCATTGCCGGTGAAGGTTCACGCGCCTGGGACATCCATTTCCAGGCGGTGGAGCGCCAACGCCGGGGCGAGGAGGTGATCCTGCTCAGCGTCGGCGACCCGGACTTTCGCACACCGCAGCCCATCGTCGAGCGCGCAATCGAGTCGCTGCAGGCCGGACGCACCCGCTACACCCCGATCAACGGCGAGCCGGAGCTGCGCGCGGCCATTGCCCGCTGGCATGAAAGACTTACCGGTCTGGCGATCGATCCCGCCGAGGTCGTGGTCACGGCCGGCGCGCAGAACGGCCTGTTCCTCTCCGCGCTCTGCTTGCTGGCCCCGGGCGATGAAGTGATCGTGCCGGTGCCGATGTACGTCACCTATGAAGCGGTCTTCGCCACCACCGGCGCCCGCGCGGTGACGATCCCCAGCGCAGCGGAGAAGGGCTTTCATCCCGACCCGGCCGCCATCGCGGCTGCGGTCACCGAACGCACCCGGGCGATCTACATCAACACGCCGCACAACCCCACGGGGGCTGTTTTTACCCGGGCGGAATTGGAAGCCATCGCCGAGATCTGTCGCGAGCACAACCTTTGGCTGGTCTGCGATGAGGTCTATGCCGCGCTCACCTTCGAGGGCGAGCATATCAGTCCCTGCGCCCTGCCGGGCATGGCGGAGCGAACGGTGGTGGTCTCCAGTCTCTCCAAGTCTCACTCCATGCCGGGATGGCGTGCCGGCTGGATGATTGCCCCCTCGGGGCTGGCCGCCCATGCGCACAATTTGCTGCTCTGCTCGCTTTACGGCCTGCCCGGCTTCGTACAGGACGCGGCACGCCATGCCCTGGAGGCTGCGGGCGAAGATCTGGCCGCCATGCGCGCACGCTATCGCGCGCGGCGCGACCTGATCTGCGACGCGCTGGCCGCTGCGCCGGGGCTGCTGGCCCGCAAGCCGGAAGGCGGCATGTTCGTGATGATCGATGTGCGCGGCACCGGCCTGGGCGCCCAGGCCTTCGCCCAGGCGCTGCTGGATCGCTACGCCGTTTCCGTGCTGCCGGGAGAGGGCTTCGGCGCCGCGGCCGCGGGCCATCTGCGCCTCAGTCTCACCGCGTCGGAAGAGGTGCTTGCCGAGGCCTGCCGCCGGATTGTCGCCCTGGCGACCACGGTGGCCGCCGAGCAGGACGCCGCTAACTGAGCGGCTCCTCGCAGTCCAAGACCCAGACGTCATAGACGCCGTGTTCCAGGGGGTTAATGGCGGGCGAGGAGGCGTACATCCAGCCATTGAAAACCCGCCGGTCGGGACCGTCGGGGTCGACTTCACGTATCTCCAGGAAGGCTGCGGATTCCGGGGGTTCCTCCGGCGGAGTCTTCCAGCAGGCGTGCAGCACCAAACGCAACGAGCCGAAGTCGTTGGGCTCGTTGAGCTTGAGTTCAAAGGAGGAGATGCGCGCTGTCACCTTGTCGAGCCCCTGCATCACGGCCGTGCCATGGGGGGCACCGGGGCTACGCTCCTGCGCCAGGGCCGAAGATGTCGCTCCTGCTGCCACGGCCACCGACAGGACAAACAGGCCAGTGGCGATCAGCCGACTACCAGGGACCATCGGAATCCTCTTCCGTGTCTCCCGAGCCGCCGCCGCCATCGCCACTGAAGACGAAACGGCCCAGCAGATCCATGAGGTTGATGGAGCCCTGGGTGTAAGCGATGCGCCCGCCGGGCTCGATCTCCTCGAGTTCGCCACCAGGAGTCAGCGAGACGTAGGTGCCGCCCAGCAGGCCGTCAGGCAGGATTCGTGCCGAGGTGTCACTGGGCAGCTTGACCCGATCATTGATGGAGAAGGTGACCACGGCATCGAAGGTATCGGGGTCCAGTTCGTAGCGCAGCACCGAACCGATCCGCACCCCGCTCATGCGCACCTCGGTGCCGTTGCGCACGCCGCTGGCATCGTCGAAGGCGGCGCTGACCTCGTAGCCGTTGTTGTTGGAACCGCCGATGTCCGTCGCCGAATAGGCGAAGATGATGAAACCCACCGCCACCAGGAGAACGACAGCGCCCAGGACGGTTTCAAAGACGTGCTTACGCATGGCCGCTCAAACCTCGCAGCTGCATGGCATCCAGGGAGCCTGCGGGCAAAGCCAGTGCACAGGCGTCACTCCGGGGTCCAGGCCTCGTAGTCGCCGCCGGTGCGCGGCCGATGGCCGCCGCGCAGGGTGTGCCCCGGCGGCCGATAGGCCAGATCCGAACCGGTGCGGTTGGGGCTGTGCGCGCGCATCCAGGGGCGCTGCGGCACGCCTCCCTCGGGCGGAAACTCGTCGGTGGTGTGATGCAACCAGGCATGCCACTCCGGCGGCACACGACTTGCCTCAACCTCGCCGGCATAGACAACCCAGCGCCGCTCACGGCGCAAGGAATCCTTGTGCGTGTGCCCGCCGCCCTTGGCGCGATAGTAGATGTTGCCCTCGCCATCACGACCAACTTTCTCGCCGTGCAGCCAGGTGAAGAGTCGCGTTACGATGCTGTTGCTCATGCCTATCCGAAGCCATTGCCCGCGCGCCGCAGAGCAGCGCCCTTTGGAGCCGGACTATTGCACCGCCCGGCCGCGGCGTCCAGACCCGCCAGGGCCGGCATTGCCAAGCAAGCACGCTTGTGGAAGGGATGCCACAAGGGGTGAACTGCTCTTAAGGGAACCGGGAGGACCAGGATGTCACGTCGCGCTGCCGACCTGCTTGTGGACTGCTTATGCGCTCAGGGCGCCGATCGCGCCTTTTGCGTGCCGGGCGAGAGCTATCTCTCCGTTCTGGATGCACTGCACCAGCATCCTCAGATCGAGACCCTGACCTGTCGGCACGAAAGCGGTGCCGGCTTCATGGCCGTGGCCGATGCCAAGCTGACCGGGCGGGCTGGTGTCTGCTTCGTCAGCCGTGGACCGGGGGCGAGTAATGCCGCCATCGCCGTGCACACGGCGGAGCAGGATGCGGTTCCGCTGGTGCTCTTCATCGGCCAGGTGCCGCGGCACGAGCTGGGACGCGGCGCCTTCCAGGAGGTGGACTACGGCAAGACCTTCGCGGACATGGCCAAGGGCGTCTGGACGGTGCACGATCCCGATCGCCTGCCGGAGGTGGTCGCGCGCGCCTTCGCCGTGGCCAGCGCCCCCACTCCCGGGCCGACGGTGGTGGTGCTCCCCGAAGACATGCTGGAGGAGATGACGGACGCCGCGGTCTCGGCGGCGATGCCGCAGCAGTCCGCGCCCTTTGACCCGCAGGCTGCGGCCGACATCGCTCGTCGTCTGGCGCAAAGCGAGAAGCCGCTGCTCATTGCCGGTGGTGCTCTGGACAGTCCGGCAGGGCGCGCAGCCCTGCATGCCGCTGCCCAGGCGCACGGGCTGCCCGTGCTCACCAGCTTCAAGCGCCAGGATATCTTCCCCAACGACGACCCGCTCTATGCCGGCCACCTGGGCTTCAAGATGCCCGACGCACAGCGCAAGGTGTACGAGGCAGCCGATATGTTGCTTGCGGTCGGCAGCCGGCTGGGGGAGGTCACCAGCCAGGGCTACCGCTTCCCGCACGCACCGCAACCGGTTCAGCCGCTGATCCATGTTCATCCCGACCCAAAGCATCTCAACCACGTCTTTGCAGCAGACACCGCTCTCGCCTGCGATCCAGTCAGTTTCCTCGAGGCTCTGGCTTCACAGCCAGCGACGAGGTCGCCAGCGCGCAAGATCTGGAGCGACTCGCTGCACGCCCGGGTGGCCGCGGCGCGCCCCTGGGAAGCGCCCGCCGACGGACTGCTCGACATGGGTCCGGTCGTGGCTGCGCTCTGCGAACAGGCCGGGGACGATGCCATCTTCATCACCGACGCCGGCAACTTTTCGAGCTGGCTGCACCGCCATTTTCCGTTCAACGGTCGCCAGCGCCTGCTGGGCGCCGTCGGCGGCGCCATGGGCATCGGGATGCCGGCGGCGGTGGCGGCCGGACTGCGCCACCCCGGCCGGCAGGTCATTACCTTGATCGGCGACGGCGGCTTCCTCATGACCGGAGGCGAACTGGCGACGGCGCTGCAGTACGGCGTGCCGGTGAAGATCTTCATCTCGGACAATGGCAGCTTCGGCACGATCCGCATGCATCAGGAACGCCAGTTCCCAGAGCGGCCGGCCGCGACCGACCTGCAAAACCCCGATTTTGCCAAACTGGCGGAAGCCTATGGCGCGCGCGGGCTGACCATCGAGCGGATCGAGGACGCCGCGGCCGTGGTGGAGACCGCGCTCCAGGAAGCCGGGCCCGTGGTGGTGCACGTGCGCAGCGCGCTGGAACACATCAACGCCTTCACCACACTCACGCAACTGCGCGGCTGAACGGCACGGCTGAACGGCACGGGTGCCCGGATCAGTCGCCGACGAAACCCAGCATGCGGTCGCGCGACTTGGTGATGTGGCGGTGCATGGCGTCGCGTGCCGCCTCGGGATCTTGCCGGGATATGGCGTTTAGCACCGCCTCGTGCTCATGCAGGACCTGGTGCAGGCGCAGGCTGTTGGTCATCAGCTTCAGGCGCCGGGCAACCGTGATTCCATTGTGCATGGCGTTGCCGAGCATCTCGATGGCCTGGACAAACAGCGGGTTGCCCGCCGCCTCGGCCACGGCGTGGTGAAAGGCGATATCAGCCTCGGCCCCGACCTCGTTCTGTTCCAGGGCGGTGGCAAGCTTCAGCGCTGCCCGCTCCATGGCCTGCATGTGACGCGGCTCGCGGCGCTGCGCTGCCAGCGCGGCAGCCTCCGCCTCGATACCGGCCCGGAACTCATAGCTGCGTATGATTTCGGCGATGCTGCCAGTCGGCGCGATGGAGGCGAAGGCATCGCTCGGCTCCCGCTCGACCCAGGTGCCTGACCCGCGCCGGCTGCGCACGATATTGTCCAGGCGCAAGCGGGCCAAGGCTTCGCGCACCACTGGGCGCGACACGCCGAAATCGGTGCAGAGCTTCGGCTCGGACGGCAAGCGGGTGCCCACAGGATAGAGACCGCGCGCGACCTGCAGTAGCAGAAGCTCATACACCTGGTCAGCCAGACGAGGCTGGCGCAAGGGCAGGAGGTGCGCCAACAGCCCGTTGGCGCTTTCCGTGGACGACGCCGTCCTATTCTCTCCCACCTCTGCCTCGGTCTCCTGTACCATGCGGGAAAGCGTAGATCGCTCTTGCAGGACAAGCAATATACTTGTAAGTCGACTTTACAGGTTTAGCGCACCCTCAAGGGTGCCACGCGAGCATGGGAGGGAGACGGCAGCGATGAAAACCAGTCCCGTAGAAGTGGCCGACCTGCAGAGGTCCGTGATCTCGGTCCCGCCGCTCGCCCGGCGCTCCGACCTCTCACTCGACGCAGCGGCCAATCAGGCGCTGATCCGCTATCTGGAAGCGGGCGACGTGACCACCCTGATGTACGGCGGCAACGCCAATTTCTACCACATTGGCCTGCAGCAGTACGCTGAAGCTCTGGGGATGCTGGCGGAAAGCGCTGGGGCGCAGAGCTGGGTCATTCCTTCGGCCGGTCCGGAGTTTGGCCGCCTGCAGGACCAGGTGGCGGTGCTCCGCGAGCACAGCGATTTTCCGACAGTCATGGTCCTGCCGCTGACCTTTCCGGCGACGCCGGATGGCGTGGCCACGGGCGTGCGACACTTCGCCGAGGCCTATGGCAAGAAGATCATTCTCTACGTCAAGAACGAGGGCTACCTGACACCGGAACTCGTGGGCAGTCTGGTGGACGATGGGCTGGTCTGCGCCATCAAATACGCCGTCGTGCGTGAAGACCCGCGCGAGGACGCGTTGCTGCGCGCCATCCTTGAGCGCGTGGACGCCTCCATTGTGATCAGCGGCATTGGCGAGCGTCCGGCCATCGATCACTTCCGTCACTTCGGGCTGCGCGCGTTTACCTCCGGCTCGGTCTGCGTGGCGCCGCGCAGCTCCACCGCCCTGCGCAAGGCGCTGCAACGCGGCGACTACGAACAGGCCGAAAGCATCCGGCAGCGGTTCCTGCCGATCGAGGACCTGCGCGACGGCATCAGCCCGATCCGCATCCTCCACGATGCCGTCACCCTGGGCGGCATCGCCGACATGGGGCCGATGCTCCCCATGCTTTCCAATCTCTCCGAGGCCGAGCGGGCGAAGGTGCAACCGGTTGCTCGCGACCTGGCATCGCTGGATGCCAGCATGGCGGACGCGGCCTGAAGGGCTCCTCGCAAATGGCGCATCTGGCCGTCGACGCCGAGCAGCTCGAAGCGCAGGTCCGGGCCATCTTCAAGGCCTGGGGCCTGCCGGCCGAGCAGGCCGAGGCCTCGGCGCGCATTCTGGTCGGCGCCGACCTGGCCGGGATCGAAAGCCACGGCGTCGGCCTGTTGACCATGTACAGTGAGCAGATCGCCCGGGGTGCTGTGATCCCCAATGCCCCGATCACCACGGCGGTGGAGCGCGGCGCCATCGCCGTGCTCGACGGCGGCGGCGGCTTCGGTCATCTGGTTTCGCTGAAAGCAGCAGACCTGGCAGCCGAAAAGGCGGCAGCGCTGGGTGTCGGTGCGGTGGCCGTGCGGAACTCACACCACTTCGGCGCCGCCGGCCTCTACGCCCGCCACATCGCCGAACGCGGCCTGCTCGGCTTCTGCACCACAGCGGTCTGGCGGCCGGCCATCGTACCCACCGACGGACGCGAGCCGATGCTGGGCACCAACCCCATAGCTTTTGCCGCACCAGCGGCGCGCAATCGTCCCTTCCTGCTCGACATGGCCACCTCCACCGCGGCCATCGGCAAGATGCGGGTCAAGCTTTTCGCGGGCCAACCGGTACCGGAGGGCTGGGCCTTCGACGAACAGGGCAACTGGGAGCGCGATCCCACACCGGCCTTGGCCGCCCCGAAACTCTCCCCCCTGGGCGGGGACGAGGAGCACGGCGGTCACAAGGGCTATGGCTTGGCAGCCATGGTGGAAATCCTCTCGACGACCCTGGCCGGCGCGACCTTCGCGCCGCTGCGCCCGGCCGAGCAGAAGACGCACGGCGTCGGCCACTTCTTCTTGGCTTTGGCCCCCGACCTCTTCCGTCCGGATGGCGGTTTCGAATCGGACCTGGACGCCCTGCTGGATGCGCTGCGCGGCAGCGCCCCACTGGACGAGGCCCGGCCGGTCCAGGTAGCCGGCGACCCCGAATATCGGCGCGAGGCGGAGCGCCGCGCCAAAGGCATACCCCTGCCCTCGACCCTGGTCGAGCGGTTGCGGGAGATCGCGTCCCAGGCGGGCGCACCCTTCCTGCTGTCCGATGCGGGACAGGAGGCAATCGGATCATCGCCTCGTTCGGAAGCGATGAACTGAGAATCACCAACGGGAGGACGATATGAAGAAATCCAAACTTCTCGCCGCGACGGTCGTTGCCGGTCTCGGCATGGGGCTGGCCGGCACGGCCGATGCCCAGCAGCTGCGTTTCATGACAGGCCCGCAGGGCGGTTCCTGGTATCCCCTGGGCGGCGCCATTCAGAACATGGCGTCCGAGGCGCTGGGCGCGAACATGATCGTGATGCCCGGCGGCGGTGTCGCCAACGTGCAGGGTGTGCAGAACGGCGATGCCGACTTCGGCTTCGGCAACTCCATTTCCACCGTCGACGCCGTCAACGGCCGCGAGCCCTTCGAAGGCCCGACGGACAATGTCTGCAACCTCGCCACCCTCTATCCGCAGTACTTCCAGATGGTGGTGACCGAGGACAGCGGCATCACGTCGCCGGCGGATTTCGAGGGCCGTCGCTTGGTGACCCAGCCGGTGGGTAACACCGCCGAGCAGGTGGTCCGCATGGTGCTGGACGTGGCCGGCCTGTCCTATGACGACATGCGCGGCGTGGATTACGTTTCCTACTCCGATGGCGTGGCCCTGCTGCAGGACGGCAATGCCGACATCTTCACCCTGGGCACCACGGTGCCGGCCTCCTCGATCATGGATCTCGCCAATTCCCGCGACATCTCCCTGGTGACGCTGGAAGACGACTTCGTGGCCGAGATGATCGAGCGCAATCCGGGCTTCTCGAAGCTCACCATCCCCGCCGAGTCCTACCCGGGCCAGGATGAGGATGCGACCGTGGCCGGCTACGCCACTCACCTCATCGTGCGTTGCGATGTCGATGAAGAGTTGGTCTATGGCCTGATGAATGAGATCTGGGAAAACCGAGAGGATCTCGAGGCCATCGCCGGTGCCATGCGCGGCCTGACCATCGAGCAGATGGGTGCCGACAATGGTGTGCCGATGCACGCCGGCGCCCAGCGCTTCTATGAAGAAAATGGCGTGACCTACTAAGGCACCGCCCTCTTCAAGGAGGTAGGCCGAGCCACGCTGCCCGGCCTACCTCCCCCTTTCGGTACCAACAGCGCGGCATCACAACGCGACGATCAGAAAACAGGGGCAGGCCATGGCTGAGGATCTCGCACAGACGGAATCCAGCTACGTCGTTTGGAGCAGACGGCTCGTTACGGCAGTCGCCGTGGGCATGAGCCTGTTCCATCTCTATATCGCCTTTTTCGGCCCGCCAAACGCCTTCACCCTGCGCTCGACCCACCTGGGTCTGGCGCTGGTCCTGACCTACCTTTCCATGCCGGGAACCCTCAAGCGCCGGCCAAGCGGCCCGGGCTGGTGGGACTGGATCCTGGTAATCGCCGCCATTGCCGCGGCCTCCTATCCGGTCATCGAACTGCAATATTTCTCCACCCGCATGGCCTATGTGGGTCCTGTCAGCCAGGTCGACATCTTCTTCGGCGTGCTGATGATGGTGGTGATTCTGGAGGCAACCCGGCGCGCGATCGGCGCAATTCTGCCGGTCACGGCACTGCTGTTCCTGGCTTACCAGCTGATCTTCACCTCGGTGGACCCGATTCGGCTGGTCGAATACCAGTACATGACCACTGATGCCATTTTCGGCATTCCGATCCAGGTCTCCGCCACCTACATCGTGCTCTTCGTGCTGTTCGGCGCGCTGTGCGAGCGCATGGGGGTCGGCAAACTGTTCATGGATTTCGCCCTGGCACTGACCGGCCACACCGCCGGCGGACCAGCCAAGGTGGCAGTGGTGTCCTCGGGCATCTTCGGCTCCATCTCCGGTTCGGCCACCGCCAACGTCATGACCACCGGCACCTTCACCATCCCGCTGATGAAGCGGATCGGCTACAAGCCGGCGTTCGCCGGGTCGGTGGAAGCGGTGGCTTCTACAGGCGGGCAGATCATGCCCCCGATCATGGGCGCTGCCGCCTTCGTCATGGCCGAGTTCCTGGGCACCAGTTACCTGGCCGTCGCGACCTTCGCCATTCTGCCGGCGATGCTCTACTACTTCGCCGTCTTCCTGGCCGTGCATCTTGAAGCCCGCAAGCAGGGCATGCAGGGCCTGCCCAAGGCCGATCTACCGCGGTTGGGCGAAGTTCTGCGTGAACGCGGCCACCTCTTCGGCCCGCTGGTGATCATCATTGGCACGCTGCTGTACGGCTACTCTGCCCCCTTCGCGGCGCTTTGCGGCGTGCTGTCCGTGGTGCCAATCGCCATGCTGCGTAAGTCGACGCGCGCAGAGGTCACCTTCCGCAAGGTCATCGATGCGCTCTCCGCCGGCGCCATCAATGCCATCATCGTGGCCATGGCCTGCGCCTCGGCGGGCATCGTCATCGGCGTCATCGCCCAGACCGGTCTGGGACTCAGCTTTACCGGCGTGGTGCGCGCGCTGGCTGCGGACTCCCTGGTCCTGGCGCTCATCCTCACCATGATCGCCGGCATCATCCTGGGCATGGGGATGCCCACCACGCCGGCCTACATCGTGCAGGTCGCCCTCCTGGTGCCCGCCATGGTCCGCCTGGGCGTGCCGGTGGAGGCCGCGCACCTCTTCGTGCTCTATTTCGCCATCCTGTCGGCCATCACCCCGCCAGTTGCCATCGCGGTCTACGCTGCCTGCGGCATCGCCCGATCGCCCATCTGGGAAACCAGCTTCACCGCGGTGAAGCTGGCCTTCACCGGCTACATCATCCCCTTCATGTTCGTCTTCGGCCCCTCTCTGCTGATGATCGGCCACTGGACCACCGTGGTGATGACGGCGATCACCGCCTTCTCCGGCGTGGCCCTGCTGTCCATCGGCTTGCAGGGTTACATGCTGGGGCCGCTGCACTGGCTGCCGCGGCTGCTGTTCGGCACGGCAGCCTTCGTGCTGATCAAACCGGGCCTGCTCACCGACAGCATCGGCGCGGCGCTGACCGTCAGTGGCTTGCTCATCGACTATCTCTTTAGACGCGCGAGCCGAAATGCGCCGCCGCAATCGGCGACCGACAGCGCATCCGTGAAAACCGGAGGGGAATGAATGAAGGACCGTCGACCCTTGCGCTCACCGGAAAGCCTGCGCAGCCATCGCTGGCTGGGCGTGCAGGACCTGCGTGCCTTCGGCCACCGCTCCCGGCTGCAGCAGATGGGCTATGACCGGGCGGACTTCGCCGGCAAGCCGGTGATCGCGATCATCAACACCTGGTCCGACATCAACCAGTGCCATGCCCATCTGCGCACCCGTGCCGAGGAGGTGAAGCGCGGCATCTGGCAGGCCGGCGGCTTCCCGCTGGAACTGCCGGCGATGAGCCTGTCTGAGCCCTTTGTGAAGCCCACAACCATGCTCTATCGCAACTTCCTGGCGATGGAGGTGGAGGAGTTGCTGCGCAGCCACCCCATAGACGGGGCAATCCTGCTGGGCGGCTGCGACAAGACCACGCCGGGCCTGCTGATGGGCGCCATCTCCATGGGCCTCCCCTGCCTCTTCGTTCCCGCCGGGCCGATGCTGCGTGGCAACTGGCGCGGTCAGGTGCTGGGCTCGGGCTCCGATGCCTGGAAGTACTGGGACGAGCTGCGCGCCGGCAACATCACGGAAGCCGACTGGGAAGAAATCGAAGGCGGCATCGCGCGCTCCTTCGGCACCTGCATGACCATGGGAACGGCGGCGTCGATGATGGCCGTGGCCGAGGCCCTGGGCTTCACCTTGCCGAACGCCTCCTCGATCCCCGCGGCCGACGCCAACCACCCGCGCATGGCCACCGCCTCAGGCCGGCGCATCGTCGAGATGGTGTGGCAGGACGTGACACCCGACCAGATCATCTCGCGGGAAGCGGTGCAGAACGCCATGGTGGTGCACAACGCCATGGGCGGCTCCACGAACGTGATCATCCACCTGATCGCCATCGCCCGGCGCGCCGGCATCGCGCTCGACCTCGCGGATTTCGACGCGCTCTCGCGCAAGGTTCCGGTGCTGGCCAACGTCCGGCCCAGCGGCCAGTACCTCATGGAGGATTTCTGGTACGCCGGCGGCCTGCGCGCGCTGATGAGCCGCCTGCGCCCGCATCTTGATCTCTCGCTGCGGACCGTGGCGGACAAGCGTTGGGAGGAAATTCTTCAGGGCGCGGAGGTTCACAACAACGACGTCATCCGCGACAACGACAACCCCGTCTTTGCCGAGGGCGCCACCGCGGTGCTCACGGGCAATCTGGCGCCCAACGGCGCCGTGATGAAGCCGGCCGCCGCCCGGGCCGACCTCCTGTCGCACCGCGGCCCCGCGCTGGTCTTCCCGGACTATGACGCCATGGCCAAGGCCGTGGAGGACGAGGGGCTGGAGGTCACGCCCGACCACGTCCTCATCCTGCAGAACGCCGGCCCCCAGGGCGGCCCCGGCATGCCGGAGTGGGGCATGCTCCCGATCCCGCGCAAGCTGGTGCGCCAGGGGGTGCGCGACATGCTGCGCATTTCCGATGCGCGCATGAGCGGCACCTCCTACGGCGCCTGCATCCTCCACGTGGCGCCGGAAGCCTGGGTCGGCGGCCCCCTGGCCCTGGTGCGCAACGGCGACGAGATCGAGGTGGACGTCAGCCAGCGCAGCCTGAACTTGCGCATCGACGCGCGCGAGATGGAGCGCCGCCGCGAAGCCTGGACTCCGCCCGCCCCGCGCTATCAACGCGGCTGGGGCGCCCTCTTCCAGCAACACATCGGCCAGGCCGACCAGGGCTGCGACTTCGACTTCCTGCAAGCCGGCGCCCCGACACCGGAGCCGGAGATTCATTGAGGTTGGGGAGCACACGCGAGTGTAAGGAACTGGCAGGCTGAGAATTGTACTACAGCATGTTACCCTAAGATCTGCACCCAACAAGAAAGGGCCCAGCAGAACGCGCCACGCCTTCGGATCATCGTAAGCGTCCTGCCCCTCCCGCCACACTACCCTCCTAAGCTCCTCGACCGATAGAACGCCCCCTTGCACCGCAGGCTCGGCCTGACGTCGCGAAAACTAGATCACGGGAGAGGCGTTAAGCATCTTCCTCGAAACTGCCGCACAACCAATCCCCCGCAAGGTTCGAGTGGGAGGAGTGGTGTGTAAGATTAACGTAGCACTCCCCATTGTAAATCTCTGCCGTGCGGATATCGGCCGCCTTTATCACTACGCTCCCAAGGCCAGGCACGGAATACTTCCCAGGCGACTGCGGATTCTGCAGATCATCCTTCCAGTGCGCTTTTCGAGGCATGCCTTCCCCTCTCCTTCTCCGCAGAGAATGCTACATCGGTTAATCAATAATACGGAATAGTAACCTGACCAGCGGCGCCACTCGGCTTTGTTCCCGAGATACAAACGGAAACTGGCGGAGTGCCCCAATCATCCGTAAAAAGCGCATGGACCAATTCTTTCCCCGAGAAGCCACGCGATTGCAGGCTTTCCAACTGGCGAAGAATATCTGGCCCCTCATGCCACTTAGATAAGCTGCCATCGACTAAATAGACCGTAATGCGCACGCCAAAACATTTAAGAATTGCCTTCCCGCCTTGATTGGCGCCCGAGAACAATCTTGCACTAAATCTCCTTTGGGTCGATCGGACTTCCTGATCCACACGTTTAGATTGCCCTAAGATGAGCTATGATGCTGAGGTGGCGACCGCGGAAAGGGAGGAAGGGAAGCGCCTGGATTATGTCTTGCGGTGATCGCGCAAGGCCTGCTCTTGCCGATACAGGACCGTCAGAATCTCTTCCTGCTGGGCGATGTGCTTCTTCATGTTGTCGCGGATACTCCACACCCAGATGGGCACCAGAATCCACGCCAATCCCAGGATGATCAGCGCAACAAGAAGAGCGCTGCCGAGAAATCCACCGATGCCATGTTCAAGGTATCCCATACCCAACGCCACTACCATAATGCGATACCGAACGCAATGCTTCGTCGCAGCCCCACCACTCTCTCACCCATAGCACGAAGGACGATGCTGCCGCGCTCAACACTCTATGGCCTGCCGTCACGCAGTCCCTTCTTCTGCACCGGTTACACATAATTCTTTTGTTGAATAATCGAGCGCGGTGGCGGCCTTAGTTGCCAACGACCTTGTTCGGACATCGAACGGATGGGGACGATGCTGGGCGGCAAGTCACCCTGCCACTACAGCTTCGCCCTCACCGGCGGGGCTTTTCCCTGACGTTCGCCGTTACCCCGGGCTGTTACCCCAAGCTCTTCACCCAAAAAAAAGGGCCCGGCGAGACGCGCCAAGCCCTTTAAATCTCTGGGATATCTCTGGTGGGCGGTGACGGGATCGAACCGCCGACCTACTGGGTGTAAACCAGTCGCTCTCCCAGCTGAGCTAACCGCCCCCATCCGCGCGCAAACGGCCGACCCTGGAAAATAGGCCGGCCGTTGCGACACGCATTGATCAGGAGGTCGTCAGTTGACGGCGTCCTTCAGGCT
Organism: Aquibaculum arenosum; assembly: GCF_029222965.1. GTDB lineage: Bacteria > Pseudomonadota > Alphaproteobacteria > Kiloniellales > DSM-21159 > Aquibaculum > Aquibaculum arenosum. The sequence goes on along the minus strand of NZ_JARHUD010000001.1, from coordinate 41,896 downwards.
CTTGCCAGCCTTGAACTTCGGCTGCTTCGACGCCGGGATCTGCATCTTCTCGCCGGTGCGCGGGTTGCGCCCCTCGGAAGCCGCACGCTCGCTCACGAGGAAGGTGCCGAAGCCGACAAGGCGAACCTCGTCGCCCTTCTTCAGGCTGTCGGTGATCGTGCCGAACACGGCATCGACGGCCTTGCCGCTGTCGTTCTTGGATAGGCCGGTCGCTTCCATCACGGCGGCCACGAGATCGTTCTTGTTCACTCTGAACCCCCCTCTCTCTGGGTTACGCTCACGCTGTTCATAATGCGGAGGCGCGGACTGTGGCGCACTCTAAACAACGCTTTTATGCGCCGTCAACGCGGAAAGCCGCGGCGGAGCGCATTCTTCCGCCGCGGCCTTGCCGCATTAATGGGTGAGACGGTCGCCCCGGTTCTCCTCCACCACCGGCTTGGGCAGAGGATCAACCTCCTCTGGCTCGCTCCAATCGATGGGGGTGAGCTTCCCGGCGAGCGCGCGCTCCAGCACCTGGTCGACGGTGCCGCAAGGCACGATCTCCAGGCTGGTCTTCACGCTGTCGGGCACATCCGCGAGGTCCTTCTCGTTCTCCTCGGGGATCAGAACCGTCTTGATGCCGGCCCGCACCGCCGCCAGGAGCTTCTCCTTGAGGCCGCCAATGGGCAGGACGCGCCCGCGCAGGGTCACCTCCCCCGTCATGGCCACATCATGGCGGATAGGCACGCCAGAGAGCACAGAGACGATGGCCGTGACCATGGCAATACCGGCCGAAGGCCCGTCCTTGGGAGTCGCGCCCTCGGGCACGTGGACGTGGATGTCCCGCTTCTCGAAGACCGTCGGCTTGATGCCGAAGTCGACCGCACGGCTCTTGACGTAGGACTCGGCCGCCTGGATCGACTCCTTCATCACGTCGCCGAGCTTGCCGGTGGTCACCGCCTTGCCCTTACCGCGCAAAGTGACGGCCTCGATCTGCAGCAGTTCGCCGCCGACCTCGGTCCAAGCCAGACCGGTGGCGACACCGACCTGATCTTCCTGATCCGCCTGGCCGTAGCGGTAGCGCCGGACGCCGGCATAGGTGTCCAGGTTCTCCGGCGTGACCTCGACCGCGTTGGAGTCGCCCAAAGCGATCTCCTTCACCGCCTTGCGGATCAGGCCGGCCAGCTCGCGCTCCAGGTTCCGCACACCGGCTTCGCGGGTGTAATAGCGGATGAGGTCACGCAGAGCCTCGTCGGTGATCGACCACTCCTTGGCATTGATGCCGTGCGCCTCGAACTGCTTGGGCAGCAGGTGGCGCTTGGCAATCTCGATCTTCTCCTCCTCGGTGTAACCGGGGATGCGGATCACTTCCATGCGGTCCAGCAGCGGCTGCGGCATGCGCAGCGTGTTGGCCGTGGTGATGAACATCACGTTGGAGAGATCGTAGTCGACCTCCAGGTAGTGGTCGGAGAAGGTGTCGTTCTGCTCGGGGTCGAGAATCTCCAGCAGAGCTGATGAGGGATCACCCCGCCAGTCGGCGCCCAGCTTGTCGATCTCGTCCAGCAGGAAGAGCGGATTCGACGACTTGGCGCGCTTCATGCCCTGGATGATCTTGCCCGGCATAGAGCCGATGTAGGTGCGGCGATGGCCGCGCATCTCGGCTTCATCCCGAACACCGCCCAGGCTCATGCGCACGAAATTGCGCCCGGTGGAGGCCGCCATGGACTTGCCCAGGGAGGTCTTGCCCACGCCCGGCGGGCCGACGAGGCAGAGGATCGGCCCCTTCACCTTCTTCATGCGCTGTTGGACGGCAAGATACTCCAGGATGCGCTCTTTGACCTTTTCCAGGCCGTAGTGATCCCGGTTGAGGATGTCCTCCGCCTTCCGCAGGTCGATCTTGGCCCGCGTCGGCTTCTTCCAGGGGATCGAGAGCAGCCAGTCGAGATAGTTGCGCACCACGGTGGCTTCCGCGGACATGGGGCTCATGTTGCGCAGCTTCTTGAACTCGGCCTGGGCCTTCTCGCGCGCTTCCTTGCTGAGACGGGTCTTGCGGATCTTCTCCTCGAGTTCGGCCAGCTCGTCCTTGCCGTCCTCGCCCTCGCCCAGCTCCTTCTGGATCGCCTTGAGCTGTTCGTTGAGATAGTACTCGCGCTGCGTCTTCTCCATCTGCCGCTTCACGCGGTTGCGGATGCGCTTTTCCACCTGAAGCACGCCGATCTCGGCTTCCATGAAGCCATAGACCTTCTCCAGCCGCTCGCTGACCGAAACGGTCTCGAGCAGTTCCTGCTTCTCTGGGATCTTCAGGGAGAGGTGCGAGGCGATGGTGTCCGCCAACTTACCTGGGATCTCGATCTGGTTGATAGAGACCAGCACTTCCGGCGGAATCTTCTTGTTGAGCTTGATGTACTGCTCGAACTGGGACACGGCGGTGCGTGCCAGAGCGTCGAGTTCGCGCTCCTCGCCCCCCTGCTCGTCCAGAAGCTCGGCCTCGGCTTCGAAGAAATCGTCCCGGTCACTGAAACCGGTGATGACGGCGCGCTGACCGCCTTCAACGAGCACCTTAACAGTGCCGTCGGGCAGCTTGAGCAGCTGCAGCACGGTGCCGACCGTGCCGATGGTGTAGATGTCGTTGGAAGAAGGATCGTCCTGTGCCGCATCCTTCTGGGTGACCAGCAGAATCTGCTTGTCGTGCTTCATCACGTCCTCGAGAGCCTTGACGGACTTCTCGCGGCCGACAAAGAGCGGCACGATCATGTGCGGGAACACCACAATGTCCCGCAGTGGCAGAACCGGAAAGACGTTGCCTGTGCTTACTGTCACGATAATTCCTCTTGCCGCTCGGCGGCGGCCAGGTGGCCCGCCGCGGTTTGCGTGAGCCCGCGACCCTCATAGAGGCATCGCGCGCTCACCGTCAAATTGGCTGCACCGGGACACTCTTCAAGGTCTGGGTACAAAGGGGATAATGGGTGACGCATGGCCCCCATGCGCAAACTGCCCCGGCCGCACGCGGAGATGGGGTACTCCCCTCCTCCGCGCGACCAGGACACGTCGTGAATCGGAAAAAGCCCGGCGACGGCGCAATTGGCGCTACGCACTGGTGCCGACGTCGCCTCGTCGGTCGGCGTAGATGTAGAGCGGCTGACCGCGACCCTCGACGACTTCCCGGTTGATGACTATCTCCTCGACGCTGTCGAGTCCGGGCAGATCGAACATGGGGTCGAGCAGGATGCTCTCCATGATGGACCGCAGGCCACGGGCACCGGTCTTGCGCTTGATCGCCTTCTCGGCGATGGCCTTCAGCGCGTCGTCGGTGAACTGCAGCGTGATGTCTTCCATCTCGAAGAGGCGCTGATACTGCTTAACCAGGGCGTTCTTCGGCTGAGTGAGAATCTCGATCAGCGCTTCATCATCCAGGTCTTCCAGGGTCGCAACCACCGGCAGGCGGCCGACGAACTCCGGGATCAGACCGAACTTGAGCAGATCTTCCGGCTCCACGCCGCGCAGAATCTCACCCGCCTGACGTTCGTCCGGACCCGCCACCTCGGCACCGAATCCGATGGCCTTGGTCTTGCCCCGGCTGGCAATCAACTTCTCCAGGCCGGCAAAGGCGCCGCCACAGATGAAGAGGATATTGGTGGTGTCGACCTGCAGGAACTCCTGCTGCGGATGCTTGCGCCCGCCCTGCGGCGGCACGGAGGCAACAGTGCCTTCCATGATCTTCAGCAGCGCCTGCTGCACGCCCTCGCCCGAAACGTCCCGGGTAATCGAGGGGTTGTCCGACTTGCGGGAGATCTTGTCGACCTCATCGATGTAGACGATGCCGCGCTGGGCGCGCTCCACGTTGTAGTCCGCCGACTGCAGCAGCTTGAGGATGATGTTCTCCACATCCTCGCCCACATAGCCTGCCTCGGTCAGAGTCGTGGCATCGGCCATGGTGAAGGGCACATCGAGAATGCGCGCCAGCGTCTGGGCCAGAAGCGTCTTGCCGCAGCCCGTGGGGCCGACCAGCAGGATGTTCGACTTGGCCAATTCGACGTCGTTGTTCTTCTGGCCGTGGGCCAGGCGCTTGTAGTGGTTGTGGACGGCAACGGAGAGCACGCGCTTCGCGTGGGACTGACCGATGACGTAATCGTCAAGAACCTCGCAGATATCCCCCGGTGAGGGCACCCCATCGCGCGACTTCACCAGACTGGTCTTATGCTCCTCACGGATGATGTCCATGCAGAGTTCGACGCATTCGTCGCAAATAAAGACCGTCGGGCCGGCAATGAGCTTGCGGACCTCGTGCTGGCTCTTTCCGCAGAAGGAGCAATAGAGGGTATTCTTGGAATCGCTTCCGCCAGACTTACTCATGATCCTCGCTTCGCGTCCCTTAGCGCAAGCATGTTAGACAGACGCCGAGCTGTCACACAACGGCAAAAAGGGCAGCCCACCTCTGGGTGGCCGGGGTGGGCTCCCGAGCGCGACAATTTCATTCAACGGCGCCGGACGCAAGGGGCGGCCTGGGCAACGATCACGAACCCGCCTTATCGGACCCGCCACCGTCCTTGGCACCCTCGCCGCCTTCGGGGGAATCGCTCCGGCGCGTGACCACCTCGTCAACCAGTCCGAACTCCTTTGCGTCTTCGGCAGACATGAAGCGGTCACGCTCCATGGCATCCTCGATGACCTTGATGTCCTGGCCGCAGTGCTCCGCATAGATTTGGTTGAGCCGGGCGCGCACGGCAATGATCTCGCGGGCGTGAATCTCGATGTCGCTGGCCTGACCCTGAAAACCACCCGACGGCTGGTGCACCATGATCTTGGAGTTAGGCAAGGTGAAACGCTTGCCCTTGGTGCCAGCGCAGAGCAGCAGCGAGCCTGCCGAAGCGGCCTGACCGACGCAGACGGTCGAGACGTCCGGGCGAACATACTGCATGGTGTCGTACATCGCCAATCCGGCCGACACCACGCCGCCGGGCGAATTGATGTAGATGGAAATATCCTTGGAGGGATTCTCCGATTCCAGGAAGAGCAGCTGCGCGCAGACCAGCGTCGCCACGCCGTCGTGGATCGGCCCGGTGACGAAGATGATCCGCTCCTTCAGCAGGCGCGAATAGATGTCATAGGCGCGTTCGCCCCGGTTGGTCTGCTCGACCACCATGGGAACCAGCGTGTTCATGAAGATGTCGTGCGGATCGGTCATCGGCCAGTGGTCCCTTTGGCATGCGTCAGGCCAGCCGCATCCGGGAGGCGCCTTGCCTCAGCTGCGCTAACTCGCGCCGGCCGGAGCGAGGCTCCCCGAAAACGGCCAGGAACGACGTCGCCGCCGCGCTGCCCGGACTGACTCTCCGGGTGGCCGGCGGCGACGCCATTCGATTCGAAGCAGAGTGTGAGGCGCCAGCCCCGAGAGCTCAAGCGCCCTTCCCGGAGTCCTCGTCAGCGCCCGCATCAGTCTTGGCCGCAGCCGCCTCATCGGCCGGCGCGACCGCATCTGATTCTGGCGCTGATTCAGGGGCTGATTCCGGGGCCGGAGCGGCAGCTTCTGAGCTGGCTTGGCTCGGGACTTCCGGCGCACTGTCGATCGCCTCCAACTCGGCCATCAGGCCGTCGCGATCGGTCGTGCGCTCGCTCACCTTCGCCTTCTCGAGGATGTGGTCGACGACCTTTTCCTCGAGCAGCGGGCCGCGCAGGTTGGCAAGAGCGGCCGGGTTCTTCTGATAGAACTCAAAGAGCGCCTGCTCCTGGCCCGGATAGCGGCGCATCTCGCCGATCAGCGCCTGCTGCAGCTCCTCCTGGGAGACCTCGATGGCTTCCTGTCGACCGACCTCGGCCAGTAGCAGGCCGAGACGAACCCGACGCTCGGCGATGGCGCGATACTCACGCTTGAGCGTCTCCTCGTCCTTGCCCTTGTCTTCCTCGTCGAGGCGATCGGCCTTGCGATCCTCTTCGATGCGCTGCCAGATGCCGCCGAACTCCATGTCCACCAGCTTTTCCGGCGCCGGGAAGCTCGCCCGCTCGGCCAGCGCATCGAGCAGCTTGCGCTTGATCAGGCTGCGTGAGGCCTGCTGGTACTCGTTTGAGAGCGACTCGCGCAGCCGCTCCTTCAACTCGTCCAGCGACTCCTGGCCCAGGCTTTTCGCCAGTTCGTCATCGATGGCGGCAGGCACGGCCTGCAGCACGTCCTTCACCTGAACCTGGAAAACGGCTTCCTTGCCGGCCAGCTTCTCGTTGCCATAGGCCTCCGGGAAGGTGACACGCACCTCCACATCATCGCCCTTGTTCTTGCCGACGAGCTGCTCTTCGAAACCGGCAACGAAAGAGTTGGAGCCCAGCTCCAGGTGATGATCCTCGGCTTCCATGCCCGGGAAGGCTTCGCCGTCCACCGTGCCCTTGAAGTCGACGACCAGCACATCACCGCTTGCCGCCGGCCGCTCTTCCTCGAGCGGCTTGGTGCTGCGCTGCTGCTGGGCCAGACGGTCAAGACCTTCCTGCACCTGCTCATCGGTGGGCTCCACCACCACGCGCTCCAGCTCGATCTCTTCAAAGGCGATCGGCTCGATCTCGGGCAGGATCTCCAGCTTGAGATCGTACTCGAGATCCTTGCCCTCCTCGAAGGAGACAACTTCGACGTCCGGCTGGGCAGCCGGGCGCAGACCGCGCTCGTCCAGCGCCTGCTTGGAGGAATCCTGGAGGGCATTCTGCAGCACCTCACCCAGGACGGCCTGGCCGAAGCGCTTCTTCACCAGGGAGGTTGGCACCTTGCCCGGCCGGAAACCGGGGATGCGGACCTCGTCTTTGAGCTTCTCAAGGCGCGCGCCCACCTTCTCGTCGATGTCGGCGGCGCTGATCACGACCTTGTATTCGCGCTTCAGGCCTTCGGCCAGGGTCTCGGTAACCTGCATGAGGGTGGGGCCTCTTTCGTCTGACTAGCTTTGAATTTCACACGCCGAAACGCGCAGCGCTCAGGGATACCACGGGGCGAAGCGCAGTCCGGTCGGCTCTGGTGCGGGCGGAGGGACTCGAACCCCCACGGTTGCCCACTGGTACCTAAAACCAGCGCGTCTACCAGTTCCGCCACGCCCGCTCCAGCCCCCGGTTCGCGCCGCCCCCGTCTCGGCCGCCCGTGGGCGAACGCAAGTCGGGCGCAGACAGCGAAGGGAACCAGGAGCCACCGGGAAGCGATCGTCCTATATGTAGCCCTGCGCAACCACGCGGGTGGCACGCATGTGTCGCAGGGCGTGTACGACGAACGCCCGGGGTGAGTCCAGTCTATATCGCCGACAGGGGCCGCTTTTCCCGGCAGCGACTCGCGGACGCCATGCAGTGGGCTCAAGGCCGATGCACTCGAAAGTCGGTTGTGTTGCACCGCAGCATCCGCAAACCTATCTGCAACGAATGGAAGGCCGCACGTGCTTGAGGAGATGACAGGAATGGCCCAGTACCGCACCAAATACGAACCGCCGGAGATGGAAGAAGCCCTCGCCGCTGCTGAGGGGCTGTCTCAGGAACCTGAGGAACAGCTGGAAATCGTTGCCTCGCTGATGGGCCTCGACCTCGAAGAGGTGCGCAGTTGGCATGCTCAGCGCAAGCCGCAGCGCGCCCGCTCGCGCTTCACCCTCACAACCACGCGCAAGGGCGTGCCACGCAGCGCGCCAGAAGTGGTGGTGCTGAAGCGGCGGCCACGCGCAGCCTGATCGGCTCTACTGTGGTGCTTGGGGCGTGCAGGGGGCGTTGCCGCCGCGCGCCGGCATGGTACAAGGGCGCCAGACCCGCCTGAGCAGCCGGAGGAGCACCATGGCCGACAGCACCGACACGCGCATCGAAAGCGATTCCATGGGTGACATAGCGGTCCCCGCGGACCGCTATTGGGGCGCCCAGACCCAACGCTCGTTGCAGAACTTCCGCATCGGCGGAGAGCGCATGCCGGAGCCCGTGGTGCGGGCGCTTGGCATCCAGAAGCTGGCCGCAGCTCGCAGCAACATGGCGCTGGGCGTGCTCGACGCCAAACTGGGTGAGGCCATGTGCCAGGCGGCCCAGGAGGTGGTGGACGGCAAGCTGACCGATCATTTCCCGCTGGTGGTTTGGCAAACCGGCTCCGGCACTCAGTCCAACATGAACGCCAACGAGGTGATCGCCGGACGGGCCAACGAGATCCTGAGCGGTCAGCGCGGCGGCAAGAGCCCGGTCCATCCGAACGATCACTGCAACATGGGGCAGTCGTCGAACGACACCTTCCCCTCGGTTATGCACATCGCCTCGGTCGAGACCTTGACCGGAACCACTCTGCCGAAGCTGCGCCGCCTGCACGCGGGGCTGAGCGAGAAGGCTGCGGCGTTTGACAAGATCATCAAGATCGGCCGCACCCACCTGATGGACGCGACGCCGCTGACCCTGGGGCAGGAGTTCTCCGGCTACGCAAAGCAGGTGGAATACGGCATCGCCCGCATTGAGGGCTCGCTGGACCGGCTGATGGAACTGGCACAGGGCGGCACCGCAGTGGGCACGGGCCTCAACGCCATGGAAGGCTTCGCCGAAGCCTTCGCGGAAGAAGTGGCGAAGATCACCGGCCTGCCCTTCCGCACGGCCGCCAACAAGTTCGAGGCCCTCGCTGCCCACGATGCGGTGGTGGAGGCCTCGGGGGCGCTCAACACCGTTTCCGTCTCCCTGATGAAGATCGCCAACGACGTGCGTCTGTTGGGTTCCGGCCCGCGTTGTGGTCTCGGCGAACTGCTGCTGCCCGCCAACGAGCCCGGCTCCTCGATCATGCCGGGCAAGGTCAATCCGACCCAGGCCGAGGCCATGACCATGGTCTGCGCCCAGGTGATGGGCAATCACACGACCATCACCGTGGCCGGATCCAACGGCCACTTCGAGCTCAACGTCTTCAAGCCGGTGATGGTCTATAATCTGGTGCAGTCGGCACGTCTGATCGGCGACGCGGCCGAGTCCTTCCTGGACAACTGCATCGCCGGCACCGAAGCCAACGAGGAGCGCATCGGCACCCTAATGCGCGAGTCGCTGATGCTGGTGACCGCGCTCAACCCCCACATCGGCTATGACAACGCTGCCAAGGTGGCCAAGAAGGCCTACACCGAGAACACCACCTTGAAGCAGGCAGCCGTGGAACTGGGTTTGCTCACCGCTGAGCAGTTCGATGCATGGGTGCGCCCTGAAGAGATGATCGGCCCGCGCAAGCGGAGCTGAAACCCGTGACCGCGCCCGGCCGGCTGCGCAAGCGTTCGGTGACGCTGGCCGGGCACCGCACCTCTCTTTCGGTTGAGCAGGTTTTCTGGGATGAGCTCAAGCGCCTTGCCGCCGAGGAAGGCCTCTCCCTGCAAGCGCTGATCGCCCGCCTGGATCGCGAGCGCGTGGCCGAGGGCGAGACCACCATCGGCCTCTCTGGCGCCATCAGGGTCTATGTGGTGCGGCGTCTACGCGAGAAGCTGGCGCAGGCGACACAGCCGGCAGAGGAGTGAGCTGCAGCGGTTCGGCTGCGGTTTCCCGAGCCTCCCAGCGCAGATCCAGCGCATCCAACGGCCCGCCGATGCGCAGCCGGCCGACGGGTTGTGTGGCGCCGGGTGCGCGCACCTCGATGGTCAGCGTGCTTCGCTGCCGCTGCAGATCCGCCAGCACACCATCGAAGTTCAAGAAGCGCTCTTCACCAATCAGCGCCAAATCGCCGGTGCGAATCACACCGGCCTCGGCCGAAAGATGCCCGCGCGCCCGGCCCTCGCGTGCTTGCAAGGCCTGCAGCAACTCCTCCAGTAGCGGCGGCTCACCGCCCTCCGGCACATTGCGCCAGTGGAACGCGCCATCCAATTCCGCCGCGCCCTCCAGACCGGCGACAAGCTGCGCCACGGAACTGCCCTGCGTCGCCAGGTTCAGCGCGAGACCGACACTGCCTGCCGGATCGCCGTCCCCCCATGCGCTCCCTTGCGCAATCGCCGCAAGGGGAAGGGCCGCACCTTCCAACTCGAGCGCAAGAGCCAAACGATCCAGACCGGTCTGTGCCAGCTGACCATTCACGGAGACGCGACCAGCACCCAGCGAGCCTTGCAGGTCGCTCAGGCTCAGGCGACCGCCGGCGCGCTCCAGCACCACTGTCACGTTTTCCAGAGCCAGGCGTCCCAGCGCCAGGCGCGCAATTTTGAGATCGGCAGCCAGATCGAAGGCCTGGAGCGCTGCTGGATCGATGGGCTGGCGTGACCAGCTGCCGTCGGCGTCACGCCAGCGCTCCGGCGCCGTCAAGGCGATAGGCAACAGGGGTGACAACCATGTGCCTGTCATGGCGCCCGTTTCCAGCACAAGATCGAGCCTTGGACGCGCCGCGCTCCGGCTCCAGGTCAGATCCCCCTTTACGGCAAGCTCAGCCAGGCTGCCCTGAGCCGCCTCCAAGGCCAGTTCTGCCGCGTCGGCGCGCAGATGCCCCTCCAGGTCGAGCGGCCCCGGTGGCAGGGTCGGAACTTCGGGTATCAGCAGTCCGGCCAAGCGCAGCCAATCCTCATGCTGCAGCCGCAGATCGGCCTCCAGTCGCGCAGCGGGGGACCAGGCCTGACTGAGGTGTCCATCCAGCTGCAGCACGCCGCCATCGAGAGCCAGGCGGGTGCGGTGCTCCAGACGGTCCGCGCTACCAGCAAAGACGCTTGTCAGCTCCAGGCGTGCGTCGGACTCAGGCAGACGGCCGGCATGGCCGAGTAAGCGTGCCGCAGCATTGGGTGAAAGATCATCGACCGCCAACTCCCCGGACTCGATCTTCCTTTCCTCCCCGTCCAAGCTGCTGCGCAGTGACAGGCGCGCCGCGGCTCCCAGCGCCGTTAGATCCAGCGCCAGTTCAGCCGCCGCCTCTTCACTGGCCAGAGACCCGGCCATCACCACGGCCCCCAGACGATGCAGCAGTGGCGGCGCGCCGAGTGCCAGATCCTCCAGGAAGCGGGCACTGTCGGGGATTTCGGCCTGGAACCCGCTGTCCTGCAGGCGCGGGCGCGGATCTGAGAGGCCATCAAGGCGCCCGCTCGCCTGGATCGTGGCGCCCGCCAGGTCGCCAATGCGCAGACCCGCGAGATCAAGGCTTCCCCCGCGCAAAGCGCCGTCCACAGCCACCGACTGCGCCCGGCGCCCCTTCAGCGTCAGCCGCTCGGCTGAGAGGTCGAAGTTGGCATCGAAGGCATCCAACCAATCTCGCTGCTGCAGCCAGCGCGGTGCGATGTAGGCGTCCAGATTGACCTCATCGGCCTGCAGGCGCAGGCCCAGGCCCGGACGCGCCCGAGGCGCAAAGGCGAGGCCGCCGGTGATCTGGGTCAAATCGAGGTCCAGCGCCAGAGCGCTCAGTGTTACGAGGTCCGGACCCGCCTCCAGTTGGGCGGAAAGCGCAAAGCGGCGAAGGCGCTCCGCTTCGATGGAGTCCACCGGGACACCAAGCCAGTCCAACTGCGCACGGAGATTGGTGGAGCGCGCCTGCACCCTCCCCGTCAGGCCCGGCGCATCGCTGCCCAGACGCCAGAGACCAGCGAAGGAGGCGTGACTCGAACCAGGCAACTGCACCCCGGCTTCATCCAGCACCAGGGTGTCACCAGCAAAGCGGCCGGCAAGCTCCAGCCGGCGCAAGGTCTCTCCGCGCCAGCGCAGCCGCTCAACGGCAAGTGTGAAGTCGCCGGTCAGCGCATCGGGAAGCTGCAGGCGCGGCCAGTGCAAAACCTCCGGCCGCAGCAAACCGTCAAGCTCTACCACCCGGGCCGCCAAATCGAGATCAAGCCGCGGCTCCAGCCCTGGGCGGATCCGCGCCCGCCCTTCCAGCCGGGCCTCCGCGAAGCTGAGTGCCAGCTCTCCCAACTCGGCCGCCTGCCCGTCCCACAGGACCGACGCCTGCGCCTGCAACGGGCGCGACAGTTCAAAGCCGGGCAGAAGGCCGAAAGGCAGCACATCGAGAAGGGCGCCAGCATCGGCGGCTTGCACCTCCGCCTGGCCATCGAAGCCAAGGGCCGTGCCGGGCAGGAGTCGGCCGACCAGCCGCACGGCGGCCTCCCCGGCGTCCGGCAAACCCAGCTCCAACCGCATTGCCTGACGTTCCTGTCTGTCCGGTCGGCCGAGATCGACCTCGAAGCGAACCTCCTCGTCCTGATAGCGCAGTCGACCCTCGGCCGAGAGCGGCCCCGGCAGACTTTCGGCCGTCAGCCGGGCATCGATGCTCGAAAGGCGTTCCTCCTGACCGGCACGATGGTCGCGCCAGACCATTTCCGCATCGCGAAGCTCCACCGCTTCCAGACTCAAGGCCTCGATGAACCGCGCCGAACGGCCAAGCAGCAGCGTTCCATCCTCGTTGAGCCAGTTGCCACCGCCGTCGGGCAGACGCTCGAGCAGGAGCACGGGACGCACCAGGCGTAGCGACTGCACCTCGACCTGCCCGGAGATGAGCGGCAGGGCCGCAACCCGCATCTCCAGGCGGGCGACCCGCAGCAGTTCCGGTTCCGAACCCTCGGCGCGATTGGCGACCCGCAGACCCTCGGCGGTGAGCCAGGGCCGCGGCAGCAGGCGCAGGGAGAGGGCGCCGTCCACCGCCACATCCCGGCCGAGCACGCGCGACAGCTCCGCTTCGAGGCGGGGCTTGGCGGCCTGCCAGTCGATAAAGCCCGGTACCACCGCCACGGCGACGACGGCCAGCAGCATCAGCGACAGCAGGGCGAGCAGCAGCGCTCTCAAGGGCGGCACCCCGGATGCCGGTTTTGCAAGGCACCCTCTTCAACAAAAACCGGGTCTGAACGGCCGCAGCCTAAGGTCTCTGTTGCAGTTGCGCAACGAAGCGTGGCATGGCTATCGCAAGAACTCCCGCGGTTTAGCGACCAGCGTGACATTCAGGCCGCAGCGTTACGCGGTGGGTCTGCTGCGGTGCAGAAGTGGAAGGCAGGAGGACGCCGATGGCGGAAATCATCAACCTGCGCCAGGCGCGCAAGGGCAAGCAGCGCGCCGAGGCGGCGTCGGAGGCCGCCCAAAGGCGCAGCCACTTTGGCCGCAGCAAGCAGGAACGCGCCACGGAGGCCAGCCGTCGGCAGAAAGAGGAGGCTCGCCTGGAGGGCCACCGCCTGGAGCGGAATGCAGCGCTCAACGCCAGTGAAGCAGGCGACGCTCCAGAAGAGTGATGCCGGTGCCGGCGAGCAGGCCGAGGATCGAGAGGCAGACCACGCCGCCCAGCAGCCGGTCGGTCATCATCAGGTGTCCGGCCGAGATGATGAAGGCGCCAAGCCCGTACTCCGCCCCAATCATTTCCGCCGCCACCACCAGGATAAGCGCCAGGGAGACCGTGATGCGGAACCCGGCCACGATGGTGGCCATGGCGCCCGGCAGGACCACCTTCCAAACGATGGCCGAATAGGGCAGACTAAAGGACTGGGCCATGCGCACCAGATTGCGCGGCACCGTGTCCACGCCGGAATAGGCCGCGACCACGGTGGGGAAGAAGACGCCCATGCCGATGGTCACCAGCTTGGAGGCCTCGCCGATGCCGAACCAAAGGATGAACAGCGGCAGCAGCGCAATCTTCGGGATCGGGAAGAAAGCCGAGACCAGCGGCAGCCCAACCGAGCGGGCCAGCGTGAAAAGCCCCATCGCCAGGCCCAGCGCCAGCCCGGCCAGCGTGCCCAGCACCCAGCCCAGCCCGATGCGCTGCAGGGACGCCGTCAGATGGATCCAGAGATTGCCACTGATCGCCTCGGCCCGCAGCGCCTCGAAGATGGCCAACGGGCTGGGCAGGAACAGCGGGCTAACCCAGCCGCGGCTGCCGGCCAGTTGCCAGATTCCCAGCACCAGGGCGAAGAAGACCAGCGCCGTCCAGCGCTTGCGCCCCGGCGCGAAGCCGCCGCCGCGAAACTTCAGTTCGCGCACCGCCTCAGCCATGTTCCAGCTCCGTTACGGCGGATTGCGCCTCGGCGCGGATCAGGCCCCAGAGGCGATCGTGCAACGCCGCCAGCTCGACCTGGGCCTGGGCGCCGCTGCGCTGACCGCGCGGCAGGGGGATCTCCACCAGTTCCTTGAGGCGCCCCGGCCGGCGGGAGAAGACCGCGACCCGGTCCGCCAGCCGCAAGGCCTCCGAGAGATTGTGGGTGACGTAAATCGCCGTCGTGCGCTCTCGCACCCAGAGACTTTCGAAGTCCTCCAGTAGCAGCTCGCGGGTCTGGGCATCCAGGGCGGAAAGCGGCTCGTCCAACAGCAGCACCGCCGGCCGCACCGCCAGAGCGCGCGCGATGCCGACGCGTTGACGCATGCCGCCCGAGAGCTGCTTGGGCAGCGCAGCGGCAAAATCCGAAAGACCCGTACGGGCCAAGGCGTCGGCTACGCGACGGCGTCGCTCCGCGCTGCCGAGGCGGTGATGCTCCAGCACCAGTTCCACATTGCCCGCCACCGAGCGCCAGGGCAGCAGGGCAAAGTCCTGGAAAACGAAGGTCAGCGGATTGAGGCAGTCGGCCTGCGGCTGCCCCTTGAGCAGCACCCGTCCCCGACTGGGCTGGAGCAGGCCACCCAGAATGGACAGGAGCGTGGACTTGCCGCAGCCCGATGGGCCGATGATCGCCAAAACCTCGCCCTCGCGCACCGCGAGATCGACGTTCTCCAGCACCGGCAAGGGGCCGTAGTCGTGGCCGATGGCCTCGGCGATCACTTGCATGGGATCAGAACCTGCGTGCGGGCACCCCGCGCCAATGGCACGGGGCGCCGGCCATTCATTCCGGCAGATTGAAGTGGCTGTCGATGAAGCTGAGGTCGATGAAACTGGCCGGATCAGCCTGAGCCGCAACCAAGCCCTGCTCCTGCAGCCATTCCACCTGCTGATAGACCGAGCCCACGTCCAGCGCCCCCTCCGGGTCGATGTAGCTGGCGCTGGCCTTGATGGCGTCCGGCGTCGCGTCGGTGTACTGCTGGATGATCGGGATCAGCGCCTCGGCCTCCTCGCCGAACACGCGGTTGCCCTCCTCATCGAACTGATGGAAGGCTTCGGCGTAGTCGGCTGCGCCGCGCTGATAGGCGCGCACGAAGCGCTCCACCACGTCGCGCCGTTCCTCGACGTTGTCGCTCGAGGTGAAGAGACCGCCGAGCTGATAGGGCGTGTAGTCGTGCACCCAGCCGATGATGCGGCCGCCGTCCTCGCCCTCGATCCGGCGGGCGAGCCAGCCCGGCAGAATGACCGCATCCACCTGGTCGGTGGACACCGCGCTCATCATGTTGGGCACGGCCTCCAGGGTGGTGAGCTTCACCGCGTCGACATCGAACTCCAGTTCCTCGGCAAGCAGCCCCAGCATGAGGTGGAAGCTGGAGCCGCGCTGGGTGATGCCCAGCTCATGCCCGGGCAGGTCCTCCGGCGCCTTGAGGCCGTCTTCCCAGGCTGCATTGGAGGCCAAGTAGGCGGAGAACTCGAAGCCCGGCTCTTCGCGGCTCTGGGCGCCGATCACTTTGAGCGAGCCATTGGCAGCCAGGTTGTAGAACCCGGCGGTGAAGGCTGTCACTCCGAAGTCAGCATCGCCCGAGGCAATGGCCACGGCCACCGGCTGAGCGGCGCGGAAGAACTCGAAGGAGACGTCCAGCCCCTCTTCCTCGTAATAGCCGCGCTCCTGCGCGATGAAGAGCGGCGAACTCGACACGAAGGTGAGCGCAGCCACGGTGATCTCATCAGCAGCCTGGACGCCCCCCTGAACAGCGGTGCCAACGGTCAGTGAAAAGGCGCAGACAGCGCCGAGCAGCAGGCGTTTCAAGACTCTCTCTCTCCCAAGCAATCAAGCTGTCGAAATCACGCGCCAGCCTCATGGCTGCGCAGAGGCCCCTCGGCCTCGGTTGGTTCGGGCGCAACCTGCCCCGCTTGGACAAGACTGTCCAGGCCGACATCCAGCGGCCCGGTGACTCCCTCGCGCACTCGAGAAAGGATGGCCGGCAAGGGTGGCGGCCAGTGCCGCGAAGGCTCTAGGATCAGGTCCAGGCTTTCCAGCAGATCGCGCAGGCGATGGCCCTCAAGCGTGCGCGCCAGCAGCCAGCGCCCGCCCGGGGTCGTGGCAATATAGCCATCGCGGCGCAGGTTGGAGAGCACCAGATCGACTTCCGCCGGCGGCATGGGCAGATCGCGCACCAGGTCCTGCCGGCGCAATGGTCCACCGTCGATCTGCGCAGCCTTCAAGCGCTGCAACACGGCAAGCGCCAGCGGCAGGCGATCAAGCGGCCCGCAGCCCTCGAAGCCACGGAGCTGTGCGGCCTGCCACTCTGGCCAGGTCGCAGCCACCTCGGCCCCGGTCAGGACCACGATCCAGACCAGGTAGATCCAGATCAGCAAGATCGGCAGCGCCGCTATGGCGCCATAGACCACCTGGTAGCTGGGGAAGTTGGTGATGTAGAGGCCGAAGCCGAACTTCAACAACTCGAAGCCCACAGCCGCAACGGCTCCACCCAGCGCCGCCGCCGCGATGCCCACGGGCCGGTTTGGCACCACGAGAAACAGCACGGAGAAGGCCAGCATCGCCAGAGTCACGGCCAAAAGCCGGGAGACCAACTGCATGCCTTCACCCAGAAAACCTAAATAGCTCTCGGACAGGCCGAAGGCGACGCCGGAGACCGAAATCGAGGCACCGAGAAGCAGCGGCCCCAGGGTCAGCAAGGCCCAGTAGACCAGCAACTGCAGGGCCAGAGGCCGTGGCTCCCGCACGTGCCAGATGGCGTTCAGCGAAGCATTCACGTTGGAGAGCAGCAGGATGGCCGTCACCGCCAGGGCGAGCACCCCGGGGCCGGTGAGGTTGGCGACGTTGGCCAGCAGCGCATCCATCTGCTCCGCGGCCGCCAGGGCCTGTTCCGGCGGCAGGGCCTCGAAGATCAGGTTCTTGAGCTGCTCCTGGGCACTGTCGAAGGCCGGAAAGGCGGTCAAGGACGCCAGACCAATGGCCATCAAGGGCACCAGGGCCAGAAGCGAGGCGTAACTGAGCCCGGCTGCAAGCTGTGGGCAGCGATCCTCCATAAAGCGCGCCACCACATGGCGTAGGAAATGCAGGAACTGCCGGGCCCGGCTTGTCACGGCGGCTGCTTTGGGGGCAGCGACCGTGTCTGACGGCCGCGGTGGAGTGGTTGTTCCAGTCATGGGATTGTCTTTTAACCTGCCGCCTCCAAGGAATACAGCGCCGGCAATTGGCCAATATGGCCGCAGGGGCTCGACCTTGCCGCCATCATGACTATCTGATACGCGAAAGCTTCCCCAACGACAGCTCTGACTGGATGGCCGCCGGTGAAACCCACAGTCTTCATCCACACCAACGACAAGCAGTGGCTGGGCGCCGTGGTGTCCGAGTATTCGCTGAAGCGCAACGCCCGGCATCCGGACAGCTTCGACGTCAAGGCGATCCACACCGACGACCATCCCTTCCTGGCGGCCAAGGAAGGCGAGGTCTTTCTGCGCGACGGCTTCGAGCGCAAATGGACTATGGACGATCTGCAGTCCTTCACGCCGCTGCGCTTCATGCCGCCGGAGCTGATGGGCTACGAAGGGCGCGCCCTGGTGATCGACCCCGACATCTTCGGCGTCGGGGACGTGGGCGAGCTGCTGGCGCGCGACATGCAGGGCAAGGCCATCATGTGCCGCCCGCGCTCGGGCTTCAAAGGCAAGAGCGGCTGCCTCGCCTCCTCGGTGATGCTGCTGGACTGTGCGAAGCTCACCCACTGGCGCACCGCCGAGCAGTTCGACGAGCTCTTCCGCTTCGAGCGGGACTATATGGACTGGATCTGCCTGAAGCTCGAGGATCCGGAGAGCATCGGCTTCTTCGAGACGGTCTGGAACGACTTCGACCGCCTGGCCGACGACACCCGACTGCTGCACAACACCCGGCGCCTGACCCAGCCCTGGAAGACCGGCCTGCCGATCGACTGGACGCCGGCGGAAAAGTCCTACGGCATTCCCCTGTTGGGCCCGGTCATGCGCTTGCGCCACAAGCTCTTCGGCGCCCACGGCTTGCTCGGCAAGTACATCCGCCACCCCGACCGCAACCAGGAGCGCTTCTTCTTCTCCCTGGTGCGCGAATGCCTGGACCAGGGTATCCTGAGTGAAGAGCAGCTGCGCCAGCAGATGGCGCTCAACCACCTGCGCCACGACGCTTTCGAACTGCTGGACCGCACGCCGAAGATGGCGGCCTGAGCGCGCCGCGGGCCTGCTATCGGCTTTCTGTGTATCCGAACATCGGGTTCAGGCGCTCACGCAGGTAGGCTTCCACCTCCGCGGCCTTGGCCTCATCGAGATAATCGCGCCAGCCGCCCACCTTGGCCCGGCGCACCTTGTAGGCATCGGGGTTGGACTTGTCGCGCGTGCGCATGCGGCTGCCGGCCAGCCAGAAGGTGCCCTTGGTCTCCATCTGGCGCATGTTCTCCACCGAGGCGAAGCGCACCGCCTCCTGCAGTTCCTCGTCACTTGCCGGTGTTCCGAGAAACTCGAAAACCCGGCCCAACTGTCCGGCCGTATCGCTGCGCAGATCCTCGTAGCGCAGCAGCAGACTGCCCTGGAGCCTGGGGAACTCTTGGGCCCAGAGATTCATGAAAGCGACGATCTTCGGCAGGCCGGCATCGGGGTCCATGATGAAGTCGCCCACCTCCACTGCGGCGCCCTGCCCCGGATAGCGATTCATCGCCTTCTTCCGGTCACGCATGCGGAACTTCCACTGGAAGAACTGGGAGACCGCCGTGTCCGCCGGATGGCGCACGAGCAGCACCACCTTGTGGCCGTGGTAGTCGCGCTTGTCCTCGGCGTGGCCGGTGTAGTCCTTCAGGTAGTTGTCGTGGGTGAACATCAGCTTCGGGATTGCCGGCACGCGCCAGTGCAGATTGTCGAAGCCGATCAGATGCCGCTCCGCCAGACCGTGGCGCACCTGATAGACCCGGCTGATCAGCACCCGCAGCCAGGTGCGCCCCGCCTTGCCGTAGGAGACGAAGACCGCGTCGGCCTGGCTGAGCTTGCGGAACTCCTCCTCCCCGCGCAACCGCCGCTCCAGCGCCAGGCGCGCCTCGGGCGTCCGGGTCACAGCGGTCAGCAGCCGAAGCGCCCGGCCGGCGCGCTTGGAGGCGATGCGGAGGGGGGGATAGAGCACGCTTGAACCTCTGTCAGCCTTGTTCCGGGAAGCCACAGTCCTACGGGCAGGTATGTCCGCCCGGTCGGTCTCTGCAGCTTGGCCACGGGTTATCCAGTGATAGCCCAGGGAGGTCAAACCGGGAAGCCTGCGTCCTTACGGCGCCCCGGCTTTCCTTGCGCCGAAGTCGCGCCCGCCTTAAGTGTTCTTCCCACTGCACAGAGGCCACTGCGAGCGCCGCGCGCCGCCAGTGGCCTCGCCCGGATTGGACGATGATCAAGCTTCTCGGACTCTTCTTCACCTTCAAGGGCGCCAACCCGTGGCTTGTGCTCTTCTGCCTGTTTCTCGCCTCTTCGGCGGAGGGGCTGAGCATTGCCGGTGCCTTGCCGCTGATCGCCCTGGCCACCGACGACGGCAATGAGGAGCAATCGGAACTCAGCCTGATCATGGCGGACGCCTTCGCCTGGCTGGGCATCGACCCGACCCTGGAGGTGCTGCTGCTGATCATCGTCGGCGGCATCGTGGGCAAGGCCTTGATGACCCTGGTGGCCATGCGCCTCGTCGGCCATGCAGCCGCCACCGTCTCGACGGAACTGCGCCGGGATCTGGTGGATGGGCTGCTCAAGGTTCGCTGGTCCTTCTTCGCCAGCCAGCCGGTGGGCCGCATCGCCTCCGCCATGAGCAACGAGGCGACACGGGCCGGACGCGCCTACGTCAGCACGGCGACCTTCATCGCCAACACGGTCCAGACCCTCATCTACATCATCCTGGCCTTCCTGATCGCCTGGAAGATCGCGCTCGGCGCGGTCATCGTCTGCACGCTCATCGGCATTGCCCTGCATCGCTTCGTGCGGCAGTCGAAGCGGGCCGGGCGTGAGCAGACCAAGCGCACCAGCGAGATGATCGCCTATCTCACGGACGGCCTTTCCAATGTGAAGCCCCTGAAGGCGATGGCCAAGCAGGCCGCCTTCGAGAGCATGGTCGACAAGAAAATCGTCCGCCTGCGCCGGGCGCTGCGCCGACAGGTCAACAGCCAGGAGTGGCTGAAAGCCTCGCAGCAGATCCTCTTCATCCTCCTGCTCGGCGTCGCGCTCTGGAGCGCCCTGACCTTCGATGCGGCAGGCTTGGGCGAACTGCTCATCATCGCGCTGGTGCTCGTGCAGACGGTGAACAAGATCGGCCGCATCCAGCGGGACTATCAGACCGCGGTCAACCAGGGCGCCTCGCACGAGGCTCTCAGCGAGCTGAGCACGAAGGTGCGCGAAAGTGCGGAATCCTGGCAGGGAACCCGCACGCCGGCTTTCGAGCGAAACTGCCGTTTCGACAAGGTCTGCTTCAGCTTCGGCGAACGGGCCGTGCTAAAGGACGTCTCTTTCGATCTGGCCCGCGGCAGCTTGACCGTGCTGATGGGGGCTTCGGGAGGCGGGAAAACCACGATCACCGATCTCCTGCTGGGACTGTACTGGCCCGACGACGGCCGCATCCTGATCGACGACGTGCCGCTGGACGAGATCGATCTCGACCAGTGGCGCAGCCGCATCGGCTACGTCGCGCAGGAACTGGTGCTGTTCCACGACAGCATTGCCGCCAACGTGGCGCTGGGCGACCCCGCTATCGCGGAGGAAGAGATCGTCGCAGCGCTCAAGACTGCCGGTGCCTGGGATTTCATCGAGCAGCTTCCCGAGGGCATTCACGCGACGGTGGGCGAGCGCGGTTCGCGCCTTTCCGGTGGCCAGCGCCAGCGAATCGCCCTGGCCCGGGCCCTGATCGGCAAGCCCAAGCTCCTGATCCTGGACGAGGTCACCTCCGCGTTGGATCCCGAAACCGAGCAGGAAATCTGCCAAACCCTGGCCGCTCTGTCCGAAGACCACACGATCATCACCATCACGCACCGCCCGCAACTGCTGGAGATTGCGGATCAGATCCTGGAACTGTCCGATGGCGTGCTTCGGCAAATTCCTGCGCCTCTCCCCTTGAAGCGAGAGCGGCAAGCCTAGCACCATGCGCCAAGCCGGCCCGAGAATCTGGCTCATCGTCGGAGACAAGCTGGGCGACAATGCCCAAGTCAATGTCCTGGCCGAAGAACTGGGCCTGCCAAGCGAGCGCAAGGAACTGCGTTTCAAGGCGCAGTGGGTGCACGGCAAACCACCCTTCAAGGCCTCGCTTCACCACCTGGACCTGCCGCGCTGCGACCGCCTCGAACCTCCCTGGCCGGACCTGATCATAACCATCGGGCGGCGGCCGGCGATGGCCGCGCTCTGGGTGAAGCGGCAATCCGGCGGCAAGACCAAGATTGTCCTCATTGGCAGGCCGAAACGCTTCTTTGACGAGTTCGACCTTGTCATTGCCACGGGCCAGTACCGGGTGCCCGAGCGCGCGAATGTTCTGAAACTTGATCTGCCGCTCATGCGCGCTGATGCACAGGCCGTTGCGAAAGCCACCTCGGAATGGGGCGAGCGGCTCGCCACGCTGCCGCGTCCCCTGACTGCCGTCCTGGTGGGCGGCGCGACCAAGCCATTCCGCTTCGGCCCAGTGGAGGCACGCCGTCTCCTGCAACAGGTCCGGCAAGCGACGGGCGACGCAGGAAGCCTTTACGTTTCCACCAGCCGCCGCACTTCGTTACAGGCCGCGGATGCTCTCGCGGAGGCGCTTCCGGCGAACGCCCGGTTCTTCCGCTGGACGCCGGAAGCCTCTGCGGACGAGAACCCCTACCTGGCGCTCCTGGGCACAGCCGACCGCTTTGTGGTAACGGGCGACAGCATTTCGATGATGGTCGAGGTCGTGCGCATGGGAAAACCCCTTGCGATTGCGCCACTGCCGAAAGACCAGCACCCCTTCAGCGGACTTTCGGAGGTGGTGGCTGCACGCTTGCGGGCCTTCATGCAGTTCCAGCCGGTGGAACGCATCCTGGCACAGGTAGCGCCGTCACTCGGCCTGACGCGCGATTTCACCAGCCTGCACGAAACGCTGAGAGCCCATTACGCTGTCTCCTTCCTGCAGGAAGGCTTCCCGAGCCACGCGCACTCCTTCCGGGACAACGCCAATGACGTCGCCGCACGCATCCGTGGCCTACTATGACAGCAGACTGCGGACGATGACCGGCGGGTTGTACAGCGGAAACCATCGCGCATAACGCTCTATCTGCATCTGCCTTCGCTGATCGAGCGCTTCGGGACCAGCGGCGTGCCACTTCGCTAGGATATCCACAAGTTCTTCCAAGTCTCGCGGGCTTTCCAGCGCAATGTCTTCAACACCCAAGCCTTTCGGTATGTGGGACCTATCCACACTACGCGGGCCGGCGGCCGTTTGCTGCGCCTTCACCCCTCGCCAGTAGATAACGGGAACACCTCGCGCAGCCGCGTGGAACGCCACATTCGAGCGAGTGCAAATGACGCCCGTGACGGAGGCCAGGAAGGCATGCAGGCTAATTGCTTCGTGGGGCAGCGCCTTTGCGGCTCCATGCGCGCCAAGCGCTTCCTTTAGGAGGTCGCTGTCTCCGCCGGGTGGTCGTCCCTTCACGAGCAGTGGGACGTCGGCGCGCGCGGCCGCTGCGGCCACATCCTTAACATCCTGCAGATCCTTGTCGGCGGCCATGCCGACCTGCAACCTCTCCCGGCGCTGTTCCTGGCCCGGCTCATCCGGGACAACTGGCGACACTGGAGCACGACGATGGTCTGAACGGGAGCCCAGACCCGAGAAACCGGTCACGATGGTCCGTATGTTTGGGTTCAGGGATTGGGCGATTTCTGCGCAGCGGTGGGAGCGAACGAGGCCGATGTCGAAGAGGCCCAGGTCATAGAAGGCGGGGCGGAAAACATCGCCTCCTCGCAGCACTCCATGCGGCACAATGACCGTCGGCACACCCTCCAACCTTCCGGCGAGGGAATGGTAGAGCGGTTCTTCCTTCGGTTGGCTCACGACAATCCGGTCTGGTTCAGCACGTTTGATCCAACCTCTGATCAGTTCGATGCGGGTCAGCGCGTGCTTGGCATGCGCAACCATATCCGATCGTAGCGGGCCCGCACCGCGCAGTTGGTGTTGAACAAGAAAGGCGGAGGCCTGCTTCTTGAATGCCCTGACAACCGCCTTGATCTCGCCGGACTCGGGAGTTTCGCGCAAGGATGCACCAAACACCCACTTCACGTCTTCGACACTGGCTCGCGATGATGCCCAGTTGCGCGCTTCCTCGGGCAAAATCACCGTGCATGCCACCTTTTGCGTCGTCATCTCATCGATTAGGGGCAGAACGCCACCGAATGCCGTTTCGTTATGGCACACGAAGAGGGTGTCACCCGGCGACCACGGCAAGGCCTCCTCGCGGGGGCGCACCAGCCGCCGAGCCCGAGACAAGCGATCGGCAGCCTTCCTCAAAACACCATCAAAATCCAGTGCAGAGCTCTTTAGATTAGCGCCTCGAAGCCGCTTCCGGATGCCCTTCTCTACAATTCTTGAAACCTGAAAACCGCAATAAGAAACAGTCACCTGGTCGTGGAAAGAATCGATTATCTTTTTTTCATACTTTAATTTCATTGCCGGAATGCGCCAATCTTTGAAGTCTATACTCGCTCAATTTTTATTTTCCGCCCCCTGGATTCCTCCATCAGTCGCAGCGTCTCTGCCATGTCCCAGTCAAGGAACTCGCGACGCTCCTCGGAAAGGTGCAGTTCGGGCGTTGTCCTGCGTCGACTGCCAATCACCGCCGCGCGTGCACTGGCCCATTCAGCGGCACGGTCGTACTCGATGCGAACTCTTCCGCCAGAAACGCGTCGCATTGATTTTTTCAGAACGCGGCCGGGCGCACTGCGGCCAAAAACTCGAACGCCTTTATAAACCGAGGTGGAGGCCCACGAAGCCTTGCGAGAGTTTCGCACGTCCCTGGAGAGGTTCAAGCCGTCGCCCCCAGGGTCGATGCCCAAGAACCGGCAAAGTTCGTCCACGACCTCGCCCCCATCTTCGGCTATCTCTTCCAGAAAATAGAGGAACACGGGAAGGTTAGAATCGCGCGCCTCACGAACTCTCTTGGACCAGGACAGGTCATCCTCCGTAAACGCCTCGGCATACTCATCCAACGACTTTACGTTGATGTAGTTTGCCTCCGTCTGAAGATAGGCGGAAACCAGCCAGTCCTTATGATTGCGAAAACCGATAATAAGCCCCGGGCCATAAGATCTGCGTTCCAAGAACTTGATGCAGTTGCGATACTGTGACCAATTCTCTCCCGCCTTCCTGTTTACGTCGATCGAACCGCTCAGATTCTCGCAGGAAATCATGTAGCGACGGGGATCGCGCTGCGGCTCGAATTCCTCCAGAAAGCGCCAAGCCTTATCTTTGGGCACCTTGGCCCTGTTTTCAAGAAACCGCCAGTCTGAACCCTGCAGTATGGCGGGAAAGACACTGTCCTGCAGCCAGGTCGAACCAGTCTTATGCAGCCCAATATGTGCGCAAACCCTCATGCTCCATCACCCATTGGGATCAAGTGCGAGTCAAGCATTCGCATCGTAATTGAGTACCCGAAAGGTTTCCTTGAAGTGCTCCCGGATAATTTGCTTGCAGTCATCATCTATCAAAGAAAAGTTCTTTTCCGCGCCCGCGCCCACGCTCTTCATGTGCGGCAGATCGACATCGATTTCCACGCCGAGATCATCGGTGAGCTTCTTCAGGTCCTCAGCAAGGGATTCGTAACGCATGATCCTGTGAACCAGAACCTTGTCTCCCCGGGCGTACATATCCCAGTTCCGGGGAAGCAATTCCGGAGAGAGGCGAGCCCGGGCGCAGAGGTTGCGGACAGCTTGCGCAAGCTCCTCCTGGGAAAAGGGCGCATTATCTGCGGGATTCTCTTTGCGTTTATCAAAGGCGGCACGGGACAGAACAAAGCCAAAAGGGTGCCGTTCCACGGTCACCTTGTGGGCACGCATGAAAAAGAGCGGTTTCCGCAGTTTCTTCCGCACCACAGGCAGCGGCATGTGATTGCGGAAAGGCCGCTTCATCCTCTTGAGCTGCGCCTGGGCCTCCTCGAACCTTCCTTCTCGGATAAGAGAGACGTAAACCCGCTCCCCTTCTTTGTCGTTGGAATAGTTTCTCGGGTAGAGCCCCTTCATCACAAGCGGGTAGTCATCATCGGGCGACACCGGCGTCACGATATCCTTTTCGCCGCAGATATTCCGCAGAAAGGCCTCGACACTTGTTCCCGCAGTCTTTCTGGTCTTGATGAAGATGAATCTGTGCTTGAACGATACGATCGTCATAATCTCTCGTACCTATCAGTAAAGCATATCAAGAACAATTAAAGACCCGCCAGCGCCAGATTGCGCTCTGCGACCCCGCGCACACTGAAAGCATTGGCGCGGTCCATGAGGTCTTGCGGGGACCGCTTTTCCTCCAGCGCGACGAGAATGGCCTCCGCCATCTGGGTCGGATCGCCGACCGGCACGAGCGCGCCATAGCGCCCCCCCTCCAGGATCTCCCGCGGGCCGCTGACGCAATCAGTGCTGACCACCGGGCACCCGCACGCCAAGGCCTCCACCAGGACGTTGCCAAAGCCCTCCCACAACGAAGAAAGCACGAACAGAGAGGCATGGCGCAGGTAGGCGAAGGGATTATTTTGATGACCGGCAAAGTGAATCTGGTCGATCACGCCGAGCGAGCGCGCTTCTGCCTCGACTTCCTTTCGGTATGTGATAGACGCCTCGTTATCCCGCGTGCCACCGACCACGATCAATCGCGCATCCCGGTGTTTGAGAACCAGGCCGAAAGCGCGCAACAGCGTCTTGTGATCCTTCTGCGGGTTGACCTTCCCGACCGTCACGATCACCGGGACAGCAGGGTCGCTCAGCCAGGGATGCGGCACGGCCCCCGCAGCCTGTTCCAGGATCGTTTCGTCGACCACCGGATTATGAACGGTGTGCACCTTGGCACCGTTCATGCCCGTGGCATCCAGAATCTCCTGCCTGATGCCTTCCGAAACGGCAATCAGGGTGTCGCACTTTTCATAAAAGGGGCGCAGCACGCGCGGCTGCAGGCCGTAGCGCCACTCAGTTCGATCCGTGGCATCCTGGTTCACCGCCAGCCTGTTGTGCTCTGACCCGATCACGGTCGTTGTCGTGTCGGCACGGTAGCGGCCTACCAGGGCGGACACGATAAGCGGTGCCGTCCTGGCGAAGAGCACGTCAGGCTCACAAGTTTCGAGATAGCGGGCGATGCTGGCCCCGTATCGCGTCTTCCCGGATGACGCGGCGACCTCATGGGCCAGGCGCAAACGACCAGAGAGGCTGCCCTCGGACATCTTCGCGACCGAAAGCGCCGTGCCCCATTTGCCGCCCCGTTTCAGGACGAACTCGCGAGCCTCACCCGGCTTCTCGGCATAGAGTTCACCCTTGCGGGTCCCCACCAGCAGATCGACCTGATGGCCGCACCGCAGAAACTCCCGGGCCAGCCGAATATTGCTGCGCGCGATTCCGCCAACCTGAAAGCTGTGGAACAGCAGCGCTATACGCGCCATGCGGCAGGGCCTTCAACGGACGCGGCGTGTATCGGGGGGCGCGCAGCCATCGTTTTACGCCTTCTTCCGCTTTCGCCGCGAGCCGCCCATGGTGCCCTGGCGGGCGGTGTCCTCGATCACAATGGTGAGCGTCTTGCGCAGCGCCGGCTCGCCCTGGCCCTGCATGGGGCGGATGGAGTGCCAGGAATCGTGGGTCTTTACGAACACCACGCACTGGTTTGGCTGGTAGTCGAAACTCTTGACCACCTCCATGTCCGAGAAGTCGGAGAGTGTGTTGTGGTAGTTGTAGGCCCAGCGCTCGTCCTTGGGCACATTCACATCCAGTTGCCCCCCCCAAGCCGGATCCCAGGCTTCCGCCTCGTCCGCCATGGAGAAAACCAGCGTGATGATCTTGGAGGGCGCGTCAGTGTGGGGCGGCAGGAAACCGCCGTCGGCTGGCAGGGCCGAGAATTCGAAACGCGTGGTCAGCCCCGGGGTAGACAGGTTGAGTCGCCCCTGTCGCAGTTCGCGAAGCGTCCGGCGCAGATAGGGCTGCCGCTCCTTATACTTATCGTAACCGACATCGATATGCCGGTCGCGCAGGGCGGCCAGCACCATGAAGATGAAATCGTCTGACTTGACCCAGCGATAGAACTCCCGCCACAGCGGATGTTCCTTGACGAACTTCTGATAGTTCTCCGGGTTTTCCTTTTCCGACAGGGTGAACTTCACCCCAGGCGTTCCCATGTCGCCATAGCCCACGAAGAGTTCCATCGGCGGAAAGGCGTCGACGAACTGCCGATAGACCTCCGGCGCCATGACCGGGCGGGCAATGCCAATGGGATAGGGCCTGTAGTCGAACTCGAGATTGTCGAGGGAGAAATACGTCACACCCTACCCCCGCGCTTCAATGTTGATGGTCAGCGTGCGCCTGAGCATGCCTTCTGGACCCGTCATGGGGCGCACCGAGTGCCAGGAGTTGAAGGTCTTGACGAAGATCACCGCCTGGTTCGGCTCATAGGGAAAGCTGTCGAGGATTTCCATTTCCTCGAAGGGCGCCTTGGCGTTCATGCGGTTGAAAAGGCGGCGCTCGTCCTTCGGCTTGTTCACATCCGTGCCGCCGCCATAGGCGGGATCCCACTCGCCGTCCTGCAGCATGGAGATCACCAGGGTGACCACCTTGCCTGGTTCGTCGCTGTGCGGCGTCACCGAGCCGCCGTCGGCCGGCAGCATGGAGAACTCGAAGCGCGCCTTGAGGTTGGGTTCCATCTGGGTCGTGCGCCGCTTGGCAAGTGCCTTCGCCCGCTTCATCAGCCGCTTGGCCGGCGGTGTCGGCGCCTCGTAGCCCAGATCGATGCCGTGTTCGCGCAGCATGCGCATCACGCCATAGGAGAAGTCATCACTCTTGATCCAGGCGTGGAAATCGCGCCACAGCGGATTCTCGCGGATGAAGCGGTCGTAGTTCTCGGCGTTGAATTTCTCCGAGAGCACATACTTGTGCCCCACCTTGGAAAAGTACTGGAACAGCTCAAGCGGCGGATAGCTCTCGACCAGCTTGGCGTAGGTGTCGGCTGCCATGAGCGGACGCGCGACCCCGATGGGAAAGGGATCGTAGCGCAGGTGAAGGGTGTCGAAGGTGAAGAACATCACAGCTCGCAGAGAGAAAAGGCCCCGGCAGGTGCGGCAGGCTCACTTTGAAGTCTCATGGGCTGCCTGCATGAAGACAATAGGCAGCGCCCGGGACACGAACAAGGGGCCGCGACTGCGGCAAATAGGTGCCGCCCCGGCCGCGTCGTGCAGCCGAGTACCGCCCGTCCTGCCTACAGATAGGCAATGCCGGTGCTTTCCGCCACCGCGGTTTCCGTGGTGACGACCCGTCCGCTCGCCTCTGCCAGGCTGCGCATCACCTTAATGTCGGTATCGCCATGCTTGCTGGCGGTGGTTCCCAACTCCTCGATGCTGGGATTGTGTGCATAGGCATGGGTCAATTCGAAGCTGAAGCCTGAGAGGATCACCCGGTCCCACCGCCCCAGGCTCAGGGCCACGACCAGCGCGAAGGCACCCGTCGAGGGCTGCTTGCGCGCCGCTGCGGCCATGACCGCCTCGTCGTTACGGGTCAGGCGCCGCAGTTCCTCCAGATACCAGGCATAACCGGGATTGTGAAAACGCTCCCAGCGATAGCCGGCGGCCCGCAGCCTGCGGCGGAAGAACCAGGGCTGGCAGCGCCACACCTTCAACGGGAAAAAGGCGCGCTTCAATGCCGTCCCGCCGGCAACGGGCCGCGGCAAGTAATACAGCGCACCCGTGTGCAATCCAGCAAGGTTCGCCACCGCGAGATCGTTGGCCGGTTTGCGCCCGGAGGTGACGATGGCGGAGATCACGGTGAAGTCGGGATCGGGCAGTGCCAGGTCCCGCGCAGAGCGCCCGGAAGCATTGGCACAGGCCAGGCCCCGCCAGCTTTCAGCAGGTGGCAGAAGGGGCTCCGGTTTCGATCCCAAAAGCAAAAGCGCCGTCATATTTATCCTTTGTCAAATCTCGACATTCATGCACGCGTTGAAATCATCGCTGTACACGCTTTGCGCGCAGCATAAATGACCAGGATCAATGATACTTTAGCTTTCTCAGCGTTCTTCTAAAGGCTAAGCTGCAAAAAAAATCACACCGCGCCGAAAGGCTGGGGGAGAGGTGGTTTCTGACGGGCAGCGCCTTCTGACGATCGACGACGATCCGACGATCTGTCGCACGGTCGACGCGATTGCACGCACTGCGGGCTTCGAAACGCGCTCCACCACTGACGGCGATGAGTTCTTCCGGCTGATTTGCGACTGGAATCCGACCCACGTGGTCCTCGACCTGGTCATGCCGGAGTTCGACGGCATGGACGTATTGCACCGTCTGGCGGACATGCGCTCCACGGCGCAGGTCATCCTGACCAGCGGCCACGGCCCGCGGGTGGTGGAAGCCGCGCGCAAGGTGGCGACGGAGATCGGCTTGTCCGCCCCCGGCGTTCTTCCCAAGCCCTTCACGCCGGCCGGCCTGCGCGCGCTCTTGCAGACCAACGGCAGCGCGCCGCCGGCGCGCAAACCGAAGCCCAAGTCCAAAAGCACCCCCGTCCTCATCAACGAGGACGAGATCGCTGCGGGCATCGAGGCGCAACAGTTCACCGCGCACTACCAACCTAAGATCGACTGCGTAACCGGTGCGATCGTCGGCTTCGAGGCATTGGCGCGCTGGGAGCATCCCCAGGTGGGCCTCGTCATGCCCGACCGATTCATCGCTCAGGCTGAGTATCACGGCCTCATTGACGGCATCACCCGGCAGATCTCCGAGGAGGTCGTGGCCTGGCTCGGAAAGGTCTACCGTCAGCGCGATTTCGAGATATCCATCAACCTTTCGGCCAAGAGCATCGACGATCAGCGGGTGGCCGAGGAGATATCCGCGCTCTGCGCCCGCCACGGCATCGCAACCACGCGCGTTGTGCTGGAAGTGACCGAAACAAGCGCCATGGGCAATCCCACGGCCGCCCTTGAGCTGCTGACCCGCTTTCGCATCCGTGGCTTCCAGCTCTCCATCGACGACTTCGGGATCGGCTATTCCTCGCTGGCCCAGCTCTCCCGCCTGCCCTTTTCCGAACTGAAGATCGACAAGTCCTTCGTGATGACCGCGCACAGTTCGGAAGAATCCCAGAAGATCGTGGCCGCCCTGGTGGGGCTGGCCCGCAATCTCGGCCTGCGCACGACTGCCGAGGGCGTCGAGGATGCCTGGACGCTTGATTTCCTGAAGGAGTTGGGCTGCGACCATGCCCAGGGCTATTTCATTGCCCGTCCGATGCCCGGCCCCGAGGTCGAGGCGTGGGTGAGGCAACGTGAAGAGACAAGCGACGCACAGCGCCTGCAATGAACCGGACAGCCCAAGCCGCTTTTTTCGACAATCATCCGGACCCCATGTGGGTCTACGACCTGGAGTCGCTCGCCTTTCTGGCGGTGAACGATACCGCGGTCCGGGTCTATGGCTATTCGCGCGCCGAGTTCCTGGACATGACCCTGCGCGACATCCACCTCTCCGCGGACCAGGACCTGCTCGAGGAGAACATCAAGCATTCGCGCGCCGCCCACCAACGCTCCGGCATCTGGCGCCATCGTCTGAAAAACGGCCGGGTGGTGCATGTGGACATCGTCTCGCACAGCCTGGACTACGAGGGGCGCCATGCCCGCCTCGTTGCGGTGCGCGACATTTCCCGCCTGCTGGAGCCTGACGCCTCGCTGATAGCGGGCGCCCACGACACCGGCTTCGCGAGCAAGCGCCTGATGCGGCAGGCAGCGATGCTGCAATCGGCCCAGCGGCTCGCCGGCATCGGCAGCTGGGAACTTGACCCGAAACGAGGGCTGCTACGCTGGTCCGACCACTGCTACAGCATCTTCGGCATCGCGCCAGACCGCTTAGCCCAAACCAGCGAGGCATTCTTCGACCTGGTTCATCCCGAGGACCGCGCGGGACTGCGTGCTCGACAGGCTCAAGCCCACGCGCTGCGCGAAGGCCTCGACATTACCTACCGCATCGTACGCCCCGACGGTACGCTGCGCTATTTGCGTGATGTCAGCGAGTGCGCCGGCACGCCCGAGGCTCCGCACTACTACGGGGCGATCCAAGACATCACCCAGCAACAAGACAAACAGGCGGAGGTGGAGCAGCTCTCCAGCCTGCTGCGCCTTGCGGGTCGGACCGCGCGGCTGGGCGGCTGGCGGGCCGCGCCGGACTCCGACCGAGTGATCTGGACCGAAGAGACCGCCGCCATTCACGGCGTTCCCTTCCCCGCTGCACCGACGCTTCAAGAAGCCATTGATTTCTATGCCCCACCTTATCGCGAGCGCATCCGCAAGGTTTATCTGGACTGCGTGGAGCAGGGTCGGCCCTTCGACGAGACGCTGCAGATCGTCACGCGTCAGGGCGAGCGAATCTGGGTGCGCGCCCTGGGCGAGGCCGACCGCGACGCCACCGGACGGATCATCGGGGTGCAGGGCGCGCTCCAAGACATCACGGAGATGGTCCAGGCACGCGAACGAGAGCGGGACCTTTCCGGCCGGCTGCTCAGCACGCTGGAGAACATCAGCGACGCCTTCTTCACCCTGGACCGGGACTGGCGCTTCACCTTCATCAACACGCAGGCGGAGCGCCTCTTGAACCGCTCCGCCGCCAGCCTGCTGGGGCGCAATGTCTGGGAGGAGTTTCCCGAGGCGGTCGGCCGCAGTTTCCAGATCGCGTATGAACGCTCGATTGAGACGGGAAGGACAGCCCGCTTCGTCGACTATTATCCCGGCTTGAAGAGCTGGTTTCAGGTCAACGCCTATCCTTCGCCGGACGGGCTGGCGGTCTATTTTCGCGACGTCACCCGCGAGCGTGCGCATACCGAACGCCTCCGGCTGCTAGAAGCCGCCGTCTCCCGGGCGAACGACATCTTGCTCATCACCGCCGCCGATCCGCTCGATCAACCGCAGGGGCCACGGATCGTCTACGTCAACGATGCCTTCGAACGCATCACGGGCTACAGCCGGGAAGAAGCTGTCGGCCAAACACCGCGCATGCTGCAGGGCCCAAGGACCCAGCGCGATGCGCTGGATCGCATCCGACAGGCCGTGGGGACGGCAGAGCCCGTGCGGGTCGAGTTGCTCAACTACACCAAGGGCGGCGAGGAGATCTGGCTGGAATGCGACATCATCCCGCTGTTCGACGATACCGGCACGCTGACCCACTTCGTGGCGGTCGAGCGCGACATCACGCAGCGCAAGGAGGCCGAGGCGGCACTTCGGCTCAGCGAGGAGCGCTTCCAGTTGGTCGCGCGCGCCACCAACGACGTCATCTGGGACTGGAAGCCGGAGACCAATGAACTTTGGTGGAACGACAACCTGCGCAGCTTCGGCTGCGACCCGGACGCAGCGCCCCCCGACACCGAAAGCTGGCGTGAACGCCTGCACCCCGAGGATCGCGAGCGGGTCCTGACTTCGATCTACGGCGTCATCAACAGCGACCAGCCCTACTGGAAGGAAGAGTACCGCTTCCGCAAATGGGACGAGGCCTACGCCACGGTCATCGACCGCGGCTTCGTCATGCGCGATGCCCAGGGCCGGGCCATCAGGGTGGTTGGCAGCATGGCCGACGTGACCGCGCAGCGCGACGTGGAGCACAAACTGCGCCAGTCGCAGAAGCTCGAAGCCATCGGGCAACTCACCGGCGGGGTTGCGCACGACTTCAACAACCTGCTGACCGTGATCCTGGGCAACGGCGAACTGCTGGCCGAAGCGCTCGATGCGGACCCGGAACTGCAGCGATTGGCCAGCATGGTGGCCAAGGCAGCCCAGCGCGGCGCCGACCTGACCAACCACCTCCTCGCCTTCGCGCGGCAGCAGGCGCTGGAACCAAGGGCGGTGGACGTCAACGACCTCATCAGTCGCCTGGAGGAGTTGCTGCGCCGCTCCCTCAAGGAAGACATCGACATTCTGATCCATCTCGATGCAGCGCTCTGGCAGGCCGAAGTGGATCCCGGGCAGCTCGAGGTCGCCCTTCTCAATCTGGCGCTAAACTCCCGAGACGCGATGCCCGACGGCGGGCGCCTGACCATCGAAACCCGCAATGTTGAACTGGACGCCGACTATTGCCGTGAGGAGCAGGGCCTCACACCCGGTAACTACGTGCTGCTCGCGGTCTCGGACAATGGCTTCGGCATGACGGCGGACGCCTGCACCCAGGTCTTTGAACCCTTCTTCACGACCAAGGAGCCGGGCAAGGGCAGCGGCCTCGGGCTGTCCATGGTCTATGGCTTCGTGCGCCAGAGCGGCGGCCATGCACGCATCTATTCGGAAGTCGGCGTCGGGACCACGATCAAGCTCTATCTGCCCCGGGCGGACCGGGAAGCTCTACCGCAGATCGAGCCTCGACCCGAGGCGCTCCAGGAGGGCGATGCCCACATCCTCGTGGTGGAAGACGACACGCTCGTGCGCGAGCATCTCAGCCGACAGCTCCAAAGCCTGGGATACCGGGTTACCAGCGCGCCCAACGGCGAGACGGCGCTCGCCCTATTGCGCGAGACGGATAGCTTTGACCTGCTGTTGACCGATGTCATCATGCCCGGCGGCATGAACGGCCGACAGCTCGCCGCGGCAGCACTCGAGTTGTATCCACAGCTTCCCGTTCTCTTCACATCCGGTTATACCGAGAATGCCATCGTGCATGGCGGGCGCCTCGACCCGGGGATCCATCTGTTGCAGAAGCCGTACCGGCGCCAGGAATTGGCGCGCAAAGTGCATGAGGTGCTGGCTGAGAAAGAGTCTCGATAGAGTTGGCGCCATTTTTCATATAATAATAATAGAATGCCGTTCATTGAAATTCAATTTCAAGGCGAATCAGCAGGCGGAAGGTACAGGCTTGCATTTCAAGGGAGAGGGGACGGGAGGTAATGAGCCAGGACGGGGGCGATAAGCAAGGCGGACGCAAAGGGGCAAAGCTGCCGCGTTTGTCCCTGCGCAGTCATATCATCCTGTCCTTTGTTCTCCTGTTCGGGATCCTGGCGGTCGCGCTGGGCCTGCTCACCAGCCGCATCACCCAGGACATGGTGGATCAGACGGTTTCCGCCTCCTTCGCCGGCGGGGCCGATCTGGCGGTGCAAGACTTGGGTCGCCTCAAGGAAACCGCGAGCGCGGCGGCAAGCTCGCTCGCTGCGACACCGCTGGCCCGCGCGATGGAGCAATCGGAGCGTGAGGCGCGTCTGAGCGACCTGGCTGCAGTCCTGCAAGCCGTGCCGGGGGTATCGGCTGCCTACATCGGCTGGCCGAACGGCGACTTCGTGTTGCTGCGCAACGCGGAGACGGAGGACCCGCTTCTCGATCCGCCGCCGGGGGCAACCTGGCTCACGCAGTGGTCGGGAGAGGAAGGTTATCGCTACGAGTTTCGCGACGCGAGTCTGACGCCGCTGGGCGACTCGCAGCAGCTGGATATCGAGTTCGATCCCCGGACCCGGCCCTGGTTCACTGAGGCGCAGGACAGCGAGACCACCATCCTCACCGCCCCTTATGTCTTTTTCACCACGCGTGAGCCCGGCATCTCCGCCGGCCACCGCGCAGACTCCGGCGCCGTCGCCGGCGTCGACCTCTCGCTCTGGGACCTCTCCCGGCGTCTGCCGAGCGGCCAGCCCACGCCCTCCAGCGAGGCGGCGGTCCTGGGAGAAGACGGCAATCTGCTTGCCTACAGCGACACAGGTCGGCTCCGGGCTGCACTGCAGGCCCAGGGCGCCTTTGAAACCGACAGCAACCGTTTGCCCACCGCAGCCGATGCCGGCTCGCCGGTGATCGCCGCATTGGCCGAGCGCTGGGAGGAAGCCCCCGCCCCCTTCTTCGGATCGGTATCCGCCCAGGGCGAGACCTGGCTGGCCGAGATCAAGCCCCTGGAGGAACAGCGGGCGCTGTTTGTCATGGCCGCACCGATCAGCGAGATCAGCGCGCGCCCCACGGCACTGCGCGCGCGCCTGCTCCAGGTTTTCGGAGCTGTGCTGATCATCGGTGTCGCAGCCGTTTGGCTTGCCGGCCGCAGGCTCGCCCAGCCCTTCGAGCGTCTCACCGGGGATCTGGACCGCATCGCCGCACTGGATTTCTCGCCACCACCTCGACCCGAATCACGGATCGAGGAGATCTGGCGCCTGGAGGGCGCGGTGCACTCCATGCGCACCTCCCTGGGCAGTTTCGCATCCGTTTATCACGCCATTGCCGAGCAGCAGGATACCCAGGCCATGTTGGGCGAGGTGCTCGACGCGCTGATCGCCGCCGATATGGCGTCGCGCGGCGCAGTCTGGCTTGTTGAAGAAGGCAAAGACGATGCGTTTGAGTTGGTCGCTCAACGCGGCCTGACCTCACCTGAGGCGGCCAAGGAAACGCCGGACATCGCACGGCGCATCGCCGAGGCTGCGTCATTGGCCACCTTCGCGTTTTCCGCGCATGAAAGCGGCGCAGGCCCTCTGGGCGAAAGAGGACGGGATACCCGAGTCCTGGGCATCCCCTTGCATGGCGAAGATGGTCAACTGCTGGGCGTCCTGGCGATTGCCGCCTCGGCTGCGGAAGCAGCCTTCCCCGCACCCGTCACCGCCATCGCGGAGTTTCTGGGTCAGTCGTTGGCACTTGCCCTGGAGCGGCATCGTCTCATTGCCGAACGCGGCGCCGCGCAGCTTGAGACCGGCCAGATCCTGAACTCGGTGGCCGATGGCCTTCATGTTGTGGACAGGCAGGGCAAGACCATCCGGCAAAACCCCGCCGCGCGGGCCATCCTGGGCTGGGGTCCCGAGGAGGTGCTGGACAACTTCAGCCACAATCTTTTTCACCATCACCACCCCGACGGGCGCCCCTACCCGATTGAGGATTGCCCCGTCTATCACACCCTGGCCGACGGCAAGACGCGCCGCAGCGAGGGCGAGGTCTTCTTTCACAAGGACGGCCGCCCCATTCCCGTAGAGTTCGAAAGTTCGGCGCTGTACGGCGCGGATGGCGAGATGATCGGCGCGGTGGTCAGTTTCCGCGATGTGTCGGAACGCATCGCAGCGGAGGCACGCACCCGCGAACTACAACAACAACTGGAACGCCTGATCGATCAGGCGACGGTGGGGATCCTGGTTCACCGCGACTTCGTGCCGATTCTCGTCAATCCGGCACTGGCCCGAATGTTCGGCTATGAGAGCTCCGCGGAAATCCTGGCTATGGGCGACTGCAAGCATCTCTTTGCCGAGCATGAGCTCGGAAGGCTCACGGCTTACAACCGGGCACGGGTCCTCGGCCAGGAAGCACCGGCCCTCTATCGCGTCGAGGGCCGCCGGCGTGACGGCGAAAAGCTGGTGCTCGACAATCGCGCTTTCACCATCCAATGGCAGGGGGAAGTCGCGGTCTGTTCCATGTTGGCCGACATCACGGCTCAGACCGAAACCGAGGAGCAATTGAGACAGGCGCAGAAGCTGGAGGCGGTGGGGCAGCTCACCGGCGGCGTCGCGCATGACTTCAACAACCTCCTGACCGTGATCATGGGCAACTCGGAACTGCTGGCCGAGCAGCTCGCCGATCAGCCGGAGCTGCAGGAACTGGCAACCATGGTGGCCGGCGCTGCGGAGCGCGGGGCCGAGTTGACCGGGCGGCTCCTGGCGTTTGCCCGCCGCCAGGCACTGGCGCCGCGCGCGGTGGACATCAACGCCCTGATCGAGCGCATGCAGGGCCTGCTGCGCCGCTCCCTGGGCGAGACCATCGAGATCCAGGTGATTGCCGACCCCGATTTGTGGGAGGCCGAGGTCGACCCGAGCCAACTGGAAGTCTCGGTGCTCAACCTGGCGATCAACTCCCGCGACGCCATGCCCAAGGGCGGCCGACTCACCATCGAGACCCGCAATCTCGATTCGCGAGGAGCGGGCATCGATGAGGACGCGGACCTCTCCCCCGGCCGCTACGTGGTTTTGAGCGTGATCGACGAGGGCAGCGGCATGCCGCCGGAGGTGGCGGCGCGGGCCTTCGAACCCTTCTTCACCACCAAGGACGCCGGCGAGGGCAGCGGCCTCGGCCTCTCCATGGTCTACGGCTTCGTCAATCAGAGCGGCGGCCATGCGCGCATCGATTCTGAAGTCGGCAAGGGCACCCGCGTCACCCTCTACCTGCCGCGCGCCGGCGAAGACGCCCTGGCCGAGCGTGAAGCCCCGCTCGCCCCCCGTGAGGGCACCCAGCAACACATCCTGGCCGTGGAAGACGATGCCATGGTGCGGCAGAACCTGATCGGCCAGCTGCGCAGCCTCGGCTACCGGGTGAGCGTGGCCGAGAACGCCCAGGCCGCGCTGGACGTGCTGGAGGTGAGCCCCGACATCGACCTGCTGCTCACCGACGTGATCATGCCCGGCGGCATGAGCGGGCGCGAACTGGCCGAGGAGGCGCGCAAGCGCTATCCCGACCTGCCCATTCTCTTCACTTCGGGCTATGTGGAAGACGCCATGCTGAGCGGCGGGCGGCTGGGCCTCGACATCCACTTTTTGCCGAAACCCTATCGCCGCCAGGACCTCGCCCAGAAGGTTAGTGACGTGCTGCACGCCGGGACATCGAGGTAACGGGCGAGTATGATGAGACTCACGATGGGCACCGGCCGGTCAGCGTGAAGCCGGTTTCCTCGCCGGCGCCCACCTTTCCCTTGGCAGCAACCTGCCCTCCCGAAAGGCCGAGGTGCCAGCCATCCTCGGCGCCGCCCTGGCCACTGAACACCCTATCCTGCCCGAAGAACATTTCGACGCTCAGCGCTTCCTCGCTCACCCGTTGCATGGCGATCTGCACATGGTCCCCCGGGTTGGTCTGAAACCGGGTTTCAAGCCGCGCCAGGTCGCCCTTTTCATCGCTGGTGCAGCCCAGGATGTCCGCCCGAAGGGTGGTCGGCTCTCCCAGGTTCAGGGTGATTTCCCCCGGGCCCACCGTCTCCGGCCCTGATGCGGTTTCGGGCGGTTCGGCAGCCTCGGGTGCCGGCTCCAAGTTGTCGGATGGGAGCGGCGCGACGGTGAAACGGATTTCGATGCCGGCATCCAGCGGCCGACCGTCACGGGCGCGGAGACCGCTATCGGCAAGCGCGGTGTAGGTGACACCGGCCTCCGGCGCTTGCGGGGCGATGGAGACCAGCATGCCGGAGGGGTCGAGGGATACCCTGGCCGGGACGAGGACGCCGTCGGCCCGAAGCTCGATGGCGTCCAGCGTCTCGGCATCGATCGGCACGTTGAAGGCGAGCCCGGCAGCGGCACCGGCTTCGAGCACCGCACCCGCTTCCGGCCAGCTTGCCAGCGGCTGCAGCGGCACCTCGACCTGCACCGGCAGTCGTGTTTTGCGCTCGCTCACCCCGTCTTGGGCGACGATCTCGAATGCGGAGCCCGGCCCAGGCGCCAGGGTCGCCGGGTCGGGTGTGAAGCGCGGCTGCCCGAGGAGCACGGCCAGGGTGCTCCAGTCCTTCCCGTTGCCGGTAAAGCGCACGCTATAGGTCAGCCCTTCCGCCGGTTCGCTCTCCCACAGCAGAGCCTCGCCGGCGCGATAGACGCCACCGGGGCGATGGGAGCGGACCTCGGGCGCGGTCAGGGCAGGGTTCGCGCGCGTCTCGGCCAGCACCGCCCCATCGTGGAGCAGCACGATCCGGCTTGGCTTACCGGAAAGCGGCACCGTCACCGAGAAGGGCCAGGCGTCTCCTTCCGGACCCGTGGGCCCAACCGGCGCACGCGCCAGCACCCGGCCCGAGGTATCCTCGACACGCAGCTCATAGGCACCACCTTCGCCCGAGAGGGCCTCGCGCGGACCCGGGACGGGAATGGCGGGCAGGAGTGCCGCCTCCCCTCCCTGGACCAGGCCCGAGAGCATCAGCCAGCGATGCCCGGGCGCGCTACCGTCCTGCCCCTGAAACGAGGCGCGGCGAAGCAGGCCGCCCCATCGTTCGTCCGACTGCGCCTGCCGGACTGCGGGCTCAACGGAAAGACCCGCCCGCTGGCGGCGCGCATTGCGCAGCAGCGCCGGCATGCGATCGACCAGCCAGGCGTACTGATCGGGGTCGATCCAGTAGAGGTCAC
The DNA here is from genome assembly GCF_029222965.1 of Aquibaculum arenosum. GTDB lineage: Bacteria > Pseudomonadota > Alphaproteobacteria > Kiloniellales > DSM-21159 > Aquibaculum > Aquibaculum arenosum. Next base: position 2,793 of record NZ_JARHUD010000001.1, on the reverse strand, counting down.
GGGGGAGCGTGGCGCAGGGGAACATGAGATTGCGAATCGGCGAGCGCGACTGTGCGTTTCCGAATTCGCTGGATTTCTGCCAGCCGGTCGCCCCGTCGAGGGCGATGCGCATCCCGTCGATATCCTCCGCCGCCGAGCGGCCATAAGCCTCGCAGATTTCCGCCCGGTGGGCGCCGTCGTCCGCATAGGGCGTGTGGGGCAAGGCGAAGACATGGCCGAACTCGTGCGCGACCAGCGGCACATCGACGATGGCCGGGGCCGTGTGGCCGCGCAGGGGAGAGGTGCTCATGACGATCATATTCCGGTTCACCCGGTCGGAGCGGTGCAGGGCCTGCAGCGCCGGATCGGCCGCGCTGCTGCCGCGCGTCTCCCCCGGTCTGGCAATCAGCGACGGCGCCTGGTCGAAGGGCACGTAGGCGCGCCCGGTGCCGCCGAGGCTGGGCGGGTGGTAGGAGACGATGACGTCTGCGATCGAGCGCGCGGAGATGTGCTCATAGAACAGGCTGAAGAGCGCCATGAGGTCCCCCTTGTTCTCGTCGCAGACGAGATGGGAGAGGCCCGGGATCTCACAGGCGAGGCGCGCGATGTTGTAGCTCCCCTGATAGCGCCCCACGACGCGCGGCACGGGCAGGATCTGATTGAGAAAGGCCTGCTCGCGCCGGGCGGCGGCCTGGACTGCCATGATGGTGTCGGCGTCCGCGCCCTCCTCGCTCCATTCCGCATGCTCTGCCACGTAGTAGTCGAAAAGCAGCAGATCGCTCTGATTCAGCGGGTACTGCATCCCGAGGCTGACCTGCAGCGGCTCGGGCTCGACATCCTCGGGCCACGGGTCCTGCGGCTTGATATGGGCGATGAAGGTGGTTGGCAGGCTGCCCGATGATGGCGTCCAGCCGAAGAGATTCACCGCGTGGCGGCCCAGCCGGTAATCCTCCTCCGTGAGGACATCGGTGCGTTTGATGGTCTCCGACATCTCCGGGAAAATCGTCCGATCCCGATAATCACGTATCTCGGCCTCCAGGGAGTAGCGCAGGACCTGCCAGGCGGGATTCACATCCTCACGCTCGTACCACTCGACAAAGACCCGTGCGGCGGCAGGCTTACCCTTTATGAGCGGCGCGTTCTTGGAAACTTGATGAATCTCGAGGCGCAGGTCCTCCGGATCGATCACCGTCGAAACTGAGAAGGTGAAATCCTGCTCCAGGACCTGTCTCTCGTAGCCACGAACCCCCTCCTCGCCGCCGGTAACAGATATCTCATAGACGGTGCCCGGAAGCAGGGGTTCGCGCGGTTCGATCCGGATTCGGGCCTTGTCCTCGGCCCCGCTTTCGTCCTCGAGGCTGAGATCAAGATCAACAAACACGAGGCCGTTGTCCGCGTCGCGGGTCGTCATGAAGACAGTGGTGCTGTCCACGCTGCCAGCGGCCAGTTCGTCGCTGAACTCGATGAAGAAATCCGCGCCATCGAGAAGCACATTCTCGCGTCCGCTCTCTGGCCTGCTTTCCACCACGTGGAAGACTTCTGGCTCTTCGCACAGGGTCAGCTCGAAGAACTCCGAGTCGCGCTCCAGCGTGAACTCCACGTCGAGGTGAATTCGATCCAGCCATCCCTCGTTCTGACGCTCATAGTCGAAGGCGCCATTGCGGATCGGCACCACTGCCGCAATGAAGGGGCCGGACAGGCGCAGGCTCAGTCCGTCATCGTTCCAGACGCTTCGCAGCGTGGCGGGGTTTTCCGGCTCGACCCCGTATCGTCCATCCACACGGAAATCGCTGCTGCGGGTATCTGCAACGCGATTGTGGAAAATGACGTTTGCGCCAAGGGGAGTCGGCTCCAGCTTCGTGATGGCCTGCAGCGTGCCGCCATCCGGGCCGCAGGGGATGTCGCCGATACTGATATCCGAGTATTCCAGGCCGTTGCGATGGCGATGGTCGTGCAGCACGATGCCGAAGCTATCGCGCCCCTGGTAACCGCGGCGCACGAAGACTGCCTGTCCGCCTAGCTGGCCGTCGGCCTGCGATAGCTTGCTGCCGCCGATCGTGCCCTGCCAGCTTCCCACAAGCAGGCCGCGCGTCTGAACATCATAAGCGTCCTTGTAGGGCGCGTTCGGATCGCTCGGCTGCGCCCCGGCCTGGGAAAGCAGGCCGAGCGCGGGCAAGGCAAGCGCAGCGACCAGAACGACGCGCCGCAGCCATGGCAGGACCAACCAGAAGATGCCCATCGCCCTACCCCTAGTCGGCTGCGCAGCGTAGCGCGAACGCGAGTTCCGCGCCGTCGGGGTGCCGTTCGCGGGCCGCGTCGTTCTCCGGATAGAGGAAAGCTGAACCGCTCGCGCCGCTTGTGTCGCCCTGTGATTCCAGGGGCATGCTTCGATCGAGCAGATAGAAGGCCTCACCCTCCTGTCTGCGGGAAACACTCACATGCCGCGGCTGGCTGAAATCGAAGTCTCCGGCACTTTCCGGGATGTGCTCGAAGCGCAGCTTGAGGAACTCGTCCCCATTGCTTTGCATGATGTATTCCTGCCCGTCGAAGATCTCGCCGCAGCGCGCGTCGGCAAGCTCGATCAAGGCATCGTCGAGCCGCATCCAGCTTCCCGACGGCGCCTCAGCCGCCAGGGGCAGCGGCGCGAGCGCGCCGCACAGGAGAAGACCGCGCAGGAGAAGAGCGCGCAGGAGAAGAGCGCGCAGCGCACCGCGCGGAAAACCTTTGGTCATTGGTGACATCCTGATCTTTGTGGGCTCTTCTTTGTAGGCTGGGCCGGATGCACTCAGTCTGCGCGGGCCAGCGCGGTATCGA